>OZ254962.1:0-2965790 GCA_965276005.1 Alphaproteobacteria bacterium
TCGGGGGGACAACGGCAACGCATCGCCATTGCCCGGGCGTTGGTGTGTACCCCCGAATTTATCTTGGCGGACGAAAGCACTTCTGCGTTAGATGTGTCGATTCAAGCGGAAATTTTAAAACTGTTAAAACAACTGCAACAGGATTTAGGCTTAACCGTATTGTTTATCAGCCACGATTTAAGCGTGGTTGCCAATGTGTGCGACACAGTAGCAGTGATGCGACAGGGACAATTGGTCGAAGTGGCAACACCAAAATCGCTGTTTAACACGCCTAAACACCCGTATACCCGTAACCTAATAGCCTCTATTCCATCGCTACAACAGGTGTATTTGTAATGTTTATAAAGAAGGTACTATGATATGAAAAAAAATATTTTAATGATTTATGCCGACCAATGGCGACACGATCAATTCGATAGCCCGGTGTCCTATACGCCGCATGTGGACGCTTTGGCGGCACAGGGGACGATTTTTCATCAGCACTACACCCAAACTTTGCCTTGTTCGCCGTCACGGGCAAGTATTTATACGGGGCTGTATGCACAAAATCATCGGGTAAGATGCAACAAATCGCCCCTTGCCAACCGCCATAAAACCATAGGGCAGTATTTGCGGGAATCCGGATACCGCCCCACTTTGTTTGGCTATACGGATACGGTTATCGACCCGACACACCTGCACCCCAACGACCCGTATTGTCAGGCACGATTCGAGATCTTGCCGGGTTTCGAAGACGGCTGTCATCAGCCGGATTCGCACCCCTATCGCTGGTGGGCACATGTCCGTAAACAGGGGTTTGATTTCGATAAAAACGACCACAAAGATATATACCGCTGTAACAAAAACCGCCCAAATGGCAACGGCGGTGTGGCGGGATACCCCACCTATTATGACGCAAAAGACAGCGATACGGCTTTTATCACCGATGCGTTACTGGGTTGGCAACGGGAACAACAACAGGGGTGGTGTGCGATGCTCAGCTATTTAAGACCCCACAACCCCACAGTGGCATCGGAACCATATAACAGCTTGGTCGATCCGAACACTTTGGCTTTGCCGAAGGACAACGGCAATGTTGAGCGACAAAAACAAGTGCATGACTATATCAAATACGCCTTAGAAAACAGCAATGCCAGCACCGCATGCCACCCGGATCTCAGCGGCAAAGTGTGCGATGTATCCGATGCGGACAAACAATCGCTGCGGGCGGTACACTTGGGGCTGATGGCGGAAGTCGACGACAATATTGGGCGGGTGTTTCAACAGCTGAAAGATTTGGGCGAATGGGACAACACCCTTATTTTGTTTTCTGCGGATCACGGCGAGCAAATGTTCGATCACAACCTTCGCAATCAATTTGGCTTTTATGACGAAGCTGTGCAAGTACCGTTTATTATAAAACTGCCTGCGGATGCAACCGTCCCGAAAAATAACGAAGTGACGGCATTTACGGAGGCGGTCGATACGGTGCCGACCATACTGGATTGTTTAAATAGGGATATTCCCACACATCTCGATGGGCATTCGCTGTTGCCGTTTATCAAAGGCGAATCGCCAAAACAATGGCGACAATCCGTCCGTTGGGAAATAAATTTTGAACAAGTGTTAGGCACCGATATTGCCAAAAAATACGATTTAAAATCGCCAGACTGTGTGATGAGTATATATAAAGACAAGCACTTTAAACATGTGTTTATACCCAAGATGCCAACCGTATTGTTCGACCTAAACAAAGATCCCTTAGAAACCGTCAATGTGGCGGCACATGCGGACTATGCACCCATCGAACGCCACTATTTACACAAACAATTGACCCATTATGTGCAACACCTAGATCGATCTGTTAGCAGACAAGTATAAAGGGACAGGAAAATAGTATGACACAATACGAATCGATACCGGACAATCCCTATATTTTGCTGACGCCGGGACCTTTAACCACTTCGAAACGGGTGCGGGCGGCGTTGGTACAAGATTGGTGTACTTGGGACGATGCCTATAATCAAGGGGTGGTGCAGGTTATCCGTAAAAACTTGCTGGCACTGGCGACCGCCGCACAGGGATATACCAGCGTGTTGATGCAGGGCTCCGGTTCTGCATCCGTCGAGAGTGCTATGGGGACTTTTGTACCCAAAACCGATGCAAAAGTACTGATTTTGGCAAATGGGGCATATGGCAAGCGGATAGGTACCATTGCCGAGTATCTACATATCCCCCATACGGTGTTGTGGTTTGACGAACGATCGCCCGTCGATATACAGCAGGTGGCGACAACCCTAGACACGGACACAGCCATTACCCATGTGGCAATGGTGCATTGTGAAACCACTACTGGTATTTTAAACGATGTGCCAGCGGTGGCACAACTGGCGAAATCCTGCGATAAAATTGTGATGGTCGATGCTATGTCCAGTTTTGGCGGGGTGCCTATGGATATGGACACATGGGGGATCGATGTGTTAATCAGTTCTGCCAACAAATGTATACAGGGGGTGCCGGGGTTTGGCTTTGTGATTGCCAAGCACAGTTTACTGGAAACATGTAAAGGCAATGCCCGTTCTTTGGTATTGGACTTATACGACCAATGGCGGTGTATGGAGAACAACGCCGGCAAATGGCGGTTTACATCGCCGACCCATACGGTACATGCGTTTTATCACGCCCTGCAGGAACTGGCAGAAGAAGGCGGTGTACACACCCGCTATCAACGGTATCGAAAAAACCACCAAGTGCTAGTAGACGGTATGACCGCATTGGGCTTTAAAACATTGCTAAAGCCCGTATATCAATCGCCCATCATCACTTCGTTTTTAAATCCAGACCACCCGGAATATGTGTTTAAACGGTTTTATGACAGCTTAAAACAAAAAGGCTTTGTCATTTACCCCGGCAAAGTATCCGATGCGGATTGCTTCCGTGTAGGCAATATTGGCGATATAGACAGCACAGACATGCAACGGTTTATCGATGCGGTGGCATCATCGTTATATTGGCAGTAACATAAACAATTATCAGTATCACACAAATTGCAAATTTGCGATGGGCAGACCCGAGGCGGTGTGAATGGTTTAAGCACATCGATACAAATACCATAAACTTGGGCACGGGTAAACGGCAGATTGTAAAAAATGGCGTATACATGCCCACATATAAAATTACCATTCCAAAGGAACTTGTGCAAAATGATGTATGAAAAACAAGTGAGATTGTTATTGGAAGTGCTGTTAAAAGTCGCACAACAAAAAGATTTTGCTCTGCATGGTGGAACCGCTATCAACTTGTTTGTAAGGGACATGCCCCGATTGTCTGTGGACATTGATTTAACATATATACCCATATTGGATAGAATATCCACATTAGACAATATTTCTGCCCACTTTGATACCATACAGCAAAATATGCAAAAGTTACCAATGGTAACCATCAGAAACCAAGCACAAAAAGGAAAATTGTTTATCACCCATCAAGGTGTACAAATCAAAATAGAGGTCAACACAGTATCCCGTGGTGCTTTGCGACTACCTCAGATAATGCCCTTATGTAACAACGCACAAAACTATTTTAATGCGTTTGTAGAAATGCCTATTATTCCTTTTGGGTAATTGTACGGAGGCAAAATATGTGCTGCCCTAGACCGACAACATCCACGGGATATATTTGATGTAAAATTACTCCTAGAACATGAAGGAATTACAGATGAAGTTTGGTACGGTTTTATGTTTTGCTTGCTATGTTCAGATCGCCCCATATCCGAAATCATACACCCACAACTACAAGATCAGCGGCAAACAATGCACAACCATTTTATCGGCATGACGCAAACGCCATTTGATTATAGCGACTTTGAAATAACTCGACACGCACTGATTGAAACGATACACCATAAATTAACCGACTACGACAAGCAGTTTTTATTAAATGTAAAAAATGGACAGCCAGACTGGAGCATATATAACTTTAAGAATTTCCCCGCCATTCAATGGAAATTACAAAACATTCACATCCTAAAAAATCAGCAACCACAAAAACATCAAATGCTGTATAGCAAATTGCAGAAAACTTTATGTAATATCCCATTGATATAAGAAAAGGGGCTGGCATAGATAACTAACATAAATATGTCTTTACCCACTGTTTTAATTGTCTTTTTTGAGATTTAAAACCACTGTGATTAAATCGCCACTCACACTCCCGCAAGTATAACACAAAATACTCTTTGGGTATACCATTAAATTTCCGCATATACTGTTTGGCTTGGTTCCAAAAATTTTCTATACCATTTATGTGATTATCACCATCCGCAAACTCTGTACTGTGGTTAATCCTCATGTGGTGAAAGTCTGTAACATCCAAAGCATTATATCCCTTCCAACCATCACTATATACAATACTATCAGGAACAACTTTACTTTCAATAATTGAGATTAAAGTATCCCCACTTGCATCGGGTGTCATTTGCGTATAAACCTTACCACCCCTTTTAAGCAAGCCAATAACAGGCGTTTTGGCTTTCGCACCCCGCCCCCTTTTGCCTTTACGGCTACCACCAAAGTAACTTTCATCGACTTCTATTTTACCGCCAAAATAATCATTACCCTACTGTTCCATTTCATAGCATATAATTTCTCTTAAACGATGATAATATAATCGGGCAGTGTTACGATTTACACCAACCAATTCAGACGCACAGCGGGCGGTCGTGCCTGCTACAAAATGCTCAATCAACTGTTCTTGTTTATACATGCTTATTTTACTTTTTCTAAATTTCATAACCAACATTTTAACACATTTTATGTTAGGTATCTATGCCAGCCCCAAAAAGTATTGATAATACAACAAAAAAGTACTAACCTAAAATTGGATCAAACATTGGGGGGCGGTCACCCCTTTGCCGTAAAATAGCTGTGGATGTCTTATTCAATAACTTTGTCCTCTCTCAGCCTTTGCAGCGTATCCGCATCGAGTCCTAATAGGGTGTGTAGTATCTGGTCTGTGTGTTGTGACAGCGTGGGTGCGGGGCTTGGGAAATCCGGGTTTTCGCCATTCATATGAATAGCGGGTTTGACCACCGCATAGTCTCTGCCCACCGCATGCGATTGCATAGATTGCAGCAGGTTGCGATGCTGTATTTGCTGTAAACTCAGTGTGATATCTAGGCTGTTTATTTCGCCTACGGGAATTTTTAACGGTACGATGCCTGCCACCCATTCGGCGGTGGTTTTTTGTGTTAGGACGCTTTCCAAATATGCGATGACCTGTGTACGGTTGGCACGGCGGCTTTGGCGGTCTTTGAATGCGGGTAAAGCTGCCCATTCGGGGTGTCCCAAGTGGGTCACTAAGTCAATCCATTGTTGCTGGGTATTGGTGGCAATATTTACCATGCCATCTTTGGTACGAAAGGTGCCAGAAGGGGTTGAGGCGGCACTGTGGTTACCGTTTTGTGTATGCACTTTGCCGCTAACCGTGTAATCGCTTGCCACCCACCCCAGACTAGCAACCAGCGATTCCAGCATCGATATATCGATATATGCCCCCTCATTGTGTTTGTTGTTCAGGGCGGCGGCGATGGCAAACGCCCCGTTTAATCCGGCAATGGTGTCCGAAATCGGTGCCCCAACTCGATACGGGGTGGGGGAGTCCCCGTCCGCAGGCGGGGCACCTGTAACCGCCATCAGCCCTGATATGCCTTGTATAATCTGGTCATATGCGGCACGGTCAGACATGCAGCCTTGTTGCCCATACCCAGAAATAGCACAATATACCAACGCAGGGTTTATCTGTTTTAAATGTGCATATCCCAACCCCAACCGATCCATTACGCCGGCTCGAAAGTTTTCCACCATCACATCACATTCGGCAACCATTTTTTTAAAAATATCAACACCCGCCTCAGATTTTAAATTTAAAGCGATGGATTTTTTGCCGGCATTCATGGCTAAAAACAGTGCCCCCATCTGTTTTTTTGCCAACGCTACTTCTTCCCCCAAGTGCCGTCCGCTATCGCCGACAACAAGCGGTTCGACCTTGATAACTTCCGCACCCATATGTGCCAAGTGCAAAGTGCAAAATGGTCCAGCAATAATAGTGGTAACATCAAGTACTCTCACATGGGACAAAGGCAGGGGGTGGGACATTTTTTTCTCTTTCTGCATATTAAATACTGTACAATTGGCTATACCGACACTATACTATACAACACAGGCAAAAAATGCAAGTCTTAACAACACACCACAAGAGAGACACCCATGCACATTCATATTTGTGAAGTCGGTCCCCGTGATGGATTACAAAACCATGCGACAGATGTCCGTACCGCCGATAAAATCACTATGGTCGACAGTTTATCCGCATGCGGGTTTTCCAGCATCGAAGTCACCAGTTTTGTATCCCCCAAATGGGTCCCCAAAATGGCAGACGCCAGCGATGTTATGAACGGAATAATCCGCCGGGATCACACCCGTTACATTGTGTTGACCCCTAATGAGAGGGGAATCGAACGGGCGATTGCCCATAATCCAGATAGCATTTGTATTTTTCCCGCTGCTTCTGAGGCGTTTAGTAAACGCAATTTAAACGCTACCAAACAACAGGCGTTTGCCCGTTTTGCCACCATTGCCAACATAGCCCACGCCCACAACATCAACATCAGGGGCAGCCTGTCTTGTGCGGGATTTTGCCCATATGCAGGTGCCGTACCCCCATCGGTGATTGCCGATGATGTACAAAAATTACTCGACATAGGGTGTCACACCATCAGCCTTGCCGACACGGTGGGGCGTATTACCAGTGATATATCAAGGGCAGTGTTAGACGCCGTTTTAAAGTATGTATCCCCACACATGGTATCAGGGCATTTTCACGACACCATGGGGTACGCTCTCGACAATGTAGATGTATATCTAGAAGCGGGTATCACCGCTTTCGACGGTGCCGTATTAGGACTAGGCGGCTGCCCATTTGCCAAAGGGGCAACAGGAAATGTAAACACTAGAAAACTTATCACCCATCTGCACAGTCAAGGACATACCACAGATATATGCGTAGACACCCTAAGTCATGCAGAAAAAAGCATCCAAAAATTTATCTAGGCAGTAGCAACTGTGTTTAAAGTCAAGCCTTAATTTCATAAAATTCTCTCATTTTAGCATTCAGGATGATAATCATTTTTCTCATACATGTGACCAAGAAATGGTCTCCAAAAACTGGACCATATGTTAAGATAGATTTTACACAAAATAGGAGTAGAACCAAAATGAGTAAGAATCGTAAAAATTATCCAGCGAAATTCAAGGCGAAAGTTGTTTGCCATGCGTTACGGGAAGATGTACCTGTATCGGAGTTATCATCCCTTTATGGTGTCCACAGTTCTGTTATTAACCGTTGGAATAAGGAGGCTTTACAATCAATAGAGGATGGTTTTTCGGGTAAACTGGAACGCCAGCAGGTTGATAGTCAGGCAGAGATTACCATGCTTCATACGAAGATAGGTAAACTGACAGTGGAGCGGGATTTTTTGGCAGATGCCTCAGACGCCTTGGGTCTGGGAAGCAAAAATCTATTATCTCAGTTGTTCAAGAAAAAGAAATAAGCACTAGGCGAAAATGTGAATTATTAGGGGTAGCCCATAGTAGTTTATATTATCATTCAAAAGACCAAAGTATGAAGGACAAAGATATGATAGGTTTGATACGCAAGGCATTTTCCGAGCGGCCGTTTTATGGTAGTCGTAGGATAACCAAGTACCTGCAAAAATCAGGTTATAAAATCAATAGGAAACGGGTTTCTAGGCTTATGAAACTGATGGGTTTACAAGCCATATACCCCAAGCCTAATACCAGTACCCAAAACCCTGCACACAAGGTATATCCTTATCGGCTAAGGGATGTAACAGTAAACAAGGTTAATCAGGTATGGTGTACAGATATTACATATATTCCAGTGAATAGGGACTATATGTATTTGGTTGCTGTTATGGACTGGTACAGTCGTAAAGTACTATCATGGCGGTTATCTAATTCCTTGAATACAAGTTTCCGTATTGAAGCCCTAGAAGAAGCATTATACAGATACCCGAAGCCTGATATATTCAACACAGATCAGAGAAGCCAGTTTACAGCAACAGCGTTTACGGATATTTTAAAAATCAATTGAATAGAATTTTACAATGCCGATCGCCCACACACAAAATTTGGTTTGCAAACTCCAAACGAAGCGTATACAATGTGTTTTGATATAAAAGCGGTTCCGCTTACAGCTACACCACTTTTATATCAAAATACACAACCAATTAACCAACAAAGTCTATCTTAACTTTAACAGTTAATGGTTCTAATAACAGGATCCACTTCTAGACCCATAAGAATTTTATCTGCAAAGAGAGTTTATGAATGGAATTTAACAGACAATACCCAACAACCGCATATTTGTGTAATCGTGCCAAAAAACGCATTCCTAGGTTCGTTTTTGATTATTTAGCTGGGGGACACAACGAAGAATTAGGGTTGCAGAAGAATAAGCAAGTACTACAACGCATTGAATTAAAACAAAAGTTCTTACGAAATGTCATAGAACCTGATTTGTCCGCTCATATATGTGGCATCCCCTTTAGTACGCCATTTGGGGTTGCCCCAATTGGTTTGCAAGGGCTTATTTGGCCTAATGCCCCAATTATTTTAGCAAAAATGGCGAAAAAGTATAATATTCCTTATGTATTATCCACCGCATCCACTGCCTCCATTGAGCGGGTGGCGGAGGCATCCGAATCTCAGGCGTTATTTCAATTGTACAATACCCAAGAAGACGACATCCGCCTTGATCTCATCCGCCGTGCCAAGGACGCAGGGTATCGGGCGTTATTCGTCACCGCTGATATGGCATCTTTTGGGTATCGCCATCGGGATATTCGCAGTGGGCTGTCCTTGCCTCCAAAAATGCACTTTCGTAATATTATGCAAATAATGACATGCCCCACATGGGCGATACAAATGTTAAAAACGGGGATTCCAAAGTTTGAAACCTTTTTACCCTATATGAACAACACGCAAAATAGTGTTGGGCTAACCAAATTTATGAATAACAAAATGTCTCGTGTTGTCACCTTAGAGCAGTTAAAATTTATCCGTGACCACTGGCAACACCCTTTAATTGTCAAAGGTGTTTTGGACGCAACAGACATTGAAACCTGTATCCGAACGGGTGTTGATGGGGTGGTTATATCAAACCATGGGGCAAGACAGTTTGACAGTAGTCCCGCAGCCGCAACCATACTGGCAGAAATGACACAAAAATATGGGGATAAAATAGAAATCTTATTCGACAGCGGTATTGAATCTGGTTTGGACATCGTCGGGGCATTGGCAACGGGTGCCACATTTACTTTTGCCGGTCGTACTTGGATGTATGGATTAGGTGCCTTAGGTACCAAAGGTGCCGATCATACAACCGAAATGCTGACAGCACAAATCACTCAAGCGATGACTCAAATGGGGTGTGGTAAAGTATCTGATTTGCCCCAGTTCTTATTGCCTTAGGAAAGTATATTACGGGTATGTTCTTTCCATGATATATAAATACCCGCACTGATAATCATAATCATGCCAATTGCCAGTGGCAGGCTTATGGGTTCGTCAAATACTATCAATCCCACAGCGGCGGCACCAAACAGTGACATATATTTGGTAATGGCATAAAAACTGGGTTGGCATTTGTGTACCGCATGCATATTCAGTATTTGGGCGATGAGCCCTGCGTTGCCCATAACAACGGCATACCATATAAAATTGCCGTTGAATAAAGGTGAAAAACCGTGATATGCGGTAATTCCCCCTGTAATCAACGAGGTAAAGATAAAAAATATCAGCGTAACCCCAACGGGATGATCTGTACGGGTCAACACATGGGCACTTAGGGTTACCGCCGAAAACGCAAATGCCCCCAAGAACGGGTATATGTAATACCAGTTCACATCCATATCCGGTTTAACAATAATCATTGCCCCTGCAAAGGCAAATATAAGAGCGTATATACGATGGGCATATATTTTTTCATGTAAAATTATAACACTTAAAACCGTAACTAAAATCGGGGCAATATATAAAATCGCCGATGCCTCCGCAAAGGGTAAATGCTTGTAACTGGTCATAATCAAAAACATCCCCACAATACCACAAGACGACCGTAACAAGTGTAATCTAGGACGATATATGCGTAACTGTTGCATGTTCCCCGTGCATATTAAATACACGAATAACACGGGAATACCAGCAATGCTACGATAAAACATTATTTCTATCAAGGGGTAATCGACCACAGCAATTTTAATAAAAATATCTGTTATTAGGGCAAATACAACCGCCCCTAATTGATAGGTAAACCCTATAAGATTGGTATTATTCTGCACGGTCATATGTTACCTATTAAGATACCTTGGATTTATTATTCATAGTATTTGTGTTTTGACATACACCCTACGCCCGCATTAAAGCTGTTACAGGGGTCAAGGTTCTTGTAAAATTCTTGCACATTTTCTAGTGCCATATTTTTATTGCCAAAATTATGTTCCGCCGGATACACAGCGTTCTTTTGTGCAAAAAACTTGACAAAAGTATCCCGTACCGTGTCATAATCGCATTTGCTGGTATCCACCAAATATCCCTGATGTGTTACATGACAGAAAAAGTGGCTCACATGGTTTTTCACACATAAGGCATGGTCTATTTCGGGGGGGATAATATCACCAATTGTATCCAAAGTGTTACGGGGATATGCCACATCAAATGCCAAAACCTTTAAATTTTTGTTTTGTTGCATGGTTTCAAATCGCACCAACCCATTACCGGTGGCAAAACGGAAATACACAACCGCCTTATGCTCCCGTTCTGTACAGGCGATATAGCTGATATCCGTGTGCTGTTGCACAAAATCATCAAAATATTGTTGTGCTTCGCCTATGCCTACATCAGACATTTCGATAAACAAGTGATGCTTGTATTTTTTCCCCATCTGCAATAACCGCTTGGGGTAAAATATCTTACACGGCTTGGATATGAATTGTAAAAATTTATCTAATGGAGCGTTGCCAAATATTTTAACCTTTTTAAAATATGCATCCGTTTTGCGTTTAATACGGAAAAATTGGGGCATGTACCTAGGACCAAATATTTGTAAAATAGCATACACATCCCGTGCATAATCACGGGATTTTACATATGCTGCCTCATTTAAATATTCAGCAATAATAGGCAAATTATCAAATTCGCCTAGCATATGTCTACGGATTTTATTCAAGTGGTTCGGGGTGTTGGTTGCTAGATAAAACAACTGTTTTTGTTTTGGGGCGGGAAAAGTGTCTAATCGTATGGCAAACACAGATAATTTACCCGCAGATCCACTGGTTTCATATAAATAATTAGGATTCGCATTAAAACGGGCGGGGGTGGGTTGGGCAGATCCCCCACCGAACCGCCACCCTGTACTGTGTGGTAAAATATCTACAGGCTTAGTCAAAATATTTTTTCGCCCTACAACAGCAGAAACTGCATGTATAAAACTCCTATTTGAATGCATTTTTATGTTCTCTCCTAGTATATATATATATTAAATTTTATTCAATATCATAGCATATTGTAAAATAGTTGTAAAGATAGAGAATCTAAATATATTTTATGTATATTCCCCTCATAAAAGGAATAAAAAAACCTATTTTTATGCAATATATGTGAATATTCCTGCATTTTTTATGTTTTTATGATTTACCCTATTGACAAAGTGTTTTTTGATTGTTAACTTGCTTCAAATAATGTGAATTTTTATGTTATTTTTAGAGAGATAATTCTATAACCCAAATTAAATATAAAAAGGATAAATTTAGATGAAAAGAATTTTGAAGAGTTTACTAGTAGTATCTTCTGCTGTCGTAGCATTCAGTGCCGCCCAAGCAGAAAAGTTTCGTGTGCAAGGGTCATTTTTAGCCGGTGATTATGCAGGTACATACCTGTTGGAAAACTGGTACGATGTACTGAAACAACGCACAGACGGTCGTGTGGAATTGGTGTATTTACCAAATAAGTCTGTTGTACCGCACAAAGATACGCCCAAGGCGGTTGCCGGAGGGATTCTAGATGGCGAAGGATGGACTGCAATGTCGTACTTTTCCGGTAAAAACCCTGCATTTGCGTTATTGGGGGATTTAATCGGTGGATATGATACCGTTGCCCAAATGCGTGATTTCTGCCAAAATGGTGGCGGACAACAATTGGCACAAAAAGCTTATGATACGATTACAAATGGCAAGGTAACTGTTGTTGCATGTGCCCCATATCAACGCGAAGCATTGGTATCGGCAAAACCCTTATATGGTGTTGATGATATGAAAGGTTTAAAAATCCGTGCCCCAGAAGGTATGGTGGCATTGACCTTTAAGAAAATCGGTGCAAACCCTGTGAACATTGCATATTCTGAGGTATACACATCCTTAGAAAAAGGTGTCATTGATGCATCTGATGCGTCCGCATACACCAACAACGATGCCCTTGGGTTTAACAAAGTTGCCCGTTACCCACTGTACCCAGGTATTCACTCTATGCCTGCACTGGTATTTACTATGAATACTAAAAAGTGGAACTCCCTATCGGATGGAGACAAGAAAATCTTGCGGGATTGGGCGTACGAATCTATTAGCGATCTAGCGGTTAAAATTGATGAACGCGACCAAGTCTTAGTCGAGCGAGACAAAAAAGACCCAACGATGACAGTTATCGATTGGCCACAAGCAGAACGGGATAAATTACGGGCTGTTGCCAAAGAAGCATGGGCTGAATTTGCCGGCAAAAACGACTTGGCAAAAGAAATCATGGACGCACACATTGCATACATGAAAGCAAACAACCTGTTAAATTAAGGCAAGGATAATGTGGTAAAAAAGGAACCTTTCATATATTGATAGTATGTGACAGGTTTCTTTTTTGCCAATATTACATATATAACAATTTCAATGTAAATACCTTGGTATAAAAAATATACTGGTACACAGCTATATACATCAGCCAAAGGGGCAGTCTTGATATAAAAATACTCCCCAACAGGTGTGAAGCATTATATTATAAGAGAGAATAAAGTATGAAAGTTATCCATACATTTAAAAAATCCATGGATATATTTAGTGTATCTTTGGGGCGGTCGTGTATCATGCTGTATTACGCATGTATTGTCATTGCCGCCATAGAAGTATTCAGACGATATGCCCTGAACATGCCATCTGAATGGGCATTTGAAACAGTGATGGTATTATGCGGTACCGCATGGGTGTTGTCCGTTGGATTTGTAACCCAACAACGCCGACATATTGCGATTACCGTCTTAGAAATTATCGTCAAAAAACGCACTTGGAATATATGTTTGTTATTGCAAATGATTATTGCCATGTTTGCCGTGGGCAGTTTGGCGATTGCCATGTATACTCCCACAATGGACTCAATCAGTATAATGGAACGATCGGGCAGTGCGTTTAACCCTGCATCCCCCACATTCCTGAAACTTATGCTGTTTGTTGGGAGCATCTTATATGTGTTGCAAATACTGGCAAATATAATTGAATGGTTTACAACCGATAAAAATAATACAACTGGGGGCTAAGTATGGGTATTGAAATTGTAACTTTATTGATTGTTGCAGGGCTGTTGGTTCTTATGGCAATTGGCGTGCCATTGGGTATTGCCACCCTTACCATATCTGTGGTAACCTCTCTGTCGTATTTTGGGGGCTCTGGACTGTTCCTAGTATCTTCTAATGTGGAGGCCGTACTATATAAGTATGACATAATTGCGGTGCCATTTTTTGTATTTATGGCAAATGTATTGGAACGCTCAGGTGTCGCCGAATCTTTGTTTAAATCTATGGCAATATTGGGCGGTAAATTTCATGGTTCTGTGGGGGTGCAAACATGCGTTGTATCGGTAATTTTGGCAGCTATGAGTGGTATCATGGGGGGCGAAATTGTGATGTTGGGATTGATTGCCCTGCCACAGATGTTAAAACTTGGATACAACAAAAACTTAGCTATTGGTATTATATGTGCCGCAGGGGCATTGGCAACGCTGATTCCCCCATCCATCGTACTGATTATTTATGGTATGACCGCACAGGTATCGATTTCTGATTTATTTACCGCAGGTATCGGTCCTGGGTTATTGTTGGCTTCTTTGTACATGCTTTATATTGTCATCCGTGCAAAAATTAACCCTAGCATAGCTCCCATATATGATATTCCAGAGACATCTATGCCCCTGTACAAAAGGGTCAAGTATTTAAATGGTGCCATTTTGCCTATTTTATTGATTGGCGGAGTGTTAGGGAGCATTTACAGCGGTATTGCAACCGTTACCGAAGCCGCAGCCATCGGCTGTTTAGGGGCTATTGGTATTGCAAAATACTTGGGAACATTAAAATACACCATGCTTCGTGAAGCAATGAATAAAACTGTTGTTACTGTCGGTTCAATTATTTGGTTGGTGCTTGGTGCGGTTAGCTTGGTCGGTATTTATAACATCATCGGTGGATCAGAATTTTTGGGCGATTCGTTAAAAAACTTAAATATTCCCCCAATCGGCATCATTATTGTAATGATGTTAATTGTCATGGTATTAGGTACCTTCATGGAATGGATTGCTATTATCTTTATCACTGTACCTATTTTCACACCAGTAGTGGCATCATTGGGGTATGATCCAATTTGGTTTGGTATTTTATTTGCCATGAATATTCAAATTTATTATCTGTCCCCCCCATTTGGTCCCGCATGTTTCTTTTTGAAGAGTGTGGCACCTAAGGGTATTGAATTACAGCACATATTCAGGGCAGTACTGCCATTTATTGGGTTGCAAGTTATTGGTTTAACACTGGTGCTTATGTACCCACAAATTGCACTATGGTTGCCACAAACATTAGGAAATTAACAACATGGAACACGATAACAAAGATGATATAAAACGATACGGTACGGATATGGATCATTCCAGTTATGTGCCCGAAATATTAGGCACAATCATAATAATATGCATCGTTACCTTTTTGATGTGGAGTTCATCTTAACAAGAGATTGTATTGCTGAATCCTAAATAGTGTAGTCACGAGATATTAGCCCATAGTGCGATACATCTGATTTGTACTGCTGAAAGGAATGAGGCGGTGTTTTTAGCGTATCTTGTTGCAATGCCCCGCCATCGTTTTAATTGCAGGAACGCATTTTCTACCAACACCGCCAATTGCAGAGGTGTTCGTCATTTTCCCTTAGGTCTATGCGATTCTTTTTTGAGGGGATAACAGGTTTCATCCCCTGTTGTTTTACTTGCTGTATAATATCGTCACTATCATAACCCCTGTCTGCCAACTATACCTTCAATCAATCTGCCTGCTTGTGTGCAATCAGCTGCAGAAATATACATGCCACATGCCAAGATTGGCAAGGTGACAGTGGAACGGGATTTTTATTACAAGCCTCCGAGCGACTGGGATTAGGGGGCGAGATAATGTATATATAGAGCGGTTTTGGCGAAGTTTAAGTACCTCTCATAAATCATGCTCTACTATCCGTTGACGAAATCTGCCTATTGTACCATCGTCAGGGACTGCACCGTCCCACTATAAATGGCAAAACTCACGAAAATATAAATCATGATACAAACTCTTAGATAATTGTACATCTTACTTATGCAGAGGTCTCATAACATATTATTTCTTTTAAATGATGAAAATAGTATGCAGATGTTTTGTGATTGACACCTATCCATTCACCAGCACAGTGGGCAGTCGCTCCAGCAACAAAATGCTCAATCAGCCGCTCTTGTTTATACCAACTTATTCGGATCTTTGTAAATAATTTATCCATACTATCACAGGTCAGGTATCTGATACGGTCTCGTAAAGTTTTATCGGATAACATACCCGCCAAAGGTGTAGTAGCCGTTATTGTATTTCTAATCTATTGTTGTCTTGTTTAATATGCCGCACGATAGATAGCCAAAGCATCATCATGCGTGACTTCTCTGGGATTGTTCACAAGTAAGCGGGTTTGGTGCATCGCATCATCGGCGAGTTTCGGGAGTACATCTTCCGGGATATTCATCTCTCGCAGAGACTGCTGAAGCTCACAGTATTCAGAGAGTTTTTGCAGAGCGTCACAAAAAGCAAATGCACGACCTTGTTCATCTACCTCCGCTAACTCTGGAAAAGCGAATGGTGCGATTGCCGCATAAGCCTCAGGATTTGTTTCTGCATTAAAACGGAGCACATGAGGTAGCACAAGTGCATTAGATAGACCATGAGGGATATGAAAATGACCACCCAAAGGATATGCCAGTGCATGCACCGCAGCAACGGGTGCATTCGAAAAGGCCTGTCCAGCCATCATGGAACCCAGTAACATATTGGCACGGGTTTCGATGTTTGTTCCATCTTTTACCGCCGACAACAGCGATGCCCCCATCAGCTGGAGTGCTTTTTCGACCAACATTCGTGAAATCGGATTATTGTTCGCACTTGCTGAGGTATAAGCCTCAATTGCATGCACCATAGCATCAATGCCGGTTGCTGCTGTGATATGTGGGGGCAATCCAAGGGTAAGTTCGGGATCCAATAAGGCTATGTCAGGAATAATGACAGGCGAAACCACGCCCATTTTTTCATTGGTACCGGTGGTTACGATGGATATAGGTGTAACCTCCGATCCTGTCCCAGATGTGGTCGGAACAAGAATCAATGGCAGACGGGGACCCTTAGCATTGCCAACACCATAAACATCTTTTAAGCTTTCTTTACCGGGTGCCAACAATGCGGTCAGTTTTGCAACATCCAGCGATGAACCACCACCAAGTCCGATAACCCCTTGCGAGCCATGATCAACCGCAACTTCGGTACAAGACAAAATGACTTTTTCCGGTGGATCCGCCTCAACATCTTGAAAAAGACAGACATCCACGCCAGCGTCTTTGAGCGACAATAGTGCTTTATCGACAATTCCAGTGACCATTATTCCCGGATCAGTCACGAGCAAAATACGCATTCCAATGCTCGCTTTGACCATATTGCCAAGTTCAGAAATCAAACCATTTCCAAATCGGATACTGGCAGATGTATTGAATGTAAATGTGTTCATATTAGCCTTTCTTTTCGGTTTTTACCCGAATATCCATACGGTTATTGTTACAATTGCTGCTGATGCCGTGAGGAACCAAGCAAACCGGAGTACTTCGTTTTTTTGCATAGACCTATCTCTGGGGGGAATCAGATAGGGCGGATCGAGTGCAATAACTTCACGATCTGCGTTCGATGTCAGCTCCATTTTGTAGGCAAGAAACCAAATCAGAAACACACCCAAGACCCAGAAGAGAATGCTCCATGCCCAAACTGATGGAAGCCCAACAATCCATGCGTCATAGCCATCAGTGTGCGACCCGAATGCAAAGTTACCAAGAACTGCACCGGGACCAATGGCAAGGAAAACCCATGCGAGAACAGCTGACCAAGCAACAGGACGCAAAGTGCGGCTGTTGTAGCGAGGTTTCATATAGTTTCGCAGAAAATTTTGAATGTCGGCTGCACTCGACGAATGTCCTCTGCCCTGAGTGATTGCAGAAATAACAATGACGGTCAAACCATTGAAAAAAATTCCCCAGCCTGCAGAATGGATTGTCCATGACCAACGCCCCCATGGCAGATCCAGCCCCAAGAACGACAAAATACTGATGCCCACTGTGTCTGTGGTAACCACAGCAACCAAACCAAATATCATCCCAGCAAGGACAGCTTGTCGGGTAATAAACCGGAACCAGCAAAGTCCAAGCAACGCAGGCCACAATTGCAATGCCATCGGAAGGGCAATGGCACTCAAAGCCGAGAGCACAAAGGGTTCAAGAAGTGCCAAAAGTGCAGCTATTATCAAGATGATTGCGATGACAACACGAGTCAGAGTTAATTGATGTTGAATGTCGATGCCCCTGTGGAAATAGGGCTTATAGACATCATTAACCACAATGTGTGCAGCGGTGATAACGCTCAGTCCCATGATGAGTTGAACCGATGCCAACATTCCCAAAGCAATAATGGCCATAAACCAAGGGGAATTTGTCGCAACTTCACTGAGGAGCTGCACCAACAGACCTCCTTCCTGTCCGATACCGACAGCTCCTGTCAAAACGATAAAGAATATGATAAGTGCCCCAAAGAAACCCGCAAGAACCCAAGTCTGCCCTGCTGCCAACCCCTTGGGACTGCATGTTGAAAGCACAAGTTGGGTACTCATTGGACTTGCCTGAAGTCCCATCAGTGACAAGGCGGAACTGAACACCATGACAGTTGTCCATTGACTGCCGATTGGTGTGTCTATCCCGTGACCGGAGGTGAACTGAATAACCCCAGCAATCTGAAAAAGACCTTTGCTTATTATTTCTGGATTTTGAGCAAGGGTGGCCAAGTGCTCTCCAATGGCAACCAACCCACCGTGGAAAACCAGAACAAACACCCCCAGTGTGGTGATCGAAAGTGCAATCAGAGTGGATTGAAGGACGCCAATATATCCTGCGGCTCTTATTCCACCGATAATGAGGTAGAGACCTACCAAAGATACAATACCCCACAAATAGAGGTTAAAAAGTGCATCATTGCCGGAAATCTGAGCGAATAAATGTGCTAAAGCATATAATTGTATTCCGGCAAAACCAACCGCCATCAGGACAGCAATCAATGCCGAAAAAACCCCGATTGCGTTTCCCCCATAGTAGCCGTTAAGCATATTTCCTTGGCTGGTGAAGTTATACCGATGACCAATCGCCCATTGTGGTTTGAAAAAGAGAACGCCTGTAATTGGAACAACAATTCCAGCCAGTGCCAGCACTGAAAATCCAAATCCTTGATCTGCAATCGCCTGAGGAAAGCCCAAAACAATCCACCCCGACACCGAAACGCCTGCGAGAAGAAGTGCCGTCATCCAAGGTGCAAAGGATCGACCTGCATTGAAAAAACTGCAATCCGAAGCATTGTTAAGATAAGCCAAGCGGGTCAAAACCAACGCCAGCATTACAAAGAGCAACGAAAGAAGAAGCAACCACTGAACGGAATCGAATAGGTTCATTTGTCATACCCTGACAATGTTTGTGATGCAGCGTCAAACTTTTTGAAAGCCCCTCGTACGCCGAAGCACATGCACAAAAAGGTAATGAAGCCAATGGCAATAAAACACAAAGTTCCAATGCCCAAGACAACAGCGGTCTGCGACAATTCAACCAACATGCTGACCAGAATGAAGACGATAGCCGCAAACGCATAGATACCAAGACCGAGAGCAGCCTCACCTTTAGTGAAACCCTTTTGAAATACATGGTTTGCGATCAGATGTGCGACAAATCCAGCTGTGATGGCAACAATGCCGAAAATTCCAATAAGAAAGTTCTCTCTAGCACCGCCTTCAAGCAGAAAGCCCAACCCCAACAAACCACAAACAGTCCAGTTGCTGACGACAAAAACCCCCCATTCTATTTTAGCTGTACGACTCATAAAAACCTCCTATGAGATGCAATTGGTTGAGACGACGATCCACAAAACTGCCGTCTGACACGATGGTTAGCTTTTCGTTTTTGGTGCGTTTTTCTTGGAGCTGGTGGTTTTCTTGTCCTCACCTGTTTCATCCAAGTTCTCGGCTTCGCTGTACACAATCTTGGACAAATCCTGAAGTCCCTTAATCCTGTGTGCGTCCCCAGCACTCATTCCTATTTCACCGAGCAAAGAGTCCACGAACGGTGCTTGCGACCTATAACGCAGGGCGGAGTTCACAGCCTGATCGGCTAAATTACCGCCACCCGACGCCTGTGCGTTGCCACTCACTTCTGCACCATCTTTAGCACCACTTGCCTTATCACCACTTGCAAGCCCCGGCAGCCCCTCCACATGAACAATTTTGATTTCATCGATGTTTGCGACAGGCTTGACACTTTCCCGAATAATTTCGGGAAGGTTTTCAACCAATTTCTGGTGTAATGCGGATTTACGGCTTGCATCTGTCCGTAGGTTTTCAGCTTCGTTAAGAGCACGCTTACCCTCTGCTTCAACCACCAGACGCTCTTTAAGGGCTTTCACTGTAATCGCATCCGCATCCGCAAGGTCTTTGGCCGCCGCCTTCTCAGCATTGGCACTTTGCTTGATAAAAATCGCTTTACGCTCAGCCTCCTGACTTGCTGCGATAAGCTCAATTGCTTTTCTGCGATTGGCAATTTCAATGTCACGAACGGTTTGTGCCTTTTCGGTCTCCTCGAGCATAGCTGCCCGTGCCTTTTCGGCTTCAGATTGCACAAGTGAGCGTTGTTTGGACTTTTCCGAAATCGCAATTTCGCGTTGTTGTTGTTCTATTGCCAGAGCTTTCTGGCGTTCAATTTCAATAGATTTAAGCGATTGCTCCATCTGAATACGACTGGCTTCAACGGTTTCGTGTTCCTTGATTCGTGCGATTTCGATTTCTCGTTCTTTGACCGCATTCATGAATTCAACCTCAGCCTTTTGCTCGGCACGGCGGATGGCAACTTCGCTGTCTTCGGCAAGTTTAGCATATTCACTTTCACGCTCGATATTTAATGCCATTTTTTCGGTCTCAAGATTCTTCTTTTTGATGGCAATCATCGTGTCTTGCTCAATATCGTTGCGCTTTTTCTTGCGTTTTTCGATCTCTTCCGTAAGGTGCGTCAGACCCTCAGCATCAAATGCGTTAGATGGATTGAACAAGGATATGTCGGCTTGATCCAATGTGGTAAGTGAAACGGTTTCCAATTCGAGACCGTTTAGCGTCAGGCTGTCAACCACTTCATTGCGAATTTTTTCGATAAACTCAGAGCGATTTTCGTGAATGGTCTCCATGTGCATAGATGCAGCGACACCCCCCATAGCATCGACGAAACGCCCTTCAATAAGATCCCTGAGGCTTTCGGGTTTCATGGTTCGGTTACCCAATGTTCGGGCAGCGGTGGCAACCGCATCAATCGTTGGAATCACACGAACATGGAACTCTACTTCGAGTTCGATCCGCATTCTGTCCTTGGTAATAAGGGATTTCTCGCGTGCTCTGATGACTTCGAGACGAAGCGTGTTCATATTGACTTCTGTAAGGTCATGAACAATCGGCAGAACTAAGGCACCGCCACCCATGACAATCTTTTCGCCCATGAAGCCTGTCCGCACAAAGGACACATCTTTAGTTGAATGGCGATAAAGCCAGTGGAGAAGGTAAGCGAAAACCGCAATAACGATTACCGCTAGGATTATAATTGCAATGATGTTGGCACCTGTCATTGTGATAACTCCCTAGTTGAAGATTTCATTTGTGTTTGTTTTGACAATAAGCAAAAGAATGGGTTATTTATCATCTGTTGCTCCTTTCGTTGCCAAAACGGCTGATGTAAGAATGATGAATCCGAATACCATACGGTTTAAAAATTCAGTCAAGTTGTAGGCGACGCTCAACCCACCGGCATCAACATATTCGCTAAAGCTAATAATAAAGTTAGCAAGCGGATAGATTGCCCAACCGATTGTCACGATAAGCCGAAGCCAGAAATAGCCTCTGATAACCGGTGGCTTGAGGCTCCTTGTAACAGTATCGTCCATCTGCCCGAAAAAGAGTTCTCCGAGAATATATAACCAAAAAATCATCCCGATGAGAAAAGCAAGTGTCGCATGCACAAATCCAGCTTCACCAAGATAACGGAACAGCACCATGAGAACGGATACGATCAACAGACGCCAGAAAAGTGCTGGCGAAACAGATCCCACCGATTTCGCAAAGAAATAGAGTGCGACAATTTGTAAGGGCATGGATATAATCCAACCAACATGGTGGTAAACGAGAGGAACTTGATATGCCGACAACCAAACTGCCCTCGATTCAAAGAGCGTAAATACGCCGATTAAAGCGGCAAGACCGCATAAGGTTACGGATAGTTTGTAGCTATCCTGAACCCAAGCAGAACCCATAAGCAACAGCACCGCCGTAGCTGCCATTCCCAGTAAAGCAGCAGAATAGCTTGCACCTGCTAAATCCATTGTTTGCATTATCTGATCCGTCATTTTAGCCCCCAATCGGTACTTGATTTTTGTTTTTTCATAATCTGTTCACCTCCTAAATTTGCGTTCGAATGTGCGGCGAACGGGCATAAAGTGCGACCATCGGCAGTATCAAAAGCCCGAATATAAATTGTTGCCATTCATGATTAAGACCGATACCGACCAAGAAAGAGGTCAGAACTTGAAGAACAAGAACCCCAATTACGGTGAACCCGTATCCTCCAACCCCGCCTAACAGAGATGTTCCACCTACGACCACGGCTGCAAGCGTCATGAATAGATAGCTATCCCCGACACCGATGAATCCACCGCCACTCCACCCCAGTAACAGTATGCCGGTAAGAGCAGAGAAAAAGCCACTAAGCGTATAAACACCAACCCAATACAGCCGTTCTGAAATAGAAATCCGACTTGCGGATGTGCGATTTACGCCGAGTGCGTAAAGATAGCGACCATAAACAGTGTTTCTCATGCCCACAATAAGGATAACAGCGATGACCAGCCAAATTATGATAACCGGAGGAATCGCTATCCCGAAGAAAGAGCCATTGAGAGCGGCAAGGTTGCTCAACCAGCTAGGTACAGTGGCAAATACATTACCGCTATAGGCGGTACCGATTGAGGTGATGATCTGAATCCCACCTGACACCGCAAAGCCCGTCCCAAGGGTCATAATCAAGGCCTGACCTTGTAACCGGTAACTCAAAAATCCATTAATGAGCCCAATAATGACCCCCATTAAAAGCGTAACAAGAAGAGCAAGCCACGGTGAAACTCCAAGACTGATCAAATACAGCATGCCGACATTGGCTGAACCGATGACGAATGGAATAGAGAGATCAAGCCCCCCAACTAGAGAGACTAGAGTTTGCCCGATACAGGCCAGTCCCAAAAAGGATGCGAAGAGCAACATCGATTTAATGTTGTTGCTGGACGAAAAGCCTTCGATGTTCATAGCTCCAACTGTAAAAAGACCGATAAGAACCATGATGCCGATAAACGCACTTTTGTTTTCGGCAACAAATTTGCCGACCGTCACGGTTAGGACAATAATCGTTAGCAAAATAATTGCAGAGATCACATTCCAAATATTGAAAAAACTCTCGATGGTCAGCGAGAGAATAAGGAAAGCAAGGGCAAGGGCAAGGAATCCCGCAACGCCTAAACGGTATTTCAACCATGCTTTGTAGAGCTCTCTTGGGTGTTCGAAGTCGTCTGAGTCCTCAGCAGACTTGTCAAACTGATTAACAAAAAACTGCCACACCCACGCTGATCCGGCAAGTGTCGCAACCGCAAATAAAATAACTTGCTGGATAGGTTGCCCCTGAACAAGCCCAACGATGACACCAAGAGCAGTAATACCAACTGCGATGACAATACCAATCAATCTGACCAGCAAAGAATTTGGACGATGTGTAAATGTGTGCAATTTGACATCTCCTATACAGAATTTCCAAGCAGGTTAGGATGCTGGGTGGCAAAAAACGCCAGCAACAATATTAATGCTGCGACAACAATTATAACAAGCGGGTTTACACTTTTGAAGTCTAAGGTTGAAACGATGACTCTGAATATTATGGGAACGACTATAATTAGCACAGCTGCATAGATCAAAGGCAATACTGAGTTTGAAAATGCACGCTGGCTTTCGTCGACAACTGTGACCTCAAGTGGACCAACGAAGCTTGCTATTGGCATTGCTTGCTGTGTGCCCTCAGCCACCACAGTGAGTGCCGTATAGTCAAAAGTTGTGTGCAGGATTACTCCGAAAACAATAACAGACAAGGCAACAAAATAAAGCAGAGGCGAAAAGTTGCGAATGTGCCTTTGGATAAAAGGTAGAACTGTTGTCAAAAGTAACGAGATGACAAGAATGGCTCCGTAAGCAAGATCGGTCACAAAACTTTGCACAGCACCAAAGTTAAAAGTCGCAAGGACATATGTGATCAGATAGAGATTAACCGCACCGAATAACGACCCCATAACTGTTCCTCGTCCACCGGCGAGAGAGGTTCCGCCCAAAACCAATGCTGTTACGGCGATAAGTGTATATGTTGTACCTTGACTTGGATCTCCAGAGCTAATTAATGCTGTGTAAGTGATGGCCGACAGTCCAACGAAAACACCCGCTATGGCATGTGCCCCAAACCGTACAATTGTGATGGGTACACCGCTTGTATAGGCGGCTCGTTCATCTGATCCCATGAGTCTTAAGTGCGTGTAAAATGCGGTCTGTGTGAACAGCAACCATGCAAGTGTAGCCAACACGACAATAATCAGAACAGGCGATACAATGCTGGTTCCCGCCCCCCAGCTAAACATCCATTCCGGTGCCATACCACCGGGACGCGGCAGAATGACAAGATTGATTCCAGAAAGGGCGAGAAAACCGCTCAAGGAGACGATAATCGGTTGCACACGCACATAAATAACGATCGCCGCCATAATAAGTTGGTATGCGATACCAAGCCCAATTGCAAGCAGAAACACTGAGATTGGCGATCCAATCACACCTGCGGCTATGAGCTGAATAACCGACACATTTATAAACCCGATAAGGGGACCAATTGCCAAATCAATAGTCCCTCGACCCGCTGTGACGGTTGTCATTAAGGCATAAGTAGCTAAAATCAGCGGTGCAGATACAATAATTGCCGCACCAATACCAGAACTACTCATTAGCGATGGTGATCGGATAACGGCGATGATGATAAGCAGAAAAAGCACCGTGATTGGCATCAACAAATAAGGTGTGGTACCACTACCTACTTTCACATTTACCTCGTTAAAATCTTTATCTTGAATAGCTACATCTGTCATGTTACAACACTCTTCATATTGCTACCCAAAATACCCTGACGATCGGTTTGTCCGAACATGGCTTCCAGAATACTTTTGGGGTTTATACGATTCCCTTCAAAGGCGTCAAACGGGCTGCCATTACGGAACACTATGATGCGTGTTGCAAACCCGATGAACTCTTCTAGTTCGGAAGATAGATAAACCACCGACTTTCCAGTCTCTGCAAATGTGCGGAGGTGCTTGTAGAGTTCCTTTTTTGCTCCAACATCAATGCCTCGTGCCGGATCATTTAAGACGATGATGTTCGGTCGCATGGCAAAGCCACGACCGATAAGAACTTTCTGTTGGTTGCCTCCGGATAGGGATGTAATCTTGTCGTCTGGCAAGCCGAATTTAATAAGAAGGTTCTCGGCTTCTCTTGCAAAGATAGACTTGAGGCTTGTCCAATCGATGAATCCCAGAAAACCCCCCCGCTTTTTGGTGCGATAAAGTGGCATAACCATATTTTCAAATATACCCAGAGAGTGAAAAATTCCCTCTTTGTTTCGATCACCAGACACATATGCAATCTTGGTGGCGATCGCATCACTGAGTGATTGGATGGGGTGGAACTGTCCATTTTGATCTGCTGAGAATACCGAACCTTGTTTGGCTTGTTGAACACCTGCCAGAACTTTGACAAACGCATCTTGCCCCTGACCGTCTAACCCTGCAATGCCGACAACTTCACCTTTTTTGAGTTCAAAATTGATGTCTTCGGCGGCGGACCAAACACGAATGCCGTTTGCTTTCATGACAGTAATATCATCTGTAGACTTGAGTGCTTTGTGTTCGACATTTTCCCCAGCCTGATCGTCACCAGTCATCATTGCAAGCAGGTTTTTTTTGGTAATATCTTTTTTTTCAAGAACACCCATTTGCTTGCCATCTCTGAGAACCGTAGCACGATCTGAAATTCGAATGAGTTCCGCAATGCGGTGCGTCACAATCAGAACAGTGGTTCCGCTATCCCGTAGCTCTCGCATTTTGGCGAACAATCTCTCTGTACTATCAAAATCCAGTGCTGCAGACGATTCATCTAGAATTAGAATTTTTGGGGTCTGTAACAAGCCACGACCAATCGTAATCCATTGCTTAGTGCCCAACGGAAGTGTTCCGACAACAGCGTGAGGATCGATCTCTTCCCCTGTGAGTTCACGCATCATCTTAGCTGTCTGTTTAACTTTTTCATTAAACGGTAGAGTCTTTGAAAACAGGGCATCTGTTCCCATAAACAGGTTATCGACAACACTGCTTTCGTCAGCAACGAGAACTTCTTGATAGACTGTTGAAATGCCAAGTGCACGAGATTCAGCAGGCGTGGTTGGCGTTTCCCCGAGAATAGACACTTGACCCTTGTCCACAGGCAGAACGCCTGAGACAATCTTAGCCATTGTGCTTTTACCACAGCCATTCCCGCCAACGATTGCATGAATTTCTCCGGATCGAGCAGAGAAACTACAACCGTTAAGTGCCCGTGTCGATCCGAAGAACTTATAAACATCCACCACAGAAATAGTTTCCTGAGGCACCGTCATTGGTGATTGAGATGTAGATGACTGTGACAAGGGTTTCATCCTTTTTTTGGAGTGCGAGTCACCCATAAAGTGACTCGCATTCTCTATTCGATTACTTTTTGAACTTAGCTGGATCCGCCGGTCTGTAGAAGAACCCATCAAGGAAAGCAGAACTCCCCCAACGGTCTTTGCCGACTGCAAGCCAATCCGGGCTGTTTGGATCACAGTCTTCACTCATAACCTCTTTTAGGTCATTGTATGTGACTGTAACTGGATCAACCATGATGGATTGAACCTTTGGACCTTGACCTTGCAGAGTCCGCATCATGATGTCCCAAATAAGTTCCATCTCATCTTGCGGAGGCCATGTCTGAATCGCACTGGAGATATAATCTGGGTTTTTACGCCAGTAGCATAAAGCACCAAGCTCGCCACCGATAGCAACCGGAACATCACTGCGACCTGATTGTGCAAGGGCACGAAGAACACCCATTTCTGCAGCCGACTGAACGACGACACCATCGAGCTTGCCTGGATAAGTCGACAACCACCTCTGCACTTCTCCCTGTGCAACCTGATCGGTCCACATACCAGCGATGGAACCAACAATCTTGATATTTTTTGCTGTTGCAAGCCCGGCTTTCACACCTCGATCTTGGCTGTCGGATGCTGATGTACCCGGGATACCTTCGACAACAAGAACATTGCCTTTACCACCAAGCTCATTTGCCATCCATTTACCAATTTCAAAGCCAGCCAATTGGTAGTTGACGGATGAGTTGACGGCGTATTCTGAGGTTAGATAGCCAGTCAAAGAGAATGTCGGCACGCCTCTTTCATAAGCATATTTGACTGTCTGATTAAGTGCTGTCGGATTGGAACAGCAAACGATAATCGCATCGACACCCTGATCCACAAGTTGACGCATTTGCTGAATTTGCGTTGCATCTCTTAAGTTGGACTGAGTGACAATCACTTCAGAAATAAGACCAAGTTGTTTCCACTTCGGAATGATTTCATCTTGCAGCTGGGACATAGCATTTGCCCGCCAAGTATTGCCCGCATAAGAACTTGCATAGCCGATTTTCCAAGGCGGTGGATTTTTTGCAACAAAATCCTTGTAAATGCTCGAACCAATCGGTTGAGCCGGGTCGATCATTTCGGGATTGTAAAGGCGTTCACGAACGGACTGATCGATATCACCTAAACCTGCCGCCACAGCACCAGTGAAAGAAAGCACAAGGCACACGCCAATTGTGGATAATTTTTTTACAAAACTCATTGGTTATTTTCTCCCTATAATATTTTAAGTCAAGTTAGTTACCCTACAAGAGTAATCACAAAACACTTTGCGTGTCAACTATAAAAATACAAAAAAATCAGTGCAATACATTTTACAGCAGAAAATTTTGTTTTTTACCACCAGCCCTTTGCTCCTAGTCATAGAAAGCACTGGGTGCCTTCTGGAATGTATCCCAGTGATCTGGGTCATGACCTGTAACCACGATGGCCCCAGTGTCCTCAGCAATTTTTTGAAGTTTAGCGACCGAGCGTGCAGCATCGACGGATGAACACACCAGTCCAGGCAACGCCTTATTATTCCAGTGATCCAAAGTGTATGCGGCATCAATTGTGAGCAACATCGGTCCCGTATTTGGCAAGGTGATAAGGAAAGATTGATGACCGGGCGAGTGTCCCGGCGTAAAAATCATTCTGATCGTACCATCACCAAACAGATCGTAGTTATCAGTATACTCACCGCCAAGAAACTTCCAATCCAATCCAGGTCGATCAAAGTCCATTCTGATATAGGCACCCTCAGAAAACCAGTCAGGGTTAAAGGCGTACTCATACTCTATTCTTTGAACAATGTGTTGTGCATTGGGGAAGTGCCCTATCGCACCCGTGTGATCGAGATGGAGATGCGATTGAAGCACATACCTCACATCTTCGGGTTCAACGCCTACGAGCTTACATTGCTCTACGCAGTTGTCCTTGACATCCATAACGGGGTTATAGGCATCGACGACTGCCCCCCAGTGACCTCGCTTGTCTACAGCAACTTCAACAGCATTGCCGCCATCTATGACCACATTGCCTTTGGGGTGTTTTATAAGAAACCAAGGAACTGGGATTTCGAAATCACTTTCACCCTGGTTCATTTTAATGTATTTGGTTTTAGTTCGCAGTGTACCTGTTTGAAACATGTACAACTGGATGCCTGATGCACCAGCAGAAAAAGACTGGAACCGTGATTTAAGGTTAGGCACAGGGGCTAGATAGCTATCAGATCTAATGTACCTTGTATTAAAGTCTCGTTCTCCACCCAAGTCCCGACCATCACATTCGTTAAATTTCATAATTTCTTTTTACCTTTTCCATTTATGGATATTTTTATTTGTATGAACAAAACCACCGCCACCAAGATCCTACAAGAACCTTGATGAAACTTTGACCACACTCCCCATATTTAAAGTCATCTCGACAAAGCCAAACACCTCAGTGTATTCAATCATAGAATATTCTGTGTGTCAACTATAAAAATATAAGAAAATCAACATAATATGTTCTACATGTAAATCGTCAGCACTTATAAGGCTGCAATATTGCGTAAGGTATGGATTTAGTGCATCATGTCATCAAACATGAACAGCGGTGCTTTCGCAATCATTAGGTGAAGGTAACAACTCTGTAACTACAAAAGGTAGAATTGCTCTAGGTAACGATGTATTCATAGGTCATCGTGATTCTGATACAAATGCCGGCGACAAGGCTGTTAAAATAACTTTCACATTTAAGGTCACAGGCGATAAAAAGTACAAGGCAAAAACACTGGTAACATATTGGCGTACACGATAATACAAGGGGGTACTTTATCAGTAAAAACAAAAAACCACAAAAGGGGTCGAGGATAATATCTTCTTGATGGGTGCAGGCGGTTATAATGCGGTGTAACAATTTTATCGGCTTTTGCGTGGGGTGTTTGCCATGTGTTTTTTCTGAGGGGGGCGTGTGCAGTATAACCCATACGGATCGCATCTGTTTATGGGGTTTTTTCAGTATATCCCCGTCAAATGCCCCATTTCGCATGTGGTCATAATGAAAAGTATGTGTCCCACTTTTATGTTTTCTTGCCCAAATTAAAGTTTCGTGCGATCTAGAGTATTGTTTGCAGTAGTAAATACAATTAAAAATATTTTTTCTTAACACATTATAAAACCATCTAGGTGGTGGCAACTGTGTTATCTGTCAAGTGCTAATTTGATAAAAATCTCTCATTTTAGCATCAAATAGTGTAGTCACGAGATATTAGCCCATAGTGCGATACATCTGATTTGTACAGCAGCGAGGAATGAAGCAGTGTTTTTAGCGTACCTCGTTGCAATGCTTCGCCAGCGTTTCAAATGCAAAAAAGCATGTTCAACTAAACTTCGCCAATTATAAAGATATTCATCATATGCCCTTTGTTCTATACGGTTCTTTTTTGGCGGGGTAACAGGCTCCATACCCTATTGTTTTGCCTGCTGTATAATATCGTCACTATCATACCCCCTGTCTGCCAACAACTTATACCTTCAATCAATCTGCCTGCTTGTGTGCAATCAGCCGTAGTACCGTTCGTAATAAGCATTCGGATCGGCATACCATGTGCATCCACGGACAAATGTATTTTCGTGTTAAGCCCCCTTTCGTGCAGTTCATATCTTGGCTACCACCCACAGCACCAGACGCATGAGGATGAACCTTACAGTGGCTGGTGTCTATTATTAACCATTCATAATCCGGGTCTTTAATCAAAATCTCCAAAAATCTCTCCCATATGCCCTTATCACGCCAGCGGATAAAACGGCGATGGGTGTTACTCCAATCCCCTAAATCAGGCGGCAAATCACGCCATGCAGCACCCGTTCGCATAATCCAAAACACCACATTGATAAACAGCCGGTTGTCTTTTGCTATACCGCCCCATGTGCCTCTACGACCGGGTAAGTGTGGCTCTAATAATGCCCATGTTCTATCAGAAATATCGTGCCGTCTGTATGCTGCTGTCATATCACTATCCCTGTAAAGTTAATATCAAGGATAGTATAACATATTTCTTACCTCGTGACTACACTATTTAGAGCCTTTTTCAATTATGGCAACGCAACATTTTTTATATTTTTTTCCGCTGCCACATGGACACATGTCATTTCTACCTATCTTTTTGAAGTTATTTTTAAATTCTTTTATTCCTTCATCGCAATGAGACCACTCTCCCCAAGGGGGAATTTCGTCATATTTTTGTTTATATGCACGCCAAACAAAAAATGGAAGAACATATTGTTTTATAAATTCTAATATATTTTGGGCTTCAGCATTTTTGAATAATCCTAAACAGCAATCACCATCTGGATTAATATGATTTTCACTTACCTTTTCTATTCTCCCCCCAGTTTCATAGACTTGCATATTTCTTAAATTGATTTGAATTTTATAACAGTCTTGAACGAAAGTGTTGTAATATTTTTCTTTGATGTTTCTCTGGGGGTTATGAATCAATTTTTTGCCATCGTAAACAGCACAAACATTAATTTCGCCCTTAATAACACCATTATCAAGGTATAAATTAGGGAATACCTTTTCAATATCTGGCATTTGCAAATGTATATCTTTATTTATCACTACAATATGGCTTGTTGGCTCCTGTTGCGAATTAAATATTGTTAAATTCATTCTTTTTTTCCTCCTGTAATTCGCCAAATTTCTCTCCAAAAATCTCTCTCCATTTTTTTACACTCTTATTATGGTCTTGCAGTTCAAAAGATTCATTCATTTTTGCCGTATATAAACCAAACATTTTTCTAAAATGATCGTAATTTTTTTCATCCCAATGTCGATTAAAATTTTCACTTGGCAAAACGGGGTTTTTGATAATGGGCATTTGACCATGATTTTGCAAATAAGTGTTTAATCGATTACATATCTCTTTTAGGGCGGTAGGCAAATCAGCAAATGATTCACTGCTTCTAATCTGATTTCCTAATAAAGTGGTTAATAAAATAGACTTGCAAGTAAAGTTCCTCTTTATATCTCTTAAATACTTCATAAGCCTTATAACTTGTTTGAGATTATTTCCCGATTTTTTATTTTGTTCAATCAACCATTTTTTGTAAGCTGTTCCATCAGTTTTTTCAAATTTATTTGTTTCCTTATTACAGATAAATTTTTCATTCCCTTTCACCACACAAGGAACAATATCAAATAGAACATGGGCATTATTAGAGCCCCACTTACCCGGTCGCAAAGGGGTATGGGGTGGTATAGCAAAAGACAACCGGCTGTTTATCAATGCGGTGTTTTGGATTATGCGAACGGGTGCTCCATGGCGTGATTTGCCGCCTGATTTAGGGGATTGGAGTAACACACATCGCCGTTTTATCCGCTGGCGTGATAAGGGCATATGGGAGAGGTTATTGGAGATTTTGATTAAAGACCCTGAATATGAATGGTTAATAATAGACGCCAGCCACTGTAAGGTTCATCCTCATGCGTCTGGTGCTGTGGGTGGTAATCAAGATATGAGCCGCACAAAAGGGGGCTTAACACGAAAGTACATTTGTCCGTGGATGCACATGGTATGCCGATTCGAATACTTATTACGAACAGTACCACGGCTGATTGCACACAAGCAGGCAGATTGATTGAAGGTATAAGTTGTTGGCAGACAGGGGGTATGATAGTGACGATATTATACAGCAGGCAAAGTAACAGGGTATGGAACCTGTTATTCCGCCAAGAAAGAACCGTATAAAACAAAGGCAATATGATGAATACCTTTATAATTGGCAAAGTTTAGTCGAACATGCTTTTCTGCATTTAAAACGCTGGCGAGGCATTGCAACGAGGTACGCTAAAAACACTGCTTCATTCCTTGCTGCTGTGCAAATCAGATGTATCGCACTCTGGGCTAATATCTCGTGACTACACTATTTTTAATGTAGCATATCCAAATTCATAGCAATGGCTTGCCAGTCGATTTCGTATGTAAAGTCGTATTTTGTGGTGTCTCTTATGCCTGTCCGTTTGGCATAGACATTTTTTACGAAAATCTGCATAACCGATACGGCGTTTGGGTCTTTTCTGTCCATAGAATAGGCTTTTAATGCCCATTCTAATCTGTTAATGATTTTTTGTATATTTATTATTTTGTATTCTGTATGAGACTGGATATATGCTAAGTATTCGTCGAACGATTTTACCCTAAATATTTTGGATACCATATCCGTTCGCATTTTTTCAAAACTTGGGCGGTTGACAGTAACGCTCTGTTGTATCTGTGCTCTTGCCCATTCGGGATTGCTGTTTATATCGTGCATGATACATTTAAAAACATCATCGGTTAAAGGATTTAAGCGGATCCATTTGTCTGCTGTACATGCTTTCATGTTTGATTTATGTAAGTTGCGACATAGTACATAGCGATAAATTTCTATTCCCTGTTTTCCCTTACGGGAGTGGGAAATATTCATACAATTGCCACACTCTGCACAGATGACCTTTTTGTACAAGGGGTATGGCATGCCGTGCCGTGTACGGTTTACTTTTTCTTTTTTGGTTTGTGCTTTTTTCCAAGTTTTATTACTGACGATGCGATATTCTGGACAGTTGAGAACGGTTTGGTCTTGTTTAGGTACTTTGACATATTCAATTTTACCTGTCATGGGGTTACGGACTCTACGAGTTGCTCCCCATCCCGATATATACGGTCTTGGCTTGCCACTACGAGCATATCAAACATACGATTTTTAGCATCTGCGACCATTTCCAGCAATGCGGGACGGTTCGGGTCTGCACCGGACAACCCATCGCCATGATAGGTTTTTACCAGCATCCCATCATTGCGGTATGTGATATATTTTTGGCACAGATCGATCTGATCGGCTGATGACATAGGATTTTGTTTATCAGAACTAAAACGGGCGTAAATAGTATATTTTTTCATAGTACCACTCTAAAATAAAAATATTAATATTGCGAACTGAAAATAAATGTTTTTTTTCAACCGGCTCAGTTGATTTTTTCAACGCTCTTTGCAAGCGATGCAACGCTTTTTTTAACAACTGCTATTGCAAGTGTGGTATATTTTAATTGCATGTAACTTGATTTCAGAAAGGATACTCATTATGCACAGGAGCGAATTAACAGAAGCATTAGCGACTAGGCGGTAGGCTCATAAAATTTACACCATAGTCTAATTGCAGCGATTTTAATCATAGCCATGAATGTTGAAACATGCTTTTCGTATCGTGTTGCAATTGCTCTGCACGATTGTTTTAACTTGCCGAATAATCGCTCTATGATATTGCGTTGTTTATAAAGGGTTTTCTCATACTCTCTTGGGTTTAATCTGTTGCGTTTTGGGGGTATACAAGCCTCTGCCCCTTTGTCTTCTATCATATCTATGATAGCATCTGCATCGTAGGCTCTGTCGGCTAGAACGCTTTGAAATGGTTGTAAATTTTCTAAAAATAAATGGGCATGAGGGGCATCGTGACGCTGTCCTGTTGTCAAATGAAACTGCAAGGGTAATCCATACTCATTACAGGACATATGAATTTTAGTCGTTAATCCCCCTTTGGAGCGTCCCATACATCGCTCAATACTGTTTTTTTTACACTGGCACCAGAGTGGTGAACATTGGCTACTGTGCTATCAATCATTAGCAAATCATAATTATGATTATCACAGATAGTATCAAATATATTGTCCCATATGCCCGCCTTTTTCCAACGAATAAAACGGTTGTAAACAGTCGTACGAGATCCATAGCATTCAGGCATACTACGCCATGATGTCCCTGTTCCTAAGCGGTATAATATCCCATTGATAACCCGTCCGTCATCAACTCGTGAAACTCCACGGCTTTTATTCGGAAGTAACAGTTTAATCAACGACCACTCGTAATCACTCATATCACTGTCATACATTCTAAAATCTCCTGTGATAAATACACAGTGAATCACATCTTAATTCATAAGGCAATACTTCTTATGAGTTCACTGCCTAGAAAAGAATGATACAGAGTACAGGGACAGATTATTAGCCATCACAAAACATGGCGATTGGCAAGGTTGGTGTGAATTTTTCCTACACAGTTTAATCGAACAGGCAAAATACAATTGAAACAAAAGGTTACAGAAACAACCCATTCCCCATCTGTTATCGGAGCATTGGATGCATTTTTTAGATCCCCTGTAATCAATTATTAAAAATCGTGAAACCGCCAACAATATTCTCAAAAAGCTAGTCGACAAAAATCTAATAACTATATTAGAAAAAGGGACAGATAGAAAACCAACTGTTTATATGTTCCCATTGTTATTGGCTGTTGTTGATGGGGATTTAGATTTGACACAAAAAACTTAGCGTCAGAAAAGTCTAATACCACATATTGAAGGATTACCAAATCGCCACAGCATTGGTGTAAGGCAACCGCAAATCCCGCCACAGTTTTACTGTGATCGCACAAAGATACTTCGGGTTTAATATCCGGTTGTTTCACTCCTATTTTTATCGTTTAGGGCAATATCATAGTGTGTTGTGAACATGGCAACCGCCTTTTCTGTAGTTTTTATTTTTCTATAATTTAAGCCTATTTGAACATAAAATAATACGAATCTTAAAATAAATCGAAAATAGGGGTTGACAGACGCTTTTTATCTATGGTATGAGTGTACATGTCTTGTTTATAAGATTAGAGTTTATGGTTTAGGTATATAAGATATATGTTATTTAATCAAATTTTACAATTAGGAGATGTATGATGAGAGAAACGGCTTATAATAAAAAAATGTTTATGGTGACGGCTTCCTTGTGTGTTGTCGGGGCGTTAACAGGTGGCTTTGCTTATGCGGGGGAACTCCCCAGTGGTGGTGAGGTGGTCGATGGAAATGTCCATATTTATCAACGGGGTAGCACCTTAAATATCGATCAAAACACAGACAGAGCGATTGTTAATTGGAACAGTTTTTCTGTAGGTAAGGACAACACGGTAAACTTCAATCAGCCCAGTAGCGATTCGGCAACTTTAAATCGTGTTACGGGGGATTTGACTTCTGAAATTGCCGGGCGAATCAATGCCAATGGCAGCGTGTTTTTGGTCAATCCCAATGGCATATTGATTACTGCCGATGGGGTTGTCGATACGGGCAATTTTGTTGCCTCGACCCTCGATATTGATAATAACGATTTTTTGAATGGCGATTATTCGTTTACCAAAAACGGCTCGAATGGCGTTGTTTCGAATCGGGGGACTGTTTCTGTCGACGATGGCGGTTTTGTGGCGTTGCTTGGCGGAGCGGTCAAAAATGACGGCACCGTGCGGGCTCATGTGGGGACAGTCGGTTTTGCTGGCGGCGAAAAGATTGTCATGTCGTTTGGCAATAACGATTTCTTGCGGGTCGAAGTGCCTACGGACACATGGCAAGACTTAACAGATGCGGACGGCAACAAAGTTTCTGCCACCCTTGATTTAGGCGGCAAAATCGAATCACGGGGCGGTTTTGTCGATATAACCGTTGCCGATGCCTCTGATATTCTTCGACAGTCTATATCTGTTAGCGGTATTGTGTCCGCAAACACCGTGTCCTCTCAGGACGGGGTTATATCTATTAGTGGCGGTACTCTGGGGATTGCCGGCAACGGGCGAATCACCGCTGATGCCGATTATGGCAATGCGGGACGGATAGATGTTGCCGTGCAGTCGTTAAATATGTCCGCTCCCATATCTGCCACCGCCGCAACAGGCAACGGGGGAACGATTAAGGTATCGTTACAACAGGGGGCAAGCCTCAGTCGTGGGGCGGTGCTCGATGCCAGCGGTAAACAGGGCGGTAATGTGTCTGTAATTGGCGGATTATCGGGCGACAAATACTATAAACTGGTTGGCTCGGGCGATTTTGTTGCCGATGGCAGCGAGGGCACAGGCGGGTATATCGATATATCCAACAAAAACGGCTTGGTCGGGCTGTTTTCTGGTAGTGTATCGGCAAAGGGTACGACTATGGGCGGTCGCATCCGTATTGGCGGGGCGTTTCAAGGCGGTTCGTACAACGCAAAAACCAGCCAACTAGACAAAAAGGCTCAGGATTTATTTATAAACCGCTGGTCTGATAGCAGCGGGCTTACTAGTGCCGGCAAAACTTCGTTGGGTACAGGCGTACACATCGATACATCGTCCGAATCGGGTACGGGGGGTACTGTCGTACTGTGGGCAGATCACACCACCAATAACTATGCCCAAATTACCGCAACTGGTGCCGCTGGTGGCGGGGCGGTGGAAATATCGGGCAAGAAAAAAGTCGATAGCTTTGGTTTAAAACGGGTCGAAGTGGGCAATGGGGTTATTTTACTCGATCCTAAAAATGTGGTGATTAGCAAGTTTTCGGGCGGCTTGGCACAGGCAAAACGCATTATGTCGTCTACACCGTTGGCAGGCTTTAAACTGGATTTAAACGACAATGACAATTTTGGTGCTTCTGTTGCCATTAGCGAAGACGGTAGCAAATTGGCTGTTGGGGCTCGGGGTGATGACACGGGGGCACCCAATAATGGGGCAGTGTATTTATTTACCGTTGGCGGCAAAGGATCTCAGTGGGGCAGTTCGCTGTCGCAAGAGTATAAAATTGCTTATGACTCTGGTCTGGATGTCAAAGGAAGCAATGCACAATTTGGTAAATCTGTGGCGTTTAATGATGATGGTACTAAGCTGGTTGTGGGTATGCCGTTCGTGAAAAAAGTTTCTCCGTATCGGGGCGGCAGGGGGAGAATTTTCTTCTATTCTGTCGATTGGGGCAAAGGCGTTACCAACACCTCTTATTTAGAATACGGGAACAATGGGTATTTTGGCACCGGCGTTGCGTTAAGCGATGATGGCACTAAATTAGCGGTCGGTGAGTCGCACGACAACAACGGTAACAAGGGCGATGCAAACTATTTATATAGTGCGGGATCTGTGTCGTTGTTTGCGTTGTCTGGTGATGGCAAAGATTGGGGCACTTCGCCCAATCGGCGGCGTACGGCACGAATTGTAAACGGTACGGGTGGGCTTTCTCTATCGGCGTATGATGCGTTTGGCTATTCTGTGGCGTTAAGTGGTGACGGGTCGAGGTTAGCGGTCGGTGCTGAGGGTACGGATGGCAACAGAGGGGCGGTACATTTCTTTACGGTTGGCGGCTCCAGTTGGGGCAAGGCGGTTAATTACATCAGTAAAATTGGTAATGGCAGCGTAACAGACGATGGGACTCGTCTGAGTTTCAATAAAGACGACTTCTTTGGCGGTGGCGTAGCGTTAAGTGACGATGGCACCAAGTTAGCGGTAGGTGCCATATACGATGACACAGCCGGGCAGAATTTAGGGGCAGTGTATCTGTTTACTGTTGGCGGCACCACATGGGGAGGCAAAGTTACTCTAGCACGCACCATTACCGATGGTGCGGGTGTATCGTTGTCCAGTATCGATAAATTCGGCTATTCTGTGGCGTTAAACCCGGACGGATCCCGACTGGTTGTAGGTGCTGTCGATGACAGCACCGGCGGCAGCAAACGAGGGGCAGTGTATTTGTTGGGCTTATCCGGTAATACATGGGGCGACACAGTCGAGGTACAACGGATAATTAGTGATCAAGACACACTGGATTTAAAAGTGGCTGGTAGTTTTGGCTCATCGGTTGCCCTGAGTGATGACGGTAGCAAGTTAGCAGTAGGTGCTCAGGGATATTGGGCTACGGCACATGAAAACAAAGGGGCGGTGTATTTGTTCGAGATAAATACGCTTATGCGGTCGTGGGGCAATGACATTTTGTACACCCGCCGCATTAGTGACGGCAACGGCGTTTCGTTAAGCAGCGGCGATGCGTTTGGCTCATCGGTGGCATTAAGCAGCGATGGCACACAATTAGCGGTAGGTGCCACTGGCGATGATACAAAGGCATCCAATGCCGGTGCGGTGTATTTGTTTAGTATCGGTGGCAGCCGCTGGGGCAATACGGTTACAAAGACAAAAAAGGTGGCTTCGGGATTGTCGCTGAGTTCGGACGACAATTTCGGATCCGCTGCTGCCCTAAGTGGCGATGGGTCGAAGTTAGCGGTAGGTGCCAATGGCGATGACAACAACACAGGGGCAGTATATCTGTTTACGGTTGCTGGTTCTGGCAGCACATGGGGCAGTACGGTTAATAAGACAAAAACCATCGATAAAACAACTGCTGGGTTGTCGTTGCGTTCGAATGACACATTCGGATCGAGTGTCGCCCTTAGCAATAATGGGGTAAGATTAGCGGTTGGTGCTGTGGGTGATGACACGGAGGACAACGATACAGGGGCGGTATATCTGTTTAGCGTCAGCGGTGCCACATGGGGGAATGCCATGACAAAGGTTGCAAAAATTGCTCATGGCTCCAGTGTTTTATTGACAACTGGCGATGCGTTTGGTAGCAGCGTTGCTCTGAACAGCAATGGCAGCAGATTAGCGGTCGGTGCTGTCGGCGATAGTACGGGTGGTAGTAGTAACAGCAATCGGGGGGCAGTGTATGTATTTGCCGTTGGCGGTTATGCGTGGGGGCATAGGGTTACCGAACTCCACAAAGTTGCCCATGGTGCCGGTGTGTCTTTATCCGGACATGATGGGTTTGGCAGTGCCGTTGCCCTAAGTGGCGATGGCTCTAAGTTGGTGGTGGGTGTTAGCGGCGATGATACCAACGGCACAGACGCAGGGGCGACGCACTTCTTTACCATTAATGGATTCGTGCACAAATGGGGCGTTACGGGTGGTAGTCCAGCAGCTTTTGATGACTACAATTTTGGACGGTCTGTTGCCTTAAGCGGTAATGGCAGTAAATTGGCATTGGGGGCTAGGGACGACGATAGTAAAGGGGTGGTATATTTATTTACAATCAGCACTCCTGCCAATAGTTGGGGTGATGATGTGGTGTATATCCATCGCATTAGTGATGGCAGTGGGGTTTCTTTGGACAATGGTGATAATTTTGGTAGTGGTGTATCGTTAAGTACTGATGGGACGAAGTTGGCTGTCGGGGCTAGGGGTGATGACGATGGGGGCGGTGATCGAGGGGCGGTGTATCTGTACACTGTCGGCGGTGCCACATGGGGCAGTACGGTAACGCAAGCGGTAAAACTTTCTGATAGCCATGCCAGTGTCTCTTTGGATAATGGTGATAATTTTGGTAGTAGTGTATCGTTAAGTGCTGATGGGACGAAGTTGGCTGTCGGGGCTGTTTGGGATGACGATGGGGGTAGTGATCAAGATGCAAATCGAGGGGCAGTGTATCTGTACACTATTGGTACATCTGGTGCCACATGGGGTAGTACAGTAACGCAAGCGGTAAAACTTTCTGATAGCCATGCCAGTGTTTCTTTGGATTATGGTGATGATTTTGGTAGTGGTGTATCGTTAAGTGCTGATGGGACAAAGTTGGCTGTTGGGGCTATGTATGATGACGATGGGAGTGTTAATGGAGGGGCGGTGTATCTGTATACTGTTGGCGGTTCTGGTGCCACATGGGGCAGTACGGTAACGCAAGCGGTAAAACTTTCTGATAGCCATGCCAGTGTTTCTTTGAATCTTTGGGATTATTTTGGCAGTAGTGTGTCGTTAAGTGCTGATGGGACGAAGTTGGCTGTCGGAGCTTTTGGTGTTGAAGGTTGGGGGACTATTGATATGTATTCTACTCGAGGGGCGGTGTATCTGTACACTGTCGGCGGTTCTGGTGCCACATGGGGCAGTACGGTAGTGCAAGCGGTAAAACTGTCACATGGGGCAGCTTTATCCTCCGGCACTGTTTCTTTGGATTATGGTGATTGGTTTGGTAGTAGTGTATCGTTAAGCGGTGATGGGACGAAGTTAGCTGTCGGGGCTTATGGCGATACCGATGAGGGGGATTGGTGGGATCTATATTCAAATCGAGGGGCGGTGTATCTGTACACTGTCGGCGGTTCTGGTGCCACATGGGGCAGTACGGTAACGCAAGCGGTAAAGCTTTCGCATGGGGTAGCTCTATCCTCCGGCACTGTTTCTTTGGATAATGGTGATAATTTTGGTAGTAGTGTATCGTTAAGCGGTGATGGGACGAAGTTGGCTGTCGGAGCATGGCTTGATGATGATGGGAGTAGTGATCGATATGCAGAACGAGGGGCGGTGTATCTGTACACTGTCGGCGGTTCTGGTGCTACATGGGGCAGTACAGTAACGCAAGCGGTAAAACTTTCTGATAGCCATGCCAGTGTTTCTTTGGATGATTGGGATTATTTTGGTAGTAGTGTATCGTTAAGCAGTGATGGGACGAAGTTGGCTGTTGGAGCAAAGGGTGATGACGATGGGGGTGTTTACGATTGGTATTCGGGTCGAGGGGCGGTGTATCTGTTCACTATTGGTACATCTAGTTCATCTGGTGCCACATGGGGCAGTAAGGTAATGCAAGCGGTAAAACTTTCTGATAACCATGCCGCCGTTTCTCTAGATAATAGGGATGTGTTTGGTAGTAGTGTATCGTTAAGTGGTGATGGGACGAAGTTGGCTGTTGGGGCTCCCTACGATGACGACGGGGGTAGTGATCAATTTGCAGATCGAGGGGCGGTGTATCTGTACACTGTCGGTGGTGCCGCATGGGGCAGTATGGTAACGCAAGCGGTAAAACTTTCTGATAGCCATGCCAGTGTTTCTTTGGATGATTGGGATGATTTTGGTAGTAGTGTATCGTTAAGCAGTGATGGGACGAAGTTGGCTGTCGGGGCTCCTTGGGATGACGATGGGGGTAGTGATCAAGATGCAGATCGAGGTGCGGTGTATCTGTACACCGTCGGCGGTGCCACATGGGGCAGTACAGTAACGCAAGCGGTAAAACTTTCTGATAGCCATGCCAGTGTTTCTTTGGATAATAGTGATGGGTTTGGTGATAGTGTATCGTTAAGCGGTGATGGGACGAAGTTGGCTGTCGGGGCTCGGTTGGATGACGATGGCGGGTGGAATCGGGGGGCGGTGTATCTGTACACCATTGGTACATCTAGTGCCACATGGGGCAGTACGGTAACGCAGGCGGTAAAACTTTCTGATAGCCATGCCAGTGTTTCTTTGGATGATGATGATAAGTTTGGTAGAAGTGTATCATTAAGCGGTGATGGGACGAAGTTGGCTGTCGGGGCTCCCCGTGATGACGATGGGGGAACCAATCGAGGGGCGGTGTATCTGTACACTGTCGGTGGTGCCACATGGGGCAGTACGGTAACGCAAGCGAGTAAAGTCATTGAAAGTGTAGGGCTTGACATTACCCGAACCAACAAACTATTCGGCAAAAAAAATCTTTCCCTTACTTATAACGAAGGGTTTGGCACAGATGTTGCCCTTAGCGATGATGGTACAAAAATGGCGGTTGGGGCTGAGTTTAACGATACCGGCGGCACCAATCGGGGGGCAGTGTACCTGTTCGAGCTGAGTGGTGGTGAAGACTTTGGCGAAAATATCTATTACACCGCAGAAGTTGCCCATGGCAACGGCGTATCGCTAAACGATATCGATCGCTTCGGTGCTGGCGTTGCCTTAAATCATGACGGTAGTCGATTGGTGGTCGGTGCCCCTTATGATACTACAGGTATGCCCTCAGGTACCCCTAGCGGTGGTCGCTACGGAGCCGTATACTTATTCAGTGTTGGCGGCAGTACATGGGGTACATCCGTAACACAGTTGCACAAACAAAAATCCACCACCAAAGGACATTTTGGCGAATCGGTTGCCATCAGTGGCGACGGCACCAAAGTAGCGGTCGGTGCCCCTTATGACGACACTAAGGCATACCATCGAGGGGTTGTCAAATTATATACTATTGCCAACAACAATGCTTTCCGATTGTCCAAAACATACGGGCATGGCGATAGTGTCGGGAGTTCTCAAACCCTATCGTTACAGACTGGTGAACAATTTGGCGAAGCGGTGGCACTCAGCGATGACGGGTCGAAGCTAGCAGTCGGTGCCTTAGGACGGGACAGCTATAAAGGCAGAGTATACCTGTTTACCGTAAACACAAACGGCAGCTGGGGGCAATCTGTATCCTTGCAAAACACCATCGGGGACGGTGCCGGTGTCTCTTTGAGAAAAGGCGATTATTTTGGTTCCAGCATTGCTTTAAGTAATGACGGTTCCCGATTAGCGGTAGGTGCTTGGGGCGAAGCCGCCCCCAATAAATGGGGTGCCGGTGCCGCATATATATTTGATATAAGCGGTGCCACATGGGGACATACAGTCGACCAGAGACTTAAAATAAACGATGGCAACGGCGTTTCCTTAACATCAGATACCCGATTTGGGTTTGCCGTTGCCTTAGACGGTGTTGGCAGTAACCTAGTGGTCGGAGCCTCCCGTGCCAACGGTAAACAACACAATAATGAAGGGGCTGTGTATTTATACAAGCTGCCAAAAGATACCGTATCGCCAATCATAGAAAAACTAAAAACAGGTGCCAGCGTAACCCTTGTTGCCAGCAACGATATTACAGTCGATGATGCCGTAATCACTACAGCAGGCACAGGAAAATTAACCTTAATCGCCGGGCGGTCGATTAAAATTAACAGCGATGTAAAAATCAATGGTGGACTCGTCTTAAAAGCCAATGACGCCAGCGATAGCAGTTTTGCTCTCAGCGACAGAGACACGGGCAAAGCCGAAATTACCGTTGCTTCAGGTAAAACCATATCCGGCGGCAATGGCGATTTGCTTATCAAGATACTGACAGGCAAGAGCGGTGCCGCTGCCGATAAGAAACGAATCGGCAAAATAACTGTGTGGAAGGCAGACGGTGCCCGTGTCAGCATCGTCCACTTAGGCACAGCAAACGCACAAAACGATTCGCAAATTGTCATTCGCAACGGCGGACAAATAACCGCCACAGGCGACCACGACAAGGGCGATGTGGTTATTGAACTGGCAGCAGAGAAGTTTACCAACAACTCAGATAGAAATGCCCTAAAAATAGCGGATAGTACAGGCGACAAAGGACGGTTCTTAATATGGACAAAATCCTCTGCGGATACGCACCTAAATGGTATAGGCTACGATTTTAGAAAGAGTAATGTAACATACGACCCCGCAAAGGGCGATTTCCAAGCCAATCCCGTCACAGCGTCTGATGGCGACGACAAGAAATATAAATCAGGTGTCCTATTCAGAGCCAGTAGTAGCAGCTTATCCAGATCGAGTTATGACGGTAGCAGCAGCAAGACAAAATCCACCTTAACACTAGGCAACAGCGGCGGCAGCGGTAGCAACACCGGCACAATACTATTAGGTGCCAGTGCCATACTGTTGGGCAGCAGTATTGTAGGTGCAGGTACCACAAGTGTTGCCAGTGTCGACAATATATTCACCACCGGCATATACGCCCACTTACGGGGTATAGACATGCAGGCGATATATCACCCGCCCACAGAAACAAAAACCCCCCGTTGGGCATCAGTATTTAACACCCCCCAAGCGGCACAATTAAAATACAGAGTAAAATACACCACCACATACGACATGGCGTTCTTGGCACATAACATCAAGGCACACAAGGTGGTACCTTTTTACGAAATGGACGAAAAACTGTATGAAACCATGAAACGCATATTCGTACGAAGTGGGGGGACAGACGACACCGTCCCTGCATAACATCCATTGTGTAAGGTATCCTAACAGGTTTAGGGAGAAATGGTCATGATTAAAATAACTGCAATCAAACTATAGTGCGGATTTTATGCGTCCGCTACCTAGTTCGTCTAAATAGTGTAGTCACGAGGTAAGAAATATGTTATACTATCCTTGATATTAACTTTACAAGGATAGTGATATGACACCAACACACAGACGACACGATATTTCTGATAGAACATGGGCATTATTAGAGCCACACTTAAGACGGTAAACGCATCGAACGCATTAATCTTATCACACCCACCAAAAGCATGAATATCGGTTTGGTTTATTCCAAAAATCATAAAAAAAGCAGAGAATTAGAAGAGTTTATTTATTTCTGTAAAAAACAAACGGCTAATATGTAATTTTTTTACATTGTTTTAACTGCACAGCTCCCCATCGACAAAGACTCATTTCAAAAAAATAGAAAAATATTTGACCCTATGTGGTTTTTAGTGGTATGTATGCAGGGACTAAAGAATTTACTAAAATACTACATTTTTAATATAAAGGTGCTGAGATTTATGTCTGATGAAAATGATACCGACAACGACCAGATTCCAGAAGATAATGAAATTAGATTGCGGGGAAAACTGTTACGGGGGGTCAATCGTGTCGATGAACGCAACTTGACCGATTTGGATTTACGCAGTAAATGGTGGTTGGACGACAAGCAAGATGTGGGTATGACCGTGCTTATGAGCGAACGGTTTTACAATTATGGTTTGACCGTTGCTGAGTTGCGTTCTGGTCGTCCAGTGATTGGTATTGCCAACAGCGGTTCTGATTTGTCCCCGTGTAATTATATTCATACGCAACTTGCCCAACGGGTTGCCGATGGGGTACGGGATGCGGGGGGCTTGCCGTTGGTATTTCCCGTGTATCCTATTCAAGAAACTTCTCGTTGTCCCACCGCTGCTATCGATCGCAACCTTGCGTATATGGCGTTGGTGGAAGTACTGCACGGCAACCCCATCGATGGGGTTGTGTTGACCACTGGTTGCGATAAGACCACACCGTTTCAAATGATGGCGGCGGCGACTGTTAATATTCCGGCTATTTGTGTTAATTCTGGTCCGATGTTAAACAGTTTGTGGCGGGGCAAGCGGGCGGGATCTGGGGTGGCACAATGGTGGGCAAGGCAAGAACACGCCAAAGGCAACCTCAGCGAACTGGAATATTTTGATCTGGCGATTTCACAGGTGCCGTCGACCGGGCATTGTAACACTATGGGGACGGCTTTAACTATGAATTGCTTAGCCGAAGGGCTGGGCATGTCGCTACCCGCCCAAGCCGCCTGTCCTGCCGCATATCGGGATCGTGCTATGTTTTGTTACCTCACCGGCAAACGCATTGTCGACATGGTGCGACAGGACTTAAAGCCATGTGATATTATGACCCGTAAAGCCTTCGAGAATGCCATCGTGTTAAACACTGCCTTAGGGGGGTCTACCAATGCCCAGATTCATATTAACGCCATAGCACAACATGCGGGTATCGAAGTACCTATGTCCGATTGGCAAGATATGGGTTGGGATATTCCGCTGTTGGTCAATATGCAGCCGGCGGGTAAGTATTTGGGCGAAGAATTTTACCGGGCGGGCGGCGTGCCAGCGGTGCTGTACGAATTGTTAAAAAACGGTAAACTACACGGCGATGTTATTACCGCTAATGGCAATACACTAGCCCAAAATGTGTATGAAACCCAAGACCGCAAAGTGGTATACAGCTACGACAAGCCATTGATGAAACGGGCGGGGTTTGCGGTGATAAGCGGCAATATGTTCGACTATGCGATTATGAAAACCTGCGTTATTTCTAAGGATTTTCGTAAAAAGTATTTGCAAGACGGCATATTCGAAGGGCGGGCGATTGTGTTTGACGGAGCTGAACACTACAACGCCACCATTGACGATCCGGCACTGGGTATCGACACGGATTGCATGTTGATTATGCGTTATGCAGGTCCCATCGGTTGGCCCGGTGCCGCCGAAGTGGTCAATATGCGTCCGCCCGTGTATTTGCTGGAACAGGGCATCGACACTTTGCCGACTATGGGCGATGGGCGGCAATCGGGGACTTCTGCTAGCCCGTCTATTTTAAACGCTGCCCCAGAGGCGGCTCAGGGAACGGGGTTGTCTATTGTTCGCAACAACGACCCGATTCGCTTAGATTTAAACAACCGTACACTGATGTTGCTCATATCTGATACAGAATACAAAGCCCGCATGCAGCAGTGGCAGCAAAAACAACAGACAGACTCCCACTATCCAGCAAGCCAAACCCCATGGCAAGAAATGTACAGAAAAACCGTGACCCCGTTATCAGAGGGCGGCACTATGGGATTTGCTACAAAATATCAAAATGTGGGACGAAAGAAACCCAGACATAATCATTAAATATGGCAACCGCTAATATTACTCCTTTAAAATGCCGATGTCTGTAAATACGCCGCCTTGATATTTTCTTATGCTGGCGGTTGTGTCTTTGTGTGGGTTGGTTTTTTCTATGTGTTCGGCGTATATTTCGGCGTTGTCTTGTGGGTGCCAGCCCAAGTGGACGATGTTGCTGTTGTCCCAGAAGCTGCGGTCGTTGTTCGATGCCCCGTATATGATGGGACAGCCCAAGTGATCGATGGTAAATGCGGTGTTACACAAGGACACAAAATCCCGTGCCGATAGCCAAGTGGACAACATGCGAATGTCTTTCGGTGTGTCGGTGCAAGATCCTATTCTAACAATAGCGGTGTGTTGGGAGAATTTGTCGTGATACATCTGTGCCAGCGATTCGCCAAAGCACTTCGACACCCCGTACAACGAATCCGGACGGGTGGGGGCAGTGTTGTCGATAGTATGCGATTGCAAGTGGTACCCCACTGTGTGATTGGTGCTGGCAAATACAATGCGGGGTTTACCGGTGTTGCGGGCGGTTTCATAGAGATTATATAACCCAATAATATTGGCGTTTAACACCTGTTCAAAAGTCCCCTCAATCGAATATCCCCCCAAGTGTATAATCGCATCGCACCCTTGCATTGCCTGTGCGATAGCGTTTGGGTCTAATAAATTAGCCGGGCGGTTTATTTCATGGGCGGATACATCGGCTATATCACAAGGGGCGGACAGTACAACCTCATTGGCTATGTCCGCCAACAAGGGGCGAATCAGGGTCGCCATACCGCCACTGGCACCTGTTAATAATATACGGTTGATTTTCATGTGTGTTCCCTTTCTGCTGTGCTGTGTTTTTGCCAGTATAGCACAAAACATATTGTATGCAAGGGCTAGGCAGGGTATATGTGTTGTGGTATAGTGTTTTAAACACTGTATACAGAGAGAGAAATATATCATGAATATTGTTAATTCCATTTTGCCTATTATTGTCTTGTTAGTTATGGGGTATGTGCTTAAACGGCTGTGGATTACTGCGGACAGTTTTTGGAAGACCGCTAATGCGTTAATTTATTATATTTTGTTTCCCGCCTTGATGGTGAAGTCGATAACTTTGGCGGATTTTTCCGCTACTTCGTATGATTTTATTGGTGTTTTAGTCGTTATTTTGTTGGCTTTTGTCGCTGGTATTTGGCTGTTGAAACCGCTGTTTCGAGAGGCGGCGTTTTGGGTGGTATTTTTGCAAGGGTCGATCCGCTATAACAGTTTTGTATTTATCCCCGTAACCTATTTATATGTGGGGCAACAGGTCGCCCCGATTGTTACTTTGATTACCGGGTTTTTAATCATGACCGCCAATATTATCAGTGTCCATGCACTCAATATGTACGGGGTTAAAAAGCAACGGATTTTACACAATGTCAAAACCACTTTATTAAACCCGTTGGTGTTTTCCTGTTTGTTGGGATTGGTGCTTAACAAAGTGGCAACCGTATTGCCGATTATTACCCAAATTGTGTGGATAAATACCACGCTTGGGTACTTGGGGGACGCATCGGTGGTGATGTGTTTGTTGGCGATTGGGGCAACCCTACAATTTAACCAGTTGGGACAATATTACAAAGGCATTATCGCTTGTGTCGGGGTGAAATTATTGCTGTTACCTGCGGTGGTGGTGGCGGTGCTATCGTATATGCAGTTTCCCCCCGTGCTGATTTTGGTATGTATGATATACGCCGGTTCCCCCTGTTCCGCTAACGCCGTGCCAATGACGCAAGTCATGGGCGGCGATTACAAAAACATGAGCCTAATAATTAGCATCCAAACGGTCAGCTGCCTAGTAACCCTGCCCCTATTGTTGTATGGATACCAATGGGTGTTTTCTTATGCGGGGTAGGTATATGTGTTGTGTGTGGCTGTTGTTTCGTCCTACTTAAAGCGTAAATCGTTTAGTAACCAACGGGCTTCTGAGTTTTCTAAGTGTTCATTTTTTAAAATATAATCATATGCTGTTTTGCCATCTTCATCTCTTGTATTGACATTTGCCCCTGCGGCAATAAGCGTTGTTATAACTTCTGGATTTTCATTAGACTCCGATGCCCGCATTAATGGTGTCCAGCCATCTTCATTGCGTGCATTGACATTTGCCCCACTGGCGATTTTATTTTTAACATCTTGTACTCCGGCGTTTTGCCAATATTGCCTTGCGTAAATAGCTTAATAGCCAACGGAGCGGGCGACGAAAGATTATAAAAGCAAGTACCAATAATATAAAAGCAGGTACCAATAAGAATCCTAATAGCCAACGCGATTTTACGGGCGGGCGAAGTGGAGGTTCAAAGCGTAAATCGTTTAATAGCCAACGGGCTTCTGAGTTTTTTAAGTGTTCATTTTCTAAAATATAATCATATGCTGTTTTGCCATCTGCATCTGCTAAAGACGCATCCGTGTCCTTTGCGGCAATAAGCGTTGTTATAACTTCTGGATTTTCATTATGTTCCGATGCCAACATTAACGGTGTGTAGCCCTTTTCACTGAGTGCATCAGCTTTTTCCGACAACTTTTTCCATATGGCAAAAAGTATGTTTATACCTTTCATTTCTAGTGTGTCGCCATCTACCTCAACGACGAATTCTGGTACAGAGATAGAATCCAATGCCTGTCTTGATGTTACTTTGCCATATTTATTTTGTGCATTGACATCTGCCCCTGCGGCAATAAGCTTTGTTATAACTTTTGGATTTTTATTATACCTCGATGCAATCATTAACGGTGTCCAGCCATCTTTATCTTGTGCATTGACATTTGCCTCTTTGTCAATAAGCATTTTTATAACTTCTAGATTTTCATTAAACCCCGATGCAAACATTAACGGTGTCAAGCCATTTTCAGTGCGTGCATTGACATTTGCCTCTTTGGCAATAAGCATTGTTATAACTTCTGGCTTATTATTCTTCGATGCCAACATTAACGGTGTTACGCCATCTTCATTGCGTGCATTGACATTTGCCCCTTTGTCAATAAGCATTTTTATAACTTCTGGATTTTCATTATTCGCCGCTGCAAACATTAACAGTGTCCTGCCATATTTATCTTGTGCATTGACATTTGCCTCTTTGTCAATAAGCATTTTTATAACTTCTGGATTTTCATTATTCGTCACTGCAATTAACGGTGTTACGCCATCTTTATCTTGTGCATTGACCTTTGCCCCTTTGGCAATAAGCATTTTTATAACTTCTGGATTTTCATTATTTGCCACTGCCAACATTAACGGTGTCCTGCCATATTTATCTTGTGCATTGACTCTTGCCCCTGCGGCAATAAGCGTTGTTATAACTTCTGGATTTTCATTATTCGCCACTGCAAACATTAACGGTGTCCTGCCATCTTTATCTTGTGCATTGACCTTTGCCTCTGCGGCAATAAGCATTTTTATAACTTCTGGATTTTCATTATTCGCCACTGCCCACATTAACGGTGTCCTGCCATCTTTATCTTGTGCATTGACCCTTGCCCCTGCGGCAATAAGCGTTGTTATAACTTCTGGATTTTCATTACGCTCCGATGCCGACATTAACGGTGTGTAGCCCTTCTCACCGGGTGCATTGACAGCTTCTGCGGCAATAAGCGTTGTTATAACTTCTGGATTTTCATTATTCGCCGCTGCAAACATTAACGGTGTCCAGCCATATTTATCTTGTGCATTGACATTTGCCCCTTTGTCAATAAGCATTTTTGTAACTTCTGGATTTTCATTATACCTCGATGCCAGCATTAACGGTGTCTTGCCATCTTTATCTTGTGCATTGACATTTGCCCCTTTGTCAATAAGCATTTTTATAACTTCTGGATTTTCATTATTCGCCACTGCCCACATTAACGGTGTCCTGCCATCTTTATCTTGTGCATTGACCCTTGCCCCTGCGGCAATAAGCGTTGTTATAACTTCTGGATTTTCATTACGCTCCGATGCAAACATTAACGGTGTCCAGCCATATTTATCTTGTGCATTGACATTTGCCCCTTTGTCAATAAGCATTTTTGTAACTTCTGGATTTTCATTATACCTCGATGCCAGCATTAACGGTGTCTTGCCATCTTTATCTTGTGCATTGACATTTGCCCCTTTGTCAATAAGCATTTTTATAACTTCTGGACTTTTATTATTCGCCACTGCCAACATTAACAGTGTCCCGCCATTTTTATCTTGTGCATTGACATTTGCCCCTTCGTCAATAAGCATTTTTATAACTTCTGGACTTCTATTATTCACTACTGCCAACATTAACAGTGTCCAGCCATCTTTATCTTGTGCATTGACCCTTGCCCCTGCGGCAATAAGCATTTTTATAACTTCTGGACTTCTATTATGCACTACTGCCCACATTAACGGTGTCCCATCGTTAGGCACTTTTATAACTTCTAGATTTTCATTAAACCTCGATGCCAACATTAACGGTGACCAGCCATCTTTATCTTGTGCATTGACATTTGCCCCTTTGTCAATAAGCATTTTTATAACTTCTGGACTTTTATTATTCGCCACTGCCAACATTAACGGTGTCCAGCCATATTTATCTTGTGCATTGACATTTGCCCCTTCGTCAATAAGCATTTTTATAACTTCTGGACTTCTATTATTCACTACTGCCAACATTAACGGTGTCCAGCCATCTTTATCTTGTGCATTGACCCTTGCCCCTGCGGCAATAAGCATTTTTATAACTTCTGGACTTCTATTATGCACTACTGCCCACATTAACGGTGTCCCATCGTTAGGCATTTTTATAACTTCTGGACTTTTATTATTCACCACTAGCGACATTAACAGTGTCCAGCTATATTTATCTTGTGCATTGACATTTGCCCCTTCGTCAATAAGCATTTTTATAACTTCTGGACTTTTATTATTCATCACTGCCCACATTAACAGTGTCCCGCCATCTTTATCTTGTGCATTGACATCTGCCCCTTCGTCAATAAGCATTTTTATAACTTCTGGACTTTTATTATTCATCACTGCCCACATTAACGGTGTCCAGCCATCTTTATCTTGTGCATTGACATCTGCCCCTGCGGCAATAAGCATTTTTATAACTTCTGGATTTTCATTATTCGACGATGCAAACATTAACGGTGTCCTGCCATCTTTATCTTGTGCATTGACATTTGTCTCTTTGTCAATAAGCATTTTTATAACTTCTGGATTTTCATTATTCGCCACTGCCAACATTAACGGTGTCCTGCCATCTTTATCTTGTGCATTGACCTTTGCCTCTGCGGCAATAAGCATTTTTATAACTTCTGGATTTTCATTATTCGCCGATGCAATCATTAACGGTGTCCTGCCATCTTTATCTTGTGCATTGACATCTGCCCCTTCGTCAATAAGCATTTTTATAACTTCTGGATTTTCATTATTCGCCGATGCCCACATTAGTGATGTGTAGCCATCTTTATCTCGGACAATTACATTTGCACCATTGGCGATTTTATTTTTAACATCTTGTATTGTGGCGGTTTGCCAATATTGTTTTGTTTGGTCATTGTTACTTAGTGGAAAAGTATTCGCATATAGGGTTGCAGGTGCCAACAGGCACAATATGAGTACAAATCTTTTAAGTATTTTTGTCATTCTCTCATCCTTTCATTGTTTATCGTTATCACAATGATAAAATGAATATTGCTTTATGTCAATAGGATATGTGTATTATCTATGCTTGCCCTGCATAGTCTCTCAAATAAGAAAATTTTTCTGTAAGGGTGCCGTTTTGACAAATGGTGCCGTTGGCTATTCTGCCGTCGTCTTTGCCGATTATGTATGGGAGCATGTGGTGTAGTAATGAGGTGCCGAAGGCTTGTGATGCGTCTTTGGGAATGGCACTAGGCAGGTTGTCTATGGCGGTTACGGTGATGGCGGTGGGGTCGCTGAATAGGGGGGTCTCTTGTCCTGTTTGGCGGTCGATGTCGTATAGGGGATCGATTAAACAGGTTGTCCGTACGGTGGTGGGAATAGGTCCCGGCAGGTCGCAGGATATATCAGAAATAATGGTAATGGGGAATTTTTTATGCTGTTTTATGTCGTTTATACTGAAAAATACGGGGGATGTGGGATCCCAAAAATGCCCTGATATGTATATGTCTGCGGTTTGGGCATAGGGGAGAAAATTGCTGCTGTACCCTCGACTGGGATTTTGAAAAAAGGCGGTTTCTGTCATTTCTGCCCCATCGGTGCGTTTGATATACGCACGGGGGGACAGGGCGACAAATACGCCTGTGTCGGTGCTGTTTAGGTACTGTTCGGCACTGATGGGACGGAGCCCTGCCATTTTTAATATTTTTACTACGCCACTGGACACTCGCCCGCCTTGTCCGGTGTGTATAACCCGAATGGGCAAGGGGGGGAGGTTTTGCACCCATTGAAACAGGCTACGCACCCCGTCCCCCGTATGGGCAAGGGGTAGGTCATAGGCGTTATACCGCATGCCATACGCCCGCAACGCATTATATGCCCCGACAATGCCCGCTTCGTGTCCGAATGCCCCGACCCGTTGCCCGGTGGGGCTTACCACTGTTTCATAATCGATCAGGGTGATATTTTTGGCGATAACCGCCCGCATCAATGCTTGATTGTGGGCTTGGGCTTTGATGGTGTGGCTGAAAAATATGTATGTTTTGTTGGCGATAAGCGTATCGATAGGTACTTCTTTGACCCCAAAAATCACATCACAATCGCTTAAATCCTGTTGCAGGTCGATACCGTGTTGGCTGTACTCTGCATCGCTAAAACACCGTATATCCGATGGCTGTACCACACAGTCGACACGGTATTTTTGTTTAATTTCTACACATTGTTGCGGGGTAAAGGGCACTCGATAATCAACGGGAATCTTTTGTTCTTTTACAATACCGATTTTCATATTTTATAATAGTGTTTAATGGTTTAAAATTTGACTTAGGAACAGCTGGGTACGGTCGTTTTGCGGATTGGTAAAAAACTGTTCTGGGGTGTTGCGTTCGATGATTTCGCCGCCGTCCATAAAGATAACTTCGTTGGCTACCTTGCGGGCAAAGCCCATTTCGTGGGTAACACACAACATGGTCATACCCTGTTGTGCCAAGTCGATCATCACATCCAACACCTCAGAAATCATCTCTGGGTCGAGGGCGGATGTGGGCTCATCGAACAGCATAATGTCCGGATTCATACACAGCGATCGGGCAATGGCAACCCGTTGTTGTTGTCCGCCGGACAGCTGCCCGGGGTATTTGTCCGCTTGCTGCGGGATTTTGACTCGCTCTAAAAACGCCATAGCGATTTTTTCTGCTTCGAACTTTGGCAGCTTTTTCACCCAAATCGGAGCAAGAGTGCAATTTTCCAACACCGTCAAATGGGGAAACAGGTTAAAGTGCTGAAAACACATGCCCACTTGTTCCCGTACGGCATTTATGGATTTTTGGCTGTCGGTCAATGCCACACCGCCAATGGTTAGCGAGCCTTTTTGAAATTCCTCTAATGCATTGATACAGCGAATCATTGTCGACTTACCCGATCCAGAAGGTCCGCAAATAACAATCCGTTCGCCTTTTTTGACTGTTAGGTTAATGTCTTTGAGAACATGAAAATCGCCATACCATTTGTGCAGGGAGTCGATGGTTAAAATGGGGCTATCGTGTTGTGTTGTTGTTTGCGTCATGGGTATATCTTTCCGTATTTTTCTGTAATGTGTGTTTAATCGTGGCTGGTTTTGAGTTTGTTTTCCAAATACAACGAATACCGTGCCATACCGTAACAAAATATAAAGAATGTCAAGGCAATAAAGGTGTATACTTCGTTCGACAACCCAATCCATTGTTTGTTGGCAAGTGCCGCCCGTCCCACGCCCAATAAATCAAACATGCCGACAATGATAACCAGTGTGGTATCTTTAAACAAGCCGATAAAAGTATTGACAATACCGGGGATAGAAATTTTTAGGGCTTGTGGTAAAATAATCAACCGCATCGATTGCCAATATCCCAATCCTAAGGCACTGGCGGCTTCGAATTGTCCTTTGGGAATGGCTTGTAATCCGCCTCGTACCACTTCGGCGATATAGGCACTGGAAAACATCGTTACTATAAACACGATGCGGTATAAATGATCGACCACCACATCGCCCGGCAAGAACAACGGCAACAACACGGTTGCCATAAACAACAGGGTAATCATCGGCACCCCCCGAATGAGTTCAATAAACATCACACACAATATGCGTACCGCTGGCATATGGCTACGGCGACCTAAGGCAAGCACGATACCCACCGGCAACGACAGCCCAATCCCCATAACCCCCAATGTCAGGGTCAGGGTTAAACCGCCTATGTTTTGCGACTCGATCGGTGGCAAGCCCAACCGCCCCAACAACAGCCAAAACGCTATTAGGGGAAACACCACACTAAATTTTAACAGATGGCGGCGATATGGCATTTTGTCCCACAATATGGGCAGCAAAGCCACAACCAACAACACCCCTGTCAGATTGGGACGCCAATATTCTGCGGGCGGATAAAATCCATACAGGTACTGGTGTACCCGCTGCGTAACCACGCCCCAACACGCCCCGCCAGAGGTACACTGTTCTCGGCTTTTGGTAAAAAAATCCGCATCAAACAGCACCCAATTTAAAGCGATGGGAACATAGTGGTACAACAGATACGCAAAAAACAGGGTCAGCAAACTGTCATACCAAGAGGCAAACAGGTTTTTTCGTATCCACACAAACATATTGTACCGTTGTGGCGGCGGTTTTATATGGTCATGGGTAGGGGGGGGGGGCTGTGCCATACTGTCCTACCTTTCGACAATCTGTACTTGACGATTGACAAAGTTCATAATCGCCGAAATAAGTAAACTTAAAATCAAATAGGTTGCCATGACTATGGCAATACATTCGAGGGCTTGTCCGGTTTGGTTTAGGGTAATGCCACCAATGGTCGCCACCACATCCACATAGCCAATGGCAATCGCCAATGACGAATTTTTCATCAGGTTTAAATACTGGCTGTTTAGGGGTGGGATAATCACTCGCAACGCTTGCGGTATGATAATCATTTTCATCCGTTGCCCAGCGGTTAGGTTTAACGACATCGACGCTTCGTATTGCCCTTTGTCTACGGATTCGATACCAGATCGGACAATTTCTGCAATATTCGACGCCGTATATACGGACAGTCCCATCAGCAAGGCGATAAATTCTGGTTTTAAGGCAACACCGCCCTTGAAATTAAAGCCTCTCAGTGCCGGCACCGACCAATCCACCGGCTGTCCCAAGACAAAATACACCGCTAGCGGCAAGCCGATAATGAAAGTGAGACTGACGGTAAATATGGGGCTTTGTTTGCCGGTGGCGTCTTGCATTCTCTTTGCCCGCCGGGTGTAGAGGATTTTACCTATCACGCCGATACCCAAAGCAATCAAAATGCCCCACGCCAGACTGTGAAATTCTGGCGATGGCACATACATGCCCCGGTTCGACACAAATATGGTATCGGCAAGGTTAAGGGCTTTTTTCGGTGACGGCAGCTGCAAAAAAATACCAAAATACCAAATTACAATCCATACCAACACCGGCACATTGCGGGTAAACTCCACAATGCAATACACGGTTTTAGACGCCAGCCAGTTGTTCGACAGCCGTAAAATACCCAATAAAAACCCTAGCACCGTTGCCAAAAATATCCCCACTACGGATACCAATATAGTATTTAACAAGCCGACAAAATACGCATCGATATGTAGCGAATCGGAACTGTACTGCAAAACGGGTGAATATAAATCATACCCCGCCCGGGTCCATAAAAAATCGAACCCAGAGGCAATGCCCAGCCGTTCCAAATTGACATTGGCATTGTAGATAAAATACGCAAAACCCACAAACACCAATGCGACCAAGCTCACTTGGACGATAACAGCACGGGTTTTTTTGTTGCCTAGATATATCACTTGTCTCTCTCTGGTTGCAGGTGTATATTATACGGTTTTATGCGATTTTGCAACCAAAAAAAGCAGGGACATTGTCCCTGCTTTTTGTTAAGTTCCCTTAGCGGAAGGGCGGTACATACAACAGACCCCCTTGTGTCCATAGGGTATTTACACCACGGGGCAGCCCCGTTAATGCCATTGTACGGTCATAGATTTCTGCAAAGTTACCCACTTGATAAATGATTTGGTAACCAAAATCTGCAGGAATGCCTAAAAACGCCCCTAATTCCCCTTCGTGTCCCAACAAGCGTAGGATTTCACCGTTTTTCGATGACCTAAAGGAATGTACATTAGCCGAAGTAATGCCCAATTCTTCCGCAGCGATAATCGCATTTAATGTCCAACGGGCAACATCTCCCCACTGGTTGTCGCCGTGCCGTACCACAGGACCTAAGGGTTCTTTCGATACCATTTCGGGCAATACGACCCATGCGTTTGGATTGGGCATCGACGCCTTTACGCCCGCAAGCCCGGTCGCATCGGTTGTAAATACATCACACCGCCCGGCTTTTAGGGCTTTTAGGGCATCGTCTTGCGTTTCGGTGGTAACCGGCTCATAAGACATGCCTTGTGCTTTAAAATAGTCGGCTAAGTTTAACTCGGTTGTTGTTCCCGGCTGGATACAAACGGCAGCACCATCAAGCTCGGTGGCAGAAGACACGCCCAATTTGTCACTCACCAAGAAACCTTGACCATCATACCAAGTCACACCGACAAAATCTAGTCCCAAATCTGTATCACGGGACAAAGTCCAAGTGGTGTTACGGGATAACACATCTATTTCACCAGACTGCAACGAAGTAAAACGGTTTTTGGTTGTCAAACCGGTAAACCGTACTTTTTCCGCATCGCCAAAAACCGCCGCCGCCAAAGCCCGACAGTATTCCACATCGATCCCCTGCCAACGCCCAGAATCGTCCGTATAAGACAAACCAAATGCCCCTGTGGACACGCCACACTTTAGGTACCCACGGTTTTTTACATCTTGCAAGGTACCCGCCTGTGCCACACCTGCAGCCCAGATCGTCAACGCACCCAATATCATCCATATTTTTCTCATGTTCTATAATCTCCTTCAATCATGATAATCTCGCACATGACACCCCCTTGTTAACGGTCTGCCATACACACTTACATCATAGCCACAAATACATAGCCATACAAGCATAGTAGAAAAAAAACCAGTTTATGCAAGTAAAAAATTATATTTTTGTATATATCCGCTACAACATACTAGGTGATTTTTTATACATAAAATACCGTTTTAATATGCTAGAGATAGATGGAAACGGTTTTCTATATAGGGGTTCGACCATATAAATCACTAAATGGTTACAATACAAACAGACTTTAGTAACAGACATTAAAAACATACGGTTACAAAATAATACAGAAATAATATGTATGAAAAATTTGGTACAAATTGCGAATCGCTTTTATAACATATGTGCGATAGGCACATTCGAAACGATGTCGAATTGCCTTGCACCAAATGATATTGAGAAACACTCTAAATCGGTATTGTATTTTTTTTGTAGTATGCTACTATTTTAATATACGGTAGTTTAGATATTAGGAACACAGTTGGATAACAATCCTTTATTGCATAACAAACGCTTAAACGATGCCGCTCGTGCTGGGTGGTTGTATTATGTCGCCCAAAATTCTCAGGACGAAGTGGCAAAAATTATGGCTATATCCCGTCCGTCTGCACAGCGGTTGATTGCCTTGTCTGTACAGCAAAATCTTATTAGTTTTCGCCTTAATCACCCAACGGAAAACGGATTGCAATTAGCGGAAAAAATACAGGCAAAGTACGGGTTATCATATTGTGAAGTCACCTTAACGGACCCCACTTCGGACGATCCGGCACTGGGCATCGCAGAGGTTGCCGCCGATGTTATCGAAAAGTATTTACATGCGAAACAACCGAAAACTATTGCTCTTGGCACTGGTAAAGAAATTAAGCGAGCGGTGGATATACTGCCCCCCATATACTGCCCGCACCACCGCATAATTGCTTTGGTCGGCAGTATGGCACCCGATGGCAGTGCCAATGTAAACGACCCTATCATGCGTATTGGCGATTTAACCCAAGCCCCCCGTCACCCGCTGTCGATTCCCGTATTCGCCTCCAGCAAACAAGAACGGGACATTTTAATTGCCCAAGCCCCCATACAAAAAAATTATGCTCTTGCTTTATCCGCAGATGTGGCGTTTATTGGCATTGGCGAACTAAACGACAATCCGCCCGTGCTAGAAGACGGATTTTTAACCAAAAGCGAATTAAAACAATTACAACACGCCGGTGCGGTTGGGGAAATTTTGGGGCGGGCGTACGATAAAAAGGGTACATTCCTACAGGGTTTAACCAATGACCGGGTGTCCAGTGTAGAATTTCCCCGTCCTTTGCCGCTGCCGGTTATCGGTGTGGCACGGGGCAAGAATAAACTGCGAGCCATTCGAGCGTGCCTAAAAGGCAAATGGGTTTCTGGGCTGATTACCGATGAAGCCACCGCAACACAGCTGTTAAAATGAGTTTTTGTTGTTAAACAGCCAAGATTTCCAGACTGATAAATCTTGCTAAAAACTGAAAATAGCCCGCACAATCATTGCTATAATATGGGCTATACATGCAAAATATGCACGCTTGATATGTGCATATTGCAAAATATGACTTGACAGTACACATAACATGTGCGAATATATGTTTATATGGTGAGTATATATTCACACCACACCGTGTAAACATACACCAAACACGGTGACATTTTTAACAATGACAAGGAGAGAACCACTATGTTTAAAAAACTACACAGTATATTGATATTTGCAATGGTTGCAGCTATGGGGGCGGGGCATGCTCTGGCGGAAAAAATCACTATTGCCACAGTAAACAATGGGGATATGATTCGCATGCAAAAACTTACCGCTACATTTACTAAAAAGTATCCCGGGATCGAAGTCGAATGGGTCACATTGGAAGAAAATATTTTACGGCAACGGGTTACCACTGACATCGCCACTAAGGGGGGACAGTACGATATTATCACCATCGGTACATACGAAGTCCCCATTTGGGGCAAACGAGGCTGGTTGCAATCGTTAAATGATTTGCCTGCATCGTATGATGTGGATGATTTATTGCCCGCTATTCGCAACGGTTTAACAGTCGATGGCAATCTGTATGCGTCGCCGTTTTATGGGGAGAGTTCGATGATTATGTACCGTACTGACCTGATGAAAAAAGCCGGCTTAACCATGCCCAAAGCCCCCACATGGGACTTTGTTGCCAACGCTGCCCGGGCGATGACCGATCGCTCGAGGGGCATTGCTGGTATTTGCCTGCGAGGCAAAGCCGGTTGGGGCGAAAATATGGCATTTTTGACCGCTACAGCAAATGCGTTCGGGGCAAAATGGTTCGACATGAATTGGCAGCCACAGTTCGACCAAAAACCTTGGCGGGATACTTTGAATTTTTATGTAAACTTAATGAAAGATGCGGGACCAAAAGGGGCATCTTCGAACGGCTTTAACGAAAACTTAGCCCTGTTCCAAACCGGTAAATGTGGTATGTGGATCGATGCAACGGTGGCGGCATCGTTTGTAACCAACCCCAAAGACAGCCAAGTCGCCGATAAAGTGGGATTTGCACTGGCACCAGATACGGGGCTAGGCAAACGCTCGAACTGGCTGTGGGCGTGGAGCTTGGCTATTCCCGCAAGTTCACAAAAATCCGCTGCGGCAAAGACATTTATCGCATGGGCGACCTCTAAGGGGTACTTGCAATTGGTGGCATCAAAACAAGGGTGGCGTAATGTCCCCCCCGGCACTCGTAAATCGCTGTATGCCAATCCAGAATACGCAAAAGTGCCATTTGCCCAATTGACACTGGACAGCATCAACGCTGCCGACCCCACCAACCCCACTGTCGATAGGGTGCCATATGTGGGCGTACAGTTTGTGGCAATCCCTGAATTTCAAGGTATAGCAACAACGGTAGGACAGCACTTCTCTGCCGCCTTAGCCGGCAAAATATCGGTCGATGACGCCTTGAGAAACGCCCAACGGGCAACCTTAAGAACCATGAAAAAAGCCGGCTATATCAAATAGACCTTGCGTTTCATCCACAGGGTAACAGGGGAGAATGGGGTTTTCACATTCTTTCCTGTCATATTTCAAAATGTGATATTATGTGTAAGACATGTGAGAAAGAACAGGGTATGGCAAGCAAAAATGTAAAAATAATAGGGCGGTTTATGATGGCACCATCGGTTATTTTACTGTTGGGGTGGATGGTTGTGCCGTTGTCGATGACTTTATGGTTTTCGTTTCAAAATTACAATTTACTATCGCCGGGCACGCAACAGTTTATCGGCTTTATGAATTATCAATTTTTTGTGACTGACCCTGCATTTTTTACCGCATTAGGCAATACTTTCATATTGGTTATGGGGGTGTTGTGTATCACTATTATCGGGGGTATTGGGCTTGCCATATTGCTGGATCAACCGATGTTTGGACGGGGTATTGTACGGATGATGATGATTGCTCCGTTTTTGGTTATGCCCACTGTGTCCGCACTGGTGTGGAAAAATATGTTTATGAACCCTGTAAACGGTTTGTTTGCCCATATAGCGGTGTTTTTCGGCGGCGAGTCGTTCGACTTCTTTGCCCATGCCCCTTTGTTGTCGATTATCATTATTGTCGCATGGCAATGGCTGCCGTTTGCCACCTTGATATTTTTAACCGCTTTACAGTCCTTAGACACACAACAGATCGAGGCGGCAAAAATGGACGGTGCCAGAAAAGGGCATCGGTTGTACCATATTATTTTGCCCCACTTGGCATCGGCTGTTACGGTGGTTATTTTGATTCAAACCATATTTTTACTGTCTATATTTGCAGAAATTTTGGTAACCACAAACGGCGGTCCGGGGTATGCTTCGACAAATATTACCTACTTGGTATACGCCCAATCGCTGTTGCAGTTTGATGTGGGCGGCGGCTCCGCAGGCGGTATTATTGCGGTGATACTAGCAAATATTGTCGCCGTATTTTTAATGCGGATGATTGGCAACAATTTGGAGGTGTAAATGACACAAAATCCCCATGGTTATAAACGCAAAATGCGGGCGAAAATATGTATCACCATCTGTGCATGGACAATAGGATTGGTGCTGGTATTTCCCGTCATTTGGACGGTGTTAACCAGTTTTAAGAGCGAAGCAGAAGCGGTCGCCAGTCCGCCTGTGATTTTATTTTTCGACTGGACACTGGAAAACTATGCGGAGGTACAGAGCCGATCCAATTACCTACACCACTTTTGGAATTCGATGGTATTGTCGTTGGGGTCGACTCTTTTGGGGTTGCTGATTGCCATTCCCAGTGCGTGGTCTTGTGCGTTTGTTGCCAGCCGCCGTACCAAACATATTTTAATGTGGATGCTATCGACAAAAATGTTGCCGCCGGTGGGGGTGCTTATTCCGATTTATCTGTTGTTTCGGGAACTGCAGCTGCTCGATACGCACATAGGATTGGTGATAGTACTTACTTTACTCAATTTGCCTATTATTATTTGGATGTTGTACACATATTTTAAGGAAATCCCCAGTGAAATCCTCGAAGCCTGCCGTATGGATGGGGCGAATTTATGGCGAGAAATTGTTTATGTGTTGACGCCTATTGCCGTACCGGGGATAGCATCGACCATGTTGTTAAACATTATTTTGGCGTGGAACGAGGCATTTTGGACATTGAATTTGACCGCTGTTGATGCCGCCCCGCTCACCGCCTTTATTGCCAGCTACTCCAGTCCGGAGGGGCTGTTTTATGCAAAATTATCCGCCGCATCGACAATGGCAATTGCCCCGATTTTGGCTATGGGGTGGTTTAGTCAAAAGCAACTGGTGCGGGGATTGACATTCGGTGCGGTAAAATAGGAGACAGACAATGGGACATGTGCAATTAAAAAATATCAGCAAGTGTTTTGACGATATACAAGTGATTAAACCGCTAAATCTGGATATTAAACACGGGGAATTTATCGTCTTTGTCGGACCGTCCGGGTGTGGTAAATCTACTTTGTTGCGGTGTATTGCTGGATTGGAAGACATCACCACCGGTAACATTTATATCGACGGCATCGATGCCACCGATACCCGCCCATCGTTGCGGCAATTGGCAATGGTGTTTCAATCGTATGCGTTGTATCCGCATATGTCGGTCCGTAAAAATATTGCTTTTCCGTTAAAAATGGCGGGGCTGAGCCCCGCAGACATCGCCCCTAAAGTCGAGGCTGTGGCACAGGTGTTAAACCTGTCCCCTTACCTAAACCACCGCCCCAGCCAATTGTCGGGCGGACAGCGGCAACGGGTGGCAATCGGGCGGGCAATCGTACGACAACCGAAAGCCTTTTTATTTGATGAGCCGCTATCGAATCTCGACGCATCGTTGCGGGTGCATATGCGGTTGGAAATATCGGAATTGCATAAAAAATTACAATCGACAATGATTTATGTGACCCACGACCAAGTCGAAGCCATGACTATGGCGGATCGCATAGTTGTACTGCGGGACGGGCATATCGAACAGGTCGGTACCCCTTTGGAATTGTATAACACCCCGAAAAATATATTTGTTGCCGGCTTTATTGGGTCGCCAAAAATGAATTTTATCACTGGGGCATGGGCACATAAATACAACGCTCATACTATCGGCATCCGCCCAGAAGCTATAACCATCCAAACCAATAAAACGGATGTAACGGGTACGGTGCAAGTAACGGAACACTTGGGGGCGGACACTTATGCACATATTGCTATCGATGGGGTTGGCAAAATCAATGTGCGGTTGGCGGGCGATACCCCCGTTGCCACAGGCGATACGGTACACATTGCCATCGATACAAACAAGGTATATACATTCGATAAAAATGGCGATGCCTATTGCCACACCGATAACAAAACAATTGGGATATAACAATGCAGACCCTATCGTATGACAATATGCACACACTCGATTCCCGTATTTGCATTCCAACATACAAGCGGGACGATGTGCGTCCCGGTATTGTCCACTTTGGGGTTGGCAATTTCCACCGTGCCCATATGCAACGCTATTTACACAGACTGTTTAATCAAGGCAAAGCTCTCGATTGGGGCATTATCGGCACCGGGGTTACAGAGTACGATACAAAAATGTATCAAGCCTTAAAACAACAAGACTATTTGACCACCCTTGTAGCACAAGATACGGATAAAAACCATGTGTCCATATTAGGGGTTATGACCGATTTTATCGACCCTGCGGATACACAACGCATTATCGATACTTTGGCATCGGCACATATCCGCATTGTGTCGTTGACCGTAACTGAAGGCGGCTACTTTATCGATGCGGCGGGGGCGTTTGACCACACCCACCCGCTTATACAACACGATATGCACAACCCGACCACCCCGAAAACTGTGTTTGGGTGCATTGTACAAGCCCTTATACGCCGGCATAGAAAAAATATCCCGCCATTTACGGTGATGTCGTGTGATAACCTGCCCGACAACGGCGTCGTGGCAAAAAATGCTGTTGTTGCATTGGCACAAAGCCTAGATACACATGTTGCCACATGGATACAAACCCATGTGGCGTTTCCCAACAGTATGGTCGACTGTATCACCCCCGCCACAAGCGACAGGGAACAGCACATTGTACGACACACATACAACATCAAAGACACCGTGCCGGTATTTTGTGAAAACTTTACCCAATGGGTACTGGAAGACACCTTTTCTATGGGGCGACCGCCGTTTGAAACCGTTGGCGTACAGTTTACCGATGATGTGGCGGATTATGAAAAAATGAAGATCCGTATTTTAAATGGCGGACATGCGATTGTTGCTTATGCGTCCGGGCTGTTACACATTAAATTTGTCCATGAAGCCTTGCAACACCCTTTGATATACGGTTTTTTGAGCAAAGTCGTAACACAGGAAATATGTCCTTTGGTAGCAACAATTGGCGATATGAGTCCGCAAAAATATTATGATATTGTGGTTAAGCGGCTGTTAAATCCTAAAATTGGCGATACGGTAACCCGGTTGTGTTTTGACGGGTCGAACCGCCAACCGAAATTTATTGTCCCATCGATTACAGAGCGGTTACAACAGGGGTATTCTGTCACCGGGCTAGCACTGGCATCGGCGTTGTGGTGTCGGTATTGCTTTGGGGTGACGGATACGGGCGACACAATAGCACAAAACGACCCCAATTGGCATGTGCTACAACAGCACGCCAAACGGGCAAAAACCGACCCAACCGCATGGTTACAAATGGAAAATATTTATGGCGATGTGGCAAAATCGTCCGTATTTGCCGATATTTTTAGTGCATGGCTACAAAAATTGTGGCAATGTGGCGTGGCACATACACTTGCGGCATATATCGACGATGGTATGCCCATAAGCACCCCTATCCGCCTAAAAGTATAAAGGACAAAAAGATGATTCTCAGTTGTGGCGATACTTTAATCGATATGGTGCCAAAGGAGTTGCACACGGGCGAGACGGCTTTTTTGCCTGTTTGTGGTGGGGCGTTGTTTAACACCGCTATTTGTTTGGGACGATTGGGGCAACGGGTGGGGTTGCTAACGGGGGTATCGACCGATATGTTTGGCGAACAATTGATGCAAGCCTTGCACCATAGCCATGTAGACACCACATATTGTATCCGCAGCTATCGCCCCACCACCACCGCTTTTGTAAAATTGGTCGATGGCAATGCCAGATACCATTTTGTCGATGAAAATTCTGCCCAGCGGATGCTGAATATACACCATATACCGGCGTTATCTGAGACGGTTAGCACCTTGCACTTTGGCTGTTTATCGCTGGTTGCCGAACCCTGTGGACAGTTTTTTGAAACCTTGATGGTACAATATGCGGATACCAAAGTTATCTCCTGTGATCCCAACATCCGCCCCGGCTTTATTACCGATGCGTGTGCGTATCGCAAGCGGTTACAACGCTTTTTTGCCCACAGCGATATTATCAAGCTATCCGATGAAGATTTCGATTGGCTCAGCACGGGACAATCCTTCACAGATTTTGCTGGCGATTGTATCGCCAACGGGACAGCACTGGTGGTTTTAACGCAAGGGGATACTCCTGTCGAAGTCGTCGCCAAAAACACCGCATTTTCCGTGCCCGTCCCCCCAGTCGCTGTGGTCGACACCATCGGGGCAGGGGACACTTTTAATGCCGGGCTGCTTGCCAGTTTATGCGAACAACACATACTCAGCAAACAGGGCTTGCAGTCCGCATCAAAAGCCCAATTGCAACAGGCGGTACAACTAGGCATCAAAGTCGCCCGTTATACGGTACAACAAACAGGAGCAAATCCCCCATGGGCATCGGATTTATAAGATGCCCCGCTTAACGATGTAAACGGGTCTATCAATAAAATACTGTCCTCCCGCTCTGGGGAAGTGCTTAGAATACTGATCGGGGTGTCGATCAGCTGTTCTAGTCGTTTGATGTATGCTATGGCATTTTTCGGTAATGCTTGATAGTTGCGGCATCCATATGTGGTTTCGTGCCAACCGGCGATGGTTTCGTAAATGGGTTGTGCTTGGGCTTGCAGGGTGGTACTTGCCGGGTAATAATCGTATTGTCTGCCGTTTATATGGTACCCCACGCATATTTTTAAGCTATCGATACCGTCTAGTACATCCAATTTGGTTAGGGCGATGCCATTGATGCCAAAGGTCTGACACACCTGTCGTACCAACACCGCATCGAACCAGCCACAACGGCGGTGTCGTCCGGTTACGGTGCCAAATTCCCGCCCCCGTTCGCCCAGTCGTTGTCCTATGGCGTCCTGTAATTCGGTGGGGAAGGGACCCGACCCTACACGGGTGGTGTAGGCTTTGGTGATGCCGAGAACAAAATCCAGTGCATCTGCCCCGACCCCCGACCCCGCCGCTGCTTGTCCGGCGTGGGTGTTCGAGGAAGTTACAAACGGATAGGTGCCATGGTCTATGTCCAACAACGCCCCTTGTGCCCCTTCGAACAGGATTTTTTTACCGTCCTTGCGGGCGTTGTGTAACACCCGCCATACCACGCCTACAAACGGTGTGATGTGTTGGGCAATGTCCTTGACTTGGGCGATGACATCGTCCCGCACAATGGGGGGGTCGCCCATGCCTCTCAGTAAAGTATTGTGATGGGACAACAGCCCGTCTATCGCCGATTCGATACTGGCATCGTCCATCAGGTCGCAGACTCGAATAGCCCGGCGGGCAACTTTGTCTTCGTACGCAGGCCCAATGCCTCGCCCGGTGGTACCGATTTTGTTACTGCCTTTTAGGGCTTCAAGGGCATGATCCAGTCGAGAGTGCACCGCCGGCAAAATCAGTGGGGCGTTTTCGGCAATAATCAAGCTGTCGGGGGTAATGTCGATCCCTTGTTGTCGAAGGCGATTCATTTCCTCTACTAACGCCCATGGGTCGATCACCACGCCGTTACCGATAATCGATAGTTTATTGGGGCGGACAATACCGCTAGGTAGCAGGCTGAGTTTGTATACAGTGCCATCGACGGTCAGGGTGTGCCCGGCGTTGTGTCCGCCTTGAAAACGCACGACAATGTCCGCCCGGTGGGACAACCAATCGACGATTTTGCCTTTACCTTCATCTCCCCATTGGGATCCTATGACTACGACATTATTCATGATATTGTGCCTTGCTGTTATAACCGTTGTATGGTGTTATCGATGAAAATATGGGTGCATTTGTTGTTTTGTGCATCGGTGTGTGTGTCTATGTCCGCATCTAAGCCCACAACCACCACATGCCCATCGCCCCGTGCGGTGGCTATCTCAGCTGTATCCGTACCATAGGGGGCGTATATGCGGGATGTGTCGGTGCTGGTGTGGGTAATGGGGTATAACGAGTCGAGGTACAACGAAAACCCAACAGCGGATTCGTCACTGTTGTGTAGGGTGTATTTGCCCCCCCTGCCCAGTGGGGCTTGGCTGTCACTGGAAAAAATCGTAAAAGCCACTCCGTCATGGAACGAAAACCCTCGATTTTCGCAGGGGTCAAGGGTCATCTGTACGCCTTGTGGTACGGGTAATGCTTCGATAATGTGGTGCAACCGCTGTACTATCGGTGTCACCGCATCGCATGCGGGCAGAGTTGCCACCGTCGCCAAAGTATCTTGTATATGTGTTTGTGGGGTGATGAGCTTGGCAAACACCTCTCGAATATGTGGGGCGTATTGTGCCAAGTCGTTTATATTGCGACTCGCCAACACGGTGTCAATGTCCTGTGTGTGTACGCCCAATTGTCCTGCGTATGTATATGCCAGTGTGGGTATACACATATCGATACTGATATTGTCGATACCTATCGATTGCAATGTGGCAATGGCAAGCCCAATAATTTCCATATCCGCTTGTACCGTATCGACGCCAATCAGTTCGGCACCGAATTGGGTGTATTGTCGACTGGGGCGGGTTTGGCTGCCCCGTACCCGCAACACATCGCCCCCATACGACAAGCGAATAGGACGGGGTTTGTGTTGTAATCGCTGTTGGGCAATACGGTTGATTTGTGGCGTCATATCAGAGCGAATCGCCATCATACGGTTCGACACAGGGTCTAATACATGAAACGCATTGGATGCGGATAAAGTATCTGCAAACTCCACCAAAGGCGGGTCGACCTGTTCATACCCAAAGGTATAGGCGGTGTGCAACAGGCTGTTTAAAGTACGGCCGTTGTCGTCCGCTTGCGGGTACAACACATCGGTGATGCCCGTTGGCAATAAATGTGCAGAAAAATCAGAATGGCACATGACCTAAAAATACAATTTCCAACTATAAAGACATATCCGTAAATGTCTATGGGTTAATACACTTGGGTTAAAATGTCGATACAGTGTATACTATTTATACGCAAATTGCAATTTTTTTTCGGCTGTCTTTAAAAATAGGAACCGTACCAGATAATCGACCTGTAATAGGGTGTTATTATGGATACACCGCCATAAACATTACAGATTTTATCGAATGCGTTTTTCCGTTGCACTGTCAAAGAAATACATATGTTTTGGATCGAAGTCTATTGTAACTTTGTCGGCGACCGTTATGTCGGTGTTGTTATCGGCGGCGACCATAATTTTTTTGCTGGTGTCGATTGCCACATGGATATAGGCTATATCGCCTAATTTTTCCACCAATTCCACCGTGTATCCGTCTGTGTGTTTGATTGCCGATAGGGCTTGTGGGCGGATGCCTGCTTGTAGGGCGGTGCCTGCTTGTGGGCAATCGTTTAATGTGGCGGCGGGGATGGGGGTGTCCGCTATATCTTGTACATAAATGCCGTCCGCTTGTACCGTTGCATCGAAGAAATTCATGGTCGGTGAGCCAATAAAGCGGGCAACAAATTTGTTTTGTGGGTCTTCGTATAGTGCCATTGGTGTCCCCACTTGTTCGATATGCCCGTTGTTTAAAACCACGATCTTATCCGCCAGAGTCATGGCTTCTACTTGGTCGTGGGTCACATAAATCATCGTGGTTTGTAATTGTTTATGCAGTTTTGCCAGTTCGACCCGCATCTCGACCCGTAGCTCCGCATCGAGATTCGACAGCGGTTCGTCGAATAAAAATACATTCGGGTTACGGACAATTGCCCGCCCGATGGCAACCCGTTGCCGTTGTCCGCCGGATAGGGCTTTGGGGTACCTGTCCATATAATCGCTGAGCTGTACAATGTCGGCAACTTGTTGTACTTTTTGTCGCACAATATCTTTTTTGACTCCCGTCATCTTTAAGCCAAAGCCAATATTTTCGGCAACGGTCATATGGGGATACAGGGCATAGCTTTGAAATACCATCGCCACCCCCCGTTCGGCGGCGGGGGTGTGGGTAATCGGCGAATCGCCGACAAAGATGTCCCCCTCCGTAACTTGTTCTAAGCCGGCAATCATTCTTAGCAAAGTGGACTTGCCACATCCAGACGGTCCCACCAAAACACAAAAATCCCCGTCCTCGATAAACAAATCGATACCGTGAATAACCTGTGTTGTGCTGTATCTTTTCACAATATTTTTTAACTGTACTGTCGACATTGTATTTCCCTAACTATTTATGTTCGTTGCATTTTTTATGGCAAACCTGCTTGTGCTGTAACACCGCTTACCCCAAAATTGTTGTATTTTTTATTAAAAAAATGACATTTTTATATTGACAGATTAAAACATTTATATCATAATTGCAAGTGAAATGGAATATTTTTTTGCACCACCTTGCACGACTGTGCAGTATTGGTGTTGTTTTTGTTTCACATGCACGGTTAGCAATGTGAATGTGGTTTTTAATTTTAGATAGAGAACAGGAGAGCAGCTATGAAAATAAGACATGTAACCGCTATTGTGTTGGGTGTTGTGTTTGCGGCAAATGCCTTTGCGGGTACCATAGTGTACAATACATACCGTTCGAACCCCGTGCAGCTAGCGGCAACCGAACAAGCCATCAGAGACTTTGAGGCGGCACACCCAGATATTAAAGTAAAATTAAACAAATTCGACCACAACGGCTATAAATCGGCGATTCGTAACTTTTTGATTGCCGATGCCCCCGATGTGGCGGATTGGTTCCCCGGCAACCGTATGAAGCCGTTTGTTGATGCGGGATTGTTCGACCCCATCGACGATGTGTGGCAGAAAAACGATCTGGAGGAAAATATGGCGTCCTCGATTGGGGCATCGACCATCAATGGTAGAAAATATGCCCTGCCATTTTATTATTACAACTGGGGTATGTATTACCGCAAGGATATTTTTGCCAAATACGGATTAGATGTGCCGACCAACTGGTGGGAGTTTATCGCCGTTGGTAACGCATTGCGACAAAACGGTATCACACCGATTACCATTGGTACCAAAAACTTATGGCCAGCGGGGGGCGTGTTCGACTACCTAAACCTGCGGACAAACGGCTATAATTTCCACATGGCATTGACCGATGGCAAAGTGTCTTGGGAAGACGAACGGGTAAAGCGGGTATTTGCCAACTGGAAAGTGCTGCTAGACAACGATTTCTGGGTTAAAAACCATACCACCCGTACTTGGCAGGAAGGCTTGACCGCATTTGTACAAGGCGATGCGGCGATGTATGTGATGGGACACTTTATGGTCAAAAATGCCACCGAAGCCGGGCTTGACATTAGCAAAATCGGATATTTCCAATTCCCCATTATCACCCCCGGCGTGCCTGTTGCCGAAGAAGCCCCCATCGGATCGTTGCACATCCCATCGAAGGCAAAAAACAAAAAGGATGCAAAAGTATTCCTAGCATGGATTGCCAACCCCGCTGTACAGTCTAAGTACAGCAAAGCCGTAGGACAATTGCCTACCCACAAACAGGCGACTGTCGATGGCACCGTCGATCCCATGTTGCCTGTACATGCCAAAATGTTGGCAGAAGTCGACGGCGGTATCGCCCAGTTCTTCGACCGTGATGTCCCCGCAGAAATGGCAAAAGTGGCAATGGAAGGGTTCCAAGAGTTCATGATGAATCCAGACGATGCGGATAGGATTTTGGCTCGAATTGAAAAATTCCGTAAAAAATATTACAAAATAAGGTAATATGCCTTTCGATCCTTGTGTGTGTTCCTGTTTGTCAAAAAAACAGGGACGCATATGGGGGAGGTGTGATAGGTTGGGGGGGATATTATAAAACAGGGATTGTGAGAGATGTCGGCACTGTGTATATATTGGAAACAGAACCAGCAGCGGTTGGCACCTTGGGTGTTTTTATTCCCCGGGGTGTTTATGTTTTTGGTGTATGTCATTATACCCATATTCCAATCGTTTAGTATCAGCCTGTACGCATGGGACGGGTTGGGCGAAAAAGTATTTATTGGCTTCGACAATTACCGGGAATTGTTTGGCGAAGAGGATTTTTATACTTCGTTAAAAAACAATGTGATATGGCTGTTTGGATTTTTGTTATCGGTACCGTTGGGGCTGTTGATGGCACTGTTTTTAAATCAGACAATTATTGGTATCCGCTTGTATAAATCGTTGTTCTTTTTCCCATTTGTCATTTCACAAGTGGTTATCGGGGTGGTGTTTACTTGGTTTCTCGATCCTAGTATGGGGTTGTTAAACCAGATTTTGGGGTCTTTTGGGGTGCCTGAGTTTTCTATACTAGCAGATCCAGAAATTGTAACCTATGGTATTATCTTTACTGGGCTGTATTCGCAAACGGCGTATTGTATGATTTTGTACTTGACCGGTTTAAACAGCGTCAATTCGGAAATTGTCGAAGCCGGTCGCTTAGACCACGCCAAAGGGTTTAATATGTTGTGGTACATCATATTACCGCAGTTACGCCCGGCGACTTTTATTGCGGTGGTGGTTACCATTATTGGATCCTTGCGGTCGTTCGACTTGGTGCAGGTTATGACCAATGGCGGTCCTTGGGGCAGTTCGCAGGTGCTTGCCCTGTATATGTACGAAAGTGCTATGTCCGAATACGGATACCGTATGGGATACGGATCGGCAATTGCGGTGGTGTTGTTCTGTATTATGATGGTGTACATTAGTTTTGTGGTGGTAAAAATGTACCGTGACGAGAGTAAAGAGAGGTAACAGCATGTTTCCAACCCCCATTCAACACACTTCATCCGTATGGCGGGTATCGTATAAGGTTGCCGTGCCTGTGTTGCTGATTTTGTGGCTATTGCCGTTGTTAGCGGTGGCGGTAACTTCTGTGCGACCGGCGGCGGATATTTTAAACGCCAACTATTGGGGGATGCCATCCAGCCTAAATTTTAACAACTATATCGAGATTTTTACCAACAGCCCGATTGCCCGATATACCTTAAACAGTTTTAAAGTGACTATACCAACGGTCATTTTTACGGTAACTTTGTCTTGTATGACCGGTTTTGCGTTTGCTATATATCGGTTTCGGTTTCATATGCTGTTGTTCTTTATGTTTGTGGCGGGCAATTTTGTGCCATTTCAAATTTTGATGGTACCGGTGCGGGATTTGACATTACAGCTGGGTATGTACAATACTTCGTGGGGGTTGATATTGTTTCATACGGCTTTTCAAACGGGGTTTTGTACTTTGTTTATGCGAAATTTTATCCGTACCATTCCGTATGAGCTGGTCGAATCCGCCCGCATCGAAGGCGTGTCCGAGTTTCGGATTTTCCGCTATGTGGTGTTGCCATTGTTAAAGCCGTCTTTGGCGGCAATAACCGTGTTGATTTTTACTTTTATTTGGAACGATTATTTTTGGGCATTGGTACTTACACAAGGCAATATGCAGCCGATTACAGCGGGGATTAAATCGCTACAAGGGGCGTGGTTTACCGCATGGCACCTCATATCGGCAGGGTCTATTGTGGCGGCATTGCCGCCTATGTTGTTGTTCTTTACCATGCAAAAACAATTTATCGCTGGCTTGACGGTGGGTGCGGTAAAATAAGGCGACAACCCATGCTAGGTGTATGTTATTATCCCGAACACTGGAACCCTGACAGTTGGCAAACCGATGCGGATACTATGGTACGGGCGGGCATATCGTGGGTACGGATTGGCGAATTTGCATGGAGTCGCTTCGAACCACAGGAAAATCACTTCGATTGGAATTGGATCGATACGGCGATTGACATATTGGGCGGTGCGGGTTTAAATATTGTGCTTGGTACGCCTACTGCCGCCCCGCCGATTTGGGTGTGTCGTAAGTATCCGGACATGTTCGCATGTGACGAGAAGGGTAGGGTGCGGGGCTTTGGGTCCCGCCGTCATTATTGCTTTTCCCATCGAGGCTACCAACAACAGAGCTGTAGTATTACAGAAATATTGGCCCAAAGATACGGCAAAAACCCTCATATCAAAGCGTGGCAAACGGACAACGAATACGGGTGTCATAACACCGCTTTATCGTACAGTGTGCATGCACAACAGGCGTTTCGATACTGGTTGCAACAAAAATATACGCATATCGACCGTTTAAACACCGCATGGGGCAATGTGTTTTGGTCTATGGAATATGGCGATTTTACCGATATACCTTTGCCCAATCTCACCGCTACCGCCCCAAACCCTACGCATGTGCTGGATTTTAAGCGGTTTAGCTCCGACCAAGTCGTCCGTTTTAACAAACAACAAGTGGACATTTTACGACACTATACAGATGCGGATATTATTCATAATTACATGGGACGGGAAATGTCATTCGATCATTTTGCGGTGGCAACAGACCTCGATATTGCCAGTTGGGACAGCTATCCTTTGGGGTTTTTGGAACTTAGTGCAGATATGGACGATACGGAAAAGCACCCTTTTATTAAACAAGGGGATCCGGATTTTCAAGCCTTTCACCACGATTTATACCGCAGTGTAGGCAACGGCAGATTGTGGGTTATGGAACAACAGCCGGGACCTGTCAATTGGGCACCGTATAACCCTGTGCCGCTTGACGGCATGGTGCGGTTGTGGACTTGGGAAGCGTTGGCACACGGGGCAGAGGTGGTGTCGTACTTCCGTTGGCGACAAGCCCCCTTTGCCCAAGAACAAATGCACGCAGGCTTGTTGCGGGCGGACGGCGAAAAAGCCCCCGCATACTTCGAGGCAAAACAGGTGGCACAGGAACTAAAAACCACCGCACCGTTACAACACTCTCCCGCCTCCGTTGCCATTGTTTTTGATTATGACGCAGGATTTATGTGGCAAGCCCAACCGCAAGGGCAAAGTTTTAGATACGAGAGCATCGTTTTAGATGTGTATCGCTGTTTACGCAGCTGTGGACTAAATGTCGATATTGTGCCCCCCGATGCGGATATAACCGCTTATAAAGTGCTGTTTATACCTGCATTGGGGCATATCCCCCCCGCCTTACAACACAGCTTAACCACATACAAAGGGCATGTGGTATGTGGACCTCGCACGGGATGTAAAACGCAACATCTGCACATAAAAACCCCACAAACACTGCATATAGGCGATATATCCATCACCATCGAACGGGTGGAAAGCATGCGACCCAACCACCACCGCCACATACAAAGCGGCGGATTCGCCCACCATTGGAGCGAAGATATACACACAGAAAATACAAATTGTGTCTCCCACACCTTCACCGATGGCAAACCAGCGGTGATTCAAGGCGAATGTGCCACCTATGTATGTGGGTGGTTGCACACGGACACTTTAACAGACATAATAAAACCCATACTGGAAAAAATGGGCATTGCCATAACCTCCTTGCCTAGTGGGCTGCGTATGCGACACACGGTTCCCTATACTTTTATCTTCAATTACAATAACGCATATACCAAACACAACGGCAAAACCTACGCCCCCGCCAGTGTTACCAAAATACAGCCCCTTATATAAGCGGATATACTATAAACGGTCGAGCGGTACTTAAAAGCCAAAATACAATGGGGCGATGACCGTGTATAACGCCCAAATAATTAGTATCAGTGGGGCACCTAGCTTGATATAGTCGTTAAATTTATACTGCCCCGGCGTCATCACCAAGATGTTTGTCTGGTAGGCAAACGGGGTGGCGAAACAGCAATTGGTGGCAAAAATTACCGCAAAGATAAAGGCGTTTACATCCACTTTCAACACTTGTGCCAGCGATATGGCAATGGGGGTAAACAAAATAGCGGTGGCTTGGTTTGAGAGTATATTGGTCATTATCGTTACCACTATAAAGAATATACTTAATATGACCGTAGGGGGCAAGCCATCTGATATGGCAATCATGGTGGTAGCAATCGCATTGGCACCGCCGGTAACTTGCAACGCCATGCCTAAGGCAAGGGAGGTTATAATTAAGAATATGGCACGGTAATCGACAGATTTTAAAGCTTCTTCGAACGATATACAGCCGCTGGTAATCATGGTTATCGCCCCTATAAAAGTCGCCAGTGATATGGGCAACGACCCGGTTGCCGACAGGGCAATGGTAATAGCAAAAATCGCCAAAGTATGTATCACATGGTGGTGGTGGCGGATGTTGTGGCGGTTCGACTGTATGGGGGCAAGGTCGCTGTCATTCGACAGGTTGCGGATGTTTTCGTGGGTGGTTAGCACCAATAAAATATCCCCTGATTGCAGGGGTGTGTCCATAAAGCCCCGTTTGACCACTCCCGTACTGCGTTCGATGCCGATGGGGGTAATATCTTGGTTGCGTTTTAGGTTTAGGGTGCGTAAAGTGCGTCCCACACAGCGGGATCGAAAAGTCACCATAATTTCCGACAACGCCAACGATTTAAAGCGGTTTATTTTGTGTTCGGTGTCTGGGGACAGGTTGCCTAGCTTGCGGGAGGCGATGGCAATTAAGGTTTCTCGATTCGCCTGTACCAATACTCGATCGTTGGGCAAAATAACCTGATCTTCGAACGGGGCGGTAAAGGTGTTTTTGCCCCGCTCAATTTGCATGATGTAGCCGTTAAAGCCCTTGACCCGTCGCCCGGCGATTTGTCTACCCGACAGGGGGGAGTGTTCATCGATAACAACGGTGGTAAAAAATCGCCGTTCGTCCGGGGTTACCTGATCGATCAACAACGATTTTTCCGGTAGTATTTTGGGGGCAAAAATCGCCAAATATACCATGCCGACTGTCGCTAATATGACACCTATTTCCGTAAACGCAAAAAAATCAAGCGGTGCCCCAAGTACACTGTTTACCATACCAGATACCAATAGGTTGGTGCTAGACCCAAGCACTGTCGTCATACCGCCCAAAATAGCAACAAAACTCAGCGGCATCATCCACTGTGACGGACACATGTGCAGTTTTTTTGTCAAGGCAACAAAAATAGGAATAAAAATAATTACCACCGGCACATTGTTTAAAAACCCTGATAAAATCCCCACCACACACAACGCTGATATAATTTTTAAAGTAGGGGGCATAGACCCCCGCCGAAACAACGCATTGACAAATATTTCCAACGCCCCTGTGCTGGACAAAGCATGTCCCATAATCATCAGAGAAAACAAAGTCAAAACCACCGGATTAGCAAGCCCAACCAGCAAATCCGTAGACTTCATAACAACCGTGCCGCCCGTATCGATAACCGGCATAAAATGAAACAAAAACATCAAAACCCCCAACACCCAAAGCGATGTCAGTTCGATAGGTAAATTCTCACTGGCATACAAATACAACGCCCCCAAGAGGGCTAAAAATACAAATCCCATCTGTAAAGTAGCGTAATCTATACCTGACATAATGTGTTCTCTATTCCATTCAAAGTGCATTGTTTTTTTGTTCGTATGGGGGTAGTTATACCATGTGTTGCACAGATAGTCTATGAAAAACACTTTTTTGCAAGGGGGGTACCGAATAAAATATATGAATGCGTTTACATTTATGTAAAATGGTGGTAAGGTTAGGGCGTGTTTAACACTTTACAATTTTTTCAAAGGATAATACAACAGTGGCGAATGAAAGAGTAACAGAGGACATTGTTAGGGAACATTTTAAAAAATATAGAAATTTGGGTGTGTATATCGAAGAGCAGACATCGCAAAATTCTGTCATTAGTGCGTGTTTAAAAGGTGCCTCTAAATCTGGTGTTGGGCGGGGGTATCCAGAGTTTATTGTTTCCAATATTCCTGATAATCCCAATCTCTTGATTATCGTTGAGTGTAAAGCCTCATTAAAACAGCACGAATCGGATAGTGGCGACAAAGCCAAAGAGTATGCGGTTGATGGCGTACTGCATTATGCAGAATTCTTAAAAAAAAGTTTTGATGTTTTGGCTATTGCAGTGAGTGGTGAGGATAAAAATAACATCAATATTTCTCATTACTTGGTACAAAAAAGTAAGCATCCTGTTGCAATATTTGGCAACACTTTATTGTCTGTCGACGATTATGTGGGCGGTGTGAATAAAGAAGAGGCAAAACAAAAAGAAAAATATGACGAACTTTTGGTTTATGCTAGCGATTTAAACGAACACTTACATAGTCTAAAAATTAAAGAAGATAAACGCAGTATTTTGCTGAGTGGCATATTGATTGCTTTAAAAAATCCCCCTTTTAAGAAATCGTATAAAATGTATGGAAAAGCTAAGGATTTGGCTGATTTTTTATACGGGACTATTCGCCGTGAATTAAAAACACAAAATCTACAGCTGGATAAAATGAATATTCTTTTGCGAGGATATGGATTTGTTACGGAACATGAATCGTTAATCAAGCAAAATAGTTCTGGGGTAAGGTTGCGACAGCTGATTGATACCATCGATGATAAAATAAATGGGTATGCCAGAACTTTTGAATTTTACGACTTTTTAGGGCAATTTTATATAGAATTTCTTAAATACTCGAATGCCGATAAAGGATTGGGAATTGTTCTAACGCCAAAACACATAACAGAATTTATGGCAGATGTTATACATATTAACCAAGACGATGTGGTTTTGGATAACTGTACAGGCACAGGGGGATTCTTAATTTCTGCCATGCACAAAATGCTTCGTCAAGTAAAAGGTGATACAGAAAAAGAAAAACACATCAAAGATAATCAGTTGTATGGTATTGAATTTCAAGACGAAATATATCCCTTGGCAGTATCGAATATGTATTTACACGGGGATGGCAAGAGCAATATCTTACACGGAGACTGTTTTGATCAGGCGGTTACGGAAAGATTACAACAAAATTTAGGCGTTAAAAAATTTACAAAAGGGTTTTTAAATCCACCGTATAAATCAAAAAAAACGGATACACATGAAATAGAATTTATCCTTAATAATTTGAATATGTTAAATGCTGGTGGTAAGTGTGTGGCTATTATTCCTATGAGCTGTGTACTGGCACAGCAAGGCATTGAGCTGGCGTTAAAAAAGAAACTATTACAAAATCATACACTAGAGGCGGTGTTCTCCATGCCCATTGAATTATTTGCAAATTCTAAAGTGAGCGTAGCGACTTCTATTATCGTTTTAACTGCGGGGCAAAAACATCCTGAAAATTATAAAACATTTTTTGGTTATTATCGTGATGACGGCTATGAAAAACGCAAAACAATGGGACGGGCTGATTATCATGGCAAATGGCATACAGTCAAAGATAATTGGCTTATTTTATTCCAAAATAAAACAGAAAAAGATGGGTTAAGTATAACTAAGGTGGTATCAGCAGACGATGAATGGTGTGCCGAAGCGTATATGAAAACGGATTATACCGCCCTAACGCAATCAGATTTTGAAAAAAGTATTCGAGATTTTGTCGCTTTTAAGGTATCGAATAATTGGGAGACCTAAATGGATTTAGTCGCTGTGTCTGATATATTCGATATGCGTTATGGTAATAGCTTGGGTTTGAATACATTAGATCCGTGTCATTGCAAGCACCGACCTTGTTCGCAACATGTCATACCTTTTGTTTCTAGAACAGCAAAAAACAATGGTATTTCTGCTTATGTTGCACCTGTGGCAGGTGTTGCACTGAATCCTTCGCATACGCTTTCTGTTGCTATGAGTGGTTCGGTTTTGTCAACATTTTATCAAGGACGGGCATATTATACGGGGTACCATGTGGCTTGTTTGGCACCAAAAATATCATTAACAACACAGCAAATGCTTTATTATGCGTTATGCCTTAGTAAAAATGCTTATAGATATTCTTATGGCAGGCAAGCCAATAAAACTTTAAAAAGTATTTTGATTCCTGATGTCGAATCTATTCCCACATGGGTTGTGGAAACGAATATACCGAAAATTTCTAAAAAACCCATCCATCGAAAATCTTTTGATTTGGATGTTACACAATGGAAAGAATTCGAAGTCGAAAATTTGTTTGATGTAAAAGGCACCAAAAGTCATACAAAGGAACATATGCGTTTGTATGGCAAAGGAATATACCCATATGTTACGACTTCTTCTGTTGATAATGGTATCGAAGGTTTTTATAGTCACTTTACGGAACATGGGAATGTTTTAACCATAGACAGTGCAACTGTGGGGAGTTGTTTTTATCAAGATGTACATTTTACTGCATCGGATCATGTTGAAAAGCTGGTTCCAAAATTTGCAATGAACAAGCATATTGCTTTGTTTTTACAAACAATTGTTGCATATGAAAAGTTTAGATACGGTTATGGTCGTAAGTTTGCTCAGAAAAGAATAAAAAATACAGCAATTAAATTACCTGTTGACAACGATGGCAATCCCGATTGGCAGTTTATGGAAGATTATATGAAATCACTGCCATACAGTGCCAGTCTGTGATTGTATGCGTACATTGTGTGTATAAGGGTACATTTTTTTATTTCCCACATAGAAAAAAGGTTGTTTTTTGTTGTAATCCTGCGTATAGTGTCGACATATTTTTTGTAATCTGATATAGGAAAGACCACAGAAAAAAGCATAGGAAAGACCACAGGAAAAAACATTGCATAGGCACCGTTTAAAGCATATTTTAGATGAAGCGACCTGTCGTTTGCGGCGGGGCGGGGTTGTTGTGGTGCCTACAGAAACGGTGTATGGATTGGCGGCGAATGCTACGGATGCGGATGCGGTGTACAAGATTTATGCGATTAAAAACCGTCCACAGGTCAATCCGTTGATTGCCCATTGTGTCGATATGGACATGGTGGGGCGGTGTGCGGTGGTGTCGCCCATTGCCCGTAAAGTGCTGTGCCACTTTGCCCCCGGACCGATTACGGTTGTTTTGCCCCGTATCGATACGCCGGCACATACGGATTTTGCCATTGCGGATGTGGGGTGTGCGGGGTTGGCGACTATTGCTGTTCGCATTCCTGCCCACCCGATTATGCGGCGGGTTATAGACATGCTAGGCTGTCCCGTGTTTGCCCCTAGTGCCAACATCAGCGGTCGTTTGTCCCCCACTTGCTATGAAGACGCAAAACGGGGCTTAAAGGATTGTGGCGAAGACATTTTGGGTATCGATGGGGGCGATTGTGCGTTGGGACTGGAATCGACCATCGTACAGGTTACTGACGATGGGCTACACATTTTACGACATGGGTCGATCACCACTGCCGATTTACAACAGTTGGGCGTAAAAGTGGTCGACCACGCTTTGTCCCATACGGAAAATCCCGTTGCTCCCGGACAGTTAAAAACCCATTATGCCCCGAATATGCCATTGTATATGAATGTAACAGCCCCGCCACCCAATCATGCGTATTTGGGGTTTGGTGATTGTGGTGGTTGTCATGTGAACCTGTCCATATCTGGGGATGTCATCGAGGCGGGTCGCAACTTGTTTGCCAGCCTGCACAGGCTGAATGACGCCGCCTACGCCGCCATATCGGTCGCTCCGATCCCCAATACGGGTGTCGGCATAGCCATCAATGATAAATTGACACGGGCAGCGACCAAAAATACCACATAGTACTATATACACAACATATCAAAAAAGAGGAAAAATAACATGTTAAAGATTTCTCATCGGGGACAGATGGAGGCGTTTTTGGTAATGGATACATTGGCAAAAGCAAACGCCATGCAACGACAAGGCACAACAGTATACAGGTTCGAAGCTGGACAACCCGCCTTTTCTGTACCCGCCGCCGCCGCACAAGCGGCAGCCGATTTTACCCTAAATGACACTGTAGGCTATACAGATCCGATGGGCATACCGGCGTTACGCCAAGCTGTTAGCGACCACTATAAAACCGTATATGGTGTCGATATTGACATAGGACGGATTGTCATTACACCGGGGGCATCGGGGGCGTTTTCACTGGCGTTTTTAGGGTGTTTCGAAGTGGGCGATCGGGTGGCACTTGCCATGCCGTGTTACCCCAGCTATAAGCGGATTTTAAAGTCTTTTGGCATCGAAGTGGTGCCGATTATGGCAACGCAAGCTGACAAGTACCACCCGACCCCGACATTGGTCGACGAGATAGTACAACAAGCCCCCCTAGACGGTTTAATTATCGCATCGCCGAGCAATCCCACCGGTACCACTTTGACGCCAGCAGAAAAGACCGATTTGATAAATCGCTGTAAACACCATAACATTCGTGTGGTATCGGACGAATTGTATCACGGTATCCAATTTGACAACAATACATCTATCACCGCTTGTCAAGTGGATGAAAACGCTTTGGTGATTAACAGTTTTTCCAAATATTTTTGTATGACCGGCTGGCGTTTGGGGTGGATGATTGTACCACAAGATATGGCGGTAACTATTAACAATTTACAATCGAACCTGTTTATTTGTGCCTCTGCCATTAGCCAACATGCGGGTTTAAAAGCCTTCGACTGTAAACACGAACTAGATAGCAATATCGACCGATATCGGCAAAATCGTGATTTGTTTGTCGAACGGATGGACAAAATGGGCATCGACAAATTCTCATATCCAAACGGAGGATTTTATCTTTATGCGGATATTTCCCATTTGACCAACGATTCTGTGGCGTTTACCGATGCGTTATTGGAACAAGGGCATGTATCCACATCGCCGGGGCTGGACTTTGACCCGTATCGGGGACATACGACCATACGGTTTTCATATGTGTGTGATACAGCACACGCCACCGCAGGATTAAACGCTTTTGAAAGATTTATCGACACCTACAGCGGGGCATAGTTCGACAAAAGCAGTGTCCCACTTTAGGGAGCTTCGCTCCCCGTGCGTTTAATGTGGATTTTACCGCACTTCGTGCGACAAAATACCACACGCACTTCCCGCCGATCGAGCACCACATCGGGCTTACGCCCTCAGCGGTTGCAACCGCTTTTAAAACAATCTCAATGTACAATCATTTTATACACCATGCACTATAGTGCTGGGGTCTTTTGCCACCATGCGTAAGATAAGTTCTGTGTTAAATCGCAAGCGTTTTTGTAACGATTCATTGCCCATAATGTTGGTCTGTGTCAAGTAGGACAAAGTGTAGCGATTGGTCAAGTAATGGTAGCTGATACTCTTGATGGTAATGTGCAATTGCTCGATGCACAAGCCTGTACGAAACACGCCCGCCGCCACTCCTTGTTTGATAATGTCTTCCAGCAATCGGGTCGAATCCGCATGTAATTTTACCAAAATCGGGTGCTTGTTGATACTTTGCCCCTTGTGCAGGTTTTCACTGTTTATCAAATCCAGATACTCGGGGTGTTTCAAGTAATAAGTCCAGTAAAACGATATAAGCGATTTTAAGTCTTGCACTGGGTCATCTGTATGGCTACACTGTGCCAGCTCCGTACGGTAAAAATCCTCATACGAATCCCGTACCGCCTCTGAGAACAAATTGTTCTTGTCCTTAAAGTAATAATACAGCATGCGTTTGTTGATGTTTGCCCGTTCGGCGATAGAATCAATCCGCCCGCCCATCAAACCCAAGCTAGAAAATTCGATCTTGGCAGAATCCAAAATCCTCTTGCGGGTTACGGCTGCGTCACGATTTTTCACGGTCATCGTATACCTATCCTTTCATGTGGCTTCGTATAAATTTTTATTGTTTTATTAATTAAATGGTTACCTACCTTTATGGTGCCATTATACCATGAAAACAATGTAAATGCTAGCGGCTTTTATAAAAATTTTTAAGCTACAAAACATATTTTAGGTGTTTTTTGTTTGCTTTTTTTGTTAGAATATTTTATTCATGATACCAGAATATGATAACACAAACAGGAGGGACACACATGAAGTTCTTTTTAGACACAGCAGACATTGCAGAAATTCACGCATTAAACGAGACGGGGCTTATCGACGGGGTAACGACCAACCCGTCGATAATTGCCAAATCGGGACAAGATTTTTTAACAGCCATTGCTGAAATTGCCGATATTATGGGCGACAGGTCGGTTTCTGCGGAGTGTATATCGCTGGATTATGACACCATGCTAGCGGAGGCAAAAAAACTATCGGCAATTGCCAAAAACATCACCATCAAAGTCCCCCTTACCGTCGATGGATTAAGGGTTTGTAAAGCGTTGACCGATGCCGGTACCACGGTGAATGTAACCTTGTGTTTTTCGCCCCACCAAGCATTGTTGGCGGCAAAGGCGGGGGCGACTTATATCTCCCCTTTTGTCGGTCGTCATGACGATTGGGGGCGGCAGGGCATGTCGCTTGTCGAAGAAATTGCCACCATATATGCGAATTATGCTTTCGATACACAAATTCTTGTGGCGTCCGCCCGCCACCAACAGCATATTCTCGATTCGGCATTGCTTGGTGTGGATGTGATTACCGTACCGCCTAAACTTATTTGGCAAATGTACAAGCACCCATATACAGACTTGGGGATCGAGGCGTTCGTCAAAGATTGGCAACACACGGGACAGAGTATTTTGTAACTGCCGTCTGTCTATGCGTCCCCATGATGATAACTGACAAGCTACAACACATATACGACACTTGGTGCGATTATCTTGTGTATAACAAGGGATATTCTGCCCACACGGGGCGGGCATATGCGGATGATGTGATGGCGTATATGCGTTGTGTGCGTGACCGCTTGGACGGTGCCGTCGACATATGCCATATGCACAATATTTCCCATATGGATTTACGCTGTTGGATAGGGGAAATGGATGAAAACGCCCGCTCTCGAGCAACGATTAACCGCCGGGTGTCCAGTTTAAAGAATTTTTGTCGCTGGTTACAGACCTATCACAATGTGCCGAATACCGCCATATTTTCCATACCGCTCCCCAAGACAAATAACACAGTACCCCGTGCGTTTGCATCGCAAGATGTGTTCGATATATTGACCGCCATTCGGCAATATGTGTCTGAGTCGAGAGCTGAACAGTGGGTGGGCGTGCGAGATGTGGCGATACTGGCGATGCTGTATGGGGGTGGCATGCGGATTGCCGAGTGTTTGCATATTACCCTATCCGATTGGCAACAGATGTCGCAAGATATGTTAAGGGTGTTGGGCAAGGGCAATATATATCGCAAGGTGTACATTTTGCCCAATGTGCAACAGGCGGTGAATCGCTATGTGGCGGTATGCCCGTATAAAATCGCCGCACAAGACCCCTTGTTTCGGGGGGCTAGAGGGGGTGTTGTCAATGCGGGCGTGGTACAACGCAGCGTTAGAAATGCTCGAAAATCTCTACACTTGCCCGATACCTTAACGCCCCACGCCTTACGCCATTCGTTTGCCACCGCCCTATTGGTATCAGGGGGCGATTTACGCACCATTCAAGAAGCATTAGGACATAAAAGTCTATCCAGCACCCAGAGGTACACCGCTATCGACACGGATTACATCCTGTCCGAATTTAGAAAATCCCACCCAAAGAGCCACACCAAAAAATAGAAATAATCCCCATATCACATGCCTTTTGTAAGGCGGGTGATACGCAGATTTTTTATAGAAACCGCACTATATATCTTGCAATAGATACCCCTTCAGTATACAGTGGTAGCCATATGATATACCACATGAAAAATATCCATTGGCTGGCATTGTTTTTACTAGGCACTCTGTTTGGCAGTTCGTTTGTGTTTGCGGAAATTTTACTGCAATCCTTACTTGTGTATACTATTGTATTTTTGCGTATTGCTGTTGCCGGGGCGATTGTCTTGGTGGGTTTGGTGCTGTATTATCGAGGGCGGATTATATATAAAGGACAGGTGTTTGGGGTTACGGGCAGACAGTGGCGGGACTTGATGGTGATGGCGGCACTGACCACTATTACCCCGTTTGTGTTTGTGGTCTATGGACAACAATTTGTCAGCGGTGGTTTTGCGGCGATTATCAATGCGTTTACGGCTTTTCAAGGGGTGATATTGGCGTCTTTGTTTTTTGCTGATGAGCGGTTGCGACTGCATCGGATATTGGGGGTGATACTGGGTATTTGTGGGGTCGTGGTTGCTATTGGTATAGAAGAGATACGGGATCTCGATGCGGATGCTATGGGGGGATTGTTTATCCTGATTGGCACCTTTAGTATAGCGTGTAGCTCTGTGTGGGCAAAAAAACGCTTGAGAGGCGTGCCGATTATGGTATCGGTGATGGCGGTACATCTGTTTGGGGCATTGGAAATGTTACCGTTTATGGTGGCGTTGCATGCGGATCAGTTTACGCTGATAACACAAACCGTGTTTACACAAGTGGTGTTATATGCGATTGTTGCGTCTGTGTGTGCGTTTCCGCTGTATTTTTATTTGATACAAAGTGCTGGTTCGGCAGTTATGCCGTTAAACACTATTATTGTTGTGCCATCGGCTATTGTACTCGAATACATATTTTTAGGCGTGCCGGTGGTGCCAAACCAGCTGTATGGATTTATGGTCATTGCTATGGGGCTGTTGGTTTTAGACGGTCGCATATTGGCAATGCGGACAAGGTGGCAAAAATGACCAATGCGATGTGGGCAAGTATTGTGTCGCTTGGGGTGATATGGGGGGCTGTATTTTTAGGCGAATAGATAACCGCCGCTCAGCTATGGGGGTTTGTTACGGTTGTATTAGGGCTGATAATTCTAGACGGGCGGGTGTTTAAGTTACATTAAAACGGTTTTTACCACAATGTTCACACCGCTGAGTAACAGCATGACAAAAGCGATGTTGCGTAGGAAACAAGTATTGGTACGGCGGATATATTTTCTGGCTAGTTTTGTCGCTATATACACGCAGGGCAGACTCAGTGCCGACCATATCAAGATGTCCCATGTAAACCCTTCGTACACGAACACAAAAATCATACGGCTGGGTATCAGTATCATCGACGATATAAACAGCACATAGCGAATCATAGATAAACACCACGGCTGCCGATACAACAGATATATCATCGGTGCCACCCCAGCGGTAAACAATCCGGTTAACACCCCGGTAAAAAAGGCGGTTATATAAAATCCGCTGATGCGGGTACGGCGGGGTAACAATGTGGGCGACATACGCAGGCTAATAGCGGCAAAGATGGTAAACACCCCCAAAATCCCATACAATATGCGGTAGCCTGTGGGGGTGTTGGTCAGCACATACAAACCGTATAAACCGATGGCAACACAAAACGGCGATAGGACAAAAAACGGCATACACTTTATTTTACGAACGGATATGCCCCCCTGTTTACTGAGAGCAAGGCTGATGTTATACAGGGACAAAAACATAATCAAAATGCCCGCCTGATCGATGGTTAAAATATCGAAACTGGCAATTCCCGCCATAACCAACAACCCGAACGCAAATCCGGTACTGGTTTGGATATATGCCCCGATAAATACGACAAGCTGTAAAATGATAAACGATAGGGGGGTCATAGGGGGAGGTATTTTCTATACATCAGACCGCATACCCTTTGACCGCCCGCAACGCTTGTATAATGCCTCGCAACTCTGCCAGCCCCCGTAACCGTCCGATTGCTGAATATCCCGGGTTGTTGCGTTTGCCAATGTCATCGAGCATTTGGTGACCGTGATCGGGGCGAAACGCAATGGGCGTATAGGTGGGGGCGGTTTCTTTGCGGCGTTGTTGTTCGCTGAGCAACGCATCGACCACCTGTACCATCGGCACATCTCCATCTAAATGCGGGGCTTCATGGAAGGATAGGGGATTGTTTTCTCGCCTAGTGGTGCGTAAGTGGGCAAAGTGAATCCGTTCTGCAAAACGATTTGCCATAGCCACTACATCATTATCGGCACGCACACCAAACGACCCTGTACAGAATGTTACCCCATTGTTTGTACTGGGGTGGCTGTCGAATATATACTGTATATCATCGGCAGTACTAACCACACGGGGCAAGCCAAGCAACGGACGGGGCGGGTCGTCTGGGTGGATACACAGGTTGATACCCAGCGTACAGGCAACCGGGACAATCTGTTGTAAAAACGCCCGTAAATGCCGCCGTAAATCATCGGCGGTAAGAGAGTCATACAAGGCAATTTTTTTGCCAATATCGGCAATGGTATAACGGGATTCGGATCCGGGCAAACCGGCAATCACATTTTTAATTAAAGTGTCTTTTTGCGATTCGGACAGGGTCGTATACAGGGTACGGATGCGGTCTAAGGCAGCTGAGTCATAGTCGTTTGCAGCGTTTTTTCGCTGTAACAAATGGATGTCGAACACGCCAAATTTGTCCGCATCGAATCGCAACGCCAACGCCCCATCGGGCATGGGATAGGCTAAGTCCGTACGAGTCCAATCGACCACCGGCATAAAGTTATAACACACGGTCGTTATGCCGCACTGTGCCAAGTTGTGCAAGCTGTCTTTATAAGCGTCGACATACGATTGAAAACCGGCACTTTGGATTTTGATAGCGTCGTGTACAGGGATAGATTCGACCACCCCCCAATACAAACCGTGTTTTTCAATGGTGTGTTGGTGGCTGCGGATGCTGTCCGTGTCCCATACTTCGCCATTAGGGATATGATGTAAAGCGGATACAACCGCCTCCACCCCCGCTTGTCTTATATACGACAGGGAAACCGGATCGCTTTGTCCAAACCAACGCCAAGATTGAATCATTTGTATATGTCTCTCATAATTAATACTATATAAAATAATGTTATATATTGTACTGGTTAATTTTCGCTTGTGGCTTGTTTTGCGAGTCTAGGGGGCTCCGCCCCCCGTGCGTATAATGTGGATTTTACCGCACCTCGTGCGACAAAATACCACACGCACTCCCCCCCCGGCTCTGCACCACATCGGGCTTACGCCCTCAGCGGTTGCAACCGCTTTTGAAACACCTTATAACACATCGGGTAGGGTATGTGTAAAAAATATTGCATTTTGCCCGTATATATTTTACTATCCGCATGGTTTTACAGATAGGAGAGCACAATGACACCTGTTGTTATTTTGGTGGCACCGCAGTTGGGTGAAAATATTGGCATGGCGGCACGGGCGATGTATAACTGTGGTATCGAGTCGTTGCGGTTGGTTCGTCCCCGGGCGGGGTGGTGTGATGATGCGGATGCGGTTGTACATAATTCCGACCTATATGCGGCGTATCAGAATTATGTGTCCGCCCTGATGGCATCGGCAGAGGTGCTAAGGAAAATGCCCAAAGTACAAGTGTTTGATACCTTGCTCGATGCCAGTTGCGATGTGCAGTTTTTATACGCATCTACCGCCCGCCCCCGCAGTTTGCATATGCACATATACAGTCCGTCTGAGGCAGGGACAAAAATGCACCAACAAGCACAGCACAATATCCGTACAGGCTTGGTATTTGGCTGTGAAGCAAGCGGTTTGTCGAACGATGATGTGGCGGCGTGTCACGGGGTGGTAACGATTCCCCTAAATCCGCATTTTACTTCGTTAAATCTGTCGCAGGCTGTATTGTTGCTGTGTTGGGAGTGGTGGCGACAATCGCCACAGGCGGTGCCTGCTCCAGTGAAACGCACCCCCCCTATCGCAGCGATTCCACATGCCAACAGGGCGGTCGATAGTTTGGAAAATGCGTTGCAACAACGGGGATTTTTTAAATCGGAGACATCGGGACCAGTCGTTCGCCGACAGCTGCGGGCAATGTGTAACCGACTGCATATGAACACACAAGAAGTCCAAATGTTACACGGTATTGTCAGATGTTTAACAGAGTATCCAAAAAAATAATTTTTGCGTGATAGCAAAGGGCATGTGTATTTTGAGTTTTGTTGACACTCAAAGCCTAGCCCCCCCTCCCGTCAACATTTTTTATTTTTATCCAATAACATATCGATATGGCGGGCGTATTCGAACGATGTGTCGGCGGTAAATTTTATTTTTGGGTGGGTGCGGATATGCACCCTTTTTGCCACCGTGCGGTTAAAAGTTTTGGCGTTGCGATTTAGTGCTTTGCCAATAGTTTCTGTAGTTTCTGTGTTCCCATTGCTGACCACAAAGTATGCGGTGGCGTTTTTTAAATCGGGGGATACGGAAACTTGGGTGATGCTGATGGTGGCGGCGTTTAAATCCGCATCGTAAATATCGCCTCGAAATAAAGTATTGCTGATGATGTGGCGAACCTGTTCGCCCACCCGCAGCTGCCGTTGTGATGGCGGTTTGCCTGCCCGATTTTTTTGTGTTTTCTGCACCATGACTATACCCCTTTGCACTTGTGGCGTATATTTACAGTTGTCGTTTGGTCTCAATCCGTTCGAAACATTCGATAACATCGCCTTCTTTGATGTCGTCATAATTTTCAAACATCATACCGCATTCGTAACTATTTTTGACTTCTTGGACATCGTCTTTTTCCCGTTTTAACTGTTTTAACGCCCCTTCGTAAATAATCACATCGTCCCGCAGTATCCGTACGGGAGCCCCTCGTTTTACCATGCCATCGGTCACATAACAACCGGCAATATTGCCTAGTTTCGACACTTTAAACACTTGGCGAATGGTAGCGTATCCGATTAAATCTTCGCTGATTTCTGGAGCTAACATACCGCTTAGGAGTCCTTTGACATCGTCGATCAGGTCATAAATGATCGAATAGTAGCGAATATCTTGTTGATTGTGGTCGGCTTTTTCCCGTGCTTTGATATTTGCCCGTACATTAAAGCCAAAAATAAGCCCATTTACGGATGTGGCTAGGGATACATCGGATTCGGTGATACCGCCGGTGCCCGAATGGACAATGCGTACTTTTACTTCGTCGTTGTCGAATTTGGCTAATGCCCCTTTGATGGCTTCGACGGATCCGTGTGCGTCCGCTTTGAGGATGAGGGGGAGTTCCTTAATGTGCCCTTGTTTGATTTGGGCAAAAATATCGTCTACACTGCCTTTGGCAGAAACCGTGTTGCGGTCGTTTAAGGCTTTGCGGGTACGGTATTCGGTGATTTCACGGGCGGTTGCCTCAGAAGCGACCACCCGGAAGTCGTCCCCTGATTCAGGGGGGGCGTTCCAGCCCAAAATTTCCACCGGCATGGACGGTCCCGCCGCCTGCATGTTTTCGCCTCGGTCGTTAATAATTGCCCGTACTTTGCCCCACTGTTGACCGGCGACAAAAATCTGTCCGATTTTTATTGTTCCCCGTTGCATAAGTACGGTCGCCACCGCCCCCCGTCCCCGCTCGAGTTGCGATTCGACGATGGTACCACTGGGGTTTGCCTTCGGGTTTGCCTGTAATTCCAGCATGTCTGCTTGTAACAAGATGGCATCTTCCAGTTTATCGAGATGCAGGCGTTTTTTTGCCGATACTTCCACACATAGCACATCGCCGCCAAAGTGTTCCGTTTGTACCCCGTGTTCCAGCAATTGGGTTTGGGTACGATGGGCATCTGCAGCGGCGGTATCGATTTTGTTGATGGCAACAATAATCGGCACAGAGGCACTGGTGGCATGGTTAATCGCTTCGATGGTTTGGGGCATGATGCCGTCGTCTGCTGCTACTACGATCACTACAATATCGGTTACATTGGCACCCCGTTCGCGCATACTGGTAAAGGCTTCGTGACCGGGGGTGTCGAGAAAGGTGATAACACCGTTCGGGCGGGTAACGCTGTACGCTCCGATGTGTTGGGTAATGCCCCCTGATTCGCCACCGGCAACATCGGTCGATCGCAGGGCGTCTAACAGCGATGTTTTGCCGTGATCCACATGTCCCATAATGGTAACAACGGGTGCCCGTGCGGTGAAATCTTCTGGGTTGTCGTCGTCGGTTTCGATAAGGATGTCCTCCACATCGGCTTCCGATACCCGGTTATATCGGTGTCCCAGCTCGGTTACCACCAATTCGGCAGTATCCGCATCGATGGATTGGGTGGCATTTGCCATAACGCCTAATTTCATCAGTTCTTTAATCACATCGGCGGTGCGTTCCGCCATACGGTTTGCCAAATCGCCGACAGTGATGGTTTCGGGAATGGTAACATCCCGGACAATTTTTTCTTTGACTGCCAACGCTTCACGGGCTTTTAATTTTTCTTTTTCTCGCCGCCGCCGAATAGATGCCAGTGAGGGACCTGAGACGGTGTCGAAGCTGTCGTCAGATTCGCTCAACGCATCGGCAACGGTAAATTTGGTTTTTTGTCGCCGTTCTGGTTCGCCTTTGCGGGCTTTTTTCGGGGTTTTCATACGGCTTGTGTCCGCTTCGTCCTTTTTTGTAGGGGTGCGGGGCGTGGCGGCAGATGGGGTGGCGGTTTTGGATGTTGGTGTGTCCTCTGTTTTTTTATTGCTTGTTTTTGTGTCGACAGATTTTTTGTCCCCTGTTTTTTTGTCCACAGATGTTTCGGTGGGTTTTTGTATGGGCTTCTGTGCTTGGGCGGTTTTTGTTGCTTGCTGAGCTTGCTGTTTGGCGGCTTGTTTCATTTTTTGCTGTTCTTGCTTTTCCCGTTGTCGGCGTTCGGCTAAGGCAAGTTTTTCCGCTTCTTTTTGGGCTTCGAGGCGTTTTTTTTCTGCCTGTTGTTCCGCCCGTTTGTCGGCTTGTTCGGCTTGTTTGCGTAGTTTAGCGGTAACGGCGTCCTGTTTTTCCAAGATTTTTAACACCCGTTCCGTTTTACCTGTGGCGGGCGATTTGGCGGGGGTTTGTGCCTTGCCCGCAGGGGCGGATTTGCGTCCAGTAGCCTTGCCACCGATGGTTAAAGGCTTGCCACCGATTGAAATAGGTTTTTTACTTTTTGTGTCACTCATGTGTTATCTCCATTTTGAAACAAACCGTATCGGTGTATTTCGTTTTGTATACGGGTTGATATACCACATTTTTTAATGCCTGCATAGGTGCGATGCCAAATGTGTTCGACGGTTTCTGGGTGTAAATCGGTGCAAAATGTGATCTGTAACATACGGCACATGCCCCTTAGTTTGTCATGTCCATCGGCGGTGTTGTCAGCGGATGAAAACACAATTGCCAACTTGTGCGTTTTTAAAGCCTGTTTAACGGTTTCAAAACCGGATATGGCATTGCCCGAACGGTTTGCCCCGTGTACCAAATCCACCAAGTGTGCATACAACAATTTTTCTACTAGCCCATACAGCCCATCGGGAACAATCGCCTGTGTGCGGTTGGCACGGGCAAAGGTATTGGTTTTTATGGCGTGTTTTATCGCCCCCGCATGTACCCAAATGCCCCGTCCGGGGAGTTTTCCTTTGATGTCTGGGGTCACCACGCCATCTGGGGCAATGCAAAATCGAATCATATGTGATTTTGCATAATGGGTGCGGGTAACCGCACATTTGCGTATTGTGTCCGATGCTTGTACCATAGCCATTCCTATGCGACGGACAGCTTGGTTGTGGGGTTGGCGGCGGGGTCAGCTGTGTCGCCGGTCGCATCTGTATCGGCGGTTTCCACAGGGGTTTCTACAGGGGGGGCGTCCACATCGTCGAACCAGCCGGCGCTTTCCCGTGCCTGCATAATGATATTTGCTGCCTCTTCTTCTGTGATGCCCAGATCCGCCAAAATCTCTTGCAGTTCCCCAGATGCCAAGTCGGCTAAGTCGTCTAGGCATTTTACATCGTTTTCACCCAATTTGACAACCGCCATACTCGCCCCCAAGAATTCCAGCAAGTCTTCGGCAATATCCATACTCTCCAGAGCTTTTAGCACCGATTCTTCTTCGGATTTTAGGTGTTTTTTGGCGGATTGTTGTAAGTCGGCGGCAAATTCAGCGGTGATGCCTTTAATTTCCGTTAGTTCGCTGGTTTCAATATCAGCGATGTCTTCGATACTGGCAAAGCCTTCGGTTACTAATAACCGTGCCATAACATCGTCGATATGCAGGGCGTCTATGAACAGCTGCGATCGGGCTTCGTATTTTTCTCGGCTGCGATTTTGGTATTCTTCTTCGGTGATAATGTCTAGGTCGATGTTTAACATTTGGCTGGCAAGGCGGACATTTTGTCCCCGCCGTCCGATGGCTAGTGACAGTTGGTCGTTGTCGACCACCACTTCGGCTGGAGTGTTGTCCGATTCGTATATCACTTGGGCGATTTCTGCCGGTTGTAAGGCTTTTTTAATCAGTGTTGGCGTGTGGTCTATATGTTCGATAATATCGATTTTTTCGCCTAATAGTTCGGCAACCACTTGTTGCACACGGGATCCCCGCATGCCTACACAAGTCCCCACCGGATCCATGCCTATTTCATTTGCCCGCACGCAGATTTTTGCTCGGGATCCGGGGTCACGGGCAACGGATAAAATATCGATAAGTCCTTCTTCTATTTCTGGCACTTCGTTTTTAAACAATGCTATCAAAAACTGTGGGTGGGTGCGCGACACCATAATTTGTGCCCCCCGTTGTTCCCGTTTGACATCGTATATGAATGCCCGGATACTATCGCCCCGTCGAAATTGTTCCCGGGGAATAGATTCTTCGCGTCTCATAACTGCTTCTGCCATGCCTAGATCGATGGTGACTGTATTGTATTCTGCCCGTTTTACCGTGCCGGTTACAATGTCGCCGACCCGGTCTTTGTAGTCGTTGTATTCCCGTTCCCGTTCTGCGTCTCGTACCCGTTGTACGATAACTTGTTTGGCGGTTTGGGCGGCGATACGACCGAATTCCAGCGGCGGTAGGGGCTCGATAATAAAGTCGCCAACTGCCATATGCGGGTGGGATACCTGTGCCAGTGTTATGGGGATTTGTTGCATTTCGTTTTCCACATCGTCCTCAGAAGCGACAATTTGCGTATGTCGAGCCAACTCTACCGCCCCTGTGGTGCGGTTGATGTGGGCACGGATGTCAAATTCTGCCCCGTATTTTGATGCGGCTGCTTTTTGTATCGCCGATTCTAGGGCTTGTATCACTTGGTCGGTTTCGATGCCTTTTTCTCGTGCGACCACATTGGCAATTGTTAACATATCAGTGCGTTGTTCCATTTTTTTGTCCTCTTAAGTTTGTACATTTTGGTTTGTGTCCGTGTTAATAGTGTGCATTTCTGCCTTCGAAAAGTCCATTAATGCGTCTGTTAAAACAAGTTTTGCGTGTTGTATATTATCGAATGCAACGGCTTCGACCGTGTTGTCAAAGCCGATGTAAACAGTGCCGTTATCTGTGCGGTCGATAATGCCTCGATAGCGGCGGCGACCTGTGTCTGTGGGGGATTTGAGTTCCAGTTTTACATCGAACCCCACATATTTTTCATAATCTTGTATCCGTACCAATGGGCGGTCGATGCCGGGGGTGGAGACTTCTAAATCATAGGCATGTTTGACGGGATCCTCGACATCCAATAAGGCGGATATGGCATAAGATGCCTGCTGGCAATCGTCGACATCGACCGGCGTACTGTTTAAGCGGTCGACCATAATTTGCAAAGTGCTGTTGTCCGTCCCCCCCATCATGCGGACTTGCACCACCCAAAGCCCCAAGTCTTCTAGGGTAGGTGTTATCATCTGGGCGATGCCATCGGTTGTTACAGTCATATGTATAATCCACACTCTTTATACTAAAAAAGGCGGAATTTTCCAATTCCACCCTAAATAAAAAATATCTAAGTCGCCCCCATTGTAACCGATTTTTTTAAAGAGTCAAGGGGTATAATGCACATTATGTACATTTTTAAATATAGTATCGCTGTTAAATTTGATTTTGTAGTACGCCCCGATGGAAGTAGCATTCACCCCCCGGGTGTGGTCTATGTCCCGGTTGTGTATGATGTGCAGCCGTAGGGAATGGGGTTTGTTTTTGCTGTCTGTTTGGTAAAACGCCTCGATCATGCGGGCTTTGCCTGTGGGGGCTATGTCGACCTGTTCGGTTTTATAAAATAGGTTTTTGTCTTTGTCTCTGCCGCTGTTGTAGTGCAGGGTGGCATCGGCACGGGTTACCCGTAACGGCATGCTGTACGCCACCCCGAATTTGCCATTGCTACGAGGGGTTTCAAAACCTTTGCTAAACGACAGCCCGAAATCATTTGACTCGATGTTGTTTAGGTTTTGTAGGCTGACGCCAAAATCGCCCCGGGTGCGGGTAATGCCATAATGGGCATAGGTGTATATATCGATGCCCTTTATGTGGGTTTGGGCTTTCATGCCGATAAAGGTGCTGGTACTTGCCCCGGTGGTTGCCAGTGTCGCCGATCCCTTTGCCCCCAATACTTTGTTTTGTTCGTAAATGATTTTGGTAAGCGGGGTGATGGTGGTTTTGTTATACCTAAACGAGCGTTCGACACTGTACATAAGGGTACCGTCATTGGGTTCGACGGCGGTGATAAAGTTCATAGTGCCTACATTGGCACGGTAATTTAGGTGTTTGCCCAAGATACTATTAACACCGTTGCTTGAGGCGACGAATCCCATTTGTGTAGCGGTGTCGTGTCTGTCTGTGGTATAGGCTAGCCCGCTGGTGTTTACAATTTTTGTGGTGTGTACGGGGCGGTCTTGGCTTGCCAGTGCTAGGGCGGAGTATGTGTTGTTGTGCTGTCCGCCGCTGACGAAGCTACTCATGCGGTGTTGAAATGGTGCGTCTAGGGCATCGTATACGGTGGTTACTTTGTCGTTAAACGCTTGTTTGATACCAGAGCCAAACGCCCCGGATGCCTCGAGTTTGGTATTTTTTATGGGTTGCCGCTGTGCCGATAGCAGATTTTTACTGTTGTAGGCACTTTTACTTTGTCCTACCGGTGCCATGGCTAAGTCTAGACGCAACGCCCCGTTGCCAAATTCATCGGAACATCCTTCGACTTTATTGAAACACGCATCGCTTTTTTTCAGTGTTGGAGTCTTGTCAGCACGGGTTCTTAATGGAGTAGTAACACCGTTTAATTTTAATGTATGACGGGCGGTTGTCAATAAACGCTTACGGATTTCTTGTACGCTTATGTCGGGAAACTTTTCCCCTAGCAATGCAAATGCCCCCGTAACCAGTGGTGTCGAAAACGAAGTACCTTTCTTATCTGCTTTAACAAGTGTATTTGCTTGTTTGTCACGGTCTAAAACATTTACATTTTCACCCAATGCGGTCATACAATAGTCCTTTGCCACCCCACAACGGTTGGAAAACGACGATTCTTTTCCATGTTCGTTAATGGAGGCAACAGCAATAATCCAGTTTTTAATTTTGGACTCATGGTATCCCGCACGGGCTTGTATGGTTGCTTGTTCCAATCCACTATTTCCCGTAGCATACACCATAATTGGGCTATTTTTGTCGGGCTTACTCGGATGCTTATCGTAAGTGAATATTTCTAAAAATGCAAGAGACAACGCATTTCCTAATTTACCTTTTTTAATTACACGCTTATCACAAATATCAACCGAATTATCATTAAAACATTCGACATAGCTTGAATCGCTCCCAGATTCTCCGTAACTGTTGTTAATTGCCAATACCCCCTTCTTTTTCGCATCTTCATATGCATATTTATACGCTATGTCGTCATGTAGGTCTGAGGCTTTTCCATATGCTATAGATCCCTCAAAATTTCCCACTTGATAGGGTAAAATAGTGGCACGGTTGGCTATGCCCGATTCGGATCCCGCCATTGCCGATGCAACGCTAAGGGTGTGGTTTCCGTCATGTGATGTTTTTATGTATCCCGCCCCACATTTACCATCATCTTTGTTTACTTTTTTAGGAAATTTAGGAGGGTTAGGAAGTTCATAATCAATTTTACAATAATATCCCGATGGTGCATCTGCAATTTTATAGCCATCAAAATCTTCTGGTGTCCCTTCGTTTATAGCCCTACCTTTTCCCATACGGCTGTTACCATCGGAGTCTTGGAATTCTTTTACATCATTTAGGTATAGCCCCATTTCAAACACCGCAATTTTTTTGCCCTTACCACTAAATCCATGAGTATTGCTATCGCTGGAATCCAAACCTGATGTGGTGTGCTGAGGTTTATATACACTGCGTCCTTTACTGCTGGGCAGTGAAATGCCTGATTTATCCTGCAAAACTTTATAACTTTCTGGTGCCGATGCAACGGTCGTGCTGCCGCCGCCCCCGCCACATGCAGACAAGGCGATTGCAACAAGGGTTACAACGCATGGATATAAAACTCTCAATCTCATAATATTTTACCGCCCTAAATATTTTGGTTCGTGTTAATGCAGGGAAACATTACAATAGCCCAAGTGTGTTGTCAATATAAATTTTAGCATATGTTATCGCATATTACAGATTTAAGGGGTACGGTTTTTAAGTATAGTATCGCTGTTAAATTTGATTTTGTAGTACGCCCCTACAGAAGTGGCATTCACCCCCCGGGTGTGGTCTATGTCCCGGTTGTGTACGATGTGTAACCGCAGGGAATGGGGTTTGTGTTTGCTGTCTGTTTGGTAAAACGCCTCGATCATGCGGGCTTTGCCGTTGGGGGTTATGTCGACCTGTTCGGTTTTGTAGGATAGGTTTTTGTCTTTGTCTCTGCCGCTGTTGTAGTGCAGGGTGGCATCGGCACGGGTTACCCGTAACGGCATGCTGTACGCCACCCCGAATTTGCCATTGTTACGAGGGGTTTCAAAACCTTTGCTAAACGACAGCCCGAAATCATTCGACTCGATATTGTTTAGGTTTTGTAGGCTGACGCCAAAATCGCCCCGGGTGCGGGTAATGCCATAATGGGCATAGGTGTATATATCGATGCCCTTTATGTGGGTTTGGGCTTTCATACCGATAAAGGTGCTGGTACTTGCCCCGGTGGTTGCCAGCGTTGCCGATCCTTTTGCCCCCAATACTTTGTTTTGCTCGTAAATGATTTTGGTAAGCGGGGTGATGGTGGTTTTGTTATAGCTAAACATCCGTTCGACACCGTACATAAGGGTACCGTCATTGGGCTCGACAGCGGTGATAAAGTTCATAGTGCCCACATTGGCACGGTAATTTAGGTGTTTGCCCAAAATACTATTAACGCCGTTGTGATTGGCGGCGACGAATCCCATTTGTGTAGCGGTGTCGTGTCTGTCTGTGGTATAGGCTAGCCCGCTGGTGTTTACAATTTTTGTGGTGTGTACGGGGCGGTCTTGGCTTGCCAGTGTTAGGGCGGAGTGTGTGTTGTTGTGTTGTCCGCCGCTGACGAAGCGGCTCATACGGTATTGAAACGGTGCGTCTAGGGCATCGTACACGGTGGTTACTTTGTCGTTAAAGGCGTGTTTAATGCCGGAGCCAAATGCCCCGGATGCCTCGAGTTTGGTATTTTTTATGGGTTGCCGCTGTGCCGATAGCAAACTTTTACCGTTGTAGGCACTTTTACTTTGTCCTACGGGTTTCATTGCTAAGTCTAGGCGTAATGCTCCGTTGCCAAAATGATTGGAACAGCCCGTCGGGCTGATACAATCGTCTTCGATGGTGGGTGTTACTGGGTTGCCGATGCGGTCGGTTAACGCTGTGCCGTCTTTTAGTTTATGACGGGCGGTGTACAACAAACGATAGCGGATTTCTTGTACGCTTATGGTGGAAAATTTTTCGCTAATCAAGGCAAACGACCCTGTTACCAGTGGGGTAGAAAACGAAGTGCCTTGTCTGTTATCGTCATCTGTTAGGTTGCCACTGGGAAAACTGCGACTTCTTGCTTTTACGCCGGTGCCTAAGGCGGTCATACAGTAGTATTTTGCCACCCCACAACGGTTTGAAAAATATGCTTCTCGACCATCTTTATCGATGGCGGCAACGCCTATAAGCCACTGTGCAACTTTGGGTCTGTAATATCCCGCCCGTACTTCTATGCTTGCTTCGTCTTTGCCGTCATTGCCGGTGGCATATACCATGATGGGATTGTTTTTCGATTTGTGGTCGCTAGTCTCGTATAACTCATCGTAAAAGCCCTCTATTTTGGTGACTAAAGATCTAGAAGATACTATAGATTTTTGGGCGATGTCACACAATTCACGGGTTTTGGTCTGCATACAGTCCGTATATATTACAGCATAAGAAGTATCCGATGCATCGATCGAATGGTAGCTGTTGTTTACAGCAATCAGTTTATTATCGATAGCGTGTTGATATGCGTCTGCGTATTTCATAGCAGGTCTTGGATTGGTTCTGCCGTCTTGGTTATACGAAACAGCACCAGCAAAGTTGCCCACTTGGTAGGGTATTATGGTTGCTTGATTGGCGATGCCAAATTTTGTGCCTGCGGCGGTTGAGGCAACGCTGAGAGCGTGTTCACCTTCATTGCGATCGGCTGTGTAGCCACTGGGACAATAACGACCCCAAAAACTATCTGATATTTTTTTATCTTCATAACCTTTTTGCTTACAATATTGCATGTCTGGCATATTGTTTTTACTGAATCCGTTAAAATCTTTGCCGTCCATGCCGACGCCTGTCCCCATGCGGGTGTTGCCGTCATCGTCTTGAAATTCTGCATCGTCGTTTATGTATACCCCCGGTTCCCAGATGCCAATTTTTATACCTTGTCCTGTGTATCGGTTTAAATGGGTGTTTTTGGTATCCATACCTGAGGTGATATGTTGGGGTTGGTTTAAATCTCGATTCTTCGATGCCGATCCCTGTTTTATATCACCATCTCGTGGGGAACCGCTTGGTTGTTTATATTTTTCGGGGTCTGAGAGCACCACCGCTTCGCTAGGGGGTGAGTCCCCCCCCCTGTTGGCACTGCACGCCGCCAGAGTAACAGCAACAGATGTTACAACAAACAGATATAAAACAGATCTCAATCTCATAATATTTAACCACACTATATGTTTTCGCTAGCTATGCTACTTAGTACAGACACATACTACAATAGCCCAAGTGTATTGTCAATATAAATTTTAGCGACAACCGCATGTATAGCACAGGTTTAGGGGGTGCGGTTTTTAAATATGGTGTCGCTGTTAAATTTGATTTTGTAGTACGCCCCTACGGAAGTGGCATTTACCCCCCGGGTGTGGTCTATGTCCCGGTTGTGTACGACATGTAGCCGTAAAGAGTGCGGTTTGTTTTTGCTGTCTGTTTGGTAAAATGCCTCGATCATGCGGGCTTTGCCTGTGGGGGCTATGTCGACCTGTTCGGTTTTGTAGGATAGGTTTTTGTCTTTGTCTCTGCCGCTGTTGTAGTGCAGGGTGGCATCGGCACGGGTTACCCGTAACGGCATGCTGTAGGCAACGCCAAATTTACCGTTGTTACGAGGGGTTTCAAAACCTTTGCTAAACGACAGCCCGAAATCATTGGATTCGATGTTGTTTAGGTTTTGTAGGCTGACGCCAAAATCGCCCCGGGTGCGGGTAATGCCATAATGGGCATAGGTATATATATCGATGCCCTTTATGTGGGTTTGGGCTTTCATGCCGATAAAGGTGCTGGTACTTGCCCCGGTGGTTGCCAGCGTTGCCGATCCCTTTGCCCCTAATACTTTGTTTTGTTCGTAAATGATTTTGGTAAGCGGGGTGATGGTGGTTTTGTTATACCTAAACATCCGTTCGACACCGTACATAAGGGTACCGTCATTGGGTTCGACAGCGGTGATAAAGTTCATAGTGCCCACATTGGCACGGTAATTTAGGTGTTTGCCCAAGATACTATTAACACCGTTGCTCGAGGCGACGAATCCCATTTGTGTAGCGGTGTCGTGTCTGTCTGTGGTATAGGCTAGCCCGCTGGTGTTTATAATTTTTGTGGTGTGTATGTTGCGGTCTTGGCTTGCCAGTGCTAGGGCGGAGTATGTGTTGTTGTGCTGTCCGCCGCTGACGAAGCTACTCATGCGGTGTTGAAACGGTGCGTCTAGGGCATCGTATACGGTGGTAACTTTGTCGTTAAAGGCGTGTTTAATGCCGGATCCAAATGCCCCGGACGCCTCGAGTTTGGTATTTTTTATGGGTTGCCGCTGTGCCGATAGCAAGCTTTTACCGTTGTAGGCACTTTTACTTTGTCCTACGGGTTTCATTGCTAAGTCTAGGCGTAACGCCCCGTTGCCAAATTCATTGGAACAGCCGGTTGGACTGATACAACTGTTTTCGTTTTTGCTTGGTGTTGTTGGGAGGATTGGTTTATCTGGATTTGGGAAATACTTTGCTGCTGCATTACCCTCACGGTCTAATAATTTATTACCATTTTTTAATGTATGACGGGCGGTGTATAACAAGCGGTGGCGGATTTCTTGTACGCTTATGTCGGGAAACTTTTCCCCTAGCAATGCAAATGCCCCTGTAACCAGCGGTGTTGCCATCGAAGTACCATGTTTGTTTTCGGTCTTAAGCCTATTATCGTCTGTACGGCTTAATACATTTACATTCTCACCCAATGCGACCATGCAATAATCTTGTGCAACTCCACAGTAATTGGAAAATTTGGATTGTCGTCCATCGCTTGTAATGGAGCCAACGGCAATAATCCATCGTCTTAATGCCGGATTGTGTTCCCCCGCCCGGGATTGTAGCGATGGTTCACTCCATCCATAAGATTTGCCATTTTTATCTTTATTGGGGTTACCTGTTCCATTGCCGGTGGCATATACCAGAATTGGGTTGTCTCTGGACTCGTGGTTGTTATTTTTCTCATATTTATCGTTATCGTTTGTGAGCCTGTTTACAAGTCTATGGGTTAATGAAGTGGGTATTTTAGCTTCTTCTAGCCTACCACAAGAATCTTCATCATTACCATCAATTTTAAGGCAAGCTATATATTCTTTTTCCCCATTTGTCCGCCCGTAGCTGTTGTTAATTGCCAATACACCATTATCTTTTGCATGCTTATAGGCATCGTTGTAGTTAGATTTGGGCTGGACATTTTTGCCATTGCCATATGCCACAGATCCGGCGAAATTCCCCACTTGATAGGCTAATATAGTGGCACGGTTGGCTATGCCCGATGCGGATCCCGCCATTGCCGATGTTACGCTAAGGGCGTGCTCTCCTGTATTTTTTACCCGTTCATATTTTTCTTCATCGCATTCATCATTCTTACTTACTCTACCATCTTGTTGTTTGTCAATGTCTTTAGATTTACAATAATACATCGATGGGACTTTTGATTTTACAAATCCTTTAAATCCTTTCCCATCCATGCCGATACCTTCTCCCATACGGGTGTCGCCATTGGAGTTTTGGAATTCTGGTACATCCTGTAAATACAGTCCCGTCTCAAACACCGCAACTTTTTTGCCTGCACCTCCATATTTGTTGGTGTTGGGATCGCTGTCGCTCAAACCTGACACGGCATGCTGACTCCTATAGACACGACGCTTGCCACTCTTGCTTGACCCTTGAACGCCCGATTCATCCACCAGAGACTTCTCAGCAGTCGGCTGCGGTGCAGGCGGCACAGAAGCCGTCTCTCCCCCCCCCCCACTGGTGACACACGCAGACAGTGCAACAGCCACAGCCGTTACAACACATGGATATAAAATATACCTTAATCCCATAATATCGTACCTCAAACATATTTTATCATTGATATTTTGATATTTTCCACCTAATACAGGGTACATTATACAACAGATTATGTGCGTTGTCAATATGGATTCGATACTTTAGTGCTTTTTTGTTTTTGCCTAGTGGTTTTTTCTTAACATCAACACAACAAAAAACACGCCGCCAATAAAAGCGGTGATAATACCGATGGGCAGTTCTTGGGGGGCGAATACATATCGGCTTAACGCATCCGCCCACAGCAAAAACAAACCGCCGACAACGGCACTGGTGGCTATTAAAATACGGTTGTTGGCACCGACAAAGAATCGGCACGCATGCGGTATCATAAGCCCGATAAAGCCGATGGCACCGCTAATGGCGACACATACACCGGTGATTAATGCACACAGTAAAAACAGCTGTAATCGTATACTGTTGGCATTGACGCCCAGAGTTAAAGCGGTGTGGTCGCCCGCCATAATCGTATTTAAATTGCGCCCCTGCACAGTGGCGTACAACACACCGATAGCAATCACAATAAACGGTATCCATATCATATCCCAACGGGCTAGCCCCATACCGCCCAACATCCAAAATAATACAGAAGTGGCGGAGTTGTTTTCGCCCTGAAAAATGACAAAATTGGTGAGCGATATAAGCAAAAACGACACCGCAACCCCCGACAGCAACAACCGCTCTGCCGATACCGCCCGTTTGCCCCCATAGGCAATCATCATCACCAATGCCATAGCCACAACCGCCCCCAAAAACGCCCCCAGCGACATGGCATACAGCCCGCCGCCAATCCAGACAATAACCACCACCGCCCCCAACGCCCCGCCAGACGATATACCAAACAAATGCGGATCCGCCAGCGGGTTACGCATAACCGCCTGTAAAATACAGCCTACCACCGCCAAGCCCGCCCCGACAATTGACGACAACACCGCCCGGGGGGCGCGAATATGCCAAATAATCGAATCGCTGGCAACCCCCGAATCGCTGCCGGTGATATGTGCCGACAATACGGTTATAACATCTTTTATAGGCGTATGGACAATGCCGATGGAAATGGTGTACAGCCCACTTAGTGCAGTGATAAGCGTTAATATCAGCAAAAATAACCAAGTGTATTTGGGGGCGATTTTGTGCATGTTATTTGTACAATGCCTGCTTTAAGGAGCGGATAGCGGAAATGTTGTGCGGCGATGGGGTTACTTGGGCATATTTTAGCACAATAAACACTTGTTTTCGAATGCCGTTTGTGTGCTGTATAGCGGGCAGGTTTAACAGATACTGTATTTTTTGTGCCGCTGTGTTTGCCCCATAGTCGACAATAATATACGCATCTGGGTTTGCCGATGCCACCTGTTCCCAAGATACCCTTGCCCAAGATTTTTGTAGGTTTTCCATAGCGTTTACCGCCCCCACCGCTGTAATCAAAGCCGATGGCATACCATAGGCACCGGCAGTAAATGGGGCATCGCTGATGTCGTCGAACACAAATACTTTTTGCGGCGGCTGTTGCGGCGGTGTGGGCGGTATGGTGGCAACAATATCGGCAATTTGCCGTTTGTACGATTGCACCAAAGCGATGGCTCTGTGCTTAATGCCAAATACAGTGCCGATGGCGAGTATATCGTCATATAAATCCTGCATGTCCGCAGGGCGGTGCTTTTGTCCCACATGGACACAGGATTCTTTCAATTCATAAGAGGGGATGCCAAATTCTGCCAAGCGGGCGGGGTTAAAGTCGCTGGTCGGGGTAAATCCATAGTTCCAGCCGGCAAAAACAAAATCGGGCTGAGCGTTTAAAATGACTTCTAACGAGGGGTATTTTCGACTCAGTTCGACAGTGTCTGGATGTAGTTTTTGTTGAAACGCAGCACTGAACTCATGCCAGCCAGAAATACCCGTAACCCCGACAATTTTATCGGACAGCCCAAGGGCAAGAGCGATTTCTGTAATGTTAATATCGTGGGTAATCAGCCGTTTTGGCGGGTGGGGTACGGTAACCGTACGACCGCACGATTGCACGGTTACGGGAAAGGTGTTGGCGGCTCCATCGGGGGCGTATATATTGGCAAGTGCTATGATACATATAAAAAATCGCACAAAAAATCGCATATACCGTACCCTTTATGCGGTATACTTGATACGAATGTGCGGCGGCGTGCCGTGTGCGGGGGGCGTTACCGCCGTATGCACGCCAAACAGCGTATAAATAGTATCGGGGGTGAGAACCTGTGTTGGCGTGCCTTCGCCGACAATCCGCCCGTTTTTCAAACAAATAATATAGTCCGCATAAGACGCCGTAACATTTAAATCATGCAAGCATGCCAGCACCGTAATCCCCATCGATTTGAGCACTTTTAAAATGGCAATTTGCTGTTTAATATCCAAGTGGTTTGTCGGTTCGTCTAACAGCAACACTTGCGGGGTCTGGGTTAAGGCACGGGCGATCTGTACCCGCTGTTTTTGCCCCCCCGACAAGGTGGCAAACGGGACGGGCATCAGCGGCAGTAAATCGACCTTTTTGAGAGCGGTTTCGACAACCGTTCTGTCGATGTGGTTTGGCGATTGTAGAGGGCTAAGATGGGGATAGCGCCCCATCATGACAATATCGGCAACGGACATGCCCAAATCGGCGGGGGCGTCCTGTAATACCGCACTAATATATTGGGCAATGGTTTTTCGAGGCAGGGTTCGCAACGACACCCCAGCGAGTAAAATATCACCGCTCATATGGTGTAAATGCGTGTGTATACAGTGCAACAAAGACGACTTGCCCGCCCCGTTTTCGCCGATAATAGCCACAAACGCACCGCTTGGCACCATACACGATATATCCGATAAAATAGCCACGCCGTCCATGTGCAACGACACATTGCAAAACTGTATATCCACCCAGTCCTCTCCAAGCCTCAGACATCGAGGTAAAAAGCCGATTGTATCACAAAAATACGGGAACCTAAACCGAAAAAATCCGTATGAGGCAAAATTGCGTACATGGTGTATAGATTATCCCGCCTGTTGGTCGATCATGTGTTTGATGTGGGCGATGGCTTTTGCCGGGTTGAGACCTTTGGGACAGGTGTTGGTACAGTTCATGATGGTGTGGCAACGGAACAATTTAAACGGGTTGTCTAGCTGTTTTAGGCGTTCTGTGGTGTTGGTGTCCCGGGAATCTGCCAAGAATCTATACGCTTGTAACAACACCGCTGGACCAAGGTACTTGTCGCCGTTCCACCAATAGGACGGGCACGATGTGGAGCAGCTAAAACACAGGATACATTCGTATAATCCATCTAGTTTTTTTCTGTCCGCAGGGGATTGCAAGCGTTCCCGATCGCCCTTGATGGCGTGTTTTTCGTCCGCTGTTTGCAACCAAGGTTTGACCGATTCCAGTTGCTTATAGGCATTTTTTAAATCGGGTACCAAATCTTTTACTACTGGCATGTGGGGTAGGGGCGATATTTTTACGGTGCCTTGTACAGAGGCAATCGACTTGGTACACGCCAAAGTGTTCTTGCCATCGATATTCATAGCACAAGACCCGCAAATGCCTTCTCGACAGGATCGCCGCAGGGTGAGAGTGCTGTCGACTTCGTTTTTGATTTTTAACAACGCATCCAGCACCATCGGCCCGCAATTGTCGAGGTCGATAAAAAAAGTATCATAGCGGGGGTTTTGTCCATCGTCAGGCGACCAGCGATACACACGAAACGCTTTTACATGCGTTGCCCCTTGCGGTGCGGTGTGGATAACCCCGTTTTGTGTCGGTCGTGCATTTTTCGGTAATCGCATTTCAGCCATTTTTTCCCCTTTCTAGTACACCCATTTTTTGGGGGGTACTACTTTAACATTGTCCGTCATAGTAAATTTTTTCCTTTCTGGTACACCCACTTTTCTAGTACACCCGTTTTTTAGGCGGCACCACTTCGACATCGTCCGTCATAGTAAACATTCGCACGGGGCGGTATGATATGTGGACTTTGCCGCTTTGCATGTCCATATGGGCTATGGTGTGTTTCATCCAGTTTTTATCGTCCCGATCGGGGAAGTCATCACGGGCTTGAGCCCCCCGGGATTCTGTGCGGTTTTCTGCCCCAACGATGGTAACCATCGCTTGCGAAATGAGATTTTCGAATTCCAATGCTTCGACTAGGTCGCTGTTCCAAATCATCGAGGTATCGCTGACTTTCATATGCGATTTGTCTTGCCACGACTGTTGCAATTTTTCGATACCTGCCCGCAAGGGGTCTTTTTCACGGAACACGGCACAGTATTTTTGCATGGTGTTTTGCATGCTGAGGCGTAATTCAGCGGTGCCAATATCGCCTTTGTTGGTGCGGATTTTATCGAGTCTTTCCACCGCATCGACACCGGCGTTTTTCGGTAGCGGACGGTGTGGTGCGTTTTTGTCGACAACAGCTGCACAGCGATGTGCCACCGCCCGCCCAAAAACAATCAGGTCGAGCAGGCTGTTCGACCCCAAACGGTTGGCACCGTGTACAGAGACGCAAGCGGCTTCGCCCGCCGCCATCAGACCGGGGACAACCGCTTCTGTATTTTGGGCGGTGGGGCGTAACACTTCCCCGTGTACATTGGTGGGAATACCGCCCATGTTGTAATGACAAGTGGGAAGAACCGGAATAGGCTCCTTTTCCACATCGACACCGGCGAATACTTTGGCACTTTCGGCGATGCCCGGCAAGCGTTCGTGAATCACATCAGCGGGCAGGTGCTCCACATGTAAATGAATGTGGTCGGCGTTTTCGCCTACGCCCCTGCCTTCGAGAATTTCCATAGTCATAGCACGGCTTACCACATCACGGGACGCCAAGTCTTTGACATGCGGTGCGTACCGCTCCATAAACCGTTCGCCCGATTGGTTGGTTAAATATCCGCCTTCGCCCCGCACCCCTTCGGTAATCAAGCACCCCGCACCGTAAATACCGGTGGGGTGGAATTGGACGAATTCTGCGTCTTGCAAGGGAATGCCCGCCCGCTGTGCCATAGCCGACCCATCGCCGGTACAGGTGTGTGCGGAAGTGGCACTGAAATACACCCGCCCGTATCCGCCCGTACACAACACTACTTGTTTAGCGTGGAAACGGTGCAAGGTGCCATCGTCTAGGTTCCATGCCATAACGCCCACGCACGCCCCGTCGGCGTCCATAATCACATCGAGAGCAAAGTATTCGATAAAGAAAGTGGTGTTGTTCTTTAGGCACTGTTGGTACAGCGTGTGCAAAATGGCATGTCCGGTACGATCCGCCGCTGCACAGGTGCGTTGGGCGGGGTCGCCTTCGCCATATTCTGTGGTCATACCGCCAAACGGGCGTTGGTAAATCTGCCCTGCGTCTGTACGGCTAAACGGTACCCCCATGTGTTCCAGTTCTAAAATCGAGGGAATCGCCTCCCGCACCATATACTCGATGGCGTCTTGGTCGCCCAGCCAATCGGACCCCTTGATGGTGTCATACATATGCCACCGCCAATCGTCCGCCCCCATGTTGCCTAAGGCAGCGGAAATCCCCCCCTGTGCCGCTACCGTGTGGCTGCGGGTGGGGAATACTTTGGTGATACAAGCGGTTTTTAAACCCGCTGCGGACAATCCTACAGTAGTGCGTAAACCAGCACCGCCCGCACCGACAACAACCACATCATATTTATGATCGATAATGGTATACTTCATGTTGTCCACTCTACCACAACAGCAACGACAAACACACCCCAAACAACGGCTTTTATCACAGCCATAAAAACAGGCACTTTGGTTTTGTCTGTGGTGTAATCCAGTAACACTGTTTTACATTCGTGCAATCCAACCAAAATCGCCGATGCTATCCACCCATATATCCAAAAGGCAACCCCGCCACCGCCTTGTTCCATGTATACAAAAGGGGCTTTCGTTATCAGCATAGCCAGCGAAAACAGCAGCAACAGCACTGTATAGTAATGTTTTTTTAGACTGTGAACCATAGCAATACCCCCAATGCGGTTATAACCGCTAACACAACGGTTGTGTTACCGTATAGTTTTGCTTGCGGCAATTCCAATATGTCAGGATCCGCCCAAAGCATATACTTTATATCCGCATATATGAAATAAGCAACAGTTAAGAACACCGCAAACCAAATGGGATACCCCAATACAGACGCCAACATCCACAATACACCGTACACAACCAATGGTACAGTGTTGATGCTTATCAGCAAAATAAGTGCCAATAGGGCAATCGCCATACACCCCATAGCCGCCGCCCGGTGTAAAATCGAATACAACATTGTCCATTCCCACTTATAAATCTGTATATGGGGGGAAACGGGACGATCTCGTGTCGTACGGGCGGTAATATCCGCCGCTTCTGTCGCAGACTTAAATTCTATCTTGACCATGTCGTATATGTTTAAAACCTGTTGTATATATATGCTTGTGTGATATGTGTTGTATTATATACCTGCCCCATAAGAATAGCAATATATTTTTTAGGGCAGTATAAGTTTACAGAATACGGGGATTTTAAGAAAAAATAGCAGCTAAATTGTATAAAAATAGTCCCTTATGAACGGGTATAAAAATACGCTTGCATATTTTTATAGGGTGGGGTATATACGGGGTATGATTCATACAACCGATTCTGAAATTATTCTGGTGGAGCCAAGTTTTGGTATAGGCGATATAGTGGTGCATACCCTGTATCACTTCCGTGCGGTCGTCGTCGATGTGGACAGCCATTTTGACGAACACACATTTACTTTTGTGGCGGGCGATGAGGCGGTGCATATGGCACCTGACCAACCGTGGTACAAACTGTTAATAGACGATGGGGACGATTTGAGCTACGCCCCCGAAAGTGTGTTGTGTGCGGACTATTCTGCCGAACCGATTCGCCACCCTATGTTAGAAAATTACTTGGTGGCAAACAAAGGACGGTATGTGTCGACCACCATGCGACATTAACCCATGCCTATTTTAAGTAAAAGTGCCTGCCTTATGGATATGTGTAGTATTGCCGAAAAGACCGCCCAGATACTTATCGAGACTAAGGCGATTTTGTTTCGATTCGACACGCCCTTTGTGCTGACCAGTGGTGCAAAATCGCCCGTGTATGTGGATTGTCGCAAGCTGATAGCCTTTGCGGATGCCCGCCAAGATTTAATGCGAATGGGCAGCGAAGTGCTAAAACAAGCAGGCATCGCCAACAGTTTCGATGTGGTCGCAGGTGGAGAGACCGCCGGCATTCCATACGGAGCTTGGATGGCGGATGTATTGCATAAACCAATGGCATACATTCGCAAAAAACCCAAAGGCTTCGGACGAGGGGCAAGAATAGAAGGAAATGTGCAAGCAGGCGACAATGTATTGTTGGTAGAAGACATGACTACGGATGGCGGATCAAAAATATCATTCGTCGAAGGCATACGGGATGCAGGGGCAACATGTCATCATTGTTTTGTCGTGTTCAGTTACGGCATATTCCCAGAAAAAATCACCGCCTTACAAACCAAACACGGCGTAATCTTGCACCATTTGGCAACATGGGCAGATGTGATAAAATACGCCGAAAAAACCCAATATTTCAAAAACGAATCAGACCTAAACAGTGTCAAACACTTCCTAGCAAACCCGCAAGCATGGCGGGCGGACAACGGGTAAAACCGATTTTTTAAGGTGTGGCACTTTGCATGTGTATTGGTAAAGGGTGCGGCGATAGATTTATAAATTAAATACAGAATAACATTTTTAAATATTTTTGGCATAAGTAGGCATTTTATTTATGACTCTATGATTTTTATTTGCGTACTTATATAATTTATTGCTGTTTTTTCGTCTTGTTCAATTGCCATTTCTACTGCTTTTATGGCAAGTTGTAATAGCTGTTTTGATTGGCGTTGCTGATTATAAAAATCGTTGATATAAGTTTTAATTTTTTCTTGTATTACTCGGTCAATTTTTGGAATCGGTATATGTTTAAATTCTTGTTTTGATATATTTGTTAAAATTGTCCCTGAACATCCTCTTTTTAATAAGGATTGCCCTATCCAAGACGACAAATACACATATAAGGTTTCTGTATTTATTTGCTTTTCTCGTAGAATATAAAAGCCTGTGGAGCATAATAAATTGTCTTGTTTATTATTGACAATTGCTATGTTATCCAAAGATCCCTCGATGGATGAAACTATTAAATCTTTGTTTATGATTTTTTGTCTTGCACGGTTTGGTAATGCGTTGCCCATTGTTATTTCTGGTATACTTATCTGCCCCCCTAATGTGATATTTGATAATTCAATATAAGCGTATTGTTTTGTTGCATCAGGGGTTACTTTATCATCGATAAAATAAGATTGGTTGCTTATGCTATCGACACCGTTTTTATAATTTTTTAACTTGTCGATTATTTTTTTATAGTGTCCCTGATAATATTCTGCATCCATTCGCTCCGCTTTTTGTACTTCTGAAAAATAGGCAATATATGATAGCTTTCTTTCGGGGTGCCAATTGAGCATATCCAATTCCGCCAGCAATATACTTTCTGCTTGTTGTAGAAAAATTTTACCCGATTTATTACATTGTCTAGCCCGTCGAATAATAAACGAGATTTTTTCTTGAAAATCATTAGACGCATTATATACCTTAATTTTTTTTATATCTTCTGGCGATACAGCATCATATAAAGACGCTTTGGTATATCTGCAAATGGATTTTATAAAGTATTTTGTTTTTGTATAACTATATAAATAATCACTATTTATATTTGTAGGACGCAATACATAGAAACCACTTGTACCAATTAAATTACTACTATCTTTATCGTTTATATATGCCACCGCATTTCTATTTGGTCTAACAGTAGAAATACAAATATCTTTATCTTTCAAACGATAGGTTGCTCTTGATGGAACATTATCACTGATGTACTCTGTTGTATAATTAAGATCATTTAGTTGGGCATTGACAATCGATATATAATCAAAATTTTTATATGTTGAATCTATTCGCTGTACTTTTTCTTGTGAAATAAAATCTGATAATGTGTCATAATTACTTAACACCTTTTTGTTTTTTATGTACTCAGGGTGAAAAAATTCGGCATCAAACCTAATATCACTATTTTTTTTTACTTCACTCAAATTGACAATAGAATATTGCATATTCGCCATCTTTCTAAACAAAACTAAATCCTTGTTCACGGGCAAATTCTAAAAATGCCTCAGCGATACCATCCGATAATTCTCCATTGTGATTATGCAGATCATGGTCGACTATATTGTGATGGTGTTTGTCCAATTTATAGCTGCCATCGGCATTGATTTTATGCACATAATCCCCCGAATTATTTTTGCCTGATTTTTCCGAAGTGGCAAAAAATATAGGGTAATCGTCCACCTTCGGACAATCTGTATCATCCCATTTTTGCAGGAATAATACACTTGTTTTTGTACCTGTATGCGGTTTAAAGGTGTTTACATCCAATCCCACCACTGCTAAAATGCGGGCGTGCTGCATAATGTATTCTCGAATGTCTTTGTCGGTGGTATTATTAAACCGCCCCTGTGGCAATACCAATGCCAACCGTCCGCCCGGTCTTACAAAATCGAGATTGCGTTCGATAAATAAAATATCTCTGCCAACTTTTGATTTCATTTTGCCCGTGTCTTTAAAAGTTACATTGTATCTATTCAAAATACGGCTTTCTTTAATATCCCCAGCAAAGGGGGGATTGGCCAGTAGCACATCAAAATTAAATTTTTGATTTTCTGCACCATCGAGATTTTTTAATTGCTGTAAACGGTGCCAAACATCACTATATGTGTGCTGCCATTCGGGTAAATTGGTAAAGTCAGACCAGCGGTCATAATCGAGGGTATTTAAATGTAATACATTGGTATTGCCATCGCCGGCAATCATATTTAACATACGGGCAATGCGTACGGTTTTTTCGTCAAAATCGATGCCGAATACTTTTAACACATTCTCTCTTTCAGATTCGGGAATATTGTGGGCTTCGAATAAATGCCCTGTGATGTGAAAAATACTGTGTATGGGAAAGCCACACGACCCCGAAGCCGTATCGATAACATATTCGCCCGCTTTGGGTTGTAACATTTGCACGCACATATCGATAACATGTCGGGGGGTAAAGAATTGCCCCTTTTCGCCTTTCGAGGTTTTGTTTACAAGGTACTCAAACGCTTCGTCGACAACTTGTAAATTAGAATTAAACAATTTTATGTTCTGTAAAGACGATACACATATGGATAAATGTGATGGCGTAAGGGCAATGCTCGAATTCGTATCAAAAACTCCTTTCCATTGGCTTTTTGCCCTATCAAATAATTTTTGAATTTTATCTTTAAGTTCGAATTCTGTTTGCCCCGTGTTGCGAAATGCCATTTTGCGAAAATCCGTGTCGTCAAAATCCTGCAGTTTATCGCACAACTCATAAAAGTTTAGCCCATTTGTATTTTTAAGGCTACGGTCAAGAAACAATTTGTCTTCTCTACTCTGGTATTCGTCATACAGTTTTGTAAACAATAATTTAAATACTTCTTCGAATACATCAACCCCTGCATTGGCAAGCACTTCGTCTTCTAATTCCTTAATTTTGCCTTTTAAGGTTTTATTAAGTTTTGGAATTTCGTCCTCGATAACAAGATCTTTCCATGTAAACCGAGTGTTCAAAATATCCTCGATGGTTTCATTTGCTTTGGGTATATTGGTAATATCTGCAAAATAATTTGGGTCTTTGCGGTTATAATGCGATAAACTACCCCCGTTTGTCCACACCGCAAGGGGGGCTCCTGTGGCATTACAATACGACTTTAATTGTTCTTTACCATCGGTTAATTTGGGTTTTTTAACCTCGATTATGATATAGGGGGTATCTTTGCGGTCTTTGTCAAAAACCACAATATCCGCCCGTTTGGTTTGTCGTCCAAATGATACCCCGTGCTCAAGGGCTATACGGTGTTTTGGGTATGCGTACTCTGTGACTAACTTGTGCAAATATAATTGCCGTGTAATCTCTTCGGGGGTTAATGAAATCTCTTTGTTGCGAATGAAACACAAAACCTTTGTTTTTTCTGTTGTTTTTTCTGTGTCCACAATACGATTTTCTAGCCAATCTATTTCGTTTTGACTAAAAATATCTAATCCATAATGGCTATCTTTTAAAATGTGTTGTACTTTTCCCATAACATTTTTTCCTGTCTGCATACTTTAGCATGTTGTGGCAGTATAACACGATATAAACAAATTTTCTATTCAAAAAGCTGGCAGTAGTTACCCCGTCAAGCTATCCCCCATAATAACCCGTTTTATCGTTGTTGCTAAGCCTGTGGTTGGGTCGGTTTCGATGTATACGCCGCTTATGGTCATGCTGGTTTCGGCGGGTTTAAAGCGTTCGTTTGGGTAGTGTCCCTGCATTTTTTGTAGGGCTATGTCTGTTTGCATGCCGATGATGCTGTTGTATGATCCGCACATGCCGGCGTCTGTTTGGTAGCCGCTGCCGTTGGGGAGTATGCGGGTGTCGGCGGTGGGGATGTGGGTGTGGGTGCCGACTATTAGGCTTACCCGTCCGTCTAGGTGCCACCCCATGCCCATTTTTTCTGCACTGGCTTCGGCGTGAAAATCCACCACCACCGCATCAAAGCCGGCGTCCATAGGCGTACTGTGTGGTACAATGGTATCGATACTGTCCCACGGGCTGTTGTAGCGGGGATCCATACTGACCTGTCCCAAGATGTTTGCTATTAATACTCGATGTCCGTTTTTTGATTCTAGCACCATTGCTCCTCGCCCCGGAGCGTGGGACGATATGTTGTCCGGGCGAATGATACGGGGCTCAGAATCGATAACTTGGTAAATATCCGCATTGTCAAACGCATGATTGCCAAGCGTAATCCCATCGATTCCCATATCGAACAAACCGTTTATAATATTTTGGTTAATGCCGAACCCATGTGCAGCATTTTCCCCGTTGATGATAATAAAATCAGGGGCGTAGCGAACAACAGCGTCAGGCAAATACCGTGCCACCGCTTGGCGACCAGATTTGCCGACAATATCGCCTAAGAATAAAATTTTCATATATATCTCTTTCTAACCGCCAGCTGTGTGGGCGATAGGCTGTTGTAGCACACTATATGGGACTTTTCAAGATTATGTTATGTGTAAAATGCGGGTTTCCGTAACAATATGGGTTAGGGGCTGGTCGGTTGCCTCGATGGGGACGGTGGGCATTTGCAATGCATCTATGCCGATGCCGATGGTTACGGGGGGGGCGTATGCGGCGATGGTGCGATCATAAAATCCACCCCCATATCCCAAGCGATAGCCCCGGCTGTCAAATGCCAACAATGGTACCAATATAATATCTGGCACTGTGGTTTGTGCGGTGGGCACAGGGCAGGGGATGTTGTATATGTCCGTGTCTAGCACATCAGTTGCCCGCCACAATCTAAATATCAGCGGACTGTCCTTTTGCAAAGCACACGGCAAGGCGGCGGGGTTGGGCATGCTGTTTAACACGGGCAAAATATCTATTTCATCGGCGATGGGGTAATACCCCGCCACCGTGTGGCTAGAGGGAAAGCGTGCCAGTAAGCGGTGTATATTGTCATACAAAGGGACATAAAAAACCGCACCAGCCGTATCACCCGTATCAGCCTGTGCCAATGCGGTTTTTCTGATATGTTTTTGTTGTCTGCGAATGGTGGCTTTATCCATGTGTTATGCGGACAGCATCCCCCGTAGCACATAGTGCAGAATCCCCCCGTGTCGATAGTAATCCACTTCGTCGACCGTATCGATACGGCATAGTGCCTTAAACGAAAAAGTTTTTCCATTATTATAGGTGATATGTATGTCCACATCTTGCCGTGGGGTAATGCCGCCGGCGATACCGGTCACATCGATAAAATCGATATGTGCCACATCCACATCGTGACGGGTCATACCGTCTTTAAACATTAACGGCAGCACCCCCATACCGACAAGATTCGATCGGTGAATGCGTTCAAAACTTTCGGTGATAACGCACTTGATACCCAATAAATTGGTGCCTTTTGCCGCCCAGTCACGGGACGACCCCGTACCGTATTCTTTGCCGCCGAACACGCACAGTCCCACGCCATCTTGTTTGTACCGCATTGCCGCATCATACATGGTGGTAATTTCCCCGTTGTATCTGGTAAATCCGCCCTCAGTGCCGGGAGCAAGCTCGTTGCGAATACGAATATTGGCAAAAGTCCCCCGCATCATCACTTCGTGGTTGCCCCGCCGTGCCCCATAGGAATTAAAGTCTTTGACTGCCACTTGGCTTTCGACTAAGAACTTGCCGGCGGGGGTGTCGGCTTTAAAGCCTCCCGCAGGTGAAATGTGGTCGGTGGTGATACTGTCGCCCAACGACATTAGCGGTTTTATACCTAAAATATCTTCGATGTCGTTGATTTCCATCGACATATTTTCAAAATACGGCGGGTTTTGAATGTAAGTGGAAGAGGCGGGCCAATCGTATATTTTACCGCCGCTGACTTCGATGTCTTGCCATTGCTTTGGTCCTAAGAACACATCGCTGTAGCGGGCTTTGTACATGTCAGAGTTTAGGCACTCTGCCACAGTGTCGTTGACTTCTTGGGTCGACGGCCAAATGTCTTTTAGATATACGGGCGTGCCGTCTTTGTCGGTGCCGATGGGGTTGCTGGTAATATCTATTTTTACACTGCCCGCCAACGCATATGCCACTACCAACGGCGGCGATGCCAGCCAATTGCCACGGGTTTGCGGGTTGACCCGCCCTTCGAAATTACGGTTGCCAGACAATACGGCATTGACCAACAACGCCCCATCATCGATGGCTTTGGTGATGTCATCAGGCAAAGGACCAGAGTTGCCAATACAAGTGGTACAGCCATAGCCCACCGTGTTAAAACCCAATGTATCCAAGTACTGTTGTAACCCAGACCTGTTTAGGTAATCGGTTACCACTTGCGATCCCGGTGCTAGCGAAGTTTTGACCCATGGTTTGGTCATAAGTCCCCGTTCGCAGGCTTTTTTGGCAACCAACCCCGCCGCTACCAATACATTTGGATTCGAAGTGTTGGTACAAGAAGTAATGGCACCTATCACCACCGCCCCGTCTTCTAGCATATAGTCGTCGATGGGTTGTGGGGTACCCGCCCCGAATTCTTGTTCCACTTCGGCAAATGCCTTGGGAATGTCGTTTAGTACCACTCGATCCTGTGGGCGTTTGGGCCCGGCTAAAGAGGGTTTTACCTCGTTTAGATTTAGGGATAATACATCGGTGTATTCTGCCTCGATACTGTTATCACGCCACATGCCTTGTGCTTTTGCGTATGCTTCGACCAAGTCGATGGTTGCGTCTTCCCGTCCCGTAAACCGCAAGTAGGTAATGGTTTCTTGATCGATGGGGAAAATACCACAGGTCGCCCCGTATTCTGGTGCCATGTTGGCAATCGTTGCCCGATCTGCCAGCCCCAAGTAATCTAAGCCTTCGCCAAAGAACTCGACGAATTTTCCAACCACGCCTTTTGCCCGTAACATTTGCGTGATGGTCAAAACCAAATCGGTAGCGGTGATACCGTCTTGTAATTCCCCGGTGAGTTTAAAGCCGATAACTTCGGGAATTAACATCGACACGGGTTGCCCTAGCATTGCCGCCTCTGCCTCGATACCGCCGACGCCCCAGCCTAATACCCCCATACCATTTACCATAGTGGTATGTGAATCCGTGCCCACACAGGTATCAGGATATGCTACCGTTCGCCCCGTTTGGTCTGTGTCTGACCAGACGGTTTTTGCCAAGTATTCCACATTGACTTGGTGGCAAATACCCGTACCGGGCGGTACCACACGAAAGTTGTTAAAGGCGGATTGCCCCCAGCGTAAAAACGCATACCGTTCTTGGTTGCGTTGAAACTCCATGTCCACATTCTGCACCAACGCATTTTCCGTGCCGAAGAAATCGACCATCACCGAGTGATCGATAACCAAGTCGACGGGGCATAACGGGTTAATTTTTTCCGCATCGCCCCTCAAGGCAATGGTGGCATCACGCATTGCCGCCAAGTCGACAACAGCTGGCACACCGGTAAAATCCTGCATCAACACCCGGGCGGGACGATAGGCAATTTCATGGGTCGACGATTTTTGTTGTAACCAATCGACCACCGCTTGTATATCGGCGATAGTGACACTGCGGTCGTCTTGGAATCGCAACAAATTTTCTAATAAAATTTTTAAACTGTACGGTAATTTTGTAATATCGCCAATGTGCCTAGAAGCCTCTGGCAATGAAAAATACTCGTATTGTTTGCCATTTACTTCTAGCGTGCGTCTTACGCCTAGTGTATCCATACCCGTTACTGTCGACATGCGATTCCCCTTTTGTTGATTAACGCCAAAATAATAATAATCCATTGTATCACAAACAAAATTTTTTACTTCCATATGCCTTATATATTTTGCTTGCAATTGTTCTTGTGTTCGTTATAGCATATTTTTGCTAACATGTAAACCACAATATGGGGGCAGACGGGGGTATATAAGTTTTTTTATCCGATGATGGGACATCTACAAAAATGCGTGAAAATCTTTATAAAACAATACAGTATGAAATCACACAACAGGGTTTTAAGTGGCACCGTGCTATCGATGCCTTGAAAAAAGTGTTTAAACAAAACCCAAATGGTATGAATTGGAATACATTGTTAAGCGGCTGTATCGATACCGCAGTGACTCACATTTGGAATCGCTATACTCAGGGCGATACGCCCCGTAACATTTGTGTTATGGCGGTGGGTGGATATGGACGGGGGGCATGCGTACCGTACTCAGATGTGGATATTGTGTTTTTGTATCGACAGACGCAGGACAAAGAGGATTCGTATCCGTTTGATGATTTGGTGCAACATATGGTACGGGCGTTGTGGGATATGGGCTTTAAGGTGGGGCAATCGATGCACACAGCGGACAGCCTAATGTCTGCGATGCAGGCGGATATTATTTTGCAAACCGCCGTTTTAACCCATCGCTATATTGTCGGTGATTATGCGGTGTATGAATGGTTTGTCAAGCACTTACCTAGCAGCCGTCCGCCCCATAAAATCAGAGACTTTATCGATAAAAAACGGCAACAACAAATCGCCCGTCACGAAAAATTTGGCGTCAGCCAATATATCTTGGAACCAAATATCAAACAGTCAAACGGTGCCATTCGTGATTTAGATATGGTGTATTGGATATGTTTATACGCTTTTCCCAAACTGCGGTATCTGTCTGAATTGGGTACCTATGACGGGGTAGAAAAACGCTATTTGGACGATTTTGAAATGTGTATGCGGTTTTTTAACCAAGTCCGTACTTGTATGCATCTTATTAGCGCTAACGCATCGGATATATTGTACTTCGATATGCAAAAACAAGTGGCACAAAAACTGGGATACCAAGATTTAGGCGATGTGCGGGGGGTAGAAATTTTTATGGGCGATTACTACCGATATGTGTCGAAATCAGAGGTGATTAGCAAGGCGTTATTAGGATTCGTCGACGAGTATTTGTCCCCTGATGTACCTGTGGCACTGCCCGTGTCGGTGCTGCAGCAATTCCCGTCTTTGCACACGGGGGTAAACATACGGGCAAAAAAGCTGTTTGTGTATGATACTGCGGTATTTCAACAGCACCCAGATATGTTGGTGGGTATTTTTCAAGTGGCACAACAATACGCCTATGACATCCACCCCAACACTCTCATCAGCATACAACAATTTTTGCAAAATACCCCCGTGAATATCAGTACTAGTGCGGTGGCAAATACGGCATTGCTACATATTTTACAGGGCGATAACCCGCATGTTATGTTACATTATATGAATATTAGCGGGGTGTTGTCGCATATCTTGCCCGAATGGAAAACCATTTATTGTCAAATGCAGTATGATATGTACCACGATTATACCACCGATGCCCATACCATTCGTACCATAAAAGAGCTGTGCGATATTCAACAGCGGCGGTATGTAGATGAATTGCCTGTCATCACCTCTCTAGTCAAAGATATTTGTCAATATAAGCAACGCAAGCGGGTGTTGGTTGTGGCATTGTTGTTACACGATATTGCCAAGGGGTTGGGGGGCGATCATGCGGTACTGGGGGCGGAGATTGCCGGCGGGGTTTGCCGCCGTATGGGGCTGGACGATTTATCGGCGGAAACGGTACAGTGGTTGGTACGGCATCACTTGTTGTTGTCGCACACAGCCGATAGGCGGGATATTACTGATTTAAAGACCGTGCATGACTTTACCAACATTGTACACGGACTGCATTTGTTGGATTTATTAGCGGTACTGACCACTGTCGATGTAAGGTCTGTAGGCAAAGGGGTATGGACAGCGTGGAAACACAGCTTGGTAATGCAGGTATACGAGCGGGCAAAACGCTATTTGGTTGGCGATATGGTGCCTATAACCCGTAAAAATGCCTTGCCAGCGGTGGCTAAGCGATTGTCGCATGTGGGCAATGTGGAGAGTATATTGTGCCGATTGACCGATACCTATTTGGCGGCAACACCCGATAATATCATCGATTGGCATGTGACCCATATTGCCAATTGCAACGGCTGGTGTGTGCATATGAAAGAAGATACGGAAAATAACCACATGCAAATAATGGTGTATACGCAAGACACCATCGGCATTACCGCCCGTATCACCGGGGTACTTACGCACATGCAAATGAACATTGTCGGGGCAGAGATTTTTACTTTTTACAAGTTGGGCGTGGTGCATACCTATCGGGTGCAATCGGTAAACGGCTACATGGAAAGTGAGATAAGGGATAACATGCAAAAAATATTGTCAGAGCAGCCGCCTTTGGTACCCCGTCCGACAATTTTACGCCCCAGAAACCGTTCGTTCCAAGTGCAATCACAGGTGATTGTCAACAACCAAGTGTCTTACAACGCCACCATGATCGAAGTGCATACGAAAAACCGCTATGGGGTGATGGCACTGATAACACAAGCGTTGTCCGATTTGGGTATTAGTATCCGTTCTGCCCGTATCACTTCGTATGGGGAATGGGTGTGCGATGTGTTTTATGTACAAGACAAATACGGCTTTAAAATGTATCGCCCACAGGTCAAAAAACGGGTGCGGGAGTCCATTTATACGGCGTTGCAAAAACTGGATTAAATATATTTTAATGCTTTTTTAAACACGGTGGGTAAATTATGCCCATCAGATATATTGTAGCCATCGGGTACATGGGGAATTTCCGCATAAAATACCTTGCTGTGCAGGTGAAAGTGGGTAAAGGTGTGCTTGTACCCCCCCAATTCGCACCAATTTGCCCGTATGGGGGCGTGGATATGTCCGCTGGGATAGGAATCGTTCCAATCGCTGGTGGGAATACCTTGCATACCGCCTAGTAATCCTTTGCTGGGGCGGGTTTCGGTTAGTATTTTATCCGTATTGTGAATCCGCACCACATACATATGCCCATAGCGATGGGGTCTTTGTTTCTTTGGCATTTTTTTCGGCAATAAGGCTTTCATATGGGCGGGCGTTGTACATTCTGTTTGCAATGGGCATATAAGACAATGTGGGGTTTTGGGTTTACATATGGCATTGGCAAGATCCATCATGGCTTGGGCAAAGTCGCCGGCGGTATCGGGGGTGATGGTGTCCATATGCTGATAAATTAGCGGCTTTGATTTGGGTAACGGCGTATCGATGGCAAACAGCCGGGATACCACCCGTTCGATATTCGTATCGACCACCACTGCTCGATTGTCAAAGCCAAAAGCGACAATCGCCGCCGCTGTATATGGACCGATTCCCGGCAATTTCAATAATATCGACTGTTGCGATGGAAACCGCCCGTTGTAGGCACTGTGTATGACGGTGGCACACTTGTGCAAATTTCTTGCCCGGGCGTAATACCCCAACCCCGCCCATTGGGCAAGGACATCGTCTAGGGGGGCGGTCGCCATGTGCGATACACTTGGCCACAATGAGATAAATTTTTCGAAGTAGGGAATCACTGTTTTTACGGTGGTTTGTTGCAACATGGTTTCCGACAACCACACCGCATACGCACGGTCGACAGGTGAATCTCCGCACCGCCACGGCAAGGGACGGGCATTTTTTGCATACCAAGTTAATAATTTTGTTGCCACAGATTGCATAATGTATCATACTAGTATTTATGCAACATGTAGACAACAAAAAAACGCAAAAAACCCGAAGATTCTATAAAAATAAAGAATCGCCCCACAAAGCGTACAGGTTGAAAAAGTCTGTGCGGTTGGGGGCTATTTCCCTACCTGAAGTACAGCCCATGTTTAAAAGACGGGGCATTGGCAATATGCGGATTATCCAAGATTGGCATCATATAGTTGGGCAGCACTTGGCAGATAAAACCGTTGTCGATAAAATCTCGTATATCCGCAACGAAGGCATATTACACATTAAAACTGTGGGGGCATTTGCCACTGAAGTGTCATACCAATCCGAATACATCATACAAAAAGTCAATACATATTTGGGTTTTGATGCAGTGGTGGCGGTTAAGATACAACACACACTGTCCATCGACCACATACAGCACCGCCAACCCGATGGTACTGATATAAAACACCGACCACCCCCCCGCACAGACATCGAAACCATCGAAAATATTCAAGATGAAAATATAAAAAATAGTTTGCGTCTTATGGCAGGTTTTGTGTATAATAACAGTTAAATATATCGTCCTTGTTTCTAATGGGGCGGTTTGTCGAAAACATTATTAAGTGAGGTAATTTCAATGATAAAATATTTTTTTAATAAATGGGTTGTATTTTTTGCGGCGTTTTTCCTAAGTTTTGGCGGATTACAGGCAAAAGAGAAATACAATGTGGTACGACAGCTGGGCGATGAAAACGCCCCGGTGGTGTTGCATGAATTGTCGTCTATGACTTGTCCGTTTTGTCAAAAATTTCACGCAACAGCGGTGGAAAAGTTAAAATCCGAATACATCGATACGGGCAAAGTACAATGGGTTATGCACCAATTTCCACTAGACAATGTGGCAACGGTAACCGCTATGTTGGGGCTGAGTCTGCCGCAAGAAAATTATTTTAAATTTCTCGAATACGCTTTTGAAAATCAGCAAAAATTACGCCAAGACCCCCTCGACACCTTAGAACAGTGGGCAAAAATGTCCGGGCTCGACTTAAACCAAGTGTCCAGCAACCAAGACCTATTAACCGCCGTTTATCGACAAAAAAATGCCGATCAGAAACAATATAAAGTCGAAGGTACCCCGACATTGTGGATAAACGATATTAAGTTTCAATACGATTCCAGCAAACCAGAAGCATTCTTTAAGGTGCTAGACAAAGAGATTGCCAAAAGGACAAAATAGGTGTGCATACAGCATGGATGACAACGACAACAACGATACGGATGCCGATGATATTAACAGCCGCATTCAAGATTTAAAAAGTCGCTACGAAGACGATTCCCCCCCCGCACAGCCCCATACTCAGGGTATGGGGGCGGGGTTTCGGGTGGCAACGGACATGGTTGGCGGTGTCTTGGTGGGGGTGTTTATTGGCTATCAATTGGATACATTTTTTGCTACAAAGCCAGTGTTTTTATTGATTTTTATTGTTATTGGTATGGCTGCGGGCGTGGTAAATGTGATAAGAACCGCCCATCGTCTAGACAATATGAAAAAAAATCAACAAAAATGATTGCCTTAAGGGTAAAAGTGTTTTATAAAGCACTTGATAAAACCACTCGTTACGCATAAAAGGGGATACGAAATATGGCTAGTCCGTTAAAGCAATTTGCAATCAAACCGATAATTCCTGTGGAGGTTGCTGGTTACGATATATCGTTTACCAATGCGTCTTTGTGGATGGTGATTACGGTTGTGTCGTCTGTGTTGTTTTTTATGGTTGCCACTTCGAAACGCAAGATTGTACCGGGACCTTTTCAAGCGTTTGCAGAAAACCTGCTCGAAGTCGCTAGCAATGTGGTTAGCGATAATGTGGGCAAGGGGGGAAAACCGTTTTTCCCATTCGTGTTTTGCTTGTTTATCTTCGTGTTGTTTGGCAATTTGTTGGGGTTGGTGCCGGGGGCGTTTACTTTTACCAGCCACTTGGCGGTAACGGGGGCGATGGCGTTTATTATCTTTATCACCATTACTTTAATCGGTATTTTTAAGCATGGGTTAAGATTCTTTACTTTGTTTTTCCCCTCTGGTGCTCCGATCGTGTCGGCACCGGTGTTGGTGCCGATTGAAATTGTGTCGTATCTGTCCCGCCCCGTGTCGCTAGGGGTGCGGTTGTTTGCCAATATGGTAGCGGGGCATGTGTTGTTAAAAGTTATCGGTGGGTTTGTGGTATCGTTGGGGGCGTTTTTTGTTATCCCCGGCGTGGTACCGTTTGTGGCTTTAATTGCGGTGACTATACTGGAAATTATGGTTGCGGTTATTCAAGCGTATGTGTTTGCTATTTTAACATGCGTGTATCTGCACGATGCCTTGCATCTGCACTGAGTTTGTAAAAATGGTGTCAATTTAAAAATGCGGTCGTTTTTTATAGGGAATGTGCCAAATTTTTAAAAAATTTTTTTAACTTTGTTGGATAGAAAAGGAACGAAATTATGGAATTAGAATCTGCAAAATTAATCGCCGCTGGTCTTGCTGCAATTGGTATGATTGGCTCTGGTATTGGTGTGGGTCAAGTCTGGGCGGCGTATATTACCGCCCTGTCCCGTAACCCTGCGTCGAAAGAGACAATCGGGGCGTTTATTTGGATTGGTTTTGCCGTAACTGAGGCGATTGCCCTATTTGCACTTATCATCGCATTTATGGCGATGTTTGGATAGTTGCAATGCCACAGTTAGATTTTAGCACTTGGATAGGGCAGATATTTTGGTTGGTATTTACCTTTGCCGTCATGTATATTTTGATGACTATTTTGGTACTGCCCCGCATGAGAAATATTTCTGTTCGGCGGGAACAAAAAATTTCTGGCGATTTAAAACGGGCGGAAGAGTTGAGCGCAGAGGCGAAATCTATCGTCAAAGATGCCCAACAAACCCTAAGCAATGCCCAATCTGAGGCGGACGCTATCTTGGCAAAAGCGGTGCAAGATGCCCATCAATCTACAGACACGCAGGTGGCAGAAGCTACCAAAAAGATCGATGCAAGGGTATCGGAGGCTTTAGAAAGTGTGGAAAAGCAAAAGACCGATGCGTTAAAATCTTTGGATTCGATGGTTATCGAGGTGGCTGCCGACACACTAAACCGCATGGGGGCTGTGCAAGATGCAAAAACGGCTGTGCAGGCACGGGTACTGAAAAAGTCGTGACTTTATATGTAGCAGGGATTGAAAAATGGAATTTTTATATTATGATTCGTTTTATGTGTACCTAGCGTTTTTTGCCGTTATGGCGTTGTTGGTGGTCAAGGGCAAGAATGCCATATTAGGCACTTCTTACCAACGCATCAAACGCATCAGCAACGATATTGCAGCAGCGGAAAAACTGCGTATGGAGGCACAACAAATGCTAGCGGAACAAGAAAAAAAGTTTCGTGAAACCGTCGCCCTGTCCGAAAGCCTTGTCCAAGATGCCCGGGATAAATCCGATCGCATCACTGAGCAGGCACAACAGAACGCCGAAGACATCATTGCCCGTGCTGAAGAACGGGCGGCAAAAACCATCCAACGGGCGGAAGTCGAAGCCCGTGTCGCCTTGCAAAATCAAGCGGTCGACAAAGCGTTTGAAATCGTAAGAGAAATGGCGATAGAACACGCCGGCGATGTGTCGTTGCAAACCGCTATTGCCGATATTAAAAAATTCAAATAAGGGGGCAAAAAGGGGCAACAATATGTCAAAACGCAAAAACTATCGTTTTATCACAGGTCCAGACGATGCCCAGTTTTGCCAACGGGTATCGGACGCTTTGGCAGAGGGGTATGTGCTGTATGGACACCCACAACACACCTATAACGCCGCAGCAAAAATGATGTATTGTGGACAAGCGGTCGTACTGCCCGATTATGCCTAATAGTCATACAGGGGCAAACAGGGGCAAATAATGGTAAATCTGCACAAGCCCATTGCCTATGTCGGGGCGTCTTGTGGCAGTAGTGCCGGCATTATCGGCTGTGAAAATGCCCCTGATATATTGCGGGCAAAATATGCCGCTATTGCCGATAAAATGTTCGGTATGGCGTATGTGCCGTCCGATATTGTCGATTTCGACGAAATTATGGAATTGCAGTATTTTACCAACGAATTGGCACACTTAACCCACAATGCCAGCAAACAAGGTAAATTCCCCATTATCATCGGCGGCGATCACAGTATCGCTATGGGTTCGTGGGCGGGGATTATTCCCCCAAATACCCCATTCGGGCTGATTTGGATCGATGCTCATTTCGATATACACACCCCAAAAACTTCCCCATCGCAAAACATACACGGTATGTCGGTGGCAACACTGCTAGGCAAAGGCTATCCCGAACTGGTAGACACCGCATATAAAGGGGCAAAACTCACCGCTGACAATATTTTTTACATAGGTACCCGCTGTTACGAACAAGCGGAACAACAGACAGTACAACACCACAATATCAAAGTATTTTACGCTGAACAAGTCGACGAATTGGGCTTTGAACACTGTTTAAAACAAGCAATATCATATTTTAACACCCGCAACATTCCCTATGGTATCAGCTTCGATGTGGACAGCCTAGACCCATTTTACATATCCGCAACCGGTACCCCAGTAGCAAAGGGATTAAAATTACAACAAGTATGCGATGCGTTCTACAATATCTCCATGCACAATCTACAAGCATTCGAAATCGTCGAATACAACCCCAACCTAGAAGATGGCAAGCGAACAGATATTCATATCCCTTTGGCTGTACTGAGATGCTTCGATACGGATTTATGATGAAACAGGGTGTAATTCCCTATTATCCGTAAAAAAAAGTCCCTTACGATATATATATATATGTCTATGATAGACAGTGGATATAGACGACATAGGCAAACTTAAAAGAATATTGACGGGTTGCTTTGTTTATGCTAGCATTTGCTTTACATTTTATATACAAACCCAAAAAGTATTGTACAGATTGCAGAGCGTGATAGGAGAGTGATATGGCAGAATATGTCGATAAAAATGCTTATGAAGTGAGTATTTTGGGAATTAAAATCGGTGGTGGCATAGTATATGACAGTGCTAAGACCATAGCTAATCTTTTCAAACTTGCAGGCAAAGGTGTAATGAAAGTTCCTGATATAGTCCACATGACATGGAAAGATTATAGAAACCATATTGATTTTCCAAGATTACAGCATGAGGCGAGACAGCCTATCTTAACAAAAAACGCACAAGATGTTGATTATAAATTGGTACACATGCCAGAACAGACTTTCAAACACCATTTTCAAAAAACGCAGGTACTTGCCCGTGCCATTCAGGAAGGTGCTAAAATAGAGAGTGATACATTTGATAGTATAGACGATACAAATCCTGATTTCTTAGACAATTTTTGGGATACAGCAAAAAAATATTCGTCCAAAGAAATGCAGATTTTATGGGCAAAAATGCTCGCAAAAGAAATAAAGAAGCCAAAAACATTTGATGTTGCTGCCATAGAAAAATTAAGAATTATGAGCGACAGACATGTTGAGTCGTTTAATAATTTAATACAATCTAGTGGTGTAAACCTAATACCCGGAAATTTGGGAATATTCACATTCGACATAGATACAAATAAATTGGTTGATTTGATAAAATACTTCAATTTAAACTATATGGATTTAATGGAATTAGAAAAATTAGGACTATTACATACAGATATATTAGCTCATTCAGTTATAGTATTTTTTATAGCTGATTACCATTGTATATCAAAAGAAACTCTAGAAATAAGTTGTATTAAAATTAGTGAAATTGGTAATAAGATAATGCAATTGGTCGAAGAAAATCCTGATAAAATCAACCAAGGATATTCAAAAAAGATACAATCATATTGTGATATTCATAATATCGATTGCCAAAAGGCAAGATTTTGACATGAAAATGGCTAACATAATACAAAATATAACCGCAAAAGGCAAATCGCACATTGGGTAATACTGAAACTATGGAAAATTATATTTTATCCATACCAACGATAATTTGATTATTGGCGATTTTTGTAGGTTGCGATACAAAACCCCCTGTGGCGGTGCCAATGGTAATATCCGTTGCCAATACTTCGGAGGCGATAAAGTGTTTGTGTGTGGTAATGGCTTGTGCCACTTCCCCATCGGTGTCGATGGTAATGGTGATACGATCGGATACCTCTAGGTTGGCATCTTTGCGGGCGTTTTGTAGGGTGCGAATGACATCACGGGCGATGCCTTCTGTTTTTAGTTCGGGGGTTAGCACTGTGTTTAAAATCACTACCCCCATGCCGTTTTGCATGGTTTGTGCGGCGACCCCATCGGCGGTTTTTAATCGCATGCTGTAATCGTCGCCGCTTAGGGGGATACCTGCCACAACCACAGTATTTGGCTCTGTCCCGTATTGCCATTTGCCGGCTTTTGAATCCGCCATTACCGCTTTCATGTCTGCCCCTAAACGGCTGCCGATTTTTGGGTTTACGATGAGTTGCATTTCCCCGTATTTACTTAGTTCTGTATCCAAAATAACCGATTTTACATTGACTTCGCTTTGTAAAATATTTTCGAACGGTTTTAAAGTGTCGCTGTTTGGGCTGACAATAGTCATATCCGCTAGCGGCTGTCGCACCCGCAACCTGTGGGTTTCCCGTACGCTCAAAGCACACGAACACGCTTCCCTTACCGTGTCCATGCTGTCCATGAGCTCTGGTTGCAATGGTAGCGTGCTGACATCTGGCCAATCGGCTAGGTGTACGGAACTCTTTTCACCATTTAAACCCATATACATTTTTTCGCTGATCATCGGCAAAAATGGGGCGGATACTTTGCACAAAATATTTAATATGGTGTACAAAGTATCAAAAGCGTCTTGGCACCCGTGCCAAAATCTTTCACGGGAACGGCGGATATACCAGTTGTTCATAGTATCGACAAACGCTGTAATATGGGTGGTGGCTGCGTTTAGGTGGAAACTATCCATATGGGTTTCCACATCCTGTGCCATTTTACGGATTTTCGACAAAATGTAGGTGTCTAGGATATTGTCTGTATTGTCGACTTGTTTGGCGGTAATCCCGTCCGCATTAGCGTACAAAGTAAAGAAATAATAGGCATTCCACAGGGGAATAATCACTTGCCGTACGGTCTGTGCGATACCTTTTCCGTGTTTGTCGATGGTCAAATCGCCCCCGTGCATCAGCGGCGACGCCACCATATACCAACGCATAGCATCGGCACCATGCGTATTAAACATATCGACCGGATCGGGATAGTTGCGTAAGCGTTTCGATAGCTTTTCATGGTTTTCGTCCAACACCACCCCATGACAAATACAGGTCTTAAACGGTGCCCGATCGAATAAAGCGGTCGACATCACCATCAAAGTATAAAACCACCCCCGAGTCTGGGCAACATATTCAACGATAAAGTCGCCGGGAAAGTTGTTCTCGAACCACTGTTTATTTGCAAATGGGTAATGGACTTGGGCAAACGGCATAGACCCGGATTCGAACCAGCAATCCAATACAGCCTCCACCCGCCGCATAGTCGAAGTACCGGTAGGGTCATCGGGATTGGGGCGGGTCAGGGTATCGATATGCGGACGGTGTAGGCTCTTGGGACGGACGCCAAAATCTTTTTCAATCTCTGCTATCGATCCGTATACATCTGTACGGGGGTATTTGGGATTGTCAGACACCCACACGGGAATAGGAGCCCCCCAAAAACGATCCCGGGAAATGTTCCAATCTTTGGCATTTTCTAACCACTTGCCGAATTGTCCGTCCTTGATATGGCTGGGTATCCAGTTGATGTGTTGGTTGAGTTCGACCATGCGATCCTTAAAAGCACTCACCTTGACATACCAGCTGTTAATAGCTTTGTAAATAATCGGCTCATCTGTGCGCCAACAGTGCGGATAGTTGTGTACGCATGTTTCGAATCGCAACACATTGCCGTTTTGCCGCAAACTGCGGACAATGTCTTTGTTGCAATCAAACACATGGCGACCGGCAAAATCCCATACGGCATCGGTAAACAAACCTTTACTGTCGACAGGCACCACCAACTCGATAGCCGCCGCCCGACAGGCATCCATATCGGTCTCACCAAACCCCGGTGCCATATGCACACAGCCGGTGCCTTCGCCCTCTTCTACCCAATCCACAGCCAGCACCCGAAACGCATTTTTATGGTCTTTAAAGTATGGAAACAACGGCTCGTATGTACGATTGGCAAGGGTACGCCCCTCAATCGTATCCACCTGTTGCAGACCTAAACTGTCGATCTCCTTTTGGTATGTGCCACAAGCATTTACCGACAAAATATAGCGGGTTTCGGCGTTTTCTAGCACCGCATATGTCATATCGTTACCGACTGCTACCGCCAAGTTGCTGGGCAATGTCCAAGGGGTGGTTGTCCATGCACAAATATAGGTGGGTTTGCCTTCCCCGTGTAGTTTAAATCCTACGGTAGCGGCGGGGTCTTGACGGGCACGGGTGGCGTTATCCATGCGAATTTCAAAGTTCGACAGCGGGCTTTCCACCGCCCAAGAATACGGTACCACTCGATAATCTTTATAAATTAAACCTTTGTCCCATAACGCTTTAAACGCCCAAATGATCGATTCCATATACCCATCGTCCATAGTTTTATAGGAATTTTTAAAATCGACCCAACGGGCTTGGCGGGTTACATACTTTTCCCATTCGTCCGTAAACCGCAACACGGATTTTTCACAGTGTTTGTTAAAATTATCGATGCCATATTCGATAATTTGCAACCGCCCAGACACATCGAGTTCTTTTTCCGATTGCAACTCAGCGGGCAGCCCATGCGTATCCCACCCAAAACGGCGATTTACCCGCTTGCCTTTCATGGTTTGATAACGGGGGACGATGTCTTTTACATACCCCGTCACCAAGTGTCCATAATGGGGCAACCCGTTGGCAAACGGCGGTCCATCGTAAAAAACAAAGTCATTCGGCATGGTGTCAACAGTCGCCGGGCGGTTGTCGATAGATGCCTTAAAAGTATCACGGGTGTTCCAAATGCGTAAAATATCTTCCTCTATTTCAGGAAAGTTGGGATTCGACGGTATTTTTGGATATATGGTATCTGCCATTTTTGTTGCCTTATACATGTGTGTTGTGTGTCATTTTACCATTTTAATAGAGATTGTAAAAAAGTCTAGAAAATATATACAAAAATATGTTTTTTATATTGACTTGTGGTATTTTTGCCTTTATAAACACAGCTGTTATGCGGATACTGATCTGTAGCTCAGCTGGTTAGAGCACACGCCTGATAAGCGTGAGGTCGGCAGTTCAAGTCTGCCCAGATCAACCAGTGCAACCCACATGCTTTATGGCATGTGGGTTTTTTATCGGTACGGATTGGGTAATTGCCCATAAAAATAGTAAAATATAAAAATAACGGTTTACTTATTGTCATTAGGTTACTATACTGTGCGGGCGTATAAATGCTATGTTTGCATGTGCAACACTTTTTATTTTTCAATATGATGAGGTAAGCTACTATAATGAATCAGTTTAATACAGGTTGGGGCGGGCAACAGCCCCCGAAAAAGCCAAAGAAACCGTCTGGGTTTCCGGGGTTCGACAGCGACTTTGATGTGGGCAATATTATATCAAAGTTGCAAGGAAGAGGCATATTTATCATTGTGGCGGTTGTCGTTGCCATATGGTTGGCAATGGGTTTTTATCGGGTAAATCCCGGGCAACAGGGGGTCGAGTTGGTGTTCGGGAAATTAGCGGATACGACTGAGGCGGGTTTGCAGTACAACTATCCTTATCCCATTGGCAAAACAATTATTCCCGATGTGGATCAAGTGCGGCGGGTTGATATTGGATACCGTCCCCGTGCCACCAATGGGTGGGGATCGCAATCTGGGTCATCGGCTACGGATATTGTCGATGTAAATGCCGAAAGCCTGATTTTGACCAGCGATGAAAACATTGTCGATACGGACTTTACGGTATTTTGGCGTATTCGGGATGCGGGCAAGTATTTGTTTAATATCCGCTATCCAGAACAAACCATTAAAATTGCCTCCGAATCTGCCATGCGTGAAGTTGTCGGACAAACCACTTTTGACAATGCGGTCACCATTGGACGGGAAGACATTGAAACTCGTACCCGCCGTCTGTTACAACAAATTCTTGACGACTATGAATCGGGTATCGAGATCGAACAGGTGGAATTGCAAAAATCCGATCCGCCGTCTGAGGTGATCGATGCGTTTAACGATGTACAACGGGCACGACAAGACCGGGATCGCCTGAGAAATGAAGCAGAAGCCTACGCTAATACCATCGTGCCAGAAGCCCGGGGACAAGCGGAACAAATCGTCCGTGATGCAGAAGGTTTTAGGGAAAAAGCCATTCAAGAATCCATCGGTGAAGCGGAAAGATTCCTCAAAGTATATGCCGAATACCAAAAATCCCCAGCGGTGGTGAAAAAACGCATTTACATGGACACTATGGCGGAAGTGTATGCGGATACGGATAAAATTATTTTGGACAAAGACGCATCGGGTATTTTGCCTTATGTGAAATTGCCCGACATCAGCGGTAAAGTGAAATAGGGGGGGGCTATGAAAATTGCAATTATTCCATTTGTCTTATTGGGCATATTGTTCTTGGGTATACAGAGTTTGTTTATTGTCAATCAAACCGATCAGGTGATTGTGTTACAATTTGGCGATCCGAAACGGGTAGTACAAGAGCCGGGCTTAAATATTAAATTGCCATTTATTCAAAATGTGGTACGGTATGACAATCGGATTCTCGACCTCGACCCGCCGGAGTTCGAGGTGCTGTTGACCGATAAAAAACGCATCAATGTAGACGCATATGCCCGCTATAAAATCGTTGATCCGTTAATGTTTTACCAGCGGGTAAAGCGGGAACAAAACTTGCGAGATGTGTTTGGTAAATCGTTAAATGCTGGTGTACGGCGGGTGATTGCCACTGTGTCGTTGTCCGAATTGCTATCGGATCGCCGTGAAGACGCTATGGTAAAAATCGCCCAAGAAGTCAACGCTCAAGCAGTGTCATTGGGAATCGAGGTGGTCGATGTACGGATTGGACGCACCAATCTGCCATCGACAACCGCCCAAGCCGTGTATAATCGCATGCGTACGGAACGGGAAAGAGAGGCACGGGAAGCCCGGGCAGAAGGGGCGGAAATTGCCCAAAAAATTCGGGCAAAAGCCGATCTAGACCGTACGGTGATACTAGCCGAAGCCGAACGGGCGGCAGAAATCTTACGGGGTGAGGGGGAAGCGGAAAAAAACCGTGTGCTAGCGGAGGCTTATGGCAGGGATATAAAGTTCTTTGAATTTTATAAAGCCATGCAAAACTACAAAATCGCTCTACAAGGCGATGCCAACAGCACTATTGTTATCAACCCAGACAGTGCCTTCTTTAAATACTTAAAGGCGTTTGAATAGGGGAATGACACCGATTGTATATGTGGCGTATGATGGCGGTATTGGCGATGATGCCGCCCTTTGTGCAGACACTGTACCAGCCGTTATCGGCGGCAATGTAGACACGGTGGCAGCCATCGCCCCTAAGTTGCAACCTCGAGGCATTGCGGTGCTGGGGCTGGATGATGTGGCTGTGTGTACCGCCCACGCTTTAGATGGGGTCTATTACACCGATATATCGGCAAAAGATTTTAACACCGTACGCAAAAAACACCCCCATATACAACTGGGGGTATTTTGTGGCAACAGCCGTCACAGGGCAATGGTCATGGGTGAAACCGGGGCGGATTTTGTCGTCTTTAACGATGCCCTGTGCGTCTGTTGGTGGGCAACCCTGATGGAAGTCGCTGTGGTACAGGATATACGCACGGATAATACACCCATCGCCGAAGGTGCGGATTTTGTGTTGCGGCAATATAAACAAAATAACCCATAATATTTAAGGAGTTTTGTAATGACTGGCAATACAGATACAACAAAAAGCCCAATCGCTAAATTAGGTACTGTTTTGGGACCATTGATATTTGCCCTGTTGTATACGATCCCCCCATTTGAAGAGTTGAATGCTCAGGATATGATTGTACTTGGCGTCTTGTTGTGGATGGTTATATGGTGGGTTACGGGGGCGATTCCCATTTATGTAACTGCTTTGTTGCCCCTTGTGCTTATGCCCGTGTTTGTGGGTGTAGACATTAAAGTATTAGCGGGGGGATATGCCCATCCGATTGTGTTTTTATTATTGGGGGGGAGTTTGTTTGCCATTGCCTTAGAACGGGTCAACCTAAACAAAAAAATCGCCCTGTGGCTTATGGATAAATTGGGGTATTCCCAATCCCGTATTATTTTTAGTGTCTGTTTGGTGGCGTGGTTTTTTTCTATGTGGATGTCGAATTCGGCAACAACTATGATGATGTTGCCTGTTGCCATGACGATTATTGGCTATATGGTGCAAGGGGCATCGTTTCAGCCACAATTTGCCCGCTGTATTATTTTGATGCTGGCGTATGCGGCAACGATTGGCGGCATGGCAACCTTAATCGGCACGCCGCCCAATTTGGTACTTGCCAGCCAAGCCGAAATATTAGGCGGCATCACCATCGATTTTATACAGTGGATGATACTTGCCACACCTTTAGCGTTTTTGGCGTTTTTAATGATGTATTTTATTATGACCAAGTATGTATATAAACTGGAAACAGATATTGACAAACACCTACAACAAAAATTACAGCACGATTACGCAAAAGTCGGCACCTTGACGGCGGCACAATGGCGGCTGATGGGTATATTTGGTACGGTTGTGTTTTTCTGGATATTTAAAAAATCGGAACTGTTGTGGGCGGTGTTACCGATTGTAAAAAACTTTAACGATACTTCGATTATTATGGTTGGGGTGTTTATGCTGTTTTTGGTCAAAGGCGATAATAGTGCCCCATTTATCAATTGGTACCAAGATGCACACCGTTTGCCGCTTGGGGTGATGTTGCTCATTGGCGGCGGTATTGCCCTTGCCATAGTGTTGAGAGATACCCATTTGGTCGCATGGGTCGTATCGTATATGCAGGCTATCGGCACCATACCTTTGGTGATATTGTGCATTGTTATTGCCTTATTTACCACTTTTTTAACCGAAGTCAATTCCAACACCGCCACCTCTATTGTGCTGATACCCGTGTTTTGGGGGCTTGCGGAAAAAATGGCTATCGATCCGATGATACTGGGCAGTGTGGTTGCCCTCAGTGCCTCGACCGCCTTTATGCTCCCAACCGCAACGGTGCCGAATGCTATCGTTATGCAATCGGAGTATTTAGAAGTAAAACACATGATGCAATCGGGCATATTGCTAAATATCACCATACCAGTATTTTTGGCAATTGCCGTGTATTATCTGTTGCCATTGGTGTTTTAATCGGGTATATGTGTTTTAAGAAACCCCTAAATGAAGGAAAGTAGAACCGATGAAAATAAATGGTAATGAAATTACAGTAGGCACTTTGATTGAATATAACAACGGGTTATATCGAGCGGTAAAAACCCAGCATGTCAAACCCGGCAAAGGCGGGGCGTTTGCCCAAGTGGAATTAAAAGAAATCCGCACGGGTCAAAAGCTAAACGAACGGTTTCGCTCTGATCAAAAAGTCGAACAAGTCCGCTTGGAACAAGTCGCATATGCGTTTTTGTATGCGGATGGGGATACTTATACTTTTATGCACAATGAAACTTTTGATCAAATCACCCTGCCGGCGGAGCTGGTGGGCGAACAAAAAATCGCTTATTTACAGGACGGTATGCCCGTAGAAATAGAATTTTATCAAGACCAAATTATCGCTGTGTCGATACCAGAAAAAGTGGTGATGACTATCACCGAAGCCGATGCGGTGGTCAAAGGTCAAACCGCATCGTCGTCGTATAAGCCGGCGAAACTGGATAACGGGCAGGCGATTTTGGTGCCCCCCCACATCGAAGCAGGCACTAAAGTTGTGGTTAATACCACCAGCGGCGAATACTTGGAACGGGCAAAAGATTAAAACACCATATAAAAGGATATATCATGGTACATGCGACTTTAGAGATTATGATTCGCACCGCCCGCAAAGCCGGACGGTCGTTGATTCGGGATTATGGCGAACTGGAACACTTACAGATATTAAAAAAAGGCCCAGCGGACTTTGTATCCGTTGCCGACAAAAAAGCCGAAGATATTATCAAAGATGCGTTGCATTATGCTCGTCCAGAATACGCCTTTATCGGTGAAGAAAGCGGACTAACGGGCGACCAACATGCGGAACATGTGTTTATTGTCGATCCCCTAGACGGCACCAGCAACTTTTTACACGCCATCCCCCATTTTGCCGTGTCGATTGCCTATGCGTATCAAAACGAAGTGGTCGCAGGTGTTATATACGACCCCATCAAAGACGAACTATTTTCCGCTGAAAAGGGCGGCGGGGCGTACCTAAACAACAACCGCATACGGGCATCGGGCAGAGAGGATTTGTCCGAATGCCTAATAGCCACAGGTGCCCCGTTTAAGGGCGTAAACGAAGACAAAATCCCCGAATATACAACCGCTCTAGTCAATGTCATAAAAAACACCGCCGGCATCCGCAGACTGGGGGCAATGGCACTAGATTTAGCATATGTAGCAGCAGGCAGACAAGACGCTTTCTTCGAATACGGCGGCAACACATGGGACATAGCCGCCGGACTAATAATAGCCACAGAAGCCGGGGCATTGGTCGTAAACGAAACCAACCATCCCTATACATTCCAATCACAAGGCAAACAAAACCAATGGATTCTCGCCAGCAACAACACCATAAAACAAGATATGTACCGCCTGTTGTTTGGGTAAAATAAAGGAGTATAACAATGACAGAAAAATCCAAAATGCCTAGTCAAGAACAAATAACCAAATGGCGTGCACTTGCCGAAAGGGGTGATGCGGTAGCTCAGTTAAATGTCGGTCTTATGTACCTCAAAGGTCAAGGCGTTGAACAGAGTGACGAGAAGGCGTTTGAATGGTTTAAGAAGTCTGCGAATGGTCGCAATGAACAAGCTCAATTTAATGTCGGTCTTATGTACCACAAAGGTCAAGGCGTTGAACAGAGTTACGAGAAGGCGTTTGAATGGTATAAGAAGTCTGCGGATAATGGCAATGCACAAGCTCAGTTGAATGTGGGTGTTATGTACCGCAAAGGTGAAGGTGTTGAACAGAGTGACGAGAAGGCGTTTGAATGGTTTAAGAAGTCTGCGGATAATGGCAATGCGGACGCTCAATTTAATGTGGGTGTTATGTACCGCAAAGGTGAAGTTGTTGAACAGAGTGACGAGGAGGCGTTTGAATGGTTTAAGAAGTCTGCGGATAATGGCAATGCGGACGCTCAATTTAATGTGGGTGTTATGTACCGCAAAGGTGAAGTTGTTGAACAGAGTGACGAGGAGGCGTTTGAATGGTTTAAGAAGTCTGCGGATAATGGCAATGCGGACGCTCAATTTAATGTGGGTCTTATGTACGCCAAAGGTCAAGGCGTTAAACAGAGTGACGAGGAGGCGTTTGAATGGTTTAAGAAGTGTGCGGAACAAGGGAATGCGACAGCTCAGTTTATAATGGGTCTTATGTATAACGAGGGTCGAGGTACTGGTCAGAATTATGAAAAAGCCATTGCCTATTATCGTCAATCTTTTAATGGTGGCTTGAATGTACAACAATTCGAATTAAACTTATCCCCGTTAGCCGAAATTACTAAAAAAACACATGATATTTTAAAAGACTTGGAAATAACTAGAAAGGATGTGGACATACAAACGGTAACACATTTTACTTCGTTTAATGTGTATGAAGAAATATTTAATAATGAAAATGGGATACAACCGTTGCACATGTCTAATGTCGATGGGTGTAATGATCCTGATGAGGGTAAGGTGTTATTTGAACAATTGAGAGCAGGGGAAAATACGCCTCATATTGATTCGTATCCTTTAATCACTTCATTTTGTCGAGATACACCAGAAAACTTGCCCATGTGGCATATGTATGCGGACGATGCTAAAGGGGTGGCATTAGTGCTTGATACATATTGTTTACTCCCTGAAGAGCAATTAGATATTAAAAATAGCCTAGTTATTTTAGACAGTAATAAAGAAGGACAGCATGCTACGCAAACACGGTTATTTAGGGTGTTTTACATTAAAAGAGAAGGGCTGAAAAGAAAACCAAAAAATATAAGTGAAAATTTAAATTCAGAGACAAGTAAAGACCTAAAAATTTTAAAAAAGTTATATGATTTGAAAGTAGAAATTAATAAGATAAAAAGCAAACATAGCAATTTAAAGAAATATGTGTATAAAATCCTTATTGAACTTGCCCATGTAATTAAGTATGACGATTACAAGTATGAACAAGAAATTCGTTTGGTACGGTTTGCTTTTAAAAGCGATATTAAAAAAACCGATAACCCCCTAAAATCTTGCAAGTACAGCCAACGGGTGTATATGGATGCCCCGCAAATTGCCTACAAAAAAATTGTTACCGCCCCAAAGATGGAAGAAAGACAGTATCGATATGTAAAATACTTGGCGGATAGGCATGACATTATCACGGAGCCCAGTAAAATCCGCTATCGGTAATCGGCTGTGATGTGATGTTGGCGGTAATAAACATATTGACATGTTCGCTAACATTCGGTAATACTTGTGCCAGTTGTAACAAACATATCGGAGGCATTAAAAATGGCGATTAGTGACCGGGACGGAAAAATTTGGGTAAATGGGCAATTGGTCGAGTGGCGTGAAGCGAAAGTGCATGCCTTAACGCATGGCTTGCATTATGCGTCTTCGGTGTTTGAGGGCGAACGGGCGTATAACGGTGTTATTTTTGAATCCCGTGCCCATTCCCAACGCTTGCGGGACAGTGCCAGTGCCTTAGGGTTTGAAATTCCCTATTCTGTCGACGCTCTCGAACAGGCAAAATACGCTGTTATAAAAGCCAATACTTTAACCGATTGTTATCTGCGACCATTTGCGTTTTTAGGATCTGATGCGTTGGGGCTGGCGGGGGTTGGCAACAGCGTAAACACGGTTATTGCAGCGTGGGAATGGGGGGCGTATTTTGGTGAAGACAAAATGACGGGCTTACGGTTAAACATCGCTGATTACCGCCGTCCATCGCCGGCAACCGCCCCATATAAAGCCAAAGCGGCGGGGCTGTATATGATATGCACCATTTCCAAAGACCGTGCCACCCAAGCGGGATATGACGATGCATTAATGCTCGATTATCGAGGGTATATTTCTGAGGCAACGGCGGCGAATATTTTGTTTTATATGAATGACGGCAAAATCCATACCCCTATCCCGGATTGTTTTTTAGATGGTATCACCCGTCAAACCGCTATCGAGATTGCCGATGAATTGGGCTTTGAAGTGGTCGAACGCCATATGCAGCTGTCCGATTTAGAAAATGTTGTCGAGTGTTTTGTAACCGGCACAGCCGCAGAAATCATGCCCGTACGGGAAATCGGCGACTACACTTTTGATCTGAGACAAAACAACCAAGTATGTACCGCTTTTATCGATGCGTACGACAACAGAGTAGGTAAAGTATAATGATTGCGAAACTTATTATTTTTGGCGTTGTTGCCTGTATTGTCATATGGGCAATAAAATTGTTAAACAAAGCCGGAAAACCCCCAAAAGACGGCGATGGCGACGGGGGTGGCGACAAACAAACCGTAAATCTGCGACAAGACGATGATGGCACTTATCGTCCGGATGACGACTAAACTACACTATGTTTTAATGCACATACAAAAGGGAATATTTATGCAATCACAGTTTTTACAAACGCTTTCAGAACGGGGATTTATCCACCAATGTACGGATATGGACGCATTGGACGCCCAGCTGCAATCGGCTGTGGTGCCTGCATATATCGGTTTCGATGCCACCGCCGACAGCCTGCATGTGGGGAATTTGTTGGGTATTATGATGTTGAGACACTTGCAAAACAGCGGGCATAAACCGGTTGTACTCATGGGTGGGGGCACCAGCCGGGTGGGCGACCCATCGGGCAAGGACACCGCCCGCCAGATATTAACCGCTGACGACATCGACCGCAACATGCAGGGCATTAAAAAGATTTTTGCCCAGTTTTTAACCTTTGGCGATGGTGCCACCGATGCGGTGATGGTCAATAATGACGATTGGCTAAAAGACATCAACTATATTGCTTTTTTGCGAGATTACGGACGGCATTTTTCCGTAAACCGCATGCTGTCATTTGATTCGGTAAAGTTGCGATTGGATCGGGAGCAACCGCTCAGCTTCTTGGAATTTAACTATATGTTATTACAAGCTTATGACTTTATGGAATTAAACCGTACCAGCGGTGTGTGTTTACAGATGGGTGGATCAGACCAATGGGGCAATATCGTAAATGGTGTCGAACTCACCCGCCGGGTGAGCGGTGTACAAGTATTTGGCTTAACGGTGCCGTTATTGACCACCGCATCTGGTGCCAAGATGGGCAAAACCGCCGCAGGGGCGGTGTGGTTAAACACGGAAAAATTATCAGATTACGACTATTGGCAATTTTGGCGCAACACAGAAGATGCGGATGTGGGCAAGTTTTTACGGTTGTTTACGGAACTGTCCATCAGCGACATTACAGCACTGGAAAACCTGCAAGGGGCGGACATTAACCACGCAAAAAACGCCCTTGCCAACGCCTGTACCGCCATGTGTCGAGGGGCGGCGGCAGCCACAAAAGCCGAACAAACCGCTATGCAAACCTTTACGCAAGGGGGCATTGGCGACGATTTACCCACTGTACAAAAATCCGCATCGGAAATGCGGGCGGGCATTGGGGTGTTGCATATACTCACCGAATTCGGCTTTACACAATCAAATGGAGACGCCCGCCGCCAAATACAAGGCGGAGCGGTCAAAATAAACGATGTTAAAATAGCTGCTGTCGGCTACCACATCACCACAACCGATGTGGTAAATGGGGTGGTAAAAGTGGCATTAGGCAAGAAAAAAATCGGGTTAATTAAAATACGGGATTTACATACTTGACTGTACACTATCTCACCTCTCATCCACAATATCTCGCATAATTTCGGCACTGTCAAAATTCAGCACTCAATCACCAAATAGCAATTTATTTTTCAATAAATCCTCTCGCCTCTTTATTTTCATGCGTAGGTATTCCATAGGTTTATTACCTTTTATTTTATTACAATTTCCACATAATAACTGATAATTCTCATAATAATCACCACCACCCTTTGATTTTGGTATAATATGGTCTATTTCAAAATCAATAATACGCATTTTATTATTACAAGCATTACACATTTCTTTTTGCTCTTTAAAAAGTTTTTGTTTAATATCTGTGGTAATAGGAATTTCTTTTATATCTGTTCGTACTGGGTTTTTATCAGTACTGATAAAATCAGTAAATAAGCCAGTATCGTCTGTTAATCTATCAACAAGAACTTCTGCAGCTTTGCTTTCTATATCTATTCCTATCCATTTTCTATTTAGTCGTTGTGCTGAAACACAGGTCGTAGCACACCCACAAAAAGGGTCTAAAATAATATCTCCTTCGTTAGAACTTGCTTTGATTATTCTTTCCATTAGTTTCAAAGGTTTCTGTGTTGGGTATCCTGTACGCTCACTAACACCAGCTTGTAGGCTGTTAATATCTGTCCACCAATCTTCGGGAATTTTACCTTCGTCAAGATAGTACCTATAAACCTTACCTGTCTTTTTAACTATTTTATCCTGATATGGTCGTCCTTGAATATCAACCCCCATTTTACCACCTTTACTTTTTGTGCCTGTATCTCTGAGTATGCCCACATCTTTACCATTAAAAACAAAATCATTTGTTTTTGTATATCTGAAAATAGTGTCATGTTTACGGGCAAAATTTTTCTTGCTTTTTCCCCCATGTGAGTAACACCAAATAATCTCATTTCTAAAATTATTTCGTCCAAAAATAGAATCTAAAACTACCTTTATATAATGACTAGCTGTTGGGTCAACATGTAAATAAAAAGTACCCGTTTTCTTTAATATTCTATGCATTTCTATTATACGCTGCGTCATATATGTAATATATGACATCATAGATTTAGAGTGTACTTGTTCAACAGTTTGTATATATCTTGTCAATAGGGGGGATTTTATTACTAGCTCTTCCAAATAACTTTCATCTACATCTTGCCAAGTCCACATATCTTTAAAACTTGCACCTGCAGATTTTGAACCAACAGGGGCGGAGTAAGTGCGTTTTGAATTAAACGGCGGATCAAGATATATTAAATCCACAAATTCTGAATTTAATCCTTTTAGAATATACAAATTATCTCCAGTATATAGTGTATTTTGTTTTAACATAACTTTCATAGTATCCTTACGCTAACGATTTTGATATGCACGACAGGCATCGCCAAACGCCCCTAAGACAATTTGGTTGATTTTATCACCCCGACAGGTGCGGGACTCTGGGTGCCACTGTACGGCGTAGCCAAAATTGGGGTGGTGTAACATCCGTACGGCCTCGATGATACCATCGCTAGCGGACACGGCTTCCACCGCCAAGCCATCACCCAATTTATCGATGGCCTGCCCGTGTGCAGAATTGATTTGTAAGGTTTTCATTCCTTTTGTCCACTGTGCCAATAAGCTGTCCTGCATGACTACCAATTGTTGGCGAGGCTCAAAATCGAACCTGCCGTCATCATGGGTTTTTAGGTGTTCAAAATTGCCCTGTTGCAAGTGTACATCCCCCTGCAATGTCCCCCCGTGATAGACATTGACTTCCTGTAAGCCCCGACAAATGCCAAGTACAGGCAAACCGATTTCTATTGCCCGCTCCAGCACCGCCCAAGCGGTCTTATCCCGCAAAGGATCATTTTCACCGCTCTTTAACACATAATCCCCATCGTAAAACTTGGGATGCACATTAGCAAACCCGCCCGTCAACACCACCCCATCGATACGGTCTAAAATATCCATATCCAAAACGGTCTTAAACAGCAACGCCACACAATGCACATCTGCCACCTGCTCGAGAGCCGACACATAGCGAGAAGACACAGCCAACTTTTCCGCATCACAATCGTCCAGCTGCGTCAAAGTATTCGTAAGCAAGCCTATTACAGGTTTTATCATAGTATTTTTCCATATAGCTTCATTTCACAACATGTCATGATACAAGCAAACACACCAAAAAACAAGAAATTTTTAAAACAAAAAAAACAAAAGGCTAAAAATCAGATGCAAGAGCAGAACAAATTCCTGTCCCCATATACATTGTCGATTCTGGCAACACTGGGCCAGATTTTGTTGGCGATTTGGTTGTGCATGGGGTATACGGCTTTGTATCGGCTGTAGGGAAAATGCCAATTGTCGTCTAAGGCTTCATGGGCGGTATGTGGAGCGTTTTTTAGGACATTATTGTTTGGGTCGGCGGTGCCGTCTGCAACTTCGGCTATTTCCCCGCCGATGGACACCATAGCGGCAACAAACCGATCGAGTTCTGCCAACGGTTCGGATTCGGTGGGTTCGATCATTAAAGTACCGGCGACGGGAAACGACATAGTAGGGGCGTGAAACCCGTAATCCATTAAGCGTTTTGCCACATCTTCGTTGGAAATACCGGTGTGTTTTTCGATGCTGCGAAAATCGAGGATACACTCGTGGGCAATATAGCCAGAATCGCCTTTGTACAACACGGGAAAATAGGGTTCCAGTTTTTTGGCGATATAATTTGCCGATAAAATCGCCACTTGGGTGGCACGCCGCAAACCTGCATCGCCCATCATGGCAATATAAGTATAGGTAATTGGCAAAATCGACGCAGATCCCCACGGTGCAGACGATACGGCACCGTCCGCCCCCGCTCCGTTATCTACCAGTCGATGCCCGGGCAAGAAATCGGCTAAGTGGGCTTTAACCCCAATTGGTCCGACACCGGGTCCGCCGCCGCCGTGTGGAATACAGAATGTTTTATGTAAATTTAGGTGGCTGACATCGCCGCCGTAATGCCCGGGATACGCCAGTCCCACTTGGGCGTTTAGGTTTGCCCCGTCGATATATACTTGTCCGCCGGCGGTGTGCACCATATCACATACTTTGCGGACATCGGTCTCGAACACACCGTGCGTAGATGGATAAGTAATCATAATTGCCGCCAAATTGTCCCCGTATTGTTGGCATTTTTGCTGTACATCTTGCAAGTCGATATTGCCGTTTTCATCACAGGCTATGGGTACCACCTGCATATCGACCATTTGGGCGGATGCGGGGTTGGTGCCATGTGCAGACACGGGAATAAAGCACACATTGCGATGCCCTTCGCCCCGGCAGTCGTGGTAGGCTTTAATAGCCAACAACCCCGCATATTCCCCTTGCGATCCGGCGTTCGGCTGCAACGACATAGCATCATAGCCCGTAGCGGCACACAACCATTTTTCCAGCGTGGCAATCATAGTGCGGTATCCTTCGGTTTGGTCGGACGGTACAAACGGATGGATACTAGCGAACTCTGGAAACGATACGGCTGCCATTTCTGTTGCGGCGTTTAGCTTCATAGTACACGACCCTAAGGGAATCATCGACCTATCAAGGGCAATATCTTTGTTTACCAGCATACGGGCATAACGCATCAGTTCGGTTTCAGAAAAATGTGATTGAAACACCGGATGGGTCATAAAATCACTGGTGCGGGCGAAACCATCGGGTAGGCTGTTGTCGATGGTATCCATATCGACACGGGCATCAAAAGCGGACAACAGCTTATGTACATCGGTGTCGGTAACGGTTTCATCAAAAGCGATACTCACCGTTTGGGCATCTATTTTACGGATATTAAACCCCGCTTGTAGGGCGGTTTGTAGCAATGAATCGGCATCGCCTGTAAACGATACGGTGTCGAAAAATGTATCGGATACTAGGGTAAAACCGGCATTTTTAAGCCCTTGTGCTAGGGCTTTGGCATACATGTGGGTACGGGTGGCAATACGGATCAGACCTTTTGCCCCGTGATATACACCGTAAAAGCTTGCCATAATGGCTAGTAACGCTTGGGCGGTACAAATATTCGAAGTGGCTTTTTCACGGCGAATATGTTGTTCCCGGGTTTGCAGTGCCATACGATATGCAGGATTGCCTAAACGGTCGACAGACACGCCGATAATGCGTCCCGGCAACGCCCGCTGTAGTTTTGTGACACTTGCCATAAAGCCCGCATGCGGTCCCCCAAAGCCCATAGGCACGCCGAATCGCTGAGCACAGCCCACCGCCACATCCGCCCCCATATCCGCCGGGGTTTTAAGTACGGTTAATGCCAATAAATCGGTCGCCATAACCACCAATCCCCCCTGTGTGTGGACGGCTTCGCATACATTTGTGTAGTCGACAACCGTCCCGTCTGTGCGGGGATATTGCAGCAATGCCCCCATAATATTTTCGGCAATGCCCGTGTCCTCACTGCCTAAGATAATCTCAAAGCCGAAATGTTTGGCACGGTTTAACACCACTTCGACGGTTTGTGGATGGCAGTGAATCGATACAAAAAACCGTTTCGATTTTTTGTTTTTTGCCATACGGGCACACAGACTCATAGCCTCAGCCGCCGCAGTGCCTTCGTCTAATAAAGACGCATTGGCAATGTCGAGACCGGTTAAATCCGCCACCATAGTTTGAAAATTGGCGATGGCTTCCAGTCGCCCTTGTGAAATTTCCGCTTGGTATGGGGTGTATGCGGTGTACCAACCGGGGTTTTCCAGCACATTGCGGATAACCACTTGTGGCGTGTGGTTGTTGTAATATCCTTGACCGATAAAGGTTCGCACCAATGTGTTTTTATCGCCCAATGCCCGCATGTGTTCCAGCACATCATATTCAGACATAGGCGATGGTATATCCATGCTAGCGGTTTCGTAAATATCTGCGGGGACAATGGTCTCCGCCATTTCTGTTAAAGATGTAAAGCCGATGTATTGCAACATCTGCTGTTGTTCTGCCACTCGGGGGCCGATGTGGCGGCGGATAAAGTCCGTATCCGCCCGATAAGTATCCATATGTGCCATAGTATATGTTTCCTTTATGCGTTTTTCGATACTATTTACGCCGGTGGTGTTACTGGTGTATACATACCCGCTTGCAAACGGGGCGGACGGTTACTCGATACTGGCGTTATATGCGTCCGCATCTAATAAGCCATCTATTTCGGACGCATCCGCTATTTTCATTTTGAAAATCCACCCATCTGTAGTAGGGGCTGTGTTGATTAAAGCCGGATCGGATTCTAAGTCCGTGTTAGCGGCGATAATTTCACCGCTGATGGGGGCGTAAATGTCTGATGCGGCTTTGACCGATTCGACCACGCAGACATCGTCGCCCATGTGAAATGTATCGCCTATGTCAGGTATATCGACAAACACCACATCGCCCAGTTGCTGCTCCGCATAATTGGTAATGCCCACCGTTGCCGTGTCCCCGTCGACCCGTATCCATTCGTGATCTTGCGTGTATTTTACAGTCATAACATAATCCTCTTCGTATACTATTTGTGATAAAATTAGCGTTTATATTTGTGGGGCGTAAACGGCATTTTGCATACTTTTGCAGGTATCCGCTTGTTACGCACCAATAAGGTAACTTCTGTGCCGATGGCACTGTGGGCAATGTCGATATATCCCATAGCTATGGGCTTACCTATGGACGGAGCAAAACCGCCGGAAGTAATTTTCCCCACTTTTGTATCGCCGACAAAAATGTTTGTCCCTTGACGACAAGGGGTTTTACTGTCTATGTCAAGCCCAATGCGTTTGCGGGCTACCCCATTTGCAATATTGTTTTGAATAACCGATGCCCCTATAAATCCGCCTTGTTCTCGGCGGCGGTTGCCGATCGACCACAACAACCCCGCCTCGACAGGCGTGGTGGTGGTGTCTAGGTCAGTGCCATACAAGCACAACCCCGCCTCCAGTCGCAACGAATCCCTTGCCCCCAATCCAATCATTTGTGCATTTTCATTTTGCAATAACCGTTCGGTAAAGGCAGTGGCATAGGCATTGACAATCGACACCTCAAACCCGTCTTCGCCCGTATACCCAGAACGAGAGATAAGCAATTCGGTAACACCGCCATCGGCTGTGTGCCAATCAAAGGCTTTAAGCGACATAAAGGTTAAATCTTGCACCCCGTCGACCACTGCCGATAACACAGCCTCCGACAAGGGACCTTGTATGGCAATCAATGCCCGATTTTCTAGTCTTTGTATGGTAATGCCGTCCATATGAGCCTGCATATGGGCATAATCCGCCTCCTTACAGCTGGCATTGACCACCGTGTATAAACGGTCGTTGTATTTTTGCTCTGCCGGTTTGGTAATAATCAGATCGTCAAGAGTCGCCCCATTTTCATTTAGCAACTGGGTATATTGTTGTTTCCCCGCAGGTAAACCGATAATATCCGCCGGCAAAACGGTTTCAGCACTTTCGGCAACCTGTTGCTGTGCAGTGCCGATAAGCCACGCTTGCCCCATATGGGAGACATCAAAAACCCCACACTTCGCCCGGGTATGCAGGTGTTCTTTTAAAACCCCCAGCGGGTATTGAACAGGCATATCATAGCTAGCAAAACCAACCATCCTCGCCCCAAGTGCCACATGCAAAGCATGTAAAGCCGTATGGTGTAAAATATCAGACATAAACAAGCATCTCCCCTAATAAACAGCACAAAAAGGCGTTGCACACACAACAAACCCTTCCTGTATCGGCAAACCCCTTCTGTATCGGTACCTGAGAGCGTTGCCCCCGCTATAAAACAGGGGGTTCCTCCTTCGGTGGGATTGTATATCCCTTTCCAGATGCTTCTCCATATGCGGTCCCTTGTACCTGAGAGTTTCCAGAGTGTTGCTCCTTCGGTGGTGTGGTGAAACACGCTCTCCCGCATATATCAACAATTGCATGGGTATAATAAAATATTATCTTGGGCAGGTCAAGTGTTTAATTAAACGGCAAGTATTTAATTAAACGATTTGTCTTTTTGTATACACATGATGTATAATGGTATACACAAAGGTATATATAGCCATGCTGATAGACGAAACCGTATATATAGTCGACAAAAACCACCGTTTGCCCTGTGTTGTCAAGCGGTCGAAACGACGCACATCGGTTGCGTTGTCGGTAAAACCAGATGCTACCATCGTCGTACACGCCCCTGTGTATACCCCCCTCAAAACATTACAAAAAATTGTCGATACTAACCAAGTGTGGATACTGAATAAATACACATATGCCAAACGCATATACGCCCCCACCCAATCTTCGTATGCTGAGGGGGATACGGTGTTGTATTTGGGACGGGCTTACACCATTTGCTATGATATATCACCCGATGATGTGTGTATCGATGGCGACACCATACGGGTATGGGCAACGAATGCGGTCGCATGTCGTCTTGCCGTATTGGCATTTTACCGCAGACAGGCAAAAACCGTACTTGCAGACCGTACCGCATACTGGATTCCACAAGTGGCAGGAGCGGCGAAGACGACAAAATTAACCGTTAAACACATGAAAACCCGTTGGGGATCGATGTCGACAACGGGCAATATGAATCTCAATATTGCCCTTATTCGCACGCCGATGCCCTGTATCGACTATGTGATAGTCCACGAACTGTGCCATCAAGCCCACCCGCACCACCAAAAATCCTTTTGGGACGCCGTAGCGGCGGTACTGCCCGATTATAAAACCCAACAAAACCAGTTAAAAACATATCCTACAGAATATTAAATGGTGATGGGGGGTTGTGCCCCTTTTCCTTATTCTTTAACACGGAAAATTTCTTATAAGATTTAATTCACTTCTAGCGGCACATCTTCGGCTCCAAATAACGGGGCAAAAATGTCTCTTAGAATCCCCACCGTCAACAGAGATATGGGGTTTACGGTAATTTTGTAGTCGTCGAATGTGCCTTTTGCTGTGTAGTATTGTGAAAAAATCCCCTGCCCCTCTACGCCGGTTAACAATTGCCCAATAATGGGAATATTGCTAATGAGGCTGGATATTTTATAGGTGGGCAATATCATACCGTCTACTTGCAGTTGTTTGCTTTTAAAGTCCGCATATCCTTTACCAGAAATGCCAATGGTGCCAAGCCCGGATATGTTATCTGTTTCGAACCGCCCTTGTTTTAAGCGGAAATCGCCTTTTACTTTGATAAATTTAATATCTTTTGATTCCAACGCATCAAATACCCCGATCACAGAAAACAGTTTTAACAACCGTACCGCCCCGGGGGTATTGGTGATAACCACATCTTTTGCCTCCATTCTGCCTTGTAAAACCCCGTTGTTATCGGCATTGGCGACCATAGCAATACGACCGCCATCGCCGAATATGTTGGTTTTGCTGATACTGCCATAAAATACGCCCAAGTTTTCGGCTACCATCCGGTATTTGTCCGGCGTGTAATATATATACAAGCGGTTATTATCTTGGGTGTCTGTCAAGGTCATACGGGTTTCGAACAACCGTATTGTGTCATTTTCCCGTATCATATGTCCTTCCACAGGGGATATGGCAACTCCATTATAGCCGATAAGCTTGCCCAATGTAAAGCGGACATCCATATCAAAAGTCTGTTGTCGTACGGTATTTTTGTGGGTATCGAGCAGAGCTTGTACGGTTTTGCGAGTCAAAGTATCGGCGTTTATCTGCCAATACATCTTGGTATTTTTGCGAATACCTGCCAGATTAAACCGTTCGTCTTTAAATTTGACATCGCTGACATCGACGGTTTTTAAGCCTTTGGAATCTAGGGCGATGGCGGTTTTCAAATAAAACGGACTGTCCCCTTGAATATTTGCCAACATGGAAATGTTGTACTCTTTATTGGGGGTTATCTGTATGGTCGATACCAAGTTAGCGGCGGCGTGTTTATCTTTTTGCCATTGTAATATGGGAAGTGCGAAATCCATATTTTGCAAATCAGCGGTAACTTTTAGAGTGCCATCGTCAAAGTCCATGCCGTTATAGGATAGGGTAAGGGGTATATCTTTGCGGACTTGGATATACTGATTGGGGACAAAGTTGGCTAAAAATGCCTTGTGTATATCGCCGGAAAATGTGCCGCTGGTTGCCGATTGGCGTTTGACAAAATGTATATCGCCATAGGCGGTGCTATCGATGTTTACATCGCCTTTAAAGATAGTAACTTCGTCATTGATTTTTATATCCATCAGCTGGGTGCGTATGGTGTAAGGGGTTTTGACACCTTGAAATGTATACGGGGCAACGACAATGCCATTCTCAATGATACCTTCGATGGCGTATGTGGATATACGCTTTTTGTCGATGTAGTATTTTAACGATACTTTGCCATCGAATGCTCCTTGTTGCAGGGTGATAGTGTCGCCCAGCACAGGCGATATAAGTGTCGACATATCCCCTCGTACATGTGCCCCATACCACAACACATTGTTTTTTATATCGAGGGCAATATCGGTTACGGTTACCGGTATGTCATTAGCGGTGCCTGTCATCGCCGTTGCCCGCACAATTGTTGTGTTTGGGCGGGCAGAAAGGGTTACATTGGTGATTTTTGCAGTGCCTTTTATGTCCATGTCTTTAACAGTGCGGGCGTAATCCGCATACAGTTCGGCGACCGTACCGTCTAGGACAAAGTCGATCATTTTTTTGTTTTTATTGTCGAATGTTGTCTGTAGAGTACTGTGTAATTGTCCTTGTTTTAAAGTGGCAAACGCATAAGGATTTTTCAACTTTGTAGCATCATTAAAAACAAGTGCTGTCAGTGTATCCACATCGCCAACACTATCCAATTTCGTAGTCAATATATCATTTTTATTTTGTATGCTGATATTGTTTAAGGTAACAACTTTGCCATTAGCGGTGATGGTTGCCGTATTTGCTGTTACATCGGTAATACCGTTTTGCATGTGTACCCGGGCAAGGGGAATATGTGCTTTGGGCAGACCTTTTTTATATACCGATTTGGCATCGGTAAGTACCGTATCGGCAATTGTTTTTACAAATTTTTTTTGTGTTTTGTCGAACACCAAATCGAGTGTTACGCTGTATGTAGCCTGCAAGTTATCCCGCATCCATTCCAATGTAGATTGTTTCATAAAGCCTTTGCCATAATGCTGTACCAAATCATCGGTTAAGTTATCAGCCGTTGCCTGAATATGCCAGCCATTGTCGATGTCGGTAAAGGTAGCGGTGCCATAATATGTATCGGCTTTGTAGTCGATATTGAGTACCCCGCCGCCATTATTTAAGGCGTATGCGTCCGTTTGTCCGTTGAGTGCCAATGATTTTTCGGCTTTTACGAAGGGGACGAATGAACGGACAAAAGACACCAACTGTGGGTCGTTAATGTGGTTATAAAAATCGCCCGACAGGGTGTTGGTAGCGGTGCTATAAGACATGTCGATACCGCTGATAAAATCACGGGTGATGCCTTTGGTTGTTATTTGCATTTGGGTTTTTTGCGGGGCAAATGTGGTCTGTACAGTGCCTTCGACGGTGCCAAAATAAAACGGATTGTCGACAAAAAACTGCGTGTCGATGTCCGCCACATAGGACAGCCGCTGTTGTTGGTTATCGTTGCTAAAGTGCATGCTGTCCAGTTGTATTTTTGCCCACATGCCTTTGTCTTTGTATGAAATGTCAATGTCTTGTGCGGTGGTGTTAATAAGATCCCGCAACTTTGTCGATACCTGATAGCCGACCATCGATACGACATTGGCAATGCGTTTGTTGGTGTCGATGTGCGTGTCGACATCGGTTTGAGTCGAGGGGACGGTTTTAAACACGGTTTGTACATTTTCGTCAGCACTGGGTTTTTCATATGTGATGGTGCCCTTTTGTAGGTGTACATTGTCGATGATAATTTGCCGATTGAGTAGACTGTTAATGCTAATAGTGGTTCGCATTTCGATTATCGAAGCGGACACGGTATCAGGTACAGCAATGTCCACATCTTTTGCCCGCACGGCAATAGCAAATTTTTTAATGTCCAAGAAAAATTCTGCACCGCCGATGGAAATAGTCGCATTGGGTATGCGGTGTTGTACTTCTTCGGCGATTTTGGCGGTTACATATTCAGACGAAAACCCATCGCCACTGGTCAAGGAATAATACACAAACCCTACAACTCCCAGTGTCAATACGCTTACTACGCTTACAGTCCATACAATCAGTCTTATTATCATGATTTTGATATTAACATAGCAAGCACAAAAAAACCACCCTATAATATTTGCAAAAGTAGTTTTATTTTGCTATAATGCAGCAAAGACAAGATGTTTGTGGGGTGCACCAAAAGCGGTTGCAACCGCTGAGGGCTTTAGCCCGATGTGGTGCTCGATGCGGGGGGGAAGTGCGTGCGGTAAAATCCACATTGTACGCACGGGGGGCGGAGCCCCCTAGACTCACATAATAAGCCAAAGACTGAAATATAGCCCATACATTACGGCATAGACCATAACTTCAACACGAAAGGATTTTACAATGACCTATTCCCTATCTGCACACGATTTAATCGGTACCCCCGCCCCAGATTTTACCGCCCCTGCCAGTGGTGGTAAAACTTTGTCATTGTCAGGGTTTCGGGGGCAAAAAGTGGTGTTGTACTTTTATCCCAAAGACATGACCCCCGGTTGCACTACCCAGCTGTGTGATTTTACCAACCACTATCCACAAATTGCCGATCACAACGCTATTGTGCTTGGCGTATCCCTAGACAGTCCAACAAAACACGACACATTTATTGCCAAACATAATGCGGTGTTTGATTTGATCAGCGACGATGCGGACGCCACAATTTGTAAAGCGTACAGAGTATGGCACCCCAAAAAATTTATGGGACGGGAATTTTTAGGTATTGTCCGCAGTACTTTTATTATCGATGAACAAGGCACCATCACCCATGTAATAAGCCCGGTGAAAGTAAAAAATCACATTGTCGATGTGTTAGATAGGTTGTAAAAAGTGTCCTGTACACAAAATTCTCCTGTTTTTTCTGTGGTGGGAAAAGGGTGTTTTATCTGTCGTTTAAGGGCGGGACACTGCGGGCGTTTTCGCCTGTGTATGCACTGAGGGGGCGGATAAGTTTATTGTCCGCTTGTTGTTCCATTATATGTGCCGACCACCCGGTGGTACGGGCCATGACAAACAACGGGGTAAATATGGGAATGTCAAAGCCCATCAAATAATACGCAGGCCCGGCGGGCAAGTCCAAATTGGGGTGAATGCCTTTGCTGTCGACCATGTGCTTGTCCCAAATTTTGTAAATATCCATCCATCTGGTTTCGCCTTTTATGTGGCACATTTTAAAAAACGCATCACGCATGGTGGGGACTCGGCTGTCGCCGTTGCGGTATACCCGATGTCCAAAGCCCATGATTTTGCGTTTGTTGTCTAGGGCGTCCCGCATCCACGCCCGGGCTTTTTCTGGGGTTTTAACTTCTAGCATAGCGTGCATAACCGCTTCGTTTGCCCCGCCGTGTAAGGGACCTTTTAAGGAGCCGATAGCACCAGCGGTGGCACTGTATATATCAGAGATCGACGATGTGATAGTGCGGGCGGTAAATGTGGAGGCATTAAAGCTGTGTTCCGCATATAAGGTCATCGATATATCGAAACATGTGACAATTTCCGTTTCCGGCACGGTGCCGAAGACCATGTGAAACACATTTTCGCTGTACGATAAGTTTGGATTGGGGTCGATAATGGGTTTATTTGTGCGAATCCGTGCGATTGCCGCTACAATGGTTGGCAAGCACGCATACATACGGTACGCCATATGCAAGGTTTTTTGCGGATCTGTGTAATCGGCGGGGGTTTCCTCTTGCCCCAAGTACGATAGGGCGGTGCGTACCAAGTCCATCGGGTGGGCGTGTTTATTAAACCCTTCGATAACCGTCTTTAACCGGTCGCTAATCGGGCGAAGTGTGCGTTCTAAGCGTTGAAATGCCGTCAGTTCGGCACGATTCGGTAAGTGTCCATTTAACAGCAAATGGGCGACTTCTTCGAAACAGCACGATGTCGCCAAATCCTGTACCGCATATCCCCGATAGGTCAAGGAATTTATTTCGGGCATTACTTTCGACACGGTCGTTGTGTCGACAACCACGCCCGCCAGTCCATATTGAATATCAGTCATAATATTTTTCCTTATATTGTCTGTTGTGGTTTACATCAAAATTTTTCATATTTTATTATCTGTTGTGGTTTAAGTCAAAATTGCTTATGTGTTTATCAAAACGGCTGTACTGTTCATATTGCAAGGTTGCGTATAAATCTTTGCGGTGCTGCATGTGTTGTAACAGGTCGTTTTGATGTCCTTTTGCTTTAATGTCTTGCAATCCCCGTACGACCGCCCCGATGGCAAGCCGCCATGTGGTTACGGGGTAAATCACCAAGTTATAGCCCAGTTGTTTTAATTGGGCATAGGTAAATAAATCGGACTTGCCGAATTCGGTCATATTGGCGAGTAACGGCACGGATAGGGCGTTGCGAAACGCTTCGAATTCGCTGAGATTTTTTAAGGCTTCGGGGAATACCACATCTGCCCCCGCATCGACATAGGCTTTGGCACGGTCGATGGCACGGTCTAGCCCTTCGACTGCCCGTGCGTCTGTGCGTGCTATAATGACAAAATGTGCGTCTTGGCGGCATTGGGCGGCGGCGGATATTTTGGCACACATATCGCCTGCAGACACCAACAATTTGTTGTCCAAATGTCCACAGCGTTTGGGCAAAACTTGGTCTTCGAAGTGGCAGCCGGCAAGCCCGTGTTGTTCAAAAATCTGTAGCGTTCGTGCCGCATTTATAGCTTCGCCAAAGCCCGTGTCCCCATCGATAATACAGGGTAAATTGGTGGCACGGGCAATTTGTCCGCCCCGATAGGCAACCTCTGACAAAGTGGTCAAACCAATATCCGGCAGCCCCAAATCAGCGGACAACACCCCCCCAGAAATATATACAACGGGAAAGCCGGCGTTTTCTATTTCCATAGCAACCATCGGGGCAAACGCTCCTGGGGCTTGTAACAAATCCCCAGATGCCAATTTTTGTCTTAAATCGAGGCGTTTTTCCGCATCGGATGTCGTTGAGTGTAACATGGTACGAGTCCTTATTGTAATACTGTTAAAAAATACCTTGTTGATTGGCGGTGTTGCTCAGTACCGTCTCAAGCGGTGCCGCCACATTTAGCTGTGTGACTTCTGCCGCTGTCAATGTGGGCAACCGTTGCACCAAGTCGAGGAACCGTTGGCTTTCGCTGTCGCTGATGACATTGGCGGTTAGCATATTAAATTTGTCGATATAATCCGATCTCCCCCAAGGTGTCCGCCCTAACGGGTGGGCGTTGGCAACTGCCATTTCGTCCGTAAACACGGTGCCATCGTTTAGGGTAATTTCCAACCGTCCGCCAAACGCCTTGACATTCGGATCGGTGGCGTGGTAACGCTGTGTCCACTTTTTGTCCTCGACGGTTGTAATTTTATGCCACAGTGCCACTGTATCCGCCCGATGGGCACGACTAGGGGCGTACGACTCCACATGGTGCCATGTGCGGTCTTGCAGGGCGACGGCGATAATGTACATAATCGAATGATCGAGGGTTTCTCGGCTGGCATGGGGATCGCTTTTTTGTGGGTCGTTGGCACCGGTACCGATAACATAGTGGGTGTGGTGCGAAGTGTGTAGCACCACTTGTTTTACTTGCGACCAATCGCCCCCGGTGGCGTGTGCCACTTGTTCGCCTAAGGCACAGCACATGTCGATAATGGCTTGTGCTTGGTATTCGGCTGAGTGTTGTTTGGTATAGGTTTCTAAAATAGCCCGTTTTGGCGTTCCCATTGCCGGTAGAGGCACGGTGTAGTGGGAGTCGAATCCGTCTAACATCGATGCCAGTACAGACTCTTCGCCCTCGTAAATAGGCGAAGGTGCCCCTTGTCCCCGCATACAGCGGTCGACCGCCTCGATTGCCAGTTTTGTCGCATGGGCGGGGGCGTAGGCTTTCCATGTGGAAATGTCCCCTTTGCGGGATTGGCGGGTGGTACAGGTTACATGTAATGCCTGTTGAATCGCTTGGTAAATCACTTCCGTATCTAGGTGTAACAGAGTCCCCAAACCGCCGGCGGTTGCTGGACCAATGTGGGCGATGTGGTCGATTTTGTGTTTGTGTAGGCAAATGCCTTTTACCAAGTTTACATGTAATTCGTATGCGGTGGCGATGGCTTTTAATATATCTGCACCGCTTTTGTGTTTTTGCTGTGCCACTGCCAAAATAGGGGGAATGTTATCGCCCGGGTGGGAATATTCTGCCGCCAAAAAAGTATCGTGGTAATCCAATTCCCGCACCGCTGTGCCGTTTACCCAACACGCCCACTCCGCACATACGGTTATCTGGTTGGGCATACCGAATACGGTGGCACCGTTTTGTCTTGGGTGGGCAAGTGCCATTTCCCGTGCCGATACCACCGATGAACGGTTTAACGATGCAATGGCAACGGCGGCGTTGTCGATAATACGGTTTATCACCATATCGGCAACATCTGTGTCGATGGGGGTGTGGTCGCTGGCAACGGCTGCCAATTTCCACGCTAATTGGTGGTGTTTTACCAATGTGTCTTTTTCGAGGGCGACCTTGACAATATGATTTTGTATAGATGGGTTGTGCATAGTTCGTGTCCTTTGTTTTATGTGGTTTGCATGGCAATAGTTTTTAAAATATTGTTATGGGAAAAGTGCAGGTGGCGATTCATGTACAACCGTGCCAGTTCCCCATCACGGTTGTAAATAGCCGCTAAAATTTGGCGGTGTTCGTGTAATGCTTCATCGGCTCTACGACCTTCCCAAGTGTGTTGGTTACGGCATATTTGCAGCCGCACATAGAGCTCTTCGTTTAGAATTTGTTGTAAATAGGCGTTGTGGCTGGCTTGGATAATAGCCTTGTGAAAATCGTTGTTTTCGTTTTGCGTGATATAGGTGCCATCGCCTTTGGCAACGATCCGCTGTGCGTGGCTATCCAGTAACGCCTGCAACATGTGCAATTCTGCATCGGTGATATTGCGACAGGCGGATTCCACCGCCATACATTCCAACACCAACCGTATACTTAGTAAATCTTCCGCCTGTTTGAGGCTGACCCCTTGAATCCGTGCCCCCACATTGGGAACAAAAGAAATTAACGATTTTGATTCCAATTTCCGCAACACCTCCCGAATAGGTCCCCGGGAAGTGCCGAACTGAGTCGCCAAAGATTGCTCATTCAGCTTCTGGTTAGGTTTCAACGCACCGGTAATAATCGATTGGCTGATCGATTCGTATAAATATGCAGTGGTTACTTTTGGCATGTGTGCCCTCAAAATGGTTTATAATCCTATATGGAGTATGGATAGCATACTTTATTTATATTGTCAACAATATAAACATATTTTTTGTTAAAAAGTATATTTTTTATAAAAAACAAACAAAATTGTTGACAATATAGCCAAATACATGTTTAATGGTACATATACAAAGATACGACACACCCTTTTTATTAAGCAAAAGAGAGCACACCATGAGCGATTTAAAAACTTTACAACAGCAAGCACAGCAATCCCCAGACACCTATTGGGGTGAAAATGCCCAACACATACATTGGTTTCAGCCATTCGATAGGGTACTAAATGACGACAATCCCCCATTTTATACATGGTTTACGGGCGGGCGGACGAATGCTTGTTACAATGCCATTGACCGTCATGTGTTTGAGGGGCGGGGCGATCAGACGGCAATTATTTACGACAGCCCCGTTACCGATACAAAATCGAAAATTTCTTATAAACAGCTACAAGACGAAGTGGCAAGGGTGGCGTTTTGGCTACAAATGCAAGGGGTTAGCAAGGGCGATGTGGTGCTGATTTACATGCCGATGATTCCACAAGCGGCGATGGCGATGTTGGCGTGTGCCAGAATCGGAGCGATTCACAATGTGGTATTTGGCGGTTTTGCCCCCCGGGAACTGCAGTTGCGAATCGATCATTCGAATCCCAATGTGATTATAACGGCGTCTTGTGGTGTCGAACCGAAACGCATTGTAGAATACCAAAATATTCTCGAACAGGCGTTGCAATCGTCCGTTCACAAAGTCAAACACCTGTTAATATACGATCGCAGCGAACACCTGTGGCAAGTACAACAGCAGCGGGATACCATTTGGCAACAGACCATTCCGCAAATGGAAAAAGCATCGGTGGTGCCGGTCGAATCCGAACACCCGTTGTATATTTTGTATACCAGCGGCAGTACCGGCATGCCTAAGGGGGTACGGCGGGACACCGGCGGATATATCACCGCTTTAAAGTGGTCGATGACTCATATTTACGATATACAAGCGGGCGAAGTGTATTGGTCTGCATCCGATGTGGGCTGGGTTGTGGGGCATTCGTATATTGTCTATGCACCATTGCTACACGGGTGTACGACCGTGATGTTCGAAGGAAAACCCGTTGGCACCCCAGATGCGGGCGTGTTTTGGCGGATTATCGACGAATATAAAGTGTCGTGCCTATTCACCGCCCCGACGGCGATTCGGGCTATTAAGCGGGAAGATTATGAGGGGGGTGAATTTCAAAAGTATACCTTAAACAGCCTGCGAACGCTGTTCTTGGCAGGGGAGCGGTGCGATCCGGATACTTTGTATTGGTTGCAAGATCGCACCGGCAAACCGGTTATCGATCACTGGTGGCAGACGGAAACGGGCTGGGCAATTGCTGCTAACTGTTGGGGGATCGAACGCCAAGACATTCGTGCCGGTTCCCCTACGACCGCTGTGCCGGGGTACCAAGTCGAAGTATTAGGCAAGGACAAAAAACCGCTGCCGGCGGGGGTTATGGGTGAAATTTGTATCAAATTGCCGTTGCCGCCGGGGTGCTTACAAACCATTTGGAACGATGACGGGCGGTTTATCAATTCGTACTTGTCAGAGTTTCCCGGATACTACCAAACCGGCGATGCGGGCATTATCGATGAAGACGGATACATATATGTCATGTCCCGATCGGACGACATTATCAATGTGGCGGGACACCGCTTGTCGACGGGGGCGATGGAGGAGGTGCTGTCCGAATACAAAGATGTTGCCGAATGTGCGGTGGTTGCCAAAAAATGTAAAATCAAAGGACACCGTCCAGTAGGGTTTGTGGTGTTAAAAAGCGGACTAAAACGGGATGCGGCGGCGTTGGAAAAAGCCCTCAAACAAACCATTCGGGATCATATCGGTCCGATTGCCGATATGGACAGGGTATACACCGTACCGTTGTTGCCCAAAACCCGTTCCGGTAAAGTGTTACGGGGTACCCTAAGAAAAATGGTCGATGGGGAACAATTTACCATGCCAAACACCATTGAAAATCCTACCGCTATCGACAATATACAGTCTCTGTTAAACACATAACACAATATGTACAGCACACACCACCCGGGGCGATACTCTATAGGAGTGTCGCCCCGAATGGTTTTATGTGCACTTTTTTTCGGTGTGACATATTTAATACATAAAAAAACACAAAATGTCAAATAAAATCTTGACACCGAAAAAAAAAAAAATGTATTCTGGGGTAGGTATGCCCTTGTAAATAGGGCGGTTTCTTAACAAAATTAAAAGGATTTTTGACAATGAAAAAAATATTTTTTATCAGTACAAGTGCGGTTTTACTTACATGGGCAACCCCTATATTAACCAACGACACGGATACAGTGGTAAGTCGCAGCGGCGATGTATTGGTCGATTCGGTAAACAAAAAAGGCATTTTTCAATGGCTCGAGGGCGGCTTTGGCTATACAAACAAAAAACTCAGTTATGACCTAACCGCCTTTAAGGTGTTACGGGAAAACAAGAGTGCCGTCCGGTACCTACAAACCTCTTTACGCCGTAAGGGAGCGGAAAACACTTTTAATATTGGCTTTGGCACCCGTAACGCTATCAATGATGCCAGAACAACCCTTATAGGGGCAAATATATTTATCGACAGCAAAGACGGTGCCGGCAAGTTTTATACATTCGGCAATAAAGCCTATAAACGCTTATCGCTTGGTCTGGAATTGAAAACTGGGGCATTCGATCTATCGGCAAATATGTATCGTCCTATGGGCAGTGCGGTTATTTTAGGGCGAAAGGTTATGAAAGGCTTCGACATGACCGCCAAAGGCAATATTCCCAGTTTCGAATCGCTTAGTGTGGGTTTAAACACCTATAAATTCGATGGGGTTGCCGACAAGGTCGAACAGGGTAACAAACTGATTGTCGAGTATAAACCGAACAGTATCATAACGATTCGGGGCGAATACGACAAACCGAAATCGTCATCGGCACAAACCAATGTATACGCCGGCTTTAAATTTGCTTTTGGTACGACGAATACTATGCAACAAAACAGCGGCGGCACCGCATGGCACAAACGCTATGACAAGGTCGAGCGAAGTTATGAAGTCAAAACAGCCGAAACTGCAAAATCTGCACCATCGGCACCCTATAAAGGTCAAATAAGTTCCGAATCCCGAAGCGGTTCGGGCAAATGGGGCAGTGGACAGACATATACCACCGATTACAAGCTAAAACTCTCTGATACAGTAGACGGTGTGACAGAGACCTTTACAATAGCGGACTTTACCTTTGCGATAGTGGCAAGCCAAGCGGGCTATACCCCGACCACTGCCAATATTGTTAGCGGTGATGATTTGAATACTGCCATCGATACAAACAATGGTACCATTAAGCCGGATCAGCTGACTAAGGGCGGTACATTACTGGTAAAAATCACCCGTCAGACCAAAGGGGACTTGCCGCAAGTTGTCGAATACCAAAATTTTACCGTCGACAAACAGGACTATCCCATCGTTATAGACAGCAAATACACATCGGCAACACAAGCCCTAGCCAATCGCCTAAAAACCTCTAACATACTGTTATCTTTTAGTACAGGGGGTTTTGGTTTTATGTTGAGCACAGCAGGCTTAACCAGTGCTGTCTTATCCGATGACGATTTAGACTCATTGTTGGCGGTAACAAAAATAAACGATATTAGCGATGTTACGGCGATAGAGGCAGGGGCAACTGCTGCAGTTATTGCTGAATCTGCTACTGAAAATATAAAACTTTTTGGTGGAGTTAGTGGCAGTCGAATAACAGGAAATGAAACTGAGGTTTTAACAAAAATTCGTACTGAGCTAAAAAACAGAACAGGAGTATATATTGCAAGACAAACGGGAAATGGTCATGCCAAAAAAGTTCTAAAACTACGGATTCAAATAGATGCAGATACGGGGGATAAGTACAACGCCTATGATGACATTTTGTATCTGGTTACTGCGGATTAAACCCATACAAAAGCACAAATGGTCGATTCGATGTGGGCAAGGGACATGGTTTCGGCACTCCTTAAAATCGGCACCACTAAGCCTTGTTCGGTGCCAACGGCAATGCCCACATCTCGATAGTCTTTATGCACGATGTGGGTGTCGTCTATTTCTGCGTTTACGGCTGGAAAATCTTGTAATGCCTGCACCGCCGCCCGGACGAAGAATCCCATAAAGCCTAGCTTGGTGCCGTGTTTTTTCTCGAACGCCTCCTTGTATTGCGATCGTAACTGCATCACCGTACTCATATCGATTTCGTTAAAAGTGGTCAGCAAGGCGGCAGTGTTTTAGGCGTCTTTCAGACGGGAGGCAATATAAAAATACACCACCATAACAATAACTACTTGACAACATAAAATAAAAACTATACACTCAAGGCGGGAAATGGGTCTTATGGGAAGATATCATGATAATACATGGGGCAACACCCTGTTAAACTGTACAAAACTATATCAATAATAAAAAACAAAGGGGCTGTACCAGATAACTAACCTAAATATTTTTTAGCCCACTGTTTTAATATATATGCAGAATAACTTTAAAAGGAGAACTATGTTATGTTTAAGAAAATTTTTATGGCATTTTCCGCCGTGCTTATGCTGTTAGGATTAAGTGTATCCGTAGCAGGTACATTTGATGGACCGACCAGTGGACCAAAGGCTGCCGAAGGTAAGTCGATTGTTGTTGTGGCTGGTAATTTGAAAAATGGTGGTATACTTGGGGTAACAAACGGTGTAGAAGAGGCCGTAAAAGCCATAGGGTGGGACATCCGTATACTAGACGGTGCGGGGTCTATTCAAGGTCGTACGGGTGCGATTGGTCAGGCACTTGCCTTAAAACCTGATGGTATCGTTATCAATGGTTTTGATGCGGTTGAACAACAGGCTGCACTTGCAGGCGTGGTATCGGCTGGGATTCCCATGGTTGCGTGGCACTCTGGTCCTGTAATAGGCTGTGATGCCCCCGGGGGTATTTTTGCCAATGTATCCACCGATGCAATGACCGTGTCCGAAGTGGCGGCAAAATGGGCACTAGAAGATGGCGGTGACAGTATGGGGGCGATTATTTTCACTGATTCGACCTATCAAATTGCCATAGCCAAAGCGGATAAAATCAAGGAAACTATTGAAGCGGCAGGTGGCACTGTGTTGGAATATGTAGACACACCCATTGCCGATACTTCTACTCGCATGGGTCCTTTGACAATTAACCTGTTGCAAAAATATGGTAAAAAGTGGACACATGCATTGGCGATTAACGATTTATACTTTGACTTTATGGGTCCCGCATTGGCAAATGTTGGTATTTCATCCAAGGACGGTCCACAGGCGGGATCGGCTGGTGATGGATCTGAGGCGGCATTCCAACGAATTCGCAGTGGCAATTACCAAACCATTACGGTGGCAGAACCCTTGAATTTACAAGGTTGGCAACTGGTTGATGAGTTGAACCGTGCCATGCAGGGTGCGTCCTGTTCAGGCTATATCACATCACCCGCATTGGTGGATCAACAAGGTCTGAGTAAGATAGGCAACAGCAATCAATTTGATCCAGATATTCCATATCGTGAATCGTACAAAACTATCTGGGGCAAATAAGCACTTAGATACTTGTTTCCTGCACTAGCGAAGGCGAAAAATATGAAGATATTTCATTAAGACCTTCGTTAGGCAGGTTATTTTGAGTCTTTATGTTTGTGTAAAATTATGATGAGGGGTGGCTACTGTGAGTGACACTGCTAAAAATAATTTGTATTTTGATGGAATAAAAAAGCACTTCGGTGGAACCTATGCTCTACGGGATGTATCGCTGAGTGTGGAACGAGGGGAAATTGTTGCTCTGTTGGGCGAAAATGGTGCGGGCAAATCCACTCTTATCAAAGTTCTTGGTGGTATACACAAAGCCGATGAAGGTTGTGTTTTTGTCGATGGTCAATTATATGAACATCGCCCGGGTGGATTTGGGGAACGCCAGTCTGTGGCGTTTATCCATCAGGATTTGGGCATGATTGAATGGATGACTGTTGCAGAAAATATGGCGTTAGCATTGGGATATTCCCGTAAATTTGGTTTGATACATTGGAAATCGGTTGAACAATTTGCACAGGATGCGTTACGCAAAGTGGGATGTGATTTTGACCCAAATATACGGGTACAAGACTTGTCCCGTACAGAAAAATCTCTGGTTGCCATTGCCCGTGCCCTTGCGGTGGATTGTAATTATCTTGTTTTGGACGAGCCGACTGCATCCCTGCCTGCGGATGAGGTTGAGCGACTGTTTGAAGCTTTGCGACCATTAAGAGAACAAGGGGTGGGCATGATTTATGTGTCCCATAGATTGGATGAGATTTTTCGCATTGCGGATCGGGTGGCCGTGTTACGGGATGGGGAATTGGTGGATCTGTGTAATATTCAGGATACCACACCAGAAAAGTTGGTTTATACGATTGTTGGTCGTCAAACCCGTCAGATTACGAAACTAGATACTCCATTAGGCGAAACTTTGTTGAATGTGTCTGATTTAAATATGCAGGCGGTACACAATATTAGTTTTAACTTGCAAAAAAATGAAATTATTGGTCTGGTTGGCTTACGGGGGGCAGGGCATGAAGATGTGTCACGAGCGTTATTTGGATATGAAGATTTTAAAGGGAAAATTACCCTTTGTGGTACCCAACCAGATTTGCGTTCCCCACAAACAGCAATGGCATCTGGCATTGGATTAGTCGCACGGGACAGAACCGAAGAATCGGTGGCAATGTCGCTAACAATTAGGGAAAATACTTTTTTAAATCCGCTGGCGGTGGGACGCACGATATTGTCCTTTATGGGTCATCGGACAGAAACCAAACATGCCATGCACATAGGCGAACGGGTCGCCTTATCCCCAAATAATCAGGGCATGGCAATTGAAAGCCTATCAGGGGGAAATCAGCAAAAAGTGGTTATTGGACGATGGTTGGCAACCAACCGCAAATTATTGATTTGTGAAGACCCTACCGCAGGCGTTGATGTGGGGGCTAAGGCGGAAATATATACCTTGTTGAACCGTGCAATGCAGGATGGGGTGGGCATTATTGTTATGTCCACAGACTTTGAAGAAGTTGCCTCCATATGCCATCGTGCGATTGTTTTCAGCCAAGGCAACATCGTATGTGAATTGGCAGGGAATGACCTAACTACGGAAAACTTAATACGGTCGGCATCCGCATCTAATACTATGCAAAGTTAAGGAGTATTATTATTATGCAATCATTTGAATCTAATGCACTGGAACCCACGAAAGCGGACTTAAAGGACGCTTCCCTTAAAACACATATCCTAAGATTGTTACCTGTTTATGGTTTGGTTTTATTGACAATATTTTTAATTATTTTATTTTCGATTTTGTTACCTGATACATTCCCAACACTGTTGAATTTACGGGCGATAATTTCTGACAAGGCGATTATTGCGTTATTGTCGTTGGGGGCGATGATACCGATGGCAGCCGGTCGGATTGATTTAACGGTTGGATATGGAATCGTGCTATGGCATGTGATTGCCATTTCATTGCAAACCGTGTTCGGGTTTCCTTGGTCTGTGGCGGTGGCGGTTGTTTTGCTGTTGGGGTTGATAACAGGATTCTTAAATGGCTTATTGGTGGAAGTTGCTAAAATTGACAGCTTTATTGCCACTTTAGGGACAGGAACAGTATTGTATGCGTTGGCATTGTGGCACACGGGTGGTCGTCAGATGGTGGGCGTATTACCAGATAGTTTTTATGCCATCAATGGTACCTTTGTATTTGGGTTGCCTATTACTGGTTTTTATGTGTTGATTATTACGGTTGCGTTGTGGCTTATTTTGGAATATACGCCCATTGGGCGGTATCTGTATGCAATTGGGGCAAACCAACGATCGGCACAGCTCAACGGTATTCCCACTCGTAAATTTGTTATCGGGGCGTTTATGTCTTCGGGTTTGATGACAGCATTTGCCGGGGTGTTATTGGCATCAAAATTACGCATTGGTCAAGCATCCGTGGGACTTGAATTTTTGTTGCCTGCTTTGGTGGGGGCATTTTTAGGATCCACGACCATAAAACCGGGGCGGGTGAATGTTTGGGGAACCATTGTTGGGGTGGCAATTTTGGCTGTTGGGATTTCAGGCATTCAACAGTTTGGCGGAAGATTTTGGGTGGAACCGATGTTTAATGGGGTTACCTTATTGATTGCCATCGGCATAGCCGGTTACGCCCAACGCCGTAAAGGGGGCAAGAAGTAACACTATACTTGTGGATTGAGAAGTGATCCCCAATTTTTTATGATATGATTTATTACATGTTGGTAACTGAGACTTTAACACCTATATACGAAACACACACACATAAAATGACAGGAATTTTTACATGCTCGATACACGATTTTTTACTAATGAATATGACGAAAAACTTAGCGAGCGGCTTGAGGTTATTATTGGGCAGGATACTGAGCGGTTTGATAGCTTGACGGGGTATTTTTATGTTACGGGGTATAAGGTGTTACACGATGCCTTAAATCGTGTTGGCAACATGCGTATTCTTATTGGTATGGGATCGGATACGGAAACGATTGAAGCCATACAAATTGCCCTACACCAACAGCAATCATTGCAGTATGTAAATAGCAACCAGATACGGATCGAGTACCAAAAAAAGATTATAGATGAATTTGAAACCCTTGACGACACTATCGACAGCCATTACAGCACAGAAAAATTTATCGCTGATGTGCGGTCTGGTCGTATAGAAATACGGGTATATCCCAATCAGGGATTACATGCAAAATTATACATTATGCACTATGGGGAAAATTCTATGGACAGGGGGCGATGTGTTACGGGGTCTAGTAATTTCTCCGTTGCGGGATTGACCCATAATCTCGAATTAAATGTGGAATTAAAAGATTCTGGCGATTATCAATATGCCACCGATTACTTTAATAAGCTGTGGGACGATTCTGTCGATGTGTCAGAAACTTTAATCGCTACTGTTGAGCAGGACACATGGTATCGGGACGACATCACCCCCTATGAGCTTTTTCTTAAATTTCTGTACGAACATTTTCAAGAAGACATTAACACAGATGCTTTGCTGGATATGGAAAAGCCTGATGGTTACATAGAATTTGAATATCAAACACAGGCCGTCATATGGGCAAAACGCATATTAAAGCAATATGGGGGGGTGTTTTTGTCCGATGTGGTGGGGTTGGGCAAAACCTACATGGGGGCAAGGCTGGCACAACAATTACGCCCAGAGGGTAAAATATTGGTTATTGCCCCACCGGCTCTGCTAGATAAAAACAACAAAGGGGGGTGGCGACGGGTTCTTGCAGACTTTGGGGTACAGGCGGAGTATTGTCATATTGGCTCCATTGGCAAAGTTATTGCACAGGGCGATACCATGCGATATAAAACCATCATAGTCGACGAATCCCACCGTTTCCGCAACAGGGATGGCGATTGGTACGCCGATTTACACGAAATTTGTTCCGGCAAAAATGTTATTTTGCTGTCCGCTACGCCCTATAACAATTCCAGTATCGATATATTGGCACAGCTGGCATTGTTCCAAGAAACCCGCAACAGCACCATTCCGGGATTGTCCAACCTAGAAAGCTTTTTTACAGGTCTAGAAAAAGGCATCAAAAAATATAACCGTAAAAAACAGCCTCGACAATATGTACGGGCGGTCAAAAATGCGTCGAAACAAATACGGGAAAAAATACTTTCCCATGTGATGGTAAGACGGACAAGAGCCGAAATTCAAACATTTTTTGAACAAGATGTTCAAAACGCCAAGTTATCTTTTCCCAAAGCACACAAACCAAAACCCGTATTTTATCAATTAAACAGCGATGAAAATATGTTGTTCCACGCCACGATTGCCACATTAAAGCAGCTAGAATACGCCCGTTACACACCAAAGTTATATTTGCGAATTCCCGATGAAAAAAGTGCTCTTGGACAAGAAAACTTAAAAGACATTATCAAAAGCCTTATTGTAAAACGCATGGAAAGTAGTATATCTGCATTTATTGCTATGTTGGGCAACATGAAAAAATCGAGCCAATATTTCTTAGACGGTTTAAATCAAGGTAAAGTGTACTATACAAGAAACTGGATGGATTTAGAGGACATATTAGAGTCCGAAGACGACGAAAAAGAACAACGCTTATTGAATACTGGAAAACTGGAAATAGAAAGTACGGCACTATACCGTGACACATTAAAATCCGATGTGCAATCCGATATTGCTGTATTGGATGATCTGTCGACACAGTGGCAAAAACTGTTGTCGAATCGTGATGTAAAAAAAGATACTTTAATCGCCTTATTAAACAATGATCCCTTGTTGCGTAACAAAGTTATTTTATTTACCGAATCGGTTGTAACTGCCAAATACTTGGCACAAGAATTACAACAAATCGGTCGAAAACCTCTTGTTGCTATTGGTGGTGGCAATAGGGGCGATCGTGAAAAAATCATCGATAATTTCTCCCCTGTAGAGACTAACAGTAAACAAACAAAGAGCAACGATTATGATATACTGATTGCCACCGATGCCTATGCGGAGGGCATAAACTTACACAGTACCAATGTGATTATCAACTATGATATTCCATGGAACAGTACCCGCATGATGCAGCGGGCGGGGCGGATAAACCGTCTTGGTACGGTGTTTACGGATATATACATATATAATTTTTTCCCATCGGAGGAGGTCGATGGAGAAATTGCCTTACGATCGAAAGCGATTGGTAAAATCGAGGGCTTTTTTGAATTGTTGGGCGAAGATTCTGGGGTTTTAACGCCGGGCGAAAAACCTGAGCCAAAAGGTCTGTTTGAAAAATTGTCGACAACAGACGATGACGAAGACGCCGTTGCCAACAGCGAACTACAATTTTTACAAATTATCCGTGATATTCGGGATACGGATAAACAGCTATTTACAAAAATACAAAAACTACCGCTAAAATCCCGCAGTGCAAAATATATGCCCGACAAGGCACAGGATTTTTCCGATAACCACAAGATGATAACCGTATCGTATATCCGCAAGGGATATTTGAAAAAATACTATGTAGCAAACGGCACCGACACCCACCCCATAGATTTTGTAACCACTGCCAAAATTTTACAAAGCGAAGTAAACACGCCTGCCTTACGCTTGGATACAACCGAATGTAAATATTTGTATAAGGACATAGAAAAAAGTATTGCTGCGTTTGAACAGGAATACCAACAATCACAGCACACACCGATTATAAAAAACCGTACGGATAGCCAAGTTATCAAATTGTTAAAAGCCTTTCAAAATATGCCTGAATGCACGGATTATGAAATCACATATTTCAAACAGGTTATAGACATCATACAACGGGGGGCGTTAAACAAGGATAAAACCAAAAAAATTGCACAATACTGCAAAGCTAACAAAGCCCCCAAAATAGCGGATTTTCGTATCTTTTTGGAACGGGTTGTTCCTGAATACTTGTTACGCCCTAACGAAAAGGTTAAAAACGATGCCAACCGGCAAGTGGTTATCAGTATGGTACTAAAAAAACATAGCACATGAAAAATACATAGTGTATAATGGCTTGAATCTGCACACATGAGAGTGTGCCATATTTGGGGAGAAAGAGAGATGTTAGAAAAAGTCATACAGGACTGTTTAAACAATGCCTTCGACATAGGTTCGTTTACAAAGTTGTGCAGTGAACTTTCGGGGCTGGAATTCGATCCCACACAAGAAACCATTCCCGATTTTAACACAGCCGTAAAATCTATGATTAAGGTCGGTGGGCTGTCAAATGGGCTGTTAAATACGGATGTGGATTTTGTTGTGGTACAGCTGCAATCTGGGGATGTAACCCACAGCCGTATGAAACATCGTGATCTTGCCAAAAAATATTTAAAACAGTATGGCAAAGATGCGGGTGTATTCGCTTTTGTCGACGATACGGAACAATGGCGATTGTCCTTTGTACAGATACGATACGCAAGACAAGGCGACAAAATCACCGAACAAGTATCGACCGCCAAAAGATATTCGTACCTTGTCGGCAAAAATAAAAATATCCGTACCGCTTGCACCCAATTATTGGCATTGGCAAAACGCAAAAATCTAACAGCAAGCAAAATACAAGACGCATTTGCGGTCGAGCCTTTAAACAAAGAATTTTATAAGGATATTGAAAATTGGTATACCAAAGCGGTTGACACGGTTAAGTATTCTAATGACTTGGGCGAAAACGGTGTCGAACAATCTTTAATCCGTTTTTTGACAAGAATTTTATTTTGTTGGTTCTTGCGAGAGAAAGGTCTTATAGATGGCGATATTTTTAAACAAGATATTGTCGAAAAATTTGTAAAACTGGATGCGGACAATAGTAGCTATTACAAGGCTGTTTTACAAAATCTATTTTTTGCCACATTAAACCAAAAGCGATCGGAGCGACAATTTAGTCAAAAAAGCCGTACAACCCGTACCGTTACCAATCTATACCGGTACAATACTTTATTTTCCGATGCCGATGGTTTTATAGGAACATACTTTAAAGATATTCCATTTTTAAACGGCGGATTGTTTGAGTGTCTAGACTATGAATCCGAAACCGAAAAAACCCACCTTAACAATGCTAAAGTTATCAGAATTGATGTATTTACCGACAACCCACGAGAAAACTCGTTATACTTTCCCAATGACATTTTACTTGGCGAAGGGGGATTGTTTGCAATATTTAATCGCTATCAATTTACTATTGAGGAAAGTTCCCCCCTTGATGTCAATGTGGCACTAGATCCGGAATTGTTGGGGCGGATTTTTGAAAACCTACTTGCCAGCTACAATTCAGAAACACAACAATCCGCCCGCAAAGGCACAGGGTCTTTTTACACGCCAAGAGATGTGGTACAGTATATGATCCGTGCATCGTTGCGACAATATTTTCTAAATCAAGGCATGGATACATCGGATATTGATAAGTTGTACAATGAGAAACGCCCTAATAATGCCCATCGATTCAAAGACGCCATCAAAAAAATCAAAGTTTTTGACCCCGCCTGTGGATCGGGGGCTTTTCCTATGGGGGTGTTATCAGAATTGGTACATTTCCTAGAAATTCTCGACCCCGATAATGTAGAGTGGAAAACGGCAGCTTACAGCCGCAAATTGCGTTTATTACAAAATGGGATTTATGGCGTCGATATACAACCTATTGCCACGCAAATAACCAAATTAAGATTTTTTATATCATTACTGGTGGATCAGATCCCCGATAGGACAGACGATGATAATTTTGGTATTTTACCCCTACCTAACCTCGAAGCAAAATTTATTGTTGCCGATTCGTTGATACAATTGGACAAACCCGAAAAGTATGACGATAAGGGCAATATCCAACCTACATTTAAAGATGAGAAATTAGATAATTTAGAAAAAGAATTACTCGCAATACAAAAAAAGTTCTTTTTTGCGGGGTCGCTGGATGCCAAACGCAAATGTAAAATCGAAGATAAACAAAAACGCCAGCAAATGGCTATTGAACTCCGAAAGTCTGGTTGGAATCGTGAGAATGTAGAAAAAATTGTAAATTGGGATTTATACAACCAAAATGCCTCTGCCGATTGGTTCGATATGGAATGGATGTTTGGTATTACCGATGGTTTCGACATAGTCATTGGCAACCCGCCATATATCCAACTGCAAAAAAACGGTGGGGCGTTGGGGGAAAAATATAAAGCCGTAGGGTACAAAAGTTTTGCTTCAACGGGGGATATTTACGCATTGTTTTACGAACGGGGACATCAAATACTGAGTGATAAAGGCGTGTTGTGTTATATCACTTCGAATAAATGGATGCGGGCAGGGTATGGGAAACATTTACGGCAATATTTTACCCAAAACACCCAACCGCATATTTTAATCGACATGGGACCGGGGGTATTTGAATCCGCTACGGTGGATACGAATATTTTATTGTTTTCAAAACATAACAACACAGATACAATGCACACAATGGACGCCTTAACCATGCCCAGCGGTTTTTATCAGCAAAATGAATCGTTGGAAAAATTTGTCAGTAATAATGTGATAGATACCCCCATACCTAAAGGCGACGAACAATGGACTATTTTATCCGCCCAAGAGCAAAGAATTAAATCTATAATTGAGACAAAAAGCACCCGTTTAAAAGATTGGGGAGTCAATATATATCGTGGTGTATTAACAGGATACAACCCCGCTTTTATCATCGACAGTTTAACTCGACACACCATTTTATCCAATTGTACCGACAAAGACGAACGCACCCGAACGGATCAACTTATACGACCGATTTTACGAGGCAAAGACATAAAAAAATACCAAGCCCATTGGGCGGATCTGTGGTTGATTGGGACATTCCCAGCCTTAAAACTAAAAATAGACGAATACCCCGCATTAAAGCAGTATTTAGCAGGATACTTACCTAAAATAAATCAGACGGGTGAAAACTATATCGACGAAACTGGTGTAACACAGAAAACCCGAAAGAAAACAGGTCATAAATGGTTTGAAACACAAGACAGTATAAGTTATTGGAGCGATTTCTTTAAGCCAAAAATTTGTTGGGGAAATATTAACTATGAATCCAATTTCTCACTCGTCAAAGAGGGCGATTTTATTAATGCACCTGCTAACTTATTGATTAGTAAAAAGGAATCTTTGAAATATTTAATTGCTAACATGAATAGTAAAGTATTTAATTGGTATTTTACGCTATTATCTGGAATATCTCTTGGACAAGCCTTCGAATGGAAAAAACAATATATAGAAAGTATTCCCATTCCAAAAGTATGTAATGATGACCAAGAACCTTTCGAACACCTAGTAGACTATATCCAATTTTGCAATCAGCATGATTTAACAGAAATGGCACAATACTTCGCAGAATTGGTTGATATTGCTGTATTTGGTTTATACTTTGCAGAAAAAATGCAACAACGGGAATGCTACATAAACGATGGACTATGGCAATTTGTCGAGCCTTTACCCGATGCAGACGCCAACACAAAAAAACAGTTCCTAATGGATCTATATAAAGACTGGCAAAAACAACCCTATCTAAACAAAGCATTCACACACTATACGACCATCGAAGACATTCAAATTGTATTGCAAGGCAGTAGCCCCTAAAAAACACCATATAAATACTTTTTTTAAAAAAAGGTGTTGACAGTTGGTGTATAATGATGTAACAATGCCCCTGTACAAAGTGGGTGAAAAAAGTACAGTGGTTACTTCGGTAGCGGTTATGGGGTTCCAGCCTGAAAACACGATATTGGTTTTATAACTGAGTCTCGACATGAAAAAGCACCCTTCGGGGTGCTTTTATTTTAACAGTTCAAATATAGCCTTTTCAAAATTGAGCGTTTTTATAATCGGTATAGTTGTTGTAAACTTCATTGGATAAGCACTCTTTACATAAATCTTTATTATACCCGTTTTACTGTTTACATACATATTAAAGAATACATAATAGGTGTGTTGCCGTACTATAAAGTTGCCTTTTTCTGCCCTATAAAATTTGGAACTGCCGTGTATATTAGCAAAGATTTTTGGTAAATTTAAAGATAAATTGTATCGAACTTCATTAAAAGCCCTATAATGATGTTTTTTATATTGCCAATTGCTTTTGTCATGAATTTTAAATGTATGACTATGAATGTTGGCATTATATTTTTCTGTAAAAACATGGCTTGAAAATTCTACTTGCACTTTTTGTGCTTGCCCTTTGACTATTATACTTAATATTATGGGGCGTAAATGTGCCAATGAGTACACTTTTCCATTATGTGAAAAATCTTCTGTATAGCGTAAATTCTTTATTATCATTTGTATCTCCCACTTTTCAGAATTGTACATCATTTTAACAGAATGTAACAGGCAAAAAATGACATAAAAAAATGGTGCTCACGGCACCACCTAAAAAAATGCTTTTTTAAACTTGCTCCTGTGATTATTGCACACAGACCTTTTATATGCTTTTGGCACAACCATCAAGGAAAGGCGACCGTCATTAGCGTTCTAGTCAAGTGCATAGTATACTGAAATTACCAATTAGTCAACACCTTTTTTTACAAATATGGGTTGGTGTGGAAATTAAGCACTATAAATCCATCGAAGACATTCAAATTGTATTGCAAGGCTCGACCTCTTAAAATACATCTATTTTTAAAACCAAAATATTGTTGACATTCTTTCTTATGTACCATATACTAGCAAGCGTGCAGAATAGGTGAAACTAGTACAGTGGCTAGCAATAGCGATTCGGGCGAACCGGTCTGCAAACACTATATTGATTTAATGATCAAGTCCTACATGGAAAAAGCACCCTATACTATGGGGTCATATGACTTATTCTTAAGGTGGCAGATGGCTGTTATCGGACACCTACCCCGATGCACACACCAACGACCGTATATTGTTTGTATACGATTGTAAACACAACAGACGCATCGACATAGCATCGCTGTACACGCCCCCCGACTTAGGCAAGCACAACCGCTGTGACTTGCATTCTCGATGGAGTCCAAACAACAACCACATATGCATCGACTCTGTGCATCAGGGTAAACGACAAATGTATGTGATAGATGTTAATTTTGAATCGTCATATTCGACATAAAGTGTGCTATACCTAAAAGGCGTGGCACAATGGGAATCAAACAACAGCCTAATACTATATACAACATAGCATACAAACATGGAAGAGACTATCAGAAATTGGAAACAAGCTTTAAACCAATTCGCTATTATGTTTGACGACAGAGTCAAACTGTAAAACCGCTATTTACACAAAATTTCTGATAGTCTCTAGGGGGACGGTATCCCCCCACTATCCCCCAATGTGGGGTATACGCTTCCCACGCTTCGACAACAGACAACTATGTTGTCCTGCTTTGCGGGCAAGCATTCGCATGCCTCCGAGTTTTCTAATCGAAAATTTGCAATTCATACTATACTGATAATTTTTACACGACACGCTTTTCTTTACTCTAAAAGTTAAATTTTGGCATCGATTCCAATAATTCTTGTGTATAAGGATGCTGTGCATTTATGAATATATCATGTTCTGTGCCAATTTCAACGACTTTTCCTGTTTTCATTACCAATACACGGTTACACATTTGACGAATAACCGCCAAATCGTGGCTGACAAACAGCATGGTTAAGCCTAATTCTTGTTGCAAGTCTTTCATTAGATTTAACAATTCCGCCTGTACAGTCACATCCAATGCAGAGGTCGGCTCGTCACAAAACAAAAAGTCCGGTCGAAAACTTAACGCCCGTGCAATACCGATGCGTTGCCGTTCTCCGCCGGAAAAATGGTGTGGTTTTTTGTCCGCATCTGCCGATTTTAACCCCACCAAGTCCATCAAATCCCGTGCCAATTGCTTGGCATCTGTCCGTGACAAAATGCCATGGGCTTTTAAGGCATGGGTAATGTTATCCTCCGCCGACATACGGGGGTTTAGGGACGAATACGGATCTTGAAATATACACTGTAACGATAAACAATGGGCTATGCGGTCTTGCGGATTGGTGATTTTGCTGATGTCCTTACCATTATACAAAATTTCTGTACCTGCATCCGCATCGTATAATCCCAATATCATCCGCCCAACGGTGGATTTTCCAGACCCAGATTCACCGATAATACCAACGGTTTCACCGTGTTTTACTTCGAAACTCACATTGTCCACCGCCCTAAATGATTCTGCACCCTTAAAAAAGTTTCCCTTTTTCTCAAAAGTTTTTGAGGCATTTTTTACGGACAGCATAATATTTTGGGTCTGTGCGGAGATCTTTTCCGATTTTAAATACGCAATAGCACGGTCACGGTTGCCCCCCTCAATAGGTGTAGGCACCTTAAAGCGGTCTATTTTTATGTCCGCCCGTGGAATAGAATCCATCAACACCTTGGTATACGCCATTTGCGGATTGGCTAATATATCTTTGGTGGCACCAGATTCCACCAACTTACCATACCGCAGAACATACACAAAATCACACATTTCCGCCACAACCCCCATATCATGGGTGATTAACATAATGGCAATATTATGCCGTTGCACCATGTTTTTTAAGGTGTTTAAGACCGCTTTTTGTACAGTCACATCCAACGCCGTGGTCGGCTCATCCGCAATAATAATATCCGGTTGTGATGCAATGGCAATGGCAAACACCACCCGTTGACATAACCCCCCTGACATTTGATGGGGATATTTGTCCAAACGGCTTTCCGCATCCTGAACTTCCGCCCCTTCCAGTAATTCAATAGCGTACTTACGGGCATTACTGCCGTGTTTATCCGTGTGCCGTTCGATAATTTCAATCAGCTGTTCGCCAATGGTCAACACGGGATTTAACGCCGTCATCGGGTTTTGATAAATATATCCTATTTGCTTGCCCCGAATGCCTTGATAAAATGCTTCTGGTCGATTGGATACCACTGTGTCTTCAAGGGTGACCTGTCCCGATGCAATACGAGCGTTTTCGTCCAACAGCCCCAACATCGCCTTGCCAATGGTTGATTTTCCCGCACCACTTTCGCCAACAACACCGATAATTTGTCCTTTGCCAATGGTCATGTGCATGCTGTCAAGGGCAGTAAACACACGGTCTTTCATTTGATATGCGATGGTTAAATTGTCGACTTTTACCAATGGTGTATCTGTTATACCTTGCATGGGCTTACCCCTCGTCTTTCAAATATGGATTTGCCCAGTCCCGCACACGGTCTGAAATCACATTGATACACAACACCAATGACACCAAGACCACCCCAGGGAAAATACTTATCCACCATTTACCCGATAACACATAGTCATTGCCATTGGCAATCAACAGCCCTAAGGACGGTTCCGTAATCGGTACGCCCACGCCTAGGAACGACAAAGTCGCCTCCGCACTAATTGCCCCAGAAATAGACATGGGGAACAACACCAACACGGGCGAAATACAGTTTGCCAACAAAAACCGTGTCATAATATGGAATCGTGACATACCCGCCAGTTGGGCGGCAGAAATATATTCTTTTTTAATCTCACTTAATGCCACCGATCGCACCAAGCGGGCTTTACCCGCCCATGCCCCAATGACTAAGGCGATAATGACTTTTTCAATACCGGTACCAAATATGGACAGTATCATTAAGGCTAATAACACACCGGGGAAGCTAATTTTTAAATCCACCGCACGCATAACAACCGTATCGACCCAACCGCCATACAATCCTGCACACAACCCCAAAATAACGCCAATAATAGTCCCAAAAATCACCACCAATAACGCCACAAACAAGCTGATACGAAGTCCATACATGACACTGGATAAAATATCCCGTCCCACAGAATCCGTACCAAGCCATGCGGTGGCACCGCTCATCAATTCAGCCCCCGGTTTTAACAAACCGTCCATCACATCCAAAGTTTTTAAATCATACGGATTCTGTATGGCAAGCACAGGGGCAAAAATAGCGACCAGAATAAAAGTAAACAATCCCAATAATGCGAGTTTTGCCTGCCAGTGCCCATCGAAAATTTTATGATATACATCCAAAACATTTTTAAGTGCTGTTAACATGACAAGCCCCCCTTATGCATACCGTATACGAGGATCCAACACTGCGTACAGCATGTCCACGATAAAGTTAATGGTTACAAACATCAAAGAAATTAAAATTAAGTACGCTACCACCACAGGGCGATCGGACATATGGATGGACGACAGCAACAATTTTCCAACTCCTGGCCATGAAAATATGGTTTCCGTAACCGTGGCAAAAGCGACCAGGCTGCCAAGTTCCAATCCTGTAATCGTCACAATAGGAATTAAAATATTACGAAGCAAGTGCCGTCCGACCAATCGGCGGTTACTGATACCCTTAGCACGGGCAAAAGTCATATATTCTTGGAACATAACCTCTTGCGTACCAGATTTTGACAATCGGTATTGCATACAGATTTTATAAATTGCCAAGTTCATCGCTGGTAACATCATATATTTAATACCATCAGCAGACAAAAATGCCCACTGCACACCCAGCCATTCTACTGTATGTGTCCGTCCCGATGCGGGGAACCAGTTTAACCATACGGAAAACAACATAATCAGTAACAACGCCTGCCAAAAATTGGGCGTAGAATACCCCACTGTGGTTAAAAAATTTAAAAACTTGGTTATTTTAGATTTGCGATGCAACCCCGCATAAATACCCGTGGATATACCAACGGTTAATGCAATAATCATCGCCATTACCGCAACTTCGATAGTCGCAGGCAAGCGTTCCAAAATTAGGTCTAAGACAGGTTTGTTATACACAAACGATATGCCAAAATCCCCTTGGACAATATTACCGACAAATCTTATATATTGGATATGCAGGGGCTTATCAAGGCCCAATTCTTTTGCCAAATCCGCCCGTTCTTCTTGGGTAAATTCATCCGGTGCCAATACGACCACTGGGTCAGACGCCAAATACATACCCCCAAAAGCAATAAGTGACATCAAAAACATCAATATGATACTCTGTTTTAAGCGGTTTAAAAAGAAGAAAAACATGTCCTAATCCCTTACACTTTTATAATACCCCCTTTACAACAATGGGGGGCGGTACCATACCGCCACCCCTAATGCTATGAGAGTTATTTACTTTTCTTTACTTATACCTTTTGCATGGGTATATTCATCGGGACGACCCCGTACTTTAACACCTTTGCGGAATGCCCAAGCAGAGTGTCTGTAATACAACGGAATCCCGGGCATATCTGCCATGATGGCTTTCATTGCATTACGACCGTATTCATGGGATTTGGCTTGGTCGGTTTCCACCGCCCACATTTTCATCCACTTATCCACTTCGTCATTCTGATAATTAGAATAGTTCGAAGATCCTAAGTTTAGCTCCTTGTCACGGGAAGGATAGTTGTACGAAATCATTTGCGTAAACCCTTGTGGGTGTCCCCAACCATACAACCAAACGCCAAGTTTTCTTGCCTTACGGGTCTTAGAGAACACAGACCAAGGTTGGGGTTTCAATTCAACCTTTAAGCCAATCCGTGACCAGTATTGGGCAACAACTTGACCCAAACGAACGATATTCGGGTACCGATCCGCTGGTATATACAGCTCCATACGGAATCCATCCTTGTATCCGGCTTCTGCCAATAATTTTCTGGCTTGTTGAGGGTCATATTGCAAGGCAGGTAAACCTGTTTCCGCACCATCCATATATTCGGCACCGAATTGTTTTGCCACCGTTGCTTCACCACCCAACAGGCGGTTTTTAATGGCATCACGGTCAATGGCAAGGGACATGGCCTTTCTTACCCGAATATCTTTAAATGGATTGGATCCATCAGGGGTGGTGACACCGACCGCTTGGTCGCTTCCCACATCCATTAAGATAAAGATTGTCCGCCAAGATGGATGTGTAATAAAATCAAAATCCTCTTTTTTCTTTAACATTTCCATGTCTTCAATGGACGGACTTTCCACCACATCATAATCCCCAGACAGCAATCCGGCAATTCTTGCCCCTGTGTTTATTACAGGCGAAATTTCCACCGCTTCCCAGTCGGATTTTTCACCCCAGTAATTGTCATTCCTAACCATTCTGGTGATGCCGTCTTTTACAAACGATTCCAACTTGAACTGTCCTGTACCGATGGCTTTTGTACCCGCTTCTACATCGGCTGTGCTGGCATATTCACCAATACCACAATCGCCTTCGGAGTCGTAAACAATATTTTCAGGAACATCCGTGCCTAAGCCCGCACTCATAATATAAACCCATTTTAATTTTTGGGCTAAGATAGGATACGGCTTGGCGGTTTCAAATGCCACTTGATATGGACCCAATGCCTCAACTTTGGTAAGCGGAGTCAAAGAGGTCGTCATGACATTTTTCTTGCCATTTACACGGTACATCATACGACATACACTGTACAATACATCACGGGATGTAAAGTTCGCACCATTATGGAACTTCACCCCTTGGCGTAAATCAGCCACCAAACGGGTCGGGCTTTCCCAAGTCAACTTAGTTGCCAACAACTTTTCGTTGGTACGGGCAATCAAACCCTCATAAATATGAGAATTCATTGACCCCGTTGGGGTACTGCTTCCCCGAAACGGATCAACCGTAATAGGCGATGCGGAATAGGCAATCCGCAAGGTATCCGCCTGTGCCGACCCCATCGTCAGCAAAGCAACGGACACTGTCAAGGCTGTAAATAATGTTTTTGGTTTCATGTTAATCTCCCTCTCTATAAAATTACATTATCGATGACTTAAATATGTGTTAAATGCTTGCAACACTGTCATACAGTCTTGTTGCAAAGCGGTAAAATTTTCATTGCGTTCACGGGTATCTTCGTTCATATAAAAATCCCGACGAAACTCAATTTGTATGGCATGTTGGTTGTATTCGCACCAACCGTATCGCTGGGTCAATTCGCCCCCTGCGAACTTTTCATTAACCCCCACATAATACCCTTTGTCTTCAAACGCCTGTTTTAAAAAATCCGTGATGTCGTCCGCACAGGACAAACCACTGCGGTTACCAAGGTCAATTTCTGGGCGTTGTTTGTCCGTATGGGCGTCAAACTTCGCCATCGAATGGCAATCCAGCATATATACCACTCCATATTTTTCACGGGTGCGTTCCAACATACGGGTCAATGCTTGGTGATATGGCAAATAACAATTGGCAATACGGTTGCGAATCTCTTGGTTACTGAGTTTTCGGTCGTATAGGGGGGTGTCATACACATCGGGCCAAATCATTGTTGTTCTCGTGGTGCGGGAAATTTTATTTTCCCATTTTTCCGCCATAATTTCTTCGGGTAAATCGTATTGACGGCGATTCACATCCACATATGCACGGGGAAATTCTGCTTTGATAGTCGGAATCCTTAAATCTTGGAAATTGCCAAACAGCTCATGTACATATCTGTCAGCAGGACGGTCATAAAACACATATTCTAAATCGGGGCGGGGACGAAAGTCATCCGGGTATATTTCCCCACTGTGTGGTATGGACAGCACCAATGGTGTATCAAAAGAATCTGTACAAAATGTGGACACAGCATTATAAGCAATCCCATTTTTGATAATGCTAGTCAAAATTTCTCTCCCCATTAAACTATGTATAATAAAATATTATACTATTTTTTATCCAAAGATGTTTTTCGCATATACACTTGACAATTTATGTCTTATGTGGCTATATTACCCGCAAAATAGTCGATAAATCAAGTAAAAAAACTTAAAAAATTGGTATAAGGATATGTTGTAATGAAAATTTGTATTATACACATCAACCAAACCCCACCACCGTCCCCCACAATTGAAGAGGCACCAAAACGGTTTATCCGCCACATTACCCCTTTTTTGGATTTAACTGTAGACTGGTCTGTGATACGGTTATTTGGCGATGATATGCCAGCTGTACGGGATTACGATGGATATTTGATTACCGGTGGCTCCGCCCCGATGATAAGCAAAGTTATCCCTGAAACGCAAAACCTACTGGCATTTATCCGTGATGTGTACGATGCAAAAATCCCCCTAGTCGGCATTTGTTGGGGACATCAGGCCATCTGTAAAGCGTTGGGCGGGGATCTGGACATATCGGAAAAGGGATATGGCATGGGCTTAAAACAAACGCAGGTTATTAAGCACTTTGATTGGATGCAATACACACCAGATGTGGTCAATTTATATTCCATGCACCGATGCCAAGTCACCATTCCCCCAAAAGATGCTTTGTTGTTTTTAACCAGTGATTTTTGCAAATACGCAGGCTTTGTATTCGGTAATCATGTACTCACCCTGCAACAACACCCCGATTATAACTTAGCCGTCAGCGAAGCAATGATAAACCGCCGTCAAGATAAGTTGTCCAAACAACAGTTAAAAATCGCCCGTGAATCCCTGCATACCGCCCATCATACGGAAATTGCATGTCAATGGGTGGGCAATTTTTTTGCCCAACACAGAAAATAAGGCTTGGTTTATAATAAAGGGGGCTCAACACGAAAATACATTTGTCCGTGGATGCACATGGTATGCCGATCCGAATACTTGTTACGCATGGTACTAGAGCAGATTGCACACAAGATCGCACTCTGGGCTAATATCTCGCAACTACACTATTTAATACAACGAGGCAAAAAACCAAAGGTCGCTCTTGTCGCATGTATGAGAAAAATGGTTATCATTTTTAATGCAAAAATGAGAGATTTTTACATAAAAAATACTTGACAGCCTACACGGTTGCTTATATCTGGTTACTGCGGATTAAACCCATACAAAAGCACATACACAGATTGCAGACAACAAAAAGCGACACTGTATAGGGTCGCCTCTTGTGTGTGGGCGATTTATATGTCAAAAATAAACATTTCTGGATTTTCAATCAGCTGTTTAATGCGGACTAAGAAGCTGACCGCTTCCCGTCCGTCTATGATGCGGTGGTCGTATGTTAGTGCCACATACATAATCGGGCGAATGACGATTGTGTCATCGACGACCACCGCCCGTTTTTCGATTTTGTGCAGTCCCAAAATTGCCGATTGTGGCGGATTGACAATGGGTGTCGACAACATCGACCCGAATACGCCGCCATTGGTGATGGTGAAGGTGCCGCCGCTCATTTCGGCTATCGACAAGGTGCCGCTTCTTGCCCGTTTGCCAAAATCGACAATGGTCGATTCGATGTGGGCAAGGGACATGGTTTCGGCACTCCTTAAAATCGGCACCACTAAGCCTTGTTCGGTGCCAACAGCAATGCCCACATCTCGATAGTCTTTATACACAATGTGGGTGTCGTCTATTTCTGCGTTTACCGCTGGAAAATCTTGTAATGCTTGCACCGCCGCCCGTACGAAGAATCCCATAAAGCCTAGCTTGGTGCTGTGTTTTTTCTCAAACGCCTCCTTGTATTGCGATCGCAACTGCATCACCGTACTCATATCGATTTCGTTAAAAGTGGTCAGCAAGGCGGCAGTGTTTTGGGCGTCTTTCAGACGGGAGGCAATCACCCGCCGCAACTTCGACATAGGCACCCGATTTTCCGAACGGGTATCCGTTGGTTTGGGTGGTGCTTGCACAGCTGCCGGCGTATCCGCAGGCGGTGCCAAGTTGTGCAGGGCGGTTTCTACATCCTGTTTGGTCACATTGCCTAGCCCACCAGTAGGCGGTATGGTGCTAACATCGACATTGTTGTCGGACGCAAGCACCGCCGCAGACGGTGCCACTTTGGGGGCGGCTGTCTTTGCTGTCGCTTTGGGTGCTTGTTTGGGTTGTTGTGTTTTAGGGGTGTCTTTGGCGGCGGGGTTGTCGCTTGTTTCCCCTTCGGCGACCATACACAGTATTTCCCCTACCGCCACATCTGTGCCTTCTGAAGCGATGATTTCTGTTATGACGCCGGATACGGGACTGGGAACTTCTAGGCTGACCTTGTCCGTTTCCAGTTCGCAGAGGGTTTCATCGATAGCGACCGGATCGCCAACCGCTTTCATCCATGTTAATACCGTTGCTTCTGATACGGATTCGCCCAATGCGGGTACGACTATTTCCATCAAAATATCTCCTTGTTACAATGTAAATGCGTCTTTGATAAGCTGTTGTTGTTCTGCGGTGTGGGTGGTAAAGTGTCCGGTTGCCGGTGATGCCGCCGCTTGTCTGCCCACATATTTCGGGCGGTTGTCCTCGATACCTGCCATTGCACAAGTGTCTTCCAACAATCGATCGATATACGACCATGCCCCGTTGTTTTGCGGTTCTTCTTGGCACCATACCACATCGGCACTGTTGTATCCGGCAAGGGCTTTGCTCAGGCTGCCTTTGGGGAATGGGTATAGCTGTTCGATACGGACAATATGCACTTCTTCGATAGCGTGTTGTGTCTGGTAATCGAGGAGGTCATAATAGACTTTACCGCAACAAAATACCAATCGTTTGACCTTATTTTTGGCAATGGGCTTTTCTGCTAGCGTTTTGTTGTCCAAGTAAAAACGGTGGAAAAATGTACCGTCCAAGAAATCGTCCTTGTGGGATACACAGTTTTTGTGCCGCAACAACGACTTTGGCGTCATTAACACCAGCGGTTTGCGAAAGTTGCGTTTCATTTGGCGGCGTAAGATATGAAAATAGTTTGCCGGTGTGGTAACATTACACACTTGCCAGTTGTCCTGTGCCGACAGCTGCAAATACCGTTCGAGACGGGCGGAGGAGTGCTCCGGTCCCTGCCCTTCGAAACCGTGTGGCAGCAACATCACCAACCCGTTCATGCGTAGCCATTTGCTTTCCCCCGATGCGATAAATTGGTCGATAATCACCTGTGCCCCGTTGGCAAAGTCGCCAAATTGTGCTTCCCACACCACTAGAGAATGGGGGTTCTCCATAGCGTATCCGTATTCGAAACCCAACACACCGTATTCGGATAGGGGGCTGTCGAGCACATCGAATTGTGCCTGTCCAGAACGGAGGTTGTTTAGGGGAATGTATTTATTTTCGTTGTCTTGGTCGTTCCACACGCTGTGGCGGTGGGAAAAAGTCCCTCGTTCGCAGTCTTCCCCCGACAACCGTACCGCATTGGATTCCAATGTCAGCGACCCAAATGCCATAGCTTCCGCCGCCGCCCAGTCGATGCCCACTTGGTCGCTGTACATTTGTTGTAGCTGTTTTATGCGTCGTTTGATTTTTGCATGTATGTGAAAGCGGTTGGGAACGGTGGTCAGCCCATCGGCGATTTCTTCGAACACATCCTTGTTGATTGAGGTTTTCCCCCGTCTTATTTCGTCCTTCGATGGGGCTACTTGTAGTCCGCTCCAATTGCCCCCAAGCCAATCGGTGCCATTGGCTTTGTAGTGTGCCGCCTGTTCATAGGCATCTTCGAAACTTTTTTGTAGTTCCGCCCGCATGGCGTCCCATGCGTCTTGGGTAATGTCGCCTTTGTCTAATAGCTGTTGTAGATATGTGTCGACGACTCGGGTTTGTTGTTTGATTTTGCGGTACATAATCGGTTGCGTAAACATCGGTTCGTCGCTTTCGTTGTGTCCATGCCGGCGGTAACACCACATGTCGATGACCACATCTTTTTTAAACCGCAAACGGTATTCAGAAGCTAGGCGAGCGGCAAAGATACAGGCTTCTACATCGTCGCCATTGACATGGATAACCGGGGCATCGACCATTTTTGCCATATCGGACGAATACGGTGAAGAGCGGGATTTTGACGGCTTGGTGGTAAAGCCAATTTGGTTGTTAATAATCAGGTGAATAGTGCCGCCCGTACTGTATCCGTCCAGCTGGCTGAGTAAGAAAGTTTCCGCTACCACCCCTTGTCCGATGAACGATGCGTCGCCGTGAATCAGAATCCCCATAGTTTTACTGTAATCCGTGTCGTTGGTCATGCGTTGTTTTGCCGCCACCCGCCCCAGTACTACGGTGTTTACTGCTTCTAGGTGCGATGGGTTGGGGACTAGGCTTAGGTGGACTTTGGCTTTGCTAAATTGGCGATTCGCCGATGCCCCTAAGTGGTATTTGACATCCCCAGACCACGCCGCATCGTCTGGTTCTGATTGCGACCCCTTACCGCCCATAAATTCGTTAAACAAAGCGGTGTACGGTTTTTGCAGTACATTACACAGCACATTTAACCGCCCCCGATGTGCCATGCCAATAACAGCGGTTTCCAAACCCCGTTCGCCGCTGTAGCCGATAACTTCGTCCAGCAACGGCACCATAGATTCGCCCCCATCGAGACCAAAGCGTTTGGTACCTCGATACTTTTTGTCGAGAAACTGTTCGAACATATCCGCCCGGGCAAGCCGTTTTAAAGTACGGTGGCGTTTCGGTTTGTCCATAACCCCCAGAGTGCCGTACTCTTCCATCTGGGCTTTAAACCAGTCTTTTTCGTGTTTCGATAGGATATGTAAATACTCGACCCCAACAGACCCACAATACATTTTTTCACAAGCGGCGATAATTTCCTGTAAGGTGGCATACTCCATGCCCAAAGCGTGGTTTAGAAATATGGGGCGGTGCATATCGGTTTGCAAGTTAAAGCCATAAGTTTGCGGATTGAGTTCGTCCTCGTACCCCGTGTGGGCTTCGCAAATCCCCAACGGATCCAGCTGGGCACGAAAATGCCCAAACAATCGATAGCCCCGAATAAATAGGATTGCCCGGGCGGTGTCGAGAGCTGCTTGGTTATCGGCTGCCGCATGGGTTTTTGTATCGGTTTCTGTATGGGGGCTTGTGGCAAGGGGGGGGGCGGAGGCGGTGCGGGGGACAGCGGGGGCGGCACCGTTTGCGGCACCGTTGCTGAGGTTTGTGGCACTGCGTAACAGGTCTAAAATCAGCTGCTGTTGTGGCGACAATTCGCCGCCGGCAACCACTCGGCTATCGGTTGCTCCTTTGAGATCGTCCAGGGCATCGACCGATTGCCCATCGAGCATATGAAACAAATGTCCCCATTCCGCATCCACAGAATCGGGGCTTTGTGTATACCGTTCATATAAATCAGCGATATAAGTGCTGTTGGTGCCATAAAGATAAGAAGTTGCATGCAGATCCGCAGAAGTATGTGTCATATTGAAACGCCTACTATAATGTTATATGTAAAATAGAACCCTCACCCCCCACTAAACCAAATATTTACGGCAAACGCAAGAGAGAAAGGTTAAAACATGTCAATATATTGACATTTTTGTTATAGGGGGGTATGTTGCGGTCTTGCAGTAAACAATACAAAAAAAGAGAGACTTACACATAAGTCTCTCTTCCGTAGATCGTAAATGACAATTTCCGTTAAAAGATACCACAGGGGGCGAAACCCCCTAGATTCCTAACCTCTTTTGCAAATGACAATTTCCGTTAAAAGATACTGCCTTTTGCCACACTGCCTGTTTTGCAAATGGCAACCGTTGTTAAAAATCCAGTTCTTTGCCTGTTGCTTGGTCAATGGTTTTCATCGACAGTTTGACTTTGCCTTTGTTGTCGATGTGGATACACTTGACGAATACGGTGTCGCCTTCGTTGACCACATCGGTGGTTTGTGCGGTGCGTTTGTTTTGCAATTCGGATATGTGCACCAATCCGTCCCGGTTGGGCATAATGGCTACGAACGCCCCGAAGTCCACACAGCGGACGACGGTGCCGCTGTAAATTTTGCCTACTTCTGGTTCGGCAACGATGTTTTGAATCCAATCGACTGCTGCTTGTAACGCTGTTCCATCGACTGCTGCTACCCGGATAGTACCGTCTTCTTCGATGTCGACTTTTGCCCCGGTGGTTTCGGTGATTTCACGGATAATTTTACCGCCTGTGCCGATGACTTCACGGATTTTGTCTGGATTGATTTTAAAGGTTTCCATTTTGGGGGCGGTGTCGGACACGCCGTCCCGTCCTGTGGAAATGGTTTTTGCCATTTCTTTTAGAATATGGGTACGGCCTTTTTTGGCTTGGGCAAGGGCGTTTTTCATAATGTCTTGGGTGATCGAGGTGATTTTAATATCCATTTGCAGCGAAGTAATACCGTCTGCTGTGCCGGCAACCTTAAAGTCCATATCGCCCAAGTGGTCTTCGTCGCCCATAATGTCCGATAGCACCGCATAGTCGTCCCCTTCTTTAATCAGCCCCATAGCAATACCGGCACAGGGCTTTTTCAAAGGCACCCCCGCATCCATCAGTGCCATCGAGGTGCCACACACGGACGCCATCGATGACGACCCGTTCGATTCGGTGATTTCCGATACCACACGGATAGTATAGGGAAAGTCCTCTTTATGTGGCAACAACGGGTGAATCGACCGCCACGCCAGTTTCCCATGTCCAATTTCACGGCGACCAGCGGGACCCATGCGCCCCGCTTCACCCACAGAATACGGCGGGAAGTTGTAGTGCAGTAAAAACGGCTGTTTGTGCAGCCCGTCCAGACCGTCGACCATCTGTTCATCCGATGCGGTGCCTAAGGTTGCCACCACAAGAGCTTGGGTTTCGCCCCGGGTAAACAACGCTGACCCGTGCGTACGGGGCAACAATCCAATTTCCGTGTCGATCTGTCGCACATCTGCCAGTCCCCGTCCGTCGATGCGGGTTTTGTGTTGTAAAATATCACTGCGAACGATGTCCGCTTCTAGGCTTTTCAGCATCCCCGCCACTTTGACATAGTTGATGTCGTCGCCATATTTTTCTTGAATAGCGGTGAGAGTCGCCTCTTTTATCGCCGCTATTGTCGACACCCGTTTTTGTTTTGTGATAATTTTATAGGCGTCTATTAAGCCCGCCCGAGCGTGGCTGTCGATGTCCGCTTGTACAGCGTTTTCCCAGTCTTCGATGTCCGCTAATTCCCAAGGATCTTTGGCGGCTTGTTTGGCAAATTCGATAATAAAGTCGATCACTTCTGCATATTTTTTCGCCCCAAATGCCACCGCACCCAGCATTTGTTTTTCCGATAGCTCCTGTGCTTCAGATTCGACCATCAACACCCCATTACGGGTGCCGGCAACCACCAAGTCTAAATCTAGGTTGGCAATATTCTCCATCGCCGGGTTTAGGATATATTCCCCGTCTTGAAAACCTACCCGTGCCGCCCCTAGGGGACCCAAGAAAGGTACGCCACTGATGGTCAATGCTGCAGACGCCCCAATCATGGCAACAATATCAGATTCATTTTCTAAATCGTGCTCAAGAACCGTCAACACCACTTGGGTTTCGTTTTTAAATCGCTCGTGAAACAGCGGGCGAATAGGGCGGTCGATCAACCGGGAAATTAAGGTTTCCCGTTCCGATGGACGGGTTTCCCGGCGGAAATATCCACCGGGTATCTTGCCTGCGGCATAATATTTTTCTTGGTAATTTACGGTTAAGGGAAAAAAGTCGATGTCGGGATTGACGGTCTTTGCCGCTGTAACCGCACATAGCACTTTGGTACTGCCAAGCGATGCCATTACCGCCCCCGTAGCCTGCCGAGCAATCTTACCTGTTTCAAGTGTCAGGGTCTTACCCCCCCATTGCATGGTTTTTGTAATGTGTGTAAACATATGTTTTCCTTCGTTTGTTGTGCTTCGTGTACTCCTATTTCCACGAAAAATTTCTGTAATCTATAATCCTATTAGAGATTTTCACAGGCTTTATATCACAAAAAAATCCCCTTGTATATACATATAATGCTTATTTGTGCGGATATAGTAAGCATGGGATGTTTAAAGGGTGTATTAAAAGCGGCTGCAACCGCTAAGGGCGTAGCCCGATGTGAGAATATTGAGAGTATTTCGAATGTTTCCTAATCAGAGTACAACAAAAAACATATGTATAGATACAAAATAGGTTTACATTTAGACTAAATAAAGGTACTGTGGAGAATCATATATTTTATCGTATGGATAGTATGCTTAAATACGATATAAACATTCTTGTGCCAAACATAGAACAACAACATAAAATGGTTCTTGAATTAGAAAAAGAGCAACAATCCATACAAAAATACAAAAAAATTAATTAGACAAACCGAAGATAAAATAGAAGCATATATCAGTAAAGTGTGGCAATAATGAATGTAGCACCTGTCTCTGGTGAAATCAGATATATAATTTGGGCTGCGTGTGTAAAAAAAATACTTGCATTATGGCATATAGTGTGAAACTATGAACAACGCCCCCCTGTGGTATGTATTTACAACCACACACATGAAACATACTTGAGAGGAAAAAAATGAAAATTATCGCTGTTAGAGCCAAAGTGTATGAATGGACGGGGCAAGTGTGCCCGCCACAGGGCAATTTTTGTACCAATGCTATGGACATATTGACGAATACCACCGCTAACGCAGGCGACAAAATGGGGTCGTTTCGTTTTCATGCGTGGACGGTGGTAGAGATCGAAACGGATAACGGTTTTATCGGCTTGGGCAATGTGGCACTTGCCCCGCATATTGCCAAACAGATTATCGACATATACCTTGCCCCGGCGGTTATTGGCGAAGATCCGTTCGATTATGAATACTTGTGGCAAAAGATGTACCGATCGACTTTGGCATGGGGCAGAAAAGGCATTGCGGTTGCCGCTATCAGTGCGGTAGATATTGCCCTGTGGGATATAATGGGGCTGTACAGTAAGAAGCCGGTGTTTAAATTATTGGGCGGGCGGACAAAGGCGGCTATTCCCGTGTATGCGTCTAAATTGTATGCCCAACCTCTCGACGACTTGGCGGCAGAGGCACAGCGGTATGTGGATGCGGGCTATACTATGTTTAAAATGCGTTTTGGCTGGGGCGAACAAGATGGGCCCAACGGTATGGACAAAAATGTACAGCTGGTTGAGACTGTACGGGAAGTTATCGGCGGCGATGCGGATTTAATGGTCGAGTGCTATATGGGCTGGACACTCAGCTATGCTAAACGCATGTTGCCCCGCTTGCAAAAATATAATATCCGCTGGATCGAAGAACCGGTGATTTGCGATGATGTGGCGGGATATGCGGAACTGAAAGCCATGCACTGTATTCCCATTGCCGGCGGCGAACACGAATACACTCTTTATGGGTTTCGGGATTTATTGGAAAGACGGGCGGTGGATTACATCCAGTACGATACCAACCGGGTCGGCGGCATCACCCAAGCCAAAAAAATTCAAGCCTTAGCAGAAGCGTATAGCGTCCCGGTAGTACCGCACGCCGGACAAATGCACAATTATCACTTGGTGATGGCGTCTGTTATATCGCCAATGGCAGAGTTTTTCCCCAAACACCCGGTCGAGGTGGGCAACGAATTGTTCTGGTATATATTCGATGGCGAACCGATAGCGGAAAATGGAGTATTACAATTGGATGACAACTTGCCCGGTATGGGACTAACTTTGTCTGATGCCCATGTAGACGATTTTCATATTGTTGTATAGGGGGGCAGGGATAGGATGCGAATTGTACAAATACAGTATAAAGGTGCTATTGTTGCCGGTGTGGTCGATGGGGATAGCATACGAATTATTAACGGTGAAACCTCCACCTATGCCCTTGCGGTGCAGGCACTGCATCAGGCAACCCCGTTGGCAGATATGATCCCCCAATTGGGCAGTACAGTACAGGTCGACTATCAACAGTATTTAGACGATAACTTGGTTGTGCCCCCCATACACCACCCCACAGACGATGCCCACTTGTTGGTGACGGGTACAGGGTTGACACACTTAGGCAGTGCCGCCGCCCGCAACAGCATGCACGGGGGAACGGATACGGAGCAGACGGACAGTATCCGCATGTTTCGCTGGGGTGTTGCCGGCGGCAAGCCAAAAGGTGCGGGTACCGTTGGCGTCCAGCCCGAATGGTTTTACAAAGGCGATGGCGGCTGTGTGGTTGCCCCAAATGCTCCGCTGATATTGCCCAATTATGCCAAAGATGGCGGCGAAGAGCCAGAAGTTGCCGGTATATACATCAATGACAACAAGCGGGTACCGCATCGCTTGGGCTTTGTCATTGGCAACGAGTATGCGGATCATATCATGGAAAAGCAAAATTATTTATACCTTGCCCATTCTAAATTGCGACAGTGCAGTTTTGGACCAGAACTGGTGCTGGGCGATTTGCCCGCCCATATCGAAGGGGTAAACACCATATACAGAAACGATAAAGCGGTGTGGTCAAAACCGTTTGTTAGCGGCGAAGACAACATGTCCCACAGCATAGCCAATTTACAACACCACCATTTTAAGTATGACATATTTCGCCGCCCCGGTGATGTGCATGTGCACTTTTTCGGTACCGCTACGGTCAGTTTTGCCGATAGTTTTGTCTTGCAAGATGGCGATGTGATGGAAATTGCCTGTGCGTATTTTGGTAAACCCTTGTGTAATCCTTTGCAAAAGGACACCACTCCAGAACGGCTTATCGATATTAAAAATATATAAAAAATGGGCAGAAAACGCAAAAAAGGCTTGGATATTGATGGCTGGTTGGTAATCGACAAGCCCGCAGGCGTGGGGTCGACCCCCATTGTCAGCAAGGTTAAATACGGTTTGAATGCCAATAAAGCCGGACATGCGGGCACGCTGGATCCATTTGCTACGGGGATATTGCCGATTGCATTGGGGATGGCGACTAAGACCATTCCCTTTGTGCAAGATGCGGATAAACAGTACCTTATGACTTTACAATTTGGCACCAGCACCGATACTTTGGATCCAGACGGCACCGTTGTTGCCAGCTGTGAGAATCGCCCCACTGTACGGCACATATTGGATGTTATCCCCCACTTTGTCGGTGCCGTACAACAAACCCCGCCCGCATATAGTGCTATTAAAATTAACGGCAAGCGGGCGTATGATGTGGCACGATCTGGCGAAGAAGTACAGATTCCCCCCCGTACCGTTCGCATCGACCATATCCGTCTTATATCCATAACCGATATAAATGAACAGGTCTTTCAAGCGGACAGTTGGGATGATTTTTTAACGGTTGTATGTGAGTCTGTTGTTATGCAGGTGCAGTGCGGTAAAGGCACCTATATCAGGTCGCTTGGGCGGGATTTGGCGGTGGCTTGCCACACAGTAGGGTATGTGACGGCTCTCAGGCGTACAAAAGTAGGCATTTTTTCACAAAAAAACGCCTTATCGCTTGCACATTTCGAAAAAATAGTGCATAATACCCCCTGTACAGACAATACATTGTTGTCTGATATGTTGTTATCAATAGAGTCAGCACTGGTCGGTATCCCTGTGGTGACTGTCACGGGACGGGATGCCACTCGCTTTTGTGCGGGTGTGCGGGTGCCTTGTCCCGCAAGTGTGGATATACCGCATAATATACCGCTAGTGATTGCCACTGCTCATAGTATATATGGGTTGGCGACCACGGACGGAAAAGTTATCACTGCCACACGGGTATTTTATAAACCGGTACCGAGAAGGAAAATATAACCATGTCTATTACAGTAGAACAGAAAGCCAAGCTGGTAAAGGAGTTTGGGCAGAGCGAAAACGACACCGGGTGTCCAGAAGTGCAAATCGCCATCTTGACCCACCGTATTTTAAACATCACGGAACACATGAAAGCCAATCACAAGGACTATCACACCCGCCGGGGTCTGTTGTCTCTGGTAGGTCGCCGCCGCCGTCTGTTGGATTATTTAAAGTCCAAAAATGAGAATCGGTACCAGCAGATTATTAAAAAGCTAAAGCTACGCCGTTAGCGGTACGGTTGGAAAAGATTTATGGGGTGTATCAAAAGCGGTTGCAATCGCTGAGGGCGATAGCCCGATGTGGTGCTCGATGCGGGGGGAGGTGCGTGCGGTATTTTGTCGTGCTTTAGCACGGTAAAATCCACATTAAAAGCACGGGGGGCGGAGCCCCCAGACTCACGAACAAGCCGCAAACAAAAATCGATCAGTACACCAAACCACCGCCCGAGCGTTAGAAATGCTGGATTTGGGGTATAGCCGTACCTTACGGCGGGAAGTGCCGCCGCATTTTGGTAGTGTTAGAAATGCTGGATTTGGGTATAGCCGTACCAGATATACAACGGTGGAAGCAGTAAAACTTAAACAGGGGATAAGTCCCCTCATACAGGCACGGTGTCTCAATAAAAATATGCCACCAATGTTAGGGTGGTGGCGGGTACATAAGTTACCAACATCAGCAGTAGGAATAAAATACCGATAAACGGTATATTTGCCCGTGTGGTGCTCCAGATACCTGTTTTTGCTAGGGAACAGGAGGTGATAAGGACGGATGCTACGGGGGGTGTTTGTTGTCCGATTGCTAGGTTTAAGGTTAGTATCAGTCCAAACTGAATGGGATTTATGCCCAGTTGTAGTATTAATGGCATAACGATGGGACCTACCAAAATAATGGCACTAGCACCGTGTAAAAACATGCCTAGCACCAATAGCATCACATTTAAAATCCCTAAAATAACATAGGTGTTATCGGTTAATGAGACAATCGACTGTGCCAACATTTGTGGCACCCCTGATTCTATTAAATACAGCCCCAATACGGCCGATGTGCCCACCAATAACATCACCGCACAGGTTTGTCGGACTCCATCTACCAATGCGGTATATACCATAGCGTATGAGAGTTCCCGGTAAATCACGCCGGAAATAAACAGGGCGGCAACGACCGCTAGCCCTGCTCCTTCGGTGGCGGTTACCACACCGCCAAAAATGCCGCCAAGAATAATAACGGGCAGGACAAACGCCCATGCGGCGTGTTTACATTTTTGCCATAATATGCGGATGTCGAAGGCTTGTTCCCGTGGCAGGTCGTATCGTATGGCAAAATAATAGCATAGTGCCATCATAAAAAAACCGCCCAATATACCGGGTAAAATGCCGGCTACAAATAATTTTACAATCGATACATCGAACATGGCACCGTATAATATCATCGGCATCGAGGGCGGAATAATAATGGCAAGCGATGCGGACGACGAAGTCAAAGCGGCGACAAATTCTTTTTTGTACTGGCGTTTTTTCATCGCAGGAATCAAAATCGACCCAGTAGCTGCCACATCGGCAACGGCTGATCCGGATATTTCTGCAAAAAACATCGATACCACCACATTTACCATAGATAATCCCCCCCGTACAAAGCCGACTAAGGCACTGGTAAAATCGATAAGACGGCGGGAAATGGTCGAACTGTTCATCAAACCGCCGGCAACAATAAACAGCGGTATGGCAAGTAACGGGAATTTCGACGCCCCGTCATACAGGCTGAGCACAGCGTTATAAAACGACATTTCCCCCTGAGCAATAAACATGCCGATCAATGCCACCACACCGATAGCAACGCCGATGGGCACATTGATAAAAATCAATACAAACAACAAACATAAAATCCATACGGTTGTCATCGGATACTCTTCCTATGGTTCTTGTGATTTTTGTGATTTTTGCGTACCCGTGTGGGGAGGATTTTTGCCTTGTGTTATACTGTGCCATGTGGCGGGTATGGCACACAGCCGTGCCAAAATAAACAATACAGAGGCAATCGGTATAATGGCTTGGGTCAGCGATAACGGCACTGCAGGTAAGGAAATCATCGTTTCATCGGCAAATATCGCCAACACCAAATAGCCATAATATGCTGTGATGGCAAAGAATCCTATAACGGTTATTTCCGATATGGCGAATACGATTTTCTGTGTGATGCCATGCAGTTTTAACAGTACGCCGTCAAAACTCATATGTGCCCGCACGGACGCTACATAAGCGGCACCGATATATGTCAACCATACCAATATGACGCTGGCAAGTTCGTCGTACCATGGCAGGGAAATGTGTAAAACTCTGGCACTGACCCCCATGACGACAATCAGTATCAGGGCTACAATAAGCAATACGCTAAAATATTCTAGGAGTTTTCTCAAGACATATGCCATTGTGTGTTATTTCCTTTGCGGATTGTACAAGGGCAACAGGGCAAGTCCTATGCTGTTGCCCTGTGCTCTGTCGTCCAAAACCCAGCTATTCAGCCAGTTTTAAGAAACCATTGACCAATGTTGCTCCATCGGGGACTTCGGTTTTGAACTTTTTATAAATGGGGGCGGATGCATCGACAAACGATTGACGGTTGGCTGTGTTGACCGATACGCCGGCTGTTTTTAATGCTCCTACTAGTTCCCTATCGCCTTTGGCACCATCGGCGTACATTTTTGCCCGCACTTCGGTACTGGCTTCCAAAGCGGCTTGACGGACTTCTGCGGGTAGGCTGTTCCACACTTTGACCGATGTGGTCAAGTATGCGGGGATATACACATGCCCGGTTAAGGAAACATGGCTTTGGACTTCGTATAATTTTGCCCCCCAAATGGTGCCTAAGGGGTTTTCTTGTCCGTCGATGACGCCCGTTTGCAGACCGACAAACACTTCGGAAAACGCCATTGGCGTTGGGCTTGCCCCCCATTCGGAAAACATCGCCACCCGCCATGTACTCTTTGGTGTACGAATCTTTAAGCCTTTTAAATCCGCAGGCGTGTAAACGGGGCGTTTGCTATTGGAAATATGGCGGATGCCGTTTTCCCATAACGCTATGATTTTATAGCCTTTGGCTTCTGCTTTGGGGGCTAATTTTTGCCAAAATATGTGTTGTTCTACCCGTTGTACATGCGAGCGGTCTTTGATGATAAACGGCATGTCGAATACGGCAAATTCTGGCACGATAGACGCCATAATAGACGATGGCAAGGAAAAGTGAACGGTGCCTAATTTTAATTTTTGCATCAATTCTTTGTCCTTGCCCAACTGAGAACTGTGGTAAAATTTTACAGTGTACTCAGACCCTAATTTTTGTTGTAACAAATTGGCAAATCTTTCTGTTGTCGCTCCGTGCAGTTGGGTCGGCTGTGGGGTAATGGCAATAATAATGTCCATCGCCACAGCAAATGGTGCCCATACGAACACCCCATAAACCAGACTTGCCAATACGGTTTTTCTAACCATGATAATCTCTCCTTAATTTTCCTATTCGATAAGCTGCTGTGCTATGTGTACAGATTGTAGCAACAGTATTAAAAATGAGTCAAGAAAAAAATAGTATTTATTGGTACAACACATTGTAAAAATGTGCTACAACGACTCCTACTGCACCGATAAAAATCGGCGGCAGGGTTTATTTAAGAACACTCTTTTATAAGGATATTGTTATGAAAAATTCTCAGTTTGTTATTGCCTGTGTGTCGATGGGCGGGGTTATTTTGTCTGCTAATGTGTTGGTGGCAATACCTATTAATGATTGGCTTACATATGGGGCGTTGACTTTTCCCGTTTGTTTTTTGATTACCGATACGGTGAATCGTTTGTATGGGGCGTCATCTGCCCGTAAAGTTGTGATATTCGGTTTTGCGGTCGGTGTGGTGTTGTCGTTGTATTTTGCTGATATGCGGATTGCCCTTGCGTCTGGGGCGGCGTTTATGATGGCTCAGATGCTCGATGTGGCTGTGTTCGATAGGTTGCGACAAGGTATGTGGTGGCAAGCCCCTGTGATTTCGTCTGCGGTGTCGTCTGTTGTCGATACGGCGTTGTTTTTTACCATTGCCTTTGTGGGGTCTGGGTTGCCTTGGGTTACATGGGCGTTGGGGGATCTGTTTGCCAAGTATATTATGGTCGCAGCGTTGATTCCTGCGTATCGTATTTTGGTGTCGGTGTTCGCCTCGCCAAAGTCCATACAGGCATAGAGACATCCACATGCGTGTAACAGATTTCGACTTTGACTTGCCCGAACGGTGCATTGCCCAATCGGCGATCGAGCCCCGAGATAGGGCGAAGATGTTACACGCCACCTGTCAAGGGGTACAGGGCGATTACAGGGTACGGGATTTGCCCACCTTGTTACGGGCGGGCGATTGTTTGGTGTTAAATGATACCAAAGTAATCCCCGCCCGGTTGTACGCCAAAAAGCACACGGGGGCGGTGGTTGCATGCACCTTACACTTGCAAAAATCCCTCGATTCGTGGGTGTGCTTTGCCAAGCCGGCAAAAAAGTGCCAACCGGGCGATGTGTTGTATATATCCGATGATTTTACCGCTACTGTGGTACATCGTGCCGATGCGCAAGTGGTACTCACATTTAACAAAAGCGGTGCCGATCTGATGACCGCTTTACACACCTATGGACACATGCCCTTGCCGCCGTATATCAAACGGGACACATACACCGATGCAGCGGTTATCGAACACGATAAATGTCGCTATCAAACCGTATTTGCCAACAAATTGGGGGCGGTGGCGGCACCGACTGCCGGATTGCACTTGACAGATGCTATGTTACAGCGGATTGAGCAGATGGGGGTACGGATTGTGAAAGTAACTTTACATGTGGGGGCGGGGACTTTTTTACCGGTTACAGTGGACAACACAGACGATCATAAAATGCACGCAGAAATCGGTATCATCAGCGATGCGGCGGCGGACAGTATCACCCAAGCCCGCAACAGTGGCGGTCGCATTATAGCCGTTGGTACGACTGCCTTGCGGTTATTGGAAACGGCTTGCGATAGGGACGGTGTGGTACGGGCGTTTCACGGTGAAACCCGTTTGTTTATCACCCCCGGGTACAAATTTAAAATTGTCGATGGGTTGATGACCAACTATCACCTGCCCAAGTCGACTTTGTTTATGTTGGTCAGTGCGTTTTTGGGGCTGCACACCATGAAATCCGTTTATAAGTACGCTATCGATAACGATTATCGTTTTTATTCCTATGGCGATAGCAGTTTCTTAGACCGCACAGTAGGGGGGATAGGAGGGGACACATGACCACAACATTTATGTTGCATACCACCGATAAGGGGGCAAGACGGGGGACGGTACACACCGCACATGGGGATATTCAAACGCCGGCATTTATGCCCGTTGGCACCGCTGGTACGGTAAAAGCCATGACCCCTTGGGATGTACAATCGACGGGGGCGGAAATTATTTTGGGTAACACCTATCACTTGATGCTGCGACCGACAGCGGAACGGGTGGCGGATTTTGGCGGCTTGCACAGTTTTATCGGCTGGGACAAACCGATTTTAACCGACAGCGGCGGGTTTCAGGTGATGAGTTTAGCATCGATGCGTAAACTCACAGAAAACGGGGTCACTTTTCGAGCACATACAGACGGGTCGTACCATGAAATAACCCCCGAAAGGTCGATCGAGATTCAACACCTGTTAGGGGCGGATATTAGTATGCAGTTCGATGAATGTATCGCTCTTCCCGCCCCGTTTGCTGAGACCAAACGGGCGATGGAACTGTCTTTATGTTGGGCGGAACGCAGTAAAAAAGCGTTTGTCAATCGCAACGGATACGGATTATTTGGTATCGTGCAAGGGGGGCTGGAACACTCGTTGCGATTATACAGTGTCGATGCCCTAACGGCGATGGATTTTGCTGGCTATGCCATTGGTGGACTAGCGGTGGGCGAAGGGCAACAGGCAATGTTTGCCGTGCTGGATTTTACCACCCCCGCTATGCCTGTGGATAAACCCAGATACCTGATGGGGGTAGGCAAGCCGGATGATGTGATCGGGGCGGTTGCCCGTGGGGTCGATATGTTCGATTGTGTGTTGCCGACACGGTTGGGGCGGACGGGGTCTGCTTATACCAGACGGGGACAATTAAACATGCGTAACGCCCGCCACAAATCGGACACCCGCCCCATCGATGACATGTGCGGGTGTCCGGCGTGTAGGCAATTTAGTCGGGGCTATATCCACCACCTGATCAAATGCGATGAGATTTTGGGGGCGATGTTGCTGACTTGGCACAATGTGCAGTACTATCAAGACCTGATGGCGGATATTCGCCACGCCATAGAAAATCATACTTTTTCGGACTTTCAAGCGACATTTTATCAGCTTTATAAAAGCGGCGATATTGCCCCGATGGTATAAATGTGGTACACTAGCTCGATGAAAACAGCGGTTATACAAAAATTTCAAAACGATTTAGAACGCAAAGCTAAACAGCTAGGTTTTGATGTGGTGGGATTTTGCAAAGCGGAAGTCCCGGCACGCAACCGTCACCGCTTGCAACAATTTATCGCCAATGCAGAATATGGGGAAATGACATGGCTAGCCGATACCTATGCCCGTAGAGTAACCCCTGAAAATATGTGGGCGGAGGTCAAATCGGCGGTGGTGTTGGGTATGAATTATGCCCCCGATCACAACCCCATCGACAATTTAAAAAAAATCGATACGGGCAATATTTCTGTGTACGCTAGGGGGCGGGACTATCACAATGTTATGAAGGGCAAACTCAAATTGCTAGCGGACTGGATAGGGGCGTATTTTCGCCACCGCCATATCGCCGATGTGCCACAAGTAAAAGTGTTTGTCGACACTGCCCCGCTTATGGAAAAGGCACTGGCGTTACAAACTAAACTAGGTTGGCAAGGCAAACACACCAATATTGTTAGCCGAGATTTTGGCAGTTGGTTGTTTTTAGGCGAAATCTTAACCACTCTCGACATGGGGTACGATACCCCCGCCGCTCCCGCCTGTGGGTCGTGTAACAAGTGTGTTGTTGCCTGTCCCACCGGTGCCATATACGAGAACTATAAACTAGACGCCCGCAAGTGTATATCGTATTTAACCATCGAACACAAAGGACACATTGCCGAGTCCTTTTTGGAGTCCATCGGCAATCGTATTTACGGCTGCGATGATTGTTTAAGTGTCTGTCCATGGAATAAGTTCGAACACCCCCCCAAAGAGCAAAAATTGGTCGCCCGCCCGGAGCTCAACGCCCCACCCCTATCAGAATTGCTGAATTTAACCGATGCCAGTTTTAGAAAACTGTTCGCCCAAAGCCCCATAAAACGCATTGGCTATAAACAATTTATGCGTAATGTACTCATTGCCACAGGCAACAGCGGCAACGCCAAACACCTGCCGCAAGTGCAAAAATTCCTAAACGATGACACAGAAACCGTACAAAAAATGGCACACTGGGCGTATAACAAACTGGGTGGCAAAACATAACCATCATTTATAGTGTCTGCGGTCGATAATATGTGACCACCTTATGTAACAAAAAATATTTATAAAACAACAAGTTAAAATAGCACGCAAAAAACACGGTAAAATGTAACATTTTTGTAACATTTGTTTGCTAGTATGCCAATGGTTACATATTTTAACCGCAATCATTTTTAAGGAGCATAAATACATGAAAAAGATTTTAACTGGTGTGCTAGCAACGGCTGTTGTTGCCTTTGCGGCTACTTCTGTGCTGGCAGAGCGGGCAATTAAGATTGTAGGGTCGTCTACCGTGTATCCGTTTACCACTGTTGTAGCGGAAAAGTTCGGTATTGGTACAGACTTTGCCACCCCTGTTGTTGAATCGACGGGTACTGGGGGCGGTATGAAACTGTTTTGTGCGGGTACAGGCGTCGGCACGCCGGATTTTACCAATGCGTCCCGGGCGATTAAAGCCGAAGAACTGGCACTGTGTCGTAAAAACGGTGTATCTGTAACAGAGTTTATTGTGGGTATCGATGGTATTGTTGTGGCAAATTCCAACAAAGCCGAAAAAATGGCAATTACGGTACCTCAGCTGTGGTTGGCACTGGGCAAAAAGGTTTTTGTCGATGGCAAGTTGGTCGACAACCCCTATAAAAAGTGGTCTGATATTGACCCATCCTTGCCGGACATCAGCATCGAAGTGCTGGGACCGCCGCCGTCGTCTGGTACCCGTGATGCGTTGACATCGCTGGTATTGAAAAAAGGGGCAGCGGCGTTTGGCATCAAAGATAAATCCGTGTACAAAGCGGTACGGGAAGACGGGGCGTTTATCGAAGCGGGCGAAAACGACAACTTAATCGTACGCAAATTAGCCACAAACCCGAATGCGTTTGGTATTTTTGGATACAGTTTTTTGGAGGAAAACAGCAATGTTATTCAGGCCTCTGACATTAACGGCGTCAGCCCCGATTACGATACCATATCGACCTTCGAATACCCGGTTGCCCGTTATTTGTACTTGTATGTAAAACGGGAACATGTGGGTGTTATCCCCGGTATGATGGAGTTTTTAAGAGAATACACCTCATACGATGCGGTAAGTGAAGATGGGTATTTGGCGGAACGGGGACTCATCGCTTTACCAGCGGCAACCAGCAAGCGGGTTGTCGATATTGTGCTGGGTCTAAAACCCAAAAAATAAATGCACCATATAACAGGGGGCATGTCCCCCTGTTATCCGCAAGGATACACCTATGAACATGTTCGCCAAAGACTCTAGACTAGCCTCCGCCCATCGCCGTCAAAATGTTGGGCGGGTTGTTATGGGTATGTGTGCTGGGTTTTCGATTGTGGTATCGTTTGGCGTTTTGTTTTCGATGATTTTTGAATCGATATTGTTTTTTTCCAGATACCCGATGTTTGATTTTCTGTTTGGCACCCATTGGTCGCCGCAGTTCGAAGGTATTGGCGGCGATTCGGGCAAGGGGGCGTTTGGGGTGGTACCGTTGTTGGTGGGAACTTTGGTGATTGTCGGGGTAGCGTTGTTGGTAGCGATTCCTTTTGGGGTGTTTTCGGCTATATATTTTGCCGAATTTTCCACCCCCAGATTTCGCCGATTGGCAAAACCCATACTGGAGATTTTGGCGGGTATTCCAACGGTGGTATATGGGTTTTTTGCTATTTTGGTGGTTGCCCCGCTGATACGGGGGTTGGGCGAATCGCTGGGGGTACGGGTGGCGTCCGAATCGGCTCTAACAGCGGGGCTGGTGATGGGGTTTATGATTATACCGTTTGTCTCCAGCTTGGTCGATGACGCCATGCAGGCGGTGCCAGATGCGTTGCGCTATGGGTCGTATGGATTGGGGGCAACGAAGGCAGAAACCGTGTTGCGGGTGGTATTCCCTGCGGCGTTACCGGGCATTGTCGGGGCGTTTATCTTGGCGTTTTCCCGGGCTATTGGGGAAACGATGATTGTGGTGATGGCGGCGGGTATGATGGCGAAAATGTCGCTTAATCCCCTCGATGCCTTAACCACTATCACGGTACAGATCGTAACCGCCTTAACCGGCGACCAAGAATTTAGCAGTTTAAAAACCCTGTCAGCGTTTGCGTTGGGGGTGTATCTGTTTGTGGTAACATTGGTATTAAACATGTGGGCGTTGCACATTGTCCGCAAATACAGCGAGAAGTACGAATAATGAAAAACTACTATTGGGAAAATAAAGGTCTCGACCGCCGATACAGGTTCCAAAACCGGTTTCGCTTGCTGGGGCAATGTGCGGTATATACGATTTTTGCGTTTTTACTGTTTTTGTTGGGCAGTATTTTATACAGTGCGGTACCGGCGTTTAAAAAAACATATATCGGCTTAGATGTGGTACTGGATGCACAAAAAAGCTCCCGTGCCATATTGTTCGAAGGCTTGTACGACCGGTTGCAAATCACCAGCCGCAAGGACAAAAAATCTGCCCGGCGGTTATTTTCTGATTATGCGACCATTGAACTGGATACATTTCGTCGACAAAATCTTACATATAATGGGTCGATGGTACGGGTGTGGGTGCCGGCGTCTGATTTGGTCGACCAGTATGTGAAGGGCAAAATCACGCTGGAGACCCCCGAACACCGCCGCCCGCTAAAAAACGACCAAATTCAATGGGTAACTGCGATGGGTTACACGGAACAGATAAAGACCACTTTTAATGTGGGGTTTTTCACCAATGGCGACAGCCGTGACCCCACCCAAGCGGGTATTTTGGTGGCGTTGATGGGGTCGTTGATGACTTTGTTGGTGTGTTTGGTGTCGAGTATGCTATTTGGCGTATTGGGGGCGATTTACTTGGAGGAATTTGCCCCGAAAAACCGCCTTACCAGCCTGATTGAGGCCACTGTGAACAACTTGGCGGCGGTGCCTAGTATTGTGTTTGGCTTGTTGGGGTTGGGGGTGTTGTTAAATGTATTTGGCATGCCCCGTTCGGCGGCGTTGGTGGGGGGATTGGTGCTAGCGATAATGTCGTTGCCGACTATTTTGATTGCCTCTCGCAGTGCTATACGGGCGGTGCCGGATTCGCTGCGACAAGCGGGGCTAGGCATGGGGGCAACCCGTATGCAGGTGGTGTTTCACCATGTGTTACCCGCCGCTGCACCGGGGATTGTGACCGGGGCGATTGTGGCTATGGCACAGGCGTTGGGCGAAACTGCACCGCTGCTGATGATTGGTATGGTGTCGTTTATTGTCGATGTGCCAAGTGGCTTGTTACAGCCGGCGTCGACCTTGCCGGTACAGATTTTTTTGTGGGCGGATTTACCAGAACAGGCGTTTGTGGAAAAAACTTCGGCGACTATTGTGGTGTTGTTGGGCATTGTGTTTAGTATGATTGCCTTTGCCACCTACTTACGCACCCGCTTTGAGAGAAAATCATAATAGCAACAGATGAGAGACAATACCAATGGCGATTAAAATATATGATATGAATGTGTACTATGGCAATACCCACGCTATTCGAGGGGTTACTATGGATATTCCAGAAAAAGCCGTAACGGCGTTTATCGGTGCCAGTGGCTGTGGCAAGTCGACATTTTTACGCTGTTTTAACCGTATGAATGACGAGATTGAAAACTGTGTCATCAGCGGGCAAATATCGGTCAGCGGACACGATGTATACCACCGCAGTGTGCCGCTGGAGGGACTGAGAAAACGCATCGGCATGGTGTTTCAAAAACCAAACCCGTTTCCAAAGTCGATTTACGACAATGTGGCATATGGTCCCCGTTTACACGGGCTGGTGCAAGATAAAAGACAGCTGGATATATTGGTAAAACAGTGCCTAAAAGATGTGGGGCTGTGGGACGAAGTCAAAGACCGCCTGTATACAAAAGGCACCGAATTGTCCGGCGGACAACAACAACGGCTGTGTATTGCCCGTACAATAGCCGTACAACCGAAAGTTATTTTAATGGACGAACCGTGTTCGGCTCTCGACCCTATTGCCACCGCTAAGATCGAGGATTTAATCCTAAAATTGGGCAAAAAATTTACTATTATTATTGTAACCCACTCGATGAGCCAAGCCCAAAGGGTCAGCGACAAAACCGCTTTCTTTCACTTGGGCGAATTGATAGAATACGGCGACACAAGCCAAATATTTAACACCCCAAACGCAGATCAAACAAGAAACTATATATCGGGGACTTTTGGATAAAATCCCGTGCATGTCGCCTAAAATGTACATAAAAACCAAGCCGTATCCCCCGCATTGCAAATATACGATTTTTGAAAGTATTATATTTTATAAACTTCACAAACTGTAAAAAATGGTGTAATATACCCTGTCGTGATACTGTAAAGCATTAACAGAGAGAGGTGTACAGTGGATAATAAAACCGCATTTAATGAATTGTTAGATACATACCGTAAAAGTGCCACCAGCACTCGCCAACAGGGGGATTCGTTCGAACGCTTAACCAAGATGTTTTTAGAAAACGATGCCCAGTACAAAGCGGTTTTTAAACGGGTGTATTTTTGGGGCAAATGGGCATCGCAAAACGGCTATCAGCTACAAGACACCGGCATCGATTTAGTAGCGGAGCGGTTTGACGGGGGTATATGTGCCATACAGTGTAAATTTTATGAATCGAGCACGGTTATTTCAAAACCGGACATCGATAGTTTTTTAAGCCTATCCAGCAAAGCCGCCTTTACCCATCGTTTATTTGTCGACACTACGGATGTGGCGTGGGGCAAGAACGCTGAAGATGCGATTAAAAATCAAAACCCCGAAGTGGAAAAACTGGGCAAAACCGATTTTATCGCCAGCAATATCGACTGGCAATGGTACCTAAGCAACAACGAGGTAAAACACACCAAAAAAACCCTTCGTCCGCATCAACAGACTGTATTAGAAAAGACCGCCCAACACTATAAAACTGGCAGTCGTGGCAAGTTAATTATGGCGTGTGGTACGGGCAAAACTTTTACCAGCTTAAAAATTGCTGAACAACAGGCGGGTGTGGGCAAAACCGTATTGTACTTGGTGCCAAGTCTGGCATTGATGGCACAGACGATTCGGGAATGGTTTAACGATACGCAAGTACCCATACGGGCAATATCCGTATGTTCCGATCAAAAAGTAAGCCGTGCCGCTGAAAACAACGACACAGTGGATATTAGCACCGCCAACATTGCCATACCCGTAACCACCAAAGCGGATGCGGTCGCTGCATGGGCAAACGCCATACAAGCGGACAAGATGCATGTGGTATTTGCCACCTATCAGTCGATACAGGTTATATCGGACGCCCAAAACGATTACAATATGTCCGCATTCGATATGGTTATTTGTGACGAAGCCCACCGCACAACCGGTGTTACCCTGTACGATAAAGCCGAGTCGAACTTCGTTAAAATCCATGACCAAGACTACATACAAGCCAAAAAACGCCTGTATATGACCGCCACCCCCAAAGTATACACGGACAATGTCAAAATAAAGGCAAAACAAGCCGATGCGGTATTAGCGGACATGGGCGACCCCGTCAAGTTTGGCACCACCATACACACCGTATCGTTCGACTATGCGGTACAGCACGATTTACTAACCGATTACAAGGTGATTGTCTTAGCCTTATCCGAACAGGCGGTCGACAAGGAATTTCAACAGCTATTAACGGACGCAGACAACGACTTAGGCATCGAATACACGACAAAGCTGGTCGGCTGTTACAAAGCGTTATGCAAAACCGATTTACAGGACGATAAAATCACCGATACAAACCCCATGCGGCGGGGCGTTGCTTTTGTCAAAGGTGTCGATCTGTCCAAAGACATCGCCAAACAATTTCCCAAGATTGCCAAAGCATATGCGGAACGGGTGGGCGATACGGCTGTAACCCCGCTTACGGTAGAAATGAATCATATCGATGGCACCTGTGATGCGGACAACCGCAAAAAAGCCCTAAATTGGTTACAGGACAACACGGATACGGACATTTGTCGCATTTTGTCGAATGTCCGTTGTTTATCGGAGGGGGTTGATGTGCCGACCCTTGATGCGGTGATGTTTTTACACCCCCGCAAATCAGAGGTCGATGTGGTACAAGCGGTGGGGCGGGTGATGCGGAAAGCCCGCAACAAAAAAATGGGCTATATTATCTTGCCCGTTGCCATACCCGCCGGCATCGACCCCAGCAAAGCCCTAGACAACAACGACCGCTACAAAGTGGTATGGCAGGTATTAAACGCCCTGCGATCCCATGACGAAAGGCTGGAGGGCAAAATAAACCGTATGGGATTCGGCGGCGATATTGCCGATAAAATCGAATTGATATGTACCAGCGATGTATTCCCAAGCTCCAAAAACCCCCGCCGCAAAAAGTCCGCTGATAAACAAAACAATGACAATTTAGACGGTACCACCCCGAATACAGACAAAACGGACAATGGGGGCGACACCCCCGAACAATCCGAATTCGCATGGGAACAGTCCGTATTACAGGCGATTAAAGCAAAATTGGTCGACAAATGTGGCACCCGGGATTATTGGGAGGATTGGGCAAAAGACATAGCCGATATTGCCCAAACCCATATCCGCCGCATACAAAATATTTTAGACTATAACAGCCACGCCAAAACCGTATTTAACGATTTTGTCAAAGAGCTAAGGGACGACCTAAACCCCAATGTGTCCGAATCTGATGCGGTGGAATTGTTGGCACAACATATTATTACAAAACCGGTATTCGATGCGTTATTTGCTGGTTACGCTTTTACCAAACACAACCCCGTATCGATAGCTCTCGACAAGGTGTTAAAACGAATCCAATCCAAATCCCTAGACAAAGAAACCGAAACCCTAGACAGATTTTACACTAGTGTAAAAAACCGGGTCGCCGACACCAAAACCGTATCCGAACGGCAACAATTGATACTCACCCTGTACGATAAATTTTTTAAATCCGCCTTTCCAAAAACCACCGCCCAATTAGGCATTGTCTATACCCCTACCGAAGTTGTCGATTTTATCATCCACTCGATCAACCACATATTACAAAGCGAATTCCACACCCATTTAGGCGAACAAGGCGTAAATATCCTCGACCCGTTTACGGGTACCGGTACCTTTATCACAAGGCTATTACAAAGCGGACTTATATCCCCCGAACAGCTGGAATATAAATACAAACATGAAATCCATTGTAATGAAATTGTGTTGCTAGCCTATTACATAGCCGGTATCAATATCGAGCAAGTGTATATAGAAATCATGAAAAACAACGGACACAACCTAAACGCCGCCCCCTTCGAGGGCATTTGCTTAACCGATACATTTCAGATGTACGAATCCGAAGACATGATACAAAAGCTAATGCCTGATAATTCAGAACGCCGGAAAAAACAAAAGGCTCTCGACATTCAAGTCATTATGGGCAATCCCCCATATAGTGCAGGGCAAAAATCCGCTAACGATAACGCCCAAAATGTAAAATATGCGGATCTCGATGGAAAAATCGAACAATCCTATGCAAAACATACAACTGTAACTAATAAAAACAGCCTATATGATTCCTATGTTCGTGCCATAAAATGGGCATCTGATCGTATTGGCGATTGCGGTGTTGTGGGATATGTTACCAATGGGGGTTGGTTAAAATCAAAATCTGCTGATGGAATCCGCAAATGCCTTGCAGACGAATATAGCAATTTGTTTGTATTTGATTTAAGGGGAGATGCCCGTACTTCTGGTGAACAACGCCGAAAGGAAAAAGGTAATATCTTCGGGGCAGGTACTCGAACGCCCATAACAATTATGATATTTGTAAAAAATCCGAATGCCAAACCACAGGGTAATATTTATTATCATGACATTGGGGATTATTTAGACCAAAAACGGAAGCTAGCAATTATTAAAAACTTTAAATCTATACAAGGCATCAAAACGCAAATAAAACCCCATACCCCAAATGGACAAGTGGGGTGGCAACAGATAACCCCCGATAAATATAACGATTGGATAGACCAACGGGACGACAGCTTTTACGAACATATCCCTATGGGAGATAAAGACACCAAAGGCAAAGCAGATACAGAAGCCATATTTGCTAATTTTTCCAATGGATTAAAAACCAATCGTGATGTATGGGTATATAACAGTAGTAAAAGTACATTAAAAACCAATGTGCAGAATATGATTGATTTTTATAACAGCGAATGCGACCGCTATCAGCAATCAGATAAATCAAAAAATGTTAAAGATTTTGTAAATTATGATAGTACAAAAATAAGTTGGGGGCGACAAAACTTAAAGGATGTTAGGAATAATAAACCCTATGCGTTTACTCATAAGTCAATCACAGAATCTATGTATCGCCCTTTTATTAAGCAATGGGTATATTTTAACAACAACCTAAATGATATGATTTATCAACTTCCTAAAATATTCCCAATGGGTGACAATCTTCCTAATCGGTGTATTTGTGTGAGTGGTGCAGGTGATTTTAGTGTATTTATAACTGATACTATGATGGATTTAGGTGTATTGGGGGCTTCACAGTGTTTCCCCTTATATCTATACGAAAAAAACACCGAACAAAATTTATTACAACAAGGGGCGGGCGATTACATTGTAAATGATAGCATAACCGACCATGCACAAAAACACTTTACATATGGGGACACCACACCCGAAAAGAAAGACATTTTCTACTATATATACGGCGTACTACACCACCCCGATTATGTCAAAAAATGGCATGACAACCTAACTAAAGACCTACCCCGAATCCCAAAAGTAAAATCATACGAAAGCTTTAAAGCCTTCGCCGATGCAGGACGAAAATTAGCCGACCTACACATAAACTACGAATCTGCCAAAAAATACCCCGTAACCTTCGACAAAGGCGACCCCGATATGCTAGGCTTGCAGGACAAAGATTTCTATATAGAAAAAATGAACTTCGCCAAAAAGGGCAAACAAACCGACAAAACCACCATAATATACAATAAACACATAACCATCAGCAATATCCCAATAGAAGCATACACCTACAAAGTAAACGCCAAATCCCCCATCGAGTGGATAATCGACAGACAAGCGATAAAAACCGACAAAAAAAGCCAAATAACCAACAACGCCAACGACTACGCCATTGAAACCATGAAAAACCCAAAATACCCCCTAGACCTACTACAAAAGGCAATAACCATATCCCTAGAAACCCAACAAATAATACAATCGTTACCGAAATTAGACTTTTAAAATGTGTATAACTATTGTATAATCTCAGTGTGTTAATCGCTTTTATGCAATAAAAAATTATGGTGCGTATATATGAAAATCAGTTTTAAAAATTTAGATCCTATCAAACAGGTTGAGATGGACTTATCAAAAAAAATAAATTTAATCGTAGGGGAAAACGGTGTAGGTAAAACATATCTCACCAATGCGGTATATGGACTACAAAAAACACATTTTCAAGAAGTTATAGAACCTAAAAATACCATTAATAAAATATTTAGAAATTTAAATCAAAAGGGCGATAAATATACCATAAGTATAACTAATATACTAGAAATTCAAAAAGAGTATACAAAGCTAGATAATAGTTTTATATCCCATGTTTTTGCATACAAGGAGGCACAAAAAATATTTGATAAGGCTGAGATAAAAATTGAGGGCTTTAAGTATCTGTTAAAAAATATTGAAATTAAATTTCAACTTGCTGAAATATTGGTGCAAAAAGAAAAAGACAGTCTCGATATTAATTTTATATTATCAGAAAATAAAGATCCTGATAACAATCGTTTTTTGCGTTATGTGGTATTCAGAAAAATCTTTGACAAATTGCCAGAATCTTTTATCTTACCAGCGGAACGAGGAGCAGTAGACATATTTAATAAAGAATTATCAATCAAAAGAAATGAGACATTTGATAGGGTCTTAGAATTAGCAAATAAAGACGATGATAACGAAGATAATAGTCTTTCCAGATTATTAAGCAAAAATAAACGCTACACTTTACCTGTGCGAGATTCTTTGGGATACGCAGACGATTTATACCAAATTTCACAATCCGATGGCGAATTGGCATATATTGCCGATATGATAGAACAAGATGTTTTAAATGGTGCTTTATCCGTATCGAGAGATGGAAAAGTATTTTTCGCCCACAACAAAATTAAAACAAAAAAAATGCCCCTTGATATTACCGCTAGCACCGTAAAATCTATTGCAAAACTTGTATTCTTTTTGCGTCATACATCGTCAAAGGGAATGACCTTATTTATTGACGAACCAGAACTCAATTTACACCCAAACAATCAAATTTTATTAGCCCGCATATTGGTACGCATCGCAAACGCAGGCATAAAACTATTTATCAGTACACACAGCGATTATATCATGCGTGAATTTAATAACATGATTGTGGCAAATAATGTACAGGATACAGATTATTACAGCAAAGAAATATACCTAAATCCTGATGACATCGATGTTACACGATTGTTTTTCAAAAATTCTAATAACAGGCTTGCAACAGCCGAAAAAGTTAAAATAGAAACAGACGGATTTACTGTTGATAGCATCGACAATAGTATCATCGATCAAAACAGTATAAATGATGATCTTGTATCAAAAATTGGTGAAGACGATGAACCTAAATAATTTTAACAACTCTATTTCCGTTTTGCCAAATAATTCGGGTGTTTTTTTGTTAAGAGAAAGACAAAACGATATGCGACAAAAAATATATTTTGACTCATTTGATAGGTGTGTATTGGATGTAGAAAAAATGCAGGATCATTGGTTCAATGATCGTCCGTCATTGTGTGATTTTATTGTACTATATCGTAAAAATTACAGGCTATATTGTATTTTAGTCGAATTAAAAAGCGAAAGAGAGAAAAAGAGCAAGGCGATAAAACAGTTACAAGGGGGCAAGAAACTAGCCCAATATGTAGCCGACATTTGCCAGTGTCAAATCCACAGATTTAAAGGATGCGTTTTTTATGAAAGAGGCAAAATGCGAAATCGTCCTGTAAAAAAAGACAAACTTATGGAATGGTACACAACTGAACCTGTTAAAATTGATTATAAAAATAAAATCGGACAAGAAATGTGATTCACGACTGTATTAATATTGTGATTTTTGCAATTTTTTATGGTATATTCTATGCGAAAGGTAAAACATAGCAATTTAATATACAGATTTTAAAGGGGTACACGAAATGGCGATAATGCCGGATCATTGGATTGTGGCACAAGCGGAACAACATCGTATGATTGAACCGTTTGTCGGTAAACAAAGACGGGAGGGTATAATTTCTTATGGGGTGTCGTCTTATGGCTACGATGCCCGCTGTGCCCCTGAGTTTAAGGTGTTTACCAATGTGAACAACGCTATTGTCGACCCGAAAGATTTTTCTGCGGAGTGCTTTGTTGAGATAAACGAAGATGCCTGTATTATACCGCCCAATTCGTTTGCCCTTGCCCGCACAGTCGAATATTTTCGTATTCCTAAGGATATTTTGGTGATATGTTTGGGGAAATCCACTTATGCCCGCTGTGGTATTATAGTCAATGTAACACCGCTTGAGCCGGGTTGGGAAGGGCATGTGACTTTGGAATTTTCCAACACCACGCCCCTGCCCGCCAAAATTTACGCCCATGAGGGGGTGTGCCAGTTTTTGTTCCTAAAAGGCGACAGCCCATGCCAAGTGGCATACAACGACCGCAACGGTAAATACATGAAACAAACAGGTGTTACCTTGCCAAAGTTATAAGGGGCGTTCGTCATGTACCAAATGCACATTAACGGCGGCAAACCTTTATCGGGGACGATTCCCATTTCGGGGGCGAAGAATGCCGCTTTAAAATTGATGGTGGCGTCTTTGTTGACTGCGGAGCCGCTGATTTTGCACAATGTGCCCGATTTGGTCGATATTGCCACACTGGGTAAAGTGCTAGGCGGACACGGCACAGACATTCAAAAAACAGCTGTAACCCCGTATGGGTGTACCATGCGTTTACACACACCGGCGATTACTTCGGCGACCGCTCCGTATGATTTGGTGCGGACGATGCGGGCGTCTGTGTTGGTGCTTGGGGCGTTGCTGGGACGGTATGGGCATGCGAAAGTCTCTTTGCCGGGGGGCTGTGCCATCGGGGCAAGACCGGTCGATTTACATATAAAGGTTATGCAAGTGTTGGGGGCGGACATTGAAATTGTCGACGGCTATATTGTGGCAACGGCAAAAACTGGGCTTATCGGCGGCGAATATGAGTTTCCCTTTGTCAGCGTTGGGGCGACTGAGAATGCGTTACTGGCGGCGGTTTTGGCGAATGGCACAAGTACTTTTAGCCGCTGTGCCAAAGAACCGGAAATTGTCGACCTTGCCCATTGCTTAAACCGCATGGGGGCAAAAATTACTGGGGCGGGTACCAATGTTATCACCGTGCAAGGGGTGCCTAAGTTGCGGGGGGCGGCACATACGGTACTTGCCGATCGCATCGAGGCGGGGAGTTTTGCCTGTATCGCCGGCATTATGGGGGCGGATATTACCTTGCAAAATATCAGTGCCGATATTCTACAAGCCCCCATCGCCACCCTGCAAAATATCGGCGTTGTGGTTACGGAAAACGAAAATAGCCTGTCGTTTAAGGGCAACGACATATTGGGCTGTGATATTACCACCGATGTATACCCGGCGTTTCCCACCGACTTACAGGCCCAATTTATGGCGATGTCGACCATTGCCAAAGGCACCAGTATTATTAAAGAAACCATCTTCGAAAACCGCTTTATGCATGTAAACGAATTGATGCGGTTGGGGGCAAATATTGCTCTTACTGGCAATACGGCAACGGTTACAGGGGTACAACACCTGCACGGGGCACAGGTCATGGCGACCGATTTACGGGCGTCTATCAGCTTGGTGATTGCCGGCTTGGTGGCACAGGGACGGACGGTGATTAACCGCATTTATCATCTGGATAGGGGATATACGGCACTGGAGCACAAATTGTCTGCTATTGGTGCCGATATTAAACGGGTATATGTCAAATAATACAGATATTGTGCCATCGCCACCCCCCATTTTCCTACAGGCGTGTTGCGTCGAGGATGTGCCGTTGCTTGCCGGCTTGGTACAAGATGCTATGTTTCCCATGATGGACACAGAATACCGCAAAGCACACCAGATTTTTGTTATGGTGATAAACCGTTTTGTCTGGGAGTGGGAGTCCCGTCCCTATTTTCGCACCCACGCTATTTTGCACTTTAGCCAAGTCATCAGCGTAGAATCCCAACACATGCACCGCCCAGACGCCAGAGTATACACCATGTTATCGATAATTCCCGTCCCCGCCCCCAACAACACCATATGGCTGTATATCGGTCTGGCAGGGGGCGAAACTATCCGCTTGCGGGTAACAAATATCGACATAGCCATAAAAGATGTAGGCGATACATGGCAAACAAAAACCAAACCCAATCACGACTCGATGGTTATCGAAGCGTAGATCCTCACATACAATTTAATAACACATTATTTCCATAATATATACCCTATTTGTTTATTAAAAAATAATTTTTCGAAAAATGTTCTTGACAATGTTCCTTTTATGGTCTATATATACGGATACATGCGGATTGTCTATGTCCGCTGTAGTTTCGATAAAATAGGAGGAATAAAATATGGAAACCCATGTAAACACCCCCCCGCAACACCGTAAAGCTTTGGTCATGTTTTGTGATTCGACCTCTTTGTGGTGGTTGAGATTTTTAAAACCGGGGTACCGACACTGTTTTGTTGCCATTTCTATGGATGCCCATTGGGTGGTGTATGAACCGTTGCTAAACCGTACGGAAATTACACTTATTCCGTCTATGTCTGCAAACGAAGTGCGTTCGGGGTTTCAGGCTATGGGCTGTACAGTGCAAGACGCATGCGTTTTAAAAGTATCGTCCATCAGCCGCAAGACAATACTGAGACCATATTCTTGCGTCGAAGCCGTACAGCGGATTTTGGGCATGTCAGCACGGGCGGTGTATACGCCGTACCAATTGTATAAATACTTACACCAGAAAGGATTTTAACCATGATTATATTAGGAAAAATATATGTTGTCTAACAGCAATACGACACAACACACGACCGGCTTGCACGATCCAGAAACCCTTTTGTCTGCATACCATCGGGCAAAAGCAGAACACGATAAATGGGTTTCCGTGTGGCGGGATTGTTATGACTTTACCTGCCCCACAGTGCAAAATGGCGATAACAAAACCATTTACGATGCCACCGCTTGTGATGCAGTGGACGAATTGGCATCGGTGCTGATGGGGGAAATTATTCCCCGGGACAAAGATTGGCTGCGTGTCGACTTTAAAGACGGATACCAAGGCGACACCGCCGATACCACAGCCGTAAAAAACCGCATTTTGTCGGTGTTGCGGGGGTCGAACCTGCATATGGAATTACACCAAGCGATGGTCGATGTGGTGGTTGCCGGCACTGGGGTGCTATTGATTGAAAACCCTACGGATATGGGGGTGGGGGTACACAAAACCGCTGGCGTGCAGTATACGGCGGTTCGCCCCGAATCTGTGGTGCTGTCGCACACGGGACAAAGCGGTGTGTTGGATACCTTGTTCCGTATAAAACAGCTGTCGCATGCGGCATTTATTGCCCGCTATGGGCATATAAAAGGCATTACCGATACGGGGCAACAAGATACAGGGGATATGGAAGTTTTGGAGTCTATCATTGCCCACAAAGGCAAGTGGTATTACACGGTACAAACCATAAATGAAACAAAAACGGTCGTTAAGAAAAGCGTTTATAACACCTGTCCATTTGTGGCGTTTCGCTGGCAACGCAGCAGCGATTCTATTTATGGCCGTTCGCCGGTGATGAAAACTTTACCCGATATTAAAACCGCTAATAAAGTGGTGGAACTGACCTTAAAAAACGCTGCTATCAGCGTTACGGGCATATGGCAAGCAGACGATGACGGGGTGCTAAACCCGTATACCGTTCGCTTGGTACCGGGAGCAATTATCCCAAAAGCGGTGGGCAGCAGCGGACTGCAACCGTTACGCAGTGCGGGGGAATTTAATGTGTCGAATATGGTGTTGGACAAATTGCAATCGCGCATCCGCAAAGGGCTATTGTCCGATGTGTTTACCACTACCGTCAACCGCACCGCAACGGAAGTGCAAGAACACGCTATACGGGCAAGACAGGTGCTCAATGCGGTATTCGAACGCTTGACCCAAGAATGCTTAACCCCGCTGTTAAATCGCAGTGTGGCGGTGATGGAACAAAACGGTCTGATTCGCCCGATGCAAAAAACCCATATGCAGGCGTTTGTGGTATCGCCTATGGAACGCATGGCGGCGATGGAACAGCTGAATCGAGTACAATTGTTCTTAAAGCATGTGCAACCCTATGGACAAGCGGTCGAGCAAGTGGTGGATATGGCGGCGACCCTGCGGTGGGCAGCGGACAAAATGGGCGTACCCGCCCCGCTGATACAGGCAAATCCCCCCGTTGGGACAATGCCTATACCAGATATACCCGTGCCAGATGTGCATGTGGGGGGTACATATGCGGGGGATACATATGCAGGTGTCTAACCTGATGCCATGGGATATGCCCGAATATCCATTGGGCGAAGTGGAACGGGCGATGTTTAAGGTATTTTCCACCACCGAAGGACACATCTTGTGGGCGTACTTGCACAAAAATATTTTAACTTCTGTGGTACACGATACGGACAGCGTCGATGCAGATAGGGCAATGATCGCCCACAACGGCAAACGGGCGTTGGTGTTACACCTGCGGCAGATGGCAGACCGCCACTATAACAGTTTACAACAAACATCTATGAAAGGATAATACTATGACAGATACACATAAACAACAACACGACCTAAACAAAAAAGACGATTTACCTAAAAAAACGCCGGGCGATGCCCGTGTGTTGGGGGTGCTAGACGACTTTCAAAACACCGCCCACAAAGATACGGGCGAAAAACCGCCACAAAAACCCGATTGGTTGCCAGATAAATTTTGGAAAGATGGCGAGGCACAGGTTGAAAACTTGGCAAAGTCGTATCGAGCGTTGGAACAAAAATTGTCCCAATCGCTGCGTGCCGATACCCCACCCTCCGTCGATGCGGATACGCCATATAACATCGACTTGCAGGGTATATCCATCGATAGGGATACGGCATTTGAAAACCACCTAAAACAGGCGGGCTTAACTGATGCCCAAGCCCAAGCCATCTATGTTTTGGCGGACAAGTATTTGGGGGAATTTTTCCAGCAAAAACAAAATATGCACGCCCAGCTGATGGAAATGGAATTGGCACAACATTTTGGCAGTGTCGAAGACTGGCAAACTTTACAACCCGTGTTGTATCAATGGGCACAGGACAACCTGCCCGAAGAAACAGTGGTACATTTGGCGACCTCTGTACAAGGGGTTAAAGCCTTGCATAAAATGATGACCGCCCACGGTGAACCCAAGCTGTCAGACAACGGACATGCCGGTATCCCCATAACTCAAGAAAGCCTACAAAAAATGATGGACAACCCAAAATACTGGCGGGAACGGGATCCGGCGTATATCGATAAGGTACAACAAGGGTTTAAGACTCTGTATGGCTGATCGATTTCGTATGCAAAGTCATATTTTGTGGTGTCTCTTATGCCGGCTAAATTCAAAGCAGGCAAGGGCTTAAAATTAAAAGACGCTGTAAATTAAAATACCGAACAATATAAGGCGGTCGTTTGACCGCCTTTTCTATAATTTAAGTCTATTTGAACATAACACAATACGAATCTTAAAATAAATCGAAAATAAGAATTGACGGATGTTCTTAAGCTATAGTATAAGTGTATATGTCTTGTTTATAAGATTAGAGTTTATGGTTTAGGTATGTAAGATGTTTATTATTTGGTACAGTTTAGGGGGTGTACAATGAGGAAAGTGATTTACAACAACAAAATATTTATGATAACGGCTTCATTATATACTGTCGGGGCGTTAGCCGGTGGCTTCGCTTATGCAGGAGGGCTCCCCAGTGGTGGTGAGGTGGTCGATGGGAATGCCCATATTTATCAACAGGGGGATACTCTAAATATTGACCAAAGCACGGATAAAGCGATTATCAGTTGGAAAAGCTTTTCTGTGGGTAAGGACAACACGGTAAACTTTAATCAGCCCAGTAGCGATTCGGCAACCTTAAATCGTGTTACGGGGGATTTTACTTCTGATATTGCCGGGCGGATTAATGCCAATGGCAGTGTGTTTTTGGTCAATCCCAACGGCATACTGATTACTGCCGATGGGGTTATCGACACGGGCAATTTTGTTGCCTCGACTCTCGATATTGATAACAAAGATTTTTTGAATGGCGATTACACCTTTACCAAAAACGGCTCGAATGGCGTTGTTGCCAATCGAGGGACTGTTTCTGTCGACGATGGCGGTTTTGTGGCGTTGCTTGGCGGAGCGGTCAAAAATGAGGGTTTTGTGCGGGCACATGTGGGGACAGTCGGTTTTGCTGGCGGCGAAAAGATTGTCATGTCGTTTGGCAATAACGATTTCTTACGGGTCGAGGTGCCTACAGACAAATGGAAAGACCTGATAGATGCAGACGGTAATAAAGTTTCTGCTACCCTTGATTTAGGCGGCAAAATCGAATCCCGGGGCGGCTTTATCGACATTGCTGTCGCTGATGCGTCTGATATTCTTCGGCAATCTATATCTATTAGCGGTATTGTATCTGCAAACACTGTATCTTCGCAGGACGGTGTTATATCCATTAGTGGCGGTTCGTTGGGGCTTGCCGGCAACGGGCGAATCACCGCCGATGCCGATTATGGCAATGCGGGGCTTATAGATGTTGCCGTGCAGTCGTTAAATATGTCTGCTCCCATATCTGCTACTGCCGCAACAGGCAATGGGGGAACGATTAAGGTATCGTTACAACACGGGGCAAGCCTCAGTCGTGGGGCGGTGTTTGATGTTAGCGGTAAACAGGGCGGTAGTGTGTCTGTAATCGGTGGATTATCGGGCGATAAATATTATAAACTGGTCGGCAGTGGCGATTTTATCGCTGATGGCAGCGATGGCACGGGCGGGTATATCGATATATCCAACAAAAACGGTTTGGTTGGCTTGTTTTCTGGTAGTGTATCGGCAAAGGGTACGACTATGGGCGGTCGTATTCGTATTGGCGGGGCGTTTCAAGGTGGGAGATACAATCCGAAAACCAGCTCTCTTGACAAAAAGGCTCAGGATTTATTTGTCCATCGCTGGTCTGATAGCAGCGGGCTTACCAGTGCTGGCAAAACTTCGTTGGGTACGGGCGTACACATCGATACATCGTCCGAATCGGGCACGGGGGGTACGGTTGTGTTATGGGCAGATCACACCACCAATAACTATGCCCAAATTACCGCAACCGGTGCCGCTGGTGGCGGAGCGGTGGAAATATCGGGTAAGAAAAAAGTCGACAGTTTCGGTTTAAAACGGGTCGAGGTGGGCAATGGGGTTATTTTACTCGACCCTAAAAATGTGGTGATTAGCAAGTTTTCGGGCGGTTTGGCACAGGCAAAACGCATTATGTCGTCCACACCCCTTGCAGGTTTCGAACTGGATTTGGACGACAATGACAATTTTGGTACTTCTGTGGCTCTCAGCGAAGACGGTAGCAAATTGGCTGTCGGGGCTCGGGGTGATGATACAGGGGCACCCGATAATGGGGCGGTGTATTTATTCACTGTTGGCGGCAAGGGATCTCAGTGGGGCAGTTCGCTATTACAAGAATATAAAATCGCCTATGGGGCTGGTCTGGATGTCAAAGAGAGCAATTCGCAATTTGGGAAATCTGTGGCGTTTAATGCCGATGGTACTAAGCTGGTTGTGGGTATGCCGTTCGTGAAAAAAGTTTCTTCCTATCGGGGCGGCAGGGGGAGAATTTTCTTCTATTCTGTCGATTGGGGCAAAGGCGTTACCAACACCTCTTATTTAGAATACGGGAACAATGGGTATTTTGGCACCGGCGTTGCGTTAAGCGATGACGGCACCAAATTAGCGGTCGGTGAGTCGCACGACAACAACGGTAACAAGGGCGATGCAAACTATGTATATAGTGCGGGATCTGTGTCATTGTTCGAGTTGTCTGGTGATGGCAAAGATTGGGGGACTTCGCCCAATCGGCGGCGTACGGCACGGATTGCAAGTGATACGGTTGGTATTTCTCTATCGGCTTATGATGCGTTCGGGTATTCTGTGGCGTTAAGTGGTGACGGGTCGAAGTTAGCGGTCGGTGCTGAAGGTACGGATGGCAACAGGGGTGCGGTGCATTTGTTTACGCTTGGCGGCTCCAGTTGGGGCAATAGGGTTAGCCACATCAGTAAAATTGGCAATGGCAGCGTAACAGACGATGGGACTCGTCTTAGTTTCAATAAAGACGACTTCTTTGGTGGTGGTGTGGCGTTAAGTGACGATGGCACTAAGTTAGCGGTAGGTGCCATATACGATGACACAGCCGGGCAGAATTTAGGGGCAGTATATTTATTTACTGTGGGCGGTGCAACATGGGGGGGTAAAATTACCCGAACGCACACCATTACCGATGGTGCAGGTGTTGCGTTGTCCAGTGTCGATAAATTTGGCTATTCTGTGGCATTAAATCCAGATGGATCCCGCTTGGTTGTAGGGGCTGTCGATGACGGCACTGGCGGCAACAAACGGGGGGCGGTATATTTGTTGGGCTTATCGGGCAATGCGTGGGGCAATACGGTTAAAGTACAGCGGATAATTAACGATCAAGACACACTACAATTAACGGCTGGTGAAGCGTTTGGGTCATCGGTTGCGTTGAGTGATGACGGCACAAAATTAGCAGTAGGTGCGGAACAATACAGCGGCGGTGGTGCGGTGTATTTGTTCGAGATAAATACCCGTACAAGTTCTTGGGGCAATGACATTTTGTACACCCGCCGCATCAGCAACGGCAATGGCGTTACACTAAGCGGTAGCGATGGGTTTGGGTCATCGGTTGCTTTAAGCAATGACGGCACAAAATTAGCGGTAGGGGCTAGCGATACGAATTCTTATAGGGGTGCAGTGCATTTATTCAGTGTCGGCGGCAGCCGCTGGGGCAATACGGTTACAAACACAAAAAAGATCGTCACAGGCACAGCGGGCTTGTCGTTGGATTCGGGGGACGCATTCGGATCCAGTGTTGCCCTAACTGGCGATGGGTCGAGGTTAGCGGTAGGTGCCAATGGTGATGATCGTGGCATTTTTAATAATGCAGGTGCGGTATATCTGTTTACTGTTACTGGCTCTGGCAGCACATGGGGGCATACGGTTACCCAAACGAAGAAAATTGACGGCAGCCTGTCCGGCTTGTCGTTATACGGAGACGATTATTTCGGATCGGGTGTTGCACTCAGTGACGATGGTAAGAGATTAGCGGTAGGTGCTGATGGTGATGGTAAAGAGGCGGTATATTTGTTTACTGTGAATGGTGCCACTGTTACAAAGACCGCCAAAATTGCCAATGGGGCTGGTGTTTCGTTGCATGCTAATAGTGATTTTGGTCATAGCGTATCGCTGAGCAATGACGGTAGCAGATTAGCGGTTGGTGCCAATGGTGTTGATGGGGCAGTATATTTATTTGCTGTGGATGATTCTGGTGCTACATGGGGGAGTTATGTTACCCATATCACTAAAATTGCCAACGGGGCGGGGGTGTCGTTATCAGATCAAGATAGATTTGGGGCGTCTGTTGCCCTAAGTGGCGATGGAACCAAGCTGGTTGCAGGTGCCATTGGCGATGATACCAGCGGCAGTGATGCCGGTACCATATACACATTTACTGTAGAAAAATCTGATGCTGCATGGGGCGGTATGGTCACTAAGACGAATAAGCATATAACCGCCAAGCTGCCTGTACATTCTTATGACAATTTTGGCAGTTCTGTTGCATTAAGCAAAGACGGCAAGCGATTAGCGGTAGGGGCTACGGGCGATGAGACGGGCGGATCCAACACAGGTGCGGTATATGTGTTTACAGTTGCGGATGCGGATGCGGCTAACAATATCAAATGGGGGCATACGATTAGTCAAAAAGCTAAGATTGCCCATGGGATTAATCGACTTGCGTTATCTAGTGGCGGTGCGTTCGGTAGTTCTGTTGCATTCGACAAGGACGGTACAAAATTAGTGGTAGGTGCCAAAGATGCTGATTATTCGAAAGGGGCAGTATATCTGTTTACCGTTGGCGGTAGCACATGGGGCGATACGGTTACAGAAGTGAAAAAAATGGGTACGGGAACGGCGGGCTTGTCGTTGAGTGCAGGCGACACATTCGGATCGGGTGTGGCACTCAGCGAAGACGGATCGAAACTAGCGGTAGGGGCTAGCGGCAGTGATTCGAGCAAAGGGTCGGTATATCTGTTTACTATCAACGGTAACACATGGGACAGCGGCAGTCAAGTTAGCCAAGTAAATACCATTAAAGATGGCACCGGGGCATTGACATTAACCGCTAACGATCGCTTTGGCAGTGCGGTTGCCTTAAGTGCCGATGGTGGCAAATTAGCCATAGGTGCCGATGGTACGGATTCTGCCAAAGGGGCAGTATACTTATACACCATAGGCGGTGCCACATGGAGCAGCAGTAGCACAATAAGCCAAATAAAACAGATTAAAGATGGCGTTGGCAAGCTTTCTTTATCCGCTAACGATCGCTTTGGCACCGCTGTTGCATTAAGTAAAGACGGTAACAAATTAGCGGTAGGTGCCGATGGGGATAACACAGGGGCAAGGGGTGCTGGTGCGGTATACCTGTTTATGGTCAGCGGTGTCACATGGGACAGCAATAGCACAATTACCAACACAAAAAAGATTGCCCATGGGGTGGACGGGGTTTTCCGATCGAAGAATGATAATTTTGGCAGTGCGGTTGCCCTAAATGACGATGGTATCAAATTGGTAATAGGAGCATCAGGCGATGATAGCAATGGCTATAACGCAGGCACTGTATATACATATACTGTTCATAAGGCATGGGGCAATACGGTAACGCAAGCGATAAAACTTTCGCATGGGGTATCTCTACCATCCGACCCTGTTTCTTTGGATGATTATGATCATTTTGGCGGTAGTATATCGTTAAGTAGTGATGGGACGAAGTTAGCTGTCGGGGCTTCTGATGATGACGATGGGGGTAGTATTCAAAATGAAAATCGAGGGGCGGTGTATCTGTACACTGTCGGTACATCTGGTGCAGCTGGTGCCACATGGGGCAGTACGGTAACGCAAGTGGTAAAACTTTCGCATGGGGCATCTTTATCATCTGGCACTATTTCTTTGGATAAATGGGATTATTTTGGTAGTAGTGTATCGTTAAGCGGTGATGGGACGAAGTTGGCTGTCGGGACTCCCAATGATGACGATGGGGGTAAGAATCGAGGGGCGGTGTACCTGTACGCTGTTGGCGGTTCTGGTGCCACATGGGGCAGTACGGTAACGCAAGCGGTAAAACTTTCTGATGGGGCATCTCTATCATCCGGCACTGTTGCTTTGAATAATAGGGATTGGTTTGGTAGGGGTGTATCGTTAAGCCATGATGGGACGAAGTTGGCTGTTGGGGCTGCTTTTGATGACGATGGGGGGTATGAGCGAGGGGCGGTGTATCTGTACACTGTTGGCACATCTGGTGCAGCTGGTGCCACATGGGGCAGTAAGGTAACACAAGCGGCAAAACTTTCTGATAGCCATGCTAGTGTTTCTTTGGATCATTTTGATTGGTTTGGTTGGAGTGTATCATTAAGCGGTGATGGGACGCAGTTGGCGGTCGGGGCTATTGGTGATGACGATGGGGGTAGTGGTGACTGGGCAGAACGAGGGGCGGTGTATCTGTACACTGTCGGTGGTGCCACATGGGGCAGTAAGGTAACGCAAGCGGCAAAACTTTCTGATAGCCATGCTAGTGTTTCTTTGGATCATTATGATCGTTTTGGTAGTAGTGTATCGTTAAGCAGTGATGGGACGAAGTTGGCTGTCGGGGCTGGAGGTGATGACGATGGGGGAGTAGATTGGAGTAATCGAGGGGCGGTGTATTTGTATACTGTTGGCGGTTCTGGTGCCACATGGGGCAGTACAGTAACGCAAGCGGTAAAACTTTCTGATAGCCATGCTAGTGTTTCTTTGGATGTTGGCGATGGTTTTGGTAGTAGTGTATCGTTAAGCGGTGATGGGACGCAGTTGGCTGTTGGAGCTGTGTATGATGACGATGGGGGTAAGGATCGAGGGGCGGTGTATCTGTATATGGTCGGTGGTTCTGGTGCCACTTGGGGCAGTACGGTAACGCAAGCGGTAAAACTTTCTGATGGGGCACCTCTATCCTCCGGCACTGTTGCTTTGAATAATCATGATTATTTTGGTAGTAGTGTATCGTTAAGCGGTGATGGGACGAAGTTGGCTGTCGGGGCGTATGGGGATGATGATGGGGGTACTGGTCGAGGGGCGGTGTATCTGTACACTATCGGCAGTTCTGGTGCCACATGGGGTAGTACAGTAACACAAGTGGTAAAACTTTCGCATGGAGCATCTCTATCCTCTGGCACTGTTGCTTTGGATGACCAAGATCGGTTTGGTAGTAGTGTATCGTTAAACAGTGACGGGACGAGGTTGGCTGTCGGGACTCCCAATGATGACGATGGGGGGATTAACCAAGGGGCGGTGTATTTGTACACTATTGGCACATCCGGTGCATCTGGTGCCACATGGGGTAGTAAGGTGACACAAGCGGTAAAACTTTCTGATGGAGCGTCTTTAACATCCGGCACTGTTTCTTTAGATATTGCTGATTGGTTTGGTAGTAGTGTATCGTTAAGCGGTGATGGGACAAAGTTGGCTGTCGGGGCTAGGCTTGATGACGATGGGGGGAGTAACCGAGGGGCGGTGTATTTGTATACTATTGGTACATCCGGTGCATCTGGTGCCACATGGGGCAGTAAGGTGACACAAGCGGTAAAACTTTCTGATGGGACATCTCTAACATCCGGCACTGTTTCTTTGGATGATTATGATTATTTTGGTTGGGGTGTATCGTTAAGCGGTGATGGAACGAAATTGGCTGTCGGGGCTAAGGCTGATGACGATGGGGGGAGTAGTGCTTGGAGTGATCGAGGGGCGGTGTATCTGTATACTGTCGGTGGTTCTGGTGTCGCATGGGGTAATACAGTAACGCAGGCGGTAAAACTTTCGCATGGGGCATCTCTATCATCTGGCACAGTTACTTTGGATGATAGTGATGATTTTGGTAGTAGTGTATCGTTAAGCGGTGATGGGACACAGTTGGCTGTCGGGGCTAAGTCGGATGGCGATGGGGGGGCTTCACGAGGGGCGGTATATCTGTACATTGTCGGTGGATCCACTTGGGGCAGTACGATAACGCAAGCGGTAAAACTTTCGCATGGGGCACCTCTATCATCTGGCACTATTGCTTTGGATGATCATGATAGTTTTGGTAGTAGCGTATCATTGAGTACTAATGGGACACAGTTGGCTGTCGGGGCTGTATATGATGACGATGGGGGTAGTCATCGATATGCAGAACGAGGGGCGGTGTATCTGTACACTATTGGCGGTTTTGGTGCCACATGGGGCAAGAAAGTTAGCCAAACGAACAAAGCATCCGCCACCCATGATGGCACCCTTACGATTCGCCAAACGAATAAAGTATTTGAAAAACAAAATCTATCCCTTACCTATAACGAAGGGTTTGGTACCGATGTTGCCCTCAGCGATGACGGGACAAAAATGGCGGTTGGGGCGGAGTTTAACGATACCGGCGGCACCAATCGGGGGGCGGTGTATCTGTTCGAGCTGAGCGGTGGTGACAATTTTGGCGAAAATGTCTATTACACGGCAAAAATCGCCCACGGCAACGGCGTATCGCTAAATAATATCGACCGCTTTGGTGCTGGCGTTGCCCTAAGTAAGGATGGTAGCCGCCTGCTGGTCGGTGCCCCCTATGACGATACCAAAGGCAACAATTATGGAGCGGCGTATTTGTTCCGTGTCGGCGGCAGTTCATGGGGTATGGATGTGGCACAACTCAGCAAAGTAGCGTCCTCAAACAATGGACACTTCGGCGAATCGGTTGCTATCAGCGGCGATGGCACTAAAGTAGCCATCGGTGTCCCTTATGACAGTAGCAAAGGATCCAATAAGGGGGTTGTTAAATTATACACTATTGCCAACAACAATGCTTTCCGATTGTCCGCAACATACGGGCATTTAGATTGGGTGGGGGGTGTGCAATTGCTAGGGCTACAGTCTGGCGAACAATTTGGCGAAGCGGTGGCACTCAGCAATGACGGATCGAAGCTGGCAGTCGGTGCCTTAGGACGGGACGGATATAAAGGCAGAGTATACCTGTTTACTGTGGGTGCAGCTTTGCATGCAGGCTGGGGAACACGCCTATCATTGCGAAACACCATCGGGGATGGTGCCGGTGTCTCCCTGTCGTACTACGATTACTTTGGCTCCAGCGTTGCTTTAAGTGGTGACGGCAGTGGATTAGCAGTCGGTGCTTGGGGCGAGAACACACAGCATAAGTGGAATACCGGTGCTGTATATGTATTTAATGTAGGTGGTGCCACATGGGGAAATACAGTCGACCAACGCTTTAAAATAAACGATGGCAATGGTGTTTCCTTAACGGCGGATACTAGGTTTGGATCCGCAGTTGCCTTAACGGGTGATGGCAGTAACCTAGTGGTCGGAGCCTCCCGTGCCAATGGTAAAAAATACAATAACGAAGGGGCTGTGTACTTATATAAGCTGTTAAAAGATACCGTATCGCCAATTATAGAAAAACTAAAAACAGGTGCCAATGTATATATTGCCGCCAGCAACGATATTACAGTCGATGATGCCGTAATCACTACGGCAGGTACAGGGAAATTGACCTTAATCGCCGGGCGGTCGATTACCATTAACAGCGATGTAAAAATCAATGGCGGACTGGTGTTGAGAGCCAATGACGCCAGCGATAGCAGTTTTGCTCTCAGCGACAGAGACACAGGCAAAGCCGAAATCACCGTTGCCTCAGGCAAAACCGTATCCGGCGGCAGTGGCGATTTGCTTATCAAGATGCACACCGGTAAAAGCAGTGCAGCAGCTAACAAAAAACAAACCGGCAAAATCACTGTGTGGAAAGCAGACGGTAAACGGGTCAGCATTGTCCACTTAGGCACAGCGGATGCCAATAACGATGCGGAAATTGTCATTCGCAGCGGCGGGCAAATAACCGCCATAGGCGACTATGATAAAGGCGATGTGGTTATTGAACTAGCAGCAGAGAAATTTACCAACAATTCGGACAGGTATGCCCTAAAAATAGTTGATAGCAATGGTGACAAAGGACGGTTCTTAATATGGACAAAATCCCTTGCGAGTACGCATCTCAATAATATACACTACGATTTTAGCAAGAATACTGTGACATACGACCCTGCAAAGGGCGATTTCCAAGCCAATCCCACCACAGCTGCTGATGGCGATGACGCAAAATATAAATCAGGTATTTTGTACAGAGCCCGTGATAGCAGACAATCCAGATCGAGTTATGACGGTAGCCGCAGCAAGACAAAATCCACATTAACACTCAGCAATAGCGGTGGCAATAGTGCCAACACCGGCACAATACTACTAGGTGCCAGTGCCATACTGTTAGGCAGTAGCGTCATAGCCACCACAAGTAGCGGATTACACAGCAGTACCGACAGTATTTTCACCACCGGCATATACGCCCACTTACGGGGTATCGACATGCAGGCGATATATCAACCGCCCGCACAAACCACAACCCCCCGTTGGGTATCGGTGTTTGATACCCCCCAAGCGGTGCCATTAAAATACAGAGTAAAATACACCACTACATACGACATGGCGTTTCTTGCAAACAATATCAAGGCACAAAAGGCAATACCTTTTTACGAACTGGACGAAAAACTGTACGAAACCATGAAACGCATATTCGTACACAGTGGGGGTGCCGCCGCAAAGCAGAACGCCAGAGGCGTTTGATACGGGGGGCATGACCCCCATCAGCTAAAGACTCGTTATAAAACATCGGCAAAATAGTTTTTTGTACTGTGTATATCTATGCACCAGCAATCGCTGTCCTGTTGGTGGTGTTGGGACAAGGCATCGTCTGCGGACTTTTCGTCTTGGTAAGGGGTGGCGTTCCATGCGTAAGTGTCGCTTATAAAATCATAGGCACGGTGGTGGATACAAAACCCGCCATGTTCGCTTGCGGTTTTTACGAACACATCGCCCCGCTCGGCGTCCCCCGAATGGACGATGTAGACGCCGACCCCATCACTAGTGGCAGTGTAAATTACCGACTCTATAAATAAACGCACGCTTAACATGTTTGGACTCTTCTAGTTAAAATACCATATAATGTTTACATATTGCAATATTTTTAATGTGGTGACAGTTTTTTGTGTGCCATATTGCTTAAATATGCCGTATGGCACATACCATAAGTTGTCATTCTATATTTTTTTATATATTGCATTTTTATGTTTTATATGTATTTTAACGGTATGACTATACACATTAAAAAATTATGCGTTGGTGTTGAATCGCTTGCAGAGTTACAACACAGGATGCACATGCGGGCATCACAAGGGGCGGATATGGTGTGTGCGTATACCACCCACAAACCGAAACAGGCGGCACAGCTGATTCAACACGGGTCGCTGTATTGGATTATCAAGGGCAAAATGTCCGCCCGCCAAAAAGTTGTAGGCTTTGGCGAATGGATCGACGATTCGGGTCGTACCCGCACCAAAATATTACTAGACGCCCATATCGTTGCCACTGTGCCATACGCCTGTCGCCCATTTCAAGGGTGGCGATATTTAAAACCCAACGATACCCCAGCCGACCTCCAACATACAGACACGAACGGTATTCCCAGCGATATGGTAGTGCTGTTTCGTGATTTGGGGATTTTATAATTTAGCATTGCCCCGTAAAATATGCTATATGTTGTGTGTATAAACCCCGTATTATAAGGAGTTGTGTATTATATGAAAAATATCACTGTTTTAAATCACCCGCTTGTGCATCACAAAATGGCTATGTTACGCAGCAAAAATACGCCAAGTGTGTTGTTTCGTCAGCTGTTGCATGAAATAACCCCGTTGCTTGTGTATGAAAGTACCCGGCATTTGCCTGTGGAATCGGTGTTGATAGACACGCCCGTATGCACCACTACGGGCAAAAAGATTCAAGGCAAAAAGGTGGCGGTTATTTCTATTTTGCGGGCGGGCAATGGGTTGCTCGACGGGTTTTTGGATATTATCCCTAATGCTCGGGTGGGTTTTATTGGCATGGAACGGGACGAATCGACCGCTCGAGCCCATCGTTATTATTGTAAATTGCCAAACCGTATGCGGCAGCGGCATGTGATAGTCGTCGATCCCATGTTGGCAACGGGGGGCAGTGCCGTTAGTGCTATCGCACAGATAAAACAATACAAGCCGCTCAGTATCACCTTTACCGCCCTAATCGCTGCCCCAGAGGGGGTACAAGCGTTACAATCCACCTACCCAGATGTCCACATTGTGGCAGCGGCAGTCGACGAAAAACTAAACGCCCAAAAATATATAGTTCCCGGACTAGGCGATGCAGGCGACCGTATCTTTGGCACGGAGGAAGAGTAGGGGGGGGGGGGGGGGCATTAGTAACGACCATTAAAAAGCAACTTGAAACTTCGGGTATCCAAACAGACAAAATTGATATGATGATGCAAAATTATCAATTTTTACAAACCGATAATGGGTTAATAAAGCCGGAACCCGGTAACAAATCCCTCAAAGATTATATAGATACTATCGATGAAAATATTAACAACTATGTATGGACATACAGATATTATGATATTCTCGGACAGTTTTATATTGAATTTTTAAGGTACTCTAATGCGGATATTACACAAAAAATAAAGTCTAAAAAGTCGACAGTTGCCTTTTTAAATCCCCCCTTTACAGGGGACGAGATTCGTATTATAGTGGGGACAGGCAATTATTATAAAGGAGATATGGTTATGAAAGCACAAATGATAAAGCAATTTGGTGATACTTCTGTGTTGCATATGGTCGATATGGACATACCACAGCCTTCAGAAAATCAGGTGTTGCTCAAGATGCGGGCGACTTCGGTTAATCCTATCGACACAAAAATCCGTGCTGGGCTGTTGGGTGGGGCGTTGCCTATGGTGCTACACAGTGATTTTGCCGGTGAAATTGTCACCTTAGGCGACGGGGTCGAGTCGTTTGCTGTCGGCGATGCGGTATATGGGTGTTGTGGTGCATGGGGCGGCGGCACTGGGGTTGCCGCCGAATACGCTGTGGTCGATGCTCGATTGATTGCCCATGCCCCGAAAAATATCGCTTTAAACGACTGTGCGGTGATACCGTTGGTGGCGTTAACCGCTGTGCATGCGTTGCAACGGTTGGATGTAAAACCCGATGACACTTTGTGTGTGCAATCGGCAACCGGCGGGGTGGGGTACATGGCAACCCAAATCGCCATTGCCAAAGGGGCAAAGGTTGTCGGTATCACCAGCGATGACGCAAAAGCCCGCCTGCTTACAGATATAGGGGCAATCGCCATTAACCGCACCACTCAGGACCCATTCGCCTATGCTGAGCAACGGGGGGGATTCGATAAAATCTTTAATACGGTTGGCACAGAGTCGCTGGACGATGCGTTTCAAATGGCACGGGCGTACGGCACAATCGTTGGTATTGCCGGACGAAGCGATCATAACTTGGGGCTGATGCACATGAAAAATCTGACTTTATCGTTTGTGTTTTTACGGGCGAGTATGGCAAACCCCGAACACCGCCCCAAAGTGGCACAAATGCTTACAGAAATCGCTAAGTGGGTCGAACAAGGCACATTAAAACCCGCCATTCATACGCAACGGTTTACCCTTGCCACTTTAGGCGATGCCCATGCGTGCTTGCAATCGGGGCAGCACAAGGGTAAAAAAATCGTCGTCGATATTGCTGAGTAGGTTTTGTATGGATATTAACAACACCCATATTTTGATAACCGGCGGTACGGGAGTATTAGGTACCGCCCTGATTCGTCTGTTGTCGCCCTATACGGATACTATAACCGTTGTTGGTCGTAACGCACAAGCGTTGTCCGAAATGCAATCCCAACATAAAGTAACGCCCTTCATCGCCGATTTATCCGCTAACAAAGACCGCAAAAAAGTATGTGCCTATATTGCCAAAAATCCCGTCGATATAGTGGTGCATTGTGCGGGGATTTTGGCTATCGAACCGTTTGAAAATACCGATTTTGACGCTATACAAGAAACCGTCGACATAAACCTGACCGCAGGTGTGCAAATTGGGCAGCAGGCAATAAAAACCGCTCTGGCACATAACCGCCCGATAAAAATTGTCCCCATAGCATCGGTAGGGGCGGATATGGCAATGCCGTTTTTTGGCGTCTATGGGGCGACAAAGTTCGGACTAAAAGGCTTGTGTCAAGGGCTTAGTCGTGAGTATGATAAAACCCTTGTATCTGTACTGTTGGTCGCCCCTCGCACCATCAAAAGCGATACTATGGACGCCAATATAAAACACATTCTCAAAGCCATGATGGCAGGGGCGGACAGCCCAGAATATATCGCCCGACATATTGTAAAAGCCATAAAATCCGATAAAAAACGCTTGTATTTTGGGGCGGTGGAGCGAATCGGTATATGGGTAAATGGCGTTATGCCTATGGCAACAGATATACTGTTTAAAGTGTGGACGCCGATTATAAAACGCAACATTGTACCTAAATAGTTACCATTAAAGTTAGAAAAAACTGTATTTTTTGCCAAAACTATAGTATTGTACCAGTACGCAAGTGTGCTTTTATGTACTTGATTTATAAACATAATATACGATAGGCAGGTCATACAAATAAAAAGGGGGAAAGGGGGAATCTGTGCTGAGATCATACAGGGATGTTTTATCCGCCGTAACAAAAGCGTGTGTTGCCACAGGGCTCGATGGCAGTCGAGTGCCAAGAATGATATTGCATTTAGACATGCTGGGGTACGCAGGTGTCAAGGGTTTTGTCGCCCGTATGTGTGCAGATGGGGCGTGTGCTGTACCTCCTGTACACATACAGGTATCTGAAAGCCAGTCGCACATATGTGCGGATTTTCACGGTAAAAGTATATTGTACTATATTGTTGATGTGTTGCCACAAATTACAAAATCGTTGGTGCGTAACACTAGGGCGACAGTGCATATTCGAAACACTACGGATCGGCTGATGCTGTGTTCGGAGCTGAGCTATATCGCCAATCAAGGATACGATGTGCGGGCAATATGTGGACGGCAAGCGGACTGTATGGTCATACACACCCCCCGTTACCAAGATTTTCCCTGTATTTACACAGTCGCCGATCGTATGCAAACCGGGGATGTGGAAGTGTCGTTTTCGAAACAAGTATCGTCGCCACAGGTACCAAAAACTGCTAAAAATGTGCTGACTACTGATGTGTTTTCGAAACGGTTTAACAGTGCCATGCTACAAGGCGTTGCTATCGACGGAAAAACTTGGGAAAAACTGACACAATTGGGCGTATGGAGTCCTGCGTATCAACAAACACAGGCTGTTTAATAGTATATTATAATATTGCTATCCCATATTGACTTTTTTTCTTTAGTCGCCTATTATGCAATAGATAAAATAAACATTGTGTAAACTGTAAGGAGAGAACCCGAAAATGATTGATAAAACGCTGGATAGTGAAACCCGTATTTCTGTTGCAGGTACGCACCATGCCTATACCCGTCGACAGTTTGATGATCTGTATACGCAATCGATACAACAGCCGGATGTGTTTTGGGCACAAATGGCAAAGCGTATCGATTGGCATACATTCCCCACTAAGATAAAGCACACGGATTATAATAAAGATAGTTTTGCCATTAAGTGGTTCGAAGATGGGGTGTTAAATGCCTGTTATAACTGTGTGGACAGACACGCAGATACCACTCCGGACAATATCGCTATCACTTGGCAAGACGATACTCCCGGTGTCTATCGAACATATACATATAAGGACTTAAAAACAGAGGTTGCCACCTTTGCCAATGTGTTAAAACACTTGGGTGTTGGCAAGGGCGATGTGGTGACGATTTATATGCCTATGGTGCCGCAGGCGGTGTTTGCTATGCTGGCTTGTGCCAGAATCGGGGCGGTACACAGTGTGGTATTTGGCGGTTTTAGTGCCGACAGCTTGGCAAACCGTATTAACGATTGCCATTCGAAATGTGTTATTACCGCTGATGAGGCTCGCAGAGGCGGTAAATTCGTTCCCCTGAAAGACAATGTGGATAAGGCGATTGCCGCCTGTCCACAAGTGGCACATGTATTGGTTGTTGACATTGGCGATACCCCGGTGCATACAGGGGAAAAAGATGTTGTGTACAGCCAAGTTGCCACAGCTGTTACCGCTGATTGCCCCTGTGAGCCCGTAGGGGCGGAACATCCGTTGTTTATTTTGTATACTTCGGGGTCGACCGGATCGCCAAAGGGCTTGGTACATACCACCGGTGGGTATATGGTGTATGCGAACCTCACTTTTGAAACTTTGTTCGATTATCGGCAAGGAGAAGTGTATTGGTGTACCGCTGATGTGGGGTGGATTACTGGGCATTCGTATATTGTCTATGGTCCGTTAAGTGCGGGGGCGAATACGCTGGTATTTTCCGGCGTGCCTACATACCCAGATGCGTCCAGATTTTGGCAAATTGTCGATACGCACAAGGTGCATATATTCTACACCGCCCCCACCGCTATTCGAGCGTTGTTGGCGATGGGCGATTCGTATCTCGACAGCACCCAGCGGCACAGCTTGCGGATTTTAGGATCGGTGGGCGAGCCTATCAATGTGGAGGCGTGGGAGTGGTACTTTGATGTGGTCGGGCATAAGCGATGCCCCATTGTCGATACATGGTGGCAAACAGAAACCGGCGGCGTGTTAATGGCACCGGTGCCGTACCTGTGGGATATGAAACCTAGTAAGGCAAGTTTTCCGTTCTTTGGCGTGCAACCGGCTATTTTTGACGAAGCGGGCAACGAGGTTATCGGCGAAGGCAACGGACGGTTCTGTATGCGGGATTCATGGCCCGGACAAGCCCGTACGATTTACAACAACCAACAGCGATTCCTCGACACCTATTTTTCTGAAATCGACGGCTATTACTTCACCGGCGATGGGGCGGTGCGGGATGCGGACGGATATATCCGTATCACTGGACGGATGGACGATGTACTCAATGTATCGGGACACCGATTGGGAACAGCCGAAATCGAAGACGCTATCGACGAACACGAAGACATCGCCGAAAGTGCCGTAGTAGGATACCACCACCCCATTAAAGGCGAGGGCGTATATGCGTTTTGTATCGTCAAAGACGGCGTTAAGGTGAGTGAACAGCTGCAAAAAGATGTAAACGCTATGGTACGGGAAAAAATCGGTCCCATCGCCAATCTGGACTTTGTCCACTTTACCCCCGCCTTACCGAAAACCCGTTCGGGTAAAATCATGAGGCGGATTTTAAGAAAAATTGCCAATCAAGATTGCGAAGACTTCGGCGATGTATCGACCTTAACCGATCCAAGCGTGGTCGATACCTTAATAAAAACCATGCCTAAAATGGGGTAGGGGTGTGAAACAAAAAATTGGCACGGGGTGTTGCGATTTTTTATTCTTTGACTTCGATTTGCTCTAAATCGTTGATACCCTTGTGTTCAGGAATACCCAATTTTTCCATTTCTCTAACCCGTTCAGGGATATTTCTATTTAGGGTTGTAATAACTCCATTGTAACCTTTCTGGGCACGGGCTAGCCCTGCTTGTATTTCGGTAGTATCCTTAAATATTTTTTGTACATTTTTTAGGACAGACGCAGTAAATTTTTCAATATCTTCATAGTTTTTGATTTTTTTGTGCAACTCTACTTTTTGCTTGGCAATACCAATGGCTATCCATAAGCCAGTAGGACCGCAAACAAAAATACCTTTTTCCGATGCCTTGCGTTGAAAATTGGGGTCTGCGTCTTGAATTTTCTCTACTGCTGATTCGTTTGGCAAAAACATAATGGTTGGGATATTTTCCCGTAAAATAGAAGTATGTTGTTGGATTTTTAATTCTTTTTGCACTTCGGTTGTATACTCCTTGCTCCCAAGTGTCCTTAAATGTTGATTCATACTTCTTTTTAAATTTTCGTTTGCTTCTTTGGCGGCGGTAGGGTCGTTTTGTTGTTCTGCTGTCGCTAATTCGTATATGAATTTACTGGCTTTTGAATCGATAACCAATGCATTTTCATCGGGCAGTATAACAATGGCATCTGCCCTTAAATTGGCGGTGGTAAATTGGGTGAAAAAGTCGATGCCTTTGCGAAATTTAAAATTTTCTAGAGTGTTTTCAAGAATGGTTTCTGTGGCACTACCAATATTGGCAGATGATGAGAAAGCATTTTTTAGGGTTTCGCCCAGTTCTTGATTTCTTTCCACATCTGATTTTAGGGCACCAATAGCCGCTGTAAGGTCTTTGAGATTACCGTAAAATACTCTTTCTTTTGCTTCAAAGTCTTGTTTATTTTGTGTGCGATTTGCTTCTGCTTGTCGATTGTGTGTTTCTAATAATTGGGTTACAAGATCTCGATTAGATTCTGTGCTGATATTTTTTACTGCATTGGTTATTTTTTGTTCCCACTTTTCTTGTTGTTCTAAACTAGCGGTTAAGTGTCCTTTTTCTTCAATTAAATCTTTATTTTCTCGGTTTAGTTCGGCGATTTTGTCGGTGAAACTGCTTGTGTCCACTGTTTGGGCTTTACGGATTAAAAACACAATGCCACCGCCGATAACAGCCCCTACAAAAAAAATAATTAACGAAAAAAATTCCATAATAATTGACCTTTTGAAAATAAAGTATTACATTCCCTTACTGTGTATATATTAAAAGGAGACCGCTTATTATGTCAAGCCCATTTGAAAAATTGTCGATTGTCTATGTGCCCGATTCGGTACTTTCGCAGGTGGCGGCACCTGTGGCGGAAGTTACCGATGAGATGCGGTATTATTTGGATGAGATGGTGCGGGTGATGTATGCACAAGGCGGTATCGGGCTGGCGGCGAATCAGGTGGGGCTATTGCACCGCTTGGCGGTGATGGATTGTACAGAGGAAGACGAGGATCCTGTGGTATATAAAATGATCAATCCAGAAATTACTTGGACATCCGAACACACAAGCACGGCACAAGAAGGGTGTTTATCGATTCCCACCGCTAAGGCGGACATCACCCGTCCGGCTGAGGTGACTGTCAAGTATTGGGATGAAAATGGCACGCTTTGTGAAATGACCACTGGGGGGGTGCTGGCGACCTGTATTCAACATGAGGTCGACCACCTTAACGGTGTGCTGTTTATCGATTATTTATCAAAACTCAAACGGGATATGGCACTAAAAAAAGTCGAAAAATTCAAACGCCTAAATAAGGAATAACCCCCATGCGTGTAGGTTTTATGGGCAGTCCTGCATACGCTGTCGCCACATTGCAAGCGTTGGTACATGCCGGGTTTGTCGTCCCCGTTGTATATACCCAACCGCCCCGCCGCAAGGGCAGGGGACAACGGTTCACGCCATGCCCCGTGCATGCTACGGCGGACACATTGGGTATTCCCGTGTTGCACCCCGTGCATTTTAAAAACGACTCGGACATCGACACTCTAAAAACATGGCATTTGGATATATTGGTGGTGGTGGCGTATGGTATTATTTTACCACAAGCGGTTCTCGATATTCCAAAATATGGCTGTATCAATGGGCATGCGTCCCTATTGCCCCGCTGGCGTGGGGCAGCCCCCATTCAAAGGGCAATCGAAGCAGGTGACAGCGAAACAGGTGTCTGTATCATGCACATGGATGCGGGACTAGACAGCGGCGATATAATCAGTACCCACAAGGTCGACATACCGCCCCATATGCACAGTATCGAACTGCACCACATATTATCCAAAGTAACCGCACAAGCGATAGTGCAAGACTTAAAAAATATGGCACAGTGGCAACCAACCCCGCAACCAACACAAGGTATCACCTACGCCCACAAACTACAAAAATCCGAATCGCTTATCGATTGGCAGCAACCAGCGACGGACATTTACAACAAAATCCGTGCCTTACACGGCACACTAGGCACCCAAACCACCATCGACAGCCAAGTGGTAAAAATTATTGCCGCTAAAATATCCAACACCTCCCATACACCCCACACAACCCCCATAGGCAGTGTGGTATCCGTAAACCCGTTGCAAATTGCCTGTGGCAACGGCACAACCCTCGACATACAAACCCTGCAAAAACAAGGCAAAAAACCAGTAGCGACCGAAGATTTTCTAAACGGCACAACTGTACAAGTAGGCGATGTATGGGGCAACCCCTGACCCCTTATAGGGGGGACAGGGGCGAAATAAATCATATAGTTTTGTGATTAAACGGTACCTCATTATAGCCGGGTTTTTTAATAAGCCCTCTCTTTTCCATCCTTTCTAGCTTTTCTAAAATGGTGAGATTTTTTTTACTTGGCTTATATTTTTTAAGCATATCCCTATGATTTTTTTCGATATTCGTTGTCATACTATTTCTCCTTTATGTGTTGGATTGTATTAAATCTTTACTAAAACTAAAACAATGGGAGTCCGCATACTTTGGTATTTGTTGTGCCAAATTGCGATACTCTGTAATATTTTGGTGTAACAGACTAAATTCTTGCTTGTTAGAATAGTCTACAATTTGAATCTGTAATTGATTCAAATGCGTTAATCCCAATGGGCGACTATGTGAGTGCCACCGTTTAAAATCACTTAGCTGAGCGGCGATTTGTTTTGCCCTTTGCCCTTTATCTTGTTTCGTATTCCAATATTTAAATTTATATTTTTCCAGCCATTCTGTAACCAAGTCCGTTGCCAATTGTATAGCACTTTCATATAGCGACAATGTGGCGGCATCAAAAGACTGTAAAATCATTATATCTGCTTCACTTAATTCGAATCCAGATTCAGCCTTTTCTAGTAATTTTTGGTATTGATGTAAATACCCTGTTGCAGGCACATATTTCCCTTGGTGGTTCAAGACCTGTGGGTCTATGGGACCTAATGTTGCCGCATAGTGCATCATGATACTATTACCAGATAGGGCAATCATAGTGCCAGCGGACATTGCATATTCATCGATGACAAAAGTCACATCATCAAAATGATAACGGATGGCATTGACAAACTTTTCTGCACCTTCGGGAGATCCGCCGGGAGTACGCAGTAAAACCGCAACAGAGCCATTTTTTTATCCCGGTTTTTTACCAATTCTAAGCATCTCAAAAATGTTGCGTCTATGCCATAGGTAACGGTGCCATCATATGAAATGACAGGAACCTTAACAATATCTTCTATGCTCGACATGGCATTTGCCATTTTGTTTTGTATGACGGCTAAAGTCACCTTTTCAGCGTCCATAACATACCCTTTGGTTATCGTATACTAAAATGCAATGTGCACATTATACCATGAGTGTACTATAATTACAATACATATTCATTTTACATGCCATGTGCTATATAACAAAACTTGTGCATTACCGCCATCGGGTTAAGGTGCGTTTTGGGGCGTATCTGCTGACTAGGTATGCCAGATATAGGACACTTCCCAATATTGCTGCTACTATCGACAAGGTCATAAACCAGATCGAGGCGATTTTGTCCATGTGCTCCCGGGGGACGAAGTATGCGTTCTTTTTTGTACTGTCGATCCACTTGTAAACAGAGCGGGATATGGTGTATATTTGCAGTTGGTATCCCATTTCTGCCACTTTGTTTTGCAGTGCTGTTTTTTCTGCCCTTAGTGCGGTGATGGTTTGTTGTATTTGCTTGTTTTTATCACGGACATTGTCCATTTTATTGTCTACTTGTTGTAATTTTGACTTGTATTCCCCTAATACGCCTGTGCGTTGTTGTTGCAATTTATCTGTGGGCTGCATTTTGACTTTTGTTAAATCGGTTTGCTGTTTTTGACCCAATCCTTGAACATAGGTATCGAGATCGGCAATTTCGATTTTTAAAGCCTGTACTTTGGCGGTATATTCGCTGTCTAGTTTGGATATTTGTGTTTGTTTTATCTGTTCTATTTTTTGCACATCGCTATTGCCAAGCCAAATATCGCTATTGTTGTCACGGATTTTATTGATGGCATTTTCCAATTGTGTTATTTCGCTGTCGATATTGTGCATATCTTGGTCATATCGCTGTTGCAATGCGGTTTGTTTGCTGTCTTTTTCTTGTGTTAGGGTCACCAGTGCTATTTTGCGGCTATCTTTGTTAAAGAAGTTTGCCGATTCGACGGCTTTTTCTGCTTTGGCAATTTTGGCGGCATAGGTTTTATTTAGGGTATTTTTGTCGTTGTTAAAAGTGTCTTTTAGCTGTTCTCTTTCCTGTTGTTTTTGGGTTAATTTATTTTGATATTGTTGTTGTTTTTGCAATGCAATATTTCCCTGTTGCTTTTTAAGGGTGTCTATTTGCGTGTTATATTGCTGTGTCAGTGTATTTTTGTCTTGATAATATTTTTGTTCCATACCTTGTAAGGTGTTGGTTTTAGAGTCCCGCAACTTTTGTGCTGCATTGCGTTGTTTTGTGTAAGTATCGACCACTTGTTGGCGTTTGTTTTGATATTTTACTTCGATGGTGTGTAGCTGTTTGTCGATGGGGGCTAAGTCCCGTTGCTGGTTGTCGATTTCCAACTCTCGTTTTTGTTGCAGTTCATCGATGATGGTATGTTGTACTTGTATATCTTGGGCTTTATTTAGCACTTGGTCATTTATGTAGTCGATTTTTGTATAGGCTTGTTCCAATGATATGGTGCCTTCTTTGTAAGGGGCGGTGGTATTGAGTACCTGCTGGGCATAGTTCATATAAAAGCTGACAGAAAATGTTTCGAAGGTAACAACCACAGAAAGCAAAAACATAATCGTAAAAAACCCTCGCCAAATAACACTGCGGGTTTTATAAATAGTGTTTAACAGGGGGATTTTTACCAGTTCAAGTAGGGCTATGATAATAAAAATAACACTGCCAGATTTTACAAACCCTATAATTCCCCCCTTTTCATACTGGGTGAGAGCGACAGCGAAACCAGCACTGGACGCCAAAATTTCAATCATCCAAGCCCCATACTTCAATTTCGAATCACCCTTGTCCTCAGGGGTTGTTGTATTAGCAGGTTGGACTATTTTCAAACCCACATTGTTATTGTCCCCCGATAGACTCGCATCAAGGGATTGCATTGCACTACTACTTGTCTTCATTTCCTTCTACCTTATACATTTTGGACGCACACACACATACATGCGTTTGAGCCCAGATTACTTAGTTTACTTCACCGCCATAAGCAACACTCGTATAGGGGGTGTTTTTCTTACGACAATATTGTTGCTATCATATACCTTGTGTATATGTCAAGAAAAAATTTTAAAGGTGTGCGGAAATAGAGTCATGTTTTTGTCTGCGGGGACAGCGGTTGCCATGTGCCGAATGGTTTTTTTTGTCCGCATATCCATATAATCGGGGGCAATGTCTAACATCGGGTGTAATACAAAAGGGCGGTGTGGAATGTGCAGATGGGGGATGTGCAGGTGATTCGTGTCTAGCACGATGTCGCCATAATACAAGATGTCCAAATCGATGACTCTGGGACCGTTGGTGTAGGTTGTTGTCCGTCCTAGTTGCCGCTCGATATGTTTTAAGATTGCCAATAACCGTTCTGGTGATACAGCAGTTGTGGCGTGTAGTGCCATGTTTAAAAATCTGGGTTGATTGGGGGCGTACATGGGGGTGGTTTCGTAAATCTTTGAAACTTTTTTTATGCAAATATTATTATTTTTTAACAATGAGATAGATGTCTTAAAATTAAGTACTCTATCGCCTAAATTTGCCCCCAGTGCAATATATATATCTGTGTGCATATTTACGCCTCTAATACGGCTTGTGTCATGTGCAGGGTGTGGCGGTTTTGTTGTACATCGTGTACCCGTATCATGTCGACTTTGTGCATAACCGCCACAGCGGTAATGGCACAGGTGCCGATGGTGCGGTTGTCGACTTGTGTATGCAGCACTTCGCCAATAAAAGATTTGCGTGATGCCCCTAGTAACACGGGGTATCCTAGTTTTTTTATCTGTGGCAGGTGTTTTATAATTTGTAAATTTTGCGGTACGGTTTTACCAAATCCCAGTCCTGGATCGACAATAATGCGTTTTGCTTTAATGCCGTGTTGTATGGCGTTGTCTGCTAAGGTGCGTAACTCAGATAGCAGGGTTTCGATAAAATTGTCCATATCTTTTGCCGTATATGCAGTGCCCGTATGGGTGTGATGAACGGCACCAATGCGGGTTTTGTTGTGCATTAAGCATATGGGGCAGCTGTGTTTTTTTGCCACCTTAAACATGTGAGGGTCTTTGTTGCCGCCCCATACATCGTTGATCATGGTTGCCCCTGCACACAAGGCAGAATCGGCAACTGTTGCTTTGTAAGTGTCGATCGATATGGGGATGTGTGGATGTATTTTACGGACGCCAGTGATAACGGGCAGCACACGGGATTTTTCTGTATCTGCATCGACATACTCTGCCCCCGGGCGGGTCGATTCGCCGCCAATGTCGACCATATCCGCCCCATTGGCGATCTGGTTAAGGGCGTGCTGTATGGCGTGGTCGGCACGGGCTCCATCGCCTGAAAAGCTGTCGGGGGTTGCGTTGACAATGCCCATAATTTTAGTATTCGATTTTATCTGCCACATGGTATATACTGTTGTTGCTGTGTGTTAGAAGGATATATATAGGGAATATAGGCAAAAATGGCAAGTGTTTTAACTGTGCAAGTACAACAATTGGAACTGGATTGGCTGGTGGGGGTGTTGGATTTTGAAAAAACCACCCCACAGAAGCTGTGGATTAGTGTCGATGCCACTGTGCAGGCAGCGATTCTAGATAGTACAGAATGTTATACCGATGTGGTGTGTTATGCGGATATAGTCGATTTTATCAAACAGTATGCCCAAGCGGGGCATGTGCCTTTGGTGGAAACCATTGCCAACCGTATTTGTGATTATGTGTTGTCGAACCCAGCGGTGCAAGCGGTAAAAGTATCCGTCCATAAACCTAATATTATTGACGAATGCTATGCAGTTGGTGTAGTATTGCAAAAACAGCGTGATAATAGGAGGCTTTAAATGAAAACTATATATGCGAAAATAGGGGTGATTTTATTATCCGTATGTATGTCTGTACAAGTGGCGGTTGCCACCCCGACCGCAGAGGAATTGTTTTTTGACGAACTGAAAGCCCGTACTTTGTCCATATTGAATGCGGATAATTTGTCCGTACAGGACAAACGCAGTCGGGTAAAGGAGATGATTTTAGAATACGCCGCCGTATACCAAATCGGTCGCAGTGTACTGGGTCCGCCGTGGCGTAAAATCAGCAAACAGCAACAACAAGATTACAGCGATATGTTTGCCGAATGGATATCGACAACGCTGGCAAGTCGTCTGGTGTCGATCAACTTACAGGGCGATATTAAAGTGGTACAAAAACACACGGGCAGCAATGGTATTTTGGTGGTAAGTACACAAATCGATACGGGCAAACAGGGCAAAGTAACCGTCGATTGGTACATTCGCAAAATAGGCGATTCGCCCAAGCTATTCAATGTATCCATAGCCAATGTATCGATGATTGCCACCCAACGATCAGAGTTCTCAGTCGTGTACGGACAACGGGGTCTCATCGGCTTGATGGATGTGATGGCACAGCAAACACAGGAAAATAGCCGCCAATAGGGCGATTCGCTCCCATTTTAAGGACTATGGTATACCTAGTGAGGAAAAATTATGCTAAAATCGTTACAAGATTTGTTACGAACCTACACTCAGGGGTATGCTCGATACACGCCTAAAAAATCTGATTTTGAACACTTTATAAGGCATCTTGTGGCTTATAAACACGATGTACAGCACGCCATAAACACTAACCAAAAGGAAGAAAATGTAAAGTCTAAGTTTTGCACATTTTTAGCTGCCTGTTTTGATTATGAGATCCCCATACAGTTAGATTATCAAAATATAGATGTATCCATATGCAACCAAAAAAATGAAATAAAAGCGATATGCGAATTTAAAGCATTAAACGCAAGCGATATGCTAACCGATAAGGACTACAACAAAAAATCATTACAGCAAGCCATATATTATTTTTACAAGCTTCGCAAGGGGACACAAAAACATGTTAAGCATGTTATTATAACAGACGGACAGCAATTTTACTTTATCGACCCTACTTGTTTGCTAGATAGACAATTAGAAAATGTCTGCAATGCACAAATGACGGAAAAAGGAACCACCCCGATTTACAGAGAAATTGGCGAAGTTTTAAAAAATACAACTTTATTAGAAACCATCAAGCAACATACGGTACATTTTGATATGCGTGCATATATGGATTGGGCGGAAACCCATGTAGACAATATGGCGAGTATCGATTACAACGCCGAAACTACCCGTTGTGTTGTCGATGTGTATAAAGTATTCCACAGCGATTTTTTATTGTGGGAATACAGTCCGAAGGATTCGAATCAACTTAACAAAAAGTTTTATAATGAACTGCTGTATATATTAGGGCTAAAAGAACATAGCAAAAGCGGAAAAACAACTATTGTTCCATCGTATCAAGACGGGGCATTGATGACTGATATTTTGTATAAAATCGAAACGCAAACCCGTATAGCCGCAGCGAATCGCTTGGAAACGGGTTTTAGTTTGATAACCATATGGCTAAATCGAATTTTGTTTTTAAAGCTGTTTGAGGGGCAGCTACTAACTTTCAACCGCAACGATAGACATAAAAAAGACTATCGTTTTATGTCTTCGAATAAAGTAGTTGATTTTGACGATTTAAATGCCTTATTTTTTGAAATATTAGGGGTTGCTCTCAACAAAAGGCACCCAAAGCACAAAAACAAAAGCCATATTCCTTATTTAAACAGTTCGCTTTTCGAACTCTCTGATATTGAACAGCAAGCGATTCGTATTGCAAATATCGATAAGGATTTAAAATTACCAGTCATATACAATTCGGTACTGCCGCAACAAGGTAACAATGAAAACACTTTAAAATATTTACTAAATTTTCTCGATGCTTATGATTTTGCCTCTGCACAAGGCGATGATGTTGTCCGAGAAGATACGGTCGAAATCATTAACCCGGCGGTTTTGGGGTTAATATTTGAAAAATTAAATGGCTATAAAGACGGTGCGTTTTATACGCCCGGTTATATTACAGAATACATGGCAGAACAAAGTATCAATCGGGCGGTTGTACAAAAGTTTAACGATACCTATAATTGGGATTGTAAAAACATGCAAGATGTAAAGAATCGCACGGGTACCGATGTGTATAAAAAATATGTTGAATACAATGTGGTTATAGATTCTGTTACCATATGCGACCCAGCGGTGGGATCGGGACATTTTTTGGTATCCGCTTTAAATTATATCATCGCCCTAAAATCTGCATTAGATATACTATATTATGGGGACAAAAAGATACATCACAATATACAAGTGATACACGATACTTTGTGTATAACCGACCGTTACGGCACTCCATTTGTATACGATCGTTTTGATATAACAAAACACAATTACACCATACAAAAATCTATATTTCACGCCAAAAAACAGGTTATCGAAAACCAATTATTTGGCGTCGATATAAACCCCAATTCGGTTGCTATATGTCAATTGAGATTATGGATTGAGTTATTAAAACACACCTATTATCATGACGATGGCACTATGGAAATTTTACCAAATATCGACATAAATGTAAAATACGGTGATTCGCTAATAAGCAAATTTCTTCCCAAAGTGGGACACTCTATATTCGATAGCACCGATGGACAGTCGCAGTTGGGGAAGAAAATCAAAGCTTATAAACAAGCGGTAAGGGATTATAAACACTCCAATTCCAAATCGGCAAAGGAGAAAGTGAATGATCGTTTATCGGCTATTAAAAACGACCTATATTCGGTGGTGCAATTGCACTTGTTCGAAAAAAATGACGGGGATAATTTGTTTAAAAACTCGATGGAATGGATGTTGGAATTCCCCGAAGTGCTGGACGATAAAGGTATGTTTAAAGGCTTTGATGTAGTGATTGGCAACCCACCATATATTCCATATAAACAGGTTTCAAAAATTTCTGCGTATAAAGAGTATGAAGTGGTTAAAAACGGGCAAACCAACAAACCGAATGTATATTGTTTATTCATAGAAAGATCCCTACAATTATTCAAACCAAATGGCATATTGCAATTTATCACCCCCATATCATTTTTAGTGCAGAGCGATAGTATCGTTTTAAGGCAGCTATTGTTAAACAAAAATATCTTTGAATTATTAGACACGAGCTATATAGATGTTTTTCATGGGGCAGGCACTTATACAGTTATTTTAGGCATTGCCAATAACACCTTATCAGACCTCATTAAGACAAACAAAATTTACGACCTTAAACAGCTGGGACAAGCGGATGAAAATCGTTTTATAGATAAAAAACATTTTTCACCACCAGAGTATTTGATTATACTATCACCACACCTAAATTTACTAAAATCACTGGAAAACACAGGACAAAAATTAGGCGATTGTGCCACTGTACAAGTGGGTATATCGGCTGCCGGGTTTAGCAACCATATCATACCTAGTAAACAAGCAGGATATGAAAAGTGCCTAATCGCCAGCAATATTTTTAAATATAGCATCGATTCGAAACACGGTTTCATTAAAGCAGATGTATTTTCAGACAGAAAAAAAGCACAATTTGCAAAACAAAAAATCGTTACAACCAAAATGACAAACACTTTGCGATGTTATATAGATCGGCAAGGATTTTTCTTGGGTAAAGTCAATTTTATAATACCGCATGCACATATGGACATTGAAATATTAACCGCTTTTCTTAATTCCAAAGTTTTTGATTTTTATTATAGTCAAACTTATGATGCCCTACACAATCAAGGCGGGGCATTTGGTTACGACACCCCATCCCTAGAAAAATTTCCCATACAGGTAAAGATACATACGGGCGATAAACAAAAACTGATACAACTGGTACATAAATGCCAAGACACAAAACGACGAAATCCCAATGCGGATATTACAAAATACGAATTACAAATCGACAACATAATCTATAAGCTGTATGACCTAAAAAAGACAGAAATTAACATTATAGAAAATAGAGGGTAATTATGTCAGATACTCGAAAATGTTTTTTGTGTGACGATGAGGCTCGAATTCAAAAATTCGAATTCATACACTATGCGGTAGAATGTAATACTTGTGGTACATACAAGATACATCATGATGTTGTGGGGAATATTGACAGGGGTTACCTTGAAAAACCAGTTTATAATGGGGATAAAATCCGTCATATTGAGGAGGATGCTAAGGGTCTTGAGGACGCATTGGTTTTATTAAGGGGTTATATTCAAACTTGTATTTTAAATGGCGATAAGCCTAGATATATAGATCCCGCCCTATTGGAAGAATTACAATTAAAAGGTAAGCCGAATTTAGAAGAAAGGTTAGAATTAATACTAAAAAAGTTAAAAAAAGACACAAAAGATTTTGGCGAATTCGTTGGGGTTGATAAAAGTTATAAAGATTTATCTTACTCTGATTCGGATAATAATTTTGGTGCATTGGTACTTGTTTTAGAGCAAAGGGATTTAGTCAAAGGCACAAAAATTAAGGCGGGATATATTGATTTACAATTAACCGCCAAAGCATTTTCCATACTAGAGGAAAAAAATAAATATTCGAAAAATGTTTTTGTTGCCATGTCTTTTAGTGACGCATTAAACACTGTATATGAACAAGCCATTAAAACAGGAGTCGAAAACGCAGGATATATCCCGATTCGTGTCGATAAAACAGAACATGCGGACAAAATTTGTGACCGAATCATAGCAGAGATTAAAAAATCCCGCTTTATCATCGCAGATTTTACAGAGCACAAAAACGGTGTTTACTATGAAGCGGGTTTCGCTCAGGGGTTAGGCTTAAAGGTCATATGGACTTGTCATGAAGATGATATAAACGCCTTGCATTTTGACATACAACAATACAACTGTATCACATGGCAATATGACGACATGCCTGCATTTTGCCGAAAAATAACCGACCGCATAAGTGCCCTTATGTAGCCCCCCCCCCCCCCCCCCCTCTCCATGTTTACATTGCCCATCTGCCTATAAAGATTGTATTTCCTTAGTAATACAATCGGCGATAAACCGTGCTTTTTTGCCTTTTCCTATTTTTGTATCCAGTGCGTCAATAATACTCTGTGGCAAGGTGATATTTAACCGCTTGGTTTTTTCCTTAACATATGCTGTGATGGGCAATATACCGATCATGTCAATTTTATCATATTCGTTGTCTGGGTCTGCTTTAAATTCTGTTAAGATTTTTTCAGGGTCTTGATTGGGTGGTAAATGTTCCTGTGATGGGCTTTCAAAACGGGTTTTTAAATAGTCTTGTGCCATAAATAAAGCATGCTTATAATCCTTTCCTTCAGTTGCAGCATAAGGAATTTCAGGAAATTCTACAGAATAATATGTATCTCTTGGATGTTTATATATAATGGCATAATATGTAATTTTCATACACTGTCCCCTTTATTTTTTCAATAAGTTGCGTACTTTTTTATCCAATCCCTTGGATAATTCTTGATTATCCCCGTGATAGGGCAATGGAAATATACGACCACCTTTTTTATACTTGCGGTGTGATCCCTTGCCACCTGCGACCAATCGCCATCCATTTTGAATGAGCAATTTATGTGCTTCACGATATTTATATGGCATACAGCGTTTCCTTATCCAAATCCACTGTGACGCATTATACGCATAATTATACACAGTGTCAATAATGATTTTTGATTTATCTGTATACCTTATATTTTTCGGAGTGGGCGGTATGGTTTATAGGCATTTGCAAGCGATTCGATATACAGATTTTCACTGAAATTGTTCGGTTATGATGCGTTCTTCCAGATCGTGGGTGCTGTCGGTGAGTAGGGATACTTGTCGCTGGGTGGCTTTGCTGATTCGGACGCTTTTGATGTGCCTTAGGGCGGTGTTGTCTGTTGCTGCGGATGCGGGGCGTTTTTCGGTGTCTAGGCATTCGAACAGCACTTCGCCGTTGTCGGGAATCACTGCTCCTCGCCAGCGTCTGGGGTTAAATGGGGATATGGGGGTTAGGGCTAAGGCTTGTGATTGTATGGGCAGCACCGACCCCATTGCCGATAAATTATAAGCGGTGGATCCTACGGGTGTTGCCACCAATGCTCCATCGCATACCAATTTGGGCAGGCGGACTTTGTCTTGAATCGATATTTTAATGTGAATCGCCTGTTGGGTCAGGCGGTGTATCGAGACTTCGTTGTATCCGTATAAGGTTTGCGGGGGGGCGTGCATGTGTTCCGTGTGGGCTTGCAGGGGGTGTAACACATGTTCATGGGCGGTTTCAATGGCACCAATCAGGTTGTCCGATGGGGCGTTCATCATAAACCCCACCGTACCATAATTTAACCCATATAACTTGACATCACGGTTGGTATAAGCATGTAAGCATCTTAGCATAAACCCATCGCCGCCAATGACGACTATAATCTGTGCGTCCTCAACGGCACAGGGCGGATACATATTGGCATAGTGTTTATATGCTTGTTGGCTTTGTTCGGAACCGCTCACCTCATAAAAGATTTTCATATGTTTGTCCTTTTACTGTGGTACTTTTTAAATATTGTGGTATCTTACCGTATTAACATGATGAAATAAACCTTAAAAAGGCACCACGATGACCACAATAACACAAAATGATGTTGAAAACGCATATGAAGCCATAAAAGATGACATTTTACGCACGCCGATGCTCAGGTCTGATGTGTTTTCTCTTTTGACGGGGGCACATGTGTATTTTAAGTACGAACACAAACAACACACCCGGGCGTTTAAAGCCCGTGGGGCGTTAAATTGCCTCATACATTTGTCCGCTGTACAGAAACAGCGGGGGGTCGTTGCCTGTTCTGCGGGCAATCACGCCCAAGGGGTGGCGTACTACGCCGCCAAGATGGGCATTCCTGCGGTTATTGTGATGCCCGCCGACACGCCGTTTGTCAAAGTACACAAAACCAAAAAATATGGGGCAGAAGTGATTCTGCACGGCACTTTTGAACAATCTCTCGACCACGCCCTGCACTTAGCCGATACACAAGGCTATACATTTATCCACCCCTTCGACAACAAACACATTATTGCCGGGCAGGGAACTTGTGGGTTGGAAATGTTACAACAAGTGCCCGCCCTCGATGCCATGATAATTCCCATTGGTGGCGGCGGGTTAATTGCCGGCATTGCCACCTATGTAAAGGCAGTAAAGCCAAATATAAAAATATACGGTGTGCAGACCGCTAAGTACCCGTTTATGAAAAATCCCGATGCGGATGTAAGCGGTACCACCATTGCCGAAGGTATTGCGGTTAAGCAGCCGGGGAAAATTGCCAAACGAATCGTTGCCGAATCGGTAGATGACATATTTATTGTCCGTGAATCGCAAATCGAACGGGCGATGGTAGAATTGATTGAGGTGGAAAATTCTGTGGTCGAGGGGGCGGCGGCGACCGGTGTTGCCGCTTTGCGGGCACATGCGGATGTGTTCAAGGGGCTATGGGTGGGGGTGTTGCTGTGTGGGGGTAACATAGATCAACGGATGCTGGCATCGGTGTTGATGCGGGATTTGGTAACCATCGGGCGGCTGGGGCGGTTACATATTGCCCTGCCCGATCAGCCGGGGACATTGGGAAAAGTGGCACAGATTATTGGCGACAAAGGCGGTAATGTGATCGAAATGACATACCAGCCCATATTTTCCCCAACAACCGCAAAAGAAACCAGTATCGAAATAGCTGTGGAAACCGAAAGTGTCGCACAATTGCAGCAAATTATTGTCACTTTAAACCGGCAAGGATACACCACACAGCAAATGGAAAATAGGTAAAATAAAAAAAAGTAATAAAAAATACAAAAAGGGGTTGCCAAAAGGGGAAATATGTCATATAAACCAACCTATCGGGTGATTAGCTCAGCTGGGAGAGCGTCTGGTTTACACCCAGAAGGTCGGGAGTTCGATCCTCTCATCACCCACCATTGTACATTATTCCAAGCATTAGTGCTGGTTTTATATTTAAAACACTTTAAAATTATTTTTATTTTAGGGTGTTTTTTTTTTTTTTTTATTATCGTGGGCAGTATGTGATTTCACTTAAGGTGGTTTTTTGTTAGCTAATGTATCGATGTTTGGCGTATCTTATTGACAACTCTTGTTAATACCTATATTATGAAGGTATCAGTTATAAGATATTATGCTGTTTAGTTATAAGAAGTAGGAGTAGAAAGGGTTATGTTAAAAAGGATTTTTATCGTTTTATTTTTGATGATTGCCGTAAATGCGTATGCAGATAGATACGGGTTGTTGTATTTGGATTATGAAACTGCAACGCTGCAAGATGTGTATAAAGCATTGGGCAGTGGTGGCGATGTCAATGCTCGATTTGAGGACGGCAAAACGCCTTTGATGTGGGCGGTCGATAAAAATAATACGGATATAGTTAAAATATTACTTGCTAACAGTGCCAATGTGAGTGTGCAAGATAAAGACGGTGTTACCGCTTTGATGTTTGCAGCCGCCATAAACAATCCCGATAATCCCGATATGGTGAAAGTATTGCTTGCCAGTGGTGCCGATGTCGACACGCAGCAAAAAAACGGCAGAACGGCTCTAATGGTGGCGGTCGCTATCAACAATTCTGATATTGTCGAGTTACTGCTTGCTAATGGTGCCAGTGTCAATATGCAGGACAAAGAAAATATGACCGCCTTAACGGTGGCGGTAGACAAAAATAACACCAATATAGTAAAGATATTGCTTGCCAGTGGTGCCAATGTCAATGCTCGATTTAAAGATCGGAAAACCGCTTTAATGGGGGCGATAGGCAAAAATGACCTCAATATGGTCAAAGTTCTGTTGGCGGGTGGTGCTGATGTAAATATGCAGGATGAAGATGGTACAACCATCCTAATGGGAGCAGTGGAAAAAAGTGACGCCGATTTGGTTAGGATGTTGCTCGCCCATGGTGCCGATGTCGATGTGCAACAAAGAAATGGCAAAACAGCCCTCATGCTAGCCATAGAAAGAAATAACACCGATATAGTGAAAATATTAGTGGCTGGTGGTGCCGATGTCAGTGTGCAAGACAAAGACGGCGTAACCGCATTGAATATGGCAATGGCAGTAGACAAAAATAATTCCGAAATGGTAAACATACTGCTAAATAGCCTAAATGGTAAACAGATTGTATACTGATATATTTAAAAGATACGGGAGTGTGGTGATTGTTTTTAAAAAAATATTTAATGGGTTGTTGTTAGGGCTTGCGGTTAGTGCATATGCGGGTAAATACGATCTGTTGTATTTAAACTATGAAACTGCGACAGTGCAGGATGTGTACAGGGCGTTGGGCGACGGTGCCGATGTCAATGCACGATTTAGAGACGGTAGAACAGCCTTAATGTGGGCAATAGACAAAAGCAACCTCGATATGCTCAAAATACTACTTGCCAATAGTGCCGATGTCAATGTACAGGATAAATACGGCTACACCGCTTTAATGGGGGCAGTCGCTATCAATAACTCCGATATAGTTGAAATATTGTTTGCCAACGGTGCTGATGTCGATGTGCAAGAAAAAAACGATAGAACAGCGTTAATGTTCGCAGTCGCCATAAATAGCCCCAACATAGTTAAGATATTGCTCGCCCATGGGGCGGATGTAAATGTGCAACAAAAAGACGATTCGACCGCCCTGATGTCGGCGGTTGCCGTAGACAACCTAGATATAGTGAAAATGTTGCTTGCCCACGGTGCCGATGTCAATGTACAGCAAAACAACGGGGCGACAGCCTTGATGAAGGCGGTAAGCAAAAATAATCCCCATATGGTTAAAATGCTGCTGGCGAACGGTGCCGATGTCAATGTGCAGCAAAAAGACGGTGTAACAGCCTTAATGCTGGCGGTATCGGCAAATACTGTCGATATGGTCAAAATATTACTTGCCAATGGGGTAAATGTCAATGTGCAAGACAAGAACGGCGTAACAGCGTTAATGGAAGCCGTGGTTGTAAATGCCCCCGATATGGTTAAAATATTACTTGCCAGTGGTGCCCATGTCAATGTACAGGCAAAACAAGGGTGGAATGCCTTGATGGGGGCGGTGGTTACAAATAATCCCGGTATGGTCAACCTCCTAATCGCCAGCGGTGCCGATGTCGATGTGCAAGAAAAAAACGATAGAACAGCGTTAATGTTCGCAGTCGCCATAAATAGCCCCAACATAGTTAAGATATTGCTCGCCCATGGGGCGGATGTAAATGTACAACAAAAAGACGATTCGACCGCCCTGATGTGGGCGGTTGCCGTAGACAACCTAGATATAGTGAAAATGTTGCTTGCCCACGGTGCCGATGTCAATGTACAGCAAAACAACGGGGCGACAGCCTTGATGAGGGCGGTAAGCAAAAATAATCCCCATATGGTTAAAATGCTGCTGGCGAACGGTGCCGATGTCAATGTGCAGCAAAAAGACGGTGTAACAGCCTTAATGTGGGCAATAGACAAAAGCAACCTCGATATGCTCAAAATACTACTTGCCAATAGTGCCGATGTCAATGTACAGCAAAACAACGGGGCGACAGCCTTGATGAGGGCGGTAAGCAAAAATAATCCCCATATGGTTAAAATGCTGCTGGCGAAGGGTGCCGATGTCAATGTGCAGCAAAAAGACGGTGTAACAGCCTTAATGCTGGCGGTATCGGCAAATACTGTCGATATGGTCAAAATATTACTTGCCAGTGGTGCCCATGTCAATGTACAGGCAAAACAAGGGTGGAATGCCTTGATGGGGGCGGTGGTTACAAATAATCCCGGTATGGTCAACCTCCTAATCGCCAGCGGTGCCGATGTACACGCCCGACAAAAAAACAACCGTACCGCCCTAGACATAGCAATAGATAAAGGCTATACGGATATAACCAAAATACTAAAAAACGCTGGGGCAAAGTGATACATCATATAAAACAATTGCCTATTTGAATGTATTGTGTACAGTAGGTGAGATTAAAAGTATTTACAACTTAAAGGAGCAATATAATGTTTAACGATACGATAACACGATGGCAGTATTTTACCCGTAGTATAGCGATAATGATACTGTCGTATGTTTTAATGACCGTTTTGTTCGAATATTATAATTTTTTTTCTAGTATGCGTATTTCACAAAATGTACTTGATTATGAATATATTGAATATGTAATGGAATACACATTGGACTATTACCAACACAGATTACAGCCTTTTTTGGGATTGGACGCCTATATTTCTTTGGTTTTTGGGCAAGATTTTATTGTCAATAGTATGTATTTTTTCGTCGTTGGTCTTATTTTTCATTGTGTTATGACTATACTAGCGATCGTTATCGTCCAAATATATTGGATTGTTTGTTCCGTAAAACGATTGCGAGATATAGGCAGAGACCCTTGGTTGTCGCTTATCATATTGGTTCCAATTATTAAGTATATGTTATTTTTGTATTTATCTTTACGGGCGGGCAAAAAAGTATTGACACATACCCCATAATATGTGTGTGTGCCAATTTTAAATACGGTGATTGTCAAATACACCTGCCAAACGGCGTAGGGGAAGCACCCGCATATAACCCGTATTGTGCATGTAAGATAAGAATTTTCGAATCGGTACACTCCGTATAAACTGTGTGTTTTTTTGTATTTTGTGTAGCATTACACACGAGATTTTTCTGTTTCTCTGCAATATAGTCATTTTATATATGAAATAGGGGCGGGAGATAAGGAATCGTTTATGATAGCACCATTGTAGGTTTTGTCTATTTGTGGAGTGTGTTCAAAGTATCGGCACCGAAACTATGTGGCAATAGGGCGTTTAAGGTTGTGCTTAATCGTATGCCCTGTGTGGGGCAACATATGAAGATGGGGATGTGTATATGGGTGGCAAATTCTCGAATCTGTTGACGGCATCCGCCACAAGGGGATACTAGGGGTTGCCCGTTGCCCATCACCCAGACCGCATGGATATGTTTACCGCCGTGGATAATCATGTGTGATATGGCGGTACTTTCGGCACAATGGCTTTGCGGATAGGCGGCGTTTTCCACATTACAGCCCCCATAATACGCCCCGTCATCCGCATATACCACCGCCCCGACACAAAACTTTGAATAGGGGGCATATGCCCTGTCCATCATTTGTTTACACAATCCCAAAGCGTGGGTATGGTCGAAATCAGCGGTGTTTGACATAAGGTTTTCCAATATCTTTGGGCGGTATGGCTTTGCCGATAAATCCCGCCAGTAAAATAATGGTTAGTACATAAGGGGACGCTTGAATAAGCGGAATCGGTATGGCAAAACCGCCAATATCCACCCCTTGCAGCCGCATAGATATGGCGTCCAGCACGGAAAACAGCAAACACCCAAACAACACCGGCAACGGTCGCCATTTGCCAAATATCAACGCCGCCAGTGCTATATATCCTTGTCCTGCAGTCATTTCACGGATAAAGCCGGCATTTTGCCCGGTGCTGATATAGGCACCGGCAACACCCAATAACACCCCGCAACATGCCATCGCCATAAAGCGGGTTTTATAGACACTGATACCTGCTGTATCCACCGCATGGGCATTTTCCCCCGTTGCCCGTAAGCGTAAACCGAATCGGGTGCGAAACACTATCCACCAAGTCACAAAAATACTTAAAAACGCCACATATACCAATGATAAATGCCCGGATATAACCTGTACATATATATCGCCCAGCACAGGGATATTGCCGAGTGTTTCCGTAAAGGGTAGGGTTTTACTGGTAAACCGGGATTCGCCACTCAGCATGGGCGTACCGCCCCCCATGTTAAACAAGGCGGTACCGATGGTGACGGTGATACCGCTGACAAACATATTGATAGCCAGCCCGGATATGATGTGATCGCCCCGATATACAATCGTTACCACCCCATGTACAAGCGAAATCATCACCGCTACACCCACAGCAGACACCAGCCCATATATAGCATCGCCGCTTAAAGCAGACACGGTGGCGGCGGTAAAAGCGGCGGCTAACATGGTGCCTTCAAGGGCAATATTGACAATGCCAGAGCGTTCACTAAACAGCCCCGCCATCGATGCGAAAAGTAACGGTACACTCACCCGTGCGGTGGCATCGACAATTTGTAGTATCAAATCAAACACGGTGCTTGCCCCCTAACATACGGTATAGTATTGGTTTAAACAGCAACGGCAGTGCCCCCGCAAATAACACGATGAGCCCCTGTATGGCGATGACCATTTCTTTTGATATGTTGGGGTTTTCAAAATTCATTTCCGTCCCCCCTTGATACAAAAACCCAAACAACAACGATGCCAGCACAATCCCCAACGGGTGGTTTCTGCCGATTAACGCTACGGCAATACCGACAAAGCCCGCCCCATTGACAAAGCCGCTGATAAGCCGTTGATCGACGCCTAGCACTTGATTTATGGCAACCCCGCCGGCTAATGCCCCGCTGAGACACAGGGTGATAATGATACTTTTTGCAGGGCGGATACCGGCGTATTGGGCAATCCGTTCTGACTTGCCAAGCGTTCTTAGGTTGTATCCCCAACGGGTGCGAAAAATATACACCCACACCGCAAACGCCACCATCAAGGCAAACACAAACGATATATTCATAGGGGTTGTCGCCGTATCGAAACCCAATCCTCGTATAATATCGTGTGTGGCGGGCAGGTGTACCCCATCGGCAAAACGGCGAGATTCGATGGATTGACCGCTTTTGATAAAGTGCTCGACAATAATATACAAAATAATCGATGAGGCAATAAAGTTTAACATAATGGTGGTAATCACTTCATGTGCCCCCCGTTTGGCTTTTAGATAGCCGGGGATAAACCCCCAAAACGCCCCAAACGCCATCGCCCCAAGCATAGCAAACAACACGGTAAATACCGGTGGTAACAGGCTGTCTAGTGCCAGCACAACAAGGGTGGTGCCCAAGCCCGCCACATAGGCTTGCCCCTCCGCCCCAATGTTAAACATGCCGCCGTAAAACGCCAGCGACACCGCCAACCCTGTAAATATAAAGTTGGTGGCATAATACAACATATAGCCCAGTCCTTCCTCATAGGCAAACACCCCCATAAATATATGCTTTAGGGCTCGAAAAGGGTTTTCCCCCAACACATAAATAATCACACCGCTTAACAGCAACGAGACAAAGATACTAAACAGCGGTAAAATCACAGTATCGGCATATGTTAATATGAGGTTTTTCATGTTTGGTACTCTGTTTTTGTTATCCTGATGCGTCTGCCATTAACATACCGATTTTGTGTTCGTTTATGTCGTCGCCTGTAACCGTGCCGACAATTGCCCCTTCGCACATCACCGCTACTGTGTCGCTGAGCGATATAATTTCTTCCAACTCCACAGACACCAACACAATGGCTTTGCCTTGTTCTCGCATCTGGATAATACGGGTGTGGATCGATTCGATAGCCCCAATATCCACCCCACGGGTCGGCTGTCCGATGAGCAATATATGCGGATCGGCGGCAAATTCACGGGCAATCACCAATTTTTGCTGATTGCCGCCAGAAAAGTTCGCCATACGCAAATGCGGGTCATCGGGGCGGACATCAAACGCTTGTAGGAGCCTGTGGGCGGTATTTAATATGGCGGTGTTGTCCATCAAAATACCGCTGTTGTAAGCGGGGCTATGTTGGTATCCCAAGATGATATTTTCTTGGCTGGTAAAGTCCGTAACAATGCCCATCCGTAAGCGGTCTTCGGGAATATGGCATACACCCAATGTGCGGACTTGGTCGGTAAACAGCGGGGTATCTGCATCGATGGTGGTACCATTAATGGTGATAGTACCCGATTGTAGGGGGGACATACCCGATAACATTTCTAACAGTTCCGTTTGTCCGTTGCCCGACACCCCGGCAATACCCAAAATTTCCCCCGCCCGCACGGTTAGGCAAATGTCTCTTAGCCGTTGTACGCCGCAGCTGTCCGTGTGGTTTACATGTTGCACAGACAACACCACCTGTTGGGGGGTAAAATCCGCTTTGGCGATTTTGTTAATGACGGGGCGTCCCACCATGTGCAGGGCTAAATCGTCCGTGTTGGTGTCGGCAGTGGCACAGTGGTATACCATCTTGCCGTGCCGCATCACCGATACAAAATCGGTGATTGCCATAATTTCTTTGAGCTTATGGGTGATTAAGACAATGGTAACACCATCGTTTTTTAGGGCGGTTAATATGTGAAAAAACTGTGTGGTTTCTTGCGGGGTGAGGACGGCGGTGGGTTCGTCTAAAATAAGAATCTTGGCATTTCTGTACAGGGTTTTTAAAATTTCTACCCGTTGTTGTTGTCCCACACTCAAAGTGTCGGTCACAGCGTCTAAATCGATGCTTAACCCGTATTTTTCAGCGATTTCCGTTAATGTCTGGCGGGCGTTGGCAAAGGCGTTGTTTAATAAAATCCCCCCTTCCGCCCCCAATATAATGTTTTCAAGCACCGTAAAATTACCCACCAACATAAAGTGCTGATGTACCATGCCGATACCATGGGCAATGGCATGTTGTGCATTTAAGATGGTAACAGGGGTACCGTCAATGGCGATACTGCCTCGATCTGCTTGGTAAAATCCGTACAATACAGACATGAGGGTAGATTTTCCCGCCCCATTTTCGCCAACAATACCGTGAATAGTCCCCGATTCTACACACAGATCCACAGCATCGTTTGCCCGCACTGCCCCAAAAAATTTACTGATACCCGTCAAGCGAATCGCATGCACACCCCCTCTATTATCAGAAGCATACGGCATAGATTGTGCGGTGGTAACAGCCATTGGGTTTTCACTCTCTCCTTATAATGTATATGCGTACAGAGTACACGATGGCAACAGTATAAAAGTATTTTTCTATAACAGTCAAGTAAAAAAACCCGCCTAAATGGGGTTATAAACCGTAGTGCAAAAATACACTATTCTGCATCTGTAATATATCTGTGGGTAAAATCATATATATCGTTTTTCATTTCAATTGGCACATTATCTTTGTTTTGAATATGTTCATAATACATTATATTAAAACTTTTCATACAGCTAACAAATACCAGTAAATCGTCATTGTCAATTCGTAGTGCATATGCAAAGATATTTTTTAAATCGTTTTTATTAAATATGTTGTCAGCAACAAACACCGCCAAAAATTCCATGAGGTTAAGGCTTAAATCAATGTCGAAATGCGATATAAGACAGTTGGTGTTTTTTTGTAAAAACATGGAACTGGCTGTAATCGCCATGCGTTTATTGCCATCGTTGCACGCATGATTTTTCACCAATCCATAAAACAAATGCGACAGCTTATCGACAAAATCGGGATAATACAAACCGTTCTGCACATGCGAAAGCACAGACTCAATCGCCCCCACATCTTTCATGCCCGACAATCCGCCTGTCGTATGTATAATATCCGTATGTGCCGATATAATTTCGTCCAATGTGGGGTATGTAAAAGACACAACAATGTCAACGATCCCGCAACCGTTTGTATACTTCTATATTGTTGCGTATGAGATCCTTAACAAACTGATCCGTATCCTGATTCATATCGGTTTTTCGTTGCGATTCATTTTGCAAAGACTCACAAGCCCGCCGCCAAACATCACGGGGGATATGGGGGATATATAGACTGTCAAGTGCTTCGTGTTTACGCATATTACATACTCCTGTTAGGCGGTTGTGCAAGGCGACCAGTCCGCCCTGTTACCCAGTTACACAGTAAGTGTACCACATCATGAATGTTAAGTCAACATACAAGTATTAAAAAACGGTAGCAAAAATATTTTTCTGTAACACCCCAGCAAAAAAGAACCCTGCCGAAACAGGGTTAGTAACTAGAAAATGATAGTATAAAAAATACTACAATCAAAGGTATAATATACTTTTTCTGTACAGTCAAGCAAAAAAAGCTCCCCGTTTAGGTGGGGTTAGTACCTAAAAGAAACACAGGGCAAAAACACTACGATGAAAGAAAACTATAATATGTCTATAGGGTTGGTGTATGGGTATGCCAAAGACTTGGCAACTTCTGCACAGGTGATGTTGCCTTTCACCACATTTAACCCACGGCACAAGTGTATATCGTCTGCACATGCCCGTTGCCAGCCGGTGTTTGCCAGTGTTACTACAAACGGCAAGGTGGCGTTGGTCAATGCGTCCGTAGCGGTCTTTGCCACACCGCCCGGCATGTTTGCCACACAGTAATGCACCACCCCGTCGACAATATAGGTGGGGTCTTGGTGGGTGGTGGGGCGTGATGTTTCAAAACACCCCCCTTGGTCGATAGCCACATCGACAAGCACCGATCCTTTTCGCATGGTGCTTAACATATCCCGGGTGACCAGTTTGGGTGCCGCCGCTCCGGGGATAAGCACCGCCCCGATGACCACATCCGCATCGGCAACAAACTGGGCGATGGTATTGTGATTCGAATACACGGTTTTTAACCTTGCCCCATACAAGCTGTCCAGCTGTTTTAGGCGGTTTAAACTGCGGTCTAATATGGTTACATCTGCCCCTGCTCCCATTGCCACACGGGCGGCGTTTTCGCCGACAAAGCCGCCGCCGATGATGGTGACTTTTGCCGCTGCTACGCCGGGCACGCCGGACAACAATACGCCGCTGCCCCCTTGGGCTTTTTCCAGACTGTGCATGCCGGCTTGCACCGCCATACGCCCGGCAACTTCTGACATCGGGGCAAGCAGGGGCAACCGCCCCATATCATCGGTTATGGTTTCATAGGCGATGGCAATACAACCGCTGTTGCATAGTCCTTCGGTTTGCTGTGGATCCGCTGCCAAATGCAAATATGTAAATAGCACCTGATCGGGGCGTAACATAGCACATTCATCGGCTTGTGGTTCCTTTACTTTAACAACCATATCAGCGGCGTTAAAAATGTCTTGGGCAGTAGCGACAACCTCCGCCCCCGCATTCGCATAGTCCGCATCCTCATACCCAATGCCCGCCCCCGCATTTGTTTGCACCAACACAGAATGCCCGTTTTTTACTAATTCCACTACACCAGATGGAGTCAAACCCACACGGTATTCGTGGTTTTTAATTTCTTTTGGTACGCCAACAATCATTTACCCTGTCCTTTAAAAATCATATTATATACATTATCTTAGGGTACCAGTATACACCAAACGCCTCGTATTTATGTTGCAAATGTTGCGTAAAATATGGTGTACAGTGCAATGATTATAAATATTTTGCAAAAAAATAAGACAATCATTGCAAAATATGGCAAAACAGGATACACTGTATGTAAATTTTGAACATGTAGTGGAGCCGCCCTGTGGACGATATAGATTACAAAATATTACGCTTTTTGCAACGGGATGCAAAAATCCCTAATACGGCACTTGCGGAAATGGTCGCCCTGAGTCCCAGTGCCTGTTTGCGGCGGGTACAACACATGGAACAGCACCATATCATCGACCGTTATACCACTATCGTAAACGGAAAATCCGTAGGCAAGGGCGTACAAATTATTTTGACCGTCACTTTAATCGAACAAAGCAACACCTGTATACAACAATTTGAACAGGCGTTGGGGAATATTGCCCATGTGATGAGCTGTTATTTGGTGGGGGGCAGTTATGATTATCTTATCCGTTTGGCGGTTAAAGATTTGGACGAGTATGCGGATTTACACCGCCACACGCTGAGTCATCTCCCCCATGTGGCAAACCTGCAATCGAACTTTGCCATACGGGAAGTGTTACACCGTACGGAGTATGCTTTTTGAGATTTTAAGGTACTGTATAATACAAAAAAGATACTTGACTCCGAAGTAAATCTGTGTAACCATGTGTGCGGTTTGCTACATTTTAGTACACTTGTGATGCGGTGTATTGGTATGTGCGGACTTCCATTAGAGATGTTTTAAATGTAGTACAGTGTATTTTATATAAGGAGAGATTCGAAATGAAACGGCGTAATTTTATTAAGGCTGGTGCTATTGGCACCGCTAGCGTGGCGGTTGCCGCATTGTCCACCCCTGTTGTTGCATCTGGTAAACGCCAGTTTACGATGGCGTCTTTTGTGCCAAAAATGTTTCCCGGTTTGGGCGAGCATACGATGAATTTTATCAACACCCTCGAAAAAGCAACAGACGGTCGTTTAACCGTTAAATTGTATGGGTCGGGGGAGCTGTTTAGCGACCTTGGGTCGTTGTTCGACGGGGCGTCTGATGGTACGGTTGATATTGCCAATACTGCCGCATATTATTATCAAGGCAAATCAAAGGCGTTTAGTTTCTTTACTTGCGTGCCTTTTGGTATGACGGCGATGGAACAAAGTGCCTACTTGACCTCCCCCGAAGGCAAAAAACGCTTGCGGGATATTTGTGACTCGTTTAACTTGGTACCCACCTTGTCGACCAACACCGGCATGCAAGGGGCAGGGTGGTTCCGTAAGGAAATCAATTCGGTAGAGGACTTAAAAGGACTCAAAATGCGTATTCCCGGTTTGGGCGGGGCGGTTATGAATAAGCTGGGCGTTGCCACCGTAACCCTACCGGGGGGCGAGATTTTCCAAGCCCTACAATCCGGCACCATCGATGCCACCGAATGGGTCGGACCGTGGAACGATGTGTTAATTGGTTTTTACAAAGTGGCACCGTATTATTACAACCCTGGTATACACGAACCCGGTTCGGCGTTGCACAACCTGTTTAACAAAGACACTTGGAATTCCCTAAGTGCGTCCGATCAGGCACTGATAGAAGCCATTGGCGAAGCGGAATATTTAAAAGGTATGACAGAATACTACACCAAAAACGGTCAGTTCTTACAAAGGTTACAACAGACCAAAAAGGTCAAGTTTCGCCGCTTTGACGATAGCATTTACGCAGCGTTGGCAAATGCCGCCAAAGGGGTATATGCGGACTTAGCCGATTCGGGCGATGCGGTGACTAAGGCAACTATGGAAGAGTACTTTAAGTTTCAAAAGAGTATCGGTGGATGGTCGCAAATCTCCGATTCGTACTATGTGGATATGCGGACAAAATTGTTCGATTCCTAATCGCATGTGGTGGTGGCGTGTGTTGAATGGAGGCGTATGTGGAATAGGTGCGTGCGTTGGGTGCGGGCTTGTGTTAAGTAGGGGGGATACGGTGTATGCCCCCCTTGTGTGTGCGGAACGCTAGGGGCGTTCGATATGGGGGAGGGCGGGGCTGTTCCCCATCAACTAGAAAGGATATAGCCGATGTTTTTAGACGCCATTAAGAAATTAAACCGTACCATCGGGGTGTGGATGCAGTACTTGATTATGGTGATGGTGTTTGCCCAATTTTTAATTGTTATCGTCCGTTATGTATTCAGCACCAATTCCCTAATGGCACAAGAATCTATTATTTATATGTTTGCCACATCGTTTATGCTGGCGATGGCACATACTTTTATGAAGGGCGAACATGTATACTTGGACATTTTATTCAACAACATGACCGATAGACAAAAAGCATGGGTGTATTTGCTGGGATCCCTATTGTTTTTTGTGCCTACTATGGGGACGATTACCTATTATACTTGGGATTATGTGTTAAAGTCTTGGGCGGTGCTGGAGGGCGGAACAGAAACCAACAGCTTACCGTTTGTGTATATATTAAAAACCGTATTGTTGATATTTTGCGTACAGATGCTGTTACATGCGGTGGTGTTAATCGTCGAATCGTATCGCTTTATCAGCGGTAAAACCGCTTCGTATACAGTTACGCAAGAACAGGATGCCGTGCATTTCTTGACGGACGCACAAAACGCACACCCCCCCCACCAAAAGGAGACGGGGATATGATAACCCCAGAAGTTATTTGTATTTTGATGTTTGCCAGCACGATTGCCCTGTTGATGGCGGGGTTTCCGGTGGCATTGACTTTGGCGGGGTCGTCTTTAATTTGGGCGTTTATTGGTTTTGAATTAAACCTAATCGATCCGAATTTGTTACGGGCGATTCCCAAACGCATTTACGGCAATGCTATGAACAATGCGTTGCTGATTGCGGTACCGCTGTTTGTGTTTATGGGGTTGGTGCTGGAAAAATCGAAGATTGCCGAAGAACTGTTGGAAGGTATGGGCATTGTGTTGTCCCGTGTTCCCGGTGGGCTTGGCATTTCGGTAAGTATCGTTGGGGCGTTGCTTGCCGCATCGACGGGTATTGTCGGGGCAACGGTTGTTACTATGGGGCTTATGAGTTATCCGACCATGTTTAAACAAGGATACCGCCCGTCATTAGCGTCCGGTTCCATTTGTGCGGCGGGTACCTTAGGACAAATTATTCCCCCGTCGATTGTGCTTATTTTGCTCACCGATCAGATTTCGAATTCCTATGTGGAAGCCCAACGCACTATTGGCAATTGGTCGCCAGAGCCCGTATCGACAGGCGATTTGTTCGCCGGGGCAATTATTCCCGGCGTGATGTTGGTAGCTCTGTACATATTGTACCAATTAGTAATCGCTATTATCGATCCCAAAAGTTCCCCCAAAGTGCAACTCGATAAATCTATTACCTTAAAAAAACTGTTAATCGATGTTATGTTACCGCCCATACTGCTTATTTTTGCCGTATTGGGGTCTATTTTAGGCGGTATGGCAACCCCCACAGAAGCGGCAGCGGTCGGGGCTATTGGGGCGTTGTTGCTAGCGGGGACAAAAGTTTCCGAAACCCAGCGGGATAAAATTATAGTCGCTCTTGGCTTTGCCGGGTTTATTGTCGCATTGGGGTTGGGGCAATTTATCGACTTGCGGTTAAATCAAGATGTTATCAATACCTTCGAAGCTGTCGGTATTTTTATCGCCGCCGTATCTATTGTGTTGATTGTACTAGCGGCGGCAAACAGCGCTTATATCTTGGCAAAGGAAGGTACCTTAAAATACGCTATCAGCAACGCCACTTGGATTACATCGAAGGTGATGTTTATTTTAATTGGGGCGACTATATTTTCGTTGATTTTTCGGGCGTTTAATGGCGATGAAATTGTCCACAAAGCCTTAACCGGCATTCACGGCGATGTGGCGGTGCAAATTATGGTGGTGATGGCGGTGATGTTTATTTTGGGTATGTTTCTGGATTTTATCGAGATTACCTTAGTGGTGGTACCGCTGGTGGCACCCGTATTGTTGCAACACGACATCAGCCCGGTTTGGCTGGCAATCATGATGGCGGTAAACCTGCAAACCAGTTTTCTCACCCCACCGTTCGGATTTACCCTGTTTTATTTACGGGGGGTAGTGCCACAAAATCAGCTCAAAACCGTCGAAATCTACAAAGGGGTCATACCTTTTTTGGGTATTCAAATTTTAATGTTGGTCATTCTGTGGTACTTCCCAGAGCTGGTAAATTGGTTACCAAGAATGATATTTGGCTCTGATTATAGCCCCGGTCTTTAATTTTCACTTGCTGCCACCGGCACGATGTCATCTAGTGGCAGGTCGAGAACTTCGGCTATTTTTTGGTAAGTGGCAACGGTGCCTGTTTTAATGCCCCGTTCGATGTTCGATAGATAGCCAACGGTGATATTGGCTTTTTGTGCCAATTCAGCTATCGTAAACCCCCGCCATTGCCGATATACTCGAACCGGGTGTTCCCCGTCCAAAACCCTATCGAAGTAGGCAACGGGAATGTATGTACAACCGCTGGCGACAAATTCTTGCCAGCTGCTTTCAATACTGATAGCATCGGCTATGTCTTGCTGGTTCATGGTTCCCATTTCATATATGCGTTCAAATTCATCGGCGGGAACAATCGCCATTTTTGTACCTTCGGGTGTTGTCATATATTGTACATTCATAATAAATCTCCTTTATCTTTTGTATGCACTGCCACGGGGAACTATGTCCGATACATAAAAAAATCCATCTTGCTGTTTAAACAATACCCGCCAATCCCCAACTCGCAAGCGGTATGTATCCGTATTGAAAATGCGTTTAACCATATGCTGGTTATTTTCAGGGTCTGTCATATACGCATCTATCTTTTGCCGTATGCGTTTTGCTGTGTTGCGGGGCATCCGTTGCAATGTAGCCCGTGCCTTTTTTGCAATAACAAGTGTACTCATAGCTGTACTATACCAAAGGGAAAGGGGAAAATCAATATAAAAAGCTCTAAAAGAATAAATTTTTTTTAATGCTAGCCGTTATGTATAACAGGTGTACGGTACAGACCATATACTCTTTACTTTTACATAAAAATTGTCTATAAACAGAGCTTGTTTAAATATGTTTGCATGGGATAGTGCTATGGAAAAGTTAAAAACTGTGCGGGGGACACATGATATTTTGCCCGATGATATGCGTATGCACCGGTTGGTGGTGGATACTGCCCGCCGGGTGGCGTTTACATATGGGTTTCACAGTATGCAGACGCCCATATTTGAAACCACTGCTGTATTTTCCCGTCCGCTGGGGGAGACTTCCGATATTGTCAGTAAAGAGATGTACAGTTTTGCCGATCGCAACGGCGACAGTATAACCCTTCGCCCCGAAGGTACCGCCGGGGTGGTACGGGCGTTTATTCAAAACGGTTTGTCACAGTCGGGTCCGTTTAAAGTGTTTTACGAAGGGCCTATGTTCCGCTATGAGCGCCCACAAAAAGGGCGGCAACGACAATTTCATCAATTTGGTATCGAGGCCTTAGGCGTTGTCCACCCGCATATGGATGTGGATATTTTGGCAATGGCATATGATATTTTAACCGCTTTAGGGGTGGCGGATGGTGTTGCGTTGCATATCAACAGCTTGGGGGATAGTGAAAGCCGCAACGCATACCGCAGGGCGTTGGTCGAGTATCTGACCCCGTATGCGGGCGATTTGTCTGAGGACAGCAAACAGCGATTGCACAAAAACCCGTTGCGGATTGTCGATTCTAAAAACCCTAGCGATCGACAGATACTTGAAGACGCCCCCAAGTTGGGCGATTACCTAAATGCCCCTTCCGCCGCCCATTATCGAGCGGTTGTGGACGGTTTGGATAGTTTGGGCATAGGGTATGTGGAAAATCCGTATTTGGTACGGGGCATGGACTATTATTGCCATACGGCATTTGAATATGTTACCGATTCGTTAGGGGCACAAGGCACCGTCATTGCCGGCGGGCGGTATGATGGGCTGTGTGCGGTGATGGGCGGGGCAGACACCGCAGGTATCGGCTTTGCCGGCGGTATCGAGCGGTTGTGTCTGATGGTGGCACAACACCGCCAAATAGGGTGTGAACGGGGGGCGGTTACCATTGCTATGGGCGATGTTGCTCAACAACACAGCTTGGCGATTGCCCACAGCTTACGCAGTGCTGATATTGTCTGTGCTTGTACTTATGCGGGCAATATGAAAAAACGCATGAAATATGCGGATAAAATCAATGCCAAAGTGGCAATCATCATCGGCGATGACGAGCTGCAACGGGGCGAAGTAACAATCCGAAACTTGGATTCGGGCGAACAAACAGCGGTACCGTTTGGGCAAATAACTGCTGTGGTAAAACGCATATTGGGACACTAAAAAAATGGCGTGGGACGACACATTAAACGATATTATAGCACGGTCAGAAACCATCAATAATATTTTAAGTGGCGGTGGGCTGAGCAGTGCAGAGATTAAAAAATACTCGAAACAATACAGTGCTCTAGAACCGATTGTTGCCACCATTAAACGCTATCAAGCGTTACAGGATAGTATTATCGAAACTACAGCAATGTTAAAAGATTCAGATCCAGACATTGTGGCAATGGCACAAGAGGAACTGGAATCGGCAAAATCCGCTTTGCCCGCTGTGGCACACACTTTAAAAATCATGATGTTACCTAAGGACTCGGCGGATTCGCACAATGTGATTATGGAAATCCGTGCCGGTGCGGGGGGCGACGAAGCGGGCTTATTTGCCGGCGACTTGTTGCGAATGTATCAGCGGTTTGCCGAATTGCAGGGGTGGCAAACGGAAATACTCGAATACAACGAAACCGATTTAGGCGGCTATAACTTTGTCAGTATGTCTGTATGTGGCGACAATGTGTATGCCAAGTTAAAATACGAATCGGGCGGACATCGGGTACAGCGGGTGCCAGAAACCGAAAGCAGCGGGCGGATTCATACTTCCGCTGCCACTGTTGCCGTACTGCCCGAAGCCGAAGAGGTCGACATCCATATCGAAGCGTCCGATTTAAGAATCGATACCTACCGGGCATCCGGGGCGGGCGGACAGCATGTCAATACCACCGATAGTGCGGTGCGTATCACCCATATCCCCACAGGTGTTGTTGCCCAGTGCCAATCGCAACGATCGCAACACAAAAACAAAGACCAAGCGATGAAAATGTTACGGGCGTTGCTGTTTGACGCCGAACGGCAAAAAGCCGCAAACGCCCTGTCCGAAAACCGCAAAATGCAGGTCGGCAGCGGCGACCGTTCGCAACGGATAAAAACATACAACTTCCCCGAAAGACGGGTTACAGACCACAGAATCAGTCTAACCCTACATAAACTAGACAAAATACTAGGCGGCGATCTGAGTGAAATGTTGGACGCTGTCATCGCCGCCGATCAGCTGCAGCAACTTGCCCAATATGGCGAATAACATTTGCAATACACACGGATTTACGATATAGTGTCCTTCTATGCGTACCTTAACAGGGCAAATAGTATGTGCGGTATATACGAACCTAATGTCAAGGGCAAAAATGACAACACAATATGTTACATTTGAGTACTTAACCGATGCGGCGGCGATTTATCAAAAATCTTTCGACTGTGTGCGGGCGGCTGTCGACATGGACGATTTTCCATCGCATATGCACCCTGTGGTTATCCGTATGGTGCATGCGTCCGCTAACCCCGATATAGTGCCACATGTGCGGTATACGGACGATGCGGTGTCTTCGATGGTAACCGCTTTGCAACGGGGGACACATGTGTTGTGTGATAGTCACATGGTTGTGGCGGGTGTCGACACCTGTAGACTTGACAAGGAGAAAACCCCGCTTATATGTACTCTCAATGATATACAAACGCCCGCCCTTGCCAAACGGTACAATACCACAAGGTCGGCGGCGGCGGTGGCGTTGTGGCGGTCGTATATAGACGGTGCTATTGTTATTATTGGCAATGCACCTACCGCTTTGTTTTATCTGCTTGAACGGATACTAAACGACAATTGGGCAAAGCCCGCTTGTATTGTCGCTTTACCCATTGGCTATGTGGGGGCAGCAGAGTCGAAGCAGGCTTTAATTGCCCATGCGGGCGACATACCGTATATCACCCTAAGCGGCAAAATGGGCGGGTCTGCTATGGCGTGTGCGGTGTTTAATGCTATTTTGGGGGTGTGCTATGATGGCACTTGATACACAGCGTATACACATTGTCGGCGTAGGGGCGGACGGGGTTACCGGGTTGCCCGTTGCCATGCAACAGCGAATACAATCCGCTCCGGTGGTGTGTGGGTCTGAGCGGATTTTACAGCTGTACGCCGCCCGTCAAAACCAACATATACACCGCTGGGCATCGCCGTTTGCCGATAATTTGCCGATTGTCGCTGGCTTGTGCCGCACCTATAACACGGTGGTTGTGTTGGCAACGGGCGATGGCAATTGGTTTGGACCTAGCCGTATGTTTGTCGACTATTTTGGGGCGGACGCCATCGCTTTACATCCTTACATAGGGGCGTTTCAGCTGGCGACTTCGCACTTGCGATGGTGTATGCAGGATTGCCACTTTACCAGCGTGCATGGGCGGGATATACACACGGTAAAATTGTATTTTTACCATCGGGCAAAAGTGGTTGTACTTGCCTGTGACAAACACACGGTGCAAGCACTGGCACAGATGCTATACGATATGGGGTTGGGGGCAAGTGTTGTACATACTTTAAATGCTTTAGGCACCCCCGCACAAAGTGTCCAAACCCATACCGCATCCGATATATGTACACAAGGATTCGTGGCACTGTCCGATGTAAACACCATTGCCATTGCGTGCGTGGGGACAACGCCCAGCCTAGCCGCAGGTGTCGCCGATGACCTGTATAGCCATGATGGGCAAATTACCAAATCCCCAGTGCGGGCAATCACTATGGCACAGCTGCAACCGTATCCCGGGGCGGTGTTGTGGGACTTTGGGGCGGGCAGTGGCTCCATATCGGTCGAGTGGTGCCGATTGGGCGGGGTGGCACAGGCGTTTGAACGCACCAAAAAAGGCTGTGATACCATCGCACAAAATGCCGAAAAATTTGGCGTTGCCGATAAAATCACCATACACCACACCCATATTCAAGGTATGCCGAAAGACGCTATTACCTTAACACAACCAACCGCCATTTTTATTGGCGGCGGCATCAGCGGTATCGACATACCTGCTTGTATCGATATATTGCCTGTGGGCGGGCGGTTGGTTGCCAATACGGTGACCCTATCGGGGCAACGGGTGATACTCAATGCCTATGAAACTTACGGCGGCAATGTGCAGAAAATCAGCATCACCGGCACCGCCCGCACCGCCCGCTTTACCCGTTGGGCACCGCTTATTCCCGTAACCCAATATACATATATCAAGGGGCATGTACAATGACCGCACAAAACGGACAGAACGGACAGAAAGGACAGCTTATTGGTATCGGTGTGGGTACGGGGGATGCGGATCTTATCACTCTTAAAGCCTATAAACTGTTGCAATCCGCATCGGTCGACTGTACGGTGCTTGCCTATGTGCAGCCTGCGGACAAGCCGTCTATGGCACGGCGGAGTGTGGCACCGCATGTGCCTGTAGGGGGCGATATGGGCGAAATTGTCCTGACTATGCCCATGCAGACGGATACAGCTACTGCCGCCGCCGTGTACAATCGAGGGGCGGAACAGATTTTAGCCGTCATAGGCACGGGCAAAACCGTACTGTTTTTGTGCGAAGGCGACCCCATGTTTTACGGGTCGTTTATGTACATATATGACCGTTTGCACAGGCAAGTCCCGACACAGATTGTCGCCGGTATAACCGCCGTATCTGCCGCTTGCAGTGTGGCACACATAGCGTTTGCGTCCCGTGACGATGTGTGTACTATTGTACCCGCTACCCTTGATATGGGGGTGTTAGTCCAGCACCTGCAATCAGCGGACAGCATCGCCATTATCAAAATCGGTCGCCATTTGCACAAGGTAAAAACCGCTCTTAAAACCACAAATAGACTAGATAAGGCGGTGTGCGTTGCGTATGCCACCCTGCCCCATCAGTGTATACTGCCGCTAATGGAGGTACGAGAGGCACCGTATTTTTCTATTATCATCAGCACCAGACACCAATTATACTAATATGATTACCATTATTGCTTTGACCGAAACCTCGTATACAACCGCTGTGCAGATTCAACAAGCGGTGGGCGGTACGGTGCACGGGTACCGCCATCGGGTGCGGTGTGCCAATACTTTTACCAACACTATGGATTTTATCGCCGCACAGTTTGTTAAGGGGCACACGATTATCGGCATTTGTGCTACCGCCATATTGGTACGGGCAATTGCCCCCCACATAGGCAATAAATACACGGATCCGCCGGTTATATCGGTAGCGGAAGACGGCAGTACTATCGTTCCCATTATTGGCGGGCATTATGGGGGCTATGATATTGCCCATAAAATCGGGGCGGTGTTGCGCACAGTGCCGGCTATTACCAATGCGGGCGATACGCAGTTGGGATTTTGTTTCGAACAGCTGCCCGATGGCTGGACGGTGGCGAATCCGCACTTAATAAAACCTATTACTGCCCATATGTTGAGTGGACAGGCGGTACAGTTGATAAACGATACGCCGTTACCCTTTGCATATGCCCGGCATTTTAGCACCGCCGCAACGGCAAAATACAGCGTTCGTATTACCCATAAACAAGGCTATGAAACCGATACCAGTTTGGTTATTTATGTGCCTTGTGTGATTGTCGGGGTAGGGTGCGAACGGGGTGCCGATGACAAAAACCTACACCAGCTGGTTGAGGATTCGTTGTGTCGACACCGCATACACCCGCACGCTATTAAACACTTTGCCACCATCGATATAAAAGTTGATGAAGCGGCGGTAAAAGCTTTGTGTACCCGCTATGATAAATCCTTGCGGGTGTATGACAAACATACCTTAAACGCCTATACAGTGCCCAACCCTAGCGATACCGTATATCGACAAGTGGGTTGTTACGGGGTAGCGGAAAGTGCCGTCCTTGCCAGCAATGGCGATATAGTGGTGGAAAAAATCGCCAAACAGGGCTGTACGGTTGCGGTGGGGCTATACAACGGTACCCCGGTCACACAGGGACACAGTGCCGGTGTGTTACATATTGTCGGTATTGGGGCAGGGGATGAAGAAGTCCGCACCGCACAAGCTGTATACGCCCTAAAGTCTGCCGATGTGGTGGTCGGGTATGGGCTGTATTTGGATTTAGTCGCTGATATAATCGGTGATACCCCCACCGTTTGCAGTCCACTAGGACAGGAAACGCAACGGTGTTGCACCGCCCTTGATTTGGCAAGTCAAGGCAAAACTGTAGCGTTGGTATGTTCGGGCGATGCGTCCATTTATGCGTTGGCAAGTTTGGTATTCGAATTGTTGCACCGCCACCCCGATCATCGAGCGTGGCACGGTGTCGATATACATATCGCCTGTGGCATTTCGGCATTTCAAGCCTGTGCCGCCAAAGTGGGGGCACCGTTTAACCACGATTTTTGTTTGCTCAGTCTCTCCGATTTACTTACCCCCCAGCAGCATATTATCAACCGTTTGCATGCGGTCGGGCAGGGGGATTTTGTCGTGGCGTTTTACAATCCCCAATCTGCCCATAGAACAACCTTGTTGCCACAAGCACGACATATTTTGTTGCAATACCGCCCCAAACACACGCCGGTTATTATCGGCCGCAACATCGGACGGCAGGACGAACAGATTATCGTTACCACCTTACAGGATTTTGATACCACTGGTGTCGACATGCTGAGTTTGGTGATTGTGGGCAATGCTGCAACCCGCACTTTTGTATCTGCTGGGCGGTCGTTTACCTATACAGCACGGGGCTATATGGGAGGGGATACACCATGACAGTATACTTTATTGGTGCCGGTCCGGGGGCGTCTGACTTGATAACCGTTCGGGGATTACGCACCCTGCAAAAATGCCCCGTGTGTTTGTATGCGGGGTCGCTGGTGCCGCCCGATATTTTGGCACAGTGTCCCAAAAATGCCACCGTGTTAGATACCGCCCCTATGCACTTGCAGGAAATTATAACCCATATAAAAACCGCCTGCGATCGGGGTTGTGATGTGGCACGGCTGCATTCGGGGGATCCGTCCATATACGGGGCAACCGCCGAACAGATGCGACAGCTGGATAAGTTGCAGATTGCCTATGAAGTTGTCCCCGGCGTGCCTGCGTATGCGGCGATGGCGGCGGCGATGAAAACAGAATTGACCTTAGCGGAAGTGTCGCAAACGGTGATTTTAACCCGTACCAGCGTCCGCTCGAGTCGTATGCCAGCGGGGCAAGATTTACGGACTTTGGCGGCGACTGGGGCGACTTTGGCGATTCATTTGTCGATTAATAATTTAAAACATGTGGTCGATGTGTTGACTCCATACTATGGGGCGGAGTGCCCCATTGCCATCGGATACCGGGTGTCGTGGGCAGATGAGCGGTTTATATATGGGACTTTGGCGGATATTCGCCCGCAAGTCAAACGGGCAGGAATCACCCGTACCGCTCTTATTATGGTGGGCAAGGTGCTGGGTATGGACGATTTTAACGATTCGAAGCTATACGATGAATCCCATTGGCATGTGTGCCGAGAAAGTTGATTTTTTCCCCCTATATTGTTGTCCGCATAAAAATATGATGGCATAAGGGCATTTGGTATTTTCAGCCGTTGAAAAATATTTTTTCCTATATTGTTGTCCGCATAAAAATATGATGGCATAAGGGCATTTGGTATTTTCAGCCGTTGAAAAATATTTTTTCCTATGTTGCCGTCCGCATAAAAGTATGATAGTATGCAGGTGTCTTTTGTTTTCAATTGTTGAAAATTATCTCTTTAATATTGTATTGGTAGAATGATGTTAGAGTTTATGAGTCTATTATGGGCGGGCGAAATCGTAGGTATTTCGTTTCTTGCCACCCCGATCAAATTTCAAGCCACCCAATATGGTGCCACTATGCCTATGTTGTTAAGTGTGGGTAAGGTTACTTTTAATTTACAAAATATTATCGATATGGTGATGGCGGTGGTGTTGATAATTGCCTTAAGTTGGCGACATACATGGGGCGAAGCTATACCTATGTGGGGTATGGGGGCGTATTTAGGGGTATTGGTAATTGTTTTAATACAGTCGTTTTACCTGTTGCCCATACTAGATATACGCACAGAAGCCTATATCAACGGCACCCCCATGCCCCCCAGTTACCACCACATTATATACGCCATACTAGAAGCGGTAAAAGTCATTTTGTTACTGATATACCCCATAAAAAGTTTGTTATTCGGATAGCACAGACAAAACCCCCCTACAAAGCGTATAGGGGGGCGTTACTATTGAGAAAATAAAGTAAAAATCTTACTTCACAAATTGTTTGATTTGTGAACGGGTGATACCAATATCATCCAATTGCCGATCGCTCATGCGATTCAACTCTGCAATGGTGGATTGGTTATGTACCTTTTTGACAATAGGTCTAATAATCCGTTGTAACATGTGTCTGCTCCTTTTCCATAAAAAATAAGTTCATCCATGTGGACGAATATACACGCCTCAAGAGCAAATAAAAAACATAAAAATTGCAATATTGATATGTGTATTTTGCATATATAAAACAAAAAGCAATGCAATATTTAGGAATATAAAGATAAAAACAGCGATAAAATATAGTTTTTTGATTAAAAAATGCAAAATTAAAATAATAGATATGCATATCAAAGGTGGCAGGACAAACAAAGCAAAGTCTGCCAAGAAAATAGTAATGCCCTATTTTTTGCTTTTTACTTGCTGATTAAAAAGTAAAAAACAAAAAAGACCCCCCATAAGGGGGGCAAGTATAAGCAATTTTGAGAGAATAGAGAGATCTGAATATACAGACCTATATGAAAAAACAAAAAGTTTAACCGAAAAATAAAATCGGTTTACTTAATAAGTTTTTTTATCTGATGACGGGATACACCAATATCTTGTAGTTGGTGGTCGGTCAAGCGGCTTAATTCCGCAATGGTCGCCCGTGTGTGTATTTTTTTAACTATAGGTTTAAAAAAACGCTGTAACATGTGTATATTCCTTTACCAAATGTACATATTTTAATGTACGCTGCATTAAACTATGTACTATATATACAGGCTTTATTCACAAATGAAAAATATAAAAAGTGCAATATTGATATGCAATTTATGCATAAAACACGATTTTTTATATGAAAATTTATGTAAATCAATAGGTTATAACGGGTTATTTTTTAGACATAGTGCACAAAAAATAGCCATAATGTGGCAGTATTTTTGTATTTTGCGGCATATAAAGGGGATATGTTACATTTTTTGCACTTGTTTTTTGTTTTTATATCTGCTAGGTTAAAAGCAACTTCCTTATAGAATTGTGTCGCAATTCGATTGTATTTTTACTTAGTATGTTTATATTTGTTTAATATATCTGTTAAAAATGGCTTTTGTCAAAAAATCTTGATATGAGGAGGGGTATATGGTCACTTTGTTTCGTAGGTATAAAATTCTTTAGATTTTGTCATACAAACATAAAAACTGTTTAGAAAGGTACACAATGATCAAACAATTATTATTTGCGTTTTTATCGTTTTCATTTTCGTTTTCATTTGCCAATGATTTTTTACAACAAGACTACTGGCAGGGGGTGAATGTTGCCACAGTGCAAAAAAGTATCCGTCAAGGGCACGATGTCAATGCCCGTGATGCAGATGGCTTTACGGTGTTGATGACGGCGTTGACTCATCGGTCGGATATGAGTGTGATGTCGTTTTTGGTGGAATCGGGGGCGGATATAAACGCATCTGTAAAACATGGCATGAGCGATATTATATTTTTGCCCTTTGATACGCAGCAGAGCTTTTTGAAAACCTTTGCGGCGTTTTTGCAAAAAAGCGATGGCAATCCCAGTGAGGACACACAGGACATTACCGTATTGATGTTGACTATTTTTCAGGCGAATGAGTTTAATAATGCCACTTTAATACAAGATGTCATTACACTGGGGGCGGATGTGAATTTGGCAACGCACAAGGGTATAACACCGTTGATGTTGGCATCGTTATACGCTGAGAATCCGCAACATATACAGGTGTTGTTGGATGCGGGTGCGGATGTACATGTTAAAAACTATGTGGATAAGACCGCTTTTGATGTGGTCGATGAAAACATAAACTACGACCCATTAGATGCCAGATGGCGGGCGATTAAAGCGAAATTAAAACCTTTGTAACGGGGGCGATTGTGTTTGCTATACCCGTCTTTTTTTATTAGGGATACGGTTACTAGGCTTACGGGGTTTTGGTTTGGCTTTTGCCCATGATTTTTTAGGTTTTTGCTGCAATATTTTTTGTCGTATTTGCGCAGCGGTAACTTCTCGTACTTCGGTGCGGGCGATGGGGGGCAGGGTAAACGGACCATATGCGGTTCTTATCAGGCGGTTGACTTTATAGCCTAAGTGCGTCATCACCCGGCGAATTTCCCGGTTTTTGCCTTCGGTTAAAGTAACCCGTAACCAGACATTGCTAGCGGTTTGGGCGGTTTCCAGTTCGGCAACGATTTTGCCGTAGTGAACGCCGTCGATGGTGATACCGTTTTGTAAGGCTTTTAATGCACGGCTATCGACCGTGCCATGCACCCGCACTCGATAAGTGCGATGCCACTGGTTTTCGGGCAGCTCCAAAGCCCGGGCAAAATCCCCGTCATTGGTTAGCAACAACAGCCCTTCGGAATGCATATCCAGCCGTCCGATGCTGATGACTCGGGGCATATTGTCGGGCAGGGTGTCAAAAACGGTTTTTCTGCCCCGTTCATCACGGGTGGTTGTAACCACGCCTACCGGCTTGTGATACAGCCACAATCGCAGCGATTCGAAGGGCGGTAAGGACGAGCCATTTACGGTGATGGTATCCGTATGGGTTACGCACAAAGCCGGGCTGGTAATAGGGGTGCCATTTACGGTAACAGCACCGTTGATAATCAGTTTTTCCGCATTGCGGCGGGAACATATACCGCTGCGGGCGATGCGTTTGGCGATTCGCACAGGGGCGGTATTAGCGGTGGTGGCATTGGCAAAAATCTGTTTTATATCCATTATCGCTTGTCCCTAAAAAAGTCCCGCACAATGTCGCCGCAAGCCTGTTCCATAACCCCGCCAATGATGGTCGGTTTGTGGTGAATGGTCGGCTGGTAAAACACCCTAGCCCCGTGTTCAATAGCCCCGCCCTTAGGGTCATAACAGCCAAATACCAACGACTGCACCCGCACATGGGCAATCGCCCCAGCACACATGGTGCAGGGTTCCATAGTCACATATAAATCGCATGCGGTAAGGCGTTTTGCCTGCAGCTTTGCCATCGCCATATACAACACAGACATCTCCGCATGCCGTAAGGCATTGCTATCGGCTTCGGTGCTATTGTGGGCGGCGGCAACCACCGCATCGCCACAAACAACCACCGCCCCCACAGGCGTTTCGTTGTGGGCATAGGCAAGACGGGCTTGGTCGAGTGCCAGAGTCATATAGGTATGTAAGGTATCATTCATACACCCACTATATATACAAAACGCCCCACATGTACAACACATTATATAAAAACCACATAAACAGAGGGGAGGGGGGCGATGTAAAAAGAAATATATTTTTATATTGAAAACCCCCCGTATTAGTGCTACAAAACGCACAGAAAAGAGATAGAAAAGAGATAGAAAAGAAAAAATAAGGTTTCGTGGCCGAGTGGTTTAAGGCGCACGCCTGGAAAGCGTGTTGGGGGCAACCCCTCGGGGGTTCGAATCCCCCCGAAACCGCCATTTGTTTTTTTATTCCTTATCCCAGAAATGTTTTCCTTCATTTCCAGATTGGTAAAATTCTCTCACTGTTTTTATGTAGTCTTTAAAATCCGGATTTGTCTCAGCGATACGGTTGGCTGTATTCCAATCTATGTTTGTTTTTTCTCGAGCATAAATTAAAATTTGGCTGTCTTTGGGATGTTCCGTATTTAACTGAATAAAACCAATACCGTGTAAACTACATAATATTTGTAATTCATGTTTTGCGTTTTCGTCTATATGTGCTGCTACTAAATATCCAAAATTAGCCCACGAGGAATTGCTGACTGCTTGGAAAAAATACTTGCGAACTTTGCCTCGATCTAAGTGTTTTTTTACTTCGAACGACCATAGTTTGGTTTTTTTATCTGAATATTGTTCGACGCACAGCTTTATTTCATCATCCCAATCTTTCGATAATATTTCCATACCTACTAAATCAGGAAACAACCATTCGTTTCCGCCTTTTCCACGCAAATTACTCGCCCTCGTGTCATCAATTCGCTTACTATACACATTTAGTCTGAATCTCAAATAGTCTTTTAGGAGTGGGTATAAGTCGGGTTCTGATAAGTTTTGTTTTTTGGAAACACTTGTAGTGGATTCGGGTACACTTTCAGCATGCGTAACTATTCGTGCATTTATTGATTCTTTATAACAAAATGCGAATCGTTTTTCCCCAATAGCAATAACTTGAATGTTGTCTTTTTTTCCCATTCTTTTTCTAGAAGCAACAATCTCCCCCGCAATTGTTTGTATTAATATTTTATCTTGTGACAAATCTCGTGTTGATGTATCTCTTTTTTGCATACACCACTTATAGTCATTTTCAAATAACCGACTGGCTATCTTTTGTGCAGTGTACTCCACATTGGGGTTTTGTTTTAAAAAGGTAACTGCTTTTTCTCTTGAACTCACTCTCACTGGCATTACAATATCCTTATATATGTATATATTTGGGGTATAACAAAATTCTACCTTAACACAAAATAAGCATACCCTACAATAAACTATTTTTCAACCCGAATCTTATTCCCATCCACATCGTACCCGTCTTTTCCCGATAGGTAATTGAACTTGTACATGCCCGCCGCTACTATTGTTATTATGATGGCGGTTGTGGTTATCAGCAGGATTTTTAAAAATTTTTTCATGATGGGGGAAGTGTACCATACAAAATAACCAGTCGTCAAGGTGTTGTAAATGTGGTATATAGTGGTGTATGCAAGATTCGTATATATTGGCACTTGACACCAGTGGTGGGGCGTGTACTGCTTGTGTTTTTGATACCCGCACACGGGCTGTTTTGGCGGCGGCTTATGAGGCGATGCCTTATGGGCAGGCGACTCGTATTATGCCTATGGTCGATGGGGTGGTGCGGCAGGCGGGGGTGTGTCGTACGCAGATAGGGGCTATTTATACTTGTAATGGTCCCGGTTATTTTACCGGTATCCGTATCGGGCTGAGCACCGCACGAGGGTTGGCGTTGGGGTTACAGGTGCCGCTGTATGGCATATCGTCTTTACAGGCTATGGCGTTTCAGGTGCAGCATAGCCCCGCCCCCCCTATTGAGTACACAGTGATTATGGAAAGCAAGCGGCAGGATTTTTATGTACAATCATTTCAAGGCACCACCGCCACCAGCCCTATAACCAGCCTGCTTGCACAACACATATCGCCTAAATCGCACATAGTCGGCAGCGGTATACAGCGGTATTTGCAGACCACCCACAACCCGCATACGACCGTTATCGATTGCCCCCCATACCCCAGTGCCGACACTATCGCCCGGGGTATATACGATTTATTGCAACGGGGCGATACGGGGGCTGTATACACGGGGGCGGCACCGTTGTACTTGCGTGCTGCTGATGTGCGGTCGCCGCCGCAGACGGGGACATAAATATGCAAAACTGTATCACAGAGATAAAAACCGTTATGGCAAATACATCGATGCGTGGGGTATGCAGTATTGTAAGGTATTGTAAATTAAGGCATAACCACATGGAATGGGTGCGGGCTGATACCCATAAATGATAAAAAAACGATTTTTGTACTTGTGCTTTGTTATCTTTAGTGGCATAACATCAGATAGAGGTATGCTGTCATATATGATAAAATGTGTTATATAGAATAGAATAATGTGTTATATAAAATAGAATCAAGATAGCATTTGTTATGTAGAACAGCGTACTAAGTCTATAAAATTAGTATAAGGAGAGAATGTTATGACTCATAAATCTATTAAATTTGCTTTATTGGCAGTATCTGCGTTGGGTGCTGGTGGTGTGGTGTTTGCTGGTGGCTTGCCACAAGGCGGCGTGGTACAACAGGGGGCGGCTGGTATTCGGTATACAGGCGATACCCTGAATATCGATCAGCAATCGGATAAAGCGGTCATCGATTGGAACAGTTTCTCTGTGGGCAAAGGCAACACAGTGAATTTCAACCAGCCGGCTAGTGATTCGGCAACTTTAAATCGTGTAACGGGGGATTTTACTTCGGAGATCGCCGGACAGATTAACGCTAATGGTAGCGTGTTCTTGGTCAACCCCAATGGTATACTGATTACTGCGGATGGGGTTATCGATACGGGCAATTTTGTTGCCTCGACTCTCGACATCGACAACAATGATTTTTTGAATGGCGATTATACATTTGCCAACAGCGGTCAAAATGGCGTTGTCGACAACCGGGGCAGTATTGCCGTCGATGACGGTGGTTTTGTAGCCTTACTGGGTGGGGCGGTAAAAAACAGCGGTGTTGTCCGTGCCCATGTCGGTAAAGTGGGCTTTGCCGGTGGCGAAAAAATTGTAATGTCATTCGGCAATAACGATTTTTTACGGGTCGAAGTACCAACCGACAAGTGGGACAATCTGAGCGATTCGCAAGGCAATAAAGTATCTGCTACTGTCGACTTAGGCGGTACTATCGAATCACGGGGTGGGTTTATCGACATAACCGTTGCCGATGCGTCCGATATTTTACGGCAATCGATTTTCATGAGTGGCGTGGTAGCTGCAAACACCGTGTCTTCGACAGACGGGGTTATATCGATCAGTGGTGGGACTTTGGGAATCAATGGTCGAATCACCGCTGATGCGGATTATGGTAATGCGGGTAGCATAAATATCGCCGTAGATTCCATCGATGGCAATGGTCAATTTTCTGCGGCGGCACAAAATGGCACGGGCGGTACCATCAAAGTATCGTTACAACACGGGGCGGATCTAACCGTTGGTACCCGTTTCGATGTGTCTGGTCGCACTGTTGGGGGGAGTCTGTCGTTTATCGGTGGACTATCCGGCAAAGGTGGGTCGAAGATATTAGGATCTATCGACTTTAAAGCCGATAGTACGGACGGCAAAGGCGGATATATCGACATTAGCAACAAAGGCGGTTTGGTCGGTCTGTTTTCCGGTACCCTATCGGCAACCGGTAAGGCACAGGGGGGACGAATCCGTCTGGGTGGTGCGTTTCAAGGCGGCGGCTACGACCCAAAAACCAGCCAACTCGACACCAAAACCCAAGACCTGTTTGTAACCCGTTGGGCGGATAACAGCTCCCTTGTTAGTGCTGACAAAACTTCATTAGGCACGGGTGTACATATCGATGTGTCATCTGCATCTGGCAAAGGCGGTACGGCTATTTTGTGGGCGGATCATACCACCAACAACTATGCGGCTATCGATGCCACTGGTGCCAGCGGCGGTGCGGTGGAAATATCCGGTAAGAAAAAAGTCGAAAGTTTCGGCTTAGCCCGGGTAAAAGCCGGCAATGGGATTATTTTACTCGATCCGGAAAATGTTGTTATTATTGCCACTAAGACAACGGTATCATTGGTAAAAAAGATTGCGTTTAGTGGTTCTAAAGGTGACAGGTTTGGTGAGAGTGTGGCATTAAGTCGTAATGGTAAGGTGTTGGTGGTTGGCTCTCCCAACGATGATACTGGTGCATCTGGTGCGGGGGCGGTATATGTGTACACTATTAGTAAGGGCAACTGGGGGGCAATATCATTTGCAAATAAGATTAAGCATGGTACTGCAACTGGTTTTGGTACTTCGCTCACATTGAAAGCAAATGATCATTTTGGCTATAGTGTATCGTTAAATACCGATGGGTCAAAGTTGGCAGTTGGTGCTACAGGGGATGATACTGGCGGTTCAAATAGAGGAGCGGTATACCTGTTTAAGATTGACCCATACAATCAGCAAGATAAAAAAAAGGTAGCACAAAGGGCGAAACTTGCTCATAATTCTGGTAAGGTCGGTTTTGTTGGCGGTGTTTACCTATATGACGATGATTTGTTTGGTACCAGTGTATCGCTGAGTGGCGATGGAAGCAGATTAGCTGTTGGTTTAACGGGTATGACTCCCTCAGGTGTAATTGATGGCGGTGCAGTATATGTACTCTGGATAAAATCGTGGGATGATGTGGAGCATAAACTAGGAATGAAAAAAATTGATGTACATCGTCTTAAGGTTGGTCGGATTTTATTGAATAGTACCGATAAGTTTGGTGGTAGCGTATCGTTAAATGGGGATGGAACAAAATTAGCTATTGGTGCATATGGTGATAGCACTAGTAGGGGGACGGTATACCTGTTTACCGTTGAATATAGCAGGGCAACCGGCGAGCCAAAGAATCCAACCCTTGTGACGAAATTTACACACAGCAGTTCGCAAGCATACGATGAGTTTGGTAGAGCTGTAACTTTAAGTAGTGACGGATCTAAATTGGGCGTTGGTGCTCCACACCATAACAATAGTGCCAATGGCGATCCTAACTATGGGACGGTGTACCTGTATAACATTGGTCAAGATGTGTGGAATAACAAGTGGAACAAATGGTACTATAGCAGCAATCTAACCCCAACTTTCGATACGAAGATCGATTTTAAGTATGCTGATTCCAAAAATACCAATCCTGACAAATGGAATAATAAATATGATTTTGGCACATCTTTATCTTTTAGTTATGATGGCTTTGAGTTGATTATTGGAGCACCATATGAAGATAGCGGTTCCAGCGATAATTGGATGAACACCGGGGGGTTATATGTATTTAATATATCAGGTTATACAACGGCTGGTGACATAAAAGGTCAATTAAATAAGGGTACAGATGTGCAAATTGTTGCCAGCAACGATATTACCGTAAATGCGGATATAACAGCTACTAGTGGCAGTGGCAAACTTACCCTAATTGCCGGTAGGTCGATTCTTGTCAACCAAGATATAGACATCGGGGGCAGTTTGGTACTAAAAGCTAATGCTGCTATGCTTACTGGCGTTCGTGATACTGTTAGTGGTGATTACCTTGATTTGCATGATCGGAAAAAGGGTGCTGCGGTAGTCACTGTTGCAAACAATAAAAAGCTAGAGGCTGGTGGAGATTTGATTATCGAAATACTAGCGAATACTGCTCATGCCTACATGGGAGGTAAGAATGCAATTGGTGCAATCACTGTCGGAGAAGTGAAAGGCGAACGGGTTAGCATTGTGTATGAAGATGACGCTTATGTTCCTGCTGGTACCATCCGGGAAATTATCGTCCGCAGCGGTGGGCAAGTCGAGGCCACTAAGGCTCCGTCAGCTAGCGAGGTTGTTTTGGAACTCAAAGCAGACAAATTTACCAACCAATCAGGATCTAGTGCTTTAAAAACAGCATCATCAAATGCACAGTACCTAGTATGGACAAAAACCCCCAAAGATAACACTATGGGCGGCATAAACAACTATGATTTTGTCGAATTTAACAAGTCACACGGTGGTAGTGATTTTAAGAGCAGAATATCTTGGCATAGTAGTGTTACGGGTACTGGAGACGGTTTTATATACAGTGTCAATCCCGGTCAGTTATTAAAGCTAACCGTTAGGGTAAAAACCAAAATATATGACGGCACAAGTGATATGGTCGCAGTTTCTGGTGGCAACTTGAAATTTAAAGATTCCAATGCCGTCTCTGGCTTAACCTTTGCGATAGGCAATGCACCATCAGGTGGACATAAAAAATTCTTTGCAACAAGTGCATCTTTCGGCACCAAACTCGGCGACGATCAGTTTTATAAAAACGGCGTTGTACATAAAGATGCGGGTACAGGTCTGGTTCTAAAATATGCAGCTCCGACAGATCTGATTTACAAAGACGGCAACGGCAAAACCGTACACGGTATAAGTACTGTAGCCTATGAGGAGGCAACAGGTGCATCGATTACCCAAAGAACCTTGAAGGTCGGTGCAACTTACCAAAACCGTGATTATGACGGCACAAACAATGTGATAAATCAAGCGATTGTAACCATCGGCAATTGGGCACTTAACGAAGGTGACGGCAAGGGCATTAGTGATGTGTTTAACGGTACTTTTACGGCGACAGCTGCTAGCAAGGATGTGGGTGTCCGTGCTGTAACCTTAGGCGGATTGACGGGGCTAAAAACAGCGTATGCAACAAACTATAAGTTCGATTTTACAAAAAATGGGGCGGACTATGACAACAACAAGTTCATTACCATCAACAAAAGAACCTTGAAGGTTGGTACGACTTACAGCAACCGTGATTATGACGGCACAAGAAATGTGACAATAAATCAAGCCACTGTAACCATCGATGGTTGGGTCGCTGGCGAAGGCGACAGCAATATTAATAGGGTGTTTAACGGTGTGTTGACGGCGACAGCTGCCAGCAGAAATGCAGGTACCCATATCGTAACCTTAGGCGGATTGACGGGTTTAAAATCAGCGTATACAACAAACTATAAGTTTAGCTATGACAACAGCAAGTATATTACCATCGACCCAAGACCCCTAAACCTAGAAATAGACGACACCAGTGCATTCCGTGTACGAGACCGAGCCTATGATGCAGGCAAAGTATCTGCCCCTGTGTCTATCTACGGCGGTAAAAAAGGCTTCGATGCCAGAGATTTAATAGCTGGTGATAGCGGCGTAATATTAGAAGTCCGAGAAGGGGCATTTGTATATTCTGATGATAAACAAGAAAACAACAAACCCATATTCATCGGTAATACAAACAAGTTTATACTGAGTTCTCCGAACTATAGATTGCAATACAAATCTAGAGACCTTGTTCAGGGTACCATCACCGGACGGACAGGTAATATTACAAAGACCACAGGATTTGGCGGGCATAGAAGGTTAGCAAACACCCCCACTGGCGGTGGCGGTGGCGGTGTAGATACCGGTGCTGTCGCAGTGGTGGGCAGCGGTATGTTAGCAATAGCGGCAGGCGTAGTGGGTGTCGCCGGCGGGGCTGCTAGTGGCATAATAGACATTCCATTTGTCCGTACCCAAACCATCTTCGACAGCGGCGTATACGCCCACCTAAACGGTATCGATATGCAGGCACTGTACCAACCGCCAGCACAAACCCTTGTACCATTCGTGTTTAACACACAACAGGCTACATATAAAGCCAAGTACACCACTACATACGATATAAAAATGTTGGCAAAAAACATCAAGACACAAAAAGTGGTGCCTCTGTATGAGCTGGACGAAAAACTGTACGAAACCTTGAGACGCATATTCGTACAACAGCTGCCCGCAACGGACAAAACCGCTGGTATCCATACACAAAAGCTACAAAAAGCATTGTCGTCTTAGTTTAGGGGGTATCGGTAGCCAATAATAATGTTGGTGGCTGTTTTCTTGCCTTTGGTGTTAAATATGTAGCGGCGGGAATCCATACCGTCCCAATTTAGGTATTGGAAATTTAGGTATGCGGTGCCTTTGCCTAGTGGTTTGTCCACATCGAATCGAGCGGATAGGTTGCCTTTGCTGTTAAACATTTTTGTGCGGGCGGTGTATGTATCGGTGGTGTAGTCCACACCGATTCCTATTTCTTGTGTGCCTTTTTGCCCTTTGGTAACCTGTTCGTATGAAAACGGTATGTATATTTTTTTACTCAGCTGATAGCCGCTGGCTAGGCGGTACGATATGCCCCGTGCACTTAGGTAAAATTCTGTGTCCGGATAGACAAATTTAGTGCCGCCGATTGTATGGAATTTGGGGGCGGCAACCGTGTTGCCGTTATGGACATAGTTTATAGCCGAAAAGATATAATTATATGTGGAAGCGGAGGCGACAACACTCAGCACTTGGGCTTGTGTCAAGTCGCTTTCGGTTATGCCATAGTTAAATTCGGGCTTTTTGCAGATGCTGGGAAATTGTTCCTTGCCAACCGTAACTTTGTTACCATCATCATCCATGTAGTCTTGACAAGAGTTTAATTTGGGATCTCCGTCTTTAGTGTTAATATCACTCCTAAAACCTGTTTGGTTGTAGCGTCTGCCATTGTATGCCTCCAGCATTTCATCTTTATCGCCGGGACCAGCTGGGTAACGCATGACTTCGAATTTTTCTGAGAAGTAATTTGGCGTATCAAGGGCATCTATGGCGTTGTTTCTACGAACGCCCTCCGCCCGTATGGCGTTAAAGGTGGTAGTGGCGTTAAAGCCCGCCACAGTGGTTTCTGTATATGCGTCATAGGGGTCGATGGTTGTGGTAGCGTCAAACGCCCCACTTGTTTTCATACCCTGCCAAGTGTTGCTGCCGGATAAGCGAAATGTACCGGCGTCTTTGAATAAACGAATCCACGGAATGGGGGAAATTGCCGACCCGTATTCGCTGCCTTGTCCAGAAAACCGCTGACCCTGTAAGTGTCCGTGTTCGTGGATAAAATACATGGTTACAGGGTAGGTATAAAACTGCGTTATCGCATAGCTGGCAAACAACTTTGTAGTCCGTTTGCTTTTGGTGTCATTTTTACGCCATACTCTATCAAAGGCAAATTTATGCACAGACATAGGCACGAGTCCCATATTGAAAATCGATTGCATCGATTGATCGACGCCTCTCAATTGTCCCGTATCGATGGGTATGTCGATGCGGTTATATGTGTCTTGTGCCACCGCTGCAGTGGATAGCACATAGCATAAAAAAAGACTGGATACCTTAAAGGCTGTTACAAGTGTGTGTGGCATGATACATGTCCTTAGAATATAAATTGAGAATGTACGCATTGTACCATAGTGCATACGCAGTGTCAACAATATATATAAACATAAATAATCTATTGACAGGCGGTATTTTTTCGTATATATACCCTGTACTGTCTGAGAATGTAGGGTGCGGACAGACAGAAACTGTTTGTACTCTCGCCGCTGTTGGACTATCGGACTCACATTATTATTACAAAGGAAACTACTATGTCGAAACGCATTAATGCCAAATATAAAATCGACCGCCGCTTGGGGGTGAATCTGTGGGGGCGGGGGAAGTCGCCATTTAACAAACGCCAATTTGCCCCTGGGCAACACGGGCTACGGCGTAAAAAACCCACAGAATACGGTATTCAGCTGTTCGCCAAACAAAAACTCAAAGGATATTATGGCAATATCGGTGAAAAGATGTTCCGCAAATACTACCAAGAGGCGGTGCGTCGTAAGGGCGATACTTCGCAAAATCTCATCGGCTTGTTGGAAAGCCGCTTGGATGCGGTCGTATACCGTGCCAAGTTCGTACCGACTGTGTTTGCCGCCCGCCAATTCGTCAATCACGGGCATGTGTCGGTCAATGGCAAGCGGGTAAACATCGGCTCGTATTTGCTAAAAGCCGGCGATGTGGTTACGGTCAAACAAAAATCCCGCCAAATGATAACGGTTATCGAAGCCATGCAGTCTAACGAACGGGAACACCCAGAGTATGTTACTGTAGACGAAAACGCATTTTCCGCAACTTTTGTCCGTATGCCAACCCTAGAAGAAGTCCCATACCCCGTACAAATGGAACCAAACTTAGTGGTCGAATTTTACTCCAGATAATAGCTATGCACCACATAGCCCACACCTAGCACCGATGGGTTTACAGTGTCTGTGCGGTGCGTTCGGGGGCGGGCGGGGCGGTTTCCCTGTGCCGTTTATATACAACACCACATCATTAACAATCCCGAACGACTCCATCTTTATCGATGCCGTCTTGTTTTTACAGCCGTAGGGCGTATTATAAATAAAGCTGTTTTAACTGTAAATATTAAATATTTAAAGTTGTAATTTGGTTGTAAAATCCTGTAATATCCCTTCTCTATTTTGTTTATGTTTTAAATTTTATGCTACACTATAATTTTTAAATTGCTGTATAGGGCATGTGCCGTATATGGAGATTTTTGCGTTTGATGTAAGTGAAAATATGGTGTGTAATAAATCTGCGAAGTTTGCTTTATTGGCTGTATCTGCGTTGTGCGTTGCGGGTGTGGCAGCTGCCAGTGGTTTGCCGCAAGGCGGTGTGGTACAGCAGGGCGTGGCGGGTATCCAGTATAACGGTGATAGCTTAAATATCCATCAAAGCACGAACCAAGCGGTTATCGACTGGAAAAATTTTTCTGTAGGTGAGGATAACACGGTAAATTTTAACCAACCCAATAGTGACTCGGCAACTTTAAATCGGGTTACGGGGGATTTTACTTCGCACATTGCCGGGCGGATTAACAGTAACGGCAGTGTATTTTTGGTCAATCCCAACGGCATTATGATCACGGAGAGCGGTGCGGTCGATACGGGCAATTTTGTAGCCTCGACCCTCGATATAGACAACAACGATTTTTTAAAGGGCGATTATACATTTACAAAAAGCGGTAGCAATGGCGTTGTTGCCAATCGGGGGCGTATTTCTGTCGATGACGGTGGTTTTGTGGCATTGCTAGGTGGGGCGGTCAAAAATGACGGTTTCGTCCGTGCCTTTGTGGGTAAAGTAGGCTTTGCCGGCGGCGAAAAGATTGTCATGTCGCTTGGCAATAATGATTTTTTACGGGTCGAGGTGCCAACGGATAAGTGGCACACCCTAACCGATTCGCAAGGCAATAAAGTTTCGGCTACCCTTGATTTAGGCGGCACTATGGACGCACGGGGCGGTTTTATCCATATAACCGTTGCCGATACGACCGATATTTTGCGACAAACTATTTGTATTGATGGTATTGTATCGGCAAATACTGTGTCTTCCACAGGCGGGGTTATATCGATTAGTGGCGGTACTCTGGGCATTACAGGCAACGGGCGAATCACCGCCAATGCGGACTATGGCAATGCCGGCACTATTACCATAAAAGCGGATTCACTCGACAGCAGCGGTACAGTGTCTGCAGTGGCACAAAACGGCACAGGCGGTACGGTTAAAGTATCGTTACAACAGGGGGCAAACCTAAACGCCAGTACCCGTTTTGCTGTATCGGGGCGGACAGGTGGCGGGCGGTTGTCGCTTATTGGCGGTTTCGGCAAAAGCGGCACAAAAATATTAGGCTCTGCCGATTTTAAAGCCGACAGTACAGACGGGTACGGCGGATATATCGACATCAGCAACAAAGGCGGCTTGGTGGGGTTGTTGTCTGGTACCGTATCCGCATCGGGCAAAACTCGAGGGGGACGAATCCGTCTGGGCGGGGCGTTTCAAGGCGGCACATACAACCCGAAAACCAGCCAACTAGATAAACGCACCCAAGATGTATTTGTTACCCGTTGGTCGGATAACAGCCCCCTTGTGAGTGCCAATAAAACTGCGTTAGGCACGGGTGTAAATGTGATCGTATCGTCCCAATCGGCTACGGGCGGTACAGCGATTTTATGGGCGGATCATACCACCAACAATTATGCGGCTATCGATGCAACCGGTAACACTAGGGGCGGAGCGGTGGAAATATCGGGCAAGAAGCAGGTCGACAGCTTCGGTTTAAAACGGGTGCAAGCAGGTAACGGGGTGATCCTGCTCGACCCGAAAGATGTTACTAAGACGGGCATATGGGCGTCGACATTAGGACAGATATACAAAATTTCTGCTAACGGTAATTACAAGCAATCGCTACAACAGCAAGATCATTTTGGCAGCAGTGTATCGTTAAGCGATGACGCAACACTGTTGGCTGTCGGGGCATCCGGTAGCGACACCAACAGCGGTGCCGTGTATCTGTATACCATTGACAAGTCCCAATGGGGCAAGACGATAACACAACAGCACAAAATTGCTCCATCGGCATTAAAAGGCAATGATTTTTTCGGCAGTGGCGTATCTTTAAGTGCCGATGGGTCGAAGTTGGCTGTCGGGGCATATGGGGATGACGATGGGGGATCCAATAAGGGGGCTGTATATTTGTTTACTTCGGGGGATTCGTGGGCTACCATAACCCAAACGCAAAAGATTGCATACGATGCGAGTACGCTTAAATTGAACGATGGCGATGCGTTTGGTCGCAGTGTATCGTTAAACAACGACGGGTCGAAGTTGGCGGTGGGGGCGGACGGCGACACGCTGTCGAGAGGGGCGGTATATGTGTTTAACATCGACACCACCACTGCCACATGGGGGGATACAGTAACACAACAGCACAAAATTGCCCACGGCGAGACGATAAAAGTGGGGGGTGCCTCTGATACTCTGACATTAAAAGGCAATGATTTTTTCGGTAGCAGCGTATCTTTAAGTGCCGATGGGGCAAAGCTGGCTGTGGGGGCTTATGGGGACAACGGTTCGAGGTCTGGTCTCGATAGGGGGGCAGTATATCTGTTTACCGTGCACAACACCATAACACAAGTAAAAAAGATAACAGACGGTAAGGGGATTACACTTGTGGATAAGGACTATTTTGGTGTCAGTGTATCGCTTGGCAATGACGGGTCGAAGCTGGCTGTTGGGGCGAGCGGTGCGGGCGATGGGGCGGTGTACATGTATACTGTCGATTGGCAGGCGGGGGGTATGACCCAAACCGCAAAGCTGGTACACGGCTATCACGGTATTTCACTGGGGGCAGCCGATCGTTTCGGTGCCAGCGTATCGCTCAGTGCCGATGGATCGAAGCTGGCTGTTGGGGCAGATCATAACAACGATGGCGGCAGCGATAAAGGGGCTGTGCATCTTATCAATATACCTAGCACAGCGGATATAACAGACTGGCAAAAACAACTCAACGACGGCACGGATTTAAAAATTGTCGCCAGCAATGATATTACTGTCAATGGCAATGTAAACACTTTGATAGATACGGGGACAACGGGCAAACTTACTTTAATCGCTGGGCGGTCGATTACCCTTAATGGCAATATAAAAGTAAAAGGCGGACTGGTACTAACCGCCAATAACACCACCGATATTGACGATGGCAATAACGATGATGGTAAACTGGATGCAAACGACCGGGACACAGGCAAAGCGGTAATCACTGTTGCCACAGGTAAAACCCTATCGGGGGGCGATAACGATGTGCGTATCAAAATGCGTACGGGCAAAAGCGGCGGTGCTGCCGACAAAACACAAACGGGGGCAATCACCGTCTGGCAAGTACACGGCAAACGGGTTAGTATTGTACACTTGGGGGCAACAACCCAGACATCGGAGTCCAAAATTGTTATCTTGACAGGTGGGCAAATAAAAGCCAAAGCCCCTCTAAACAAGGGCGGCGTGGTTATCGCATTAAAAGCCGATACGCTTATCAATACAGCAGGCAAAACCGCTGTACACATCGCCGGCAATACAGACGGCAAAGGACGCTACTTGGTGTGGACAAAAACCCCTGTGGATAACCAAATAGGGGCGATAGACGATTACGGCTTTGCCCAATTTAACAAGATGTACAATACCAACGGGGACGATTTCCAATCCAGTGCCGATATACCTGCTGTTGACGACTTAAAATATACCTCCGGTTTTGTATACAGTGCTAATCCTTTGGTAAGTTTGACCGCAGCGGTAACAACAAAAACCAAAATATATGATAGCACTTCCAACGCCCCAAGCGATGCCCAATCCGGTTTTACATTTACCCATCAAACTGTTGATGGTTTAAAATTCAAAGTAGGCGGTTTGGTAGAGAGCGATAGCAACAAAACCAGCAATTTTAATGCCACTGTAACCGGTAGTACAGGTATATTTTATAATACGACCGCTACTAAGAAACAGGAGCATGTCGGCGATAATCTAACACTTAAATACACCGCACAGGTGAGCTACAAAGACGGCAATGATAAACCCGTATACGGTATTCCCGCCGCCGCCGTTGCCGATATAAGCGGTGCCTCTATTAGCCCCCGTGCATTGTACTTACACACCGCTGATTTGAGGGTGGGCACCAACGGCAAACAGGTTTATGACGGCAGCCCTATCGCCGATGTAAAAGTGCATACGGGAACGGGATTTAAGGGGATGATAACAGGGGACACATTAAGCCTAAACATTACCGATGGGGCGTTCGCCTTTGCCGATGCCAATCAAGAGTCGAATAAACCCATTGCCTTTGCCGATATAGGTAAAATTTCCCTAAATGGCGAGGATAAAGACAACTACCGCCTTGTAAAATCAGATGGTACCGCTATGGCAGAAAAGGACGATTCGGGTATAACCGGCGACATTACCGCCCGGGTGTTAAAACTGGACGGTGGCACATTAACCGCTACACCCCGTGTGTATGACGGGACAACAGCGGTTACGGTTGTTGGCGGTGGTTTTGTCGGTGCCGATGACACTACCGGGGTGGTTAAGGGCGATATGGGAAAAGTGTCGTTACGCATCAAAGCAGGGGCTTTTGTATATGCGGACACAAAGGCAAGTAAAAACGCAGACGACAAAAAGCAAATTAAAATCGGCAATGCGGATAACCTCACCCTCAATGGCAACGATAAGGGCAATTATGTCCTTAAAATAGTCGATACCAAAGATACGGTTGTCGACAAAAGAAGTGGCGTTGCCGTCAAAGGATTAACCGGCATTGTAAACAAACGCAAATTAAACCTAAATGTTCCCGACCTGTCGGTGACGGCACATACCTACGATGGCACAGCCGATGCCGATGCTAAAGTTGCCGTGAAAAGCGGTTATGGATACACCACTATCCCCAACGATGCCCACAGTCTGGTATCTGGTGATACAGTAAAACTCAATATATACAGTGGGGCGTTGCAATTTGCAGGCACAAAAAATGTGGGCAGCCACCCTATCAAGGTGAAAGATATAAACCGCATCACATTAACGGGCATCAGTGCAGGTAACTATGAAATGAATATGACAAATGGCGATATAGTGCACAATTTAAAGGGAACAATCGAAAAAAGACCCTTAATTGTAACCGCAACGGTGCAACCGACCCGCCCATACGATGATGATATAGCCGTAAAGGCATGGAACCCTGTGTTGCAAGCAAAAAGCGACCATACGGGGTGGGTGGACGGTGCCGCCCCGACAGTAAAACAAGCCACAAGCGGCGATATACAAGGCAAAACAGATGATGTCGCCGTAGGTGATAATAAGCGGGTGATTTTGTTTGGTCTATCACTGGTAACAAGCGGTGTGCTAGGCAACACATTAAAAAACTATGTATTGCGATACGACACCGGCAAAACAACCCATATCACCCATAGAATCTTATCGCTAGACCCCAGCCATTTTGAGGTGTACCCCTCGCCAAACACTTCAATAATCGCCTCTCTGTATTTAATAGAGGGCAAATGGGGATATGACAAAAGCGGTTTGGCAAAGTCCACACACGGGGACAATCTAAAAGTAGAAATAAAACAAAATGCGGCTAGGTATGCGGATAAAACAGTCGGCACAAACAAACAAGTATTCGTCAACGATAAGACAAAATTTTTTCTTGGCGGCGATGTATATGGCAGCAATTATAAACTGAAAATCGAAAATAACGCCCCCCTACAAGGTATATTTGGGGCGTTATATGCCTCTGCTTCTGGGGATACGGATGTGGGGTCGATACCTAGTGGTGGCGGCAGTGGCAGGGGGGATGTGGGTATTGTACTGCTAGGTGCCGGCGTTGCTTTGGTTATGAGCGGCGGCACCACAGCCATCGGGGCAAGCACCGCAAGCACTGTAAGCACCGGTTTACACACCCCCGTTGGCGGTATGGATACTATTTTTACCCCCCGTACGGGTGTTCGTCTCAGTGGCGACATGCGGGCAACATATCGACAACATTCCCCCTTACCATCGATATTTAACACCCCAAAACTGCCAAAGGTTACATATAAGGCTAAATACACTACCACATGCACCACCACATACGATCTGTCGTTGCTTGCCCATAATATGAAAGTGCAAAAAAGCGTCCCCGTGTATGCGTTTGACGCAAAAGTGTACGAAACCCTGAAACGCATATTTGTCCAGCAATCCGCACAAGGTGTTCTTTAGAATTTAAAAAAATAGGGTTGATACCGTTTACATTGTATGCTAAAAGGGATACAGTATACATTGGGCAAATAAAACCTGCGTTGTTTGCCCTTTTTTATGAAAGGAATAACAAAACATGTCTGAATTATTGATGCCAAAAGCGGTAACGGTGTGGTTGATCGACAACACGGTGCTCAGTTTTGAACAAATTGCCGAATTTTCTGGACTGCATGTACTGGAAGTACAAGCCATTGCAGATGGGGAAGTTGCCGGCAACATCCACCCCATAAACCCCATACAAGACGGTATTTTAACGCAAGTGGAACTGGACAGATGCCAAGCGGACAGCACGGCAAAACTGCAAGCCATCACATTGGATATTCCCAAGAAAAAACGCACCCCCCGCTATACGCCCATCAGCAAACGGGGGGCAAAGCCGCATGCCATTGCATGGGTGATGAAACACCACCCAGATATTCCCGATGCGGATATTATGCGTTTGATTGGCACGACAAAAAGCACCATTACCAAAATACGGGAAAACAGCGAATACAAAATGCACAAGGCAAACAACCCAGAAAGCCCGGTAGAATTGGGACTCTGCACCAAAAATGAACTGGACGCATTGGTGTCTAAATATCAGGTGATAACTGAGCAAAAAGATACGGAAAGCGACACCATTACACCAAATACGAACGGATACCCATAACCACTACGGTTATACATATCATTTCTATTAGGAGCAGTTTCACCGCCTTATGTCCCATCGGCATGATGTCCCTTGCGGGTGTTTTCACGCCCAGTGCCGTTACTGATGTACCTTATACCAACACATCTACCGCACAGGCGATACGGTGCATGGCTTCGGACAGGTTGTCTTCGCTGGTGGCGTATGAAATGCGGAAGTAAGGGGACAAGCCAAAGGCTGCCCCATGTACGACCGCTACCCCTTGTGTTTCCAGCAAATACGCCACAAAGTCTTCGTCTGTGGCGATTGGTTTTCCTTGCGGGGTGGTTTTGCCTATCAGACCTGCGATACAGGGGTATACATAAAATGCCCCATTGGGCATCGGGCATTCGATACCGCTAATAGCGTTTAACGCTTGTACAACCATGTTGCGGCGGTGGGCAAACACTGTATTGTTGTGTTGCATAAAGCTGTGGTCGCCGTTTAACGCCTCGACCGCTGCCCATTGGCTGATGGTGCAAGCGGAACTTGTCGATTGGGAATTTAACATGTTCATTGCCCTGATAATGTCCACAGGCCCCGCCGCATATCCGACCCGCCAACCGGTCATACAATAGGCTTTCGACACGCCGTTTAGGGTCAGAGTTCGATCGTACAGTGCGGGTACCACTTGGGCGATGGTGGTGAATTCGAAACCGTCATATACCAAAAACTCATACATATCATCGGTCATAATATGCACCTGCGGATGGTTTTGTAGCACTTCGCCCAATGCCATCAGGTCGCTTTTGGTGTAGCCGGCACCTGTGGGGTTCGATGGGCTGTTTAATATCAGCCATTTGGTTTTGTCGCTGATGGCATTCTCTAACTGTTCTGGGGTGATTTTAAAAGTATTGGCAATATCACATTCGACAAACACAGGTACACCGCCAAACAGCAAGGTTATATCCGGGTACGATACCCAATACGGGGCGGGGATAACAACTTCGTCGGTTGGGTTGAGAGTAGCGGCAAAGGCGTTATAAATGGTCTGTTTGCCGCCCACACCCACATGTATGTGTTCTGGGGTATAGGTCAGGTCATTGTCCCGTTGCAGTTTATCGACAATCGCTTGCCTTAAAGCCGGGATGCCGGCGGGCGGTGCGTAACGGGTCTTGCCCGTATCAATGGCGTTTTTGCCCGCCGCCGCAATATGGGCAGGGGTGTCAAAATCCGGCTCCCCCGCCCCCAATCCGATAACATTCTCCCCCCGGGCTTTCATAGCATTGGCTTGGGTGGTAACCGCCACAGTAGGCGATGGCTTAATATTCGACAAACGATCGGCTAATATAGACATAGTTTTTCCTTAATGTAAAAATACAGTTGCTAAAACACTTGCAGCATAAAATATAATACAATGTAGGTTTTTGTGCAACTGTTAGATTTTTGGTTTTCGGGTTGCATATTGCTACCAGCGTAAAGTAAGGAGAGATGAAAGCTTAGTAATAACAATACGATTTTTTTTATGGCGTTCATCTAGATTTTTCTGATTTCCAATAAGAATTTTGGTGCCAATCATCTGGAAAACCCATGTTAATTAAACTTACACATGGCATGGATTTTGGGAAGTGCTTTTTTATAAGCTGATATAACCTTATATTCCATTGGCTTTGCGGATTGATACTTCTCAGTAAGTGCCAAATAACCACACAGTAAGCGTATAATTTACGGTTTATATCGATGCTAGTGTGATGGATTGTGTTGTATTGGTGTATAGTTCGCCTATGGGTATCCATATGCTTGTGAAAGTCGTAGTTTTTATTTTCGATATTTATGCTCAATAAATTTCTGTTCCATAATCTGCTATGATGTGCAGAAATGTTGCGAATATGGGCAAGACATCTTATCCAACGAACAAGCTTTTTGTTTTCAATACATCCTATATGTTGGGTTATATAATTTAAATGCTTCGGGGATACAGAGGTAATATAATCACGAATGGTACCCATGGACCATGTTTCAACTTCCACCCAAACAGGTGGTTTTTCATATTTTTCGTTAAAATGTTGTGCAAAAGATTCTGTTGACCTGTTCCAACATTTTTGTCGACTTATTTTGAAAGATTCGAGATTATTTGCATTTCTTTCAAAAAGATCTGTATCATCAAACGCAAAAATATTGTGTTTTGCAATATCCAATATTATAGCATTGCGAAGCGACACTTCGATTGTTTCAATGGCATCTAATACCAGCAAACGCAGTTTTTTATCGAACCCATACAACTCTATAATATCCTCAAAATATAAATTATCCATAAATCTATCTTTGGTGTCATTTGTGTAAAAATGGTGAAAATATCCGGACAAGCGATAATATGCTATGTGCTTTAATGTGGTATATGCCATGGATTCATTTTTGAACAACAGCCCTTTGTGCTTTAATTTTTCTACTTGTGAAGCAATATCTAAATATTCTTTGTTGTATACTTGTTTCATGAACATTTACCTTAAAATAAAGAAAACCCAGGCACTTCCGTGAGAGGTACGCTGGGGATGTAACAGGATAATCGCATACAAAATGTGTGGTGTCAAGGTGTTTTATGCATATTTTTGAAAAAAAATCTTGATACATGTTTACAACAAAAAGAATCTGATCCCCAGATGACATAACAAAAAATACATTTTTTATGTTGCATGTGGGGGCGTTCCCTATCATAATGGTATGCTATGGCTGATATACAAGTTTTAAAGACTGTCGAAGGGGATATTATGTATCGCAACTTGTCTTTGTTGCGGGACAGGAATAGGCAGTTCGAAAAATTTGATTTACAAAGCTCTTACAGTCCCTCCGGCGACCAACCACAGGCTATCAAAGCGTTAATACAGGGCATTGAACAAGGGATTCGCAACCAAGTATTGTTGGGGGTTACGGGATCGGGCAAGACTTTTACTATGGCACAGGTTATTCAGTATTGTAACCGTCCGACTTTGATTATGGCACCCAATAAGACTTTGGCGGCACAGCTGTACGGGGAAATGAAAGAGTTTTTTCCCCGCAATGCGGTCGAGTACTTTGTGTCGTACTATGATTATTACCAACCGGAGGCGTATGTGGCAAAGACCGATACTTACATCGAAAAAGATTCGTCGATCAATGTCCACATAGACCGTATGCGACATTCGGCCACTCGGGCGTTAATGGAGCGCAACGATGTAATTATTGTGTCGTCTGTGTCGTGTATTTATGGTATCGGCGATGCGGAGACATATGCGGACATGACCGTTACGATTTCTGTCGATGACACAGTGGATCCGATGGAGCTGGCGAAACAGCTGGCGGGGTTGCAATATACCCGTAACGATGTGGCGTTTGAGCGGGGGACTTTTCGCATGGCGGGCGATGTGATGGAAATTCACCCTGTACACCAAGAAGACCGGGCGTGGCGGGTGTCGTTCTTTGGCGATGAGGTCGAAAGTATCAGCGAATTCGATCCCTTAACAGGCAAAAAAACCGCTGCCTTTCAAACGGTAACCGTGTATGCCAATAGCCACTATGTGACGCCTCGAAAAACCGTATCACAAGCCATAAAAGCCATTCGACACGAACTGCGACAGGTGATGCAAGATTTTGAGGACGCCGGAAAATTACTGGAGTGCCAACGGGTACAAGAACGCACTTTGTTCGATTTGGAAATGCTGGAAACCACCGGATTTTGTGCCGGTATCGAAAATTACTCCCGCTATTTGACCGGCAGAAACGCCGGTGAAGCTCCCCCTACTTTGTTCGAGTACTTGCCAGAAAATGCGTTGCTGATTATGGATGAAAGCCATGTCAGCGTACCGCAAATTGGCGGTATGTACAAAGGCAATTTAAACCGCAAAAACACTTTGTTCGAACACGGGTTTCGCCTGCCCAGCTGTGTCGACAACCGCCCGTTAAAACACGAAGAGTGGAACACCATTCGCCCGCAAACCATATTTGTATCGGCAACGCCCAGCCACTGGGAAATCGCCCAAGCCGATGGGGTGGTGGTGGAACAGCTGATTCGTCCAACCGGTTTGTTAGACCCTATTTGCGAAATCCGCCCCTGCGATACACAGGTCGACGATGTGCTGTACCAGTGCCAACAAGTGATTGCCAAACAGGGGCGGGTGCTGATAACCACCTTGACCAAAAAGATGGCAGAAGATGTAACCGATTACATGTGCGACATGGGGGTCAAGGTGAGGTATCTGCACAGCGATGTGGATACTTTGGACCGTATAGAAATCCTCCAAGACCTACGGCGGGGGGTGTTCGATGTGTTGGTGGGGATTAACTTGTTACGAGAGGGGCTGGATATTCCCGAATGTATGTTGGTGTGCATACTGGATGCGGACAAAGAGGGGTTTTTACGGTCGAAAACATCGCTGGTGCAAACCATTGGGCGGGCGGCAAGAAATGTCGACGGGCGGGTGGTGCTGTATGCGGATACGGTGACGGCGTCTTTGCAATACGCTATCGATGAAACACAGCGGCGGCGACAAAAGCAGTTGGCATACAACACAAAACACAACATCACCCCACAGGCGATTATAAAGGGCGTTACAAACATTTTAGACGACTTGGGGACAGCGGACGAATCGCCGAAAGTACAAAAGTCCACCCGTTCTGTAAAGTCTGCCTTGTGGGCAAAAACCAAATTGCGGGTGTATGTGCCGTTGTTGTCAAAAGCCATGCGTACCGCCGCCGAACAGCTGGATTTTGAAACCGCCACCACATATCGAGATGAAATGAAAACTTTGGAGACATACGATTTAGATATGCCCCTATCGGCGGTGGCGTTTAACCCAGCGGTAGCGGCACAGATTTTAAGCAAAAAGCAATAAAATAGTATTGACAAATGCCCCTATCTGTCGTACATAGACAATGGATTTTAACAATTATGTAGAGGAACATCCCATGAAACGCACTTTTCAACCCAGCGTGTTAGTACGCAAACGCCGACACGGTTTCCGTGCCAGAATGGCAACAAAAGCAGGTCGTAACATCTTAGCCGCACGGCGGGCAAAGGGGCGGACACGATTATCAGCGTAAACCACAAACACCCAAAACCCCATACACATCCGCCACACATATTGCGATTACGCAAGCGGGCGGATTTTTTACGGGTTCGTAAGCAGGGGAAATCCGTTGTTACCCGTAGCTGTATTATTCAATATGCCCCTATGGCACCATCGGCACAGAGTGTGGGGGGCGATTCTGTACCGGCGGTAGCGGTGGGCTATACGGCAACTAAGAAAATTGGCAAGGCAACGGTTAGGAATCGGGCAAAACGCCGGTTAAGGGCGGCGGTGGCAGATAAAAGCCTGCCATTGCCATCGGGATATGATATAGTTCTTATCGCCCGCACAAGTACCCCGCAGTGCGGTTGGGATATACTGGTAAGCGACATTAAACACGGTCTCACCCGGGCGGGTTTAATCGACAACAATACATACAACAAAGGATAATACCGCTATGGATGATAATAGTAAATCGATTATTTTGGCAATTGTCTTGTCGGTGCTTGTTTTGCTGGGCTGGAATATTATGTTTCCGCCAACGGATGTGGTACAGGCTCCTAATGCACAGGTTGAGCAGACACAACAGACCGCAAGCGGCGACAAAGTCAATGATTTTCAACTGGGTGTAGTGGGGGCATCCGTATCCGCTGATGAGGTGGTGGCGACCACAGATCGGGTATTTTTCGACACCCCTAGTATACAAGGTTCGATAGCGGTTACAGGGGCAAGAATCGACGATGTGGTACTAAAAAAATACAAACAGCAAAACACGGACGACAGCCCCAATGTCAGATTGCTATCGCCAACAAATACGCCCAATGGCTATGCGGTCAACAGCGGTTGGGTGGGCAAAAAAGATTTTGTCCCCAATCATAAAACCGTGTGGGCGGTGGATTCTGATATTTTGTCTGTGGGTAACGATGTGGTTTTTTCTTGGACAAACCCGCAAGGGGTGGTGTTTAAAAAAATATTTTCCATCGACGAAAATTATATGATTTCCATACAACAACTGGTGGAAAACAACAGCGGCAACGCTATAAGTATCGCCAATTATGGGTCTATATTCCGCAAAAATGCCACTGAGGGCAAATTGGGTATGTATATCCTGCACGAAGGGCCTATCGGTGTGTTTGATAATACTTTATCAGAGATCGATTATGACGATGTTGTCGATGCCAAAGGGGGGATCGAATCGTTTGAAACCACCGGCGGCTGGCTGGGTTTTACCGATCAGTTTTGGCAAGTCGCCTTTATCCCGGCACAGGATTCGCCGGTTACCGCCTCGTTTCGGTACCTATCCGCATATGATGCCTATCAGGCGGACTTTATGACGGTGCCGGGTATTTTAAACGCTGGTGATGTGTCCAGTTATAAAATGAATGTGTTTAGCGGTGCCAAAGAGGTATCGGTTATCGATGTGTATGCGGAAAAATACACTATCCCCATGTTCGACCGATCCATAGATTTTGGCTGGTTTTATTTCCTAACCAAGCCGTTTTTTTATTTGTTGCATTTTTTGTCAGAGCAAATTGGCAATGTGGGGTTTGCGATTTTGGCAATTACTTTGATTGTAAAAGCGGTGTTGTTTCCCCTTGCCAACAAGTCGTATAAGTCTATGGCAAAAATGAAACTGTTGGCACCGCAAATTGAAGCCTTAAAGAAGCAATATGGCGACGACCGCCAAGCGATGAGTCAGGCGATGATGAAGCTGTACAAACAGGAAAAAGTCAATCCTATGTCCGGCTGTTTGCCGATGGTTATTCAAATTCCTATCTTTTTTAGTTTGTATAAAGTGTTGTTTGTAACTATCGAAGTCCGCCACGCCCCGTTTATCGGTTGGGTAAAAGATTTATCCGCCCAAGATCCGTTGACCGTATTGACCGGGTTTGGATTGTTTTCATGGCAAGTGCCAGATATTTTAAACATTGTCAATTTGGGTATTTGGCCGATTTTAATGGGTATCAGCATGTGGGCACAATTTAGACTAAACCCCACCCCGTCCGATCCTGTGCAAGCAAAAGTGTTCGCATGGATGCCGGTTATTTTTACTTTTATGTTGGCGACATTCCCTGTGGGGTTGGTGATTTATTGGACATGGAACAACATTTTAACCATTATCCAGCAATACACCATCCAAAGAAGACTAGGGGTGCAGTAGGGGGGTATGTTCGACTTCGTCAAAACCCCGGATTTTACCAGCGACTGTCTTGAACAGGGGCGGTTGCTGTTTGCTCGGGGTACCACATTTTTAAACAGTGTGCCATCGCTGCAGCTGCTGCCCGATATGCAGCGACCGGAGATCGCCTTCGCTGGGCGGTCGAATGTCGGCAAGTCGTCTTTGATTAACGCCTTGACCAATTGCCATCGTCTTGCCCGTACTTCCAACACGCCGGGCAGGACTCGGGAGCTGAATTTTTTTGATGTAAACGGCCGTATGTACTTGGTCGATATGCCCGGATATGGGTACGCCCGGGCAAGCAAAACCGATATTGCCCGTTGGCAGGCGTTATTGAAAGCCTATTTGCAAGGGCGACCAAATTTACGCAGGGTGTATATTTTGGTCGATGGCAGACACGGTGTAAAGCCTAATGATATAGAGCTGATGGATATGCTCGATATGGCGGCGGTTACCTACCAAGTGGTTTTAACCAAGCTGGACAAAATCAAACAAGCGGAGGCACAAAAAGTATATACAAGCGTGCATACCGCCATACAAAACCGCCCCGCATCGTACCCGTTTGTAGGTGCCACCAGTGCGGAAAAAAAACACGGTATCGACATGTTACGGGCGTTCATATACAGTGTTATAGAATTTTAGAGATTCGAGAAAGGACAACACAACATGACAAAACAATGGTTACAACACGCAAGCGTGCTTGTCGAGGCATTGCCGTATTTCAAGCCGTATGCTGGACGGGTATTGGTGGTAAAATACGGGGGCAATGCTATGTCCGATACGCAAGCCAGCAAACATTTTGCATCGGATATGGTGTTGTTGCAACAAATAGGCATTCATCCGATTGTGGTACACGGGGGCGGACCGCAAATTGGCACTATGTTAGACAGTCTCAATATTCAAACCCGTTTTGTCGGCGGCTTGCGGGTAACCGATGCCCGTACCATGCAGGCGGCGGAAATGGTGCTGTGTGGGCCTGTCAATAAAACCATCGTATCGGCGATTAACGCCGCCGGCGGTCGAGCGGTCGGTATCAGCGGTAAAGACGCCAATTTGATGACCGTAGAAAAATTACACCGCAGCGTCCGTGACCCACAAAGCCATATCGAAAAAGTCGTCGATTTGGGCTTTGTTGGACAGCCACAATCTGTCGATACAACCGTGCTGGATTTATTGGTACAAGGGGATACTATTCCCGTTATTGCCCCCATTGCAGTCGATGCAAAAGGCGATTCGTACAATGTCAATGCGGATGCGTTTGCCGGAGCGATTGCCACCGCCACAGGTGCCAAACGGCTGTTGTTACTAACCGATGTCGAGGGGGTGCTGGATGCGGATAAAAAACTCATCCCCCATCTCAATGTAGCGGGGGCAAAGCGGTTGTTAAAGGACGGTGTGGCACTGGGGGGGATGATACCCAAAATCACCACCTGTATCGAGGGCATCGAAGGCGGTCTGGAGGGGGCAGTGATTGTCGACGGCCGCATCGCCCACAGTGTGCTACTGGAAATCCTGACCGAACGGGGGGCGGGTACCTTGATTACAGGTATGTGAGTATGAACGATATATACTACACTTTATTAGCAAAACCGTATTGGGTGTTTGATTTAGATAATACTTTGTACGATGCGGATGCGGATATATTCGTGCAAATGGATACCCGCATGCGTAGGTACATTTTACAGTATACGGACATCGAGCCACAGGACGAATATCTCATTCGCAAACAGTATTTACACGATTATGGCAATTCGTTAATCGGCTTATCAAAACATCACGGGGTCGATGTACACCACTGTTTAGAATACATTCACGACTTGGATTACAGCAAAGTGTTTGTCTGTCCGACAATTGTCGACGGGATAAAAAACGCCCCCGTAAAAAAGTTTATACACACCAACGGTGCCCGTATGCACGGGGTACGCATGTGTGCTAAATTGGGCATCACCGCCCATATGCAGGGTATTTTTGGCTTCGAAGATGGCGATTTTGTCGCTAAACCACACGCACAGCCATACGATATGATGTGGGCAAAATATGACATAGACCCGGCACAGATGGTGTTTTTCGAAGACACCGTCCACAACCTAGAATACCCGAAACAACACGGGGCAACCACTGTGTATATCAACCGCTATCACGGCATACAGACCGATACCCCGGCATATGTGGATGTGATGGTACAAGACCTAGCCAACATTTTTGAATATCACAGGTGATATTATGAAAAATATACATTGGTTTTTGGTGTTGTTTATGGGGTCGCTGTGGGGGGTAACTTTTCCGTTTACGGAGGTTTTGTTGCACACTTTTAACCCGCATATGATTGTGTTGTTGCGGGTGCTTATCACAACTGCAGTATTAGGGGCGGTGGCGGTGTGTATGTTTCGAGGGCGGTGTATCCGTCATCGCTGTCTTTTTGGGGTGCCATCCGCACAGTACGGCAATTTATTTGTGTTGTCTATATTTAATGTGGTGTTGCCGTTTTCGTTTATCACATATGGGCAAACCTTTATTACCGGCGGATTGACGGCGATTTTTAATGCCACAACGGCTTTTTTTACCATTGCGGTTGCGTCTGTGTTTATAGCAGAAGAACGCTTTACAAGCCGCCGAGTTATCGGGGTATTAACGGGTATTATAGGTATTGTGGTGGTGGTGGGCTATCGACAACTGTTTAGTTTATCTGCCGAATCGTTGGGGGGTATGTCCGTGATGTTGGGGGCGTTGTGCTATGGCATTGCCGCTACTTGGACAAGAACCAGATTGGGCGAAGTGCCGGTCATCGTATCCGTATTTGCACTGTATTTTTATGCGACTGTGATGATGTTTGCCTACATAGGGGTTGCAGGGACATTTCAATTTGATTTAGTGACCGTCCGCTTGTTTATGGCGGCGTTTTTATACACTTTGCTGTCGTCGATTATTGCGTTTCCGTTGTTGTTGTACCTTATCAAACAAGTAGGGGCAGGCAATGTAGGCATTAGCACTATGGCGACCGCCCCAGCGGCGATCATATTGGGGGTTGTATTTTTAGACGAAAAGATCTTGCTGTCGCATATAGTGGGTTTTGCAATTATTGTATTGGGCTTAATGATTATAGATGGCAGACCGATAAAATGGGTGCGGCGGGCATAGCCCCGTATGCTATGCCAGCACCATCACCAACGGGGTGTGATCGGAGGCTTTTTCGGCTTTTCTGGGGTCTTTGTCGACAAAACAGGTATGCACTTTGTCCATGATACTGCCGCTGACTAAGAAGAAATCGATGCGGATGCCATTGTCTTTTTGCCATGCCCCTTGTTGGTAATCCCAAAAAGTAAACGCATATGGGGTGTCCGGATGCAAGGTTTTAAACACTTCGTAAAAACCGATGTTTTGATAGGATCGAAATAGGTGCCGTACGGCGGTCTCCGTTGCCGCATCGCCGATCCAGTCCGATGGGTTTTGGCAATCCGTATCTGTGGGAATCACATTCCAATCGCCGCCCAGTACTACGGGAATATCTGAGCTGCTGAGGGTGTGCATCATGTGCTGTTGCAACCGTTGCATCCAACACAGTTTATATGTATATTTGTCTGTGTCGATGGGATTGCCATTGGGCAGGTACAGCCCGCAAAACCGTATATTGTTAATAGTGGCTTCTATGTATCTTGCTTGTGAATCCGCCTCTGCCAAGCCGTATAAAGGCAAGCCCATAACCACATCGGACATGGGGTGTTTGGACAATATGGCAACGCCGTTGTAGGCTTTTTGCCCGTATACTGCACAAGTATAGCCTAAGGCTTGTATATCGAGGTAGGGGAATTGGTCGTCTTGACATTTTAATTCTTGTAACAACACCACATCCGGTTGGGCATTTTGCAGCCACTCGACTAAATTCGGCAGCCTTGCCCGTACAGAGTTAATATTAAATGTGGCTATTTTCATACGATGCACCCTCGATACACCCTTTATACAGAAAACGAAGTGCCACAGCCACAATTAGCAGTAGCGTTGGGATTGTGGATGGTAAAGTACCGCCCGGCTAGGGAATCGACAAAATCGATGACACCGCCATCGATATAGGCAAGGCTGTCCCTATCACACGCCACCGTAAAAGCGTCTTTGGCAATGGTAAAGTCATTGTCACCGGTGGTTGTATCCATGTCAAAAGTATATTGAAACCCAGAACAGCCGCCGCCAATAACCCGGATGCGAAACACCGTATTTTCGCTTTCTTTGGCAAACAACACCCGCAACCGTGCCACAGCCGAATCGGACACAGTCAAGCCCTGTAAGGGAACTTTAGTTTCTGTGGTCTTTGTGGTTTCTGCAGTGTTTAAAAACGGGTTGCTCATGGGGGCATAATAGGCGGTTTTCATTCGGATGACAAGTACTTATTACATATATTTTTCTTGCGTTTTTACGACCCTTAAGGTACAAAAATTGTATGACTGATACTCTTGCACCATATGCTATGCACGATTCGCACAGTCGGGGGCGGTTTTTTGACCAGCCTACGGGGGCGGATGTGCGGGGGATTTTTGCCCGTGATCGGGATCGTATTTTGCACTCTTCGGCATTTCGCCGCCTAAAAGGCAAAACGCAAGTGTTTATGTCGACCCAAGACGATCACAACCGCACTCGATTAACCCACACTTTGGAGGTCGCCCAAATTGCCCGCACCCTTGCCCGTACCTTACGGGTCAATGAAGACCTCACCGAAACCATCGCCCTTGCCCACGATTTGGGACACCCCCCGTATGGGCATGTGGGCGAAGATGCGTTGCAAGAATTTACCCAAACATACGAAGGTTTCGATCACAATGCCCAATCTTTACGGATTGTATGCCAACTGGAACAGCGGTACCCGACATTTGACGGTTTAAATCTCAGCTGGGAAAGTATTGAGGGGATTATAAAACACAATGGTCCTTTTGCGGGCGACAATACCCCCCCCGCATATATACGGCATATCAGCACAGAGCAGGCGGTACCCCTAAACACCCATGCGACCATCGAGGCACAAATTGCCGCTATATCCGATGATGTGGCGTATAACAACCACGACATAGACGATGGCTTGCGATCCGGTTTTATCAGGTTGTGTGATTTACATGATATACCGCATGTGGCAATCATTATCGATGATATTCGCCATCAGTACCCGTCTATTGCCGAACACAGGTTAGTTGCGGAAAGTATCCGCCGTCTGATGACCCATATGGTGATAGACATTGTCCGTACCAGCGAACAAAATATCGCCCGTATCGATCCCAAAACGGTCGATGATGTGCGCCAATGTGGCGAAACTATTGTGTGTATGTCGCCCCAGATGGTCGACAAAACTGAACAGATTCGGGATTTTTTGTTCGAGAAAGTATACCGTTCGGCACCTATGGTGGTTTTACGGGATCAATGTTACGAAAAAACCCTGTTTTTAATGCGGGCGTATACGGAGAATATACATCTGTTGCCGGATGTGGATACGCCGTCGCAGGCTTTGGATATGACCGAAAAAGTGCGTATGGTGACCGATTTTGTCTCAGGTATGACCGATGCGTATGCGGATTCTTGTGTACAAGCGTTAAAAACTTTGATATACCAAAATCGCACTTTGAATACTGTATAACACATTAGGAAACTGTTGGGAAACCGCATGCACATTTTTCGTACATATAAAGACAAAATATCTGCTGTTATAAGCGATTTAGGCAGTTGTCGAGGGTGGGATATGCGGGCGGTACACTCGGCGATTGCCTATGTGGGGGTCGAGCCGCCACGGGATACAAGTCACGGCGATATATCGACAAATGTGGCGATGGTGTTAAGTAAAACAGTGGCTATGCCGCCAGGACAGCTAGCGGAGATACTGGTAAATGCGTTACAACACGACCCAGACATTGCCCATGTCGCTATTGCCGGTCCCGGCTTTATCAACATAGTTTGTGCCGATTCGGTGTGGCAATCGCTGCTTGCGGATATTATTAGGTTGGGCGATGCGTATGGCGATTCTGATGTGGGCAAACAGCGGGCAGTGAATATCGAGTATGTATCGGCAAACCCAACGGGACCTTTGCATATTGGGCATACTCGGGGGGCGGTGTACGGCGATGTGCTGGCAAGCATTATGGACAAGGTGGGGTTTTCTGTCACCCGGGAGTATTATATTAACGATGCGGGGGTACAGGTCGATGTGTTGGCACGGTCGGCGTACTTGCGGTATAAACAGGTGTGCGGGCATGAGGTGGCTATTCCTGAGGGGCTGTATCCGGGGGCATATTTGATCGAAGTGGGGGAGGCGATTAAGCAACAATACGGCGAATCGCTGCTGGACAAAGACGAAAGTATATGGCTGGCGGATATACGGCAATTTGCCGTCGATGCGATGATGGATGTGATTCGGGCGGATTTGGCATCGTTGGGAATTAGGCACGATGTGTTTACCTCAGAAAAAGCCTTAGTCGAACAAAACTTGGTGCCACAAGCCATAGGCTCTTTAACGGAAAAAGGGCATATTTATCAAGGGGTTTTACAGCCGCCTAAGGGAAAACTGCCTGACGATTGGGAACCTCGTCCACAAACTTTGTTTCGGTCGTCCGATTTTGGCGATGACGGCGATCGCCCCCTAAGAAAATCGGACGGGTCGTATACATATTTTGCCTCTGATATTGCCAATCATTACGACAAATACAAGCGGGGATTTTGTCACCAAATTGATGTTATGGGGGCGGATCACGGGGGCTATGTTAAACGCCTGTGCGGGGCAGTACAGGCGGTTACCGGTGGCGATGCGACACTGGAAATTCAGCTGTGCCAATTGGTAAAGTTGCTGGAAAACGGGCAAGCGGTCAAAATGTCGAAACGGGCGGGCAATTTTGTAACTTTGCGGCATTTGGTCGATACGGTGGGGGCGGACGGTATTCGATTCCTTATGATGACACGAAAAGCCGATGCCCCGATGGATTTCGACATACAAGCGGTACAAAAAAAATCCAGAGACAACCCGATTTTTTATGTCCAATACGCCCATGCCCGCTGTCATTCGGTGTTGCGTGCTGCACAGGAGGAGGGGTTCGATGTGCAGCGGGGCATCGTCGACAATATCACCCATCCCGCACTGTTGGCAATTGCCAAGCAATTGGCGGTATACCCTAGAATTTTGGAACAAGCGGCACTGTCCCGTGAACCGCATCGACTGGCGTTTTATGCTCTCGAAGTAGCATCGGCTTTTCACGAGTTGTGGGCAAAGGGATCGGGGACGGAAACTTTGCGATTTATCCAACTCGATAATAGCGGTGGCACCGAAGCCAATCTTGTGTTAGTATTAGCTGTACAGACGGTCATCAAAAATATACTGCATATATTTTCTATTCAAGCAAAAGATGTGCTGTAGGCAACACATGGGGATATGTCATGTCTGATAACAGAGACGATACAGAACGGGACACAGAACAACATACAGCAGGGCAGGACGCTCCACAAACAGCAAGCCAAACGCCAGTCTCAACCGATAGCGGATCGGCGTATGAGGGTGGCGAATCGCCTGTGCAAAACAGGCAACAGACGCTTAAAGACATCGAACAAGACATTGCCGATGCCAATTTTGACCTGTCCGATGTACAGGCGTTTGGCGACCACGACACCCCTGAAGTACACCATATTCACATCAGCGAAGACGCCCAATCGGTTCTCGACAAGGTGCAACAACAGGTGGGACAGGACTCGCTGCCAAAATCATCGCCCCATGTGGAGGCGGATATGCTGTCAACAACACAAACGGGCGGTTCTAACAATGATTTTATTACAGACAATGCGGACAAATTTAAACAAGCCATACACGCACATGCCACAGGACACTCCCCCCCGCCACCGCCGCCAGAAACATCAGCAACACCGGAAGCGGACGATACGCATTTAAAATTTGATTTCGACCTTGCCAGTATTCAATCGGCACAATCACCGGTTAAGCGGTCGCTGCTGGCGATGGTGTTTAACTTTACTATTTTTATGCTGGTATTGATGGGGGTCGGTGCTGGGGGATACTATGTATATACGCAACACATACAGGTAAAACCCAACGCCCCCGTGCTGTTAAGAGCACAAGCGGATATTAAGGTAAAACCGACCAGCCAAACGGGTATGAAAATCGAAAATCTCGATAAAGATGTGTATGACATACTGGAACAGAAAAACGATTTAAACGCCCAAGTAAAGCGGTTGCGACCCCCGCCAGAACAGCCTTTACAATTGCCAAAATCTGCCCCCAAACCAGCGGATAAAAACTTGGTACCATTAACTAAGCAAAACACAACCATTGACGATCTGATGTTTACAGACCCCAAAAATACTTTATCCAACAAAGGAGCGGTTGTGGAAAAACTAACACTTGCCCCGTCTAACACAGAACAGACCACAGAACAGACCACAAAACAGACCACAGAAAAGACTGTGGAAAAAACTACGGAAAAGATGGAAAAGGCAGAAAAGGTAGAAAAAACGGAGGAAACAGAAAAAATAGAAAAAAAAGCACAAGTTACCATCGACAATATAACCCAGCCCAAGCAAAAGGTGGCACCCCCTAAAAACCCTGTTACAAAACCCGCTACAAATCCTCAAAATGAGACTGTGAAAGCCGTTCCCCCCCCAAAAAAAGCGGATACACAACAGGTGGATACAGATTCGCAAAAGATACTACCGTTTGGTGTATCTGATGCCAGTGATAAGCAAAATTTAGGGTGGCGGGTGCAGGTTGCCGCTTTGACCAACATGGCAGATGCGGAAAAAACCTATAAAACCGTACAAAAAAAATACCCGTTCTTGCAAAATGTTACCTTCCATGTGGAAAAAGTTATGGTAAAAGGCACCTTATATTACCGCTTGCAAGCGATACATTTTGCCGATAAACAGAGTGCCACCGCCCTTTGTCGGCAAATAAAACAGGCAAAAGGGGCTTGTATTGTGAAAAAATAAAATATTGCTTGCGTTCTGTATTGTTTTTATGTATAACGATTTTCATTATGAAGTATTCGCTTGTACAAGCGGATAAAATGTTTTGCGGGTGTGGCGGAATTGGTAGACGCGCTGGGTTTAGGTTCCAGTGAGGTAACTCGTGGAGGTTCAAGTCCTCTCACCCGTACCATTTTACGGTGCTGAATATACATTATTTAAGGATTACAGGTATCTTATGTACATACCGCAAGAGAAGAACAGGTAGGTAAATCATGCAAGTTTCTCAAATTAAAACCGATGACACGACTTCTGCACAGTACAGTGTGGTGGTACCCGCACAGGATGTGGCAGCGGCAATCACAGAAAAGCTGACAAAATATGGCAAAGATGCGACCATTGCCGGTTTTCGCAAAGGCAAAGCCCCATTGAAAATATTACAAAAACGCTATGGCGATGCCGCTTTGGGCGAATTTGTCAATACGACAGTGCAAAAGTCCGTCGAAGACATCGCCAAACAAAATGATTTAAAAGTGGCATTGCAACCGGATGTAAATATCAAATCTGCGGCTGTGGGCGAAGCATTAGAATTCGATGTGACCTATGTGTTGTTGCCACGAATCGACTTGATGGATGTGTCGAAATTGCACCTTACCATCATCAAAGCCAAAGTAGATGATTCGCAAATAGACGATTACATCGCCAACATGGCACAACAATCCCGGGAAAGTGAACCCGTCAATCGCAAAGCCAAAAAAGGCGATGCGGTGGTTATCGATTTCGACGGTGCCATTGACGGTGTGCCATTTGAGGGCGGCAGCGGATCCGACCACACACTCGAATTGGGGGCGGGGGCGTTTATCCCCGGCTTCGAAGACCAATTGGTTGGTGCCAAAGCCGGCGATTCTAAACAGGTGACCGTAACTTTTCCAAAAGACTATCAAAATGTACAGTTGGCAGGTAAACAGGCGGTATTTGCCTGTGCGGTAAAACAGGTAAAAGCCTTTAAACAGGCGGTTATCGACGATGAAATGGCGAAAAAATTCGGGGTGAAAAATCTCGACGCCCTAAAACAAGGGGTGGCACAGCAGCTTGCCAATCAATTTGCCAATGAAACCCGCCCATTGGTGAAAAAAGATATTATGGATGCCCTTGATGACGCCCATAAATTCGACATTCCTCAGGTGATGCTAAACCAAGAATTCGAAGATATGTGGAAACAAATTTTCAAGGCAAAACAAGACGGACAATTGGACGCAGAAGACGCCACAAAGACCGATGACCAGCTGAAACAGGAATACTTGGCGGTTGCCGACCGCCGGGTGCGGCTGGGGCTGGTGCTGACCCATATTGCCAGCCAGTGGGGTATCGAAGTGTCGCAAGACGATGTCAAACAAGCGGTGATGCAAGAAGCCCAAAGATACCCGGGGCAAGAATCACAAGTGTTCGAATACTACCAGAAAAACCCACAAGTGTTGGATCGCTTACGGGCACCTATCTTGGAGGAAAAGGTTATCGATGCCATCTTACAAAAAGCACAGGTAACCGAAAAACACATGACCGCAGAGGAAATTCAAGCGGTGTTAGAATCGGAACATGAGACCCCAACCCCAGCCAAACCTGATGAAGCTGAGAAACCTAAGGTAAAAAAGACCGCTGCTAAGAAAGCAGCTGCCAAGAAAATTGCCGCTAGCAAAGCACCAGTGAAAAAAACACCCACTAAGAAAGCAGCGGTAAAAAAGACTGCTGTCAAAAAAGCTGTTGCTAAAAAAGCAACGGTAAAAAAAGTTTCTGCCAAAAAAACAGCGGTGAAAAAGGCTTCTGCGAAAAAATCTGTCGCCAAAAAATCGACCGCCAAAAAGGCATAATCGCTTGGTATTAAAGCCCAAAAATGGCAAAAGGGAAGCCGCTGGTTTCCCCTTTTTTGATGTTTTTTTGTCGTACGGCTTGAATTTTGTCTAAAAATACCTTATACTCAATAATGCTTGCACATATTTTAACTGTATTTAAATATTTAGGACATCGTAATGCACATACCTGAAACCGATAACACACTTGTCCCGATAGTGGTGGAACAAACCCCACGGGGGGAACGGTCTTATGACATCTATTCACGGTTGTTAAAGGAACGGGTGATATTTTTAACCGGGCAGGTGTACGATGCGTCTGCCAGTCTGATATGTGCCCAGTTGTTGTTCCTAGAAGCCGAAGACCCCGACAAAGATATAGCGTTTTATATCAATTCTCCCGGTGGGGTGGTTACCAGTGCCTTGTCCATGTATGACACGATGCAATACATTAAACCGGATGTGGCAACCATTTGTATGGGACAAGCGGCGTCTGCGGGATCGTTGTTGCTGATGGCGGGGGCAAAGGGCAAACGCTATAGCCTGCCAAACTCCCGCATTATGATTCACCAACCCAGCGGTGGGGCACAGGGACAGGCAACGGATATTGAAATCCAAGCCCAAGAGATTTTACGCCTAAGGCACATGCTTAATGAAAAATACCATCGGCACACGGGCACCCCACTTGATGTGATACAACAGGCTATGGAACGAGACAATTTTATGTCCCCGGATGAGGCAAAAGATTTTGGTCTTATCGACCACATTATCACCAGTCGATCGGATATACCAACAAAAAAGGATGCGGACAATGACAGATAAACGGCATAAAACAGAACTCAGCTGTAATTTTTGCAGTAAATCAAAATCACAAGCCCGCAAATTGATTGCCGGACCGGATGTGCATATTTGCGATGAATGTGTGGCACTGTGCTTGGAAATTATCCGGGACGGCGGCGGCGATGCCCAGATGACAGGGGGCGATACCCACCGTATTCCCACGCCTAGTGAGATCAAAAAGATCTTAGACGCATATGTCATTTCCCAAGATGTTGCCAAACGCACATTGGCGGTGTCTGTACACAACCATTATAAACGCTTGGCGGCTCCTGATGCGGCGGATATGGTCGAGCTGAGTAAGTCCAATATCTTAATGGTGGGATCGACCGGTTGTGGTAAAACGCTGCTTGCCCAAACTTTGGCACGCATCTTAGATGTGCCGTTTTGCATTGCCGATGCCACCACTTTGACTGAGGCGGGATATGTGGGCGAAGATGTGGAAAACATTATTTTAAAATTGCTACAAAATTGTGAATACGATGTGGAAAAAGCCCAAAGAGGTATCGTCTATATCGACGAAATCGACAAAATTTCCCGCAAATCGGAAAATCCTTCGATTACCCGTGATGTTTCTGGCGAAGGGGTGCAGCAGGCGTTGTTAAAACTGATGGAAGGCACGATCGCCTCAATCCCGCCACAGGGCGGTCGCAAACATCCGCAACAAGACTGTGTGCAGGTCGATACGACAAATATTTTGTTTATCTGTGGCGGGGCGTTTGCGGGTATCGAAGACATTATTTCCAAACGGGGCAAAAACAGCAGTATCGGTTTTGGGGCTGAGGTGTACGGTAAAGACACTCGGCAAAAAGGGGAAATTATCCAAACCATCGAACCCGAAGATCTGGTAAAATACGGGTTGATTCCCGAATTTGTAGGACGGGTACCGATGGTTGCCACCTTGCAAGATTTAGACATCGACGGATTGATGGAAATTCTAGAAAAACCGAAAAATGCCTTGGTCAAGCAATACCAAGCCCTGTTTGCCATGAACAATGTAAATCTGAGATTTACCGAAGGGGCGATACGGGAAATCGCCAGCAAAGCAATCGTCCGCAAAACAGGGGCAAGGGGGCTGCGGTCGATTTTAGAAACCCTGTTGTTGGATACTATGTATGACTTGCCCGATATGCAGGGGGTATCGGGCGTGGTGATTAACAAGGATGTGGTACTTGGCAAACGCCCGCCTGTGGTGGTACACAGTGCGGTCGATTCTAAAACCCCGTCGACAACGGTTGCTTGATTGTAGTGAGGCGTGATAAAATGGTTGTAAATGTCTATCCATATTGCCTGCCGTATTGCTGTACTGCGAATGTGCGGTTGATGCATTCGAAGCGGTGTTGTGTACAGTATTTGGGGGAAAAGGTTTATTTGGGATTTAAGGGAGCGTAACATGAGTATTACTGTATCAAAACCAAGTACATCGTATGGGGACATTGGCATTGCCTCATATCCGGTGATTCCACTGCGCGACATTGTGGTGTTTCCGAAGATGGTTGCCTCGTTGTTTGTGGGACGGCAGCGGTCGATTAAGGCACTGGAGGTGGTGATGCGACACGAAAAGAAAGTGCTGTTGCTGACCCAAAAAGACCCTAAGGTCGAACATCCAACCTCTGACGATTTATATCATGTGGGCGTGGTGGCATCGGTAAAACAGCTGCTAAAATTGCCCGATGGTACGGTCAAGGTATTGGTAGGGGGCGAACGCCGTGTTGTTGTCAAAATTATGTCTGATGTGGAGGACACTTTTTATGCCTCTGTTGCCGATTTTCGAGATCAGGATACATACGCACAATTTAAAGATGCGGAATTGATGGTACGGACTGTTATTGAAAAATTTCAAGAATACATCAGGGGAGGGCACAATATTTCCCGAGAGGCACAAAAATCCATAAAAGCCACCACCGATCCCATCGACTTGTTGTATGCCATCGTTCCCCATGTGGCTATGTCAGTAGCGGAAAAACAGCAGATTTTGGAAAACACATCGGTATTTGAACGGCTAAAAGCGTTGTTTATACATTTCGTCGAAAAAATCGACATTCAAAAACTGGAAAAAGATGTCAGCGACCGTGTCAAAGAGCAAATGGAACAAAACCAGCGGGAATATTACCTGAATGAAAAAATTAAGGCAATCGGCAAAGAGCTGGGCGATGACATGGCATCGGAAATGGAACAGTACAAGAAAAAAATCGATACCAGCCGTATGCCCGCTGTGGTTAAACAAAAAGCCCGTGCGGAATTGAAAAAACTAAAAGGCATGCCCCCCGTATCAGCCGAAAGTGGCGTCATTCGCATGTATATCGATTGGCTGTTGGAAGTGCCGTGGAAACAGCGTACTAAAATCAACACCAACCTCGCCAAAGCGGAACAGATTTTGGAACAGGATCACTTTGGTTTGGAAAAGGTCAAAGACCGTATTCTCGAATTGTTGGCGGTGGGGATTCGCACCAAAAAGCTCAAGGGACCTATTTTGTGCTTGGTGGGTCCGCCCGGTGTCGGCAAAACATCGTTGGCAAAATCCATCGCCCGAGCCTGCGGTCGTAAATATGTCCGTATGAGTTTGGGCGGCGTACGAGATGAGTCGGAAATCCGAGGACACCGCCGTACATATGTGGGGTCATTGCCGGGGCGGATTATTCAAGGTATGAAAAAAGTTGGCAAGTCCAATCCGTTGTTTTTATTGGACGAAATAGACAAAATGAGTATGGATCATCGGGGCGATCCGGCGTCTGCGTTGCTAGAAGTCCTTGACCCCGCCCAAAACAATGCGTTTGCCGATCACTATATGGAGGTCGATTATGATTTATCCGATGTGATGTTTATCACCACCGCTAATGCCTACGACATGCCCCCGGCGTTGCGGGATCGCATGGAAATTATCTCCATTGCCGGTTATACGGAAGAGGAAAAATTGCAAATTGCCCGTCGACACTTGTTGGTGCGGGCGACAAAAGACATCGGCTTAAAAGACGACGAAGTGGTGTTCGAAGAGGAGGCATTGCTGTATGTTATCCGCCGTTATACCCGTGAATCAGGGGTGCGGAACTTGGAGCGGGCATTGCAAAGACTGTGTCGCAAAGCATTAAAAACTATTCTATTAGACGGCGATTCATTGGGCGACGACAAAAGCGTATTGGTGACTGTCGATGCAGTGCGGGAATATTTAGGGGTAGAAAAATTTTCTTATGGACAAGTCAACGAAAAAGACATGGTTGGCGTGGTGACCGGCTTAGCGTGGACGGCTGTGGGCGGCGATATACTGCATATCGAATCCGCACTGGTACACGGCAAAGGCAAAATCCACAAAACCGGTAAACTAGGTACCGTCATGCAAGAATCCATCGCCGCAGCGGAAACCTATGTACGGTCAAAAGCCCCAGATTTAGGCATCTTAAAAGGCGTCTATGAAAAACGGGATATTCATGTGCATGTGCCCGAAGGGGCAACCCCCAAAGACGGACCATCGGCGGGTATTGCCATGGTGACGGCTATGGTATCAGCGTTGACGGAAAACCCTGTAAACCGCCATGTTGCCATGACGGGGGAGGTGACTCTGCACGGTAAAGTGTTGCCGATTGGCGGATTAAAAGAAAAACTGTTGGCGGCACTGCGGGCGGGCATTAGAACGGTGCTTATTCCCAAAGAAAATGAAAAGGACTTGCAAGAAATTCCCGATACAGTCAAACAAAATCTCGACATCATCGCCGTCGAAGAGGTGGCACAGGTACTAGAAGTGGCACTTACCAAACCGCTGATTCCCGTAGATTGGGTAAAAGACGACTTGGTGATGTTAAATCCGCCTCAGGAACCCCCTAGTACACGACAATATCAGTAAATTTTTTAGTAAAACACCGATAAAACCCGAAAAGTGGTAAAAAATCTATAAAAACCTTGATTTTTCGTTTGACATATCCATTTCTGTCATGTTTAATGGGGCAAGGGTGTATCTTGTGTTATAAGTTATATATGAGATGAGACATCTGGATCTTATGTTAATTGATATTTTTTTTAGGAGAAAATAAAATGAATAAAAGTGAATTGGTTGAAGCGGTTGCGTCTTCTACAGGACAAACAAAAGTAGATGCAACTAAGTCAGTTGATGCGGTGTTTGCTGCAATTTCTTCCGCATTGGAAAATGGCGAAGAAGTACGCTTGATTGGTTTTGGGACATTTTTCGTATCCCACCGTGCGGCGACAACTGGCCGCAACCCCCGCACAGGCGAAACTATTACCATCAAAGCCTCCAAACAACCTAAGTTTAAAGCAGGTAAAGGCTTAAAGGATGCTGTAAACTAAACATTGTTTTTACATCGTACATCAAAGGGCACCCTCGTTTGTGGCGGGGGTGCTTTTTTGTGGCGGGGGTGTTTTTTTGCGGTTGTATAACTCTATGTATGATATGTTTTTTTGTTGGCGGTTCCAATCGCACGGGGGGGCGAAGTACTCTAATGCACGCACAAGCCACAAGCCAAGATCAACCAGTACGATATAGGAAATTATTTTTACCTTATTTTTTTACTTGACTCTTAGAGCAAAAAGGTATATTTAAGCATACACATAGTACAGTGTGCAATGGCATTTTATTCTATAAGCCTTGTAAATCAAGGCTTTTTCTTGTTTAGTGGGGAATAGAATCGCTTGTTGTGGGCTTTTGTAGACCGCACGGATATATGGGTATTCGTTGGCATAGGGTGCGACGATAAGGTTGTTATAGCTAGGTATGGCGTACCAAATGACGGCATAATAATGTTTATTTTCGTGTGTTTTTTTAGGATTTTAATTTGGATAACAGGCGAAGGGACAAATATGCCAACGATTAACCAACTTATTCGCAAGGGACGGAAAGATAAAGTGAAACGCACTAAGGTGCCGCACTTGGAGTCGTGCCCACAACGCCGGGGCGTGTGCACCCGTGTATATACAACCACCCCGAAAAAACCCAACTCCGCACTTCGCAAAGTTGCCCGTGTACGATTGACCAGTGGCTATGAGGTTACCAGCTATATCGGCGGCGAGGGGCATAACTTGCAAGAGCACTCTGTAATCTTGGTGCGGGGCGGTCGTGTAAAGGACTTGCCCGGTGTACGCTATCACACGGTGCGGGGTGCCTTAGACACACAAGGGGTAAAAGACCGCCGCCAACGCCGTTCCAAATACGGTGCCAAACGCCCGAAATAATCGTGATAAAGGTAAAACATCATGTCTAGACGCCACAGTGCGGAAAAACGCAAAGTACTACCAGATGCCAAATATGGCGATGTGGTTGTATCGAAATTTATTAACGCTATAATGGTTAGGGGCAAGAAATCTTTGGCGGAAAAGATTGTCTATGGTGCCTTTGATATTATCGAAGATAAAACCAAAAAAGATGCGGTGGAATTGTTTCGAGATGCCCTACAAAACATCAAGCCAGACCTCGAGGTGCGTTCCCGCCGTGTCGGCGGTGCCACTTATCAGGTGCCGGTAGAAGTGCGGGCGGATCGGGCACAAGCATTGGCATTCCGCTGGCTGATTGAGGCGTCCCGTAAACGCTCTGAAAAAACCATGATGGCACGGTTGTCAGCGGAACTGTTGGATGCGTCCGAATCCCGTGGGGCGTCCGTCAAAAAACGGGAAGACACACACAAAATGGCGGAGGCAAACCGAGCGTTTGCCCACTACCGCTGGTAAGTTGAATTTTTAATTTTTGGGAATATAAACAAAATGGCTCGTACTCCTATTGAAAAGTATCGTAACATTGGCATTATGGCACATATCGACGCCGGTAAGACAACCACCACAGAGCGGGTGTTGTACTATACGGGGAAATCCTATAAAATCGGGGAGGTACACGATGGTGCCGCTACTATGGACTGGATGGAACAGGAACAAGAGCGGGGGATTACTATTACCTCGGCGGCGACAACTTGTTTTTGGAACGACCATCGCATCAACATTATCGACACCCCCGGGCATGTGGACTTTACCATCGAAGTAGAACGGGCGTTGCGGGTTCTAGACGGAGCGGTGGCGGTATTTGATGCGGTGTCTGGTGTCGAGCCGCAATCGGAAACCGTATGGCGTCAAGCGGACAAATACGCCGTACCTCGTATGGCGTTCGTCAACAAGATGGATCGCATGGGGGCAGATTTTTATAACTGTGTCGACATGATGGTCGATCGGTTGGGAGCCAGTCCAATGGTGATGCAAGTGCCTATCGGCGTCGAAGCAGATTTTATCGGTGTCGTCGACTTGGTACAGAACAAAGCCATCGTGTGGACAGGCGAGGAGCTAGGGGCAAAATTTGAAACCCAAGACATTCCCGCAGATTTAGCGGACAAAGCGGCAGAGTACCGTTCCCAACTGATCGAAATGGCGGTCGAAATGGATGATGACGCTATGGAGGCGTACCTAGAGGGCGAAGAACCCAGCATCGAAACCCTGCAAAAATGTATCCGCAAAGGCGTTCTAGAAGGGGCTTTTGTGCCGGTTATGTGTGGCACTGCCTTTAAAAACAAAGGCGTACAACCGTTGCTCGATGCGGTTGTCGATTATTTGCCCGCCCCCACAGATATTGGCGTGATGAAAGGTCTAGAGGTCGAGGGCGATGGGGAAATTTTGCGTAAACCCGACGATGCGGAACCGTTTTCCGCACTGGCGTTTAAAATTATGAATGACCCGTTCGTAGGCTCACTGACTTTTATCCGTATTTATTCGGGTAAGCTGGACTCAGGGTCGTATGTGATGAACTCTGTAAAAGGCAACAAAGAGCGAATCGGGCGGATGATGTTGATGCACGCCGCCGACCGGGAAGAACTAAAAATCGCCCACGCCGGCGATATTGTGGCGGTTGCCGGGCTGAAAATCACCACAACGGGGGATACCTTGTGCGATGTTGCTAAACAGGTAGTATTGGAACGCATGGAATTTCCAGATCCTGTTATCGAAATTGCCATCGAGCCAAAAACCAAAGCAGACCAAGAAAAAATGGGTATTGCCCTCAATCGTTTGGCAGCGGAAGATCCGTCTTTTCGCATTGCCACCGATGAAGAATCGGGGCAAACGCTTATCCGGGGCATGGGCGAATTGCACCTTGAAATTATCGTCGATCGCATGCGGCGGGAATTTAATGTGGAATGTAATGTGGGGCAACCGCAAGTAGCCTACCGTGAAACCATTTCCAAACCCGCCCGCATTGAATACACGCATAAGAAACAATCTGGCGGTGCGGGGCAATTTGCAAAAATTGTCGTCGAATTCGAACCGCTGGAGCCAGGCACGGATTTTGTGTTCGAAGAGTCTATCGTTGGGGGGGCGGTGCCACGGGAATATATCCCCGGTGTGGAAAAAGGTATCATTTCGGCAAAAGACAACGGTGCTATCGCCGGTTTTCCAGTGATCGATTTTAAAGCGAAACTGGTAGACGGGGGATTCCACGATGTGGATTCCAGTGTCATGGCATTTGAAATTGCCGCCCGTGCCGCTTTTCGTGAAATGCAATCGCAAGCCGGGTCTAAACTACTGGAACCCATTATGGCAGTAGAAGTGGTAACCCCAGAGGATTACATGGGGGATATTATCGGCGATTTAAATTCTCGACGGGGACAGGTGTCCTCAATGGATAACCGGGGCAACGCCCGGGTGGTAAATGCTATGGTGCCTTTGGCGTCGATGTTTGGGTATGTCAATACGCTGCGTTCCCTATCACAAGGACGGGCACAGTATACAATGATTTTTGATCACTACGACCAAGTGCCGCAAAATGTTGTCGAAGAAGTCAAAGCAAAGTACTCTGCATAAACAACATGGGTAGGGTTCTGGGGTGTATTAAAGTAGGGTTATGAGTTATATTAAGTGTAGGTTTCTGGGGTATATTAAACGGGGAGACAGTTTATATATCGGGCGGATATACATTTAGGGCGTTATGTTAAACAAGGAGATACAACAATGAGTCAAGGAGACAAAACATGAGTAAAGAAACTTTTGATCGTTCAAAACCCCATGTCAATGTGGGTACAATAGGACATGTGGATCACGGCAAAACCACATTGACAGCGGCAATTTCTAAGGTGCTTGCCGAAACCAGTGGCGGTGAGGCAACAGATTTTAATAACATCGACAAAGCACCAGAGGAGCGGGAACGGGGCATCACCATTAACACCGCCCACATCGAGTACGAAACGGTACATCGCCACTATGCCCATGTGGACTGTCCGGGACACGCCGATTATGTGAAAAACATGATTACCGGTGCGGCACAGATGGACGGGGCGATTTTGGTGGTAAACGCTGCCGATGGTCCGATGCCACAAACTCGGGAGCACATCTTGCTTGCCCGTCAAGTAGGGGTGCCAAAGATTGTGGTATTTTTAAACAAAGTCGACCAAGTGGACGATGAAGAGCTGTTGGAATTGGTGGAGATGGAAATCCGTGAGTTGTTGTCGTCTTATGAATTCCCCGGCGATGATATTCCCGTGATTGCCGGTTCTGCTTTGGCGGCTCTTGAGGGTCGGGACGATGACATCGGTCGGGCAAAGATTTTGGAATTGATGGCGGCGGTCGATGACTACATTGAGACGCCCAAGCGGGACACGGACAAGGATTTTGTTATGCCGATCGAAGATGTGTTTACCATTTCTGGTCGGGGTACGGTTGTAACCGGGCGTATTGAGGCGGGTATTATCAATGTCGGCGATGAGATTGAAATTGTCGGCATTCGGGAAACCTCAAAAACCACTTGTACGGGTGTAGAAATGTTTCGCAAATTACTAGACCGTGGCGAAGCCGGCGACAATGTGGGCGTGCTGTTGCGGGGTGTGGATCGCAACGATGTAGAACGGGGACAAGTGCTATGTAAGCCCGGTTCTATTTCACCGCACACCAAGTTTAAAGCGGAAGCGTACATTTTGTCGAAGGAGGAGGGGGGACGGCACACGCCGTTTTTCTCCAACTACCGCCCACAATTTTATTTTCGCACCACTGATGTTACCGGGTCTATTGCCTTGCCTACGGGTACAGAGATGGTTATGCCCGGCGATAACATTACTATGGATGTGGAGCTGATTTCGCCGATTGCCATGTCGAAGGGCTTGCGGTTTGCGATTCGTGAAGGCGGTCGCACTGTAGGTGCCGGTGTCGTTGCCGAAGTGTAAGGATACTCAAGTGTAAGGTGTACTGTGGGGCGGGCAGGTGTTTTCTGGATCGCCCCGATTTAAGGAGTAACAACAATGGAAAGTCAAAACATTCGCATTCGCCTAAAGGCTTTTGACCACCGGGTACTAGACCAAAGTACAGAGGAAATTGTCGAGACGGCAAAGCGTACCGGGGCAGAGGTACGGGGACCTATTCCCCTGCCCACACGGATTGAAAAATTTACCGTGTTACGGTCGCCCCATGTGAACAAGAAATCACGGGAACAATTTGAAATGCGTACCCACAAACGGGTACTGGACATTGTATCCCCCACGCCACAAACGGTGGACGCCCTTATGAAGCTGGATTTGGCGGCGGGTGTAGATGTGGAAATTAAACTGTAAGGAATAACACAATGCGTACAGGTTTGATTGCGAAAAAATTAGGTATGTCCCGAATCTTTGATGCGGAGGGGCGGCATGTGCCTGTAACGGTGCTACATATTGATGCCGTACAGGTGGTGGCGGTAAAAACAGTGGCAACGGACGGCTACAATGCGGTACAATTGGGGGCGGGCAGCCGTAAGGTAAAACACACAACCGCACCGATGCGGGGCGTATTTGCCAAAGCAAAAGTCGAACCCAAACGGAAATTGGCTGAATTTCGTGTGGCAGAAGACAACTTGTTGTCTGCGGGCGACAGCTTATCTGCGGCACACTTTATCAGCGGTCAAAAAATCGATGTTACCGGTATCAGCATCGGCAAAGGCTTTGCCGGTGCTATGAAACGCCATAACTTTGGGGGGTTACGGGCATCGCACGGGGTGTCGATTTCGCACCGGGCACACGGATCGACCGGTCAATGTCAAGACCCCGGTAAAGTATTCAAGGGCAAAAAAATGGCGGGACACATGGGGGCGGCACGGGTAACAGTGCAGAACCTAGAGGTTGTATCCGTCGACGAACAACAAGGCATTATCCTTGTAAAAGGGGCGGTACCGGGCTGTGCGGGTAACTGGGTATTGTTAAAAGATGCGGTAAAATTAAACGCTATTCCAGACGGAGCCCCCATACCTGCGGGGTTGCTAGCGGCAAATGATGTGGAAGTTACCGAAGCTTCTGAAAATTCTGTGGCGACCGATGCCCCTGAAACAGCGGTGCAAGATAAGGAACAGGAACTATGAAAACACAAGTTGTGAACTTTGAAAACGAAAAGGCAGGCACCATGACTTTGTCTGATGCGGTTTTTGGTGTACCGGTACGGGCGGATATTTTAACCCGTATGGTAAACTATCAATTAGCGAAACGGCGGGCAGGTACGCACAAGGTAAAAGGGCGTTCCGAAGTGGCTCTAACGGGCAGAAAGACCGTATCGCAAAAAGGATCCGGCGGTGCCCGCCACCATGCCCGATCGGCAAATATCTTTGTTGGTGGCGGACGGGCGTTTGGTCCTAAACCCCGCTCACACGCAACCAAGTTACCAAAAAAAGTGCGGGCTTTGGCGTTAAAAACCGCTTTGTCTGCCAAAGCGGCTGATGGCAAGTTGGTTATTGTCGACGATGTCAAAGCCGACAGCCCGAAGACAAAACCATTGGCACAAAAACTGCACAGTATGGGGCTGCACTCCGCATTGATTATCACCGGTGCAGAAGTCGATACAAACTTTGGTTTGGCGGCACAAAATATCATCAAGGTCGATGTGCTACCCGTGCAAGGGGCAAATGTATATGACATTTTAAGACGGGACACACTGGTATTATCTAAATCTGCGGTACAAGCATTGGAGGCACGATTCAAATGAGCTGGAAATTTTTAAACAAAAAATCGTTCTCTGACGAACGCTTGCTGTGTGTTATTACCCGTCCGGTGATTACCGAAAAAGCGACTATAGGGGCGGAAAACAACCAATACACCTTTAAGGTGGCAATCGATGCGACCAAGCCTGAAATTAAAGCGGCGGTCGAAAAGATGTTTGGCGTTAAAGTAAAATCTGTAAACACGCTGGTAAACAAAGGCAAAGTCAAACGCTTTCGTGGCAAGATGGGCAAACGCTCCGATTGGAAAAAAGCCATCGTGCGGTTGGCAGACGGACAAACCATCGATGTGGATATGGGCGTATAAAAGGGGGACAGACACATGGCATTAAAACAATATAAACCTAGTACCCCTAGCCAACGGGGTTTGATACTGGTCGATCGTTCGCAACTGCACAAGGGCGGTCCGGTAAAGTCGTTGACGGTGGGGCTGAGCAAAAAAGGCGGTCGCAACAACACCGGTCGCATCACTATGCGTCGCAAGGGCGGCGGACACAAACGCAAGTACCGTATCATTGATTTTAAACGCAAAAAATATGATGTGCCGGCAACGGTGGAACGCATTGAATACGATCCGAATCGCACGGCATTTATTGCCCTTATCCGTTATCAGGACGGGGAATTGTCTTATATTTTGGCACCGCAACGCCTAAATACGGGCGATACGGTTATTGCTGGCAAAGAGGCGGATATTAAGCCGGGCAATGCGATGCCCCTTGCCAATATGCCGATTGGTACCATTTGCCACAATGTGGAATTAAAACAAGGCAAAGGCGGGCAATTGGCTCGATCCGCTGGCTGTTATGTACAGCTGGTGGGACGGGGCGATGGCTATGCCCAGTTAAAATTGATGTCTGGCGAGGTGCGGGTTGTCCGGTCTGAGTGTATGGCGACTGTCGGGGCGGTGTCGAATCCGGATCAGAAAAACATCAAAATCGGCAAAGCCGGACGATCCCGTTGGTTGGGCAATCGTCCAAAAGTACGGGGGGTTGCCATGAACCCAGTCGACCACCCGCACGGCGGCGGTGAAGGGCGTACCAGTGGCGGTCGCAACCCCGTAACACCGTGGGGGGTACCGACCAAAGGCAAGAAAACCCGCTCTAACAAGGCAACGGACAAATTTATCATCCGCCGCCGCAACGCCAAGAAGTAAGGAGACTAAATATGGCAAGATCTGTATGGAAAGGTCCATTTGTCGATGGGTATCTTTTGAAAAAAGCAGAAGCTGTACGGGACAGCGGGCGTAAAGATGTGATTAAAACTTGGTCACGGCGATCGACCATTATACCACAGTTTGTAGGATTGACTTTTGGCGTCCACAACGGTCGTAAATTTATACCGGTGTTTGTAACCGAAGATATGATCGGGCATAAATTGGGTGAATTTGCACCGACCCGCACATACTGGGGACACGGGGCGGACAAAAAGTCGAAACGATAAAGGGGACATGTAAATGGGTAAAAAATCAATGGTGCGGACACTAGCCGATACGGAGGCAAAAGCCATCAGCCGTAATTTGCGGGTCAGTCCACAAAAGTTAAACCTCGTCGCTGGGCTTATTCGGGGTAAAGATGTCAGCAAAGCATTAGCGGATTTGACATTTTCGAAACGCCGTATTGCCACCGATGTTAAGAAAACTTTGGAATCTGCTATTGCCAATGCGGAAAATAACCACGCTCTCGATGTGGATAACTTGGTTATTAAAGAAGCCTTTGTCGGTAAATCGTTTGTTATGAAACGGTTTCGAGCACGGGCACGGGGACGGGGTGGCAAAATTATGAAACCGTTTGCCAATGTTACCATTATTGTAAGCGAAAAAAAGGAGTCTTAAAACATGGGTCAAAAAGTCAATCCAGTAGGTTTGCGTCTGGGTATTAACCGTACTTGGGATTCCCGTTGGTATGCGGATAAATCATATGCGGAAAATTTGCATGAGGATTTTCGCATTCGTAGCTATATCGAACACAAACTAAAAGCGGCTGGTATTTCCCGTGTTGTTGTCGAACGCCCCGCAGGTAAAGCACGGGTGTCCATTTATGCGGTACGCCCCGGTCTGATTATCGGTAAAAAAGGGGCGGATATTGAAAGTTTACGGACAAAATTGCAACGAATATCAAAATCACACATTTCGTTAAATATTGTCGAAATTCGAAAACCGGATATGGATGCAAAATTTGTCGCTGAATCTGTAGCACAGCAACTGGAGCGGCGGGTGGCGTTTCGCCGGGCGATGAAACGGGCGGTACAAAACGCCTTGCGGGCGGGTGCCAAAGGTATTCGTATCAACTGTGCCGGTCGTTTGGGCGGGGCAGAAATTGCCCGCACAGAATGGTACCGGGAGGGCAATGTACCCCTACACACCTTGCGGGCAAATGTGGATTATGCCACCGCTGAGGGGCATACCACTTACGGTGTCATCGGCATTAAAGTGTGGATTTTCAAAGGGGAAATTATGGCACACGACCCGTCTGCTATGGATAAACACCTTAATGAAGGGCGTTAATAGGGGCGTTAAAGGGGCATTAAACAAAGGTAAGGAACAGGAAACATGTTAAGTCCAAAAAGAGTAAAATTTCGCAAACAGCACAAAGGTCGTATCCACGGCAGTGCCAAGGGCGGATATGAACTTGCTTTCGGCGATTTCGGTTTAAAGGCATTGCAACCAGAACGGGTATCCGCCCGGCAAATCGAAGCGGCACGGCGGGCAATGGTACGGCACATCAAACGGCAAGGTAAGGTGTGGATTCGTATCTATCCCGACTTGCCCGTAACCGGTAAACCAGCAGAAGTCCGCATGGGTAAGGGCAAAGGCAGCCCAGATTACTGGGCGTGTCGGGTAAAACCCGGTCGTATCTTGTTCGAAGTGCTGGGCGTGGAAGAACAGCGGGTACGAGAAGCGTTTGCACTAGCGGCGGCAAAGCTGCCGATTAAATGCAAAGTGGTAAAACGCATCGGATTGTAAAAGGAGTCGAAACCATGACAAAAGCAGCAGACCTTCGCAAAAAAAGCGACAGCCAGCTAAAGGAACAGTTGTTGGAATTGCGAAAAGAACAGTTTAACTTGCGGTTTCAAGCAGCAAGCGGTCAATTGGAAAACACCGCCCGGGTCAGACAAGTACGGCGGGATATTGCCCGTATCAAAACCCTGTTAAACGCCGCAAAAAGCGTAAGTTAGGAAAGGAGTACAACATGCCAAAACGCATTTTACAAGGGACTGTGGTGTCTGATGCTATGGATAAAACAGTTACCGTATTGGTGGAACGCCGTGAAAAACACCCGGTACTTGGGAAAATCGTCCGCAAGTCGAAAAAATTTGCCGCACACGATGAAAACAACAGGTTTTCCAAAGGCGATGTGGTACGGATTCAAGAGTGCAGTCCCATTTCCAAACGCAAGTGTTGGACGGTGATTGCCGATGATGCTCAATAGTATAGGCTATTAGGGCGATAGGAAGGATGAGATTATGATTCAAATGCAAACAAAACTCGATGTAGCGGACAACTCTGGGGCACGGTCGGTGATGTGTATCAAGGTGTTGGGCGGCTCCCACCGCCGCACCGCATCCGTTGGCGATGTTATCGTTGTTACGGTCAAGGACGCTATCCCCCGGGGACGGGTGAAAAAAGGCACCGTACACCATGCGGTTATCGTCCGTACCGCCAAAGATGTCCGCCGCCGTGATGGCAGTATTATTCGCTTCGACAACAATGCGGCGGTGCTGATTAACAAAAATGGCGAACCCATTGGCACCCGTATTTTTGGTCCCGTTGTGCGGGAGTTGCGGGCAAAAGGGTATATGAAAATTATTTCTCTAGCACCTGAGGTACTATAAAATGGTTGCAAAAATTAAAAAAGGCGACAATGTGGTCGTGATTGCCGGCAAAGACAAAGGAAAACAAGGCGAAGTCTTAAAAGTCTTACCAGCAAAAAACAGGGTTGTCATCACAGGGGTAAATGTGGTACAACGACACACACGCCCCTCACAGCAATCCGAAGGCGGTATTATCAGCAAGGAAGCCCCTATCGATGTTTCCAATGTTGCACATATCGACCCAAAGGACGGCAAACCCACACGGGTGGGCGTCAAATTAGAAAAAGACGGTTCCAAAGTGCGTTATGCAAAACGCTCTGGCGAACCACTGTAATATTAGAAAGGGATACAGCCGATGTCTGATACTGAACGGTATGTCCCACGGTTAAAAAGCCTATACGATACAACCGTTGCAGCACAGCTACAACAACAGTTCGGGTACAAAAATGTGATGGAAATTCCCCGGGTTGAAAAAATCGTTATTAACATGGGTGTAGGCGGTGCCGTTGCGGACAAAAAACATATCGCTTCTGCGGTAGCGGAAATGGAAAAAATCGCTGGTCAAAAAGCGGTTGTTACAACGGCAAAAAGGTCTGTTGCCACATTTAAACTGCGTGAAGGCATGCCGATTGGCTGCAAGGTGACTTTACGCAAAAATAAAATGTGGGAGTTTTTGGATCGCTTGGTAAATATCGCCTTGCCACGGGTGCGGGACTTTCGGGGTGCCAACCCGAAATCTTTTGACGGACGGGGCAACTATGCGTTGGGGATTTCTGAGCAAACTGTATTTCCTGAGATTAACTATGACGAAGTAACCGCTGTGCGGGGCATGGACATTGTTATTTGCACAACGGCAAACACCGATGACGAAGCCCGGGCGTTGCTGGGGCATATGGCAATGCCATTTGTCAAGAAATAAAGGGGGACAGTATGGCAAAAGTTTCTGCAAAACAACGCAACCTAAAACGGATGCGGCTTAATACAAAGCATGCGGGGCGGCGCGACCGCTTGAAGGCGATTATTAACAACAAGGCATTGTCCCTAGAAGAGCGGTTTAGGGCACAGCTAAAATTGCAACAGGTGCCCCGTAATTCTAACCCTAATCGCATCCGTAACCGTTGTGGGGTTACCGGTCGTCCGCACGGATATTACCGAAAATTCAATATGTCCCGTATCAAGTTACGGGAGCTGGCGAATCAAGGTAAAGTCCCCGGTGTTGTAAAATCTAGTTGGTAAGAAAGGAGACCGTACATGTCTATGTCTGATCCATTGGGTGATATGCTGACCCGCATTCGCAACGGTCAACGGGCGAGATTGTCAAAAGTCGCTTGCCCCGCCTCGAAACTACGGGCAAATGTTTTGGAAGTGCTCAAATCTGAAGGCTTTATTCGGGGTTACGAAGTGGTCGAAGTGCGACAGGGGATTGCTGAAATCCGTATCGAATTGAAATATCACCAAGGCGAAGCGGTTATTCGTGAAATTAAGCGGGTATCCACACCGGGACGGCGGGTGTATTCAAAAATTAAGGACTTAAACCGGGTGTATAACGGTTTGGGTATTTCCATATTAACAACACCCCGGGGTGTTATGAGCGATGTGCAAGCCCGCCACCAAAATGTCGGTGGCGAAGTGCTGTGCCATGTGTTTTAAAGGGGGTCTGTTATGTCTCGTGTAGGATTAAGTCCCGTTACAATTCCCGCCGGTGTAGAGGCGATTCTTAACGGCAATACTATTTTGGTAAAAGGGACTAAGGGCGAATTGTCTGTGCCGGTGTTGGACAATATTTCTGTGGACATTGCAGACGGTGTCGCCACTGTTGTACCCGCCAATAAAAACAAACGCACCCGCCAAGCGTGGGGTACGGTACGGGCGTTGCTTGCCCAAGCGGTCATCGGGGTCACCACAGGATTTAGCAAAAAACTTGAAATGAACGGTGTCGGCTATCGGGCGTCCGTCAAGGGCACTGTTTTAAGCTTGCAACTTGGGTTTTCCCACGATGTCGACTATCCCATTCCTGCGGATTTAAACATCGCTGTCGACGGCAATGTCATCACCATCGAGGGAATCGATTCGCAACAAGTAGGGCAAGTGGCAAGCGAAATTCGGGCATACCGCCCGCCAGAGCCTTATAAAGGTAAGGGGCTGCGGTACTTAGGGGAACACATCTTACGAAAAGAAGGCAAGAAGAAGTAAGGAGCTACAATATGTTATCGGCAAAACAATTACAGCAAAGGCGACAACACCGCACCCGTTATCAAGTACGCAAATACGCAAACGGCAAGGCAAGATTATCGGTGTTTCGCTCTGGGCAGCATATTTATGCACAAATTATCGATGATCTGAAAGGACATACGCTGACAAGTGCGTCTTCGTTGGATAAGACTTTGTCCTCAGACTTAAACAGCGGTGCCAATGTTGAGGCGGCGGAAAAAGTGGGGGCGTTATTGGCGTCCCGTGCCAAACAAGCTGGCATCGAGGCGGTGGTTTTTGACCGTGGGGCGTACAAATATCATGGACGAGTCAAGGCGTTGGCCGATGCTGCCCGTGCCGGCGGCTTAAAGTTTTAAGGGAATCGCAGTACTAAACGGGATAACAATACCGTAAACGCATTGCAATCGGTCGAAAGATTTTAGAGGGGTGTGGGACTAAACAGGGTAACCGTACTGTAAACAAATTGGAATCGGTCGAAAAATTTTAGAAAGGAATAGCCTGTGTCTAATCGGGATATTAAACAGAAGAAAAACACGGTAAACGAAGTGGAATTGGTTGAAAAACTGGTTGCTGTAAACCGTGTGGCAAAAGTTGTAAAAGGGGGACGGCGTTTTGGCTTTGCCGCCCTGATGGTGGTTGGCGATGGCAAAGGTCGTGTGGGCTTTGGCTCTGGCAAGGCAAAGGAAGTGCCAGAGGCGGTACAGAAAGCCACCGAAGCCGCCAAAAAAAGTATGATTCGTGTCCGTTTGCGCGACGCCCGTACTTTGCACCATGACATCAAAGGGCACTTTGGTGCCGGACGGGTGGTGATGCGATCCGCCCCTGCGGGGACGGGGATTATTGCCGGTGGGGCGATGCGGGCTGTGCTGGAGGCGTTGGGTATTCACGATGTGGTTGCCAAATCCGTTGGCTCTTCCAATCCGTACAACATTATTCGGGCGACTATGGACGGTTTGCAACGCACAGAATCGCCACAATCTATTGCATCTCGACGGGGCAAAAAGGTTTCTGAAATCGTTGCCAACCGTGACGGCGTGGTGTCCTCGAGCACTGCAGAATTGGAATCATAAGGGGGGCGTTATGGCGAACAAAAAAACAGTAACGGTTACGCAAATCCGTAGTGCCATCCGTCAGGAGGCGTCACAAGGCAGAACGCTTATCGGTTTGGGGCTGGGCAAAATGCACAAAACCCGTACCCTAGAGGACACACCTGCGGTGCGGGGCATGATTAAAAAAGTTAAGCACTTGGTGCGGGTTGAGGGCGAATAAAGCGTATTTTGTATACGGTTTCGCTCTGGGCAAACATTGGGCAAACGATAGCTGACAAGGAATAGTACAATGCAGTTAAATCAATTACGAGACAATCCGGGGGCAAGAAAATCCCGTATACGGGTGGGGCGGGGTATCGGCTCCGGCAAAGGCAAAACAGCCGGGCGGGGACACAAGGGACAAAAATCCCGATCTGGTGTTGCCATCAAAGGGTTCGAAGGCGGGCAAATGCCGTTTTATCGCCGGGTACCCAAACGGGGCTTTACCAACATTTTTAGGGTAGAAAAAGCGGTTGTAAATTTGGGGCGGTTACAGACGGCAATCGATGCGGGCAAACTGGATGTTGCCAAGCCGGTAACCATCGTTGAAATGGCACAGGCGGGCTTGGTGCGAACATCTGATAAGGCGGTGCGGTTGCTTGGCAATGGGGAGCTGTCGGCAAAAGTACATATTACCGTCAATGGGGCGTCTAAATCAGCAGCGGCGGCGGTAGAAAAAGCGGGCGGTTCTGTAACCGTTGAGTTGTCCGAAAAACAACAGCGTAAATTAGCCAAAAAACAGGCGTAACTTTTCGCAAGGTGGGTTTTCGTGCGGGGCTATGACAGCGGGTAAAACAGGTTTTTCACTTTCTGGACACCCTGCATTTACCCCGCATATTTGGGGTATATGTGTTTTATAAGCACAGTGTTTTGAACGCATATATAAGAACAGGAGATAATAATGGTTGCGACTAAAGATTCACATCAAAAGGAACTCATAGGGCGTATTTTGTTTGTACTGGGGGCATTGATTGTCTATCGGTTGGGCACTTATATTGCCTTGCCGGGTATCGACAGTATCGCTTTGGAGGATATTTTTTCGCAACAAGCGGGCGGTGTGCTGGGTATGTTTGATATGTTTTCTGGGGGGGCGTTGTCCCGTATGTCCATATTTGCCCTAAACATTATGCCGTATATTTCTGCATCGATTATTATGCAGCTGTCGACGGCTATTTTTCCCACTATGGCGGAAATTAAAAAAGAAGGTGCCACTGGGCAACAAAAGATCACCCAGTGGACTCGCTATTTGACCGTACTGCTTGCCGCAGGGCAGGGATACGGGGTGGCAACGGGGTTGGAAAGCCTGACCACTTCCGCTGGTTTAAGTGCGGTTATGGATCCGGGCATGACATTTCGCACCATGTCGGTTGTAACTTTATTGGGGGGGACTTTGTTTTTGATGTGGTTGGGTGAACAGATCACCCAACGGGGCATTGGCAATGGTATTTCGCTGATTATTTATGCCGGGATAGTTGCCAATTTGCCATCGGCATTGGCATCGTTGTTTGAACTAGGGCGGACGGGGGCGTTGTCGACGCCGTTTATCTTGGTCATGCTGGTCGGAGCGGTGGCGGTGGTGTATTTTATTGTGTTTGTCGAGCGATCGCTGCGTAAAATCGCCATTCAATACCCAAAACGGCAAGTGGGCATGAACATTGTCGGCGGGCAATCGTCTCATTTGCCGATGAAAGTCAACACCAGCGGGGTTATTCCCGCCATTTTTGCCAGCTCCTTGTTGCTGTTACCCTTGACATTTACCAGTTTCGTAGGACAAAATAGCCCGGAGTGGTTACAAATCCTGTCTGCCCAATTGGGGCGGGGGCAATTGGGTTTTATGGTGGCGTATGGGTTGTTGATTGTATTTTTCTGTTTCTTTTATAACACCATTGTGTTTAATGCGGAGGACACCGCAGAGAACTTACGCAAAAACGGGGCTATTGTCCCCGGTTATCGCCCGGGGGAAATGACTTCGGCGTATTTGGATTATGTGCTGACCAGAATTACTGTTGTCGGGGCGTCTTACATGGTGTTCGTGTGTATGTTACCAGAAATTTTAATTGCTCGATACGCTGTACCGTTTTATTTTGGCGGCACCAGCCTGCTGATTGTGGTGTCGGTAACTATGGATACGATGACGCAAATTCAAAGCCACTTATACGCCCGACAATATGAGGCACTTATGCACAAACAAACCAAAAAGGGCAATCGATTCAATCGATAAAAGAGAGGCGATATGCACATTGTTTTATTCGGTCCGCCAGCGGCAGGAAAGGGGACACAGGCGAAGTTTTTAACCCAAAACTACGGATTAGTACAGCTGTCGACCGGCGATATGTTGCGACAAGCCATCGCCGATGGTACGGCACTCGGCAACAAAGCAGCGGCGATTATGCAGCGGGGCGATCTGGTCGATGACCAAACCATATTAAGTATCGTACGGCAACGCCTGCAGCACCCGGATTGTGTAAACGGTGTGGTGTTCGACGGCTTTCCCCGTACCAAAGCACAGGGACAGGGCTTAGAGGGTATGCTAGCGGATATGGGACACCGCTTAGATTATGTTATTCAGCTGCAAGTGCCAGATACATTTTTGTTGGCAAGATTGCAGCAACGGGTAGCCGAAACCCCTGAGACGGATCGCCGTCCAGACGACACCCCAGAAGTGTTAAAAAAACGCTTAACCATATACGAAAAACAAACCGCCCCCGTACTCACATACTATGCAGAGCAAGGCGTATTACAGGTAATCGACGGCACCCAAGACATCGACACAGTTTCTAAAAAATTGGCTGCAATCATATCGTAACCGCTGCTACACAGGCAAAAAACAAAAGGGACGCACAATGCGTCCCCAAAATGCGTCCCCAAAATGCGTCCCTTAGTGTGTTTACATTCTCATTTGCTTTTCTTGTTATATCGTTTGTTGTTTGGATTGAGTTGATTCGAACGGTTATCAACACTGCTTTTACGGCTGCTATGATTAGGGTTCTTGTTATTACTACGCATATCATTTGCAGTATAATTGGATTTTTTACTCATATTCATTCCCTTCGGATAAATTGCATGTTAAAATATACCATAGTGTGTTATCGAATCGGTTAGCACAAGCGTACCAAGCGGAACAAAAACACACCACATGCTGTGCATTGTATCATACATATACCGGTATTGCAATATTTAATTGTATTATTTTTATCTATTTACACAATTTATCACAGTCGTTATGCCTGTACTATTGGTACTGGTTGGTTTTCGCACGGGTTTTTGTTTTATAAATATATCTGTGTGGTTTAAATTGTTGATACCTTTCTCTGCCGAACGACAAGAACAGGCGGTGGTAAATACAGCTATGGCGGTCGCTATGGTGATAGTATATATTTTGTGTATCATTACCGCTTATCCTTTCCTAAATGTGGCATATACTGTGTGTGCAAGACTGAACGATAATATGTAACATTTGGGTACATAGACACTTACGATATATGTACATATACCATAAAAAAGGGGTGCTGTCATGGGGTGGCCCCCTTACTTAAACCGTTTACCTGAAAGGCAAAAAGTATTTAAACAGTATGGTACTGTCGTTGTTGTTTCTGATATGCCCGTGATCTTTGCTTATTTTGGTTTTTACTGTCCATGGGGTGCTGTCAAAATCGTAGTATGCCTCCAGCGATACTTGCCGTCCGCTTGGGGTTGGGCTGATGGTTTGGGTGCCGTAGGATAGGTCTGGGTTGTAGCTGTCGCCGCTGATACGGTTTACGAAGGTAACATCCATACTGCCCCGTTCTAATCTGAGCGGTTGGTACAGGGCGATGCCGAATGTGCCTTGTGGGGTTTTGCGGTGTGCCATGACGCTGAAGCTGCTGGCTATCAGACCGCTGATGTTGGTGATGGCACGGGTTGCGGTGCCGTTGGTGGTGGTCGCCGATGCGGTGGCGTCATAGCGGATGTCCCAGCCGTTTTTGTGGGTTACATGTTTGCGATTGACATAAGCGGTATGCGTCCGCCCCAAGCCCCCATATGCCCCGGCAAAAGACGCCCCTAATACGGTGCCTTGTTCGGTGTGGATGCCGATGTTGACGATGGTATTTTGTTGCGGTTTTTGGTACGATAGCTGGGTGGTAAATGCCCGCTTGTCCACTTTTTCGCCTTGTGGTTTTTCTGCATTAAAGCGGCTGATAAACGACAGGCTATCGCTGTGGCGGTATGCCAGCTGTATGGGTTTTGTAGTGGTATCGGCAAACGGCATGTTGTGTTCTGTATATTCTAGGTTATCGAATCGCTGAGCGGTGGTCTCAATAAACGCTATGGTGCCATTGCCCACAGGATAGGATTTTGGCGTATAGGCGGTTTTGTCGAAATCAAAGAAAGTATTGTTGTTACTAGGGGCGGTTGTGCGTATATTGTCGCCCATGTTATAGGCAAACCCCGCCCCCATCGAATCGAGTGTAAAAGTATCGACATGGGAAAACCCAAGCGATAAGCCATCGCCAAACACTGATGAAGACTGTACAAAGCTGTTGCGAACATCAAATTTTTGTGCACTGTATAAGTTTATACCGGATGTGGGTAATCCCGAAGGACCTATTGATCTTGTCGCCAAGTCCACCCGCAAGATACCCCGCCCGAATTCATCGGAATATCCATTTTTATCGGGTACGATTTCTTTTTCATTTACATCGTGCAATTTTTTGCCATCTGCGGTTTCGTGTCGAGCGGATGCTAGGATTCTCTGGCGTACCCAGCGGTTGTCTTTGCCTTGACCTTTAAACATTTGTTTGACCACTGCCATAGCACCGGCAACTACGGGGGCGGCGGCAGAGGTGCCTTGATTGTCCCCCAACTTGCCATCGGGCTGTACATGTTTGCCACCATTTACAACCGCCGCTAGACAATACTTTTTTGCTTTCCCACAGCGTCCTGAATACCACGCCCGTTTGTAGATTTCGCCATTCGAGTTGTCCTCCGAATTGTCGATGGCAGCAACCGCTAACCAATAGTCTTCGATTTTGGATTCTTGGCAGTTTTCTTTGTCATTTTCGCATTCTGCTTTTGTAATCTCTTTTTTTCCAGAAAAGTATTTAATTTCGGAAAATCGACCGGGTAGACTGCCGGCAAACACAGGGTTTGCATCTGCACGATTGCCCGCCGCCCATACCCATATGGGGGCATCACGGTTGTTGTCTCTATCGTCTTTAAGTCCTTCGATAAAACCCTTACCATAATGGGTTTCGTAAGCGGCTTCTGATACTTTCGAATCGTATCCGCCTTTACATTGGATGTCATACAATGCCTGTAAATCGGCTGCACTGATTTGTCTTTTCATTGTTTTGGTAATGTTAAGTTTTTCACCGATCACATTGCCATCTTTGTCTATAATCTCATCATATGTACCCGTGTATATCTTTTTACCACTATTGATAGCATCCGTGTACGATGTACATAGCACCATGCGCAATTCGGGGTTGCGTTGTTCGTCTAGGACACCATCATCGTCTTTAGCGTCGTACAACAATGAACGCACGGCATTGCTAAGATCTCGCCCTTTCTGGGTAAGTTTGCTATCGACTTCCTTTACACCTGTAACACCAGTGTATGTTGTATGGGGTAGGAATCCCCAACTGTTGCTAATGGCAACCAAATTTTCGTCTTTGGCATGTTTGTAAATTTCGGTTATATCCAATTTATCGGGACCATGCTGTTCCACCTGAGGGGTATCGACTTGATAGGCGATTGCCTTTGCCTCAGGGGCAATGCCATAATCCTTGCCAATGGAAATGGATGTAACCATATCCGCATGATCAGCATCTTTAGTCGAATGCTTCACAATCTTTTCATTTTTGAAATCCCCACCTTGTCCATCCGAAGAGAGCTTTATACCATACTCAAGTCGACCTTTTACTTGATCCCAGTCTTTATTGCTAACCTTAGGCTCGATAATACCAATTTTCTGCCCTGCACCGGTATAAATGGTTTTGTCTAATCCAGATGCTTTTTGTTGCGGTTGCCACCCCCGGGCGTTCGAGAGATCCCCTAAGCACCCTGACAACAACACAGATACGCAGGTTACGGATACTATATGTACTATTTTCATTATGACTCCTTGTATTATTTTGATACTGTGATGGGTATTTTATACATGATAATAAGGCGATGTGCAACAATAAAATGCTACAGTCCAAAAAAATATATAAAAATCGCTTGACTCGCACAGGCAAATACCCTATTAAAATCCTACCTGTGTGTTACACGGGGGGCGGTTGTGCGGAAAAATCGACACAAGACCGACATAAAATCGGTACAGAGTCGAATAAGTATGGTGTAATCGCCTGCGTTTGAGATAGGGGATGGGCCCCTGTTTAGCAGTATTTATATAAGGACTATAGAATATGGCTCGTATATCTGGTGTCAATATCCCAACCGACAAACGGGTGGTGGTATCGCTGACATATATTCACGGTATCGGTGCGACAATTGCCAAACAAATTTGTACTAAAGCCGAAATCGGCGAAGGGGATCGCATCAAAGATTTATCCGATGAAAAATTGGCAAAAATTCGGGAAATTATCGACAACGACTACGAAGTTGAGGGCGATTTACGCCGCAAAGTGTCGTTGGATATTAAACGGCTGTTGGACTTGGGGTGTTATCGGGGGTTGCGGCACCGTAAACGCTTGCCCGTGCGGGGACAACGCACCAAGACCAACGCCCGTACCCGCAAGGGTAAATCGGTTCCCATTGCCGGCAAGAAAAAATAACGAGAGAGGTATACAATGGCTAAAGCACCTGCACGCAAACGGCGTGAGAAAAAGAATATTGCCGCCGGCGTGGCACATATCAATTCCACTTTTAACAACACGATGGTTACTATTACCGATATTCAAGGCAATGCTATCGCTTGGTCTTCTGCGGGCATGCAAGGGTTTAAGGGATCGAGAAAATCCACCCCCTATGCGGCACAAATAGCGGCAGAAGATGCGGGCAAAAAAGCCCAAGAACACGGTATCAAAACCCTAGAAGTCAATGTCAAAGGTCCCGGCTCCGGTCGTGAATCGGCGTTGCGGGCGTTGCATGCTTTGGGCATTACCATTACCGCTATTCGTGATGTAACACCTATTCCACACAATGGATGTCGCCCCCGTAAACGCCGCCGGGTGTAATTTGGGGGGATTTGCCAACACACAACGCCTGTGTATTGTCGGGTGTGTGCGGTGTGTTGGGGTTTATCAATGGGAATGATAAGAATGGTTCCCACAAGGTATTATAAGGACTATTATTATGACAAGCACTATACACAAGAACGATCAAAAAAATTGGCAAGAACTGATTAAGCCCGAGTCTTTAACCATGTCGGCGGGGCTGAACCCCAATCGCAATGCCACTTTGGTTGCCGAACCGCTAGAGCGGGGGTTTGGTTTGACTTTGGGCAATGCGTTAAGACGGGTGTTGCTGTCATCCTTGCAAGGGGCGGCGGTAAAAGGCATACACATACAAGGGGTGCTACACGAATTTTCCAGTATCGCCGGCGTAAAAGAAGATGTAACCGATATTGTCCTAAATGTCAAAGCGTTGGCAATTAGCATGAAAGACCTAAGCGATAAACGCATGGCATTATCTGCGGTGGGACCTTGTGAAGTTACCGCCGATCAAATACAGCTGCCGGGCGATGTGGAAATTACGAACCCTGACTTGGTGATTTGTACTCTGGACGAGGGGGCAAAGATCGATATGGAATTTATTATCGGGCGGGGCAAAGGTTATGTGTCAGCGGCAAAAAACCGCACTGATGATTCGCCGATTGGCTTTATTCCTGTGGATTCGATCTTTTCGCCCGTACGGCAGGTGTCGTATAAAGTGGAAAATACCCGGGTGGGGGAAAATACCGATTATGACAAATTGTCGATGAAGGTCGAAACAAACGGCGTTATCACCCCCGAAGATGCTATTGCTTTGGCAGCACGGATTTTACAAGACCAATTGCAATCGTTTGTCAACTTCGAAGACCCGGCGGCACTGATCGAAGAAAAAGGCGTCGAAGAGCTGCCGTTTAACGCAAGCCTACTTCGCAAAGTCGAGGAACTGGAGCTGTCTGTACGGTCGGCAAATTGCCTAAAAAATGCCAATATCGGCTATATCGGCGAATTGGTAAAAATGACCGAGTTGGATTTACTACGGACACCCAACTTCGGACGCAAATCGTTAAACGAAATCAAAGAAGTGTTGTCGACTATGGAATTGTCGTTGGGCATGCAGGTCGATAACTTTCCACCAGAAAACATCGAAGAACTGGCAAAGCGGGTCGAAGACATCTATTAAGTACATGGCGTATACAATATATAACGAATCTTGCTTGGGGTTGTCGCATGTTGCCGATAACAGTATCGACTGCCTTGCTACGGATCCGCCTTATGGCATCGGTTATCACAATATGGATTGGGACAAGGCGTTGCCGCCGGCGGACACTTGGGCGGATTGCTTGCGGGTGTTAAAACCGGGGGCGTTTGGCTGTGTGTTCTCATCTGTGCGGCTGATGCACCGCATGATGGTTGCCGTTGAGGATGCGGGGTTTGTTATCAAAGATGTACTGTTTTGGGCGTACCTAAACGGTATGCCGAAGAGCCGTAATGTAGCCCTTGACATCGACAAGGAATTAGGTGTCGAGAGTGAAGTTGTCGGGGCATACAAATATGTACAGGGTTACAAAAAAGGCGGGGCGGAAAATTATTTCGCAAACGCCCCCAAAAAGGTTTTATCCCCCGTCAGCAAACAAGGCAAAACATACAACGGGGCGGGCAACGGTATAAAGCCCGTGTACGAACCTATTATATTGGTACAAAAGCCGCTCGAAAAGGGTTTAAGTGTTGCCAAAAATATTTTAAAACACGGGGTAGGGGCGTTAAATTTGGAACACACCCGTATCCCATACGCAGAAAACGACAGCAAAGTCGGACACAACCCGCACCCAAAAGGCAGAGTATGCGGCAATATTATCCGCACAGAGCCATTCGAAGACGGATACGATAAATTTTTCTTGGTGCCAAAGGTACGGCAAAATAAAGACGATTTTAACACCCACCCGACCTTAAAGCCCGTCCCCATTATGGATCATATTATCACATTGACATCGTTCGAAGGACACACCGTTCTCGACCCGTTTATGGGCAGCGGCAGCACCGGCGTATCCGCATTGGGGTTAAAACGGGATTTTGTCGGCTATGAATTAAGCAAACACTATTATGACATAGCCCAAAAGCGACTCCCTACATAGGCAGTATCTGTAAATAATGTCTTGACACCGTTTTAAAAATCCCTTATAACCCCTTGTGCAGCGAATGGCTGTTGAAAATCCCGCCTGCATTGGCACCAAGGTTTTACTATCTGAGCGGTGTAGGTATACCATAATATTTTAACAACAAGGACTTATTATCATGCGTCATAATATAAAACGCCGTAAATTAAATCGCACCGCCTCGCACCGTAAAGCGTTGTTTATGAATCTCGCCAATGCCCTGATTAAACACGAACAGATTGTTACCACTTTGCCAAAAGCCAAAGAATTAAAATCGGTTATCGATAAATTGATTACTCTGGGCAAAAAAGGCACCCTTGCCCACCGCCGGCGAGCGTTTGCACAGCTCAGAGATGATGCTATGGTGGCAAAGCTGTTCGACACATTGGCACAGCGGTACAAAGACCGCCCCGGCGGTTATAGTCGAGTGCTAAAAGCTGGTTTTCGCAAAGGCGACATGGCACCTGTTGCCGTTATCGAATTGGTCGATCGAGATGTAAACGCTAAGGGACAAGACAGCGGACCCACAGCCGAAACGGTGTCAGAAGAGTCCGCATAAAATCTTATCGCAGTTTGCGTATATTTTGCTTGTGCGTGTATGTGCCTGTGGGCCATTTGTATTTGGGGTAGCTGTAGTCGGGGTTTTCGATGAGGTCAATAAAAGCGGGCATTTTTTGCTGTAGTTCGGTGCGGGTTTTTATTCGCATTTCGTCGCTGAATAGATCCGCTTGTGATCCCAAATACGCCGCCATCGCCAAATAGTGAAATTCGGTACTCTTGCAAGCCTTATCACAGGTAGGGTCGTCATAGGCATAATATCCCCTGCTTTCTGCCCTATCGTGTATTTGGTACATCTTGCTGGTTTTATGATCGGAAAACACATATGGGTACGCCATGCCCCAGCCGGCATTTATAATCAAGTGGTGGATTTCTTCTTGGCTGGCGTCCCGTTCGCCATTGCTAGGGTTAGTTTCATAGGCGAATAAATCTTGATACCCATATTTTTGTAGCCGTTTGCGGGCAAAAAAGCCCAATCCGTTTTTGCTCATGGCAAGGATGGCGGTGTTTTGCCGTAACATATGGATAACGACTGTCTCATCGGCAACCCCGTCATAGTCGTTGTCCAGCCATTCGGCAGTTACCTGTACCGCATGTAGTACTTTATCTTCGGCAACGCTTCTAGTCGCACAAATGTATACGGATTCGAACACTGTATATATGGTGGTAAAATCTTTTTCGGAACATGGGGGCGATACGGTGGTGGCTTGTACCGTCCATGCCGACAATAAACCGCCAACAAAGAAAAATATATTTTTCATCGGGTCAATCGCTCAATAAGCTGTGTGTGTTGTGGAAAAGTGTCGATCAACCTTTTATCTGCTAAAGTAAAGTCCGTAAACTCAAACCCAAACGACACCGTACACCCGACTAGGGAAAACGCCCCATTCGCATACACTTCTGATGCAAACCACACGCCGGCGGGTACAGTGTATTGGGGGCGTTGCCCGTTTTCTAAATCCAGCCCGATGACCTGATTCGTATAGCTGCCATCCGTATCGATCATATGCACAATCAACGGATCGCCCGCATAAAAGTGCCATTGTTCGTCCGATTTAAGGCGGTGAAAAGCCGAAAAATTGCCCCGTTCGATCAAAAAATAAATCGCCGTTGCCAAGTGTCTGGGATCGACTACATCCGCCCGTATGTGCGACACGGCGACCGTATGGGCGGACTTATAGGTCTGCCTAAAATATCCCCCCTCCGGGTGGGGCAGTAAATCTAGGTTTTTCACCCAATATGTGGCGTCTTGTTGTGTCATGTTTTGTATATACAATTGCAATTTGTCCCATAACAATATATTATAATGGCAAGGATGGCAACATATGAATGGATTATTTACCGACACACAACACCAACCGCTGGCGGATCGTTTACGCCCTCAGGATATAAGCGAAGTTATCGGACAAGACCACCTGTTGCAACGGGGTGGGGGGCTGTATTATGCCGTGCGATCCCCGGTGTTGCCCAGTATGATATTGTGGGGCGGAGCCGGCTGTGGCAAAACCACATTGGCACGGGTACTTGTCGACCGTACCGCCTATCGTTTTCAATCCGTATCGGCGGTTTTTTCTGGCGTTGCTGAGTTACGCACTATATTTGCAACAGCTGCGAAAAATCACCAAATGGGCGAAAAAACCGTGTTGTTTGTCGACGAAATCCATCGGTTTAACAAATCACAACAAGATAGTTTCTTGCCGTTTGTGGAAAATGGCACGGTGATTTTGATTGGGGCAACCACCGAAAATCCGTCTTTTGAATTAAACCCGGCATTGTTGAGTCGCTGTCAAGTGTTTACCTTAAACGCCCTAACCGCAGAGCACATGGCGGTGTTGTTACAACGGGCGGAGCGGGTGATGGCAACCACCGTTCCCCTCGATGATACGGCACGGGACGCTTTGTGCCATATGGCGGACGGGGACGGGCGGTATTTTTTAAACATGGTGGAGATGCTGATGGGGGTTTCTGTCGCTGAACCGATGACCTGCGAACAGCTGGTGACGGTGGTACAACGCCGTATGCCCGTATATGATAAATCTGCAGACAGCCACTACAATATGTTATCTGCCTTTCATAAATCGGTGCGGGGGTCTGATGTGCAGGCGTCTTTATTTTATTTGGGGCGGATGTTAGCGGCGGGCGAAGATCCGTTGCATATCGCCCGTAGAATGCTGTGTATTGCCTATGAAGATGTGGGGCTTGCCGATCCTATGGCGGCACAGCAGGCAACTATGGCATGGGATACCTTTCACCGCTTGGGCAGCCCAGAGGGCGAACGGGCGTTGGTGCAATGCTGTATTTATTTGGCGACCGCCCCTAAATCGAATGCGGTCGAGCTTGCCACGGGTGCGGCACTTGCAGCGGGTAAGAAATATGCCCATATTGCCCCGCCGAAAAATATTCTCAATGCCCCGACAAAAATGATGCAAGACATGGGCTATAACGCCGGCTACCAATACGACCACGACCACCCGGACGGGTACAGCGGGCAAAATTTCTTTCCCGAAGACATAGGGCGGCTACACTTATACACCCCCATCGCCCGGGGATTCGAACGGGAGATAAAAAAACGCTACGACTATTATGAAAAACTGCGGGCAAACCGTCAGAAAAACTAATATGTTTACGGTGGTTTACATTTGTGCACTTTTGGCGTATGATGCCGCCTATGTTAAGTACGATTATACCTATATCCATCGGTGCGGTGGGCGGTGCAGTGTTGCGACATGTGGTGGCGACAAGTGCGGTGTTGAATGTTACCTTACTGGGGTTTTCGTGGGGGATTTTGCTGTGTAATGTTGTCGGCTCATTTGCTATGGGGGTGTTTGTCGAATCGGGGGGACGGGTGTTGGATATATCGCCGGCGGTGCGGTTGTTGGTTGCCACCGGTTTTTTGGGGTCGTTTACCACTTTTTCGGCATTTTCGTTGCAAACAATCGATCTTGTGCGTAACGGCGAAGGGGCGATTGCCATAGTTTATGTATTGCTGTCCGTGTGCTTGTCCATAGGGGCGTTGTATGTGGGGATGCAGTTGCTAAAGGGGGGATAAGCTATGGCGGTAAAAATCGACACCGTATCGCCTGCAGATGCAGGTATGCGACTGCACAGGTGGTTAAAAACCCACTATGATTTGTCGTTCGTACAGGTGCAGAAGAGATGTCGCAAAGGCGAAATTCGCCTTAATGGCAAGCGGGCAAACGGCAAAGATATTTTACAAACAGGCATGCAAGTCCGCATTCCTCCTGTGCAATCTGTCCCGTCAAAACCTATTCACCCAAAGGCGTACAACGCTGAGGACGCCGCATATATTCGCAATTTGGTTATTTACAATGATAATGATATTATTGCCTTAAACAAGCCTGCGGGCATTGCCGTACAAGGGGGATCGGATACGGTGCGGCATATCGATGGGTTAAGCCGCTATTTGCATCGCCACAAACCCCGATTGGTACACCGTCTCGACAAGGACACTTCGGGGGTGTTATTGCTGGCAAAAAACCATCGCTCTGCCGCTGAGTTAGGGCGGGCGTTTCACAGCCATAAACCCCGTAAAATATATTGGGCAATTGTCGTTGGGGAGCCGAAAATAGCAGCCGGCATTATCACCGCCCCATTGATAAAAAACCGCAGCGGCAACACGGAAAAAATGCGGGTCGCAGAGGGCGGCAAACGGGCGGTAACCGCATACGAAGTGTTACAGCGGATGGGCGGGGTGGTGTCGTTGATAGCACTGTCGCCTCGCACCGGTCGCACCCACCAGTTGCGGGCACATATGGCGTATCTGAATACGCCCATACTGGGCGATGGCAAGTACGGCGGAAAATCGGCGTTTGTCTCCGACGAGGCACATATGAAAAAAATACACCTGCACGCCCGTTCCCTATCGGTCAATGGCATCACCATAACAGCGGATATTCCCGCCCATTTCGCCGCCACATGTAATGTGTTTGGGGTCGATATATTGCCTCACTATGACACAGTTTTTGGGGATATACATACATGCGGTTGATTGCCCTTGATTTTGACGGCACTATTGTCGACAGCAAACACAACATCATGTATGCGGTGGATGTAGCCTGTCAAGCGGTGGGTATCCCAACCCCGAATCGTAGTCAGGTGATGCAGCTCACGGGTTTAAAGGTACAAGACGCCTTCGATCGCTTACAACCGAATGTATCCACCGCATTAAAACAGGCGTGGATAGAAAAATTTATGTCCTATGTGGACCGCCAAAGCGATGGGGATATGCCCGCAGAAGGGCTGTTCGACAATGTGCTATCGACTCTCGATATATTAAACGATGACCATACTTTTTTGGCGGTGATAACGGGCAAGGGGCGGTCTGGTTTACAGGTGAGTTTGAAACTGCACAATTTAAGCGATTATTTTGTGGTGACCAAGACCGCTGATGACGGATTGGGCAAACCGCATCCCCAAGTGTTGTTGGATACTATGCACCAATTGGGGGTACAGGCATGGCAAACGGTGATGGTGGGGGATACCAGTTTCGACATTTTAACTGGCAAAAATGCCGGTACAAAAACCATAGGGGTTAGCTATGGCAACCACCCAGTAGCACAACTGCAACAAGCGGGGGCGGATATAATTATCGATGATTTTGCCGAACTGCCGCAGGCAGTCGATAGGGTATTGGGGCATACTACAGTATGAAGCGGTTTTATAAAAATGTAACGGTGCAAAAACGGGGCACAGGGTTTGTGGTGGTGTTGGACGATCGCCCTCTTAACACCCCAAATAAGCAGCTGTGTACCGTCCCCACCGAATCCTTAGCACAGTCCATTTGTGCGGAGTGGCAGGCGGTACCCATCGACGGGCAAGTGGTGTTGAGGGACATGCCGATGACTGGGCTGGCATTCACCGCTATCGATACCGTATTGCCGCATATCGATCATATCCGTAAATCGCTTATAGCATATGCGGATACGGATGTTATCTGTTATCGCTCCGCCACATTTCAGCACTTACGGCAAAAACAGCAACAGGCGTGGGATACATGGGTAACATATGCCCATACGGTGTTGTCTATGCCGCTGGTAACGACTGCGGGGGTTATGCCGATGGCACAACCGCCGTTGGTGGCACAGTCGGCAACAAACATTGTTGCCGCTATGCCCGCATATCCGCTGACCGCTTTTGCCGATATGGTGGCGATTTTAGGGTCGTTGGTGATGGCGGTTGCGGTGATTCGCAACGATGCAGATGGGGACACAGCGTTTCAAGTGTGTTACTTGGACGAACGGCACCAAATTGCCGAATGGGGCAGCGATGCGGCGGCAGCAGACGATTTAACCCGTAAACAACAGACACTAAAACAGGCGGTACAGTTTTATAAGGCTTGCGTATGTGCGGACTAAACGGGATTTTTTTGTTTGCATATAAAAAACAATTTTGAAAAATAATTTTACATTGGCGGTAAAATAATACATAATGGGGCGAAAATGCGGTGTGTATGCGTATCGTGTAACAGAAAAACCTAACTACATAAAGGATAGTACCATCATGGCAAAAGACACAGAAGTAGACAAACAAAAGGCTCTCGAGGCGGCATTGGGGCAGATTGAACGCAGCTTTGGCAAAGGTTCCGTCATGCGGTTGGGGGCACAGCAACACTTGGACATCGAAGCCATATCGACCGGCTCATTGTCGTTAGATATTGCCTTAGGCATTGGCGGTATTCCCAAGGGGCGGATTGTCGAGATATATGGTCCTGAGTCGTCTGGTAAAACCACTATGGCACTGCAATGTGTGGCGGAGTGCCAAAACAGCGGCGGCACGGCGGCGTTTATCGATGCGGAACATGCGTTGGATCCGGTGTATGCGAAAAAATTGGGGGTGGACAACGATTCGCTGCTCATATCTCAGCCGGATACGGGCGAACAAGCGTTGGAAATTGCCGATACTCTGGTACGGTCTGGGGCGGTGGATATTTTGGTTATCGACAGTGTCGCCGCCCTCACCCCAAGGGCTGAAATCGAAGGCGATATGGGCGATAGCCATGTGGGGCTGCAAGCCCGCTTAATGTCGCAAGCGTTGCGCAAACTCACTGGCTCCATCAGTCGTACGGGCTGTACGGTGATTTTTATCAATCAAATTCGCATGAAAATTGGCGTTATGTTCGGATCCCCCGAAACCACTACCGGCGGCAATGCGTTAAAGTTTTATGCGTCCGTACGGCTCGACATCCGCCGCACTGGGCAGCTAAAAGACAAAGACAATGTGGTCGGCAACCAAACCCGGGTAAAAGTGGTCAAAAACAAAGTCGCCCCCCCGTTTCGTACGGTGGAATTCGACATTTTATACGGTGAAGGCGTGTCGAAACAAGGGGAGATTCTCGACTTAGGGGTCGATGCGGATCTGGTGGCAAAATCGGGGGCGTGGTATGCGTACAACGGCAACCGCATCGGTCAAGGAAAAGAAAAAGCCCGCCAATACTTGAAAGACAATCCAAAAATCGCCGCCGAAATAGAACAAAAAATCCGATCGAATGCCGGCGTGTTACAAGGGGCAATGCTGGAAAATGCTACAGAAACAGAAAAATCAGAAGCCGATTTAGAACCGAAGCACGATACTTTATAGGGTATGGAAACAAAAACACAGAAAAGAAACAGGCACAGGCAACAACAGGAGCAGTGGTTAAAAAATTTTTTGCACATGTGTGTATATTTCTCATCAAATGATATAATACCAAAAATACCACAGGTGCCGCTAAAGGTGCTGCACCGCTGCTGTACCACGATACTAAAATCTTTGTCAACAAAAAATACTGCACGATAGCCCGTTTTTGTGATACTATCGCATATATTGCAGCTTGTTAGAAATAGGAACACACATCATGCCCATTATAAATAGTATTACCGCTTTTCACGACCAGATGAAACAATGGCGGCAGCATATGCACAAAAACCCCGAATTGTCGTTACAGGAATATGAAACTTCTAAATTCGTACAAGGGTTGCTGGACGAAATGGGTATCGAGTACCACACGGGATATGCAGGCACAGGCGTTATCGGGGTGATTAAGAACGGCACCAGTCATCGCACTATTGGGCTGCGGGCGGATATGGATGCGTTGGCGATTACCGAAGAAGGAGATTTGTCCTATAAATCGCAAAATGAAGGGGTTATGCACGCTTGCGGACACGATGGGCATACGGCAATGTTGCTGGGGGCGGCAAAGTATTTGTCGCAGACCAAAAATTTTGACGGCACGGTGTATTTGTATTTTCAGCCTGCCGAAGAGGGCTTAGGGGGGGCTAGAATTATGCTGGAGGACGGGGCATTTGACGATTTTAAGCCCGATGAAATGTACGGTATGCACAACCGCCCCGGGCAAGCGGTCGGCACTATTGCTTGTAAACAGGGGGCATTAACCGCCAACAGTGACCGATTTTATATCAAGGTTACCGGCACCGGCGGACACGCCGCCCGCCCGCATATGACCGCTGATACTTTGGTGACCGCCGCCCACTTGGTTATCGCTTTGCAAACAGTGGTTAGCCGTAATGTGGATCCGTTTTACCCCGCTGTGTTGTCGACCTGTATATTAAATACGGGCACTTCGGATAATATTATCCCTGAGTATGCGGATATTCGGGGCACCGTCCGTACAGTAAACGCAGAAACCCAAGACCTTATCGAACGCCGTATGGGTGAAGTATGTGCGGGGATCGGCAAAACTTTTAATGCCAAAGTCGACTTCGAATACAGCAGGCGATACCCCATGTGTGTCAACCACCCCGAACAAACAGCGTTCGTCCGTCAAGTTGCCGAACAGGTGGTAGGGGGCGACAACACACATGAGGCACTGGCGTCTATGGGCGGAGAAGATTTTGCCTATTTTCTGCAAAAAACCACCGGATCGTATTTTTTGATTGGCAATGGGGATACGGCACACTTGCACACGCCCACTTATAATTTTAACGATGACATCTTGCCATTGGGGGCTAGCATGTTTAGCCGATTGGTCGAAACCCGATTGGCAAGGTGTATGTAGAAAGCGGTTGCAACCGCTGAGGGCGTAAGCCCGATGTGGTGCTCGATCATGGGGGGAAGTGCGTGTGGTATTTTGTCATGCGAAGCATGGTAAAATCCACATTAAACGCACGGGGGGCGAAGCCCCCTAGACTCACAAGCCTTGCCATAAAATAAGATGTAGCTTACACAATCATTATACACGACATAAAATATAGGTACAAGGAGACATCATGCCCATTATAAACAGTATTACCGCTTTTCACGAGCAAATGAAACAGTGGCGGCAGCATATACACAAAAATCCCGAATTGTCTCTCAAGGAATACGAAACTTCTAAATTCGTGCAAGGGGTGCTGGAGAGCATGGGTATCGAGTACCATACGGGATATGCGGGTACAGGTGTTATCGGGGTGATTAAAAACGGCACCAGCCATCGCACTATTGGGCTGCGGGCGGATATGGATGCGTTGGCGATTACTGAAGAGGGGGATTTGTCCTATAAATCGCAAAATGAAGGGGTTATGCACGCTTGCGGGCACGATGGACATACGGCGATGTTGCTGGGGGCGGCAAAGTATTTGTCGGCAACTAAAAATTTTGATGGCACTGTGTATTTGTATTTTCAGCCTGCCGAAGAGGGCTTGGGGGGCGCTAGAATTATGCTGGAGGACGGGGCGTTCGATGATTTTAAGCCCGATGAAATGTACGGTATGCACAATGTACCCGGGCAAGCGGTGGGGACAATTGCCTACTTGGACGGTGTCCTATATGCCAATAGCGATCGGTTTTTTATCCATATCACCGGCAAGGGGGCACACGCAGCGGAACCCCATGCCAGCACCGATGCGGTGGTGGTTGCCGCCCACTTGGTGATGGCACTGCAAAGCATCGTCAGCCGCAACAAAGACCCGATGCACCCGGCGGTGGTATCGACCTGTATGTTGCACACGGGGACTTCGGAAAATATCATTCCCGAACACGCACATATCAAAGGCACAGTACGGACTATGCACGCACACATGCAAGATATGATCGAAACCCGCATGCGGGACATATGTCAAGGTATGGCAGAAACCTATAATGCCACCATCGATTTTGAATACAGCCGCCGCTATCCCATGTGCGTAAATCACCCACAGCAAACAGCATGTGTCCGCCAAGTCGCCGAACAAGTGGCGGGCGTCGATAACACTTTTGAAGCATTGCCGACTATGGGCGGCGAAGATTTTGCCTATTTTTTACAAAAAACCGCCGGGTCGTACTTTTTAATCGGCAACGGCAACTCAGCGGGGCTGCACACCCCGACTTTTAACTTTAACGATGACATCTTGCCACTGGGTGCCAGCATGTTTAGCCGATTGGTGGAAACCAGACTTTCGAGATGAGTTTTATTTCTTATACTGTTGAAAAAAATCTGCTATCCATTGGCAAGAGAGTTCTGTGTGGTGGGGGCGGGTGAGGGATTTTAGGGCGGGTTCCGTTATGCCTACCATCTGGTCTTGGCGTTTTTCGATCAGTTCTCGGCTGACTTCGGCGTTAAAGTCCGGATGTTGCTGGATGGTAAAGATGTGATTGCCGATGACAAAACCACTGTGTTCGCAAAAATCGCTGGTTAAAAACGGGGTGGCGTTTGGCGGTAGTGCGGTGACTTGCCGTTTGTGCATGGAATACAGGCTAACCACATCGGGGGCGTGTTGCATCCAATCCGGTTTGTGAATCACTTTGATGTCTTTGATGCCGATGCCGTACCCTTTTTCTGACAACTGCACCATACCCCCCAACGCATAGGCGATGGCTTGATGCCCATAACAGACACCCACCAACGGGATTTTTTGGCGATGTAACAGACGGATAAAATCTATCAAGCGGTTTTGCCATGCAAGGTTTTCGTATACGCTCTGATTGCCGCCTGTAATCAAGTAGCCATCAAAATCACGGGGATTTTCGGGCAATGGCTCTTCCAACGCTGCGATTTTTACCCACTCCGCATCCAAGAACGGACAAATGCCCCGTGGAAACCGCACATAAGACGGCGGATTCTTGGCGTTGTCGGCGGCGGTCATATGCCCAATGTATAAAATGCAAATTTTCATAAGCGGTCTCCTCTGTGTGTTTTTTTTACATGGTATCACATCATCCCTATGTGTTGCAACATGTATTTTAACATATGGGTAACACTGCACCGTGTGTACTTTTTTTGCACATATCTTTAAACTGCCCTTGACAGAAGTACCATCCTAGTGGTACAGTGATCCCCGTGTCGGTGTAAATGTTGTTTTTATCCGTCCATAGATTTATTTTGATAACCTCGCATATTTAGGAGAGAAAAGATATGAGAAAACTGTTACAGTTTGGCTTGTTTGCCGCTGGGTTGGCTGTTGCTGGCACGGTGCAGGCGAACAAGTTGATTGCCGCTGCGGCGTCAGAACCTACTTCTGTCGATCCGTATTTCCATAATTTGTCACCGAACAATGTGGTTGCTGCTATTGTGTTTGATACGCTGGTGTACAGCCACGCAACGGAGGGATTAAAACCCCGTCTTGCCACTTCTTGGCAACAGCTGCCCGGCGATAGGGTGAGAATTAACCTGCGACGGGGGGTAAAGTATCACGATGGCTCTGATTTTACCGCTAACGATGTGGTGTACAGTGCCTGTCGTATTTCCCGGGTGGAAAACAGCCCCAGTTCGCTGGCAATTCAAATCAGCGATTGGCAAGATATTGAAGTTGTCGATGATTATACAATTATCGTACAAAAGACAGGGGCGTCGCCCATGTTGATGGCAAAAGCGGCGGCGGGATTCTTTATTATTTCCGACTCCATTGCCGGCAGTGCCAAAGTCGACTTTAACGGCGGGGCTTGTGATGGGTTTAAATATGTGGAAACTGTCGAATTCGAGGCGGGTGATGCCACTGTGGGTACGGGACCTTATAAGCTGTCTGAATACACCAAAGGCGAAAAAATTGTCTATACGAAATTTGCCAGATATTGGGGCAACTATGAAACCGGCGGCAACCAACCCGCCCAGTACGACACATTGGAAATCCGCCCCATCAAAGCGGCGGGTGCCCGGGTGGCGGCACTGATTGCCGGCGATGTGGATATGATCGAACAGCCGACTGTACAAGATTTGCCACGACTGGAAAAAAATCCCAATATCTCCGTAGCGGTGACCGATTCCAACCGCAGTATTTATGTCATGTTCGGCATGACCGAACAAGTCCCAGATGTGGAAGGCACCAATGGCAAAAACCCGTTCTTGGACAAGAGAGTAAGAACGGCGTTGTCGTTGGCAATTCACCGGGAGTTGTTGGTCGATCGCATCATGGGACCGCTAGGTATTCCAGCCACCAACATCGCCCCGATTGGCATGTTTGGTATCGACCCGGTCGAGGGATACCGCTATGACCCTGCACGGGCAAAACAATTGTTGGCAGAGGCAGGCTATCCCAATGGCTTTACCGTAACGCTGGGTGCCCCGAATGATCGCTATATTAACGATGCCAAGCTGGCACAGGCAATCGCCCAAATGTGGACACAGATTGGCGTTAAAACCAAAGTAACCGCCGTAACCCGTTCCGTGTTCTTCGGTAACCGCAACAAGGGGATGTACCCCGTATGGCTAGCCGGTTGGGGCGACAGCCTATTCGATGGCGAATCGTTTGTAAAAGCCTTGTCCGCAACCGTCAATAAAGGCAAAAAATGGGGGGCTTCTAACAAAGGGGGGTACTCTCATACTGCCATCGATGCACTGGTAGACCAAATGGCAAATGTAGCAGATAGCAAAAAGCGTTGGCAGCTGATTTCCGGGGCGGCGGCTATTGTTCTCGAAGAGAAGAACTGGATTGCCACCCATTATCAGATCTTTCCCCTTGCCTTAAACAGCTCTGTATCGTACAACCCACCGGCTGGCGGGGAGAGAACGGATTACCGGGCTGTGGCACCTGCCAAGTAAGCGGATTGTGAAAATGGGGGTGCCAAAGGCGTTCCATATGGGGGCATAGCCCCCCATAACACTAAAAGGAGGCTTGCATGCTACAGTTTTTAATGCGCCGTATATTGCAAAGCGTGCTGTTGGTGTTTGCCATGTCGATCTTTGTGTTTATTGCCGTGTATTCTATCGGCAACCCGATTGATATTTTGATTAACCCCGAAGCCCCTCCCGCAGAGTTTGATGCGGCGGTCAAGCGGTTGGGGCTGGATCTGCCTATGCACGAACAGCTGTGGCGGTTTTTGGTCAATGCCGCTCAAGGGGATTTTGGCAAGTCGTTTGTGCATGGGGTCGATGCGGTGGATATGATTTTAAAAAAGATGCCTGCTACTTTAGAACTGGCGTTTTTGGTGGTAGCGTTTTCGGTTGTTATCGGTATTCCCTTAGGTATGATTGCCGGGTTTAACCACAACAATATTATCGGTCGCAGCATTATGACCGGATCGGTGTTTGGGTTTTCGCTGCCAAACTTTTGGATTGGTATGATTTTGATTTTGCTGTTTTCCGTATACTTGGGGTGGTTGCCGTCGACGGGGCGGGGCGATACGGCGGCGTTGTTTGGCGTACAGTTTAGCTTTATGACCGTCGATGGCTGGTCGCATTTGATTTTACCGGTGCTGACCATGTCGTTATACAAGATGTCTATTATTATCCGTCTGTCCCGGGCGGGGGTGATGGAAATTATGGAACAGGATTACATCAAATTTGCCTATGCTAAGGGGCTTGGTAAAAATCGGGTGATTTTTGTCCATGTCTTAAAAAATATCCTTATCCCGGTGGTTACTGTTGTAGGTCTGGAATTTGGCAGCGTACTTGCGTTTGCGGTGGTAACAGAGACCGTCTTTTCGTGGCCCGGTATGGGCAAATTGTTAATCGATAGCATATTGCTAATGGATCGCCCGGTGGTGGTGGCGTATTTGATGATGGTGGTGGTGATGTTTATTGTCATTAACTTTGTTGTCGATGTGCTGTACGCTTTGCTCGATCCCCGTATTCGCTTGACGACGAAATAAGGGAGGCACAGGAGGCGATTATGAGAGACTTTTTATCTGAATATATGGAAAACAAAGTGGCGGCGGTGGCGGCGGTAGCGGTGGCTATTACCCTGTTGGTGGTGGTATTTGCCCCATGGATTACCCCGCAAGATCCCTATGACTTGGCAACTATCAGTATTTTAAACTCGACCTTAGCCCCGGGCGAAGTCGACATGATGACCAATACGCCGTTTTATTTGGGCACAGATTCGCAAGGGCGGGATATGTTATCGGCAATTTTATACGGTATGCGTATCAGCCTGTTTGTGGCACTTGTCAGTACCAGCGTATCGGTGGTGATTGGGGTGATTGCCGGTATTGTTGCCGCTTATGTGGGCGGGGCGATCGAGTCGCTGATTATGCGCTTGGTGGATTTTATTTTGTCGTTTCCGACTATTTTGGTGGCGTTGGTGATACTGGCGATTTTGGGCAGTGGCGTCGACAAAGTGATTATATCGCTGATTATTGTCCAATGGGCGTATTATGCCCGCACTGTGCGGGGCAGTGCGTTGGTGGAAAACAATCGGGAGTACATCGAAGCCGCACACAGTCAAGGATTGCCACATTTGCGGATTATTTTCCGTCATTTGTTGCCGAATTGTTTGCCGCCGTTGATTGTTATTGCCACTATTCAAGTGGGCAATGCGATTGCTGTCGAATCGACCTTGTCGTTTTTGGGGGTGGGGGTGCCGATTACCGAACCGTCTTTGGGAATGCTTATTTCCAGTGGTTACGAATACATGTTATCGGGGCAGACTTGGATAAGTATTTATCCGGGGATTGCCCTGTTGTTTATGATTGTATCGATTAACTTGGTGGGGGATCGCCTGCGAGATGTGTTAAACCCTCGTTTGAAAAAATAGGAGAATCGTTATGGCATTGTTACAGATAAAAGATATTGAGATTACATTTCCCTCCCGCAAACAAGACTTTGTCGCTGTCGACAAGGTGAGTATAGAGGTACATGCAGGCGAAATTGTTGGGCTGGTGGGTGAATCCGGTGCCGGTAAATCGACAATCGGGCGGGCGGTTATTGCCCTGCTCGACAAACCGGGGGTTATATCCGGCGGACAAATTACTTTTCAGGGGCAAGATTTTTCTAAATTGAGCCAACAACAGGTATTCGCTATTCGGGGCAAAAAAATCGCCTCGATTTTCCAAGACCCGTTGACTTCGTTAAACCCGGTGCTACGGATCCGTACACAAATGATAGAAACCATCGTGGTAAATACGGGGGTGTCGACAGCACAGGCACGGCAACGGGCAATCGATTTATTACAACAGGTGGAAATCCCATCGCCAGAAACCAGTATGCACAAATACCCCCACGAACTCTCCGGCGGGCAGCGGCAGCGGGTGGTGATTGCTATGGCGTTGTCCTGTGATCCGGATCTGATTATTGCCGATGAACCGACAACCGCTTTGGATGTGACCGTGCAGAAAGGCATTTTACAGACTTTACGCAACCTGTGCCGACAACAAAATATTGCGGTGATTTTGGTGACCCATGATATGGGCGTGATTGCCGATACCACTGACCGGTTGTACATTTTGCGACTGGGCAAATTGGTCGAGCAGGGGACAACCAAACAGGTATTGTCGCAGCCGCAACAAGACTATACAAAATCCTTAATTGCATCGATTCCCCGCCTCGATGAAAAAGTCGACCGCTTTCCCGTTCTCGATACCTATTACACCCAACAATCGGCTGAGCAGAAACAGGCTATGATGTTTTTAGAACAGGCGGTAAGCGATACATGGGACAGGTCGAAACCGATTGTCGAAGTGTCGAATGTGGGTAAATATTATGGTTTCAAGGCAAGTTTGTTACGGGAGCAATCGTTGTTTAAAGCGGTCAGCGGTGCCACCTTCGACATTGCACAAGGCACCACCTTAGGGCTGGTAGGGGAGTCGGGGTCGGGCAAATCGACATTGGGGCGGATGGTGTCCGGCTTGCTCGATATATCCGAAGGCACGGTAACCTACAAAGGGTACGACATTACCGACACCAGCGACAAAGCCGCCGCATTAAAACGAAGACTCGAGCTGCAAGTGATTTTTCAAGACCCGTTTTCCTCTCTAAACAGCCGTATGACGGTCGGGCAGATTTTATCCGAAGCCTTGCGAGTCCATAAAATCGTCACCGATGCCAAACACCGCAAGCACATTGTTATCGGCTTGTTACATCGGGTGGGGTTACGGACTGAGGATTACAACCGCTATCCACACCAGTTTTCCGGCGGACAACGACAACGCATTGGCATCGCCCGGGCATTGTCGGTGCGTCCAAGATTTATATTTTGTGACGAACCCACCTCCGCCCTAGATGTGTCGATCCAAGCACAGGTCCTTAATTTATTAAAAGACCTACAACAACAATTTAACTTAACTTTGCTATTCGTAAGCCACGACTTGGCGGTGGTACGACAAATGAGCAACACCGTTGCCGTCATGCGTAACGGCGAAATCTGCGAAATAGGCGATGGCGAACAGGTATTCACCGCCCCCAACCACCCCTACACCAAACTATTACTAGACTCCGCCCCCGGACAAGGCAACATCGTATAACTTTTGCCAACGCCCCCCACAGTATGTGCTATTTGGAAAACGAATCACTGCGTATTTTGGGCGTGTAATAAAATTGTAATACCCTTGTGCGGGTCGAGTTGTAACGCTTGGCAATACAAAACAAACTCATATACATCCAATCGCCTTTCGAAAGTTTCAATACGACCAATATAAGAGTGGACAACACCTAATCGCTTGGCAAGTTGCCGAATAGTAAGCTGTTGTGCTTTGCGTTCTGCACGCAGCCAATAAATCAATTCCCGATATTCGGGTGTAAAAACTGTTTTTGTCATTGCCCTCATTTTGAGTACAAATTCTCTTGTACTCAAAATGAGAACAGTGTATATTGAATTTTAGATAACGCATTTTAATTACAGGACAAAGGATATTTTTTTTATGGTGTATCGTGTGGACAGAAACGATTTTTACACACAACAAAAAAAGGCAACAATTTATACGCCCGCCCCTGTGGCACAGTTTGTTTATAATATAGTGTCCACTCAGATTCCCAAAAATAGCCTTGTTTTTGATCCTGCGGTAGGTGCGGGGGCATTGCTCGAACCTTTTACAGAGTATAGGGTGCTTGGCGTTGATATTGAATATCAGGGGTTTGACAACACTATAATAAAAAATTTCTTGCAGATGAAAAAGCAAGAAATGGAAATGCCCGCTTTAGTCATATGTAATCCCCCGTTTAATATCGACATAAAAACCAAACAATACATCAAACAAAACTACACAGGCAGACCGTTACTGCCCGAAGTGTGGTTACAAAAAATTATCGAATTATTTGGCAAAGACATACCCCTTGTATTATTCGCCCCATATGGTTTTAGATTAAATCAGCAATGTAACAGCAGGCGATGGCAACGATTCGCCAATAACGAATACCCTGAAATATCGTCAATTATAAGCCTGCCCAAAAATATTTTTGAAAACATATTATTTCATAGTGAAATATTAATATTTAATGTTAATGGACTGAAAGGACATTATTTTTACAATGGCTAACTCTGAGCAATTACGCAGAAATAAAAATCAGCACAAACCGAAAAATACATATTCTAAAAAAGACGACAAGAATATCCATTTGGCAATGCACGATACTATTAAATATCTAGAAAATCGTTTTCACAATATGTTAAGCGGGTATCAATTAACTTGGGAAAATACCATTTCATTTAGAACTATGATGAGCATTGTTAAGGACAAGGGACTTCGCCAAGAATTTGACACTGTGTTTAGTATCAGCAATGAAGATAAATCTAGGGAAATCAAGCCCGATGGGGGCGTGATATATTTAACCAAAAAAGGTGATTCCAATTATTTGAAAATTATCCTTATATCCGAAACAAAACGACAAGGCACAAACGATGTACGCATCAAAGAAGGCAAACAAAAACAGGCACAAGGAAACGCCATCGAGCGATTAGGTAAAAACCTAACAGGCATCAAAGCTATGTTAAACCACGAAAAGATTACCCCTTTTGTATGCTTTGGCTGGGGGTGTGATTTCGAACAAGACTACACATACGAAGACTTTGTTATGTCGAAAATCAGTATGTTGAATGAATTTTACTATTTGAACAAAACTTATGTATTTAAGCAAAACGGCAGTGCCGACCACAATTCTTTTGCCCCTGTATCTATGTATTTCCGCAAACACCAATGGACACGAGAAGAAATGTTTGAAATAAACAAAGAAATCGCCGAAACCGCTTTGCGGTATTATTTGTTTTGAAGCACATTTTATATACCTTGATTTCAGCATTGTAACAAAAGTTCATTAGGGGGGATATGTTATGAGTCTAATCGACATAAAAACCAAACGATACATCAAACAAAACTACACAGGCAGACCGTTACTGCCCGAAGTGTGGTTACAAAAAATTATCGAATTATTTGGCAAAGACATACCCCTTGTATTATTCGCTCCATACGGTTTTAGATTATATCAGCAATGTAACAGCAGGCGATGGCAACGATTCGCCAATAACGAATACCCTGAAATATCGTCAATTATAAGTCTGCCCAAAAATATTGCTGAGATGCCCTTGAAAATCAGTTTGCAATTTGTATAATAGTTTAACAGGGAAATATTTTCGTGCGTATCAAAAGGGTAAGTAAATATGAGCAATGAAAGAAAAACAGAAGCTATTGTACGACAGCATTTTCAGGCGGATAGTACATACCTAGATGGAAATGTCATATGGGAAGAACAATGTTCCGACAGTCCGAAAATAGATAAGCTGTTATCAAATGCCTCAAAAGCAGGTACGGGAAAGGGGTACCCCGAATTTATTGTATCGTTTAAAGACAATCCGAATTTCATAATTGTTATCGAGTGCAAAGCAGATATTTTAAAGCACGAAAGCAAACATAGAAAACAGTACAAAGACTATGCGGTAGATGGTGTATTGCTGTATTCTGATTATTTATCAAAACAATTTGATGTATTGTCTTTGGCGGTAAGTGGTACCGAGAAAAACGATATTAAGGTTTCCTACTTTATGCAAACAATGGGACAAAAAGCCAATCGTATATTTGGCAATTCCTTGTTGTCTTTTGCCGATATATTAGGGGGCGTGTATGAAGATGAGGTATTAAAACATACCAAATATGAACAATTGCTCACATATTCACAAGCCCTTAATGCACAGCTACACCAATCAAAAATCAAAGAAGATAAAAGAAGTTTACTAGTAAGCGGTATTCTTATTGCCTTAGATAGCAATGATTTTTACATCAGCTACTCAGGTATAAGGGATATGAGCCTTTTGGGGGGTGCATTGGTAACGACTATTAAAAAACAACTTAAAACTTCGGGTATCCAAACAGACAAAATTGATATGATGATGCAAAATTATCAATTTTTACAAACCGATAATGGGTTAATAAAGCCGGAACCCGGTAACAAATCCCTCAAAGATTATATAGATACTATCGATGAAAATATTAACAACTATGTACGGACATACAAATATTATGATATTCTCGGACAATTTTATATTGAATTTTTAAGGTACTCTAATGCGGATAAGGGGTTAGGGATTGTTTTAACCCCCCCGCATATTACAGATTTTTTTTCCGATATTGTCCATATTCAGCCGAGTGATATTGTGTACGATAATTGCACCGGCACAAGTGGATTTTTGGTGTCGGCAATGAAAAAAATGGTAGAAAAATGCAATGGGGATAAAACCTTAGAACGCCGTATAAAAACGCATCATTTATTTGGCACCGAACGGCAAGATGAAATTTATCCATTAGCTGTTTCCAATATGTTTTTGCATGGGGATGGTAAGAGTAATATTTTACACGGCAGTTGTTTTGATGCGGATATTATACAAAAAATAAAATCTAAAAAGCCGACAGTTGCCTTTTTGAATCCCCCGTATAAATCCAACAAAAAGAAAGACATAGAAGAATTTAAATTTGTTTTAAACGCCTTAGAGTGCTTGCAACACAGGGGGCGTTGTGTGGCTATTATTCCGTCTAGTTGCGTGTTGGCAACAGGCGGGGAAAGGGGGCGGTTAAAACAACAGCTGCTGGACAAACATACTTTAAAGGCTGTTTTTTCCATGCCGGATGAGCTGTTTTATAATTCCAAAGTGGGCATGGTTACCTCAGTAGTTGTCATAGAAGCACATACCCCCCATCCCCCCACAAAGGACACATTTTTTGGATACTTTAAACATGATGGATTTTACAAAAAGAAAACAAAAAAGCGTTTCGATTATGACAACAGATGGGGCAAAATATCTGCTAAGTGGCTAGATTTATTTGAAAATAACAAAGTGGAATCGGGGTATAGCGTTACAAAAAAAGTATCTGCGGTAGACGAATGGTGTGTGGAAGAATATATGGAAATAGATTATTCTGTACTCTCCAGTGCGTTGTTGGAAAAGAAAGTGCGGGATTTGGTGGCGTTTAAGATTGCCAATAATATTCCATTGCCTAAAATTATCGGCGATATACAGTGTACACCTAAAATCACCCTAGATGTACGAAATTGGCAACCGTTTTATCTCAGGTCTATTTTTGATTTATCTTTGGGCAGCCCCATTCACAAGGTCGATATCGATGATAACAACAGAGGCGATTCGCCATATATTACCCGTACCGCCGATAATAATGGTACAGAGTTGTTTTTAAAATCCGATTGCTTTATTGCAAAAAAATCAAAGGGAGAGTGCATAACCATCGGTGCCGAAGGCATGCGGGCTTTTTATCAACACTGTGATTTTTATACGGGAAATAAAGTCAATATTATACGATGTAACCGCTTAAATAAGTACAGTGCCCTGTTTATAGCAACAGTTTTAGATTTAGAAATGGCAAAAAGATTCAACTATGGTCGAGCGGCGGTTAAAAACAGATTGCAAAGATTAAAAATAAAACTGCCCGCTGATAAAAACGGCAACCCCGATTGGCGGTTTATGGAACAGTATATGAAATCTTTACCCTATAGCAATATGTTATAAGTTTAACCCCAGCACATCACGCATGGTATATAACCCGTTTGGTTTGTTGTCGTTTAGCCATATGCTGGCACAGATAGCCCCATCGGCGAATACTTCCCGTTTGTGGGCGGTGTGGGTTAGGTGTAGGGATTCTAGTACGCTTTCAAACGATACGGTGTGGTCGCCGATGACTTCGCCCCGGCGATTGTCGGTAAAGGTGATGTCCGCATCTGTTTGTCGCTCCGATTGGTATTTGTATACGGATGTAAAATCTTGTTTGCGACCGCTTGCCACATATTTTCCCAGACTGAGGGCGGTGCCACTGGGGGCATCTTGTTTGTGTATGTGGTGGGTTTCGTCGATGTGTACTTGAAATTTATCAGCGGACAAAATGGGGGATATGTGTTCACACACCGCAAATAGGGTGTTCATACCGATAGAAAAATTGCTTGTATAGACAATCGGGATATACTGTGCCGTATGGGCGATGTGTTGTTCTTCTGTGTCCGATAGCCCGGTGCTGCCGATAACCATTTTTGTGTTGTGTTGTCGGGCGATGTTTAGGTGGTGTTCTGTACTGCCCTTAGGGGTAACATCGATGATCACATCGGCGTTGGCGAATGCGGTGTTTAAATCGTCTGTTATGGGGATTCCCAAGCTGTCGATGCCGGCACTGGTACCTGCGTCTGTGTCAAGAGCGGTACTGCTGGGGCGGGCGGTGGCACCTACAAGGGCGGTTTTTGGGTTGGCAACACTCAGGCGAATCAATGCCCCCCCCATGCGTCCCGAAGCCCCAACGATAGCAATTTTGGTGATATTTTGTGTATTCATACGATTATTCCTCGATATGGCGTTCTAATTTTTTGATGCGGTGTTTTAGGGCGATATTTTCCGCTATGACTTTTTCGATCATTTTTTTTAGCACCATATATTCCTGCTGGCTAACCACATCGCACTGTTGCAAGTGCCGCTCGACATGGGATTTTATCAGCCCGTCCGCTTCCCCTTTTAGGTTGCTAACCCCGCCCATGGCTCCAGTCACTGTTTTCGCCAAGTCGTCTAATAATGAATTTTTAATTTGCATTTTTACCTTACTTGTGGTTAGTATTACAGTATCAAACATAGTATAGCAAACTTTGTGGCTAAAAACCACGCAAAAAATTAAGGAATAGTAAGTTATGACAGATGCTCTAAATGAAAAATACGGAACCGATGCCCAACGGGTACAATTGGCTTTTGGCACCGATGAAGCACAGGTTTTAGACGATCTCAGCCAAGATACGGTGATCGCCGTACGAGTCGAAGCGGCGGGCAATGAAAACGCTTGGGCAACCACTTTGGCTCGTTTGGCACAGGATGCGGAAGCCTCCGTGCGGGCACAAGTGGCGGGCAATTTTAATACCGATGCGGACACTATCAAACTGTTACTACAAGACAGCAGTCCTACGGTTAGGGAAGAGGCATCGTACTCAGAACACGCAGAAAATATATGATTTCACACAGCAGGCATTACCACGGTATACTCAGGCGGCTGCTTAGTCCGATTATCGTTGTCGAAGATAACGGCGTGGCGTTTATCAATACCACAGGTAAAGATTTGCTGATGGAATTTAATTTGGATGAAGATATTACCCGTATTCTCGATTTTTTTTCTTTGAACAGAGCGTATAAACAGGTGGCTTCTGACAAGAAAGCCCATTTAAAAAAACAAACAAAAATCCGGGTGCCATCGGGGGCGGAACAGTACTTTGAAATATCTGTGGTAAAACGCATTATCGATAATTCCCCCGTGGTTATATTGCAATTTCAAAACACTACCCAATTGGTACAAGCGGAAAACATGCGGTCGGACTTTGTGGCGAATGTGAGTCATGAACTGCGTACCCCCTTAACCAGCATTTTGGGGGTGTCGGAAATTTTACTCGACGGGGCGTTGGAAGATGCGGCAGTTGCCAAAAATTTTATCCAAACCATGTACAATGAATCGCTACGCATGAAGCGGGTTGTCGACGATTTATTGGCACTTGCCCGCATCGAGCAGGTGGAACATATCGCCCCTACGGAGACGGTCAAAATATCTGATATTATATCGCTGGTGTTGGACATTTTGCCGGTCAAAAGTGAAAAATATGCGTTAAGTGTCCGTGATGAATTGGCGGGCGAAGGCACCGTACTTGGGTTGCGGGACGGGTTGATTCAGGTGTTTCAAAACCTGATTGTAAACGCTATGAAATACAGTGCAAAAGGCAGCCCTATTGGGGTGCGGATATATGCGGATACGGTGTATGGCAAAGCGGCTATTGCCATAGCGATTACCGATCGTGGCGAAGGCATCGCCCCGGAGCATATCAACCGTTTGACAGAACGGTTTTATCGGGTCGACAAAGCCCGCTCCCGGGCGGTAGGGGGGACGGGATTGGGGCTTGCCATTGTCAAACATATCATTAGCCAACATCGGGGCGATTTACGCATACAAAGCACTTTAAATCAGGGATCGACCTTTACGGTGGTGTTGCCTATCGAAAGGAGCGAATGATGCAAGATGTAAACATTTTACTCATCGAGGACGATCGGGCGATTTTGGAGATTTTAAAATACAATTTGCAAAAAAATGCCGGCTGGACGGTACATACGGCAATGGACGGACAAACGGGGCTCGATATGGCGTTGCATATCGACCCGGACTTGATGGTTGTCGATTGGATGTTGCCAGAAAAAAGCGGTATCGAAGTCATTCAACAGGTGCGAAAAACCAGCGAACGGCATATTCCTATTGTCATGTTGACCGCCCGGGGCGAAGAACAAGACAAAATTAAATCGTTAACCATCGGGGCAGACGATTATGTGGTAAAGCCGTTTTCGCCACGGGAACTCGATGCCCGCCTGAAAGCATCGTTGCGGCGGGAAAACAAAATGGACTGTGTGGTACGGTGCGGCGATATATGGGTAAACCTAAACGAAAGAACCGTATTTGAGGACGGCAAAGCGATAAAAATTGCCCGTAAAGAATATGCTATTTTGGTGTATTTGCTCAAAAATCCCAACCGCATTTTGTCCCGGGAAAAGATCTTAAACAAGGTCTGGGGGCTGTATGCGGATGTGGACGACCGCACGGTCGATGTGCATGTGACTCGATTACGCAAGAAATTAAAAAACCCCACATTCATAGAATCCGTGTGGGGCGAGGGCTACCGCATAAACGATAAAACCCCCTAGACGCACGGGGCTATGGTTACAGGCAGTAGCAACGGTCAAAAATCTCTTATACATGTGTATATATTCTTTCTCAAAGTGTAATCATAGAGCCACAGAACGATTAGAATCATCAGAACCATTAAAGTCCAGCCATGTATATTACCTAACCAGTGGCGGATTTTAGATATGCGGATACGGTCGATGTGGATAGGTCATATTTATCCGTATCGGGATTGGTAAAAGTAAATCTGAATTCGACAGTTGCGGAGGGTCCCCCCGGGTTATCTACGATATATCTTGTTAATGGTGTGGGAAGCGTGAAACCTGTTCTTTTGATGCCATGGCTACTGTCTACCAGACCAGTATTGCCGGGTTTGCTTATTTGCATATCAACACTTGTCCAAGCATGGTCTTCTGTCCAGTGTAAGGTAACGGTTGTCGAGCCGTTAAGTACCGATGGTATGGTAACAAATTCGCCTATTTTATATCGTTTCGTTTTTACCATTTGCCAAGGTGATGCAGCGGTACCGCTCCCCGTTGGGGTATCGCTATCGTCATGGGATTTTAAATCCGTTGCCCGTACCAGTGTAAGCGTTTTTTTGGTGATGGGAATAGTTATATCCTTTGTTGCCGATGCCAATTTGCCTGCTACTTCTGCACGGGTAGCGGTTAGGACGATGTCGCCCGAATCGGTGATTTTACCGCTGTCGATGGCACCTGTGGCGGTGTCGATGTCGGCGGTACTTGTTACCCCCCCTACGGTACTGCTCTTAACTGCGAATGTATAAGACACATTGATAGTTTGCCCATTTATGGTTACACTGGAGGGCAATATACTGTCATAGGCGTTGGCAGTAACCGCATTGCCCCATTCTCTGGCAGATAAGCGGTCATTGCCTGATATGGCAAGGGTTGGAATAGTGCTTGCTTTGGCAATCTTAACATCGTATTGCCGTTCGACCTTGTCATAGCGTTTGTGCCATACGGCAGCGGATTTTGTCGCTTGCGATGGGGTTTGTACAGCGGTGGCAAAATCCCATTTAAAGCCCATGAATATATTTGTTTTGGCGGCATCCCCGTTGGGTTTGTCGTATTCGCCCCGCAGGGTTATAGTGCGATTGGGTTTGTATTCGGCAATCAGTTTGTTACCCTTAACCACCGCATCATTTACGCCGTCAAAGTTGTACATATGGACTCCAAGCGATAGGGCAGGGGCAAGAGGTATTTTTCCCTTGGTGGTAATGTCCCAGCCTTTTAATACTTTGTAGTCTTTAATGATTCCCTTACTCATAGGGCGATACATATTTGCCGACACATCAAAAGCGGCGGTTTTCAACTCCAGCCCCAAACTATACCGCTGATACACGCCACTAGGATTAAAGGTAAATGCCGTTTGCGTGCCATCTTTGTTGTCGATAAAGCCATTGACACCGATAATCGCAGCCGCCCCGACAAGTTTTCGATAGCCAACACCCAAATTTAGGCGATTCGTTGCTTTCTGTCGATTGTAAGAGCCTTGAAAATAGGTAATGGTATTTTTATTTTCGGACAAGGCACTAAATGCGGTAATCCCCAAGTTAAGGTTTTTATCTGCATAATTAACATCGCCTTCGATCCACTGAAAAATCCCGGTTTTATCGATCTGGTCGACAGCAACACCGCCCGCTCGATCTACAGCGATACCTGTATCATCGGCATATAGGGGGGGGGGGGGGGGTATATTAGAGACACTGTGGCAACGACAGCAGCGGTGGTCAAAAATCTTTTGTGCATGTGTGTATACTCCTTCTAAAGTAGAACAATAGGGTCGTGGTGCCACTGTACCAAAAGATTTTTTTTTGTGCAAGTAAAAAAATTTTTTGGCAAATAGTATCGACAATGTTGTAACGGTTTTATCAATGTGTTCTGTAAATGGCATAGTCTATCATGTCTGCCAGTGCGGCGGTGTAGGTGTTGTTAAATGGCAGGGCGTGTAAGTTCTGTTTGGCTTTGTCCCCATAGGTTTTTGCCATGTCGAGCGTATGGGCGATAGCGTCATATTTTTCTATCAGGGTACACATTTTGGCAAAATCGCCGTCTGTTTGCTGACGGTTGCCGATGGTGCGGGTTAGGAAGTGTGTTTCGTCTGCGGTGCATTTTTCCATAACTGTTAACACGGGCAGGGTGATTTTGCCCTCTTTAAAATCATCGCCGCTGTTTTTGCCGATGGTGGCATCGTTGGCACTGTAATCTAGGGCATCGTCGATCATTTGAAACGCTGTGCCCAGCGATTCCCCGTATGTGTACAGGGTATCACATATGGCGGCACTTTGGTTGCTTATCACGCCCCCCACTTTGGCGGCGGCGGCGAACAGCACGGCGGTTTTGGCTTTTATGGTGTGCAGATACATGTCGATAGTGGTATCCATATTTTGCGTGTTTAACAGCTGTAACATTTCCCCCTCTGCCAAGTGCCTAGATGCGTGCGATAATACCTGTGTAGCGGCGGGGTTATTGGCGTTTGCCATTAAATCAAATGCCCGGGCAAACAGAAAATCGCCGACCAATACAGTGGCTTTATTGCCCCATATTTTGTGGGCGGATTGCTGTCCCCTGCGCATGTGGCTTTCGTCGATCACATCGTCGTGTAACAAAGTGGCGGTGTGGATAAATTCTATACAGGTGGCATATAATGGGATTTGATGCAGGGCGGTTTCTGTTTTGGTTTTTGTGTGCACACCACACATGCGGGCGGTCATACAGGTGAGCATCGGTCGTATCCTTTTGCCCCCAGCGGCAATCAAGTACCCCGCAAGTTCGGGAATCACCGTTACATCCGATTGCATGTTGTCCAAAATAAGGGCATTGACTTTGTCCATGTCGGCTTTGCTAAGGTCTAAAATAGCATCGAGAGAAGGTTTTGTGGGCATAATGGTTCCTAAAAAAATGGTATCCGCAGTGCGACAGCCCCTATAAAATACCAAACACGCCGTATTTTTCAATAGATATTTTTCGCAACTTGTGTACTCTACAGATACGATGGCGTATATTCTAAACAAAAATATTATATACACCCAGCCAAAAAACGCCTTTCGGGGCGGGCTGGATGCGGTGTTGCTGGCGATGGCAACGCCGCTGATAGACACTGGAGATGTGCTAGATGTAGGCTGTGGCTCTGGGGCGGTGGGGTTGATGTACGCTTATCTAACCACCGACACAGTCCGTATAACAGGCATCGAAAAATCAGAAGTCTTCTGTAAATATGCACAAAACAACATACAAGTCAACAGCTTACAACACCGCATGCAAGTGCAGCACGGCGACATAAGCCCGCTCATAGCTGCGGCACGGGAACAATACGACATTGTCATGACCAACCCCCCATACGCACAACACCACACAGGCACACAGTCGAAAAACCCCCTAAAACACATCGCCCACACGGAAACCACCGTCGACATATGCCAATGGCTACAGTTTTGTTGGCAATCGGTAAAAACAAAGGGACGCATAACCATGATTCACAAAACCGACCGCCTGCCCCACATCTTACAATGCTTATCAGACAAAAAAGCCGGTGTAAAAATCCTACCCATAATAACCAAAGCAGGCGAAAATACCAGCCGTATACTCATACACATAACAAAAGGCGTAAACAGTTCATTCACCCTAAAACCCCCATTAACCGTATACAAAAACGGTGTGTACACCCCACACGCCGAAAAAATCCTAAGCGGTACACAGCATATTGTGTGGGAATAGTTTTTTATTGTTACTATATTTTACATATGGTATATTCGCACACAGCGTATGACAATAGGGGGATTATATGAAAATTGTATCGTTTTTTGCCGGTGCAGGGGGGCTTGATTTAGGTTTTGAACAAGCGGGATTTAGTGTGGTTTGGGCAAATGAATATGATAAACAGATATGGCAAACATATGAAAAGAATCATATGCGTACCAAACTAGATAAACGCAGTATAACCGACATACACTCCGGCGAAGTCCCCGATTGTGATGGCATTATCGGCGGTCCCCCGTGTCAGAGCTGGAGCGAAGCCGGGGCGTTACGGGGTATAAACGACCATCGGGGCAAGTTATTTTTTGATTTTATTCGCATATTAAAGGTCAAACAGCCCAAGTTTTTTTTGGCGGAAAATGTCAGCGGTATGTTACTGCCAAGACATGCGGTGGCATTGCAAAATATCAAACAGATGTTAAAACAATCGGGGTATACCGTATCGTTTAAATTGTTAAACGCTTGTGATTATAATGTACCACAAGACAGAAAAAGGGTGTTTTTTATTGGTATCAGACAAGACTTAGGCTTTACCTTTGACTTTCCCAACATGCCATTTGCCAAAATTTCCTTGTGGGAAGCAATAGGCGATTTACGACACAATGCGTTATCTGCGATCGATAAAAATTATACCAATGGCGATGCGTGCTTAGTGCCGAATCACGAATATATGACCGGCGGTTTTTCGACCATATATATGTCGAGAAATCGGGTGCGGGCATGGGACGAACAATCATTTACAATTCAAGCAGGCGGTCGCCACGCCCCCATACACCCTCAAGCCCCGAAAATGCAGTTTATCGAACAAAATAAACGCATTTTTGCCATCGGTAAACACCATTTATACAGACGATTAAGTGTAAGAGAATGTGCCAGAATACAAACATTTCCAGATAATTTTATATTTTATTACGACAATCTAGCATTGGGATACAAAATGATAGGCAATGCAGTTCCCGTGAATTTGGCAAAATTTTTGGCAGAAAGCATAAAACAACAACTGGAGAATGTTTTATACAGATACAAGGACTTTGCAAAATGACAAATATATTAGAGGCGATTGTCAATATTATCAACACTGACACATTTGATGTGCAAAGTTCCCATGAGGGCAACAATAGAATGAATACTGTAGGTGAAGGATTGGAAAAATATATAAAAGATGCTTTCGCTGATACCATACTCGAAACGGACGAACAGATTCGTTTATTAAAATATGCACAGATTTTTTCTTGGTACGGCACACAGAATAATCCCCCGGATATTATGATTAGAAATGGCGATGCTATTGAAGTTAAGAAAATCAGTGGTAATGCCAGCAGCATTGCTCTTAATAGCAGCCACCCAAAAGATAAAATGTACAGTGATAATCATATGGTAACACATGCCTGTCGCACTTGTGAGAATTGGGTTGTAAAAGACTTAATATATTGTATAGGCAATGTTACCGCTAATACAGAAAAATTAAACTCTTTATGGATGTTTTATGGCGATATATATGCGGCTAATAAACAAACATATGAACGCATTAAGAATGCTATATCTGATGGGGTTATACATGTTCCAAATGTTGCATTTTCAGAAACAAAAGAACTAGGCAGGGTGAATAAGGTCGATCCGTTAAGTATAACAGATCTTAGAATGAGGGGCATGTGGCAAATACAAAATCCTAAAAAAGTTTTTGAGTATGTGTATCAGACAAAAGATGCAGATTTTGAATTAATCGCTATAATTCCAACAGATAAATATAACACTTTTCCACAAAATAGTCGTACCAAATTGGAAAATATTAATGTGGACGGTTTTGATATTGTGGATACAAAAGTCAAAAATCCAAACAATCCTGCACAGTTAATAGCTTGTAAATTGATAAAATTAACGCTTTAATATATTCGAAACTTTGAATGTATTAAAAAAGTGTACGAAAAGCATAACATTAACGATCATATCCATTGGCAAGACGACAATTTGCATGAAGTTTAAAAATCATTGTACAAACCCGTCAATGGCTGTGTGGAAAAGGATTATGTATTGTCCATATACAGCCCATATGATACAATGGGATTTAATGTCAATATAAAAAGGATATTTTCATGATCGAAGAAAAAGTATTGTTAGAACAGCCGTATCACATTTTTTGTGCGGATTGCACAGATGCGGATTTATTTTCGACTCCTTTTATTGATGTAACGGTAACTTCGCCGCCGTATAATTTGGATATGGGATATAATTCTAACGATGACAATTTGCAGTATAAACACTATTTAGAATTTACCCATAAATGGCTACAAAATGTGTATCAGTGGACCAACCCTACGGGGCGATTGTGTTTAAATATTCCCTTAGACACCAACAAGGGCGGGCAACAAAGTATCGGGTCGGATATAACGCAAATAGCGAAACAAGTGGGGTGGCAATACCACACAACTATAATCTGGAATGAACAAAATATTTCAAGACGCACCGCTTGGGGGTCTTGGTTAAGTGCCTCTGCCCCGTATGTGATTGCCCCCGTCGAGCTTATTATAGTGTTTTATAAAGGGGTGTGGAAAAAATCCTATAAGGGAACAAGCGATATTCAAAAACAAGAGTTCTTAGACTGGACAAATGGTTTGTGGACTTTTAATGGCGAAAGTGCCAAACGCATAGGTCACCCCGCTCCATATCCCGTCGAGTTGCCATACCGTTGTATAAAAATGTTTTCCTACCAACAAGACACCATATTCGACCCATTTTTAGGCAGTGGCACCACACTTATCGCCGCAAAACAACTAGCAAGAAACGGTATAGGCGTGGAACTCGACGAACAATATTATAATTTGGCTAAAAATAGAATAAACAGGGTACTACTATGACAAAAAACATATCGCAAATAGACTTGGTAAAAGAATTTTTTATCAAAAATCCGTTAAGGGATATTCCACATAAGGAGTCTGTGGACTGGGTGGTTGCAGAATATAAAAAACGCACCGGTAAAGTATTCAGGGATCCAGACAGAGCCATTCGTATGTTGTCGCAACAGGGGTTTTTGATAAAAATAACAAAAGGTGTCTATCGCTATGAACCCGAACATATTGTAAATCGCACACTAGAAGACTTTACAGAAGACCAAAAGCAACACATTAAACAAAAAGGGCAATATAAGTGTGCCATTTGTGGATTGGGTCCAGAAAATGGCGTTGAAATCCATGTGGATCACATCAAACCAAAAGACTTAGGTGGCAAGGCAGAAATTGCAAATGGACAAGTTTTATGTGCTAAGCACAATTTTAGAAAAAAGAATACAGGTCAAACCGAAACGGGTAAACGCATGTTTAACGAATTGTATAAATTGGCGAAATCTTGCAATGATACAGAGCTGATGGCGTTTATAGAAGACATTAAAAAAGTGTATGAAAAACATAACATTAACGGTCATATCCATTGGAAAGACGATTAGACTGTATACAGTCAAAAAATCACTGCACAAACCCATTGATGGCTGTGGGGATGGGGATGTTGTGCTGAGCACAGGTGGCGAAGGTTGTGTTGAGTAACAGCATGGCGATGGTCATTGGGCCTACGCCGCCGGGGACGGGGGTTATGGCGGATACTTTGTCGAACACGGCGTTGTAATCCACATCGCCGACCAGTTTTTTGTTGCCATCGGCGGTGGTGATGTGGTTTATGCCTACATCTATTATTACGGCTCCGGGTTTGACCCAATCGGCGGTAACCATGTGGGGTTTGCCGGCGGCGGCGATGAGAATATCGGCGGTTTGGGTGATAGCGGTGATGTTTGGGGTGCGGGAATGCACAATGGTGACGGTAGCGTTGGCATTCAGTAACAGCTGTGCCATCGGTTTACCGACTATATTAGACCTGCCGATAATTACCGCCTGTTTGCCGGATAAATCTGTACCTAGATGTTGTTGTAACATCAGCAAGCACCCATACGGGGTACACGGCAATATGGGGGTGCCGGTGCCTGTTGCCAGTAGTCCTGCGTTTAACACATGGAACCCGTCCACATCTTTTGTGATGGTGATAGCGTTGATAACTTTTTCTGTGTCGATAGGGGCAGGTAGGGGGAGCTGCACCAAAATGCCGTGCACTTCTGGGTTGTGGTTTAAGGTGTCGATCAGCTGTAACAGATCCGCTTGCGACACATCGGCGGGCAAGCGAAATGCGAACGATTGCATACCGCATGCTTTGGTTTGTTTGGTTTTGGCGGTAACATATACGAGCGAAGCGGGATTGTCGCCGACAAGCACCACCGCTAATCCGGGGGTGATGTTGTGGGTGGTTTTGATATGGGCGACGGCGTCCGTAACAGCGGTGCGAATGGATTCGGAAAATGCTGTGCCATCGATAATATGTGTCATGGTTTTGTGTCGTGTTATAGCTGTTTTGCCACTGTGTCTGATATGTCCATGTTGGTGTATACGCTCTGCACATCGTCCAAGTCTTCTAAGGCATCGATCAGCTTCATAATTTTTTGGGCTTGTTCCAATCCCAACTCGATGGGGGTATTGGGGTGCCAAATAATTTTTGCCGATTTTACATCGCCAAATTGGTCACTCAGTGCGGTAGACACGCTGTGTAAATCGGTCATTTCACAGGTGATAATATGGACATTTTCATCTGATTCCACATCCATTGCCCCGACTTCCATCACCGCCATCAGCATATCGTCTTCGTTGGCAACGGACGCATCGAGAGTGATTTCGCCCAGCTGTTGAAACCCAAACGATACGGATCCGGTTTCGCCCAAATTGCCTCCTTGTTTGGCAAAGGTGCTGCGGACTTCTGAGGCGGTGCGGTTGCGGTTGTCGGTTAAAGTTTCGACAATCACCGCTATACCGTCCGTGCCGTATCCTTCGTAGCGGATTTCCTCGAAATGTGCCGAATCGGATCCTTCGCCGGTGCCTTTTTTGATCGCCCGCTCGATGTTGTCCTTGGGCATCGACTGCCCCCGGGCGGTGGCAATTGCCAATCGTAAGCGAGGATTCGAGTCCACATCGCCGCCGCCCATTTTGGCGGCAACGGTAATTTCCTTTGCCAATTTGGCAAATTGTACCGCCCGTTTTTTGTCCTGTGCCCCTTTACGGTGCTGAATATTCGCCCATTTAGAATGCCCTGCCATGATTGGTAAAATCCTCACAATAAAAGTTTGTACTCTGTATATAGCATATTTTAAGATATAAGCAAATAGTTTAATAATCCACATAACCTATTGACCCCATACACAGTTTCGGGTACTATGTGGGCGGTTTAACATGGTTTTGCTGACACACTGCGATTTTAACAAAAAAGCGAGGAAAAAAATGAAGATTTTCAATATGATAATGGCTGCCGTTTTATGTGTAGGGGCTCAGCTGGCTGTGTCTGCACCGTTAAAAGTCAAAGTTACCAGCGGCAATTTTAGTCCTACGCCGATTGCCGTTATGCCATTTTATGATCGTGTCGACAGTGAGGATTCCAAATACACCGCCGGTGAAATGCGTAAAGTTATCATGAACAACCTGTTAAACAGTGGCTTGTTTGAAAATGTCTCTCAAGACGCTTTTTTGGAAACGGTGGAACAAGCCATCAATGTGCCATCGTTTAGAAAGTGGGCGGCGATTCGCACTGATGTATTGGTGACGACAGAACTGAGCGAAAAACAGGAAAGCTTTGTATTTCGGGTCAGCCTGTGGGATATTAACCGGGCGTCGTCGTTGTTTGTAAAAAATTACACCATCAAAAATTTAAAGTCCGCCCGCCGTTTGGCACATATGATAACCGATGACATTTATAGTCGGGTGACGGGCGAAGCCCCCTATTTCGATTCAGAAATTATTTATGTTGCCGAAACCAAAGATTCGGACGGCAACACGGTAAAACGCTTGGCAATTATGGATCAGGACGGATACAATGTCCGCTATGTGACGGACGGCAAAAATACAGTGGTAACGCCTAGATTTTCCCCCAATGGTAAGTACTTGGCGTTTTTGTCGTATGTGGTCAATGAAAATGCCATACAAACGCAAGACGGGGTTATCACCAAAAAAGTCCCCATAGCAGGGATTTACTTCCGCAACCGGGAAACGGGTAAACAACAATTTTTGTCGACAGCAAAAAACACCACATACGCCCCTCGATTCTCTCCCGATAGTACAAAAATGATATTTAGCTATATGGTGGGGGACAATTCGGATATTTGGGAGATGTCTATTATCAGGGGTGGTAAATTGGGCTTTGTCCGTCTAACGGATGATGCATATATCGACACCACGCCGTTTTATTCCCCAGACGGTAAAAATATCGTGTTTGTATCCGATCGCATAGGCAACCCCCAGCTGTATACCATGAAAGCAGATGGATCAGACCAAAAACGCATTTCTTATGGGGACGGGGCGTATACGACGCCTGTGTGGTCGCCACGGGGCGATAGTATTGCCTTTACCAAACAACAGGGCGAAGAGTTTTGTATCGGGGTGATGAACACGGACGGATCGGGTGAACGGTTACTTGACTGTAGTTACCTGTCCGAAGGTCCTACATTTTCGCCTAATGGGCGGGTGATTATGTTCTTCCGTCAAGACAAACTGGAAAATGAGGACGACCCAGAAAAGGTATACCTAATGTCTGTAGACATTACCGGTCGCAATTTACGCCGTATTGCCACCGACACCAATGCGTCCGATCCCAACTGGTCGGTGGTGAAACCTCGTTAATGGGCGATAATTTGGGGCAATCAATATAAAATGGTTGTGCTAAAGCGGTTGCAACCGCTGAGGGCTTTAGCCCGATGTGGTGCAGAGCCGGGGGGAAGTGCGTGTGGTATTTTGTCGTGCGAAGCACGGTAAAATCCACATTAAACGCACGGGGGGCGAAGCCCCCTAGACTCACGAACAAGCCACAAATGCAAATCAACCAGTACAATATATAGCGATTACTTTGGTTTATATGTTGATTTTTAAATTTTATGTGGTAAAATGTGGAAAAATTCATGTCAAACCTTAAAATAAGGTTTACATTATATAATTTATGTTTTAGAATACAGGCACCATGTGTTATGGCTGTGTAGGCGTTTTAATTCCAAAAGGGGGAAAATATGAATATTAAACATGTATTGGCAACGCTTGTTTTAGGGGTGGTCTTGGTGGGTTGTGGGCATACTGTGGACGAGCCGGCAACAGAGACCACAACAGAAACGACAGTAACGACTACGGCTCCGGAAACCAAAGCGGAAACGCCTGTGGTTGAATCCACAGAAGTTGAATCCACAGAAACGGCGGTGGTGGAAGAGGCAGTTACTGTGGAAGATGTGGTGCAAAAATTTGCTTCGGCAGCGGACAGCAAAGTATACTTCGAATACAACAAATTTGATTTAAGCGATGCGGCAAGGACAACCTTAGATACGCAAGCCGCCTTTATGTCCCAATATGAGGGGCTGATTATTATTGTCGAAGGACATGCAGATGAACGGGGCACCCGGGAATATAACTTTGCCTTAGCACAAAAACGGGCAAATGCCGTGCGGGAATACTTGCAATCTCAGGATACAGGCGATAATCAATACAAGGTTATTTCTTACGGTAAAGAACGCCCAGAAGTATTGGGCAGCACTGAGGCGGCATGGAGATTAAACCGCCGTGCGGTTACCATCGTTCAATAATCTGAATATGCTGTCAAAACTATTGAAAGCGGTGTAGAGAGTGGTGGCTAGGGGGGTGGTATCCGCCCCTTGATTTGTCTGTTTTTTATTTGGGTTGATGTGTTATGACCTCTCTCGATGTGCCGAATCCATTTGCCCTGTCTATGCGGGCGTGTACAGATACCTTGTCCACATATTATCATACGGCGGTAAAATCGCTTGTGCTGGCGGTTAGCGGCGGTGTGGACAGTATGGTTATGGCACGCCTGATGCACCAGTGGGCGGATACACAAGCGATCGACCTCTGTGCGGTGGTCGTCGATCACCGGTTGCGACCGGACAGTGCGGCGGAAGCACAATGGACAAAAAACCAATTGGCACATATGGGTATGCCTGCAGTGGTGGTGGTGAATCGCCTGCCGAAAGTGGTGACAGGCATACAAGCATATGCTCGACAAGTGCGTTATACATTGTTGCACAAAGCCTGTCGCCAGATGGGGGCGGATGCGGTGTGTGTTGCCCATCACTATAACGATTGCTTAGAAACCGTTGCCATGCGGTTACAGCGGGGGTCGACCCCATATGGGCTGTCGGCAATGAATATGGTATTTGTGTCCCCGGAAGGGAGGGTGATTCGCCCGTTGTTAAACATACACAAGACAGCTATCGAACAGTACGCCCACCGCCACAATATCGCCCATGTAGACGACCCCAGCAACGAAAATACGGATTTTACCCGGGTGCGGGTGCGTAAGCGACTGGCAACAGATGCGGATTTTTATCGGCATGTGCAAACCGTATATACAGAATCGCTTGCTTTTCGTCGGCATATGGATCGGGTTGTAAGCGACTTTATAACATCTTGCGTAACCCCTATGTACGGGGTGGTGCGTATAGATATACAGGCGTTACACAGGCAAAATCATACACACACGGTGTATATTTTAAGGCACCTGTTAATGTGGGTATCGGGCAATTATACACCGCCCAGAAGCCGTAAATTGCACACGCTTATCACCTTGATACAACGGGCAAAGCCTGCGACTTTACACGGCTGTTATATCCGTGCGTTGCAAAAATCCCTGTGGATATGGCGGCAATCTTATGACATTACCCAGTGCCATCGCTTTGTGTGCGAACGGGGCAATGTGCGTTTATATGGCACCGTTGTGCGTACAGGGGCAACGGACGCCACCCATACGGCGTTTGCCCGTATTCCCAAATTGGTACGCCAAAATATGCCCGTGTGTGTGTATCAGGAAAATATTTTGCCCTTAAATGGGGAAAAAATACAAAAATATGACAAACATGCTATTTTATTTGTGCCACCCCCTTTTATTTTATGAAAAATGTCCCTATATTATTAGAAACACTTTTAAGGAGCATCAGCCGTGAAATTCAATCGTAATATTATAATTTGGCTACTTGTCGCTATTGGTATATCGTTTTTGATAAACCAATATATGGGCGGTGGTCAAAGCACCCCATCGCAAACCATACCATACAGCACCTTTATGCAAGATGTGGAAGCGGGCAATGTGGTAGAAGTGGTTATTTCTGGAAACAATGTGACCGGCACCCTAAGAAATGGCACCACCTTTACTACTGTTGTGCCTAATGATTCGCAAATGGTGCCGACTTTACTGGATAAATCGATTGTGTTAGATGTGAAAAATCCGGATGAGGGCATGCCTACTTTACTTGCCATATTGCTAAATTGGTTTCCGATGTTGTTGTTGATTGCTGTGTGGATATTTTTTATGCGTGGTATGGGCGGTGGCGGCGGTGCTGGCAAGGCTATGGGCATGGGAAAATCCCGGGCAAAGCTGTTGAATGAGAGCACCAAAAAGGTAACTTTTGACGATGTAGCGGGTATTGAGGAGGCAAAAGCCGACCTGCAAGAAACCGTTGATTTTTTACGGGATCCCGCCAAGTACCAGCGATTAGGCGGTAAACTGCCCCGTGGCGTGCTGTTGGTGGGGCCTCCCGGTACGGGTAAGACCTTGACCGCCCGGGCGGTGGCGGGCGAAGCGGAGGTGCCGTTCTTTTCCATATCCGGTTCGGATTTTGTCGAGATGTTTGTCGGCGTGGGGGCTGCCCGAGTGCGGGATATGTTCGAACAGGCAAAACAAAAAGCCCCGTGTATTATTTTTGTCGACGAACTGGATGCGGTCGGACGACGGCGGGGGGCTGGTATGGGCGGCGGCAACGACGAACGGGAACAGACTCTCAACCAAATGTTGGTGGAAATGGACGGCTTCGAAGACAATGAAAGCGTCATTGTCATGGCGGCAACCAACCGTCCCGATGTATTGGATCCGGCACTGTTGCGCCCGGGGCGATTCGACCGTCAAGTGGTGGTACCCAATCCAGACATTAACGGCAGAACAGCGATTTTAAAGGTGCATATGAAAAAGACTCCCATTGCCCCCGATGTCAATGTGGAGGTGCTTGCTCGAGGCACGCCCGGATTTTCTGGGGCGGACTTGGCAAACTTGGTCAATGAAGCGGCGTTACTAGCGGTGCGTCGTAGCCACCGTTTTGTCCATCATCAAGATTTTGAGGATGCTAAGGACAAAGTCATGATGGGGGCGGAACGCCGATCCCTTGCCTTGTCTGAGGACGAAAAGAAATTGACCGCTTATCACGAAGCCGGACACGCCCTAGCCGCTATTTATTCGCCCGCATCGGATCCGGTGCACAAGGCAACTATTATTCCCCGGGGGCGGGCGTTGGGTATGGTGATGCGTCTGCCGGAACGGGACAGCGTGTCGATGTCGCTTGCCCAGCTGAAAGCCAACTTGGTGGTGGGGATTGCCGGACGCCTAGCCGAAGAAATTATCTTTGGGGCAGAAAAAATCACCACCGGGGCGTCTAGCGATATTCAAATGATGACAGACCTTGCCAGCCGTATGGTGATGGAGTGGGGATACTCTGAAAAAGTAGGCACCGTAAAAGTCATCGAATCCGAAGAACAAAATTTCTTACGGGGCGGCGGCAGTGCCAGTCGGGCAGCGGTCAGCGAACAGATGTCCCGTACTATCGATGCGGAAATTCGCCATCTTATCGACGAATCCACCGCCGTATGTCGAGGCATTTTAACCGATAAACTAGACGAATTACACACTTTAGCGGCGGCGTTAATCGAATATGAAACCTTGACAGGGGACGAAATTAAAACCATTTTAAGCGGTGCAGACCTAGACCGTACCACCCCAGAACAATACGATGAACAAGTACATAAAAGCCCCACCAGCTCCGTCCCTGTGACCAAAAAAGCAGCGGCGAAAAAGGCAGGCACAAAAAAGGCGACCACGAAAAAGGCAGCTGCTAAAAAAGCAACCGCCCAAAAAGCCCGTGAAAAATCAAAATAGGAAATAGGCATGTCACGCAAATATTTTGGCACCGATGGTATGCGGGGGTGCGTCAATAAACAACATATGACTAGCGATGTTATTTTGCGATTGGGCGTTGCGGTGGGGTATTACTTTAAATCCACCGTTGGACGACATTTGGTGGTGATTGGCAAAGATACCCGGTTAAGCGGATATATGGTGGAAACCGCTCTTGTGGCGGGGTTGACTGCGGCGGGCATGGATGCGGTGATGGTGGGGCCTGTGCCGACGCCGGCGATTCCCGTTTTGACAAAATCGTTGCGGGCGGATGCGGGAATTATGATTTCTGCGTCCCACAACCCGTATCAAGACAATGGGATTAAAATCTTTGCCCCCGATGGGTTTAAATTGTCCGATTCGGTGGAAAAAGCCATCGAAAAATTGATGGATGGCGATGTCCGCACTATGTACGCCCCGCCCAGTAAAGTGGGGCGGGCGATGCGGGTTAACGATGTGGCACATCGCTATACAGAACACGCAAAATTAGCGTTGCCGACGGGTTTGACTTTGCACGGTATTAAAGTGGCACTAGATACGGCAAATGGGGCAAGTTATAAAGTCGCCCATGCGGTATATACGGCACTGGGGGCGGAGGTGGTGCAAATTGGCAATACGCCAAACGGTTTTAATATCAACGACCAAGTGGGGGCAACCGCCCCAGAAAAATTGACCGCCTGTGTCGTCGACACGCAAGCCCATATCGGACTTGCTTTCGATGGCGATGCGGATAGGCTGTGTGTGGTCGATGAACAAGGCACCATTATCGATGGCGACCAAGTGATAGCGGTAATCGCCAAACACTTATACGACAACGGGGATCTAAAAGGCGATGTGGTGACAACGGTGATGTCGAATATGGGTTTGTCCGAGTGTTTGTCCGCACACGGTATCTGTACAATCCATACACAAGTAGGCGATCGCTATGTGGTCGAGGCTATGGTCGAACACGGCTGTAACTTTGGCGGCGAACAATCGGGACATTTGGTGATGACCGATTTTTCCACCACTGGCGATGGTATCGTTGCCGGGCTGTATGTGTTGTCGGCAATGATAATCAGTGGCAAAACCGCTTCACAATTGTTACAGCAATTTACCCCATACCCACAAGTGTTAAAAAATGTGCGGGTGGACGATTTTTCTGTTTTAGACACCCCAAAAGTACAACAGGCGATCGCCGATGCGGAGCTGGCACTAGGCAATAGTGGTCGTACACTGATTCGAAAAAGCGGCACTGAACCGCTTATCCGGGTGATGGCAGAAGGCAAAAACCCCAAGCAAGTAGCACAAGTGGTGGATAGTATTGTTGCAGTTATTGAATCTGTGTGATGTACAGTAAAGATTACATAAAATAATTCCATATATTATACTGGTTGCTTTTTGTTTGTGGCTTGTTCGTGAGTCTGGAGGGCTTTGCCCCTCGTGCGTATGATGTGGATTTTACCGTGCTTCGCACGACAAAATACCACACGCATTCTCCCCGCATCGAGCACCACATCGGGCTATCGCCCTCAGCGGTTGCAACCGCATTTCACCCATGTCATATAGCCGATACTCAATGCCATATATGCCGACACAATCGCATTCCAAATGGGCAGGGACGCCCCCAGTATAATCGGGTCTTTGGAAGTGCAATCGACTAATGTGGTTTGTTGTACGGATTGTAACAAATTGCTACTGTCCATTTGCAACACCGCATCGCCGCCACACGATACCACCGCATGCCACAGCTCATATTGAATGCCCGCATGGTATATGCCAAATCCGGCACTGCCCACCATGGTTAGGGTTGCCAAACCTAACATAAAAGTGCGGATACCATATGCGGATACATATTCGGCACGGGCGGCAATGACAACCAGTACTATCAACACCACCCACGGAAACCTCTGCCCTACGCACAACGGACAAGGGGGATAGTCAAACACATATTGGATTATCAATACGGTTGCCAAAATGAATAACGCATCTACGACATACCATATGGGGGAAATGCGAAAAAAGATTTTTTTTAACATATCAAATCACCACCTTAATAACATAAAACCCTAAAACCAATAGGATAAAAAATAAAACTGTCAGCCATGCAAAGTATTTGTCGACAAACTTTAAAATCGCATCGCCCAATATGTATGTCAAGATGGCTAGGGCGTAAAACCGCATGCCTCGACTGATGACAGATGCCACAATAAACCCCGCCAAAGGGTAGGCAAACGCCCCCGATGATAGGGTAACCACTTTATAGGGGACGGGGCTTAAGCCGCCCAAAATCACAAACCATGACCCGTACTCAGCGTACAACGCTTTGACCGTTGCCATTTTGTCTATATACCCATAAAACGCCAAAATCGGCTCCGCAACCAGATGAAACAGATACGCCCCCAACATGTACCCCACCACGCCGCCGGCAACGGAGGCTATCAGACACATAGTGGCATAATAAAACGCCCGTTTGCGGTTTGCCAACATCATCGGCAACAACATCACATCTTGTGGAATCGGAAAAAAGATACTTTCTGTAAACGCTACCCCCATCAGCCACAACACCGCCCGGGGGTGGGCGGACAATTGCAAAGTTTTATCATAAATAGTGCGTAAAACAGCAAACATAACAAGTCCCAAAAATATTTTTATTAAACTATGCCACACTATACAGCAAGTCGCCCCCATATGCAATATGTTAAAGCAATGCGGCGGTTTTTTAAATCACACGGTTTTGGTATAGTATTTTTTCGGTCTGTATTGAAAATAACATATTGTTTTTAATGGATATTTTTTATTTGTACAGAAATGTTTTTTTGCTTATACTGTGCAAGTAGCGATTCGATAGGCATTTATACAGGAGGAAAAAACATGCGTTTAGAACAGTCTATATATCAATCTTTAAACGATCAGATGGGTCGGGAATACCGGGCGTCTAATATTTATCTGCAAATGGCGGCGTGGGCAGAAGCCCGTGACCTGACCGGTTGTGCTAAGTTCTTACACAAACACGCAGAGGAAGAACGGGACCACATGCGGCGAATCTTTGATTATATCTTGGAACGGGGCGGCGAGCCTAAATTACAAGCCATTCCCCAACCTCCATACACATACACCAATGTAAAACATCTGTTCGATCAGGTATACGAAGAGGAAAAAGGGGTTACCGATGCCATCGATACCATTGCCCATTATGTATGGGAACAAAAGGACTTGGCGACTTTTTCGTTCTTGCAATGGTTTATCGAGGAACAACGGGAAGAAGAAGCCCTAGCCACAGAAATTGTCGGCAAAGTCAACCTAATCGGTCTAGACGGTCAAGGTGTATACATGATAGACGAATTTGTTGGCAGTCTAGCAGACAAGGCACACGAAGAGTAAATTTACTTGCGATGCTTGCGTTTAAAAGTTAAGAATGCGGTTGCAACCGCTGAGGGCGTAAGCCCGATGTGGTGCTCGATGCGGGGGGAGTGCGTGTGGTATTTTGTCGTGCGAAGCACGGTAAAATCCACATTAAACATAGCCCATGAAAAGACAATGCCCCAGTGGGGCATTGCCATGGGCGGAAGGGCGAAGCCCCCTAGACTCACGAACAAGCCATAAACGCAAACCAAACAGTATAATACATAAACTCACCTGCGGCGTTTGCGTTTAAAAGTTAAAAAATGCGGTGTTCTGCCTTCTCGTATGGCTTTCGTTTCGTATCGTGTGGGTGCCTGATCTTCGGGGCGGTGCAGCCAGTCGTCTCTGCTGTTGTCCAGCCATTCGAAGTCCGCATGCACGGGGGCGTGTTTCAAAATCCATTGTAAATACACCGGGTGGTCGGTGGCGACACGCAGCAGGGCATTGTCTTTCAGAATACGGGCGAATGTGTGCATGGTATCGGGCGATACGAATCGCCGATAGCGGTGGCGGTACTTTCGCCACGGATCGCCGAATAGGGCGAACGCCCGCCCTATGCTGGCGTCCGTGCATATGTGCATAAGGTGGCGGGCGTCATTCGGGTAAATGCGAATATTGCGTATATCGTATGTGTCCATATCCCGTAACAATTTGGCAGTGCCGTTGACAAACGGTTCACAGCCGATAAAACCGATGTGTGGGTTGTGCTTGGCTTGCCATGATAGGTGTTCGCCACTGCCGAAGCCGACCTCGAACCACACATCCTCGATGGCTGTGTCAAACAGGGTTTTGGGGCATAAGGGGGCGGGGGTGGTGTGTAAGTCAATGGCAATGCGGGGGAGCATAAGGTCGAATCGCTGTTGCATGGTTTGGGTTAAACACTTGCCTTTACGGCGACCGTAAAATTTTTGACAATGTGTCGATAATATGGGGTTTTGTATTGGCATAATTGGTGTTATAATAGACTGCACCGATAAAGTCAAACAGGATTATGTACATGGACACCCCGTATAAACACGCTTTAGCAACCGTAAAAAATCCTTTTAGCACCTGTGATATTATCACCGGTGGGCAGGTTCTCGATATACGAGATACCGCCCGCAGTGTACATATAACTGTACAGGTCGACCCCGCTATGGGCAAAGCCCACCGATCGCAGCTGGAAATCGACATAAAATCCGCCCTTGCCCCCATAGCCCAAAAGACCGTAAAAGTGGTATTGACCGCTGAAAAGACTGAAAAAAACGCCGGCATATCTGAGGTAAAATACACTATTGCTATCGCATCGGGCAAGGGTGGTGTGGGCAAATCTACCACAGCGGTAAACCTTGCCTATGCGTATCAAAAATTGGGCAAATCCGTAGGCATTTTAGATGCAGATGTGTTTGGGCCTAGTGTGCCGTTGATGATGGGACAGAATGTCCCGTACGGCATCGATAAAGGGGCACTTATTCCCGTCAATTATCAGGGCATTAAAGCCATGTCGATGGGATTCTTGGTGCCCGAAAACAAGCCCGTCATATGGCGAGGACCAATGGTCATGGGGGCGATTACCAAACTGTTAGACGAAGTGCGGTGGGGACAATTAGACATACTGGTTATCGACATGCCCCCCGGCACAGGCGATACACAACTGAGTGTCGGCAAAAGCGGGCGATTAAGCGGCGCCGTCATTGTATCCACCCCCCAAGATGTGGCACTGCTCGACGCCCGCAAAGCCATAGCCATGTTCGAAAAAATACATATCCCCATAGTGGGTATCATCGAAAATATGTCCGTATTCGTATGCCCCCACTGCCACACAAAAACCCACATATTCGGCAGCAACGGGGCAAAAGCAGAAGCACAAAAACAAGGTATCCGTATGCTAGGCGACATCCCCCTGCAATACCACATCAGAAAAATCATGGATGCAGGGGTCAAAGACGATGACATTATACAGCAGTATTATACAACAATTGCTGACAATATATGGGGGGAAATGGTCGCTAAAAACTAGAGACTATGTTAGGACAGGCTTTATGACAGCACAAGGAATGCAATCAAATAACGAAAATCAGAAACTTATTGGCTTTTCGGTAAAATTGTAGTATGTATACCCCATAGGGTGTATACGATGTGCCTGCTTTTTGTGTGCATGGGAGAAAAAATATGCAAGAAGTATTAAACCTTCAAAAAGTACAGTCAGAATTACCCCGATTGGCTTCTCTTGTCGTCAAGGGGGATGTTGTGCATATCAAAAACAAAAAAGAAAAGATGTTTTTTATCAGCGAAAATATATCACCAGAACGGTTGGTCGAAACTTTGCCAAGAGAGACATTAAAATCTCTTGTACATAAGTATTACAAAATTATGACCGCCCAAAAGCAAAATCCTAATTTACCCGAAGATTTTGTTGCTGAATTGGTGGATGTATTGGAAAAGCCCGACGACAAAGAACCACACACTTTTACACACTTGGAGGTAGAGTTTACAGACGATGGAAAAGTTAGACGAAAAATTAAAATGGCATAAAGCCTATGCTAGGTCTGTTAAAAAATTAAAATTTAATGACATGGAATAAGTAGAAACGGAAAACGGCAGAATTTGATGTGTTTGCATCTTTTTACAATACGGGTAAAAAAATTGGTCAAAGAAAAATGGGGGTTTTAAAAAATGTATGGGTGTATAAATACAAAATAAAAACACAACAATATTTAATGGCATATACAGAAAACAACGGCATTATTATATTGTTGTTACTCGGGGTTCACGAAAATTTTTATAAAGATTTGCAACGGGTCGTCAAAACAATTCGCCCGAAAATATACTAAAGTGGATGAGTTTCATGGACATATCGGTAATTATGGGGGCTGCTTTGGTGTTTGTGTTGACGCCCGGGTTGGGGGGTGCGATTATTTTGTCCTGTACTATTGCCGATGGGTTGTGGCGGGGATTTGTGGCGGGGATTTGTGGTTGGCATTGGTATAGTTTCTGCACCCTCTATGCCGCAACTGTTGCAAAAATATCACACGCATACATTTTTTATAAAAATATAGATTTTTTACTTTTATTCTATCCGTGTTACATGTATGTTGTGGGTGTGGGTGTTTTGACTTGTTGCTCTCTCTTAGGTGTCCACCTAGGCAAGTCCTTTTAAAACGCTTACCACATCTTATGTTTAATCATAAAATTGTACGAGTGGCATTTAAATAGTATACGCATGTGTTGTTTTATGCTGTTTGTACATTCTTCATAGACTTCGGGTTCTCCGGGTCGTTTTAATCTAGCGGATTTCCCCCTTGGTTGTTGTGGTTTTTTTTCATTTCCTACCCACCATAATCAGGGGGGATGTCTATTTTCGCTCTTTCTTTGCTCCCTAAACCCACTAAACAATCCGCAAACAAAAATCAACCTGTACAATTTATATAAACTTCACTATATGTATTGAAAATATACAAGGGGTTTGTTATAGTCTGATTTGGTTAAAAATGTTTTTTTATGGTTTAAGGAATGGATATTATGAGGCAACATAGTTTGAAATACTTGGCGGTGATGGGGTTGGCGGTTGTGTTATCTGCATGTGAAATAACCCCCCCAGACAATCGCACACAAGCGGAAATTATGCGGGATGAAGATGGGTCTTTTTTGGGTTTGGGCAACGCCCTAGGGGGACAAGATGAATCCCTAAAAGGCAATACGATTATGATAAATGCTTACCTGTGGCAAGGGGCGTTGGACACGCTGAGTGTTATGCCTATCGATACTGCAGAACCACAGGCGGGCTTTATTCAAACCGAATGGGTCGACACGGAACACGACAACGAACAAATTCGGTTGTCAGCGTTGATTTTATCGGGGGATTTAATGGCGGCTGGGGTGCGGGTCAATGTGTATAAACGGGTGTTTAAGGACAACCGTTGGCACAAAGTACAAGTGTCCAGAAGCGACACGCAAACCGTTACAAACGCTATTTTGCAACGGGCAAGGGAGTTGCGGTTGCAGGACAAGCAAAACCAGTAGTATATAAGATTTATGGGTGTGTTAAAATCTATGCGGTATAATTTTTTAGAAGTCGAAGCAAAACATCAACGCCGTTGGCAAGCCGCCAATGTATATGCGGTTAAAAACGATGGCTCAGAGCCGTATTATGTGTTGGAAATGTTTCCCTATCCTTCGGGCAATATCCACATGGGGCATGTCCGTAATTATACTATGGGCGATGTGGTTGCCCGTTTTAAACGATTACAAGGGTTTGATGTGTTGCACCCGATGGGGTGGGACAGTTTTGGTCTGCCGGCGGAAAATGCAGCGATGGAAAACAACACCCACCCGCAGATATGGACTCGCAACAACATTCGCCACATGAAAGGGCAATTAAACCGTTTGGGGTTGTCCATCGATTGGAGTCGGGAAGTGTCCACTTGTGAGCCAGAATACTACCGATTCGAACAAAAAATGTTTTTGGATTTCATGCGACAAGGTCTTGCCTATCGCAAACAAGCGGTGGTCAATTGGGATCCGGTCGACAATACGGTACTTGCCAATGAACAGGTGGTGGACGGTAAAGGCTGGCGTACAGGGGCGACTGTTGAGCGGAGAAAATTGTCCCAGTGGTTTTTAAAAATCACCGATTATGCCCCGGTGTTGTTACAGGCACTGGGCGATTTAAACCGCTGGCCCGATAAAGTCCGCACCATGCAGGAAAACTGGATTGGGAAATCGGTAGGGGCGACCGTACAGTTTAAGATACGGGGTACACAGGATAGTATTTCTGTGTTTACCACCCGTCCGGACACTTTGTTTGGGGCGTCTTTTGTGGCTTTGTCGGCGGGGCATCCGCTGTCAGAAAAATGGGCGACAAGTACTCCAGATTTACAAGCGTTTATCAAACAATGTGATTGTTTGGGAACTTCGGAGGCGGATATTGAACAGGCAGAAAAACAAGGCTTTAACACGGGTTTCACCGTTGCCCATCCGTTTACTGGCGATCCATTGCCGGTGTTTGTCGCCAACTTTGTGTTAATGGAATATGGTACGGGGGCTGTATTTGGCTGTCCCGCCCACGATCAGAGAGACTTTGATTTTGCCAAAAAATACTGTTTACCGATTATCCCCGTCATCGATTCGGATAACGCCTATACGACAACGGCGTATACGGGCGATGGTGCCTTAATCAATTCGCAGTTTTTAGATGGATTGTCCGTGCAGGACGCCCAAAAATCTGCCATTGGCGAACTGCAAAAACGAGGCGTAGGGGCACCGCAAACCCTATACAGGTTGCGGGATTGGGGCATATCACGACAACGCTATTGGGGGTGTCCGATTCCCGTTGTACACTGTGCGGATTGTGGGGTTGTGCCTGTAAACGAAGCGGATTTGCCGATTACCCTGCCGATGGATGTGGCATTCGATACGCCGGGCAATCCGCTAGCCCATCACCCCACATGGAAACATACGCCTTGTCCCGCTTGTGGCAAGGACGCCAGCCGTGAAACGGATACTTTTGATACTTTCTTTGAGAGCAGCTGGTATTTTGCCCGCTTTACCGATGCCGGCAACCCGGATAGGGCTTTCGATAGGGACTTGGCGAATAAATGGTTGCCGGTCGATCAATATATTGGTGGCATTGAACATGCGGTGTTACATTTGTTGTACTCTCGATTCTTTAACCGTTCGCTGAGACAGTGTGGCTATCACGATGTGGGCGAGCCGTTCGATGGGCTGTTTACACAAGGTATGGTATGCCATGAAACTTACCAAACTGCTGATGGTAATTGGGTACATACCGCTGATGTGGTCAAGACCGCACAGGGCGTGGTACATGCGGCAACGGGCGATCCGATCACCGTTGGTCGCAGTATTAAAATGTCGAAATCGAAGAAAAATGTCATCGACCCAGAAGCGATTATGCAAACTTACGGGGCGGATACGGCACGGTTGTTTATGATTTCTGACAGTCCCCCCGAGCGGGACTTGGAGTGGAGCGAATCGGGTATCGAAGGGTGCCACCGCTATATACATCGGTTGTGGCGGGTGTTACATACGCATGTGGACAGCTTGCCTGCGGTGGGGACGCCCATAGGTGAAGGTATATCAGAGCCGGCACTTACGGTGTTAAAAACCGTGCACAAAACAGTAAAATATGTGCAAGACGCTTATGAAACCTTAGGCTTTAACCGGGCGGTTGCCCATATTCGGTCGCTGTCGAACGCCATCGAATCGTTGCAGCCCGTATGCGATGCGGATACAGCGGTGATGCGGTATGGGTTGGAAACTTTGACTGTGCTTATGAGTCCTATTACCCCGCACTTGTCGGCGGAAATGTGGTCTGTGCTGGGGCATACGGGGGATATAGATACATACCCTACATACGATGAGAGATACTTAGTCGAGGATACGGTGTCTATCGGTGTACAGGTCAATGGCAAATTGCGGGGACAAATACACATATCCGCAACCGCATCAGCGGACGAAATGACCCAAGCGGCGATGCAGATTCATGCGGTGGTTAAGGCTATGCAGGGTAAAGACGCCAAAAAGGTCATCGCTATTGCCGGCAAGATTGTTAATATTGTGGTGTAAACAGATGGTATATGTGCGGATTTTATGGGTTTTGCTGGTGCCTGTTGTGTTAATCGGGTGTGTGGATGAAAACCGTGTGTTTAAGCCGCTGTATCAGCAAAACATACCGCCTAAGCTGTCGAATATTTACATTCAAACCATCGACGAAGAACAAGGGGTGTTTGTCCGCAACCTGTTACAATCCCGCATGCGATATGCCCACACCCCCAAGTATCGTTTGCAGGTCAGTTTTACCATAAGGCAGAAGGACTTGGCGATCGCCCGGGATAACTCCATCGCCCGCAAGCAAGTACGATCCGATATGACCTTTACCTTGTACCAGTTGCAAACGGCAGATACTGCATTTCAGCAACTGTATCGATTCCAAGTGTTCGGCACCGCTAATTATTCTAGTGCGTCCAGTCCTTATGTGATTGCGGTGTCAGAGAAAGATGCAAAACGGCGGGCATTAACCATCGCCGCAGAAAATGGGATTTTACGATTGGCATCGTATTTTATGAGCAATGAAGATACAAGCATACAAAATACCAACATTTATTAAAAACGACCTGAGCACCGTACAAGCGGCGTTAATATATGGCGAAGATGTGGGGCTAACCCGTGAGTATCGGGGCGATATTTTAAAAGCGTTGCGGGTCAGCGATTTCGACTGTATTCGTTTGCATGTGCAACAGGTGGAAAGCGATAGCGACAGCATTGTCAACGCTGCCGCCTCCCAATCCCTATGGGGGGACGCAACCGGCTGTCAAGTGGTTCGTATAGACGAAGTCAGCAACACATGTGCCAAAGCCATAAAAACTTTTTTAAACACCGTAAACGATGGGTTTTTATTGGTGGTCAGTGGCAACTTGCCCGCCAGTAACCCGATTCGCAAGCTGTTTGAACAGGCAAAAAATGCCGCTGCTTTACCGTGTTATCTGGATGACGATCGCAGTATCCGCACCCTAGTATCCGAAACCCTGCACAGCCACAACATCCGCATCGCCCCAGATGCGTTACAATGGGTACAATCGCACATGGGGGCGGATCGTATGATGACCCGTATGGAGCTAGAAAAATTGGTACTGTACGCCGGCGAACAAAAATCCCTGTCGTTGCAAGCCGTGCGGGATTGTTTGGTAGACAGTGCTGAACACCGAGTCGACGATGTGGTATACGCTGTGGCAAATGGCAATGGTAAAGCCTTAGAAAATGGCTTAAAAATATTACTAGATGAGGGCATAAGTGCGGTGCAAATCCTAAGAATGTGCCAAAGCCACTTTATAAATTTACACCGGGCAAAAACAGACATAGCCAACGGCACCCCCATCGACACCGCCACCAAATCCGTATTTTGGAAAAACAAAAAAGCCTTCACCGCCCAACTCAACACATGGACACCCAAAAACCTAACCCGTGCGTTATATGTATTAGGCGAAGCAGAAAAAAAATGCAAACAAACCGGCAGCGTAGATTTTATAGTATTGAGTAGGGCGTTTTATCAGGTGATAGGTTTAAAAAGATAATTTTTTTAGGTGGTGCCGTGAGCACCATTTTTTTATGTCATTTTTTGTATTCTTTAATATGTATGTAAACAGTAAAACGGGTATAATAAAGATCTATGTAAAGAGTGCTTATCCAATGAAGTTTACAACAACCATACCGATTATAAAAACGCTCAATTTTGAAAAGGCTATATTTGAACTGTTAAAATAAAAGCACCCCGAAGGGTGCTTTTTCATGTCGAGACTCAGTTATAAAACCAATATCGTGTTTTCAGGCTGGAACCCCATAACCGCTACCGAAGTAACCACTGTACTTTTTTCACCCACTTTGTACAGGAACATCGTTACATCATTATACACCAACTGTCAACACCTTTTTTTAAAAAAGTATTTATATGGTGTTTTTTTAGGGGCTACTGCCTTGCAATACAATTTGAATGTCTTCGATGGTCGTATAGTGTGTGAATGCTTTGTTTAGATAGGGTTGTTTTTGCCAGTCTTTATATAGATCCATTAGGAACTGTTTTTGTGTGTCTGTGTCTGTATCGGGTAAAGGCTTGACAAATTGCCATAGCCCATCGTTTATGTAGCATTCCTGTTGTTGCATTTCATCTCGGAAGTATAACCCAAATACGGCTATATCGACTAACTCTGTAAAGTACCCTGCCATTTTTACTAAATCATACTGGTTGCAAAATTGGATATAATCGACCAAATACTCCAGCGGTTCTTGTTCATTTTCAGAAAGTTGGGGGATTGGTAATTGGTTTAAAAATTCCTTTTTATAACGGACTCCTGTTGCACCAACGCCACCACCAGCATAAAATGTTTTAAAGAAATAATGCGATGGTCTTGAATTTAAAAATGCACTTAAATACTTTATATGTTCACCAGTCATTATAAAAGATGTTGCTTCGGGATAAAACTTTTTCTCAATATCATGTAAAAAACATGGCTCCTGTTGAACAATTTCAGCATATATAATTTTTGGCTTAAAAAAATCGCTCCAATAATTGCAGCTACGCAAGTTATAGGGTGTAATTCCTTTGTCTGTGCGATTTTTTAATTTATTCCAATGATTGTCAAAATGTTTTTTCAATGCAGGGTAATTTTTTATGTCAATGGCTGGTACATGTTTTTTTGTGTCCATGCAATCATAGCCATTGTGTGTCCCAATCAACCACAGATCCGCCCAATGGGCTTGGTATTTTTTTATGTCTTTGCCTCTTAAAATCGGTCGTATAAGTTGATCCGTTCGGGTGCGTTCGTCTTTGTCGGTACAATTGGATAAAATGGTGTGTCGAGTTAAACTGTCGATAATAAAGGCGGGGTTGTATCCTGTTAATACACCACGATATATATTGACTCCCCAATCTTTTAATGGCGTGCCTTTTTGTTCGATAATATTTTTAATGTGTTGTTCTTGGACAGATAAAATAATCCATTGCTCGTCGCCTTTAGGTATGGGGGTATCTATCACATTATTACTGACAAATTTTTCCAACGATTCATTTTGCTGATAAAAACCGCTGGGCATGGTTAAGGCGTCCATTGTGTGCATTGTATCTGTGTTGTTATGTTTTGAAAACAATAAAATATTCGTATCCACCGTAGCGGATTCAAATACCCCCGGTCCTATGTCGATTAAAATATGCGGTTGGGTGTGTTGGGTAAAATATTGCCGTAAATTTTTCCCATACCCTGCCCGCATCCATTTATTCGAAGTGATATAACACAACACGCCTTTATCACTCAGTATTTGATGTCCCCGTTCGTAAAACAATGCGTAAATATCCCCCGTTGAGGCAAAACTTTCGTACCCTACGGTTTTATATTTTTTCCCCAATGCCCCACCGTCTTTTTGCAGTTGGATATATGGCGGGTTGCCAATGACTATGTCGAAACCTATAAAAACACCTTTATTGTCGAGCACTTCGGGGAATTCCATCATCCATTCTAAACTTTTTTTATACACAGGATCTTCGGCAACATCGCCCAGTATGGCACCGCTTTTTTGCTCGCCGTAATTTACATATAATTGTTGTAATTTTTGGTGTTCCTGTTCGATGGCGTGTTTAGTGGTTGCCTGTTTGAATTTTTTCTTTTGGGCTTCAATGGCTTGTATCAGGTCTGTATCGGCGGTGTCGACAACCAGCCTGTTGTCGATAGTATTAATAATATCTTGTTTTACATTATCAATTTGTTGTTTTATTGCTGCCTTTTGCTGTTTGCCATAGGTGTTAATATAGTCGTGTACCAATTTTCTAAACTTGATAATATTTTGTTTTTGTGCTGGCGTGGGGGTATCGCCAAAAACCGATTGTCCCACTTTGGGGGGGAATTTACTTATTAGCGAATCGCCACATTTGACATTGATGTCGATATTCGGCAAAATCTCCATAGTGCCATCGGCATAGTAATATGTATGTTTTAACAACTCGATCCACAGCCTTAATTTACATATCTCTACAGAGTTCGGATTCACATCCACCGCAAATAACCCGTTTTCAATAATGCGTTTTTTTTCTGCGAAAATTACCTGTTGTAATTGATGGGTGTTGCGATCATGGCGTTTATATGTAAACGGTTTATCGTCTTGATAATAAATGTGCAACACATCATTAAACACTGCTACCGTATCGTGTATTTTGTCTTTGCCGTCCCACAACAGCCCCAAATAAGACTTTAAAGCGATAATATGGTTTAACACAGACACTAAAAAATGTCCCGATCCCACCGCTGGATCACAAATTGTTAGCGAATCGATACCCCGAGTATATTTTTGATAATCCGTAAATTTTTGCACCCCGCCCATATGATTTTTGACCTCCTGCATATCGTTACAATCCCAGCCAAAAGCCACATTATACTTTTGCACCACCGCCCGATTGATACTTTGTTCCGCCATGTATTCGGTGATATGCCCGGGGGTGTAATACGAACCGTCCTGATAGCCATTTAATTTTTCAAAAATCAACCCTAAAACCGAAGAGTTTATAATTTCTGGTGTATCGTCCTTGACAACATCGGTCGTATATGTGGACGCAAAATCATAGGCATCGAGAAAATCCAATAAATATTTTAAGGTTTTTTGCGGTTTGTGGGTAGAATACTCGATTCGGTTTTTCAATACAGAATTGCCCAGTATACCCATTGCACAATCATCGGGAATATTGGAAATTAAAATGCCTGTTTCCTGTTCGACGGGGGCTTTTTCAAAAAGTGAACTGTTTAAATAGGGTATATTGTTCATACCTTTGTATTTTTCTCGTCTGTCCGCTACGGGTGTGCCCAAAATATCAAAAAACAGTGTATTTAGTGTGTCGAAATCAGCTATCTTATCCGATCCCATAAATTTTATATCTGTATCGTTGTCATTAAAAGCCACCAATTGCCCTTCGAATAGCTTTAAAAACAATATACGATTCAACCATGCGGTGATTAAACCAAAAGCCTTGTCCAAATGATCAGACGGATTAAGAGAAGTTTCAGATTTTATTTTGTGCAAAACCTCCGTGATTAATCCACCATCTTTGTTTGTGGGGGCAATAGTGGTCGTACCTTTGACGGTTTTTTCTTGCAGTCCTAAAATGTATAGCAATTCGTTATAAAATGTCTTGTTTAACTGGTTCGAATCTACCGGATTATATTGCCACAGTAAAAAATCGCTGTGGAATACTTTGTATAATTGAATCATACGAAATGTATCTTTGCTGCTATAATCCATATTGGCAACAGGGTTTTTGTTTGCCCAATTGGCAAAATGCGAAATATCAAAATCTTGACAATGTCTATAAAAATCTATGGTGTCATTGTCCTGTATGGTTTTTTTAAGGGTATCATATAGTGCTTGTTTGTTGGCGATATACAATTTGTCTCGATAAAAATCAAAACACAATTTTTCTAAATCCTTATGTCCGAATGTTCGAGCGTCAAAAAAGAAAAATTGCGTCCCATCGGTGATAATAACATGCTTTATTTTTAAATTGCCGTGCATTTTTTGATGATAAAAATAGGCGATGGATTCGTGTAACGCTTTGCGATTAAAATCTCGTACAGTTACCATTTCGGGATTTTGCGGGCGTTTAAATTCGAACAAAACTTCGGGAATATCATTTTTAAAAATGGCTAAATCTATGTACTCAGCAGTGTTTACGGAAACATACGAATTGTTTTTCGTATCGAGGCACTGTTGCAAAAAATTTTTAAAGATACCTTTGATGTGCTCTTCGCTTTCTTGTTGTGCATGGGCCGTTTTTATAGCCCGTTGGTATTGTATAAGATCAGACAAGAAATTCTCGAAACCAGACCGCACAGGGCGTTCAGCAATATACCCCCTGTTATAAGTTGCCAATAAATCCCGCAACGAATAAAGCATTTTTAATTTCCCTCAAGTAATATTTCGTGCAGTGTACCACATGTTATATGTATGTTCAAGGTGTTATGGGAAGAGTCTATTACCTTTTGGGATTTTTGCCTATCTAGCTTGCCTTACCACACAAACAATGTATACTATTCGTATGATGAAAAACCTATATGATATATCGGACTTGCCTGTTGATGCGGGGGAGATATTTGACGATGTGCTTGTTTATCACGGTGTGCGAATCGAGCGGATTGTGTCTTTTGGGGATGCTACGCCTGTGGGGCAGTGGTATGACCAGAGTTGGGGGGAGTGGGTGTTGGTGCTGTCTGGATCTGCGGATATGACGGTTTTTGTCGCTGGGGTTGCTACCTGTATTACCTTACGGCGGGGCGATCGGTATTTTTTTGCCCCCCATCAAAAACATCGGGTCGAACGAACAGACACGCCAACCATATGGTTGGCGATCCATTTCGAAAATCCACAGTGATACATTGTGTATTATGTGGTGCTACTGGATAGGTATTTTAGCAGCGGTTCTATATATGCGTCATCGTCATAGCCGCTGTGTAGTACGGTGCCATTTTTGACAATCATGACATAGCGTTTGGATCGCATGCCTAGCCCCAGACGACTCACATCGAACAACAGGTCGTTGTCTTGGCTAAAAGTGCTGTTGCCATCGGATACCATTTTGACGCTATTGCCTGTGTGCATGTGTTTTGCCCATGCCTGCATCACCCACTTGTCGTTGGTCGATAGGCAGTATACTTCGTCAAAGCCCTTTTGTTTAAGGGTGTCATATGCTTGTATAAAACCGGGCAACTGCGATTCGCAAGCGGGGGTAAATGCACCCGGTATGCCCACCAGCACAATATGTGCATCGGTAAAAATATCCACAGACTGCCATGCGTCGCCCAATAGGACATCTAGATTCATTGTTTTCATAAGACTTCTCCTTTAAGAATATAACAACAACACGAAAAAATAAGAACCAGCCGAAAAGTGAAAACATCGACCTAGATATAATATAACATATATAACGAATAATGTCTATATCTTTTTAAGCCGTGTGCAGTATATCATATAAAAGCCACAGACACACCAGCGGACATCACGGTTTTGTCGATGGGGGCGTCCCCCATCAAAAACAGCGAGCTAAGCAAATGGACACGCCAACCATACAGTTGGCGATCCATTTTAAAAATCCGCAGCAGAGCTATTATATATGGCTGCGAGACAAGTGTTTTAATACCGGTTCTGCGTACGCCTCTTTGTCGTAACCGGTGTGCAGAATGGTACCATTTCTGATAATCATCGCATAGGATTTTGATCGTACGCCAAGCTCAAGACCGCTGAAATCCGACAACAGCTCGTTGCTATCACTAAAGGCACCGTTGCCATCGGACACGACCTTGACACCATCGCCTACGCCCATGTGCTTTGCCCATGCACGCATCACCCACGGATCATTGGTCGACAGGCAATACACCTCGTCAAAGCCTTTTTGCTTAAACTCGTTATACGCCTTCATAAAACTAGGCAACTGCGATTCGCAACCAGGGGTAAACGCCCCCGGCACACCCACCAACAAGATATGCTTATCAGTGAAAATATCCACAGAACGCCATTTTCCATCCAACAGGACGCTAAGATTCATTGTTTTCATGAGAACTTCCTTTCAAGAATATATAACAATTAATAAATACTTAAGAATCGGTCGACGGTTTATAAAGCCAACCTTAAACACACCATAACAGATATAAAGTATAGAGTCAACATTTATTTTAATGGCTGTATAATATCGTGTAATAATTATAAGTATTATAAACCCCCGTTTTATGAAAAAACCCCTTGAAAACTGGCGTTCAACGGCAAAAGGGCGATTATACACATACCGCATCGACTATATAGACAACATCCAATACCATAGCATGTACCCCATCGAATCGCCATATGGGTAAAATATGAAAAATATACGCTGCAGAGAATTTATGTAACAATCTGTTAATTAAAAAGAATCGAGTACACGGCAATAATGTTATTTTTTTTCATAGCCTATCAATGGAAAACATATTTTTTATTTATGTAACCACATTGTAATCGTTGTCTTTTATGACTTTATGGCATATTTTTTGGTAACCACCTAGTATAAAACAATGTAAATGATTTACAGTGCAAAAAATTTTATGAAAAAAATAATTGACATATGTTTTCGTTGCTGGCATATTGTCTGTGTGGGGTTCGTTATAACAGATTGATTATATTGGATTCCGACTTGATGTAATGACCCATTATGTCATTTTACAGTAGAGAGGGTGGATATGAAGTTAATGTAACGCCTTTCATAGTGTGGTTTATTGAAGTCTCTGACTGAAATTGTTATGTTAATTTTGTGTCAAACTTGGATTGGGGAAATTGTATACCGCCCTAATTCTATTTCATTGATATTGTTTCGTAACTTTTTCCCCTTGACTTGTGCAGGGGGATTTTTTTGGACAATCGCTCCCTGCCCGAAAGGTGTTTTATACGGGGCATCCTCTTATACAATTAACCGCTTGTTTTTTGTCTTTGTTACAGGTATAAATGTGTACATGGATATACAGTTTTTAAAAATGCACGGATTGGGTAATGATTTTGTCATATTGGACGCTCGCTATGCCCATATTCCCACAGATTGCCGGTTTATGCGGCACATTGCCCATCGGCGGTTTGGGGTCGGCTGTGATCAAATTATAGTGTTGCGGGACTCCCATAAAGCGGATATTTTTATGGGTATTTATAATTGTGATGGGTCTGAGGCGGGGGCTTGTGGCAACGCAACCCGCTGTGTGGCGTCTTTGATTATGGCGGAAAACGATATGGACATATGCACTGTTGAAACCATCGCTGCTATTTTGCCCTGTGCCAAAGACCATACGCTTTCCAACGGCGATTTTATTTGTGTCGACATGGGGCAGTACAAAACCGGGTGGGCGGATATTCCCTTGTCCCAGCCTATGGATACCACCCAAGTATCGCTTACCTGTGCGGGCACCGATTACACGGGCTATTGTGTACATATGGGCAATCCGCATTTTGTCTGTGTGGTGGCGGATTGTGAATCGCTTGATGTGCCGAAGGTGGGGGCATTTATCGAGCACCACCCCATATTTCCACAGCGGACAAATGTAGAATTTGTTACCGTTATATCCCGTAACCACATACGGATGCGGGTGTGGGAGCGGGGCGGTATGGTGACTATGGCGTGTGGCAGCGGGGCTTGTGCGGCGGCGGTTGCTTGTTTTCATCAGGGTTTAACCGAAAACACCTTACGAGTTACTTTGGACGGGGGCGATTTACACATTCGGGTAAAGCCCGACCAACGGGTGGATATGATAGGTTCTTACAGTACAGCGTTTCGGGGCGTGGTGACATATGAGGCACCCGCATGACCCATAAAGGTGTACAAGTGGTAACTTTTGGCTGTCGTTTGAACGCTTACGAATCACAAGTTATGCGGGACCATGCTGAGCGAGCCGGTTTAGACAATACCATTATTGTCAATACCTGTGCGGTAACGGCAGAGGCGGAACGGCAAGCCCGCCAATCTATTCGCAAACTTCGCCGGCAAAACCCAACGGCAAAAATTGTCGTAACGGGCTGTGCCGCCCAAGTACATGCGGACGATTTCGCCCGTATGGACGAAGTCGACAAAGTGATCGGCAACACCGAAAAAATGCAGCCACAAACCTATACGGATTTTGTCAATCCGTTTGTCGGTGATATGGAAAAAGTCAAAGTCAATGACATTATGGAAGTACAACACATTGCCACCCATATGGTGACGGGTTTTAACGGGCATACCCGGGCGTTTATTCAGGTGCAGAACGGCTGTAACCACCGCTGTACATTTTGTATTATTCCTTATGGGCGGGGCAATTCTCGCTCTGTGGCTTTGGGGGAAATTGTGTCGCAAGTACAATCGCTGGTTACTGCGGGGTATCGAGAAGTGGTACTCACCGGTGTAGACATTTCTTCATATGGGCAAGACCTGCCCGGATCGCCCACACTGGGACAGATGGTACGGCGGTTGCTTGCCTTGGTGCCGGATTTGCCCCGCTTGCGTATATCGTCGATAGATTGTATCGAGATCGATGAGGATTTATTGCAAGTCATTGCCACAGAGCCCCGCCTTATGCCCCATATGCACTTGTCGTTACAATCGGGGGATACGATGATTTTAAAACGCATGGCTCGTCGTCATACCCGGGAGCAGAGTATTGTCCTTATCGAGCGGTTGCGGACGAGTCGACCAGACATAGCCATCGGGGCGGATATTATTGTCGGCTTCCCCACAGAAACAGAGGCTATGTTTGCAAATACTTTGGATATTATCCGTACCTGTGGGATTGTGTGGGTGCATGTGTTCCCGTACTCCGCCCGCACCGGCACCCCCGCCGCCCGCATTCCCAACCAAGTCCCTATGCACATACGGAAAAAACGGGCAAAACGGCTACGAGATATGAGTGCTACTATACAATCGGCGTTTTTTCAGTCTTTACTGGGGACGGTGCAATCCGTATTGGTGGAAAAAAACAACACGGGACACGCCCCCAATTATGCCCCCGTACACATCGAGGGCAAGGCAGTAGCTGAGGGAACTATCACAGCCGTACGGATTGTCCGCACAAACGGTACCGGCTTGGTGGGTAAAGTTGTACCTACTGCGTATCAACGGGCTATGTGAGGAATACGGCAATGTTAAAATGGTTTAAAAAAACCGATAAAACGGAAAAATCCGCATTAGCCTCCCCACAAGTGGGCGATGACTCCCTTGTTGTGAAACCAGAACCCTCAGAACCCTCAGAACCCTCAGAACTCATTGACACCAGCGACTCCGAATCGCCGATAACCGATGAAAATATCAGCGAACAATACACGCCTGCCCCGCCTGAGAAAAACAGCGGTTGGGCGGTACGGCTGTTTGCCGGTTTACACAAATCGTCGAGCAAAATCGGCGACAGTATATCCGGCGTGTTTACCAAACGCAAACTGGATGCAGATGCGGTACAGGATTTATCGGATATTTTGATTATGTCCGATATGGGGGTGGCACTGTCGGAACGGTTTAGCCACAATATCGCCGCAACCCGTTTCGATAAAAATATTTCAGATATGGACATTAAGGTTGCCCTTGCCGAACAAATCGAATCGGTGTTACGCCCTGTATGTGTGCCGTTGACACTGGGCGATAGCCGCCCGCATATTATTATGGTGGTCGGGGTAAACGGATCGGGAAAGACCACCACTATTGGCAAATTGGCACATCGCTATACGCAGATGGGGAAATCCGTGTTGTTAGGGGCGGGGGATACCTTTCGGGCGGCGGCAGTGGAACAGTTGCGGGTGTGGGCGGACAGGGCAGGGGCGGACATCGTCTATAAACATGAGGGGGCAGACGCCGGGGCGTTGGCATATGAAACCATCAGCAAAGGCTTAGACAATGCCGTCGATGTGATTTTACTGGACACCGCCGGGCGGCTGCACAATAAACAGCACCTGATGGACGAATTGCAAAAAGTACAGCGGGTGATTAAAAAACGGCTGCCCGATGCTCCGCACGATACGGTGATTGTACTGGACGGCACGGTCGGACAAAACGCCCTTGATCAGGTGGCACACTTTAAAGACTGCGTGGCGGTGTCTGGCATTATTATGACCAAGCTAGACGGCACCGCCAAAGGCGGCGTATTGGTACACATCGCCGATAGCTATAAATTGCCCATACACGCCATCGGTGTGGGCGAAACCATAGACGATTTAAACGCTTTTGAGCCGATGGACTTCGCCAACGCCCTAATGGGTATTGACAGTAATGACTGTGTACATTAAGATTGGGTTAAAAGCGGTTGCAACCGCTGAGGGCGGTAGCCCGATGTGGTGCAGAGCCGGGGGGAAGTGCGTGTGGTATTTTGTCGTGCGAAGCACGGTAAAATCCACATTGTACGCACGGGGGGCGAAGCCCCCTAGACTCTGGTTGCAACCGCTGAGGGCGGTAGCCCGATGTGGTGCTCGATGCGGGGGGAAGTGCGTGTGGTATTTTGTCGTGCGAAGCACGGTAAAATCCACATTGTACGCACGGGGGGCGAAGCCCCCTAGACTCTGGTTGCAACCGCTGAGGGCGGTAGCCTGATGTGGTGCTCGATGCGGGGGGAAGTGCGTGTGGTATTTTGTCGTGCGAAGCACGGTAAAATCCACATTGTACGCACGGGGGGCGAAGCCCCCTAGACTCAAAAAGTATAAGGAAACATACACATGATTATCGAATATATGCCATTATTATTGTTTGTTATTGCCTACATTTTCAAAGGCATACTGTTTGCGACTGGCGTGTTGTTGTTGGCGTCTTTAATCGTTGTACCGATTATGTGGCACAAGAACAAAAAACCGCCAATGATGCACATTTTAACCGCTGTGTTGGTGGGTATATTTGGCGGCTTGACCTTGTTGAGTGGCGATGCGACCTTTATTAAGATGAAACCGACCATTGCATCGCTGATTTTGGCGGCTATTTTACTAGGCATGCACCTGCGGGGCAAAGACCCGTTAAAAGCCTTGCTGGGTGGTGCTTTTGAAATGGACGATACATACTGGCGGATTTTAACTTTGCGGGCGGTGGCATTGTTTGTGGTTGCGGCGATTGCCAACGAAATCGTCTGGCGGTCGTTTTCGGAACAAACTTGGGTATGGTTTAAAGTGTTTGGCTTAATGGGATTAAACATAGCATTCTTACTATATCACTTGCCTATGCTGACCAAAAACATGAAAAACTGAAAACACACACATGATATTTTTACCGTCACATAAAAAAATTGTACATACTTTAAAAACTGTGATACAATATGTGTACGAGGTAATTGTACTTATAAGGATTGAAGCCATGCCATACGCACAACAGTACTTAGACACTTTAGGCAAACAGCAACGGGGCGAATTGTGGATGCAAGGCGTGCTTAAGAGTGAACCTGATTACAACATACAAGAGTTGAGAGACATATGGACACAAACGCAAAATACTTGTGAGACTTATGAACAACAAGCGGATAGGATGAAAGCATTATTGGACGCATTGAATCAGGGTTTAAAAGAAGACTCATTGACATTTGCAAGTACAAAAGACTTGTTTGACGCAGTAGAACGGCTCGGCGATGAAATATTAAAACAGCCAAAGAGTGCTTGAGACAGTGTTGGAAAAAGGATACAACATTAAGCCATCGGGCTTGAGAGACTTGGCAGAAATTAGAAACTATACCATTCAAACATTTGATTATGAGCAATGGCGGGTGTATCGTTAAGTTTTAGAATCTGCATTTGAAAAATTGTCGGCAATGCCGGCTATGGGCAATCAGATCGACATACCAATTCGGCATATAAGACAGGGTATGCGTAGGTTTCTTGTAGGTGATAAAAAGACACGCCAAAAATATTATATTTGTTATGTACAAAATCCGATGGATAAAAACATAGACATCGTAAGGATTATTCATACCAGCCGTCTTTTTCGTAAACACCTAAATCAAACAACTGTGGCAGAATATAAGGGTGTAGGCACCCAAAAAAAGTAATCCAAACCACAATAGTACCTGACCAAAAGGATAGGTATAAGAATATGTGTGTAAAATTTACTCAGAAAAATCAAAGTCGGAAAAATCGTCAAAAGGAGCGGTTTCTTCGTATGAATCGGAGCGTTGTATAACAACCGAACGGACAGTCGCATAATAGTCTAGGGAGGTTTTTTCAAATTCTTCCGATGCGTCTAAAATTTTTGCCCGACCAACTAACATCTGTAACAAGGTGAAAGTAGGGGTCTGCAACACAGCGAAAGTAGGGGGGCTTATGTATTTCGCCGTCAATGTGCCTTGCACTTTGCCATCGACAATCTGTCCTGCATATCCTCGTACCATGTTGTTTCCCAAAAATGGTAACACCAAATAGGGACCGGATCCGACCCCCGCTTGTGCCATGCTGCTGTCGGCATTTTGAGGCACATAGGGGGTGTCGCCTATGGGAACATGCCCCATGCCCATAGTTAAAATCATGTTTACAGAAAGCCGTACCACACTGTTACCCGCATTTTTAAAATCCCCCTGTAATACATAGTTAAAAGCCGAAACCGGGTAGGAAAACTGCGATATAAAATTTTCTAGCGGTATACGAAAAGATTTGGGGACTACAGTTCTGTATGTCTTGGCAAGCGGTTTTAACAGCATCCGATCGAAGAACATGTTTACTGCAAACGCCGGGCGGTTGAATTTTTCGAATGGATCCCGCTGTTCGTCATCGTTGGCACGGACAGACGATGTCAGCAGCACACACCACACCACAGCCATTGCCACCAGCTGTAATAATTTTTTATGTGAGTACCATCTCATACGAAATATTTTTCCCAGTCCTACTTGTTTAACAGGTTATATTTGTGCTACTATATATGCAATACATAAAATGTGCAAGGAATTATGATAAAAACCCACAATAAAATTTACCGGGCGTTGACCGTATCACAGGATACCAACCTGATTGTGCTTGCTATCTTTTTGGGGTGTGTGGCGGGCATGTTTGGGGTTGTGTTCCGATTTAGTTTGGATATGATAACGCACCTTACTTTTAGGGGCGACAGTTTAAATTTTGTTGCCAATATATCGGATTTTGCCCCGTGGTACATAGTGCTTGTTCCCACTGTTGGCGGGCTGATTGTCGGGGTTATAAAATACATTTTTGCCCCGACAGTGTTACAAGGTATGGGCGATGTGATTGCCTTAGCGGTACGGAGAAAACACGCTATGACCCCCAGTAAAACTTTTTGGTCGTTTGTGATTAACTCGGTAACTTTGGGCACCGGGGGCAGTGCCGGCAGTTTGGGACCGATTGTGCATTTGGTAGGGGGATTAACCGCCTATGTCCTGGATGTGCTAAAAATCCCGCAACGGCACGGTCGTACGGTTTTGGGCTGTGTGGTAGCGGCGGCTGTGGGGTCCAGTTTAAACGCCCCGATGGCGGGGATGTTTTTTGCTACGGAATTGATTGTCGGCTCATATGCCATATCGTATGTGTTGCCGATTGTGGTAGCGTCTGTTTCTGGCACTTTGGTGACCAATTTTATATACGGGGAGTATTCGGGGTTTTCCCTCGATGGTTTGAGCGGTGTAGGCTTTGCGGAAGTACCGCTGTTTGTTATTTTGGGGGTGTTGTCGGCATTTGTGGCACGGGCGTTTATACACGGCTTGGACACGGTCGAGTCTGTGCGGGCGGGTATGCGGATTCCCAAAGCCATATCGCCGGCGGTGGGCGGATTCGGGGTCGGTTTGATTGCCCTTGTGTTCCCACAAGTGTTAGGCACCGGATATTTTGCCACCGATGTGACTTTGGCGGGGTCGTTAAGCGTATTTGTACTGGGGGCTTTAATGTGTGCCAAGTTTGTATCGGCATTGCTGACGCTTGGCTTTGGCGGTGGGGGCGGTATGACTTTTCCCGCACTGTTTATCGGGGCGTTGTTTGGCGGGTTTTTTGGCAGTGTGCTGATTGCCATTATGGGGTATTTTGGTGTCGATGTGGGGCATGCGTATACGGCGTATTCTATGGCGGGTATGGGGGCGTTGTTTGCTACTGTTGTCGGGGCACCGGTAACCGCTATATTTGTTATATTTGAACTGTCGCACAATTATTCGTTGTCGTTATCGGTGATGATAAGTACGCTTGTTGCCGCCCGGGTACTACAACGCATGGGGGTAAAATCCGTGTTTGTCCACCAATTGGAAACGATGGGTATGGACTTATCTGGATCCACAGACAACATTTACGCCCGTGAGATTATGGCACGGGATTTAATGGCAGTCGACTTTTGCCAAGTGCGGGATACGGACAGTGTGCAAACCGTACGGGATACCCTAATTACTTCGCCGTTGGGGCGGGTGTTTGTGGTCGATAAAGACGATGTCCTCATCGGCGAAATAAGCCTGTACACTATGGGGACATATGCGTTTCATAGCCATAAAGACGATAGTATCGCCCTGTCTGATATTATGGATACGGCACCCCAATGTGTTACCGCTGATACCAATTTGGATTGTATTTTACCGCTGTACCAACTGCATAAAGACACGGTGTTTGTGGTCGTCGATGACAGCCGTAAGATGCTGGGAATTTTACACGAAAATGATGTGTTGATTGCCTATAAAGATGTGGTCTGTGATAGCCGAGAACAAGAAAGGATATAACCCGTATTATGGATATAGATGATACCCCGCCTGATATACCGTCCGATGTACTCGATGCGTACGGACATGTCCCCCCTATAGCACCGCCGCAAGCTATGGATATGTCCCCGCATACATCAGATATGCAAGATTTAGACCCGCATGCCCCCGATTGGATACGGGGGCTCAATGATGCCCAAAAACAAGCGGTGATGTCTATCGATGGGGCGTATTTGGTGCTGGCGGGGGCGGGTACGGGCAAAACCCGTGTGCTGACCACTCGTATTGCCCAGATACTGTATTTACGGCGGGCGGCACCGTATCAAATTCTGTGTGTAACCTTTACCAACAAAGCGGCGGCAGAAATGCGACACCGAGTGGAAAAATTGACCGGACAGCTGTCGGGTATCTGGCTGGGGACTTTTCACAATTTGTGCTTGCGGATTTTACGCAAACATGCGGGATTGGTCGGCTTACAAAGTGCCTTTACCATTCTCGACGATGCGGATCAAGTGCGGATCCTAAAAGATATTTTACTGGATTTAGGCGTCGACAAAGACAAATACCCGGCAAAAAACATGATTGCCCACATACAACGGTGGAAAGATAAAGCGTTGCCCCCCGATGCGGTGTCCCTCGACATGGTTGGCAACTTGGCAAATGGACACTTGCAACAGGCGTATGTACGCTATCAACAGCGGTTGCAACAATTAAACGCCGTCGACTTTGGCGATCTGATTTTATATGTGGTACAGATATTTCAAAACCACCCGGACATTTTGTCCACATACCAACAGCGGTTTCAATACATATTGGTCGACGAATACCAAGACACCAACACCGCCCAATACAAGTGGTTATGCTTGTTGTCGCATCGCTATGACACACACGGGACGATGCGGGCGAATATTTGCTGTGTGGGCGATGACGATCAATCGATTTACGGTTGGCGGGGGGCGGATGTGGAAAATATCTTGCGATTCGAAGCGGATTTTCCCAATGCTACTGTTATCCGTTTGGAGCAAAACTACCGATCGACCGCCCATATTTTAAATACCGCTAATGCGTTAATAGCACACAACAAACATCGCTTGGGTAAAAACCTGTACACGGATATAGGCGATGGGCAGAAAGTCCGCATCAGTGCCGCATACGATGGCGATGCGGAGGCGGTACAAGTATCGCAAATTATCGAAAACGCCCAAGCAAAAGGCGAAAAATACGCAGATATGGCGGTGCTAGTACGGGCGGGGTATCAGACACTAGCCTTTGAAAGACGCTTTTTTGAAATAAACATGCCGTATAAAGTCATTGGCGGGGCGAAATTTTACGAACGGGAAGAAATTCGTGATGTGGTGGCATACTTGCGGGTGGTGTATCAAAAGCAAGACGACCTAGCGTTCGACCGCATTATCAATAAACCCGCCCGGGGTATTGGCAAGGCGACTGTGCAGGCGTTGCATACCCTATCACGGGCAAAAGGCATCTGTTTATACGATTGTGCACTGCACATTGTACAGGGCGATGATTTGCCCAAACGGGCAAAAACCGCTTTGCAAAATGCTATCGACTCATTTGCAAAGTGGCGAAAAATGGCGGGCGATACGGAAACGGAAAACGCCCATATACACACCCTAAAGACCCTACTAGACGATTCTGGATATATGGCGTATTGGCAACAGTCAAAACACCCAAAAGCCCCGTCCCGTGTCGACAATATCCGGGAATTGTCTTCGGCGATGCAATCGTTTCAAAACTTGGGCGGGTATCTGGAACATATCGCCCTGCACATGGATGCGGACGATGTCAGCACGGACGATAGCGTGTCGATTATGACCTTACACGCCGCCAAAGGCTTGGAATTCGACCGGGTGTTTTTGGTCGGCTGGGAAGACGGACTGTTTCCATCGGAACGCAGTCTCGACGAATTGGGCGACAAGGGACTGGAAGAAGAGCGGCGGCTTGCCTATGTGGGCATTACCCGGGCGAAAAAATACTGTCACATATCGTTTGCCACCTCTCGTCTTGTGCATGGGTCGTGGACGAATAACGAGCCCAGTCGATTTTTGCAATGCTTGCCCAACGACAGTGTAGACATACAGCATATGCCCCGCTTTAACGGCTATAACAACGGGTATTCTGATACGGATTCTAGTCCACAAATTTGTGTTATGTCCGCACAAGATGACGGGGAATCGGGCTTTGCTATCAACGAGCGGTGTTTTCATCAAAAATTTGGTATGGGTACGGTACAGGCTGTCGATGGGGATTATGTGACCATTGCTTTTGACCATGCGGGCATCAAAAAAGTCATGGCGACCTTTGTCGAAAGCGTGTAAATGTGGTGACAGAACGCCCCGTATATCGTATCAGTATACTATGTCCCGATTTTGCCATTGCCGAAGTGGTAGCGGATTTTTTTGTCGATATAGGCTATGGCTCCGGGTTTCGCAGATTCGACGATGGGCTTGAAAATATCGATAAGTTTTATGCGGATATATTCACCCATACGCCCCCCGATACGGTCGATATAAGCACCAGATTACAAACCCTTACCAGCGTATGGGGGGAAGTGTTTGAAATGGCTATCAGCTGTATTTCCAACACAGATTGGGTAGGCAAAAACCAACGGGACTCCGCCCCTATTGTTATCGGTGATTTTTTTGTCTATCAGCCGTTGTATACTGGGGCTGTGCCCAACGACAAAATAGGCGTACGGGTACGGGCGGAACAAGCGTTCGGCACCGGGTCGCACTACACGACCGCTATGTGTTTACGGGCGATGCAAGCCGTGCGGTTTGACAAACCCCATATAAACCTCATCGATGTAGGCACCGGCACCGGCATTTTGGCGGTAGCGGCAAAAAAGTATTATAATACCATATATGAAAGCGTATCGGTTATCGCCTGTGATAAGGACATAAAAGCCGTAGCGGTGGCACAAAGTATTATTGCCGAAAACCGTGTACATATCCCTGTGCTGTCCTGTTGTGGGGTGGAAAATTCGACTGTACAAACCCATGCTCCTTATGATATGCTACTGGCGAATATATTGGCACAACCGTTAATAGATATGACGGTCGCTTTTGTGGCGGTGGTGGCGGATGGGGGGTATATGGTGCTGTCGGGCTTTACCGTTGAACAATGTCCCACAGTGCAAAACACATATACCCAATTGGGGTGCAGGGTTATTCGTACATATGCGGACAACGATTGGGGGACTTTGACCTTGCAAAAAACATAACCGACAGACGGGGAAAAAACCGACAGAGACAACAGAGACAGAAGAGAGGAAAAAATTATGGATTATGGTTTGACGATGGGCAATGCCCCTGTGCAACGGACGCAGGGCTTGCGGAAGTGGTTAGCGGATAACACCTATACCGCATTTGTTATGAATCGCACCGATGCGTTTCAAGGGGAGTATTTGCCCCCGTGTGCGGAACGCTTGTGGTGGCTGACCGGGTTTAGCGGATCGGCGGGACAGGTGGTTGTGTCGCAAAATAAGGATACTTCGGCGGTGTTTGTCGATGGCAGGTACACTATCCAAGCGGAGGCACAAATCCATCAAGACATATACACAATCGTATCGACTGTCGACACCACTCCTTATGATTGGATAGCACAGGTATATCAAGCCGGCGATGTGATTGCCTATGACCCTTGGTTGTTTACGCCGATGCAGCTGGCGTTGTATCAAAAAGCATGTAAAACCCACGATATTACTATGGTGCCGCTGTCTAAAAACCCTATCGATGGGCTATGGCACGACCAGCCGCCCCCTCCCACTGGTGCCGTACGGGTACACCCGATGGTGGTTGCCGGGGTGTCGCATACGGAGAAACTACACAATATTGGCAATGCGTTAGCGGCGTACAAGGCGGATTATACCATTATGACCATGTGCTGTGCCATTTCGTGGGCGTTTAATATACGGGGCAACGATATACCGTTTAATCCAGTAGTGCTGTCTTATGCGGTGGTCGACAAACAAGGACATGCCTGCTTGTATATGGAAGCGGAAAAGATAAGCGATATCTTGGTAAACCATGTGGGCGATACGGTTACCGTAAAACCTATGGGCGATTTTATTGCCGATATACAGGCGTTGTCGGGGACGGTTGCCGTCGACAAACGGTTTACCTCGTGTGGCTTGATAGATAACATTACCGCCAAAGTGGTAGGGTGGCAAGACACCGCATATACGCAAAAAGCCTTTAAAAATGTCTGGGAACAAGATTCGATGCGTCAATGCCATGTACGGGACGGTATTGTCATGGTACGGATGCTACACTGGATCGACACCACCCCCTACACAGAACAAGACGAATGGACAAATGCACAAAAATTATACGCTTTTAGGTCGGCAGCCGAAGAGTTTCGGGATTTAAGTTTCGATACCATTTCGGGCTTTGCCGGCAACGGCAGTATTTGTCATTATCGAGTGGAAAAGGACACCGCCTTACCGTTTCATAAACACGGCAAGCCGTTAAACGGATTGTATGTTCTCGACAGTGGTTCCCAATACACGGACGGCACCACCGATATTACCCGTACTGTTTGTATCGGCACCCCGACACAGGCACAAAAACACGATTATACTTTGGTGTTAAAAGGGCTTATCGCCGTACACCGTACCAAGTTTTCCAAAAACATTTCCATGCAAACACTAGACGGTATTGCCCGCCAGTTTTTATTAGCCGAATGTAAAAACTTTGCACACGGCACAGGACACGGGGTCGGCTGTGCGATGAATGTACATGAAGGTCCATTTAGTATGGGACCTAAGGGTATCTCCGGCATACAAGCAGGGGCGATTTTAAGTATTGAACCGGGATATTACAAACGGGACGCCTACGGGATTCGCATCGAAAACCTAGCCATCGCCCAACCGGTGGGCGATGGGGAGTGGTTGGCATGGGAAAATATAACTTGGTGCCCCATCGATAACCGTTTGATAGAGCCGAATATGTTGACGGAAATCGAAAAAGACTGGCTAAACGATTACCACAACAGCGTATGGAAGAAACTGTCCCCATTCTTCGACAACGATGCGGACAGGGAAGTTTACGAGTGGCTGGTCAACGCCTGTGAACCCATCATGTGATTTTCTGCCTGTTAAATCCGTTTTTAGCGATAGGCACACAGCCCCCGCCGCCGCCCCTTAAAAGGTGTTGCGTTTTTCTCTGTACTGCCAAAATTCTGCAGGGGTTCTTGCCCACATGAACGGGTTGTTTTCGCACTCCATAGCCAGAGGGGCAGGGGAGGTGTGGTGTTTGTTTACGACTTTTTGTTTTAGGGCGTTTATGTATGTGGCGTTTAGGTTGGTCTTGCCGATGTCTTGGCATACGGATTCGGCAAAGCGAATCGCCGATGCGGTGTATTCGTGTCCCACATACATTAAAGTTTCTGGGGGCAGGGCTTTAATCCGTTGGATGCTGGCGAAAAACATTTCTGGGGTGCCTTCGAACATACGCCCACAGCCCAGTACAAACAATAAGTCGCCGACAAATACCGCCCCTAAGGTCGGCATGTAAAATGCTATATGCCCGATGGTATGCCCATCGGTGGGTAAAATGTGTACGGGCAAATTGCCGTTTAGGGTTACTGTATCGGCGGGCTGCACCGCCACATCAAGGGGGGGCAAGCGATTCGCATCGAGGGCGTTGCCCAAAACTTTTGCCCCAGTTTTTGCCACCAATGCGGCAACTCCATCGGTGTGATCCCAGTGGTGATGGGTTAATAAAATGGTATCAAGAGTCTTGTCGTTACCCAAAAAATCCAACACAGGCTGGGCATCCGCCACATCGATAACCACGCTCTTACCCGTCGCCTGTTCGGTGATAACATATATATAATTCATCTCAACATGAAACGCTGTAAGGGTGTGTATGGTATAAGTCATATGTGCCAATGTGTCGGTAAAAATGCCTGTTTTATATGCCGTTGTTTAAATTCATGCGTATTATACTTATTTTTTTACAAAAGTCAATGCGTATCACTACATATATACAATCCATATAAAAATCTATATGATATACTTATGCAGTAACAAGAACAAGGAATTATCAACCAATAAATTTTTTCATATCACATTACTAAAGAAAGGAACTCCAATATGAAAATACAAATTAGCGGTCAAAATGTCGATCTGGGTACAGCCTTGCCACAACATATTGATGGGGGGCTGGAACGCATGATTCAGAAATACTTCAAAAAAGCAACCGATGCCCGTGTGGTGTTAAAGAAAAGCGGTCAAGGTTTCATCGCAGAAGTCCATGTGCATGTCAACAAGCACATAACCGTTGACGCACACGGCGATTCTGCGGATGCGTATACCGCATTCGAAATGGCTCTTGAAAAGGCTGCTAAGATGCTGCGGCGCAAAAAACGCAAACATATCGATTGCCACCGGGCAGCGTGATATTTTATTTTTTAAGAGAACACATATAAAGTGCGAATCTGTTTGCTGCGGGTTCGCACTTTTTGCGGCACTGTATATAAAAAATAGTTGTGTAAATACAACAACGGTGCTACAGTGTGTCGGTCTGATTTAGTTGGGGCATATTTTAGTATTATATATAAGGCATAATTTTTATGGGTTGTGATACACATACATCAGAATCTGAGAAAATCGAGACACCGCATGTAGAAAATCCTGTGTTGGTGCATGTGAGTCGTGGGGGGATTGTCGAATCTCTACATCGGGGGCGGTATGCTATTGTCGATGTGGCGGACACTGTGCGGGAGCAGGTGGGCGATTGTGATACGCCGACCTATCCCCGCTCCAGTGTTAAAATATTCCAAGCCCTGCCGATGATATTGTCGAATGCCCACAAGCAATACGGGTTAAGCGATGCAGAAATTGCCATCACTTGTGCATCGCATCGGGGGGAGACGGCACATGTGGCAACCGTTACTAGTATTTTGCACAAGGCGGGATTGACGGTGGATGATTTAGAGTGCGGTATCCACGCCCCCACCCACAGACCCTCCGCTGATGCGGTTGTTGGCGGCGGCGGGGCGTTTAGTCCATTACACAACAACTGTTCGGGCAAGCATGCGGGGATGTTAATTTATGCCAAAAAAATGGGGTGGGATACGCAAGGGTATATCCACCCTAAGCACCCCGTACAACGCCACATTCGCCAGCATTTGGGGGATATTTGCGGATATGACATGCAGACATCTCCTAGCGATCGTGATGGGTGTTCGGTACCGACTTGGGCGTTGCCACTGAGGCATTTGGCGTATGGTTTTGCCTGTGTTGCCGACCCGGATGCCAGTTTGCCCCCTGCGGTTGCCACCGCTGTTAAGACTTTGACCGATGCGGTGGCAAAACACCCGTTTATGGTGGCGGGCACAAACCAGTGTTGTACCGATGTTATGACTGTACTTGGCAAAAAAGCCTTTGTCAAAGGCGGGGCAGAGGCGATGTATTTGGCGGCGTTGCCCGCATATGGTATCGGTATTGCCATCAAGGTAGACGATGGATCCGCCCGGGCGGTCAATGTGATATTGTTGCGGCTCTTGGAAAAGGTGGGGGCGTTGTCGGCACAGGATAAACACGCCCTTATGTGCCATTATCAACCGTCTATAACCAATTGTAATGGGTATACGGTGGGGTCTGTAACCGCTGTGTTTTAAATATGTGTGTAAAATATACATTAGGAACTTTTTATTATGACAGTCGATATTAAACGAGCCATTCGCAAAATTCCCGATTTTCCCATTGAGGGTATTTTATTTTATGATATTAACAGCCTGTTTGAAGACGCCATCGTTTGGAAAGCGGTTATGACCCAAATGGGGGCGTTGTTAAAAGATGTGGATTTCGATATGATGATTGCGGTCGAGAGTCGTGGATTTTTGCCTACTTCTGCGTTGTCGGTGGCACTGGGCAAGCCGTTTACTATGGTACGCAAGCCCGGCAAATTGCCGGGGGCAGTATACACCCACGAATACGCACTGGAATACGGCACAGACACATTGGAAATACAACAAGGGGTTATTGTCGAGGGGACAAAATGCCTGATTGTCGATGACCTGCTGGCAACGGGGGGCACGGCATGTGCCACCGCTGAGTTGGTGCAAAAAGCCAGTGGCGATGTCATCGGATTCGCTTTTATACTCGAGCTGGTCGGTCTGGGCGGTGCGGATAGATGCGGAAGAATCGCCCCCTCGTACCGCTTAGTCGATTTTCCTGCATAAGGGAAATACTTACGGGTTGACTATTGTTTGCGGCTTGTCCGTGAGTTTAGGGGGCTTTGCCCCCCGTGCGTTTAATGTGGATTTTACCGTGCTTTGCACGATAAAATACCACACGCACTTCCCCCGCATCGAGCACCACATCGGGCTATCGCCCTCAGCGGTTGCAACCGCTATTGTAATCGCTGCATCTCTTCGGCGATTTCTGTTTCGGTGATGCCGTTGTTTTTTAATTTGTACACACTGTAGCCGTTAAAGAACACCCCAGCCCCCCAGCCAAGAATGGGCCACCACGCCCATTGTAATGTGTTAGGAGTCTTGTCAAACCAGTCGACGAATACAAAGACAAGACAAAACACGATGTATATAGTTAAGTGTATTTGAAAAGCCTTCTTGTCCCGAATGGATTTAATCGCCCGCTTGCGTAGTTCCGATTCGTCGTGTGCTATGTGTGTGTGATGTTGTTCTGCGTTAATCATGATGTTATCCTTATTGATGTACCTTGTTTGAAACTAAAGCATGTGCATGAAACACCTGCTGTAGTGGCATTATTAACCATATATGTGCTTTTATGCAAGTGTATTTTTTGTAACAGGTATATTAAATTCGTGAAAAAACAAATACATAGCGTAAATGACATATTTTATGCGTAAAAAATAGGTTATAGAGAGTGTTTTGATAGCTGTTTGGATCGAATAACCGCTTGCTGCATGGTGTCGTTTAATAGCTGGTGCAAGCGGTTATCTTGCATCAAGACTTGCAAGGCTTGTGCGGTGACTCCGTTGGGGCTGGTTACCTTTTGTCGCAGGGTTGCCACATCGTCCGTACTGTGTTGTGCCATTTTGCCCGCCCCGCTAACGGTTTGTATTGCCCATGTGGTGGCGTGTTGTGCGGGTAACCCCATAGTGGTGGCAATCTGTGCCATACACTCGATGAGGTAGTATATATACGCAACCCCGCTGCCCGACAAAGCGGTTACCGTGTGCAGGTCGTCTTCTGATGGCAACCAGCCCCATGTCCCTAATGGCGACAATAGCGATTCGATACGGGTTTTTACCGTGTCGGTTAGGGTATCGTTTGTATACGCAGGGCATACCCCTTCGCCGATGTGGGCGGGGGTGTTGGGCATGATTCTGATAATGGGGGTGTGTTCCCCTAGTATAGCTTTGTATGTGGCAATGGGGACGCCCGCCGCTATCGTTGCCCATGTATTGTGGTTTAGGCGGGTGTATTGGGGCAAAATATCTGTGACCATCTGCGGTTTTGCCATATAAAATACGAAATCAAAATCCGTATGGGGCAGGGCGGATACGGCGGTGTAAGAGGCGATTTTGTCGCCAAATGGGGTTTTGCCACTGGGCGATACAGTGGTAATGGTTACCGCATGCTGTACCCATTTGCCAATCATAGCCGATGCCATGTTGCCACAGCCGATACATAGTATGTGCATTATTTTTTCCTTTGTTTAGAATATACAGTGTAAAAAACTGTATGTGTGCTTTCGTTTAAAAAATACGGTGTAAAAAACTGCATGTGTCCTTTTGTTTAAAAAATATGGCGTAAAAAACTTTGTCCGAACAGCGATTGACCACCAGCCCTAAAATGATGACGATTAAAAAGCTGATAATACTGCGGTATACCAGTAAAATCCAGTAATCACCGCCGATTAACTTCAGCAAAATAGTGTCTTCAATCAGGGCGTGGCACAACGCCAAAAACGCCATGCTTAGTACGATGTCCCGGTGGCGGATATGTCCCTTTTTTGCCTCTTGAATCAGGTACGCCCCGCCGAACGCCAGCCCTAGTATCAGCCCTACCACAGTAATTTCGCCGGCGTTTCTGGAAATACCTGCCAGCCGCAACACGGGCGATATAACCCGCACAATAACATCGGTGAGTTTTAACAGTTTTAAGGTTTCTAAGATACTCACCATAGCTATCACAATGCCGTATACAATAATCATAAACTCGACCAAGTTTATTGCCCAATGTATAAGGTCTACTTCTAAGTCTTGTGCGGGCATGGCAACGGTGATGGGGGCTTGGTAGGTGTCTGTGTGTGTTGCCCACATATAAAATATAAAGCCGATAGCAAACGCCCCGCCAATCCGAAACGGTACCGCAAATAACAACCGTACCCCCGCCATTTTTACCACCGCCATTTCCATAAATATATTATGCACAGACAACATTAACAACCCCAGCGTGGTAGCCTGTGCTACTGTGATGGTTTGTAAATCGGGCAGATTGACAAACACATTTAATCCCACATACAAATTTGCCACCATAGCAGACGCCCATACGAAACCGGTTTCGCCGGGCAACCCCACCCATTGCATAAGTGGACTTAACAACATTGCTAACCTGTCGACGCCGCCTATATCCGACAGGATTTTGACACCGATTAAGATCGGCACCATCAACTTGGTTAAGAAAACGGAAATTTTCCAAACTTCCTTTGCGATGGTTGTCAATAAGGTCTGTACCGTACGCATTGTGGGTGTTATGTGGTGTGTCATGCCATGCCTTGTTGAATATCTTGGCGGATGGTATCGGGATTTATGGTGTGCAAGCCGATAATCACTAAGCGGGTGGATTTTATATCTGTATCTTGCCACAGGCGGTCGAAGTATGTGTGCAATCTGGTACCCACCCCTTGTAATACCTGTCGCATGGGTTTTTGTGGGCTGTAAATAAAGCCTTTTATGCGTAAAATATCGTGGTGTTTGACCACTTGTATCAGGGTGCTTTGCAGGCGTTCCGTGTCGGCAATGTCGCCTAAATCGATGGTAAACGATAAAAATTGTTCATGGCTGTGTTCGTGGGGTGTGTCGTGGTGGGTGGCAATGGTGTCGATGGTTGTTTCTGATTGGCTTTGTAAACCTAATAGCACCGCCCCATCGACACAAGCATTATGGGACGGAATGCACAGCACGCCGTCACGGAGTTGCGGTTTTAGTTGGCATTTTACCGTATCAAGGGCGGTGTCCGTCAATAAATCCGCTTTGTTGAGTACCACCATATCGGCACAGACCAATTGGTCGTTAAACACTTCGTGTAGGGGGTTGTCGTGGTCGAGGCTGTCGTCCGCTTGTCGCTGGCGTTGTATCCGCTGTTCATCGTCTGCAAACCGCCCCTCAGATAAGGCTTTGGCATCGACGACGGTTATCACCCCGTCGACAGTGGCACGGGACTTGACACTGGGCCAGTCGAAGGCTTTGATAAGCGGTTTTGGCAACGCCAACCCGGAGGTTTCGATCAGGATATGATCGGGCGGGGTAGGGCGGTCTAACAGGGCTTCCATAGTCGGCAAGAAATCGTCCGCTACTGTACAACAAATACAGCCGTTGGACAATTCGACAATATCGTCTTCTGTGCACTCCTGCATACCACAGCCCAATAACATATCCCGGTCGATCCCCAACTCGCCAAATTCGTTGATTAAAAACGCCAGTTTTTTACCGCAGTTGTGTTCGATCATATGACGAATAATACTGGTTTTTCCAGACCCTAAGAATCCGGTGATAACGGTGGTGGGAATTTTTGTTGTCATCGATGGCATGGACTTGTCTCCTTTCACATATCATGGCTATTTTATTTGTGTGGCAATACCTGCTGTCATCAAGTATACGCTATTTACCGCCGTTGCGATAGCCTGATTTACTTGTCCCTGATAGCGTTGAAACCCCCGTGCGAGCGGGTGGTCATGGACGGGGGCGTATCCCACTTCTGAGGTAACAAAAATCAGTGTATGCGGTGTGGTGTTTATATAGCGTATTAAAGGCGACAGATACGATTGTATATACACCCATATATCTTGGTCGATTTGGGCGGTTTTGTGCTGCCACATGATGTTCGTTAGCCACATGGTCATACAGTCGATAACACACACGGACGGTGTCGGTGTCTGTTGTAAACTATCGACAATGGCGATAGGCGATTCTAAAGTCTGCCAATTTGCCCCTTCTGCCTCCCGTTGCTGTTGATGGGCGGTGATCTTTGCCTGCATCTCTGGGTCGTTTTCCCTGTTATCTGCGGTTGCCACATATATTTTTGGCATGCGTACAGTATTTGCTAGCCTCAGAGCAAAGGCACTTTTTCCCGAACTGATACCGCCAATAATTAAGTGTGTGTGTGTCATAAAAAAACGGGCTACTCATAGGGGCTTTTGTGGGGGATTTTGTTGATGTAATGTACCCGCCATTTGTTTTGTTCGACGATGTTGCCGTCCGCATCTTCGCTGTGGAAGTGTTCCAGTAAGGTTATCGATTGGTTGTCGATATTTATATCGACAGCGGTTTTGATGGGCAACCCCAAAGCATAGGCAATTTGTGCTCGAATGGTGCCGCCGTGTGTCACCGATATAATATTTTTGCCCGCATGTTGTAAGGTTACGGCACATACGGTATGGCTGACCCGGGCGTATAAATCGGCGAAACTCTCCCCATCGGTTATGCGGTAATGGGCGGGAGCGTACCAAAATCCGTGTTTTTTGTTTTTTATATGATCCGATGCGGGGGTGCCTTGCCAGTACCCAAAGTGCATCTCATTTAGGCTGTCGAACACCAAACTTTCAGGCAGGGCAAAGCCACAATCCCGTAAAGCCTGTGCGGTTTGGGTGGTGCGTTTTAAAGCGGAAGTTACCAATATCACATTGTCTTGTGGCAAAATGCTTGTCTGCCACCGTGCCAAGTCCATATCGGGTATGCACCCTACATCGCTGGCACCATAAAAAGTATTGTTGTGTTCGCATTCGGGCACCACCGCATGTCGTATACAGTACCAACGGGTGGCAATCCACTTGATATTTTGTGTCATCTGTTTGTCTTTACAATAGGGTTTTGGCATTACAAAAACACACTATATACAATCAGTAAGCCAATGTCTAGTACAACTTGTGTTGCCCCCAACGAATCGCCGGTGATACCGCCGATTTTTTGTATAAACAGGTTTCGAAGGGCATATACAATACCCAAACTGCACAGAATCAAATACAAACTGTCGAACACGCCGACAAACAGTATGGACAGCACCGCCCCGACAATACCTAGTACATACATATTGTCCCGTTTTTGCCCCGTGTCCAGATTGCCTGTGGTGGCAAGGGTGCCGCTGCTTTTGGCGTAATTGGTGGTTAATTGCAATACGCCCATGCCCATACGGCTGATGGCACAAATAGCGATAAATGGGGCGATGCTCTCCCCTAATGTGTCGAGAGTGGTAACATACAGCAGAAACGCAGTTATTAACGCACACCCCCCATATGTGCCCATATGGCTGTCGGTCATAATCTGTTGGCGGTGTGGTATATCCCGCCCGCCCCAAATGCCATCGGCGGTGTCTGTCAAGCCGTCGAAATGCAATGCCCCGGTTAAAAACACCATGCTTATAATCACCAAAACAACCGCAACGGGGGGGGCAAAGCCTATCTGTACGGATATACCAAACACCGCCGTATAACACAGTCCCAGTACCGCCCCCACCAACGGATACGCCCACACACAGCTAGGGGTGTAGGTGTATGTCGGCAGGGGGATACGGGTGAGCAGGGCAAATGCACTGAACAGGGCATGACGGGTACATATGTTAAAGTTTATCATAGGTGGCTTTTTATCCTGTAAAATACGGTGTCGTTGTGATAGTATCGCCCTGATTATATACAAGAAAGGTGAAAAATCAATGTCGACTATCGATACTTTTGCAGAGATTTATACTATTTTCCAAGAATTTCCAACCGCCTGTACGGACAGTGAAACTGCCGTGCGGCAACGGGAAAAAACCCTAACCAAACCGCAAGGGGCGTTGGGTGTATTGGAACATATTGCCCTGCATTATGCCCGTTGGCAAGGCAAAGCCCATATCAGTGTGAATCACCCCAGAGTATCGGTATTTGCCGGCAATCACGGGGTGGCAACACAAGGGGTCAGTGCCTATCCTGCGGAAGTTACCGCCCAAATGGTTAAAAACTTTCAACGACAGGGGGCGGCGGTGAATCAATTGTGTAAAATGACCGATGCGGATTTGCGGGTCTATGAAATGCGGTTGCAATATCCCACTTATGACTTTACCGAACAGCCCGCCATGTCTGAATCCGATTGTGTCCATGCGATTGCCTATGGTATGACTACGGTGGAGCCGGGTATCGATACTTTGTGCGTGGGGGAAATGGGCATTGGCAACAGCACCAGCGGGGCGGCAATGGCATACGCTTTGTTTGGCGGCAATGCGGTAAATTGGACAGGTCCCGGCAGCGGCGTCAGCGGCGACACATATGCCCACAAAGTAGCGGTGGTGGAAACAGCAGTCGCCCTGCACAAAGACGCTATGACAGTGCATGGCAAGGTCGATGGCTTAAAGGTATTACAACACTTGGGCGGTTTCGAACTGTGTGCTATTGTCGGTGCCATCATAGCCGCCAGAATGGCACGGGTGCCGGTGATACTCGATGGCTACACCTGTACGGTGGCGGGGGCGATTTTATACAGCTACGACCCATCGTATTTGGACCATTGCTTATTTGGGCATGTGTCAGCGGAACCCGCCCATATAAGAGTGTTGGACATCATGGACAAACAACCGTTACTGGATTTTGGTATGCGTCTGGGCGAAGCATCGGGGGCAACACTGGCACTATCGATCGTACAAGCGGCAATAAGGTGCCACACAGACATGGCAACCTTTGCCGAAGCGGGGGTCAGCGGTAAGGCATAACAGTATTTTCAATGTACTGTATTATGCGGGGGGCGTGTCCTTTGTTTGGGTGCTGGCGGTTTTGTGTGTTGGTGCCGATTGTCGTACAAATATGTCCTTAATGGTTTGGTACATATCTTCGTTTATTTCATACAGGGGGACGACTTTTTGTGCCTTGATGTTGTTGGCAAGGAATGTCAAGTCGTATGTGGTGGTGTATTTTACTTTGTATTGTATCTTTGGCGTTTGCGGATTGTCAAACACAGACGCCCACAAAGGGGCTTTGTGGCGGTGTGTTGGGGTTTGTAAGGGGTGTGAAACCGCCCGCATGTCGATGCCGTTTAGGTGGGCATATGTCCCCGTGTTAAAGATGTTTTCCATGCTACTAACGGGACCACCTGCGGCTCCTGTAGCTTCTGTTGCTGCTGCCCCGGCACCTGCATTGCTTGTGGCTCCTGTAGCTCCTGTGGCTCCTGTAGCGGCGGCACCGACACCTAATACTGCGATTCCACCGCCCATGACTAGGGCAGTACCCGCACCTACCAGCACGATACCAGCAGCAGCTCCAGTACCGCCACTGCTACCGGGTGTCCCTAGCTCTGTATCAGCGGCGGAAACATATGGGGTTGATTCGCCTTTTACGCCGTATATCCTACGATTATTCTTGATATTCAATTTGTAATTTTTTACATATGCGGGACCTGTAAGGACAAATTTCGTTTTATCATTTACGAGAATTTCTTTATCTTTGCCAGCTATGGTATTTTTATACTTAGCCGCCCCCCATTTTATATCTATTCTTATTTTATTATGCTCTGGCTTTGCCAAGTTGTCTTCGGAGTATCCCAGTTTACCATCTCTTAACGACAGGTCGACGATATTGGTATTATTTGGCGATGGTTTCGCTTGCAGGTGGCTGCCGATTAAGCCTAGCATTTTGTGAGTAATATTGATGGTTCTGCTGTCGTCATGCACCAGAATATAGTTTTTTAATTGGGTTTTGGTACCTTTGGCGGCGGTGTCCACATTGTTTAGGGAGATTTGTTTCAAATTTAATCCAGACAGGATGACTTTTTTATTATCTCCTACATCGGCATTTTCTGTTTTTCCTTTGAGTGCCCCACTTGTAATTTCGTTGACGGTTCTATCTGTGCCGTTTGGGCGTTTGCCTTCGTTATGGACCCAGCCGTTATCACCACTGGCTTTTTTGAATATGGGGTATGACACCTGCACAGCCGTTTCAACATCGTATTCACGGGTGGAGGTCATTTTTTCTGCGGTTATAATTAGGGGTCGTGGTTTTATATTTACGGTTTGGCTGTTATCATAGACAAGCGTATAGTTTTTATATGCGGTGTTTAACACCAAATTACTTGTAATTTTGACTGCTTTACTAGTGTCTGATGCGTCCCCATTGGTAACACGCCCTGATATGGTACCGCTGGCAATTGCCGCCGCATAGGTTTTGACTAAGGTGTCTGTACTTACCCAATCGCTACTGCGAATGCTTGGATTTGTGACGACAATATCTTTGCTCCCATCGTAAACACGGTCGGTTGGGGTGCCGGTTACGGTTAAGGCTTTTTTGTTAACTGTTCCTGTCCAGCCTTGTATGGTCTTTCCATCGCCCAAATCGCTGCCGTCTGCCATTTTAAGGTCATAGTTGTTTGCCATACTACCCGTAAGTTTTATCTTGTCGGCTGTGCCAATTTTTATCTTTTTGGCACTGGATTCATAATTTGGATTGAAAAATACAAACCCCGGTGCTTTGCCATCAGCAATAGAATTAACGGCATTTACATCCAGTTTCACCTTACCTATATCAGCAGTTATGACCCCCGTACCGTCATCGTTTTTGTCAATAATACCATCCGCATTCGCACCAAGCAGAGCAACCGTCGTGATATTCACGGTGCCATCATACACACGGCTAATCGCTCTCAATTCGTCTTTATTAAATTTCAGCACACGGGGGGAAATATTTACGGTTTTACTTTGATCGTAAACAAGCGTATAGTTGCCATACGATCCTGCATCTGTCTTTAAGGTCAAACCATCAAAAGCAACAGTATGGGTACCTACATCTTTAGACGCTGCATCGGCTACTAAGGTACCTGTAAACGCATCTTTTATATCCTTGCTAAAACCAGTATCTGTACTTATCCAGCCGCTGACGGACGCATTTTTGTGTTTTACCCGTATGCCACCGTCATAAGTATGATCGTCAAAATCTGCCGTTACTGTCAAAGTTGCTGGGGTTATATTCACTTGCTTATTGGTGGCATAGGCAAACATATAGTTGCCATATGAACCGGGGGTTGTCTTTAATATTAAACCATTAAATGTAACATCTTGGGAACCTACATTTTTAGACGCTGCATCGGCGACTAAGGTACCTGTAAACACATCTTTTATATCTTTGCTAAAACCAGTATCTGTACTTATCCAGCCGCTAACAGACGCATTTTTATGATTTACCCGTACGCCGCCGTCATAGGTATGATCGTCAAAATCTGCCGTTACTGTCAAAGTTGCAGGGGTTATATTCACTTGCTCATTGGTGGCATAGACAAATGTATAATTTCCATACGACCCTGCATCTGTCTTTAAGGTCAAACCACCAAAAGTAACCGTATGGGTACCTACATCTTTAGACGCTGCATCGGCTACTAAGGTGCCTGTAAACGCACTGCTTATATCCTTGCTAAAACCGGTATCTGTACTTATCCAGCCGCTAACAGAAGCATTTTTAGGATTTACCCGCACGCTACCATTATAGGTATGATCGTCAAAATCTGCCGTTACCGTTAAAGTCGCAGGGGTTATATTCACCTGCTTATTATCATAAGCAAGGGTATAGTTGCCATATGAACCGGGGGTCGTCATTAATGTTAAACCACTAAATACGACATCTTGAGAACCTACATTTTTAGATGCCGCATCGGTTACTAAGGTACCTGTAAACACATCTTTCATATCCTTGCTAAACCCGGTATCTGTACTTATCCAGCCGCTAACGGACGCATTTTTAGGGTTTACCCGTGTGCTGCCATTATAGGTATAATCGTCAAAATCTGCCGTTACCGTTAAAGTTGCAGGGATTATATTCACTTTTTTATTATCATAAGCAAAGGAATAGTTGCCATATGAACCGGGGGTTGTCTTTAATATTAAACCATTAAATGTAACATCTTGGGAACCTACATTTTTGGATGCTGCATCGGCTGATAAGGTACCTGTAAACGCACTGCTTATATCCTTGCTAAAACCAGTATCTGTACTTATCCAGCCGCTAACGGACGCATTTTTATGATTTACCCGTATGCCACCATTATAGGTATGATCGTCAAAATCTGCCGTTACTGTCAAAGTTGCTCGGGTTATATTCACTTGCTTATTGGTGGCATAGACAAATGTATAATTTCCATACGACCCTGCATCTGTCTTTAAGGTCAAACCACCAAAAGTAACCGTATGGGTACCTACATCTTTAGACGCTGCATCGGCTACTAAGGCACCTGTAAACGCACTGTTTATATCCTTGTTAAAACCAGTATCTGTATCTATCCAGCCGCTGACGGACGCATTTTTAGGATTTACCCGTGTGCTACCATTATAGGTATGATCGTCAAAATCTGCTGTTACTGTTAAAGTCGCAGGGGTTATATTCACCTGCTTATTATCATAAGCAAGGGTATAGTTGCCATATGAACCGGGGGTCGTCATTAATGTTAAACCACTAAATACGACATCTTGAGAACCTACATTTTTAGATGCCGCATCGGTTACTAAGGTACCTGTAAACGCACTGCTTATATCCTTGCTAAACCCGGTATCTGTACTTATCCAGCCGCTAACGGACGCATTTTTAGGATTTACCCGTGTGCTGCCATTATAGGTATAATCGTCAAAATCTGCCGTTACCGTTAAAGTTGCAGGGATTATATTCACTTTTTTATTATCATAAGCAAAGGAATAGTTGCCATATGAACCGGGGGTTGTCTTTAATATTAAACCATTAAATGTAACATCTTGGGAACCTACATTTTTGGATGCTGCATCGGCTAATAAGGTACCTGTAAACGCACTGCTTATATCCTTGCTAAAACCAGTATCTGTACTTATCCAGCCGCTAACGGACGCATTTTTATGATTTACCCGTATGCCACCATTATAGGTATGATCGTCAAAATCTGCCGTTACTGTCAAAGTTGCTCGGGTTATATTCACTTGCTTATTGGTGGCATAGACAAATGTATAATTTCCATACGAACCTGCATCTGTCTTTAAGGTCAAACCATTAAATGTAACATCTTGGGAACCTACATTTTTAGACACTGCATCGGCTACTAAGGTGCCTATAAACGCACTGCTTATATCCTTGCTAAAACCGGTATCTGTACTTATCCAGCCGCTGACAGAAGCATTTTTAGGATTTACCCGTGTGCTACCATTATAGGTATGATCGTCAAAATCTGCTGTTACTGTCAAAGTCGCAGGGGTTATATTCACTTGCTTATTGGTGGCATAGGCAAGCGTATAGTTGCCGTACGACCCTGCATCTGTTTTTAAGATCAAACCATTAAATGTAACATCTTGGGAACCTACATTTTTAGACGCTGCATCGGCTACTAAGGTACCTGTAAACGCACTGCTTATATCCTTGCTAAAACCGGTATCTGTACTTATCCAGCCGCTAACGGACGCATTTTTAGGATTTACCTGTACGCCGCCGTCATAGGTATGATCGTCAAAATCTGCTGTTACTGTCAAAGTTGCAGGGGTTATATTCACTTGCTTATTGGTGGCATAGGCAAGTGTATAGTTGCCATACGACCCTGCATCTGTTTTTAAGGTCAAACCATTAAATGTAACATCTTGGGAACCTACATTTTTAGACGCTGCATCGGCTACTAAGGTACCTGTAAACGCACTGCTTATATCCTTGCTAAAACCGGTATCTGTACTTATCCAGCCGCTAACAGAAGCATTTTTAGGATTTACCTGTACGCCGCCGTCATAGGTATGATCGTCAAGATCTGCTGTTACTGTCAAAGTCGCAGGGGTTATATTCACTTGCTTATTGGTGGCATAGACAAATGTATAATTTCCATACGATCCCGCATCTGTTTTTAAGGTCAAACCACTAAATATAACATCTTGGGAACCTACATTTTTAGACGCTGCATCGGCTAATAAGGTACCTGTAAACGCACTGCTTATATCCTTGCTAAAACCAGTATCTGTATTTATCCAGCCGCTAACGGACGCATTTTTATGATTTACCCGTGTGCCACCATCGTAGGTATGATCGTCAAAATCTGCTGTTACTGTTAAAGTTGCAGGGGTTATATTAACTGTTATATCATTATTATTATCGCCATCACTATTATAAAAATTATAAACAAGGGCATAGTTTTTATATGTATCTGTTAATTCTAAATCACCTGCAATTGTTACTTTTTTACCACTGCCTACATCTGCAGTTATCACACTTCCCCGTATGCCTCCGCTTTCGATTGTCGATGCGTAGTCTTTGGGATTCCCAGCTTCGTCTTTTATTGTGGTGTTGGTGAGAGCAATAGTTTTAGTTCCATCGTATGTGCGGTTAGTGGGTGTTGCTGATACATATAGGAAAGCCTTGCTGATTGTTCCTTTTATGACCGCTGTGTCGGTACCGGCAGCTATGGCACTTAACAGCGTATCACCGCTAGTGCTTGCGTCTCCTCCTTTTATGTACAGGGCGTAGTTGCCCGCATCCGCATCCCCTAGTGTAATATTAGCGACTGCATCAAAGAATACGGGTTTGTCCTTACCGGCATCGGGGTTGTTGTATTTAAACGCCCCATTGGCGATGTTTAGTTTTAGGGTATCTGTCGACAATTTACCCGTACTGCCGTCAGCATCGTAAAATCCGTCTTTATCTGTTTTTACTTGCACATCTGCTTGTGTGCTGCCGTCATACTTTTGTGTACCGGAATCGCCGTCGACTCCTAATTCGGATAATTTCAGGTACAATTTGCGTTTGTTGATGGTGGAGGTGAGTTCGTATACACTGATGCCACTAGCTTTGTCTTGTAGGCGACCGTTGTTGTCGTGCACTAGGATTTTATAGTTACCTGCGTGGTCTCCGTTCAATGTGAGTGCGGATGCGTCGTCGATGTATATTTGCTTATTTTTACCTGCATGTTTATTTGTGTACTTAAAGGGGGTCTTGGTGTTATCTATGTTTAGGGTTACTTTATCTTTACCGATGATGCCTGTGTTGTTCCAAATGGCGGCGTACAATCCGTCTTGGTTGGGTTTCAGTGTTACGGTTGCTTTTTTTGTACCGTCATATGCTTTGTCTTGTGCGGTGAATTCGTGTGCGACAAGAACGACTCCCCGTTTGGTAATTTTTGCCCTTATGCCTGTGTCGCCTGATGCGGTGGTTAATTTTTGTCCGCTTTCTAAAACGAGCTCATAGTACCCTGCATCTTTGCCGGTTAATTGTATGTTGTTGGGGTTATCGAATAGGACTCTTTTGTTGCCTACATTTTTGCTATTGAATTTAAACGCCCCTGTTTTGAGGGTTAGTTTTAAATCGTCTGTTTGTACCATACCATTTTTGCCGCTGGTTTTAAATCCTTTGCCGCTGTTTATGATGACATCTGCTTGTGTATCGCCGTCATAGACTTGTTCGCCTATGGCACTGCCTGTTCCTTGTACTTTGAAATCGGACAGTTTTAAATGTAATTTACGGGTATTGACATCTTGTGTTAAGCCGTGTACAGCGATGCCATTGGCTTTGTCTGTAGCCGCCTTAGTGCCGAATGCCAGCACTTGTATTTTATAGTTGGGATTGTTTATTTTTAGGGCATCGGCGTTAGCGATAAATATTTGCTTAGCGGCACCCAGAGTTTTATCCGCATGTTTAAACGATCCGTTACCGATGGTTAAGGTTGCTGTTTCTCTACCTACCAGACCCGTATCGCCGTTAATCCCATCTTGAAACCCGTCTTTGCCTGCCCTTATACCTACGGTTGCCTTGTTGGTACCGTCATAGGTTTTTGCACCAAATGTCAATTCGTTTATATCGATGATGAGCCCCCGTTGGGTGATAGCCGCCCCTGTTACGGGGGCAAGGGTTGGGGTAGTTACCAAGCCATATACGGGTTTGCCGTTACCGTCTTTGTAGGTTACTGAGCCTACTACTGTGTATTTGAATGTCAAGCCTGCACTTACACCTGATACAGCCCTATCTGTACTATCGTAAACCGTACCCGTAACATTATTAGCAGTAGCGTTAAAATGGATAGTTGCGTTACCTGATGGGTCGACCAACCCACCTACTTTGAATTTTAAGCCGTCGACAGTGTTATTTACAAATTTAAGTGTGGTATTTGGGGCATTGGTGGTACCGTCATATACTTTGTTTTTTGTCGCTAAAGCGGTGGTGAACTGCACATTGGGGTTGGCACTGTATATGAAACCGCTGGTATTTTTTGTGTTATCATCGCTGATAACTGCGGGGTTTGCTTGAAAATCGCCACCTCTGGCGTTGTATGCTTGGTTAAATTGGGCAAAACTGTATCCGCTTATGCCACCGATAGTGTTATCTTTGGGGGTTTTTGTCCACACCAAATAGCGTCCTTTGTCGCCGCTGTTGTCATCGATTTTTAACGCTGTGGCGTCCGCTTGGTTGGTAAATTTATCTGCCACCAATTCAATAGCAATGTCGCCTTTGTCTAGGTCGCCTGTGGATTTTATCTGTCCGTTGTTTAGAATAATGATTTCCGAATCCGAAGGCGTATCGCCTGTTTTTGTTGTGCCTGCGTGTACGATGCTGATCCGTTTACCGTCCACTTGCCACAGGGTGATTGTGCCGGTTTGTTTTTTTGCGGCGATGGCACTGCTACCGCCGGTGAGCATTTTGATTATCAAGTCGTTTGTGCCCCCGGATAGGGTTTTACCTGTGGCAACGGTGATTTCCGCCTTGCCGTCGTCCCGTTCAGACAATTTCAGCAGACCATCAAAGTTATGACCATCAACGCTACCCGCCGCATCGCCAGAGACACTTACATCACCGGTGTTATTGGCTTTTAATACCAGCCCGCCGTTAATTTTTACATCGGCGTTAATGTGTATCGACCGCCCGGCAATTAAGGTCAATGTACCCGTGCCTGTATTTGTGATTATGGTATCATTTATGGTAATATCGTTGCTGGCGACAATTTTTAAATCTGTGCCGACTTTTAATTTATTTTGCCAAATGGTTGTGGGGTTTTTTGCGTAGCCGACATTTATTAGATACACGGCACCTTTATTGTATCCCCCATGGTCATCGCCCTTGGTGCCGACCGCTAAGTATTTACCATCGGCACTTAACGCCACAGAAGTCCCGAATGCATCGTCATCGACCAAGTGTACACCCTTACCATGTGCTATTTTATAGGCTGTTGCCACCTTGTTACTGCTGTCGATAGTCAATAAATGCACCGCCCCTCGATTGTTGCCACCTGTGCTATCGCCTCTGGCACCTACCGCTAGCAGTGTCCCTGTATGGTCGGATGCTAGTGAAACGGCACTGCCAAAAGCATCTCCGATTTGCAAGGAGATGCCGCCGCTGCCATCGGTAATTTTATCGGGGCTGACCTGACGATTGGGGTGGGCGGGATCAGAGTGGCTGTCCCAGTTGTCACCGCTGTCTCTCAGTTTAAACAGATACACGGCACCTATTGGTTTTAACGGGTGCCCTTGATTATAGGTTGGTGCCCCCACCGCTAGCAGTGTGCCGTCTTTATTTAGGGCAACACTCGATGAGAACCTAAATCCTCCTGCACTGTGGCTTCTAGAAACAATACGATCTGTACGCTTGACTACCGAACCCCATCCCCTAGTACTACCACCGGACAAAACGAACAAAGAAACCGTGCCATCGTAACCGTAGCGGTCTACTTCCCCGACCGCCAATTTGGTACCGTCATCGCTGAGTGCCACCGCCGTACCAAAATGCCCCGTTATAAACTTATGATCTATGCCGTCTTCGAGTTCGCCATTGCTATGCACATAGAATCTGTTATAGCCGGAGGTGCCATCGTAATCGATGAAATAAAAGAAAACTCTACCTTTTCTACTTGCATCCGCTTTTCTGTCTACGAAGGGCATACCTACCGCCAATTTGGTACCGTCTTTATTAAAGGCAACAGCACTGCCGAATTTTGCCCCTTGTTGTGCTACATCCAGATGGGCTGCAAGTTCTTTATTGGGTTTGGTATCGGGGTATCTATCTTTTCTGTACGCTATTTTATATTCTTGTGTTATGGTACTGCCCCATTTGCTGGTGTCGACAGTAAACAGATATACGGCACCGTTATCGATTGCCCCTGTATCGTCGCCCGGTGCCCCGACCGCCAATCTTTTACCATCGTTACTAATGGCAACGGCGGCACCAAAATTATCATCGTTTGCCAGTCGTAAATCAGCATTGTGTTCGACTTTTTTTGCCTGTGTTACAGTATTGCCCCAATTAGCGGCGGCGATGTTAAACAGGTATATCCCGCCCCGGTCTTTAACAAGGTCGTTACCGGACGCCCCAACCACCAATTTCAATCCGTCACCGCTTAACGCTAAATCGGCACCAAAAGCATCCTTATCACTGAGAGTAAGCCCTGTATTGCCATTGGAAATCTTTTTTATTTGTTTTGAATCATCGCCCCAAGTACCATTAGGCTTTGTGCCAATACTATACAAATACACCGCCCCTTTGTTTACATTTGCAATCCCCCCATCGTCATCGGCAGGTGCCCCAATCGCCAATTTCGTCCCATCATTGCTTAACGACAGGCTGGCACCAAAATCATCAAAATTCAATATGTCGGTGCCTATTATCTCTTCTGGGTCTGTTATCTTATTGCCCCATGGTTTTGCATCTCTAATTTGAAACAAATATACTGTACCGGCTTTCATATCCGAAGCGGCACCCACAGCCAATTTCCACCCATCGCTGTTTATCGCCACACTTGTACCAAAATAAATACTGTGTCCTAGTTGCAGAGATGCCCCACTATAAAGGGGCGTGTTATGGGTAATCTTATTTACTTGTGTTATTGTTTTTGCCCATTCTTCAGCAACACCATTATTGCTAAGGGTAAATAGGTACACCGCCCCGGCACTAATTTTATCGTTATTACTATCAGAACCATCGATGTAATCCGTATTGGGTGCCCCTACAACCAATCTCTTTTGATCATGGTTTAATGCGACACTGGTACCAAATCGATCACCATTACTTAGGGAAACGGCACTGTGTGCCGCACTCAGCTTGGCGGTTTGTATCAATTTTCTGCCCCATGTACCACTTCTTGTATGCCCTTCGATGTAAAATAAATATACGGCACCTTTATTATTATCGGCACCCGCCGCCCCAACCGCCAAGTATGCCCCGTAGTCATCGAATGCTAGGCTGGTGCCAAATTCTTCGCCCTGAGATAATTTTAGGGGTTTTTTTATCAGGTACTCTTCACCCGGTGCCCCCCTGTGTTGGACGATGGTTCCGTTGGCAATTTTTGCCACTTGTCTTATGGAATCCCCCCATTCGTTGTCCTTGCCAATGCCGAACAGATACACCGCCCCGCTGTCTGCGAGGGCGTTATCGCCATCACTGTCATCGCCATACGCTGCGACCGCTAATTTCGATCCATCATCGCTGAGAGCAATGTTGGATCCAAAATAATCATGGGCATCCAACGCCATAGAAAAACGGTGTTTCATTTTTTTTGTTTGCGTTACCGTATCCCCCCATGTGCGGCCACCGATGGTAAACAGGTATACCGCCCCTTGCGAAGCTTCTACCGATCCATCGTGATCGCCGCTTGCACCGACCGCCAATTTCGACCCGTCCGCACTTAACGATACGCTGCTACCAAAAACATCGTTTTTGTCCAGCTTAAGATTTACTTTGCCATCGTGTATTTTTGCCGTTTGTGTTATCTTGTCGCCCCAATAGGTGTTTTTGCCAATTTTAAACAAGTACACCGTTCCTGTGCTTGACTTGTTGTTAACATAAGTATTGTGTGCCCCAACTGCCAATTTCGTTCCATCATCACTTAACGACAAGCTACTACCAAACTGATCAGCCCAATGAATTTGCAGTGTGGTTCCATCGTCTTTAATCTGCGTGCCTTTTTTAATCTCTTGTGGTGTGTTTATGGTGTCTGCCCATGTACCAGAGGCTACATCCCCTTGAATGGTAAACAGATATATCACATCATAAAGACCATTATTAGTGGCACTTTTAACCGCCAGCTTCGACCCATCGGCACTGAGTGCTATACTTCTGCCGAATTCACTATTTAGGGATAATGAAAGGGGGGTATTATTGTTGCTACTGTCGACCAATAGGGTTCCGTTGGTTATTTTTTTCGCCTGTTTTATGGTGTGCCCCCATGTGGATCCCGTGCCGCTAATGGTATACAAATATACCGCCCCCGCATTATAAGCACCACTATCATCGCCGCCTGCACCGACAGCGAGCAATTTTCCGTCATCGCTGAGCGCTATGGTATCGCCAAACCGATCATTTTTGTCTAGGGAAACTTGCGTGTGTGCGTCATTCAGCGTTGCCCCCCGTGTTATGGATTTACCCCATGTATGGGATTTTGCATCGCCTTCGATGGTAAACAGGTATACCGCCCCTTTGGATGTGTCCTTATTATGTACACCAGCTGCCCCAACTGCCAATTTTGACCCATCGGCACTTAACGATACATTGCCCCCAAAATGGGTGCCATCGGCTAGGGTTAGGGTGGCACCGTTTTTCATTTTACTGTTGTGGGCAATTTTTGTCATTTGTGTTACGGTATCGCCCCACTGAGTGTCTTTGCCGATGATAAACAGATATACCGCCCCTTTGTTTGCGTATGTTACCCCCCCGTCGTCGCTGCCATATGCCCCAACCGCTAACATCTTGCCATCATCGCTTAACGATACGCCACTGCCAAAACTATCACTAGACCCTAGGGATAAAGCATTGCTGTTTCTTATCTTTTTTGCCTGTGCCAGTGCCGATCCCCAGCCGATTTTGTCAATAGTAATATTTTTTGGGTCGAGCAAAATCACCCCGTTACCCGCCTCGACCCGTTGTAAACCGAAGCTGTCGACTTGTTTTTTGCCCGATATTTCCACCGCTCCGCCGCTGGCACCTGTTGCATCGATAGCCGCATAATTGTTGGTGGTGTGATCCGCCCATACAATCGCCGTGCCGCCCGTACCTGATGCGGCCGACACATTGACGGTTACCCCCGTACCCAACGAAGTTTTACTGGCACTGACAAGGTCGCTGTTATCCGCCCAGCGGCCGACAAACAAATATTTGCTACGATTGTCGAGTTGGCTGGTTTTCGGGGTGTATGCCCCGCCTTGAAACGCCCCGCCCAGACGGATTCGCCCGCCCTGAGTTTTGCCGCTTGCCGATAGTGTACCCGAATAAAAACCGATCAATCCGCCGCTGCTACTGATGTCGATAGTGCCGCCGTCACCGTCCGTACTGTCGGCTTTAAAATCTGCTGAGCCCAACACTTTGGTACCCCGTTTGCCCAATCCGCCAATAAACGACAGATGACCGCCTTTGGTACGCCCAGACACATCGAAACGGGTGCTGGCGTTTAGGTTCGACCCCTGTTGCAACGCCACTTTCACCGTGCCGCCGCTGCCAGTGTTTGCCACCGCCGTCACCGTACCATCGGCATTTAGCGACTCGCTAGTGATGGCAACCGTGCCGGCATTGCCATAATCTGCATCAGCGGTGATTCGCCCGCTGCTGGCAATCCCCAGAGTGCCGCCGCTTATGGATATAACCCCTTGTTGCGAAGACACGGTGTTTGCCGATACAATACCGCTTATCGAGATCGATTGCCGCAAAATAGCGGACGCATCGGCGACGGTTATGTCGATAAATCCACCCCGTGACTCGATCTTACCGCTTACATCAAGGGTAGCGGAGACTTTGTTACCGTTTACATCGGTGAGAGTATCCCACTTGTCCGTAGGCACTTCGACCCGCAAAAAATCGTTATCGCCAAACGACATGATAATCCTTTCGCCGCCGCCAAAGCCTACCTTGCCGACAAGGGCTCGAACGGTGCCATCGTTTCTCACCGCCCCGCCAAGCAACGCCACAAAACCGCCGTCATCGACCGCAATAGTACCCTGATTCGAAACAACGCCATTTTTACCATTTTTCGTAAATGTATAGTCGCCATTCAAAAAATCATCGTTGTCGATGTCGAGAGTCGAGGCAACAAAACCGCCCGTGTCGATGACCCCATCTTTCGTGATTAAGATACCATTAGGGTTAATCAAGAACACACTGCCGTTACTGTTAATCTGCCCGGCAATTTCCGAAGTAAAATCGCCCGTAACCCGGTTTAAGGTTGCCGAATCGCTATTGGGTTGGTTAAAGTTTACCGCATTGTCCTTACCAACAGAAAAACTCTGCCAATCGATAATCGCTTTATCAGAGCGTTGGTCGATATGCAGGGTATCGCCATCATAACGGATACCAGCCGACCCCTCCTGCACCAAACCACCTTGCGGTAAATCACCCGCAAACGCCACGCCACCAGCACACAAAGAAGAGGCAGCCAACAAGGCGTACTTTATTGATTTCATACACATTTTATTCACCATTTCCTAATAATACGCTATATTACCTATGTACTATAGCATAGTAGACCATACCATAAATAAAGGTAAAATGATATAAAAAAAGAAAACCTATTTTATTTTTATACGAAATTTGCTGTATTATGTCTTATATTTGAGGTGTTATACAAGCGGTTGCAACCGCTGAGGGCGATAGCCCGATGTGGTGCTCGATGCGGGGGGAAGTGCGTGTGGTATTTTGTCGTGCGAAGCACGGTAAAATCCACATTATACGCACGGGGGGCGATAGCCCCCTAGACTCACAAGCCACAAACGCAAATCAACCGGTACAATATGTAGCCACAGTCGAACAAAAACACCGCCTAAACAATGGCGGTGTTGGAGGGTAGGGGGGATAGAAAAAATGTTGTTACTTTACATCTGCTGCTACGGACAATTTTACGATTCGGTCTGGATCGTCGACAGTGCCGTTTTCGTATGGGCTGCCTTTTTTAATGTTGTCGACAAATGCCATGCCGTCGATGACTTTACCCCATGCGGTGTATTGCCCGTCTAGGTGTGGGGCGTCGGCAAACATAATAAAGAACTGGCTATCGGCAGAATTCGGGTGCTGTGACCGTGCCATCGACACCACGCCACGGGTGTGTGCCACATCGTTAAATTCCGCACTCAGATAGCGACCACTGCCCCCCGTGCCCGTACCGGTCGGGTCGCCCGTCTGTGCCATAAAGCCGTCGATAACCCGATGAAACACAATACCATCATAAAAACCGTCCCGTGCCAGCTGCTTAATCCGTTCCACATGTCTCGGGGCTTTGTCGGGGTACATTTCGATAACCACCCGCCCATCTTTTAAGTCTAAATACAATGTGTTTTCTAAATCCATAGCCATAGTTCCCTTTATACCAAGTAGTAAAAATCCTAAAATAAAAATAATCCGCTGTACCATAATATGCCAATCCTTAATAAATGCCTTCGAATCAAAATCGAATAAAAATTGTAGCGTACATATAACACATTTTGTCCAAGTTTGTACAGTAGGGAGAATATTTTTTTTGTCGTATAAAAAAAACAACTTCAGCAAGCACGGACACATTATTTTTTATTTTTATGTTTTTAGGCTTGTGTATGAGATATGTTTGTTGTATCATGTCGAGTGCAAGCCAATTTTTGGCGGTTTTACTTTAAAATATAGAGGATATAAAAAAATGGATTTATACAATTACAAAGAACTAGAAAGATATAAACAGATTTCTGGCGTTTCATATGAAAGTATGGCAAAGGATATGGGCGTTAGTATCTATTCTGCTCAGGGCGTAGCCAAAGGCAGGAGCAAAAATATCGGACATGTTATGAAATTTGTCGAAGTGCTGAATAAACACCTCGACAAAAAAATAGACTTTAAGGATTTTATCCTATAGTCTGGTTGAAAATGGATACAGAATACTAACCAACACAGAGGCGTGTTATAATAGGTGGCAATGTCTCTGTGTGGAGGGGCGAGATATGGTTTTGTACCCGGGGTTTTGACGCATTTTATGAGTACGCAAGGGGTATGTTAGATATAGGGGTATGTTAGATATAGGAATATGTTAGATATATTGCAAAACTTGCCAGAGTGGGATTTAAGCGATTTATATCAGGCTATGGACGATCCACAGCTGCAATCCGATTTGGACGCTTTGCAGGCGGATGGTGTGCGGTTTGAAACCACCTATAAAGGGCACCTCGAATCGTTGTCGGGGGACGACCTGTATACGGCTTTTCAGTGCTATGAGGATATATCCGAACGCATGGGGAAAGTTATGTCTTATGCGGGGTTGTTGCACGCCACCCACTGTACCTGTGCAGAGATAGGGGCGTTTTATCAAAACATGGTAGAAAAAATAACAGATATTTCTACCCATACTTTGTTTTTTGCTCTGGAAATAAAGCGGTTGCCCGATGCGACAATCGCCGATAAGTTGGCGTCTAGTGTCGATTTGCAATACTATAAAACAGTTATTCGAGACGGGCGAATCGATCGCCCCTATCAGCTGTCGGACGAAGTGGAACAGATTCTACACGCAAAATCGGCTACGGGTGCCAGTGCGTGGCAACGCTTGTTTACCCAAACTATGGCGGGGTTAAAGTTTGTCGTCGATGGGGACACTTTGAATGAGAGCCAAATTTTGACCCTAATGGGGGATAAACAGGCGGATACCCGCAAAAAAGCCACCCTTGAACTGAGTCGGGTTTTACACGAAAATATACCGCTGTTAAGCCTGATTACCAATACGCTGGTGAAAGACAAGGCGACTATCGATACATTTCGGGGGTTGCCCCGTCCGGTGTCCGCCCGCAACATGTCTAATTTGGTCGAAGACGAAGTTGTCGATGCGTTGGTGCAATCGGTAAACGATTCGTACCCGCATATTTCCCATCGCTATTACAGATTAAAGGCCAAGTGGATGGGGGTGGAAAAACTGCACATGTGGGACAGAAACGCCCCGCTTCCCGCTGCGGACGACCGAATCACCCCATACAATGAAGCGGTCGACATCGTGTTAAAATCGTACCGGGCGTTTAGCGAACAGCTATACACAGTGGCAAAGACATTTTTCGACAACCGCTGGATCGATGTAGGGGCAAAGGATGGCAAACGCAGCGGGGCATTTGCCCACCCGTGTGTGCCGTCCGTCCACCCGTACTTAATGTTAAATTATTTGGGTAAAACCCGTGATATTATGACCCTTGCCCACGAATTGGGACACGGTGTCCATCAGGTACTAGCGGCTGATCAGGGGTATTTAAAATCGCAAACTCCGCTGACTTTGGCGGAAACCGCTAGTGTGTTCGGGGAAATGCTGACTTTTCGCACCCTTGTCGATGGGGAAAGCGACCCAGAAAAACGGCGAATTTTGCTGGCGGGAAAAGTGGAAGACATGATAAACACAGTGGTGCGGCAAATATCGTTTTATCAGTTCGAACAATGGGTACACGAAAACCGCAGACACGGCGAAATCAGTGCCGAACAGCTAGGCGAACAGTGGTTGCACGAGTCAAAAAATTCTTTGGGCGATGCGTTCGAATACGGCGACTATTACAAAGTGTTTTGGGCGTATATTCCCCACTTTGTCCATGCACCGTTTTATGTCTATGCGTATGCGTTCGGCGATTGCTTGGTCAATGCCATTTATGCCCAGTACCAAAACGGACACGACAATTTTGAACAGCTGTATTTCGATATGTTAAAGTCGGGGGGAACCAAACGCCACAATGAACTGGTGGCAGATTTTGGCTTAAACACCGCCGATCCGCAGTTTTGGAAAAAAGGGTTGTCGGTTATCAGTGGCTTTATCGACGAACTTGAAGCGACTTTTTAACTATGGCAACATATATGTATGAAAATACGGTGAAAAACAACAAGAAAATTGGTCGTTTTGTGGCTGCAAGTATTGCCGGCATCGGCGGGCTGGTGGTATTAGTGTATGGGGGTTTTGTAGGTGTTACCTATGTTTTTAACGATACGGATACCCTTGCCCGTTATGAGTTTGAAATTGGCGGGGCAGGCAAGACCCAGATGGCAAATTTGGGCGGTATCAGCGATGCACAGTACGACAACCAAGCCCTAAATACGCCGTTTATGGTCGAGTATACGATTAAAAAAGGCGATTCGTTGGTGCAGATTTTAACCGCATATAATGTGGGCAACCGCACCGCTACTATTAACGCTCTGAACAAAGTTTTTCCGTCCCGATCGGTGGCGGTGGGACAAAAATTAACACTGGGGATTATCGGTGGCGATACCCCGTATGAAATGGCATCGGTGGTGCTGTTACAGCTGGAAGTGGACAAACAACAGTTCGTATCTGTACAGTGGGACAAACACACCAATACCTATCGCCAAGACATTATAAAACGCAAACTGACGCCCGTCACCAAACAGCACTCTGGGGATATTAGCCTGTCGCTGTATGTGGCAATGCAGCGGGCAGGGGTCGCCCCACAGACCATCGGCAATTTTATTAACTTGTTTAGCTTCGATACGGACTTTCAACGGGATATTTACAAAGGCGATGGTTTTGATATTTTATATCGAGAATATATGGGCGAAGACGGACAATATGTAAAATCCGGCGATATTTTGGTAGCCGAACTGTCCACGCTGGGGGGCAATCGCAAACGCTATTATTATTACACAGATGCCAAAGGTACGGCGGATTATTACGACCACACGGGCAAATCTGGTCGTAAAGCGTTGATGAAAACCCCCATCGAGGGGGCAAGGCTGTCGTCGAGTTTTGGCAACCGTAAACATCCGGTACTTGGCTATACAAAACTGCACAAGGGTACGGATTTTGCCGCCCCCACAGGCACGCCCATATTTGCCGCCGGCGATGGTATTATCGAGCGGGCGGGGCGATTCGGTAGCTACGGTATCTATATCCGTATCCGCCACAACGGGGCATATAAAACCGCCTATGCCCACTTAAACGGTATCGCCCGTGGCGTCCGTACAGGCACCCGTGTCAAACAAGGACAAGTCATCGGCTATGTGGGTACCACCGGTCGTTCTACGGGCCCCCACCTGCACTATGAAGTTATCAAAAATGGCGTGCATATCAATTCCAGAACTATGAAACTCCCCTCCGGTCAACAGCTCAAAGGAGCGGAACTGGCAAAGTTTAAGGAATACATAAAACCCCACATAAAAGACGGTATTTAGGTGAAACAAAGCCTTTTAACCAAACACCAGCACACACGCCCAACCGAATAGCCAGAAAAAGAAGCCCCCTCAGTCAAAAGACCGAGGGGTGAGTTTTGGAAGTATCTAAGTAGTCATATATCATACTAACAATAGTATTACATATAAAAGAAATGAAGTTCTGAAAGAAAATATTTCAGTGCTTGCATGTGTACTATAGCAATATGCGATTTGTAAGAGTACCTCGAATACGCAAAATTTTTTTCAAATTTCGTAAATGGCAAATATTACCGCTAAAATGCAGGTGTACACATCGTGAAATACATAAAAATTGTCATTCACGAAGTGCCTATATCGTGTAATTTGTATAAAAAATCGTTACATATGTGCTATAAAGACATATGATTTTATCGGTAAAAAATATTATAACCATCCATTTGGCGTGGCTACACACAGCGTTTTCTATGGCGTTCCGGGCGGTGGAAATACCGTTTGTACTATATTTCGTCGCCCAGTCGAGCGATTCGCTGCATCAGGTGAGTGTGCTTGGGATTGTTTTGGCGTGCCTGTTTTTGGCATCCGGGTTTACGCTGCCTTTGACAATGGTGGTGGTGCAGGGGGGCAGTAAACAAAATGTGCGATATGTATTTTGTTGGGCAATGGGGCTGGCTGTTGTCGGATATTTTGTAGCGTTTTTGATATTAAAATCCCAGTCGAATACTGTAAATACAGGATTATGGGCGTTTCACATCTTAGCGATTACAGGGTTTTTATGCGTTGCCATAAGGCGGTGTTTTGCCGGGGTGTTAATGATTCGCAACCGTACGCACATGATACTTGTATCGTCTTTTATGCGAATCGCCGTAAGTGTGCTATTGTCCCTGATGTTACCCGCCACATGGGCAAGTGCCATAGTAGGGTTTGCCATAATGGTATTCGGGGCGGCGGTGGAATTGGCGGTTATGATGGTTTATCGCATGTGCTATAAAATCCGTATGACAATAGCAAAAACCCCGCCATATATGGGGGCGATAAATTATATGAAACTCTGTACCACCACCCTTATATACATGTGCCAAAACTATATTATTTTGTGGTTGTTAAGTATGTATAACGCCCATACCCCGGTATCTTTATGGGTGGTGGTGTTTGCGTTTATCAGCCTGTCGACGGGGCTGTGTATGGAAATATCGAATGTGGTACTCAGGTATAAAATCCCCCCAAAACAGGCATGGGCTATATTTATTATGCCATTGATATTTTGCCAAAGTGTCGTATGGGTATTTTTGTACACAGCATGGGGGAAGACTCTATATTTTATAACTTTTCAAAACATCAACGATATAGCTGTACTAGACACGGTGCGATTGCCGATTGCCATGTTGGTAACAGTATTTTTAATAAAAGAAATCTGTAAAGGTTTTTGCTTAATACACAAAAAATACGCTGCGATTATGACCAACAGTATCTTAAATGTGGTCGGTTTATGTATTATGGGCGGCATTGCCATCAGCATACTACCCAACACCATCCCCAACACTGTAATAGGCACCGTCATACTATGCGGCGGGCTGGTACTAGAATGTACCGCATACCTATGGACGGTACGAAACCGTTTGTAAATTCTTTTTGTTTATGGTACAGTTTTGCTTAGATCTGTATTAATTTATTGAAAGGGAGACAAAATGCCAATACCATTAGCAGCAGCAGCAGTAGCGGTTGGAGAAACAGCGGTTGGAGTAGTAGTAGTAGGAGCAGTAGTAGGAGCAGCAAAAGTGATTTTTGGACTAGGAAAGTCGTTAACAGATTGGGTTGGTGCGGCTTATATGAACAAGGTTATAGTAAATGATAGTGAACTAGAAAGCAGCCAGTGGGAAGTCGAGAAATTACAACGCCAAAATGAGAATTTGGAAAAGGATAATGCTGCGGCAGAAAAAATCAATCTCGAAAAAGTCGAGAAATTACAACGCCAAAATGAGAATTTAGAAAAAAGATTAGAAAACAAGGATACTATTATTGAAAACATTCAGGAACAAAACAGCATCCTTAAAGCGGAAAATACTGAATTGAAAGAAATAATACATCAAAATATACTAGTAATTGAACAACTGAAACAACAAAATGAGCAAATGCGAGATGTTATAATCGTAGGAGTAGTTTTATTCTTGTTACTCATAGCTATCTTATTATGGTCTAAAAAAGAACAAATAAAAGAATGGGTTAAAAATAATAAATTTAAGATAATAATCATTTTGATTATTGAGTGTGTCGTTTTTGTATTTTTGTATTTATAACTAAATTTGTATTAGAACAATTATGATGTATGGGTATGACAAATATTTTCCAAATATTGACCATTATTTTCACGGTTATTTTTCTCGTCCATGTAATTTTTGAAATCTGGATATAAAGACATGTTGAAATACCTACAAAACAATATAAATTCGATTGAAAACTGGTTCGAATAAAATAAGTTTTTGTCAATAGCACTTAACTTTGATGGTAGATGAAAATAGTATTTGGGACGAAAATATATGAAAATATGCGTTGCTGTGAAGTGGGTTGTCGATTCGGTTACACCTGTGCGGGTTGCCGAGGGTGGGCGGCGTATTTGTATGCACGATGTGAAGATGGGTATGGATCCGTTGTCGCAGTCTGCATTGGCACGGGCGGTGGCGTTTAAGACCGCCCGTGTAGCCGATACGGTGGTGGCGGTAACGGTTGGCGATTCGCAGAGTGCAGCTGTGTTGTATACGGCACTTGCTATGGGGGCGGATACGGCTGTGCATGTATGGGGGGAGGGGGATACGCTAACACCTATGCACACCGCACAAGCCATCGCCCAACTGGTGCGGGCACGGGCGATCGATATGGTGTTGTGTGGTGCTGAGTCGACAGATGCGGACAATGGACAAACCGGGGCGATGGTGGCGTCTCTCCTAGACTTGCCCTATGTTACCCATGCAACAGATATACACATGCGGGAAAATCGCCTGCATATCACCAGTGTTTACGACCATATGACGGTGCAATATATGTATGATGTGCCTGTTGTTATTGGTTGTGATACGGGCGTTGCGGTGGCGAAAGCCCCGTCCTTGCCCCGCACATTATATGTGAAACATAAGCCTATCGATACCATACAGATGAGCGATCGAAAAAATTTCCCCCCTATACAAGTGGTGTCGTTACAATCGGCGATGGATTCGGGGCAGGGGGCACAACAGATCGATACGCAAGCCCTATTCGACATAATCGCATAGGGGATTTTTCATATGACAATATGTATTATAACCACCGGTGCCTACACACAACAGCTGTATACAGCCGCTAAACAGATGGGCGATGATATACAGGTTATACACATGCCCTCTGCCATCGATGTACACTATGATATTCAAAAAACTGCCGCATATATACTGCCGTATGTACGGTCGTATGCGTTTGTACTAGCCGCAGACGATTCGTTTTGTGCGGCGGTGGTGTCGTATATGGCGGTGAAACTGCATGCCCCGATGATAAGCCGTATCACAGGCGTTACTGCATTGGGATTTAAACGGCGACAATATGGGGGGGCGGTGATAAGTACGGTAAACACCGATGCCGATACTGTATGTGCGACAGTCGATGTACGGGCGTTTGACGGCTATACGGGCGATATACCCGTAACACCCATACCCGCCCCCGAGTTTACTGGGGAAAATACGAAGGATATACAGGCGGTGCCGGTATCGCAGTCGTTGGCAACCGCCAAAAAAGTCATTGTTGTTGGGGCAGCGGTTACCACGCCACAAGACATCGATACCATTGGCACTATTGCCCATTATATCGGGGCGGATATTGGGGCAACCACGCCGGTTGTTACCGCTGGATTGTTACCGCCCCATACTTTGGTAGGGGCAAGAGGGGTGTCCATATCCCCAGATATTTACATCGGTATTGGCGTATCTGGGGCGGTGCATCACTTGGTGGGGATACGGGGGGCAAAGACTATTATTGCCGTCAATATCGATACAAACGCCCCGTTGTGTGCTATCGCCGATTATGTGGTCAACGCCGATTATCACGATGTGCTGCAAGAATTAAAAAAATTATTGGCTTAAATCGTCCCGGATTTTTTGTAAGGTGTTGATGTTTTGCGGGGTCAGTGCCAATTCTGGTTTCCATTTTTCAGCTTGTAACACGGTGTTTTTGTACTGTACATATTGCAAGTGCATACGAAACGCCCCGAATCGTCTTTCTTTTGCCCGTACCAGTACGGGTAGGGCGTAGGGAATGTCCGCCAATTTTTTAAAAAATATGGTTGGCGGTAAGGACTCCCCATCGCCTTGTCCGTCCAGCTTTTTATAAGCGGACAGATTCTTTTCTTCATCCAAGCGATCGAATGTAAGGTCGCATGCCAGCGTTTCCCCGTTTGCCACATTGTATGCTGTGCTGTCGATGGGGACTTGGTATGACTTTACCGTGTTCATACGGTACAAGAAATGGTTGGCAACAATAATCACATCTTGCGAACATGCCCCCACTTTGCCAATTTGCACCATCATATTTAAAAAAGTCGCCATCGGGTCATGGGCACGGGCAAGGGGGTTGTCCTGTAAATCTTGTAAGTTGACTTCGTTACGGTCGGGGTATCGGGTTAATTTGGTGGTGCCGTCAGGGTTACGAACCAAAATAGAATAATTATCACCGAATCGAGCGGTGCTGGTGTTGGTGTGGCGATTCCATTTGTAAAAACCATCTGCGGTTATATCGCCACTGGAAGTGGATACCGCCAGCAAACGGGCCAAAAAGTCCGTAAAGCCTGTTGTACGGGCGTATCCGTTAAATGCGTATGTGCCATCGGTATTGACAAATAAATCGGTTTCGATATTGCCAATGTGCAATCCCCCCACATAAATACCATATCCCAACTTCATGTAGGGAACATTTGCCACCGCCACAAATGGGACATACAGCAGTAAAAAACAAAATATACGGGTTTTCATTATTGTTTATATACTTTCGGGTTAAAGTAATCTCGGAGCCAATCGCCCAATAGATTAACAGATAATACAAAAATCACCAACACAATTCCGGGAAATACGGTAATCCACCAATAGCCCGAAAAGATATACTCGAACCCAGAAGAAATCAAAGACCCCAATGACGGGCGGTTTACCGGCATGCCCAGTCCTAAAAACGATAGGCTGGCTTCGGTAATAATAACCTCTGCTGTTTGCACGGTGGCAATGACAAAAATCGGGCTAACACAGTTTGGCAAGATGTGTGAAAACATGATTCGAAATCTGGTAATACCTAGCACTTGGGCGGATTCCACATATTCTTTTTGTTTTTCTGCCAACACACAAGACCGCACTGTACGGGCAAATTTCGGCCATTCGGCAATGCCGATGACAAATATGAGAATGGGCAAAGCGAACTTAGAATACGCCTGCATACCAAAGGCAGCTTGCACAATGGCAAGCACGATAATAGCCACCATCATAGTCGAAAACGACAACTGAATATCGGCAACCCGCATGAACAGCGTGTCGACTCTGCCGCCATAGTAGCCGGCAACCATACCCAGTGTTACGCCGATTATCATTTGAAACGCCACCGCACAAAAGCCGATAATCAGCGATACCCGCAACCCATATAAGATGGTCGATAAAATATCCCGTCCTTGTGTGTCGGTGCCTAGGTAAAATTCTGTACTGCCTTCGTCTGGGTACCAAAACGGCGGCAATTGCGAATTCATGATGTCTAGGGTTTCCAAATCATAGGGGGTATGCGGGGCAATCAGCGGGGCAAACACCGCCCCAATAAACAACGCCAGTACAACAACCGCCGAAACAAGGGCGACTTTGTCTTGCAAGAAATTATACCAAAATCTCGATGTACCCATTGTATTAGCCCTCTATCATGTTTACGGTGGGATTGATAAGCCCATACACCATGTCGACAATCGTATTGGTGATAACAAAAATAAACCCAACGACAATTAAATAAGTGGTGATTAAAGGAATGTCCGACCTTTTGATGGCTTCCAGAAACATAAACCCCATGCCGGGCCATTGAAACACGGTTTCGGTCAAGATGGTATACGCAACCATAGTCCCAATTTGCAAGCCGCCAACGGTAACCACAGGCAACATGGTATTTTTTAGGGCGTGTTTATAATATACCGTACTGTTTTTTAAGCCTTTGGCTTTGGCAAATTTGACATAATCAGAGTGCAGGTTTTCCAACATCTCCGCCCGAACCAAACGGATAAATAACGGCAGCACTATCGACGACAGGGCAACAGCCGGCATAACAATATGTTTTAACCCATCGAGAGTGAGAAAATTTGTCTGCCAAACCCCTATAACCGGGGTGATGTCGCCCCGTCCAAACGACGGCATCCAGCCTAAGGATATGGAAAACACAAATATTAAGATGATGGCGGTTAAAAACACCGGCACAGATATGCCAAGAATACTGATTCCCATAATACATTTACTGACTATGGATTTAGGGCGAATCGCACATTGCACGCCCAGCGGTATGGAGGTTACGACTATGATGAGGGCGGACAGGAATGTCAGCTCCAATGTGGCGGGCATCTTTTCAAGAATCACCTCCAGTGTTGGGCGTTTAAAAAAGTACGAAGTGCCAAAATCCCCCTGTAACGCCTTGCCGATAAAGCGGCTGTATTGGACTATAAATGGGTCGTTTAAGCCCATTTTTTCCCGTAGCTGCTCCCGCTGTTCTAGGGTTACACTGATACCGGTCAGCTCACGGGTGGGATCGCCCAGCCCCCCTTGTATGGCAAAGGCTATGATACTGATAAAAAACATAACGATGGTGGCTTGTATCAGCCGTCTGAATAAGAATGTCATCATAATCTTGCCTTTGCCTTGTCCAGTGATGGCATCAGTTCTAACAATTCTGCCGTGTACGGATGGGTGGGATTTTCGAATACAGTGTTGGTTGCGGCGGATTCGATAATTTTGCCATGCTGCATAACGGCAATATGGTCGCACATTTGGCGTACAACCGGTAAATCGTGGGTGATAAACAACATGGTTAGGTGCATCTGGTCTTGTAGGTCTTTGAGTAGGTTTAAAATCTGTGCCTGTACGGATACATCCAATGCCGATGTGGGTTCATCACAGATTAAAATACTCGGGCGGGTTGCCAACGCCCGGGCAATCGATATGCGTTGCCGTTGTCCGCCGGAGAATTCGTGGGGGTATTTGTGTGCTGCGGCACTGCCCAATTTCACATGGTTTAACAAGTCGTTGACAATCTGTGGCACGGCGTGCTTTTCGGCAATTTTGTGAAACAAAATGGGTTCGGCAATAATATCGTAAATGGTTTTTTTGGCATTTAGGCTGGAATACGGGTTTTGAAAAATCATTTGAATGTCTTGGCGATAGGGGCGGCGTTGTCTTTCTGATAAAGCGGTTAAGTTCGTGCCGTTATATAACACTTGCCCTTGTTGTGGGGTGTACAGCCCGGCAATCACTCGGGCTATGGTAGACTTACCAGACCCGGATTCGCCCACCAAGCCAAAACTGGTGCCTTTGCGGATGTGAAACGACACATCTTGGTTGGCTTTCACATAGGTACGGTTTTTTGCCAGTAACGAATCTTTGACTTTAAACAATAGGGATACATTTTTGACTTGCAATATATCATCGCCTATATCGTCCATAGCCTTTTGCCCCAGCCAATGGTGTTTGATGTCGATGGAGGGCAGGGTGTCGTCTTCGGATTCGATGTGCTGTACCAAAGGAAAGCGGTCGATCTTTTTTTGCGATGGCGGTACGGCGGATATTAACGCTTTGGTGTAGGGGTGTTCGGGGGTGTGTAAAATGTGTTTAGCAGTGCCTTGTTCGACAATTTCCCCGTTGTACATGACAATCACTCGATCGGCGGTATTGGCTATTACCCCCATGTCGTGGGTGATTAACATAACGCCGATTTGGCGGTCTTTGCACAGGGTTTTGATGATGTGCAAAATCTTATCTTGTACAGATACATCCAGTGCGGTTGTCGGCTCATCGGCAATAACCAGTTGTGGATTACAACAAAGGGCAATAGCAATCACCACTCGCTGTCGCATGCCACCGGAAAATTGGTGTGGGTATTGGTCGATTCGGGTCTGTGCATCACTGATGCCCACCTGTTGTAACAGCTCTATGGCACGGGTGCGGGCGTGTTGTTTGGATATTTTTAACCCTTGAATCATCGTCTCAACCAATTGGTCACCAACGGTAAACAGCGGGTTTAACGAAGTCATTGGGTCTTGGCTGATAAGCCCGATTCTACGCCCCCGAATAGATTGCATGTGCGTATCGTCCAAAGCGGCGATTTGGGTGTTTTGTAGATAAATGTCGCCGCTGGCGATTCGTCCCGGCACCGATAACAAATTGATAATTGCATTGCCCACTGTAGATTTTCCCGCCCCCGATTCGCCAACCACACCGACCACTTCGCCGGGCGATATGTCCATCGACACATTTTTCACCGCATGAAAAGTGCTGTGTCGCATGGGAAAATCGATATTTAGGTTTTTTATCTGCAATAAGGACATATGGGGTATCCTGGAGGGGTGTTTTTATAAAAATATGGTGGGAATCGCATTGTTCCCACCATATATTAAGGCATCGATTTAATCGATAACTATATCTCCCCAATACGGGAAGTTTAGGGCGTTGACAACCGGTGCCGCATTTACGCCTGTGCGGTGTCCATAGGCTAGGTTTTGCCAATGTAGCGGTACAAATGCCGCATCGTTGTACATGATGGCTTCTACTTCTTGCAACATAGCGGATCGTTTTGCCACATCGGTTTCCTTGTTTGCGGCTAAGGTTAAGGCGTCGACTCTCGGGTTACAGTAGGCGTTGGCGTTGTACGCCCCCACCCCTGTTTCCTTGTTGGGACACATGCTCAAGTACTCATAGAAGTTGGCAGAATCTTCCGTATCAGAGTGCCAGCCGATCATCATTATATCCGCCGCCCGCTCATCGAACTTTGGCCAGTACTGTGCTTTGGGCATGGTCTTTAAATCGACAGTGATTTTGATTTTTGCCAGCATAGACGCCACCGCTTGGGCGATTTTGGCATCGTTGACATAGCGGTTATTCGGTGCCATCATGGTAACAGAAAATCCGTTTGCATAGCCCGCTTCTTTCATTAGGGCTTTGGCTTTGTTAAGGTCATAGCGGGGGGTCAATGCGGGGTTGTATCCTTGATACCCTTTGGGCGACATTTGCCCCGCCACAGTGCCAAACCCGTTCATGATTTTCTTGACGATACCGGCGTTGTTGATGGCGTATACAATCGCTTGTCGTACCTTGACATTCGCCAGTGCCGGGTGGCGTTGTTGGTTCATCTGAAAAGTGATAATCCGTGTCCCCGGAATAGTGAGTAATTGCTTACCATTTGCCTGTATCAGTCTAAAGTCTGCGGGGGCAACGGGGGCGATAAAGTCGACGCCATCGGACAGCAACGCCGCCGTGCGGGTGCCGTTTTCAGAAATAGGCGTCAAGATAATTTCATCCACATTGCCTCGATTCCCCCAGTATCCGTCAAATGCACTGTAGACAACTTTGACACCTTGTTGCCGTTGGGTTACGGTAAATGGACCGGTACCAGAGGCGTTTGCCGATGCAAAGCTGGAGCCGTCTTTACTGATGTTATCCCGTCCCGCATAGAATTTCGCATCCATAGGGAATACATAAGTTAAAGTGGACAATAATAGCGGATACGCTTCGTTGGTGGTGATTTCCACCGTGTAAGTGTCGATGGCTCTTACATTGCTGATTTTGTTAAAGATACCTTTGTAATCGGGCGATGTTTGCAAGCGATTGATGGTAAACACCACATCGTTTGCGGTAAAATCATTGCCTGAGTGGAACTTTACGCCCCTGCGTAAGTTTACCACCATAACAGTTGGAGAAACCTGTTCCCAGCTGGTCGCCAAGCGAGGCTCGATCGCCAAGTCCTTTGTCCACCGTACCAACGGGTCAAATACCAAGTGGGAATGTTGTAACATGCCTCCCGATAGCTGTTCTTGAATATCCATAGTAACGGGGTCTGCGTCATATGCAATGCGTAAAGTCTTTGCATAAGATGCCGATGCCATCACAGCCGCTGCGGCGGCTACCACCGCCATTTTCGTTAAAAATTTTCTCATAGTCAGTTCCTATCTCTTGTTACTAAAATATACACCGGCGTGCATACCATGTACACACGACCACAGGTGCATAGCATATCACATATACACCATATGGCATGAATATAAAGAAATAGTATATAAATTGCAACCCCTAATCTAGGTTTATATTTTATTTAGGTGTATCTATTGTGCAGTTGTGATACAGTAAAGGGCAATTGCCGCCGCATTCGATACATTTAAGCTGTCGACCAAATAATCCGCACAAGGGGTGGGGATATGCACCAGTATATCACAGGTTTTTTCGGTTAATCGCCTTATGCCGGCACCTTCTGCCCCCATGACTAGGGCGGTATTTGGCGATGGGCTGTACTGTTGTATCTCCATATCCGCATTGCTCGATAGCCCCACACACCAAAAACCGTGTTTTTTTAGGGTGGTTAAGCCCTGTTTCATATTGGGTACCCGCACAAGGGGAATTTTTTCCAATGCCCCGGATGCGGATTTTGCCAGTACACCTGTTTCTTGGGGGCTGTTTTTGTCGACAACGATGACCGCTTGTGCCCCGAATATGGCACTGCTTCTTAAAATCGCTCCGATATTGTGTGGGTCGCATACCTGATCTAGTACCACTACGGTATTTTTATCGTTTGCCGACATATTTTTTAGTACGGTTGTCAGTGCCACAGGCGGCAGCGGGGCGACAACGGCGACAATCCCTTGATGGGGGACATTGTCCGGCACCATGTGGGCAATATCTTGTTTGTGCAACAGTTTTACATCCGTGTTGCGGTCTGACAATATTTTGCGGGTGGCAGGCGACAAAGCGGCATATGTCGTATCACAGGTGCACAGCTGTTTAATGTGGCGGTTTGGGTTGTGAATCGCCGCTACAACAGGGTGCCAGCCGTATAGGAGTACCTCTTTCGACACAAGCTTTGGCGTCCTTTGTTTGGGGGAACGGGAACTGTGTTTATGGGCTTTGTGTGTTTTTTGCATAGGGTATATATACCTGTATTGTTGGGGCATGTGCCAGCAAAAAATACTTTGTCCCACACATTTTTTTAAAAAATATACTTGACGCCCCTGCGAATTCACCCTATAAGGTTGCTAGTTGTCAAGACAATAGCTCTACATGGAGGGATGCCTGAGCGGTTAAAAGGGGCGGACTGTAAATCCGTTGGCTAAGCCTACGTTGGTTCGAATCCAACTCCCTCCACCAATACAAAAAGTTTTTTGTTCCTTGTAATAAAAGACTTTTTGGTGTTTTGGGCATTGTGTCATATGTTGGTGTCGGTTTTCACATACATATATAAACAGGGAGAATAAAATGGGTGTTTTACAAAAAGGCATTTGGTATCAGGACAAACAACAGAGCGATTTAGACACTATCACCACCGTAGCACAGCCTATACAGGTCGAATCGGGACGGTATCACTTATATATATCGTTGGCGTGTCCGTTTGCCCATCGTCCGTACTTGACTATTCAGTATTTGGGATTACAGCATGCCATATCCGTATCGTCTGTTGCCCCCATTCGCTATGATCAAGGCTGGGAGTTCGATGCGGCGTATCCCGATCCGATTAACAATTGTACCTATTTGCACCAAGTCTATACAAATTGTATGCCTGAATATTCGGGTAGTGTAGGGGTGCCGACCCTGTGGGACAAACACGAAAACAGGGTGGTAAGTACGGATTCTGCCAACTTGGCATTGGCATTTGCCACCGAGTGGTTGCCTTTGGCACGAAATCCCGTACAGCTGGTGCCACAAGGCATGCAGGAGGACATTGTATCCTATAACGCATGGCTACACGACAACATCAACCGCAAAGTATACCACTTAGGACTGTTTGCCAAACACCAAGCGGGATACGACACGGCAAGCGATGTGTTATTCGACAGCTTGCAAATGGTGGAAGGACGATTAAAACACGCCGCTTATATGCACGGTGATACGCTTACCTTATCGGATATGTTTTTGATTCCCACTCTGTGCCGCTTTGAAACTGTGTATGCTATTCACTTTAAAGCCAACAAATACCGCTTGCAGGATTTTACCCACATATACGCCTATTTTGTAAAGTGTATGCAGAATCCCGTCATACGGGCTACTGTGGATGTTGCATACAGCAAACGCCACTATTACATATCGCACCGGGCGTTAAATCCTATGGGCATAGTGCCTGCGGGACCGCATATCGACTGGTGATTTATCAAATTTTTTACATGCGATGCATTTTTTTGTTGCAACAGTGCGGATTTATCGGTATAAGCAACGAGGAACGCATAGCCTAATCTATGCTTGCATGTGCATACGCCTTTTGCGGGTGTAGCTCAACGGTAGAGTCCCAGCCTTCCAAGCTGGTTGTGTGGGTTCGATTCCCATCACCCGCTCCATGCGTATGTATGTGCCAATAGGGTTGGGGGGTGTTTTTTTGTGTAATATTTTATTTTATTCATTTTCACTAAGGATATATTTGTTATGAGTAAGGAGACTTTTGATCGTTCGAAACCCCATGTCAATGTGGGTACAATAGGGCATGTGGATCACGGCAAAACCACATTAACAGCGGCAATTTCTAAGGTGCTTGCCGAAACCAGCGGCGGTGAGGCAACAGATTTTAATAACATCGACAAAGCACCAGAGGAGCGGGAACGGGGCATCACCATTAACACCGCCCACATCGAGTACGAAACGGTACATCGCCACTATGCCCATGTGGACTGTCCGGGACACGCTGATTATGTGAAAAACATGATTACCGGTGCGGCACAGATGGACGGGGCGATTTTGGTGGTAAACGCTGCCGATGGTCCGATGCCGCAAACTCGGGAGCACATCTTGCTTGCCCGTCAAGTAGGGGTGCCAAAGATTGTGGTATTTTTAAACAAAGTCGACCAAGTGGACGATGAAGAGCTGTTGGAATTGGTGGAGATGGAAATCCGTGAATTGTTGTCGTCCTATGAATTCCCCGGCGACGATATTCCCGTGATTGCTGGTTCTGCTTTGGCGGCTCTTGAGGGTCGGGACGATGACATCGGTCGGGCAAAGATTTTGGAATTGATGGCGGCGGTCGATGACTACATTGAGACACCCAAGCGGGACACGGACAAAGATTTTGTTATGCCGATCGAAGATGTGTTTACCATTTCTGGTCGGGGTACGGTGGTAACCGGGCGTATTGAGGCGGGCATTATCAATGTCGGCGATGAGATTGAAATTGTCGGCATTCGGGACACTTCGAAGACCACTTGTACGGGTGTAGAAATGTTCCGCAAGTTATTAGACCGTGGCGAAGCCGGCGACAATGTGGGCGTACTGTTACGGGGTGTGGATCGCAACGATGTAGAACGGGGACAAGTGCTATGTAAGCCCGGCTCTATTTCACCGCACACCAAGTTTAAAGCGGAAGCGTACATTTTGTCGAAGGAGGAGGGGGGACGGCACACGCCGTTTTTCTCCAACTACCGCCCACAATTTTATTTTCGCACCACTGATGTTACCGGGTCTATTGCCTTGCCTACGGGTACGGAGATGGTTATGCCCGGCGATAACATCACTATGGATGTGGAGCTGATTTCGCCGATTGCCATGTCGAAGGGCTTGCGGTTTGCGATTCGTGAAGGCGGTCGCACTGTAGGTGCCGGTGTCGTTGCCGAAGTGTGAGGATACTCAAGTGTAAGGATACTTAAAGGGGTATTGTGGAAATGTGCTGTCTTCGCAATGCCCCTTTCATAGGGGTATAGCTCAGTTGGTAGAGCGACGGTCTCCAAAACCGTAGGTCCTGGGTTCAAATCCTAGTGCCCCTGCCAGTTTGGGAAAACAGCTTGCAGGCTGTTTTTGTGTGTTACAAAAAACACCTTGCACAAAATGTATTTAATTGGTAGATATGGTGTGTTTCAGTAAAAGATAGTGAGATAAAAATGGCAAAGACAACGCCCGCACAATTTGTACGCCAAGTACGCAATGAATTTAGAAAAATTTCATGGTCGACCAGAAAAGAAACGATTATGAGTACAATTATGGTTTTCGCTATGGTTGTCGTTATGGGGATATTTTTCTTGTTGGTCGATCAGGTGGTGTCCACATTGATCAAACTGATTGTATAAAACCGTATCCATGTGTAGAGGATGATATAATGGCAAACCGTTGGTATGTATTGAATGTATACTCGACATTCGAAGACAAAGTAAAAAAACAAATTTTAGAGCAAGCCGAAATGAAAGGAGTGAGCGATAAATTTGTTGAAATTATCGTGCCGACCGAAAAGGTTATCGATGTGAAAAATGGCAAAAAGGTAGAAAAAGACTCCCGTCTTTTTCCGGGCTATATTTTATTGCATATGGAGCTGACCGATGAAACTTGGCACTTGGTCAATGCCACCCCCAAAGTTACGGGGTTTTTAGGGGCGGGCAATCGCCCGTGTCCGGTGCCAGAGGCAGAGGCAAAACGCCTTGCCCAACAATTGGAACAAAGTGCCGTATCGCCCCGCTCTACCATATCGTTTCAGATCGGCGACCAAGTCCGTATTATGGACGGGGCGTTTGACGGCTTTACCGCCAATGTGGAAGAAGTTATTGCCGATAAAAACCGCTTGAAAGTAACGGTGAAAGTGTTCGAAAGGGATACCCCCGTCGAACTGGAATTCGAACAAGTAGAACGGGTATAATAAAATTGTAAAAAACACTTGACTCTGTGTGTGGTATCCTGTATATGGGGGGTACTGTTGTGGTAGGTGCATTTAAACACGCCTAATGACCGTCCCACGACCTACACGGAACTTTACATTATTACAAGGAATGTAGCATGGCTAAAAAAATTAAATCTTATGTACGACTGCAGGTGCCTGCGGGGCAGGCGAATCCCAGTCCTCCTGTCGGACCAGCACTGGGGCAAGCGGGCGTCAACATCATGGAATTTTGCAAGGCGTTTAACGCTCAGACTCAGGAAATAGATGCGGGGGCACCTGTACCTGTGGTGATCAGCGTGTACGAAGACAATTCTTTTGATTTTATCACCAAGACCCCGCCGGCGTCTTATTTGTTAAAAAAAGCCACCAATATCAAAAAGGGATCTGGCGAACCGAACAAAAACAAAGTGGGCACCGTAACGGTCGACCAGTTGCGGGAAATTTATGAAATCAAAAAGGCAGATTTAAACGCCAACGACCCCGATGCAGGTATCAAAATTATTGCCGGCACCGCCCAGTCTATGGGACTAGAAGTGGAGGGTTCGTAACATGGCATATGGTAAAAGATTACGCAAAGTGCACGAAAATTTTGACAAAACCAAGCAATACACCATTGCAGAGGCGGTTGACATTTTGTTGTCTGTAGACAGACCAAAATTTGATGAAACTGTCGATGTGTCGATAAACTTAAATATCGATACCCGCCATGCGGATCAACAAGTCCGTTCCGCTGTGTCGCTGCCTGCGGGTACGGGTAAATCGTTGCGAGTGGCAGTGTTTGCCCGTGATGAAAAAGCGGAAATCGCCAAATCTGCGGGGGCGGAGTTTGTCGGTGCCGAAGACCTTATGGAACAAATTCAAGGCGGTATGATGGATTTTGACCGCTGTATTGCCACCCCTGATATGATGGCAGTGGTTGGTCGTTTGGGGAAAGTCTTGGGTCCAAAGGGCTTGATGCCAAACCCTAAATTGGGTACGGTAACCCCCGATGTGGCAACAGCCGTTAAGGCAGCCAAAGGCGGCGAAGTGCAATTTCGTGCCGAAAAAGCCGGTATCGTCCACGCTGGTGTCGGCAAAATGTCTATGGGGGCGGACGCATTGAAACAAAATATTGTGGCGTTTATTAACGCTATTAAGTCCAATCGCCCTTCTGGTGCAAAAGGTGTGTTTATCCAAAAGATAAGCGTATCGTCCACTATGGGTCCCGGCATTGCTATTGATATAGCCAGCCTTGATGGATAATAACATATAACGCTTGCCATTATCTGTGCGATGTGTGTGCGGTCGGTTGTGTGTGATGGGTTGTGTATATGGTGTATGTGCGGTGGTGAGGTTTTTGTGTCTGATATGTGTATTATATTAAGGCACGCCCCTGTCCGAGATTATGGGTATTCGCTGCAAGCAATTGCATAGAATTTAATACAATGCACCCATATGAGACTGAGGGGAATGTAGGGTTTTGCATATCAAAACATTTTATGTTCCCGGACAGGATAAGTGGTGTATGGTCTGTTGCTATGACGGGCTGTATATCGTTCTTGTAAACGGGGGGCAACCCCCAAAAAGTGGAGACTGATCAGGTGAACCGTGAACAAAAGGAACAACTGGTTGCAGAAATGCGTGATACTCTGGATTCTGGTATTGAAACCCTTGTTGTTGTCAAGCAATCTGGGTTGACTGTGTCTGAGGTTACGGCACTTCGTAAAGACTGTCACCACGCAGGTGTTGGCTTCAAGGTTGTAAAAAACCGCCTAATGAAAATTGCCTTACAAGGGACAAGATTCGCTGGGCTGTCTGAGCACTTTGTGGGTACCACTGCGGTTGCGTATTCGAACGATCCGGTAGCGGCGGCAAAAGCGGTCGTAGATTTTGCCAAATCGAACGAAAAGCTGAGTGTCATCGCCGGTCACATGGGTGAAAAGCCTTTGGCAGAAACCGATGTAAAAGCGTTGGCATCATTGCCCAGTTTGGACGCATTGCGGGGTAAATTGGTGGGTGTGTTACAGGCACCTGCTGGCAAATTGGTGGGTGTTACCAATGCACCGGCTGGTCAGCTGGCACGGGTGTTTGCGGCATACGCCGAAAAGTAAGTTTTTGCGGTGTTGACACAGCATATTATGCGTAAACAAAATTTTTTGATATTTAAGATATTTAACTTGTTAGGAGTAAAACAATGGCTGATTTGGAAAAAATCGTTGAACAATTATCGGAATTAACTGTGATCGAGGCGGCTGAGCTGTCGAAGTTACTGGAGGAAAAGTGGGGCGTTTCTGCGGCGGCTCCCGTTGCTGTGGCGGCGGTAGCGGGCGGTGACGCCGGCGGTGAAGAAGAGGCTACAAAAGACAGCTTCAATGTCATGCTAAAAGAAATAGGGGGCAATAAAATTGCTGTCATCAAAGAAGTACGGAGTCTAACCGGGCTTGGCTTAAAAGAAGCCAAAGCCATCGTCGACGACGCACCGGCGGCGGTAAAACAAGATGTGCCTACGGCTGAGGCAGAAGACATGAAAACCAAACTAGAGGCGGCTGGTGCAACGGTTGAACTGGTATAATTCTGGTTTGTATGTGGGTGGACATCCATACCGCAGATAAAATTTGGGGATACACAAAAACTTGTGTGTCCCCTAAACTGTTTTTTTAATATCTCTACACGGGGCTACACTACATAGGGCTACATTATGGTAAATACACACAACAATAAAACGCATTCTTATATCAAGTCATATAAAAAAATCCGTAAATCTTTTGGACGGTTGCCAGAGGTTGCCCCTATGCCCAACCTGATTGAGGTACAAAAAAACTCTTACGATACATTCTTGCAATTGGATGTAAAGGCAAACGACCGCCAAGATGTGGGGCTTGAAGCGGTGTTTCGCTCTATTTTTCCCATTGTCAGTGCGGCGGGACACTGCGAGTTGTTGTATGAAAATTATGCTATCGAATCGCCCAAATTTGATGTCGACGAATGCCAACAACGGGACATGACCTATGCGGCACCGTTACGAGTAAAAATGCGTTTGGTGTTTTACGACATTAATGAGGACACCGGCAACAAAACCATTCGTGATGTAAAGGAACAAGATGTGTATATGGGCGATGTACCGCTTATGACAGTGAACGGTACTTTTGTGGTCAACGGCACAGAGCGGGTGGTGATTTCGCAAATGCACCGCTCCCCCGGGGTATTTTTTGACCACGACAGTGGCACCACACATGCCTCTGGTAAATACTTGTTTTCATCCCGTATTATCCCCTATCGAGGGTCTTGGTTAGATTTCGAGTTCGACGCCAAAGACATACTGTATGTCCGTATCGATCGTCGCCGCAAGTTGCCGGTAACCACTTTACTGTTGGCACTTGCCAGCGATGCGGTGAATAAAAAAATCGAAGCGGGCGAAAAAGTGGTGTTCGAAGACTATGAAGGCATGTCAAAAGATGATATTTTGACCACCTTTTATGACCTGTCCGAATATAAACGCACGGCAAAAGGCTGGAAAACCGCTTTTGTTGCCGAAGCGTGGAAAGGCGTCGTCCTGTCCGACAACCTAAAAGACAGTAGGGGTAAAATTTTACTAACCGCCGGCAATAAAATGAGCCCCCGTAAGATAAAATCTTTGGTCGAGCAGGGACTAAAAGATATTTTGGTGACCGAAGAGATGTTGGTGGGTAAATTTGTCGGTAAAGCCCTTATCGACAGCGAAACCGCCGAAGTATTGGCAGAATCAGGTGAAGAAATTTCCTCTGAATTGTTGTCAACATGTGTCGATAAAGGTATCGATTCTATCTTTACCCTAAAGACAGATGCGGATACGGGACCGTGGCTGCGAAACACTTTGGCGCTGGATAAGTGTAACTCGTATCGAGATGCGTTGGTCGACATCCAAAAAGTCCTTCGCCCCGGTGAACCGGCAACTCCAGAAACCGGATACGATTTATTTAAAGACCTGCTGTTTGATCTCGACCGTTATGACTTGTCCGCTGTGGGGCGGGTAAAAATGAATGCCCGTCTTGGGTTTTCTAATGAACAGGTAACAGACGAAGTACGCACCTTGCGACGAGATGACATTATACGCATTGTAAAGATTTTGCTCGAACTGAAAGACGGACACGGGGATATTGACGATATCGATCACTTGGGCAATCGCCGTTTGCGGTCTGTGGGCGAGTTGTTGGAAAATCAATTCCGTATCGGGTTGTTGCGCACAGACCGAGCGGTAAAAGAACGCATGGCATCGGTGGAAAAAGACACCGCCGTACCCAACGATCTTATCAATTCTAAACCTGTATCAGCGGTGTTTCGGGAATTTTTTGGCTCCTCCCAGCTGTCCCAGTTTATGGATCAAACCAACCCGCTGTCTGAACTGACCCACAAGCGGCGATTGTCCGCATTGGGACCGGGCGGATTGACCCGTGACCGTGCCGGATTTGAAGTACGAGATGTACACCCCACACACTATGGGCGGATTTGTCCCATCGAAACCCCCGAAGGACCAAATATTGGTTTGATTAACGCTTTGGCAACATACGCCCGCATTAACAAGTACGGTTTTATCGAAACCCCGTTCCGTAAAGTGGCGGGCGGTGTTGTGCAAGACGAAGTCCATTATATGACCGCTATCGAGGAAGAAAAATACACGGTGGCACAGGCAAACACCCCCTTAAATGAACATAACGGTTTTGCCGAAGACCTGATTTCGTGTCGAGCGGGCGGTGAGTATGTGCTTGCCCGTGCTGAAGATATTCAATTGATGGATGTGTCCCCCAAACAGGTGGTATCGGTTGCCGCCGCCCTGATACCGTTTTTGGAAAATGACGATGCGAATCGGGCTTTGATGGGGGCAAACATGCAACGACAAGCGGTGCCATTGTTGCAATCCGATGCCCCACTGGTGGGTACGGGCATGGAGGCGAAGGTCGCATCCGATGGCGGTGTGGCGGTGGTTGCCAAGCACGGCGGCGTGGTCGAACAGGTGGACGGGCTGCGTATTGTCGTACGGATTACCGATGCTATTTCTGCTGAAGAAAGTGGCGTCGATATTTATAACCTGTTAAAATATCAGCGGTCGAACCAAGATTCATGTATTAACCAACGCCCGCTTGTTTCTGTCGGCGAAAAGGTAGAAAAAGGGCAAATTATCGCCGATGGACCCTCTATGGAAAAAGGCGAATTGGCGTTGGGTCGCAATGTGCTGGTGGCGTTTATGCCGTGGAATGGCTACAACTTTGAGGATTCGATTTTGATTTCCGAACGCATTGTGCGGGACGATGTATACACTTCGATTCACATCGAAGAGTTCGAAGTGGCTGCCCGGGATACCAAATTGGGACAAGAAGAAATTACCCGTGATATTCCCAATGTGGGCGAAGAGGCACTAAAAAACCTCGACGAGTCCGGTATTGTCTACATCGGGGCGGAGGTAAAAGCCGGTGATATTTTGGTCGGCAAAGTAACCCCCAAAGGTGAAAGCCCTATGACCCCAGAAGAAAAACTGTTGCGAGCAATTTTTGGCGAAAAAGCATCCGATGTACGGGATAGTTCCTTGCGGGTACCACCGGGCGATCAAGGTACAGTCGTAGAAGTGCGGGTATTTAACCGCCGTGGGGTGGAAAAAGACTCTCGTTCTAAGTCGATTGAAGATTCGGAAATCAAACGCTTAATTAAGGATCGGGACGATGAAATTAAAATCTTGGAAGGGTCGTTTTGTAGCCGTCTGACCGATATTGTGGTCGGGCAACACTGTGTACATGGTCCCGCAGGGTTACAGAAATCAAAGCTGAGCGTATCCGATGTTACCATTCTGTCGACAAGGGATTTGCGATCGATTGTGGTCGAAGACGACACCGTTAATGACCACATCGAAGCGTTATCGAAACAGTTCGACGATTCTATTAAGCGGATTCAAGCACGGTTCGACGATAAAGTGGAAAAGACTCAAGCTGGGGACGAATTGTTACCGGGGGTGATGAAAATGGTGAAAATTTTTGTCGCCCAAAAACGCAAGTTGCAACCGGGCGATAAAATGGCGGGCAGGCATGGCAACAAGGGGGTAGTATCTAAAATTGTGCCTATCCAAGACATGCCGTACTTGGAAGATGGTACCCCGGTCGACATTGTCTTAAACCCATTGGGGGTGCCGTCACGGATGAATGTGGGACAGATTTTGGAAACCCATTTGGGCTGGGCATCTGCAGGGCTGGGAAAACAGGTGTCAGAAGCCTTAGAAGTATACGCAGAGCACAGGGATGTACAAACCGTGCGGGCAACATTAGAAGAAGTGTACAGCGACAAGCTAATTGCTAAGGCTGTACAGGATATGAACGATTCTGATGTGATTGCCCTTGCAAAAAATGTGGCAAAAGGTATTCCCTTTGCCACCCCCGTATTCGACGGTGCCACCCAACAAGACATTAACCATATGCTTGCCAAAGCGGGGGTGTCCGATACGGGGCAATCCCGATTGATCGACGGACGGACGGGCGAATATTTTGACCGTTTGGTAACCGTTGGATACATGTATATGTTGAAGTTACACCACTTGGTGGACGACAAGATTCACGCCCGATCCATCGGTCCATACAGCTTGGTAACACAACAGCCACTAGGCGGTAAAGCCCAATTCGGTGGGCAAAGATTTGGGGAAATGGAAGTGTGGGCACTAGAGGCATATGGTGCCGCATACACCTTGCAAGAAATGCTGACGGTAAAATCGGACGATGTGTCCGGTCGTGCCAAAGTTTACGAATCTATTGTACGGGGGGATGATAACTTTGAAACAGGCGTGCCTGAATCGTTTAATGTATTGACAAAAGAGATTCAATCACTAGGTCTGGAAATCAAACGAGAACGCAGTTAATAATAGGGGATTTAACATGTTAAAGGCTATGGAAAAGATATTTGGTCAACCACAAGGACCACAGAATTTTGATAAAATTCGCATCAGTATTGCGTCACCGGAACAAATTTATTCTTGGTCGCACGGGGAAATTAAAAAACCCGAAACCATTAACTATCGTACTTTTAAGCCGGAACGAGACGGGCTGTTTTGTGCCAAGATCTTCGGTCCTACCAAAGATTACGAATGTTGGTGTGGTAAGTATAAACGCATGAAACACAAGGGTACCACTTGTGAAAAGTGCCATGTGGAGGTAACCCTGTCGAAAGTCCGCCGGGAACGGATGGGGCATATTGAACTGGTGGCACCCGTTGCCCATATTTGGTTTTTAAAATCTTTGCCCAGCCGTATTGGCTTGTTGGTGGATATTCCCCTAAAAGATTTAGAGGCGATTTTGTACTTCGACAAATATATTGTTCTCGAATCGGGGTTAACGCCACTGGAGCCGATGAGCCTGTTGACCGAAGAGCAATATTTAGACGCACAATCGGAGTATGGTATGGACGCATTTACCGCCAAAATCGGGGCGGAGGCATTGGAGGATATTCTGACTTCTATGGATTTAAAAGAAGAGCGGGATATGGCAAAAATGGAGCTGGAAGAAACCAAATCAGAAACCAAACGCAAAAAACTGGTTAAACGCACCAAGCTCATCGAGGCGTTTTTACAATCCGGTACCCGTCCAGAGTGGATGATTATGAAAAATATTCCGGTCATTCCCCCTGAGTTACGCCCGTTGGTACCCTTAGACGGCGGACGGTTTGCCACTTCTGATTTAAACGATTTATACCGCCGGGTGATTAACCGCAACAATCGTCTGAAGCGGTTAATGGAATTGCAAGCCCCAGATATTATTATTCGCAACGAAAAACGCATGCTACAAGAATCTGTCGATGCGTTGTTTGACAACGGACGGCGGGGGCGGGTGATTACCGGCACCAACAAACGCCCGCTAAAATCGTTGTCCGATATGTTAAAAGGCAAACAGGGACGGTTCCGTCAAAACTTGTTGGGCAAGCGGGTCGATTACTCTGGGCGGTCGGTGATTGTGGTAGGTCCTGAATTGAAATTACACCAATGTGGATTGCCAAAGAAAATGGCACTGGAGTTGTTCCGCCCATTCATTTATGCCAAGCTGGAATTATACGGATATGCCCCCACCATTAAAGCGGCAAAGAAGATGCTGGAGCGGGAACGCCCAGAAGTATGGGAAATTTTAGAAGAAATTATCCGAGAACACCCGGTGATGTTAAATCGAGCCCCAACCTTGCACCGCTTGGGTATTCAAGCTTTCGAGCCGGTATTGGTAGAGGGCAAAGCCATCAGCTTGCACCCGTTGGTATGTTCCGCCTTTAATGCGGACTTCGATGGCGACCAAATGGCGGTACATGTGCCGTTGTCGCTGGAAGCCCAACTGGAAGCCCGGGTGCTGATGATGTCGACAAACAACATTTTGTCCCCGTCTTCGGGCAAGCCGGTTATTGTGCCGTCTCAGGATATTATTTTGGGGTTGTATTACCTGACTCTCGAACGCCACGACAAACCGGGATCACAGGTGTATATATCTTCTGTCGAAGCGTTAAAATCTGCCCTGAGCACTCAAGATGTGACCCTGCACAAAGCGGACGGTAAATACACCGCCGTAACCGTTGCTGAGTCCGTTAGCGATTCTGAGTTAGCGGATTTATTTGAAGACTTGCAAAAGGAAAAAATCACCGCCCACCGGGTGCAGCTGTTTGCGGCGATTTCCGAACTCGAACACGCTCTCGATGAGGGCGTTGTAACTTTACACACGCCCATCAAGGCCATTTATCGCACTGTCGATGAATCGGGGCAATTGGTGCGGGAAAAGGTGCGGACAACCGCAGGGCGGATGCTGCTGTCCGATGTGTTCCCCAGACACCATAAACTGCCGTTTGATACCATTAACCGGGTTATTGGCAAAAAAGAGGTGTCGGGTGTTATCGATGCGGTGTATCGGCACTGTGGTCCGAAAGAAACAGTCGTTTTTGCCGATAGGCTTATGGAAATGGGGTTCCGTTGGGCATGCCGTGCGGGGATTTCGTTTGGCAAGGAAGACATGCTTATCCCACCGACTCGTGCGGCACGCATCGAAACAGCCGACAGCGAAGTCAAACAATTCGAACAACAATACCAAGAGGGGCTTATCACTAGCCGTGAAAAATACAACAAAGTTGTCGATGTGTGGTCGATCTGTACAGATAAAATCGCCGATGAAATGATGCAAGAGATGGGAAAAGTCGACTTCGACAGAGGCTTTAACAGCGTTTATATGATGGCAGATTCGGGGGCGAGAGGATCGCTTGCCCAAATGAAACAGCTGGCAGGCATGCGGGGCTTAATGGCGAAACCGTCCGGGGAAATTATCGAGACGCCGATTAAGTCCAACTTTAAACAAGGCTTAACGGTTCTAGAGTACTTTACCTCCGCACATGGTGCTAGAAAAGGCTTGGCCGATACCGCATTGAAAACCGCTAATTCTGGGTACTTGACCCGCCGTTTGGTGGATGTTGCCCAAGATTGTATTGTTACCGAACCCGATTGCGGTTGTGATTCGCAATATTCTATTAAGGTGGAATCCATCGTCGAGGGCGGCAATGTCATCCAAAAGGCATCAGAACGGGCGTTGGGACGGGTGGTTGCTAGGGATGTAGAGGCAAGTGATAGGGTTATTATCCCGCAAGGAACGCTCATCACCGAAGACGAAGAGGAGCTGTTGGAAGAACACGGCATCGATCAATTGTCGATTCATTCTGTATTGACCTGTCAAGCCAAGACGGGCGTATGTGCCAAGTGTTACGGACGGGATCTGTCCCGTGGGGATTTGGTAAACCGGGGCGAAGCGGTGGGCGTTATCGCCGCCCAATCGATTGGTGAACCCGGTACACAGCTGACCATGCGCACATTCCACATCGGCGGTGTAGCCCAAGGGGCGACCCAAGATTCTAGTATTACTTCTGATTATGACGGTACTATTGAAGTTACCGCCAACGACGAAAAAGCCAAGCTGATTAAAGATCGGGACGGCTTGTTTGTATTGATGGATCGCCATGCGGAATTGGTTATCAAAGATATAGAAGGGCGGGAACGGGCAAAACACAAATTGCAATACGGATACCGCTTGCGGGTGAGTTCTGGCAAAGCTGTCAAACAAGGCGATGTGGTCGTCGAATGGGATTCGTCGTTTACCCCAATTGTTGCCGAAGTGTCCGGCACCGTCAAAATGGCGGATCTGATAGAGGGGGATACTTTCGCCAAAGTCGTCGACGAACGCACAGGCATTGCATCGTTCGAAGTCCGACCCCCGTCGACAACGGCTTTAAAACCCCGTATTATTTTACAAGATGACAATGGCGATGCCATTCTTTTGGAAAACGATATCGAAGCCCGTTACTTTATGTCCGAAGGGGCGGTGCTGTCTGTGCAAGACGGGGATTCTGTTGCCCCCGGTGATGTGCTTGCCCGCATTCCACGGGAAACCGCCAAAACTCGAGATATTACCGGCGGTCTGCCCCGGGTAGCGGAGCTGTTCGAAGCCCGCAAACCCAAAGATTTTGCCATCATTTCGCCCATCGATGGCTATGTGGAATTTGGCAAAGACTACAAGACAAAACGCCGCTTGCTGATTAAGCCCATCGATGGGGAAGCGATTGAAGTGATGGTGCCAAAAGGCAAACACATCGCCGTAAGAGAGGGCGAATTTATCAGCAAAGGCGACAAACTGATAGACGGTGCCACCGTGCCACACGATATTTTAGAAGTAAACGGCATCGAAGCGTTGGCAGAATACTTGGTACAAGAAGTACAGGCGGTATACCGCTTGCAAGGGGTAAAAATCGACGACAAACATATCGAAGTGGTCATTCGCCAAATGTTACAAAAGGTGGAAATTACCGATGCCGGCGATTCATACCTAGTGGTAGGCGAAGAAATCAGCCGAGAAGAAGCGGCACACATGCACGACGAATTGGTAGCGGAAGGCAAAAAACCGATTGCCTACAAACCCATACTACAGGGCATCACCAAAGCCAGCCTACACACCAATTCGTTCATTTCGGCGGCGTCTTTCCAAGAAACCACCCGAGTACTCACAGAGGCAGCAGTGTACGGCAAGACCGATACCTTAATGGGGTTAAAAGAAAATGTCATAGTAGGACGGCTTATCCCAGCGGGAACAGGCGTTGCTGTACAACGCATGCGTAAAAATTTGGATGCCAGCAACACCTTTACACCCCCCGAACTCGATATTGAGGACGAAGTGGCATAAACTGTATAGTGAAAATTATATAGTGTGGCAGTAACATTTTTAAAAAACCTATTGACAACACACACCGTTTGGCATATAAGTCCCTTATCCCATGTGGGGGCGTAGTTCAGTTTGGTTAGAACGCTAGCCTGTCACGCTAGAGGTCGCGGGTTCGAGTCCCGTCGCTCCCGCCATGTGGATGGTGTCCGTTATGTGGATATTATGCGGTGTAGGTACTTAATCTTTTTGGGTTTTGTGCCTTTTTTTGTCTGTGGTGGGATTATGTGGTATAATAGTATCCGTCAACAAACATAGGAAACATAAGTATGCTATACGCATTCATACCCGTAGTTGTATTGATCAGTGCCTTGTATTTCTATCCTAGGAACGCTTGGAGTCTTTTTTATGGTCTGAGTGTACTGTCCGCTGTGTTGGGTGTGGGTATAACGGCGGTGTCGTTTTTTACTTTTGATACGCCTACTGCCTTGTATATTCCCTATGTGTTTAGCGATTTTTATCTCGTTACCAACTCTGTAACCTTGTATATGACGATGGGGGTGTACAGTATGTTGTTATGTGCTATGTTGCTGTTTCGGCATCGCATATTTTACCAAGTCCATCATTTTGAAAAACTGATTTTGTTGTGGTTGCATACTTTATTTGTTATTTTTGCCATTTCCGCCCAAGATATGTTACAAATACTGTTTGCATGGGCGGGGTGTGCGTTGTGTATGTTTGCCATAAGTGCTTATAAAGATGCCAAAACCGATGTGGATATGCCGTTGTATGCGTTTTTTGCTTATATCCTGCCGTTAATGTTGTTTATCGGTGTGTTTGCCACCAATACACAGTATACTTGGTTTGGCAATGTGGTGTTTATTGTCTCCGTGTGTTCCATATGGGGGGTGTTTCCTTTTAATATGTGGGTAGGGCGGCTGTTTACACAGGCAAAGTTGTATGCGGTGGTGCTGTGTACATTAAAAACCGTGCTAGCGGTCAAACTGGTACAAGTGTATATGTACAATATGACCGCCGAATTTGTGTTTAACGACACCACATTTATACCAGCGGTAGCGGTAGGCACTTTGTTAATTGGGGCGATGGTGGTGTATAACCAAATGGACATATTCAGACGATTAGGCTATATATTCGGCGTATTTGGCAGTATGAGTATCGTTGTGTCTAGTGTCCTACCGTTGCCCTATGCGATGGTGTTTATGTTGTATTATGGGTGGATTTTTCTGTCTATAGCAACAATTTTATGCGTTGTCCATTATGTGTTGTCTGGGGAGCGGGATATTTGCCACATGGGCGGTATCAGCCAATATGCCCCGATTCTGTATGTGTTATACTTTGTGGTCATGTGGGGCGTTGGCTATGTGCCGGTGCACCTGATATCGATTATCATGGGCAAGGCTGTGTTTGTGGTCGATGTGTCGTACTCGATGTATCCGATTGGCGGCGTGTTTCTTATCGGGCAGTTTGTATTTTGCTATGGGTTTGGACGGATGGGGGCGTTGATATTTACCCAAGAAGGCAATGCTGACGATATGGTGACCGCTTATCTTAAAAAGCCGTCGAAATGGATTTTATCGGCATTTGTACTGGTGTTAATTGGGGCGACAGCGTTTGGTTTTATCAGCAACACCACTGTATTACCCCCCCCACAAAAAACATGGCAATATGGCAATGTGTTGTATGTGGTGTTGGTGGCAACCAGTATACTAGGCTTTGTGTTGGGATTGTTCCCAAAAAGTAAAACCATACAAATATCGGAATTTTATCGCCATAATTTATACATAAATGATACATATTATTTTGTTGTTCATAAGCTGTTGGCGGCGTTAAATCGTCCGCCTGCCCCAAAAACGGCGACACATCGACGGGTAGACGCCCAAGTGTTACGGATACTACACAAGTGTAAAGCGGTGTTTATCACAATGCATAAATCGCCGTATGGTATGGGATATTATCCGTTTGTGGCAAGCGTGTTGGTGGTGTTGGCAATACTCGTGAGGTACAAGGCGTGATTGAAGTTTTACCGGTTATCATTTTTGCCCCCTTACTAGGGGCGGTATGTGCGTCCTTGGTGCAAGGGCAAGGCGTCGCTCCCGAAGTTCTATCCCGCAATTGTCGTGCTGTGGGGATGCTGACTACGGGTATGGTGTTTGTGTTGTCGGTGTTGCTGTACTTCAATGACAATTCTGTATACATTGTACCGCTGATACCGGATATATATTTAAATTACAATTTGTATGCCAACGCTTTTTCTAAATATTTTATTTTGGGGGTGTCGCTGTGTGCTTTTATGACCGTTTGGGTTAGCTACTTTTCCAAAGTGGAAAATATTCGGGCGTTTATATTTACTTTATTGGTGTTAGAATTTTTGGCGATTAACATATTTTTAACGGAAAATATTATGGTGTTGGTGATGTTATTGGAAATGGCTTTTTATGTGATTGTGCTACAAGTATACACCATTAACGACCGCCGGGGGGCGGTACAGCTGTTAATATTGGTTATATTGTCGTTGATGAGTATGATTGCTGTACTGAGTATTGTATTTACCGCTAACACCGCCGATATATCGTCTATTGCGTATCAATTGCCATACGACAGGGACAAAACCATCGAGTGGTGGATTTTACTTATATCGTTTATGGGGCGATTCCCGGTGTTTATCCTAGACGGGTGGTATCGGTTGCTTATCGACAGGGTCAATTTGTGTTTTCTGGGTTTTGTTGCCACATATCCGATTGTCATAAGTTTGTACGCTATTATGCGGGTGCATATATTTGCATTTGGCAATATGTCCGATATATATGCCAATTGGGTCATATGGGGGGCGTTGCTGTGCATGGCGGGGGCGTGGGGCAAAGCTGTATGGGAGCGGGATATAAAACACGGCATTGGCGGGCTGGTCAAGGGTACGGGGGGATTGGTGCTGGCGACCGTATTTATGCTCAATCAAGACTCGGCTATTTTGTCGACTTTCTTTATCGTATCCTACGCTATCAGTATCTGCGGCTTGCTGGCGGTTATGAGTATCCTGTGCAACCGCTATCAAAGCACTATCATAAACGACATTGTCCATCAAGACATGCGGGTACCGGGTATTTTACTGGCGGGATTGTTGTGTATGGGGGCGTTAAGTTTTATGCCTTTTACCGCAGGTTTTGTGTCTTTTGTCGGTATGTTGGGGATATGGGGGGCGTATAATATTTGGCTATTTGTGGGGGTTGTTGTGGCGATGGTCGGGGCGTCTGTACTGTGTACATATTATTATTATGTGGTGTTTTTTAATAGCGGCGTGTCCCGCAATACGGACATTATCCCGCTTCGAAAAGCCGAATATTGGTTTATCCGCTCGCTGATATGTATTATTGTTATACAAGGGGTATTTCCCCTGTGGTTTATGCAGCCGTTAACGGCTTATATGTACACGATAGGACTGTTATAAATGCTGGATATTATGTTGTATATAACCAGTGCGGGGGCACTTGCCTATTCCAAGTATAACCCCCAATCACAGCTGAGTATCAGACGGGCGTTATGCGTAGTATATGCGACTGTTTTCATATGGCATGCGTATGTTCCCAAACCAGATACGGGCTTTATGGCATTTTATGTACAAGATGCGTTCCATATATCGATGAGTATCGGTATCACTCTGAGTGCGGTCATATTGTTGTTAATGTATCGGGCGGATAAGATGCCCATATACTATTATCGGATCATGATATGCGTGGTAACCGGTGCTTATCTAGCGTCAAAAGATAATATTGTTGGCTTGTTTATAGGTATTGCATTGATTGTCAGCGGATTGTATTATAAAGTAACCTATTCAAAGATGGACAAACACCACATGCAGCGTACCTATAAAAAAGGTATTATCACGGCGTTTTTGTGTATGGCACTAGGTATAGGGGTAGTGGTACTGGAGGCGGATTTTGCCATGAGCTACAGGGATATTGCCATTAAGATACATCAAAATCCCAGTGCCATTTTTTATTTGGGCAGTGTGCTGTTGTTTGCCGGCGTCATGGGGCTTATGGGCATGGTACCGTTTTCAACGGCGTTGTTAAATGTCCATCGTATTTTTGAACAGCCGTTGGTGATGGTCAATCGCTTGTTGGTGGCAACCACCTTATTTTTGATTTTAGGGCATTTTATTATTGTCCTTTACGCCTATACAGCCGATACATTTTGGCGTATTATATTTATGGGCGTGGGGTTGTTGTCGATGGTTATATCGGTTATCGGCAGTATGATTGAAAATTCTTTAAAACGCTTGTACGGGTATGTGGTATTGGGACATATGGGGTTTATTGCCATCATTTTTAGCACCGAACAAGTGGATGCTGTGGCGTTGGCAACCCAATATACGACCGGCTATGTGTTGTCATACTTGGCATTTTGGGCGTACGCCCGCAGTGTCCATGTGGGCAGGGACGCTTTGGATAAAATCTCCGATTTGGCAATGTTGCGATACGGCAAGCCATATTATACTTTTTGGTTTGGTATCAGTGCCTTGTGTTTTGCAGGTTTCCCGCCATTTGCCCTGTTTTGGGGTAAAATACTGGTACTTGGCAAGCCCGAATATTGGAACCAGTCTTTCTTCGAAGTGTTGGTGATACTTATTTTTATTCAGGGCATGTGGGCGTTGCGGTTTATGTATTTTGCGTATATTCATCCGATACCAGCAAAAACACGGGTGGTGTATACTTATAATGCTTCGTCTATGACCGGTATTATGCGGATACTGTTGACCGGCTTTGCCATTTTATATGTGTTTATTTGAGAGGACAACATGCAGCATAACCCCCCATATCGTATACAGGAATACACAGTGTACCCCTACGATACCCTGCCCAGCACCGCTGATATGGCAAAACAGGATATGTTTCAAGATGTGGACGCATATATTATCGTTGCCGATACCCAGCTATCGGGACGGGGCAGGCTTGGCAATGGGTGGCAGGGGGATACGGGCAATGTGTTTTTTAATATGGTGACTCAATTGGATATACCTATGCAACAGTGGTCTCAGCTGTCGTTGGTTATCGCCTTGGCACTCAGCGATGTTATCAGCAATGTCCTTGACACCGCCGCAAAAGTACAGATAAAATGGCCCAATGACATATTGGTAAATGGGGCAAAAATTGCCGGTGTTTTACTGGAAACCATACATACCCATACGCCAAAGCCCAAACTCAGTATGGGCATTGGTGTAAACATAGTTTCATCGCCGCCCATCGATGGGTATCCGACCTGTTATATACGGCAATTTGGCGGTACCATATCGGCAACGGATACAATACCCATGATTGTCAATAGGTATACACACTGGTTGCAAGCGTGGCACAAAAACGGTATGGCATCGATAGTGTCCCTGTGGCTGGCAAGGGCGTGGGGGATGGGCAATACCATACGGGTACGCACACCACAAAAACACATACACGGGGTGTTTGTGGGACTGTCGCCGTCAGGGGAATTGCTGTTACAAACAACCAGCGGTAACATCACCGTCAATGCGGGCGAAGTGGTATTTGGATAATGCAAAAAATAGTATGTATCGATATGGGCAACACCAGCGTACATTTTGGCATCGTACAAGGGGATGCGGTTATCGACAGCTGGCGTTTGCCTACGGACGGGTTAAACATGGCGGATACATTACATTCCCTGCAACACAAACATTTCGACGGTGTCTGTGTCGGATCGGTGGTACCCAACAGTACGGGGATACTGCGTGATACGGTGGCACAGTTCGAAGTGCCATCGGTATTTTACGGCGATGCGGGTGTCGAATCGGGGATATATATTCCCTTTGCCCATGCCCGTGATGTGGGGGCAGATATTATTTTAAATGGGGTTGCCGCCCATCATATTTATGGCGGTAATGTGTTGGTAATTGATTTTGGCACCGCTACCACTTTCGATGTTTTTTCCCACGAAAAGGAATTTTGTGGTACAGTTATCGCACCGGGAGCGGAATTATCGCTGGAAACATTGTACAATAAAGCGGCACAGCTGCCTAAGGTGGATGTGGCTCCAACGGAAAAAGTCGTCTGTATCACCACCACACAGTGCATGCAATCGGGTATTTTTTGGGGCTATTTGTCTTTAATAGAGGGGATAACCAAACGCATTAAAGACGAATACAATGGCGATAGCAGATTCGGCACCCACCCTGTACAGGTGATTGCCACCGGCGGGCTAGCCCCTTTGTTTTGTGCGTACACACAGTGCATAGATCACATGCACAGCGGTCTTACCTTAATCGGGTTACGGTTATTATTCGAAAGGAATATACAATATGAAAAATTATAACGCCTGTCAGCAGCCGGGCAGTAACGAACTGGTGTTTACAGCACTTGGGGGATTGAGTGGTATTGGCTCGAATCTGTATGTTTACGGACACAAGGGCAAGTGGTTAATTGTCGATTTTGGTATCGGTTTTGCCCAAACTACTATTCCCGGCGTCGAGGTCATCATGCCGGATATATCGTTCTTACAGGACAACAAACCCCATATTGTCGGTTTGATTTTGACCCATGCCCACGAAGACCATGTGGGGGCGTTGGCGTATATGTACGACAGGTTGCAATTGCCTATTTATGCCACCGCTTTTACTGCCAATTTTGCCAAATATAAATTGGCAGAAGCGGGACTGGAGAACAAAGTGCCTATCCATGTGGTGGCGGCAGGGGAAGTTGTCGATTTTGACGGGTTTAAAGTGGAATTTGTCGCTATGGCACACTCGATTCCCGAACCACAAGCGTTAAAATTTCATATGCCATTTGGTACCGTGCTGCATACGGGCGATTGGAAAGTCGACAAAAAACCGATGATAGGCGACAGCATGCAAGTATCCGATTTATCATCGGATAATGTGTATGCGGTTATTGGCGATTCGACCAATGTGATGACCCCAAAACACACAGAATCCGAAGGCGATGTACGGCAATCGATTGTCGACTTGGTGTCCGGACTCAAAGGAGGGGTGGCGGTTACTTGTTTTGCGTCGAACTTGGCACGGTTGGAAAGTTTTATTTTGGCGGCGAAAGCCTGCCGCCGCAAGGTGGTATTTGTCGGTAAAAGCTTGTGGCGGATGTTGGATTGTGCCCAAAAATCCGGGTATTTTCAAGATGTGGGCGAAGTATATGAAGCCGATGCGGTCAGGGATATATGCAAATCAAAATTGATGTATATCTGTACCGGATCGCAAGGGGAATGGCGGGCGGGGCTTGCCCGTGTTGCCCGCAACGAACACCGGCATGTACAATTGGGCACAGGGGATACGGTGATATTTTCCGCCCGCTGTATACCGGGCAATGAATTATCTGTGGGGGCGATACAAAATATGCTGGTCGACAATGGGGCGGACATTATCAATACGGACGATGCGTTTGTGCATGCGTCTGGGCATGGGTCGAGCTTGGAAATTGCCGCTTTATATACCCATTTAAAGCCCAAATACGCTATTCCCATGCACGGTGAAAGCCTGCACTTACAACGGCACGCCCAGCTGGCACAAACATGCGGGGTAGAACAAGCGTTTGTGCTAAAAAATGGCGATGTCCTGTCGTTGTCAGCGGAGGGCGTGTTGCATGTAGGTCAAGTGCCTACAGGTGTGTGTGTGCTCGACGGCACACAAATCACCGCCGTCGACAACAGTGCCATTCGGCAGCGGAAAAAAATGGGCTTTTGTGGGTTGACACTGGTATCTATTGCCCTTGATTCGTACGGCAGCTTACTGTGTGAGCCGCAAATACAGATCGAAGGACTGCATATGCCCGATGAGGCGGATAAAAATGCCTTAATTGATTTGGTGATATATGCGGTGGAAAATCTGTCGAACAAGGATGTTATGGACGATGGCAAAGTGATTGAAACCGTCCGCCTTATTGTTCGCAGGGTGGTTATGGATAAAACAGGCAAAAAAAACACGGTTAAAATCCATGTGTTACGCACGGAATAGTCGATAACAGATAACACCCCCTATGGAATCCCCCTATGGAATGGCAAGATACAGCGATTGTGCTAAAAACCATACAGGTTAGCGAATACGACGCAGTGGTAACTGTATACAGCAAACAGCACGGTAAAATCAACGGCGTGGTAAAGGGGGCATATGCCAAACGCCACCGCCCGACTATTGAGTTGGGCAATGAAATTAAAGTCTGGTATCAGGTGCGGATCGAGGGGCAACTGGGGCGGTTACAAGTGGATTTAATCACCCCGCATGCGGTGCCATTTTTGTTGCAATCGGGAAAATTGTTGGCGTTTAATAGCACATTGTCGGTACTCGATACAATAACAGCTATAGGGCAATCGTACGAGGGGCTATATGATGATGTGTTACATCTGTTTGTGGTATTAAACAGCGACTATTGGGCGTACGGGTACTGCAAATGGGAAGTGGCGGTGTTATCCCTAATGGGATACGGACTAGATTTATCCAAGTGTGCGGCAACAGGCAGCACAGAAGACTTAATATTCGTATCGCCAAAATCCGGCAGGGCAGTCAGCAGAGCAGCAGGACAGATATACAAGAAAAAACTCTTACCCCTACCACAATTTTTGTTGCACACCCATGCGGATATAACAACTGTTCCCATGCAACAGTACTATGACAGCCTGTGTTTATCAGGATACTTTATAAAAAAGTTTTTATACGATTGTGGCAAACAAAATATACCCGCCGGGCGATTAAGAGTACAAGATTGGTTTTATAATCGCACAGAAAAAGATATAAAAACAAGTAGTTAAATATATAAAATTAAAGTATTTTGTGATTTTTATATTGGCAGCTGAAAAATGTATGGTACTACAAGTAGAGCATTTTATGTCTTGACATATGATAGCATAGATGCTATCTAGTGATTTTAAAGTAGTGAGGATGGACGAATGGAATTTTTGTTTGATGAATCACTTCCCAAAGCGGAAAGAGAATTCGACAAGTATATGAGCGTAAAGCATTTAGCCAAGCTGGCACATATCGACAGGGTTATCGACAGGGTTGGATTCGACAGCGTTCCGGAGCATCTTATTAAGCATTTATGGGGCGATGTATACGAGTTACGCCCCCATGATGGACGGGTAATATTTGTTGTGACCCACAATAGCAAAGCTTAGGCAAAGCGTATATTTTAGGTGTTTACATCAAAAAATCTAACAAAATGCCATCAAAAGTCAAAAAAACATTACAACAGCGTCAAAGGATATTGTTTGAATCTATTAACGAGGAGCAAAAAAATGGTAAAAACACTGAGAAATAAATTGGCACAGTATGAAAATGACCCAGAGTTTCAAGCGGAACTTGCCAAATTGGAACCTGAGATGAAGATCATAGAGCTTATGGTGCAAGCCCGTAAACAAGCGGGGTTGTCGCAACGGGAGCTTGCCAGACGGATGGGCAAACCACAATCGACAATCGCCCGTATCGAAAGCGGCACGCAAATGCCCACCATTCGAACTCTATTCAGCGTTGCCAAAGCAACCGGTACAGAGCTAGATATGAGATTGCTTTAAAATGCCATGTCATACATATGGGGGCAATGTTTTTTTATACGATTGTGGCAAAAAAAATGTACTTGCTGGGCGATTAAAAGTATAAGATGGGTTTTATAATTGCAAAGAAAAAGATATAAAAAAACAATTAGTTAAATATAAAAAATTAAAGTATTTTATAAATTCTCTAAAAAAGTGTGTATGGCGTCTTTGATAGATTTTAAATCTGCTCTTACCCATTCGTGCTTATTTTCAAATGTAGTGTGAATATGCTTTTCTAATGCTCGATAATGCGGCGTTAAAACGCTATATTCTTTTTTGTATCCTCTGTTTGGGTCACTGGTTTGATACGAGGTAATGCGTTGGTTTATATCCTTTGCAATCCCGACTTTATATTCATCTGGATAGGCTATATTAGAGACCACATAGACATGTTTTTGTTGTTGGTACTCTGTGCCGTTGTCTGTTCTAGCTGGGGGATAAGTGTAAAAATGTGGTTTTTTATCCACTTCGAATAATGTCGGGTGTACCTCTTTTGATAATCTTTCCCTTACCAGATCATAGGCTTTAAAAGATATATCGACACCTATCCACTTACGATCTAATCTTTCTGCTGCCACGCAAGTTGTGGCACATCCACAGAACGGATCGAGTACCACACCCCCTTCGTTTGAACTGGCTTTTATGATGCGTTCTAATAACGCTAGCGGTTTTTGTGTAGGGTATCCTGTGCGTTCTTTGGATGATGTATTCAAAGGCGTAACATCGTTTCCCATCCATAAATTGGTTATCGGCGATCCTTTAAATTCTGTTAAGTATTTTTTTTTTGGCTTGCCTGTTTTTTGATAGTTACGACCTCTGAGTAAAGCATATACACCGTTTTCATCTTCGTACTTATATTCAGCCTTAATATACGAATCGTCAGATTTTTCGTAAATGGGATTGAGAACAGTATTTTTTGTTTTGGCATAATAAAAAATCGAATCCGTTGCTATTGTTAATTTCGATTTTGCATAATTTTTCACGCCGGCGTATTTTTTCCAAACGATTTCATTTCTAAATTGCTTTTCCCCAAATATGCAGTCCATCATTATTTTTATATAATGACTCATTGTTTGATCACAATGCAGATAGAGACTGCCTGTGGTGTTTAAAACCCTATGACACTCGATAAGCCGGATTGCCATATAGGCGATATAGCAAAAATTGTAAGATCGCCTACCGTCTATATTTTTGATACCTGAGAAGAAATTGTGTAGTTTTTCGTTATCTTGCTTAATAGACTCGAGCCATTCTTCTTTTACATCTTTTTCTGTAAATATGTCGGAAAATTCTGCCCCTTCAGCACTACTCCCTATCGGTGCGGAAAATACCTTTTTCTTGTTAAACGGCGGATCCAGATATATAAGGTCGATAGTACCCGAATCGATACCCCTTAAAACATCTAGATTATCGTGACAAAAGATAGTCCTATTTTGAATATTTTCCTGCATGTTGCGTTAGCGATTCCTTAATATGTCGACCTGTGTTTTACCTAAGTAGCAAATTTCTATGACAAAGTCAAATACATAAATCCCATGTTTGCTGTCCAAATATGGGGACAGTGTTTTTTTGTATGACTGTGGCAAACAAAATGTACCTACCGGGCGATTAAGAGTACAAGTTGGGTTTTATAATCACACAGAAATATATATAATAATGGGTTAGATATAAAAAGTTAAAGTATTTTATAAATTTTTTAAAAAAGTCTGTATGGCGTCTTTGATAGCTTTTAAATCCGCTCTTACCCATTCGTGCTTATGTTCAAATGTAGTGTGAATATGCTTTTCTAATACTCGATAATGCGGCGTTAACACGCTGTATTCTTCTTTGTATCCTCTGTTTGGGTCGCTGGTTTGATACGAGGTAATGCGTTGGTCTATATCCTTTGCAATCCCTACTTTATATTCGTTTGGATAGGCTACATTAGAGACGACATAGACATATTTTTGCTGTTGATGATCCACCCCATCGTCTGTTCTTGTTGGTGCATCGGTGCTAAAATATACTTCGTTTTGGTATTTTAACATATCTTTTGCGTCTGCGACTTCTTTTGCCATCCTTTGTTTTACCAATTCGTATGCTTTAACCGATATATCGATACCTATCCATTTACGCCGTAACCGTTCTGCCGCTACACAAGTGGTGGCACAGCCACAAAATGGGTCTAGCACCACATCTTTTTCATTCGAAGATCCCTTAATAATGCGTTCTAATAAAGCCAATGGTTTTTGTGTAGGGTATCCCGTGCGTTCTTTTGCCGATGAATGAATTATAGGCATATGCCAATAATCTCTGGCATGAACATAACAGTACACACCGTGTTCATCTTTAAAAAACTCTTGTCCCCAAAAGGGATCTTCTCCATCGGTGGCTTTTGTAAATGTTTTTGAATATGACTTTTCTTTTTGTTTATGGAATGTATATCTGTTGGTTTTAGAGTAAAAGAAAATATTATCGTGTTTACGAGAATAATATTTTTTGCTAACGCCCCCAGATTTATAGCACCAAATAATTTCATTTAGAAAATTGCTTTCACCAAATACACAGTCCATCATAATCTTAATATAATGGCTCATTGTTTGATCACAATGTAAATATAGACTGCCTGTGTTTTTTAAAATTCTATGGCATTCAATAAGTCGAATCGACATATACGCCAAATAACAAAAATTATATGAGTCCTTACCATCGATATTTTTAATACCTGATAAAAAATTATGCAATTTTTCATTGTCTTCCTTAATCGATTCAACCCACTCTTGTTTGACATCTTCGAGTCTGAACCAATCGCTAAACTCTGCACCTTCTGCACTGCTGCCAATGGGGGCGGTAAATACTTTTTTCTTATTAAATGGGGGATCAAGGTATATTAAATCAATAGTATTGGCATTTATACCTTGTAATACTTTTAAATTATCTTTACAGAATATAGTTCTATTTTGAATATTTTCCTGCATGCTGTGTTACCTATTCCTTAAATATGTCGACCTGTGTTTTACCTAAATAGCAAATTTTTATGACAAAGTCAAATATATAAGTCCCATGTTTGCCGTGCGAATATGGAATCCTTTTATACATGTAATATTGCCGCTTGCTTTTATTGTATCTGTTATGTACTATGGGGGCGTTATGGAACACGCACAGCACTTATACTCTGTCCCGTTAAAGACCGCTTTGTCAGAGCGGTATTTGTCGTATGCGTTGTCGACGATTACCGCTCGATCTTTGCCGGATGTGCGTGACGGGTTAAAGCCCGTCCATCGGCGGTTGTTGTATGCTATGCTGGAATTAAAACTCAACCCCACACAAGGCTATAAAAAATGTGCCCGTATTGTTGGCGATGTGATGGGCAAGTACCATCCACACGGGGATGTGGCGATTTATGATGCTATGGTGCGTTTGGCACAGGCGTTTTCTGTCCGTTATCCGCTGGTAGATGGGCAAGGCAATTTTGGCAATATCGATGGCGATAATGCGGCGGCGATGCGCTATACGGAAGCCCGCTTGACGGCTTTTGCGTCCGCTATGCTACAAGGTATCGACCAAGACACGGTAGATTTTCGAGAAACCTATGACGGCGAAGGGGCGGAACCGGTGGTGTTGCCGTCTTATGTTCCCAACTTGCTTGCCAATGGATCCAGCGGTATTGCAGTGGGTATGGCGACCAATATCCCGCCGCACAATGTGGGTGAGGTTATCGATGCGTTGCTGTATGTGATAAAAACCCCAAACGCCTCGTTTGAAAAAATTATGTCGTTTATCAAAGGTCCAGACTTTCCCACCGGTGGGGTGTTGTCCGAATCGCATGCAACCATCGTCAATGCCTATGCCACAGGGCGGGGCAGCATGCGTATGCGGGCAAAATGGCACAAACAAGATTTAGGGGCGGGGCTATGGCAAGTGGTGGTGACAGAAATCCCATACCAAGTGCAAAAATCCCGCCTTATGGAAAAACTAGCGGAAATCATCGAACACAAAAAAGTCCCCGTGCTGGTCGATGTACGGGACGAAAGTGCCGAAGATATTCGCATTGTCCTCGAACCTCGCTCCAGAAATGTCGATGCCCATATTATGATGGAGGCGTTGTTTAAGGTATCCGATTTGGAAACTCGATTCGGTCTGAATATGAATGTGTTGTCGGCACAAGGGCGGGTGCCTAATGTGCTCAATATTCGGGATATTTTACAACAATATCTCGATCACCGGCACGATATTTTAGTCCGCCGTAACACCTATCGCAAAAATCAGATCGAACGGCGATTGCACATTTTACAAGGGTATTTAATAGCGTTTTTAAACTTGGACGCTGTTATCCGTATTATCCGTACAGACGACACCCCGAAACAGGCACTCATGCAGGCGTTTGAGTTGAGTGATACACAGGCAGATGCCATCTTAAACATGCGGTTGCGTAGTTTAAGAAAACTAGAAGAAATAGAAATCCGCAAAGAATTCGACACGCTAAACAGCGAACTAAACCACATCAATACATTATTAGCGGACGAATCGTTGCGATGGCAGGTCATAGCAGACGAATTGCGACAGGTAAAAAAAGATTTTGGGCAAAATACGGCACATGGAAAACGCTTGACCACGCTGGGCGATGTGCCAGCGGACATGGACATTCCCGTAGAATCGATGATCGAAAAAGAAGCGATTACTTTTGTATGTTCTAAAAATGGTTGGGTGCGGGCATTAAAAGGGCATGTGACCAACTTCGATGACATTAAATACAAGGACAACGACAAAAAAGGCTTTGTCATTAAGGTACATACCACGGATAAGCTGCTGATATTGGTATCATCGGGCAAAGTGTTTACTTTGGGCTGTGATAAGCTGCCCGGCGGCAGGGGCAATGGGGAGCCGTTAAATTTGATGGTGGAAATTCCCGCCGGCGAACGGGTGGTTGCCATATTGCCTTATGTACACAACCAACCATTGGTAGTAGCGTCGACAGATGGGTACGGATTTATGACCCATGCAGATGACTGTGTCGCCCAAACCAAAAACGGTAAACAGCTGATTAAGATAGCCGCCAAACAAAGTGCTTTGTTGTTAAAACCCGCTGTTGGCGATATGGTGGCGGTGATTGGCACCAACCGCAGACTTTTGATATTCCCCCTAGCTGAGTTGCCAACCATTGGACGGGGCAGGGGGGTAAAGTTACAAAAATATAAAGATGCCCAGCTAAACGATGTCAAAGTGTTTTGCCAATCAGAAGGGCTGCAATGGCCTGCTGGTGCCAACAGAGTCCGCATAGAAACAGAGCTGATGGCATGGATGGGCAAGCGGGCATCGGTGGGCAAAATCCCGCCAAATGGGTTTCCAAAAAATAATACCTTTGCAGAATACCTATTATAAGTGGTATATTAACATATTATGAGCAATTTTGATTTTGTACATTTACGCACACACTCCGCTTATTCGCTAGCGGAAGGGGCGATTCAAGTCAAGGATATGATTGCCCTTGCGGTGGCAAACAACATGCCGGCGGTGGCGGTAACGGACACCAACAACATGTTTGGGGCGTTGGATTTTGCCATTACGGGGGCACATGCCGGGGTGCAACCAATTATGGGCGTAGTGTTAAAAATCGCCCCCATCGATGCGACTCCGCACACGGTACATAAAACCCCTGACGATTTGGTACTGATTGCCCAAAATCGCACTGGATATGTGCATATTTTGTCGTTACTTTCCACCGCATATATGGATTTTGAAGACGCCCAATTGCCGTTTGATGCGTTGCGACAAAAAGCCGATGGCGTTATATGTTTGACTGGCGGGTATGGCGGGGCTTTGAACCGTTTGGTGGCATCGGAACAACTGGATAAAGCCGGCGATTTTCTGAGCGATTTACAGACTATTTTTGCCGATCGGTTGTATATCGAATTGCACCGCAACAATGCGGAAAATGGCGATGCCATAGAAAACACTTTACTCGATATGGCATATGACAAAAATATTCCCATTGTTGCCACCAACAATGTATTTTTTGCCAGCCCTGATATGCACACTGCCCACGATGCATTGTTGTGTATCGATTCGGGTGACTATATAAAAACGCCCAATCGCCGCCGGGTCGACAAAAGCCAGTATTTTAAATCCGCAGACGACATGATAAGTTTATTTAAGGATTTACCTGAAGCAATTGAAAATACAGTAAAAATAGCAAAAAGATGTTCGTACATACCACAGCCCATCGACCCGTTATTGCCCGAATATCCCTATTTGCAGGGGCGTAGCGAAATACAGGCGTTAACGGATTTAACCAAACAGGGGCTACACCATCGCTTGGAAACCGAAGTGTATCAAGATGCTTTCGATGACAACATGCGGGCAACAGTGGCTGAGCAATATACGGATCGCATGGCATATGAGTTGGACATTATTGCCCAAATGGGTTTTCCGGGGTATTTTTTAATTGTTGCTGATTTTATCCAATGGGCAAAGCAAAACGATATTCCTGTGGGACCGGGGCGCGGGTCTGGTGCGGGATCTGTGGTGGCTTGGGCGTTAAAGATTACCAATTTAGATCCCATGCGTTGGGGGTTGCTGTTCGAAAGGTTTTTAAACCCAGAGCGGGTGTCGATGCCTGATTTCGACATTGATTTTTGCCAAAATCGGCGGGGGGAAGTTATCGAATATGTGCAACAGCAATACGGACGGGACAGGGTTGCCCAAATCATCACATTCGGTAAATTACAGGCCCGTGCCGTAGTGCGCGATGTGGGTAGGGTGTTGGATGTTGCCTATCCCGTTGTCAACCGCATATGTAAATTTATCCCCAACAACCCCGCCAAGCCGACCTCGTTAAAGCAGGCGTTGCAAACAGAAGAAAATCTAAAACAAGAATACGACACAGACCCAACTATCAAACAAATGATAGACTTGTCCTTACAGCTGGAAGGGTTGTTCCGCCACGCATCGACGCACGCCGCCGGCGTGGTGATTGGCGATCGTCCGCTGGAACAACTGGTGCCGCTGTACAAGGACGATAAATCGGACATGCCGGTAACACAATTTAACATGAAGTTTGTCGAACAGGCGGGCTTGGTAAAATTTGATTTTTTGGGATTGACCAACTTAACCATTATTCAAATGGCGGTCAACCTGATTAACGCCCGCTCTGATGTGGAATCGCCCATCGATATAGATATGATACCTTTACAACATGCCCCCACTTATGAAATGCTGGCACAGGGCAATACTATGGGCATATTTCAAATGGAATCCGTGGGCATGCGTAAAGCGTTAATGCAAATGAAACCAGACCGCTTAGAAGACATTATTGCAGCGGTGTCGCTGTATCGCCCGGGTCCTATGGAAAATATTCCCACTTATATTGCTCGCAAACACGGGGACAAGCCGGTCGAGTACCTGCATCCCTTGTTAGAACCCGTATTGAGAGAAACTTTTGGTATTCCCGTGTACCAAGAACAGGTGATGCAGATGGCACAGGTGCTGGCGGGCTACACCTTAGGCGGGGCGGATGTATTACGGCGGGCGATGGGTAAGAAAATTCAAGCGGAAATGGACGAACAACGCAAAGTCTTTATCGATGGGGCAAAGAAAAACAACAATATCGAAGCGGCACTTGCCAACCGTATATTTGAACAAATTGATGCTTTTGCGGGGTATGGGTTTAACAAATCCCATGCGGCGGCATATGCGTTGGTCGCCTATCAAACCGCATGGTTAAAGTGTAATTACCCTGTGGAATTTATGGTTGCAACGCTGACGCATGCGTTGCAAAATACGGATAAATTAGCGGTTTTGGTGCAAGATTTAGAAGCAAATACTATCGACCTGCTTCCCCCCGATGTCAATCGATCGGATACGGGCTTTGCGGTGGATTATAGTGGCGATAGCCCCCGTATTCGCTATGCTATGGCGGCGTTAAAAAATGTCGGCGAAGGGGCTGTTGATGCGGTGGTAGCGGAACGCACTAAAAACGGTGCCTTTACCGATATATACGATTTCTTTCAGCGGGTCGACTACAATGCTTTAAACAAACGCATGGTGGAAAGCTTAGTCAAAGCGGGGGCGTTTGATGGGCTGTATAAAAACCGCCGGGCGTTGTTTGAAAGCGTCGAAGATTTGTTAAAATACGGCATCCGTTTACAATGGGATAAAAACAGCGACCAATCCAGTTTGTTTGGTGATGATATGCACATTATGGATAAACCCAAATTGTCCCAATCTGCGGATTATGGGGCGGTCGACCGTTTGCAACAAGAATGCGATGCGGTTGGATTTTATTTGTCCGGACATCCGTTGTCCATATACCGAGACAAGTGGAAACGCTTGGGCGTGGTGGAAATGGATGACATCAAACGGGGCAAAGTGCGTACCGATGCGGTGCGTATGTGCGGTTTGTTGATGGGTATGCGAAGCATAATCACCAAAGACGGAAAACCTATGGCAGTAGCCGATTTTAGCGATGCCAGCGGCGGTTTTACCGTGTTGTTTTTTGAGGGTAATGCACAAAAAGTCAAGGCGGATTTTGAAGTAGGACAGATGTATTTAATTAACTGTTCAAAAAACATCCGTAACAATGGGGACGAAAAAGAAATCCGTCTGGTTGGCAGTGTTTTTTGCGAATTGCAAGACGCCTTGTCAAAATCTGCGTTGGGATTGATGATTACCGTATCGCCACAGGCAAAACAGGCGGACTTTACCGGTATTGCCGATTATATGAAGCCGTTGCCAACGGGCAAAGGACGGGTGCTATTACAAGTGCAAACGGCTGAGGGCATAGCGGAACTAGACACGGGCGTACAGCTTGCTCTGACGGGGGATATTATCCGCCATGTAAAGACACTTGCCGGGGTGATTGATGTGATGGAAATATAATAGGGGAGAGAAAAATGTATAAAAAAATTACTATCGGCAAGGAAGAGTGGTGTAGTCTTGCAGACTTAGGATTAAAAGCCATTAAAGCCCGGGTCGATTCGGGGGCAAAAACATCGTCTTTACATGCGTTTAACATACAGCCGTTTGAAGAAAATGGCAAAAAATATGTGCACTTCGACATCCACCCGATTCAAAACACCCGTAAACTTATCCAGAGTTGTCGGGGGTTGGTTGTCGATTCCCGTGATATTAAAAGCTCCAATGGGGTTAGGGAAAATAGGTGGGTTATTAAAACCCCTATTACTTTAGGCGATGCCAGTTGGGACATAGAAATCACCTTGACCAACAGGGACACTATGGGGTACCGCATGTTAATCGGACGGCAAGCCATGAAAGATAGGGTGTTAATAGACCCGGATCGGTCGTTTTGTTTGGGGGAGTGGGATGAAAATGAGGTCAAAACTTATTACAACGATATTAAACCCAACAAAAACGGTTTAAATATTGTCCTGCTTGCCAGCAATCCGGATTTGTATTCCAACAAACGCATCATCGAAGCAGGGGAAGAACGAGGGCATCACATGCGTTTCGTCAATGTGCGGCAATGCTATATGAATATCAGTTCTTCGCAACCAGAAGTACATTACCGTGGCGGCGAAGTGCTGCGGGGTATCGATGCGGTGATTCCCCGCATCAGACCAGCAACGACATTTTATGGCTGTGCCATTACCAGCCAATTTCAATCCACGGGGGCATTTTGTTTAAACAATTCTGTTGCTATTTCCCGTTCTCGGGACAAGTTAAAATCGTTACAATTGCTGTCCGATTGTGGCATTCCCATGCCCACAACCGGCTTTGCCAATTCTCCTGTCGATACCAACGAAGTTATCAAAATGGTCGGCGGTGCCCCATTGGTGATTAAACTACTGGAAGGCACGCAGGGTAAGGGCGTGGTGTTAGCCGAAACCAATAAAGCTGCGGAGAGTGTGATAAACGCTTTTACCAGCCTGCAGGCAAATATATTGGTGCAAGAATTTATCAAAGAAGCTGACGGAAAGGATATTCGCTGTTTTGTCATCGATAACAAAGTGGTGGGATCCATACAACGGGCAGCTGTACCCGGCGAATTTCGGGCAAATTTGCACTTAGGCGGTACCGCTAGCAGTGTCCGAATCACCCCAGAAGAAAGAAAAATCGCCATCCGTGCGGTAAGGGTTATGGGATTAAAAGTGGCAGGTGTCGATATTATCCGGTCTAAATATGGACCCAAAGTATTGGAAATTAACTCCTCACCCGGACTGGAAGGCATAGAGGACATCACCGGTAAAGATGTGGCAAAATTAATGATCGAAAGCATCGAAAAATCGGTGGCAAAGAAAAAAACCATATGACTTTCCCGTAAGGGCAATATTTATATATAACTTCATTCTAATATACTCATCTACCTAATTTTAATGTATTTTTTAATACATATATTTTTTGCAATACAGATCATGTAAATTATTTTCACAGATTTATTTTGGCGATACGGGCTCTGTAAATTATTTTCATATAATATTTTTGCCATTCCACATTAAGATTTGTTATAGTGTCCGTTATTTTTAAAGGAGTATACTATGTTTTCTAGACGGCACTTTTTAATGGGGTCTTGTTTGTTGTTTGCCAAAGCGTGGGCGAAGGGGGCTGGTATCGATATACAGCCCGCCCCTTTTAATCTGGTCGCGGGCACGGCAACCGCTGATATTCGGGGGGTCAAAGTGCCGATGTTGGGATACAATCGACAAACCCCGGGTCCGACACTCACTGCTATCGAAGGGGAGCGGCTGCGGGTGCGGTTGCAAAATACCATTGAGGATATGGCAACCACTGTGCATTGGCATGGGATTCGCATCGATAATGCTATGGACGGGGTGCCTGAATTGACGCAATCGCCTGTGTCGACGGGGGCGGATTTTTTGTATGATTTTGTCGTGCCAGATGCGGGGACTTATTGGTATCACACGCACCATCGGTCGTTGGTGCAGTTGGCAAAGGGCTTGTATGGACCTTTAATTGTCCATGAAACCCATCCCCCGGTTGTCGATCATGATATTATTGTCATCATAGACGATTGGCGGTTAAACGAAGACGGCACACAAGATACACATTTTTATAACCCGTGGGATGTATACTTCGAAGGGCGGCTTGGCAATGTGGCACAAGCCATATTTAAGGGGCAGACAAAACCTATCAAAAAAGGCGACAGGATTCGCTTGCGTTTGATAAACCCAGCCACCGACCGTACTTTTTATATCCGTATAAACGGTGTGCAAGGTAAGATCGTCGCCCTTGACGGTGCCCCTGTACCTGTGCCGTACGATTTTGACCATATCCGCCTTGCTACCGCTCAGCGGTGTGATGTTATTGTCGATGTGGTCGACACAGACATATCTTTTGCAACGGATATAAACGATCGACAATATTTGTTGGGTACTTTGCAAACTATAGGGGCAAAATCTCTGAGTAGCCAGCCGATTCCCACCTTGCCACCCCGTACAACAGACCGTAAGCCCGATATACAAAATGCCATAACCGTTGACTTGGAAATGGATGGCGGTGGACATATGACCGCCGCATGGATCCGTTTCAAAGAATTTTTAAATGCGAATCCAGATACAAACCGCAACGGTTGGTCGTTCAATGGGCAAGCGGGTATGGACATGAAAACGCCTTTATGGCGTGTCAAAAGAGGGCAGAGCGTCATACTACAGCTTGTAAATCATACGGATGTAGACCACGCTATCCATGTACATGGGCATCATTTTTACCGCCTAAAAGACGGTAAAATGACCACCCATCGGGACACCATATTCGTACCAGAAAATGACGATCGCACAATTATTATACAGTGCGATAATCCGGGAAAGTGGATGCTACACTGTCATATGCTCAGCCACAGCAAAACCGGTATGATGACATGGTTTGAAGTGATATAATACATTGTATGAAGACAAAATCACCTATCGTCTGGGTGTGTCCAAGCGTATTTTTGTACCACTTCGTTTAGGCGGGTGTTTGCCAACGCATTGGTAAAGTTGGAGATGGTTTTTGCCGCTATCCCCACCAATACTTCCAGAGCTTGGCGTTTGTTGTAGCCTGCGTCTAGGAACGCTTGTAAACCGTCTTCGCCAATGCGACCCCGGCTTTGTATGACCGCTTTGGTGTAGGTTCGCAGGGCTTCGAGTTTGGCGTCTGCTAAGGGTGTACCTTCCCGTAAGGCTTCGATAATGTCGTCCGATATATTTTGCATTTTCATAAGCACCGTGTGTCCGGGGATACAGTAATGACACTTGTTTTCAAAGTTCATGGTCATAAACACAACCTGTTGTTCTGTGGGGGTAAAAGTGCTTTTGTTGGCAAATAATGCCATAGTGGTTAAGTACGCTTCATATGCCGCCGGTGCCTCTGCTAAAATGCGGTGCATATCTGGTAGCCTGCCAAAATTGGCTATAGATTTTTCCATCAATGCTTTTGAAGCTTCTGGGGCGGTATCGATGTCGTGGTATGTAAACATAAAATTTTCCTCTCTGTATAAGGGTTATTAACCGGGCTATAATACTATGTAAATTTACGGGCGTCAATATTTGATATGCACACAAAAATAGTGTATACTTGCCATAGAATCACTATAACAGTGGGAAACCGAATGCCAGACACACCCAAAAACATAGTCCTTATCGGTGCCAATGGGGCATTGGGAAACGCTTTTTTGCAGGCGTTTGCCGAACGGGGTGTCCACACCATCTACGCTTTTAGTCGTTGCCCTGTGGATACGCCTATCGATGGGGTGATATATGGCACTATGGCGTATTTGGATGAAACATCGATTGCCGAGGCGGTCAAAGCAACCCAACATACGGGAGCATTAGATAAGGTCATCGTGGCAACAGGTATCTTACACACGGATACTATCACGCCAGAAAAGTCCTTAAAACACCTATCGGCACAAAATATGCAGATGGTGTTTACGGCAAATACAGTGGTGCCGACTTTGCTTGCCAAATATTTTTTACCTTGTCTTAATCGCAAACAAAAGGCGGTTTTTGCCGTCCTGTCGGCACGGGTGGGCAGTATTTCTGATAACCGTTTGGGTGGTTGGTACGCATACCGCACCGCAAAGGCGGGTTTAAATATGATGGTGCGGGGGCTGAGTATCGAAATGCACCGCACCCACCCGCACGCTGTGGTGGTTGGGTTACATCCGGGGACAGTGGACAGCAATTTGTCAAAACCCTTTCAGGGCAATGTCCCCGCAGGCAAGGTATTTAGCCCGTCCCAATCCGTATCTTACTTACTATCTGTGCTGGACACTTTAACCGTTGACCATACGGGGCGGTGTTTTGCTTGGGACGGTGCGGAAGTATACCCATAACATCAGGAAAAACGCTTATGACACATATTGTTTGGTTTCGACAAGATTTACGGTTGTGCGACAACCCGGCTTTGTATCATGCGTGTCAAATGGGGGATATACTGCCCGTATATATTTACGATACACACAACCCGAACGCAGATGAGATTATCGGTGCGGCTAGCAAGGTGTGGCTACACCATTCTTTACACGCCCTAAACAACAGCCTAAATGGCAAATTATCCGTATATGTAGGCAACCCAGAACATATATTGTTAGATGTAATTCAAAAACATACGGCGCAATCCATACACTGGAATCGCTGTTATGAGGCGTGGCAGATAAAGCGAGATAGCCATTTAAAAAGTACCTTGCCCGTTGCTGTACACAGCTATAACGGGGCGTTGTTATGGGAACCGTGGCAAGTCACCAAAGCCGACGGCACGCCCTATTTGGTGTTTACGCCGTTTTATAAACGAGGCTGTTTAAACGCTCCGCCGCCGCATAAACCCTATGCTAAGCCCGAAAATATAGTCACATCATCGGCAATCGACCACACAGATATAGATAGTTTGGGACTATTGCCCACCCGTCCTGCGTGGCATGTAAACACCATTATGCGGCATTGGAAAATGGGGGAAGCACAGGCACGAAAAGCGGTTAAACGGTTTTTACAATCGGCACTTGCGGACTACAAACAGGGGCGGGATATACCGTCTGTACAAAAAACCTCTCGCTTGGCACCGCATATTCATTTTGGTGAACTATCTGTGCGATGGTTGTGGCATACGGTGCTACAACAGCCACCCAACCCCGATAGAGATATGTTTTTATCCGAATTGGCATGGCGGGAATTTGCCTATACCCAACTGTATTACAACCCTGATTTAGCGACAAAAAATATTAAACCAAAGTTCGACAGCTTCCCATGGGGCGACAATGCGGACTATATTTCTGCATGGCAACGGGGGATGACCGGTATTCCTATGGTCGATGCGGGTATGCGGGAATTGTGGCAAAGCGGCTATATGCACAACCGGGTACGGATGATAGTCGGGTCGTTCTTGGTTAAAAATTTGCTGGTACACTGGCGGCACGGGGAGCGTTGGTTTTGGCAGTGTCTGTGCGATGCGGACATGGCAAGCAACGCCGCCAGCTGGCAATGGGTGGCGGGCTGTGGCACCGATGCCAGTCCCTATTTTCGAATCTTTAATCCCGTAACGCAAGGGCAAAAATTCGACCCTGAAGGGGCATATATTCGTCGTTTCATCCCCGAATTGTCGCAATTACCAAACGATTATATCCACACCCCATGGCAGGCACCGGAAAGTATGTTGCAATCGGCGGGCGTTACATTGGGCGATACCTACCCCCATCCGATTGTCGATTTAAAACATTCTAGACAGCGGGCTCTCGACAGTTTAAAACAGATAAAAAACATGTAAAATACTTATATTTTCGCCTTGCTCCTTGTGGTTAAATCATGCTAGTATATCAGCATGAGAATATGGGTACTTGCATTTTTATTTGTTTTGCTAGTAGGGGGGAGAGCATCTTTCGCTTTTGCCTCGTTTACGCAGTGGCAACAGCAGTTTGCCGCCCGGGCAAAAACGCATGGTATCACCGAACAGACCTTGCAAATGGCATTTTATCCTATTACTCCTCGACCTGCTATTATTGCCTCCGATCGCAACCAAGCGGAATTTAAGAAAACTTTTGGCGTGTATATCCGCAGTGCATTGACAACATGGCGGATACAAACGGCAAAGGAAAAGTATGCCGAATACTTTCCCGTACTCAATGAAACCTACAATAGATATGGTATACACCCCCGATATTTGGTGGCGTTTTGGGGGCTCGAAACCAGTTTCGGTGGCTATATGGGCAATGAGCCCGTGTTGCAATCGTTGGTGTCATTGGCGTACGATTTACGCAGACGGGCATTTTTTGAACGGGAGTTGTTATACGCTTTACAGCTGGTGCAACAGGGGCATATTTCCCCCGATGTCAAAGGATCTTGGGCGGGGGCGTTCGGCAATATGCAGTTTTTACCGTCGACATTTGTAAACTATGCGGTCGATGGCGATGGCGATGGAAAAATTGATTTATTTCATAGTCCCGAAGACTTTTTCTACAGTGCCGGCAATTTTTTGTCGCAAATTGGTTGGCGAAAACAAGAAATATGGGGCAGGGAAGTACAATTGCCACAAGACTTAAAAACTTTCGATTGGCAATTGGTGGGACACGAAACACAAAAATCATTGGCACAGTGGCAACAAATGGGGGTAACTTATGCGTATGGCACGCCTTTAAATACCGATTATGAACATCAAGCCAGCTTGTTGGTGCCACAAGGACATACAGGACCCAAGTTTTTGGTATACCACAATTTTCGCCGTATGTTGAATTGGAACCGCTCTGATTCGTATGCACTGGCGGTTGGGTTGTTGGCAAACCACATTATGGACTACGCCCCTATGTCGTGGACGCCCGATACAAATGACAAGGGGATCGACACGGATCACATTGAAATGGTACAAAAATATTTACAGCAACAGGGCTTGTATATGGGCAAAATCGATCGTATAATCGGCAAAAAAACCATACAGGCGATACGCACATGGCAATTACAAAATGATTTAATAGCTGATGGGTATATTACTGAAAATATGGTACAAATTATGCAACAAGGATTAGGGAAATGAGATATAAATACCTGTGTACTATCGCCGTAGCGACTGTGTTTTCTGCCTGTGCTGTTACTGCCCCGCCGCCGTATACGGGTACCATTGCCGATTCTGCCCAAAACGGTACCCATTACAAAGTAGGCAGCCCGTATACCATCTATGGCGTCCGCTATACGCCTAGGGAAAATTATAAATATTCGGAAGTGGGTATGGCGTCTTGGTATGGTCCCAATTTTCACGGTAAAAAAACCGCAAACGGCGGGATTTTTGACCAGCACAGCTACACCGCCGCCCATCGCACGCTGCCCATGCCCAGTTTGGTGCGGGTTACCAATTTACAAAATGGTAAAACTATTGTGGTCAAAGTAAACGATCGGGGACCATACGCCAAACAACGGATTATAGACTTGAGCTATGCCACCGCCAAATATTTGGATGTGATTCGCACTGGTACCGCCCGGGTACGGGTGGAAATATTGCCAAAGCAATCGAAAATGCTCAAAGACGCCATGCTTGGCAACCGTCCTATGCCTGTGTTCGATGCCAATGGCAAGGTGGTAAATGGGGAGTCGACAACGGCGGTTGCCGCATCGCAAACGACTATCCCTATGCCTAGTGGACATTACATTCAAACGGGGGTGTATTCGAATTTACAATCCGCCGTACAGCATGGAAAGATCGTTAAAACCTATGGTCGCACCAAAATTTACAAAATGCGTGTCGACAATAAAGTCTTATACGCCGTGCGATTGGGGCCTTACGATATGGAAGTCGAGGCAGAGACCTTGTCATTGGTATTGCAAGAAAAGGGCATACAGACTATTATGAAAAAGTTTTGATATACAGATTTGGGGATACTATGATAAAAACTTTGTTTGCAAAAATGGCGATAGTGTTGGCTGGTGCAGTGGTTGCGGCACAGGCATTGGCGTTTAAAACAACCGCAAAACAAGCGTTCGTTTATGATTTACAAAGCAAGCAAATACTGTTTAACAAATCTGGTACAGATCTGATGTTTCCCGCATCGATGACCAAAATTATGACCGCTTATGTGGTGTTTGATGCTATTAAACAGGGCAAAATATCGCCGGACGACAAGATGTATGTGTCTAAAAAAGCGTGGAAAATGGGCGGTTCCCGCATGTTTTTACGGGTCGATACCAGCGTTACTGTCGACGAGTTGATACAAGGTTTAATCATCCAATCCGGCAACGATGCGGCGGTGGTGTTAGCGGAGGGCATAAGCGGTACCGAAGAAAATTTTTCCGTACTGATGAATCAGACTGCCAGAAAATTGGGCATGAAAAACAGCAACTTTACCAACAGCACCGGCTGGCCTGATAAGAACCACTACACCACCGCATGGGACTTGGTGATTTTATCAGACGCTATTCGGCGGCATTTCCCCGAATATTACCCCCTGTGGGCGGTAAAAAATTATACCTATAACAATATCAAACAGGGCAACCGTAACCCTTTGTTGTATGTGGATATTGGTGTCGATGGTTTAAAAACCGGTCGCACCGAAGCCTCTGGGTACGGTTTGACCGCCAGTGCGGTAAAAGGCGATCGGCGGATTATTTTTGTGTTAAACGGCATGCGTTCCAAAACCAATCGCAAGGAGCAAGGCATCGCTCTAGTGCGGGAGTTTTTGTTTAACTATCGTAACACTTTGGTTGTAAATGCTGGGGAAGTGCTGGATCAAGCCCCGATTTCCATGAACTATGGCAAAAAAATCCCGTTGCTGTCGATAGATGATATTTATGTGTCGAAAAAAGTCACCAACACCAATACCCATAAAGTGCTTATCGAATATAAATCCCCCGTATTGGCACCGGTAAAACAAGGCGATGAAGTGGGTAAAATTATCATTCAAGAGGTCGACAAAAACGATAGACCCGTACAAAATACATACTATCCGTTGTATGCGGGGGCAGATGTGAAAAAAAATAGTTTGTTTGGGCGGGTGATAAGTTTTGTGTTAATGACCGTATTTGGCACCCCTTAAATTGTTGTTGTGGATATGGGATATTTTATCACATTCGAAGGCGGCGAAGGGGCGGGCAAAAGCACGCAAATACAGCTGTTGCATGATTATTTGTGTGGCAATGGGTACATGGTTGTCTGTACCCGAGAACCGGGCGGTACGCCTTTTGCTGAGAGTATCCGGGCGTTGTTGGTGACCGATAATGGCTATTATCTGTCCGCTGCCTGTGAACTGGCGTTGTTTATTGCCAGCCGCCTACATCATGTACAGACGGTGATAAAACCTGCCCTGCAACAGGGCAAAGTCGTATTGTGCGACCGCTATGTGGATTCGACCCTAGTGTATCAAGGTATCGCCGGCAACTTGGGATTCGACACCATATGGCGTGCCCATGAAGTTTTAATGGGGGCGGATTTTCTTATCCCCGATGCCACCATATGTTTAGACATCGACCCAAAACAAGGGCTAAACCGCTCGCAAGGGGGCGATAAAAATGAAGACAGGTTCGAAAAAAAGACCGTCGATTTTCACAACAAAGTACGACAGGGATTTTTACACATCGCCGCCACTTCAGACCGCTATACGGTTATCGATGCCGATGATGCGGTAGAGAATATTTTTAAGGCTATTGTATGCGTATGGGAACAGACAAACACATGACTATACCCCCTATTAGCATGCCGCCCCATCTGATTGGGCAAGGACAATCGGAGCAGATTTTTTTAAATCTGTATAATTGCGGTCGTACACCGCATGCGTTTTTGCTAACGGGTCCGCAAGGGGTGGGCAAATGTGGCATGGCGTTTCGTATGGCACGGGCATTGTTGCAAGGGGAAACCCCGCTGCAGCATTTGGATTTTGACCCCGGCTGTGTACTGAGCCAAAAAATACAGGGCTTGTCGCACCCGGATTTACGGTTTTTGTACAAGGGCTACAGTGCCGATGGCTCGGAAAATGTCAGCGGTATGATAAAAACCGATGATATTCGCACCAGTATTGCTTTTACTGTGATGACCCCATCGGATTCGCAGTACCGTATTTTGATTATAAACGATTGCCATATGATCGCCCCCAATGGACAAAATGCGTTGTTAAAGACTTTGGAGGAACCGGGCAAGCATACGGCTATTATACTGACAACCCATATGCCACAAGCGATACTGGCGACAATAAAATCCCGATGTGTAAAAATAGCACTAAATGTATTGTCGACAGACCATATTGTACAGGTGTTACAACAAAAATTTCCGCAAACAGACGACAGGGAAAGAGAATCGTACGCCCACATAGCCAATGGGTCGCTTGGCGATGCGGTGTCATATGTGGAACATCAGGCGTTGTCGCTGTATCAGTTGTTAATGGACGCTTTGTATAAGGGGGCGGATGCGGTGTACACTTTGTGTGCGGAAGTGAGCCCCAAAAAACAAGCGGAACTGTTTGATATACTGTGCAAGCTGTGGCAGTACTTTGGCAATAAAATTGTCCTTGCCCACGCCCAAAACACGCCCTTACAAGCGGTGTTGCCATCGGAACACAAGGGGTATGAAAAAATTGTCGCAACATATCAGCGGCAACAGCTGCTCGATTGGGTCGACCGGGTGTCACAATCGTTACAACACACCAAAGCCCCCCTGTATTTGGACAAAAAATTGGTGATATTAACCGCCTTTTTGCCATTACACACTTGATATATGGGGTAATATGGTTTACAACCGTATGTGCGGTACGGTAAATATACAGGAAAACAAATGCAGTCTTATTATGTGACAACACCTATTTATTATGTAAACGATAAACCTCATATTGGTCATGCGTATACATCGTTGGCGTGTGATGTGTTGGCACGGTTTAAGCGGCTCGATGGGTATACAACATACTTTTTAACGGGTACCGATGAACACGGGCAAAAAGTAGAAAAATCTGCCCATGCACACGGTGTATCGCCGCAAGATTTTACCGATAGGGTGTCGCAAAATTTTCGGGATTTACTGTGCATTATGAATATTTCCAATGACGATTTTATCCGCACTACAGAGCCCCGCCACCGCCGTGCCTGTCAGGCGTTATGGCAACGGCTGTTGGACAAGGGACATATTTATCTGGATTCGTATGCGGGCTGGTATGCGATTCGGGACGAGGCATATTATGCAGAGGACGAATTGATCGACAAAGACGGTATAAAATACGCCCCGACTGGGGCAGAAGTGGAATGGGTGGAGGAGGCAAGCTACTTTTTTGACCTGTCGAAATGGCAACACAAATTGCTCGATTTGTACGCAAAAAATCCCGATTTTATCGCCCCAAAATCCCGCCGTAACGAAGTGTTAAACTTTGTCAAAAGCGGACTACACGATTTGTCTATTTCCCGTACGACTTTTAAATGGGGGGTGGCGGTGCCTAACGACCACACCCACATTATGTATGTGTGGCTAGATGCGTTGACAAATTATATAACCGCCTTAGGGTATCCAGATGAGCACGCAGAAAAATACCAGACTTTTTGGGGTAATGCGGTGCATGTGGTCGGCAAAGATATTATCCGCTTTCACACAGTGTATTGGCCCGCATTGCTGATGGCGGCGGAGCTGCCGTTACCCAAACGCATATTTGCCCACGGGTGGTGGACAAACGAAGGGCAAAAAATTTCAAAATCTGTCGGCAATGTCATCGATCCCATCGCATTGGTAAGAGAGTATGGGCGGGATCAAACCCGATATTTTATGATGCGGGAAGTGCCGTTTGGCAACGATGGGGATTTTCGTAAAACCGCTATAGTCTGCCGCATTAACGCAGACCTTGCCAACGATATGGGCAATTTTTGCCAGCGGTCGTTGTCGATGATTCATAAAAACTGTGCCGGCATATTGCCCACCCCCGATTTATATACGCAGGATACGGATCTGATACAGCGGGCAAAATCGGTCATCGATGAAGTCCGACCATATATGGACACACAACAATTTCACAAAGCCTTAGAAAGCATTTGGGGGGTGCTGGCAGATGCCAACCGCTATATCGATGTACATGCCCCTTGGACACTGAAAAACACCGATACACAACGGATGGGGACGGTGCTGTATACCTGTGCAGAGGTTGTCCGTATTGTGGGGATTCTCATACAACCATTTATGCCCGATGCGGCGGATAAAATTCTCGATCTGGTACAAGTTAAGGAAAATCGCCGTTTTGCTGATATTGGTACTTCATTAGTGGGCGGGGCGGTGCTGCCAAAACCGCAAGCGGTGTTTCCCCGTATTATCGATGCGGAGTGATATATATGTGTAGTTTACCGATTATAGTCGATTCCCATTGCCACTTGGATTATATCGAACGGGACAACGGGGATTTACAAACGACCCTTGCCAATGCCCATAACAATGGGGTGCGGTATATGCAAACCATATCGACCCTGATGTCCACATTTTCAAAAGTATTACAGATTGCCAATTGTTATGAGGGGGTGTTTTGTTCTGTAGGGGTGCATCCGTGTCATGTGCATGAAGAGCCGTTAGTGGATATAGACACTTTAATCGCCTCGACCCACGCCGATAAAGTGATTGGTATCGGCGAAAGTGGTCTAGATTTTTTTTACACCAATACACATGCTGACATCCAAGAACAATCGTTTCGCCTGCATATTCAAGCATCACGACAAACAGGATTGCCGCTTATTGTCCACACCCGGGCGGCGGACGAGGACACCATACGGATTTTACAGGATGAATATGTAAACAACGGGGCGTTTTCTGCCCTGATTCATTGTTTTTCTGTGGGTAAATCGGTGGCAAAAAGTGCCTTAGATATGGGGTTTTATATTTCTGTTTCCGGGATTTTGACTTTTCCCAAAGGTGAACCTGTGAGGGAGATTGTTAAAAATTATGTGCCTATCGATAGGCTGTTGGTGGAAACGGACAGCCCGTATTTGGCACCCGTTCCCCATCGGGGCAAACAGTGCGAACCAGCATTTACCGTGCACACAGCGGAGCGACTGGCAGAAGTATTGAGAATATCCTATGTGGACATTGCTGAACAGACCACAAACAATTTCTTTACCTTGTTCAAAAAAGCGGTACGATAGTATGACAGCCGTATCCGTAACCATATTAGGTTGTGCCACCTCCAGCGGTGTTCCCACTATCCACGAAGGGTGGGGCAATATCGATGGGCATAACCCGAAAAACCATCGCTTGCGGGCGTGTATTGCCATACAAACTGCTGATTGTCATGTACTGGTCGACATGGGACCGGATCTGCACCAGCAATTGGTACGCTATCAACGGATAGATTTTGATGCGGTGTTTTGCACCCACGAACACGCAGACCATATTCACGGCATCGATGAGTTGCGATGGGTATGTATGAAAAATAACAGAGATTTACCTTTGTATACGACCAAGCGGACTATGGATGCGTTGTACAAAAAGTTTGCATACGCCCTAAAACCCTTGCCAGAGGGGAAAAACTTTTATGCCCGCCCGGTACTGACCCCCCATATAGTTACGGATAGCATCACCATAAATGCTTCTCACTTTACCATTATACACCAAAAACACGGTAAAAATGTCGACAGTATCGGTTTTCGCATCGGCGATTTTGCCTATTGTACAGATGTGGTCGATTTCGAACCGCAACAATTTAAAAAGCTACAAGGGGTAAAAGTATGGGTTGTCGATGCGTTGCGATACACCCCCCACCCCACACACGCCCATGTGGACAAGGTGCTACAATGGATGGATATGTTACAGCCTGAAAAGACTTACCTAACCCATATGAATCACCATATGGACTATGACACCTTAATGCGGGAATTGCCCGATGGGGTCGAGCCTGCTTACGATGGGCTTTGTATAGATTTATAACAAAGCGGTTGCAACCGTTGAGGGCTTCAGCCCGATATGGTGCAGAGCCGGGGGGAGTGCGTGTGGTATTTTGTCGTGCGGAGCACGGTAAAATCCACATTAAACGCACGGGGGGCGAAGCCCCCTAGACTCATGACAAGCCACAAGCAAAAATCAACCAGTATAATAGGTGGAATCGTTTTATATAATTTTGGTTATAACCCAGATTTTTTCAATAAGAATTCGAATCGCTGTATATACATATCGTATACAGTGCTAGGGGGTAGGGGGGATATGGTGTATTTGGATTCGTTGGGTGGCGGTGTGCCGATATATTTTTTGGCGTCCGCTTCCTCGAACCCTGCCAATTGTACAGCTTCCAAGTAGGCACAATGCACATCAGCGGATTTTATACTTTTTTTAATATGCACGGGTAGCACAGACGGCATCCCGTACCTAATATGAATCGCTGATTGCAAGCGGTGCTCTATGTCTTTGTAGGTATCGCCGATGGCGTGTTTAAAGGGGCTTATCATATCGCCGATAACATATTCGGAGGCATCGTGCAGTAAACACGCTAGTAACCATTTGTAGTCCATATGTGGGTGTATATCCCGCATAATATGCTCGCACAATAAACAGTGCTGTGCCACAGAGTACGCCATATCCCCCCTTGTTTGCCCGTTCCACCGTGCCACACGACATAACCCCAGTGCAATATCGGTAATTTCAATATCCACAGGGCTTGGGTCGAGTATATTTAACCGCCGCCCAGACAGCATCCGTTGCCATGCCCTAGCGGTCGTATGGGGCATACTATGCGTTTCCATTGGTTAAAAACGCAGGCACAAACACTTGTTCACCGAAAGGTTTTTTGCTCTCTTCCGCATATATGGCGTCCGTATTAGGGCGTTTAGGCGGGGGGGGGGTTTTCGCTCTGGGTTTTTTGGATTTTGTCTTGGGTTTTTCCAACGGGGACTCCAGTGCATAGGGCTTGACCTGTTTTTTAATCAGTTTTAAGATGCCCCCCCACGCTTTGTCATCTTTGGGGGCAACCATAGTAAACGATACGCCGGTCTTGCCCGCCCGCCCAGTGCGACCGATACGGTGGACATAGTCTTCGCTGCTGGTCGGCACATCCATATTTATCACATGCGATACTTCGGGAATATCCAACCCCCGTGCCGCCACATCCGAACACACCAGATAGGTAATCTCGTCATTTTTAAACCTGTCTAGGCACTCAATCCGTTGTGATTGTACCATATCCCCGTGTAATGCCCCCGCATTGATGCCTTGTTTAAGCAATTTATCGTATACTTCGTCCACATCCCGTTTGCGGTTACAAAATATAATAGCATTCTTAATGGGCTCATTGTCGATAAGCTGTATCAGGCGGGTAAATTTTTGTTTGTAATGGGACACCGATACCAGCCATTGTTCGATATTTTCCGCTGTCGATGCACTGGGCGATACGATAATTTCTTTGGGGTTGTTTAAGAATTTCTGTGCCAATTTCTTAATGTTGTTGGGGTATGTGGCAGAAAACATAATGTTTTGCCGCAACGGTGGTAACATTTTGGTCAATTTCTCAATATCGGGAATAAAGCCCATATCCAGCATGCGATCGGCTTCGTCGATGACACAGATTTTGACTTCGGTTAGTAAAATATTGCCTTGTTCTATTAAATCCAACAACCGCCCGGGGGTGGCAATCACCACATCTACGCCTTTGGCAATGGCTTTTTGTTGTTGTTGCATCGATGAGCCGCCAATGACAATCGCTGTGGAAAAGGGGATATATTTAGAATATTTTTCAAAGTTCTCCTGTACCTGTAATGCCAACTCCCGTGTGGGCTCGATAACAACTGCTTTCGGCATACGGGATTTTTTCGGCGTGCCATTTAAAATATCCATAATCGGCAACGCAAAAGAGGCGGTCTTTCCCGTGCCCGTCTGGGCACACGCCAGTATATCCCGATTCATAAATACAACGGGAATGGCTTTTTGTTGTACGGGGGTAGGGGTGTCATACCCCATATCCGCAATGGCTCTGACCAGACAATCAGACAAACCTAAATTTAAAAATGACATGTGTTTCCGTATAGTGTGTTTTGAGGGTTAAAATATATTTTGTATACACGATTATACCATTGTGGTATACATATATCCACAAAAATTTATACAAATATCGATATTATTATGCCAAACGACTTATCTTTTGACAAAAAACGCACATTGCCGATGGTGGTGTTTTTACCGGGAATGTTAAATACCGCCGATTTGTTTTGCGAACAACAGGGGTTTTTAGAAAACACTTTTCGCATTTATCACGCCGATACTTATAGCTATGATTGTTTGTACAATATGGCACGGGGGGTACTCGATAATACAGCGGGGGATTTACTATTAATCGGGTTGTCTATGGGCGGTTATTGTGCGTTGGAAATTTTTAACCAATGCCCCGATCGAGTAAAGGGATTGGTGCTGTTTAACAGCGGGGCAACGCCGCCCACACACGGTAATATTTTGCTGCGAAAAAGCCTAATACGACAAGCCCAAACGGGGCGATTTATCGGTACCACCAATGCGGTACTAGACATGGTGCTGGGCAGTGCCCATCGCCATGACAAAAATATCCGTAATCGCCTGCGAAAAATGAGTGATAGTTTAGGCAGAGAGGTATATATTCGCCAACAGACCGCTATTATGCATCGTCCGGATCCCCGTCCTGCGTTAGTCAATGCCACCGTCCCTAGCCTATTTATTGTCGGTAAGGAAGATAAGATTGTTCCCCCAGAGGATCTTTATATGGTTGCCCAGTCAAAACCCAATGCCACATACTATGTGTTCGACAATGCGGCACATATGTGCCCGTTGGAATTCCCAGAGAAATGCCAAAAATATCTAAAACAATGGCTCAATGTACATTTTAATGTTGACCTTTAAGGTGTAACAGTATAAAACACTGCTTATGGTGGCTATAGCTCAGTTGGTTAGAGCGCTGGTTTGTGGTACCAGAGGTCGGGGGTTCAAGTCCCCTTAGCCACCCCATTTTCTAAAATTGCTTAATTTTTACGCATTTATCGATACAATATTCCTATAACAGATTAAAAAATGTGCATTCTTGGTATTTGATGTTTTTTTGTGCATTAAGGTATGTGTATAGTCCATACATTGTGTGTGTATTTGCCATTGAATTATAAGTATTTTATACAAAATGCTATGATTTGGCATGTATGTTGCATGATATGGGGCAAGACACTATTTTTGGATACACTACTAGATGAAAAAAGTTGAGACTATTATCAAACCTTTTAAATTAGATGAAGTGCGCGACGCTTTGGGTGAAATTGGTATTCAAGGCATCACTGTAAGCGAAGTAAAGGGCTTTGGACGGCAGAAAGGGCATACAGAATTGTATCAAGGGGCGGAGTATGTGGTCGATTTTTTACCAAAAATCAAATTGGAATTGGTCGTAACCGACAGCCAATTGGAACAGGTGGTCGATGCTATTTTAAAATCGGCACATACGGGTCGTATTGGCGATGGCAAGATTTTTATATCCCATATCGAAGAAGCCATTCGTATTCGTACGCATGAAAGCGGTGAAAACGCTTTGTAATGTAAGTTGTTAATCGTAAACTTAAGGAGATTTTAACATGACAACAGCAAATGATATTTTACAATTAATCGGGGAAAATGATGCAGAATTTGTTGATTTTCGCTTTACCGATACCAAAGGGCGATGGCATCATATGACGCTGCATGTGTCGACCGTCGATGCAGACATGTTGTCTCATGGGCTGATGTTCGATGGGTCGTCTATTGCCGGTTGGAAGACAATTGATGATTCTGATATGTTGTTGACTCCTGATTTTGCCACAGCGGTTATGGATCCGTTTTCTGCTGTGCCACAATTGGTCATCATTTGTGATGTTGTGGAACCGTCCACAGGGGAAGGGTACGAACGGGATCCCCGCACAATTGCCAAAAAGGCATTGGTGTATATGGCAGAGCAAAATGTGGGCGATACCGCTTACTTTGGGCCAGAAGCCGAATTCTTTATGTTCGATGATGTCCGTTGGTCTACCAGCCCGTATAAAACCGGTTTCCAATTGGATGATGAGGAGCTGCCCACCAGCACAGATACAGAATACCCATATTCGGGCAATGACGGATACCATGTAAAAACCAAAGGGGGATACATTCCAACCTTGCCACTGGATAAATGTGGCGATGTGCGGGCGGATATGATAACAACCGGCTTAGAATTTGGCGTTCCGATGGAAAAACACCACCACGAAGTGGCCTCTTCTCAGCACGAATTGGGATTTAAGTTCCAAACATTGGTTGCCTGTGGCGACATAATGCAAAAGTACAAGTATACTGTACAAAATGTGGCAAAACGGCACGGTAAAACGGCTACTTTTATGCCTAAGCCGGTAAAAGGCGATAACGGCACGGGTATGCATGTACACCAATCTATTTGGAAAGCGGGGGAAAACATTTTTGCCGGCGATGGATATGCGGGCTTGTCTGAAACTTGTTTGTACTATATCGGCGGTATTATCAAGCACGCAAAAGCCATTAACGCTTTCACCAACCCATCTACCAACTCTTACAAGCGGTTGATTCCCGGTTTTGAAGCCCCCGTGTTGCTGGCGTACTCTGCGGCCAACCGCTCTGCGTCTTGTCGTATTCCACATGCGTCTTCGCCCAAAGCCAAACGCATGGAGGTACGGTTTCCCGATCCCTCCGGCAACCCGTACTTGGCATATACTGCCCTGTTAATGGCGGGCTTAGACGGCATCAAAAACAAAATACACCCCGGTGACCCCAAAGACCAAGACCTGTACGAATTGTCCCCAGAACAACTAAAAGGTATCCCAACCGTAGCAGGTTCGTTACGGGAAGCATTGGAAAGCCTCGATGCAGATCGAGGGTTTTTGACAGTAGGGGGGGTATTTACCGATGACTTTATCGACAGCTACTTGGAATTGAAATGGGAAGAAGTGTATACTTTCGAACACACCCCCCACCCAGTAGAATTCGATATGTACTACGATTGTTAAAGGTGTCTGTACGGCACAAAACAAAAAAGCCCGCCTTAATTGGTGGGTTTTTTTACATTTTATTCGATTGCCAATAATAATATAGTTGACAGACAGGGCATTTTTGTGGTATGTATATAAATAGTTTTAAACATGTTACTGAGGATTGTTGCAATGAGTGATAAAAAGGTGGGTGGTGCTGTGCCCGGTTTTGTTGTTGGGACTTTGCTGGGTGCTTTGATATTTCCCGCATCGTTAATCGGGGTCGTTGCTACGGCTGTTATTGGTGGTGCGGTGTCTGCTAACATTGAAGATAAATAATGACTGAATTGGAAAAAGAGATTCTTATATCGTTAGGGGTTGGTTTTCTTTCTGTGTTCTTGTATTATTTGTATGGAATTTGGAGAAATGTTTATCCTTGTAAGAATACACAGAAAGAAATTATTAAAATAGTTTCAACCTTTTGTATTACGGTTTTTGTGGTTTGGACATTCTACACAACAAGAGATTTAGATATGGTCGTTGTAAAATATAAAATGCTGTTGTTGGGGGGCTGGTCTGTTGTATTTGGTCTTGAAATGAGGAACGCATTCAAGATGTTTTATGGTTTTAGAAATAATGGATAGCACATATTATTTATCGCCTATCGGTGCACTTGAAATTGTTGCGGACAGTAGGGGGCTTGTGTCCTTGCGACCGGCGGTCGATGTGTCCTGTGCGACAGAAACGGAAACAGACAATCCGCATATTCGGGATACTATTCGTTGGCTGGATGCGTATTTTGTCGGTGATTTTTGTCGGTCGATTCCTGCCATATCTGCACCTTTAACGCCTAGCCAATGGGATTTGACAAAAATTCCCGCAGGCACCACCAAACAATATGGACAGATAAAAACTTCGAAACACGCTCGAGCATATGGTAGAGCCTGTGCCACCAATCCCATATATATTATCATTCCCTGCCACCGGGTGGTATCCGCCAGTGGTGTTGTACACTATGGGGGTGGGGCGGATATGAAAATGTGGTTGTTAAACCATGAAACCGTATTATGAGATATTTGTTTTACATAACATGGGTTGTCCTGTATGTATCATCGGCTGTAGCAGGCGATAAAATGGCGTTTTGGCACACCCCACAATACAGTGCAAACAGCTTTAATAAAACGCCAAATCATCATGGGGGGCATTGGGCATGATACTTTCCGTCCCGATGAATGGGATGCGATGGATTATGAAATCCCTGTTACCTTTCCTATGGGGCGGTATCACTGGTATATGGAAAGTGGCAAAAAAATCCCCCGTACGGGTACCCTCATTAAAATAATTCAATCTAAAATGTACCATTGACAAGCTCCCCATATTTTGTTATTGTCCGATAAGTAAGCACACAAAATTAAGGAAAAACAGCATCCTTTGTGCGTGTAGGGTAGGGTGCTTGTATTAGGAAAAAACTGAGAACTTGGTTTGTACTTTGAAATAGGGTTTATTCGAATGCTCGTTGTGCATAGGAGCATTTAAATAAGGTTTATAGCATTCATAGTGTGAACATGGTTCTTATCAAATGATATAGAGGAAATTTAATCATGTTTTCACAAAAAACGGATAAGCCTTTGGTTTATCTATCTTTCGTGGTATTGCTTGCTATAGTAATACCGATTGTTGTCTTGCCCGAAACCGCTGCCGCCATTATCGATGGGGCGTTTGGTTTTGTGACTTCTAAATTTAGTTGGCTGTTCTTGCTGATGGGGTTTGGTTTTTTGGTGGCATTGCTGGTTATTGCCGTTAGTAAATACGGGAGTATCCGCATGGGCGATGGGGCACCAAAGTATTCGGACTTTTCGTGGTTTGCCATGTTGTTTACCGCCGGTGTAACCGCTGCGGTTATTTATTGGTCTGTGGTCGAGTGGGGCTATTATATTGACGGTCCACCCCTAAATATCGAAGCCCGATCCCGTGAGGCAAAGGAATGGGCGTTGGCATATGGTATTTTTCACTGGGGACCTATTGGCTGGGCGTTTTATGCGGTGCTGTCGTTGCCATTTGCATATATGCTGTTTGTCAAAAAACAGCCCCATTGCGATATGAAACACTTGTGTAAACCGGTATTGCCCAATATTGGCGATGGCTGGGGTACCGTGTTCAATCTGTTGTTTGTCGTCAGCTTACTTGCGGGGGTTGCGACCAGCTTAGGGCTAGGCACCCCGCTGGTTACGCAAATTGTTAGCGATCTTACCGGCTCCAGCAGTGGATATGGCGTACAACTGTTTATAATTGTTGTTATTACCTTAGTGTTTTCTTGGTCTGTATACAGTGGATTAGACAAGGGCATTAGAAAACTCAGCAATATTGCCACAGGTATGATGCTTGCCTTATTGGCATATGTGTTAGTTTCTGGTCCGACCATGTTTATGCTGGAGGCGTTTTCAAATTCATTGGGGCTGATTTTTGGCAACTTTATCGAAATCAGTTTATGGACGGATGTGACCAATAGCAACAGTAAATTTATCCATTGGTGGACAGTATTTTATTGGGCTTGGTGGGCTGTATATGGTCCATTCATGGGCATGTTTATCGCCCGTATTTCACAAGGACGGACAGTGCGACAAATAGTATTTGGATCGTTGGGATACGGTACATTGGGGGCTGCTGTATGTTTTAGTATCTTTGGCGGATACGCAATGAATTTAGAATTAAGCGGCGTATTAGAAATGACCAAAGTTATGAAAGACAGCGGTGCCCCTGCGGCGATTACCCAAGTGTTTGCGTCTTTACCGGCGGGCACATTGGTGCTGATATTCTTGGGTGTTGCGGCGGTGGTGATGTTGGCAACAACATTTGATTCGGCGTCTTATACACTGGCGATGATTTCATCGAAAGACCTAAAACCCGGTGTAGACCCAGACCGTAATTTGCGGTTGGTATGGTGCTTTGCCATTGCCATCTTGCCAATTGGGCTATTGTTTTTAGGCGGCTTACAACCGTTACGAACAGCATCCATCGTTATGGGATTGCCGATGTTGCTGTTATTGGCGATTGGTTTAAAAGCGTTTTTAAATATGATACGGTAATGTCATAAACAATATATATGCACACAAAAACCACAGCGTGTAGGCTGTGGTTTTTTGTTTTTGCGGTTGCAACCGCTGAGGGCGATAGCCCGATGTGGTGCAGAGCCGGGGGGAGTGCGTGTGGTATTTTATCATGCGAAGCATGGTAAAATCCACATTGTACGCACGGGGGGCGAAGCCCCCTAGACTCCGGTTGCAACCGCTGAGGGCGATAGCCCGATGTGGTGCAGAGCCGGGGGGAGTGCGTGTGGTATTTTGTCATGCGAAGCATGGTAAAATCCACATTGTACGCACGGGGGGCGAAGCCCCCTAGACTCCGGTTGCAACCGCTGAGGGCGATAGCCCGATGTAGTGCAGAGCCGGGGGGAGTGCGTGTGGTATTTTGTCATGCGAAGCATGGTAAAATCCACATTGTACGCACGGGGGGCGAAGCCCCCTAGACTCCGGTTGCAACCGCTGAGGGCGATAGCCCGATGTGGTGCAGAGCCGGGGGGAGTGCGTGTGGTATTTTGTCATGCGAAGCATGGTAAAATCCACATTGTACGCACGGGGGGCGAAGCCCCCTAGACTCCGGTTGCAACCGCTGAGGGCGATAGCCCGATGTGGTGCAGAGCCGGGGGGAGTGCGTGTGGTATTTTGTCATGCGAAGCATGGTAAAATCCACATTGTACGCACGGGGGGCGAAGCCCCCTAGACTCCGGTTGCAACCGCTGAGGGCAAATGAAAATCAACCAGTATAAATACTGTTAATAGGGGACATAAACCTATTGAGGCAATTGGTCTTTCCATTTTTTGGTTTTAAACCAATAGTCCGATTGTTGTTGCAACCAACCACTGTTTTTGTTTAACAAAATCCAGTTGTTGATCACATTTAGGGTGTCCATATCCCCTTTGCGTAATGCCATCGATGCGGGGGTGTATGCTAGGGATTTACCGTTTTCTAGTAATGCCACATGTGCCGGATATGCGTCTATTCGAGTGGCGGCATCTGTTGCTGTGGTGACGGTAAAGTCTGCTTTGCCATTGATAACTTCTTGACCGGCAACGCCATCGTCATCGAATTGTAATATTTTTGCTTTTGGAAAACGGGTTTTGGTAATCGTTGCCGGCAATGCCCCCCGACGGGCGGTAAATGTATATTTACGGGAATTAATATTGCTCATTTTTAAATTTTTGTGTGCGATCGATGCCAAAATCACATACTCCATGCCCCCGTAAGGAGCGGAAAAATTCACCGTTAAATTGCGTTTGGTGGTCAGACTCATACCGCCAATAATTATATCAAATTTGCCTGCATTGAGGGCAGGGATAATACCGTCCCAAGCGGTTGGTATCAATTCCAATGTAACCCCTAAATCTTCTGCTAGTTTCGTAGCAACATCGATTTCATACCCGACCCATGCCCCTTTTTTGTTGACAAATGCCCACGGTACAAATGTACTGAAACCGACTCTTAAGGTGCCTCGTTTTACCACTTCGTTAATGGTGCTGTCCGCATATACGGGGCGGATAAATATAGCTCCAAGTACAAATAGGGCTATGGACAGTATTTTCAATATTTTCATTTTACATTCCTTTGTTTTTGTGAAGTTATACCGAATGCGGCAACAATAAGGTAAAACACGCCTGTTGTCAATGTACTATTGCTGTATTATCCTATTGAAAATGTATATACCTTATGTTATAACGCTGTTATATTGATGGTATCAAATCCTTATAAAGCCCGTATATAGACTGGAACACTTTCCATGCGACACAGCATGCAACAAAAAATGAGACATACTTTTATGACCGCTGGCATTGCTGTTATTTGGGTTTTTGTACTGTATGTATTGGTACAAAAATCTGGGTATGCGTGGCAGTGGTACCGGGTGTGGGAGTATATAATTATATTTGAAGACGATACCGTATATGCGGGGGACTTTCTGTATGGATTGGTGGATACCGTTTATATTGTGTTATGGGCTATGGTGCTATCGGTGTTGTTTGGTACCATACTTGCCGCCGGTCGTATTGCTGAGGGCAAAATTGCCAATATGGTATGCAGCCTGTATGTCATTGTTTTTCGCAATACTCCCATACTGGTACAAATATACATATTTTACTTTTTGATTGCCCCTGTATTTAATATGGATCGCTTGGTTGTGGGGATACTAGCCCTCAGCCTGTACGAAGCCTCGTTTGTAGCGGAAATTTTACGGGGGGCTATACGGTCTATTTCCAAACACCAATGGGAAGCAGGGCGGGCGTTAAACTTAGGCACTTATCACATTGTTACAAAAATTATATTGCCACAAGCGGTACGGATTATTATTGCCCCGCTAACCAATGTGGCAATTAACTTGTTAAAGCATTCGTCGATTGTATCGGTGATTGCCGTATATGAATTGACCACCACCGCCCGTGATGCCATATCGGATACTTTTTTGACGCTGGAAATATGGATTTTGGTTGCGTGTTTGTACTGGATACTTGCCGCTATTTTTGCCACCATATCGAGGTATGTGGAAAAGTCGATCAAATGGACTGAGGTGTAAGTACATGTGCAAATACAAATTGAAAGTATCCGATTATATCGCTCTTATTTTTGTGGCGGCAATAGGTGTGCTGGTATACATATCAAAAAATACAGATATTCCATATAATTGGAAATGGCGTGTGGTTTGGGAGTATTTTATTTATGTGGACGACAATGCAGAATGGCACTTTAATTTACTAGCAAAAGGTATCTTTAATACCATCCGATTGTTTGTTTTTACTGTGATAATAGGTATGCCTTTATCGTTTGTATTGGTGTTTATTCGTATGTCAAAAAACAGAGTATTTTCAACGACTTCGATGCTGTATATTAACTTTGTGCGCAATGTGCCAGTATTGGTATTTTTATTTGTGTTTTACTTTTTTGTATCCGAACAAATATTCCCGTTGCTTGGGTTAAACAGGGATCTGTTTACGGGCGAAGGAATAAATTATGTCATATTTGGTGACCCAATAGTTGCCACCAATTTGGTCGCCGGTTTTATCTGTTTGGGACTGTTCGAATCCGTGTTCTTTGCAGAAACCATAAGAGGTGCCATCCAGTCCATACCCAGCGGACAAACCGAAAGCGGACAAGCACTAGGTTTATCAAAACTACAAACCCTAAGGTTAATCGTCCTGCCACAAGCCTTCAGCAAATGCTATCCAGCCTTAGCAGGACAAACCATAATAGTCTTAAAAAACACTTCGATAGTATCGATAATATCCATACAAGACCTCATCTTTCTAGGATCAGAAATAGTAGTAGCCACCCGCCGTATCTTCGAAATATGGATAACAGTAGGCATTATATACTTTATATTCTGTTACAGTCTAGAGCTAATATTCAAAAAATGGGAACACAAAACCCGAATTTGAAAAATATTATGTAAATGGGGGGCATTTTGACAAATATTGTGTGAACAAGGGTCATCGCCACGAAAAATATTATGTAAAATGATTCCATTTTACATAATATTAATTATGCGACACTTTGGCAGGCGAAGATGTGCTTAAATTGATCGATGACCACATAGATTATGAACAGGGTATTTTGTTTGAAATCATAGGTAATAGGGCTTTTTTAAAGAGTAATGTTTTTGATGAAACATACGCAACAATCATACATGGTGAATCAGATATGACCGCAAAGTACTGTGATGTTTTGCATACTAAATTACCGTATTATGATATTAAAGACAATTTGGGGAAAACCTTAGAAATACGCATAACCATACTGGAACTAGATACTATATTTATAGAACATGGTTCACATGTGGTGACATAATTAAAATAATTTGACAGATAGGAATAAAATATGATATGTTACAGTCGTGAGTATTTCTTTAAGGGGGCTTAAAATGAGTAAAAATACTGTCAATACTGTTATTACTGGTGGCGTTCTTGGTGGTTTAACTGTTCCAACTGTCGGGGCTGTGGTTACTGGTGCCTTGGTTGCTATATTGGTTATATCTATTGTTAAAAATGCTGCTAAACTCGCTGAAAAATAAATTCAAATTTTTAAAAGATAATTTTGTCCGTTCTATCTTAATAGGCGTCGTTGTGTCTGCTTTTTATGCGTACAACAAAAAAATATATGAAGAGTACATAATTGTATCCATGATGACACAAGTGTCTGGTCTTATATTTTCTATTGAACTAGCGTTTCTCTCTGTTGTAAAAGATAGGGACAGTTTTGGCGTTTTGTCAACCTATAGAGACCAAATCATACTAGCCAGTTTTTGGCTAGTGTATAAATTATCTGCCAATCTGTACACTATGTTTTAATTGAGTCGACTGCTTCCTTGTCCCGTCTTCGTTGTGTCTGCTTCAGCTCTTAAATGCTGTTACGAGCATAAACCTAGTATAATCAAATATTCCATTATGTTCCCCTTTGTGTTTCACTATTACATTATAGTCAACAGAATATTTACCCCCCTATTCGGTTTTAATATGCTTTAAAGCTCTCGGCAATACCGTATAAGGTGCTATAATCGTAGGTTTCTGGGTTAAATCCGCCTGTTGTTGCAGTGCTTGCGACTATGACGCACCCCAGTTCGTTTAGGACTTGGGTTACTTGTGGCAATGCTCGGATACCGCCTAAGGGACCGGGGGATGCCGCCATTAACATGGTGTGCTTGCCCGATAAAGGGGTGTGTTTTCTGCCCCCTGAGAAGCTGCCTTTTGTCGAAATCCAGTCTAGGACATTTTTACCATATGGAGAAAAAGTGCTGTTGTATTCGGGGGTGGCGAATATGATTTTATCTGCTGTTAGGATGGTGTCGCATAATGCTTGTAGTCCTGCTGGTGCGTCTGTGCCGGCTTGGTACATGGGAAAGTCGACCGCATCAAATGGGATACTGGTACCGCCGATATGGTTTAGCACATTTTCAAGGGCTATGCGATTGATGCTATTCGGGTTATTGGACAAGGTAATACCTATAATGTTCATGGTGTTCCTCACTTAAAAAAGGGTTGCTCTTATGACACATATTTATTTTAGAAAAAAAGCTAAAAATATGTTATAACACAGTACCACAATTTACCACAAAAAGGGAGTCCATAATGGAAAAGAAAAGTATTAAACAAGAAGCCCTAAGCTTTCACGCTCAAGGCAAGCCGGGAAAATTGGAAATTTCCCCCACAAAACCCTTAACCACACAGTGGGATTTATCGCTAGCGTATTCCCCCGGCGTGGCACATCCGTGTACAGAAATTGAAAAAAGCCCCCTGCTGTCTTATGAATATACCAACCGTGGTAATATGGTGGCGGTTATATCCAATGGTACGGCTGTGTTGGGGTTGGGCAATATTGGGGCGTTGGCGTCTAAACCGGTGATGGAGGGAAAATGTGTGCTGTTTAAGAAATTCGCCGATGTGGACGCCATCGATTTGGAACTATCGACCGAAGACATGGAGGCGTTTATCGATGCGGTATCGCTGATGGGTGCCAGTTTTGGCGGTATTAACTTGGAAGACATCAAAGCCCCCGAATGCTTTATTATCGAACAGCAATTAAAGCAAAACATGGATATTCCCGTATTTCACGATGACCAACACGGCACAGCCATTGTGGCGGCGGCGGGTTTGATTAACGCCGCCCATATTGTCGGTAAAGACTTTGCCGATATAAAGTTGGTGGTAAATGGGGCTGGGGCGGCGTCCATATCGTGTGTCGAACTGGTAAAGTCTATGGGGATTAGGGACGAAAATGTGATTTTATGCGACAGTCAAGGCGTCATTTATCAAGGGCGGACGCACGGTATGAATCAATGGAAATCCAAACATGCGGTAAAAACCGATGCCCATACTTTAAGCGATGCTATTCAGGGTGCCGATGCGTTCTTTGGGCTGAGTGTCAAAGGGGCGTTAACCGAGACCATGATTGCAGCGATGGCAAACGATCCGATTATTTTTGCTATGGCAAACCCGGATCCGGAAACCACCCCAGATATAGTGGCAAAAATCCGTAAAGATGCTATCGTTGCCACAGGTCGGTCGGATTATCCCAACCAAGTCAATAATGTACTGGGTTTTCCATTTATATTTCGTGGGGCATTAGATGTACAGGCGACCAAGATTAACGAACAAATGAAAGCGGCGGCGGCACATGCGATTGCCGAATTGGCTCGCCTGCCGGTGCCGGCGGAAATATTACAATCTTACGGGTACAGCCAAATTAACTTTGGCAAAAAATACATTATTCCCATGCCCTTTGATTACCGTTTAATCAGTGTGGTATCGCCTGCGGTGGCAAAAGCGGCAATGGATACGGGCGTTGCCCAAAAAACCATTCAAGATATGGACGCTTATGTGCAGTCGTTAAAGAATCGCTTGGATCCGACCGCAAACGCTATGCAGGCGATATTTAACCGTTTAAAACAACAGCCCAAACGGGTCATTTTTGCCGAAGGGGAAAACGAACATACGATTATGGCGGCCAGTGCCTATCAAGAAAGCGGCTATGGCAAGGCAATTTTAATCGGCAATGTGGGTTATGTAAAAAATAAGCTGCAAGAAATGAATATCACAACCGATATGACCATCATCGATGCGGTCAGCACTCCGGACATTGCTGATATGATTGACAGTATGTATCAATCTATGTGGCGTAAGGGATTGTTAAAAAGGGATATTAGCCGTTTAATGAAGACCGATCGCAATGTGTTTTCGATCGCTTGTATGCGGGCGGGCAAGGCGGATGCGATTATCACCGCTTCCAGTCGAACCTATACTTCGAACTTGGATATAGTTAGCGAATTTATCCCCCCTGCCCCCGACAAAACCCCTATTGGTATTATGATGATTATATCCAAAGGGCGAACGGTATTTTTGGCAGATGCGTCGATCAACAAACGCCCAACAGCGGAAAAATTGGCAGAAATTGCCAAATCCGCCGCTTCATTTGCCCACCGTATGGGGCATACCCCACGGGTGGCGTTTGTATCGTTTTCCAGTTTTGGGGCAAGACCCGGTCACACCCACGACTGCATTCAAAATGCCCGCAGTATTTTAAATGCGGAAACTGTAGCGTTCGAACACGATGGGGAAATGTTGGCAAACTTGGCTTTAAATTATGAGGTGTTACAACAGTATTATCCGGCAACCGCATTGTCGGCGGCGGCAAATATTTTGGTTGTCCCCGATTTAACCACCGCTTCTGTTGCCAGTCGCATATTACAAGAATTGGGCGGCGGACATGTGATGGGTCCCCTATTAACAGGCTATGCAATGCCCGTGCAAATCCCCCAAATTACCACAACGGCAAATGAGTTGGTAAACTTGGCGGTGTTATCGGCATATGACAGCATAACGGATTAAAAATCAACCAGTATAACCAAAAAAACAGCCCTTATAAGGGCTGTTTTTTGTGTATCTGGCGGAGAGACCGGGACTTGAACCCGGGCATCAGTTTGACCCGATGACGGATTAGCAATCCGCTGCATTACCACTCTGCCACCTCTCCAGCAATGCCACCTATTTATAAGGTCTGTTTAGGGGTTTGTCAATGAAAAAATGTGGGAGCAGTACCCCTTCTTGTTTAAATGTCTATATCTTGCACAAATTGGGCATTGTCCCGAATAAACTCGAAGCGTTTTTCCGGCTTTTTGCCCATTAGATTTTGTACGGTGGTGTCCGTTTGTATGATGGCTTCGCTGTGATGTTTTTCTGGCACTTGTACCTGAATCAGCGAACGGGTGTTTATATCCATAGTGGTATGTTTCAATTGTGTTGGCGACATTTCCCCTAATCCTTTGAATCGGCTGACTTCTACTTTGGCATTTTGGGGAAATTCTGTTGCCAATAGGTGGTCTTTGTGGGCGTCATCACGGGCGTATATGGAGGTGTTTTTATGCACCAATCGATACAACGGCGGCATTGCCAAATACAGCCGTCCCGATTCGATCAATGCGGACATTTCTCGATAAAAGAAAGTCATTAGCAGCGTGGCGATATGGGCACCGTCCACATCCGCATCGGTCATAATAATCACCCGCCCATAGCGTAAATTGTCGATGTTAAACTCTCGACGGGTACCACAGCCTAAGGCTTGGACAATGTCTTTTATTTCTTGGTTGGCATCGATTTTGTCTTTGGTTGCCGATGCCACATTTAGGATTTTACCTTTTAGGGGCAATATGGCTTGGGTTTGGCGGTTTCTGCCTTGTTTTGCCGAACCGCCCGCTGAGTCCCCCTCGACCAGAAAAATTTCTGTGTTGTCCGTGTCTTTATCGGAACAATCCGCCAGCTTGCCCGGCAACCGCAATTTGCGGGTAGCGGTCTTGCGGCGGGTCTCCTTTTGCAAGCGGCGGCGGTTGCGTTCTTCCATGCGTTCGACAATATACTGTAGTAGGTTGCGGGCAATTTGTGGATCCCGGGCAAGCCAAGTGTCGAAGTAGTCTTTTACCAAATTGTCTACTAGCTTACTGGCTTCGGGCGATGACAATCGGTCTTTGGTTTGCGATTGGAATTGCGGATCGGGAATAAACACGGACAGTAGGAAAGACGCTTCGCCCATGACATCATCGGCGGTGATGTTGGCGGCTTTTTTTTCGCCTATTAAATCCCCATAGGCTTTTAAAGATCGGGTTAAACACGCTCGAAACCCAGCTTCATGGGTACCGCCTTGCGGTGTGGGAATGGTGTTACAATAGGTGTGGGTAAACCCATCGCCATCTACCGCCCACTGAATAGCCCACTCTACCCTGCCAATGCCGTCTGTTTGCTGGGCATTGCCGTAAAATGCTGTGTTTGCCACCACCCGTCGATCGCCCATTTGTGTATCGAGAAAATCCAGCAGCCCATTGGGAAAGTGAAACACTTCGTTGGTCGGCATAGTATCTGTATCGGCTATTTTCTCGGCGGCACATTTCCAGCGGATTTCAACGCCTTTAAACAGGTATGCTTTGGATCGTACCATATTGTACAACCGTTTTGCCTGCAATATATTTTTACCGAATATATCTGCATCGGGCCAAAAATGTACGCTGGTACCCCGGCGGTTATGGATCGTCCCCAAATTTTCCACAGGGGTTACCACATCGCCCCGGCTGTACTGTTGCCGCCACAAGGTTTTTTGACGGGCAACTTCGACGATCAGTTTTTCTGACAACGCATTGACAACGGACGACCCGACCCCGTGTAATCCGCCAGCGGTGGCATAGGCTTTGCCTTCGAACTTGCCCCCAGAGTGCAATGATGTAAAAATCACTTCTAACGCAGATTTACCGCTTTCGTGCATGTCTACGGGGATACCCCGTCCGTTATCGGTGATTTTTAACGACCCATCGGCACATAATTCCACTTCGATACGGTTGGCGTATCCTGCCACCGCCTCGTCCATAGAATTATCGAGAATCTCCGCTGCCATATGGTGCAGAGCGGTGCTGTCGACCCCGCCAATATACATGCCCGGGCGATGGCGTACAGCCTCCAAACCTTCCAGCTGTTTAATCTGGCTGGCATCGTACGAATCGTCATGGGAGGCATGCAAGGTATGTAATAAAGTCGTGTCACTCATGGTTTAAATATGTACATTCTATTCGTTTAGCATTTTACGCAATTGTTGCAGTCTTGCCAAGATATTTTCTACATCTGCAACTAATGTACCGGATTGTATGGCGTGGGGTTTTTCCGCATGCGAACCATCGATGGGAGACAGCACAGAATCCCCCGCCGAATCGGTAATACTCCCCTCACGAAACGCCTTCACCCCATGTACCTTAATCAATTTTAACACCCCTTGAATGGTGTAACCTTCGTTTCTCAAGTAATGGTAAATGCGTTGCAAATACGCCACATCGTCAGGCGAATAGACCCTATTATGCCTACCGACTTTCTTGGGATTTAAATAGGGAAATTTTTTCTCCCAAAACCGCAGTGTATGGGTTTCCACACCAACGATATTAGCAACATCCCTTATGCCTTTGTATACTGATTCACTCATGGGAACAGTATAGCGGAAAAATTAGACTTTTTCCACCTTATTTTTCAGCTGTCTACTGACCCGAAACGAAACCACTCTACGGGCGGAAATAACCGCTTGTTCTCTAGTTTTGGGGTTGCGACCGATGCGTTCAGACTTTTGTCTCACAGAAAAGGTACCAAATGAAGAAATTTTCACTTGGTTATTTTCATTTAGCTCTTCGGTTATCACATCCATTAAATCGGCAACAACATCGATGATCTCCTTGCGGGGAATACCTGTTTTTGCGTGAATATCTCTTACCAAATCTGCTTTTGTCAAAGTACTAGCCATTTATATATTCTCCTAATAATTAACCGTTTGTATAATTACATCGCCACTATAACAGAAAAATTGTTGTTGTGCAAGCGAAACTACCACTTTAGTATAGCCGATCCCCAACTGAACCCGGCACCCATCACAGTTAAGGCGATTATGTCGTTGTTTTTAAACATTTTTTGTTGTACGGCTTGGTGCATGGCAACGGGGACGGTGGCAGCGGAAATATTGGCGTGATTCTGCAATGAGACAATAACTTTGTGCATGGGAATTTGTAGCTGATTGGCAACCGCTTTGATAATCCGCAAGTTGGCTTGGTGCGGCACCACCCAATCCACATCGCACAGCTGCATATTGTTGTGTGTCAGGGCGGTTTCGACAGCCGTTGCCATAGCATGCACTGCAAATTTGTACACGGCTTTGCCGTCCATGTCGATTCCCCGTACGCTGTCTGCGGGGGCGTTTGGTTTGGCACGGGTCATTAAATCATCGGTGTATGCCCCATCGGAAAATAGGTGTGTCGACAATACCCCCGCCGTGTCCGATTGCTCGACCACAACCGCCCCTGCCCCATCGCCAAACAGCACACAGGTATTGCGATCGGTCCAATCGAGCATACGGGACAGTAAGTCTACGCCAATAACCAATACCCGTTTGGCTTGCGATAGGGCAATTGTATTGTGGGCGTTGTTGAGGGCAAATATAAACCCGGCACAAGCCGCCGCCACATCGTATGCGGGTACGGCAATGGACATTTTCTTTGCCACCAAAGTAGCAACGGACGGAAACGCATAATCCCCCGATACGGTGGCAACGATAATGGCGTCTATGTCCGCATACTGCAACCCCGCATTTTCAATAGCCATTTTACCAGCTTCGAACGCCAAATCCGCACAGGTCTCGTCTGCCACCACATGGCGGCTATGGATGCCCGTACGGCTGATAATCCATGCGTCATTGGTATCGACCATTTTTGATAAATCATCGTTGGTGATAATTTTTGGGGGTAAATAAGACCCTACACCAGTGATACGGGCATGTTTTAATGTCATAATTCACTCATTTTCGTAATGCAACGCATTTGTTTTTTCTAATTCTTGCTGTAACGAAGTAATAAAGTCTTGTTCGGCTAAATCGACGGCGATTCTGATAGCGTTGGCAAACCCCACCGGATTTGTCCCTCCATGCGATTTTACCGCAATGCCATTTAACCCCAGCATAATTGCCCCATTATAGCGGGACGGATCCAGGCGTTTTCTGAGCCTTAAGAACACGGGAAAGGCAAATACCACCCCCAAAATACCAAACACAGACGATACGATCGCCTGTTTTAAAGTGAGGGTGATAAAGCGGGCGGTGCCCTCCATAGTTTTCAGGGCAATATTGCCGCTAAACCCATCGGTAACCACCACATTTGTGGTGCCTTTCATAATGTCGTCTCCCTCGATAAAACCGTGATAATTTACCAACGCATGATGGGATAAAATGTCGGCGGTTTCGTGGAGTTCTGGGTGTCCTTTGGTGTCCTCAGATCCGACATTTAACACGCCAACGGTCGGATTATCCGTGCGATGGCGGATGGTAAAGAACAGCGACCCCATGATGCTAAATTGCACCAAGTTTTTGGCGTCCGGACTGATATTTGCCCCTAAATCGAGAATAGAAGACGCCCCGTTTTGTGTGGGAATACTGGTGCATAATGCCGGGCGGCTGACCCCTTTTATCAGCCGCAGAGTAAACATCGATAACGCCATTAACGCCCCCGTGTTGCCCCCAGATACCGCACAGTGGGCGGTGCCATCTTTGACCGCTTGAAATGCTTGTGCCATAGAGCTGTTGCGTCCAGTGCGTAATACGGCACTGGGTTTTTCGTGGGCTTTGATAACCCGGTCTGTGTGGACAATTTCCACTCGATTTTGCAACAGCTTATATTTTTTTAATTGGGTTCGAATAGGGGCGGCATTGCCATATACGATAAAATGTACATTTTTGCGGGCTTTTGCCACCAAATGTGCCGCCCTAATGACGACCCCGACGCCTTTATCGCACCCCATAGCGTCTAAGGCGACAACAATTTTGTCTGTGCTTTTTTGTTTTATCATCGGTCTATATTCTCTTTTAGGGCACTCAACACGGCAAATGGATTGTGCTTTTTTGCTTCTGGTATCACATCTTTTTTGGGGTGAGACGGGTATTCAAAATATGCCCCTTGCTTGACCGGGTGGGTTGGCAGTGCCAGCAACAATTCTTGAATACAGGACTCATAAATGTCGATAGTACCATTTTCTAGGGGCTCGGGCAATAAATAAGTTTCGTCTGCATTGGCATCATTGCACAGATTGTCCGCATAATCGACCTGCATATCAGCGGCAATATCCATGTGGAATGTATCGCCACTTAACCCGCAAACAGCGGTGATGGTGGCGTGCATGTTGCCACCTAAGCGGTATATTTTTGCCGGTAACGGTTGCAAGTGCATATGAAACACACAAGCGGTTACCTGTATATCCGTTGGCATCCGCTCTGTATTCAGCTGTGCCAAGTCGCTGTTCCGACATATCCAGTCATAGTATTGTCCCGTTGTTGGAATGTCTTGCACGACAATACGATGTGATAAGATTGGTTTTGCCATCGATTATTTATGGCGAAAAATAATTCGCCCCTTGCTTAAATCATAAGGTGTCATTTCCACATCCACTTTGTCCCCTACCATAACCCGAATGCGGAATTTACGCATTTTACCCGCTGTGTGGGCGATGATTTCGTGCCCATTTTCCAACTGCACACGAAAGGTGGCATTGGGCAAGTTTTCCATCACCGTACCACTAAATTGAATCAGTTCCTCTTTTGCCATGTAGTGTCCTTTTGCTGTTATTTATATAGTGTCAATGGCTAGTTTATGCCTTATCTTAACAAAAAAAGCAACATATTTTGTTCGAGACATTCTGAAGGTGTTTACAGACCGTTAGTAATGTGCTATTCTATTGCTGTGCGGCTCGTGTACCGCACACTCTCAAAATAAACTTTTGCCCCCGTCTAGGGGGTTTTTTTCCTTGCCCGCCGGTGTCATATAAAACGGTTAAACACTGCATACATATTGTTTTATAAGTCAATGGCTGATTTATGCTTTATCTTAGTAAAAAAATCTTAACGAAAAAATCAATATGTTTTGTTTAGGAGATGGGTAAAAAAAGCTTTTTTTGTGTGATTGTATAGATTTTTACCGCTTGCCCTGCCTGTGCATACTAGTATTAGGTTTTTATAAAAGCATTTTATGGCTTCTGAGGCGGTTGGATATGTGGCGGTTGGGTATTTTCCTAAATATGCCCCCATATGGTGCTGATGGGCTAGGATATGTGCTATGTGATGCAGCCGCCATCCGCTCATGTGTAAATCTAAACTGCCTACGGGGTATGCTCGTTTGTATTGTTGGCAGGCAATGGTGGCAAACCGCACATAGGCAAAGATCGTCCAATATTGTAACCGCTGGGGACATATGGCGGTCTGTGTCCTGCGGGTGTATTCGCACAAAAAGTATTGCCGTTGATCGGGGGATAATGTGCCGTTGTGCCATATCGGTAACAAAAACCACGCTAAATCTTCGTGGCTATCGCCCATGTGGGCAAATTCCCAATCGAGGACAATCCCCGTATCAAACACATTGTCGCATTTGTAATCCCCATGTACCGTTACAGGGGTAAAGTCTGGGATATTGTCCAGTAGCCAAGTGATGGCGGTTTGTAATGGGGGATACAACATATGGGCGGTTTGTAATACCTGTTTGTACATGTGTAATCGCCGCTGTGTGGGGGGCTGAGGCACAGGCAATCGCAGGCTGTGGATTCGCTGTATATAATAAGATAAATAACTTAAACAAACGCTATCTAACATATTGTATGTAAACGCATTTCCTCTGTCATATTTTAAAAATATGACATCGTTGTGTATATGCAGTACGGACGGGGCGTGTTCCCCCTGCAGTGCCCTATATACGGAAAATTCTTCACATGCGGTTAAAGCGTCGACAATGTCTTGTTGCCCGTGCATATGACGGGGATAGCGGGCAACCACATCGCCCTGTCGTATATGTGTGTGCAACGCCCCACCATATAGCCGAGTCATTGTGATACCTTTGCTGTGTGCATGTGGCGGTTCGATACGACCATATCCGCCAATTTTTGCAAGATGGATTCTGTGCCGGCGATTCGTTGCTGTACGGTTTTCCATGTTGTTGCAACCAGCAATTTTTTATCGGGGCGGAGTTTTACCGTACCTTTGCTGTCGGTAGCATAGGCAATTAACAGTTCTGGTTTGGCGAAGGTGTCTTGGTAAAAACGGATAACAACGGCGTTGTCGCCCACATCGACTTTGTCGATACCGGCGTGCAAGCACAGGATTTTTAAATGCACAATCTTTAATAAATTATGTACCGTTTCGGGAATTTTGCCAAACCTATCGCCCATCTCGACGGTGATGTCATCGCATTCTGTGCGGTTTTCCACCCTGCCCAAGCGGCGGTAAAACGACAGCCTTTCTGATAAATCGGGGATATAGTCTTCGGGGATATAAATCGCCATGCCCATAGATATTTGCGGGCTGAAAATATCGGTTTGTTGCCGGCTGTCGCTATCCGTATCGGCGGCTTGTTGCCGTTTTAAAATTTCTTGTTCTAGCATCCGTTGGTACAGTTCCACCCCTACTTCTCGCACATGTCCGGATTGCTCCGCTCCTAACAAATTGCCCGCCCCTCGAATGTCTAAATCCCGGCTGGCAATGTTAAAACCACACCCTAAAGTGTCGAGACTGGCAATCACTTGCAGGCGTTTTTTGGCGTTGTCGTTAAGTTTTTTATATGGGTCTGTGGTTAGGTAACAATACGCTTGGGTGTTGCTGCGCCCAATCCGTCCCCGCAATTGATATAGGTGGCTCATGCCGAACATATCCGCCCGGTGGATAACCATCGTATTTGCGGTTTTCACATCGATACCGCTTTCGATAATGTTGGTGGCTAGTAACACATGGTAATTGCCCTGTACGAAATCGTCCATAATGGTATCTAGTTCCTTAGCAGGCACGCCCCCGTGGGCAACGGCAATACGGACATCCGGCACTAACGCAGAGACTTTTTTGTATACGGGGTGTAAGTCCGATACCCGGGGACACACATAGTACGCCTGTCCCCCCCGCCAGCGTTCCCGCAGCAGGGCTTCTTTGATAACCATACCGTCATATGCCATGTTAAAAGTGCGAATCGGCAGTCGATCTATGGGCGGGGTGGCAATAATCGACATATCCCGCACACCGCTTAAAGCGGTCTGCAAAGTACGGGGAATTGGGGTAGCCGATAAGGACAACATATGCACATTTTGCTTAAGGCGTTTTAGCGATTCTTTTTGGGCGACGCCGAAGCTTTGTTCTTCGTCGATAACCACCATACCCAAGTTTTTAAACTGTATAGTGCGGGCAAATAAACCGTGCGTACCGACGACTATATCCAGTGTGCCATCGGCAAGCTGGCGTTTTACCGCCGTGTTGTTTTTGCCCGTAGTCAATCGGGACAGCTGTCCAATGTGTATGGGCAATCCCTTAAACCGTGCACACAAAGTATTATAATGCTGTCGCACCAATAATGTGGTGGGGGCGACGATTGCCACTTGGGCGGTGTTCATAACCGTACAAAATATCGCCCGCATGGCAACTTCGGTTTTGCCAAACCCCACATCGCCACAAATCAGCCTGTCCATAGGCACCCCACAGGTTAAATCGCCCAATACATCGTCGATGGCACGGGCTTGGTCGTCCGTTGGCACATAGGGGAAAGATTCGCAAAAATCGTCATATAGCCCTTGTAGTGGTGGGAATCTTTCCCCCTGTTTTAACGCTCGCTCTGCGGCAACGGCAATTAACGCATCTGCCATTTGCCCAATCCGTTGTTGCAACCGTTGTTTACGGGCGTGCCACGCCCCGCCACCTAGTTTGTCCAGCTGTACCGCATCGGTTGCCTCACCGTATCTGGACAATATGTCTATGTTTTCGACCGGCACAAAAATAGCATCGCCGCCAGCAAACGATACTTTTACACAATCGTGTAATGCGGCGTTGATGGTTAGCCCCACTAAGCCTTCATAGCGGCCGATACCAGCGGTGGCGTGTACCACTAAATCGCCCACATCGAGGGTGGTATAATCGGTAATAAAATGGGCATTACGGCGGCGGCGGGTGTTTTTTAGGGTCTTTTCGCCAAAAATATCCTGTTGCGATATAACGGCCACATCATCGCTCTCAAAGCCCGCCACAATGGGTAATATGGCAATCCCCACCCCTTTTATACGGGGGATGTCTGCCATAGTGTCTACCTCTGTTACCGCAAAGCCGAAATCGACCAAGTCCGCCCGAATCCGTTCCCATTCCCCCCTACTGTTACAGGTGAGCAGTAGCGGTTTTTTGATGCGTATAACATATTCTTTAAATGCCTGCCATATGTTGTCCCCTTGTATGCGGGCGGCGGTAAAGTGCATACTGGCACGGACGGGCAGATTGTACCCATGTGCTACCGACGACTGATGACAGTATATAACCGTACGATTGTGCAGATACCGCCCCATACTGTCGCTGTTTATGTACATATCGGCAACGGGGGCGGGACGGTATACCCCGTCTGTATCTGTACCTGCGGTTTCATATTGTTGTAGGCGATTGGTGTAGTATGTGTCGATGTCTTGTCGATGGGCGTGTAAAGCCGATTCGGTGTCGTTGCCAAACACTATCGGGCTGGTGACGGGGATATAGTCAAATAGGCTTTCTAGTATATCGTAAAACAGACTTAGCCAGTGTTCATATCCTTGATACGGCACACTGCGACTGATAGAATCGTATAAGGGGTCGTTGGTTACTTGGTTACCGAATTGCAATCGGTATTTTTTGCGAAACGATGCAATAGTGGTGTCGTTAAGTAAAACTTCGCTAGCGGGATATACACAAAATCCATCTATAGGGTGTCGGGATTTTTGACTCATCGCATCGAAGGTACGGATATTTTCGATGTCTGTGTCGAACAAATCCAGTCGTACAGGATCGGGGGAATCGGGCGGAAATATATCCATAATCCCCCCACGGGTGGCAAATTCGCCCCGCTCTCGTACGGTGGTGGTGCTGCGAAAGCCGTTGTTTACCAAAAACAGATGCAGCTGGGACACATCGATAGTATCGCCTACTTTTATGTGGATTGCCCTGCCTTGTAACACGGGGCGGGGTATAAGCCGTTGGCTTATGGCACTCACGGTTGTCAACACAATATGGGTGGTGGTACGGTCGCTTATGAGGTGTGATAAGACACTGCAGCGGTGGGCACTGATGTGTGTAGACGGGCTCACCCGATCATATGGCAAACAATCCCAGCCATCGAATCGCAACACGGATACACCTTGTGTGTTAAAGAACGCAAAAGTGTTTTGCAATTGGTCTAACTCCGATGCGGAGGTGCCCACATACAGCACCGTTTGTCCCGTGTTGTGGTATATATCTAGTAACACTTGGGGCGTATATGCGGGCAGAACCCGCCCTATGGTCTGGGTGATTCGCCGGGCAATGTCCATGTTATAAACCCGTCTGATAATGTATAAGTTTGTCGACAATGTGCCGAAATGTAGGATAGGGACAGCACTTATACCGTACCATATACAATATATTTTGATCGCTCAGTTCCAAAAACTGTAAAAATACCTGTAATTCCCCATCGCTAGCGGTGGCAATAAAGTGCCTAGAAAAGCCCTGCATCAGGCTATCCCCCTCACGGGTGCCACGATATTTGGCTTTGTATAGGATTTTTTTTTGTATATCCGTATTTTGCATGTATACTGTATACAACAAAAGTATTTACGATACAAGGAAAGCCAATATATGCGACCAGAAACTTTATTTGGATTATTCAGCCCCATCACCACCCTAAGCGGTATAGGGCAAAAAACCGCTGCTGCGGTAGGCGATTTATGCGGCAATCGGGTAATAGATGTTTTAAAGCATATCCCAAGGGACTATACCACCCGTACAAAATGGGATGCCATCGCCCTTGTTCCATCGGGGGATGTGCCGATTTTAGCGGTTACCATACACAAACACATTGTCCCCTTGCGGCACAGTAGATCGCCCTATCGCTTGGTTGTCGGCGATGATACGGGGGTGTTGGAGTTGGTATATTTTAAGGCGAGCGAATCGTATATGCAAAAAAAGTATCCGCTGGGGGACACTTTCTTTGTATCGGGACGGGTGGAAATCCGCAACGATTACAAGCAAATTATCCACCCGCAGTACATCGAAAAAGACATCGCTAAAATCCCCGTGTGTTCGCCTGTATACGCCCAATCCGCCCGGGTGTCGTCAAAAGTGTTGCATAAAATCGCCCTGCAATGTTTAACCCAAATTGCCCCATTAGACGAATGGATTAACCCCGGTCTTATGGAAAAATATGATTTTGTACCCTTTGGCGAAGCGTTGCACACCTTGCACAACCCTACTGACACCGCCCCTATCGCCGCCGCCCGCCGGCGGTTGGCGTATGATGAGATGTTGGCATCGCAAATCACCATCGCTCTTTCTCGGGCAAAACGCCAACACCATACGGGCGTGTCTGTACAGGGGGATGGCACCTTGCGACAGCAGCTGGTAGCCGCCCTGCCCTATGATTTGACCCGGGCACAGTATGACGCCCTAGAGGACATTTATGCGGATATGGCGACCCATACGGCTATGAATCGTTTGTTACAAGGGGATGTGGGATCGGGAAAAACTTTGGTGGCGATGATGGCGATGTTAAACGCCGCTGAGTGTGGGTATCAATCGGTTATGCTTGCCCCAACAGAAGTTTTGGCAACGCAACACTACCATACTATACACAGTATATTACAACAGGCACATATGCCGTTGCGAATCGAACTGTTGACCGGTCGTATTAAAGGCAAAACCCGCACACACATTTTAAACGACCTGCAAACGGGGCATATTCATATCTTAGTCGGCACACATGCCCTGTTTCAGGAAGGAGTCGAGTACCACAATTTGGTGTTATGTGTAATAGACGAGCAACATCGCTTTGGTGTCGAACAGCGGGCGTTGTTAATGGCAAAAGGCACTTGTCCCCATGTGCTAAGTATGACCGCTACGCCGATTCCCCGCACTTTGTTAATGACCGCTTTTGGCGATATGGAAAATTCCAAGCTGTACGAAAAGCCTGCTGGACGGCATCCCATCGATACTCGAGTGATACCGATTGCCAAAATCGACGACATCGCCCGGGCGTTACAGCGGGTGATACAAGCGGGCAATCAAATATATTGGGTGTGTCCATTGGTCGAGGAATCGGAAAAACTGGATTTGACTGCTGCCGAAGATCGCTATACCTATTTGTGTCGTATGTTTGGCGATACGGCGGTGGTATTGGTGCATGGCAAAATGAAATCACAGCAAAAACAGCAGGCAATGGATAGTTTTCATAAAGGCACCGCCCATATTATGGTGGCTACTACGGTTATCGAAGTAGGGGTAGATGTGCCCAATGCTACGGTTATGATTATCGAACAAGCGGAGCGATTCGGTCTTAGCCAGCTGCATCAACTGCGGGGACGAGTCGGACGGGGCAGCGATACATCCAGCTGTATATTAATATATAAGACACTAACCGCTATAGCACAAAAACGGTTACACATTATCAGAAATACAGACGATGGATTTACTATTGCCGAGCAAGATTTAAAACTGCGCGGACCCGGCGACATATTAGGGACGCAACAAAGCGGCATTCCCACTATGGCGTATGCGGATATGCTAATGGACAGCGATTTATTGGAAATTGCCCGCAAAGATGCCCAATATATTTTAAACCAAAATCCCAACTTAGTCGGGCATGATGGCGATAGTATACGGACCTTGTTATATGTATTCGAAATGGAAAAATCTCTGATCGGTATTTAAAAAATACTTGTATTTTGCTGTGTGGGCATATATTATAGATAACATGTTTACAAAAAGAGTCGTATTTTTATCTGCTGTTGTTGTGTCGTTGTCTGGGTGTATGTTTCGGTCTATTACTGAGACCAACATCGAGGCACACGGGTACATTCCCAATGTGGATCAGATCCAATCCATGCGCATGGAACAACCCACCAAGCAACAAGTACAATCCGTACTAGGCAGACCGTTTATTGTGGGTACCTATAACGACGATTATTGGTACTACATTTTTTATCGCACTGAACAGTATGCGTTTTCTAAAAAAGAAGTTTTGGACTTTAAAATGGTAGAGATTTTGTTCGACCAAGAAACCGTAAAAACCGTTACAGAATACAATGAACAAATCCTACAAGAGGTGGCATACAACACAGCTCAAACCGATACGGGCGGTAAGACGCTGGGCATTATCGAACAAGTTGTCGGCAACATCGGCAAAGTCCGTATCAGACAAAAACAACGATAATATTTTTTCATACCAACGGTTTTAGGTGCGAATGGTTTTATTTGGCGAAGGTATCAAGTACTCCCCCCACCCCCTGCTATCCCCCCTGTTCATTCATACCAACGGTTTTAGGTGCGAATGGTTTTATATATCGGTGCGGATTGCTGTACGAATATGCGTCTCAAGGTTTCGTACAGCTGTTCATCGATTTCGTACAAGGGTATGGCTTTTTGGGCTTTGATGTTGCGTGTCAACAACGCCTTGTCGTAAGGGGTGGTGTATTTTGCTTTATATGTTACCTGTTGCGGTTTTGGGGGATTAAACACAGAGGCAAAAGATTTTTGTGTTGGCGGTCGGTATAATGCCTGCATGTCGATACCGTTTAAATGGGCGTATATGTTGGTGTTAAATATGCTGTTGTCGATACGACCAAGCGGCACACCTATTGTGCCGCCAGCACCGCCAGCAGCACCCGCACCACCAGCGGCACCGGCACCAGTAGCTGCAGTTCCTGCAGCACCAGCAGCTATACTGCCCATTGCCACGACAGCACCAGCACCCGCCACCACAACAGCAGTACCAGCCACCGCAACAGCAGCACCGCCACCACCGCCGCCACCGCCATCGCTATTGCCTAGGTTTAAGTTCCCACCGTTGCCGGAGGTTTTTCCTGATATTGTGCCTTTTAACAGTAACATGTCAGAGCCAAAATCGACAAGGTTGCGATACAATTTGTAATTTGTTGAGCTTAATTTAAGCAAATTTGGATTTTTTAGGGTTACAGATTTTCCCTCTTCGATTTTGTCATCATCGTATACGAATGCCCCGTCAATTATGGTTAATATTATGTTTTCACCGCTTACCACAGCACCGCTGTATCCGGGTTGCTGTGCAATATACACGGGGGCAATTTTGTTGCCACTTTCATATGGGCGGTCTCTTACATCCAAGTCGCCTATTTCTAGTTGCAGCGATCTTGGGGTAATCGATGCACCGGTTACGGGGGCGATGGTTGGGGTACTTGCCAAACCGTGTATGGTTACACCGTTGCCGTCTTTGTAGGTGGCGGCGTGTCCCTCATATTTAATGGTTAGACCTGTATCCGCATCTTTTGTTTTTATATTGCCTTTATAAAAATAACCTGTGGGGTCTGTTGTAACTTTGGCGTCAAAATTATAATGTTTTTTGGCATTATCGCTGTCGATCAATCCGTTTATTTTGAACTTTAAGCCATCGGCTGGCGTTTTGAATGTAAATTTAGGATTGGCATCGGTTGGGGCGGTGTTCTTGCCATCATATTCTTTGGTTTTTGTGCTAACCGATGCGGTTAGTTCCAGCGTGGGGTTGGCACTGTATATGAAGCCGGATTTTGTTGTTGTGTTAGCATCGCCGGCAACGGCGGGATTTGCTTTAAAATCACCTGATCCAACAGCATCGGTGGCGTATGATTTATTAAATTGGGCGAAACTGTAGCTGCTTATGAACGACCCTGATGTGCCCATTTGGTTATTCGCAGGGCTTTTTGTCCATACTAGGTACCGTCCTTCATTTTTACCACTGTCTGGTTCGACTATGGCTAAGGCATCTTTATCTGATTTATTGGTAAATATATTTGCTTTTAATTCGATAGCCACCGCCCCTTTGCTGATTGTGCCTTTGGATGTTATTTTGCCACCGTTTAAAATAATAATCTCTGATCTGGATTCATAAGTCTTAGAGGTATCGAATGTTGTACCGTTGTGTATAATGCTGACCTTTTGACCTTCGACTTTGTGGATGGTAATGGTGCCGGCATAGCGTTTGTCATCACTACTGTTATCCGTATTCCCCTGCTGCATTTTGATAACCACATTACCGGTGGTTGCCGATAGGGTTGTACCTTTGGCAGCGGTGATTTTGGCAATACCTGCGGTACGGTTATCATTATCCATGCGGTCATTGTTGTAATCGGTTTCTTTTTTGACTGTTGCTTTATTAGCGTTGGCGATTATTTCAAGACCCCCATGTATTTTTACATTGTTTTTAAGGATAACCGACCGCCCAGCGATTAAGGTTAATTTTTTACCCCCTGTGGTAGTAACAAAATCGCTGTTTATGGCAATATCCCGATCGGCAACAATCGTAACATCCGTACCCTGTAATTTTTGTTTAATACCTGCTAGGTTACCAACGGGTACATTTAGCAAATACACCGCCCCTTTATTAATACCCCCACCATCGTCATCACCCGTAGCCCCAACAGCCAATTTCGTCCCATCACCGCTTAACGATACACTCCAACCAAAATTATCATCATTATCCAAAAGACCAACGCCGGATGCCCCATGCGAAAGTTTTACCGCTTGCGTTACCGTCTTGCCCCATGTGGCACCGCCGACAGTGAACAGATACACCGCCCCTCGATTGGCACTTTGAGTACTACCCCCATCGTCATCATCAATAGCCCCCACAGCCAACTTTGTCCCATCACCGCTTAATGATACACTACTACCAAACCAATCCCCATCATCCAAAGAAACGCTGGCATGACTATCGGAAAGTTTTACTGCTTGCGTTACTGTACTGCCCCATGTGGCACCAGAACCATCAACAGTGTACAGATACACCGCCCCCCGATTTGCAGATTGATTACTACTCCCATCGTCATCACGATAAGCCCCGACAGCCAACTTCTTCTCATCACCGCTTAACGATACACTCCAACCAAACCCATCACTATCATCCAAAGAAACGCTGGCATGACTATCGGAAAGTTTTACCGCTTGCGTTACTGTACTGCCCCATGTGGCACCAGAACCGCCAACAGTGTACAGATACACCGCCCCTCGATTTGCAGATTGATTACTACCCCCATCGTCATCACGATAAGCTCCGACAGCCAACTCTGCCCCATCACCGCTTAACGATACACTACTACCAAATCCATCCTCATTATCCAAAGAAACAGTTTTGGATGATAGAGATTTCCCATGCGAAAGTTTTACTTTTTGCGCTACCGTCTTGCCCCATGTGGCACCAGAACCGCCAACAGTGTACAGATACACCGCCCCTCGATTGGCACTTTGATTACTACCCCCATCGTCATCACCAACAGCCCCGACAGCCAACTTCTTCCCATCACCGCTTAACGATACACTACTACCAAAATTATCACCATCATCCAAAGAAACACTGGCATGGCTATCAGAAAGTTTTACCGCTTGCGTTACCGTCTTGCCCCACGAGGATCCGCCGACAGTGTACAGATACACCGCCCCTCGATTGGCATTTATATCAATCATATCCCCATTGTCATCACGGGAAGCCCCGACAGCCAACTTCTTCCCATCACCGCTTAACGATACGCTGCTACCAAACCAATCACGATCGCTCAAAGAAAAACTAGCACCATGGGCAATTTTTTTTGCCTGTGCCACTGCGGATCCCCAGCCAGCTATAACCACATCTTGCGGGTCGAGTAAAATGATCCCGTCACCTGCCATAATCCGCTTTAAACCGAAGCTATCGACTTGCTTTTTACCCGATATTTCCACTGCTCCGCCCCCAGTGGCACCGCTGGCATCGATAGCCGCATAATTGTTGGTGGTGTGATCCGCCCATAAAATCGCTGTGCCGCCCGTACCCGATTGGGACGATACAACCACATTTACGCCTGTGCCTAATGAAGTTTTGCCCGCCCATACAAGGGGACTATTATCAGACCAACGGGTAACAAATAGGTCTTGGGTGCGTTTGTCGAGAGAACTGGTTTTCGGGTTGTATCCGCCACCTTGAAACGCCCCACCTAGACGGATTCGTCCGCCCTGAGTTTTTCCCGATGCGGATACAGTACCAGAAAACAGCCCGACCAAGCCGCCCTTGTTGCTGATGTCGATATATCCACCTGTACCGTCCGTACTGTCGGCTTTAAAATCCGCAGAGCCTAGTACTTTTGTACCGCTTTTGCCTAGTCCGCCAATAAACGATAAGCTGCCGCCTCCGTTACGACCGGACACATCAAAACGGGTACTAGCGTTTAAGTTTGCCCCATATTGTAACGATATTTTAATTTTTCCTCCAATGCCACTTTGTGCTACAGCCGAAACTATGCCGCTGCTGTCGATCGTATCCGCCCCGATGGCAATAGTGCCGGCGGTGCCATAATCGGCATCAGCAGTGATTCGCCCGTTGCCGGTAATCCCCACCGTACCGCCACTAATCGATATAACCCCATCTGTCGAAGACACAGTATTTGCCGATACAATACCATCGATCGAAATAGTTTGTCGTAAAATATCAGACGCATCAGCAACGGTGATGTCGATAAATCCACCCTGGGAGTCGATGTTTCCGCCTAAATCAAGGGTAGCTGACACTTTATTCCCTTGCGAATCGGTTAGGGTGTGCCACTTGTCTATAGGCACTTCGACCCGTAAAAAATCGCTGTTGCCGAACGACATAACAATTTTTTCACCACCAGCAAAACCGACCTTACCCACAAGGGCTCGAACGGTACCCTCATTTTTCACCGCCCCACCCAACAATGCAACAAAACCGCCATCATCGACCGAAATACGACCCCGATTCGTAACAACGCCATTTTTGGCGTTTTTCGTAAATGTGTAATCGCCATTGAGAAAATCGGTGTTGTCGATGTCGAGAGTCGAGGCAACAAAATTGCCCGTATCGATAACCCCGTTTTTAGTAACCCGTATCCCATTGGGATTGACCAAAAACACACTGCCATTACTGTTAATCTGTCCGGCAATTTCCGAAGTAAAATCCCCCGTAACCCGGTTTAGGGTTGCCGAATCGCTATCGGGCTGATTAAAGTTTACGGTGTTATCCTTACCCACAGAAAAACTTTGCCAATCGATAACCGCTTTATCCGATTGCTGATTTATGTTCAGAGTATTGCCGCTATACTGGATACCAGCCGCCCCCCGTTGTACCACGCCGCCTTGTGGCAGATCACCCGCAAAAACCATACCGCCAGCACACAGCGAAGACACAGTTAATAAGGCACACCCTATGGATTTTTTACTTAGCCTGTATGTCATTTTCTTTTTACCTCTACTCCTGTTTGATTGCTCTAGCATGTTATAAAACTGCTATACATTAACAAATATAAAAACTTCACGATGCTACCATATCACAAAAATCTAAAAAAGTACATTAAAAAAGTATATATTTCATGTAATATATGTATCTGTGTATAAAATAAAAAAGTTTTGTATGTTTTTTTGCATATTGATTTTCACTTGTTCGTGACTCTAACAGGTGTTCCCTATCGAGTATGTATAAAGCCTTTGGTATCGGGGGTAATGTCTTGTTTATCCGCATTTAAAACCGTTACACTAGGCATATCTGCGGCGGTCGATACGGTGCCTATAACCTGTATATCGGGGTATATGGCTTGGACTTTAGGTATATTTTCTGGGCATATGGTACATGCCAGTACATAATCATCGCCCCCTGCTAGTACCGCATGGTTTATACCGGTATACGGTGCATAGGGATGTAGAATTTCGGCTATGGGAATGTCTGGCATATGCAGGGTGATGTCCACATGGCTAGCGGTGGCAATGTGTCCTAAATCTGCCACTAAGCCATCGGATACATCACAGCAGGCGTTGACAAAGGGGGCAATTTTACGACCGATGTCTATGTGTGGGGTTGGGGTTTGGTAATATTGTAATAGCCGCTTGTCGGTATCGGGATTACCGGGTATTTTGCCTAAGGCGATTTGCAAGCCCACATAGCCTAAACCTGTGGCGGCGGTGATACACACCCTATCGCCGGGCTTTGCTCGATGGCGGTGTAGGGGGTAGGCATCGGTGCCATACACAGTGGCAGACAACACCACATGTTTATGGGGAAAATGTGTTGTATCGCCCCCGATTAAGTATATATCATACAGGTTTTGCATATACTGCAACCCTTGACAAAACGACACAAACCAATCGGTCGAAGTGCCTTGTGGCAGGGTTATATTGAGCGTGTAACACACAGGGGTTGCCCCCACAGAAGCCAGATCCGATAAAGTGACGGCTAATAATTTTTGTGCCAACTGGTATGGGGGTTCGTCGCCGATAAAATGTACCCCCGATACTATGGTATCGGTGGATACCACATACGGCGTGTTCCCATCTGGTAAACAGGCGGTGTCATCGGATAAACCGTACGCCCCTGCCCCTGATAACGGGGCAAAATAGGTGCGTATTCGCTCGAACTCATCCATGATTAGCGTACAGCACGGGACAGGGAATCCAGTACCCCATTTATCATACCGGCTTCTTTGTGGTCAAAAAATGCGTGGGCGATGTCCACATACTCACCGATGATCAGGCGAAAATCCGCATCTTTGTTTTCCAACAATTCAAATATACCAGCTTTGATAATCAATTGTATCAGGCGATTTTGCCGCTCGAGAGGGCGTTTGGTAAGTACGCTATTTGCCAAGTCTATAATATCTGCGTTGCGGTTTAATACCCCGTTGACAATTTGCGTGTACAACTGTTGATTGGCGGGGTACGAAATGCCATCCATTTCTACCATACAGCTATTTTGTATAAAGTCCGCCATAACTTTGGCGACATCGTCCTGCCCCATTTGCAAGGCATACAACGACTGCACCGCCCCAATTCGAGCGGCAGATCGTCTTTTGTTTCTGGTCGGCGGTATCAGCTGCATACTACACCCCGAATTTTTGTTTTAAGGTAATCATATCTAATACCACTTGTGCACAAAAACCGCCCTTGTTTTTTTGTTTGCTATCCGCACGGGCGATGGCTTGCGATTGGTTTTCAACGGTTAATATACCGTTGGCAATCGCCAAGTTGTGTTTTAACGATATATCCATAATGCCCCGACACGATTGTTCGCAGACATAATCATAATGGCTGGTTTCGCCTCGAATAACACAGCCTAAGCACAAATAGCCGTCATATTGACAATGCGGGCTTGTGTGTGCCATCTGTACTGTCACGGGAATCTCTAATGCCCCCCGCAAGGTGATAACATCGTACCAAACACCCTGTGCGTCAAATACGGACTTGGCAGCATCCAACAGCATGTCGTGAATATGATCATAAAACCGGGCTTCGATAATCAAAACTTTTTTATTTTCTTTTTTTTGTTGGTCTAAGTCTGGTTGGTGCACCATTTTTATGAAATCCGAAGTAGACATTTTAATCTCCTATAGCATATGTTTCAGTTTCAAGTATTGTGTGTACGATAAGCAACCAAATCGGCAATAGTGCCGACCTTTAAATTGTGTTTTTGGGCAAAGGCAATCACTTCTGGCAACCGTGCCATAGTACCGTCATCGTTCATAATTTCGCAAATAACCGTACTGGGGTATTGTCCGGCTAAGGTGGCAATATCGATGCCGGCTTCTGTGTGTCCCCGTCTGGCAAGTACCCCTTCGGGGTGGGCGATAATGGGAAAAATATGCCCGGGGGTTACAATGTCATCGCCAGTGCAGTTTTCATCGGCAATAACCTGAATGGTTTTTGCCCTGTCGAAGGCAGAAATGCCTGTGGTTACCCCGTATCGTGCCTCTACGGATACGGTAAAGGCGGTGCCAAACGGTTCGTTGTTCATACGGGGTTGTAAATCGATATTAAGGGCATCGGCACGGTGTTGAGTAATAGCAACGCATACCAAGCCCCGGGCGTGTGTTACCATAAAATTTACCCACTCCGCCCGCATGCAGGCGGACGACATCATCACATCGCCTTCGTTTTCACGGTTTTCATCGTCGACCAATATATAGGGCTTGCCTTGTTGGGCGTCTGCAATAATGTCGGCGATGGGGTGAATGTCCAACACGCTGTTTTTGTATGCAGTTTCATGTACGGAAACCATATGTTAAAATCCTTTTTTCGATAAATACTGTGCCACATACCGTGCCATCATGTCCACTTCTAAATTGACCCTATCGCCTGTGGACAACGCACCAAAGGTGGTGTGTGTCATAGTGTGCGGAATAATATTGACGCCGAAATGGCTATCGGTCACCTCGTTGACTGTCAAGGATACCCCGTTTATGACAATCGACCCCTTCGGGGCAATCATTGTATCAAAATCTGTGGGCATTGCCAATAAAAACCTGTGGCTGTCGCCATCGTTGATAATGTTTGTAATTTTTGTGGTGGTGTCCACATGACCGCTGACCAAGTGTCCGCCTAATTCATCGCCTATTTTTAACGCCCGTTCGATATTTATCACCGTGCCTTTTTGCCAGCTGTTAAGCGTGGTTTTTTGCAACGATTCTATAGATACATTGGATTCGAAATACCCTTGATTACCCCGTATTTCTTTGTGGGTTATGGTTAAACATACCCCGTTGTGAGAAATAGACGCCCCAATATCAATAGTGTTTATATCCATATCCGCCAGCACTCCGATAGTCATATCCGCCCAGTGTTGTTTGCTGTCGCCTGTGCCTTGTGTGTTGCGGGTAACCTTATCGATGGTGCCAAAGTGTGTGATAATACCTGTAAACATGTTTATTTTTGTCCATATAAAGTGAAAATATCATTGTCGAACATTTTTACCTGTAAAATGTCATATGTGGGTATATCTATCATATTTATGATGCGTAATCCACCAATAACGGATATACTATCCGCCCCCATGATTTTTGCGGCTTGAAAATGAGCGATTCTGTCGACTAAGCCGGATCGTATAAATTGGGTAATGGTATACCCCCCACCCTCGACAAGCAAGCGGGTAACGCCTAAATCGGTAATTTTTTCTAATACAGCGGGTAAATCCCCAGACAGTATATGCGTTTGCCCGTTGTCATTGAGAAGGGTACACCCTTGCGGCAAGCGGGTTGCCAGTACAATACGAATGGGGCTGGTGTGGTGCATGCCGGGCAAACGGCAATTTAATACCGGGTTATCCTGTCTGACCGTGTTTGCCCCCACCAAAATAGCATCGTGAGTCGATCGCAAATAGTGTCCATATGCCCTTGATTTGGCGTTGGTTATCCATTGGCTGTCGCCGTTCGACAAAGCGATTTTGCCATCGATAGAAGTGGCAATTTTTACCGTGATAAGCGGCCGTTTATAGCGGTTTTTGTGGAAAAATCCCATATGTTGGGCATCGGCTTGTGCTTGTAAAATCCCGGTATGTACGGTTATACCTGCGTTTTGCAACATCTGCACACCCCGCCCATTGGTGCGGCGGTCGCAATCGAGGGTGGCGATATAACAGGCTGTTATACCCGCATCGATCAACGCTTTTGCACAACTGGGGGTATTGCCCACATGGGCACAAGGTTCCAACGACACATAAGCGGTTGCCCCTTTGCATAAATCCCCTGCCATGCCGATCGCTGTGGTTTCGGCGTGGGGTCTGCCGCCAACACCGGTGTAGCCAACGCCTACCACATGGGCGTTGTTGACAAGCACACAGCCAACGGACGGATTATCCGCACTCAGCCCCAAGCCCCTTGCCCCCAATCGCAAGGCATATCGCATATAGTGTGTATGTATATTATGTGTCATCCGTATTGGTTTTAATAAATTTTACAAACCCATTCGGCGATTCAAAGTTTTTATACACGGACGCATAGCGAATATACGCTACAGAATCGACCTGTTTTAACCCGTGCATGACTCGAGTGCCAAGATCTTCGGTTTTAATAAGGGTGTCGCCGCTGAGTTCCAATTGTTGTACAATGGTAGAGACAATTTTATCCAAATCCCCTTCTGTCACATTGCGTTTACGACAGGCAACAATAATCGATCGGGACAGCTTATCCCTATCAAATATTTGTATGCTGCCATCGGATTTTTGTACTCTCAAATCACGGGCTTGTGCCCGTTCGAAGGTGGTAAACCGCCCGCCGCACTTTACACACAACCGCCGCCGCCGAATGGCGGTGTTTTCATCGGTGGCACGGGAGTCCTTTACTTGTGTTTCCGATTCAAAGCAATATGGGCATCGCATAGTCGCACCATGTCCGTTAGTACAATTTGGGATATAAGGGGAAGGCACCGCATAGAGATTTTACTTTGTCCCTTACAACTCCTTCTATGCGGGCGTTGTTGTCTTCGCCGTTTTCTGCCAAGCCGTTTATCACTTGTAGGATATATGCGGCAATATGGGCAAATTCTGCTTGTTTGAACCCCCGGGTGGTACCTGCGGGGGTTCCCAAACGGATACCAGAAGTTACAAACGGGCTTTGCTTGTCGAAGGGAATACCGTTTTTATTGCAAGTAATCCCCGCCCGTCCCAACGCCTCTTCGACTTCTTTGCCGGTTAAAAATTTTGGCGTTAAATCCACTAAGATAAGGTGGTTTGTGGTGCCGCCAGATACTACTTTTACCCCGCCTGCGATAAGTGCATCTGCAAGGACTTTGGCGTTTTCAATCACCTGTTTACAATATGTGGTGAATGCCGGTTGTAACGCTTCGCCAAAAGCCACCGCTTTTGCGGCAATGATGTGCATCAGAGGTCCCCCTTGAATACCGGGAAAAATAGCAGAATTGACCTTTTTGGCGATGTCTGGGTCATTGGTCAGAATAAGCCCCCCTCGAGGTCCCCGTAAAGTCTTGTGCGTGGTGGTGGTAACCACATGGGCATGGGGAAAAGGATTGTCGTGCGTTGCCGTTGCCACAAGCCCGGCAAAGTGTGCCATATCGACCAACAAAACCGCCCCAACCGCATCGGCAATAGTGCGAAATGCGGCAAAATCCCAAGCCTGAGAATACGCCGATCCGCCGGCAATAATCATTTTCGGTTTGTGGGTTTCCGCCTGTTTGCGGACATGGTGCATGTTGATTAGGTGGGTATCCGCATCGACGGTGTAATGCACCGCATGAAACCACTTGCCGGATTGATTCACTTTCGAGCCGTGCGTCAAGTGTCCCCCCGCCGCCAAATCCAGCCCCATAATCGTATCGCCGGGCTGTAACAACGCATTAAACACCCCTTGGTTTGCTTGCGACCCAGAGTGTGGCTGGACATTGGCAAAATCACAGCCAAACAGCTGTTTTGCCCGATCGATTGCCAGCTGTTCGACCACATCGACCACTTCACAGCCCCCATAATAGCGTTTTGTCGGATAGCCCTCCGCATATTTATTGGTCATAACCGACCCCATCGCCTGCATCACCGCACGGGACACAATATTTTCTGAGGCAATCAATTCGATGCCCGCTTGTTGCCGTGTATGCTCATCGACAATGGTTTTGAAAACAGCCGAATCCGCTTGTTCCAACGCATGTTCAAAAAAATCTGTCATAGTATATGCTCCTAAAAAGATGGCGACCGTCTGCGAAATGCACCTAGTAGTACACATTAAAAGCCGATTATATGCAATTCCGTTGTGAAAATCTAGCATTTTTTACTAAATATGTGTTATTATAAACAAGTAAAACGAAAGATGAGGTTACCCATGATACGCCACCGTCCCCGCAGGTTACGACAAAATGCCGAAATACGGTCTTTAACTGCAGAAAATCGCATATGTGCCGCCGATTTGGTATATCCAATTTTTATCACCACTGGGCAATCGGAGGTAATTCCTACCATGCCCCACATCCGCCGATTAAATATAGTCGATGCCATACAGCACATCAGCGATATATACAATCGAGGGGTTGTGGGGTTTGCCCTATTTCCCGTAACACCAGCAGATAAAAAATGTCCACAAGGAGCCGAAGCGTTAAACCCGAAAAATATTATAAACACCGCCTTAAGAGCCATTAAACAGGCACTGCCACAGCCGTTGTTATTTGTCGATGTGGCTCTCGATCCCTATACCAGTCATGGACACGATGGGGTGCTGGATAAAAACGGCTATGTCGACAACGACAGCACCGTCGACATATTGATAAAACAAGCGGTGTTACAAGCGGAAAGCGGGGCGGATGTCATATGCCCATCGGATATGATGGACGGGCGTATTGGTGCCATTCGACAGGGGCTGGACAGTATGGGATATATCGATACGGCAATTATGTCCTATGCCGCCAAGTACGCATCGGCATTTTATGGACCGTTTCGACAGGCGGTGGGCAGTAGCGATGTTTTAACGGGGGACAAAAAAACCTACCAAATGAATCCGGCAAACGCTATTGAGGCAAAACGGGAAATCGCTCTCGATATACAAGAGGGGGCGGATATGATTATGATAAAACCGGGCATGCCGTATCTCGACATTGTCGCACAGGCAAAAGCCATGTGCCACATACCCATATGCGTATACCAAGTCTCCGGTGAATACACCATGATCCAGAATATGATCGATACGGGACAGATGCCCGACACCGCCATACTCGAGTCGTTAATCGCCTTTAAACGGGCGGGGGCGGACATTATATTTTCGTACTTTACCCCAAAGGTGTTGCAGATGTTGGATACATATAACACATAACATACAAAAATCCCATATGCAACGGTGTACATATGGGATTGTGTTGGCTCCGGCAGCAGGACTCGAACCTGCGACATACGGATTAACAGTCCGCCGTTCTACCAACTGAACTATGCCGGAACATGGTGATCGCAACAGGATTCGAACCTGTGACCTACTGATTAAAAGTCAGTTGCTCTACCAACTGAGCTATGCGACCGTACAGGCAATTAGATTTATATAGCCATATATTTGTAAAAGTGCAAGCCTAAAATGCCGTTTTTTATAAAAAAAGTCTATACCGCTATGTCCTGCAATAAGAATTGTACCGACTCTTTGCCCTGCCAGCGGTTTATTTGTAACTTGCCCAATATGGATACGGGGACAGTGTTTGCCGCATCGACAACACAATCGCCGATTTTCGTATCCACCACTTGAAACGCTATAACGGGCAGGGCTTTTTCATTTGGTGCTGTACGGATATAAAACTTGATGTGTTTTTGTTTTAACACCGTATAGCTGGTGATATACACATTTTCTATGATGTACAAAGGCTCCGGATTGCCCACCCCGTACGGGTGCAATATATCCATGTCCCGCACGGTGTCGGTCCGTAAAACAGATGGAGAGATGACGGTGTGGGCTCGATATATTTTATCGTAGACATGCGTTGTCCACACGGATTGTAAATATGCCATAAACGAGTCGTACATATCCGCTGATACACTACACCCGGCGGCGACCTTGTGTCCACCGCCACTGCCTAGTATACCGGACTGTACAGCATTGATAAAAGTTGCCCCCACATCGATCGCTGATACGGAGCGGGCAGACCCCTTATATAGGGTGCCTTCGCTGCAAAACACCAAAGCGGGTTTGTTGTAGTGGTCTTTTAAGCGTCCCGCCACAATGCCGATAATGCCGTCCGCCCAATCGCCTTTGACACTGATAAAACCGCCATAATCGCCGCCCGTTGCCACCATTTGGTGGCATTGGTGCAGGGCGTCTTCGACCAATTGTTTACGGTCTGTGTTGTAGGTATACAGGGTTGCCGCCATTGCCCCCAACGATGGCATGTCATCGGTTAATAAAAATTCTACCGCTAATTTTGCCCGCCCCATACGACCACAAGCATTTAGGTACGGTCCAATAATCCACCCCAACTCATACACCCCTACACTTCCCGATATACCCGCCACTTGGCAAATAGCCTGTACAGCGGGCGATGCCCCCCCATTTAAGGCTTTTAATCCCTGTGCCACAAAGGTGCGGTTTAAACCCTGTAACGGTACCACATCGCAGACGGTGCCGATTGCCACTAAATCGATCCATTGCAACATATTTGGTTCGGGAGTGTGGGTAAAAAACCGCTGTTGTCGCAAATAGCGGTTTAAGGCAACAAGCACACAAAAACACACGCCAACCGCACACAAATTGCCCAGTTGCGAGCTGTCATCGATACGATTTGGATTTACCATAGCCACAGTTTGCGGCAATTGGGGCTGTGCTATGTGGTGGTCGATGACGCAGATTCGCATGTTGTGCTGATGGGCGGTGTCCAGCACCTCAAAAGCGGTACTGCCACAATCCACACATACGATAATATCCGCCCCTTGTGCGTATAAATCTTGAAACGCCTGTATGTTGGGTCCGTATCCATGTTGTCGTTCCGGCACATGCCATAAAACTTTTGCCCCGATGGCTTGTAAATACCGTACCATGAGGGCGGTACTGGTGGCACCGTCCACATCGTAATCGCCAAATATGGCGATGGTGTGCTTGTGGGTAATAGCCTCATATAACACAGACACCAGCTTTTGCATATCGACCATGACATACGGATCGGGCAATGAGGTACGGAGTTTCGGTGACAAAAAATGCTCGACCCGCTGCAGCGTATGCTCACACACATCGTCATCGGCAAAAAAACGATTCGACAAAAAAGACGCCACAGGGGCACACACACCGTACCGCTGCATCAGCATTTGTTCGATCCGCTCATTGGGGGGAGAGAGCGTCCAAATGGCTCCCGATACGGAGTGCTGCGTGTGTATATGGGGGGTTAAATCCATACCCAGTCTTTGCGTACCAAATCATGTTCCCCAAGCACCGTCCGTACGGTGCCTGTTTTTGACCGCATCATCAGGGTTTCCGTATAAATACGGTCGTTGACCACTCGAACACCTTTGGCAAGCATACTGTCTGTAATTCCGGTTGCACAAAACATCACATCGCCCTTTGCCATGTCTTCCAGCGTGTATTTTACAGTCGCATCGTGTAACCCCCACTTTTGCATACGGGCGATTTCCGCATCGTCTTCGGGGCATAACCTGCCCTGCATTTGTCCGCCCACACAGCGTAAAGCCGCCGCTGCAATCACGCCTTCGGGGGCACCGCCCTTGCCGATAAACATATCGACACCGGTTTTTTCCGTCAAAGCACAGGCAATAACCCCCGCCACATCGCCATTTTCAATGAGTTGTACTCTTGCCCCCAACGCCCGAGCCGCATCGATAATGTAGCTATGGCGATCCCGGTTTAAAGTACAAATGGTCATATCCCGTGGCGATTTTCCCTTTGCCCGGGCAACGGCAACGATGTTTTCTTTGGGCGATCGGTCTAAGTCGACAATGCCTGTGGGCAAGCCTTTACCGACTGCTATTTTGTCCATATAAATATCGGGGGCATTTAACAAATTACCGTGTTTGGCAAACGCCACTACAGAACACGACCCTTCCATACCTTGCGAACACGGGGTGGTGCCTTCTAGGGGATCGAGGGCGATGTCTACTTTGACACTGCCCGCCCGTTTGCTGCCGACCCGTTCGCCGATGTACAGCATGGGGGCTTCGTCCATTTCCCCTTCGCCTATTACCACCGTGCCGTCTATATCCATACGGTTGAAAGCCGCCCGCATGGCATCGACCGCCGCCCCGTCTGCTGCATTTTTATCGCCCCGCCCGATGTGGTTAATACAGGCAATCGCCGCCGCCTCCGTTACCCGTACCGCTTCTAGTCCTAAGTTTCTATCGTATAAATTGGCATCATATTTATCTGTCATGTTAGCATTCCTCTATTCTGTGTAGTACGCACTGTATATCTGTAATGGCAGTTTTCATAGTTTTTTCTTGTATCGGGGTGGTGATAAGGGCTGTGCTGCCGTGTTCCATATGCGAATCGAGCACTTGCACGCCGTGTTTGCCCAGCTGTGCCATTAACGGGCTGTTGTCGCCGGTGATACGCACATAATACCGCCCTACCCGTTCGTCCATAGGCAATATATACGCCGGTTGTAAAGTTTCTACCGGTTGGTTAAACATATGCCTCTCTTGCCCCCCTGTGCGGGTTGCCACATCACATATATCGGACAAAATCGCTGATGCGGTGGCGTCGCCCCCTGCACCGGGTCCCATTAGGGACATGGATCCGATTAAATCTCCCTGTAAAGTACAGGCATTTACCACATCATCGACGCCGCCAAAGGTACCTGTTTTAGATACAAACGCCGGTGCCATGTACAGCTGTACCCCGTTTTGTTTGTTGTCCGCTACCCCGACCAAACGGGGGGTAAATCCTAAATCGCCCGCCATGTGCACATCCAAATTGTCCATACAGTTACGGATGGATTCGATGTGCATATCCCCATATGCCCCCTGTATGCCAAAGGCAAGGCTGGCAAGTAACGCCAGTTTTTGTGCGGCGTCTACACCGTCTATGTCAAAAGACGGGTCTGATTCTGCGTATCCCAGCTGTTGGGCTTGTTGCAGTACATCGGCAAAGTCCTGCCCGGTTTTTTCAATGGTGGTTAAAATATAATTGCAAGTGCCGTTTAAGATACCGTAAATACGGCTGATGATATTGCCGCTCAAGCCTTCTCGCAACGCTTTAACAACGGGGATACCGCCGCCGATAGCGGCTTCGAACAAAATATAAGTGCCGTTGCGACAGGCAATTTTTTCCAGCTGTTCGCCGTGTTCCGCTAACATGGCTTTGTTGGCGGTAATCACCACTTTACCCGCATTAAGGGCGTTTTTGACGCTGTCGAGAGCAATGCCCGTACTGCCGCCGATAACTTCGATAAACACATCAATATCCGGGCTGGTCGCCAGCTGGCGGGCATCGTCGAACCAAATATACGGAGACACATCGACGCCCCTGTCAGCTTTGGAACGGGCGGACACAGCGGTAATGTGTACGGTTTTTCCCGTACGCATTTTTAATATTTCGGCATTTTTATGTACACCTTTTATAACACCCACCCCTACGGTGCCAAGCCCTGCTACGCCAATAGATACGGTCATATGATGTCCTTATTTTTTGTATTATGCGGTTTCTTTTACATACCAGTTTGGCGATTCATCGCCGATTTTACGGACAAATACCCAATCGTCTTGCAAGCGGACGATTTCCGTTGGGTGTCCTTGTACAACTCGGTTTTCACTGTCGTATAAGGCGGTTATTTGGTCGGTGGTAAAGTCGACCTCTACTTCTAGCATATCCTTATGTACCACCGCATTTAATATTTCGATCTTAATAAAGCCCACCACTTCGCATGTCCCCCGTTGCCCGTTGGCAAGGCGGTTGTCGACGGTTTCGGCAAATACGGCGTACGATTCTGGGGCTAACAGCTGTTCTAATGCCTGTTTATTGCCCTGTGCGAAGGCTTCGAGCGTATTAGCAAAACAAATTTTTGCCCCATTGATAAAATTGTCCATATCGAAGTTCGGCTCTACCGTTTTAATGGTATCTAGTGCCTGTTGATTTAGGGGTGTTTCTGAGGGCACAGCCTCCACATCGATAACCGGTTCTGCTTGTTTTTGTTGTTTTTTTTGTGGGGCGGGTTCGATGGAAGCTTTTGACGACATGTTGCTAAAAGCGTCTTTGTTGCCACCCAAGTCCTGACCGATAATAGAAAACAACCGCCAGCCTATAATAACGGCAATTACCGCTAAGAATATTAAATCCATTAAAATTACTCCGTATACGCAAAAAAGTTTTGGCAATTATTGCCAACATTTGATACTATGCCCTGTACATTTTGTGTAGCCTACTGTACAGTATATTGAAAATTTTTACAATGTTTTTTAAAGCGTATGATTAAAATCTTTTTTGTTGTCGAACTTTTGTTGTTGTTTGTTATCGGTTTGGGTATTGGGCTTGGCGGTACTCTGTTGTGGATTTTTGCTACTGTTGTAATTGGCGTGTTGTCTATGAGGTGGGCGTTGCGACAAGGGGCGGGACATGTATTCTTGGGGGGGATATTTTTGATTTTTCCCGGTTATATAACCGATGGTATTGGGGTGTTGCTGGTGTTAAATTTTCCCCTGCTGAGTGTATTGTACAGTTTGGGAATCATTACCAGTATGCAAAACATGGGCGGTGGTATGGGCATGAATAACGCCGCATTTGGTCAATATTTTAGCAGTACAAAATATGCGTATCGCCCCCGATCGCAACAGGAGCCCAACGATTCGCCAATGGACAACATTATCGATGGGGATTTTACCCGTAAGGATGACTAGCGGTTGCAACCGCTGAGGGCGTTAGCCCGATGTGGTGCTCGATGCGGGGGGCGAAGCCCCCTAGACTCACGGACAAGCCGCAAACTGGAAATAGTCCGCATAATCATTTTATCATACTTATGGAAAATTCGGACACTGTTCTAGGGCGGTGTTTTCGGGTAAATGAAACATGACATTCATATTTTGAATCGCCTGTCCGCTGGATCCCTTGACCAAGTTATCTAAGGTACACATAATAATACTGCGATTCGGCAGGCGGTCGGCTTTGGCACCGATGACCACCAAATTCGACCCTTTGACCATACGGCTAGCGGGTAAACCGTCGATGACCCGTACAAATTGTTCGTTGGCATAGGCGGTTTTTAAAGTATCTATTACATCCGTATGGGTTTTACCGTTGGCGTGTTTTACATATATGGTTACCAGTTCGCCCCTGTTTAAAGGCACCAAATGGGGGGTAAAATTGACCACCACATCGGTTTTAAAAGCTTTTGTTAGCTGTTGTTCGATTTCTGGGGCGTGGCGGTGGCAGGCGACGCCGTACGGGTGCATTTGTTCGGCGACTTCACAGAATAAAGTTGCCTGTTGTAGTTTTCGTCCGGCACCGCTAACCCCTGATTTGGCATCGATAATAATGTCTTCGGGGCGGATAATTGCCGATTCTGCCAATGGCACCAAAGCCATTAACGAAGCGGTCGGATAGCATCCCGGACAGGCAACCAGCCGGGCGGTTGCTATGTCTTGTCGAGCGTGTTCGGTGAGTCCATATACCGCCTCCGCTTGTATGTCGATAGCGGTGTGGGGGGTGTTGTACCACTGTTCGTATACGGCGGTATCTTGCAAGCGAAAATCAGCGGATAAATCGATGATTCTTACATGTTTGGGGAGGGTTTTGACCAAGTCCTGACTGACCCCGTGTGGCAAGCCACAAAACACCACATCACATACGCCAAAATCCGCTGCTTCGTTGGTTTCGACAACGGGCAGATCGAGGTGGGATAAATGCGGGTAAATATCCCCATAAGATCGCCCGGCGTTAGCGTTGGCGGTAAGTATCACTATGTCCGTGTATGGGTGCAAGGACAACAACCGCACCAAATCCGCCCCCGTATAGCCCGAAGCCCCCAATATACCTACTTTAATTGTGTCTGTCATAATCGTATAACCGTACGGGTTGATTTTTGTTTGTGGCTTGAGTCTAGGGGGCTTCGCCCCCCATGATCGAGTACCACATCGGGCTTACGCCCTCAGCGGTTGCAACCGCTTTTACCGTTTGGAGAATTGGAAAGAGCGGCGGGCTTTGGCACGGCCGTATTTTTTCCGCTCCACCTTGCGATCGTCACGGGTGAGAAACCCTTCGGCTTTTAGTGTTGGACGAAGAGTAGGTTCAAAATGTACCAACGCCCGGCTGATACCGTGTTGTACTGCCCCCGCTTGTCCGGACAAGCCGCCGCCGGATACGGTACAAAATACATCAAATTGACCGCTGCGGTCGACCTTGTCGAACGGCTGATTTAACACCATACGCAATACAGGGCGACCGAAATAGTTTTCTATGTCCCGTCCATTGACGGTAACTTTACCAGATCCGGGTTTAATCCACACCCGGGCAACAGAAGTCTTACGACGACCGGTAGCATACGCCCGCCCGGATGCATCGAGCTTTTGCGGTGCCACTTGGGGGGTATCGATGGGTTGTACTGTGGGTTGTGCTGTTTCAGACATTATTAACCTCGCTTACTGTTTTTAGGGTTTTTGCTTGCTAAGTCAAGCACAGTTGGATTTTGGGCTTGGTGGCTGTGCTCTGCCCCGACAAATACCCGTACATTTCGCATTTGTTGCCGCCCCAAAGGACCATTGGGAATCATCCGCTCGATGGCTTTTCGAACCACCCGATCCGGGTGTTTGCCGCCCAGCACCTGCCCAGCAGTACGGGACTTAATACCACCGGGATAGCCCGTATGCCAGTAATACACCTTATCGGACAGTTTTTTGCCGGTCAGGTGTACTTTTTCCGCATTGATAATAATAACATTATCGCCACAATCCACATGCGGCGTATATGTGGGCTTGTGCTTGCCCCGTAAGATCTTAGCAACCTCCGCCGCCAACCGCCCCAACACCAAATCCGTAGCATCGACAATATACCAAGTTTTCTGTACTTCACTCGGTTTAATAGACACAGTACTCATAATATACCCTTCGTTTAAAATAAAGTTCACTCATCATACGGCACAGTTATACCGCCTAGTCCGCAAGAAGTCAACACAAAATAGATAAAAATACATACGAAAAATCAAGGGGTTATAGAAACGGTATTATAATACCATACTGGTATGTGTTTATTTACATGGGACTGGGCAGGTTACTTGCAAAAAATATATTTTGTTATCGATCTGCTTTATTCTAATTTCAACGCTAATTCTCCGACACAATCAAAGTCATATAAGATATTAATTAATGTCTTCTTAAATGCTTCTGCACCTTGTTTGCTATTTGTTTCTACATACAACCCATTTGAAATTTCATATGGTTCCCTCAAGGCATCAGCATCTTCTACAAAATATCGACAATTCACAGTTTCATCCAGTGCCTGCAAATCCTTACAAACAGACTGTAAAAGTATTTTCCAAGATGAAGCCTTAGGGGTTTTTATTTCACCCAAAATTTTATAAGAATGTATTTTAGTTCCTGTTGCATCGCCGATGTCTTCAACGGGAATATAATCGGTTGAATAATCTTTTTTGTACTGTGCTCGATTGGGAATATCTGTAAAGACTCGATTAAATAGTGCAATCATTCTCTTAGCATTGTTTAAAATTTGCGTTTCATCCCAAGAAGTTACTTTTTTAAAATATTTGTTTAAAGGAATATTACTGTGTTCTTGCATCAATTCTTTTTTTTGTAAAAATAATTTCCTACTATGCTCAGAGTTGTATCCTGTCAAAGTAAGATTGCCAATAGTATGTAGGTATTTTTCATGTACTTCTTGCCAATTATCCCCCAATTCGGTTTTCCATTTTTCTGTGAGAGATTGTGGCATAATATGTTCTACGGTTATACCGTCATCGATAACAATAGATTCTTTTTGATCGAAGTTACACATTTTTTGTAGTACAAAACTTCGTATTCCTTTGGCGTTGTAAAAATCTTTACGAGGCAATTCCAATTCTATATCTTGGTCGGTAGGATAATGATCCCTTGGAATAAAATTACTAAAAACATAATATAAAGATTCTAAATAGTCATTACCGTGACTCATATACCCGTCAATTCTATTGGCTAGTGTCGGATACATTGTATTATATGGATTCGTTGGTCTACCGATAATTGTACGGCGGATATAGTAATTTGAAATAAATTCAAGCACTTTACATACTGTATTTTCGTCTAATTGTTGTTTTTCATCATATGCATCCATCAAACTCATAAAGTAAGCGTATGGTGTTTTTTGCTTTAAGGTACGAAACACCTCGAAATAAGTTTCAAATGTTTCATTTTGACACACATCATTAAACCATTTATAATACTTTGTGAATCTGACAAGTTCCAATAAAGCATTCTCGATAACATCTAAAGTATTTTTACCTATTGAAATATCAAAAATAAACTTTTTAAAAACAGTATATGTATTCTTGTAAGGAAAATACGAATTTTCCTTATACATCAGATAATGCCAAATAGCATTTAATGTGTGTGGTTCATTATCTCTATGCGTGTTAAATTCTATTTCTTTCCAATAAGACTGGTACCATTCTTCCTGTATATCAGGCTCCTTATCCATCAATATATAGTTACGAATAAGATCCGCATCATCGAGAGATTTTCCCGTTGCATTTATAGTTTCAAAAACCAGTTGAGGTTTATCTTGATTCGATAATTCAAGTTCAATTTTGATAATTTCCAACTTATTAAAAGCATCCCATAATAAATCAATATTGCCATGTTTCTTATAAAATGCTCTTACCCTTGTTTCAAAATATTTATAATTTTGAAAAACTCTGGTGTCTTTTAACGCTGAATTTTTATTATAAGCATGTGGGTGTAAAGGATCTGATAATAAATACAAATTACTGTACGCTTCGGCGTCTTGATTTACCTGTTTTAACCGTACCCAACTTTTTTTATCTTCATATTCGTCTACTAGGTATTCCTTAAAAATTATATTTGCAAGATTGGGGTTCTCACTTTTGATGTCTTTTAATTTTAACAAGTTATACATCGCAAACATTATCAATGACAATGAAGTTATGCGCTGTTGACCATCGATAACGATAAATTCCTTACCTATATCCCCCTTGACCACAACTGTAGAACCTAAAAAGTACTGTTTTAACCGATTAGAATAAATAAGTTCTATATCGTCAAATAGCCTTTTGCAATGCTCCTTCTCCCACGCATAATTTCGCTGATATACAGGAATAACAAATTTATCCCTACTTCCTATAAAATTCAAAACACTCTCTATATTTGCTCGCATAAAAAAATCCTCATATATTTTGTTTTAACGCCTGGACAAAATTCTCTTGTGGATCCCTAATGTACAACACTTAACCAGTGGGGTCAAGTTTTAATGCCTGTACAAAATCCTCCTGTAAATCCCGTACATCCTCGAGTCCCACGCTTAATCGTACGAAATTATCGGTGATGCCGACCGCTTGGCGTTGGGGTTCTGTCATTTTGCTGTGGGTGGTCGAGGCGGGGTGGGCGATTAGGGATTTGGCATCGCCTAAATTGTTCGATATGTCGATGATGTGTAATGAATCGAGCACTTGGTAGGTGCGGTGTTTGTCGCCTGTGATATAAATACCCATTAACGACCCGTAGTTTAACATTTGGGCGGTTGCTAAAGAGTGTTGCGGGTGGGATTTTAAGCCGGGGTATAGGACGCTGTCGATACCGTCTAAATTCTCCAAAAACTGTGCCAGTTGTAAAGCGTTATCGCATTGTTTTTCCACCCGTAACGACAGGGTTTCTAAGCCTTTTAGCATATTCCACGCATTAAATGGCGACAGGCTGGGTCCGGTGTTTCTGATGTATGGGAACAGCACTTCATTAAACCATTTCTCATCGTTGGTGAGTACCGCCCCTGCTAAGGTGCGTCCTTGTCCGTCTATGTGTTTGGTGGTCGAATATATCACCACATCCGCCCCTAAGTCGATACACTTCTGCCCTATGGGGGTGGCGAATACATTGTCGACAAATACCCTTGCCCCCGCAGGCTGTGCCAGTTGGCACACCGCCCGAATGTCGATCAGCTGCATAGTGGGATTCGATGGGGTTTCAAAAAACACCGCTTGTGTGGGGACGGACAATGCCTGCTCCCATGCGGTTATATCGGTGCCATCGACCAACACCACCTCGACCCCTAATCGCCGCAACAACACATCGACAACCCAAAAGCAATTGCCAAATAAGGCATTGCTCGCCACCAAGCGATCGCCGGGCGACAGGGTGCTGACCAACGATGCGGACACCGCCGCCATACCCGATGCCACGCCGGCACAGTACGCCGCTTCCTCAATGGCTTTCATGCGGTCTTCGAACATGGTGTTTGTCGGGTTGCTATACCGTCCGTACATATAGCGATTCAAATTGCCGGCAAAAGCGTCTTCTGCATGTTGGCATTTGTCGTACACAAATCCAGAAGTTACATACAGGGCTTCGCTGGTTTCATCAAACGGTGATCGCTGTTGTCCCGCCCGTACTTGCCGGGTTGCCATGCGGGCGGTGCTTATATGTTTTTGCTTTGTCATGGGGTGCTCTCTTGTGATATGGGTTTTGTCGGTAATGCCCGGGCTAGCCACCCCTGCATGCCCTCCAGCACATTATACGCTTCGGGTATGTGGTTTTGAGTGGCGATTGCCGCCGCTAGTTGCGACCGTACGCCGGAGCGACACATAAAATAAACGGTCTTATCCGCAGCAACAGTGTTTATAAGCGTGGGGGTATAGTCTGGCATCAATGCCCGATCTGGCACAGACACAACGGTAATGGGGTGCACATCACATGCCACATCGGCTATGCCGGTGTGTTGCCATTCGGCGGCGGTACGGACATCGACCAACACGCAGTTTTGCGGAGTATTTGCGATCCGTACTAGCATATCCTCAATCGATATGTCGCCTTTATACATGCTGCTTTTTCTTTCTTTCCGATAATTTTTGCAATACCGGGGCGGAGACAAAATTGCTGACATCGCCGCCCAGTCTGTGTATTTCTTTTACAAACCGTGAAGACACAAATTGCTGTGATGCGGATGACATTAAAAACATAGTTTCCACCTCCCTTGCCAAAGTGCGATTCATCATTGCCATTTGTATTTCATATTCGAAATCGGCTACCGCCCGCAAGCCCCGAATCAATACATTAGCCCCGTGTTGTTGGGCAAATTCCACCAGCAAGCCGTCAAAAATAATCACCTCGACCTTGTCGGCACAGTCGCACCCACACAGGGTTTGCCGTATCAATTCTGCCCGTACATCAGCATCGAATAAGCTGTTTTTGGTGTTGGCTATGGCAACCGCCACAATCAGGCTGTCGACCACCGAACACGCCCGCTCGATAATGTCCAAATGTCCCGAAGTGATGGGGTCAAAACTGCCCGCATATACCGCCCGCACTTATACACCCTCCAATGGTTCGGGGGCGGTGTCCGCTTCTGTATCCGCTTCTGTGTCCGCATCATCGCTATCATCGCCCAAATCGGACAAATGGGCAACCGATACCACATTGTCGTCGACATTAAACAACCGTACCCCTTTCGAGTTACGAGAAGTAAAGCGAATCGAATGGGTGGGCATACGAATAATTTGTCCGCTGCCCGTTACCAAAATAATTTCGTCGTTGTCTGGGTCGATGTGGAACGATCCGGTAATAGTGGCATTTTCACTGCGAATATCCATATTTTGAATCCCCTTGCCGCCGCGCCCGGTGACCCGATAATCATAACAAGACGCCAGCTGCCCATAGCCATCGGACGACACGGTTAAAATAAATTGTTCCGCCCGCTGCATATCAGCGTATTTGGGCTGTTGTAGTATATCTGCTTTGGCAATGTCTTCATCGCTTGCGGAGTCGTTGTGTTGAATCCGCCCCCGTGCCCTCGAAGCCCCAATGTATTCGACTCGTTCCTCACTGGACGCATCGATATGGTTTAAGATAGTCATCGACTGGACAAAATCCCCCTGTGCCAGTTTAACGCCCCGCACACCGACACTGTTGCGACCGGTAAAGATGCGAATCGCCGTTACAGGAAAACGAATCGCCATCGATCCCGCAGTCGCCAGCATCACATCTTGATGTTCCGTACACGGCAGCACATTGATTAACGCATCGCCCGCCTCCAGTTTCATGGCGATTTTACCATTTGCCCGAATGTTGGTAAAGTCCGATAACCTGTTGCGCCGTACCGTACCGTTTTTGGTGGCAAACATAGCAAACAAATTGTCCCAAGTGTCCTCGTCCTCAGGCAGCGGCATAATCGCTGTGATGGTCTCATGCGGTTGTAGCGGCAACAGGTTAATTAACGCTTTGCCCTTAGATTGCGGGGTGCCCAGCGGCAAGCGATATACCTTCAAAGTATAACACATTCCCCGTGAAGAAAACAACAACAGCGGCGTATGGGTGTTTTCCGCAAAGATTTTGACCACAAAATCCTCGTCTTTGGTCTGCATGCCGGTGCGTCCTTTGCCGCCCCGTTTTTGGGCACGATAGGTGTTCAGGGGAACCCGTTTGATATACCCAGAATTGGTAACCGTTACCACCATGTCCTCCCGTTGAATCAGGTCTTCCATGTCGTGTTCGAATTCGGATTCGCTGATCACCGTGCGGCGAGGGGTGGCGAATTTTTGTTTTACCTCTAGCATTTCATCGTGTAAGATGGTTTTTCGCACTTCACGGGACGACAAAATTTCCAAGTATTCGCCGATTTTTGCCGACAGTTCGTTGGTTTCTTCGGCTAATTTATCCCGTTCCATGCCGGTTAAGCGTTGCAGGCGTAGTTCTAAAATCGCCCGTGCCTGTGTTTCCGATAAATTGTAAGTACCGTCCGCATTTAACGGATGTTCCGGGTCATCGATCAGGGTGATAAACTCGATCACATCTTGAGCCTGCCACTTGGTGGTCATCAGCTGCTGCCGGGCAATTGCCGGATCCGATGCCCCCCGAATCAAGGCAATCACCGGGTCGAGATTCGAAATAGCTACCAACAATCCCGCCAACACATGGGCACGGTTGCGGGCTTTGGCAAGTAAAAACGCTGTACGGCGGATAACCACCTCTTCCCGAAATGCCACAAATGCCGATATAACATCTCGCAAATTCATTTGTTCGGGCTTGCCTTTGTTAATCGCCAGCATATTGACGCCGAAACTGGTTTGGAGTTGCGTGTGGCGGTATAGGTTGCTGAGTACAACCTCATACATAGCGTCCCGCTTTACTTCGATGACCACCCGCACCCCGTCCCGATCGGATTCGTCTCGCAGTTCGGCAATGCCTTCGACGATGCCTTCTTTGACCACTTCGCCGATGCGTTCCATCAGTTTCTTTTTGCTCAATTGATAGGGAATTTCGGTAACAATAATCGCCTCTCGTTGCCCTATTTCCTCCCGTGTGGTTTTTGCCCGCATCAGCACCGACCCCCGCCCGGTGGTTGCCGCTGCATGCCGTCCTTTCGACCCTACAATAATCGCCCCTGTAGGAAAATCGGGACCGGGAACGATGGCAAATAGATCCTCAGCGGTCATAGCCGGGTTGTGAATATAGGCAATACACGCATCGAGAACTTCGCCCAAGTTATGCGGGGGAATGTTGGTCGCCATACCTACCGCTATGCCGCCTGCACCATTGACCAACAGATTGGGGAAACGAGCGGGTAGCACACTGGGCTCCAGTAGCGATTCGTCATAGTTGGGGACAAAATCCACCGTGTCTTTGTCGATGTCGTCCATCAAGGTTTCCGACACTTTGGCAAGGCGTGCCTCCGTATAACGCATCGCCGCCGCCCCGTCTTCGTCCATCGACCCAAAGTTGCCCTGTCCATCGATTAACGGCAACCGCAAGGAAAAATGTTGTGCCATGCGCACCATCGAATCGTATATGGCACTGTCCCCATGCGGGTGATATTTCCCCATAACATCGCCGACAATACGGGCGGACTTGCGAAATGGTTTGCTCGAATCGTAGCCGTTTTCTTTCATAGCGTACAAAATCCGCCGATGTACAGGCTTCATACCGTCCCGCACATCCGGTAACGCCCGGGAGACGATGACGCTCATAGCATAATCGAGATACGATTTCTGCATTTCTTGTTCGATGGAGATGGGTTCAATATCCAAATCGACAGTGGCAACCGCCTGCGGTGTATCAGACATAATATATATTCCTCTTATATGGTATTTTCACAGCCGCAAGTATAGCATACATTTTATGCTAAAAACAGCAAAAACTGCACGAACCCCCGTTAAAATCGATTTTAAGAGTATATAAACCCTATTTTACACAAAAATTTATGTAATAAAGTAAAAAATAGGTTTTAAAACGGTATATCGTCATCCAAATCGGATATACCGCCCATGCCTTCGGGTTGCGATGGGGGGCTTGTATCTGTGCCATCTGGTTGCGGCTGTGTATAGCCTTGATTTTGGGGGTATCCCCCCGCATCGTTGCCATATCCGTCATTGCCATAGCCACCCCCGCTTTGGTTTTGCGGCGATAGCATGGTTAAAGTGCCGCCAAAACCGGAAATAACCACCTCTGTCGAATAGCGGTCTTGTCCTTGTTGGTCTTGCCATTTACGGGTACGGAGTTGCCCCTCGACATAAACTTTCATGCCTTTTTTGACATATTGTTCAATAACATTGATAAGCCCATCGCCAAATACCACCACCCGGTGCCATTCGGTACGGTCTTGGCGTTGCCCGGATTGGTCTTTCCAACTTTCTGTTGTGGCAAGGCTTAGGTTTGCCACTTTTGCCCCACTTTGCATGTTGCGGATTTCAGGGTCTGTCCCCAAGTTGCCGATAAGTATTACTTTGTTTACACTGCCTGCCATAATAATTTTTTCCTAAATGTGTTACAATTGTTAAAAATGACCACAATATACCACATGCACAGGGGGTGTGTATAGCACATTTTTATGAAAATTTTACAATTTATGGGCTTATATATACAGACGGTATCCTGTATACTAGTGGCGATTTTTTTTAACACAAGAGGTACTATCATGGCGGTACTAGACAAAAATACCCATATTCATGTACGGGGTGCATGTGAACATAATTTGCAAAATATCGATGTATCCATACCCCGGGGGACATTGACGGTTATTACGGGGCTTAGCGGATCGGGCAAGTCTTCGCTGGCGTTTGACACCATATATGCGGACGGACAGCGGCGCTATGTGGAAAGCCTATCGGCGTACGCTCGACAGTTTTTGGATGTGATGCACAAACCCGATGTGGAAAGTATCACCGGACTCAGCCCCGCCATATCCATCGAACAAAAAACCACCAGTAAAAATCCCCGATCGACCGTTGGTACGGTTACGGAAATTTACGACTATATGCGGTTGCTGTACGCCCGGGCGGGTATCCCCTACAGCCCGGCTACGGGATTACCGATTCAGTCCATGTCCGTTGCCGATATGGTCGACGGGGTGCTGGCTTTGCCACAGGCAACACGGGTACTGTTACTTGCCCCGATTGTGCGGGGTCGTAAGGGCGAATACAAAAAAGACATAGTCGCCTTGCAACAAAAAGGCTTTGCCCGCCTAAAGGTCAATGGCACCATATATGACATTAGCGAAGTCCCCGCCCTCGACAAAAACCTAAAGCACACTATCGAAGTGGTGGTCGACCGCATCAGTGTAAAGCCCGCCGTAAAAAGCCGTTTGGCATCGTCGATCGAAACCGCTTTGAGGTTGTCCGATGGTATTTTGGTGGTGGAAAATTATAAAGACCCGACCATTCGCACTTTGTACTCCTCTAAATTCGCCTGCCCCGAAAGCGGATTTTGTATCGAAGAAATAGAACCCCGTATTTTTTCTTTTAACAGCCCATTCGGGGCATGTCCCCATTGTGATGGCATCGGTACGGCGTTGTCGTTCGATGAAAATTTGATTGTTGCCGACAGCAACAGTTTATTAGAAGCGATTGTGCCATGGAACGCAAATAAAAATGTTTTGTATCAACAAACCCTCGAATCGATTGCCCACCATTATGACATATCGCCGCAAACGACATGGCAAGATATACCTGCACAAGTCCGCAAAAATATTTTGTATGGCACTAAGGATATGATTGCTTTTTCATATGACGATAACGGGCGGTACTTTAAAGCCACCAAACCGTTCGAGGGCGTTATCCCCAACATGCAACGCAAATATCGGGAAGCCACCAATAGCACCCAAAAAGAAGCCTTGCAACACTACCAATCGGTGGGGACATGCGGCCATTGCAACGGCTATCGGTTAAAACCAGAATCGCTGTGTATAAAAATGCACGACAAAAATATCGGCGAAGCCTGCGACATGTCGATCAGCGATTGTTTAAAGTGGTTTCAAGGGGTATCTAAGCACCTAAACACCCAACAGCAACAAATTGCCGAAAAAGTTATTAAAGAAATTGTCGATCGTCTGACTTTTCTGGAAAATGTGGGGTTGAGTTATCTGTCGCTGAGTCGCAAATCTGGAACTTTATCGGGGGGGGAAAGCCAACGCATTCGCCTTGCCAGCCAAATTGGCTCCGGTTTAACGGGGGTGTTGTATGTGCTGGACGAACCCAGTATTGGCTTGCACCAACGGGACAATGGTAGGTTGTTAAATACGCTGAAAAAACTACGGGATCAAGGCAATACGGTAATAGTGGTGGAACACGACGAAGACGCTATTTGCAATGCGGACTATTTGATCGACATCGGTCCCAGAGCCGGCATTCACGGCGGGCATGTGATGGCACAGGGAACAGTTAAACATGTGTTAAAGTGCAAAAACAGCATCACCGCCCAATATTTAAGGGGGGAAAAATCTATTCCCGTACCGAAAAAACGCCGTAAAGGCACGGGGCGATATATGGATCTTATCGGGGCAAGCGGCAACAATTTACAGGGTGTGGATGTGACAATTCCCATTGGTACTTTAACCTGTGTGACCGGTGTGTCGGGGTCGGGAAAATCGACTTTGATTTTGGAAACCTTACGCTGTATTCTCAGTCGAGATTTAATGGGATCGCACGCTTCCCCCCGCCCGTATAAAACCATTAAGGGCATGCACTACTTGGATAAGGTTGTCGACATTAACCAATCGCCTATTGGGCGTACCCCTCGATCGAATCCCGCCACCTATACGGGGGCGTTTACCCCTATTCGAGAGTGGTTTGCCAGTATCCCCGAATCGAAAGCCCGGGGGTACTTGGCGGGGCGGTTTTCGTTTAATGCTAAGGGCGGCCGCTGTGAATTGTGTCAAGGCGATGGGGTGTTAAAAATTGAGATGCACTTTCTGCCCGATGTATATGTGGAATGCGACCAGTGCAAGGGACACCGCTATAATCGGGAAACTTTGGAAATTTTTAACAAGGGCAAAAATATTTCCGATGTGTTAAATATGACCGTCGATGAGGCGGTGGAGTTCTTTAAATCCGTACCCAGTATCCACGATAAAATGAAAACCTTGCAACAGGTGGGACTCGGCTATATCCAAGTGGGACAAAAAGCCACCACCTTATCAGGGGGTGAAGCCCAACGGGTAAAATTGTCGAAAGAATTGTCCCGCCGTGCCACTGGACGGACTTTATATATACTCGACGAACCGACCACTGGATTACATTTCGAGGATGTTAAAAACCTGTTGGGGGTGCTAAATAAATTGGTCGACAACGGCAATACGGTATTGGTGATCGAGCATAACCTAGATGTGATTAAAACCGCCGATTGGGTCATCGACTTAGGTCCCGATGGTGGCGATAAAGGCGGGCTCGTCATCGCCACCGGCACCCCCGAAGCTATCTGTAAGGTGAAAACCAGTATCACCGGGCAATACTTAAACAAACACATATGATATGACCTTATATGATGTACATGTTATCGGTGGTGGTTTGGCGGGGGCGGAGGCGTGTTGGCAGCTGGCGAATCGAGGGGTTAGGGTATTGCTGTCAGAAATGCGGGGGGTACAAGGCACCTTTGCCCACCAGACGGACGACTTAGCGGAGCTGGTGTGTTCGAATTCGTTTCGCAGCGATGACCACACCACCAGTGCTATCGGCGTGTTACACCAAGAAATGCGTTTATTAAACAGTCTTATTTTGCACTGTGCCGATAGCCATAAACTGCCGGCAGGCGGGGCGTTGGCGGTGGATAGGCAGCCGTTTGCCCAAATGGTAACGGCAAAAATCACCGCCCACCCGTATATTACCGTGCAGCGGCGGCAAGTTACCACCCTGCCCTGTTCATCGCATATACCCGTATTGGTGGCAACCGGGCCGCTCACTTCGGACGCTTTGGTCGACAGTATTGTGAAAATCACCGATGCGGATAGCCTGTATTTTTTTGACGCTATTGCCCCGATTGTCCATTTTGACAGTATCGATTTACAACAAGCATGGTTTCAATCCCGATACGACAAAGGCGATGGCAACGATTATATCAATTGTCCTATGGATGAAACCGCATATAAGGCTTTTGTCACTGCCCTGACGACCGCTGCCTATACACCATTTAAAGAGTGGGAAAAAAACACCCCGTATTTCGAGGGCTGTTTGCCGATCGAGGTGATGGCGGCACGGGGTGTCGAAACTTTGCGATATGGTCCGATGAAGCCGGTGGGTTTGACTTCACCGCACACCGGCAAGCCCGCCCATGCGGTGGTACAGCTGAGACGGGACAATGCGTCCGGGTCGCTGTGGAATATGGTGGGTTTTCAAACAAAAATGACATATGGCGAACAACAACGGATTTTTCGCACCATTAGCGGACTGGAAAACGCCGAATTTGCCCGATTAGGCGGCATTCACCGCAACACCTTTATCAACAGCCCCACTCTACTAACCTCAACTATGGCATTAAAATCCGCCCCACATATTTATTGTGCTGGGCAACTCACCGGAGTCGAGGGATATGTGGAATCTGCGGCTATGGGATTGTTAGCCGGGCGGTTTATCGCCGCCCATATAAACGGCGAACGCCCCCGTATCCCGCCCAAAGAAACCGCCATCGGGGCGTTGCTTGCCCACATCACCGGCGATGCAGTAGCGGAGTCGTTTCAGCCGATGAATATAAACTTCGGACTGATGCCCGAAGTGCCGTTGCAAACCACCGCCAATGGCAAACGCCGCAAACTGCGGGGCAGAGAACGCAAAATGTATCAGGCGGAGCGGGCGTTACAGGCTTTAACAGCATGGCTGGATCAAAATATATAAGGTGCCAATGCCAAATACACGATGATACTGCCGAAAATGTAGTTTATAATCCGCATGTTGCGGTCGTTGTATAAGAAATCTTTCAAATAATATGGGGCTAGTATCCACGGTACCGCACATATGATGTTGCTTACAAAAAAGCCAATCATAATGGTTGCGGCTTGTGTGATGACCGGCGTTTCTGGGTTGGTGTACAGTGTGGTTGCCACGAACGCCATCGACCATGCTTTGCCATTGACAAGTTGCAAAAATATACCTGAGGAAAATCCGAATCTTTTGGCTTCACGGGACAGGGTGGGTTTGCTGGTAAAGATTTTATACGCCAAATATAACAGCAACACCAGCCCCATAATATTTAGGGCTTGCACAATCTGCGGGTATGTTTGCATAATTGGGGCAAGTACCAATACCACAAATGCAGACATGGCGGGAAACCCTACTAAAACACCTAAGCGGTATTTTATCGCTTGCCACATGCCAAAGTGCAGTACAAATAAAAATGTCAAAACATTGTTCAGACCGGGGGTAATGGTGGCGGCAAAGGAAAACGCTAGCAATTCGCTAAATACCGTATGGTCGATAATCTGCATGGTATTACCTATTACATGGATAAAGAATGATTGTATGTATTGTACTGGTTGATTTTTGTTTGCGGCTTGTTCGTGAGTCTAGGGGGCTCCGCCCCCCGTGCGTACAATGTGGATTTTACCGCACTTCGTGCGACAAAATACCACACGCACTTCCCCCCGATCGAGCACCACATCAGGCTATCGCCCTCAGCGGTTGCAACCGCTTTTAATACAACCATCATTTTATATCAGCCTTTTTTTGTTGTACGGGATTAAGTTCCTCTTCCTGTGCGGCAAAGCGTTTTTTAATCGGGTCTATATCGTCGTCTTGCTGTCCCCTATTCGGCTTTTGCCATAACAGCAGCGGTACCGCTACACAGTTCGAGGAATAAGTGCCAATCACCACCCCAAACACCATCGCCATAGCAAAGCCTCGAATTACTTCACCACCGAACAATACCAACGACAACAGGGCAATCAAAGTGGTAACCGAAGTGATAACCGTACGGCTTAGGGATTGGTTAATCGCCAGGTCAAAAATCTCCGCATGGGTTTTTTTCTGGTACAGCCCAAAATTTTCCCGCACTCGATCGAACACCACTACCGTATCATTGATCGAATAGCCGGCAATGGTTAAAATCGCCGCTACTGTTGGCAGCCCAAACTCTATCCCCATCACTGCTATAAACCCCATAGTAATCACCACATCGTGGATTAAAGCCACCAAAGCGGCAATACCGTATTGCCATTCGAACCTAAACCAAATATATACCATAATTGCCAACAGCGAATACAACACCGCTAGCCCCGCATCTTTTTTCAGCTCTTCGCCAATCACCGGGCCGACAAATTCTATGCGGCGAAATTCGGACACCAGATCGGCAATCGCCTGTTTGATTAAATTCACCCCTTGCGTGTTGTCCACATTGTCGATATTTGCCCGCAGCAAGATAATATCCTCCGCCCCGAATTCTTGCAAAGACGCATCCACATTCGGCACCGCAGATATCGCCTTGCGCACATCGGCAATGTCGACGGTGTCGTTGAGTTTCACTTCCAGCAGCACACCGCCGCTAAAATCGATGCCATAGTTTATCCCCCGTGCAATAATTGTAGCCGCAGTAATTGTCAATAACAACACGGAAAATAGCAAAAACAGTTTGACTTTTGACATAAACGCAAAGCGGGTATTTTGTAGCACTTGCATAACTTAGAATCCTTTTGGTAAGGCGGTTGGATTTTTAAACACCACCCAGCGCAACAACAGCCAGCGGGTGATAATAATAGCCGAAAACATACTGGTTAAGATACCGATCGACAAAGTTACCGCAAAACCCTGCACAGGTCCGGTGCCAAAGGTAAACAAGATAAATCCAGCAATCAAACCGGTAATATTGGCATCGACAATAGTTAAAAATGCGGTCTTAAAGCCCCGTTCCACCGATTGGGCGATTTTGCCGCCTTTGCTGACCTCTTCCCGGATGCGTTCAAAAATAAGCACATTGGCATCGACCGCCATACCGATGGTAAGAACAATGCCGGCAATTCCCGGCAAAGTCAAAGTCGCTTGCACCCCATCGAGCACCGCCACGATTAACACCATATTTATCCCCAGTGCCATCGTTGCATACGCCCCAAACCGCCGATACATAAAGTTCATAAACACAATCACAAACACCAACCCCAGTACGGATGCCATCTTGCCTGAGGCGATACTGTCCGCCCCCAGCCCGGGACCGACTGTGCGTTCTTCGGCAATGGTTAGAGGCACCGGCAACGCCCCAGATCGCAACAACAACGCCAAATCGCCGGCGCTATCGATGGTAAAGTTGCCGGTAATCACCCCCGAACCGCCCAATATAGGCTCGTTCACATTGGGGGCAGAAATCAGCACCCCGTCCAACACAATGGCAATTTGTTTGCCCACATTACGGCTGGTTAAACTGCCGAATTTTCTTGCCCCTACCGTGTCGAAGCGAAATGACACCACCGGTTGGTTTTGGCTGTATGTGGGTTGGGCATCGACCAAGTTTTCACCGCTGACATACACCCGTTTTTCTAGCACATACTGCACCCCGTCCGCATCTTTGGCAACAAAGCGATTCGCCGGCAGGTTTGCAGATGGCGACCGACTGCTATCGACCAAGTGAAAAGTCATTTTTGCGGTTTTACCTAACAATTTCTTAATCGTATCGGGATTTTCGACACCGGGTAATTGCAACACGATACGGTTTTGTCCTTGCCGCTGGATAAGCGGTTCTTGCGTGCCGGAGCCATCGATACGGCGGCGGATAATCTCGATGGTTTGTCCTATAATCTGCGTCATGCGTTCGGAAATGCCAGCTTCTGTCAAAGTATAGGATATGGTGGTGTTGCGTTTGACCACATCCAAATTAGGTGCCAAATACTGGGTGGTCAATGCAGCTAAGGCGACATTGTCTGCGTCTCGAATATCCACTAACACCCTGTCCGCTTCGACAGCAATCGAAGTATAGCGGATTTTTTGATTGCGAAGTTCTGCACGGACGCTGTCGGCTAACCCTTCGTAAAACATGTTTAGCACCGTTTGTTGTTCGATTTCTAACAACAGGTGTGCCCCCCCTTGTAAATCCAGTCCCAATTTTAACGGTCGTAAAATATCGTGTTTTATCGGCACCACATTAGGGGCAGCAAACAGCACCCCTAAGCCGATGACAGATAAAACCAACAGGCGTTTCCACAACGGGTATAATGGCATGGCATGCTACCTTTTTTTTATATCGGTGGCGGCGGCGGGGGCGGCGGGGGCGGTGGGGTTTGCCGGTACATCCATGACCGTTGCCCGCAACACGGTAATAACCACGCCATTGGCGATTTCCACTTGCAATTCGGTGTCGCTGGCTTTTTTGACTTTGCCTTTGATACCGCCGCCGGTGATAATGGTGTTGCCTTTGCCGATGGCTTTTAATTTGTTTTGGTGGTCTTTTTGGCGTTTTTGCTGTGGACGGATAAGCAAAAAGTAAAAAATGGCAAAAATCAAAATCAAGGGCAGAAACTGTGCCAATGCCTGTCCGCCCGTATTGGCAAACGCCGTACTTGCGGTGCCAAGTGCTATTAGAGATACCCATATATTTTTAAACATTTTTATTCGATCCTTGTTGTTAAGTTATACAGTTGTTAAGTTACATACCAACGGGACAGTATACCACTATGCCATATATTTTTAAACATATTCATTACGATCCTTGTTGTTAAGTTACATACCAATGGGGCAGTATACCACTATGCCATATTTTTTCAATAGCTTAGCGTAAATATTTATTTGGGTCTAACGGCTGTTGGTTTAACCGTAATTGAAAATGCAGTTGCGGACGGTCTACAGCCCCTGTTGTGCCAACGGTGCCAAGCGATTGTCCTTGTTTTACCGTACTGCCTTGTGTGACGGAAATGGTATCGAGATGGGCGTACACGGTTACAAATCCTTTGGCATGGGATACCAAAATCATGTTGCCATAGCCACTGATAGCGTTCCCCGTGTATACCACCCGCCCACTGTCGGCGGATTGTACTTTATCGCCCAGTTTCGCCGAAATGTTAATGCCTTCGTGTTGCACACCGTCTTTATAAGTGCCAAATTTTTGTATTTGTAATCCTTTGACGGGGGTGATGAACTGTCCTGTGCTAACGATTTTAAGGCTGTTGCTTGCGGGGGGGCTACTGGCTTGTTCGCCTATGACCAGCCGCTGATTGGGATAAATCGTATTCGAAGTTAAGCCATTTTGTCGCTTAATCGCCTGTACGGTGGTGTTGTACTTTTTGGCAATTTTCGCCAAAAAATCGCCTTTTTGCACGATGTATATGTACGGCTTGTCCGTCCGTTTGGGCGGTACGGCTGCTGTGCTAGGCAGGACAATTTTTTGTCCCACTTTTAAAAACGGGGTTTTTAAACCGTTTAATTGCACAATAGCATTTTGATCGACTCCAAAGCGGTTTGATATACTGTATAGCGTATCCCCCGCTTGCACCACATACACAGTATTCGGGGCAGCGGGCGGGGTCTGCGGTGCACAGGCGGACAACACCCATGTACACACCGCCGCCATACACAGCCGTTGTATATATGTAAATTTAAGGCTTGCCAATGACTTCGATGCCCCCCATGTAAGGTCTTAGGACTTCGGGTACGGTAATCGTGCCGTCCGCATTTTGATAATTTTCCATCACTGCAATCAGCGACCGCCCGGTTGCCAATCCAGATCCGTTTAAAGTGTGTACAAACTCTGTGCCTTTTTGCCCTTTGCGGCGAAACCTGCCGTTCATACGGCGGGCTTGAAAATCGCCGCAGGTGGAACAAGACGAAATTTCCCGATAGGTATTCTGTCCCGGTAGCCATGCCTCAATATCGTAAGTACGGCGGGAAGAAAATCCCGTATCGCCACTGCAGAGTTTAACCACACGGTAGGGAATATCTAATTTTTTCAACACGGTTTCAGCACAGCTGAGCATGTATTGCAGCTCCGCATCGGACTGTTCTGGTGTGGTAATCGACACCATCTCGACCTTGTAAAATTGGTGTTGCCTTAACATCCCTCGAGTGTCCCGCCCCGCAGCACCTGCCTCAGACCTAAAACACAACGACCATGCGGTTAAACGATTGGGCAATAGGGATTCGTCGACAATGGTTTCAAACGCATAATTGGTCAGGGGAATTTCCGATGTGGAAATCAGATAATGATCGCCGGTGGTGCGAAATGCCTCTGTGGCAAATTTAGGCAGCTGCCCGGTGCCATACATAGCCTCCTCTTTAACCAGTACGGGAATTTGATATTCTGTGTACCCATGCTGTCGAGTGTGTAGGTCGATCATAAAATTGCCCAATGCCCGCTCGAGTCGTGCCAAATCCCCATTTAAAGTAACAAAGCGGGAGCCGGATATTTTCGCCGCATATTCAAAATCCATCCCCCCCAAATTTTCGCCCAATTCCCAGTGCTGTTTCGGGGTATAGTCAAACTGAGGTATGTCCCCCACCGTATACATCAGGGCGTTGTCGTCTTCATCAGTGCCATCGGGCACATCGTCATATACCAAATTGGGCAATTCAGATAATACCTGTTGCAATTGGTCAGCAATGCCCCGTTGTTTATTTTCTAGGTCTGACAACGCTTGTTTCATTGCCGATACTTCGTCCATAAGGGTTTGGGCTGCATCGTGTTTGCCTGCGGATTTTAACACGCCGATGTGTTTCGACTTGTTGTTGCGGGTGGCTTGTAATGCCTGCATGTCTGTTTGTACCTTGCGGCGGTCTGCGTCCAGTGCCAAAATATGTGCCGATTGTGGCACCAATCCCCGCCGTTTCATACCCGTATCAAAAGCCTCTGGGTGTTGCCGAATAAATTTTAAATCGTGCATAAACATTATTCCTTGTCGGTTGCGGTTACATCTGTGGGGTTTTGCGATTTTAAAAACAATGACATCATAATAGACACTTCGTACAGAATAATCAAGGGAATTGCTAGCCCGAATTGTGATAAGGGATCGGGCGGTGTTAAAATTGCCGCTGCGATAAACGCAAACAGTATAGCATATCGCCGTTTCGATCGCAACCAAGCGGTGTCGATAATGCCCGCCTGTACCAACAACAACAACAATACGGGCAATTCAAACGCAAAGCCAAAAGCAAAAATCAACCGCATCACCAACGACAAGTATTCGTCTACTTTTGATTCCAGTTCCACCGCCAGTACGCTACTGGTACCGACCTGTTCGAAACCCAAGAAAAACCCCCATGCAATGGGCAGCACAGCATAGTATACAAACGCCGCCCCAAGTGCAAACAACACAGGCGTCATCACCAAAAATGGTAAAAATATCTTGCGTTCGTTTTTGTATAAAGCGGGGGCAATAAACATCCATATCTGCATCAATAACACTGGAAACATCACCATAAATGAGGCAAAAAATGCCAGTTTAATATTGGTAAAAAATTTTTCTGCTAACCCCGTATAAATTAACCGCCTGCCCTCCGTATCGCCAAACACCTGTAGCAACGGATGGGTCAAAAAATTAAAAATATCATTGGCAAAATAAAAGCTGACAAAAAAGCCCAATAACAACGCCGCAAAGCTGTACAACAAACGGCGGCGTAGTTCATACAAGTGTTCGAGTATACTATGCTGTTGTGCGTCCATGTCTCAGACCGTTTTTGTATCTGGTTTAGACATTTTTTTTGCCTTATTCTTTTTGGCGTTGGCTTTTTTCGGTTTCGCTGTACTTTTCGCCGGTTTTGCGTTTACGACACTGTCCGCAAGGGGGGAGTCCGGTTCCGCCTCCCAATCCATTTCCCACTGTTTGCGAATAGCGTCCATGTCGGCTTTCGCATCACTCATATTTTGGTTTAAAGACTCCTTTTCGGCGGTTAAGGTCTTACGCATATCGTCCAAATCGTCCATATCGGCAACTTCCATCACCGATTTTTGAAAATCCGCTGCGTACGCCCTTGCCTTGCGCACACCGCCAGACACCGTCCGTATCACCCGTGGTATTTCCTTAGGACCAACAACAACGATTGTTACCACAGAAATAATTAAAAATTCGCTCCACCCCAAATCAAACATTTTTACTGGTCAAATTTTTTATTCTTTGTCCGATTTTGCCTGAGATTTACTTGCGTTGGCATCTTTTGCTTCGATGTTTTTACCATCGTCTTTGACATTCTTTTTGAATTCTTTTAATCCCTTGCCAAAATCCCCCATAATGCGGGACAACTTGCCACCGCCGCCAAACAACACCACAACAATTACCGCAACAATCACCCATTGCCAAAATCCAAAAGTTCCCATGTGTACGCTCCTTCATATTTGCATGCCAAAAAATATATATCCGTAACCCTTCAGTACCATATTATACAAAATAATACAATCTGTTTTTACAGACAGTTTAATACGATATGACTTGTTTGTCTTTTATGGTGTATATTTTATCTGCGGTTTTGGCAAGGTGCATATCGTGGGTTACACATAACATTGCCGTATTGTAAGTGCGGACGGTGTCCAGCAACACAGACCAAACGGTTTGCGAATTGTCGTCGTCCAGATTGCCTGTGGGTTCGTCCGCAAGGATGATACTGGGGGTGCCTGCCAAACATCGGGCAATGGCGACCCGTTGGGCTTGTCCGCCGGATAAGGTGTTGGTTTTGGACCGTATTTTGTCCTCCAACCCTACGACACACAGCAATGTTACCGCTTGTTCATAAGCGGATTTTTTCGACACCCCTTGCAACCACAACGGATATGCCACATTTTCCCATACATTAAATTCCGATAACAAATTGTGAAATTGATAGACAACGCCAATCTTTTCCCGTCTTATCTGTGTGCGGATGCGGTCATTAGCGGTGTTGGTGTCGGTGTTATCGATAATCACCTGCCCCGAATCTATGCTGTCCAGCAACCCGGCACAGTGTAATACAGTGCTTTTGCCACAACCACTGGCACCGACCATAGCAACAATTTCCCCTTGCCGTACAGTAAAATCCACCCCGTCTAAAATCAAGCTGTCATCGCCATAAGATTTGACCACCTTGTTAAATTGCAACACTTTATTCATTTTTTAAGCCCTCTACCGCTGACATTCTGCCCGCCCTAATAGCGGGGTACAAGGCACTGATTAAGGACAACACAACGGTAAATATAGCAATATTAACAATACTGTTTACATCAAACAACACCGGGATCGTTTTTAATTGGTATACTTCTGGGTTAAAAATTTCTATGCCGATGACGGTTTTAAAAAATATCCGCACCGCTTCTAGGTTCGTACCAATAAAAATCCCCAAGCCAATACCACACAAGGTGCCAAGCACACCGATACTGGATCCGACAATAAAAAATACCCGTATAATACTGCCCCGGGTCGCCCCCATAGTGCGTAAGATAGCAATCGATTTTTTGCGTTCTTTGACCAGCATAATTTGCCCCGTCAACACATTAAAAGTCGCCACCAATAGCATCACCGCCAAAATAATAAACATGGTGTTGCGTTCGACTTCTAAGGCTTGGAAAAACGATGTATTGACATTTGCCCACGCCTGCATAGAAATAACACTGTACTTGTGGCGATTCGCCCCGACAAAGTCGAGGGCGTCATCCGCATCGGTTAAAGTAACCTCGATGGCTGTGTCGCCCACCTGTGCCGACAAGTCCCGCAGTTCCGTTTTGGGCATAAGCACCGTGCCACTGTCATACATATACATCCCCACATTAAAAGTGCCAATCACCGTATACGGTATGACATTTTGCCCCAACCCCAAAAAATCATCGGACACCGGTACCATAATATCGACCACTTCGCCGTTGCGAATACCATAGTTACGGGCAAGGGTTGCCCCTAGTATAATGCCTTCGCCCTGTTCGAATCGCTTAATAGTTTCGGAGGCAATGGCATTTTTTAAGATGGGACGGTTGACCAAATCGCTGTTGGCAATGCCCTTGATGGCAATACCTTTTACCGCTGTGTCGTGCATCAGCACCCCTTGAGCATTGACAACAGCCGTTGCCGATAGCACTTGTGGATCCATATTTAATTGTGCCACCAGCCGATCGCCATTGTCGATAGGCTGGGAAAAGTTGCTCAGGGTTACATGCCCGGTGATACCCAGTACCTTTTGTAACAACTCTTGGCGAAAGCCCCCCATAACCGCCATGACCAGCACCAATGCGGCAACCCCAAGCGTGATACCCAACAGGGCAAACGCACTGACCAGCGATACAAACGCATCCTTGCGGGGCGATCGCACATAACGCCATGCGGTTATCCATTCATACTTATTTATCATAGAGTTATAACTATCACATTAAATTACTTTATTAACGGGATTGCCTTTGAGAGGGGTAGGTGTTGTGTCTCCCCCGTACGGCGGTTTTTTAGTTCGACAACGCCATCTTTTACCCCTTTTGGTCCGATAACCACCCCCCAAGGTACGCCAATCAGTTCCATATCCGCCATCTTAGCACCAAATCCCGCTTGCCGATCGTCATATAGCACCTCGATACCTGCCGCTTGCAAAGCCATAAACGCCTTTTCACTGGTGGCGATACAGTCCCTATCATCGATCCGTACATTGATTAAAACCACTTTAAACGGGGTTACCGCATCGGGGAACACAATGCCTTTGTCGTCATGGCAGGCTTCGATAATCGCCGCTATGACCCGGGTTACACCGATACCATACGACCCACAATATACGGGGGATAAAGCCCCATTGGCGTCTGTTACTTTTAACCCCATAGCCTCAGCATACTTGCTGCCAAAATAAAATATATGCCCCACTTCGATACCTCGAGTGGCGACCTGCCGTTCGGCGGGAACTTGATTCCAGTGGTCTGCAACAAACATTTCATCCGTAGTGGCATAGGCGGTTGTCCATTTGTCGACAATCGGCTGTACATCGCCCTGTATATCGTATTGTTGCGATAAAATGTCTAAATCGAGAATTTGCTTATCGCAAAATACTGCACTTTCGCCCGTATCGGCTAAGATGATAAATTCGTGCGATAAATTGCCGCCGATAGGGCCTGTGTCCGCCTGCATGGGAATGGCTTTTACCCCCAATCGAGCAAAAGTGCGTAAATACGATATAAATATTTTATTGTAAATCTGTAAGTGCTCCTGTTCAGAAGCGGCAAAACCATAGCCGTCTTTCATCAGGAATTCCCGTCCCCGCATGACGCCGAATCTCGGGCGGATTTCGTCACGGAACTTCCATTGGATATGGAATATATTCATTGGTAAATCTTTGTACGATTGCACAAAGTTTGCCATAATATCGGTTATCATTTCCTCGTTGGTGGGACCGAATAGCAGCTGTTGGTCGTGGCGATCGCTAATCCGCAGCATCTCCGCCCCGTACGCATCGTATCGCCCGGATTTTTTCCATAAATCCGCCGATTGTATAGTCGGCATTAACATTTCACACGCCCCAATGCGTGCCTGTTCTTGTGATACAATATCGCATATTTTGGTCAGCACTCGAAATCCCAGCGGCAACCAAGAATAAATGCCCGCACTTTCTTGGCGAATCATTCCCGCCCGTAGCATCAGCTGATGGCTTTTAATCTCAGCCCCCTTTGGCGTGTCCCGTAAGGTGGGCATGAAAAATGCACTCAACCGTACGCCAACGGGCAATTTCCCCATGTGAGTCATAATATGTGTCCTTATATGTTGTGTTTTTTTGTGTTGTATAACCCTACTATAAAAATCTGTTGTTGGCAATGTGGATTTTTGTTTAAAATTTTTTGTTTGAAATTTCTTGCACCCGTATAAAATTTCCTATATTTTAACACCATGACAGATATAAAAACCCAATTGGCACATATCAAAAGTGCCTGTGAAAATCCGTATTACACCATCAATGCCCCTGTTGTGCGGGCGAGTACGGTTGCCTTGAGATGTACCAATGGGGATTTGTTTCCCGTCGATACGCAAGGCGATTACGGCATATTTGGATTCGAACCGCACCACAGTTTTAAAAAGGCGGTGAGTGCCTTAGAAGGGGCATACGATACGCTTATTTGTAATTCTGGTTTAGAAGCCATATCACAAACCATTTTAACCAATGTGAACGCCGGCGAAAATATCTTAATGACCGATGGTGTATATGTCCCCACCCGTAAGTTTTGTGATGGTATATTACGCAACTTGGGTATTACCACCACCTATTATAACCCAGACGATATAAGCGATTTGGACGATGTCATACAGCCAAATACCACCTTGTTATTTGCCGAATTTCCCGCCACTTCGACAATGAATATGGGCGATATTGACGGGGTACTAGCGTTTGTCAAACGGCACAATCTTATCAGTGTAGTAGACAATTGCTGGGGGGCGGGGGTGTTGTTCCGCCCGTTAGAAATAGGTTTTGATATATCCATACAAGCGGCAACAAAACACATCAGCGGGCATTCGGATGTGATGCTTGGTACTATTGCAGTTGCCGATAAACACCGTTATACCTATATGCAAAAATGGGCTAATCAATTGGGTACCAGTGTGTCCCCAGATGCAGTTTATCTGGGCTTACGGGGGATACGGACCATTTATACCCGCATGCAGCAGCATCAACAAAACGCCCGTATAGTCATGGCATGGCTGCAACAACACCCCCTAGTGAGTCGTCTTTTAACCCCTATACTCCCCGAGCATGTGGGACACGATCAGTGGAAAAAACATTTTTCGGGGTATAATGGATTGTTTTCGTTTACTTTTAAGCAAAGCGTATCGCTATCTCAGATCGATAATTTTGTCAATGATTTAAAATTATTCATTCCCGGTTGGGGCTGGGGCGGTTTTGAAAGCCTGGTCAGCGTCATTGTCGACCCACCCCGTACGGTCGAGGCGTGCAAATGGCGGGGAACACCTATTATTCGATTGCATGTTGGGCTGGAATCCCCGGCGGATTTAATAGCCGATTTAGACGCATCCATTAACACACACTGTGTATAACATTATGCTTTTTTGTGTTTAAAACCCGTTTTGCGGTTCGGATATAGAGTTGTACACATGGGGCACACAGTGCCATCACAGCCCCGTGCAGTACAGTATTCCCGCCCATAATAAATAATTTGCAAATGTAAATCGTTCCAGTGTTGTTTAGGAAACAAGCGTTTTAGGTCTTTTTCTGTCTGTGCCACCGATGCCCCATTGGTCAGCCCCCACCGTTGTGCCAAACGGTGAATATGGGTGTCGACCGGCATACTGGGGTGTCCGAAGGCTTGCGACATCACCACCGATGCGGTCTTATGTCCAACCGCCGGCAATTTTTCCAAATCGGCAAAATTGTCTGGCACAGCCCCGTTATGTTTATCGATTAAAATATGCGACAGTCCATATATACCTTTGGATTTCATCGGCGATAGTCCACAGGGTTTGATAATACTTTGAATTTCGTCGACAGTCATCTTTATCATATCATAAGGAGTATCCGCTTTGGCAAACAACAGCGGCGTAATCTGATTGACCCGCTCATCTGTACACTGTGCCGACAGCAACACGGCAATCAATAAAGTATAAGGATCTTTGTGGTCAAGGGGAATGGGAGGATGGGGATATAACCCCCGCAAAGTCCGCAACACAACCGCCACCCGATCAGATTTTTTCATAGTATTTCATCCCCACTAACTCAAAATGGTCGGGATAGCTGGATTTGAACCAACGACCCCTTGTACCCAAAACAAGTGCGCTACCAGACTGCGCCATATCCCGCCCACAGACTGTATGTATGCTTTTTTAGGGCAGAAATCAAGCAAAAAATATACGGGCAAAATGTTTTTACAAAAAAAGTAAAATTTCCATATGACATTTTAGGTAAAATAGGCTATAAAACGCATATGCGGTTCCTTAGCTCAGCTGGATAGAGCAACTGCCTTCTAAGCAGTAGGTCGCAGGTTCGAATCCTGCAGGGACCGCCATGAGATCATCTAAAGATTACCCATTTAAATTGAGGGACATTAAGTTCCGCACGAGTTTTGACTTGAAAATTCTATGACAAGCGTGTATAATTTATTGTAGTATACGACATTAGGATAAACAACAAAATCTAGGTTAATATATCGCTTTTGTTGTTTGGTAGGGTGTAGCAACCCATTTATACACAGAGAAAGAGTTATGGATGATTTCATTTTCATTACAGATATACAAGGCGGCATAGGTGTTGTTAAAGACTTAGTTTGGGCTGACATTTTAGTCGGATTTTTTTTATTTACACTTATTGTTTATATTGCATTCCGCTTTATTTGTACCATATTCCGATTCATTGGTGTTATACTTGGCATTATATTTCGAACCAAAGAAAAAAAAGTGTATAGCTATCACCCTATAGGCAGCACTGAGGAAATTAAAAAATCTAGTCCACCCATTTATACCAGTAATAGAAGCGGTTGCACAGGTGAAACCAGAGAAATTGAAAAACTTAGCACCGGTAAGATGAGTTTTTTAAAAGATCGTAACCAATATAATTTTTATCGTGATTGGAAAATATGTCAGGATCGTTTTTTCTATCAACACCATAATTATTATGATGTTTTCGCCTTGTATGTGATAATGGATACAGAACCGAGATATGATAAAGGAAAAAATATGCCTACTTGGCGTTATAAAATAGGATACACAAACAATCCTGCTAAAAGATTAGCAGATTTACAAGTTGGTAGCAGTAGCAAGTATGGCTTGAAGTTAATATTTGTCATATACTATCACACCAATAGAGAAAAAATGGAATGCGATATAGAAAAGCCATTTCACAATTGGCTCCATGAAAACATGGAAAATCATGTGCGAGGCGAATGGTTTCAATTTCAAAATAAAAAAGATATTCCAAAAATACTATTGGACAACATAAATCCAGATGGTAAATTATTCCACAGCTACAAAGAATGGAAATATGATGAAAAAAAGAAACTATTCACAGGTAATTTGGGTAAGATGCCACCAACTGTTATGCCTATGTCAAAAATAAGAAAAGAGACATAAAACCACTTTACAAAATAGGCTATTTAGGGTATACTGTGCTTGTGAACATAGCAAATAAAGGATGACAACTATGGCATATACACAACAATATTTAGACACATTGCCACAACAACAACGGGGCGAATTGTGGATGCAGGGCGTTTTGGAAAAACAGCCTGATTATGATGTGCAAACCCTTAAAGACATTTGGGACGAAGCCTTGAATGTCGAGCAGTTTTCTTGTTATGAGCATAAAGCCGATGCTTGGAAACTTATGTATGATGGGGCGAAAGAAGCACAACAAGGCATGCGACATAAATATAGTACTGTGAATGAAATGTTTGATGCTATTGAATCACGGGGCAATGAAATAATTCGACAACGCAAAAAGACTGCTTAAATGGTATGTCTAATTATTATCTGTTGGACGCCGCCGCACAAGACTTGGTAGAAATATATGTATATACTATGGAAATGTACACCTATGAGCAGTGGCGTAAGTACTGCCAATCTGTACACTGCGAATGTCAAAAAATTGCAAAACATCCTTTTTTATTCGGTAAATCATTGTTAAAGAGCAATAAAAATATGCGTATTGTAAATCCCAGTTGTTTAAAACACTACATTATATATGAAGTGCAAACAGACAATAGCATAGAAATTTTGCGACTATATCATGTGCAACGGGATTTAGAAAAAATCAAGTGTAAACACTCTAAACAATAAATCCATAGAATTTTTTACCCCATGCCCATTCGACGCTTTTTTCGTTTGGCTTGACAAAATTGTAAAAAACTTGGCAGTCCGCATATTTTATGTATTTGAGTATCCTTAATAAAAAATAACCATATAGAGCAAAGTGTACACAAATATATTGCAACTCATATTTTCTACTTGCATTTGGGGACGGTATGTCCTACAATGGAGCTTGGTAAGGGTGGGTGTGTCCGCCTATCTGGTAGCAAAGCGTTTACAGGAGAGGACGAATAAATGGCAAAAGTTTTTAATGTGCAAACTCCAACATCTGCATCGACGGGTCGTGGTGCCGGTGGCAGTGCTGTGCGTACCCAACATCAGCAACACGATTGTTATGATGAAACTGTGTATTTGATGTCTTGTCCGGAGTTTGCTGAGAAAATGCGAAGTGCCGATCGGCAGATTCGTGATAGTGAAGGGCATGTGTTTACAGATCATTTGTAATGTATATCGTTAAATTTACAGATGAGGCATGGGAAGAATATCAATATTGGTGTAAAACCGACACTAAAAAAGTCCACAAGATTACATCTCTGATTAAGAATTGTTGCCAAACGCCTTATACTGGCATTGGCAAGCCTGAACCTTTAAAACATCAGTATATGTGAAAATGGTCTCGTAGGATTGACGGAAAGCACCGACTTGTTTATCAAGTTGTGGACGATGTTATTTGGGTAGTATCCTGTAAAAACCATTATACTTAATAAATTTGTTTGGCTTGACAAAATTGTAAAAAAACTTGATAATCGGCATACTTTACTTTTTTAACTTTTTGACGATATACACATTATGACCATGCCGAAACAATCCCCGCCCCCTTTGCCGCCCTTGGCGGATAAACGCCCTATGCTGTCGCCTAGTGGTAAAATGGATGACTACCACTGGCTGAAAGATGACAACTGGCAGCAGGTTATGAGGGATCCGTCTGTGTTGCGGGGCGATGTACGGGCGTATTTGCAGGCGGAAAATGCGTATACGGATGCGGTTATGGCATCGACACAGGACCTGCAACAGCAGATATTTGACGAAATCAAAGGGCGTATTAAAGAAGACGATACATCGCTACCCATGCCCGATGGCAAGTACGAATATTACTCCCGCTTCGAAACAGGCTTTCAATACCCCATATCCGCCCGCCGTTTAAAAAATACCGAAGACGAAGACATATTGTTGCACTTTAACGATATGGGTAAAGATCACGCCTATTTTGGTATTGCGGGTGTTACCCGTTCGCACAATCACCGCTATATGGCGTATGGGCTGGACACCACAGGTTCTGAATACTATACCATACGATTTTTGGACACGCACACGGGAGGCGATCTCGACGATGTGTTGACCGATACCAACGGCGATGTGGTGTGGTCCAGTGCCGATGACTTTGTGTTTTATGTGACCCTAAACGACACCCACCGCCCCGATAAAGTGTGGCGGCACAAAATAGGCACCCCACAAGCGGACGATGTTATCGTATACACAGAACACGACCCGGGATTCTTCTTAGGCGTTAGCATAACAGAATCAGAAAAGTATATTGTCATCAGCACCCACGACCACATTACTGCCGAACACCATATACTGCCCGCTCATACCCCTACCGCTGATTTTACAGTTTTTGCCCGCCGCACAGAAGGCATCGAATACGACATCAGCCACCGCCAAGAGACTTTTTATATCCACACCAACGCAGACGGAGCGGTCGATTTTAAAGTGCTGTGCGTATCCGAACACACATACAACGACCCCACCACTTGGACAGAGTTTATTCCCCATACCGCCGGTATCTTACTGGCATCGGTAAGTGTCAGCCGAGACTACATGGTACGCATGGAAAAACAAAACGCCCTGCCCCGTATTGTCGTATACGACTTTGCCACACAAACCCATAGCCCCATACAATTTGATGAACAAGCGTACAGCTTGGGTTTAACGGGAATTTTGGAATATGACGATGTTATCATGCGGTTTTCCTACGCATCGCCCACCACCCCCGCCCATACCTATGACTACAACATGCAAACAGGGGAGCGGATTTTACGCAAAACCCAACCTATCCCCAGTGGACACACGCCGCAAGACTACCAATGCGACCGCATATACGCCACCGCTGATGACGGGGCACAAGTCCCGTTGACCATTGTATACAAAAAAACCACCCCCTTAAACGCCCATACGCCCGCCGTACTGTATGGATATGGCAGTTACGGACACAGCACCCCCGCCGCTTTTTCTATCCACATTCTCAGCCTCCTCGACAGGGGCTTTGTATACGCATATGCCCATATTCGTGGCGGCATGGATTGTGGATACGATTGGTATACACAGGGCAAATTGATGCACAAAAAAAATGCGTTTACGGATTTTATCGCCTGTGCCACAGCCCTTGTCGACAACGGTTACTCTGGAGTGGGCAACATCACCATCCGGGGCGGCAGTGCCGGCGGTATGCTTGTAGGGGCATGTGTTAATATGCGACCGGATATGTTTAAATCTGCGGTGGCATTGGTACCTTTTGTAGATGTGTTAAACACCATATGCGACCATACCCTGCCCTTAACCCCGCCCGAATGGAACGAATGGGGCAACCCTATTAAAGACAAACAGGCATATACTTACATAGACAGCTACAGCCCGTACGACAATGTAACCCGTCAAAAATACCCGCATATATTCGTACAAGCGGGCGTGACCGATCCCCGAGTCACATACTGGGAACCGGCGAAGTGGGTGGCAAAATTACGGGATTGCAAAACAGACAGCAACACCCTTGTACTGCGAACCCAAATGGACGCCGGGCATGCAGGCACCAGTGGCAGGTACAACGCTATAAGGGAGTTAGCCGAAGAATACGCTTTTATGGTGCGGGTAAATAACAATTGACATATGGTTTAATATGTGCTACACTTGCACCATGACCTGCAAAGAGGTGCCGTCATTACAGATAAAAATATTATACGAACTAGAGAGAATTAAATGTCAAAAAAAGTTATTTTAACTTGTGCTATTACTGGCGGCGTGCATACGCCGACCATGTCTGATGCCCTGCCCTATACGGCTGATGATTTGGCGACTCAAGCCATTGCCGCCGCTGAGGCGGGGGCGTCTGTGCTGCATGTACATGCCCGCAACCCAAAAAACGGTATGCCATCGCCGCACTTGAAAGACTATATGGGGTTTTTGCCCCGTATAAAACAAGCCACTGACGCCATTGTCAATGTCACTACGGGGGGCAGCCCCTCGATGACCATAAAAGACCGCATATCTGCCCCCCTTGCGTTAAAACCTGAAATGTGTTCGCTCAATATGGGGTCGATAAATTTCGCTTTGTTTCCTGTGGCGGACTATTATGACAGTTGGAAATACGATTGGGAACAAGACTTTATCCGCCAATCCGATGACTTTATTTTCCGCAACACTTTTCGGGATATTGCCTATATTCTCGAACAGCTGGGGCAGCAACACCATGTGAAATTCGAACACGAATGTTACGATGTGGGACACCTGTATAATTTGGCGTATTTTGTCAAAAAAGGGCTGGTAAAACCGCCGTTTTTCTTACAATTCGTGTTTGGGATTATGGGCGGTATTGGTGCCGACATCGACAACTTGATATTTATGAAACGCACCGCCGATAGGCTGTTTGGCGATGGGTATCATTGGTCTGTACTGGCGGCGGGGCGTGACCAAATGCCGTTTTGTACGACCGCTGCGATTATGGGCGGCAATGTACGGGTAGGACTGGAAGACAGCCTGTATATTGCCAAAGGCAAACTTGCCCAAAACAACGCCGAACAGGTTACAAAGATTAAAAACCTACTTGCGGATCTATCCCTAGACATAGCAACCCCAGACGAAGCCCGGCACATGCTCAACCTCAAAGGGGGCGATCAGGTGGCTTTTTAAAACGCATATAAACAACATGTTAGGAGAACAACCATGATTTTAAAACCTATACTTATTGGTGCCATAGCAATGGTGATGTCGTTTGCCCCCGCTGCGGCTGCCAAGACCTTTAACATGACCCTTGTAGCGGGGCATCCGCCGGTATTTCGTTGGGTAAAAATGCTGTCTGAACACTTTGTACCAGAAGTCACCAAAAAACTACAAGCCAAAGGGTACACAGTTAAAATCGACCAACAATACGGGGGCACTATCGCCAAAGTGGGTGAAGAATTGGAAATTGTCGGACAAGGCATTGCAGAAGCAGGCACTGTATGGAGTCTGTTTGACCCGGCAAAACTGGCGGTACAAAATGTAACCTATTACACGCCGTTTGTCAGCGATGACATCCACAAAGTGCAACAGGTCGCCGATAGCTTACACAAGACAAACGCCGATATAAACAAAGCCTACACGCAAAACAACATTACTTATTTGGGCGGAACGGTTGTGGTCGACGATTATATGTTGTTGACCAACTTTCCCGTAAACAGTCTGGCAGACCTAAGAGGGCGTAAAATCGGTGCCCCGGGGGCGGCGGTCAATTGGTTATCTGGCACCGACGCCGTTGGGGTATCTGGGAATTTAACCACTTACTATAATGCTATTTCCACTGGCGTATTTGACGGGGCGATTGTCTTTGCCTCCGCTGTACTGCCTAGTAAATTACACGAAGTAACCCCCTATATTACTCGATTTGGGTTGGGGGCACAGTTCGCCGGCGGTATTGGCGTCAACAGCGATTGGTACAACAGCCAACCTGCAGAAGTGCAACAGATTTTAAAACAAACCGCCAACAGTGCCGCTTTGTGGTATATTACAGCACTAGACAGTGCGATAAAATCCACTTTCGAAAAATTGCAGTCGCTAGGGGTTTCTGTCACCGATGCCAGCCCTGAAATGCGGCAACAATGGGCAAATGATATGGATAATATTGCCCAAAATTGGGCAACCACTTTAGACGCACAAGGCAAGCCGGCAAGCAAAATCTTAAATGTATACATGTCAGAAATGCGAAAAGCAGGGGCTACCCCGTTGCGGGATTGGGACAGATGATGGTGTTGCGGGTTATTAACATATGCACTCAGACTTTAAATATTATCGGGTCGCTGTTAATCATTGGGGTTATGCTGTTGATTGGTGCCGATGTGATTGGGCGGGGGGTGTTTTTGTCGCCTATCGCTGGGGTGCCGGAAATTGTCAGTTTGGCAATTGTGGCAATTGTGTTTTTACAGCTCCCCTCGACCCTAAACACAGGGCGATTGACTCGCTCCGATGCTGTGTTAAACAAAATTACCGGCACCTATCCCAGACTGGCAAAGCATCTGGAAACCACGATCGATATGATGGCAATCGCCATGATGGCGGTGATTTTTCGGTTTTCCCTGCCACTATTGCAAAAGTCGTGGACAACCCAGCAGTTCGTCGGTGCTATCGGTGATTTTACCGCCCCCACATGGCCCGTAAAACTGATTATTCTTATGGGTACGGCAATGCTTATTTTGCAATTTATCGTCCGTATTGTCAACAGGTATACCGCCAATGACACCGTTTGAGATTGGTATACTTTCGCTGTTTGGCATGGGAATATTGGTATTTTTTGGCATGTACATTGCCCTTGCTTTGACTATTGTATCGTTTGTGGGGGTGTGGGCAATTAAGGGCAATGTCACTTTGTCTGGCATGTTGTTAGCCATGGCGGTACATGATACTTTGTCGAATTATTATTTTGGTGTGGTACCGTTGTTTGTGTTAATGGGCTTTGTGGTGTCAGAAACGGGTATTGGCAAAGACGCATACGATGTGGCGAATGCTGGTTTTCGCAAAATCAGGGGCGGACTAGCTGTGGGGACAGTTGGGGCGAATGCTATATTTGCGGCGATTACAGGTATTTCCATTGCTTCGGCTGCTGTGTTTACCCGTATTGCTGTACCGCAAATGTTACGGCACGGATACAGCCCCCGGTTTGCGGTTGGCGTGGTGGCGGGATCCAGTGTGCTTGGCATGTTAATCCCCCCGTCGTTGCTGTTGATTTTATACGGTATTTTGACGGAACAAAGTATCGGGCATCTGTTTATCGCCGGCGTGTTACCGGGGATGTTGCTGGCGTTTTTATTTGGCGTCTGTATTGTTATTGCCGCTTACCTTGTACCCAACCGCATACAGCCAAAGGGGAGCACAGCTACTATTGCCGCCCTGCCGTTATCGCAATTGTTACACAAAGGCATTCCGATTTTTGTGTTAATTGCTTTTGTGTTTGGCGGTATATATTTAGGGTGGTTTACGCCTGTGGAAGCGGCGGCGATGGGGGCTATTGGGGCATTGGTTATCGGCATAGTCAAACGGCGTTTGACTTTAAGGGGGTTTTGGAATGTATTGATGGAAACCGGAGCAGTCACCGCATCCGTATGTTTTTTACTTATAGCCGCCCAAATGTACGCAAAGATGTTGGCATTTTCCGGTCTGCCCACACAGTTCGGCAGTTTGGCCACCGATGCCAATTTAGGATTGTGGGGGATTATTGCCATTTATATAGGCATTGCCATTGTGCTGGGCATGATACTCGATTCGTCGTCGATTTTGCTGATTTTGGTACCGTTGATTTTACCGGTGTTACACCCCTATGAAGTAGATTTGGTGTGGTTTGGCATTGTAACAATTATTGCGGTCGAAATCGGACTTTTGACGCCGCCGTTTGGATTATCTGTGTATGTGATTAAATCCACTTTAAACGATGATTCGATTAGCCTGTGGGATATTTTTGTCGGGGCGATGCCGTTTGTAGGGGTTATGGTGGGTGCCTTATTGATTGTCTTAGCATTCCCGGCTATTACCACCGCTTTATTATGACAACACGAGGACAATGCCCATGCCCCAAACACTGATTGATATTTCCGTTCCCCTAGAAATGGGCATCGCCTCTGATCCGCCGTTTATGTTGCCAGAAATAGAATACATCGACCATCAACAATCCGCCGCCCAGCTGACAGGCATGTTTGCCGGTCTGCACCAGCAAGACTTGCCCAATGGCGAGGGCTGGGCGATTGAAAAATTGACCGTATATACGCATAATGGCACCCATTTAGACGCTCCGTATCACCATCACTCGACAATGAATGGCGGACAAAAGTCGATAACTATCGACCAAGTCCCCCTAGAATGGTGTTATAATCAAGCGGTAAAACTGGATTTTCGTCATTTTGACGATGGCTATCTGGTAACCGCTAAGGATGTGCAGCGGGAATTACACAGAATCGACCACACTTTGCAACCGTTGGACATTGTGGTCGTCAACACGGCGGCAGGCGAACGATACGGACACGACGATTACCTACACAGCGGCTGTGGCATGGGACGGGAGGCAACCCTGTATTTACTGGAACAAGGCGTACGGGTAACGGGCACAGATGCGTGGAGCTGGGACGCCCCATTTAGCATCACCGCCAAACGCTATGCAGCAACCAAAGACCCAAGTCTCATATGGGAAGGACACCGCACCAGCATAGACATCGGATATTGCCACATGGAAAAATTGGCAAACCTAGACAAACTGCCTAGCACAGGATTTATAATTGCCTGTTTTCCGTTTAACATCAAAGGGGCATCTGCAGGCTTCACAAGAGCGGTCGCCATTTTACCCCCCGATACCCCCCAATGACACCTACTTATTAAGTTTCGGACGATCCCTTTTTCACACCGCCAACAGCGGTTTTGCCCGTTGGTGTGGGTTGCTGTACGAATATTTGTTTAATGGTTTCGTACAACTTTTCATCCCATTCGTACAAGGGTACCACTTTTTGTGTCTTGATGTTTTTTGCAAGGAACACTAGGTCGTATGTGGTGGTGTATTTTACCTTGTATGTTACCTTTTGGGGGGTGGGGGCGGTAAATATGGATAGCCGTTTTGGCTGTGTATCCTGTGGGTGGGAGATTGCCTGCATTTTGATACCATTCAGGTGGGCGTATATGCCGCTGTTAAAGATGGTTTCGATGCTGCCAAGCGGGACGCCTAATACACCGCTTGCACCACCTGTGGCTCCCGCTGCCCCTGCCCCTGCTGCCCCTGCTGCCCCTGCTGCACCAGCACCGCCTGCGGCTCCCGCTGCTGCCCCTGCTGCCCCTGCTGCCCCCGCTGCTGCTGCTGTTATGATACCGCTGTTTACCACTACGACAGCACCGGCACCTAACAAGACGATACCGGCACCTGCATTGCCGCCACCGCCGCCACCGCCACCGCCGTCACTGCCATCGGGGTTTCCTAATTCGTTACCACCGCCAGATCTTGTGGATCGTAAAATAGTACCTGTCTTTCCAGTGGGTGTATTAGAAACAAGATCTTGGGAGTTGTATTGCAATTTGTAATTTTGGGAACTCAGTGTAAACTTGTTTGTATCACCGATGAATATGGGTTTGCCCGATCCTATTGCATCATCGGCGTATACAAATGCCCCGTTATTTATTGTTAATGTTACGGCTCCCTCCCCCGCCAGCAGACCGTTGCTATCAAAGCCTTTACCGCTTTTGATATACACGGGGGCGAATAGTTTACCGCTTTCATATTGTCGGTCCATTACATCCAAGTCGCTCATTTTTAGGTTTAGGGGTTTTGGGTCGATGGTGCCTGTTAGTCCTTTGACTTGCACATTATTGCTGTTATCAAGATCGACAACCGCATTATTTGTGGCATTGAGTACTTTTAGGACATAGTTCCCCCTAGTATTGCCATTTAGGGTGATCTTTTGATAGTCTTTAATCTGAATTTGCTTGTTGGTGCCTGCATCTGCATTAGCGTATGCGAATGCACCGCTTTGTATGTTTAGGGAGACACCTGTATCAGAAGCGATAAGCCCCGAATTGTCCGAGTCTTTTTTGGCGGCAAAGCCGTCCGTATTGCCGCTGTTGCCTACAGTTACGACCACATTTGCGTTGGCATTATAATCACGCTTGTTCGCCACCAATTCGCTACCGTCCAGTTTTAACACCCGGGGGGTGATGTCGGATTTTAAATCTTTAACCGTTATATCGTTTGCTTTTTTCTTGACAATATACCTATTTGGACTGCCAACGCCCCTATCCTCGATAACATGCAGTTCGTAGTTGCCTGCTGCTGCCCCCGATAATGTAAGTGTACTGGCGTTATCGATGTATATTTGCTTGCCTGTTTCCCGATTTTTATTTGCATGTTTAAACGATCGACTGCCGATGGCACCGCTATTATTTATGACTAGGTTTACGACCCCATTGCCGATTTTGCCCGTGTTGTTGGCGGTGCTGTCGTCAAAGCCATCGTTGGCACTGTCCGCATCTGTATCCACAGTTACGGTGGCTGTTTTGGTGCCATCATACGCACGCCCCGCCAATTTTAATTCGCTAACATCAAGAATTAACGGGCGTTTGCTGATTTCCCCTGTTATGGTTGTATCTGTACCCGCAGACACATCGCTGAGTTTCGTATCGGTGGCTTTTATGTACAGTTCATAGTTTTTGATGTCCGCACCGCTTAGTGTAATGCCATTGACATTGGCAAACAGCACACTTTTGCCGCTGCCAGCTGTGGCAGTGGCATATTTAAACGCCCCGGCGGCAATATTGAGTATCACTGTATCGTTGGGGGCTTTTTCGCCCACGCCTGTACCCGTATCAAAACCTTTGTGGTTGTCGCTTTTTAAGCCTACATCCGCTTGTGTATTGCCATCGTATATTTGTTTGCCTGATACGCTATTTGCTCCCTTTACTTCGAAGTCGGATATTTTTAAGTACAGCTTACTGGGGGTGATGGGGGCCTTTAAATCTTTTATTTGCATATTTGTTTTGGGACGCACCTCGTTGCCCGCCATATCGGCCACATATAAAATATAGTTTCCTGCATCTGCACCCGTTAATTTTAGGGCGTTGGCATTATCGATGGACATTTGTTTGTTTGAACCTGCATGTTTATCCACATACTTAAACGCATTGCTACCAACATCACCACCGTTGATAGGATTCAGTTTGACATTATCATTGTTTACAACACCTTTGTTGTTGTCGGTGCTGTCGTTAAACCCATCTTTTTTGTTGTTGACGGTTACGAAAGCGTCGACTTCCCCATTATAGGGACGGCTAAAAGCGGTCAATTCTTTTACATCGAGAACAAGGCGTCTTGGTTGCACCACGACAAATATGCCTACATCTGCGGTATTGCCTTTTTTTAGGGTGCTTACCTTTATTTCGTTGTGTGCATAATGTCTTCTTAAATACAATTCATAGTTATCTTTATCGCTGCCGGTGAGTGTAATTTTTGTAACATCGTTAAGATATACACTTACATAGCTTGTAACCCCTTTATGCCAGCGTCTAAACGCCCCGGGTTCTATTTTTAAAGCCACGCTGTCGCCCCTTAATTTTTCACCTTTGCCACCGGGTTTTGTAGAAAAATGACCGAATCCATCGTTGCCGGGGCGTATCGCCATATCCACATCCGTAGTGCCGTCATAATACATGTCTAAGTTATGAGGATATTTTCCGATCTTGCCAACGCCAACAGGGTTTTTCACTTGCAGTTCACTGCCGTACAGGTACAGCCTACGGGGGGTAATCGATGCACCGGTAACATTGGTAAGGGGCGGGGTACTGAGACCATACACGGTTTTGTTGTTGCCGTCCTTAAGGCTTACCGTATGTCCGGAATCATACTTTATGGTTAGGTTGGTGCCCACATGTTCTACGACATTGGTACCGGTCGAGTCATAGAATGTACCTTTGACACTGCTTACGGTGGCATTAAAGTTAAAATGTTTGTTGGCGTCTGTGTTGTCTGCCAAGCCGCCCACTTTGAATTTTAACCCCCCAACTGTATCGTTTACAAATTTTATATTGTTGCTATTGGCGGTTGGGGCGGCAGAAGTGCTGTCATATTGTTTTTGTTTGCTTTTATCTGTTACCGTTAGCCCTAGTGTGGGATTCACGCTATATACAAAAGCGGATTTTTCTTTTTTATCGCCGGAGACATCGGCTGTATTGGATTGGAAATCGCCCTTTGCGGTATCGAATGCCTTGTTAAATTGCACAAAGCCATAATCGTTTACACCCCCCATTTTGTTATGTGCCGGTGTTGTTGTCCACACCAAGTAGCGTCCTTTGTCGCCCGTATTGTCATCGATGGTCAAGGCGGTAGCGTTCGATCGGTTGTCGAATATGTCGGCTTTGAGTGCGATAGCCACTTCGCCTTTGTCGTGGTTGCCGGTGGCTTTTATACGCCCGTTGTTTAGAATGACAATTTTCGACTCCGATCCGCTGGCTGTTGTGCCGGTGTATACGATACTGACTCGGTTGCCGTCCGCTTGCCAAACGGTGATTTTTCCCGTTTGTTTTTTGTTGGCGGGGGTATTAGCGGCACCGCTGCCGGTTAGCATTTTGATAATCAGATCACCATCGCCGGCGGATATGGTTTTGCCTGTTTTAACGGTGATTTCTGCTTTGCCTGTGTCCCGATCTTTTATGGCAAAGCCCGTATTATCGGCACTGGCGTCATTGGCTTTGAGTACCAATCCGCCCTTAACTTTTACATTTTGGTTAATGACAATCGACTTACCGGCGATTAAGGTAAGTTTGCCCGGCGTCTTGCCACTAGCTGTGTTTGTCGCTATTATATCGGTGTCTATGGTAATGGTGTTGCTGGCAACAAGTGTTACCGCTGTGCCGCCATTTAATTTATCTTGTATCGCCACCGATTCGTCGACGACATTACCGACCATATCAGCGGGAACGGATAGTAAATACACACTGCCCTTACCGCTATCCCCCGTCGCTCCAACCACCAGCTGGGTACCATCGCCGTTGAAAGACACGGACGCCCCGAAATTATGCCCCTGTTTCAATTGAAATTGCTTTAAAGTTTCTTTATATGTGGACACAGACACGCCAAAATTGGGTTTGGTCTTCGCCCCATCCCGCCATACGATTTCGACCTTGTTCTTAAGGATGGGATCCGTTTTACCAGCCCACACATCCGCCGTAAGAGCATACAGATATACCGCCCCGAAATTAGAACTGTTTTCCTCAATATTGCCCGGGAAACCGCTATCATGGCTTGGGGCACCGACCGCCAATTTGGTGCCGCTGCTATTGAGAGCGACCGCATCGCCAAACCTATCCTGCTTTTGCGAATCGCTGTGTATAAGTTTTGTTACATAGGTGGCAGACGGTTTGTTGTTGCTGTACGCAACCGTGTATAAGTACACCGCCCCGCTATTTTGGTAATCACCATGTGCCCCAATAGCCAATTTTGTCCCATCATTATTAAACGACACGCTACTACCAACCCTATCTGTATTATCCCACCATTTATCCGTGAGGTGTGTAATTTTGGTCGACTTTATGTTTTTGCCTACCTGTTTCCAGTCTGTGCCTACATGGAACAGCCATACCACACCCCCATGATAGAGAGTACTAGAATCACTGCGTTCACTTACAACATAATGTGCCGCATCTTCCGCTCCGACAGCCAATTTTGACCCATCATCGCTGAGCGATACAGCTGTGCCAAAGCGATCATACTCTGATATGGAAATGCCATGCGTACGATGTGTCAGCTTGGTTTTAAAGTCCCCCAATATCTTATTATACGGATTAACCGCATGCCGAATTTGAAACAGAAATACCGCCCCTCTGTTGTCTGTCGCATCAGAACTATAGCCATCATAATAATCATAGCTGGGAGAACCGACAGCCAACTTGGTACCATCGGCACTTAACGCCACACTGTAGCCAAAATTATCGTTGTTATCTAGTTTTAAAATATCCCTCGCTTTAATGCCAATCTTACTGCCATGTCTAATTTTACCGATGGAGGATACGGTTCTTCCCCACTCGCTTTGACCAATCTTATAGATATACACCGCCCCCCTATTGCTGCCTCCCGTATCGTCATAAGGGTCACCGACCGCCAGTATTTTGCCATCATCGCTTAACGCTGTACTATATCCAAATTTGTTGCCCTTAGAACCGGATGCAATTTTATTTACCTGTGATACGACATTGACCGTTCTTGTAATGGCAACATCTTTCGGGTCGAGTAAAATCACCCCGTTACCCGCCTCGACCCGTTTTAAACCGAAGCTGTCGACTTGTTGCTTGCCCGATATTTCCACCGCTCCGCCACTGGTGCTGCCGGTGGCATCGATAGCCGCATAATTGTTTGTTGTGTTATCCGCCCATAATATCGCTGTACCGCCCGTACCCGATTGGGACGACACATCGATTCGTACACCCGTACCTAACGAAGTTTTACCAGCACGAACAAGGGAACTATTATCCCCCCAACGGGTTACAAATAAATCTTGGGTGCGTTTATCGAGTGGGCTGGTTTTCGGGGTGTACGCCCCACCTTGAAACGCCCCGCCCAGACGCACCCGTCCGCCTTGAGTTTTTCCCGCTGACGATACAGTGCCGGACAACAGCCCCACCAAGCCGCCTTTGGTGCTGATGTCGATAGTGCCGCCGCTACCGTCCGTACTATCCGCCTTAAAATCTGCAGAACCCAATATTTTTGTACCCTGTTTGCCTAAACCGCCAATAAACGACAAGCTGCCGCCTTTGCTGCCACCGGACACATCAAAACGGCTACCAGCGTTTAGGTTTGCCCCGTGTTGTAATGATATTTTAATTTTTCCTCCAGTGCCATTTTGTGCCACTGCAGACACCGTACCGCTGCTGTCGATCGTATCCGCATCGATGGCAATAGTCCCAGCGTTGCCATAGTCCGCATCGGCGGTGATTCGTCCGTTGCCGGTAATGCCCACCGTACCGCCACTAATCGATATAACCCCGCCTGTGGAAGACACAGTGTTTGCCGATACAACACCATCGATCGAAATAGTTTGTCGTAAAATATCGGAGGCATCGGCAACGGTTATGTCGATAAATCCCCCCCGTGAATCGATCTCACCGCTTAAATCAAGGGTAGCCGCAACTTTATTGCCTTGCGAATCGGTTAGGGTGTGCCACTTGTCCGTAGGCACCTCGACCCGTAAAAAATCGTTGTTGCCAAACGACATGACAATCTTTTCGCCGCCGGCAAAACCCACTTTGCCCACAAGGGCTCGCACCGTACCCTCATTTTTAACCGCCCCACCTAACAACGCCACAAAACCGCCATCATCGACCGAAATACGCCCCCGATTCGAAACGACCCCACTTTTACCATTTTTCGTAAATGTATAATCGCCATTGAGAAAATCATTGTTGTCGATGTCGAGAGTCGAGGCGACAAAACCGCCCGTATCGATAACCCCATCTGCAGTAATCAGTATGCCATTGGGATTGACCAAAAACACACTGCCGTTACTGTTAATCCGCCCGGCAATCTCCGAAGTAAAATCCCCAGTAACCCGATTTAAGGTTGCCGAATCGCTACTGGGTTGGTTAAAGTTTACCGTGTTATCCCTACCCACAGAAAAGTTTTTCCAACTGATAACCGCTTTATCCGATTGCTGATTTATGTTCAGGGTATCGCCGCTATACTGGATACCAGCCGCCCCCTCCTGTACCACGCCCCCTTGTGGCAAGCCACTAGCAAACGCCATACCACCAGTGCCCAAAGCAGAAACAGCTAACAGGGCGAACCTTATAGATTTTTTTGTCATTTCCTTATTGCTCCAATTCCTAAATTCAGTACGAAAAAAAAAAAAATACTAATACTAATAACGCCATATGTGTCCAAAATACAGCAACACTCTAAATGCCACTATACCACAAAAAATCCATAAGGTCTATAAAATATTTTTACAATATGTATATAACATTTATCATATATACATATACAGTTTCACGATTAGGATGTAAATGCGATGCCTAACAAGCCCCGAAACGGGTTTCGGTGTGCGGGGGAATACCCCCATAAAAACACATTCGCACACAAAAAAAACCACCTGTATAACAGGTGGTTTGTGTACTGGCTGGGATGGTAGGATTCGAACCTACGATACACGATACCAAAAACCGATGCCTTACCACTTGGCTACATCCCAATACAATCGGATTTATAAAAGGTTTTGCATATTTTTTCAAGGGTTTTTTTTGTGTGTTTTTTATATCTGTAGTTTTTGCTGTACCTGTGCGGTAAAACCAACGGTAATGTCGCCGTTGTCATGGACGATAATCGGGCGTTTCATCAGGGTTGGCATTTGCTGTATATAGGGAATCGGCTGTTGTTTGGCGTGGTGTTTATCCGCATCTGACAATTGCCGCCATGTGGTGCCTCGAGTGTTTACCAACGCCTCCTCCCCTACTGTGTCGCACCAGTGTTGCAAAGTGTGGGTGTCTGGGACACACTTTTTTATGTCGATAAAATCGTATGTAATGTTGTTGCTATCCAATGCGTTTAACGCTTTTTTTACCGTATCACAATTTTTGATGCCGTATACTATCACCGTCCTTTTTCCCCTATAAAGATATTGCAACATACCACAGATAATGATATTATCGCATGTGTTTATAACCATACTATCACAATAAGGATTTTCGAACAATGTTGATTATACTATCCCCAGCTAAGAAACTCGATATGGATAGCGACCGCCCGTATGCGGATTTTACCCAACCTGCATTTTTGCCACAGGCGGAGCGACTGGTGGCATTGGCACACCGTTTAAGTGCAAGCGATTTAAAACGGCTGATGAAAATATCTGATTCGCTGGCGGATTTAAATGTCCAGCGGTTTAAAGACTTTTGCACCCCCTTTGACCTAAGCAACGCCAAACAGGCGGTGTTGGCGTTTGCCGGCGATACTTATACGGGACTAGACGCCCCTACCCTCGATGCGGACACTTTGCACTATGCCCAACACCACTTGCGGATTTTGTCCGGGCTGTATGGGGCGTTAAGACCGTTGGACTTAATCCAAGCCTATCGGTTAGAAATGGGTATCAAATTGCCAAACCCAGCGGGGGCAAATTTGTATACATACTGGACAGATACCGTTACCCAAGCCATTAACACAGATGCAGAAAAAACCCGCCCGTCTGCTGTTATCAACTGTGCCAGCAACGAATATAACAAAGTGTTAAACCGCAAACAGCTAACGGTGCCTTATATCGATATGGTGTTTAAAGAAGTCAAAAATGGCACCGCTAAAATCGTCTCATTTTCCGCTAAGAAAGCCCGGGGGATGATGGCACGGTATATTTTGCAAAACCGAATCGCTACGCTGGACGGTTTGAAAGATTTTAATAGCGGTGGATATACATACATACCCTCCGAATCATCGGACACCCGCTTTGTATTTCATCGCACCCATTTATAACAGTACAGAAAGGACATAACATGACAGTACACCAAAATCTCGACGCACTAGGAATCGTCTTGCCCGAAGCAGCCGCCCCAGCGGCAAATTATGTGCCGTATGTGATTGCCAGCAACCAAATTTTTATTTCTGGGCAAATATCAGTGTTAGGCGACGACAGATTCATCGGCAAAGTGGGTAAAGATGTGGACACAGCATACGCCATAAACGCCGCCAGAGCCTGTGCCATTAACATCCTTGCCCAAGTGACATCGGCAATCGGCGACCTAAATCGGGTGACTCGAGTGGTGCGATTGGGCGGTTTTGTCAATGCCATCGACACTTTCACAGACCAGCCGAAAGTCATCAACGGAGCGTCCGATTTAATGGTGGCAGTGTTTGGTAAAGACATCGGATCGCACGCACGGGCGGCAACCGGTGCCAGCTCGCTACCATTCAATGTAACCGTAGAAATCGATGCGATTATCGAATTTATATGACTCGGATAAAACCGTCTGTGTCATGGAGTATGATTGTACTGGTTGATTTGCATTTGCGGCTTGTTCGTGAGTGAGTCTAGGGGGCTTCGCCCCCCGTGCGTTTAGTGTGGATTTTACCGTGCTTCGCACGACAAAATACCACACGCACTCCCCCCCGCATCGAGCACCACATCGGGCTTACGCCCTCAGCGGTTGCAACCGCTATTAATCCCATCTTAATATGTGATTACAAAAACCTTCGTACACAAAGAACTACCCCTGACGGGCTTTAAATCGGGGATTCTTTTTGTTAATAACATATACCCGCCCACGACGGCGGACAATTTGACAATCCTTGTCACGGTTTTTTAAAGTTTTTAACGAACTTGCAACTTTCATCGGCTTTTTTCCTTGTGGTAAGTAATAAATTACAAAAGTTATAATAAATGTTTTTGACAAAGTCAACCTTTTTGTTTATAATGCGATTGTGTTTGCATAGGGCAAAAGGAAATAATCATACTTACGACTGTACAATACTGTGAAATTACTTGTAAAAATCTATTTGTTAAGACCTTTATACATGTTGGCGACAGCCATTTGTGTGGGGGCTGCTTGGGCGGACGATTCTAAAATCGACGATGTGCAAAATATCCAGCTGTTTTTACGCTACAATGTTGCCGTTACAAAACGAGACCACGCCTATTTGGCACAACTGTACGCCCAATATACCCCCCGTATACAACAGTTTAAATCGCTTAATTACCATGCGGTTATCACCAATGCGTTGTTGGTAGGCGATACCAAAAATGCTGTTGTTTTAGCACAAAGAGTCAAAGATTCCTCAGTTATTGCCCAGATGATTATCGCCATCGATTACCTGAAACGCAATAAACTAAATGACGCATACGCATTATTAAGCAAAACCGATCAGCGATTGGCGTATTCGATGATGTATTTAATCGCCACATATCAAGACGATACGGCGATGAAAGCCGCTTTACGGGAAAAGATACCAGATGTTGCCCCCAGATTAGACACGGTGTCGCCGATAAAAAATACCCGTGTGCTGTATCGAGTTATAGGGGATTTGTTGGCGGATGTGTACCCGAACGATCCAGCTATGTTGCAATTGGCAGCGTATATATCACCGGACAGTCTGCCTATACGATATACACTGCTTATTAGTCATGCACAGGCAAAAAATGACTACATGGTGGCAAAAATCGCCGCTGATATGCCCCATAACGCCCAAACAGACAGGGTTATGGAACATATTTATAAAAATATTAGCGACCCAGACGCTAAACAGACGGTGCTTAATCGTATCACAACCTCTAGCCCTGCGTGGTATATGAGTCTTGCCTACGATTCGGCAAAAGAAGACAACTATGCCCAAGCAGAAAAACATTTGTTGCGGGCAAACAAAGACAATGTCTTAGCGGACGATTGGAACTATTGGTACCGATTGGGCATTGCCTATGAACGACAAAACAAAATTGCCCTTGCCCGTGATGCCCTAAACAGAGCCATTGCAAAATCCGATGACGATCCACAAGTGGTCAATTATTTGGCATATACGGAAATTATCCACGACATCGATATTCAACAGAACTTGGAAAAGTTAAAAGTTGCTTACGAAAAATCCTCAACCGCCTATATCGCCGACAGCGTTGGGTGGGCGTACTACCATATCAAACAGTACGATAAGGCGTTGTTTTATGCGGAAAAAGCCTCTGAAACCCTGCCCATGAGTGGGGTGATTAACGACCACTTGGGCGACATATACTTTGCCTTAGGCAGACACCGTGAAGCGTTGGTACAATGGAAACGGGCGTTGCTAGATACGGAAGAAGAAGACTTGGATCGCACCTCAGTACAGCAAAAAATAAACACCCTGCATGCAGATTTATACGCCCGCTAAGCTGAATTTAAGTTTGCACATTGTCGGCAAAAAACGCACCGCCCCATTTGCGGGCTATCACCTTATAGAATCGTTGGTGTCGTTTGTGGATATTTGCGATACCATAACCCTTGTCCCCAATACCAACGGCACCATCGACATCACCACCAGCGGCGATTTTTGCCACCTTACCCCCATCAGCAGCGATAATTTGGTCGCCCGGGCTATCGACATGATTCGCCCTTGTGATTCATATGGGTGTGCGGTGCATATCCACAAGATTCTCCCCGTTGGCGGCGGTATTGGCAGCGGATCCAGCAATGCTGGGGCAACCCTTAACGCCTTGACAAAATTGTGGCACACACCCCGCCCCACAGATAAAAATATGGCGGCATTAGGGGCGGATGTCCCCGTGTGTTATTATCAACAACACGGGGTTATGACCGGTATTGGCGACCGCTTTACCCCCGTACGGTTGCCCCGGTATTATGTGGTTATAGCCTGTCCCCGCATATCGATTATGACCCCCCACATATATAAGCACTTTGCCACACACGGTACATTTTCCACCGCCCCCAACATACCCGACAACATGGATTATGACACATTTATCAAAGTGCTACAACAAGGGCAAAACGACCTGATGCCCGTATGTGTATCCCTGTACCCGCAGGTGCAACAGTGTCTAAATAGTATATATGCTACAAATGCCGATTATGTGGCTATTTCGGGCAGTGGTGCCTGTTGTTTTGGCATATACAAACGCAAAAAATGTGCAGAAAATGCCTTAAATATAATCAAAAAGCACAATTTTTGGGCAAAACTAGGGACGAACATATAAGTACGCCCCACCAGTCAAGCGATACCCCATAATCAACCATTTTGTACAACATCACCTATATTATAGTATTGGCACATATCTTGCATAAATAAAACACATGTAAAGCGTGTTACGAAATCGATGAAAGGAGTATTTCGAATGTTAAAGAAAATATTAGTATTAAAGAAAATATTAGGTGCAAGCGTACTGTTGGCAATGCCTGTGGGGGCTATGGCGAGTGATGTACATGTGGAGACCGCATATGTTTTAAACACTTTTGCCATGCTTATATCCGGTTTGCTGGTATTTTGGATGAAGGCAGGGTTTACCATGCTCGAGGCGGGGTCTGTACGGTCTAAGAACGCCTCTGTTATCTGTTTAAAAAATATCACCGTTTTTGCTTTATCGGCGATTGTCTATTATGCTTGGGGATTTTCCATTATGTATACGGATGTGGGATCGATTATCGGTTCGCTAGGTGGGGCTTTCGTAGGTGCCGATGGCACGGACACACCGTCAGAAATTGGCGGTTATTCCGGCATGGCGGACTTTTTCTTCCAATTGACATTTGTAGCGGCAACGGCGTCTATTGTTTCTGGTGCGGTGGCAGAACGGATTAAAATTATTGGCTTTATGCTGTTTGTACTGGTGCTGACCGGTTTGATTTATCCGATGGTTGGTGCCATGACTTGGGGCGGGGGATACCTGTCGTCTATTGGCTTTTCTGATTTTGCCGGTACCACTATTGTACACTCTACTGGCGGCTGGGCGGCTCTTGTGGGGGTGTTGATGCTGGGGGCTCGCAAAGGGCGATTCGACAAGGAAACAGCCCATAAATTTGTGCCTTCGCATGTGCCGATGGTGACTATGGGGACACTTATTTTGTGGATGGGGTGGTATGGATTTAATGGCGGTTCACAATTGGCAATCGGCTCCTATGCAGATGTTACCGCCGTTGGCAACATTTTTGTAGCCACAACACTTGGGGCGTCAGCAGGTGTGGTTGCCACATTCCTATTCTTGTACACTTTGACCCGTACGGTGGATGTTACACTGGTATTAAACGGGGCGTTAGCAGGCTTGGTTTCTGTCACCGGTGCCCCCGATGCGTTTAACCCAACGGCTGCTATCTTTATTGGGGCTGTTGGCGGTATCTTGGCGACCGTTGGCACCGGATTGTTGGCATCGTTAAAGATCGATGATGTTGTCGGTGCCATTCCCGTACACTTGTTCGCCGGTATCTGGGGGACATTAGCGGTGGGTATACTTGGCAATGGGTCTTTCATTGCCCAGCTGACCGGCATAGTCATTGCTGGGGCATTCGTTATTGTAACTTCGATTATTGCCTTGACCATTATCAAACTCACCGTTGGTATCCGGGCATCAGAAGAAGAAGAGGTTGCCGGTTTGGATATTTCTGAAACGGGATTGCGGGCATATCCGGAATTCCACGACAAAGTTTAATTTTTCATTTTAACTCTTAATATTAGGAAGGTTCGTATTGACCTTCCTATTTTTTTCATGTACAATAGCAACATGAATACCACCAAACCTGATAAACGCAAATCTGATGCGGAGTGGCAGCGGCTGTTGTCCCCCGAATTGTACAATGTTGCCCGCCTGAGCGGTACGGAACGCCCGTATACGGGACAGTATAATGACACATATGACGAGGGCATGTACCACTGTGCGTGTTGCGATACACCGTTGTTTCACAGCGATATGAAATTCCCCACCCATTGTGGGTGGCCCGGCTTTGCCAAGCCCGTAACAGATAGTACCTTGTCCGAACACGCCGATAATACTTTAATCGATCGCCCAAGAACCGAAGTAAAATGCCATACCTGTGATGCCCATCTCGGGCATGTGTTCGATGATGGTCCCACAGAAATGGGCGGGTTGCGGTATTGTATCAACAGTATCAGCTTGGTGTTAAAAAAAGTGTGATTTAAATGTTGTCCCGAAACCACTGGGACAGGCGGGACAATAAGCTGCCCGTATACTCCATGTTATGGGTGCGGATATACGCTTGACTGTCTAGGGATAGATGGGTTTGGCTGTATTTTATCAAACCGATAAGGGCGGCACTTATCATGTGTTTTTGGCTGCCATTTAACACCACATTATGGGGGCTACCGATCCGTACATGGGCGTCCATTACCTCCGCTGCCAATCGGCTGATGCCGTTGGTTTGCGACCCGCCACCAGTGAGTACCACCCGGCGAATATGTCCAAAATTGGCGGGAATGGTATCTTTTATCATCTTGAATGCTTTGGTATATTCGGACACCATAGCCGTACTAATCTCCCTTAGTGTGATGTGATATTGTGTGTCTTGTTCGCCCATGCGATCGTACACCAAAGGGCGATGGGCGTCCGCATGCGGCAGGTCGTCTAGTACTACGGTGGCTCGTTTTTTAAGGCTATCGGCGGTTTGGCGATTCATGGTGGTTGTATTCATAATCCGTTCGGTAATATAGCCTGCCCCAAAATCAAAGTTCTTACACCACACCAATGCCCCTTGATAAAACAAACTGGCAGCAGTGGTAGAATCGCCCATGTCTAGGCACATGGCATAGTCTAAATCTAGCTCCTGTTGTTCTAATACCGCCAGCCCCGACATATACCCGTCCACAGCAATACAAGTCAGCTTGGTATTACAATCTTCGAACACAGATTCGATATTTTTTAACACGGTTGCATCGCCTCGACATACCAACACATGGGCCAGTAATATCTTGCCCGCCATCTTAAACGGGTGTTTGGTGGCGACCTTATCGACCATATATGTATGGGGAACAATATGCAAAAAATCCCGGTTGTTATCGAGGTTGTCGTGTTTCATTTCATCCATACACTGACCGATAACCGTATGTATGTGATGTTTCGATACATACCCATTGGTAATAGGCGTTTGCGATTGCACCCATGCACTGGTTACTTGCAATCCGGATACGGTACACCACACTTGGCTGATTGTTTTCGACGATTGGTGGCGGGTTTTTTGGATAATACGACGAAGGGTATCGACCGCCATTTCTTGGTTGGTGACCACGCCATTTTCAAAACCGCTCGACTGCATCATCGCTGCGGTGTCGATAACCACAAACCCATTTTTATCTACCTTTGCTACCGCACATGACACTTTATACCTACCAATATCAATAGCCATAATCATGTGGATTTATCCTTGTCTTTTGACTTTATTTGCATATTTACCCGCCCCTTAACCCGTAAATCAATAGCCACAATCGGACGGGCAAGCACATCTTTTTCCCATGCCAATTTGCGTAACACTTGCCAAGCCTGTTCAGGATTTTCGGCGGGCATTTGTACCCGAATGCCCCCTTGTAAGATAATATCCCAGCGGCGATTCGATATATACACCCCAGAGGTAACCATCGATGCCAATCGTTCATCTGTGTTGATAAGGTCAAAAAACGCTGCCACCTGCCCTTCCACCCCATCGCCTATCAGCACTTTTAAATCGGCAAAGTTTTCTATGTTGTCATTGCTGATATGAAACCCGTCTATGTCGATAAGGGTAAATATGCTTTGTCGTTGTAACACGGCAACCGGCACCCGTTCTTGTATCACCACATATAAGGTATCCGGAAATATCCGTGATACGCTGGCATTTTTCACCCAGCCCAAATTTTCCAACCGCTGTTGAATCGCCGATACATCGATGGAAAATATGGACATCTGCGTATTTTTTAAGCCAATAGCGGCAACGACAGCCGATGTGTCAGTGTTTTTTCTGCCTTCGAGCAACAGGTGTTTCACCTGCAAGCCGGTTTTTGCCATAAATTGTGAGTGTAACCCCTGTGCTTTTGTCTGTACAAAAGGAATATACGCAACCGCTCCATACAGTGTCATACCCAGCACCACGCACAGCCACTGCCAAAGTTTCAAACGACTGTATATCCACCGCCCCACAGGTACTATCTTTTTTATGTGTATCCGCATTATGTCAACCCGTTTCTGTCCGTTTCTGCCATCTGTAATAGTTTTAACACTACGGCTAGTAACGACATACCCCTAGCGGCGGCTTGTTCTGGTAACAGCGACAATTTGGTCATACCCGGATGGGTGTTGGTTTCCAAAATGGCAATCTGTCCCGTCCGTGTGTCATAGCGAAAATCCGTCCGGGACACCCCACGACACCCCAATATCTTATGGGCAGTAGCGGCATAAGATTTTAATTTTTCTACTGTCTTATTGTCGATCGACACATGGTTACATATATGTACGGTTTTTCCGTCCGTGTATTTGGCTTGGTAATCGTATATACCGCTGTGTGGCAGCAATTCGGTAATACCAATGGGCTGGTCATCGATAACCGATACGGTCAATTCCAGCCCGGGGACGAATTTTTCCACCATAATATTGCCGTATTGCCAATCGGTAAAATCTGGTATATCAGCCGCTTTATGCACCATATACAGCCCTACACTGCTGCCCTGTTTGGCGGGTTTTATCACATAGGGCATGGCAAACGGCAACAGCTGTGTACAAAAATCTTCCACATGCGTACACACGGACGGTGCCACAGGCATACCCGCATATCGATAGCGGGCGATGGTGTGCGGTTTGTCGATGGCGATTTTAGACGCCCTGTATCCGCTGTGGGTATAGGGAATTTGTAAATCGTTTAAGACATATTGGATGCCGCCATCTTCACCAAAAGTCCCGTGTAACGCATTAAATACCACATCGGGGGCGGGGGTTAATTGCCCTTTAATCACTGTCGCATTGTCCGTGTCGATAACAATCGGTAACACCGTGTACCCCGCCTGTTGCAAACAATCGGCAACAGCGGTGCCACTCATTAGGCTGACCTGTCGTTCCGCAGAAATGCCCCCCATCAAAACAGCGATAATTGTGTGCCTATCCACATACATTTTATACGCTATCTCCTATAATTTTTATTTCTGGTATCAGGCGAATACAGTGGCTATCGTATACTTTTTGTTGGGCGGTGGTGAGCAGCGATTCCAAATCCGCAGTGGTGGCACCCCCGGTGTTAATCAAAAAATTACAGTGCTTCGACGATATACACGCCCCGCCAACCGCATAGCCCCGCAGCCCCACCGAATCGATAAGGTGCCACGCTTTACGACCGTTGGGGTTGCGAAAAGTCGATCCCCCAGTAGCGGATTTCACCGGTTGCGATTGTGCACGGCTGGTGACAATGGTATCCATATGCCGGGCAATATCCTGTGTATGGGCAGGTACCCCCCGCAACACCGCCCGGGTAAAAATAAGCCCTTCAGCAACCGCACAACAACGGTAACACATACCCATATCCGCCGCTTGCAAGTCCACTTGTTCGCCCCGGCGATTAAGGGCGGATGCGGACACCAATACATGTTTCATTTCCGCCCCATATGCCCCCGCATTCATGGCAATAGCCCCGCCGACCGCCCCCGGTATACCCATCATAAATTCCAAACCAGATAATCCGTGTTGCAAAGCGGTTTTGGCAACTTTGGCATCGCTTACCCCCGCTTGTGCGGTAATCATGTCGCCATCGACTGCAATGCTATTTAGGGCGGTCATACGCACAATCACCCCCCTATATCCCCCGTCCCGTACCAAAGTATTCGACCCCAAGCCTAACGGATATACGGGAATATGTGCGGGGGTATGTTGTAAAAACTGCTGTATATCCGCTACATCTGCTGGAGTAAACACACAGGCGTATCCGCCTGTGCGAAACCAAGTCAGCTTGTCCATCGCCAACACCTGCACCCGTCCCCGCACAGATGGCAGAGCCCGCATCACTGTTTCGGCTTGCTGTTTATGTGCGGGATTCTGTTTCATACCGTACCTTGTCCCGCATGCTGGGCGTGGGTGGTAATATCCCCTGCCCCCATGTAAATTACAATATCATCAGCGGTTACCAGCGATTGCAATGTGTGGTAAGCCCTTTTAAAATCGTCCATAGCCTGTACCTGATGATGCCCGGATGCGGATATACCGGCAGCTAGGGCTTGGTGGTCTATGCCGTCGATGGTGGGTTCCCCCGCCGCATATACGGGCGTGGTAAGCACACAGTCCGCCTCGTTAAAACAGGTACAAAAATCTTCGAACAACGCCGATAAGCGACTGTAGCGATGCGGTTGTACCACCGCATATACTTTGCCTTGACAATGGGATCTGCTGGCTTGTAACACCGCTTTAATTTCTACGGGGTGGTGGGCATAATCGTCGATGACCCTTGCCCCATTGAGGGTACCCGTTTGGGTAAAGCGGCGTTTTACCCCTTTGAAATCCTTATACAGCCGCCCAATGGTATCACAGTCGATGCCCACTTCGAGGGCAACCGCCACCGACGCCAGTGTATTTTGAATATTGTGGATGCCGATTACTGGCACTTCAAGCCCGCTAATCGTCCCACTAGGGGTACGGACATCCAGTACCACCCCGTGTTGTGTGGTTTCGGTAAGCACGCCTCGAATATCCGATTGCGGGTTTAACCCATAGGTTACAATACGGCGATTGGTGATTTGCATACTCATTTTTTGTACTTCTGTGTGATCCGTACACAAAATGGCACAGCCATAAAACGGTATGTTTTCTACAAACTGTAAAAATGCCGATTTTATCTGCTCATAGGACTCATAAAAATCCAAGTGTTCCGCATCCATATTGGTAACTACGGCAATAGTGGTGGGCAAGCGGGTAAACGAGCCATCGGATTCGTCGGCTTCGGCAACAAACCAATCGCCCAACCCTAATTTGGCATTGCTGCCCAAGTTATTGAGAATCCCGCCGTTTACCACTGTTGGCTCGACCCCCCCATTGATTAAAGCGTGGGCAACCAACGAAGTGGTGGTGGTCTTGCCGTGCGTACCGGCAATCGATATGGTGGCTTTTAGGCGCATAATTTCCGCTAGCATTTCCGAACGGTGGACAACGGGAATGCGATTTTGCAAGGCATGTACATATTCTGGGTTGTCGGGTTTAATGGCGGTCGACACTATCACCGCATCCGCCCCGGCGATATTATCCGCACACTGTCCGATAAAAATGGTTGCCCCCAAGTGCTGCAACCGCTGCACAATATCCGATTTTTTAATATCGGATCCGCTGATTGCACAGCCCATACTTAATAAGATTTCTGCAATACCGCTCATACCAATACCGCCGATACCGACAAAGTGTAACCGCCCTAAATGAAACCCGTGTTGGGTGTTGGTATTGTTAAAAATATCTGCTACTTTTTTTTGTTTCATGCTGGTATCCGTTTTGTAAATATGTGTTTACCATGTGGGCAATTTTTATGTGTGCTTGTGGCACAAAAAACTGTTTGCCTTTACGGGATAAATCCGCCCGCAATGTAGGGGCGTGTGTGTCTAGTATAAGCAAGTCTAGCTGTTTTTGCAAAAGGTTTTGTATATCCCCCGTTTCAATCACCACCACACCGCCCTGTGCGGCACTGGCGTTGTAGTATTGGTGGTTGTCGGCGGCGTATTTATAGGGTACAAACACGGTCGGCACCCCCGCACAGGCGTTTTCCATAACCGTACCGGCACCGCTGCGGGCAATGGCAATATCCGCCCATTGTAACGCCGCCACCATATCGTCTATAAACGGGTGTACGGTTGCCTCTATAGCGTGGTCGGCATAAAAGTTTTTAACTGTGTCGATGTGTGCCGCTCGTACCTGTTGCACGACCTGAATTTTATCCGCATACTTTAGTAACACTTGTGGCAGCACATCGCCAAATATTTTTGCCCCTTGCGACCCGCCGGTGATTAAAATATGGGTTTTATCCGTATGGGGTGTATATGGCGTGGCGTGTAAATTGGCAATCTCCGCCCGAATGGGATTGCCCGTATGCGTACATATATCTGCACATAGCCCCCGAGTGTCGACAAACGACACCGCCACCCGTTTTGCCCACTTGGCAAACAGGCGATTCACCCTTCCTGCATAAGCGTTTTGTTCGTGCAAGAAAATAGGCACCCGCAACAGCACACACGCACACAACACCGGCACAGACGCATAGCCACCAAAACCAATAACCGCATGCGGTTTAAGGCGGAGTATCCGTCCGCACACCGTCAAAAATCCCCATAAAATAACCAGCAGCGATATACCCTTCGACAGTACGGTTTGCCCAACCACCGCCCGACTAGGCACCGCCACCCGCAATATGTGCGGGCGGGTACCCGTCGAATCGCACCACCGCATGCCCCGTTTGTCCGTGTACACATAGACTTGGTGCCCCGTGTCATGCAAGTATTCGGCGGTGCTTATCGCCGGGTACATATGCCCGCCGGTGCCGCCGGTGGTTACAATAATTTTTTTACACATGGTCATACTTTCTGCGTCTGGATAACGCCATAAACAGCCCCAACGACCCCGCCACCGCCACATACGACGATCCCCCCATAGAAATAAGCGGCAAAGTCATACCCTTAGGTGGCATTAAACCGGTGGTAGAGGCAATGTTAATCGCCGCCTGCATAGCAAACTGTACGCAAATACCCACCATGGCAATCATACTAAACGGATCATTTTTATGCCGTATCAACCACAGCATGCGTGTAATAATCGCCATAAATACCCCCAGTATCAATACGGTTAAAAACATGCCCCCCTCTTCCCCGTATACGGCAAAAATAAAGTCCGTGTGGGAATCAGGCACATAGTACTTAATGGTACCGCTGCCCAATCCTTGTCCGAATACGCCGCCGGACTGAAACGCTTGTAAGGACATATCCACTTGATAGGTCTCTGCATCGCCTTGATTTAAAAATCCTTGTATACGGTTGCTCACATGTGGAAAAAATATATATGCCAAACCGATCATCGCCCCTATCAATATAACTATCGCAGGTAATACGGCTATCGACAGCCCCGCAACCCACAGCTGGGCTGTCCAAATCCCTGTTAGCAATACGGTTTGCCCCAAATCTGGCTGAATGATAAACAGCACCGCAAACACCATAAACAATCCCAAACTCATAGCAGAGGCGGGAATATTAACGGTTACAAAACGGGCGGCAAAAAACCACGCCGACACCACCGCAAAAACAGGTTTGACAAATTCGCTGGGCTGCATGGAAACGCCGCCAACAACCAACCAACGGGTAGCCCCTTTGTTTTCAAAACCCATAAAAGGCAACAATACCAACACCACAATCAACATCAATGCCGCCAGCACACACAGACGGTTTATCCACTTTAAACTGAGTGCGGAGGCAAAGATAAACATCGCAACCCCAATGCCCGCAAAAAACAAAAATCTTTTGTTAATAATCGCCCCGTCTATAGGATTTAACCGCATGTGATTAGAACCGGGAACAGAAAAACTGGTGATAATACCGATACAAAATAAAAATACTATCAAAAACAACAACACCTTATCCAGCGACCGCCACCAGCTGCGTATGTGTGCGATAGATACACGGGGAAAAATGTGCCATATATACGCCATTATCCGCCTACCTTTTTGCCTTGTACGCATGCCTGCACACACCAGCAAAACATGTCCCCCCGTTGGGCAAAACTATCAAATTGATCCCAAGACGCACACGCCGGCGATAACAGCACCACCCCCCCCGATACTTTTACCGCTTGGTAGGCATCGGACACCGCCTGTTGTAGGTGGGTGCTGATAGTATAGGCAATGTTATGGCGGCGTAAAAACCGGGCTATGTTGTTCGCCCCCTCACCAATTAAATACGCATGGGATATACGGTGTAGATACGGTATGAGTTCCTCATAACCGCCATCTTTTTCCTGTCCACCGGCAATCCAATGGATATTGTGATAACAGCCCATAGCTATCATTGCCGATTGTACATTGGTTGCTTTGCTGTCATTAACAAAAGTCATGGTATCGTCCGCATAGACCAGCTGTTGGCGGTGTTGCAAGCCTTTAAAGTGGGTACAAGCCGCCAAAATATCCGCTCTGGCGATGCCCAGTTTTTCACATATTGCCACCGCCACCGCCATATTTTGCCGATTGTGATTGCCTTTTAGGTATGGAGCGGGGGGCATATGGTTATAAGATACGCAGGATACCGCACAGCCCCGCTGTTGTAAGATGTCACGGGCTTTGATGCCCACCGCATCGTCTGTGCATACCACCGCCCCGTCAGACATATTGTCAAAAATACGCATCTTGGCGTTAAAATAGCTGTCCATATCGCCATGCCACGCCAAGTGATCGGGGGTTACATTTAATAATCCAGCGACAGAAAATGTCATCCCCTGAATACGGGTCAACATATAGGACGACATTTCCATGACATACACTTCCCCATTGCCCAAATGGGGCAGAGCAAGGGCGGGCATGCCAAAATTGCCCCCTACCGCATGGGACACGCCAACGGACTGTAAAATATGTGCCACCAAAGCGGTGGTAGTCGATTTACCATTGGTGCCGGTTATGCCAACAAAGGTGGCATCTGGCGACATATCGTATCGCAGTTTGACTTCCCCAACTAAGGGAATATTGTGTTGTATTGCCCGCTTACATATGGGGTGAAAATCGGCGATGCCGGGACTAACCACCATAAAATCTAAGGGGTGCATGTCGAAGTGATGTAGGTCGACCTCATGTATATTGGGGTGATGGGGCATTTGACGGCGGGCATCTGCACTATCGTCCCAAGCGTACACCACCGCCCCCACATCCGCCAGCACACGGGCACTGTACCTACCGGCAATACCCAAACCTAATACGGCAATGTGTTTTCCCTTGTACATTGCCCACCTATCTTAGCTTTAATGTGGACAAGCCAATAATAGCTAAAATAATCGCACATATCCAAAAACGGACAACAATTTTACTCTCCGGCAGTCCTTTTTTTTCATAGTGATGATGCAGGGGTGCCATAGCAAATACCCGCTTGCCAGTCAGTCGATAGCTGGTGACCTGAATAATCACGCTCAGGGCTTCGATGACAAACACGCCGCCGATAATAGATAAAATAATCTCATTTTTGGTAAACACCGCCAATGCCCCCAAAACTGCCCCTAAACACAGCGATCCCGTGTCGCCCATAAACACCGACGCCGGCGGGGCATTAAACCACAAAAAGCCCATCGTTGCCCCGACAACTGCCGATGCTACAATACTGAGTTCCCCAACCCCCGCCACATAAGGGATATATAGGTACTGGGCGTACACCACATTGCCAACCAAATAGGCAATCGCCCCATAACAGGCGGCGGCAATTAAAATCGGCACACCGGCAAGCCCGTCTAGCCCATCGGTTAAATTGACCGCATTACACGACCCGACAATCACCAGCACCGCAAACGGCACAAAAAATACCCCTAAATCAAAAATCGCCCCCTTGACAAAAGGCAACACCAATGCCGAAGCTAAGGGAGCATCGACTGTGTATTGAAACCACACCACCGCCACCACTGCTATACCGCATTGGCTTAAAAACTTGGTGCGAGACCGCATGTCCTGTTTTTTTAACTTGCTGTAATCGTCGATAAACCCAAGCCCCCCATAGCCGACAATAACAAACAACATAATCCATACATAGGGGTTGGTAATATCCGTCCACAGCACTATAGACACCACTATAGCCGCCAACATCATCACCCCGCCCATAGACGGGGTACCTTGTTTTTTCTGGTGACTGTCCGGCGTATACGCCCGTACAGTCGATGCCCCTTGTTGTAACAGTCGCAGTTTGTGTATCATCCACCCACCAGACAGCAAGCACACCGCCAACGATGTTATCATTGCCCCCGCTGAACGGACGGTAATATATCGAAACACATTAAAAATCTGAAAAAACTCTTCGTATTGTGGTAGTAAATTATATAACACCAGTTTGCACCTTCCCGTATTTGTTGTAATGAAATATCCATTTGCACACCCTATATTGTGGTAGTAAATCATATAACACTAGTTTGTACCTTCCCGTATTCGTTGTAATAAAATATCCATTTGCATACCCTATATTGTGGCAGTAAATCATATAACACTAGTTTGTACCTTCCCGTATTCGTTGTAATAAAATATCCATTTGCATACCCCGTGATCCCTTGATGAGCACCACATCGTCATGCTGTAACGACCGCAGCACCAACGGACATAACTGGTGTATGTTTGTACACCAAAATACTTGTTTTTTGCCAACAATGCAACTATATAAATGATACGAATGTTGCCCACATAAAAACACCATATCGATGGCATCAAAAATTTTTGGGGTATATATACCTTTGTGCATAGCGGCGGATTTTTCCCCAAGTTCCAGCATATCGCCAATAACGGCAATACGGCGGTTTTTTGTCGGTGTATCGATGAGCACTTGCAAACTGGCTTGTAACGATGCGGGGGAGCTGTTATAGGTTTCGTCAAACACATGTATACGGCAGGTGTTGTCATTGTTTTTGTCGTTTTTGTCAAGGGCATACATGTGCATTTGCCCCCGCCCAGCTGACGGCAAATGGGTTTTTAAAGCCGCAACCGCAGCGGCTACAGACATGCCTAAGGCATGCACCGTATATAACACTGCCATAGCGTTTATCAGCCGATGTGTGCCCACTGTAGGCACCTGTATATGGACGGGGCTATCGCCTATGTGTACCGTTGCCGATTGTCCACCACCTGTGGGCATGTGCTGTGATATAATCCCGTGTGTGCCATAAGTATACACGGTGCCGGCGTATCTGTGTGCCGCCTGTTGTAAAATATCTGCATGCTGGCTATCCGCATTGCAAATAGCAATTTTATCGCCCGTTAAGCCTTCGAATATTTCCGCTTTGGCTTGGGCAATGTCTAATACGGCGTTAAACGCTTCGAGGTGTGCCACATCGACAGCGGTAACAATGGCAATATGCGGACGGGCAATATGGGTTAAATGACGGATTTCACCGCCCGCCGACATACCCATTTCAATAACCGCATAGGTACAATCTTGTGCAATAGCCAGCAACGACAACGGCACCCCCAAGTGATTGTTTAAATTGCCGACAGTGGCTTGGGTTTTGGCATATTGCGACAACACCGCCATAAGCATATCTTTTACACTGGTTTTTCCCACCGATCCGGTTACGGCAATCACCGTGCCGGTAAATTGGTTGCGGGCGTGTATGCCCATTTGGGTTAGGGCGTGTAAAGTGTCATCGACGACAATTTGCGGCACCTGAATATCGGTGTATACCCGTTCTACCAGCAGGCACACCGCCCCGTTGTCTACCGCCCTATAGACGAATTTATGCCCATCGTTGTTGTCGGTTTTTAAAGCGATAAACATATCGCCAGCGGTCGTTCGCCGGCTGTCGATAGCAAAAGACGATATGCACATTGTGTTATCCCCGTGTATCCGCCCGTTACACGCATCGGCTAAGGTCTGTATATGCCAGTGTTGTGTGGTCATGTGTGCATATCCTGTATGAGGTTGCGAACGGTGTCGATGTCGCTGTATGGGTGTGTTGTATCGCCGATTATCTGCCCTGTTTCATGTCCTTTGCCGGCAACCAGTACAATATCCCCCTGTTGCGTATCTTGTATGGCTGTATGTATAGCATCCGTACGATTGCCCGCATCGGTGCAATTGCTGCCCCCTCCTTGTAAAATATGTTCTCGAATAATTGCTGGGGGTTCGCAGCGGGGGTTGTCATCGGTGATATACACTTTATCCGCATATTGAGAGGCAATTTTGCCCATTACCGCCCGCTTTTGTATGTCCCGATTACCGCCACAGCCAAACACCGCTATCAGCCGATTTTGCGTGTGTAACCGCAGGGCTTGTAAAGCGGTTTGCAACGCATCTGGGGTATGGGCATAATCGACAAATACCCGTGCCCCCGATGGAGTCTGTGCCACATTTTGCATCCGCCCACACACGGGGGTTAGATGTGATAGGTACGGTAATACTTGGCTAGCCGTTAGCCCGCTTTGTAGCACCAATCCCAACGCACACAGTATATTTTCCAATTGAAACTTGCCAATCAGGGGAATATGCGTGCAAAACGCCTGTTGCATAACACTCATATGCACATAAACCCCCGTATCTGTTGTCGACAAGGCATACACATGAATATCCGGCACCACTGCCATATCTTTCCCCACAACCCCATAGGAAACCACCCGAATACTCCGTGACAAACACAGCTGTTGCAAGCGGCAAAAGTACCCATCACTGGCGTTTAAAACCGCTGTGCCATGTGGGCGAAGCACATGGGAAAACAAGTGTAATTTTGCCTGAAAATAGGTTTCCATATCGCCGTGATAATCTAAGTGATCATGGCTCAGGTTGGTAAACGCCGCCGCCCGCAACGATACCCCGTCTAATCGCCGCATATCCAGCCCGTGAGACGAAGCTTCGATACACGCATACTGTACATTGTGTCGACAGTGTACACGGTGTAAGATGCGATGCAACACCGCCGGCTCTGGCGTTGTTAAACACGCTGTTGTGTCCTCGACCACCCCGTGCATGCCCATAGTGCCAAGTGAAATTGCCGCCTTCTGTGTCCGCTGCCACAGCTGCAGGGCAAAATGGGTGACGCTGGTTTTGCCGTTGGTACCGGTAACCGCCATAATACAAGCGGGTTGCGGTTGGTAAAACGCATGGCACAGTTTGGCGTAAACTTGGCGGGGGCTGTCGCTGTACAGTATCCGTACCGCATGGGCTATATGCGATAGTTTATCGCCCATGTCCGCATGGGTGATAATTACCGTTGCCCCGTTTTGCACCGCCTCATTGATAAATGTGGTGCCATCGACAACCGTCCCCCGTACCGCCAAAAACGCCATGCCCGCTGTGACCAAGCGGCTATCGCAGGTGATGCCACAAATGCGGTAAGATTTACGGTTGTATGTTATGGTCTTGTATGTCATAGGGTGTTTTTCCTACGGGCTTTTTGTTTTTCATAGGACGGTATTTTTAAATTTTGTACTTGTGGGCTGTTTTCATCGACAGGGATAACCCCCAACAATGGGGCAATGCGGTTGACAATCCGTGCCACCGTTGGTGCCGCCACTTGCCCACCTGTGGGACGGCGGTTGTTGGTAAACGCCCCTGCTTGTGGGGAATCGACCATCACATACACCACATATTTTGGGTCGTGCATGGGAAAGCCGGCAATATACGAGGCAATTAACGCCTGCTCATCGTATCCGCCGGTTTGTTTGACTTTGTCCGCTGTGCCTGTTTTGCCGCCCAGTACAAAGCCTTTTACCGCTGATTTTTTGCCCGATCCTTCGAGGGTGTTTAAACGCATCAATTTACGAATCATCTCAGAAGTCTGTTGTGATACCACCCGATGTCCTGCATTCTCATTTTGTGTACCCGATTTGATAAATTTAGGCGTGCGGTATATGCCACCGTTAATTAAAGACGCCACCGCCGATGTCAAATGCAATGGGGTAATAGATATACCGTGTCCATAGGCTATGGTCATAGTTTCCGTCTGATGCCATCTCTTGGGATATAAGGGGCTGGATTTTTCTGGTAACACAATCGGCAATCTGTTTAAAAACTGCAGTTTTTCCATCATTTGTCGTTGTACGGTGGTGCCGACCTTTTGTGCCATTAAAGCGGATCCGATATTCGACGAATAAATAAATATTTCACTCACATCTAATATGCGGTTTTTGGCGTGGTAATCGTGGATGGTAAAGCGGTCGACCTTCAGAGGTCTGCGGGCGTCAAACGAATCGCTGATTTTTACCTTGCCACTGTCCAGTGCCAATGCAGAATTGATAATTTTAAAAGTAGACCCCAATTCGTACACCCCTACAGTGGCACGGTTAAATTTATCCCCCTGTTGTTGTAGTGCATTTGGATTAAAATCGGGCAACGACACCATAGACACGACTTCGCCATTTTTTACATTCATGACAATTGCCACGCCGCCAATAGCATCGGTGGCATCGATGACTTTTAACATTTCCGACCGTACGATGTGTTGTACGCCGGTATCAAGGGTTAAATACAACGGCTGTTGTTGTGTACTTAGCAGGGTATTTTTGGCTTTTTCTATACCACTGATACCCTTGTTATCCACATCCACATAGCCCAGTACATGGGAAAACAATTGTTGTTGCGGGTATACCCGCATATGGCTTTGTTCCAGTTTGACCGACACCTCACCAAGAGCGTTGGCATTGTACGCTTGTTCGGGGGTGGTACGGCGTTTTACCCATACAAAATCCGATTTTCGTGCCACCCGTTTATACAAATTGTCATAGGGTATCTGTGGAAATATGCGGGACAAGGCGTCTGTTAATCCTTTGGCATCGGTAACCCATCGAGGTCTTACGAAGGCAACTTTTTTTTCAGAGATGCGAAACAGATTGTCCCCATACAGCTGGGCTACAACCTGTAAAGCCTGTTGGTCGCTGGTGCTGACCTGTTCGCTGATGAGAATGTTGTCGGCACCTGTGCGGATTTTTCGGTGGATTGTGTCATAGGGTATATGGGGAAAGACACGGGCAATAGCGTGGGCAATTTCCGCTGTGTCTGTAACATTTTTGCCTCTTACATACAAATGGTTGCGGGTTTCAGTAACCACCGCATTTTTACCATATGTATCCCCCAACGCAACAAGAGCGTTGTGTTGATTTTGGTCGATATATTTTTGCAACAGCACAAGGCTGGATTTTTTGGTTACTTTGTCGTACATGTCCGCATACGATATATCGGGAAATATAGCCGCCAAATCTTTGGCAAGTTTTTGTGGATTGTCCACCATACGAGGACTGACCCGCACCCCATTTGTGCTCAGCATATTGGCGATAAGCACGCCTTTTGCGTCATAAATATCGGCTCGTAATTTAAATACAGGGGCAGTATTTATGCGGGTGTGGTTGTTTGTTGAATCAAAAACTGTTACCGCAACAATTTGCAAAAACAACATGAGATATACAAAGAATATCCCCCCTCCAACAACCCACAAACGGGGGCGAATAATGCGGTTCATCGCATATTCTGCCCCCTGTACGGGTAACATAACCCTGCGTTTTGTCAGCTGTATCATTATATTTCACTAACTTTGTACATATAGCTTATGCTGTATGCAGACTATTTTCAGTGCGTGGCAGGGTTTGTGAGTCTAGGGGGCTTCGCCCCCCGCATCGAGCACCACATCGGGCTATCGCCCTCAGCGGTTGCAACCGCTTTTAAACCCCCCCTTAAAACAATCATTATATATGTCATAAACTATACCTATTGTTATACCCGTTGGTTATCGGGCGGCAGAAATGCTGTAAGACGAATCGCCAACGGATATGGTTTCCAAGCTTTCCACCGGGCTAATGGCGTCGATAAAACGCATGTTTTTAGCACTGACGGACTGTTCTAGGGGTAACAATACCCTGCTTAATCGTTCGATGCGTTCTGGGCTGATTAGGTATGCCCACTCCGCATCCAAAGTGTTTGACACAGACCGGTTTTCATATATGTGTTGTTGTGTTTGCTGTAATTTTTTTGATAACACACTTACCTGCATAGATGTATATACCAATAAAATTATCATCGACACAAAACCTATTGTTAAAATAACGGTCATCGATCCCATAAAAGTACTCTGTCTCATCTTCATTCTCCTTGTTCATATTAGATGTTACCTATACGCTACTCGTTTCATTGTTTGTTCGTATCGCTGTACGCAACTTTGCCGAGCGGGATCTAGGATTCATCGCCGCTTCCGCCCGTGTACATACAATCGCTTTGTGGTTTTGCACTTTAAATACCGCAGGGGGAATGTCCGCCATAGGCATATGGCGATTGCCGCCTCGCCTGCCGTCATTGTCTTTTAAGAAGCGTTTCACAATGCGGTCTTCCAACGAATGGAAAGACACCACTGTTAATCGCCCCTCTGCTGATAATAAGTCTATGGACGCTTGCAACGCCCGTTGTAATTCGTTTAGTTCATCATTTACCGCTATGCGAATCGCCTGAAAAGTACGGGTAGCGGGGTCGATTTTGCTGTTTTTACTGTTTTTTCTGTGTTTGCTATGTACAACCCCCCGTACAATATCGGCTAGCTGCCGAGTGGTTGTAATCGGCTGTTGCGTGCGTTTTGTGACAATAGCCGCAGCAACCCTTGCCGCCATTTTTTCTTCGCCATAGTATTTAATAATCCGTGCCAATGCCCCGTGTGTATAAGTATTGACAATATCATACGCACTGGTGCCGGATTGCGACATACGCATGTCCAAAGGTCCCTCGTGTGTAAATGAAAATCCTCGATTCGATTCGTCTAGCTGTGGCGACGATACGCCCACATCTAATACAATGCCTGCTACTTTGTGCACGCCCACAGCGGACAATATCGCCCGCATATTACCAAAACACCCATGCAACATATAAAACCGATCGGGATATTGCCGTTGCAGCTGTTTGGCTCTTATAATAGCATCTGGGTCCCGATCGATAGCGTATACGGTACAATTGGCGGACTGTAAAATCGCCCGACTGTATCCGCCCGCCCCAAAAGTCCCATCGACAATCACCTCCCCTTGTTGCGGGTGCAAGGATTGTAGCACTTCGTTTAACATCACTGGTATATGGGTTGTGTTGTTGTGCATGTGGTTTATCCTTTGGTTGGCTGTTTTAGGGTTAATCCGGCGGCAACAAATTTTTCCCGATGTGCCATAAATGCTTGCTTATGTAATTCTGGTTGCCATATTTGAAAGCGTTTGGCGTTGCCAACAAATACAGCCTGTTCAGCAATACCGGCAAATTGTGCCAGTTCTTCTGGCAAAACGAATCGCCCCGTTTTGTCGTAGCTGACCAAACGGGCACTGGCTGGAATATAGCTTAAAATCCGTTCTTCTTCGGAAAACATAGGGGCATTTTCTTCCATACTGTTGGCGATAAAGTTAAGTAAGTCCTCGCCACCGGCTTCTAACGAATCGGTTGTAGGCGATGGAAACACATAAAAATGCGTCTCTGATTTGATGCTGAGTACATCACGAAACGCCGCAGGCAAAGAAACTCTACCTTTGCCATCGACTTTATTCGTATATGTGCCAACAAAATATTTCATTTATAATTTTCTCCTTAACATATTCTTGTTGTTATACAGTAACATGGAGAAATATGGTTGTCAATGGGATTTTATGGGATTTTATGGTAAAAATGTAATAAAATATGGTATAAAGCCCCTAACTCATTGAAAAATAAGCATAAAAAAATTTAACATTTTGGTACACACAGGGATATATGCAGACAGCTATATTTTTTTATCCCCTTGTATTTATTGGATATTGTAGGAAAACTACTATATTTTGATTTTCATCACTGTGGGTATCCCACAGCATCTTTGCCCCATCGGACAGGCAAAGCACACCATTTTCACCATACAAACAGCTAGACCGCACTTTATTCTCACTTTTAAGGGGGGGGGGGGGGGATTATGATTTCCGTATGGAATGAAGCAAAATCGAATCGGTCGCACTTTACCCCAATACAGGGGGGGTCTACGACTTCGCTCTATGACGGCAAGTGGTTTGCCGTGCCGCACTTTGCCCCAATACAGGGGGGTTCTACGACTTATGGGCACACTTGCAAAAAAGCGTATTGCCGCACTTTGCCCCAATACAGGGGGGTTCTACGACTTCGGGATGTTTTCTGAACCATAAAGGTTTGCCGCACTTTGCCCCAATACAGGGGGGTTCTACGACAACTTGTGGGGAACTTCACTATTCATTCTCGCCGCACTTTGCCCCAATACAGGGGGGTTCTACGACCGTGAAGCAGTTCTGATGAACGTAGATTTGGCCGCACTTTGCCCCAATACAGGGGGGTTCTACGACCCTTTAGCTTGGGGGAACCCTTATTAAAATGCCGCACTTTGCCCCAATACAGGGGGGTTCTACGACTCGAAAGAAGCGATACTGAATTTGTATCCAGCCGCACTTTGCCCCAATACAGGGGGGTTCTACGACTGTACAGATTTACGTAGAGCAAATCTGGAAGCCGCACTTTGCCCCAATACAGGGGGGTTCTACGACCGTATATTTATGTGGATGAGAGTTGCATAAGCCGCACTTTGCCCCAATACAGGGGGGTTCTACGACGGCTAGCCGCCGTTTACAACAATTTTTTCAGCCGCACTTTGCCCCAATACAGGGGGGTTCTACGACTCAAGTTACCAAATCGTCTAGTGGCAGTTTGCCGCACTTTGCCCCAATACAGGGGGGTTCTACGACTTAATGCAAGCTAAGTATGCATCAATATGTGCCGCACTTTGCCCCAATACAGGGGGGTTCTACGACTGCTTTTCAGCAAATGCGTATAACCTCAGCAAAGGCGACTCGCTCAGTGTGCAAAAAAACGATGTTTTTGTCAATAATATATTTTTATTTTTCGATTTTTAATTTTTTTTCTAAATCTGATAATGTTTTAAACGCTGTTTTTGCGTCCACAGTTTTATTTGTATCGGAACATTCCATATTCCATATATTCGAATGCAAACATTTATTGCGTGCCCATGTTATAATTTTTGCCTGTCGATTGTAATCACCAAAACGCTTATTTAAAGTTTCTTCTATCTTCATCTGCCCATGTTCATTCGGTACTGCATTTTTACTTTTGAATAAAATGCGTTCGCATTGTAACCATCGCCAGCAAAAATCATGCATACCTTTTTGTAATTCCCGCTTGGCGGTTAGTATGCCCATCATGCTGGGTGTGTTGGTTTTTAAATTTTGTGCCACATAAGAAAATAATGTGCGCAAATATGTATCTTGGGTTGTACCTTTGGGAATAGAATCCATAACATAAGATTTGCCAATGTGGCGTAGAGGTATGGTAATCTCGTATGGGATTTTGGACTTTTTGGGGGTATATATAATCCTGCAGTGTTTTTTACCTATCAGTTCAATTTGTTTATTACCTGTTTGTTGTTGTAAATACTGTTGTGCCAATCTGTGCAGAATTATGTCTTTTAAGTATACATGGAACATGCTTTTTGGTAAACAGGGTTTACCTGATTTGGACTCTTTATCTTTGTTACTGCTATAAAAATCGGGGAGATTAAACCCTGTTATATTTTTTTGTGTTAAATATTCAAGAATAATGTTTTGCTTAAAATAATCACGCCAAAATTTTGGATCGATAAAGGGCATGGGTTTGGGCGTATCTGTTGCCTTTTGATGTGGTTTTATATTTAGTATGCGATGTATGGTTTGTTCAGATTCGGGTGCTGTTTCGCCCGTATTTACCGTATCGCACCATTTTAGTACACAGTTTTTTGCCGCTGTAAGTAAGCTGTCATAGCCATTGCCTCTTTCGGGTAACATTTCGTTTAACCTATTATTGGGGGGAAATTTATAATCAGAATCGATGGCATTATCGCTCATAAATCGTTTAAACGCTTTTCTGCCTTGATAATTGATAATTTCCAATCGTAACATATCCGCTATACGGGTATCTTCAATTTTTTGTTTGAAAATTAAATTTTGAAATACCCATATAATACGGTTTATTTTTTCACGGGTTGTCCAGTGTTCACAGTCCCGCCACCGTTGTTTTATCAACTCGATACGCTTTTTCACACGGGTTTCAAAATCCACCGGTTTGGGGGTGCGAGGGTTGCGTTTATCGTGGTTCATAATGCGTTGTAAAGGAAGTCGCTTCTCCAATTGTAACAACACCATATAAAACAGATCCATATCTGATAACAACACGGATTTTTTATCTTGTTTATTTTTGATAACCGCCACAACCGCTGTTCCCCGATAGGGTGTATACAACGGTAAATTTATGTTGTAATTTTCCGAATCGCTAAATTTGTCGATGACATAGGTTTTGCGTTTTTTAGGGTCTTTGCCATTGGGTTTGTAGTTTGTTGTCGCATTGCCGTTTTTGCGTAAAAAAGATAGGGTTATGGTTGGGTTATCCATATACTGGGATTCTAGCCAAGTGCTGGCAAAATAGGGAAACAGGTTTTTTTGGGTGCGGATGTCATATAAACCGTCATGCACATCTTGTTCGTCTTTGTTGGCACGGTCTTTTTCTGCCTGTTCGGCTTTGTCGGTACCTTGCACGGGCTTACGGATATAATCGAGGATTTCCATTGCCTTACGCCAATCTTGCGTGTTGTCTTGGGTGCCGCTGGCGATTAAATTGTATCCATCTCGATAGGCATAATGTAAAGTGATCTTGCGTAAATCTTGACCGTATGGGTCGGTGCGTTTATATCCGCTAATACCGCCAATAAAGCGATTCGCCATTTCCCGTGTGGAAACTGTGCAGGCAAAAAAGATAATGCCATCCTGTGTTATATCGGTGTCCGTAAATAAAGTCTTTTTTTGTCCTTTTGGGTCGGGAATTCGGTTATATGCATATTGTAAAAATCGCTTAGTATACTCATAGTGTTGTTTATGGGCATCATCTTTTGTAATAGCATTATATATATTGTCATCGGTGATTGTGTGGGCATAATAATTGCGAATACTTTTAAAACATTTATCGATGTGATTCCACAAGGTTTTTATGTCTATATCCGGGGTTGTATATACAAACTTTTGCAATACCGATAACAACCGCCCATCGGTAACATTTTGCAGTTTTGGCAAAATACTTGCTTCTGTAGTACTGATATGAATGGCAAAATGTGCCTGTTGTTTTAACTGTTGTTTTAAGTCGTGCATGTTATAAACCCTCTCATTATTCAAAATTGGGGGACACTGTAAACAATTATGACGGGCATGTCAATAAAAAATGTTGACAGTCCTAGATAAAATGGGATATACTAATGGCGTACAAGGCAGATGCAATAAGTACAGCGGTCGTTATTATTATAATGGGGAGTCGGGGTCCGGTTCTGAAATACACATATTTTATTGTTATAAAGGTTGTGCATATTTTATTATTATAAAAGGTGTGCATATTTTATTGTTATAAAAGTTCTGCAACTAGTAGAAAGCACCCTGCGGGGTGCTTTTCTCCCGTTTAGAACCCTTTGTCGATTAAAAAATCTTTTATCTGTTTTGTTTTTCCTGTGAGTCTATGGGGCTTGCAATAGGCACTTTTGACATAAAATATAGCGGTGTTTTTACGGCGATACATGTTAAAGAATATGTGATAATGGCGATTGTGTGATTTTACTTGTACCAAAAATCCTCCTTTGGTGAATGGCGTTGTTTGAGCAAGAGTTTTTCCCGTTATAGATCGCAATATATCGGGCAGCGTTTTTGACAACATATAGCGTTCAGGGTGAAATGTACGCATATGGTGCTGTGTCTGTTGTTGGGCGGTTTTGTCATATATATTGTGGTCGGGGGGAATGGTGCTATTATGTTTTTCTGTAAAAACATGTGTGGAAAATTCGAATCGCATGGCAACAGTACGGCATGATCGTATTTTTATGTCGATCGCAAACGGTTGCAAGTGCGATAAATCATACACTTCGCCTTTTAATGTAAAATTTCTACGGTATCGTCTATCTGAAATAATCATATGGTATCCGTTACAACTCCTTATAATGCTTGCATTTTGACATCTGTCCTATGCCGGCGTTAAAGCTGTTGCAGGGGTCTAGATGTTTATAAAAGCTTTGCACTTGGTCGGGGGCTGGGTACATGTTGCCGAAATTGTGTTCGGCTGGGTACATGGCGTTTTGTTGCTTAAAAAAGTCCTTAAACGCTTTATCGACCGTTTGCACATCACATTTGCTGGTATCGACCAAGTAGCCTTGATGGGTCACATGACAAAAAAAGTGGCTGATGTGATTTTTGACATACAACGCATGGTCGATTTCTGCGGGGATAATGTTGCCGATCACATCATCAGCGTTGCGGGGGTATGCCACATCATAGTTTAACACTTTTAAATTTTTATTTCTCGACATTTGCTCGTACCGCATCATGCCGTTACCGGCGGCAAACCGCACATCTACTGCCGCTTGGTGTTCCCTTTTGTTACAAATGATATATTCAATATACAGATGGTTTTTACAAAAATCGATCAGGTACGATTCCATTTCGGCAATACCCGCATCAGACATTTCGATAAACAAATGGTGGTCATACTTTTTGCCCAGTTTTAAAATGCGTTTTGGAATGACAAACTTGAACGGTTTAAACAGCCATTGTAACACCTTGTCGACGGGCGTATCGCCAAATATCTTTACCGCCCGCAAGTACGCATCCCACTTGCGTTTGATACGAAACAAAAACGGCATATACTTGGGACCTAGCAACGACAAAATAGCAATCACATCCCTAGCATAATCCCGGGATTGGTCAAATGCTGTAGCGTTTAGGTATTCGGCAATAACCGGCAAATTTTCAAAATTGCCCAGTACATGACGGCGGATAGTATGAAAATGCTCTGGTTTGTCCGTTCCCAAATAAAACAATTTTTTCTGCTTTGGTGCCTCAAAAGTGTCGAGACGGACGGCAAATACAGACAGTTTGCCCGCCGAACCGCTGGTTTCATATAAATAATGCGGGTTGGCATTAAACCGTGCCGGCGTGGGCTGGTCGATTTGCCGCACTTCATATGAGTATCCTGTACCCGATGCTTTGCGGTTCGTGGGGGGCAGGTTGTGTTTTTGGAAAGTGCCGTGTTCGATATTGTGTAACATGTCTTCTGGAGTATCGCCCAAATCGATACCCGTGTTATTGACCAAATGTAATTCCCCCTTGTCATCGAGTTGGGCATACAACGCCAGCTCTGTATACGCCGGTCCCCGTTGCAACAACGCCCCACCAGAATTGTTACACACGCCGCCAATAACGGACGCCCCAATACAAGACGAGCCAATAACCGAATGCGGTTCCCGCCCTATTTGTTTGAGAATATCCTCCAATTCGTATAGGGCTGTGCCCGGAAAAGCCACCACCTGCGAGCCGTTTTCCAATAAGTATGGTTTGTGTATTTTGTGTGCCTTAATCAACACCACCGGGCGGTCGTAGTCATCGCCCATAGGTGTAGACCCGCCGGTTAAACCCGTATTAGATGCCTGCATTAAAACGATAACATCGTGTTTTACGCACTGTTGTAACACCTGCCACTGTTGGTACAACGATTGGGGGAATATCACCGCTAACGCAGATCCACCGCCAAACCGCCACCCCGTACTGTGCGGTGCCACATCCACCGCCCTAGTCAACACGCACGACCGCCCAACAATATCGATAACAGAATCAATAAACTCTCTATTTTGCTGCATTGTATATGTCCTTAATTTTTGTACACAATGATACCACATATACAAAATAATGCAATTTTTTAGTATGTCATATACAGGGCAAACACACCCCTAGACACATGTTCCATATGTGCCGTTGTGAAATTTAGGTAAACGAAAACCCCACAACGCATACGACCTTGTGGGGCATTCTCACCAAACCTGCTACAACCGCCATCAGATAACATACGCAACCGAATTCAAGCTGAACAAGCTAGGCAAAGTAAGGTATTTTAAATCGCCTCTTATAAATAACCATATACTAGTGCCATAGAAAATAACCAAGCAAAAAACAACCCCCACCCTAAAAAGAAAAACTGTTTGCGATTTTCTAAATGGGTAATAGGTGTTTTTACAATACGATCGGCTAAATCGGTTTTTGAAAATACTTGTTTGTTAATCATAATGCTTCTCCTATATTAAATTAACTTAAATGGAACAGTTTCCTGTAGGAGGATAGCACTTACATCGATTCATGTCAACAATAAATACTATAATATGTCATATACATATTTAAATTATAATAATTTGATCATACCTATTCAAAACACGCCCCCTATACTTATCGCACACAAAAAACCCCACAATGCGTATTGCTTTGTGGGGTTTGTTTTTTTGTATGTGATAGGTAATAAGAGTACATATACGGGCAGGCGACGACCTACTCTCCCGTGTCTTATGACAAAGTACCATTGGCGAGGAAAGTTTTCACTTACGAGTTCGGGATGGGATCGGGTGTTTGGACTTTCTCTATGGTCACCAACCCATATATGTACTCTGTATTAGCAAATGTTTTGTGTTGCATGCTGGGACATGCTGTATGTTTTGTGGGTTCTTTGCTGTTTTGTGTGATTTTGTGTTTGTTTGTATACACGACCTGTTTTTTTGAGATAATTATCACTGTATATGATAAGAAGTTCTGTCAAACATTAGTACTGGTAAGCTTAATACATTGCTGTATGTACACGCCCAGCCTATTAACGAGGTGGTCTGCCTCGGTTTTGATGGCGAGAACTAGTTTTGAGGGGGGCTTCCCGCTTAGATGCGTTCAGCGGTTATCCTTTCCATACTTAGCTACCCTGCTGTGCTACTGGCGTAACAACAGGTCCACCAGAGGTATGTCCGTCCCGGTCCTCTCGTACTAGGGACAGCTCCTCTCAGTTCTCGAACACCCCCGGCAGATAGGGACCGAACTGTCTCACGACGTTCTAAACCCAGCTCACGTACCTCTTTAAATGGCGAACAGCCATACCCTTGGGACCTGCTCCAGCCCCAGGATGAGATGAGCCGACATCGAGGTGCCAAACACTTCCGTCGATGTGGACTCTTGGGAAGTATCAGCCTGTTATCCCCGGCGTACCTTTTATCCGTTGAGCGATGGTCCTTCCATGCGGAACCACCGGATCACTATGACCGACTTTCGTCTCTGCTCCACCCGTCAGTGTCGCAGTCAGGCAGGCTTTTGCCATTGCACTCAACAGTTGATTTCCGACCAACCTGAGCCTACCATCGCACGCCTCCGTTACTGTTTGGGAGGCGACCGCCCCAGTCAAACTACCCGCCACGCAGGGTCCCAGAACCGGGTAACGGTTCGTGGTTAGATACCAAGAAGTTCAAGGGTCGTATTTCAAGGGCGACTCCGCCTGTACTGGCGTACCGGTTTCAAAGTCTCCGACCTATCCTACACATGAAATCCCTAATACCACTGCGAAGTTGTAGTAAAGGTGCACGGGGTCTTTCCGTCTAACCGCGGGTACCCCGCATCTTCACGGGGAATTCAATTTCGCTGAGTCTGCGTTGGAGACAGTGGGGCAGTCGTTACGCCATTCGTGCAGGTCGGAACTTACCCGACAAGGAATTTCGCTACCTTAGGACCGTTATAGTTACGGCCGCCGTTTACCGGGGCTTCAATTCGGTGCTCGCACACCTCCTTTTAACCTTCCGGCACCGGGCAGGCGTCAGTCCCTATACTTCGTCTTACGACTTCGCAGAGACCTATGTTTTTAGTAAACAGTCGCCACCCCCTGGTCTGTGCCCCCCAATAAAAGTTGCCTTAAACTGGGGCCTCCTTCTCCCGAAGTTACGGAGGTATTTTGCCGAGTTCCTTCAACGCAGTTCTCCCAAGCGCCTTGGTATGCTCTACCATCCCACCTGTGTCGGTTTCGGGTACGGTCTGGTGCCAGAGCTGTTTCCTGAAACACATTCGCCGCACTTACAATCCGATAAGCATGTACGGCTTACTGTATTTGTCACTTCTGGCAGGTCTAGGAATATTAACCTAGTTCCCATCGTTTACGACTTTCGTCCTCAACTTAGGGGCCGACTCACCCTACGCGGATTAGCCTTGCGTAGGAACCCTTGGGATTTCGGCGAGAGTGTCTCTCACACTCTTTATCGCTACTCATGTCAGCATTCTCACTTCTGATACCTCCAGCACCCCTTGCGGGTGTGCCTTCATCGGCTTACAGAACGCTCCGCTACCGCTCCAGTTATAAACTGAAACCCACAGCTTCGGTGTATCACTTTAGCCCCGGTACATCTTCGGTGCAGGACGGCTTATTTAGACCAGTGAGCTATTACGCTTTCTTTAAAGGATAGCTGCTTCTAAGCTAACCTCCTGGTTGTCTTGGCCTTCCCACTTCCTTTCCCACTTAGTGATAACTTAGGGACCTTAGCTGGTGATTAGGGCTGTTTCCCTTTCCACTATGGACCTTAGCATCCACAGTGTGTCTGCTGTGCAATACTCTTGGGTATTCGGAGTTTAGTAAGGTTTGGTAAGGCTCGCGCCCCCCTAGCCCATCTAGTGCTCTACCCCCCAAGGTATACACACAACGCACTACCTAAATAGTTTTCGCGGAGAACCAGCTATCTCCGAGCTTGATTGGCCTTTCACCCCTAAGCACAGGTCATCCAGTAATTTTTCAACATTATCTGGTTCGGTCCTCCAATGCGTGTTACCGCATCTTCAACCTGCCCGTGCATAGATCGCTCGGTTTCGGGTCTAATCCCACTAACTACACGCCCTATTCAGACTCGCTTTCGCTACGCATACACCTATCGGCTTAAGCTGGCTAGTAAGACTAAGTCACTGACCCATTATACAAAAGGTACGCAGTCACCCACACGGGGCTCCCACTGAATTGTAGGCATTCGGTTTCAGGGTCTATTTCACTCCCCTCGTCGGGGTGCTTTTCACCTTTCCCTCACGGTACTTGTTCACTATCGGTTGCATAGGAGTACTTAGGCTTGGAGCATGGTCGCCCCGTATTCAGACAAAATTTCTCGTGTTCCGCCCTACTCATGGATATATACTGTGCTGTATCAATACGGGGCTATCACCCTCTACGGCTGTGCTTCCCAACACATTCTCATTACACACTATACATCGCTGGCCTGGTCCCAGTTCGCTCGCCACTACTACGGGAGTCTCGTTGATTTCCTTTCCTACGGGTACTTAGATGTTTCAGTTCCCCGTGTTCGCCTCCACACCCTATATATTCAGATGCAGATAAGACAAAAGTCTTAGGTTGTCCCATTCAGACATTTCGGGGTCAAAGGGTATTGGCACCTCGCCCGAACTTATCGCAGCCTATCACGTCTTTCATCGCCTCTATGCACCAAGGCATCCACCAAATGCCCTTATCTTACTTCTCTCATATACAGAGATAATCTTCTCAATCAAACACAACGACATTTACTGTTAAACTAAAAACCTGTGGAACGCTCCGTAGTTTAGGGGGCTTCGCCCCCCGTGCGTTTAATGTGGATTTTACCGTGCTTCGCACGACAAAACACCACACGCACTTCCCCCCGATCGAGCACCACATCGGGCTATTGCCCTCAGCGGTTGCAACCGCTTTTAATTTAACCATAATGTCTGAGTATTGATATAAAACACTCTGTATACAAACAGTAAAACTTGGATTTTTACTTGATAAAACTTGGTTCTATGTTTACTTACAATTCGACAAAATCACACATTCTCAGCAAAGAACCCGCAAATCTTTTCGTTAGTATGCTCCGCCCTTAGTAACATGTGCCTTATGGCACGGACAGAACACGAAAAAACCTACTTTGTGTTCATTTGCTAATTACCTATTCACTATGTTAAACAACCGCTTCAAATAAAGAGTTTTGAAAATAACGACAGCATAAAGCCACGCCGCTAAATCCATGTCCCAATACAGGAACCACACCCCAATTTACCCATTGCATGTTGCAACCGCCTAAATTGAGATATATTCTGGTGGAGGTAGACGGAGTCGAACCGACGACCTCTTGCGTGCAAAGCAAGCGCTCTCCCAACTGAGCTATACCCCCGTACATACATTAGAGGTTACGGAGCTATCCGAAAACCGCTGAAAAGAGATACTAAGACGGTGGAAAGGATTTTATATCGGCATATCCAGATATATAATACACTTACAGTGTATGTATATTATACCGGATATATCCTTAGAAAGGAGGTGATCCAGCCGCAGGTTCCCCTACGGCTACCTTGTTACGACTTCACCCCAGTCATCAATCTTACCGTGGACGGCTGCCCCCGAAAGGTTAGCGCACCGGCTTAAGGTAAAACCAACTCCCATGGTGTGACGGGCGGTGTGTACAAGACCCGGGAACGTATTCACCGTGGCATGCTGATCCACGATTACTAGCGATTCCGACTTCATGCTCTCGAGTTGCAGAGAACAATCCGAACTGAGACATCTTTTTGGGATTAGCATCTGTTTGCACAGTAGCGACCCTCTGTAAATGCCATTGTAGCACGTGTGTAGCCCCACCTATAAGGGCCATGATGACTTGACGTCGTCCCCGCCTTCCTCCGGTTTATCACCGGCAGTCTTTCCAGAGTCCCCAACCGAATTGATGGTAACTGAAAACAAGGGTTGCGCTCGTTGCGGGACTTAACCCAACATCTCACGACACGAGCTGACGACAGCCATGCAGCACCTGTGCGTAGTCCAGCCTAACTGAAAGAAAGTGTCTCCACTATCTCCGACTACCATGTCAAAGGTGGGTAAGGTTCTTCGCGTTGCTTCGAATTAAACCACATGCTCCACCGCTTGTGCGGGTCCCCGTCAATTTCTTTGAGTTTTAATCTTGCGACCGTACTCCCCAGGCGGTATGCTTAATGCGTTAGCTGCGTCACCGAACACAGGTCCGACAACTAGCATACATCGTTTACAGCGTGGACTACCAGGGTATCTAATCCTGTTCGCTCCCCACGCTTTCGCGCCTCAGCGTCAGTTATGTGCCAGATAATCGCCTTCGCCACCGGTGTTCCACCTAATATCTACGAATTTCACCTCTACACTAGGTATTCCATTATCCCCTCACATACTCTAGATTATCAGTATTAAAGGCAGTGCCGAGGTTGAGCCCCGGGATTTCACCCCTAACTAGATAATCCGCCTACACGCCCTTTACGCCCAGTAATTCCGAACAACGCTTGCCCCCTTCGTATTACCGCGGCTGCTGGCACGAAGTTAGCCGGAGCTTCTTGTGATGCTATCGTCATCATCCTCACATCTGAAAGAGATTTACAACCCTAAGGCCTTCGTCACTCACGCGGCATGGCTGTGTCAGGGTTGCCCCCATTGCACAATATTCCCGACTGCTGCCTCCCGTAGGAGTCTGGACCGTGTCTCAGTTCCAGTGTTGCTGATCATCCTCTCAAACCAGCTATAAATCGTCGCCTTGGTAGGCCATTACCCCACCAACTAACTAATTTAACGCGGGCCAATCCAACACCGATAAATTACCTTTCCCCCTCAGGGCGTATGCGGTATTAGCCATCGTTTCCAATGGTTATCCCCCTGTGCCGTGTATGTTCCCACGCGTTACTAACCCGTTCGCCACTATAATAACCCCCGAAAGAGCGTTCCCGTACGACTTGCATGTCTTAGGCCTGCCGCCAGCGTTCGTTCTGAGCCAGAATCAAACTCTCAAGTTAAATTTAACACATTCATCCAATATACCAAAAAAATAAGGTACATCAAACAATATCTAAACCCACTGTTTGCGTGTGTTATACTAAAACAGTGGCTCCCCACCGTCCAAGTATCTCTTCTCTTATAAACAATCTTAAACAACCATAAGCAAGACCCCAAAAATACCAAAGCCCCACAGCATTTGCAACACTTTATTTTAAAACATCGCAAAAAAATACACAGCAACAAAATACCAAAAACATCAGCAAAACACCAAAACATCAGTACCTCATCGCCATGTGTTGCCCTTTATACCCTAACAAAAACATAATTGCAACCCTTAATCTTTAAAAAATATATTATTTTGTAAAAAAATTTAAAAACTTTGGATTTGCTAGCAATTCAGCAAATTTTTTGTGGGCATAAACACATCTTGATTTAAAGTGCATATTGTTTGAATGAATCGCCTATCTCGGTCACATTATGCCTTAATAATGTACTGAGCAATATACGGGCTTGCACACCGTTTAGACGACCGCCATGTATTAGCCCCTTTGACAACAGGTCTATTTCTGCACCCGGGTATCCGTATGTGTGTGCCAGAGTTTCCCCTTGTCCTGTGCGAGAGCTGAGAATCACCGGGATTTTTTGTGCCATTTTGTGCAACGGCTCTACCAAAGGTAAGGGGACATGCCCGCCGCCCAATGCTTCGATAACCATGCCATCGATGGGGGCGTTATAAAAACTTTCGATATGTATGGGGTCGCTATCTATACCCAATTTTAGAATCACTACACTGGCTTTTTTCGGGGTGGCAGATAGGCAAATAGACGGTCGCTTTTGCGGTTTTAAAACGATTCGCACTTGATCTTCTGCCACCCAACCGATGGGTCCCAAAGGGTCTGATTTAAAAGTATCTGGATCGCTGGTATGGGATTTGCGGACACATTGAGCCGCATGAATTTTATCATTTAGTACGACCAACACCCCCATTCCCCGGGCAGATGCCGCCGATGCCACCTGTACAGCACTTAAAATATTTGCCGCACCGTCCGCCCCGGGGCGAGAAGGATTACGCATGGCACCTGTTACCACCACAGGCATCTGCGTATCTAACAGCAAATCCAACAAATACGAAGTTTCCTCAATAGAATCGGTGCCTTGTGTAATCACCACCCCGTCTATGTCCGTATAGGTGGATATTTTATCCGCCAACTGATGTATAATATCAAAGGTCAAATTACAGCTAGGTAGCATACAAAAATTTTCCGCAACAATATCCGCCCCCTGCGACAATAGCGGTACAGCAGATATTAAATCTTCGGCAGTCAATTTAGGCACAACACCTTGTTTGGCTTTATCAGCTGTCATAGCAATCGTACCCCCAAGAGCAATCACCGCAATTTTTGCTTTCATTATAGTATCTCCTTTCGATTTAGGTAAGTAAGTTCGTCAAGCTGGGGAACATTATCACCAACACACTAACAATCAGCATCATAACCCAATACGGTACAGAACTGGAAAAAATATCTGTCAAGGTAACCGTATCGTCTTTTATTGCCGATTTTACCGTATATACCAGCAACCCAAAGGGAGGGGTCAACAGCCCCGCTTCAATCAGCAAAATGCCAAATATGGTAAATGCCAACGCATCATACCCCAACATAGCGGCAATCGGGGCAAAAATGGGTACCGTTAATAAAATAATCGATATAGAATCCAGTACCGCCCCCAATATCAGCCAAATAATTGCCATGAGAACAAGCGTGCCAATAGCACCGCCGCCAACGCTGGTTAAAATATCTTGAATCACAGAAATAATACCCGCCGATGCCATAAACCGGGCGTACATAGCCCCCGCTAATAAAATAAACATAATCGGAGCAGATATTTTACTGGCACTTATGACCGCTTGTTTACAGTGTTGCCACCGCATGCCTTTAAATACGCCCATTATCATTGCCAATATAGCCCCCACGCCTGAGGCTTCTGTAGCGGTGAATAGCCCGCCCCAAATACCGCCAAGAACAAAAAATATAATCGCAACAATCCCAACCCCACTAAAATATTGTGCAAATGTTGTGCTTTGTTCTGTATCTCGTGCAGTGTCTGCTGTCGATTGTCGATCCTTGCCACCGATCACATGGGGATTATATATGGCGACAACAATATTGTATATCACATACAACAATGCCAACAATACCCCCGGGATAACCCCGGCGACAAACAACCGTCCAATCGACATTTCCATCAACAGCCCCCATACAATCAGCAGTACACTAGGGGGAATCAACATCCCCAAACAGGCACTGCCGGCAATAGACCCCAGAGCATATTTCTTGTCGTAGCGAAAATCCTGCATCTGGGGGTACGATATACGACTGAATGTGGTTGCGGATGCAATACTAGATCCGGTCACTGCCGCAAACACCGTATTCCCCACCACAGTTGCCACCGCTAATCGCCCCGGTATCATTTTTAACCCTTTGTTAATAATCACAAATATATCTTTTGCCGCCCCCGAACGGGCAATACACTCCCCCATCAAAATAAACATGGGAATGGTGGCAAAAGTATAGCTTCGTAAGACTTCAAAAGAAGACGACCCCAGCTGTGCCACAGCAATGCCTATGTCCCCATACAATAGATAGGTACCCAAAAAAGAGACGATACTCAGTACTAAAGCAATATGGAATCCTAAAATAATGCCTGCAAACATCACCAGCATCATTACAACCATTAAAATATTTGCATCAACCATAGGTATCCCGTTTGTCGAACCAAATTTTGTACAACACCGCCCCGTACACAAACGCCGTTATCGCCGACATTGTAACAATAACTGTACGGGTTGGATATACGGGAACTTCCAACGCCCCCGACCCTTCGGTTTCTAAAATTTCCCAACCGATAACCATATCGGGAAATGCCCCAAATACAATGGACACAAATAAAATCATGCCCACAATACAGACTAAAGAATCGATAATTTTTCTGCCTGTAACACCGAATGTGTCATACACCAAAGTTGCTCGTATCATGGCGTTGTCGAACACAGACAAGGGAATTTGTAAAAACAGTATGGCGACAATGGAATTTGCAACGATGTCTTCGACGCCGGGTATGGGCGTGGCAAATACCCCTCGCCCGACAACATCTACGCACATGGTAACCGCAACGCATACAAGCCATATGGCTCCTAGATTACCAAACACATTGACGCTTGTATTTAATATACTTTTTTTCAATGGTTGTTTCCTTAAAACAAGTGCCATCGGTTTTAAACCGATGGCATCGATGCCATTATTGCGTATCTGTAATCACATAACGGTATGGAAAAGTGTATCCATATTGTTCTGACAATTCTATATACCGCTTTAAGATTTCCGATCCGGGCAAACCTGCCCGTTGTAATTTTTGGGCACTTTCATTTACAAATGGCTCCAAGCTCTTTGCCCAATCGTATTTGGCTTGTGCCGAAATTATTGTAACTTCGGTGCCGGCTTTGCGTAAGTTGTCTAAACCGGGGCGTTCCCGTGAAGCCGCATCCTCAGTGGCAACACTCTCCCACTCAGCGGCAACTTCATCGATGATTTCGACAACTTGTGGCGGCAGTTTTCGACGGGTTTTATTGTTCATAGTTAAAGCAATTTGCATAGTGCCACCAAAATCCGTCACCTTAAAGTTGGGGGCTTGTTCATGGAATTTAAATCCATAATAGCTGCCGGGGAATATAAGCACCCCATCGGCAACCCCCGTTTTTAACTGATTATAAAATGTAGGTAACCCGCCCGTTGCAGGAATAGCACCCGAGCTTGCCACCCATGGCAAATTCGGACCAGCCGCAAGGATCTTACGCCCCCTTAACGCAGCAACCGTATCCCATTTAAAGTTCGTCCCTAAGCCATAATTATCAAAGCCACTAATCGCCAATAGCTTTTGATTGTATTTATCAGATAAATAGGCATACATTGCCGGGTATTCTTGTAACAATTGCCGTACGACTTTTACATCTAATCGCACATCGGGGCTGGAAAAAGGCACATAATACGATACGCCTAAGGGCATTGCTTTTGATGTTTCAAAACACACGCAATATCCACCAATATCCAATAATCCTTTTTGTACCGCTTCCAAAGTCTCATGTACTTTGGCAACCGTACCGGCAAATGCGTAAATGATTTTTATGTTATGATCTGTCCGCTGTGCCACCCGTTTTTGAATTTCAGGCCCCAAAAATTTTTCCATTTGTGTTACATACGCCACCGGACCGGACGGGTGCCCGGATCCCATCCGCAATGTAAATGTATCCGCATGGGCACTTCCCACTATCCATGCCATAAGACCAAGTGCTATAAAACCAAGCAATGTTTTTTTCATATATATTCTCCTTTGTGTGTTATCGATTAAGGATTGCTACTGTTATACCAATGTAGAATTTTTTCTCCTGTCCAAAACGCCACTTCTGGTTTGGATTGGAACATATCTAATATCTGTTTAAAGTATTTAATACGATGGGGGACACCCATGATAAACGGATGCACTGCCATCGATAAAATACGGGGGTCGTGCTGAGATTCTAGGTACAATTGCTCAAATTGATCCCGACAGCGATTTTGAAACTCTGTAATCGGTATTTGCTGTACAGCAATCATAGGAATATCGTTTAACTCCACCGTGTACGGCATGGCAAGCATGGGACTACCGGTGTTTGTATTTAAGGGTACGGGACATTCGTCTACCACCCAATCGCCCACATATTGTATGCCATTTTGCGACAACAAGTCCAAAGTTTCATGGGTTTCTGTCAATCCGGGTCCCAACCACCCAACAGGAGCTTTGCCGGTAAAATCGGTAATTGTATCAACGGTTTGTTTAATATGTGCCTGTTGATTATCGAGGCTGTGCATGGGAATCTGCTTGTATCCGTGTCCCATAAATTCCCACCCAGAATCCTTTGCAGACTGGGCAATTTGGGGATAGGCTTCGCACACATGCCCATTGCAAGACAAGGTTGGCACAATACCCCGCTCATCAAGAGCAGCTTTTAGCCGCCAAAACCCCCGCCGCATACCATATTCATGCCACCCCCAGTTGGCAATATCAGGCAACCGTGCCGCCCCACTTGGCTGCGGCAATATGGTGCGTGCCATAGGATGGGCAATATCCCAAAATTCCACATTCACGATAATCCACACAACCAAGCGTGTCCCCAGTGGAAACGAAAAACCAAGTTTCTCGTTTAAGCCCCTATATTCTAAACGATGTTGAGGCAATAGCGGCGTATGCATAGCTGTTCTCTCCTCTTGCGTGCAATATTCGACCTATGACGAACAATAGCACAATGCTTTAAAAAATGCAACAAAAAACCAATGCGATATAGTGATATATACAGATTTTACCGCACCGAACCGCCGGTTGCTTTTATAACGCTGGCGATTATTTTTTCACTGATAGTGTCGATTTCTGTATCGGTCATGGTGTGTTTTGTCGGCTGCATGGTGACTTGAATAGCGATGGATTTTTTGCCTGCGGGTATGCCGTCGCCTTTAAACACATCAAATATACGCATATCGGTTATGAGAGTTTTGTCGATATATGCAGATTTTAATATTTTGCTTGCGGGTACCGTGTCCACCACTTCGAAGGCAAAATCCCGTTTTACCGATTGTAAGTTTGCCACCTTAAAATGTGGGCGGGTTTTGCCCTTGTTTTTTATGGGGGGCAAGGTGTTTAGGTATATTTCAAAACCTACAGCGGTACCTTTTATGCCTAACGCTTGCATCGCTTTTGGGTGCAAGGTGCCAAAGGTGCCCAAAACGCATTTGCCCAACTTCATAGTTGCCGCTTGCCCGGGGTGATAATAGGACGGGGCAGTGCTATTTATTTGAATATTACCCGTATGTATGCCCACAGCCTGTAACACTGTGTAGGCATCGGATTTTGCGTCGAACACATCTGCTTCTCTTGCGGTGTCTGCCCAATGGCGGGGGTGGGTTTTGCCGGCTCGAATACCGCTGATACAATCGATTTGTTTGTCGGGGGTGTTGCCAAAGTAAGTCCCCCCTACTTCGAACAGCTGTACATCTACATATCCCCGGGATTTGTTGCGGTTGTACGCATGTAACAAATTGGGCAAAATACTGGGACGCATGGTATTTAAGTCTGCTGATATGGGATTTTTTAATACTATTTCTGCGGGGACTCCATCAGGGGCAAAAATGTCTGCGTGTTTTTTTGCCATAAATGCAAACGACACCACTTCGTTATACCCCACACCTGCCAATGCCCGCCTTGCGATGCCTATGCGTTTTTGTAGTGGCGTCAAGATGGGAGTCGACACCACAGTACGGTTGGGTAACGGGGTGGCGGGAATTTTATCAAACCCATAAATCCGCAACACCTCTTCTATCAAGCAATGTTCACCGAAAATGTCTGGGCGGCTGGAAGGGATTGTACAGCTGATAACCCCGTCATTTGGTTTCGGGGCAAAGGCTAAGGACGATAAAATTTCCACCGCCACATCAGGGGCAATATCGATACCGCTGTTGTGCCGCAACGCTTCCATACGCAGGGCGACCGTTTGTTGTTCGTATCTTGGCATGCCCGTACTGGTTGCCGCATAGGCTGTACCACCGCATAGGTCTAAAATAAGTTTACTTGCCGCTCTTATACCCGCTTTATTCGACATGGGATCGACCGTTCGTTCAAAACGGTAGCGGGCATCGGATACAATATCTAGTTTTCGCCCTGTTTCGGCTATATTCACCGGGTCAAACCAAGCGGATTCGACAAATACACTGGTGGTGCTTTCGGTTACAGAGGACGCCATGCCCCCCATGACACCGCCAATACCGCATACACCGTTTTCATCGGCAATCACCGTCATAGTCGTATCCAGAGTGTACTCAGCATCGTTTAAGGCATGGATTTTTTCGCCGTTTTTCGCTGCCCGAATGGTCAGCACTTTACCGATTTTGTCCGCATCAAACACATGTAACGGCCGTCCCAATGCGTAAGATACATAATTGGTAATGTCCACCAATGCGGTACGGGGGGAAATGCCAATAGCCCGCAAACGATTTTGCAACCACGCAGGGCTCGGCACATTGTTTAATCCCGTAAACAACCGCCCCATCACATGCGGGGCATGAGGGGTTTGGGTTTGCCACGATATGGGGCTGATGTCGCCACTGTCGATGTCGACACTTTCATAAGGGCAGGATTTTAAAGTCCCCACTCCAGACGCCGCCAAGTCCCGGGCAATACCCCGGACACCCAAACAATCGCCCCGGTTGGGGGTGATGGCAACTTCAATCATAGGATCGTCTAGCCCCGCCCAAATGGCATACGATTCGCCCACAGGGGCATCGTCGGCTAACTCGATAATGCCGTCCTTATCGCCATCGATACCCAATTCGGGATAGGAACACAACATACCACAGCTGTCGACACCCCGAATGTGACCTTTTTTCAATGCAAAATCCCCGCCCGGGATATAAGTTCCCACAGGGGCAAGTACCCCTTTAAGCCCCGCCCGGGCGTTGGCGGCACCGCAGACAATTTGCAGCGTTTCCGCACCTGTGTCAACGGTGCAGACTTGCAATCTGTCCGCATTTGGGTGTTTATCAGCGAATACAATTTCGGCAATTTTAAATCCCCCCAGCGTGTCGAGGGGCTGTACCACCTGTTCCACTTCCAGCCCAGTCATGGTTAGAGTGTGGGCGATGGTGTGTATATCTGCAGTAGTGTCCAAGTGGTCTTTTAACCAAGATAAGGTAAATTTCATTGTTATAATCCTCGTACTAAACTGGGCACATCGAATGCGGTAAATCCGTAGTGTTTTAACCACCGTACATCGCCGTCGAAAAATGTCCGCAAATCGCTAATGCCATATTTTAACATGGCGATGCGTTCGATCCCCATACCGAAGGCGAAACCTTGATACTTTTCAGGATCGATACCACAGTTTTCAAGTACGGTCGGGTGTACCATACCACAGCCCAAAATCTCTAGCCACTCTGCCCCCGCCCCGATTTTCAAAGTGCCATCTTTACGGCTACAGCCGATGTCGACTTCAGCGGACGGTTCGGTAAACGGGAAAAAAGACGGGCGAAATCGTAACGGTACAGTATCGATTTCAAAATACGATTCGACAAAAGTTTGCAACACGCCTTTTAGGTGGGAAAAATTAATATTTTGTTCGACGACCAGCCCTTCGACTTGGTGGAACATGGGGGTATGGGTCATATCGCTATCACAGCGAAAAGTCCGCCCGGGGGCAATAACACGAATGGGCGTACCACTATTGAGGGCGTTGTGTTCGGCACGCATAGTGCGAATCTGTACGGGCGAAGTGTGGGTTCTAAGTACCACATTGTCGCCATTGGCATTTTCAGGCATATAAAAAGTATCCTGCATTTGCCGTGCCGGGTGTTCGGGGGGAATATTGAGAGCTTGAAAATTATGCCAATCGTCTTCGATGTCGGGACCTTCGGCAACAGAAAAACCCATTTCCCCAAACAAAGCAATAATTTCATCCACCGTCTGTGGAATCGGATGCAACGACCCCACCGCCATATCCCGTGCCGGCAACGACACATCAACCGCCTCCAGTTGCAACTTAGCGTTTAGTGCCGCATCCTTAATATGTTCTGTCTTAACAGCCAAAGCCCGGGTAATTTCGCCTTTGGCAAGGTTTAACGATTGCCCCATTTTGCCCCGTTCCCCCGGCGGCAATGTCGCCAACGCTTTCATTTGCTGGCTTAACACCCCTTTTTTCCCCAGCACAGACACCCGAATACCCTCCAACGCCTGCACCGAATCCGCCGCATCAATATCCGCTAATACCTGTTCCACCAACCGTGTTACATCAGACATAATCCATCATTCCTTGTTAAAACAATTTATCTAAAATCAATGGTGCTTATTATACACATATTTTTGTAAAAACCCACAAAATTAAAATCTTGACAACAAACCATTAATTATACACGAATCGCTATATAGAGGCATCTTGTTTTGTATCATAAACGCTTGCCCCGATAGCAACCGCAAGAATAGGATAATGTTCATCTAATTGATATTCTTTTACATATTCTGGGTCATTTATCTCTTTAAATTCATACTTACATGCCTCTTCTATCCAATCCTTTAAAAATGGTAAATGTCTGCCACCTCCAGATATTAAAAGATGTACAATACGCTCATTTTCATAGTAGTAACTTTCTTTGATTTTATCAAATACGCTCCCACATATTCCGATAAATTTTTTTTTAAATATATCCATATCAGGATCACTTAGTAACTCTTCTTTTTTGACAGAAATTTCATCATTATCACCCTGCTCAAGTGCACTGGAAAGTGCATCTTGAACATAAGTTCCATCACTGCTGACACATAGCTCAGATTCTTTCAATAATTTTTCTTTTAGGTCTCTAATATTATTTTGAATTCGTTTTTCAGCATTATCGTTAAAGTTGTACTTATCGAATATTATTTTTGACAATATAGAGTCTATTTCGTCCCCTGCTTTATTTAGATATTGCGTGTCTATACTGGTAAGTTTTTCACCTAGCCCCGAGTATCCACCCAAATCTATACTACCCGCCCCAAAGTCAACAACCATACGATTACGACCAGTGCCATTTTGAATAGAAGAAATAGATGCAACAGGTTCTGATAAACATTCTATATCTTTTATATCTTGTTTATTTTCTAATTGCTCGAAAATATTATTTGCATCGCTTAATTGAACTCCCCCTTTCCAAGATATATTATTTTTCTTAAATGTATCCCTCAACATATAACCACAGGTAAATATTTTTTGTAATTTTTCTTTTTTCTCTTCTTGCACATTTGTATCATATACAGGGTGAGTTATACGCATTTTATAAAATGCATCATCATCGTATCCTTCACATTTAGATAAGGCTTCCATAGATGTATAGATTAAATACCCCATGAATAGGTAAAATAAATGTGCTATGGGAATATCCGATATTTTTTCCTCCAAATTACTATTGGGATAATCAATAAAGTACTTTTTTAACGAAGTTATCAATTCTAAATTATTCTCTTCTGCGATTTTTTCCGCTTCTTTTCCAAAATATAGTTTTCCATCATGTATAAGCATATTAGACGAAATACTATAACCTTCTTCTCCTACAATATTTCCTAATGCTAATAATACCATATTTTCGTCATCATTGGTAGCCCATGCCTTTGATTCAGAAGTTCCAAAATCTATGCCTACAATAAATTTTTCATCGACATCTTTTGATAAAATACTATCATTCAGTTTAATTTCTTTTGATATTTTTTCTGCGAATTGATCACGATTTTCGATATTAGAATGACCTGAAAGATTTATTTGTTGTAATGAATCACTCTCACTAAAATTATCAATATTCCAGTGATTCTGTAAAAAAGATAGTGCAGTTTCAAATGCTTCTTTTTCCATTTTTGTAATTACAATTTTTGAATCTTCCTTAATGCGTTGATACAAATTGTGTAATAGTACATATTTATATTCACTCATATTTTTCTCCTACCCCCTTTATTAGGACAATTTCTATTTTAGATGCATTCTCTTTTACAATAGCCGATGATTTTACTTTGATTTTATTACAATCTTCTAGTGTGTCAATATCATACGCTTTTGGGGCATATGGTATTATTTCCCCTTGTTTATTTCTAAATTTTATTTTTCTAACTTGCATGATTTCTTTAACATGGATTAGACATTCTCTCATTTCTTGCTTAATCAGATCATTCTCTTCTTTGATAATAACCTTATTCATAGATACCAATGCCATTAGTAACTCGGCAAAAATATAATCAAATTTATTTTCATTTTCTTTTTGTAGTGCATTGAAACTTTTTAGTTCACCAATTTTTGCACCTGATAAAAGCCATGTTTTAATATCCTGTGAAAAACTATTTTGATTACCGATTTCTATAATTCGCTTTGTTAATGCAGATTTATTGCCATAACAAATTTCCAGCGTATCTTTGAGCTTAATATCTCTAATATCCTGTTTGCACTTGATAATAAAGGCATGTTCAATATTAATTTTAAGCCATTCTCTATTTGCATCTGACATGCTATCTCGGATTTTTACGCCAAGTATCTTTTCTGCAAATACTAAACTTACATATGATTCATATTGGTCAAATAAATAGGGTAAACCTTTAATACTCTGAATAGTAATTTCTGTTAAATGTTCAATAAATGCATCTCTTTTACTTTGGGGCATTTTATGGTTATGGATATGTAAGCATTTATAAAAATCTGCTATTTTTCCATTTGTACTAGCGTCTATTTTATCAAGGCATGTATTAATGTTACTTTGAATAGCTCCTAAAACTACCAACAGAAAATCTATTTTTTCTTTATCATTATTGAATTTAATATCTGTTTTTACGGCATCAATTAGCGTATCGATGACTGTTTTTAAATTAGCATTTTTTTGTATAAATATGGTAAGTAATTCTTGTGTATTTTCCTTACTTACATTTTTACTTTTAGATTGAAAATATAATTCCTGCACTATAAATTTTTCAATTTCCTTCTTATGTGTACTAACAACATGCAAGTTATAGTAAAAATACCTTCTATCCCTATTCGCAATGTCATTAATGTGCAGTTTCTTTACCCTAGAGAATATATTAGAGTACACTTTTTGTATATTTCTGGTAAATTCCTTATGTTCACTTTTTTGAACGCTTCGTATAAATCGAGTTAACAATATAATTCTTTTGATTTGATGCGAGTCATTTTTATGTAATTCATCATAAAAATTGCTCATAAACTCAGAATCTTTAAAATAATGATGAGCGTTTTCATCACTACCGGGCGATATAACCTGAATTACCTTGCTGTGCAAGGAATCATAAGTTTTTGGGTATTCAAACGACATCTTTTCACCATTATTTTTTAATTGACACGGGTATAGTAGCATATATGAATATATAAGTCAAGTTCATTATACCTATATTTGAAAAATGGTAAACAGCAAGCTAACCACGACTTGCCCCTTATAATTTTACTTTAATTCGATACATGCCATGCGTATAGTCCAATCCTAACTTTTTAATATATTGGTTTTCATCGAAAACCTCCATGCCTTGTAGTGCTTGTGTGTGAATCGGCAAAGATTCTAAATCTTTTCTCAAAATTTTATGTGTATCAAATATGTTTTTAAACACCCAATTCATCAAATGGCTACTCAGCACATCGGCAAGTATGTTGCTGGGTACAGGAAAATCCGTGTGGGGAATCATCATATTGGCACTGTTTAAAATATAGCGTTGCTGGGTATCATAATAAAAATCCAGTTTGGATGATATAAATTTATACATCAATTTTTTGGGCGACAAGTATACATCCATAGGGGCAGTTTGTTGATACAAAGACAAATCAGCAGGGATAAAATGCGTTGCCTGTTTTATATACTTATTGCAAATATCCGCCCCTTTATACACCGGTATATATCCGTCCTGCATATGTTTTTGAACAAATTTTTTATTGTTGCCTGTTACAATACCCAATGCCCAATCCGCATTATTTTCCAAAGTCGTATGCGGAATATTAAAAATATACTCCAATACTTGTGCATCCATATCACTACACTTTAAATTAAAAATACTTTTAGGATTTTTTATAAAATGCTGTTTTTGTCTGTAAAATATTTTATTTTTTACTGTACATTTTATTGTGCTGTCATTTCCCTGTTTTTTTTGCATTATAAAAGCACATACATTCGTAAGCAATCCTGTAAATGCTTTCCCATAATATTTAAAATCCGATACAGCGTACTGCATAAGGCTTTTTCTAGCATATTCAAAACTGGCAATATTGAAAAAAGATTCTGGTAATAACAAACCCATTTCGCCATTTGTCTTTAAAGATTTTAAACAAGCAAAATAAAATAAAGAACAAGTATCTAAACTCTTACCTGCCTGAAACACTGCCCCATAATAATCCTTTTGTTTTTTTGGTAGTTTTTTGCCCCATGGGGGGTTGGTAAATATAAAATCAAAATTAAATGTGTGTGTACAGGTGGATTGTAAAAAATCCTGTTGTAAAATATGGGGGCTGTTATATCCGCTCTTGTCAAAAAGGCGTTTTTTGGTTATTGCAATGGCAACGGGGTCTGTATCAAATGCGTATATATTTTGAGGTTTAAACCCCAATTCTAATGCCCTGATAACAAAATTACCAGACCCGCAACAGGGGTCACAAAATGTGCTGTTATCTGTGATTTTTTTATGTGGTACCCACAAATCATTTACTATATCATTGGGCGTATAATATATGCCTTCTTTATTGCGATATGAATCTGATAAAGTCTTTTCATAAGTATTTCCAAGTGTATTTAAGTCTTCAAATTCATCATGTGCTTTATTAACAAATTCTTTTTGTATATTTGTTTGGCTGTTAAAATCTTTTTGTGATTTATTGGCACGGGTATGCAGGCGATTTTTAAAATCATTTTGTAAAAAATTTTGCAAAGATTGTTCCGTAACATACCCTTGGCTATGCAACGATAAATACCCCGTTTTTACCCAATTCCTAATGGTCGCCACAGATACTTGCACACGATTCGCCACTTCTTCAATGGATACAACATTTTTGGGTACATCTAAAAACATGTTTTTTTGCATGTGGTAAGTATAGCAAAAAATATATACAAAATCCGCAAAAAAATCTTAATATTTAAACATACACACCAAAAAAGCTCTCTCAAAAAGAGCCACCCCCACAGGTGGCACCCCTTATAGGTGGCTTTGGTATATGGCGGAGAGAGTGGGATTCGAACCCACGGAGGTGTTACCCTCGCCGGTTTTCAAGACCGGTACCTTAAACCGCTCAGACATCTCTCCTTAAAATAGCCATTGGCGATTTGATTCTGTATATGTACTGAAAAACACAGCGTTTATCAAGTGTTTTTTTGCAATTTTTTATATTATGTGTCTTCTGGAAAATATGCACTGACATCTCGCACTCCGCCTTTGTCGGCGGATCGAGCGAAGAACGCATAGGCTTTAAGAGCATCGGACACCTTGCGGGTGCGTTTTTCTTTCGGTCGCCAGCCGTATGCCCCTTTTTCATTCATTTTCTTGCGGCGAAATGCCAATTCTTCGTCTGATACCATGATATTTATAGTGCGGTTGGGAATGTCGATGTCGATGCCATCGCCCGGCTCCACCAGTGCCATCGCTCCGCCTTTGGCAGATTCGGGGGACACATGCCCAATCGACAATCCGGATGATCCACCGGAAAACCTGCCATCGGTGACTAATGCACACTTTTTGCCCAGCCCCATAGATTTTAAATATGCGGTCGGGTATAGCATCTCTTGCATACCCGGTCCCCCTTTGGGACCTTCGTAACGGACGATAACCACATCGCCCACTTGTACTTCGCCGCCTAATATACCGGCGACCGCACTGTCTTGGGATTCGAAAATACGGGCGGTGCCCCGAAATGTCCAAATATCTTCTTCTACCCCGGCGGTTTTTACCACACAGCCATCTTCTGCCAAATTGCCAAACAGAATCGCCAATCCCCCTTCGGTGCTGTAAGCATTTTCAAAGTTGCGGATACAACCATTGACCCGATCCGTGTCCAAGCTTTCCCACTTGTTGTTTTGTGAAAATGCTTGTGTTGTACGCACGCCACCGGGGGCGGCTTTGTAAAAATCGATAACTTCTCGACTGGGGGTGTTTGTAATATCCCACTTTTCTAGGGCGTCCGCCAAAGTGGGGGCATGCACTGTGTAAGTGCTGGTATCGATCAAGCCTGCCCGATTTAACTCCGCCATTAAGCCCATAATACCGCCCGCCCGGTGTACATCTTCCATATGAAATTCTGTTGTCGCAGGGGCAACTTTCGAATAACAGCCCACTTTGCGGGACAATATATCGATATCCGCCATTTTAAAATCGACTTTCGCCTCATGGGCGGCGGCAAGCAAGTGCAAAATCGTATTTGTCGACCCGCCCATAGCAATGTCTAGAGTCATACAATTGTCGAAATTCGCCCGTGTGGCGATGGAGCGGGGCAAAACCGTGTGATCGTCTTGTTCATAGTAGCGTTTTGCCAAATCGACAATCCGCCGTCCTGCCTCGAGAAATAACCCCTTGCGGGCAACATGGGTAGCAAGTACAGAGCCATTGCCCGGCAACCCCAGCCCCATAGCTTCGACCAAACAATTCATCGAATTGGCTGTAAACATCCCCGAACACGACCCACAGGTGGGACAAGCAGAGCGTTCAATTTCGGCTACGGTTTCATCGTCAAGGTCTGGGTTCGCCGCATCGATCATCGCATCGATTAAGTCCAATTTGCGTACAGTACCGTCCGCATCGGCAACGGTTTTTCCCGCCTCCATCGGACCGCCAGACACAAAAATCGTTGGCACATTTAACCGCATAGTTGCCATCAACATACCGGGGGTAATTTTATCACAGTTCGAAATGCAAATCAGTGCATCGGCACAATGGGCATTGGTCATGTACTCGACACTGTCGGCAATCACATCACGGCTAGGCAAGGAATACAACATGCCATCATGCCCCATAGCAATACCATCATCGACGGCAATAGTATTAAATTCTTTGGCAACGCCGCCGTGTTTTTCAATTTCCCGTGCCACCATCTGCCCAAGGTCTTTTAGGTGTACATGCCCCGGTACAAATTGGGTAAAGCTGTTGGCAATGGCAATAATCGGTTTGCCAAAGTCATCATCCCCCATCCCTGTAGCACGCCACAAAGCCCGTGCCCCAGCCATATTACGACCATGTGTAGAAGTTTTTGAACGATAGTTTGGCATGTTATTTTCCTTGTTTACTTTACATATTACACTGCAAGTTTTTGCTGATAAATTCGTTTATGAGAATATTTTTCAGAAGCCATTAACAATTGGCTTAAATTGGCTCGATTCGTTATGGTGTTTTTTTGGATGGGCATAGCCCCTTTTTCCAACAAAATCTTATTGCCCAAAGCAGAATCCACAAATTGTTGATATTTAACCGTAAATGTGGGCATACCCTTTTTTAGGGCTTTTTGTCCTGCGTCGAGGGTTCCGCCTTTTTCGCCCGCTTCAACAGCAAACAAAGCATCGGCTAATGCCAGAATATAATCGTTTCTCTGCATAGCACGAAATCCTTTCCATACATCATCCGGTTTAAATGGACTGATAATCAAGACCTTATCCCATACGCTCTCAAAATCCCAAAATTTTCTGAGTTCTTTCTTGGGGTTAAAATGTTTTATACCTTCTGGAATAACAAATATTGTACAGCCATTATTTTCCAAAGCGGTCAGATGGACTTCATGATCGACCCCTTTTGCCCCACCTGACACAAAAACAATATCGTGTTCAATAAGCTGTTTCACAATATCTTTGGTTATATGCAATCCTTTTTCGCTGCAGTTCCTAGACCCCGAAAAGGCAATTTTTCGTCGATTCAAAAGGTCAATATTTCCTAAATAGGATAAATCGTTATACTTTCTGTTGCCAAAATACTCTTTGATGGATTTTGGAAACAATGCATCATTTTTCTCCAACTTACTAAATTTCATGACAAAAACCCTTTATATTTTAGAATAAAAAAGACAATGTACCTCCGATGGTTCCAGTATTTCCCTTAGGAAATGTACCACATGCCTTACGGTTGCTCCACTATCGTGCATATTGTCAATTATAACCACTTTTTTGTTTTTGTACAACATAAGTTTATACGAAAACCACAATTCGGATTCGTTTAAAATTTTTTCTTTTTCTGCTAGATTTTTCTTAATTATATGCCCATTTTCTATATCTGGCTTTAAATCCCCATTTTTATAAAAGCGGACATATTTGGTAATATTTTGCAATCCAGTCTGGATACTCACATTTTCTGCCAACCACTCAGATACATCATATGTACCCGTTTTATTTCTATTTCTAGGTATGGACATTACGACAGTTTCTGTATTTATTAAATGTGCGTATAATGTGGTTTTATTTATAAAATTCAATATGTCTTGTAGCATTTGTTTTTTTGCATTGTCATCATTATGATATTTTGCCTTTTTGCCAACATCGTAGGTGTTGCCTTTATACATGCCTATTGCGATAGAACTGTCAAAATCACTTTCAATAATGACGGTACCCACAAAGCGTTTTATAACAGATAGTACCTGCGATTCGCAATCGTCATCTAATTGCATATTATAGTTGTTGCGGGGTTGGTATATTTTTCTACAGACTTTGGGGTCAAGATACGCTTCAGCAATTATAAAATCTACACATGCTTTAAATGGTGTATTTAAAAATGTATACGCATGTCCTTTTTCTACTGTAACATTCTCATTAAAAACACCTATTTTCATTGAAATTAGTCCAGTCGTATTCATTTCAATTGTGCAAGAGCTAGTTCGGTTTTTTCAATGAGTTGCTGGGCATCTGCTAGGGATTTTTTGTCTTTTTCTATGATGTGGGCGGGGGCTTGGGATAGGTATCCTTCGTTTCCTAACTTGCCAGAAAACTTTTTCGCATCCGCTTGGGCTTTGTTTAATATTTTGTTTAGACGGGCGGTTTCTGCCTTTGTATCGATGGCACCATCGAGGGGAATGTATACGGTTGCTCCGTCTTGTAGGAACTGCCCTGCCCCGTCTATGGCTGTGTTTGTTTCGGTAATGGGGTGGGTTTTTGCTAGTTTTTGTATTAAATCCATATGGGTATGTAGCACTTGCGTATAGTGTTTGCTTATACCCATAACCGTTACTTTGATGGTATTTTGGGCGGGGATGTGCATATCTGATCGTATCGACCGTATATTGGTGATAAAGCGTTTGATATACTCTATGTCCTGTTGGGCGATTTTGTCTGTGGTGTCTGGTGTTTCTTGTAGCCAATCTGCTTTAATAAGCATTGTGTCTTTATTGCCGAATTCTGCCCATAGGTGTTCGGTGATAAAGGGAATTATAGGGTGTAACAGTTTTAAAATATTTTGATACACCCACCCCATAGTGTGACGGGTTTCTGTGATAATATCCTCATTTTTTGACCCGTATAGGGGTTTGGCAAATTCCACATACCAATCGCAGAATGTTGCCCTTACAAACTGGTATACCACCCGTGATGCCTCAGCAAAACGATAGGCTTCGACAGCGGTTTCAAAATCGATCTTTGCCTGTATTGTATCGGCGATAATCCAACGGTTAATCGGATTTTTGGGGGTTGTAATGTCAAAGCTGTCAGGGGTGTATGCGTGGTTCATTTCGCAGAACTTGCCGGCATTCCAAATTTTGGTTAAAAATCCTTTTGCCCCCTCGACCCGTGAAGTGCTGAATTTGATGTCTTTACCGGGGGTGGATAAACTGGACAGGGTAAAGCGTAAGGCGTCTGTTCCGTATTTTTCCACCAAGCTTAAAGGATCGATCACATTGCCTTTGGATTTAGACATTTTTGCCCCTTTTTCGTCCAGTACCAACGCATGTACCACCACTGTATGAAACGGTTCTGTGCCCATAAAGTGGATGCCCATCATCATCATGCGGGCAACCCAGAAAAACAGAATGTCGAACCCGGTTACCAAAATGTCATTTGGATAATATTTTTGTAATGCGGCGGTATTTTCGGGCCAGCCTAGCGTAGAAAACGGCCACAGAGCCGATGAAAACCAAGTGTCGAGAACATCACCGTCCCGTTGCAGTACCACCGCATCGCCCAATTGGGCTTTTGCCTGTGCATAGGCGGCGTGTTCCGTTTCCGCAACAAATATAGTGCCATCGGCGGCATACCATGCGGGAATCTGATGCCCCCACCACAATTGGCGGGAGATACACCACGGTTGGATGTTGTGCATCCAATCGAAATAGGTCTTTGTCCAGTTTTCAGGAACGATCTTGGTACGCCCCGATTGCACCGCTTCGATAGCCGGCTGTGCCAAAGTTTTGGCATCCACATACCACTGATCGGTCAAAAACGGTTCAATCGGTACCCCACTCCTGTCCCCATAAGGTACCGTATGGGTGTATTCTTCGATACGGTTTAAAAACCCGAGCGACTGCATATCGTCAACCACCTGTGTACGACAGGCGAATCGGTCTAGTCCCCTGTATTTTTCGGGGACATTATCGTTCATGTGTCCGTCTTTGGTCAAAATATTGATAATCTGCAGATGGTGCCGTTTGCCCACTTCGAAATCATTAAAGTCGTGGGCGGGGGTCATTTTTACCGCTCCCGTGCCTTGTTCGGGATCTGGATATATATCGGCAACGATAGGAATATGGGCACCGGTTAGGGGCTGTATACACATTTTACCCACCAAATGCGTATAGCGGGTGTCATCCGGATGTACGGCAACGCCCGTATCGCCCAGTACAGTTTCTGGGCGGGTGGTGCCAACGGTGATACAGGTGTCTTCTGCCCCGGCGATGGGATAGTCGAAAAACCACATATGCCCGTCGACTTCCGTTTGCACGACCTCTAAGTCAGAAATCGCTGTTTCCAGTTGCGTATCCCAGTTTACAAGGCGTTTGTCCCGATATATAAGCCCTTGATTGTACAAGTCGACAAAAACTTTGACAACCGCTTTACTGAGCCCTGCGTCCATAGTAAAGCGTTCGCAATTCCAATCGGTAGAATTGCCCAATCGGCGTTGTTGGTGGACAATTTCCCCCCCTGAGTGGTGTTTCCACTGCCATACCTTTTGTAAAAATCCCTCTCGTCCCAAATCATGGCGTTTTATGCCTTGTGTATCCAGCAACCGTTCCACCACCATTTGCGTGGCAATCCCCGCATGATCCGTTCCCGGTACCCACAGCGTATCAAACCCCCGCATGCGTTTATACCGTACCATAATATCTTGCATAGTGTTATTTAGTGCATGCCCCATGTGCAGATTGCCGGTCACATTAGGCGGAGGAATCACTACGGAAAACGGCGTCCCTGCACCCGATGGGGTAAACTTTCCTTCGTTTTCCCACCTTTCGTATAAAGCCTGTTCTCGCTGTGCATGCAAAAAGGTTTTTTCTAACATAGGTACATCCTTATTAACTTTGCCATATATAACAATGTAAACTTAGAGAATGTATTATAAATCGCTAAATTTATCAACAGCCATATTACCCGTAACGGTCAATATGTCAACAACGGCAATGGCGTATTGCTTTAATCCGGTCACATACTGTTTTGTGGCGTTGATTTCGGCTTCAATTTTTTCCAGCAATTCGGCGGATGTGGCTTGTCCGGTTTCGTACATGACCTTTTGTGTTTCGAGGGCGACTTTATTTGCCTGCACAGTGATTTTATTGGCATTTAGCATATTTTTCTGAGTAATGTAAGATTGCCAATATTGGCGAAGGTCGTTGCGGACTTTGTTTTGTTCCACTTTTAAACGCACAGTATTATTGCTGAGGTCTGATGCGGTTTTTTCGACTTTATAGCGGTTGGTTTTATTGAGATCGAACGCTACACTATACTTTACACTTACACTATTGCTTAAATCGCCGCCGTCATCGATATTTTTACGGGATGATGCGGACAGACTGACCGTGCCTTTGCGTTCTGCGTTTTGCGATGCTAGGGTATTTTTAAGTTTATCGATAGTATTGCGAATGGTTTGTAAATCCGCATTGTTTGCTAGGGCTTGTTCGATGGCGATTTGCAAACTGGCTGGCAGCGGTATTTTAGATAAATCGGGAATCGGCAAGTTGTCAGGAGCGTTAAAGCCAATGATTCGTGCGAATTCTTGTTCCATATTGTCCAGCTGTACTTTTAAACCAATACGGGTGGCTTTAATTTTTGCGTATTTAGCCTGCGAATTTAGGTATACGGATTCTGCTAGGGTGCCATTTTTATAATTGATGTCGTCTTTCACCAAAGCCGATTCGGCAGATTTTTCACTTTGCACTTGAATTTCATATTGGCGGCGGATTTCGATTAAAGAAAAATATGTGTTCACTATGGTTTTGATAGTGGTAGACTCGGTTTTATAGTAGGTTAAATCCGCATTCTTTTCGTCGATACGGGCATTTTCACGGGCATATTTTTTACGACCGAATTGGTACGCATTCCATTGACTGGATAGGGTCGCCGACGAATCGTTGCCCTGTTCCTCAATAGAGTTGAATCCCCCGACAAAACGATTGCTGGCATCGACAGACACGGACACAGTGGGTCTTTGTCCTGCGATAACCTGTTTTGTTGCCAGTTGGCTGGCATCACGGGTCGCCTTTGCCAAAACAATTTCGTCCAGAGTATTTAAGGCGATATTTACGGCATCATAAAATGTTACGGGCTGTGCATACAGGGCAGACGGCAGCATAAAAATGAGTATACCAGTGGTTATAATTTTTGCTTTTACCATAATGTTCTCACTTGGATATTGTTTATAAAATACATGGGGGCTACTGTACTATATTTTGCCGCCCGTAACAACATTATTTTCAAATAAAGGCTTGACCTGTTACGGGGTTTTATTGTACAAGGTGGGACACCATACGGCACGGTGGCGGAGAGGCTACGCAGAGGACTGCAAATCCTTGTACACCGGTTCGAATCCGGTCCGTGCCTCCATGTACGATCCTTGTGCATGCGGAGGGAGGGGGGCTTACGGGGTGAGACTTACAGGGGTTTACGGGGTAAAGTCTAGCCCCATAGCATGGTATCGTTCGATGTCGTTTTGCCAATTTTGTTTGACTTTTACCTGCAGCAACACATGCACTTTGGTGTCGAACAGCTGTGAGAGTTCGGTGCGGGCTTGGGTGCCGATGTGTTTGATGGTTCGTCCCTGTTTGCCCAACACGATAGAGCGGTGGTTTTGCCGTTGCACAAAAATCACTTGGGTAATTTTAATATCCCCATTGCGAAAATGGTGCCACTGTTCGGTTTCAACGGTTATGGTATATGGGAGTTCTTGATGTATGTTTAAGAACACTTTTTCCCGGGTGATCTCTGCGGCTAATAGGCGATCGGGTATGGTGCTGATGTCATCGGTATCGAACATATATTCGCCAGTAGGCATGTGCGATGCCAATGCTTTTTTTAACGATGGGACACCGCTGCCATTTGTGGCGGACACCATAAATACATCGCTAAATATCCCCAACTGCCAAAATTTTTCTGTCATAGCAAACAGGGATTTTTTGTCCACCAAATCGATTTTATTGAGGATTAACACCGCTGTTTTATTTTGCTGTGCGAGCGTATCTAAAATGCCCGTTGTATCCCGTTTATCGGACGAAGTCGCATCGACCAATACACACATCACATCGGCACTATCCGCCGCCGCCCAAGCGGTGCTGACCATTGCCCTATCGAGGCGTTTTTTCGGTTTAAAAATACCGGGTGTATCGACAATCACCATTTGCGTATTGTCATACATGACGATACCGGTGATACGGGTACGGGTGGTTTGTACCTTGTGGGTGACGATACTGACCTTTGCCCCCACTAATATATTGGTTAAAGACGATTTCCCCGCATTCGGTGCCCCCAACAGGGCAATCGTGCCACATCGTGTATTACAAGTTGTCATGGGTGTACCATAATGCCATTTTTGTCGATAAAATCAAGTGCCGCATTTTGCGATGCTTTTTGTTTGCTGTTGCCTGTGCCGGTGCCGTTTTTATAGCCTTTGACCGATACTTGTATGACGAATTGGGGTTCGTGGTCGCTGCCGCTGCGATCGATCATGTCGTATATGGGCAACCCCAGTTTTAATTTTTGCGACCATTCTTGCAAGGTGGATTTTGAGTCTTTATCACCGGTTACATTCATTTCCACCTGTGGGGAAAAATGCGTATGAATAAAGGGTAAAATCCCGTCAAAACCGCCATCATAGTATATGGCACCTATACACGATTCCAATACATCGGCAAGGACGCTGTCTTTGGTTTCGATACCTTCTGAGGCGATAATGTGGCGGTTTAAATGTATGGTACGGGCAATATCTGCCAAAGTCTCTTCCCGTACCAATGCCGTATGACGGCGGGCAATTTCGCCTTCGGACGCATGGGGAAAGCGGCGGATAAGCAGGTCGGCAATCACCAATCCCAGCACCCTATCGCCCAAAAATTCCAAGCGTTCATAATTGGCGCCTTTGTTTTTTGTCGACCGATGGGTCAAGGCCTGTCGCAACACATCCATGTCTTTAAATTTGTACTCAAAAACCGATTCGACAAAATCAAAATGTGGGGGCATGTGTGCATATCCTATTTGATGCCTGAAAATACTCTTTCTGTACGAGGGCTGGTAATCCATTTTATAGGTTGTATTTTCCAGAATTTCCGGATGCCTTCTGGGAACAGCCTTTCTTTAAACGACGCCACCACCACCCGTGCCGGTCCGATGAATGTATCGCCGGCGATATATCCCACATTTGGGGTTCGGCTGTCCATAGATTCGTCCCGGTTATCGCCCATCATAAAGTAATGCCCTTGCGGTACGGTAAATATACCCGTATTGTCCAAGCTGCCCCTGTCGCCCATAGTTTCATAAATACGATGGCTGACCCCATTTGGCAAAGTTTCTTTGTAAACGGCGATCAGTCTACCATTATAAATTTCATTGTCTAATCGCTCTCGAGGTACCAATATACCATTAATATACAACCGCCCCTGTTTTACCTGCACCGTGTCGCCGGGCATACCAATAAGGCGTTTGATGTAATCGACACCGCTGGTCTTGGTTTCACGAAATACGACAACATCGCCACGAGTTGGTAGTCTTTCGGGCACTCTGCCAAAATCGGGCAAGTGTTTACCCAATAAAATACTGTATTTGGAATACCCATACCGATACTTATTGACAATCAGATAATCCCCCACCATCAGAGTCGGATACATCGACCCACTGGGAATGACAAACGGTTGAAACAACAAAGTTCTTATCAACAGGACAATCAATAACAACCACAGCAATTCCCGCATGTCTTGTGCAAAAGTTTTTTTCTTTTTGTTACTTGCCATTTTTTACTCCGTAATGTGTTACTCCGTAATGTGTTGCTCTGTAAAGTTTTAAATATGTATGTCATACCATATGTGGTAAAGCCCCTACACTATACCACAAACCTTGTAAAATACTGTATATTATTTTTGTTTCTGTAAAATAACCATAGCACATACCATATGGGCATCGTGCGATACAGTTACGAATATACAATATTCGCCGCCATTTGCCAACTGTTTTGCCACCGTGTGGGCGTGGTTGTGTAGCCGCACCGACGGGCTGCCGCTGGCGTTTCGCAGCAACTCGATGTCTTGTAGCCTAACCCCCATAGCAATACCTGTGCCTAAGGCTTTGGCGGTGGCTTCCTTTACCGCCCATGCAGAGGCTATTTTTTCTATAAATTTTACCTTGTGTGCGTTGGCGTGGACAATTTCAGAAGGCAAAAAATACTTCGACAAAAAACTTGAACTTTTCCTATTTAACACATTGTTAAATCGGGATATATCCACAATATCATTGCCAATTCCAAGTATCATTTTTTACCTTTTGTCTGCAGGCGTTTTTTCATACGGCGTTGGGCGGTGCGTTTTTGATAGCTATACAGCAACCGATATGCAAGGGTAAAGGTAACAAACCAGACAACCAATGCCCACACCAATCCGCCCAGTAGCATAGGCACAAACTGATCCCATAAATTGATAAAGGCGGGACGATATATCGCCCAATTGTCGATGGCAACATGGAAGCTGATAATAAATTTAATGCCCAATTGGAACAATCCCTCTATGGCGACAAGGGTGATGCCGATAATATTTCTGTCTGTGGCGGTCGCTTCTGTGCCTAATATAAAGTGCCCTGTCTGGTAAATCAGCAGAAAAATAAATGGAAAAGTAATCGGATTGCCGACAAGAGTACCGATGACACTGGCAACCAACGACCCCCGTATAATCAATGCCAACACCGCTGATAACAAAAAGTGTAGCCCCAAAAAAGGCGTAAACGACATCGCCACCCCACAGGCAAGCCCAGCGGCAATCGAATACGGATGCCCCTTGAGGCGTTTAACCCGATTCATCGTGTATTGCATCGATCGGTACAGCCCCATATCCGGATAGACAAAATCCTTAATGCGTTTTAAAACAGACTTGTTTTTTTTGCGTTTAAACACGGATTACCTACTGACCGCTGTAACATTTTCCAGCATGCGGATTTTTGCCATTAAATCCATCAGAGATTCAGCGGTGGTGACCTCCACCTCCACATCGATACCCCATACTTCTTCGGAGCGGTACTGTACTTGTAAATCGGTCACATTGGCACTGTTGCTGGCAATGGTGTTGGTCAGCGAGGACAGCGACCCGGTTTCATTGACAATAACCACATGCATACGGGCGATAAACGGCTGTTCGGCTTGTCCTTCAAAATGCCAGCTGATATCGATCCAATTGTCTTGCATGCCCTCATAATTTTTCAGCTCTCGACAGCTGGTTTTGTGGACACTTACCCCTTGTCCGGTGTGAATAATACCGACAATTAAATCGCCCGGCAGTGCATAACAACAGCGGGGAAAACGGACATTCATGCCGGCAATAAGCCCCTTTATCATCGACGAGCGGGTTTTCAGGTCTTTTATATTGCCCGTAGCAGCGGGGCGTTTTGCCGTGCGTTTGGGTTTTGCTTGTTCATTACGAATCTCTGGATAGACAATAAACAACGATTCGTTTACGCCACGGGTGCCTTCCGCCACATTCATAAGGTAGGCATCGACCGTTTGATAGCCAAAATAATCGGCAATGGTTTTTATATCCCTTGCCGTACACTCTTTGCCAAACGCCCGAAAAGTTTCGCTCAGCATTTCTTGTCCTTGTGTAATTTTTTGCTGTCGATTCTTATTGCGTAAATACCGCCGAATAGCACTTCTTGCCCGTCCGGACACCACACTGTTTTCCCACGATGCGTTAGGCGATGCGTTTTTACTGGTTAAAATTTCGATCTGGTCGCCGTTGCGTAAAACGGTTTTAATCGGCATCATTTTACCATTGATTTTTGCCCCCGACATACAATCGCCAATTTTCGAGTGAATCGCATAGGCAAAATCAATGGGACACGCCCCTTTGGGCAAGTTGTATATGTCGCCTTTGGGGGTAAACACAAACACTTGGTCGCCGTACATTTCCATACGGGTATCTTGTAAAAAATCCTTGTGTGATTCTTCCGTACTCTCCAGAATGTCCAACAGCCCCCGAATCCACCGATACCTTTTGGTTTCGGATAGGTCTTTTGCCTGTTTGGCACCACCTTTGTACGACCAGTGGGCGGCAACCCCTAGTTCCGCTTGTTTGTGCATATCTCGAGTGCGGATTTGAATTTCCAAGCGTTGCTTTTGCAACCCTATAATCCCCGTATGTAACGATTGGTACCCGTTTTCCTTCGGCAGTGATATATAATCCTTATACCTGCCGGGAACATGGCGGTAGTGTTCGTGGATAACCCCTAGTACATGGTAACAGTCTTTAACCGATTCTGTAACCACCCGAAACGCCATAATATCCGATAGCTGTTCGAACCCCACATCCTTTTTTTGCATCTTCTTCCAGATAGAAAAGGGGGTTTTCTTACGACCGGTAATGCTGTGCTCGATATGGTGGGCATTTAATAAAGCCGACAGCTCCTCGATAATATCGGATACAACCGAATCCCGGTGCGACAGCAACAGGTAATCCAGTCGTCTGACGATAGACTCACGGGCGTCCGAATTGATATTGGTAAAACACATATCTTCCAGTTCTTCTTTCCAATCCCGGATACCAATACGATCGGCAAGCGGCACATAAATATCCATCGTCTCAGCCGCAATCCGCAAGCGTTTTTCCGCTTTGGGGATAAAGTGCAAGGTACGGATATTATGTAGTCTGTCGGCTAATTTAATCAACAACACCCGAATATCTTCGGACATGGCAAGCAATAATTTACGAAAATTTTCCGCTTGTTTTTGTTCGTCATGGCGATAGGCAAGATTTTTTAACTTGGTAACCCCCGCCACCAGATGTGCCACTTCGTCACCATATCTGGACTGTATGGTATTTAGGGTTATGGTGGTATCTTCTACAGTGTCGTGCAGTAAGGCGGTTACAATAATATCCGACCCCATCCGCTTGTCCGCCAAAATATCGGCAACGGATATACAGTGGGTAAAATATGGATCGCCGTTCGAACGGGTTTGCCCAATGTGCGATTGTGCCCCAAAATCAAAAGCATCGGCAATCAGTCCCAGATCGGCATCGGGATAATAGCCCTGTATTTTATCCAAAAGGGCGGTTTTTTCCGTATCAAATGGCACACCTTATCCTCAACACATAAGATACACTTAGTCTATAATGTCCGCTTCGGCGACATCTTCGAACATCGGCATCGATGGGGCGGCACTGTCTTTAATTTCTATACCGGTTTTTAACATCACACTATCAGAGTCTAGGACAACCATTTCCATGTCTGCGATTTCTATGGTATCGGTTTTGTCATCGGTCGCTTTTGCTGTGTGCATGGCTTGCGACAAAGTGGTCGAAGTCACCAGACCATCGGCAATTTCCCGTAAGGCAACAACCGTACTTTTATCGTTTGCCGCTTCCACCAACGCAGGTGCCCCAGCACAAATCTGCCTAGCCCGCCGTGCTGCCATCAGCACCAAATCAAACCGATTGTCCACATGTTTTTCACAATCCTCAACAGTTACCCTTGCCATGATTATCTCCTCCCATTATAAAAAGTATACCACGAAATCGTTAAGGGGGCTTCGCCCCCCGTGCGTTTAATGTGGATTTTACCGTGCCAAAGCACGACAAAATACCACACGCACTCCCCCCGCATCGAGCACCACATCGGGCTTACGCCCTCAGCGGTTGCAACCAGAGTCTAGGGGGCTTCGCCCCCCGTGCATTTAATGTGGATTTTACCGTGCCAAAGCACGACAAAATACCACACGCACTCCCCCCGCATCGAGCACCACATCGGGCTTACGCCCTCAGCGGTTGCAACCAGAGTCTAGGGGGCTTCGCCCCCCGTGCGTTTAATGTGGATTTTACCGCACTTCGTGCGACAAAATACCACACACACTCCCCCCGCATCGAGCACCACATCGGGCTTACGCCCTCAGCGGTTGCAACCAGAGTCTAGGGGGCTTCGCCCCCCGTGCGTTTAATGTGGATTTTACCGCACTTCGTGCGACAAAATACCACACGCACTCCCCCCGGCTCTGCACCACATCGGGCTAAAGCCCTCAGCGGTTGCAACCGCACTTGATCCATTAAATTACATTTAATCAACTACACATACCACATACACAAAAAAAATCAAGTGTTTTTTTTATCGGTTAAAGTTTTTTAAAGTCCGCTGTTTGTCAATATTCCATTCCCTATCTTTAATGGTTTGGCGTTTATCGACAGTCTTTTTGCCCTTAGCAACGCCCAATAATACTTTGACCCGTCCGTCTTCGTTAAAATACATTTTTAAGGGAATCGCCGTACAGCCCCCCTTAGTCATAGTATCGATAATTTTGCGGATTTCCCGCTTGTGCAGTAACAGCTTACGGGGACGGGTGGGCGTGTGTCCACTAAAGCGGTTTGCCTGTTTGTACTCCGGGATATGTAAATTGACCATCTCGATTTCCACCGCAGCGGTACGGGTCATATCCACCTGTTGAACATGGGCGTCTTCGATGCGAATGCTGTACCCAGACCGCAACGCCTTAACCTCAGACCCGACCAACGCCACCCCCGCCTCATAGGTACTCAGTATATCATAGTCATACCTCGCCCGCCGATGGGTAGCAATGGTACCATCAGATACAGATTTTTTCTGTTTTTTTGCCATACCGTTATAGCAACCCTGCGGTTTGCAATGCTTCGTCAACCGCCTGTTTGGTTTCATCGGCAATGGTTACAAGGGGCAATCGCACCATATCGCTGGGAATCATCCCCCGTTTCATCATCGCATATTTAACCGGAGCGGGATTGGGTTCCAAAAACAAGGCATCGTGCAAGGGCATAAACCTATCTTGTATATCGTTAAATGTATCCATGTCGCCGGTGTGTAACGCCTTTTGCATCTGTGCCATGTGCTCTGGTGCCACATTAGCGGTAACCGATATACAACCCTCGCTGCCCTGTTTGGCATATGCGGACATCAAACCGTCATCGCCACACAGGCTGACAAATGCGGTGCCATCCACCTGTGATAAAATGTCCGCTGTGTGCGTGGGATCGCCCGTTGCGTCCTTAATCCCGACAAAGTGATCGGGCATTTCACGGGCTAGTTTTACAATGGTGTCCGCCTCCATCTTAATCCCTGTACGGGCGGGAATGTTGTAAATAATAATCGGCAAATCCACCGAAGTGGCAATGGTTTTATAGTGTACATACAGTCCCCGCTGATTCGGTTTGTTGTAATACGGCACCACAATCAAAGCATAATCGACGCCCAACGCTTTGGCATGGGCGGTTAGTTCCACCGCCTCTGAGGTGCAGTTCGACCCCGTACCCGCTATCACCGGTATTTTGTTACCGACAACAGACACACACGATTCGATAACCCGCTTGTGATAAGAATGGCTTAAAGTTGGCGATTCGCCAGTGGTGCCCATAGGTACCACCGCCTGCGACCCAGCGTCCAAATGCCCCTGTACCAGTGCCTCAAACACATCAAAATCTATCGTTGTGTCGGCACGCATAGGGGTAATTAACGCTGGTATAGACCCATATAATTTTGTCATATCCGTATTTCCTTGTTGTGGCTATTTCGATAGTATAGTAACATTATACACGAAATACAAGCCATTTCACACTATATTATATTATACACCCGTAGCAAACCGATAAAAACCATGCCCATAGATTATACGCAAAAGCACTATATCAATACCCTTGTTCAACGCCCAAAACGGCAAAAATGCGGCAATAAAAACCCCGTTGCAGAACATATTGGCGTGTTGCTGATCAATCTTGGCACCCCCGATGGTACGGACATTCCTAGCTTGAGACGGTATTTGCGGGAATTTTTATCCGATTATCGGGTGATAGAAATAAACAAAATCAAATGGCAATTTATATTAAACACTTTTATTTTGCCCAACCGTCCCAAAAAAATCCAACCGGCATACAAAAGCATTTGGAATCACCGCCTAAACGAAGGTCCTTTGATAACCATCACCCGGTCACAAACGGAAAAATTGCAAACTGCCCTCGATGGGTGTGTCGATAATGTGATCGTCGAGTACGCTATGCGATATGGCAATCCGTCCATCGACAGCAGGTTACAATCGCTGTTAAAGCGGGGCTGTCGGCATATTTTGATTATGCCCTTGTACCCCCACTATTCCAGCCCCACCACGGCAACAGTTGTCGACAAAGTTGCCGATTCGTTAAAACAGATGCGGCGACAACCGATTTTACGCACCCTGCCCCCGTATATGGATGACCCCGTGTATATTCAAGCACTGGCAAACAGCGTTACCACCCATTTACAAAATTTACCTTATACCCCGGACTATATCGTCGCCAGCTATCACGGTGTTCCCAATCGCTATATTACCAATGGCGATCCCTATCGCTGTCACTGTAAAAAAACCACCAAGCTGTTACAACAAAAGTTGGGTTTACACATACCCTTTACCACCGCTTTTCAATCGATATTTGGCAAGGAACAATGGGTCGAACCCTACACCAATGTAACCTTGCGGGAAATGGCAAAAAACGGGGTAAAAAGTGTGGTCATGATAGCCCCTGCATTTTCCGCTGATTGCTTGGAAACACTGGAAGAAATAGAGGCAGAGTTACGGCACGATTTTATCTCATCAGGGGGCAAAAACTACTCTTACATCCCCTGCCTAAACGACAGCAGCGATGGCATACACCTACTGCAACACTTAACCCTGCGGGAATTGCAAGGGTGGATTACCCCGCACACATAACATGTGTAGCAACGCTACTTTACCGATTTAAACCGGTATACGGCATACACAACCACCGCCACCGCCCCAATAATCATTGCTAAGTGATCCGGCTCTGTCAACCAGTGCAGTACAATACTTTCTTGGGTGCGTACAGCTGTTTGATGGGCAACCGCACTAGACGCAAATACTCCTGTCAATAATAGTAGATTTTTGCTAATAATTTTTTTCATGGTCGTATTCCTAAATTTTTTGATTGTAATATGCCGGTGTTTTTTCTAAAATGGCACGGCGGTATCGTACCACACATTGCAACCCAAAGGAATAAAAAACATGCGTTATAAGAAAATATTACACCACTCCAAAGAAATCAGTACCTTATGTCTTGGCACTATGACATTTGGCATGCAAAACAGCAAACAGGACGCCTTCGACATATTGGATTATGCGGTCGACAAGGGACTCACCTACATCGACACGGCCGAATTGTATCCGGTGCCCGCCATAAATATCGACAGCCTGCACCTAACCGAAGACTATATCGGGCAGTGGCAAACACAATCGCCAATAAACCGGGACAAAATCACCTTTGTCAGTAAAGTCATGGGCCCGGTTGGCGAACGGTCGACGCAAGCCCGCCCGCAACAAAACCCCCTATCGCCAGAAACCATTACCGTCGCCATCGAAGGGACTCTAAAACGCTTGCGAATCGACTGTTTGGACATATACTTGGTACATTGGCCGATTCGCAGTGCCAATTTTTTTGGCAAATTGCAATACCCGTACACCGAAGACACCTTCGATGTGGACGCCCAAATATTACAAGTCATAGAAACCATGCACACCTTGATACAACAAGGAAAAATCTCACATTACGGCTTGTCCAATGAAACCGCATGGGGGATGATGAAATATATACACCTAGCCGACAAACACAATTTACCAAAACCCGTAACCGTGCAGAACCCCTATTCGCTATTAAACCGCTCCTATGAAGTCGGCTGTGCGGAGGTCTCACACCGGGAAGGTATTGGGCTGATGTCCTATGCGGTTACTGCCAATGGGTCTTTGACGGGCAAGCACCTCAACGGTCTCGTAAAAAACAGCCGTATGCACAGATGGCCCGAATACTTCGGCAGATACGAAAAACCACAAGCACGCAAAGCGGTACAAGCCTATGTGGATCTGGCACGGGATACAGGCATATCGCCAACCGTACTGGCGGTGGCTTTTGCCTTGCATCAGCCGTTTATGGATTGTGCCATCGTTGGTGCCACCACCACCGCCCAACTGCAACAGTGGATCGATGCGTGGGATGTGGTGCTGGACGACACTATACTCGATCGTATCGAGGACATTCACAATGTGTACACCTATCCCTGCCCCTAATGAAAAAGCCAAAATGGATGAAAAAACCAAAAAGGCTATGGACTACCCCCTGAGTCCATAAACATAAAATGCGTACTTGCCTAATGAAAAAAGCTAAAAAATCTATTGACTACCCCCCCGTAAACATTTATAACACCCTTGTATTTAGGCACTAGGTACGCTTTGTTTGTGTCCCGTTCGTCTAGAGGCCTAGGACATCGCCCTTTCACGGCGGCAACACGGGTTCGAATCCCGTACGGGATACCATATGTGTAAAGCCACTTGTAACGGTGGCTTTTTTTGGCACAGTGGCTTTTTTTGTGCCTGTATTTTATGTATTTACAAACAAAAACATTAAAAATATAATGCCCGTATGAATACCCAAGCACACATCGACCGCATTTTACAGACCGTTTTTGGCTATGACGGTTTACGCCCGGGACAAGCGGAAATTATACGGCATATTTTAAATGGTACGCACCTGCTAACCGTCATGCCCACAGGGGCGGGAAAGTCCCTGTGTTTTCAAATTCCCGCCATTATGCAGCCGACAAAAACCATCGTTGTATCGCCTTTGGTTGCCCTGATTCGAGACCAAACCCATACCTTGCAAGGTATCGGGGTGGCGGCTGAGTGCATCCATTCGGGCAAAACCCGTGACGAAAATATCGTTGCATGGAAAAAATTTATCAGCGATACGGGCAAAATATTATATTTGAGTCCAGAACGATTGATGCAGGATCGTATGTTACACACGCTGCAAAAACACCCTATTGGTATGATTGTTGTCGACGAAGCCCACTGCATTTCCAAATGGGGACCCAGTTTTCGCCCCGACTATGAATCGCTAACGCACTTACAATCGCATTTCCCGCAAGCGACTCTCTGTGCGTTTACCGCTACCGCTGATAAAGCCACCCGTATCGACATTGCCCAACAGCTGTTTAGCGGCAATGGGGAAATTATCGTCAAAGGCTTTAACCGTCCCAATTTGTCATTAGCGGTACAGCTGAAAAAACAATTTAAACAGACTCTGTTACGGTATGTACAGAGCAAACAAGGACAAAATGGTATCATATATTGCCTGTCCCGTAACAATACCGAGTCGATCAGCCAATACCTGAATGACAACGGTATCGCTGCTGTGGCGTATCATGCGGGCAAAACCGCTGGTGAACGCACGGAACTACAAAACCAATTTATGAGCGATTCGGCAGTGGTTATGGTGGCAACCATTGCCTTTGGTATGGGTATCGACAAGCCAGACATTCGCTTTGTCATACACGCCAATTTGCCGGCGAGTATGGAGGCATTTTACCAAGAAATTGGACGGGCGGGACGGGACGGCAACCCGTCCGAAACCATACTGTTTTACGATTTACAAGACATAGTCCACCGCCAGCGGATGATATTTGAACAACAGACACCAGATGCCCACAAAATCGCCGAAAACGCCCGCTTGCAATCGTTAATAGGCTATGCAGAAACCGCCCAATGCCGCCGTAAAGTGCTGATGCAATATTTTGACGACCACATAGACCATTGCGGCAACTGCGACAATTGCCTACATCCCCCTACCCTAGTAGAGTGCACAGCACAGGCAATCCATATACTAGACGCTGTGCAGCAAACAGGGCAGTACTTCGGGGCAACATACATTGTCGATGTGGTGCGGGGCAGCCAAAACCAAAACATCCGCCCCCACCATAAGGATTTACCTTGTTTCGGCATTGGGGCGGATACTGGCAAGCCGTTATACCAAACCCTCATCCGCCAACTTATCGCACAAGGGTATTTAACCGTAGATTTCAACAAATACGGGGCAATCCGATTACACCCAAGCAGCAAAAATATACAAAACGGCAGCGATACATTTAAAATTATCATGCCAAAGAAAAAGGAAAAAACCGAACAACCGCCCAAACCCACCAAAACCCTCGAAACCATCACAGACGACGACAAAGACCTATTTAACCGCTTGAGAGCCTTACGGTTAAAATTGGCACGGCAAAAAGATGTCCCCGCTTTTGTGGTATTTTCCGATAAAACCCTTGTCGATATGGCACATAAAAAACCGACCACAGAACACCAATTTTTACAAGTACACGGCGTGGGCAGCCAAAAGCTCGCCACCTACTACACCGCCTTTAGCCAAGTCATACAGGCATTTTTAACAGAACACCCCCCATAATATTATGCCGTTTTTAAGTCGATGACAAATTCCTGTAATATGGTTTTATTGTACCCTTTCCAGTTACCGGCAAAATCCGCCCCGTTCTCATTCATGTATTGCTTTAATTTATCGGACATAAGATATTGTTTTATTGTGTTAAAATCCATTTTTGTTTTTATCCCATAGCCCGAATAAATTAACGCTTGTTCGTCATCGCATATATAAAACGCTGGTTCCTTTGCCATCGGCGAAAATATGATTTTTTTACCGCTGCAGGTGGTTAATCCTTGCGACCTACCGTATGCGTACCACGCTACAGGATTGGGCTTGCCGGCGTCCCTTTTGTCGAGAATAGGACGGGCGGTACATAAATATGCGTATGCCAATGGGTATGTGGTTTGTAACTGCCGTTCGGGTATGATGTCCGCTTTGCCGTTTGTGACCGTATAGGGAAATAGGATATACTCTGTTATCGGTTGGTTGTCTTGTTTGTATTTCGATGCTTTGATAACCGGTTTTAATATCTGTTTTTCTAACTGCACGGTGCCGAATAGTTTGTTTTTTACGGTTACAATATTGTTGTTTTCGCTGATAAATGCGGACACAAACACCCTGTCCGCCAAAGTTGCCAAGCCGGTAAAAATATGGGCAATGTGTTTTAATTTGGTGCCGTTGCATTGGATGTTTTCAGAAAAATCCCAAAACAGCTGTCCTTGTAATCGTTCATATGCTATATGGGATTGTTTAAAATCTGTTGTACTGTTGCATTTATAAACGGTTATATGCGGGTGTGATTGTTTCGAAAACACCGTAATAGCCGTATACGCCGCATAGCCGTCAAAAATCTGTACCGCCCCAAAATTATGTATGTGTGTAATCGCTTGGGTGCGGACAAAAAAATCTCTTAACTGCCGTCCCGTATTGGTACGGATATAAGAATTGGGGGTAATAAACCCACATATACCCGAATGTTTTAACAACCCATACGCCAATTCAAAAAATGCGGCGTATATATCGGTCGACCCCGATTGGCAAAATGTAAACCGCTGCTTGACCAAAGCCCGATTGGTTGCGTCCAAATGCTGAATGCGAATATAAGGGGGATTGCCGACTATAAAATCAAACCGTTGTGTATCCGTATGTAACACATCGCCGCCATTGTGGGCAAGTAACGCATTCTGTACACTAACATTCCAATCGATGGACAGCCCATATGGTGCGGTTAATGCATCGAGATTTTGTTTACACGCCCGCACCGCCTGCGAATCGATGTCCCAACCGTATACACACTGTAAATTTTTCTGTCGTTCATCGGGTGGGGAGTGTGCCAGTATACGACTCACCACCCGCCGCAAAAACCGCCCATCGCCGCAAGCGGGGTCTAACACGGTTTTTCCCAATATCCCCACCCCCGCATAGCCCACAGCATCGACAATCTTATCGACAACCCATGTAGGCGTATACACCGCCCCTTGTAATTTAATATCCGAATACTGCTTTTGTAAACTTGCCATAGGGATACCATTAAAACAAAATATGGTTTTTATGCGTCATCGTCATCATTAAGGGCATCCATTCGTTTACGGTAATCGTATAGAGATTCTTCACCATCTGAATCTAATGACCAATACCCATATGCAGAACCCATATTCTTACTGCGTCCTCGCTGGTCAAGCACATTTCCTGTTAATTTATTTAGGCTAATAATTTCGTCTTGATACTCCACCTTATTATTTTCGGCTACTGTGCATACAATGCTATTATCGTAATAATAATACAACTGGGTACCAGTAGAGATATTATATTCAGAAAACTTAAAGTTAGAACGGCGACTATTTTTCTTTTCCGTCATGATAGAGGCTTGTTTCTCTGATTCGTCTTCATATTCGGTTTCTATGTCGAGGCGTTCGGGGTTTAATAATTCCAGAATATCTATAATCCGTGACGGTGATATTTCAAAAAATTCCCGTTTAGGGTTTACCCTATTGCCCGTAAAAGCACTATGTATTCTCCTTTCCACTGTTTCATAATTGTCTACTATACAGGCATATTCGCATTCAAATGGCAACGGCACGCCGGTTGTATACAGTTCTTTAATGCGTTGCTCATACCCCCTATCATGGGAAGTTTTTCCCACCTTGACAATATCAGGCATGGCGGGATTGCTCAGAATATAAATGATTCCCTTAGTATCAGACATTTTTTTTCTCCTTTAAAATCTAATGTAAATAATTATCCGGGTCGTTGTCGTCGATAAACACTTGTCCCCATTCGTGTTTTTTTGCCAGCATGTTTTTGGCAATATGTTTAGCCCCCTCGAGGCTGTGGTTGGCTGCCCAGCCGCATTGTAGTTCGTTGCAGGCGGGGACTTCTGTGGCACCTAATACATCGTTTAGGGTTTTTTCTAGTACTGCCAATAAATCGTCATAATCGTCATAGTTTAACACCGACAGATAAAACCCTGTTTGACAGCCCATCGGTCCCCAGTCGATAACACAATCTAGGTGGTTGCGGATAAACTCCGCCGCCATGTGTTCCAATGAGTGCAGCCCTGCCATGTCCATATGATCCTTGTTGGGTTGGCAAAACCGTACATCGTATTTGCGGATTTCATCTACTTTTCCTTTGGTAACACCCACCAATCTTACATAGGGGGCAGCTACCTTTGTGTGGTTAAAGTTAAAGCTTTCCACATTCATTTTTTTGTTTTCACGCATTTTTTTGTCTCCTTACAATTTTTTTGCTAATTTTTTTACTAACAATTGATTTACTAATGCCACTATTTAATATAACCTTGATTATATTAATCACAATTTTTTTGCTAACAGTTGATTGACCACTGCGGGGTTGGCTTTACCGCTGGTTTTTTGCATCACCTGCCCCACGAACCAGCCTTTTAGTTTGGGGTTTTCCTTTGCTTTTGCCACCTGTTCAGGGTTGTTGGCGATAACTTCATCGACAATGGCTTCGATAGCCCCAGTGTCGGTGATTTGTTTTAAGCCTTTTTGTTCGACAATATCAGTGGGGGAGTCGCCTGTTTTAAACATGTCGAAAAAGACTTCTTTAGCGATTTTGCCGGATATGGTGTTGTCCTCGATTAAACCGATCAGCTCCGCCAATTTTTCGGGGGCAATAGGACAATCGGCAATGTCCGTTTCGTCCTTTTTTAACGCCCCAAACAGTTCGGAAATGACCCAATTTGCCGCTAGTTTTTTATTTTTTACGCCTTTGGCAACGGTCTCGAAATAATGGGCGTTTTGTTGTTCGGCTACCAGTACGGACGCATCGTATGCACTTAAACCGTACGCAGCCATAAAGCGGTTTTTTTTGACATCGGGGAGTTCTGGTAACGACTCCCGACACTCAGCAATAAAGGCGTCATCGATAACTACGGGCAGCAGATCCGGATCGGGAAAATAGCGGTAATCGTGGGCGTCTTCTTTCGACCGCATGGCACGGGTTTCGCCTTTTTCGGGGTCGAACAAGCGGGTTTCTTGATCGATGGTGCCACCATTTTCTAAAATGTCAATTTGCCGTACCGCCTCAACTGTAATCGCCTGTTTGATAAAGCGGATCGAGTTGATGTTTTTACACTCTGTGCGGGTGCCGAATTTTTCGCCTGGTCGCCGCACAGACACATTGACATCTGCCCGCATAGACCCTTCCGCCATCTTGCCATCGCAAGAGCCGATATATTTTACAATGGTTTGTAATTTGCTGACATACGCCGCCGCCTCATCAGCGGATCGCATATCGGGTTTCGATACAATTTCCATCAATCCCACACCCGAACGGTTTAAGTCGATAAACGATTTTTTCGGGTGTTGGTCATGTAAAGATTTGCCCGCATCCTGTTCCACATGCAGGCGTTCGATGCCAATGTCACGGGTGCTGCCATCGTCTAGGTCGATGGTGATGTGCCCTTCGCCTACGGTGGGTTTATCCGCTTGCGATATTTGGTATCCCTGTGGCAGATCCGCATAAAAATAGTTCTTGCGGGCAAAAACGGATGTTTTGTTAATCTTTGCCCCCAGTGCCAACCCAGTTCGCACCGCTTGACGAATGCACTGTTTATTGACCACCGGCAACATCCCCGGCATCGCCCCATCGATGAACGACACATTCGTATTGGCAGCTTCGCCAAACTGTGCCGGGGCAGCGGACATCAGCTTCGAATGTGAAATAATCTGAGCGTGGACTTCCAGCCCGATAACCACTTCCCAATCACCCGTATTTCCCTTGATGTAAGACATAGTATTTTCCCCTTTTTTTTCCCTATAAAGTCGGCTGTGCGGTAAAGTTGGCTTGTTTTTCCAAACCGGATGCCACTTGAAACACGGTGGCTTCGTCAAACGCCCGCCCAATCAGCTGTAACCCAAGTGGCAAGCCCTGTTTATTGAGGCGGATAGGCAAACTTAACCCCGGCAAGCCCGCCATGTTTAAGGGGACGCTAAACACATCGTTTAGATACATTTTTACCGGATCGTCTTGGTTGTCGTGTTTGTCAAACGCTGCGGACGGTGTAATCGGGGTGAGCAACACATCGACAGACTGAAACGCCTGTCGAAAATCGTTTGCCACCAAGCGGCGAACTTTTTGGGCTTTGATGTAATACGCATCATAAAAACCGGCGGATAACACATAAGTGCCCATCAAAATACGGCGTTTTACTTCTTCGCCAAAGCCCTCCGCCCGGGTAGCAGCATACATATGGTTTAAATCCGCCCCATCGACCCGCAACCCATAACGAACCCCATCGTATCGGGACAGGTTGCTGGACGCCTCCGCACAGGCGATAATATAATACGCTGGTAAAGCATATTTTGTATGTGGCAACGACACATCGACCACTTCCGCCCCCATATCTTGCAGCATTTTTACCCCGTCGTCCCATACTCCAGCAATTTCTGATGGCATGTCATCGAGGCGGTATTGTTTGGGAATCCCCACCTTTATCCCTTTAATATCTTGCTGCAACACCGCTTCAAAATCCGGCACTGCCCTATCGACAGATGTCGAATCGTTGCTGTCGAACCCTGCCATGTGCTGTAACATGATGGCACAATCTGTTACGGTTTTGCCTATGGTTCCCACTTGGTCGAGGCTGGACGCATAGGCAATCACCCCAAAACGGGAACATCGCCCGTATGTGGGCTTTATCCCCGTAACCCCACAAAACGCCGCCGGCTGGCGAATAGATCCGCCCGTATCCGTACCCGTAGCAGCAATAGCAGAACGGGCGGCAACCGCCACCGCTGATCCCCCAGACGACCCGCCCGGCACCAAGTCCCTACCCCACGGGTTTTTTGTCGCCCCAAAATGCGAATGGGTGGTGGTCGATCCCATGCCGAACTGATCGAGATTGAGTTTGCCCAAACAAATCGCCCCCGCATTCATCAGGTTTCCCGACACGGTCGATTCATAAGGCGGCACAAAATCGCCCAACATTTTAGACGCCGCTGTGGTGCGAATCCCCTGTGTACACAATAAATCTTTATGGGCAATGGGCATGCCCTCCAGCGGGCGGGCAATGCCTGATATGATGTTGCTATCGGCGGTTGTGGCACACTGTAAGGCTTTGTCCAGTGTAACGGTTACAAACGCATTTAAATCGGCGGTTTTTTCCACCTGTTTAGCAAAAGCGGTCACCAATTCCACCGCTGTAAAATGTTTGTTAAGCAATCCGTCACGGGCTTCACAAATGGTCATCGTATGTAGGTCTGTCATAGTATTATTCCACCACTTTTGGCACGGTAAAAAAATGCAGTGTCGAATCGGGGGCGTTTTGCATCAGTTTTTCCGGGTATCCCCCATCGGCTATCACATCGTCCCGCAAGCGTTGGCACATGTCATGAGCCCCCGCCATAGGTTCGACCGTATCGGTATTTAGTGCGGACAGCTGTTCGACAAAATCTAAAATCTTGCTGAGATCCGATTGGTATTGTCCCCATTGGTCATCGGCAATATTAATCCGTGCCAGCTGTGCCAATTTTTTGACTTCTTGTATATCAACAGACATTTTTTCCTCAATTTCACATATAGTTACACAACGGCTGATAAAATACCACTATCCCCCCACATATGCAAGTGCCATAATGTAAAAAAACACTTGTATTTATCACAAATATAGACTACATATACGGTTTAGCATGTTAGTAGAAATCGACCGTATAAAAATTGCACTTGCCCCCGGGCAAAGGTTGCTGGGTATGGATCTTGGCGACCGCACCATAGGAATGGCAATATCCGACCCCGCCCTTAGGGTTGCCAGCCCTATTGCCACCTTGAGACGGACAAAATTTCGTGCCGATTTGCCAAAAATTGAGAATATTTTGTACGATTACAATGTGGGCGGGATTGTATTCGGGTGGCCGTTGCATATGAACGGTACGGTGTCGAAACGCTGTCAGGCGACCAAGCAATTTGCGTTAAATATGCAGTATTATGGGGTCGACTGTGCGGTGGCGTTTTTTGACGAACGCTTGTCGACCGTTGCCGTCGATACTATTTTGATTAACGAAGCGGACATGTCCCGTGCCAAACGCAAAAATGCCGTCGATAAAATGGCGGCGGGACTTATTTTACAAGCGGCACTAGAATACATAAAAAATATGTAAGCTTGAAAACTGTGTAAGTTTGAAAAATATGTAGGCTTGAAAAATTGGAAAAAATATTGAAAAAATTGGGAAAAAATTGGAAAAAATGTGAATTTGGATACTGTTTATGACCTATGGCTTTGACCACAACCACCTGATTAACATTGCGGATTTAAACCCGGACGACATTACCGCTATACTGGATTTGGCAAATACATATGTACAGCAAAATCGCACCCGCACCGCCCCGTATACCAAGTTACAGGGGATGTGCCTGATGAATGTATTTTTTGAACACTCGACCCGTACACTTATTAGTTTTGAACTGGCAGGCAAAAGATTAGGCATGCACACTTTAAATATGGGGGTGGAAACCTCTTCGATTGCCAAAGGCGAAAGCTTAAAAGATACTTTTAAGACCTTAAACGCCATGCTTGCCGATGTTATCGTCATCAGGCACAGCCAAAACGGCATTATTCAAATGCTGTCCGAAATGGTCGATTGTCCGGTCATTAACGGTGGCGATGGCACCAACGCCCACCCTACGCAAGCCTTGCTGGACGCTTTGACCATTCGCCGCAAGATGGGGCGGTTGCACGATATTACTATTGCCATCTGTGGCGATGTTGCCCACTCCCGGGTTGCCCGTTCTAATATGGTACTGTTAAACAAAATGGGGGCAAAAGTGCGAATTGTTGCCCCACCAGAATTGATTCCCAGCAATTTAAAAACCCTCGACACGCACATCGACATTTACCACAATATGGAACAAGGTCTCAAAGACTGCGATATTGTCATGGCGTTACGGGTGCAAAAAGAACGCATGCAGCAAACTTCGATTCCCGATGCCAACCATTTTTTTCATGCGTATGGGCTGAACCATGAAAAATTGGCACTTGCCCGCCCCAATGCGTTGGTGATGCACCCGGGACCGATCAATCGTGGCATTGAAATTTCCGGCAAATTGGCCGATGATACGAATCGTGCCTTAATCAATTACCAAGTGGAAATGGGCGTCGCCGTGCGTATGGCGTGTTTGGACTTATGGACACAAAACCGATAAACAAAGAGAGTACCCCACTATGGACTATTACCTGTATCTGATTGTTGCCTATGTGGTGGGGTCTATCCCATTTGGGCTGTGTCTGTGTAAAATATGCGGCTATGGGGACATTCGCACTATGGGGTCTGGCAACATTGGGGCAACCAATGTGTTACGCACGGGCAGTACAACACTGGCACTATTCACAGTGATTTTGGATGCGGGCAAGGGGGCATTTGTGGTTGTAGGGGTATCTTATCTGACTTTTAACCCCACATTGGCAAGTATTTGCGGTGTGTGTGCGGTTATCGGTCATAACTTTCCCGTATGGTTACGCTTTAAAGGCGGCAAAGGCATTGCCACTTCGCTTGGCACCGCCGTTGCCATTAGCCCCATAATAGGCGGTATGGCTCTGCTGATATGGGGGATTGTGGCGGGTACAACCCGTTTTTCGTCTGTGGCAGGTATGGTTAGTATGGTGTCTTTACCTGTTATGGGGTATATTATGGGGGTGTCGTATGTGGTACCGCTGTTTGTGTTGTGCACTATGTCCGTTGTCAGGCATATACCCAACATCAAACGGTTACTAAATGGCACCGAACCCAAAATGTCATTTGGCAAAAAATAAGTAGGAAAATGAGATGGATAAAGAACGCTTAGATCGTATTCGCTTGATTAACACCGCTGGTATTGGCAGTGTTACTTTTTACAATTTACTGGCACGGTTTCGATCCGCATCGGAGGCGGTGGAGGCACTGCCCCATGTTACCGCCCGCCATAAAAACCCCAAACGCCCCATATCCGCAGCAAAAGCCACCGCCATTGTCGAACAGGCAGAAAAACAGGCGGTGCAAATAGTCGTCTATGGCGACGATCATTTTCCGCCCCTATTTACCCACCATACCACCCTGCCCCCGTTGTTATATGCCAGAGGACATACCCACCTGTTAGGCAAGGACTGTATATCGATTGTCGGTGCCAGAAACGCATCGCCCATCGCCATCAGGTACGCTTACCGCATCAGCAAAGACCTAAGCAAAAACGGTCTTGTGGTTGTGTCAGGCATGGCACGGGGCATCGACTCCGCCGCCCACGAAGGGGCATTGGAACAAGCCACCATTGCGGTTATGGCGGGCTGTATTACCGTGCCGTATCCAAAAGAGAACAAAAGTCTGTACGATGCCATCTGCACACAAGGGTGTATTATCTCCGAATCCCCTATGGGTACCCCGCAAACGCCGAATTTGTTTGCGATTAGAAACCGCATTATTGCCGGTATCAGTTTGGGCACTTTAGTTGTCGAAGCGGAAATAAAATCAGGGTCACTGCTCACCGCCCATATGGCAAGCGACATGGGGCGGGAAGTGTTTGCCATTCCCGGCAGCCCCGCCAACGGTCGTGCACGGGGGTGTAATCAGCTGATTAAAGACGGGGCAACACTGATCGAAACCCCTGATGATATATTGGATGGCTTACGCACATTTGACGACAACACCCTACAATCCCCCATCTTTGCCCCCGAAGATTTTATCCCCGAAATCAGCGACCAAGATGTGTGTAAAATTGGCACAGATATAACCCAACTGCTTGTCGATCACCCTATGGATATGGATTCGCTTATTCGCACTTTGGGCATACCTACGGGCATGGTACGCACCACATTATTAGAATTAGAACTATCGGGAGCCATTCATATCAACACATCGGGGCTGGTATCATTACAATAGTACTTGACAAACGGGTACAATATTTATTATGTAGGGGGGAACCGAATACTATTATAGTGAAATTCGTGTGAAATGATTCGACCTGCTATACTGCTTGATTTTCGGTTTGTGGATCGTATCGTGAGTCTGAGGGGCTCCGCACCACATCGGGCTTACGCCCTCAGCAGTTGCAACCGCAAAGGGTTATATTTTAAGCACAGACCATATTTTTAGGAAAGTACATATGTTTCAAAATGTTGTTATTGTAGAATCGCCGGCAAAAGCCAAAACCATCAACAAATATCTTGGCGGCGATTACAAAGTGCTTGCCTCGTATGGACATATTCGGGATTTACCCCCCAAAGATGGCTCTGTGCTGCCCGATAATGATTTCGAAATGAAGTGGCTGATGTCGCCCAGTGGCAAAAAACACATGAACACCATTCGATCCGCCCTAAAAAGTGCCAGCACGCTTATTCTTGCCACCGACCCAGACCGGGAAGGCGAAGCCATTTCATGGCACATTGTGCAAGAATTACAACACAAAAAACAGCTGGTCGACAAAGCCGTACAACGGGTCACTTTTAACGAAATCACCAAGTCTGCGGTGCAGTTGGCATTTAAGACCCCCCGTACTCTGGATATGGACTTAATCCATGCCTATATGACCCGGCGGGCATTGGATTACTTGGTAGGGTTTACCTTGTCCCCCGTGTTGTGGCGGAAGTTACCGGGGGCAAAGTCCGCCGGGCGGGTGCAATCGGTAGCCCTGCGGCTGATGTGCGAACGGGAGACAGAGATCGAATCGTTTATTGCCCGGGAATACTGGAATATCTATGTGCCGTTTCACAAGGACGGTATCGATTTTACCGCCCGTTTAACCCACTTGCAGGGTAAAAAATTAGAACAGTTCGATCTGCCCACAGAACGGCACGCTACGGACGCCAAACAGCTTGTCGGCAACGGAGAATTTAGCGTACAGGATTTACAACAAAAATCGGTAAAACGCCATCCCTATGCCCCGTTTACCACTTCCACCCTGCAGCAAGAAGCGTCGAAAAAACTGTATTTTGCCCCGAAAAAAACCATGCAAATAGCACAAAAACTATATGAAGCCGGCTATATTACCTATATGCGTACAGACGGTATCAGCCTATCGCAAGACGCTATTGGCAATATCCGCAATGTTATTGGCAGCATGTACGGGGACGATTTTTTGCCCAAATCTCCCCGTATGTATAAATCGAAAGCCAAAAACGCCCAAGAAGCCCACGAAGCCATTCGCCCCACCAATGTACACAAAGCCCCAACCGCCCTGCGATCGGCGTTAGATGCAGATGGCTATAAACTGTACACCCTTATTTGGAATCGCACCGTCTCCAGCCAGATGGAAAGTGCGGTTGTGCAACAAACCGCTATCACTTTCACAAATAAACACAAAAACTGTCAGTTGCGGGCAAATGGCAGCGTTATTATGTTTAAAGGCTTTTTAAGCATTTACGCCCAAGAAATCGACGAAGATAAAGCAGAGGCAGAATCCAAATTGTTACCGCCCGTAACCATAGGGGAAGTGCTAACCCCCGTAAACGAGACAGAAGCCAAACAATCGTTTACCACCCCACCGCCACGATATACGGAGGCGTCCATTATTAAGACTATGGAAGAGTTGGGAATCGGTCGCCCGTCCACATATACTTCGATCTTGAGGGTGTTACAGGATAGGGAGTATGTACTACTGGAAAACCGCCGCTTTATCCCCCATGATCGGGGGCGGATTGTGTCGACATTTTTATCGCTATACTTTAACACCTATTTTAACTATGACTTTACCGCCGAACTGGAACAAAGCCTAGACACGGTGGCGGCGGGGGACTCACAATGGAAACAGGTTTTAAACGACTTTTGGCGATCGTTCTCAACCATTACCACCGCCATGATGGACATCGACGCCGCCGACATCAGAAAAGCCATCGACAACGACTTGGGCGATCACTTCTTCCCCACCGAAGACAGCCGTAAATGTCCGTCTTGTAAACAAGGGCGTATTGGCTTGAACTTCGGTAAATACGGGGCGTATATCACCTGTGATAAATACCCAGAGTGTACATATTCCAGCCCCCTAGAACGGCAAGGCGAAAACGCCCCCGCCCCCGAATATCCGAAACTGTTAGGCGTACACGACAACATGGATATATCGTTAAAAAAAGGTCCGTATGGGTTTTATATCGAGCTGGCAACAACGCCAAAAGTCAAACGCACCGCTGTACCTAAAAATATCCCACCCGAAACCCTAACCCTCGACACAGCCATAAAACTTATCAGCCTGCCTAGAGACATCGGCATATATCCGGACACGGGCGAAATGATAACCGCTGGTATTGGGCGATATGGACCGTTTTTACGAATCGGTAAAACTTTTATCAGCGTGCCAAAAGGCGATGATATTTTAGAAATAGGTATCAACCGGGCGGTGGAAATCGCCACCGAAGGTCTCAAAGCCAAACAGGCAGCCCCCGCTGTTGTCATCGGCAAACACCCAGACGATGGCGAAGACATCACCGCCCAATGCGGCAGATATGGTCCATATGTCAAATGGGGACGGATAAACGCCCCCATTGCCAAAGGCACAGATATACATAGCGTCCCCCTAGACATCGCCCTCGAAGCCTTAGCCAAACGGCAAGCCAGCAAAAACACCAAAGGCAAAAAAGCCACCGCCAAAAAAACCGCAACGAAAAAAACGACTGCCAAAAAAATATGACTTTTCCCAACGAAAACCAGATTTTTGACCACATCCGCAAAAACGGCGGCGTGGTGAAAAAAAAGCAAATGGCAGAAGACTTGCAGGTCGACAAAAACCGCCGGGCAGAGTTCCGCCGTATGTTGCAACGCATGCAACGCAATAACGCCTTTGCCCATATCACAGCCGATACTGCCACCCCCCACCCTGCTACGGCAATCGACAATAGCCACATAAAAATATCCGGCGTGGGTATGTTTGTGGTCGATACCATTACCAGCGATGGCGATGTATTGTGTCGTCCAGAAAACTGGGTTGGGTCTGATGTTCCCAAAATATATTTGCAAAATGCCCATGTCACAGTCGGCAATCGAGTACTTGCCCGCACCCGTGCCATATCCGATACTGTATACAGTGCAAAAATTATTAAAGTTATCGACACCATCGATAAAGAATTCTTAGGGGTCTGCGAACAGGTCAAACACGGCTTTCTGGTAACCAGCAGCGACAAGCGGGACAAACATACATACTTTATCGACAACAGCGATGCGGTCGGGGCGGACAATATCGCCTGTGCCGATGGCGATATTGTCATGGCAATACCCATACGGGGCAAAACCCGCCTGTTAAAAAACGCCAAATTAAAGTATACTTTGGGCAATATCAAAAATACCCATGCGTATTCGCTGTTGTCGATTTTAAAATATGACATACCGCATGTGTTCCCCGATGCCGTGTTGCAACAAACCGAAAATATGACCGTGCCGCCGCTGGGCAAGCGGACGGATATAACCCACATTCCCCTAGTGACTATAGACGGGGCAGACGCCCGGGATTTTGACGATGCGGTGTATGCCGAAAAAACCGATACGGGTTTTAAAATACTGGTGGCAATCGCCGATGTTGCCCACTATGTAACGCCCAATACCCCATTGTGTAGCCATGCGTTGCAACGGGGCAACAGCACTTATTTTGCCGATCGGGTGGTGCCTATGCTGCCGGAAAAATTATCGAACGACCTGTGTTCTTTAATCCCCCATAAAAAACGGGCGTGTATGGGCGTGTGGATCGACATCGACACGGGCGGCACTATACAAAAATACCAATTTATACGGGGGATGATGCAGTCCCATGCCCGCTTGACCTACGAACAAGTACAATCCGCATATGACGGACACCCCACCCCTGTAGAGGCAGACCTGATACCGCACATACACACCCTGTACAACGCCTACAAAGCGTTCCTTACCGCTCGCAACAAACGGGGTACTCTAGAGCTAGAGGTGCCGGAAAAATATGTGTCGTTTACCGCTGAAGGCGAAGTCGCATCCGTCCGTCCCCGCAACCGCTTAGACAGCCACAAGCTGATCGAAGAATTTATGATTGCCGCCAATGTTGCCGCCACTTGTGCGTTACAAGACAAACACTACGACCACATTATGTATCGGGTACACGATGTGCCGCCCCTAGATAAACTGGAAACCCTGCGACAAGCGTTACTAGAAATGGGGTTGTCGCTCCCCAAAGGTATTCCCCTTACCCCGCACCACTTTACCCGCTTGTTACAACAAGTGCAGGGTACTGTACATGCCCCCCTGTTGTCAGAACTGATTTTACGCAGCCAATCGCAAGCCCAGTACAGTCCAGACAATATCGGACACTTCGGGCTGGCTCTACAAAATTATTGTCACTTTACCAGCCCCATTCGCCGCTATAGCGATGTGCTGATACATCGGGCATTAATCGATGCGTACGGTTTAGGCGATGACGGCATCGATCCCCTGCAACGGCACAATTTTCACACTATCGCCGAAACCATTTCCAATACGGAACGCCGCTCGCAACAAGCGGAGCGGGAAACTATGGACAGGTACCTTGCCGATTACCTAGACAAACAAGCCAACACAGAAGTAAACGCCCGCATTACAGGTATGACAGAACGGGCAATATTTTTAACCCTGATCGAAACTGGGGCAGATGCGGTGGTGTTTTTAAAGACTCTCGACTGGGATTATTTCATATATAGCCCAGAACACCACGCCGTCATCGGCGAAACCACCCACTACACCTACACCATCGGCGATGTGGTGGTGGCAGAAATACTGAGCGTATCCGCCATTAAAGGCGGCATACAATGCACCATCACCGATGGCGGCAGTGCGGGAAAAATTTTTCCACCCTTTAAAAAATCCCGCCGGGGCAGGAGTGAAAAATCACGAGGATACAACAAAAATCGCAGATTGGGCAAAAATAATCGTAAAAAATATTGACTTTATACATATTTACTATACACTAGCCCCATTACAGGCATAACAGAAGGATCAAAAAAATGGCTAAACCGAACACATTACAGATTAAGTTGGTGTCGACTGCGGGTACGGGGCACTTTTATGTGACCAAAAAGAATCCCCGCACCCTAACAGAAAAAATGGAAAAGAGGAAGTACGACCCACGGGTTCGTAAGCATGTGCTTTACAAAGAGCAAAAAATTAAATAGGGTGTCTATTTGATGTGTACGGTTTTTGAGAATAAGGCAATGGAGAAACCGCATGTGCATACATAAAAATGATATTCGCACTCTGTTTAGCCGTGCCATGTCGCATATGTATCGGCAAGAAGTCCCTGCCTATGGCACACTGATACAATTGGTCAAACAGGTCAATGCGGATTTTTTACAACAGCACCCTAATATTAAACACCGTTTGAGCCAAACAGACAATCTTGACCGTATCGACGAAGAACGGCACGGTGCCATTCGTTTGGGAACCGCATATGAGTTAAAAACCATGCGGCGATTGTTTGCCGTTATGGGTATGGAACCGGTGGGGTATTACGATTTGTCGATCGCCAATATCCCCGTACATTCTACCGCTTTTCGCCCTACTGACCGCCGGGATTTATCGGTTAATCCGTTTCGAGTATTTACCTCATTGTTACGGTTGGATTTAATCCCTGACAAAAATTTACGCACCCAAGCCACAGATATTTTAAACAGCCGTCATATCTTTACAGAGGGGTGTTTACAGCTGATTCAAAAATCAGAAACCGATGGGCAGTTGTGTTCTGCAGATGCGGAAACCTTTGTCGAACAAGCCCTGAAAACTTTTAAATGGCACCGGCAGTCTTTGGTCAGTCAAGATGTGTATCAGTCGTTAAAAAAAGTCCATGCCTTGATTGCAGATGTGGTGTGTTTTAAAGGTCCACACATCAACCATTTAACCCCTCGTACACTGGATATGGATACATGCCAAGACGCCATGCCCGACTGGGGCATACCCCCAAAGGCAGTCATCGAAGGTCCCCCCCATCGCACCTGTGATATATTATTGCGACAAACCTCGTTTAAAGCCTTGACTGAACCTGTGGTATTTACCGACAGCCCCGACCCCGCTACCCACACCGCCCGTTTTGGCGAAATTGAACAGCGGGGCGTTGCCTTAACCCCCAAAGGGCGGGCGTTATACGATAAATTGTTAAACACCGTACGGGAAAAAATTATCCCCCACCCAGATGGCACCAATGCGGATGCATACTATGACACACTGCAACAGGTGTTTGCGGATTTCCCCGATGATATACACACCCTGCATCGGCAAAAACTGGCGTATTATGAATACCATTTGAAACCAGAAGCAAAAAATCATAGGTGCGACACTATTGAACAGCTTGTAGCACAGGACTTGGTCACGCTTACCCCGATTATATACGAAGATTTCTTGCCCGTATCAGCGGCGGGAATATTCCAATCGAATTTGGGCGACGATGTACCACAAGCGTGGGTGACAACCCCACAACAAAAGCAATTTGAAACCGCTCTTGGGCGAAGCGTTATCGATGCATTTTCCCTGTATGAAACCATACAACAAAATTCTATCGATAGGTGTTTACATACCAACATATAAAACCATGTAATATATTAAAGGAGAGAAGCATGATAAAAACCAAACCATTAAAAATACTCAGCTTGGCAGCTTTCGGGCTGGCACTGGTTGCGGAGACAGCCTTAGCCGCAGAAAATTGGGATGTGTCCCTGTGGGGAAGTAGACGGGGCTTCACCGAACATGTGGAAAAACTTGCCGAAGTGGTCAGGGAAAAATCCAATGGGGCATTTAACATTAAACTGCATTATGGCGGGGTACTGTCTAAGTCCCGTGAAAACCTTGATGGCATTTCGTTTGGGGCGTTTCAAATGGCACAGACTTGTGCTTTTTACCACCCCGATAAAACCCCCGGTTTGTCTGTAACTTCCCTGCCGTCTTTAATCGATACTGCTGATTTACGCAAGGTGGGTGCCATGAGCCAACGGGTATATACACACCCAGACATTAAAAAAGAGTTTGCCAATTGGAACGCAACAATTTTGATGCCCACACCGCTGCCACTTTATAACCTTGTCGGTAAGGGCGATGCCCCCGTGAACTTAGCCGATTATAAAGGCATGCGTGTACGGATTGGGGGACCTATGGCAAATGTTATTCGTGGTCTAGATGGCGATGTGGTGATGTTCTCCGCCTCTGAAACCTATACCGCCTTAGACACAGGGGCGGCGAATGCGGCTGCGTTTGCACCACACGCCCACTTGGCATTTAAAACTGTAGAATTGGGCAGTTGGCGTACGGAAAATCTCAACTTAGGTACGGTCGATTGCCCGGTTGTGGTCAACCAAGACGCATACAATGGATTGTCCGATAAAAACAAACGCATTTTAAACGCCGCTGTATATGACGCATTGGAACACTACTATAACACCTACGCATCCTATACGGCTCAGTTCTTGGATGCCAGCAAAAACATGCAGGTTGTCACCTACTCAAATGCCCAAAAAGCAGCAATCAACACATTGATTCCCGATATTTGGGATAACTGGTTGGCAGATATGCAGAAAAAAGGCATCGATGGGGCGGGCTTGTTAAAAGCCGCCCGCAATCAATAACCGTATACATACACCCCGCCCATGCCCCCTTAGACATAGGGTATGGGTGGGGTGTTTATAGCACACAAAAACACAACAGAGAGATTTTATTATGCACGCACCCAAGCATCAAAATACCTCCCCAATATTACAAACAAACCCATTATACAAAATCCACTGTACATACGGCAAAGCGGAAAATATGCTGAATCTGATAGGCGGTTTTGTCATCCTTGCCATGGTGTTAATGGGCGGATTACAGGTATTAACCCGCTTATTTTTTAATATATCCGTACGGGGATATATCGACATTGTGGAACAAATGATGGTGGGTTTTACTTTCCTAGGACTGGCATACTGTCAACGCACAGATGGACATATTCGCATGGACTTAGTTATCCATAAAACCCAAGGGCGATTGCGATACGGTATGGAAATGATAACCACAGGCTTTGCCGCTGTGTGCGTAGTATTTATTAGCATCGGGGCATATAAACACTTTTACCGTTCCTTCACCAATGGCGACAGTTCTACAGACATCGGTTTGCCCCTGTGGTATGCCAAAGGGTTCGTGGCTATTATGTTAATAACTTTGGGTATACGGCTGTTTATTCAAACCGCCGCCTATGCCCGTTTACTGCACAATCCACAGGTGCCCCCCGTTGCTCTGCCCGCCCCAGAAACCGATGAGATTGCAGCACACATCGACGACACAGTATCCCCCAAAACAGATGGAGAAATCCCATGAGTGTCTTAGCAATAGGTATACTTTTAACCGCCCTATTATTGGTATTGGTGATTATGGGTATGCGTGTGGCATACGCCACCGCATCGGTGGGTTTTTTGGGATTGGTCGCCATTTTTTCTATGAAGTTCGGATTTGCCAAAGGCGTATGGATTGCCATTCAAATGGTGGGTACCATTCCCCATTCTAAATCCACCACATATGCCTTGAGTGTTATACCGACTTTTATTCTGATTGGATATTTAGCGTTTCATGCGGGATTGACTGGCAAATTATTCGAGGCTTCGAAGCGGTGGCTTGGGTGGCTGCCGGGGGGCATGGGCGTATCGACGATCTTTGCCACCGCCGGATTTTCCGCCGTATCCGGGGCAAGCCTTGCCACCACAGCAGTATTTTCCCGCATTGCCATACCCGAATTGCTAAAAGTAGGCTATTCTAAGTCGCTGAGTGCGGGGGTCGTCGCCGCAGGGGGAACACTTGCCACCCTTATACCGCCCAGTACGATGTTGGTGATTTATGCGGTTATCGTCGAACAATCGGTTGGAAAATTGCTGCTGGCAGGGTTTTTACCGGGTATGTTTTCGGCATTTATTTACATGTCATTACTGTTTATAATCGGTGTGAAGTTCCCTAAAAATGCCCCCCGTATTACCGGCTACAGTTGGATACAACGGTTGCAAAGTGTCCCCTTCGTGATACCTATTTTAGTGGTTATCTTTTCTATTTTTGGGGGGATTTATTTTGGTCTTGCCTCCCCCACTGAAGCGGGAGCGTTTGGGGCGTTGGTTATCATGGTATACGCCTATAAAAACAACATCAGTTGGTCACAATTTAAAAGCGTATTGATCGAAACCAGTCGGTTAACGGTTATGATTATGACCATGATTTGGGGTATTTTAATTTATGTGCGATTCCTTGGCTTTTCTGGGGTACCAAGTGCTTTGCAAACATGGATTACAGGACTGGATTATGCCCCGATGGTGATTTTGTTATGTATTTTACTGATATACGCCATTTTGGGGATGTTTATGGATGCTATTGGCATGCTGTTACTCACTTTACCGATTGTCTACCCAACGGTGGTTGCACTTGGCTTTGACCCCATATGGTTTGGTATTATTGTGGTAAAAATGGTTGAACTCTGTTTGATTACCCCGCCCATTGGCTTAAATTGCTTTGTGGTATCGACGGTCAGACGGGACATTCCCGTACAAACCGTATTTCGTGGGTGTTTTCCATTCTTTATCATGGATGTATTAACCATCGCATTACTTATCGCATTCCCAAGTATTGTCACATTCTTGCCAAATGCCATGGGATAGTGCGGACAACACAATAAGAAACGACTCTCAGTTCTCAGCCTTAAAAAAAACCGCCCTAATAGAGCGGTTTTTTGTTTGGGTATGTCATCGTTATGACACATTAAATTTGGCGATTTCGCCCAATTCTTGTTCGATTCGTAGCAATTGATTATATTTGGCAATGCGATCGGAGCGGGACAGGGATCCGGTTTTGATGTAACCGCAGTTGATTGCCACCGCTAAATCGGCGATGGTGGTGTCTTCTGTTTCGCCGGATCGGTGCGACATAACCGCTGTGTAGCCGGCTTTGTGTGCCATTGCCACCGCTTGTAAGGTTTCACTCAAGGTGCCGATTTGGTTTGCCTTGATTAAAATCGCATTGCCAACGCCTTTTTTGATGCCTTCCGCTAATCGTTTTGGGTTTGTTACGAACACATCATCGCCGACCAACTGTACTTTATTGCCGAGTTTTTTGGTTAAGGCTTGCCACCCGCCCCAATCGTCTTCTGCCATACCGTCTTCAATAGATACAATCGGATACGCATCACACAAGCCCGCCAAATAGCGGATATTCGTAGTGGCTGTCAACGATTTTTTTTCGCCACTGAGTACATATTTACCTTTTTGATAATATTCAGAAGCCGCACAATCAAGGGCGATACACACATCTTTACCCACTTTATAGCCGGCACTTTCAATGGATTTTACGATAAAGTCCAACGCATCTTTTGCCGACGAAATATCCGGGGCAAATCCGCCCTCATCGCCCACATTGGTATTTAATCCTGCCCCTTTTAGGATGCCCTTCAACGCATGAAACACTTCCGCACCGATACGCAGGGCATCGGCAAAGGTTTTCGCCCCATAGGGTACAATCATAAATTCTTGTATATCGATGGGATTGTCCGCATGGGCACCGCCGTTGAGAATATTCATCATCGGCATCGGTAAGGTGGTGGCTTGTACACCGCCAATATACCGATATAAAGGCATACCTTGTGCAGCAGCGGCGGCTTTGGCAACCGCTAACGACACCCCCAAGATAGCATTTGCCCCCAGACGGGATTTCTTGTTCGCACCATCAAGGGCAATCAATGCGTTATCGATGCTGTGTTGGTTACAGGCATCAAACCCCACCAACGCATCGAAAATTTCCGTATTAACCGCTTCAACGGCCTTTAGCACGCCTTTACCACCGTACCGTTTGCCGCCGTCCCGCCTTTCGTAGGCTTCGTATGCACCGGTCGATGCCCCACTTGGCACCGTTGCCCGCCCGCTAAAAGTTTCGCCTGTGTCCGTTTCCACCACGACATCCACCTCGACGGTGGGGTTGCCCCGGCTGTCTAACACTTCACGACCGATAATATCCATAATTGTTGTCATTGTATTTCTCCTGTTTTTCTAATTTTATCGCCGCTGTTTTGCGACAATATCTAAGTGTTGCAATGTTACTAACATATCATATAAATTGTCTATGGGTACCATATTGGCACCATCGCTGGGGGCGTTGTCTGGGTCTTGATGGGTTTCTATAAACAGCCCCGCTACACCGACCGCCACCGCCGCCCTTGCCAGCACCGGCACAAATGCCCTGTCGCCGCCAGAGTGAGTCCCCTGTCCGCCCGGTTGTTGCACGCTGTGGGTAGCATCAAAAATCACCGGACAACCGGTGGTCTGTGCCATAATCGGCACCCCCCTAAAATCGTTTACCAACGCATTATAGCCAAACGAAGTCCCCCGTTCGCACACCATAGTATTTCGATTGCCGGTAGAAGCAATTTTCGCCACCACATTTTGCATGTCCCAAGGTGCCAAGAACTGTCCTTTTTTGACATGGATAGGCAGCCCCGTATTACCCGCCGCCAGCAATAAATCCGTTTGCCGACACAAAAATGCGGGAATTTGCAATATATCGACAACTTGTGCCACTTCTGTACATTGTGAAGGTTCGTGTACATCGGTAATCACCGGCACAGAAAACTGTTGTTTAAGTTTGGCAAATATACTCAAGCCGCTGTCTAATCCCACCCCCCGTATACCCGATACAGAAGTGCGGTTTGCCTTGTCAAAAGACGATTTATACACAACCCCAATGTCGAGTTTTTTACAAATATCGGTGATACGACCACACATGTCGAAGGCGTGTTGTTCCGACTCCATTTGACACGGTCCGGCAATCAGAGAAAACGGCATGTTATTATCAAAAACAACCTGTTGTACCCGTACTGTCGTCATAGTCGTCATAGGCTAATTTCCCTTATTTTTACGCAGTGCCGCTGCAATAAAGTCGACAAACAGCGGGTGGGGTTTAAACGGGCGAGATTTTAATTCTGGGTGGTACTGCACGCATACAAACCAAGCGTGGTTGGGCACTTCGGCAATTTCCGGCAGCACCCCATTGGGCGACATACCGGTAAACACCATGCCCACATCCGCTAGTAGGTGTTGGTACTCGAGGTTGACTTCATAGCGATGGCGATGGCGTTCCTCGATATGCGTTTGTCCATATGCGGTGTGGGCGAAGGATCCTTCCGTTAAAGTACACGGATACGCCCCCAACCGCAACGACCCGCCCTTGTTGGTGGCGGCACAGCGATTAAGCACTGTGTTACCCTTTACCCATTCGGTCATCAAGCCGACCACCGGGGTGCCGCTAAAATAATCCCATTCGGACGACCCCGCATCGACAATCCCGCCCCGGCGGGCGGCTTCAATCACCGCCAGCTGCATTCCCATACAAATACCAAAATAGGGGACATTGTTATCCCGGGCATATGCGATAGCATTCATTTTTCCCTCGACGCCCCGGTTGCCAAACCCCCCCGGCACCAAAATCGCATCACAGCCGTTAAGCGGGCTTGTGTCACTTGTTTCCAAACTCTCCGCACTGACAAAATCCACATGTACTTTGACATTATTGGCAATGCCCCCGTGCGTTAAAGCCTCCGATAAAGATTTATACGCATCGGGCAAAGATACATATTTGCCGACCACCGCCACCCGCACTTGCCCCTCAGGGTTGCGAATGCTGTGGACGACCGCATCCCACTTCGATAAATCCGGTTGTTTGTCCGTGTCCATATGGAAGTATGCCAGTATTTGGGCGTCCAAGCCGGCTTTGTAATACGCCCGGGGGACATCGTAAATGGTATCCACATTGAGTGCAGGAATAACCCGCTCTTTGCGTATATTACAGAACAAGGCGATTTTTGCACACTCCCCCTCTGGAATGGGAAAGTCCGCCCGACACAGCAACACATCCGGCTGAATACCAATACTGAGTAATTCTTTGACGGAGTGTTGGGTCGGTTTGGTCTTTAATTCCCCCGCCGCAGAAATATAAGGCAACAAAGTTACATGCAGATATGCGGTTCTGTCCCGTCCGAGATCCGCCCTTAATTGGCGAATAGCCTCTAAAAATGGCGTCGATTCAATATCCCCTACCGTGCCGCCAATTTCACACAGGACAAAATCTTCGTCCTCTAAGTCAGCGGTTACAAACGCCTTAATTTCATTGGTAACATGGGGAATCACCTGTATGGTTTTGCCCAAGTAATCGCCCCGCCGCTCACGGGATATGACATTGGAATAAATCCGCCCGGTGGTTACATTGTCCGATTGTTTTGCCGACACATCTAAAAACCGCTCATAATGCCCCAAGTCGAGATCCGTTTCCGCCCCGTCATCGGTCACAAAACACTCCCCGTGTTCCAGTGGCGACATAGTTCCCGGATCCACATTTAAGTACGGATCGAGTTTACGGATACGCACCTTGTAGCCACGAGCCTGCAACAAAGACCCAAGGGCGGCCGCCCCAAGCCCTTTGCCCAAGCTGGACACCACACCGCCGGTAATAAATACAAATTTTGTCATGCAAGCCCTATAAAATCCCTACCCCACACGCAATCAAGCCCCTTATTGCCCGATCGGCACTTGCGTTTCCGATTGTTGTTGTTGGCTTTGAATTTGCTGTAAAATGTTTGTCGAAGGACTCTGTTTGGCAAAAGACGCCAACAACAACGCCGTCGCCATAAACACCACCGCCAAAATAGCGGTCGCCCGGGTCAACACATTCGCCGTCCCCTGTGCGGTAAAAATGCCCGCCGCAGGATTGCCGCCCCCGCCAAGCCCGCTCAAAGCACCGCCCTCAGATTTTTGAATAAGCACCAATGCCACTAAGGCAAAAGCCGATAAAACATGGATGACCAATACTACATTTTCCATAATAATTTTCCCCAATTAAAGTGCATACACCTTCTTATATAGCCAATTTTTACCGAGAAACCAAGTAAAAAATTGTAAAAAATATACTTATTACTGCACGCTCTGCAGTATCTGGCAAAAATCCTGTACATGCAGGCTGGCACCGCCGACAAGTACCCCGTCCACATTGTCCAACCCCAATATATGGGACGCATTGTCGCCGTTTACCGACCCCCCGTACAAAATCCGTACCGATTCGGCAAAATCCCCCCCATACGAATCCGCTAAATACGCCCGTAACTGGGTGTGCGTAGCGACAATGTCCTCCGTATGCGGCACCCGCCCCGTACCGATTGCCCATATGGGCTCATAAGCAATGACCAACCTATCCGCCGGCACCGTATCGGCGATGGCGTGGCGAATCTGTGTTTGTAGCACGGTTTGGGTGTTGCCCGCTTGGTTTTCATCATCGCTTTCGCCAATACATACAACCACATAAAGTCCTTTCTTAATAGCTTGGTTTACTTTGTTGCCAACCTCTGTATCCGTTTCCCTGTGATACTGACGGACTTCGCTATGCCCTAACAACACATGGGTAATGCCCACATCCAACAATATATCAGCCGAAATATCCCCCGTGTATGCCCCCTTATCGAGGGCGTGCATGTTTTGTGCCCCGACATGAAAGTGTCCCGCCGCCATTGCCGCTATCTCTGTCAAGTGGGTATATGGACAAAACACAGACACCTCCACCGCCGTCCCCATCTCCGATACGGTTTTTATAATGGCATCCGCATAGGATTTGGCTGGATTTTTGATAACATTCATTTTCCAATTTGCGGCAATGTATGGTATACGCATGGTATCCCCCCTTTGTGTCTTAATCTATATTTTATGTTGCTTTTTACCTGTATTTCCATAATATATATACCACACTTCAGACTAAGGGATATATTTAATTATGAAAAAATACGCTAATAGCATTGTTGCCAAAGCCCTGTTAATTTTAATCGCCATCAGTTTCGTTGTTGTCGGCGGTATTTCTGGGGGCATTTCCAGCGGTTCCTATGTGGCAACCGTCAAAGGCGAAAAAATATCATTCGCTGATTTTTATCGCTCTTATGTATACCAAGCCCAACAAATGGGCGTAGACCCAGCGTTGTTACGACAAACAGGATATGCCAATATCGTACTGGACGGCATGATTCGGGATACAACCGCATTTGTCAAGGCAAAATCCGTTGGCGTGGTGGCAACGGATGTGTCTTTGGCACAACAAATTAGGGAAAACCCCACCTTCCAGCTGGGCGGTGTGTTCGACGAACAACAGTATACTGCCGTGTTACAGTCCAATGGCTTAGACAGCGATTCGTATTTAAACAGCTTAAAACAGTCGACAACGACCAGCAAGTACCTAGACACCTTTAAAGTATTTGCCCTCAGCATACCCACCAGTATAGATATTTTATACAAACACAGCGAACAATCCCGCACCCTAATTACCGCCCAAAAATCATTTGCAGACATGGCAGAACCCGCTATCACCGATACGGATGTAAACAGCTACTACAGCGACAACCAAGCCGATTTCGAAGTGCCTGAAACCCGCAGCGTTACGGCGATTTATTTGGACAATACTTCGGTGGCAACCAGCATTTCCGATGTCGATGCCATCCAGTACTTCGACAATAACCCCGGTGTGTTTAACACCCCTGAAACCCGTTCGTACTATACTATCAGTAGCAGCAGACAGAATTTAACCGCCCTGATCGAATCGTTAAAATCCGGTACAGATGTGCAAACGGCGGTACAGGACATTTTAAATCAAGACCTCGACACTTTGCTAACCGAAAACGCAGAAAAACAAACTATCGACAGCACCATACAAGATGCGGTGTTTACCACCGATGCGGGGGCGTATTCTGATATTATAGAAGGTCCGTTTAGCAATTTGCTAGTGTATGTGGACTCCGTAAATAAGGCAACGGTCGCCTCGTTCGACGATGTGTCCTATGAAGTCAAAAAAACCATCGCCTATGACCGTATATTTGATGTGACCGTGGATATTGAAGACAATCTTAACAACGATAAATCACTAGAAGACATCGCCCAGTTGATTGGCATTCCCGTTACCACTGTCGACATAACCGAAGCGGGGTTGTCTACCTACTTGTTTACCGCCCACCGCACATTTATCGGCACGGTGTTTGATATGGCAGAGGGCGATGTGTCCGATATACAACAGCTGGACGATGAAACCTTTTTCATTGTGCGATTAAACACTGTTACACCGGCACATGTGCCACCGCTTGCCGATATTAAAGACGAGGTGACAGAAAAATTTGTCGCACAAAGCAAAAGCGACACCCTAAATGCGGACTTGCAAAAATTGGCGACCTTAACCGATAAACAGGCGTTTATAACACGGGCAGAAAACCTTAACTTTGCCGTAGAAACACTTGCAAATCAACAGGCAACCGAGCTTACCGATGCCACTGTGGCGGACGCATTTAACATTAAAGTTGGCACGGCGATTACCGCTATCGACAACGACATCGGCACTGCTGTGTTTGCCGTTAGCCGCACGCTGCCAGACGCAGTGCCACAGGAGCAACAGCAAGAATTCGACAATGTTGTCAAAACCAGCACCAATCCCTCTGTCATATATGCGATTCAATCTGACTTGTTGGCACAAATGCCCGCCAAAATCGACCAGCAAATGGTCGATTCCATATACGGAGTCGGGGGTGTTGGACAATAAAATATGGCTGATATTTTGAAAAAGATATGTGCCGATACCCGTATTGCCATCGAAGCAGATAAAGCGGACACCCCACTAATACAAATGAAATCGATGGCACGGGATACGCCCCCTGCCAGAGGCTTTGCCGATGCGTTAAGCAAAACTTGTGCAAGTGGCGGCTATGGCTTGATTGCGGAAATTAAAAAAGCCTCTCCGTCCGCCGGTGTTATCCGGGCGGACTTTCACCCGGCACAATTGGCAATTGCCTATAAACATGGCGGGGCAAGTTGTTTATCCGTACTGACCGATACCCCTTATTTTCAAGGACATCGGGCGTATTTACAACAGGTGCGGGAAGCGGTAGATCTGCCTATTTTGCGCAAAGACTTTATCATCGATCCGTACCAAATATATCAATCCCGGGTGTGGCAAGCGGATGCGATCTTGTTAATTGTGGCGTGCTTGGACGATGTACAACTGGCAACTTACGAAGCCATCGCTTTTGATTTGGGTATGACCGTGCTTGTCGAAGTACACAACGAATCAGAAATGGAACGGGCGTTGCAGCATACCACATCGCCCCTACTGGGCATTAACAACCGGGATTTAACCCGTATGGTTACCGATATTGCCACTACGGAACGCCTGTCCCCTATGGTCGATGATAGCCGTACCCTCATCTCAGAAAGCGGTCTCAAAACCCGCCAAGACCTCGACCGTATGGCACAAGCGGGGGCAAAACGATTTTTGGTTGGCGAACACTTAATGCGATTTAAAGATGTAAAGCAGGCAACAAAAACTCTCTTACATGGATAAAATCCATTTTTTGGTTGACAGATGTTCTGAACAAGTGTAGAACGAGTGCATGTGTAATTTAATAACTATGAGGGTATATAAGATGTTAACCAAACAACAGCAAAAATTATTAACTTTCATTTACGATGAAATGTATAACAGGGGCGTTTGCCCCTCTTATGAGGAAATGGGTGCGGCGATGTCTTTAAAGTCAAAATCTGGTGTCCACCGCCTTATTATCAGCCTTGAAGAGCGGGGTTTCATTCGCCGATTGCCAAACCGGGCACGGGCGTTGGAAATTTTAAAGAGAGCCGATGATTTGCTGCCGCCCCATATGTCGCAAAAGGCACATCCTATGCACGCAGAATATGGCATGGGGCAAAGTGTGGCACCCAGTATGGCACATATCGCTCCGCCGCCGCCAAAAAAGGATTTTAAATTGCCGTTTATGGATACGGCAGAGGTGCCCATGTTGGGTAAAATCGCCGCTGGCACCCCCATCGAAACTATCAGCACCCCCGATTACAACATAGGCTTTCCCATGAGCATGTTGGGCAATGCCGAAGAACATTACGCCTTGCAAGTGGATGGCGATTCGATGGCGGGGGCGGGAATACACGATGGCGATACCGTACTGGTTGCCAAGTGCAGCACCGCCCGTGATGGCGATGTGGTGGTTGCCCTTGTCGACCGTGAAGAAGCCACCTTAAAAACCCTGTTCCGACACGGTAAAGAAATACATTTACAACCGGCAAACCCAAACTATGAAACCCAAGTATATGACACCCATCGGGTGCAAATACAAGGGCGGTTAATCGGCTTGTTACGCATTTATTAAGTTATTGCGGTATGTTTATCTTTATGCCTTGATAGGCGTTTATGATTCTGTCCGCTTTGTCAAAACTGGCGGTGTTGCAGTGCCTTAAAACAGCGTTTGGGGCGATAATGAACCGGTACTCTGGACGGTTGCATGTGGGGTTGTGTTCGACAAAATTCTTTGGTGTGTATAGCACCCCGTTTATCGCACATTGTCTTGTGCATTTGTTATCGATGAATGTGCTTATGCCTGTTTGCTTACGCAGGGCATCGGTAAAGTAAAAACTGTTTTTCGTTGGGATAACATATGCCTGTTGGTGTCGTATGGCGATGTGCCCTTGACGGCTGATGATAATGTCGGGGCGGTTATCTGGATATGTCAACACGACACCAATCGCTATCAGCATACAACTTATACCCGTTTTCTTATACCCCGTATACACCGCACATACCATCGCCAGCACAAACCCAAGCACCGCCCACAGGGGAATATGTCCCGTGTAGTAGACACTGTGGGGTAAATCGTATATCACATACGCCCAATCCAACAACACAGACAATAAAAATTCGACTCCATATAGGCTATATCCCGACCCAAACAGTACATATTCGAACACTGATACCATTAACAACGGCACAATCGCCACCGCCATCATCGGTACCGCTATCATATTGGCAAGCACACTGTATATGGCAACCGTGCCAAAATGGTACGCAGAAAACGGCAATGTCACCAACATCGCCACCGTCGATGCCACAAACACATGATACGCCATTGCCCATATACCCCGATTATAACGGATGTAAGAAAACACCGCTACCAACCCCAAAACAGCCATAAAAGACAGCTGAAAACTGACACTAAACAGGCTTTCTGGGGTAAACAGCAAAATGGCACTGGCAACAACCGACACCGAGCGGATGGTAAACGCCTTGCCATGTGTCAGCACCCCCAACACCACAATTGCCCCCATTGAAAACGCCCGCACCGTTGGAGTGGGAAAATCCGCAACCATCGCATATAAAAACGCCACCATCAAACTGATAACAGACGCATACGACTTTATCGGATATGCGGTGAAAAATTGCGGGGTTACCAGACAACAAAAACTGCGGATAAACAGGTACACCGCCCCCATAACCAACCCCAAATGTAGTCCAGATATGGCGAGCAAATGTGCCAAACCACTGCCCCTTAAAGCCCGCACATCGTCCGCATCGATGCCCACTCGATTGCCGCTAATGAGAGCAATGGCAACGCCGCCGATTCTGTCCGACATGTGCGTATATATATGCTGGGCAATACGATAGGCAAATGCGGGCGATTGAGAGTCTATAACCGCTATATCCCCAACCCCCTTGCCAAAAGCAGCAATGCCATTGTAGGTGGCAAAACGGCGAAAATCAAAAGCATCTGGAATAATCGGTGGTGCCGGCGGATATAAACGGGCGTTTAACGATACCACCTTAGGATAGGGTAAAGATATATCCTGTGCAACGGGTATCCCTTTGACATTTAACCGTATATCCCCCTGTATCCGCTCCCCGTCAACGATAACATCTTGCAGGCGAATTTGTGTTTTATTGGGGGCGTAGCGAACGGTTTTCAAAGTGCCTTGTACGGTAACTTGTTGCGGTGTGCCTTGCCATATATCAGCAAACACAAATACGGATTTCCATACAAAAACCCCTGTGCCGACACATACCACCATACCCGCATACGCCACATATCGTATTTGGGTATAAACACGGGCAAATACGGTGCATAAACACAATGCCGCTACCGTTATAAAACCCGTCACCAGCGGCGACAACAGCGATACCACCGCAGGGGTTATACCGATGCCGATTGCCAGCAAAAAAGGCATCATATATACAAACTTGTCATATAGCAGCAGATGGGTACGGTACAGAAACATCATTTTATTATTGGCTTTTGTGGGTTTTTTAGGTATATACTATACGCACTTTATAGCACACAACCCGCAAGATTTACACGGAAATAGGATTTTTTATGACTGTTATCACCCGTTTTGCCCCGTCGCCCACAGGATTTTTACATATTGGTGGGGTACGGACTGCCCTGTTTAATTATTTGTTTGCCCGCCACCACAGAGGTACATACCTAGTACGCATCGAAGACACCGACAAACGCCGATCGACCCCCGAAGCGGTGCAGGCGATTTTAAACGGCTTGCAGTGGATGGGGCTGTCATCCGATAAAGCAGTGGTATACCAATCACACAACATCGACCGCCATGAACAGGTTGTTACCCAGCTGCTAAACGAAGGCAAAGCCTATTATTGTTATGCCAGTGCCAAACAACCACAACACATGCAACATACGGACGCATCGCCCCGCAAAGACACTGCCCCTGTGGTACGCCTAAAATGTCCCACACAAGGGCAAACGGTCATCGAGGATTTGGTGCAAGGCACTGTTACCGTCGACAACAGCCAGCTAGACGACTATATTTTGATGCGTTCTGACGGCACCCCTACCTATATGTTATCGGTTGTGGTCGACGATATAGACATGGGAATCACCCATATTATTCGAGGCGATGACCACTTAAACAATGCGTTCCGCCAACTGCATTTGTTTCACGCCATAGGTGCCAAAGCCCCCAAATTCGCTCATATTCCCTTGATACATGGCACTGATGGCAAAAAGCTATCGAAACGGCATGGGGCATTGGGGATAGACGCTTACCAAGACATGGGATATGTGCCACAAGCCCTAAAAAATTACCTGTGCCGATTGGGCTGGTCGCATGGGGACGACGACATCTTTTGCGAACAGCAAGCCATCGACTGGTTCGACACCGATGCCATTGGCAAATCTCCGTCCCGTATGGATTTTGAAAAACTGGCACACATCAACGCCCATTATATTCGGCAAATGGACACCGATACCCTACTGCCATTAGTCCTAGCCGAATTGGGCGATATTTCCGACACGGCTGTATCCCGCATCACCAAGGGGCTGGACAGTATCAAAAGCCGGGCAACGGTTATGGGCGATTTTCACGCCTTGTGTGCGTTTTACATCGCCGCCCCCACATTTCCCCTAGCCGATACAAAAGCCCAAAATATGATAAAGGAAAATGCCGCAGACATCTTAGCCCCTATCGTAACCTTATTACAGCCCGTTACCGATTGGACGGCACACACATTAGAAAACACCATACAAAACCACATTGCCGATAACGGTCTCAAATTCGGGGTCGTAGCCCCGCCCATACGGGCAACTTTGGCAGGCACTGTAAAAAGCCCTAGTCTGTTCGAAATAATGGAAATTTTAGGCAAACAAGAAACCCTATACAGATTAAATGCCTTAAATAGGGTATAAATGGGGTGAATTGATGTTGATTTTTAACAAATACTTTCTTATAATGCCCCCACGATGCATAATTTAGTACACACAAACAAGAGGGACATATGATGCTAGAACGCACAGGCAAAACAGTTACATTAACCGATAACCAAACAGGCGACACATTTGACTTCGACATTTTTGATGGCACCGTTGGGCCCAGTGTCGTTGACATGCGGTCTTTTTACAGCAAGACCGGTATGTTTACCTTTGATCCGGGCTATACATCCACCGCTTCTTGTCGCAGTTACCTAACCTATATCGACGGCGACAAAGGGGAGTTGTCCCACTGTGGATACACCATTCAGGATTTAACCAACTCGTGTACTTATATGGAAGTGTGTTACCTGTTGTTTCACAAACAGTTGCCCAATGCAGAACAATACGACACTTTTGTCACCGCATTCAAACAACATATGAGCGTCAGCGACAATATCAAAGCCCTATTTAAAACCTTCGATAAAGACGCCCACCCTATGGGTATGTTAATGGCGGCTATGGCGGCGATTTCCACCGAATACCACGCCCATATCGACATAAGCGATGCCGCAAACCGCCAACAAGTGGCACTGCAGATTATTGCCAAAATCCCCACCCTATCGGCAATGGCTTATAAACACTCTGTTGGTGCAGATTTTGTCCCCCCCCGTTCGGATATAAACTATGCGGAAAACTTTTTGCATATGCTGTTTTCCACACCCGATGCAGATTTTGACATCAAAGCCGATGTGGCGACCGCATTAGACAAAATTTTCATATTACACGCAGATCACGAACAAAATGCCTCTACTTCGACCATGCGTTCCGTAGCCTCCAGCGAAGCCAATCCCTTCGCCAGTGTCGCCGCCAGTATCGGATCGTTGTGGGGACCTTCACACGGCGGTGCCAATGAAGCGGTGCTCAGTATGTTAGAACATATCGAATCGCCAAATAATATCGACCATTACATCGCCCGTGCCAAAGACAAAGACGATTCGTTCCGCCTGATGGGTTTTGGGCATCGTGTGTACAAAGAGCTGGATCCCCGGGCAGGCGTTTTAAAACAATCTGCCCACGCCGTGTTACGGGCAACGGGTGCGGTAAATAACCCGTTGTTTGACTTGGCGGTGCAGCTGGAAAAAATCGCCACCCAAGACCCGTATTTTGTATCCCGTAAACTGTTTCCCAATGTGGACTTTTATTCTGGTATTATCCTAAGTGCCATTGGGTTGCCCGCAAAAATGTTCACCGTGCTATTTGCCATGTCCCGCTGTGTGGGTTGGGTGGCACAGTGGCTAGAATTGATGGAATCGCCATTTTTCCGCATTGCCCGCCCCCGCCAGTTGTTTATCGGAGAACAACCAAAAAAATTGCACAGATAAAAAATGTCTGCTGCTATGTACAGTCCCGAATGTGATGGGCAAGATCGCTTATAATGTGATATATGTGATAATCGGACAGGCTGTAGTACTGGTGGCGACCGCATTTGCGGACTTTTAGGATTCGCAACTCCCGCAGCTGGCGTAAATTGTGCGATACCAAAGATTGGCTACTACCCGTAAGTTCGACGATCTCGCCGACTGTGCATTCGCAGTTTAAACACACAAGCACCATTTTTAGTCGGCTTTCATTAGACAAAATCTGAAACACAGTCGCCATTTGCTGAATCGGCAACTGGGCAAAATCCAAAGGCTCCGTATGACAAATCGTATGTGTGCAATCCGTATCTGTATCCATAACACGGTAACAATGCACAAAAACATAACAAAATGCAATAAAATACTTGCAATACACAAAAAAAATGGTATAAATGAAACGCATCAGCACCCGTAGCTCAGCTGGATAGAGCGTCTGACTACGGATCAGAAGGTCATGGGTTCGAATCCTTTCGGGTGCACCACTTACAGAAGCCTTGTAAATCAAGGCTTTTTTTGTGTTTTATGGGGTGTATTTTGGGGGTGATTATGGATAAGTTAAAAAATGCTGATACAGTGGGGGCGGTTGTTATGGCTGGTTCGTTTGGTGCCTTGTGGGATACCGTTGCGGTGGTTGTTTATGTGTTTGCGGTGTGGGTATTGAAAAACCTGTATAATCGCCTGTATTGTTGTTGCCGTTGCGGTGGGGGTTTGTTGTAAAAAGTTTGTAAAATGCTGCCCCCCGATTTTGCGGATTGTCCGTTGTGCGTATCCAACCCCCACAAGTTTTTTTCATTTTGCCTTATTGGGTTTTACCTTTATTTATGTTGCATTATATTTGTTTATATTTATCTTGACACTTGCTATATGGGTGTAGTATGATTCGCTTATGATTATAGATAGGTTAAAAAATAATGATACGGTTGGGTCGGTTGTTACCGCTGGTTTACTTGGTGCCTTGTGGGGTACAGTTGGGGCGGTGTTGCTTGCCTTTTCGGTGGTTGTAATATTTGCGAAAGAATCTATTTAAAGGGGAAGGAAAAATCATGATGGCGGGAAATGTTGCCATTGATACATTGTCGATCACCAAAAGACTCGAGGCTTCTGGCATGCCCAAAAAACAAGCCGAAGCTGTGGCTCAAGAACAAGTCCATTTTGCAAATTCTAATTTGGCAAGTAAAACAGACATTGAGATAGTCCGTAAAGACATGACCATGTTGCGTAAAGACATGACCATGTTGCGTAAAGACATGACCATCAAAATGGGGGGTATGGCAATTATCATCATTACTGTTTTGGGTGTGTTGATGCAGTTTTAATGTCTGCCCTTGCTTGTTGGTCGATGTTTCTTGATAGCCCTAGCCTTTGGCAATAGAATACACCTTGATTGTGTCTTTGGTTTGCCTGTGAAGTTTGTATCTGCTGTAAAAAGCCCCGCATGTTCGAATCGGTTTCGGATTGTATGGCTTGTTGTAACGATTCGGGGGCGGTTGCCTTGCACATTATGGATAATTTTTCTGTTCCTATTGCTAGGGGGTCTTGGTCGTTATTTTCACCGCTGTAATAACTCGATCTAATCGTTTTAAAATACACATATTAAAATCGTGTTACGCTAAATCCTTGAATGTTGATACTTGGTGATTTTCCGCATATGACTTCGGATAACACAAGCCCTGTTTTTGGACCTGCGGACATGCCAATGTGTTGATGTCCGAATCCATAAAATACATTGTCGTATCGTGATGCCTTACCTATTACAGGCAGGCTGTCCGAAGTACTGGGACGATCGCCCCGCCACAAAGTACACTCTTCGACCCGTAAATCGGGTAGTAATTCTTGTAAATTTTTACGAATCATACGCTCAGCATGTTCGTATTTTGGAGTGGCGTTTAGCCCTGCATATTCTGCAAATATGGTACACCGCAAGCCGTTTTCCACATTGGTTATCGCCATACCATGGGCGGCGCTTAGAATGTTATACTGAATTTCTATGTTCGGGTTGCGGATTTCCATATGGTACCCGCTTTCTGCCAACAATGGCACCGTATCGCCCAGCTGTTCCGACAGTTGGTGGCTGTACACACCGGCACAGATAGCGTATATGTCTGCACGGATAACGCCGTGGTTGGTTTTTACACCCGTTACGGTGTTGTCCTGTGTTTCAAAGCCTAATACAGGGGAATATACAAGGGTACCCGCCTGTTCAAACGCATCACTGAGGGCATTCAAATATGCCCCTGCATTGGATACACTGCCATAATTGGACATTAAGTATGACTTTGTCCACTTGGTGTTCAAGGCGGGCATTTTGTCCCTCAGATCCCCATCGTCTAGCTCTGTAATCCCCGCACACAGTTTTTTACGAATGTCCCATACAGTCGCATCCGCATTCCTAGTTTTATCAGATATAAACGGTGTCACGGTGGGGCGGTACACCAAGTACTGGGATGCATCAGTACCGTCCGCCAATGCCATATGTTGTTCATAGACATCACACAACAACCCATTTAAAAGTTCCGCCCGATAGTACAAAGCTTGGTGGCTTGCCCCCCGCCAAAAATTAAAGAACCAACGAAAATTTTTGACGATATACCCCTTGGTAACCCGTAGGGGGCTGTCCGGGTTGGTCAAATAAAACGGTATCTTTTTTGTCAATCCCGGGGTGGCAATGGGGATAATGCTGGTGTTTGTTAACATACACGCATTGCCAAACGATGCCCCCGCCCCAATATGTTGGCGTTCGATAAGGGTAACCTGTACGCCTTGGCGTTGTAAATGCAGGGCGGTGGATAATCCCACCATACCACCGCCAACAACAAGGGCGGTCTTTGGTTTTTTATATTCTGTCACAATATCTTTGTTTCCTATTTTGTCTTATACATTATGCTTATACTGTATATGGCGTATTAAAATATCTTGGCTGTAATCCGCCCGCAAACCATTTAATCATAGTTACAATATCAAATATGGGTAATCCTGTGGCTTGTGATACCGCATGCGAATAGGGGCTTAAGTTGGTGCATTCAAACAATATGGCTTGTATGTTTTTTCTACTGTGTTGCAATTCAAGGGATGCATCGATAACATCTTGCTGTGCCTTGTATACATCCATTTCCGTTTCGGGGGTTAAAATAACACGGTTGATTTCCTGCCGTCCTTCCAACCCCACAATGGGAGTGTCCAAAGGAATACCCGCACACGCCAAATGGTCATCGGTTAACGATACCTTGTTGATGGTGACAATACCCACTTCACCGCCCACAGGTAAGAATTGCTTTATCATAGCGTATTGCATCAGGGAACTGGTTGCCACAGGTACGCCCAAGTCCACCGATAACTGATGTTGCAACAACGATAAAAATCCACAGTTTGTGGTAATCCCCGTACACCCATTCGCCACCATTTTTTTGGCGTGTGATAAAAATATATCGTACAAATTACGGGCATCGCCTTCGACAATGCTATTGACATCGGCACCTTTGATAATGGTATAGTGTACAGGAAAATCCCAAGTTTGGGCATTGCCCATTTCCCCCACAATACGGGGAAACACGCTGTGCAACATCAAGATGCCTAACCGTACGCCGTCAATGTGTGTATGTCGCATCATGCACATGTCCCCTATGGTCGTACAGCATACGATATGGGGGTATTGTAATATCGGGGTTGCACCCCATTTACAAACCAATTTACCATGGTGTTAATATCAAAAACCGGTACCTTAATCGCCTGTGACACGGCACACGCATATGGGCTTAGGTTCGTGCACTCCAACAAAATTGCTCCCAAGTTGGGTACAGATTTTTGCAATTCAAACGCCGCATCCAGAACATCTTGTTGCGATTTATATACATCTAATGTGGGCTCAGGGGTTAAGATAACACGGTTTATTTCCCGTCGCCCCTCCAACCCCACCAGCGGTGCATCAAGCGCAACCCCCGCACATGTCAAGTGGTCATCGGTCAGTGATGCCTTGTTGATGGTAATAATGCCCACCTGTTTATCGGCGGGCAAGAATTGTTTTATCATAGGGTATTGCATGAGACTACTGGTTGCCACCGGCACACCCAAGTCGCCACTTAATTGGTCTTGCAACAACGATAAATATCCACAGCTTGTGGTGATTGCCGTACAGCCTTCTTGTACCAAACGATTACCATGCCATAAGAACAGATCATATAAATGGCGGGCATCATCTTCAACGATACTGTTCACATCCGCCCCCTTGACAATGGCATATGATACGGGAAAATCCCAATTATGGGCATTGCCCAGTTCCCCATAAATACGGGGGTATGTGCTTTGTAACATCAAAATTCCCAACCGCACCCCTGCGTACGAGGTGCCATTTGTATGCACTGTGTTATACATAGGACTCTCCGTGCGTATAAGGAATGCCAAAGTTTTTGGGTTGTAAACTGCTACCGAACCAATCAATTAAGGAATACACATCATACACGGGCAACCCCGTATGGTGGTGTAGCGCATGGGAATAGGCGGACAAATCGTTACTTTCCATTAAAACCGCCCCAATGTCCGTGTATTTTTTGCACATATTATCGGCGGATTTTACCACATTAGCAACCGCTTGTTGTATGTCGCCCCCTGCCGTATCCACCGTCACCACAGGCGTATTCGTGGGAATACCTAACAATTGCAATATGTCCGTATTCAAGGTATCTGTATCGGTGGTCATAATGGCGATGGGTTTGTTTTGTGGCAACACTGCCCGCACCATGCGGTATTGATATAATACACTGGTGACGCATGGCACGCCCACATCTGTTGCAAAATCCGTTTGGCGGGGGCATAAAAACCGATAATTTGTAGCAATGGCAGTACACCCGTCAGACACCAAGTCCTTTGCCTGTGTGACCAATACCCCATACATATCGTCCATGTTATCGGTCACCCTGTCCGTACACCGCAACCGCACAGGAAACCGCCAAGTCGCCGCATTCGCCAAGTCGCCGAAAATTTTTGGGGTTGCTGAAGGCAACAAGACGATGCCCAATTTTACCCCCTGCAAATGGTCACCGCCATATGCCATACGGGGTTGTACAGGTGTTATACTCATTATCTGGACTCCATTTGTTGTTCTGGCAAGAAGGTGGCAATTTCAGGGAACGCATACAAGATAAACACCATGGCAATCATGATTAAGAACATGGGGAGCGACGCCCGTGCAATGGTGCCGATGCCCTCTTTGGTCAAGCCCTTCATAACAAACAGGTTAAAGCCTACTGGTGGGGTAATTTGGGCGACTTCCACAATCACCACCACAAATATACCAAACCAGATAAGGTCGAAACCTGCCATACGAATGGTGTGTTCAAGAACCGGCAAGGTCAATACAATGGTTGATATACCGTCCAAGAAACAGCCAATAATCAAATAAAACACCATCAGAATAAGGATAAGTTCAAAATTGCTGACTTGCCACGCAGAAATCATTTCCGCCACCTTGCGGGGAATACCTGTGTATCCCATGGTTAAGGATAAGAAACTTGCCCCCACTAAAATAAGGATAATCATACTGCTGGTACGGGCAGCGGACATAAATCCGGCACTTAGATTTTTCCAATTCAGGGCTTTTTCCCGCCATGCGATAAGCAATGCCCCGACCACGCCTAAGGACGCAGATTCGGTCGCCGTTGCCCAGCCCCCATACAGGCTTATCATAATCATCAAAATCACCGCTATCAACGGCAACAATCGACTGGAATTTTTCAGCTTTTCGCCAAACGATATCTTGTTGTTGTCCACAGGAACTTTGTCCTTATTCAGCTTAGACCAAATAATCACATACCCCATAAACAGGCTTGCCAGTAACAGACCGGGAAACACGCCCGCCAAAAACAGCTTGTTGATGGATTCGTTTACCGTTGCCCCATACACAATCAAGGTCAGAGACGGCGGTATCATCAGCCCCAAAGTCGAAGCGCCCGCCAAAGTCCCCAACGCCAATTTTCTAGGATACCCTTGTTTTTGCAATTCGGGCAACGACATTTTACCAACGGTTAATAAAGTGGCGGCAGACGATCCGGACACCGCCGCAAACAGCGTGCTTCCCAAAATATTTGTGTGTAACAGCCCGCCAGGGATTCGTCGTAACCATGGGGCAAGTCCTTTTAATAAGTCTTCGGACAATCGGGTTCGAAACAAAATTTCCCCCATAAGAATGAACAATGGCAAGGCGGTTAATGCCCATCCAGACGATGCAGACCAAAACGAAATCATCATCGCATCGCCCACAGGACGGGGGGTAAATACCATCATGCCAACAATGCCCGCACCAGTAAGAGCCAACGCCACCCACACCCCAAGCGACAGGAACATAAACAATGCCACCAAGAATATTATTGATAATTGTACTTCACTCATATCGCTTCTCCTTTGTATTCGTATTCATGCTTCGCCACTGCTTTTTTCAAGGGTCAAATCACCACAAGCTACATATAAGATGGTGAAGTGTATCATGGCGATGGCAAATAAAACCATGCCGATTGCCATACCCAGTTGCGGTATCCACAATGGGGTTGCATCCATACCTTGTGATCTGTCGCCTAACATGTGGGATACTTGTACGAACTTTACCGCATAATAAGCAATGTACACGGACACCGCATTAGCAATCGACAAACACAACACCATAATGAATTTTTTACGCCCGCCTGTGGCACGGCTTAAAAATAGATCCATACGAATGTGCGATCCAAAAAGGAGGGCTTGTGGTGCCATCAAAAATGCCGATACAGACATAAAGTACCCTGCGTATTCGCCAGCACCCAATATGTCAAAATGCCCCCAACGAGACACGACTTGCACAATAACCGTTATTAAAATAAACAGCAAGAAAAATGCGGATATACAAGCAAAAAACTGATATGTTTTTCGCAACATCTCATCCAAATAAATCAATATATTATTCATAAAAAAGCTCTCTTTTGTGATGGATTAAATTACTCATATACCGTTAGGTATACCTTAAAAATGTAAAAAAATCAATTAAAATTATCATAATACTTAAATTTTTGTTATTTTTTTATAAAAAAATACTTTAAATTCAAATGGTTAATATTTTTTAGTGTATATTTTATTGACTATTTTTAAAAATACTACTATACTTACTTTATTCTGGTAACAAAACTGTAAAATATATTAGGAAAGATGCAAGATTCGAAACGAGATATATACAATACTATTAGGAACAAAGTCCTAGATATGGAATTTGGTATCAACCAACATATCAACAGTATTGATTTGGCGACTCAACTGGGGGTTAGTCGAACAGTTGTGCGGGAAGTATTATTAAAATTATCTGCCGAAGACATTATTCGCCAAGAATCGCAAAAAGGATTTTTCACCCACAACATATATCCCGACGAAATTCAAAATTTGTTGGAATTGCGGTTGGCATTGGAAATTATGACCGTCAGACTGGCAACACAACGAGCAAGCGATACAGAGTTGCAACAGCTCCTTACCTATACGAAGCAAACTTTAAAGTACGCCCCACCCGAATATACTTTGGCGGATATGATACAGTATGATGAAAAATTCCATATGCAGATTGCAGAAATGTCGAGAAATGTGGAACTTGTAAAACAGTTACAACGCCTCAATCAACGGATTCGTTTGATTCGATGGGCACACAGCCAAACCATCAACCTACCCGCCCGTAAACAACATATATATATTGCCGAAGCAATGGCAAATCGAGAAGAAAACAAGGCGGTACGGCATATGACACGGCATATTTCAAAACGCATTAACGCCATTAATCGAGACCTCTCTCAACGCTCATTTTGGGGACATGCCCCTATGGCACAACACAAATCAGTATGAGGACAAACAAAAATGTATACAAAGAAAATGAAGGGTGCAGAAGCTTTTACCCATATGTTGGATAAACACAATGTAGAATATATTTTCGGATTGTGTGGGGATACTAGCCTGCCCTTTTATGATGCTTTGAAAACAACCAAGCACAACATGAAACATATTTTAACCCGTGACGAACGGTCGGCGGGATACATGGCGGATGCGTACGCCCGTTTAACCCAAAAACCCGGCGTGTGCGAAGGGCCTAGTGGGGGCGGTGCCACTTATATTTTACCGGGCTTGATTGAGGCAAACGATTCGTCCGTACCGATTTTGGCATTTAACAGCGATGTTGCCACTACTTCACGGGGCAAATATCCGTTGACAGAACTGGACCAAAAGGGGTTGATGCAACCATTGACCAAGTGGAACGATATTATCGACAATCCAAAATCTATTCCCCACCTTGTCAGAACAGCGTTTCGCCGTATGACGACGGGAAAACCGGGGGCAACCCACTTGGCATTTCCCATTGATGCCCAACGGCAGGTATGTGAATACAACGATTTGTGGGCGGACAGTGCGTTCCAACAATATCCTGCCATTCGCTATGCGGGGGATCCAGCGGACATTACCCGTGCGGCAGATGTGATTAACGATGCAAAATTCCCTGTAATCGTTGTTGGTGGAGGCGTGATAATTTCCGTTGCCACCCAAGAATTACGGGAATTTGCAGAAAAGACCGGCTGTGTGGTGGCAACCTCTATCAGTGGACAAGGTGCCATCCGTGACGACCACCCCCAAGCCCTTGGCGTGGTCGGCAGTAACGGCGGTGTTATCCCCACCCGTGAAGTCATCAAACAGGCAGATGTGATTATATACATGGGCTGTCGCTTGGGATCTGTAACCACAGAAGTATACAAATACCCCGCATTGGGCGATGCAAAAATTATTCATATCGATGCAGATGCGGATGTATTGGGCACCAATTACCCCAGCGATGTGTCTATTATCAGCGATGCAAAACTGGCATTACAAAGTCTTATTGAAGCGGTGGATACGGACACCAAAGGTCGTAAACAAAACGCTGAACAGGCGGTGAAAAAAGCCAAAGAAGCGAAATTCGGCACCTTTATGAACTTGGTACATGCCAATGATGGTATCTTACGCCCCGAAAACATCATTTTCGAATTACAACGCACATTGCCCAATGATGCCATCGTTGTTGCCGACCCCGGTACCCCATGCCCATACTTGTCAGGGTATTATAACTGGGGCATGGAGGGACGACACTTTATTAGCAACCGTGCCCATGGTGCCTTAGGATTCTCATTACCCGCAGCCATCGGGGCACAATTTGCATGCCCCAACAACAAGGTTATTGCCATGATGGGTGATGGTAGTTTCTGTTTCAATGCGGGAGAAATGGAAACGATGGTACGATATAATTTGCCGATTGTGATGATTTGTATTAACAACGGTGTATTTGGCTGGATTAAAGCTGGTCAGAAAACGCAGTTCGACGAAAGGTATTTCTCGGTCGATTTCAACACAACCAACCATGCAGAGGTTGCACAAGCCTTCGGCGTAAAAGCGTTTAAAGTGGAATCTATTGGGGATTTACCCACCGCCTTACAAATGGCGGCAAAACATGATGGTCCCACCATGGTGGATATCGCATGTCAACCGTTACAGGATGCAAACGCCCCTGTTTCAGAATGGATTGCATAAAGCAAAACAATTTTTAATTTTACAACACAAGCTCTAAGGAGAAAAACATGAAAAACCTTTCTAAATTATTTAGGTCCCTTGCAATTGCTACGGCAGTACTGGCATCGGCACAAGTTGTACATGCAGAAACATGGAACATGCCAACTGGATACCCTGAAAGCAATTATCAAACCCAAAATGTGCACCGTTTTGCCGATGCGGTAACGAAGGCAACTGGTGGTAGGTTGACCATCAAAGTGCATTCTGGTGGATCGTTGTTTAAAGGGAATGAAATCAAGCGGGCAATCCAAACAGGACAAGCATATATTGGCGAACGCATTTTATCTGCACACGCCAACGAATTGCCTGTATTGTCAACGGATTCCGTACCATTCTTAGCCACTTCGTTTGAAGAATCCGCTCTGTTGTGGCAAGCGGCAAAGCCGATTATTAATGAAAAGCTAGAACAACAAAACTTGAAACTGCTGTATTCTGTGGCATGGCCTCCACAAGGGTTTTATACCAAGAAAACCATCAAAAAAGTGGACGACTTTAAAGGCATGCGGATGCGTGGGTATAATACCATCACATCAGAAATCGCCGCATCCGTAGGTGCGGAACCCGTGCAAATCGAATACGCCGAATTGTCTCAAGCATTGGCAACGGGTATCGCTGATTCCTTCGTATCGTCTGGATCTTCTGGATATGATGTGAAGGCATGGGAATCTCTAAGCGATTATAACGACTTCCGTGCATTCTTGCCCCGTAACTATGTGATTGTAAACCTAAAAGCATGGAACAAGTTACCACAAGATGTACGGGATACGATAGAAGCCATTGCAAAAACCGTTGAACATGGTGCAAACCAAGAAGCACAAAACTTGACAAACTGGTACTTGGATCAATTCCGTGCAAGGGGCATGAATGTGGTAACCGCATCCCCAAAATTACGGGCGGAGTTACAAGCAAAAACCAAACACTTGACGGATGATTACTTGACAAAGACCGGTGCAGACGGCAAGAAGATCATCGCCGAGTATAACAGACTTAAAAAAGAGGCAGGCTTAGAATAAGCCATTCTGATACCTGTGAACATGGGGGGTATCGATTATATTGTGGATACCCCCTATTTTTATGTCCATTTATATTGCTTTATCTTTTTTCAAGGCAAGAAATACTCCTGATAAAATCACCACCCCCGAAAATACATGATACAGTTGCAATGTGTCGCCCAAAAACACGATGGCAATTATAACAACATATATGGGAGCGATATATGATGGAAAAACAGAAACAGTAACCCCCAATCGTTTGATAACATGTACAACACTCAGATACGCAATCAGCGACGATACAATCGTTAACACCCCCCATATTATAAAGAACTCAGCTGTCCAAACAATGGGTTTGTGTTGCACACCGATTTCATACAGAAACAAGGGAAACGCTAATATCATACCAAACACAGCGTTTATGGTGAATAGCTGCCAACCAGAAATAAACAGTTGTTGTTTGCGAACCAACACAGCATACAGCCCCCAACTGAACGATGCAAATACCCCCCATAAATCACCAACGGAAAATTTTAAGGCAAACAGCATGCCAAAATCGCCCTTTGTAATAATAAAAATCACCCCTATAAACGCCATAAAAATACCCAGCATATTCACCGCAGATAACCGTTTAGCATAAAATATGCACTCAATCGTTAAGGTGAAAATTGGGGCAAGACTGTATAATAAGCTGATATTCATGGCGCTGGTATATTGTCCGCCCACATACACCCCTACGGCACACCCAATCATGCCAAAAAAACTGGCAACCAAAAACAATTTCCAGTGCTTGATAATAACATGCCATGACCGCCACAGAGGCACTGCCATGAATGGCACCATTATCAATACTACCCCGAACCAACGGAAAAACACCATCGTCAAGGGATTCATAATACCAGTAGAAAACACCCCCAAGGTATTATTAATACTGAATGACAAAGGGACGACTAACAATAATAAAAAATAAGAGAAAGTATATGCCATATGCTTAAAAAAATACTTTATTTATACCGTGTTTTAAGTAAAGAATATACCACAATCTTACCCAAAGGTAAACGCCATATTATATGTAAATCTTATAAGTGCAACCATGCCAATTAAAAAGAATAGTTGGCAAAATCGCATACAACACCGCATACTGTTTATTATGGCTAAAGAGTCAGGTAATCGTCTGGCTTTTTTTATGTCTAAATATCGGCTCAGGATACGCCCTGTACGGGTGCGATTAGACGATGTCCCCCCCTAACAAAGATCAATTTCATTTTGGTATCACCAATGGTGTATGTGTGATTGGGTCTTCGATTATTATACTGTCCATACCGAATATGGTTTTGATGGTGGTGTTGGTAATAACGGTTTTAGGGTCGCCTTGAGTGATGATTTTTCCTTGTCGCATAGCGATAATGTAATCGGCATAGCGGCAGGCTAGGTTGATGTCGTGTAACACGCATACGATAGTGCGGTTTTGGCTGTGGTTTAGGGCTGTTATCCGTTGTAATATATCGACTTGGTGGGGCAGGTCTAAAAATGTGGTGGGTTCGTCTAGTAATAAAATATCTGTGTTTTGGGCAATGGCCATAGCAATCCATACCCGTTGCCGTTGTCCGCCTGATAGGGAATCGACCTCACGATCCGCCAAATCCAGTGTGCCTGTTTGTGTCAAGGCATCGACAACGCACTGTTCGTCTTGTTGTGTCCATCTGGTAAAAGCACTGCGATAGGGACTGCGGCCTCGACATACCAAATCGTATACCAGTATCCCTTGTGGGGCAATCGGTGTTTGCGGCAGTAGCCCTAAGGTTTTTGCCACTTGTTTGGTATTTTGCCTGTGTATGGAAACACCGTCTAGCATAACCGTGCCAGTTTCAGGCACCAGCAATCTGGATAAAGTTTTTAACAAAGTGGATTTACCACAGGCATTCGGTCCGATAATGACGGTGTTTTTACCGTGTGGCAAGCGGACGGTAACATCTTTTAAAATTGGCGTATCCCCCCCATATCGCACCCGTATATTTTGGGCACACAAGCGATATGTCCGTATACACTGTGTCATAATTCGCCCCGTTTTATGTTTTGGCTTAACAACCACAGTAAATATGGTCCGCCAATGATAGCGGTATAAATACCTGCACTCAGCGGTAACCCCGGTATGGCAACCCGTCCCATAAGGTCGGCAAAGGTTAAAATGATACCGCCAACAATAGCCGATAAACCCACATTGATACCGGCGGTGGTGCTGATTCTGCGGGCGATAGGTCCGGAGACAAAAGCGACAAAACCGATGGGACCGACGACACTGACCGCCACAGACGATAACAAAATACCTAACACAATCGCAAATATGCGGATGCGGTTAATATGCACCCCCAAGGATATAGCAATATCGTTGCCCATTTCCAAAATTCGCATATGGTTTTCCAAATACAATGCACAGGGCAACAGGACACTCAAGCCACTAATGGCAATAGCCACCGATTGCCATGTTTTACCGCCAACACTGCCGATCAGCCATATCATCGCATCGGACGCCCGATATACATCAGTGGTGGTTAAAATAAAGTTGGTCACGGCAGTTATGGTAAACGCACAGCCGATACCAATTAACACAATCCGATAGGGAACAAACCCGTACGCACGGGCGTGTCGCCACAAATGCACAAAAACCGACAAGCGGGGGGCGTGTTTGGATGCAGGCGGGGCTTTCCATGCCAGCCCCATCACCAATACGGCGGTGATAATACCACCACCCACAGCCCCTAAAATCAGTCCATACCCTGTGGCATCGAACACCACTAAGGCAACGACCGCCCCTAAGGCAATACCAGAATTAAAACCGATAACATCGGGGGAGGCTAGCGGATTGCGGATAATCGATTGAAATATGGCACCGCTGATACCCAGTAATGCCCCCGCTGTGGTGCCTACAAGGAGTCTGGGCAAGCGAATATCCCATATGACCAACTGTGCGTATCCCGCTTGTGGATTCCACAATGTGGACAGCACCTGTACAGGCGACAAAACATAGGAACCTGCGGACAATGACCACAACAATACCGCCAACAATACACACAAGGCTATGACATATACTTTGATTTGGGCGGGGCGGATACGGGGGGTGTGTATGTGTGGCATAACCATAGTCCGTCCGCCTTTAATTTTGCGTAATCCGCATACGGCGGACAATCCAAACAAACAGCGGACCGCCAACAAAAGCGACAATAATGCCCACTTCTATTTCCGTACCCGTTAATAGTACCCGTCCAATAACATCGGTGCCGAGTAAAATAATAGCGCCTAACAGCATAGCGTATACACATATCCACCGTTGATCCTGTCCCACCCACAAGCGGGCAATATGGGGCGTAACCAAGCCGACAAATGCGATGGGACCGGCAATAGACACCGCACTGCCACACAGTAAAGTAATCGCCAGTAACGACAGCAACCGGATACGATACACATTTTCCCCCAGCCCTTTGGCGGTGTCATCGCCTAGTGCCAAAGTGTTTAACAGATGACTCAACCACAAACTCAATCCCATACCCACCGCCATAAACGGGGCAAGTTGGGCGGTTTCACTCAGTTTCGATATTTGCAACGATCCCACCACCCAAAAACGATAAATGTTTAAAGTTTCTTGGCTGATGGTTAAAATAGCGGCAATAATGGCAAACAGCATAGCGTTAATCGCCGCCCCTGCTAAGGCTAGCCGTACGGGCGTTGCCGATCCAGATTGAGCAGCCCCCACATTGCTAATACCATACACGACAATGGCGGCAGCCGCCGCCCCCAAGAACGCAAACCACGACAGGTGAAATATAGAAGTAATCCCGAGTATCCATATGGCAAGCACTGCAAAAAACGATGCCCCCGCATTGACCCCCATAATTCCCGGATCGGCTAACGGATTACGGGTAATTGCCTGCATAATCGCCCCAGCAACGCCAAGCACCGCCCCAACAATAACCCCCGTAACCGTACGGGGCATGCGTAAATCCCAAACGACAATTTTGGTTTTAACATCGGTTATATTGCCCAGCAAAGTATACACCACATCCCCCATAGACAAGCTGCGAACCCCAAAAGTCATCGACGACAATATGGTAAACACAAGCACACACAGCAACACCCCCAAACCGATACTGTGTTTTTTATACAGTTTTTTCCGCAAGGAAAAAGTATGTTGTACAGACATAGTGCTTATACATACAACAAAACAAACAAAACCATCACCCGCCTATACCACACGGTTACTCCAGCAGCCCGGCTTGTTGCGAACTGGTTACCACAGTTTCGGGGTCGCCATCTACGGCTTGTTCGATCAGCGGTACGATGGTGTCCAATGCGTAATCCAGACTGAGAATATTGGCATGTGAAAACGCCCCCGTCAACAGTTCGTCGACCGCCACTTCTCGACCTTCCTTATATATCCGCATGGTCTTTCGCAGGGTTAAGGATTTGACATTTTCCACATCTGCTTGTTTTGCCACCACCCAAAACAGCACATCTGTGTCGAGCGGGCTAAAATCTTCCACCGCATATGAGGCTAAGTATTTGCCTTTGGCGTCTTGTTTAATCCGTTCGGGGGTTACAAATCCCATTTGGTTGATAAGACGGGCACGAATATCCGTATCCGCATACGCCCCCGGTTTGTCTTTCCAGTAAAACGCCACAGCGGCGGTCTTGCCTTGCCATTCGGGGTGGGCATCGGCGATGGCTTTGATTTTAGCGTTAATGCGATCGACCTCCGCCTGTGCGGCTTCCAACGCCCCTACCGCTCTGCCCACCGTTATTGTCTGTATGTCCCAAGGGGTTGCATACGCTCCATATGGTTTTTCGTGGGCAATAGTTGGGGCAATTTTCGACAATACGGCGTAGTCTTCTGCCTTAATGCCAGACCACAACGCCAATATTAAATCCGGCTCTAATGCGGCGATTTTTTCAAAGTCCAATTCGCCACGGGGAAACACTTCTGGGGTATAATCCGCCCCAAACGATCGAAAAATCTGTTGTGCCCAAGGCCACGCTCCATACGGGTATTCCCCATACCAATGGCGAACGCCCACAGGCTGTACCCCCAACGCCCACAAAGTATCAGACCGCCCGTAACTCAACGACACCACCCGCAAAGGTTTTTCTGCGACAACGGTTGTACCATATACATGGTCAAAAGTCTGTGGAAACGAACTGGCAGACGCTACTGTTAATACAAATAAATAGGCGACAATGGCAACAATTTTTTTTATCATGGGTCTTTCCTTTTGTTTAATACATATGTGCGGTTGTGCGGTGCCATATTGTACACATGTTTATATCCGTTGTCAACAATAAATACGAAATTGGTTCTATATGCAAAATACATGTCTTAAATACCCTTAAAACACATATAATTTTCTATAGGTGTATATAAAAATAGCATATTTTTTCATCCTAGAAACTATAGTATTTACTTGCAACGCATACAATTATACTATATTTTTACTCTTTGTTTGAAAGACAGTGTACAACAGGATAAAGATATGACGATAAAATCAACAAAACCCTATTTGGGGTATATGGCCGTGTTTGGCAGCCTGACCATGTGGGGGCTGTCGTTTCCCTTGGCAAAGCACGCTTTGCAATTTGTCGATATGTGGGCGTTGTTATTTTACCGTTTATTGTTTGGGGCGTTGGCGGCACTGCCGTTTTTGTATTGCCGCTACCAACCGATTAAGCGGCACCACCTTTCCACAGTGGCTGTGTGGGCGTTGGCACTTATTCCCGTGTGTTTGATGTTGCAATTTGCATCGTTGCAGTACACCTCTGCCAGTATTGCCAGCCTTGCCATTGGCTTTGAATTTCCATTTGTTATTATGTGGCTGTATTTGCTACATAAAAAACGCCCCAATCGCTTGGCATTTTACATTATTGCCTTAGGGGCGATGGGGCTGGCGTTAATTGTCGGGGAATTTAAAGTCGACAGCACTATTGGTCTGTTGTTCATCTTAGCGGGGGGCGTGGCGTTTTCCTTAGGCTCCGTCCTCTCAGACCAAGTGGCACAACACTATGACCCGGTATTTACCAGTGCCGTTGGTATGGTCATCGGTGCGGTGGTACTGTTTTTCCCATGGCTGGCATTTGGCACCGTGTCCACTGTCGATATACCCCTATCAGTCATTGGCATCGCCCTATTTTTGGGTGTGTTTAATTCGTTTTTAAATACATTTTTATGGGTATACGGATGCCGTGTCATCACCAGCACCCGGGCGACGCAAATGATAATGGTCGAACCCCTAGTGGGGGCGGTGGTAAGTATCCTGTGGCTGGGCGAATATTGGTACTGGGGGACTGTTGTCGGTGCCGTGATGGTGATGGGCAGTATGGCAATGGATTCCCGCTTAGCCACAGATTAACCTCATATATTTTAACGGAGTAAAAAATGAAAAATATATATTTAGCCGGACCCGATGTGTTTTACCCAAACGCTAAACAATGGTTCGAAAGCAAAAAACAGATATGTGCCAAATATGGGTGTGTCGGACACGCCCCTTTGGATAACAACCTCGACCCCAACGATTTTCCTACCCGCTTTGCCTTTGGTATGGCGATTTATATGAGCGACAAACAGATGATGGACGACTGTGATATAGCAGTTGCCAATATGACCCCTTATCACGGGGTCAGTATGGATGTAGGTACCGCTTTTGAAATGGGGTATATGGCGGCACAGGGCAAGCCTGTATACGGATACAGCAACGACCCCACCGCCTTTATCGATCGGCAAAAAACCGCCTATGCCCACTACCAACAAGACGGGGAAACCCGCACCCAGCATACACACATGTTGTTCGAAGATATGGATATGTGCGACAACCTGATGATGGTTGGGGCGGTTTTTGACAGTACCGGTACGCCCCCCACCATTGCCCATCATACGGGGGATAGTCCTGTGTATAGCCCTGTAGATAAATCTGTGGATAACTCTGTATATAGATCTGTGGACATATACACAGGCACGGACGCTTTTGAACGGACTATGCAGAAGATTGCAACAAGGTATGGACTTTGTCAATAAAATATAGTATACTGCAACAGGCAAAATTGTACACAGGATACCCACATGGATACTACACACACCCGCAACGCAGGCATGCCTCTCGATATGGCTTTTATACGGGCGGTACGGGTCAATACGCCCGCCGCCGCATTGCGGGTATCGACGCTGATGGGGCGGCGGGCGGTAAAGGGCGATGCCCAATCCGCTTGGCTGATAAACGCCATTCGCTGTATGGATATGACCACACTCAGTGGCGACGACACGGAAAGCCGGGTGGTGCGGCTGTGCCACAAAGCCAAAAACCCCGTACGGGCGGATATTTTATCCGCACTGGGCATAACCGTTCCCATCAGCACGGGGGCGGTGTGTGTGTATCATCGTTTTGTGGCAACAGCGGTCGATGCCTTACAGGGTACAAATATTGCCGTTGCCGCCGTGTCGACGGGGTTTCCTGCGGGGTTGACCCCCCACTCCTTAAAACTGATGGAAATTGAACAATCGGTTAAGCACGGTGCTACAGAGATCGATATTGTTATCAGCCGTGCCCTTGTGTTATCCGGCAACTGGCAAGCGTTATACAACGAAGTACAAGAGTTTCGCAAAGCCTGTGGCAGTGCCCATATAAAGGCTATTTTGGCAACGGGGGACTTAAAGACCCTCCGCAATGTCAAACGGGCAAGCCTTGTATGTATGATGGCAGGGGCAGATTTTATCAAAACATCGACAGGCAAAGAATCGGTAAACGCCACCTTGCCCGTATCGTTAATAATGGCACGGGCAATTCGGGAATACGCCCAAATGAGCGGCTACAAGGTCGGATACAAACCCGCCGGCGGCGTATCGACGGCACAACAAGCGTTGCAGTACCAAATTTTAATGAAAGAGGAATTGGGACGGGATTGGCTCCGCCCCCACCTGTTCCGATTCGGGGCATCGGCGTTATTAGCCGACATCGAGAGGCAACTGGAACACCGGGCAAGCGGGGCATACAGTGCATTATACCGCCACGCCATCGGATAACAACAGCATATAAAGGGGACACCATGTCGGTTATGTCATATTTAGAAAACGGGCACTATCAGCCCAGCTATGAAGACGCCACCATTGCCCAACAGTGGTTGCAACAGCATGCGGACGGTTTTGGACACTTTATCGATGGGCAATTTACCAACCACACCCCAGACAAGGCGTTTACCACTGTATGCCCGTGCGATAAAACCGTACTGGCGACCTTGTCGCAAGGCACCGCCGCAGATGTAAACACAGCGGTACAAGCCGCCCGCAACGCCCACAACACATGGTCGAAACTGCCCCCCCATGCCCGGGCTTTAAAACTGTACGCCCTAGCCCGTGCTATACAACGCCACTGCCGATTGCTGGCGGTGGTGGAAAGTCTCGACAACGGCAAACCGATTCGGGAATCTCGGGACATAGATATACCCCTAGCCGCCCGTCATTTTTATCACCACGCCGGCTGGGCACAGCTGATGGATACCGCCTTTGCTGAGTATCAATCCATAGGGGTGATCGGGCAAATTATCCCGTGGAATTTTCCATTTTTAATGCTGGCGTGGAAAATAGCCCCCGCTTTGGCACTGGGCAATACGGTAGTATTAAAACCCGCAGAGTCCACCCCCCTTACCGCTTTGCTATTTGCCCAATTTGTGCAATCGGCGGGGATTCCCGATGGGGTGATAAACATTGTCACCGGCGACGGACAAACGGGCGAATACATCGCCACACACCCGCATGTAGACAAAATCGCCTTTACCGGATCCACAGCAGTAGGACAGCACTTACGCAAAATCACCGCTGGTAGCGGTAAACAGCTGACCCTTGAACTGGGGGGAAAGTCGCCATTTATCGTCTGTGAGGACTGTGATATAGACGCCGCTGTCGAGGGGGTGGTCAACTCGATTTGGTTTAATCAAGGGCAAGTGTGTTGTGCCGGGTCTCGGCTTATCGTACAGGACAGCATCACCGACTCGTTTCACGCAAAACTACACCACCGCATGCAAACCCTGCGGTTGGGACACGCCTTAGATAAAACCATCGACATGGGGGCTATTATCAGCGAAACGCAACTGCAGCACATTACCCGTATGGTTACCGCCGGCGTACAGGACGGGGGCACATTGTTACAACCCGATACCCCCGTGCCAGACACAGGGTTTTATTATCCACCGACAATTTTACAACATATACCGGTTACCGCCCCGACCGCCACAGAAGAAATCTTCGGTCCCGTTGCCGTGTCGACGACCTTTCGCACCTTCGATGAGGCGATTGCCCTTGCCAACCATTCGAAATACGGGTTGTCCGCCAGTGTTTGGAGTGAATCCGTAAACCTTAGCTTAGAAATAGCATCCGCCCTACAAGCGGGTGTGGTATGGGTAAATGGGGCAAATATGCTCGATGCGGGTGTCGGCTTTGGCGGGCGTAAACACAGTGGATACGGACGAGAAGGCGGACGGGAAGGATGCTATGCGTACCTGCAACACAGATCCCTATACAGCGGCAAAAACCGCCCCGCACGCAAGCCCGCACCTGCCACAAAAACCGTGCACACACACACAGAAACATATGTCGACAGAACCCTAAAATTGTTTATCGGCGGCAAACAAACCCGCCCCGATGGACAGTACTCGACCCCCGTTTTGGGACATAAAGGTATGGTACTTGCGGAAGTGCCCGTAGGCAACCGCAAAGACATTCGAAACGCTGTACAATCCGCCCGATCGAATACCCAATGGGCAAAAACCACCGCCCACCATCGAGCCCAAATTTTATACTATATGGGGGAAAATGTAGCGGCTCGAAAAACAGAATTTACCAACCGTATACAGGCAATGACCGGCACAACAACCCGACAAGCCACCTCAGAAGTAGACACCGCTATTGCCCGTTTGTTTGCCTATGCGGCATATGCAGATACCTACGAAGGCGATATACACCGCCCGCCGATGCGGGGATTGGCACTGGCGATACCCGAAGCCATCGGCGTTGCCGGGGTGATATGTCCGCCTGAATGTCCACTACTGGGCTTTATCAGCACCATCGCCCCGCTTATCAGTATGGGCAATACAGTCGTTGTGGTACCGTCCGAACCCTACCCCTTGTCGGCACTGGATTTTTGTTCTATACTGGAAACCTCAGATGTGCCCGCCGGGGTGGTCAATATTGTAACCGGCAATCCACAACAGCTTATTGCCCCTATGGCGACACACCACGACATAGATATACTGTGGACATTTGGCGATACACAGCTATCGCACACCGCCGAACAGCTATCAGCAGACAGTTTAAAACGCACTTTTGTCGATTATGGCACCGCCTTTGATTGGTACAGTACGGACTGTCAAGGGGCATACTTCCTAAGGCACAGCACAGATGTAAAAAATATTTGGGTGCCTTATGGAGAATAAAATATAAGAGAAAAAAAGGAAAAATTATGCACGACACATACGATATTACTATACTAGGCATTTATGTAGCCGACACCGCTTATAAAGCCGCACGGTTGCCGAAAATAGGCGAAACTTTGATGGGATCTGGGTTTGGTTTAGGTCCCGGCGGCAAGGGGTCTAATCAAGCGGTTGCCTGTGCTCAGGCGGGGGCAAACACCGCTTTTATCAGTAAAATCGGCAACGATCCGTTCGGCAAAATGGCACTCGACATGTACGCCAAAAGCGGCGTACAGCCGTTGCTGGAAGTATCGGACGCCCTACCAACGGGGGCGGCGTTTATTTTTGTCGACGACAGCACAGGGGACAATGCGATTATCGTCTGTCCAGAGGTGGCAAACACCCTCGATAAACCGTTTGTCGACCGCCAAAAACAGGTCATTGAGAATGCCAAAATATTTATAACCCAATTGGAACAGCCCGCCGATGTGGCACTGCACGCATTGCACATAGCCAAATCCGCCGGGGTTCGTACCCTGTTTAATCCCGCCCCTATGGTCGATTTCGACGATGCGGTGTACGAGCTATGTGATTATATCATTCCCAACGAAACCGAAACGGAGGCTTTGGTCGGGTTCCCCATCACCAATGCGAATGACGCCGAAAAGGGGGCGAAAATACTACACGCCCGGGGGGTAAAAAATGTGCTGATTACGCTGGGGGAAAACGGGGTCTTCGTTTATAACGACACCCTCAATACACATATTGCCGCTATTGCCACCACTGTTGTCGACACCACCGGGGCGGGCGATGCGTTTATTGGCGGCTTTGCCACCGCTTTAGCGGCGGGGCGGGAGACTATAGCGGCAGTACAATTTGGCTGTGCTACCGCTAGCCTTGCCGTATCACGGGTCGGCACCGCCGCCGCTATGCCGTCTCGACAAGAAATAGATGTGTTGCTACAACGGACATATCCCCATGTGTAATACAAGTACGACTCAACAAAACCCCCCGTGTTGCCCGTCAAAACATACCCCGCATGTAAATACCCACACCGCCCCGTTTAGCAGTGGCAAAACCGTACCTTATATCAAAGATTTTGACCCACAGTTGCGGGCATTTACCAAAATCAAAATCAGCGGCGGGCGGGCATTATTGGGAACAAAAAAACCGCTTATTGCCGATGACGGGGAATCGCCGTTAAGACGCAAGACAATCGACTCGTTTTACATAGGCGAAACGGCGGTCACCAATGCCCAATTTGCCGCTTTTGTCACCGATACAGGATATGTGACGGAAACGGAAAAATTTGGCTGGTCGTTTGTATTTCACAGCCATGTACCTACGACTCTCAAACACACCCCTGAAGTTGTCGGCTTGCCGTGGTGGCGGCGAGTGGACGGGGCGAACTGGTACGATGTACTGGGTGCCGACAGCCACGATGCCCACTGGCACGCCGATCATCCTGTGGTGCATGTGACTTGGAACGATGCCCGGGCGTTTGCCACATGGGCGGGGGGGCGGTTGCCGACAGAGATCGAATGGGAACACGCCGCCCGGGGCGGCAGCGGCGATAGTCCCTATTATTGGGGGGAGGCAGAGCCCAATGATACGGACTTTTTCCCCTGTAATATTTGGCAAGGACAGTTTCCCCATCTCAACCTCAGCAAAGACGGGTACGACCGCACCGCCCCCGCAAAATCTTTTGCCCCCAATGGGTACGGGCTGTATAATGTACTGGGCAATGTATGGGAATGGACAGCAGACGACTACCATGTGGCATCGTTAAAAAAATCGGTCAAGCAACGGTTAAAAAACATGCAGGGCTATAAAATATCCAAAGGCGGTTCGTTCCTGTGCCACGCCTCGTATTGCCACCGATACCGCACCGCCGCCCGATCTGGCACTTCCCCCGACACCTCGACACCCCATCAAGGGTTTCGCATGGTATGGGATATATAACCCATACACCTTTACTTGTTGCGTAAACCACGCAACGCCAGCACAACAGTAACAATAGTTACAAACGCCAACACCGCACTAATGGGGCGGGTAAAGAAAGGCTCGATACTGCCATCAGACAACACCAATCCCCGCCTTAAACTTTTGTCGAGAATAGCCCCCAAAACCAAGCCTAATACCAACGGTGCCATCGGAAAATGCATCTTTTTAAGGAAAAACCCAACCACCCCAAACACCAGCATCACCAACACATCAAATTCCCGCCCTGCAATGGCATACGCCCCGATTACGCACAAGACAAAAATAATCGGCAACAACACCGCCCGCCGTACCCGTAATATGGTCAGTAGCGGTGTGGTTAAGCCAACCCCCAACACAGCAATAGCAATGGCAGAAAAAGTAAGCGTTGCCACCATGCCATATACGAGATCGGCGTTTTGTATCATAATCAATGGTCCCGGCTGGATACCGTGAATAATAATTGCCGCTAACAGCACCGCCGAAGGGGCAGAGCCGGGAATTGCCAAAGTTAAAACTGGAATAATCGCCCCCGGTACAGCGGCAGAATTCCCCGTTTCAGCGGCGATTAAACCCCGTTTAGAGCCGTTGCCAAATTTTTGTTTACAGTTGCTAAACCGGCGGGCAAGAGAATACGACACCCACGCCCCAATATCTTCGCCCACGCCGGGAATTAAGCCCATTATCGTACCCACAATCCCCGATCGCACAATGGTCGGACAGTATGTTAGCAACTGTTTCCCAGACGGCAAAAGTTTACCGCTGTTTTTACTGGGTGTTACGGGATTTATGTGGGTTATAGACGCTAAAATTTCCACAAACCCAAACGCCCCCACCATAGCGGGAATAAGACCAATACCACCGGTTAACGGTCGATAGCCAAAATCAAATCGGGAATAGGAAAAAATCTGCTCCTGTCCAATCATGGCAACCCATAACCCCAACAATCCGGCTATCCAGCCTTTTACGGGGTCGCTGGTGGCGGTTAACCGCCCAGAAATAATCACCCCGAACAACGCCAACCAAAAAAATTCATACGATCCAAATTCCAGTGCATAATCGCTAAGTATGGGTGCCATAATCAACAGCAAAAATATACCTATTAATGTGCCAAACATCGATCCTATGGTGGCAATACCCAACGCCTCTTTGGCACCGTCAGATCGAGCAAGAGCGTACCCGTCAAGAGTGGTTGCCGCACTGGCGGGGGTGCCGGGCATGTTAAGCAAAATCGCCGTGCGGCTGCCCCCATAAATAGACCCCACATACATCGATAACAACGCCGCTATAGCCACCGCACTATCCATTTGAAAGGTCAGCGTGGTCAATAACGCCAGCCCCATAGTAGCGGTTAATCCGGGCATCATCCCAACAATAATACCCAACAGAGTCGCCCCAAATACAATCGCCACACTCGACGGCAAAGATGCCGTATAAAAAGCCTGATAAATAGCCGCTATGTCTATCATGTTATCCCCCTTTATGGCAATGGCACCAAAAACACTGTTTCGAACAACAGGTAAATACCCGCTGTCGCCATCACCGCTAAGACCAGCGATTTTATTATCGCCACCTGCAAGGGGCATTTTTTAAGGGTTTCAGGGGGTAAAAAGCAAGTAAAAACCATAAAAAATGCAAAAATAAACCCCGCCGTTGCCCAGATAAAATCGACTCTGCCAAACAACACCCCGCCGTACAGCAAGGTTAGTACCAACGCCGATAAAAACCGCTTTAGTTGGCGGGGACTGGCACATATAGCTTCAAAATATCCGGTTTCCGTATGGGGGGGTGTGCCTCGTTGTACATCTTGTATATGAAGTTTTCGCACCGCCAGTATCCCCCCACATACAGCAAGACAAAAACCGATGACCATCGGGGTTAAGCCCACGAATTCCCACGGCGATGCATTCAAATTTTCAAATCTAGGCATCCGCCACGCCCCTATCATAATGCTCCCGCCTAAGACAACGACAATGCCCCCCATAATACGGTCTATTTTTTGATTTTTCATATGTTTTTCCTTTTATATCCACCTTAGGATTATACTATTATGGTCTTGGAATGCCTACCGTATCTGGACTTACCTGAGAGCGACCGCTGTCGTGTAACAACCACGCATTTATTTGGATCGACGGCCATACTTTGGCTTGTGCCTGTGCACCAGAATATACGGTCATAATAGATCCCCGTCCCACTGTATACTCGGCTAATGCCCGTGATGTACTGATTTTTTGTTGCCAAATTTTATTCAGCATGTCGATCACTTGTGCAGGCACATTTTTAGGCACGAACACACCAAAATAAATCGGGGCGGTCACCAAGTCCGGTAACGCTTGGTTAATAGATGGGATAGTGCCTATGCCGGGCACATCTGCATCCGCATCAGATAAAACGGCAATCGCCCGCAACTTGCCCGCCCGCAACATATCGACTTGCTCAGAAATCAGCTGGGTTGTGGCATCGGTTTCACCGGATACAGTGGACAAAACCGCCTGTGCCCCCCCATCATATCCAGCATGCGTATACGATCCACCAACCTCAGACGCCACACTTTCGATAGCGGAGTGTCCCGCAGAATTGACCCCAGAAGTCCCCACTTTTACCGATCCTTTTTGCAACGCTACAATAAAGTCATCGATATTTTTAATCGGCGAATTTTTAGACACAGAAATCACACTTACCAATGCGGAGTTTAAATATAAATGCCAATCTTTGATAGAAGTATCCATTTTACCCGTTACCGCATAAGTCCCCAAGTCTTTTGCTGCACCCGCCGTCCAAGTGTATCCGTCGTGGGGGGCATCCCATGCGGTCTTTGACCCCACAGACCCAGAAGCCCCCGGCTGATTGACCACAATCACATTTTGCCCTAGTGCCTTGTGCATCTCTGATGCAATCACCCGGGTGACTTGATCGGTGGCACCGCCCGCACCCCATGGTACAATAATGCGGATGGTTTTTTCTGGCCACGCCGCTATAGCGGTTGTTGTTCCCCCCAATAGGGCAACCGCCCCAATCATTACAGATAATAGTATTTTTTTCATAATAATTTCTCCCTAAAAGTTAAAAAATGCTGTTATGTGTTTAATAATCCTCGTTTTTCCGCTCGTTGCTGGGCATCGATTGCCAACGCCATCACCCGCAAGGTATGGGCGTGTGTACATGCCGTTTCTGTACGGTTACATATATCGTTTGCCAGCCTTTGAAAATACGGTGTGCCTGCATTCGATGCGTCAAAGCGGGTGCATTCGGTGTTATTGACCAAAAACACATGATCCGTACCGTCTTGTCCGTTAATGTCCATATATTTTCGTATTTCTATGTACCCTTCTGTGCCGAGTATAATCACCCGTCCATCGCCCCAATTAGGGGCGGCATCGGGGGTGTACCAATCCAATCGCACATACCCTTGTACATCGCCACTGGTAAAGTGCATTTCGCCAAAGTCTTGAAATTCAGGATATTCGGGCGTATTAAAATTGCCGACCGATGCACGGGTTATGTGCATATCGTCCACATTGGCAAAATGTAAAAACTGGTCGATCTGATGGGTGCCAATATCCCCTAAAATCCCCCCGTATTGTTGCGGCTGCCAAAACCAGTCGGGACGGGTTGGTGCATTTAAACGGTGGGGGGCTATACTGAGAATATGCACCACTTTACCAATGCGATTTTGGCACAGCAAATCATCGACCAAAGTTACCGCTGGGACTTCGAACCGTTCAGAAAAATTGACACTCCAAATACGGTGGGTTTTTGTAAGGGTTGCCCGAATATCGTGTAATTCCTTTATCGTTAGACACCCCGGTTTGTCCAGCATCACATCTTTACCGTGCTGCATTGCCGAAATAGATAATTTTGCCCGCATACTAGGGGGCGATGCAATCAAAACCAAATCAATAGCGTCATTTTGTAAAATATCCCGTATATTTTCACAGCGATTCACTTGAGAAAAGCGTTTTTTAAACCCCGCCATAGTCACCGGCGTGCCTTCGGTCCAATATGCTGAGAACACACCGCCCGCATTTATCATGCCCTGTGCCATACCGTAAATATGGCGGTGATCGATTCCCAGTGCGGCAAATTTTAAAGGTTTCCGCATTATATATCCCCCACTGTTACCGCTTTGCCGCTGGCGGCAGATTTTTGTATAGCATCCAATAGCTGATGCACTTGCAATGCTGCCCGCCCGGTGATTTTGGGGGCGGTGTTGGTGCGGATGCTATGGACAAAATCAGCAATCACATGCCGGTGCCAATCACATGGAAAATCCATAGGATCCGCCCCACCGCCTGTGCCGGTAACTTCGCCAATAGTTTCTGTAATACCATCGTGTGTATGTATGACCAATTCCCCCGCCCGCAGCTGTGCCGATCCGTTTTCAGCGTCTATTTGTATCACTTCCGCCCCGCCGGGATAGGCAGCAGTGGTGGCAACAACAGACCCCAACGCCCCACTTTCAAATACAAGCCCTACGGTGGCAAAGTCCTCTGTTTCCATACGATGCAGGACGGTTGTCCCCGTCATAGCACATACGGTTTTTACTTTGCCCGTTAAAGACAACATGACATCCAGTACATGGATGGCTTGGGTGATTAACACCCCGCCCCCATCGACCGCATATGTGCCCCGTCCCTCCGCATCGTAGTACGATTGCTCACGCCACCACGGGATGTTCACCCGTACCAGACCGATAGCCCCCAATCGCCCGCTGTGTATCAGGTCGGACATGGCGATGGCACCTCGACGAAAACGGTGTTGCAACACCATGCCAAGCGATATGTTATTGTCCTCGCACAAAGCGACAATGTGACGGGCATTGGCAAGGGTTCGCTCGACCGGCTTTTCCATCAAAATATGTTTGCCCGCCGATGCCAAAACCCGCACCAAGTGCAAACGGGCATTAGGGGGGGTGATAAGTATAACCCCGTCGACAATCGGATCATCGGCGATCTGTTGCACGCTGTCGTATGTGGACAGTCCCCATTGCTTTGCCACTTTGCGTTTGCGGTCTGTGTTGCGGGTATATATACCGCTAATGGCAATGTGGGTATCTGTGGCACTCAGCTGTCGCAACGCCGCCAGATGGGGCTTAGACGCCATTCCCAACCCAACAATCGCCAAAGAAATAGGTTTGTGTTGCATAGTCTCTTAAAATTTGTTTTAATTTGTATTGTAAATTTTGCCCATAATATGCTATTGTTCCAAAAGGTAAGCATATGTATGCCACAAGTGAAGTGTACGCACAAAAATATAATTTGTCAACATAAATATGTATATTTGTATTATAAATTTACAGAACCTGTCACACATACAACGCCATTGCCATATGTGGGCATATTTAGGAAAAATAATGAAAAATCAGAATACACAAAAAAAGATTTTATGCGAAATTCAGCGACGGGGACTGGACGCAGGGGATAAGATTCCCACAGAAAAGTATTTTTCCGAAAAATACAAGGTCAGCCGCACCACCATTCGCAATGCTATTTCCGAATTAAAAGGCAGGGGGGTTTTAACATCTCGACAGGGGGCGGGGGTATTTATCGCCCAACAGCACGGGGACAATACCCATCGCTTGCCCCCTGCTAGTCATGTATACCCATCGCTCAGTACCAGTGCAACACATATCTCTAATGCGGTGTCGATGCTAGAGCTGCGAATCCCTGTGGAAACAGAAATTATTAAGTTTGCGGTCGCCAGAAAATCCCCCGAACAAGAAGTCACCATCATTCAAGCCTTTAACGCTTTTAAACACAAGGTACACTCGAACGCAGAATCTACAACAGAGGACTTTGCGTTTCACTTGGCAATTGCCAAGGCGACCAACAATCCCAAAATGGTAGAATTTGTGTTGTGGGCGGGAAAAAACAGTATTCCCCGCAACACTTTACACGATAAAGACAAACAAAACATATATAAAGACAACTATGCCACCTTAGTCGAAGAACATGAAAAAATTGTCCGTGCCATATGCGATAATAATACAGAACAAGCGGTTGCAATGATGCGACACCACCTGATGCAAAGTCTTAATCGGTACAAAAAATTGCTCCACAGCCAAAATAATGCCGTCGATTTTTAAAAATTTGTAATACAAATATTGACAGCCGCCGCCATCGCCTTTATACTAGACATACGAACAACACACACAAGGATACCCCATGCAGTACGACCAATTAAAACACCATATATCATCTGGGTTATTGTCTTTTCCCGTAACCCATTTTGACAAGCACCTAGAATTTGCCGCCGATTCTTATGCCCAGCACTTGCAATGGTTAAACGAATTCGATGCGGCGGCGTTGTTTGCGGCTGGGGGGACGGGGGAGATGTTTTCGCTTACCCCGGCGGAGATTGTTACCGTTGCCACGCACGCAAAACACGCCAGTGAAAAACTGCCTATCCTTTCTGGCTGTGGCTATGGTACAAAGATGGCGTGTGAGATTGCTCAGCAGGTCGAGAAAAACGGTGTCGATGGGATTTTGTTGTTGCCCCCCTATTTGACCGAATGCAGCCAAGACGGCATTTATAACCATGTCAAAGCCGTCTGTAACAGTGTGGATTTTGGGGTCGTTATATACAACCGTGCCAACGCCCAAGCCAATGCGGACACGGTGGCAAAATTAGCGGATAATTGCCCCAATCTTATTGGCTTTAAAGACGGCACGGGCGATATAAACACGGTGCGAAAAATCGTCGCCCGCTGTGGCGACAGGTTGGCATATATCGGCGGTATGCCCACCCACGAAGTATATGCAGAAGCCTATAACGCCATGCGGGTTACCACTTATTCGTCTGCGGTGTTTAACTTTGTCCCCGATATTGCCTTGCGGTTTTACCGTGCCCTGCGGGCAAACGATAGGGATACCATGCACACTATTTTAACCGATTTCTTTTATCCGTTACTGGACATTCGGGACAGAAAAGCCGGATACGCTGTGGCGTTGATTAAAGCCGGCGTCAATGCCGTTGGCGTACAGGCGGGGAGCGTCCGTCCACCCCTTACCGATATTACCGATACGGAAATGGCGATGCTGCACCGTTTATTACACAACCACAATATACCAACGACTAAGAGGACTTTTTATGCAGATAACCCGGATTCAGACCTTCGTTTTACACCATGATTTAGAGCAACCTTTTCAATCGTCTAATGCCCAATTTAACGCCCGCCGCCATTGTTTGGTAGCGGTACAGTGTGCTGACGGCACCACAGGGTGGGGCGAATGCTTGGGACCAGCAGACATAACCGCCGCAGCGGTACAGATGATGGCACCGTTGCTTATCGGTGAAAACCCGTTACACATCGAGCCGTTGTGGACAAGGTTATACAACCAGTTTCGAGACCCCGGACAAGCGGGCGTTATCGTACAAGCCATAAGCGGTATCGATATAGCGTTGTGGGACATTTTCGGCAAACACACCAACATGCCGATTTACCAGCTGCTAGGCGGGGCGTATCGCACCCGTATTCCCGCCTATGCCACCGGCGGATTTCGGGCGGTACAGGGGGACAGAATCGCCACGCTTAGTCGAGAGATACAATCCTATTACAACGATGGGTTTCGAGCGTTTAAAATTAAGATCGGCTTTGGACTGCAAACGGATATAAACAGTGTTAAAGCCGTACGGGACATTATCGGCAACGACAGTATATTAATGGTCGATGCCAATCACGGCTACGATGTGTGCGATGCGATTCAATTGGCAAAACGCCTCGAGCCTTATTGCATAGAATGGTTCGAGGAACCTGTACTGCCCGAGTTGTTACATGGATATAAACGCCTGCGGCAGTCGCAAAATATCCCCGTTGCCGGTGGCGAAACTTGGTACACCAAATGGGGCATGCAGCGGGCTATAGCCGCCGATGCGGTGGATATTTTACAACCGGATATTTGCGGTGCCGGTGGATTTAGCGAATGTAAAAAAATCATTGCCCTATGCGAAGTACACGGGGTGCGATTGGTACCGCATGTATGGGGCACAGGGGTAGCCATCGCCGCCAGCCTGCATTTACACGCTATCCTCCCCCCTGCCCCTCCTGCCTATGAGGCACGACAGGCATACATAGAGTTCGACCGCACCCACAACCCGTTTCGCCAAGCCATATTACAAACCCCCATCGACTGCGACAACGGCTATGTACAAGTCCCCACAGGGGCGGGACTAGGTATCGCTATCGATATGGATACAGTTACAAAATACAGGGTGTAAAAGGGTTGTACAGCCTATGCCCGTTGGGTATCCGTGCGGGCGGTTTTGTCTGTTGGTGCCGATTGCTGTACGAATATTTCCTTAATGGTTTCGTACAGGTTTTCGTCCAATTCGTACAGGGGTACGGCTTTTTGTGCCTTGATGTTGTGTGCCAACAATGCCATGTCGTATGTGCGATGGTATTTGGCTTTGTAGGTTACCTTGTAGGGGGTGTTAAATACGGAGGGTTGCGTGGGCGGTTGATATATCACCTGCATATCGATACCGTTTAAATAGGCGTATATACTGGTGTTAAACAGGGTGTCGATACTGCCAACGGGGGTAGCTAATCCGCCACTTGCTCCGCCTGCTCCAGCACCGGCGGCACCTGCCCCTGCTGCAGCGGCACCGCCCCCAATACCGCCTATGGCTACAACAGCAACGCCGGCACCTATCAGTACGATAGCCGCACCGCCGCCACTGCCGCCACCACCGCCACTGTCGCTACTCGATACGGGCTTGTATATGAAACCGGATTTTTCTTTGCGGTCACCAGAACTTTCATCCGTGTTGGATTGGAAATCTACCCCTTCAAAATTGTAGGCTTTGGTTTGAGTAAAACCGGGGGTTATACCGCCTATGTTATTATTCGCAACACTTGTTGTCCATATCAAGTAGCGTCCGTTACCATCGCTATTATTAGTGGTATCTAATTTTAAAGCATCAGCACCGACATTATTGGTGATTTTGTCCGCTACCAATTCGATACCTATGTCGCCAGTTTTAAGATCCTTTTTGGATTCGATATATCCACCGCTGCGAATGACAATTTCCGAATCGTTATTTGCATCGGTTGTCCCCGAGTGTACAATGCTGACCCGCTGCCCTTCCGCTTTCCACACGGTGATGGCACCTGTTTGTTTTTTGTTGGCAGGGTTACTGGTGCCGCCTGTAAGCATTTTGATAAGTAAATCCTCTTTGCCTCCAGATATAGTTTTACCTGTGGCAACGGTGATTTTTGCTTGCCCTGCGTCCCGATGGGTTACAAGCAGTTGTTTATCACCGTTATCCCCATCACTCTTATTGCCATCGGTATTTGCGATTATTTCAAGCCCCTTGTCAATTTGTACATTGGCGTCAATTTTAATCGACCGCCCTGCAATTAGGGTTAATTTACCTCCACCGCCCGTTAAAGTATTTATCTCATCACTTATAACAATATCATTACTGGCAACAATTTTAAAGCTAGCAATCGTTAGGCTTGCCTCTATGGCCGATGCTTTTAAAATATTATCCGGTAGATTTATCAAGCGTACAGAACCCGTGCCATCGCTACCACTAGTATTGGGATTATCATCATCATGGGCACCGACAGCTAATTTCGTGCCATCACCGCTCAACGATACACTCCCACCAAAATTAGCCTTATTGGTTAATGAAATATTAACCTGACCGTCATCATCAGCTTTATCGGACAGCTTTAGGATTTTTGTTACCGCATCATTTGCCTTTCCCCAATTATTCGCAACTCCGCTAATGGTAAACACATATACCGCCCCCCTGTCTCCACCCCCATCGCCATCGCTCTGTGCTCCAACTGCCAATCTCGTGCCATTATCGCTTAACGATACACTCTTACCAAAACTGTCTCCATCACCCAATGTAAGACTACTGTGACCATCGTCAATCTTTTTTGTTAATGTTACAGTGTCCCACGAAACCCCTGAAATAGTAAACAGATATACAGCACCTTTATTCCCGAAAGAATCACCATCTCCCTTACCCGTATCATCACCAAAAGCCCCAACAGCCAACTTCGACCCATCGGCACTTAAAGATACACCAGCACCAAAATAATCCAATTCACTAAGATTCAAACCGCTTGGCGTACCGTGCGTAATCTTTTTCATTTTTTTTGCTGTACCTACTACCCCCCACAAACTCCCTTGTCCGCTAATAGTAAATAGGTATACCGCCCCTGTTTGAACATTATTATTCTTAGCTTTAATAGCCCCAACAGCCAACTTCGACCCATCATTGCTGAGCGATACACTACTACCAAGCAAGGCATCATTATCCAAAGCATCAGCACCCGACTTAAGATCACTGTGATTACCGTCGATCTTGTTCACTTTTGTCACTGTAGTTCCCCACGAATCCCCACTTCCTTTGATATTAAACAAATATACTGCCCCTTTATTGTCAGAGCCACTGGTATCATCACCAAAAGCCCCAACAGCCAACTTCGACCCATCATCGCTTAACGATACACCACTACCAAATCTATCAAACTTATCAAGGGCATCATTCTCAAGACCACCAACATCATTTTTGATTTTTACTTTCTGTGCTATATTATCCCCCCATGTGGAAGTGGTGCCAATGGTATACAAATACACTGCCCCATAAGAAAGATCATCACGAAAATCATCAACTTTCGATTGACCATCATCCCCCGTGGCTCCAACTGCCAACTTCGTCCCATCACCACTCAACGATACACTGTAACCAAACTCATCAGCAGTTTGCAAAGATTGTCTATAATCACCGCTGGCAGAAATCTTTTTTATCTGTGCCAATGCACCCGTCCACTTGCCTATAACAACATTTTTCGGGTCGAGTAAAATAACCCCACCGTCTGCCTTCACCCGTTTTAAACCGAAACTATCGACCCGTTTTTTGCCGGATATTTCCACCGCACCACCGCCGGTGGCACCGGTTGCGTCTATACTTGCATAATTGTTTGTTGTGTTATCCGCCCATAATATCGCTGTACCACCCGTACCCGATTGGGACGAAACATCGATTCGTACACCCGTGCCTAACGAAGTTTTACCGGCACGAACAAGGGAACTATTATCCCCCCAACGGGCTACAAATAAAGCTTGGGTGCGTTTGTCGAGGGGGCTGGTTTTCGGGTTGTATCCCCCACCTTGAAACGCCCCACCTAGACGAATGCGTCCGCCTTGCGTTTTGCCCGATGCGGATACGGTACCGGACAACAGCCCCACCAAGCCGCCTTTGGTGCTAATGTCGATATATCCACCATTACCGCCCGCACTGTCGGCTTTAAAATCTGCAGAGCCCAATACTTTTGTATCTTGTTTGCCTAAACCGCTAATAAACGACAGACTCCCACCTTTGCTGCGACCGGACACATCAAAACGGGTACTAGCGTTTAGGTTCGCCCCCTGTTGCAACAATATTTCAACTGTACCGCCAACGCCATTTTGTGCCACTGCAGACACTATACCGCTGCTGTCGATGGTATCCGCATCGATGGCAATAGTGCCGGCGTTACCATAATCCGCATCGGCAGTGATTCGCCCGTTGCCGGTAATTCCTACCGTACCACCACTGATCGATATAACGCCATCTGTCGAAGACACGGTGTTTGCCGATACAATCCCATCGATCGAAATAGTCTGTCGCAAAATATCAGAGGCATCGGCAACAGCTATGTCAATAAACCCACCCCGGGAGTCGATGGTACCGCCTAAATCAAGGGTAGCCGCAACTTTATTGCCTTGCGGATCGGTTAGGGTGTGCCACTTGTCCATTGGCACTTCGACCCGTAAAAAATCGTTGTTGCCAAACGACATGACAATCTTTTCGCCGCCGCCAAAGCCTACTTTACCGACAAGGGCTCGAATCGTACCCTCATTTTTAACCGCCCCACCTAGCAAAGCAACAAAACCGCCATCATCGACCGAAATACTACCCCGATTCGAAACAACCCCATTTTTACCATTTTTAGAAAATGTATACTCACCATTCAAAAAATCGTTGTTGTCCATGTCGAGAGTCGAGGCGACAAAACCGCCCGTGTCGATAACACCGTCCGCAGTAATCAGTATCCCATTGGGATTGACCAAAAACACGCTGCCGTTAGCGTTAATCCGCCCAGCAATTTCCGAAGTAAAATCCCCCGTAACCCGATTTAAGGTTGCCGAATCGCTATCGGGCTGATTAAAGTTTACCGTGTTATCCCTACCCACAGAAAAATCTTTCCAATCGATAATCGCTTTATCCGATTGCTGATTTATGTTCAGGGTATCGCCCGTATACTGGATACCAGCTGCCCCCTGTTGTACCACGCCCCCTTGTGGCAAGCCACCAGCAAATACGCCAGTACCCAAAGCCGAAACCGCCAATAAAGCAAATTTAACAGATGTATTCGTCATCATCCTTAATCCTCATACTATTCACAATGCAACAAAATGTAATGCTGTTTTATGCACGACAAATAGCATATACGGCACAGCTCAATTCGCATTATAGCACACGGACGAAAAAAAAAAAAAACTATTTTTTTAAATTTTTTTCGTTTTTTTTGTGTAAGAAAACAATTTTTGGTTGATAATTGATTGTTTTAGTAAAATTTTTAGCTGATTTTGCTACCAGACAAAGCCATGTCACACACCTTCAAACCACAAGTAAAAGAATCGCTTTTTTGTTACATATTATATAAGCGGTGCCAATATCACTATAACAATCTGAATAATAGTCATCAAGGTTACAATACTGGTAATCGTAAAACCAGCCGTCTTGTACATGGCAATCCGAATATCTTTTGTAGTATCGAATCGTAGCTGTTCGATGTCTCTTCTATTGTCTGCCCGTAGCTGTTCGATGTCTTTTTTAATCTCAGCCTTAAACCGTTCAATGTCGTCTTTAATCTCAGCCTTAAACTGCTCAATTTCTTTATGAATATTGGCAATTTCTTTTTTGGTTTCTGCTTTTAACTGTTCAATATCTCTTTTTATCTGTTCAATATCTCTTTTTAGCTGTTCAATATCTTTTTTTAGCTGTTCAATATCCTTTTTGATTTCGAGCTGCGATCGTTCGATGTCATCTTTGGTCGCCAAATTCACATTTATTGTGTTTATTTGTTCGTGGGCAATGGCTTCGGCATGTTCTGGGATCATGCCTGAGGCTTCTAATCTCTTGGTGATCGACAGTGTATCGACTGTAATAACTTCTGCTTGCATGCTTTGCTCCTCAATTCTGTACAGATGTGGGATAATATCATAGGTTTGTTGTGGTGTCAATCCTATGTTTTTATTATTCGGACAATGCCGGTATGTTGCGGTAATATTCTAGACTTTCTGGGTTGCCAATTGCCGATATGTTGTTTATCTGTTTGCCCATTACCATATCCCGTATGCACATTTCCGATATTTTTCCAGACCTAGTACGGGGAATATCGGGTACGGCGATAATTTTTGCTGGTACATGACGGGGGGTACAGGCGGTTTTAATGTGCTGTTTGATTGCGGCAATCATTACATCTGTTAAAGGCATAGTGTCCCGCATCACCACAAACAGCACAATTCTTACATCGTTTTGCCACGGTTGGGCGATAACGGCACAGTCTGTGATAGTGTCAAATGCCAGCATTTGATTATAAATTTCCGCTGTGCCGATACGCACACCGCCGGGATTTAAAGTGGTATCACTCCGCCCCTTAATCACATACCCAGTAGCGGTCTTTTCGACAAAATCCCCATGCCACCAGATAGCAGGGAATTTTTCAAAATACGCCTTGCGGTATTTTGCATTGTCCGCATCGTCCCAAAAGTAAATAGGCATACTGGGAAACGGTTTTACGCATACCAATTCGCCGACACCGTTGTTAATAGGCTTGCCGTTGTCGTCCCATATTTGCACGGCTTTGCCCAGCACCGGCGATACCAATTCCCCCCGATGGACGGGCAATAACGGGTTGCCGATTAAAAAACAGCCGACAATATCCGTTCCCCCCGATAGGGACGATATGTATATATCTGATTTTATATTTTGCTGTATCCAAGTAAACAGTTCCGGCGACAACACGGATCCGGTCGACCCTATCATTCTCATGTGGGCAAAATCGTACTGTGTGTTGGGGGTGCAGTTTTGATGTTGCAACACTTCATAATACTTTGCCCCCGCCCCCATAAAAGTCGCCCGCTGTCTGTCGACATACTCCAATAACACCGTAGCAGTCGGGTATACGGGTGAACCGTCATATAACAGTATGGTTGCCTGACATATCAGCTGTCCCACCAACCAATTCCACATCATCCAGCCACAAGTGGTATAGAAAAACACTCGATCGCCGGGCAAAGTGTCACCGTGATATATGCCCTCGATGGCAAACGACAGCACCATCCCCCCACCCCCATGTACAATACATTTCGGCTTCCCCGTAGTACCAGACGAATACAAAATAAACACCGGATGGTTAAACGGTACAGGCACAAAAGTAACCTGCTCTGGTGTGTAAGTTTGTAAAACCGTATCCCACGCCATATATCTATGGTCTAAATCGGGTATGGGGGTATCGGTTATTTGAAAGTATACCACTTTTTCGATACTGGGGATGCGGGCGACCACTTGTGCCACTTTGTTTAGGCTGTCGTGGGTTTTGCCGTTGTAATAATAGCCATTAGCGGTAAACAGCACCTTCGGTTTGGTAGTGCCGAATCTGTCGGCAACCCCGCTAATGCCAAAATCGGGGGAACAACAAGTCCACACCGCCCCAAGGGCAGTCGTTGCCAACATGGCAATCACCACTTGCGGACTGTTGGGCACAAAGCCCGCCACCACATCGCCTTTGGTGACGCCTATGTCCGCTAAGTATTGTTGCATTTGTGATACTTGACAATGCACCGCATCCCAAGACAATGTATATGCGGCTTTATCTTCGGTCTGAAACACCAAACAGTCGTCCGCCCCCCGCTTTTTAAGCATGTTTTCGGCAAAATTTAAGGTGCTATCGACAAAAAACTGTCCACCGATCATTTTATCCGCAGTATCGATAATCCGGCTGCCTTTGTGGTGAAAAATCAAACCTATGTGTGCACAGACAAACTGCCAAAACCTTTCCGCATCGCCAATAGAAAAAGCATGCAGGTCGTCCGCATTTTGTAAATTTAGTCCATATGCAGTATTTAGCCCCAATACCAATTTGCCTATGTTCGTGGTCTGTAACACATCGGCAGGGGGCGTATATAGAACTGGTGACTGGGTCATATGTTGCCTCTCATATGTTGTCTCTGATGCAGTTTTCAACACATACCAAACTTTAACATGTACGGTGTGTTTGTGCAAGGGCAAAAAATGTATTGGTGTTACCTGTGATTTTGTATATAATACATTTTTATCCAACAGAAAAGGGACAACACCAATGACAACAGTATTATTTGTAGGCTTAGGACGCATGGGGTGGCACATGGCAAAACACTTGAGTACCACCGCAGACATCGAAATCACCGTTGCCAACCGCACCGCCGCAAAAGCCGATATGTGGTGTGCGGAAAACGGTGGGGCTGTGCTGTCGTTACCGCCTGTGGCAGCTGTGCAACAGACATTTGATGTGGTGTGTTTGTGCGTGGGCAACGACGAAGATGTAAGAGACACTGTAATCGGCGGCATAGGCTTGTGGCGATGTGTCAAACAGGGGGGCGTGATTGTCGACCACACCACCACTTCTGCAACCCTTGCCCGTGAAATACACACGGCTGTTGCCGATAAAGACATCGGCTTTCTCGACGCCCCTGTGTCTGGTGGCGAAGCAGGGGCGATAAACGGACAGCTGACCTGTATGATTGGCGGCAATAAAGCGGATTATGACACGGTACAGACAGTGCTCGAAACATATTGTAAAACCCATGTGTTTATCGGTGACACAGGCAGCGGACAAATAAGCAAAATGGCAAACCAAATGGCTGTTATCGGCACCTTAGCCGGCTTGTCAGAAGCCATCACCTTGTTAAAACACGCCCACATCGACACAGATAAAGTGCTACAAGCCATCAGCGGCGGTGCCGCCCAATCGTGGCAAATGGACAACCGATTCGCCACTATGGTAACAGAAGAATTCGATTTCGGGTTTGCCATCGATCACGCTATCAAAGATGTAAAATACGCCACCGCCCACGCCCAAGCACAAGGGTGGACGCCAGAAATTAGCACAATTCTCTTAAAATGGTACCAACAATTATCCGCACAAGGGCGGGGAACACAGGATACATCGACGCTTATAAATCATTATTTGAAAAATTGAATAAAAATATCCCACGCCAACTTGAGGGACGATATACTCACCCCCACATACGCAAGCAGGTTAAATGTATGGGTGGGGATGTATGCGTGTATGGCTTTGCCTAGTGCCACCCCCAATAAGGCAATCGGGGCAAACGACAGCCCCAAATACAGCCGTTCGAGGGTAATAATATCCGTACCCAAATATACGGGCAATTTCATAATGTTATAGACGCTGAAAATAAGTACACTGCTGGCATGGGTTACGGTCGATGTCAATCCCATACCTAGCAAAAACGCCATTAACGATATGCCCCCCGCATTTAAGGTGGTCGATGCCGCACCGGATATAACACACAAAATCCGTTGCGTCGACAAAGGTATATTTTTATGTACCGCCCGTCTTATGTAGTGGCGATAAAACCAAGTAAAACTTAAATATATGCCCAGCATTGCCAGCAACATTTTTAACACCGCTGTAGACACCCAGCCCTGTTGAATCGGTGCCAAAATCGCCCCGCCTATCAGCACGCCGAAAAACCCCCAAACAATAGCAAAGCGGGTAATGTCACCATCCCATTTACGCCACCACGCCACCAAAGTACATGTATCACATATCATAAACACAACTAAAGTCAGAGCAATCGCCAATATGGGATCGATCACCAAACTTAAAAATATGATGGTCAAGGCACTTAACCCGTTGCCGATACCGCCTTTGGTCATACCTGTAAACAAAAAGATAGCCGACAACACGACCCAAGTATGCCACCCTACCGTAGCAGCAATTATATTTAAAACAGTGTGTAACATGTATCCATAAAAAAATACCACCTTATCATATGTGCATTATGATTACAAACCACAAAGGGCAATATTTTTTAAACGCTGCCCTTTATGACACCGTATAAACATCAGTTTAATCCGTAAAATGCTGCCAACTCATCCAGCATAATGTTTGCGGACAAAATACCGCCCGAAGTATTCCAAAACACATCATTTACTCGATGTACATTGCCTTTTTTCGCTGCACTTAAATTTTTCCACAGGTTGGTACCCATCCACTCTTTTTCAAAGGCGTACCCCTTGCCATCGCCGCTATCATAAGTAAAAAAGAATATACGATCCGCATCCATTTCGGGAATGCGTTCTTTGTTGGTAATTTTGATGGTAAAACCGGGTTCTAACGCATTTGCCGCCCGCTTTAAGCCCGCATCCTGTAACACCACACCACTAAACGAATCCACTTGGTATATACGGGCGTGGTTGGGTAGAAAACGGATAATCGCAACCACTTCGCTGATGTTGGCATCTTTGATTTTTTGGGCTTTGGCGTTATATTGTCTCAATAAAGCGTTCATTTCGGTTTGTTTTTGTAACGCTTGTGCGTAAAACATAAAATTGTTTTTCCACTGTCCTTTTAAGGTTTCCGCCCACACAGTGGGGGCAATGGCATGTAATTGCTCAGCGATTTTGCCTTGTCGTAGTTTATTGGCAATAATCAAGTCCGGTTCCAAAGCCGCAACAGCTTCGATATCCACTTTAGTTTCTGTACCCACAGGGACAACACCGTCCATCGATGGGGCAATATGGGCATACCAAGGGGTGCCCGTCCAAGAATTCGCTGCCCCAACCGGCTTTACCCCCAACGCCAACACCGCTTCGGTGCCTTCATTGGTCAGCACCACCACCCGCTTTGTGCTGGTGATTTCGGTTGTCCCCATCACATGTTTAACCTCGTATGCCCCCACAGGCGTAGCGGCAATAACCGCCAATACCACAGCCCCCATGACAGATAATAATGTTTTCATATTTTTCATATTTTTTGCCTTTCTATTAACAATATGGTTTTTTGTAACACCGTATCCCCTTAGGGACATATACGGTGGATTGGAATAAACACGGGAATGTTGTCAGCCGCATCAGCGGTTAGTATTGTTCCCTGCACACCGAACACATCGGCAAATACTTTTGCCGTCATAATATCATGGGGTATACCCTGTGTGTACACTTGCCCATCGGCATTCATGACCACCATATAATCCGCATACCGCATAGCAAGGTTAATGTCGTGTAACACCATTACAACGGTTTTTTGCCGTTGGCTATTTAGGGTTTTGACATTGTCCAAACACTCTAATTGATAGGTCATATCGAGATGGTTTATGGGTTCGTCCAACAACAAAGTATCCGCATCTTGGGCAAGGCACATCGCCCACCACGCCCGCTGTAATTGTCCGCCCGAAACATCGGCTATACGGCGGTAGCGTAAATCCCACACCCCTGCCTTGTCAAGGGCGGTTTCCACCGCCTGTTGATCATCGGCAGTCCACTGTTGCAATATATTTTGATGGCAATATCGCCCCAATTTTACCAGCTGTAATATCTGCATTTCATGCGGGGCAAACGGCGTTTGTTCTAAAAATGACATACGCTTTGCCAGCTGTTTACGATTGAGTGTTACAAGGGGCGTGCCGTCGATTGTAACCGTGCCTGTATGGGGTTTTATCAGCCCGTTTACCGTCCGTAACAAAGTCGATTTACCACAGCCATTGGGACCGACAATAGCGGTAATTTTGCTTTTTGCAAAATCCAATGAAACACCACTTAATACCGATGTTGCACCGTAACGCACAGATATATTTTGCAAACTTATAGCACTGCTGTATGTCATATTTTTGTGCCTTTGTAATAAAACAGTAGCAAAAATGCCACCCCCCCAATAACAGCGGTCATAATACCAACGGGAATTTGCAACGGTGCCACAACTGTGCGTCCCACAAGGTCGCCGCCACAAACGACTATGGCACCCAACAAAATAATCAACAATACTTTAATCGTGCCGTAAACATCGGGGGCAATTTTGCGCACAATGTGCGGTACCAGCACCCCGACAAAACCGATGGGACCGGTAAACGACACGGCAATAGCGGTAATCCCCCCAGCGGTAACAATCAAGCACCCATTATACAGTCGATTATTGCCGCCAATACTGTTAATCGTGTGCGGCTGTAAGGTCATCACCTTAAAGATACGACTAAACACAATAGCAATGGCAATGGTGGCAAAAAATAACGGGGTTACGGTGGCAACTTGCGTCATGTTGGCACCGCTGACACTGCCACTCAGCCACAAAGCCGCCTGTTCCGATCGATAAATGGGTGATAGTATCATCAACAGCGATGTCATCGCTTTACTGACAATGGCAACGGTGATACCAATTAAAATAAAGGTGGTACCACCGCCTTTGATAATATAATTTAACCCTAATACCAATGCCAACCCCAACATCCCCGAAGTCACGGCAAACAGCGGTAAGGTGTCAAAACTATTGTGCATATTGCCTTGTGAATCGCTGTATACAGCCAGAAAAAACACCGCCCCCAGTGCGGCCGCATCACTCACCCCCGTCAAGGTGGGGGAAGCAAGGGGATTTTTGGTTGCCAACTGCATAAAATACCCGGCAACCGCCAGCATGCCCCCCGCCATAAAACTCAATAAAGTACGGGGCATGCGTAACTTGTTGACAAATATTTTGTATAACGGTTTGCCTTCCCCTTGTAAGGCATCGACAACTTGCGATAGGGACAATACGGATTTTCCAATCGCCAACGACAAATACAACACCCATACCGCAAGCACAACGCACACCGCCAATGTTATTATACCGGCAACCGGTATTTCCTGCGACAACCAGCGGGTGCGAAAAGTAACATATTTTATCATCGCCCGCTCCCTTGCCTATAAGACTGTCTGGTATGGGTGCGATACAAAATATACAATAAAAATATGCCACCGACAAACGACAACACAATACCGATACTGACTTCCGCTGGATGTAAAATCAATCGTGATATAATATCCGCAGACAACGCACATATCATACCGACAAAAATATTGGGCATAAGCAAGTGTTTAAAGTCATAAGACTTGATTAAAATACGGGTCACATGTGGCACCAACAAGCCAATAAACGCCACAGGTCCAGCGATGGCAATCCCCATACCAGACAACCCGCCGGCAACCAAAAACCCTATGCCCCGTAGCCGCACCGTATCGGCACCAAGCCCAGCCGCCATGTTGTCTGACAGACTGAGTACGGCAATGTGATGGCGGGTGTACAGCAACAACGGCACTATCACCCCCAACACCCCCAAATTATACAACACCAATTCCAATGAACGGTTGTTAAACGACCCAAACAGCCAATATAAGGTAACAGCCAACATGGTCTCATCGAGTATCATCATCAATTGTACAATACCAAAAAAAGTGGTGGCAAACATAGCCCCGACCAAAATCAACACCATATCCCCATGGTATTTTTGTAGTTGATATGAAACAGCGTACACAACGCCCCCCGTCACCACCGCACCAACAATGGCAAATACAGAAATCATAGTCGTAGTATACACAAGCCCCAATGCCAACGACACAGACACAAACAACGCCCCGCCCGCATTCATTGCCATAATCCCCGGCGATGCCAAAATGTTACGGGTAACAAATTGTAAAATCAGCCCGCTAGTAGCAACCGATGCCCCCGTCATTAACGCTACCAAAGTACGGGTACCCCGATACTGTATAACAATCTCTGTTACCGATGCATCGGCTGTACCCCTTATCACTTGCCAAAAAGTCCCTAACGGATAAAAGGTAGGGGCAACATAAAAACTCAGTACCACAAGCATACCTAATACTATACATATCACAGCCTTATGCAACGATGTAATGGGCATTTTTCCTACTATTCCCGTGTGTTGGCAACATATAATCTGTCATATCAGATTATTTTAGTACCAAATACTATATACCCTAAAAAATCGTATGTCAACGGTATTGTGATATACATATATCACGGTTGCAACGGATCGATCGCATATGTGGCAATGTCTGGTACGGGGGCGTTCACCAGTTTTTTGTCCTGCAGAAACTTTGCCATATTCAGATGCCGTTCATAATCCAGAGCCGCAGGGGCAGAGGCAAACCGTTTGATAGTGTCGAACCATGCCCGCTCGTTTAATTCTGTTATCAGCATTTGCGGTTTATAGCGCCTAAATGTGTCCCATGATTCGTGCGGATAGTTTTTCATAAACCGCACGGCTTTCTCCAGTGCCCGCACCATGTTTTTAGTGGTCTCTGATCGGGCGTTGTCTTTGTGGGTAATCATCACCAATTCATCATAGGTCGGCACCCCGTGTTGTTCGGGGAAGAACAACACCGCTTCATGTCCGGCAATATTCAGTTGGTGGCGTTCGAAGTTGCGATACGCCCCGATAACCGCATCGACCTTTTTGCTGATTAAGGATTGGGTTAATGCCCAATGGACATTGACCAATTTGACTTCGGATAGGTCGACCCCGTGGGTTTGTAACATGGTGCCTAAAATAGCATCTTCGAACCCCGGTAACGAATAGCCAACGGTCTTACCCTTTAAGTCAGCGGGCGATCGAATGCCACTGTCTTTGAGTGCCACCAAACTGTTTAAAGGGCTGGAAATCACCGTTGCCACCCGCACATTGGGCCACCCTTGTGCCGCCTGCATTTGCAATACATGCTGGTAATTCATAGCGTAATCGACTTTTTTAACAGCGGTGAGCTTGGGCGGTTCGGTGGGGGTGGCAGGTTCTAAAATATCCACCGTCAAACCGTATTCGGCAAAATATCCGTTTTGTTGGGCAATTATCACACTGCCATGATCTGGATTGATATACCAATCGAGCATAAGGGTAATATTTTCTGCCCGCACGGATGGGGACAGCCCCATTGCCATACCCCATATACACAAAGCCATAAAAATGCGTTTCATCATAAAATCCTTTCTTCTAATTAAATCGTTGCCAATGCACGGCTTTTTTAACCACCACATCGACCGTGTAAAACAATAGCAATGCCATAACCACCAACACCACTAATTAAAATCGTTGCCAATGCACGGCTTTTTTGACCGCCACATCGACCGTGTAAAACAATATCAGTGCCATAGCCACCAACACCACAAGGGCGGCAAACATTTCGTCTGTTTGCATGCGGGCGTTGGCGTATACCATGCGGTATCCCAAGCCAGCGGACGCCCCCACCCACTCACCGACAATAGCCCCAATGGGGGCAACGGCCGCCCCCACCCGTAGCCCCGACCCCAACGCCGGCAACGCATAGGGAAATCGCACAGTAAATAAAATTTTCATATCCGATGCCCCCATAGTTTTGGCAAGGTCGATCAACCCCGTATCCGTACGCCTCAAGCCATCGTAAAACGCACTGGTGATAGGAAAAAATATAATAATCACCGCCATAGCGATTTTCGGTGCCATATCGAAGCCCAGCCACAACACCAACACCGGGGCAAGAGCATATATGGGTATGGATTGGCTGACCACCAACACGGGGCGCATCACTCGACAAAACAGCGGCGATATGTGCAGCAAAAACCCGTTTGCCATAGCCATAATAGTAGCAATAATAAAGCCAAGTATAATTTCCATACCGGTGATTTTCGCATCCGCCATTAACACGGGGAATTTAGCGATAAACACTTCGCCCACAGACACCGGCGATGGCAATAAAAACTTGGGTATGGCAAACACGCTGATAACCGCTTGCCAAACCGCCAAAAATGCGGCGATACCAAGTAGGATACGGGCAATTTTTACTATCATGTCGCCGTCCCCATCAACCGCTGCCAGACGCTGTCGTATCCCCGTATCACCGCAGTATCTGTCGTCGCCCGGGGGGCAGGGGTGGCACCGTGCCACACGGGGTGTAAAGTGCCATCGAGAATATAAATGGTATCCGATAGCTTTAACGCCTCCATACAATCGTGCGTCACCATGACAACAGTTTTATCGGCTAACATCTGGTAAAACAGCCCTTGACACATATCTTTGGTGATACCGTCAAGAGCGGAAAACGGTTCGTCCATTAACACCACTGGGGCATCGGTCATCAGGGTGCGTACCAACGCCACCCGCTGTCGCTGTCCACCGGACAGCTGATAGGGATAGGCATGTATTTTATCGCCCAATCCCACTTGTTGTAACAATGCCATTGCCCGCTGTTTGTCCGATGCGGATATACGACCTTGTATTTTTTTCGCCAGCACCGCATTATTAAGGGCGGTTGCCCAATCGTACAGGTAATCCCGTTGCCCCATCCATGCCACTTGTGGCGGCGGGGATACGCTGCCGGTAACGGTGCCTGCCACATCCAGTTTTGCCAGTATCCGCAACAAAGTAGACTTGCCACAACCGGATTTTCCCAAAATACTTATCCACTGTTTCGGGGCAACGGACAAGTGCACATCGTGAAATACAGGGGTGTTGTCGATGGTGATGGATACGGATTGCAACATATTTATATCCAGCTGTTGTAAAAATGGTAAATGGGACCGTTGCCCTTGCCCAAACCACCCTTGCCTAAACCACCCTTGTCCGCCCCTAAGCGATCCGCATATGTTACCGCTTGTGCGATATAAGCGACCGCATTGTGTACAGCCGTGTGCATGCTATCGCCCCGTGCCAAGTACGCCGCTATCGCCGATGACAACGCACACCCTGTCCCGTGCGTGTTATGGGTATGCACCCGGGGATTTTGTATACAAAATTGGCTGTTGCCGTCCATATACACATCGGTTACCGTATCGCCCGGCATGTGTCCGCCCTTCACCAGTACCGCTTTACAGCCCATGTGTAACACTTTTTCTGCCACTTGGTACATATCTGCGGTGCGGGTTATCGCCGCTATGCCCAGCATGTCGCACGCCTCAGGCATATTGGGGGTAACAATATCGGCTATCGGCAGCAATACTTCGATCAGCGACTGCAACGCTTCTGGCTGCAACAAACGGTTGCCAGATTTTGCCACCATCACCGGATCGACAACAAGATTTTTTGCCCGCACAGCCTGTAAAGTATCGGCTACCGCAACGGTCATCGGGGCGGTGCCAAGCATACCAACTTTTACCGCTGATATGGGCATATCGCACCATACGGTGGTGATTTGCTGCTGGACAAATGCGGGATCGACCGGGTATATAGCGTCGACCGCTGTAGTGCTTTGGGCGGTAAGGGTGGTAATCGCACAGGTGCCAAACACTTGTAAAGCGGACATCACCTTTATATCCCCCTGAATTCCCGCCCCGCCGCCACTGTCAGAGCCGGCAATGGTCATAGCCACCGGCACTCCCTGTACGGGGGAAAAATCGGCAGTAGTATGTGTCGACATATGATGCTCCTATAAAATCAGTATATTATGTGCCGTATAAAACGATTGTGCCGGTTATTATCGGTTTGTGGCTTGTTTGGCGAGTCTAGGGGGCTTCGCCCCCGCTCGTTTAATGTGGATTTTACCGTGCTTCGCACGACAAAATACCACACTCGCTCCCCCGGCTCTGCACCACATCGGGCTAAAGCCCTCAGCGGTTGCAACCGCTTTTAATACAACCTTCTTACATGGCATATTTTGGGAAATAAGGTATTGACACATACAAAACCATTCCCTACGCCAGTTTTAACTAAACAGGTTCAACGGGTGTTGTCTCAACTGTGTATCACAGTACCCCGATGGTTCGATGTGCAGTATACAGACAATATGTGATACTGTCAAGTTGTTATTTGTTGCCAAATGGTGTATACTGAATCCATGACAGACCACAACACAAAACACACACAGCATACCCCCGTACTCATTGTCGGCGGCGGGCTGGCGGGGTTGTCGTTGGCGTTAATGCTGGGTAAATACCAGCTGCCTACGGTTTTACTGGACGCCTGCCCTGCCCCTGCGGAGACGCTACAAGGCGACATGCGTACCACCGCCTTTATGCCGTCGTCCGTACAGTACTTGCGAGCATTGGGGGTATGGGACTCCTTGAGCCCGTGTGCCTGCCCGTTGGAAACCCTGCGGATTATCCCGATTATCCACAAAAACTATAGAAACCAAATGGGGCAAGCGATCGACTTTAACGCCGCCGATGCGGATATAGCGGCATTGGCATATAACCTAGACAACCATACTTTACGGGCTGTGTTGTGCGATGCCATCGCCGCCTGTGATAAGGTTACGCACCTGTTTAACACCCCTGCTACCGATATGATGCAGGTCGATACGGATTGGCACATAACCACAGCAGCACATATATACACGGCTGATGTGATTGTGGCGGCGGACGGGCGGCAGTCGTTTATACGGCAAAAATCGGGAATCACCTGCGACACCCACGACTATCAACAAACCGCCCTAGTATGCACTGTACAGCACACAAAACCACACCATAACACATCGACAGAAATGATGTATGCGGACGGGGCGTTTACCTTAGTGCCGATGCCAAACCCCAACCGATCGGCGGTGGTATGGGTGGAAAAAACCAACTACGCCAACAGCCTAATAACGGGCGACACACAGCACCTGCACACCGCATTTATGAACAAAACGCAAGGACTATGGGGGCATTGTGACATCGTATCCGCTGTACAATCGTTTCCTTTGCACACCCACATAGCCCATACCCATATTGTCGACAACATCGCCCTCATTGGCGAAAGCCATCACGGATTAACGCCCGTTGCCGCACAGGGTTTAAATTTATCTTTACGGGACAGTGCGGTACTAGCGGAATTGCTGATTGCCGCCCACGCCGATAGCTGGCACATAGCGACCGTGTTACAGACATACAAAAACGCCCGCCTCAGCGATATAAAAACCCGCAGTATATCGACAACCCTGTTTCACAACATGGCACGGGCAGCCGATCCCCTATCGCTGGGCATCAAGACCTTTGCAGCAAGTGTCTTTAACCGCACCAAAACCGCCCGTAAATTGGTCATAAAAGCCGGATTATCGCTGCCCGGGGGGACGCCAAAATTTATGTGCTGATATTGTCATAACTATACTAGACAAACCCATCAAAACTATATATACTGCTTACGCATAGCATATGTGTAGCACATTAAATGTATGAATAAAGGAGAGATACATGAAAAAACTATTTTTATTACTTGTAACCGCTGGTTTTGCCACCCTTGCAGTGGCGGGATCTACCAGTCCTGCGATCGTCTATGCGTTGGGGTCGAAAAACGACAGATCGTTTAACGAATCGGCGTATAAAGGCATGGATAAGTTCAAACGAGACACAGGCATCGCCTACCGGGAGTTCGAACCCACCGCAGCGGTACAATACGAACAAGCCTTGCGGAAATTTTCGCAACGGGGGTCGAATCCCGTTATTTCTATTGGCTTTGACCAAGCCCAAGCACTGGACAACATAGCCGCTGAATTTCCCGATAAAAGCTACGCTATCATCGATATGGTTGTCGGTAAACCGAATGTAAAAAGTATTATCTTCCGTGAACAAGAAGGATCCTTCTTGGTGGGCATGCTGGCGGCGATGGCAACCAAAACCGATACTATCGGTTTTGTCGGCGGTATGGATATTCCGCTGGTCTGGGCATTTGGCTGTGGCTATGAACAAGGGGCAAAATATGTCAATCCAAACATCAGAGTCGTTTACAACATGACCGGTACGGACTACACCGCATGGAACAATCCGGGGCGGGCGTCCGAGCTGGCAAAATCGCAAATCGAGAAGGGCTCTGACATCACCTTTGCCGCCGCTGGTGCGTCTGGGTTGGGGGCGTTACAAGCCACCGCTGATGCGGGCAAACTGGGTATTGGTGTCGATGCCAATCAAAACTACTTGCACCCGAACAACATGTTGACTTCGATGTTAAAAAAAGTCGATGTGGCGATTTATAAAGTCCTAGACTCCCATAAAAATGGCACATTTAGCGGCGGTATCGAAGCACTTGGCTTGTCCGAAGGGGCTGTCGGTTGGGCACTCGATGAATACAACGAACATCTCATCACCATCGCCATGAAACGCAAGGTCGATCAAGCAGAAGCCGACATCGTTAGCGGTAAAATCAAAGTACACGATTACCGGGCAACCAACAGCTGTACCTACTAATATGCGTACAACGCAAGCACTATAAGCACTGTGGCTTTGCCCCCTGTGATAGGGGGCGGGTCTGTGTGGTAAAAAACAAGGAGGCACCCCCCATGACATTAGGCATTATATCCGCCATGCACGACGAACTGACCCACCTCCTGCAAAACAGCACCCCAACGGTTACCAAAATTGGCGGGGTGACATTTTATCGCACCTCTATCGAGGGTAGCGATGCGGTGCTGGTGGTGTCGGGTATCGGCAAGACGAACGCCGCTTTTATCACCACCGTATTATGTCACCAGTTTCGATGTGAAAAAATCGTATTTTCTGGGGTTGGTGGCGGTATCGACAGCCGCCTAAAAATCGGCGACATCGTTATATCCACCGATGCCATTTGTGTAGACTATGGACGGTTGCAAGACGATACCTACACCGTATACCAACCCGGCAGCGACCCAACCCCAGACAACACAGACACCACACACGGCTACACAATCGACCCCGCTTTAAAAAACAGCATCTCCATTCCCAGTACAAAGGGCTTAAACCCCGTACAGGGACACCCGCCAACAATCGTTTGGGGCAAAGTGCTAACAGCGGATACTTTTTTGGCATGTGCCCACACCCGCAAAAAATACTGGGACACCTACCAAGCCCAAGCATACGCCATGGAAGACGCATCGATTGCCCAAGTATGCCAACGGTTTCACACCGCATGGGTTACTGTACGGGCGGTATCCGACCTAGCCGGAGAAAGTGCCAGCATAGCGTTTGAACAATTCCTAAACCTAACCACTTATAACGCAGCGGTTGTAACCCGCCATATTATACGCTGTATCGGCACTTAAACACATTAAAACAGCAAGCCTGTATATATGACAAAAAGTACACCTGAATTTGTTATTATCGCTGGTCCCAACGGGGCAGGTAAGACGACGACAGCGTCTAAGCTATTGCAATCAGGTGCACAGTTTCCTTATATCAATGCCGATGAAATATATAAAAGCATTGATCCTGACAATATAAAACCGACCAGCTTGCATATATCCGCAGGCAAAATAGCCATTAACGCCGCAAGGTCTTGTATTGCCAATCGACACACATTCGTGATGGAGACAACCTTATCCGGCACCCTACATACCAAATTGATACAACAAGCCCGTAAACAAGGTTTTAAAATCAGTCTGTTTTATGTGTATTTAAACAGCCCCGAACTGGCAATACAACGGGTAAAATCCCGTATTGCACTAGGTGGACACAGCATTCCCGAACACACCATTCGCAACAGGTACAACAAAAGCCTATACAATTTGGTAAATGCCTACCTGCCCATAGTCGACCAAGCCCGTATTGTCGATAACAGCCATAAAAATAAAAACCTATTGACAATCTCAATAATCGATGGTAGTATGGAGACTGTAGTCGACAGAAACATTTGGAATACCATACGAGGATATAAAATATGACACAGACATCACCTAAAGATATGACGCAGGAATCGTCTTCATTAGACACATTGGAATTGCTAACCCAAGCCCTAAACGAAGCCATAGCCGAAGGTCCAAAGGGCGACCCCCTACAGTCATGTGAGTTCGGGTGGGAGCATCCGTTTTTCATAGCCAAAGATCCAAAAGGCGACCCCCTACAAGGCGTACGCTAGCTTGCCAATCGCAGGTGTGCCCCCCGTGTAACGCTGGTGCCCTGTTTGGGTGTAATGCTGGTGTTCTGTGTGGTTCTTACACCCCACGCCCCCATAATGTGGAACAACTTGCTGCCGCCCGTATAACGGTGGTGGTTTGCTGTACCCCACGCCCGTAACACTTACGGTTTTCTACACTCCACTCTCCCCCACACCGCTAGTTTTGTGTCGTATCGACCACTACGCACGATAAGGCGGTGGCGTCTAGTACGGTGGTACACACGGATTGTGCCACCTGTTGGCTAAGCCCGATAATCTGTGATTGGTATATGGTCATATTGCGTTTTGTGCGTTGTTGTACATATACTTTTGCCGATGGCAATGTGGGGATTAAGCCCATAACTTGGGCGGCGTACCCGTATGCGGATTCCCGGTTGCGGTACGCCCCTACTTGCACGCCCCATGCTCCGCCTACCTGTGTTTTTTGCAACATAGCCGCTGCTGTATTGCCTTGTACCGCCTGTGCCGCCTGTACTGCCCCGTAGGATTGGCGGCTGTCGGTTGCCATTTGCAGTGCCGCTAGTACGGGTTTAATAGGTTTATCCGATATGTTATCCCGTTTTGCCTGACCGATTGTGTCCATGTCCAAAGGGCGGGTCGCCATATGGCGATATACCCGAAACCCTTTGTCTAATAAAGATGTCATATGCGAATCCCTACGGGTACCGCTTACCCCGCCGAACACTACGCCGATCAGCCGCTTGTCGCCCCGTTTGACCGAAGTTACCAGATTGAACCCGGAGGCATTGATAAAGCCGGTTTTGATACCGTCCGCCCCTTTATACGACCGTAACAATTTGTTGTGGTTGCCAAATTTTATCCCCTTGTAGGTAAATGTACGGACACTAAAATAGGCGTAATATTCGGGAAAATCTGTTAAAATCTGCCGCCCCAGTTTTGCCATATCACGGGCGGTGGTTACCTGTGCCCGGTGGTGCAGACCGCTGGCGTTGCGGAAGGTGGTGTTGTGCATGCCGATGTGCCGAGCTTTTTGGGTCATTTGCTTGGCAAAGTTGGCTTCTGTTCCCCCCAATGCTTCGGCGATAACCACCGCCGCATCGTTGGCAGATTTGGTCACCAACGCCAAAATAATATTTTTTACGCTGATGGTTTCGCCAACCCTAAGCCCCAATTTACTGGGGCTTTGCTGCGTGGCTTTCCTCGAAGTTTTAAACTGTTGATCCAGTGTAATCCGTCCCGACTGCAACGCCTCAAACACCATATACAAGGTCATAATCTTGGTTAAAGACGCCGGGTAGCGCTGTAAATCCGCCCGCCGGGCGTATAACACTTTGCCGCTTTCATAGTCCATTAAAATCGACGCATACTTACCCGGTTGCACACTTGCCGCCGCATGGGCGGTCGCATAGATAAACGGCACAAAAGCAAACAGCCCAACACACGCAAGCCGCACACACAAGCGATTTAAAAGTGTCATATATTCCTCTCTTTACATAAAAAACATAAAAAATCGTTTCCCCACCATACACGAATCGTAAAAGAATCGCAACATAAAATATGTTTTTTGTGCTATAATCGTACAAATGGCGGATTTACATTGGGAAAATACATACGATGGCGGGGTTATCGGCGTCGACGAAGTGGGACGGGGACCTTTGGCGGGGCCTGTGGTTGCCTGTGCCTGTGTTGTGCCCAATAAAACTTTACCCGATGCCCTGTTACAGACTATTACCGATTCGAAACAAATGAATGATACCAGCCGCCGTCGCCTGTATCTGTTGTTGCGGACGCACACCCTATACGCTTTTGGGGTGTGTTCAGTAGCCGAAATCGAAGCTATGAATATTTTAAACGCCACTATGACCGCCATGAATCGGGCTATTGATGCCTTGATACCCCTATGTCCAGAACCCCCAGCACATATTTTAATCGATGGCAACCGCACACCGCCAGATACCGCCTTGCCCGCCACCCCTATTGTCAAGGGGGACAGCATATCCATAACCATCGCCAGTGCGTCGATACTTGCCAAAGTGTATCGGGATTCGCTGATGCAGCGGTACGCTAGGCACTATCCCGTATACGATTGGCACAAAAACGCCGGCTACGGCACCAAAGCCCATATCGAAGCCATCAAAACACACGGTATCACCCCGCACCATCGCCTTTCTTTTAACCCTATTCGAGATATGTTGGCGACTGATTCGCTAGTTTAGAATCGGCTTTCGTTCGTTTATTTCCCTTTATTTTTGTGATATTTTAAGAAAAATTTTATTTTTTTATTGACACCGATTCTTTTTTATGGAATGATTCGGGTCTAAATAACGAATCACCTACGGGCGAATCACTTATGGGAAAATATGAGGACAACCATGATTTTACAAACCAACCGTTTCATTTTGGGCGATTGCATTGCAGAAATGAAAAACATACCCGACAACAGTATCGACATGATTTTTGCCGATCCGCCGTATAACCTGCAATTGGGCGAAGGACTAACCCGCCCCAATGACAGTATAGTACAAGGGGTCGACACCGCATGGGATAAATTTGATACCTTTCAAGCCTATGACGATTTTTGCGATAACTGGATGCGGGCGTGCCGCCGTATATTAAAACCAACGGGCAGTTTTTGGGTCATCGGCTCTTACCACAACATCTTTCGGGTGGGCGTCAAAGTACAAGATTTAGGATTTTGGATACTAAACGATGTCGTATGGGTCAAACACAACCCGATGCCGAACTTTCGGGGTACCCGTTTGACCAACGCCCATGAAACTCTCATTTGGGCGGCAAAACACAAAGACGCCAAATACACCTTTAATTACCACGCCCTCAAAGCCCTAAACGAAGACCTGCAGATGCGATCCGATTGGCACATGCCCATCTGCACCGGAGCGGAACGCCTAAAAGACAGCAACGGCGACAAAGTCCACCCGACGCAAAAACCCGAAAGCCTATTGTACCGGGCTATTTTGGCATCGACCAACCCCGGCGAAGTGGTGCTGGATCCGTTCAGTGGCACAGGTACCACCGCAGCAGTCGCCAAAAAGATGGGCCGTAAATATATCGGCATCGAACAGGATCCTGTATATATGCAGCACGCACAACAGCGGCTACACCACATCATGGGCGTACAGGACGCCCGCCAATGGGAGGTCACCGCAGAAAAACGCAAACAGCCCCGCATACCGTTTGGCAACTTGTTAGAAGCCGGTTTGTTACAAGCGGGCGAAACCTTGACTTCCCCGTGCAGAAAACACACCGCCACCATACGGGCGGACGGCTCTATCACCAGCCACCAATTCAGCGGCAGTATCCACAAAGTAGGGGCAGCCGTACAAGGCACCGCCAGCTGTAACGGGTGGATGTATTGGCGGTTACAAGACACCTCGCCCATCGACACCTTACGCACCCAAATTAGGAGTGGGTAAAATGATGGGGGCTATGTCCCTCATTTTCACACAAAAATATTTCATATATGCAATATTTTTACCCATACCCGCTGTAAGCACACGCCCCTCTCATATGTGGCACGCTCTGTGTATAAAAATATACAATCATTGACTTGATTGTGGTATTAAAATACCATTTAAAGTATGTTGTCATAAAAATACCCTGTGCTACTATTACCAATATAACACGAAAAAAAAAAAAATACATAGTTATAGAAAAAATATGTTTTTTGTACCTTGCACAAACGGGCAACTGTTGCTAGGGTAAAAGTATTAAGCACAAGGATATAGCAAAGGGATACCGTGCGGCACCCGCCGCCGTGAAACGAGGGATATATACATATTATATAAACTATTACCCGTCTGTATGTACACCGTGTGTTTAATACCCTAGATTGATTTTATTGTACAGAGAGAAGGATGATACAAACATGCTTAAAAAAATACTTATAGCTTCGGCAGTGGCGGTTACGATGGCAACAACCGCTTTTGCAGCCAAAATTTTACATCGTGGTAATGCGGCAGAACCGGCAACCCTAGACCCCCACTTTGCCACCGGCACTTGGGAAAACAACATCATCGGCGATATGCTTATGGGATTAACTACGGAGACCGCCGCCGGTAAAGTTATCCCCGGTCTGGCAGAAAGCTGGACCGTCAGCGAAGACGGCAAAGTGTATACTTTTTATATACGAGATGCCAGATGGTCCGATGGCAAGCCCATTACCGCCAACGATTTTGAATTTTCTTTAAAACGGATTTTAAACCCTGAAACAGCGGCGGGATATGCGTTTATCCTGTACCCCATCAAAAACGCCAAAGCCTATAACGCTGGTGAGGCAACGGCGGACGATTTGTGGGTAACCGCTATCGATGCGAAAACTTTGGTTATCGAGCTGGAAGAACCCACACCATATTTCTTGGAACAGTTGACTCACTATACTTCTTGGGCGGTGCCAACGCATGTGGTTAAAAAACACGGTAAACTGTGGACGAAAAAAGAAAATATTGTCGTATCCGGGGCATTTATATTGGACACTTGGAATCCGCAAACTTCTTTGACGGTCAAGAAAAATCCATACTTCTTTGATGCGGCAAATGTGAAGCTGGACGGGGTGGCGTATTACCCCATCGATAACGAAAACACTGAATTAAAACGATTCCGTGCCGGCGAATTGGATACCACCCTTAACATACCGGGCGGCATGTTCAACAAACTAAGAGCCGATTTTGGCGACCAGCTGATTATTGCCCCACGCTTGGGGACATATTACTATCCCATAAACACAAATCTCGTTACCGATGTCAATGTGCGAAAAGCGTTGTCATTAGCCATTAACCGTGATGTGATTGCCAACAAAATCCTTGGCAGCGGTGAAATTCCCGCATATAGCTTTGTGCCGCCCGGCACCAACAACTATGTGAGCGATGCCGAACAGCCCAAAATTGCCGGCTGGAACAGACCGTATACAGAAAACTTAGCAGAGGCAAAAAGGCTTATGCAGGCGGCGGGATACAGCAAGTCGAATCCGTTAAAATTGGTGTTAAAGTACAACACTTTCGAAGCACACAAGAAAATTGCCGTTGCCATTAGTGCCATGTGGAAACAAATCGGCGTCGAAACCGAACTGTTTAACCAAGAGGCAAAAGTACACTACGCCCAGCTGAAAAAAGGCGATTTTCAAGTGGCACGGGCGGGCTGGATCGGCGATTACAACGACCCGACCACCTTTACCGATTTGATGGGCGACAACCAGTATAACTATTCCCGCCATGTTATTCCAGAGCAAGTGGCACTGGCGAAAAAAGCCTCGCAAACAACCGATTTGAAACAGCGGGCAAAAATCTTGGCACAGGTAGAAAAAATGGGGCTAGACGCATACTCGATAATTCCCATTTATTACTATGTCAATAAGAACTTGGTGTCCGACAAAGTCATCGGCTGGGAAAACAACCTAATGGGTCCACACCGTGCCCGTTGGATGGATAAAAAATAATCCTTTGCAAAAAAACGCCCTGCCCCTAACGGGGTGGGGCGTGTTTTAAATACATACAGGTATATAAAACATACTTCTTACATATGGGGGGACAGATGAACTATGTAACCTTTGTACTATGGCGGATTTTACAGTCTGTACCGACATTGCTTATCGTTATTACCATATCGTTTTTTATGATACGGCTTGCCCCCGGTGGGCCATTTGATTTGGAACGCCCGTTGCCGCCGGTGGTGCTGGAAAATTTGCGGGCGTATTATCAATTGGATTTGCCCGTGTATCAGCAGTATTTTAATTACTTGTGGGGTATTATACGGGGGGATTTGGGCCCGTCTTATAATTATCGGGATTTTTCCGTAACCGAATTGTTGGTACAAGGGCTGCCCTATTCGGCTATTGTCGGCTTTTGGTCGCTGGTATTAGCAGTAGGCGGCGGTGTGTTTTTGGGGTCATTGGCAGCGTTACGCCGCAACACCAAAACCGATTATACGGCTATGGGAATTGCCATGTTTGGGGTGGCGATTCCCAACTTTGTTCTTGCCCCTGTATTGATATTGTGGTTTGCGGTGTATTTCGACTGGTTTCCTGCGGGTGGTTGGGGCAATGGAGGGTTTGCCAATTTGGCATTGCCTGTATTTACCTTAGGCACCGCCTATATGGGGGCGGTTGCCCGTCTGACTCGGGGGGCGATGATCGAGTCGCTGAATCAACAATATATCCGCACCGCCCGTGCCAAAGGCTTAAAAGAACGGCTTGTCATTTGGCGACATGCGTTAAAGCCTGCTTTAATGCCGGTGGTATCATATTTGGGTCCCGCCACCGCAGGTATTTTAACCGGTTCGCTGGTTATCGAACAAATTTTTGGCTTGCCGGGCATTGGACGGTATTTTGTCCAAGCCGCACTTGGACGGGATTACCCGTTGGTGATGGGAACAGTGGTATTTTATAGTATACTAGTGATTGTGGCAAATGTCATAGTAGACATTATATACGGATTTTTGGATCCTCGCATTCGGGAAGAAAAATAGCATGACAGAAAATAGCATAACTGATACAACCCACAGCCGCTCTAACAGCCTAAACAAAGACGCTATACGGCGGTTGCTGGCGAACAAGTCCGCCGTTGCATCAATGGGTATCTTAGCCCTTATTACCACAGCGTGTATTATCGGACCGATGGTACTGGGCAACGATTTAGACTCGGTATTTTGGGACTATATGCAGGCACCCCCCACATGGGAAAACGGGTTGATATTTGGCACGGATTCGAACGGGCGGGACATGTTGGTACGGACTTTATACGGCGGCAGAATATCGCTCAGCGTTGCCATGCTTGCCACTTTGGTTGCCTTAGTCATTGGCGTTACCTATGGGGCTATTGCGGGCTATGTGGGCGGGCGAACGGATGCGGTGATGATGCGGTTTGTCGATATATTGTACTCGATACCATTTATGTTCGTGGTGATTTTGCTGGTGGTGATATTTGGTCGGTCGATTCTGATGATATACTTGGCGTTGGGGCTGGTCGAGTGGCTGGATATGGCACGGATTGTACGGGGGCAAACCCTGTCGTTAAAACACAAAGAATTTATTCAAGCGGCAAAAGCTATGGGGGTCGGACACTGGGTGATTATTGCCCGTCATATTATCCCCAATGCTATCGGTCCAGTAGTGGTGTATATAACCCTAACCATTCCCAAAGTTATCCTTATCGAATCGTTCCTCAGTTTCTTAGGGCTGGGCGTACAAGAACCGGAAACCAGCTGGGGGGTGCTTATCAGCGAAGGGGCATCGGTGATGGAAGTGGCATGGTGGATGCTGGTGTTCCCGTCTGTATTTTTGGTCGTTTGTTTATTTGCATTTAACTTCTTAGGCGATGGTTTAAGAGATGCGTTCGACCCCAAATCATAAGGAATAGTACCCATGACAAAACACCCCCCTACCCCCATTTTACAAGTCAAAAACCTACAGGTGCAATTCGACACCATAAAACAGCAAATCTTAGCCGTAAAAGGCATCAGTTTCGATATGTATCGGGGCGAAACTTTGGCATTGGTGGGCGAATCTGGATCGGGTAAATCGGTAACCGCCATGTCCATATTGCAGCTGTTGCCCAAAGAAATCACTTCCTATCCCAGCGGACAGATACTGTTCGATGGACAAGATTTATTACAGCTGAGCCTAAACAATCTGCGTCCCATTCGGGGCAACCGCATTGCAGTAGTGTTCCAAGAACCGATGACATCGTTAAACCCCCTACACACCATTTCGCAACAAATTGCCGAAGTTATCAAGCTGCACAACAAAACCATATCCCGTAAAAAGTGTCGTGAAAAAGTGTTGGAATTGTTGCAAACCGTACGCCTGCCCCGGGCAGCCGAACGGATGCGGGCGTATCCCCATCAATTATCTGGGGGGCAACGGCAGCGGGTGATGATTGCTATGGCACTTGCCAATGAGCCGGATATTTTGATTGCAGACGAACCGACAACCGCCCTTGATGTAACCGTACAACAGCAAATTCTAGAATTGTTGGTCGACATCCAAAAACAACGGCACATGGCCATGTTGTTTATCACCCACGATTTAACGGTGGTGCAAAAAATATCCGATCGTATCTGTGTCATGCAGCACGGGGAATTGTTGGAAACCGGTAGCACACAACAGGTTCTCAACAATCCGCAACACCCGTATACAAAACACCTGATTGACAGTAACGCCAAAACCCGCAAACAAGCGATTGCCCAAACCGCCCCCACCGTGTTCGAAGCAGAACATGTCAAGGTCGTATTTCCCTTAAGAAGTAATATATTGGGACAAACCACACAGAGCCTAACAGCGGTAAACGACCTATCGATACACTTAAAACAGGGCGAAACAGTCGGCATCGTTGGCGAATCCGGATCCGGCAAAAGCACCTTTGGCATGGCGTGTTTGCAGCTGTTAAACAGCCGCTTTGTGCATATGCAGGCGTTACGCTTAAACAGCAGCGATATTTTACATATCGACAACAAAACTTTTCGCACCTTAAGAAAAGATATGCAAATTGTTTTTCAAGACCCATTTGGGTCGCTGTCGCCCCGCCGTACCGTTGTGCAAATACTGGGCGAAGGCTTACAAATCCACTATAAAACCCTGTCGCCGACAGAAAAACAGGCACTCATTACCCAAACCATGTCCGATGTGGGACTAACTGCCGATATGTTATACAGATACCCCCACGAATTTTCCGGCGGACAACGACAGCGGATTGCCATTGCCCGGGCGATCATCTTACGCCCTAAATTTTTGCTACTAGACGAACCGACTTCGGCACTGGATCGCAGCATACAGGGGCAGGTGGTCGACCTGTTGTTAGCGTTACAAGGTAAATACAACTTGACATATTTGTTTATCAGCCACGATTTATCCGTAGTAAAATCCATGTCCGATCGCATTATCGTTATGCAAAACGGCAACATTGTCGAACAAGGCACCACACAACACATATTTACCACCCCCAAAACCCCCTATACCAAAGCCTTAATCGAAGCCTCAGGGATGTACGGGGAAGTGGGTCGTATATGATATAATATCATCGTTTGAAAATCACACTATAAACGCCCTATATGGGCGTTTTTTTTGTGCTGTAAACCTGTTATAACGCCTTGAAAATAAAAGATACAAAATATCGAAAAAAACCCTTGACATGGAAAAAAAAAAAAATTTATACTCATAGGGTGCGTGTTTTAAACACATGGTTTTAACAAAGTAAAAAAGGTTTAACACAATGAAAAAAATATTTCTTATCGGTACAAGTGCGGTTGTACTTACATGGGCAACCCCTATATTAACCAACGACACGGATACAGTGGTAAGTCGTAGCGGCGATGTATTGGTCGATTCGGTCAACAAAAAAGGTATCTTTCAATGGCTCGAGGGCGGCTTTGGCTATACAGATAAAAAACTCAGTTATGACCTAACCGCCTTTAAGGTGTTGCGGGAAAACAAGAGTGCCGTCCGGTACCTACAAACTTCTTTACGCCGTAAGGGGGCGAAAAACACTTTTAACATTGGCTTTGGCACCCGTAACGCTATCAATGATGCTAGAACCACCCTTATAGGGGCAAATATATTTATCGACAGCAAAGACGGTGCCGGCAAGTTTTATACATTCGGCAGTAAAGTCTATAAACGCTTATCGCTTGGTCTCGAGTTAAAGACCGGGGCATTCGACCTATCGGCAAATATGTATCGTCCTATGGGCAGTGCGGTTATTTTAGGGCGAAAAGTTATGAAAGGCTTCGACATGACCGCCAAAGGCAACCTTACAGATACCCTGAATATCGGTTTAAACACTTATAAATTTGACGGTGTCGCTAGCAAGGTCGAACAAGGCAATAAACTGATTGTCGAGTATAAACCGAACAGTACTATAACGATTCGGGGCGAATACGACAAACCGAAATCGTCATCGGCACAAACCAATGTATACGCCGGCTTTAAATTTGCCTTTGGCACATCAAATACTAGGCAACAAAACAGCGGTGGCACCGCATGGGACAAACGCTATGATAAGGTCGAGAGAAGTTATGAAGTCAAAACCGCCGCCGCCGTATTAACCGATAGTTTAAGCATAGCAAACCTTGTTGTGCCCTACAGTGGATCAGGTAGTAAAGTCGTTAGTAGCAGCGATATACTCGCCAAACTCACTATCGATGGCGGACAAACCCAAAAATCCGATTGGTCGATTACAAATATGGAAAATACGGACAGATCATCCAATATAACCATTGCTAACGATAAAAACAGCTTAACCATAACAGGGGCAATCAGCAGCCCCGGTACCACCATCACCATTGTACTAACCCATGCCACATTCGGAGATGTTACGCAAACCTTTAAGCTAACCACAGCAGCCGGTCAACTCAGTGAGTCGGGGCAAAGCCGCAGCGGTGCCGGCAAATGGGGCAAGACAATTACCACCAATTATCACCTAAAAACCTCTGATACCGTAGGCGATAAAACCGAAACCTTTAAAACAGGAGCAGGCGGGGACTTTACCTTTAAAATCATACCCCCCGGCGGTGATGGCAATAGCGGTCTGACACAAACAACCGCTGGTATTGTCAGTGGGGCTTTAACGGGTGCCATAGGTTTAGAAACCGGTATCATCGATGGCACCAAGCTAACCAAGTCCGGTACATTGTTGGTAAAAATCACCCGTAAAGCCAAAGGTGCATTACCGGAACTGTCCAAACACATGAATGTTACCATTAACAGACAAGTACTAGGCACCGATGTAACAGCCCCCACAGCATCAAGTACCGACCCAAAATGGAAAGACAGTGCTAATACCCCGATTAACATAACATATAGCAACTTCTCAGCGGGTACGACTCAATCAGACTTCGATTGGTCGGTAAAAGCAAAAACCGGGGACGCCCCCGATGGGACATTAAACACCGCTGCTTTTGCCACCAACCCTAAGCAACTCAAGGGGGCAACATCCTCAGGCAAAGCCGTTATAACTATAACCGCAAAATCTGGCGATGCAAAATACACAGGATCGGTGGACTTAGCCGACTTCCAAATTACCAGACAAGACAACGCATTTGTTGTTGCGACAAAATATCAGGCATTGAATACTACGGATACCCTAAGCACTTCGAGCCGATTGTCTATAAATACCATTATCACCACAAGACCATCAGCTGGATCAACGCTTGTTGTTTCTGATCAAGTGGCACCCGGTAGTGGTTGGACTACAGTACCAAAATACCCCGATAACTTTGTAGCATACGATGCCAACAGCGGCGGGTCTACTTATAACAATTGGAATGCCGTTAAAAGTGCCATCGCAACAAATAAACAAGTACATTTCACCCTTGTAGCTGCTGCAAGTAAAAGAGCAACTGTATTTACTGTCGAAGCACAACGCACCAAAAAATACGATGCAAAGTCATACAATGTGTATTTAATACTTAGGAATTAATTAAAAATAGCAAGTTTTAAAAGCATACATAAATCCTTATGTAAGTTAAAAAAACACACAAAACTATGGAGGGCTTTTATAGCCCTCTGTTTTTGTGCAAAATGCCCCTTGACAATCCCCCCAAATACGGCTACTATAAACACAGCAAAAAACTAAGGAGTACACTACAAAATGATACAAAGCCAACACGCCATAGCCTTCGATACCCACCAAATGGTGGAAGACCTAGTAGGGGTAGGTTTCAATAAAGAACAAGCAGAAGTGCTGACCCGTCAGCATGTGGACTTCATAAACGCCAACCTAGCCACCAAAAGTGATATTAAAATCTCGCAACAAAATATCGAACTGGCAATAGCAGAAACCAGAAACGAAATCGCCAATGTGTACAGGGAAATTGAACAGTTTCGAAAAGAAACCAACAAGGAAATTGCCAATATTTACAAAGAAATTGCACGACTTCGAAAAGAAACCAAAGACGATAACGAAATGTTACGCAAAGAAACCAAAGACGATAACGAAATGTTACGCAAAGACCTAAAACTGAGCATGTATGGCATGACAGCCGCCACTATTACCATCTTGGGCGGGCTGATGACGATACTCACATTTATACAGTAACCTACTGTACGATATGTTCATCACATCAAGCGATATAAAAATACCACATTTTCCCCTTGCATTTGTGTCCGCATTGGTGTATACACCCTAAACGAAGTGCCATACAAGGTGTGTGGTACGCAACCCTTGCCACCAGTGCGAACCGTTGTGGTGTACCAGTACGAATCGATATAATATAAGGTTTTGGGGCTGTGGCTTTGATGGGGTGGCATGGTGTGTACTTGTGGCACGGTGTGCGTACCCATCGCTTTATCAACCGTAAGGGAATTTTATTATGCGTAGTTATGAGACTATTTTTATATGTCGTCAAGACATTTCCACCCAACAAGTGGACAGTTTGACCGATACTTTTCAAGCTATTATCACCGATGCAAAAGGCAAAATGGGTCGCCGTGAAAACTGGGGCTTAAAGACTTTGGCGTATCGTATTAAGAAAAACCGCAAAGGGCATATCGTATTGTTTAACTACAATGCCAGCAACGATGCCGTAGCGGAGATGGAACGCCGTATGCGGCTGAGTGAAAATGTCATTCGCTATATGACCACCCGCACGCCGCACCTTATCACCGAAGACAGTGTCGGCATTGAAGACAATGACGCAAAAACCGCATAAAGGGAGGACATTTTTATGAATCGCAAACCATTTTTCCGCCGCAAGAGAACCTGTCCGTTTTCTGGCGACGATGCTCTTGACATCGACTACAAGGATGTACGGTTGTTACAACGCTTTGTGTCTGAGAAAGGCAAAATCGCCCCTGCTCGGATTACCTCCGTGTCGGCAAAAAAGCAACGGCAACTGGCAAAGGCTATCAAACGCGCCCGCTACATAGGGCTGATGCCGTATACTGTCAAATAAGGGGGGCGGGAATATGCAGATTATTTTATTAGAACGCATTGAAAACTTGGGTGCCTTAGGCGACACAGTAACCGTAAAACCGGGGTTTGCCCGTAACTATTTGTTGCCACAAGGCAAAGCCTTGCGGGCAACCAAACAAAACATCACTGCCTTCGAAGCACAAAAAGAAGCCATCGCCAAAGCCAATGCGGACAAAAAAGCCATCGCAGAAATCATTAGCGAAAAAATCGCCGATAAAGCGGTGGTGATTATCCGTTCCGCATCCGATTCTGGTCAGCTGTATGGGTCTGTTACCACCCGTGATATTGCGGCGGCGTTGTCCGACTTGTCTGGGGAGACGATTACCCGTAACAATGTGATAATGGAAACACCGATTAAAGCCATTGGCTATTTTACTTTTAAAATTGCCCTGCACCCTGAGGTAACCGCATCTGTACACATTAATGTGGCACAGTCCGAAGAAGAGGCAGACCTACAAGCCGAACGGGTGGCACGGGGCGAATCAGCGGTCGTAACCGCCGCCGAAGAAGACGCCCGCATAGCCGCAGAAATCGCCCAACAACAAGCCGAAGACATGGCAAAAGCAGCCGAACAAATGCTGGCAGAAGACGAAATCCCAACAGAAGCAGAAATGTTAGCAGAAGCAGAAACGAATACAGCAACACCTGATTCGTAAACGGTCTGTATACCGATTTTTTTCATTGTACGCACATATAAAAAGGTGGCTTTTGCCGCCTTTTTATATTTAAGTTTCAGATACCCCGTTTTTGTTATCCGCACCAGCGGTTTTTTCCGCTGCTGTAGGTTGTTGTACAAATATGCGTCTCAAGGTTTCATACAAGTCTGCATCCAGTTCGTACAGGGGTACCACTTTTTGTGCCTTGATGTTGTTTGCTAATAACGCTATGTCGTATGTGGTGGTGTATTTGGTTTTGTAGGTTACCTGTTGTGTGTTAAACACGGATAAAGGTTTTTGTGTTGACGAAGTGTTGCCTGGCAATACCTTCGCTAGTTGTGTGTTAAACACGGATAAAGGTTTTTGTGTTGGCGGTTGATATAGTGCCTGCATTATGCCGGTGGTAAATATGTTGTCGATACTGCCAACGGGGGGTAGCTAGTCCACCACTTGCACCGTTTGCACCTGCTCCAGCGGCGGTACGCCACCGATACCACTCATAGCTACGGCAACGCCGGCACCCACCAGTACGACAACCGCCGCACCGCCGACTAGTGACAAAATGCCAACACCTAGGAGAAAATCCATGAAAATAACATTTTTAACAATACTAAGATGCCAATACCAGCAGCGGCATTGCCAGCATTGCCAGTATTGGCAACGGCAACTGGTGTTTTGTTATTACCAAGATCCGAATTGCCGCCGCCGTTATTATTACCATTACCGCCGCCGGCGGAAAGTCGGAATAAATACACCGAATGGTCATCTCCTCTGTCTGCCCCGACAGCCAACTTCGACCCATCACCACTTAACGATACAAAAGTGCCAAGGGATATTTTTTGCATTTTTGTAACACTATCGCCCCAGTTGCTGCCCCCAACGCTAAACAAATACACCGCACCTGAACTGTCGTTTCCGCTTGGTTCATAACCAACAACCCCCACAGCCAACTTCAACCCATCAGCACTTAATGATACAGAAGTGCCAAATCTATCAAGATCGCCCAATGTAACCCCATTGCCATGGAATATTTTTTGCGTTTTTGTGACACTATCGCCCCAGTTGCTGCCCCCAACGCTAAACAAATACACCGCACCTCGACTGCCTCCTCCGTCGTCATCACCAGATGCCCCCACAGCCAACTTTGCCCCATCATCGCTTAACGATACAGAACCGCCAAAATGATCCTCATTGTCCAATGTAACCCCATTGCCATGGGATATTTTTTGCACTCTTGTAACACCATCGCCCCAGTTGTTGCCCCCAACGCTAAACAAATACACCGCACCTCGATCGCTTCCTTCGTCTACCCCGACAGCCAACTTTGCCCCATCATTGCTTAACGATACAGAACCGCCAAATTCATCAAAATCGTTCAATGTCACTCCATGACTGCCATGGGATATTTTTTGCGTTCTTGTAACACTATCGCCCCAGTTGCTGCCCCCAACGCTAAACAAATACACCGCACCTCGTTGCCTTCCTCCATTGTCATCAAAAGGAGCTCCGACAGCCAACTTCGTCCCATCACTGCTTAACGATACAGAAATGCCAAAATGATCCTGATTGTTCAATGTCACTCCATGACCGCCATGGGATATTTTTTGCGTTTTTGTGACACTATCGCCCCATTTGCTGCCCCCAACGCTAAACAAATACACCGCACCTCGATCCCTTCCTCCATCGTCATCACCAGATGCCCCCACAGCCAACTTTGCCCCATCATAGCTTAACGATACAGAACTGCCAAAATGATCAGAAATGCTCACTCCATCAACATTTAGACTGTTAATCCTTTTTATCTGTTCAAAAGCACTCATACTGCCGCCATTATTATTACCATTGCCACCGCCATTATTATTACCATTGCCACCGCCGGCGGAAAGTCGGAATAAATACACCGCACCTTTGCTTTTTTTATAGACACCTGTATATGCCCCCACAGCCAACTTCGACCCATCAGCACTTAATGATACAGACCGACCAAACTCATCACTATCGTCTAATATAACCCCATTACCATGGGATATTTTTTGCATTTTTGTAACACTATCGCCCCAGTTGCTGCCCCCAACGCTAAACAAATACACCGCACCTCGATCCCTTCCTCCGTCGTCATCATTATATGCCCCGACAGCCAACTTTGCCCCATCATCGCTTAACGATACAGACCAGCCAAACCTATCAAGATTGTCCAATGTCACTCCATTGCCATGGGATATTTTTTGCGTTTTTGTAACATTATTGCCCCATGTGCTGCCCCCAACAGTAAACAAATACACCGCACCTCGATCCCTTCCTCCATCGTCATCCCTGCTAATCCCCACAGCCAGCTTTGCCCCATCATCGCTTAACGATACAGAATTGCCAAAATAATCAAAATTGTCCAATGTGACCCCATTGCCATGGGATATTTTTTGCGTTTGCTTGACACTATTGCCCCAGTAGTTGCTGCTGCCCCCAACGCTAAACAAATACACCGCACCTCGATCCCTTCCTCCGTCGTCATCATTAGTAGCTCCCACAGCCAACTTTGCCCCATCATCGCTTAACGATACAGACCAGCCAAAAACATCAAAATTGTCCAATGTCACCCCATTGCCATGGGATATTTTTTGCGTTTTTGTGACACTATCGCCCCAGTTGCTGCCCCCAACGCTAAACAAATATACCGCACCTCGATCGCTTCCTCCATCGTCATCATCAGATGCCCCCACAGCCAACTTCGCACCATCACCGCTTAACGATACAGAACTGCCAAACTCATCACCATTGTCCAATGTAATCCCATTGCCATGGGATATTTTTTGCGTTTGTTTGAGACTATCGCCCCATTTGCTGCCCCCAACGCTAAACAAATACACCGCACCTCGATCGCTTCCTCCATCGTCATCACCAATAGCTCCCACAGCCAACTTTGCCCCATCATCGCTTAACGATACAGACCTGCCAAAAACATCTCCACTATCCAATGCAGAAATATTTGAATTATCAATCGTTTTTACTCGTGCAAAAGTATTACTAGCGGAAAGTCGGAATAAATACACCGCACCTCGATAATCGTCCTCATTAAGAGTTGCGACCGCCAACTTCGCACCATCACCGCTTAACGATACAGACCAGCCAAACCTATCACCATCATCCAATGTAACCCCATTGCCATGGGATATTTTTTGCGTTTGTTTGAGACTATCGCCCCATTTGCTGCCCCCAATGGTAAACAAATACACCGCACCTCGATCGCTTCCTCCACCTCGATCGCTTCCTCCATCGTCATCACCAATAGCTCCCACAGCCAACTTTGCCCCATCATCGCTTAACGATACAGAACCGCCAAACCAATCTCCACTATCCAATGTAACCCCATTGCCATGAGATATTTTTTGCGTTTTTGTAACACTGTCGCCCCATGAGCTGCCCCCAACGCTAAACAAATACACCGCACCTCGACCGGTTCCTCCGTCTTCATCATGAGCAGCCCCCACAGCCAACTTTGCCCCATCATCGCTTAACGATACAGAACCGCCAAACCAATCTCCATCATCCAATGTAACCCCATTGCCATGAGATATTTTTTGCGTTTGCTTGACACTATCGCCCCATGAGCTGCCCCCAACGCTAAACAAATACATCGCACCTCGATCCCTTCCTCCATCGTCATCCTTGATAGCCCCGACCGCCAACTTTGCCCCATCATCGCTTAACGATACAGAAATGCCAAACAAATCTCCATCATCCAATGTAACCCCATTGCCATGGGATATTTTTTGCGTTTGCTTGACACTATCGCCCCATGAGCTGCCCCCAACGCTAAACAAATACATCGCACCTCGATCCCTTCCTCCATCGTCATCATGGGGTGTCCCGACAGCCAACTTCGCACCATCATCGCTTAACGATACAGAAATGCCAAACAAATCTCCACCATCCAATGTAACCCCATTGCCATGGGATATTTTTTGCGTTTGCTTGACACTATCGCCCCATTTGCCGCCCCCAACACTAAACAAATACACCGCACCTCGATTGCTTCCTCCGTCGTCATCAAGAGCAGCCCCCACAGCCAACTTCGCACCATCATCGCTTAACGATACAGAACTGCCAAAATAATCATCTTCTACAAAAATATTTGAATTGCTAAGCTTTCTTGATTTATGATAAAAATTACCACTAGCAGTAGCTCGAAATAAATATACCGCACCTCGATCGTCATCCTTGATAGCCCCGACAGCCAACTTTGCACCATCATCGCTTAACGATACAGACCAGCCAAAATGATCATCACTGTGCAATGTAACCCCACTGCCATGGGATATTTTTTGCGTTTTTTTGACACTATCGCCCCATTTGCTGCCCCCAACGGTAAACAAATACACCGCACCTCGATTGATGACTCTTCCATTGTCATCACTCAAAGCCCCGTCATCACCAACAGCCCCCACAGCTAACTTTGCACCATCATCGCTTAACGATACAGAACTGCCAAACCAATCTCCACCATCCAATGTAACCCCATTGCCATGGGATATTTTTTGCGTTTTTGTAACATTATTGCCCCATGAGCTGCCCCCAACGATAAACAAATACACCGCACCTCGATTGTCATCACCGGAAGCCCCCACAGCCAACTTTGCACCATCATCGCTTAACGATACAGACCAGCCAAACCAATCTCCATCATCCAATGTAACCCCATTGCCATGGGATATTTTTTGCGTTTGCTTGACACTATCGCCCCATGAGCTGCCCCCAACGCTAAACAAATACACCGCACCTCGATTGCTTCCTCCATCGTCATCATGGGGTGTCCCGACAGCCAACTTCGCACCATCATCGCTTAACGATACAGAACTGCCAAAAATATCACCATTGTCCAATGTAACCCCATTACCATGGGATATTTTTTGCGTTTTTGTAACATCATTGCCCCATGTGCTGCCCCCAACGCTAAACAAATATACCGCACCTCGACTGATTCCTCCGTCGTCATCATCAGCAGCCCCCACAGCCAACTTCGCACCATCATCGCTTAACGATACAGAACTGCCAAAAACATCACCATTGTCCAATGTAACCCCATTACCATGGGATATTTTTTGCGTTTTTTTAACAACATTATTTTCACCAACGGTAAACAAATACACCGCACCTCGATTGCTTCCTCCATCGTCATCATAGGGTGTCCCGACAGCCAACTTCGCACCATCATCGCTTAACGATACAGAACTGCCAAATTGATCATAATCAGCCAATTCAGGAGTATAAACATTAAAACTTCCAATCTTTTTGACCTGTGCAAAAGCATTCCCACCGGCGGCAAATCTGCTATTCTTATTTTGATTTATATGCTTAGGATCCAGCAAAATGACGCCATTTTTAGCCGATACTCTGTCCAAGCCAAAGCCGTCGATTTTTTCTTTACCCGATATTTCCACCGCTCCGCCCCCTGTGGCACCGTTGGCGTCAATGTTGGCGTAGTTGTTTGTTGTATGGTCTGACCATAAGATTGCGGTTCCACCCGTGCCTCGTTTTGAAGATACGACAACATTTACGCCTGTTCCCAGTGAAGTTTTTAACGCCCTCATCAAATCGCTGTTATCTGACCATCTATTTACGAACAGATTTTGGGCTTTGTCGCTCAGGGGACTGGTTTTTGAGTCGTAAGATCCACCTTGAAACGCCCCACCGATGCGGATTCGTCCGCCTTGAGTTTTGCCCGTTGCCGACAATGTCCCCGAAAACAGACCGACCAAACCTTTTTTGTTGGATAGGTCTATAAAGCCGCCTTTGCCATGCGTACTATCCGCCCTAAAGTCGGCAGAACCTAATATTTTGGTACCTGCTTTTGATAATCCCCCCACAAACGACAGAGTCCCCCCCTGTGTGTGTCCAGACACATCAAACAGACTGCTTGCGTTCAGGTCTGCCCCATGCTGTAGGTTTACTTTGATTGTGCCACCATTGCCATTTTGTGCCACCGCAGACACGACACCGCTACTATTGATAGAATCCGCTTCGATGGCAATAGTCCCAGCGTCGCCATAGTCCGCATCAGCGGTGATTCGCCCATTGCCTGTAATCCCCACTGTACCGCCACTAATCGATATAACCCCATCTGTCGACGACACGGTATTTGCAGAAACAACACCATCGATGGAAATAGTCTGTCGAAGAATATCAGACGCATCGGCAACAGCTATATCGATAAATCCGCCCCGGGAGTCGACTTTTCCGCCTAAATCGACAGTAGCCGCAACTTTATTGCCTTGCGAATCGGTGAGTGTATCCCATGTGTCTGTTGGCACCTCGACCCGTAAAAAATCGCTGTTGCCGAACGACATAACAATCTTTTCGCCGCCGCCAAAGCCTACCTTACCGACAAGGGCTCGAACCGTGCCATCGTTTTTGACCGCCCCACCAAGTAACGCCACAAAACCGCCGTCATCAACCGAAATACTGCCCCGATTCGAGACAACGCCATTGCTGCCATTTTTAGAAAATGTATGATCGCCATTGAGAAAATCATTATTGTCGATGTCAAGAGTCGAAGCGACAAAATTACCCGTGTCGACAACCCCATCTTTTGTAATTAGTATCCCATTGGGATTGACCAAAAACACACTGCCATTAGCGTTAATCCGCCCGGCAATCTCAGAAGTAAAATCGCCCGTAACCCGATTCAAAGTTGCCGAATCTCTACTGGGCTGGTTAAAGTTTACGGTATTATCTTTGCCCACAGAAAAGCTGTGCCAATCGATAACCGCCTTATCCGATTGCTGGTTTATATCGAGGGAAATATACCCCCCCCCCCCCCCCTAGAATATTTGAGAGTAGCGGCACCTTCTTGCACCACGCCGCCTTGTGGTAAATTGTCCGCAAAAACCGTGCCACTAGCACACAAAGAAGTTATAGCCAACAAGCCGAATTTAATAGATCTGTAGTTCATTATTTATCTCCCTTTAACTAAAAAAACTAACTGAATACATACAAGACGACTATACAAACATGTATTACAACATAATACAAGTAAAAAATATAAATATTTTTCGATTCTTTCTTTTTCGGACGATAAACAATGTACACACATGTATACAAAGGGGGCGTTTACTACCTTTTTATATGCAGAATTTTTGACCACATAATATCATGCGGGTTTTATGTCTGTATGGGCGGTTTTTTTTGTCACTGTCGATTGCTGTACAAATATGCGTTTCAAGGTTTCGTATAGTTTTTCGTCTATTTCATACAAAGGCACCGCTTTTTGTGCTTTGATATTGTTTGCCAACAACGCCATATCGTGTGTGGTGGTATATTTGGCTTTGTATGTAACTTGTGGTTTTGCAGTGTTAAATACAGATGCAAAAGGTTTTTGTGTTAGCGGTTGGTATAGTACCTGCATATCGATACTGTTTAAATGGGCGTATATACCCGTGTTAAACAGGGCGTCGATACCACTAACAGGGGTAGATACGCTGGCACTTGTTGCAGCTGTACCGCCGCCGATACCGTTCATGGCTATGGCAACGCCGGCACCTACTAGGACGATAACCGCTGCACCGCCGCCTCCGCCGCCGCCACCAGCACCACCGCCACCACCGCTATTGCCACCATTGCCATCGGGGAAGCCTAAATCGCCATTGCCATTGCCGCCGCCATTGCCGCCACCATTGCCGCCGCCAGCGGATGGGTTGGGGGTAATCTGGGTTGTTTGGTTGCTGTCGTGTACCAGTTTATAGTTTTTTAACTTGTCTGCCAATCCCACAACCACACTGGTTGTTGCCAACGACAGACCGTACAGCCTAAGCGGTTTATTAATGCCCACATTCGCATCGGCGGTTTCGCCTTTTAGGGTACCGGTTGTGGCTTGTGCCACTGTGGGGGGATTACCATCCGCAGCTACCCAGCCGCTATCCCCCTTTTGTGCTATGAATGTAGCCTGCGACACCGGTATAGATACAACCTTTTTGCCATCGTATGGACGGGGGGCTACTGTAGCGGTTACTATCAGCGGGCGTTTGGTGATGCCAGACTTTAAATACCTTACCGGCACCCCATTGCTTGGGGCAACCATTTGATCCGCCTTATTGGGTATGCGTAAAACATAATTTTCCGCTCTCGCACCCGTTAGAGTGATTGTGTCTTTATTATCGATATATATCTGTTTATATGGTTCTACTTTTTTATCCGCATAGCGAAACGATCGATTGCCGACTTTGCCGCTGTTATTGAAACGGAGGTGCACCTTATCGCCACCGGCTATCCCTTTGTTATTAGCGGTATCGTCATCGAACCCGTCTTTACCTGCACTTGTATATACGGTTACGGTGGCTCCGGGTGTACCATCATAGACCCGACCACCCGATCGCAATTCCGTTACATCAAGGTATAATACCCGTTTTTTAACGCTTACCCATCTGCCTGTTTGTCGATTGTGCATATGTTTTAACTTGGTATCTGCATCCACACCGTCAGACCCCTTCGGTATGTACAGTTCATAGTTCTCTTTATCCGCCCCGGTGAGTGTCATTTTATCGACATCATCGAACAGCACTTCTCGACCACCATATGTGACGGAGTCTCGTTTAAACGCCCCTGATACAATATGTAATTTTACATCGTCCCCTGTTATGAGGACACCTTTTTTATCCACAGAACCGGTATCAAATCCATCTTTTGCATTTTCCTGCAATAAATCCACTTTAGTGGTACCGTCATACACCATGTCTTGTGCTGTAAAATGGTCATCTCGCCAGTACAATGGGCGTTTGCTGATCGAGGCACCGCTTGCGTCCTCACGCAGCGGATCCATCAGACCGTATACGGGTTTGTTGTTACCGTCTTTATACACAGCCGTATACCCCGTATATTTGATGACAAGGTTTTCGCCTGCTTGGTGTACTTTATTACCGGCTGTGTTATAAAAATGACCTATACCACCGCTTATGGTGGCGTTAAAACTGGCGGTTTTATCATTTTTGTCCCCCCACCCGTTTACTTTGAATTGCAACCCGTCGAAGGTGGATTTTGCAAATTTAAAATTGTCATCGGTCGGGGCTTTGGAAGTTTTGTCATACGGTTTGGTTATGTTGACCGCTGCGGCTAAGGTTAATTTGGGATTATGGCTATATACAAAACCAGATGTGTGTTTTAGAGTATCGCCAGCATTATCGTCCGCATTCGATTGAAAGGGGGTACCGCTGGTGTCGTATGTTTTGTTAAATTGGGCAAAACCGTAATTTATACCCTTTAGGGTGTTTGCCACAGGGGTTTTTGTCCATACCAAGTAGCGGGCTTTATCTACTTCTAACGCCCTTGCGTCCGATTGATTGGTAAATGTGTCTGCCCTAAGAGCGATAGCCACCACACCTTTAGCCTGTACGACTACAGATCGTATTTTGCCGCCTTGCAGAACGACAATTTCCGAAGTTGCACCCAGATGCACAATGCCGACCTTCTTCCCTTGTGCTCGCCAAACAGTGATTTTACCCGTTTGTGTTTTTTGCACATCGGCACCGTTTTTGCCCGCCAGCATTTCGATAATCAGCTGTTTTGTGCCGGTGTGTAAAGTAACCCCCTTAGCAACAGTGATTTCGGCATTGCCATCGTCCCGTTCGTTTACATCTGTGCTGGCACTGCTATCATTTGCGGTTATTTTCAGCCCGCCTGCTATTTCTACATCTTTATTGATGATAACCGACCGCCCAGCAATTAAGGTCAATTTCGCCCCTGTGTGTGTGGTTATTATACGGTCATTGATAGTAATATCGTTATCGGCGACAATGACTAAGGGTGTACCTGCTTGTAATGTTTGTTGCCAAGTTTGTGCCTCTGCGGTTTGGGCGATATTCATCAAGTACACCGCCCCCCTATTGCTGCCCCCTGAGTCGTCACCGGAGGCACCGACCACTAGTTTCGACCCATCGGCACTTAACGATACACTATGCCCAAAACTATCTCTATCTTGCAATGAAACGCTAGAGCTGTGGGTAATTTTTTTGGTCTGCTTTATGGAATCGCCCCATGTAGAGCCACCGATAGTGTACAAATACACCGCCCCCCTACTGGCACCAGACCAGCTTACGGCACTGCCGCTGTCGTCGCCATACGCCCCCACCGCTAATTTCGACCCGTCATCGCTTAGCGATACACTGGTGCCGAAATAATCGTACTGGTTTAGAGAAACACCTTGTTTATGTGTTATCTTTGTCACTTGTTTTACCGTATCCCATTGCCCACCCGTAATGGTAAACAGGTATACCGCCCCGTGATCGGGTACATTGTTGTCTTGCTCATCGCCCATCGCCCCCACCGCCAACTTCGATCCATCGGCACTTAACGACACACTGCTGCCAAAGTGATCGTATTTGTCGAGGGTAATCTTGCCATCGCCACTGGCATCAGAGGCGATTCTTTTGTTGTGTTCTATGGTATCCCATTTTGCCCCCGTAATGGTAAACAGATGCACCGCCCCCACATAAAAATTGTTCACAGAACCATACTTGTCTTTATCACTATACTTATCTTGCCCCACCGCCAACTTCGATCCGTCATCGCTTAGCGATACACTGCGACCGAACGCCCCGATAGGCCCCAATGACAGAGACCCACCCCCCACCAAAGGGCTACCATCGGCAATCTTTTGCGTTTGTGTTATCACATATCCTCCCCCGACAGCAAACAGATACACGGCACCACTGGAAAAATGCCCCGCATCGGCGTCTCCGCTGGCACCGACCGCCAACTTTTTCCCGTCTGCGCTGAGCGATACACTGCTGCCAAAATAGCTATTTTTATCCAATGTCAAGGTACCGGCACTGCCATCACTTTTTTTGACGACAGTATTATGGGCGAGCTTGTGCCTCTGTGTTATGGTACTGCCCCAATCGGAGACACCAAAAGTATACAAATATACCGCACCATAGTTGCTGGCGTTGCCCCCTGCATCATCGCCTCTTGCCCCAATGGCTATCTTTGTCCCATCATCGCTGAGCGATACCCCGCTGCCAAAAAAGTCACCATCCTTCAATGACACCAAAGAATGGCTGTTGGAAATCTTGTATATCTGGTCTATTTGGGTTCCCCATGCCTTGCCTACAACGATATTTTTCGGGTCGAGCAAAATAACCCCATTGCCTGCACTCACCCGTTTTAAACCGAAGCTGTCGACCCGTTTTTTGCCCGATATTTCCACCGCCCCGCCGCCGGTGCTACCGGTTGCATCGATAGCCGCATAATTGTTTGTGGTGTGATTCGCCCATAGAATCGCTGTGCCGCCCGTACCCGAATCGGACGATACGACAATATTTACGCCCGTGCCTAGTGAAGTTTTAGCCGCACTGACAAGATCGCTATTATCCCCCCAACGGTTTACAAATAAATCTTGGGTGCGTTTGTCGAGAGAACCGGTTTTCGGGCCGTATCCCCCGCCTTGAAATGCCCCGCCTAAACGAATCCGTCCGCCTTGAGTTTTGCCCGCTGCCGATAAGGTACCAGATAACAATCCGACCAAGCCGCCTTTGTTGCTGATGTCGATAGTACCGCCGTACCCGTCCGCACTGTCGGCTTTAAAATCTGCAGAGCCTAATACTTTTGTACCCTGTTTGCCTAAGCCGCCAATAAACGACAGACTGCCGCCTTTGGCTTTTCCCGATACATCAAAACGGGTACTAGCGTTTAGGTTTGCCCCGTGTTGTAACGATACCTTAACTGTGCCGCCCGTGCCATTTTGTGCCACCGCCGACACTATACCGCTGCTGTCGATGGTATCCGCATCGATGGCAATAGTGCCGGCGGTGCCATAGTCCGCATCAGCGGTGATTCGCCCACTACTAGTAATCCCCACCGTACCGCCACTAATCGATATAACACCGTCTGTGGAAGACACGGTGTTTGCCGATACAATACCATCGATCGAAATAGTTTGGCGGAGAATATCGGAGGCATCGGCAACGGCTATGTCGATAAATCCACCCCGGGAGTCGATAGTACCGCCTAAATCAAGGGTAGCCGCAACTTTGTTGCCTTGCGAATCGGTGAGTGTATCCCATGTGTCCGTAGGCACTTCGACCCGTAAAAAATCGCTGTTGCCAAACGACATGACAATCTTTTCGCCACCGGCAAAACCCACCTTACCGACAAGGGCTCGAACGGTACCACCGTTTTTAACCGCCCCACCAAGTAACGCCACAAAACCCCCATCATCGACCGAAATACGACCCCGATTCGAAACAACGCCATTGCTACCGCTTTTTGTAAATGTATAATCGCCATTCAAAAAATCATCGTTGTCAATGTCAAGAGTAGAGGCAACAAAACCGCCCGTGTCGATAACACCGTCCGCAGTAATCCGTATGCCGTTGGGATTGACCAAAAACACACTGCCATTAGCGTTAATCCGCCCGGCAATCTCCGAAGTAAAACCCCCCGTAACCCGATTTAAGGTTGCCGAATCGCCACTGGGTTGGTTAAAGTTTACCGTATTATCTTTACCCACAGAAAAACTTTTCCAATCGATAACCGCTTTATCCGATTGCTGATTTATGTTCAGGGTATCGCCCGTATACTGGATACCAGCCGCCCCGTGTTGTACCACGCCCCCTTGTGGTAAATCGCCCGCAAACCCTATGTTGCCAGCACACAAAGAAGACATAGCCAACACAACAAACTTTCCCAATTTCCTACGCATCATTTCCCCAATCGCCTATTGCATCCTAAAAGTAAATATATATTCAACATATGCACACTATCGAATATAAAGTGTCAAATATAGCACCCCTTATAGATTATGATACCACACTATATTGCGTTTGTACAGAAAAAGTGAAAAAAAAAAAAAACTTTTAATAGATATTTATTTATTTTTATCCTTAAAAATCAATGTGTTATTGCTTATAATTCGCCTGTAAAAAAATTTAAATTATAGGGTAAATTGTCGTATTTTGCACTATATGGCTTGACTTATTGCCCGTATTTTTGTACACAAGGGGCAGGCTTTGAAAACACAGTACAACAACAATAAGGATTCACATATGTCAAAATGTTTGGTATTTCCCGGTCAAGGGTCGCAATTCATCGGTATGGGGAAGGCGTTATATACGACCTTTGATACGGCAAAACAGATTTTTCATACGGTCGATGACAGTCTGGATTTTAAATTGTCGCATATGATGTTTTGCGGCGATGCACAAGCTTTAAACATGACCGAAAATACGCAACCTGCCTTGATGGCGGTGTCTGTGGCGGTGGCACAGGTGTTGCGGCGGGATTTTGACTTTGACATTGCCCAAAACATAGCATATGTGGCGGGGCATTCGTTGGGCGAATATTCTGCCCTGTGTGCGGTAGATGTGCTGGATGTGGCAACCACTGCGAAATTGTTAAGACTGCGCGGGCAAGCCATGCAACGGGCGGTACCTGCGGGTGTAGGGGCAATGGCGGCGATTTTAGGGGTCGACTTTGCCACCGCCGAACACATCGCCCAAGACGCCTCAAACGACCAATATCAATGCAGTGCCGCCAACGACAACATCGACGGGCAAGTGGTCATCAGCGGACACAAACAGGCGGTCGAAACCGCAACCGCCCTCGCCAAAACCGCCGGGGCAAAACGGGCGATGATACTGCCCGTATCCGCCCCGTTTCACTGTCCCCTAATGGCACCGGCACGGGAGGCGATGCAACAGGCGTTACACAATGTGCCATTCAACCGCCCGTTGGTGCCGATCGTTACCAATGTAACCGCCCAGCCGCAAACCAATACGGACATCATCCGTCAAGGGCTTGTCGACCAAGTGTGCGGGCGGGTGCGATGGCGGGAAACTCTGGCAACCCTGCAACAACACGGGGTCGACAGGCTCATAGAACTAGGGGCGGGCAAAGTGTTATCGGGTATGGTGCGGCGGATGCCGAATATGGACGCTATCAGTCTGCACACCCCACAAGATATAGAAACTTTTGTAACAGACAACAACTGAGGAGAACAACATGTTTGATTTAACAGGTAAAAACGCTTTGATAACCGGTGCCTCCGGCGGCTTGGGCAGTGAAATCGCCCGAGTCTTGCACTCTTTGGGGGCGACTGTGGGTATCAGCGGTACCCGTATCGCCCCGCTGCAACAGCTGGCATCGGAGTTGCACAGTCGAGTCCATATTATACCTGCGGACTTGACGGACAACGATTCTATCGACCGCTTGTATGCGGATGCAGAAAGTGCCACCGGCGGTATCGACATCTTGGTAAACAACGCCGGTATCACCAAAGACGGGCTGGCGATGCGGATGAAAGACAGCGACTGGGATACGGTTATACAAGTCAATTTGACCGCCGCATTTAGACTGTGCCGGGCGGCAACAAAAGCCATGATACGGCGGCGATACGGGCGTATTATCAATATTACTTCGGTGGTCGGTACACAAGGCAACCCGGGGCAGATGAATTATTGTGCCTCAAAAGCCGGCATGGTCGGCATGGCAAAGGCTCTGGCCCACGAAGTCGCCGCCCGGGGCATCACCGTAAACAACATCGCCCCCGGGTTTATCGCATCGGATATGACCAACACCCTAAACGCTAAACAAGCCGAAACCATCTTGCGGCAAATCCCACAAGGCAAAATGGGCACCGCCGCCGATATTGCCAACGGTGTAGCGTACTTGGCAAGCGACATGGCGGGCTATATTACCGGTCATACTTTACATATCAACGGGGGTATGATAATGGTATAAATGTTTTTTCACATTTTTTACTTGAAAAAGCACATGGGACTTGTTACATTCGTCCAGATGACAACTTTTTTTGTATAGACAACTTTTTTTGTATAAGGGAAATAAAATGAGTGATGTTTTAGAACGCGTAAGCAAAATTGTAGTAGAGCACTTGGGTGTTGACGAAGATAAAGTGATGGCAAGTGCCTCGTTTATCGATGACTTGGGGGCGGACAGCTTGGATACTGTGGAATTGGTCATGGCTTTCGAAGAAGAGTTCGACCTAGAAATCCCAGACGACGCAGCGGAAAAAATCGCAACCGTACAAGATGCTGTGTCTTATATCGAACAAAATGCCTAACTGTTACAGTATTCGAATGTGATATGACTAACGCTATGTGAATGAGTTGTGTAAAAGCGGTTGCAACCGCTGAGGACGGTAGCCCGATGTGGTGCTCGATCGGCGGGAAGTGCGGTAAATCCACATTAAACGCACGGGGGGCAAAGCCCCCTTGTATAAAGGCGGTTGCAACCGCTGAGGGCGTAAGCCCGATGTGGTGCAGAGCCGGGGGGAGTGCGTGTGGTATTTTGTCGCACGAAGTGCGGTAAAATCCACATTAAACGCACGGGGGGCAAAGCCCCCTAAAGTTTTTTTTGTTTCTAATCGGGTAGGCATATGTCGATAAAAAATGCCCTGCAAAACATCGTCTTTCAGCTGTATGTGATGGTCGGCGTGTACGCCTTTGCTATCGCTGTGTTGGGGGGGCTGAGCGTGCATAACAGAATCGATACAGCCGCTTTGCAACAGCACTCCGATATTTTGTTTATTGCCACCGGTACATCTGGTTTGCTAATAGCAGAAAAAATCGCCCAGCTGACACAAACGGATGCAATGGTTGTGTTTGTTGCCAGTAAAATTATGGATAAAACTCTCAAATCCGGCGAATATAGTATATTCCCGCATATGAAGGGTATAGACATTTTAAACGCCATCGACAGCTACACCGTTAAGCAACGCAAAATCACCATTACCAACGGCACATGGTATGGGGATATGGATACCATTATCGAAACCACCCCCCATATAAGCGACAAAACCCCCATACCCCGGCACAAAGTGATATGGGCAGAAACCTACTTTTACGAACGGGACAGCACCGCCAAACACCTCATCGCCCGCATGCAGGAGCTGCACTTAGCAGTTGCCGAAACCCTGTGGCAGCAACGGGACAAAACCCTACCGCTGAAAAATTTGTCGGAGGCGTTGGTGCTGGCATCGATGGTCGAGCGCGAAACCGGTATCGCCGCCGAACAACCGATTGTCGCCGGGGTGTTTATAAACCGCTTGTGCAAAAACATGTACTTACAATCGGATCCTACCGTCATATATGCGGTTACCAACGGCAGCGGGCTGTTAAACCGCCCAATCAGCAAAGCGGATTTAAAATACGACAGCCCGTATAACACCTATACCCGCAAGGGGCTGCCGCCATCGCCTATCGCCAGCGTGGGACTGCAAACGGTACAATCCGTGTTGCACCCTGCAACGCACGATTATTATTATTTTGTCGCCTCTCCCAATGGCGGACATGTATTCGCACAGACCCTAGACGCACACAATAAAAATGTGTCCGTATATCGCAACCACTTAAAACAAAGCCAACCCTAAAGGAACACACATGCACATAAAACGCCGTGGATTATTATTTGTCCTCTCCAGCCCCAGCGGTGCCGGCAAAACCTCAATCGCCCGGGCATTGCTACAAGACGACAGCAACTTGAAAATGTCCATATCGGTTACCACCCGCCCGCCTAGACCGGGCGAAATAGACGGGGTCGATTATTACTTTGTCAGCAAAAAACGCTTTGCCCATATGGTCGATACTGGGGAACTATTGGAACATGCCAAAGTGTTCGACAACTACTATGGCACCCCCAAAGCCCCAGTCGCCAAAGCCTTAAATGACGGACAAGATGTGTTGTTCGACATCGATTGGCAAGGCGGACAACAGCTTGCCGAACAGATGCACGACGACTTGGTAAAAGTGTTTGTCCTGCCCCCCAGTACAGAGGACTTGGAAAAACGCCTGCGCACCCGTGCCCAAGATTCGGATACGGTGGTACGGGGACGGATGGCAAAATCCGCCGATGAAATGTCGCACTTTGCCGAATACGACTGGGTAATTGTGAATCGGGATTTACAACGGGCAATCTATGACGCCAAAGCCATCTTGCAATCGGAACGCCTAAGACGGGTGCGACAAAGCGGCTTAAACGCTTTTGTACAGAAACTACGGCAGGGATACTAAATATTATATATTTAAAAATATCGTATATTATGATACACTAACAAACCAAACGACATATACAAGGATACACATGGACGATACACAAGACACTACGGAATATGCCGCATACGAAGGTATCATAAGCGATACGACAGAGAACGATACGGGCGATACGCCCTCTGCCAATACGCCCGCCGCTGTGCCTTTGGCACAGGTGGCACAGGACAACGACAGCCTGCCGCCCCATAATCTGGACATCGAAGCCAGTGTGTTGGGGGCGATTCTTCGAAACGATGGTATTTTGCATCAAAAACTGGATAAACTGACAGCCGACCACTTCTTTGCCCCCGAACACCAAACCCTGTTTACATGGATAAAACAAACCGTCGATATGGGGCAAAAAGCCACCCCCGCCACGCTGGCACACTTGGCGGACAGCACCCCGAATGTGCAGGCTTTGGGCGGCAAAAAATACCTAAACACCCTTGCCAGCGATGTTATCAGCCTGATAAATGTCAGCGAATACCAAGACACCTTGATCGATTTATATACCCGCCGGCAGTTAGTCGTATTAGGTGCAGACATGACGGCGACCGCCCATGATCTGGACTTTGAAAACACCGCCCAAAAACAAATTGAAGTTGCCGAACAACAGCTGTATAACTTGGCAGAAAAAGGCGATCTCGACAAGGGCACCATCCACTTTCAAACCGCCATCAGCCAAGCCCTCGAATCTGCCGAAGAAGCCTTTAATTCCGATGGCTCTGTTGTCGGTGTCGCCACCGGGTTTATCGATCTCGACAAACGGCTTGGCGGTTTGCACCCGTCCGATTTGTTGATTCTTGCCGGACGCCCAGCTATGGGCAAAACCGCTTTGGTGACCAATATTGCTTTTCATGTGGCAAAAACCTACGAACAATACACCGACAGCAACGGTAAACAGCGGCAAAATGGCGGTACGGTATTGTTTTTCTCACTAGAAATGAGTGCCGAACAGCTTGCCACCCGCATTTTGTCGGAACAAACGGAAATTCCCTCAGACAAAATCCGCCGGGGGGACATAGACGAAACTGCCTTTACCACCCTGTGCAGCACAGTTGCCAACATCAACCAAGCCCCGTTATATATCGATGATACGCCCGGCTTATCGGTAACCGCTATGCGGCAAAAAGCCCGCCGCCAACAACGCAAATTTGGTCTCGATGCGATTGTCGTCGATTATTTACAGCTGCTACAAGGCCCCGCCGGCAAACGCTACGACAACCGAGTCAACGAAGTCTCAGAAATCACCCGCCATTTAAAACTTATTGCCAAAGATTTAAATGTGCCGGTTATCGCCCTGTCGCAACTGTCCCGGGCGGTGGAACAACGGGAAGACAAACGCCCACAACTTGCCGATTTGCGGGAATCCGGGTCGATCGAACAAGATGCCGATGTGGTGATGTTTATCTATCGTGCGGAATACTACCTCAAAGACGCCCACCCAGAACAACGGGATAACGAAGCAGACGATAAATACATGGCACGAGTCGAACGCCACAACACAAAAATACACGACGCCCGCAACAAAGCGGAACTGATTATTGCCAAACAACGGCACGGAGCGGTCGGCACTGTCGAGCTGTTCTTTAATCCAGAATTTACCAAATTTGGCGACTTGGACACCCACCATGAATAAGCATATGCCCGCTATACCCTCTGTCCCCCCCGCCCGCCCCGCCCCGCCCGCACTGCATATCGACACCGCACGGATACAACACAACTGGCACCGCTATCGCACATTGTGTGGCGATGGGGTTACCGTGTCGGCGGTGGTAAAAGCCAATGCTTATGGCTGTGGTGTGACAGCCGTTGCCGAATGCCTATGGGCGGTGGGGTGCCGTACCTTTTGGGTGGCAACCCTGCAAGAGGCAATAGCCTTACGCACGCACCTAAACAATACAGCCACCGAAATTATCGTGCTGGAAGGCATATTCGACCCCGCCCTGTACACACAACATCACTTAACCGCTGTCATCAACCACCCGGCACAATTGGTACACACACAATCCGTACCCTGTTGGCTGCATATCGATACGGGTATGAATCGCTTGGGGATACACCACAGCACCGCTAGAGCCCACATAATACAGCATATAAAAACCCATACAGATAAAAACATTATCGGCTATATGACGCACTTACAGTCTGCCGAAATGGGCGATAGTCCGGAAAACCCCAGCCAATACCACAGATTCCACGCCGCTATTCAAAATTTGCCTAAAAAACCGCTGTCGATGTGCAATTCGGACGGGGTATTTTTGGGCAAGAAATACCATGCGGATATGGTGCGAATCGGTATCGGGCTGTACGGTATCAACACGGATGCACACGGTTTGACCTGTGCGGTCGCATGCACCGCCCCGATTATCCATATCACCCACATCGCCGCCGGGGAAACGGTGGGATATAACGGCACCTATACCGCCGCTGCCGCCGCCACAATCGCCACGCTAGGCATCGGCTATAACGATGGTATCGGCACCCCGTATTCCAACTGTACCACCGTATACCACAACCATATCCCCTGTCCCGTAGTCGGCAGGGTATCGATGGATTCCATGTGTGTCGACATATCGCATGTGCCACAACCACAGCTGGGCGACCGTATCACCCTGTTTAAGGACGCCCAAAGCGTACGCCATATCCACAAAAAAACCGCCCTGCCGCCGCATATGATACTTTGCACCATTGGCGAACGGGTCGAAAAAGTGTATACTGCCCACAAAGAACACCCACAACACCCGCATAAACACGAGGCATAACATGCGATTTTTTCAAATTATTGGGGCATCGATACTGGCGATATTAGAAAATATCGGGGCTATCATACACTTTAGTGCCTCCAGTCTGATAAAAATTTTCACCCCGCCGTTTTATGGCAAAATTTTTATCGCCCAATGTATCAACATTGGCTATTATTCATTGCCGGTGGTAGGCATGACCACTTTATTTGCCGGTATGGTACTAGCCCTGCAAAGCTTTACCGGTATCAGCCAAGACATCGCCATTGCCACCGTGCCCAACCTGATTGTGCTTGCCATTACCCAAGAGCTTGCCCCGGTGCTAACGGGATTAATGGTAGCGGGGCGGATTGGGGCATCGATTGCCGCTGAAATCGGTACTATGCGGGTTACGGAACAGATAGACGCCTTGACCACTTTGGCGACAAACCCAAAACGATACCTGATTGTGCCAAGAGTCCTAGCCGGTATTTTAACCTTGCCCATATTGGTACTGATTGGCGATGTTATCGGTATCCTTGGCGGCTATTTGGTCAGCGTCCACAAAATGGGGCTGCCGAATACAGAATACATGCTGGCAACCATCGAATCGTTAAAGACTATGGGGGTTATATCCGGATTGGTAAAAGCCACCATATTTGGCTTTATCACCACCATTGTCGGCTGTTATCAAGGGTACAGCTCAAAAGGCGGTGCCGAAGGCGTAGGACGGGCGACCACCAATGCGGTCGTATGGTCGAGTGTGCTGATTTTAATCGCCAATTATGGCGTTACCGAAGTGTTTGTAAAATGGATTTAATATGACAGTATCCCCCCCCAAAGTATCGTTTAAAAACATCTGTAAATCGTTTGGCGACAACACCGTGTTATCCGATGTGTGTCTCGACATTCCAGCCGGCGAAAGTCTGGTTATTCTGGGCGGGTCGGGCACCGGTAAATCGGTGTTGTTAAAGTGTATGATGGGGCTGTTGACCCCAGACAGTGGGCAAGTGTTTATCGATTCTGTGGACACCACCCACATGGGCGAATCGCAACGGGCAAAGGTAAACGCCCAAATTGGTATGCTGTTTCAAAATGGGGCGTTGTTCGACTCGATGACGGTAGCTGAAAATATCGCCTTTGCCCTCACCGCTGGCAGGGGCAAGAAACTACACCAAGTGATGCACACGGTGTATGAGTGTCTTAGTAAAGTGGGGTTGTCAAAATCGGTGGCAACAACCTCCCCCGCCGATTTGTCCGGCGGTATGCGTAAGCGGGTGGCACTGGCACGGGCAATCGCCGCATCGCCCGATATTATATTGTTCGATGAGCCGACAACCGGGCTGGATCCCATCACCACCACCACTATCGATGAGCTGATACAACACACGGTAAAAGCCATCGGGGCAACCGCTATCACCATCACCCACGACATCGGATCCGCCCGCCGAGTCGCCGACAAAGTGGCGTTCTTGTATGACGGTAAAATTGTCTGGCATGGCACGGTGGACGATATGAACACTACCGACAATCCGTTTGTGCATCAATTTATCAACGGGCTGAGCGAAGGTCCGATTGCTTGGGCAAAGGGCAATTCCTAATAATATGGCAAAAACCCCGTCCCAATTTGTCTGCAACAGCTGTGGCACTATCACCGCCAGATGGGCGGGAAAGTGCGATGCGTGCCAAGCGTGGAACACTATCGAGGAAAAACAAAACACCACCGTTGCCCTCAACAACAAGGGGGCAAAACGACAGGGCGGCCGCCGTTTGTCGTTCGAACGCTTAAGCGATAAAAACCCAGCACAACACCGATTTAGCACCCACATTAACGAATTCGATCGGGTCTGTGGCGGCGGCTTGGTACACGGTATGGTTGCCCTCATCGGCGGCGATCCGGGCATTGGCAAATCCACATTGTTGTTGCAAATATCCGCCTCCCTGAGTGCGGCGGTGCCGACCGCTTATGTGTCGGGCGAAGAAAGCATCGACCAAATTCGCTTGCGAGCGGTGCGGTTGGGGGTCAGTAAAACCCCTGTACACATGGCGGCATCGACCAATATGAACGATATTTTGGCAACCTTAGAATCCCCGAACGCCCCCAAAGTCATCATTGTCGATTCGATACAAACCATGTACCTAGACGCTATCGACTCCGCCCCCGGCACGGTCGCCCAAGTGCGGGCGTGTGCCGGCGAATTGGTACGGGTAGCCAAACAACACGGCACCTGTGTGTTTATTGTCGGGCATGTTACCAAAGACGGTGCCATCGCCGGTCCAAGAGTGCTGGAACACATGGTCGATACAGTGTTATACTTCGAAGGCGAACGCACCCACCAATACCGCATTTTAAGAAGTGTCAAAAACCGCTTTGGTGCCAATGACGAAATCGGTGTATTCGACATGACCGCATCGGGGCTGATGGAAGTTCCCGATCCTTCGGCTATATTTTTGTCAACCCTAAACGACCAAGCCTCTGGATCTGCCGTATTTGCAGGGGTCGAAGGCACCCGCCCGATGCTGGTGGAAATCCAAGCGTTGGTCAATCCAACCCCCTACGCTGCCCCGAAACGCTCTGTGGTGGGGTGGGATAGCAACCGCCTTGCGATGATACTTGCGGTACTGGAAAACTGTGCGGCACTGCCGTTGTCTGGCTATGATGTGTACTTAAATGTTGCCGGTGGATTAAAAATAACCGAACCCGCTTGTGATATGGCGTGTATGGCGGCGGTTATATCCGCCCATTTACAAAAGCCGCTACCTGTGCACAGTATATTTTTTGGCGAAGTCGGCTTAACCGGCGACATCCGCACCGTTACCCAAACAGAAACCAGAATAAAAGAATCCGTCAAATTGGGCTTTAAACAGGGCTTTTGTCCCAAAAATCAGCAAAAGATGCCTACACAACCGCACATCAATATACATAAAATAAGCAGTGTGCAAAATTTATATAACACAATCTGTGATATATAGGGTATACTGTACACAATCGATTCTAGGTAGGAGAATGTAACATTATGGAAATAAATATTATCGACGGCATCGTTGCCTTAATTTTGTTGTTTTTTGCTGTCCGTTCGTTTATGCAGGGGATAATACAGGAAATACTACATTTGGCGTCATGGGTTATCGCCATTTATTTAACCATGTACACTTACGCCTACTTTATGCCGTTTTATACCCCTTATATCGAGTCGGAAAACATTGTGATCGGCGTGGCTATTACCACCGCTTTTGTGGTGTATTTGGTGATATTTTATGTTATATCATTTATTATAAACCGCATGTTAGCCATTTCTGCCCTGTCCCGTATTAACCAAACCTTAGGCTTTTTGTTCGGTATCGGCAAAGGGGTATTGGTTATATCCATAGTGTATATGGGGCTGGCATCGATAGTACAAAACCGTATGCCCGCCATCATCACAGACGCCCAATCAGAACCGTTTATCAGGGGACTGTCGAACGGGCTGGCACAAACTTTTCCCAAACAGCTGCAAGATACTATTGTTGCAAAACTAAAACAAGCCGGACAAGCCGCCGCTAATGACCCCGTCATCAAAAACAAAATTAAGCAGGGTGAAAAAGCTATAAAAGACTCCGTAAAACTAGAATCCGGTGCCAGCACACTTTCCCAATGAAAAAAAAGAGAAAAATGGGGGTATGGGGGCTAGCCCCCATCGGTCAAAAATAACTAAAATCATCGCCATATTCCAACACCCGCAAAGTACCAACAAACAAGTCGATACAAGATTGAATATCACAAGTCCGAACAGTCTCAACAGTAGTGTGCATATATTTCAAAGGAAGCGACATCAAAGCCGATGGCACACCGCTATTAGAATAGGCAAACGAAGCGGTATCGGTACCATTATAACGGGACGAAGCAGAGCGTTGATAAGGAATGTTATTTTGCTTAGCAACCGCAATCATTTTGTCCCGCAACTTTAAATGTACAGCAGCAGAAGTATCGATAATAGGCCCCTTGCCAACGGCAAAATCCCCTTGTTTTTTCTTGTCGTACATGGGCGATTGGGTATCGTGCCCCACATCGATAACAATAGCACAATCGGGCTGAATGTTATGTGCCATCATCTGGGCACCTTTGAGACCAATTTCTTCTTGTACAGCGTTTACGATATACAGCCCAAACGGCACATCGATGTTTTGTTGTTTTAAAGTGCGAGCTACTTCGGCAATGACAAAACCCCCTATACGGTTATCGAGAGCCCGGCAGACAATATATTTATCATCGTTCATGGTCATAAACCCGTCTTGGTAAGTAACAATCGTACCGATGTCGATTCCCATGTCTAGCACCTGTTGTTTGTTTTCCGCCCCCACATCGATATAAATATTGTCTACCTCTGGGTGTTTATCTTTGCCCTGCCGCACATGGATAGCGGGCCAGCCGAAGACACCGTTTACAGTGCCTTTATCGCCGTGTATATGCACCCGCATAGACGGAGCGATCTGATGATCGGAGCCGCCATTCCTAACCACAAAAATATAACCTTTGTCATCGATATAATGTACGAACCATGCGATTTCATCCGCATGTGCTTCGATGACCACTTTGTAGTCGTTATCTGGATTTACAACCGCCGCCACACTGCCATAGGCATCGGTAAACACCTGATCCACATAAGGGGAAACATAGTCGATCCACAGCTTTTGTCCGCCCACTTCCTGCGTTACGGGGGCGGGTGTGTTTAAATAGGTTTGTAAAAATTGTAAACTTTCTGGACGCATTTTTTCTCTCCTTTTCGTATTCCTATGAAATATCCCGTGAAATATCCCGCCATACTACTCTTGTTTGGGTATAAAGTCAAACGGGAATATGTGTATTAATTATCATCCATCTTTAAAGCGTCCAAAAATACCGATTGTGGAATGTCCACATTGGCGAATTGACGCATGCGTTTTTTGCCTTGTTTTTGCTTGTCGAGTAGTTTTCGCTTGCGGCTGACATCGCCCCCATAACACTTGGCGGTCACATCCTTACGCATGGCGGCGATGGTTTCACGAGCGATGATTTTACCGCCAATAGCCGCTTGAATGGGAATTTTAAACAGGTGTCTTGGAATAAGGTCTTTTAAGCGTTCACACATCCGTCTGCCCCGATATTCCGCTTGGGTACGGTGGACAATCATCGATAAACTGTCGACCGCTTCCCCATTTACCAGAATTTGCACCCGGACAAGATCGCCCACTTCATAGCCGCTTTGTTCGTAGTCGAACGATGCGTAGCCTTTGGTAACCGATTTTAGGCGGTCGTAAAAATCGAACACCACTTCGTTTAGGGGCAGAGCGTATACAACCATTGCCCGTGCCCCCACATAAGTTAAATCCAGCTGTCGCCCTCGCTTGTCTGTACACAGAGTCAAAACCGCCCCCAAATAGGCATCTGGCACCATAATAGTCGCCCGAATCCACGGTTCTTGTACTTGTTTGATACGGGACACATCGGGAAAATCCACCGGGTTATGAATTTCCATGTACTTCCCATCGGTCAGCTCAAATGTATACACCACACTAGGGGCGGTGGTGATAAGATCGAGGTCGAACTCCCGGCTTAAGCGTTCTTGGATAATTTCAAGGTGCAACATACCCAAAAATCCACAGCGAAACCCCAACCCCAAAGCGGTAGACCCCTCTTGTTCGAAGTGAAACGAACTGTCGTTTAAGGCGAGTTTTTCTAAGCTGTCCCGCAACAGTTCGAATTGCCCTTGATCGGTGGGAAACAGTCCGCAAAATACCACCGGTACAGACGGCTGAAACCCCGCCAACATCTGTGTACAAGGTTTTCTGGCGTGGGTAATCGTATCGCCTACATGGCAGTCTTTGACCGATTTTATCGAGGCGGTAATAAAGCCGATTTCCCCAGCTGCCAACGCATCCACCATCACCCCCTTAGGCGTCATAATACCCACCCTGTCGACCCCATAATCGGCACCGGTCGACAACATACGGATTTTATCGCCTTTTTTGAGAACGCCATTTTTCACCCGTACCAAAATCACCACCCCCAAGTACGCATCATACCAGCTGTCGACCAATAAAGCCTGTAAATCCCCGTCGACTTCCCCCGTAGGCGGGGGCAATTCGGTGACGATAGATTCCAATACTTGGTCGATACCTAACCCGGTTTTTGCCGATATGGCAATGGCGTTTTCTGTGCCGATACCGATAACATCCTCGATCTGCTGTTTGACCCGATGCGGTTCGGCGGCGGGCAGGTCTATTTTGTTTAACACCGGGAATAAATCCAGATCCGCATCGATCGCCAAATACACATTGGCAAGCGTCTGGGCTTCCACCCCTTGCGACGCATCGACCACCAACAACGCCCCCTCACAAGCAGACAACGACCGAGATACCTCGTAAGAAAAATCCACATGCCCCGGCGTGTCCATCAGGTTTAAAGTATATTGTTTACCGTCTTTGGCTGTATACAGCAATCGGCAGGTTTGGGCTTTGATGGTAATGCCCCGCTCCCGTTCCAAATCCATACTATCCAGAACCTGCCCGTGCATCTCCCGATCGCTCAGCCCGCCACAAGTCTGAATCAACCGATCCGCAAGAGTCGATTTCCCATGATCAATATGGGCAACAATAGAAAAATTCCTGATGTGCGATAACTCACTCATATTGTGTCCTTTACACAGTGTATAGCTATGGGTATATATGTACTGTGAAACGGGGAAATTGACAAGGTATTTTGTCGACAATATTCGAATAATATCTATTTTAACCGCACATAACGACTAAGATTTACCCCTACGCTAACTTCCGTTTGATAAGATTCAGGTAAATCCGCCTTTTCAACAATTTCCTTAATGCTAAATTCTTTCGTTTGTCGACCTTTTTCTATTTCGTTTCCATACTTTATGCCAAATAGATGAATTGATAATTTTGCTTCTCTATGTTCTGAATTACGATACATATCTGCAAGTATATTTGATAACTCATCCAATGTCATAACTTTCCCCTTAAAAAAGGCTTCTGTCTGTTGTTGCACATGTTTACTCCTAAGTACGATAGTAACATATTATTTGCTACTGTGCAATATTTTTTAGATGGGTATGCTTTTGAAATATATCGGCTATTATAAATATCTATCACCCAAACAGAGCATATATAATATTAACATACGGAACCAACGCCCATATAAATCCGTTACTTTTTGCAAAAAATCTTATGTTTGGTGCCATATTTTTTCGATATACGCCGCCACAGGTTGCCATAAGACCACTTCGCCATCGTCTTGGACATGAAATACTTTTGCGTGGTTTCTAGGGGCTATGTTACACATTTGTGTAAAATTGCTACAAAAATTTTGAATGCCCTTATTTTTTACACAAAATTGGTGTTTGGTGATATGGTCTGTTTGGCGTTTACAATCAAAATATGCCTGCAATATTTGACTGCAGATTCTATAGCGATTGTTATGCCATCTAGGCACTTTGCGTTTGACTTTGTTTATTTCGTCATTTTCCTGTGTTGTGTATACAGAATTTTCTACAACAACATTTGTTGTATCGTCTTTAGGTATTTGCGTATGCGGGTTTTGAGACTCCAAACACTGCGTATACTCCGCTAATTTACGCACCACATCAATAGGCGATATACCGTCTTCGCTTTTTAGTACGGCTTCATGTTCCATGATGTATGAAATTGTTGTTCTAAAATTTTGTATAACCTTATCCATTTTTTAAGCTTTCTAATAAAATACTATATTGACCAACCAAAAGACCAGTGAAATACATCACTGGTCTATGGCTAGAAAGGAGATACTATGACAAACTTAATATGTCTAACTTTAACCACTTTTTAATTGCTTCACTTGCGATTTTAACTATCTCTTTTTTAAGTTGTTCTATGGAGTGTTTTTCGTATTGATTATATATTCTAATACTATTACTAGAACATTTATGTTCTCTTTTTTCATTACAAAGTTTTTTATAATCAGAAACTTTGGCTTTTAAACTGCTACCTAGAACACCGCAATGTTCTGCAAGTCTATCACATAGTGTACCTCTTGTTGTTTCTATATTCCTGTAGCACATTCTCATAATTAACAAACAACACATTTCAATTGAATCGTCCCATCCACTATTTCTACGATACGCCATTTTGTTTTCCTTTCAGTATATCTAGGGTTAAAATATGTCATCGAATCATCACAAGTACACTATACATAAAATAAAAGAAGATGGCAAGAAAGAAATACAAAAAAATACATGTATTATATTATCATATTGTTTTTATTGATAAAAATGTTTGTATATATACTATAATTTTACATAAATAGAGTCTAAATCACATTTTTCACCACTATCTATAAAGAAAATGTAATTGTCGTATGCGTACTTTTCATACTTTAATATAATGTCTTCTGCATATCCATATTCATAACAATATTTGGTACGGATGAGATATTTTCCATCGGTTGTTTCATACCAATTTCCATCGATACGCTTTACAGTTAATATATACTTTGCAGCATATGCGGAGTTCAACATAAGCAACATACATACTTTTATTATAAACTTCATTTCTGTTTATCTAATGTATGAAATTGTTGTTCTAAAATTTTGTATGACCTGATCCATTTTTTAAACTTTCTAATAAAATATCATGCAGTGGGTATCGATTTTAAAAAATTCCGTCTGTTATTGCATATGCTTACCCCTAGCGTGATAGTAACATATTATTTGATACTGTGCAATACTTTTATAAGGTATACACCACTAAACAACAAACAGCCTATTTATATGCAATCTCCACAATTTCGTATTCAATCGTACCGGCGGGGGCTTGTACTTGTACTGTGTCGCCCTGTTGTTTGCCTATTAACGCTCTTGCTACGGGGGAGGATATGGATATTTTGCCTTGTGATAGGTCGGCTTCTGGGTCGCCTACTATGGTGTAGGATTTTTCGGCGTCTGTTTGGCAATCGGCGATGATGACGGTTGCCCCGAAGGTGACTTTATCGCTGGCTATGCCTATGGGGTCGATGACTTCGGCTGAGGATATGATGGCTTCTAGTTCGTTTATGCGTCCTTCGATAAACGATTGTTTTTCTCGGGCGGCGTGGTATTCGGCATTTTCTGATAAATCGCCGTGTTCACGGGCTTCGGCGATGGCTGTGATGACGGCGGGTCTTTCTGTGTCCCGCAGTTTTTTTAGCTCCTCTTGCAGCACATCGTAGCCCTGCTTGGTCAAAGGTATTTTTTGCATGTCATTTTTTCCCAAATATATATTTTAGTGTTCCTTAAAGTACCGCTGTACGGCTATCACATCAAAATCTTGTTTCGCTTGCGACTCCAAAGCCCGCACAGTCGCCTCGAACCCGTTCATAGTCGTGTAGTAGGGTATTTTATTCATAAGCGTATCGTTACGCAAGGAAAAACTATCTTTTATCGACATTTCGCCACTTACGGTGTTAAATACCAAGTCGACTTCCCCATTGACAATGGCATCGCAAATATGCGGTCTGCCCTCTGCCACTTTATAAATGCGGGTAGCGGCGACACCGTGTTCACCGAAGTATTGTTGTGTCCCCCCTGTTGCCAAAATCTCGAACCCCAATGTTACCAACCGTTTGGCAAGGGCGACCGCTCGGGGTTTATCGGATTCTTTGACCGATATAAACACTTTGCCGGATTTGGGCAGCCGCATGCCTGCCCCCATTTGGGCTTTTAGGAACGCCAAGCCAAAATCTGCATCGATGCCCATAACTTCGCCGGTCGACCGCATTTCTGGCCCCAAGATAACATCGACACCGGGAAAGCGATTAAACGGAAATACGGATTCTTTTACCGCAATGCGGTTGCTTTTTGGCGTGGTGGGCAACGCCATATCCGCCAGTTTTTGCCCCACCATCAACAGCGAGGCGATTTTTGCCACTGCAACCCCTGTGGCTTTTGCCACGAACGGTACGGTTCTCGATGCCCGGGGATTGACTTCCAAGATAAACACCTGCCGGTCTTGAATGGCGAATTGTACATTCATCAAGCCGACAACGCCTAGTCCGTGTGCCAACAGGGTCGCCTGCCGCTGCATTTCGTCTTGTAGGTCTTGGTCTAGGGTATACGGAGGCAAGGCACAGGCACTGTCGCCGGAGTGAATCCCCGCCTCTTCGATGTGTTCCATAATCCCCGCCACAAATACATCGGTGCCATCGCACAAGGCATCGAGGTCGATTTCCACCGCATCCGCTAAGTAATAATCGACCAAAACCGGGCTGTTACCGGACACTTCCACAGCCGTTGCCATATAGTGTCGCAAAGCGGTTTCGTCGTGGACAATCTCCATCGCCCGCCCGCCCAGTACATAGCTGGGACGCACCACAACCGGATAGCCAATGTCTTCGGCGATAACAACCGCCTGTTCGACGCTGGTGGCAATACCGTTTGGCGGCTGCCGTAAGTCGAGTTTGTGCAACAGGGCTTGAAACCGTTCCCGGTCTTCGGCTAAATCGATAGCATCGGGCGAAGTCCCCAAAATAGGAATGCCATATTCGCCCAAAACTTGCGACAATTTTAGCGGCGTTTGTCCGCCAAATTGTACAATCACGCCGACAACTTCGCCGCTCTGCCGTTCCCTGTCGATGAGGGAGATCACATCCTCGTCGTGTAGCGGTTCAAAATACAGTCTGTCCGAAGTGTCATAATCGGTCGACACGGTTTCTGGGTTGCAATTGACCATAATCGTTTCGTACCCCGCAGCGGACAACGCATAACACGCATGTACACAGCAATAATCGAATTCGATACCCTGTCCAATACGGTTGGGTCCGCCGCCTAAGACGATAACTTTTTTACGGTCTGAAATATGGGCTTCACATACAGCGGGGGTGATACCGTTGCCTTCGTATGTGCTGTACATGTACGGGGTTTGGCTGGCAAATTCTGCGGCACAGGTATCGATCCGCTTGTATACGGGGTTGATGTTGAGTTTTTGTCGTATGTCGTACACTTGCCGGGCAGTAACGCCCGCCAACTTGGCAAGCCTTGCATCGGAAAACCCCATTTGCTTTATATCTTGCATCTCTAGGGCGGTTTGCGGCAATCCGCCATCGATAATCCGTTGTTCTGCCTGTACCAACAGGTCGATTTGTTCGATAAACCACAGGTCTACTTTGGTGGCTTGGTGGATGCGGTGGCGGCTCATACCGTATCGCAACGCTTGGGCGATTTTTAGGATGCGATCCGGTTTTTGTGGAATAAGAGCCGATTCGACCATTGCCATATCGACCTGTCCATCGCTGTTTACAGCGTGTGGCAACACGACTTCGTCGAGACCGGTCACGCCGGTTTCCATAGACCGTAAGGCTTTTTGCAAACTTTCGGCAAAGCACCGCCCGATGGACATAGCCTCGCCTACGGATTTCATCGCCGTGGTTAAATTGTCCTTTGCCCCAGAAAATTTTTCGAAAGTAAAGCGGGGCATTTTGGTAATCACATAGTCGATGGTCGGTTCGAACGATGCAGGCGTCACCTGAGTAATATCGTTTTGCAATTCGTCGAGAGTATATCCCACCGCCAATTTTGCCGCTACTTTGGCAATGGGAAAACCGGTGGCTTTTGAGGCAAGTGCCGATGACCTCGATACCCGTGGGTTCATTTCGATAACGATTAAATCGCCATTTTGTGGATCGACCGCAAATTGCACATTAGATCCGCCGGTCTCGACGCCAATTTCGCGCAACACAGCAATCGAGGCGTTGCGCATAATTTGATATTCTTTGTCGGTTAAGGTCAGTGCTGGGGCGACGGTAACACTGTCGCCCGTGTGTATCCCCATAGGGTCGATATTTTCAATGGCACAGACGATAATACAGTTATCGTCTTTGTCCCGCACCACTTCCATTTCGTATTCTTTCCACCCTAATACAGATTGCTCGACCAATACGGTAGATACGGGGGAGGCGTCGATGCCACGACTGACAATGTCGATGTATTCTGCCTTAGTATAAGCGATGCCGCCGCCGGTGCCGCCCATAGTAAAGCTGGGGCGGATAATCGCCGGCAGCCCCACCAGCTGCAAGGCGTTTTCCGCTTGTTCCACAGAGCCAATCTGTATCGAAGTGGGGGTTTTTAAACCAATTTTTGTCATCGCTTGTTTAAAGCGATGCCGGTCTTCGGCTTTGTCGATGACATCGGCTTTTGCCCCGATCATTTCGATACCCAGCCGTTGCAAAACGCCGCTCGATTCCAATGCCAATGCGGTATTTAAGGCGGTTTGCCCGCCCATAGTCGGCAACAATGCATCGGGGCGTTCTTTGACAAGGATTTTTTCCACTGTATCGGGGGTGATGGGTTCGATATAGGTTACATCCGCCATATTCGGGTCGGTCATAATGGTTGCCGGATTAGAATTTACCAGAATAACTTTATAGCCCTCTTCTCGCAACGCTTTACAGGCTTGTGTTCCCGAATAATCAAATTCGCATGCTTGACCGACGACAATAGGCCCTGCCCCTATGATCATAATCGACTGGATGTCCGTTCTTTTTGGCATGTTATATATACTCGCTTTTCGTGTGTTACAAAGGGATGACCCGTTGCAAGTTCTATACTATTTTTTATTATTTCGCAAGGGCGAAAAGGGCGAAAAGGGTTTTTTTATAACAGTGCCGTATGGGTACGGGCGGTTTTACGGGTGGGTGTGGGCTGTTGTACGAATATCTGTTTTAAGGTTTCGTAAAGGTGTTCGTTCAATTCATACAGGGGTACCGCTTGTTGTGCCTTGATGTTGCGTGCCAAAAACGCCATGTCGTATGTAGTGGTGTATTTGGCTTTATATGTTACCTTTTGGGGGACGGGCGTGTTAAAGATGGTGCGTACGGGCGGTGTCTGTAACGGGTAGGAAATCGCCCACATGTCGATACCGTTTAAATAAGCATATAAGCCGCTGTTAAAGATGGTGTCGATACTGCCAACGGGGGCAGTGGGGGCGGTGGGGACGGTGGGGACAGTAGCAGCACCGCCCGCACCAGCAGCACCAGCACCGCCTGCAGCACCAACACCAGCACCAGCAGCACCAGCACCAGCGGCAGCACCAGCAGCGGCAGCACCGCCACCGATACCGCCCACAGCTATGGCAACGCCGGCACCTACCAATACGACAGCCGCCGCACCACCAGCACCGCCGCCACCGCCGCCACCGCCGCTATTGGGGGTGTTGCTTAAATCTTTATCACCATTGGGGTTTCTCTCGTCACTTTTGCTACTGCTGTATATAAAACCAGATTTTTGGCTATCGCTAACGCCATTCGTATAAAACGCTGTGCTTTTGTCGTGTGTTAAATCGTATTGGGTAAAGGGGCGCGCTATCCCCCCCATAGTGTTATCCGCATGGGTTTTTGTCCATACCAAGTAGCGCCCACTTGTTACAGATAAGGCATTACTGTCCGAATTGTTGGTAAATTTGTCTGCCACCAATTCGATACCTACAGCTCCCGATGCAAGGCTGGCACCTTTGGAAGTGATTCGACCACCGCTCAGAATGATAATTTCCGAATCATTATTACCATCGGTTGTCCCCGAGTGTATAATACTGACCCGTTTACCGTCCGCTTTGTATACGGTGATGTTACCCGTTTGTTTTTTGCTAGCAATAGCACCGCTGCCGCCCGTCAGCATTTTGACAAACACATCCCCACTGTCCGCAGATATGGTTGTACCTGTGGCAACGGTGATTTCGGCTTTGCCTGTGTCCCGATATCTTACATCCGATTTACCATCATCGTTGTATGCACCTCTCACATAACTGGTGTTATTGGCTTTTAACACAAGCCCACCAGCAACTGTTACATCGGCATTAATGGCAATCGACCGCCCAGCGATTAAAGTTAATGTACCTTGTGTGGCGGTTATAGTATGGTTTATAACAATATCATTACTGGCAACAATTTGTAAGTTTCCACCCCCATTTAATCGGTTTTGCAATCCTGCCACATCGATAACATCAGGTATATTTATCAAGTACACCGCCCCATCATTGCCACCCCCATCGTCATCGGCAAAAGCCCCTACAGCCAATTTTTTACCGTTACCGCTTAACGATACACTCCAACCAAAAATATCAACAGGATCTAAAAATATTCTGTCGTGAGCATGTGACAGTTTTTCTGCTTGCGTAACAGTTTCCCCCCAATTCTCCCAAGGCTTCTTAAGTGTATACAAATACACCGCCCCCCTGTCAAATTTTCCATCACCCGGAGCTCCCACCGCCAATTTGCTGCCATCACTGCTTAAAGAAACCCCAAAACCAAAATGATCTTTGTTATTGAGTGCAACCTTAAATAATTTACCACTATCACCATTGTTATCAGACAATTTTTTCACTTGCGTAATGGTATCCCCCCAGTCCGATCCAGTAACCGTATACAAATATACCGCCCCCCTGTCAATCCCCCCATCGTCATCACCAATCGCCCCCACAGCCAACTTGCTTCCACCACTACTTAGCGATACACTCCAACCAAAATGATCTTCATTATCGAGTGTAACCCTAAATTTACCACTACTACCATTGTTATTAGACAATTTTTTCACTTGCGTAACGGTATCCCCCCAGTCCGATCCGGCAACTGTGTACAAATACACCGCTCCCCTATTGGCTTTGTTGTCTCCCCCCCCATCGTCATCACCGACAGCCCCCACAGCCAACTCGCCCCCACCACTACTTAGCGATACACTAAAACCAAAACCATCTCTATGTTCTAAGGATACTTTCTCATGGGAATCAGACAATTTTACCGTTTTAGTAACCTTTTGTCCCCAAGACGACCCGGCAACTGTAAATAAATACACCGCCCCCTTATTCCAACCCCCATCATCATCAGCGGGAGTCCCCACCGCCAATTTGCTGCCATCACCACTTAACGATACACTAAAACCAAACCCATCATCATTATCTAGATCTAGGGATATGTCGCTATCGGCATCAGACAATTTTCTTACTTGCGTAACCGTTTGCCCGAAAGACGACTCAGTAACCGTATACAGATACACCGCCCCCCGATCGCTATTCATACTGTTACCCTCCGTATCATCCCAAGTAGCCCCCACAGCCAATTTGCTACCATCATTACTCAGCGACACACTGCTGGCAAAACCGTGTTCACGAAAAGGGGATACGCTGTCATCGAAATTAGACAATTTTTTCTTTTGCGTTACCTTGCTGCCCCATGTGGCACCAGATGCACTAGATTTACCAATAATATACAAATACACCGCCCCACTTGCCGATACCCCGTCGTCGTCCCCATATGCCCCAACAACCAATCTCGCTCCGTCATTACCTGCCCCATCACCGCTTAACGATACACTGGAGCCAAAATAATCGTTATTGTCCAAAGAAATAGTGCCAGATGATAGAGCTGCCCCATGCGAAAGTTTTACCGCTTGTGTAACAGCACTTCCCCAAGGCGACCCGGCAACCGTATACAAATACACCGCCCCCCGTAAATTGCCACCATCACCATCATCGGGAACCCCCACAGCCAACTTGCTCCCATTATCGCTTAATGATACACTATGCCCAAACTCATCACCATCGTCCAAAGAAACAATGCCATTGTTCCCATTTGCAAGTTTTATAGATGCCCCATGCGAAAGTTTTACCGCTTGTGTAACAGCACTTCCCCAAGGCGACCCGGCAACCGTATACAAATACACCGCCCCTCGATTCGTACCCCCGTCGTCATCCCAATTTGCACCCACAGCCAACTTGCCGCCATCATCGCTTAACGATACACTAATACCAAACCAATCATTGTCGTCCAAAGAAATAGTGTCATTGTTCCCATTTGCAAGTTTTATAGATGCCCCATGCGAAAGTTTTACCGCTTGCGTTACCTTGCTGCCCCATGTGGCACCAGATGCACCAGATTTATCAATAAGATACAAATACACCGCCCCTCGATTTGCACTTAAATCACTACCCCCATCGTCATCACCACTAGCCCCGACAGCCAATTTGCTACCATCATTACTCAGCGATACACTACTACCAAAACTATCATAATCGTCCAAAGAAATAGTGTCATTGTTCCCATTTGCAAGTTTTATAGATGCCCCATGCGAAAGTTTTACCGCTTGTTTAACCGTTTGCCCCCAAGACTTTCCAGATTCAGTAAGTGTATACAGATACACCGCCCCTTGGTCATCCCCCGCACCGTCATCCCCTACAGCCCCCACCGCTAGCTTTGTGCCATCACCGCTTAACGATACACCCCAACCAAAGTTATCACCATCGCTTAAAGATACCTCCGCATGGAAATCAGACAGCTTTACCACTTGCTTAACCGTCTGCCCCCAAGACGACCCACCAACCGTATACAAACGCACCGCCCCTCGATTACCAACCCCACCCCCGTCGTCATCGCCACGAGCCCCTACCGCCAGCTTGCTACCGTCATTGCTTAACGATACACTATTACCAAATCTATCATCCTTACTTAAGGATAATCTGGTGTAAAAATTAGACAGCTTGGTTGCTTGCGTTACGGTTTTCCCCCAAGACGACCCAGCAACCGTATACAAATACACCGCCCCTTGGTTTTTCTCTTGTGTCGGACCATCGTCATCACCAGACGCCCCCACCGCCAATTTACTGCCATCGGCACTTAACGATACACTGATACCAAAATTGTCCCCATTATCGGATACGCTAGCATGGAACCGAAACGGTTTTACCGCTTGGGTAACGGTCGACCCAGCAATCATATACAGATACACTGTCCCCAAATCGGTGCCGCCGCCGTCGTCGCCGTATGCCCCCACAGCCAATTTTTTACCATCACCGCTGAGCGATACACTGGTGCCAAAAAAATCGCTATTTTTTAGGGATACTTTGGCGTGGGTATTAGACAGCTTTACCGCTTGGGTAACGGTCGACCCAGCAATCGTATACAGATACACCGCCCCACTATCCGCTTCTCCATCGTCATCACCACTAGCCCCCACAGCCAGTTTGCTGCCATCACCGCTGAGCGATACACTGTCGCCGAAGCTGTCGCCATTATCTAGGGATATGCTGCTATGGAACTGAGACAATTTTACCACTTGGGTAACGGATTGACCCCAAGACGACCCGGCAACTGTATACAGATACACCGCCCCCCGTAAATCGCCGCCATCGTCGTCGCCATTAGCCCCCACCGCCAATGTGTTACCATTACCGCTTAACGATACGCTATAGCCAAAATTATCGTTGTCTTTTAAGGTGATTTTCGGGTGGGAATCAGACAATTTTACCGCTTGCGTAACGGTTTGCCCCCAAGGCGACCCAACAATCGTATACAAATACGCCGCCCCCCGTGAATCGCCGCCATCGTCATCGCCGTATGCCCCCACAGCCAACTTGCTACCATCAATGTTTAACGACACGCTATAGCCAAAATAATCGTTGTCTTTTAAGGAAATACGGGCGTGGTTACTCAGCGATACGCCAGGGTGGGAATCGGATATTTTTACCGCTTGGGTGACGGTTTGCCCCCAAGGCGACTGGGCAACTGTATATAGGTATACCGCCCCTTTCTTATCGCCCCCGCTGTCATCATGGGGTGCCCCCACAGCCAATTTTTTACCATCGCCACTGAGCGATACACTGCGGCCAAAAATATCGCCTTCTTTTAGACCCATACCGTCATAGGCACGGGCAAACTTTTTTATCTGTCCCAAAGCGGATGCCCATGCTGTGGTGGCATTTTTCGGATCGAGTAAAATCACCCCGTTACCCGCTTGCACCCGTTTTAAACCGAAGCTCTCAACGGTTTTTTTAGCCGATATTTCCACCGCCCCGCCACCAGTGCTACCGGTGGCGTCGATAGCCGCATAAGTGTTGGTGGTGTGATCCGCCCATACAATCGCCGTGCCGCCCGTACCCGATGTAGACGACACATCGACGCTTACCCCCGTACCTAGCGACATTTTGCCGGTACGGACAAGACCGCTGTTATCCGCCCAACGGCTTACAAATAGGTGTTGGGTATTTTTGTCGAGTTGGCTGGTTTTTGGGTCGTATGCCCCGCCTTGAAACGCCCCGCCCAGACGAATCCGTCCGCCTTGTGTCTTGCCCGTTGCGGATAGGGTACCAGACAACAGACCGACCAAACCGTCTTTATTGCTGATGTCGATGTATCCACCGCTACCGTCCGTACTGTCGGCTTGAAAATCCGCAGAGCCTAGTATTTTTGTACCACTTTTGCCCAAACCGCCAATAAACGACACCTTGCCGCCGCCCGTTCGTCCCGATACGGCGAAACGGGTACTAGCGTTTAGGTTTGCCCCGTGTTGTAACGATACTTTAATGGTTCCTCCAATACCATTTTGTGCCACTGCAGACACCGTACCGCTGCTGTCGATCGAATCGCTGTCGATGGTAATAGTCCCCGCATTGCCATAGTCCGCATCGGCACTAATGCGTCCGTTGCCGGTAATGCCCAACGCACCGCCACTGATCGATATACCCCCATCTATCGAAGATACGGTGTTTGCCGCTACAATACCATCGATCGAAATCGTTTGTCGCAAAATATCGGAGGCATTGGCAACGGTTATATCGATAAATCCGCCCCGTGATTCGATGGTGCCGCCTAAGTCAAGGGTGGCAGAAACTTTGTTACCTTGCGAATCGGTTAGGGTGTCCCACTTATCCGTAGGCACCTCGACCCGCAAAAAATCGCTGTTGCCAAACGACATGACAATTTTTTCACCGCCGCCAAACCCGACTTTACCCACATGGGCTCGCACCGTGCCATCGTTTTTCACCGCCCCGCCCAGCAACGCCACAAAACCGCCATCATCGACCGAAATATGCCCCTGATTGGTAACAACGCCATTTTTACCGTTTTTGGTAAATGTATAATCGCCATTCAAAAAATCATTGTCATCTATATCGACAGTCGAGGCAACAAAATTGCCTGTGTCGATAACACCATCGGCAGTAATCATAATACCATTGGGGTTAATCAAAAACACACTACCGTTGCTATTAATCTGCCCGGCAATGTGCGAAGTAACATCGCCCGTAACCCGGTTCAGAGTTGCCGAATCGTTACTGGGCTGGTTAAAGTTTACCGTGTTGTCCTTACCCACAGAAAAATTTTTCCAACTGATAATCGCTTTATCAGATTGCTGATTGATGTTCAAGGTGTCGCCGCTGTACTGGATACCCGCCACCCCCTGTTGCACCGCCCCGCCTTGTGGCAAACCACCAGCAACCCCTACGCCACCAGCACCCAACGCAGACACCGCCAACAAGGCAAATCTCATAGATCTATAAGTCATCACTCCCTCACTTTCTTTCCCTATTCAGCCAGACCCCACGCCTCTCACACGCCTCGAATGCCAAATACAACAAAAACCAGCTCTCAACATACCATAAATTCAGAAAAAATGCAACAGCAAAAAACGCCGCTGTGCATAACAGACCTATACAGCAGTATATATGGGTTTTGCTGTACAAATATTACACAGGGGCAGTGCCGTTTGTGGCGACAGCAACAGTTTTATGTGTCGATGCCGATTGCCATACGAATATACTTCTCAAGGTTTCGTACAATCTTTCGTCCATTTCATACAAAGGCAGTACCTTTTGTGATTTGATGTTATATGCCAACAGCGGCATATCGTATGTGGTGGTGTATTTTACTTTATAGTGTGGTTGTGCTGGTTGAACAGTATCAAACACCGATGCCCGAAGCGGTTTTAGGGTCGGTTGATATATCGCCTGCATATCGACACCCCGCAAGTGGGCGTATATGCCGGTGGTAAAGATGGTATCGGTACCGCCAATGGGGGCATCGAACCCGCCAGCCGTTGTGGGGGCACCACCACCGCCCAACAGCACAGCACCAGCCCCTAACAATGCCACACCGGCAACGGCACCGCTGCCGCCGCCATTGTTAGGCGTCGATGTGCGTTGCGTATGGCTACTGTCGCCGCTGTAGCTGAGGGACGATCTGCTATTGCCGCTGCTACTGCTGGCTCTGTATAGAACATAGGATTTTTCTTTTTTGTTACCCGTGCTTGCGGTGGTATTTGATTGAAAATCGCCTTTGCCTGCATCGTATGTTTTATTATAATCGCTAAAGTCATCGCTTATACCGTTTAATGTCACATCTGCAGGGCTTTTTGCCCATATTAAGAACCGTCCTTTGTCGCCATGCCTATCGTCTATTTTTAAAGCATACCTGTCCGATGTGTTGGTAAACTTCTGTGATGCCAATTCGATAACCACAGCCCCTTTGTTATGGTCGCCTGTGGCGGTTATTTGTCCACCGTTTCGAATAACAATTTCCGCATCGTTATTGGCGTCTGCTGTCGCTAAGTGTACGATGCTGACCCGTTTACCGTCCACTTTCCACACGGTGATTTTGCCGGTTTGGGTTTTGTTGGCGGCGGCACCGCCCTTGCCCGTTAGCATCTTGATAAGCACATCACCGCCGCCGCCGGATAGGGTTTTACCTGAGGTGACGGTGATTTGTGCTTTGCCGCTGTCCCTGTCGTTTAGAGCGAAGCTGTTATCGCTGGCATCATTGGCTTTTAGGGTCAGTCCACCGTTTACTTTTACATCGCCATTGATGATAATTGAGCGCCCAGCGATTAAGGTGAGTTTCCCCGTACCTGCGGTAGTGATTATGTCGTCATTAATGGTAATATCGTTGCTGGCGACAATTTTTATATCTGTCCCGTATGCCAGTTTGCGTTTGATCGACGCCACATCCGAGTCCGATTCAGCCAAGTCGAACACATACAACGCCCCTTCATTGTCATATTTTTTACCGTTGGCACGGGGGGCACCCACCACTAAGTTATTGCCATCGCCGGTCAAGGCAACCGCAAACCCGAATCTGGTGTTCGAATAGCGTAAAGAAACACCGCTTCCATCGTGTATTTTAAGCAGGGACACTACTGTACTGCCCCAAGTTGTGCTGCCCACATCAAATACATATACGGCACCGGTATTCCACCTATTGGGGGCGTCTTCGCCCCAAGCCCCCACCGCTAATTTTGCCCCGTCATCACTCAAAGAAACGCTGGCACCAAAATAATCGTAGTGCGATAAGGCAACACCCGCCCCGTCCCCGATGGTATTTTGTAACGATAGGGATTTTCCCCAGCCTGCATCTGTTGTACCTATGCTAAACAGGTACACTCTGCCTTTGTAGCCCGACCGCCCTAAGGCACCGACCGCCAATTTCGACCCATCGCCACTTAACGCAACGCTTTGCCCAAATTGTTCGCCATACTGTATGGATAGGGTTTGGGAACTTCCCACCCTATCCCCATGTCCGTATGTTGCCGACAATCTAAACGAATCATTGTCGGCAATAGTGTACAATTTTACCACCCCCCGATGGTATGCCTTAGTGTCGTCATAGGGGACGCCGATGGCGACTTTTTTGCCATCGCCACTGATGGCAACCGATGTGCCAAAGTGCCCATTGGTTTTGGAACTTATTTTGCTGAGTTGTCGCAAATCGCTCCCCCATTGGCTGCCGCCGACACGGAATAAATACGCCGCCCCATAATTTTCGCCATTTGTATCATCATGCGAAACACCGACCACCAATCGACTACCATCGTGATTTAAGGCAACGCCGGATCCGAACCTGTCTATATCTTGCAACGATACTTTATTGCCGTGTGCGATTTTTGCGGTGTAGTATACATTGTCACCAAAATGTGCCCCACCGTTAAGTTCAAATAGGTACACCGCCCCCCGGTTGGTACCGCCCGTATCGTTAAATTCGGCACCGACCGCCATTTTTGTCCCATCGCCGCTGAGGGCAACGGATCTGCCGAATCCTTCGTTGCGGGTAAGGGATAGATTTTGCCTTTTGAACACTTTATTTACTTGGCTAATCGCAACTGCAATATCATTTGTGGCAACTGCTTTATTTGTTTGGGTAACTGTTGTTCCCCATCCCTTATCGTTGCTAACAGTATATGTATATACAGTGCCTGCATTGTAACCATTGCTATCGTCTGCTGAGGCACCTACCACCAATTTAAGTCCATCACCACTTAGGGCAACGGCACTGCCGAATTTATCGCCGGTGGATCCGATAATGTTTTGCGGTTCGGGTATGGTACCGCCCCAATTCGCCCCCGTATTTAGGGTAAACAAGTATACCGCACTTTTGATAGAATCGCTACCAATGGCACCGACTGTCAATTTGCTGCCATCGGCACTTAACGCTACAGAGCTGCCAAACCGCCCCGCTTGCACTAGGGAGAGTCCGTCAACGCCATCGGCAAGTTTTTTTGTTTGGGTAACCTTACCGCCCCATGTGGCACCTGCCACCGTAAACAAATATACCGCCCCCGTATTGTCGCCGCCCGTATTGTCCCAATAGGCACCGACCGCTAGTTTACCACCATCGGCACTTAACGCCACAGAGCCGCCAAAAACATCGTCCTTAGCTAAGGTGAGCCCGTCACTGCCATGGGCTATCTTTTTTGCTTGGCGTACTGTACTGCCCCATGTATTGCCGCCGATACTAAACAAATATACCGCCCCCTCATAAGCGGATCCGCCGGTGTTATCGCCTTTGGCACCGACCGCTAATTTGCCGCCATCGGCACTTAACGCTACGGCACTGCCAAACTCATCATCAGCGGCTAAGGTGAGCCCCGCCGCCCCATCAGCAATCTTTTTTGTTTGCCGTACTGTACTGCCCCATGTGCTATCACTCCCCTCGATACTAAACAAGTACACCGCCCCCGCATCGGTGTTGCCACTGTTATCAAGGGCGGCACCGACCGCTAGTTTGCTGCCGTCCGCACTTAACGCTAGCGCACTGCCAAACCCGTCATGGGGGGATAAGACAAGCCCGGCGACCCCATGTACAATCTTGGTTTTTTGGCTAAGCGTGCTGCCCCATGTGGCATCGTCGCCGGCGGTGGCACCGTCGACACTAAACAGATACACCGCCCCTGTGTTGTTGCCGCCGGTCTCATCGCCCACAGCCCCCACCGCTAAATACTTACCGTCTTTACTTAACGCCACAGAGCTACCAAACGCATCGTGGGAAGTTACAGACAGCTTATCGACAATATTTTTGCCGGTTTTGGTACCCTTACCGCTCCATGCACCCCCCTCTGTAACGGTAAATGTATATATGGTGCCGGCGTTGGAACCGCTGGTATTATCGCCTTTGGCACCGACCACCAGTTTGGTACCATCGCCCCGTAGAACAACGCCGGTGCCAAAAGAATCGCCTTTTTGTAAGGAAACGCCCGCTCCATCGGCAATTTTAGTGATATAGGCAACATCTCCCCCCCATGCGCTGGAACCCTCATCGACTCGTAACATATATACCGCCCCTGTGTTTGCATCGCTGCCATAGGCACCGACCGCTAGTCTGTTGCCGTCATGGCTCAGCGATAGGCTGCTGCCAAAAGCATCGCCTGTGTTTAAAGACAGCTGTACCCCATCGGCAATTTTGGCAGTGTTGGTAACAGTGGCAGTATCGACGACAAACAAGTATACCACCCCGGCACCATCACCAGAGGCACCTACTGCCAATCTAGTGCCAACGCCATCGAAGGCGACAGCCGAGCCAAAATTGCCATTCGCACTTAGGGACACCCCCGAACCCCCATTTATTTTATGGGATTGGGTAACCGTCCGCCCCCATGTGCTGCCGCCAACAGTGAATATATATACCGCCCCGGCATTATTTGCCCCTGTATCATCGCCGGATGCCCCCACCGCCAATCTCGACCCGCTGCTATTCAAGGCAACCGCTGAGCCAAAATTGTCGCCTGTACTCAACGACAACCCCGCTGTTGCCGTAACCAGCTTGTTTGTTTGTGTAACAGCCCTGCCCCATCGGCTGCCGCCAATGGTAAACGCATACACCGCCCCTTTGCCGGAATGGGTACCACTGGCACCGACCACTAGCCTCGTACCATCATCGCTGAGGGCAACAGCCGACCCAAATGTGTCGCCACCACTTAGCGTAACACCATTGCCATCAGCAATAACACGGGTATACAAAACATCGGTGCCCCACGCCTTCGTAAGGGTATTGACTTCGAATAGGTACACCGCCCCTTTGTTGTTATACTGTGTCGCCCCTACCGCTAATTTGGTGCCGTCATCGCTGAGGGCAACGGCACTGCCAAACGCCCCGCCGGCTTTTAAATTTAACGGATTTTGATGGGTTATTAGCCGCTGTGTAGCAACGGCACTGCCCCACGAATTGCCCGATAGTCTCAGTAAATACACCGCCCCCCGTTTGTTGCCGCCGCTGTCGTCATCGACCGCCCCCACCACCAATTGGGATCCGTCCGCATTTAACGCCACAGAATAGCCAAATTTATCCACATCGGACAGCGACACACCCGCCCCGTGCGTAATTCTGCGGTTTTGGCTAATTGTCTCGCCCCATGTGGATCCGCTAATGGTAAATAAATATACAGCTCCTAAATTCTGCCCAGCTGTGTCGTCATATATGGCACCTACCGCCAATTTGCTACCGTCATCGCTCAAAGCAACAGAGCCGCCAAAAAAATCATTTTTATTGAAGTTCAAGGTTATATCGCCCGCTGCACTGGATACCACAGTACCATCGGTAATTTCAGCAGTGTGTTTGATGCTTTTTCCCCATGCGGCACCGCTGAGGGTAAACAAATGCACCGCCCCTCTCCTGTTACTGGTACCTTCGGCACCCACCGCTAACTTCGACCCATTGGCACTCAAAGCCACAGAATATCCAAACGAATCATAAGACGATAGGGTAAGCCCGCCCGTACCGTGTACAATCCGTCCTACAAAAGTGCGATAGGAATATATCTTGTCGCCCGCTACATACCTGATGACATAGCTATCCCCCTCAGGGAAAGAAACCATCCTTCCTCGAGTATATGCCTCATCTCCCCAATTTTTGCTGTTGCCCGACAAGGTAAACAACGACACAGATCCCGCATTATGGACATAACTGGCGTCATCTGGTTGCCCCCCGTTATCATGGCTTTCACCGATTGCCAATTTGCTGGCGTCATCACTCAGGGCAACGCTGGTGCCGAAATACCCATCGCCCCCGCTTTCTATGGTGGTGGTTCTGGTAACGCTTCTGCCCCACACGCTGTCGTCCACAGAAAACAGCAACACCCTGCCTGATCCGGGTGCAACCTTAGAGCTTTTATCCACATACGGCATGCCCACAGCCAACCTAGTCCCATCGGCATTAAACGCCACAGATTTACCAAATTGTGCGTTGCGTTGTTTGACATTAACACCGGATCCATAGGCGATTTTATACACTTGCGACAAAGACCTCCCCCAACTCGATCCCTTGCCATCAACGGTAAATAAATATACGGCACCGTTATCGGTTGCCCCGGTATCGTCGAACCTTGCCCCTACCGCTAATTTGCTGCCATCTTTGCTGATGGCAACGGAGGTGCCAAAATTATCATTGTCGTTTAGGTTCAATTTTAGACCCGCAAACGGTGTTGTCGACATAATGCGTTTTGCCTGTGAAAAGCCGTCAGAAAACTTGCTAATCACCACATTTTTAGGGTCGAGCAAGATGACCCCGTCACCCGCTTCGACCCGTTTTAAACCGAAGCTGTCGACTTTTTTCTTGGCGGATATTTCCACCGCTCCGCCGCTGTTGCCGGTGGCGGTAATTTGGGCGTAGTTATTGGTGGTGTGATCCGCCCATAGAATCACCGTCCCCCCCATACCCGATGCAGATGAGGCATCGATACGGACGCCCGTGCCTAGTGAAGTTTTGCCGGCACTGGCAAGCCCGCTATTATCAGACCAACGGTCGACAAATACATGTTGCGTTTTTTTGTCAAGAGAGCTGGTTTCTGGGTTGTATCGCCCCCCTTGAAACGCCCCACCGATGCGGATACGCCCGCCCTCGACGGCACCTTTTGCCGATATGCTACCAGAAAACAGCCCAACCAAGCCGCTTTTGCTGGATATGTCGATATATCCGCCTGTGCCATCGCTGCCATCGGCGATAAAATCGCCCGTGCCGACCACTTTATAGTATTTGTCGCCGGACAACCCACCGATGAGCGATATACTACCGCCCCCTTTACCGCTAACATCAAACACCGCCCCACGACTGAGGCTTGCCCCTTGTTGTAACGATACCTTAATCGTCCCCCCGTTGCCTGTTGCAGCGGTGGCAGATATGGAAGCCGACATATTCAAAGATTGCACAGCGACATCTATCCGTCCCGCATCGCCATAATCGGCATCAGCGGTGATTCGCCCGTTACTGGTAATCCCCAGAGTCCCCCCACTAATAGATATAACCCCGTCCTGAGAAGATACAGTGTTTGCAGATATAACACCATCGATCGAAATAGTCTGTCGAAGAATATCAGATGCATCAGCAACGGTTATATCGATAAATCCGCCCCGGGAGTCGATTGTACCGCCTAAATCAAGGGTAGCAGACACTTTATTACCGTCCGCATCTTTTAAATCTTCCCATTTGTCTGTTGGCACTTCGACCCGCAAGAAATCGTTATTGCCAAACGACATGACAATTTTTTCACCGCTGGCAAAACCCACTTTGCCCACATGGGCACGGACGAAACCGTCATTTTTAACCGCTCCGCCCAACAACGCCACAAAACCGCCGTCATCAACAGCAACAGTCCCCCGATTGGCAACAACGCCATTCGAGCCGCTGTTTGTAAAGGTATAATCGCCATTTAAGAAATCGTTATTGTCAATATCGAGAGTCGAGGCAACAAAATTGCCCGTATCGATACCCCCGTCCTTAGTAATCAGTATGCCATTGGGATTGACCAAAAACACGCTACCATTACTATTAATCTGCCCGGCAATTTGCGAAGTCAAATCGCCTGTAACACGATTTAAGGTTGCCGAATCGCTACTGGGCTGATTAAAGTTTACCGTATTGTCTTTACCCACAGAAAAGCTTTTCCAATCGATAATCGCTTTGTCTGTGGTTTGATCGATATTTAGGGTGCTACCCTGTCGATACACATGGGCATCGCCGTCGATCACCCTACCACCACTGGGCAGTTCCCCCGCATAAACAGATGTGCCGACAGCGTATAAAGAAACTGTTATCATAAGTATTTTTTTACTATAATTTTTTTTTTTTCATCGCATATATCCTATATAATCGTATGGGTTAAACAGTAAGTACCTTATAAACGATACTTATATACTTATATCACATGTAAAGTATGTTTGTCAACCCCTTATTTTAAAATATTTCCTATTTACGATATTTATGATGAGATATGCTTAAAATACGAGGGGATGACAACCACGAGAAAAGCGGTTGGCGTTATATACGCATTGCAGAATCTGCTATTTATACACCAACATAAAAATACACATATCCGCCAGCGATTTTGCGGTGCTTTTTGATGGCAAAATGGGGGACGGTAGCGGACGGGTGGGCGGTGTCCGCTTGTACGATAATCAGGGTTGTTTGGTCTATTAAGCCTTGTGTTATAAATATATCGATTGCCCGTTGGCTGAGGCTGGGGTCTGTGTACGGGGGATCGATAAACACACAGTCGAAAGCCTGTTTTTCGCCCGAAGTGTCGGTATTCGATGTGTCGGTATTCGATGTGTACATGCGCATACAATCGTTTTTATGGGGGATAAGTGCATTGTTTTTTATCGTGTACACATCAGGGGCAAAGTGTGCCACATTGGCTTGTAACGCCTGCAGTGCCCGGCGGTCGTTTTCGTAAAACACGCACCCCATCGCCCCACGGGACAGCATTTCCAGCCCCACCGCCCCGCAACCAGCACATACATCCGCCACATAGGCTTGTATCACATGGGGGCGAAAGGTGGCATTGTTTACCACCATATTGATAATCGTTTCCCTTGCCCTGTCCATAGTCGGACGGGTGGTGGTACCGGCGGGGGTGTGTAGTTTCATGCCCCGTTTGGCACCGCCAATAATCCGTACCCCCTTATTCATAATCGCCTTCGGGGGCAAGCACCGTGCGTTTGCCGGTGGCAGTAGCGGCGGATATAACCCCGTCTTGTTCCAGCTGTTCGATAATGTTTGCCGCCCGGTTGTAGCCGATTTTTAAACTGCGTTGTACGAAGCTGGTACTTGCCTTGCGGGTGCGGGTTACCAGTGCCACCGCCTCATTATACAGCGGGTCATACGCCCCGTTATCGCCGCCTGTACCGCCGCCTATATCGCCCCCATCGTTGGGCATATCCCCATCGCTGTCGCCGCCATCGGTTACCGCATCTACATACTCGGGGGGTTCTTGCTTACGGAGCCAATCGCAAACATTTTCCACTTCGCTATCCTGTACAAAGGGGGCGTGGTTGCGGGTGATTTTGGTACTGAAAAACAGCATATCGCCTCTGCCCAATAGCTGTTCCGCCCCGCCTTCGTTTAGAATCACTCGGCTGTCGATTTTTGAGGTTACCCGATACGATATACGGGCGGGAAAGTTCGCCCGAATAGTACCAGTTATCACATCTGTACTGGGGCGTTGGGTGGCAAGAATCAAATGAATCCCCGCCGCCCGGGCTTTTTGGGCAAGGGATTGAATCGAATCGTTAATGTCTTTGCCGGCGGTCAACATCAAGTCCGCCATTTCATCGACAATCACCACAATATACGGATAGTGTTCCAATTCTTGCGGGCGTTGTTCATATATAGGATCACCGTTTTCATAAAAACCAGTAGCGATGGTCTCCATAGGAATATCGCCAGATTTTTTTAAATCTGCCACTTTACTATTATAACCGCCAATGTTCCGTACCCCCAGCTTCGACATATGGGCATAGCGGCGATTCATTTCATTTACCGCCCACTTTAAGGCGACCACCGCTTTACTAGGCTCCGTTACTACGGGCGACAACAGGTGGGGTATGTCTTCATACATGGAAAATTCCAGCATCTTGGGATCGACCATAATCAGTTTTAGCTGATCCGGGCGATAGCGGTACAACAACGACAGTATCATAGCGTTAATCCCCACCGATTTACCAGACCCAGTGGTACCAGCAATTAACAGGTGGGGCATGCTGGCAAGGTCGGCAATAGCCACCGCCCCCTCGACCGTCTTGCCCAGTACCAACGGCAGTGCCATATCCGCATTGCAATAGGTGTCTGAGCTTATAATATCTTTAAACGATACGGTTTCAGGGACAACATTGGGCAACTCGATACCAATCACCGTACGACCGGGAATACGGGAGATACGAATCGATTCCGCCCCCATAGTGCGGGCGATGTCATCGGCAAGCCCAATCACCCGATTTTCCCGCACTCCAGCGGCAAGCTGCAATTCGTATGTGGTCACCACAGGCCCAATACGGGTGTCGATAATATCCCCATTGACTTTAAAGTCTAATAAAGTTTGGGTCAATTGCCGCCGGGTGGCATCCAATGCCACATCGGATATAACCGTACGCTGCGACTGTATGTCCTGCAGTAAATCCAAAATCGGCAATTGAAACACATCGCTTGTGGCGGGGGCGATGGTGGATTTTTTCGACACCTTAAGCGGGGGCGATTCACGCACAGGCGATGCGGCGGCGAACATATCCGATGGAGTCGCCTCAGATTCAGATACCTCTTTATCGTGCGAGGCGTCCGCTGCGTCCGCTGAATTGTCGAGAGAACTATGTAGCGTATGCAAAGTGTGATCGGTTTGGGCTTGGGCGTGCTTGTCCCGTTTGCTGGTAGCTATTTTACCAACTATGGTACCCACACCGACAACGATTTTAGCGATTTTTTTGTATATCCAACCGATACCCCCGCCCAGCACATACAATACTTGTTTCCATTCGTGCCCGGCAATCGCCAAAGTATACACCGCCATCGGTACACTGATAGCCAATAACCCATACGCCCCCCATACAGCGTACGCATCCGCATACGACAAAGTATAGCTGTACACCACATGCCCCAACAGCCCATGTGCGTAAATATACTGGTCTTGTGTCACTGCAAACAGAGAGATAGGGATATTAAAGAACCGTACACCGACACTAACAAACAACACTGTTACAATCAACATGTTACGCCGTAAGGAAAAATTCTGAATCTTTCTACCCCATAGGATTTTGCCCCCCCATGCACAAAAAACAACAGCGACAAATATTGCCGACACACCGATAAACTGCACCAATATATCGCCCCATGTTTGCAAAATGTAGTCGGTTGTCGGCACCGCTGTGCCAGCGGTGTTAAAAGACACATGGCTTTTGTCGTAAGTAAAAAATGCCACCATCGACAACAGACCAAATATAGCCAATAAAAATCCAAAAATACGCAACAAAAACAGGCGAACAGCTTGTATCATGGGGGCTCCATAAACAGGTTAAAATACACAGGTTACAATATAGGGTGTGTCTACAATATCCCTATCGGTTATAAATATCAATGCTATTATAGCACTTTTTTTCATTTTGCGATAGTTTCATATGCCATAACAGAGTATACTATACCCATGACTACAGAATATACAGAATATGATGTGATTATTGTCGGTGGCGGGCTGGCTGGATTGCAGATGGCAATATGTTTGGGCATGCACCATATGCGGATCTGTGTGGTCGATAAAGCCTCGATAGACACGGTGGTACACTGCCCCGACGACGGCAGGACTTGTGCCATTGCTTACGCATCGGCAAATGTGTTTAAACATACGGGGGTGTGGGCATTGGTGGGCGATAAAGTTTGCCCCATGCACCATATCCGTATTGAAGACGGCGACTTGGTAAAGGGCGTGTCGTATTTCCGTATGCACTATGCCCGGCAATTGGTCGACGGGGCGGATTTGGGCTATGTTGTCGACAACAATACACTCAGAACATGTCAATACCAACGGTTGCAACAGCTAACAACCGTCACATACATGCCAAACACCACCGTTAAGGCATTTACCACCAGTGCCCATATGGCGACTGTGCAGCTGGATACGGGCGACTCTATCACCGCCAAGTTGGTTGTCGGTGCCGATGGTAAATTTTCCAAAATGCGGGATATGGTAGGGATTAAAACCACCCAATGGACATATAAGCAAACCGCTATTGTCTGTACTATGGACTGTGAAAAACCCCATAATAACACAGCGGTAGAGCTGTTTTTACCCAGTGGACCGTTTGCGTCCTTGCCCCTGCTCCACAACCGTATGAGTATTGTATGGTCAGAGCGATCGCACTTAGTCGATGATATACTGGCATTACCAGCAGACGACTTTAACGCCCAGCTGCAAAACCGCACAGGCGATTGGCTAGGCAAAGTACAGGTGTATGGCGACAACAGGTGGTCGTATCCCCTAAGCCTGATGCACGCCCACACTTATATCAGCGACCGATTTTGCCTGATTGCCGATGCGGCACACAGCATGCACCCCATCGCCGGACAAGGCTTTAACATGGGCATGCGCGACATCGCCGCTCTGAGCGAAGTCGTAACCCAAGCCTACAACAACGGCAGCGATTGGGGCACACACAAGGTATTAAAACAATACGAACAATACCGATACGCAGACAACACGGCATTAGTAATGATATGCGATGGACTAACCCGCCTGTTTTCCAACAACAACAGCCTACTCAAAACCGCCCGAGTACTGGGATTGGGCACACTAGACAACATCCCCTTTGCCAAAAAAATATTTATGAAACACGCCATGGGCACACTTGGCACCCACATTCCCCCATTGTTGAGATCGGGCGTTCATACCCTGTAAATTTCGTATTGACAATGCCATACTGTTATGATAACATCACTATAGTGCTGTGTAACATATAACAAGGAGAAAAAATTATGCAGGCAGAAGTTGTCACGATCGATACACTGGCTATCACAGAAAGATTGCAAGCCTCCGGCATATCCAAAAAACATGCGGCAGCCATCGCACGGGAACAAGTCAATACGGTAAATGCCAATCTGGCTACCAAGAGTGATATTGCCAATATTCATAAAGAGATTGAGCAATTGCGGTTGGACTCCAAAAAAGACATTACTATTGCCATGTATAAAACGGTCGCTTTTACGGTTACAAGCGTTGTAACCTTGATGACTATTATTCAAATTGTCATACAGGTTTTGCAACCCATCACATAAAAAATAGTCTGTGCTGTATGGGTATAAAACACTTTTAGTTGGTGGGGGTGTCTAGGGGCGACTCTATTCCCTGTGCGTGTGGGGAAATAAAAATCGAAAATCTCTATTGACTTTGTTTAAGGCAAATATTCATACCTTGTAAATTCTGTATTGACAGCGTAATACCATTGTGATAGTATCACTCCAGTGCTGTGTAACACATAACGAGGGGAAAAATTATGCAGGCAGAAGTTGTCACAATTGATACACTAGCTATCACAGAAAGATTGCAGGCCTCCGGCATATCCAAGAAACATGCGGCAGCCATCGCACGGGAACAAGTCAATACGGTAAATGCCAATTTGGCTACCAAAAGCGATATTGCCAATATTCATAAAGAGATTGCCAATATTCATAAAGAGATTGAGCAATTGCGGTTGGACTCCAAAAAAGACATTACTATTGCCATGTATAAAACAGTTGCTTTTACAGTTACGAGTGTTGTAACCTTGATGACTATTATTCAAATTGTCATACAGGTTTTGCAACCCATCACATAAAAAATAGTCTGTGCTGTGTGTGTATAAAACACTTTTGGTTGGTGGGGGTGTGTATAAGGGAGCGACTCTCTCTGCTGTACATAGGGTGTGTTTTTTGAATCAAAATTGAAAATCTTTGTTGGCTTTGTTTAGGGTCGGGGACAACAGCACCGGCACATCCATCTTGTGTACCCAAGCATTTTGTACAAAACCGAACGCAACCATGATGGTCAGCATCACTGTTCCCCCGTATGATAACAGCGGGAATGGCACCCCTACCACTGGAAACAGCCCCATCGCCATGCCCGTGTTAATCAGCACATACAAAAAGAAAGTCATCCCCACACCGATACATAAAATTTTGCTGTAATATGCCCGCACAGAAAACGCTATTAGGAATATGCGCAGTACAATAAACATCACCAACAACAAAATGATCACTGACCCGACAAAGCCAAATTCTTCGGCAATAGCAGAAAAAATAAAGTCCGTGTGTTTTTCTGGTAAAAACCCAAATTGGCTTTGTTCGCCACGAATATATCCCCGTCCGTTAAATCCCCCCGATCCGATGGCAATTTTGCTTTGCAGTATGTGGTACCCCTGCCCCAAAGTATCGACAGTCGGGTCAAAAAAAGTCATAATGCGTTTTTTCTGATACGGCAACAATACATATGTCCAGCCTATGGGAATAGCGGCAATCCCCCCGACCACGCCCCCCAATATCCACACATACGATATGCCTGCTACTACGACCACGCTTGCCCCCCCGACCAATATTAACACAGCCGTACCCAAATCCGGTTGCTGCATTACCAACACAGCAGGCACCACAATCAACGCAACCGCAACACATACACATATCGGGTGTGAGACTTGCCGTTGCGACAAGCCGCTATAAAATCGTGCCAGTACCAGTATCAGGGCAATTTTGGCAACTTCGGACGGCTGCAAGTGAAACACCCCTAAATCGATCCATCGCCTTGCCCCCATACCCACAGATCCCGCCACATCCACATACACCAACAACGCCACCGCCGCCGCATATGCCCCCCATGCCATTTTATACCACAATCGCAACGGCACCACCGCCACACCTATCATCAACACGGACGCCGCCGCAAAGCGTAAAATATGCTGTATTGCCCACGGTGCCATCGCCCCATCGGCAACGGAGTACAACGCCATAGTCCCCATCGATGCCAACACCAGTATCGCCACATACAATATCCAATCGATGGCTTTTAGTTTATCGATAAGTATCAAAAACCACATCAGCTGTGTTTCCCTGTATCTGCTGCGGGTGAATCCTGTTGCAAGAAATCCATTAACGCCATATAGTCAAATATCTTGCGGGCAATAGGGGCGGCAACAGCGGATCCGGATCCCCCGTGTTCTACGACTACAGACACCACATATTTAGGGGCGTCAGCGGGGGCGTATCCGACAAACAAAGCGTTATCCCGATATTTCCACTCCCTGTCTTCGTTTTCTGTAACCCCTTGTTCTCGCTCTTCGGCGGTGATACTGCGGACTTGTCCGGTGCCGGTTTTGCCGCCCATTTGCCACCAGCCCTGTTTTAACCGCCGGGCGGTACCCCGGCTGCCATTGACCGCTTCATACAAGCCTTGTTGCACAATTTTCAAATGGTCTGGATTAAGATTTAAAGAAGGAAACTGAGACGCATACGGTTCCCCGTACGGGGTTGTCGCCGTCAGACGGGGCACCACCGCATAGCCCCCGTTTATCACCCGTGCGGTCATCACCGCCAGCTGTAACGGCGATGCCAGCACATAGCCCTGTCCGATCGATGCGTTGATGGTTTCGCCTTTGTACCACGCTTTGTTATATCGTTTTCTCTTCCACGCCTTATCGGGAATCAGCCCGGCTTTTTCTGCTGGCAAGCCAAAGTCGTATTGTTGTCCCAATCCCAGTTTTCGGGCGGTGTGGGCAATGGTATTGATACCGACTTTTTGCGACACCTGATAGTACCAAATATCACAGCTTTCACTTATCGATTTTACAATCCGTACGGTGCCATGTCCGCTTTTTTTCCAACAATAGCGGCGGCTGCCAAACATCTCGATCGATCCTGTACAATGCACACTAAATGCCGTACTGATGCCGGATTCCAGTGCCGCCATCGCCACCACCACTTTAAAGGTCGATGCCGGGGCGTACAAACCGGCAACGGTCTTGTTCATCAGCGGGCGATACGGATTGTCCTGAATGGCTTGCCAGTTTTTATGGCTGATACCACCGACAAATACATTTGGGTCGTAACTGGGGTGGCTGACCATCGCTTGAATGGCTCCAGTGTGTATGTCCATCACCACCGCCGATGCGGCTTTGAACTGTTTTAAGGTTTCGGCGATATACCCTTGTAATTTGGTATTAATGGTTACATCGATGGTATCCCCCGCCGTAGGTAAGACGGTATTTTGTTCCAACACTTGTACTTTGTGCCCCCGTGCGTCCACTTCCGATTGACGGGTGCCGGCTTGTCCGCGCAACATATATTCGAAACCTTTTTCTAACCCCGCTTTGCCAATTTCAAAGCCGGGAATTAACAACAGCGGATTGCTTTCGTTTTCCGTGTCCTGTATCGACACCTTGCCCACATAGCCAATAATATGGGCGTACAATTCGTTATAAAAGTACTTCCGCCATTCCCCTTGAGCGATATTGATGCCTTGTAGGTGGGGTTTGTTGACATATATACGGGATACTTCTTCCCAGCTGAGGTCGTCCCGAATAAGCGTACGGCTGTTGCGATTGCCCGCTTTGGCGGTGGTCAAAAGCGAGTCGATGTCTGCGTCCGTAAGCGATATAACCTGCTGTAATTTTTTTAAACTGACCTGCATATCCTGCGGTTTGCCTTTTAGGATATACAACCGAAACACCCGCCGTCCCCGTGCCAAAATGTTTTGCTTGCTGTCCCGAATAATCCCCCGTGACGGGGCAATCAGCGACACCCGTAAGCGGTTGCGTTCGGACAAAGTGCGGTACTTCCCCCCTTGCGACAGCTGCAGCCCGTACAGCCGCCACAACAGCACCATAAACGCCAAACTGATACCCCCCATATACAAAAAAACCCGGCGATTAAATCGCTTTAACGACCGCATGTTATGTTTCCTTAATTTGCGTTGCCAGCTCTATGGTCGGGCGGGGTATCATCATGTCGATCACCACCGCCAGCGAAGCGGTGTATACGCCCTTAATAGCGTATTCGAAAATAACCGCCACTTCCCACAACACTATATACCGCTCAATGCCAAACACCATTTGTGTTGCCATAATAAACCCGGAGAGTATCACATAATAGCCGGATATATACTTGGCATAGCGGTTGTAAAATCCGCTTAACCACAGCACGGACGCCAACATATACACCACAGAATGCACCCCAAATGTGGTGTCGACAATCACATCTGTACATATCCCCAACACAAACACCACAGACAACAACACCGCATAGGGCTTGTGAATACCCAACAACACCAAAGCAATCACCACCGCATCCACATACGCCAAAACGCCCCCTTCGGCAAAGCTGACAAGCCAAACAAACACTACGGCGATATACGGTATAATGCCCATTTATTCCACCTGTAATATCATTTCTGGCTTGTGGCGTAACACATATACAAATGTCATGTCCTTAGCCCGCACATAAGGCGATACCCGTATATTATTGGGGGTGTGAATCGCCGCTATAACCCCCACAGGCAACCCAGCCGGAAACACCCCCCCATCACCAGAAGTGTACAAAATATCGTCTTGGCGAAAATCCGCTACTGTATCCGCATAGATAAACTTCGGCAACCTCGCCCCATCGCCCAGTATTAAACCCTGTTTATCGCCTCGACCATTCATAACGGGTACTGAGGCGTTGATATTGGTGATGGGAATAGCCCGGCTGATAGTGCGGGACACATCGATCATATATCCCGCCATATAGCCGTTAAATACAATCACTTGTCCCACCCGTACCCCGTCGATCGCCCCCTTGTCCAAAATAAACGATGGGGCGTACGCCCCGCCCGAATAGCCGACAACTTTTGCCAAAAACCCATCGGGAACGCCAAATTGGCTGTTGTACTGTAACACACCGTGCAGGCTTTTAACCTCTTGTGTCAACAACGCCAGCTGTACGGATTTTTGATTGTAATCTCGTTGCTGACGGCGTAATTGCTGGTTGATTGTGTACACATTTACAATATCGACAGCCTTGTCTTGCACAGAGTAGGCATACGATGCCAATCGGTCAAACACCACCAAAACCGCCCCGCTGTTATCCAGCAAAAACAACCGCACTTTGTCGAACAATTTCGGGTTTAAGTAACTGAGTGCAAACAGCGTAAGGCTTGTCATCACCAACGCATACAATGAAACAGTGCGTAAAAACCTGATAATCCACATACCGCTGTGTTCCCTGCCCGCCCCACATTATATAGTGTGTTATGAAGAGTGCACCAACACTTTTTCCAAAGTTTTAATTTCTTCCAAGCACCGCCCCGTACCATATGCCACACACAACAACGGATTATCGGCAATCGACACCGGCAACAAAGTTTTGCGGCGTAAGAATTCATCGAGACCATTTAACAATGCCCCACCACCGGTCAACATAATACCGCTTTGCACAATATCCGCCGCCAGCTGTGGTGGGATTTTTTCCAAGATATTACGGACTCCATTGGCAACGCCGTTTACCGATTCTTGTAAAGCTTCGACAATGTGGCGTTCGGTGACTTCAATTTCTTTGGGGAATCCATCGGACAAATTCCGTCCTCGTACCAACATAGTATTCGGTTCCCGGTCGTCGTCCCAGTATGCCACCCCTACCCGGTGCTTAATTTCTTCGGCTGTGGTTTCACCAATCAGCAGGTTTTGCGTGCGGCGAATGTAATTGATAATATCCGAATCCATTTGGTCGCCGGCGACTTTTAAAGATTCCCCATACACCACCCCGCCCAGCGAAATAACTGCTATTTCTGTGGTGCCCCCGCCCACATCGACAATCATCGACCCGACCGCCTCAGTTACGGGCAGCTTTGCCCCAATCGCCGCCGCCATAGGCTCTTCAACAAGAAACACATTTCTAGCCCCCGCCGCTTCTGCCGAATCCCGAATCGCACGGCGTTCGACAGCAGTTGCCCCATACGGCACACAGACAATAATCTGCGGTGCAGACCCCAACGACCCCGCATGGACTTTGCGAATAAAGTGCTTAATCATGCTTTCGGACACTTCAAAATCGGCGATCACCCCGTCTTTGAGGGGACGAATAGCGGTTACATCGCCGGGGGTTCGCCCCAGCATTTGTTTCGCCTCTTCGCCAACGGCAATCACCTGTTTTTTGCCCTTGTGTTCGGTAATCGCCACCACAGACGGTTCGTTCAATACAATCCCTTTGCCCGCCACATGCACAATCGTATTGGCAGTCCCCAAATCAATCGCCATATCAGACGACAACAAACCCAAGATCTTTTGTAACATACTCCTATGTCCCCTTTATATATTTTCGATTATAATACCTTTGTTGTACCGAATATACAGATAAAACCATATAAAATACAGATTGATTTTTATTTGTGGCTTGCTCACGAATCTAGGGGGCTTCGCCCCCCGTGCGTACAATGTGGATTTTACCGTGCTTCGCACGACAAAATACCACACGCACTTCCCCCCAATCGAGCACCACATCGGGCTATCGCCCTCAGCGGTTGCAACCGCTTTTAAAACAATCATTTTATAAAAGCTTTGCTATATATGCCCCCCCATAATACACCACAAAAAAAAACTTGCAACAAAAACTGTAATAATATAGTATTTGGCATGGTTTTTGACCCCGTCAAAAAATATGCCGATTTATAAAACATGTTATAAGGAATCGATGTTATGAAACTATCGCCCAATATTAGCCTGTCGTTACAGCAAAAAACCGCTCCTAAAAATCTGATGCGGCAGCTGGTTACGCTGTTGCCGATGAACGAAGCACAATTATTGGAAACCATCAAAGCAGAGATGGAAGAAAATCCTTTTTTGGCGTTCGACCACACCCCCATCAGCACTGGTAATGTATCGATAGACGATGTGCAAATTGGCACTTCTCAGTCCAGTGTGTATCAAATTGTTATGCCGCAAATCGATGCCACCTTCACCGACCCCAGCGACCATATGGTAGCGATGGACATATTGGCATCGCTGGACGACGACGGGTTTTTACGGGAGTCGTTATTGCCAATTCAGGACGCACACCCGCACACGGACATTTTTACGGTGTTAAGCCGTTTACAAACACTCAGCCCGACGGGGGTTTTTGCCCGCAACATGCAGGAATTTTACACGGCATATTTGCAAAGCGAAGGCAAGTTTTCTGGGCTGTGGAAAATTGTTGTCGAAAATCTCGAAACCATATCGCACGGCAACACCGCCCCAGTGATTGCCGCCCTAGGGTATGACGGGGCAAACATTTTGCACCAGCTGTTACAAGATTTAAGAGACTTCCCCCGCAGCCCCGATATTGCCACCGCCGTTACCGAAGTGGTTATCCCAGACTTAAACGCCAAAAAAATCGACGGCGTATGGCATGTAAAAGTCCTATCGAGACTACACAGTATGCTGCATATCGACGACCAATATGTCAGTGCCATCAGAAAACAAACAGGACAGAAAAAAGACCGAGCCTTTATAACCGCAAAATTCACATCGGCAAAGTGGCTCAAAACCGCTCTGCACATGCGGGCGGAAACTCTCAAAAATGTCGGGGTGGTATTGGTACAACAGCAACAACAGTTCCTAGACGGCGGCGATTTGCAGCCGCTCACCCTGCAACAAGTAGCAGAACAAACCGGCGTCCACATGTCGACAATTTCCCGTATCACCACCAACAAATACATTGTCTGTCCGTTGGGAACACTGCCCCTAAAATCCTTGTTTTCCAACAAAGTACACGGGGATATATCACAACACACGGTGTTAAAAACCCTACAGCACATCGTCGATTCGGAACCCGCCAACAAAACCGTATACAGCGATGATGCACTGGTCACAATGCTAGCCGAAAAACACATCAAAGTCGCCCGCCGCACCGTTGCCAAATATCGGCACATACTGAATATCGCCCCGTCCCACATCAGAAAGCGGGGGTTAAAAAATCGAGGAATACTCTAGACCGCAACCGCCTTAAATTGGGTATCTGGAGCGGCTATCTTATCGCCTGCGGCTATAATTTGTAATTCGAAACTGCCGTGTTTGGCGGTGTGTTTAAATATTTCATATACGCTGCTAGCCGTACGACCTAAAGCGGTCTCGATGTCCCCTTGTGTATCCAAATAATGGCTGGTAAACAGTGCCGTTGTCGCATCTCCCGAACCGTTTGGCGGTAGGGGCATGGGGACTTTTGGGGTGATAACACGATAAGTTTTGCCCGTACCCACCGCCAACATCTCGATAGTATCTGGGGCGGTGTCCCCGTGTTCTGCAGAAGTTACCAGCACCGTATGGGTGGTGTCGCTTAACAACATGCGTGCCGATTGTATAATATCGGTAATCGTTGTCGGCTGTGTATCGGTCAACCACCCCAATTCGAACAAATTGGGCGTGCATATATGGCATTTTTTTACCGCTGTGTCCCGAAAGTACTCGGCAATACCGTCAATAGCAAAAATACCCCGCCCCACATCGCCAAATACGGGGTCGCACACATATACACAGTCGCTGGCAACAGCCGCAACCGCATCCACCGTTTGCATAATCGTATCGCCCAACACAGGCGACCCCATGTAGCCGCTCACCACCGCTTTAGTGGTGGCAAATGCCCCTCGCTGCTCCACCCCTTGTAATATGGATCGCACCGTGTCCACAGACACCAAATCGCCCGTCCATTCGCCATACCCCGTGTGGTTAGAAAACAGTACCGTATTGACATCGATAACGCTGTACCCCATGCGTTGCATGGGAAACACAGCCGAACTGTTACCCGCATGTCCAAACGCCACATGCGATTGAATCGATACTATATTGCCTTTGCCTAATAAAGTATTTTGTTTTGCATCCATAATATATTGTGTCCCTTTCATGAGTCTAGGGGGCTCCGCCCCCCGTGCGTACAATGTGGATTTTACCGTGCTCCGCACGACAAAATACCACACGCACTTCCCCCCGCATCGAGCACCACATCGGGCTACCGCCCTCAGCGGTTGCAACCAGAGTCTAGGGGGCTCCGCCCCCCGTGCGTTTAATGTGGATTTTACCGTGCTTCGCACGACAAAATACCACACGCACCTCCCCCCGCATCGAGCACCACATCGGGCTACCGCCCTCAGCGGTTGCAACCGCTTTTAATACACCCCATAACCTATCGTTCTACGGTGGATTTACTATGCCATTAGGTGTACTATATCATAAATCTATGAGGTGTAAAACCACATTTAACAGATAAAATCGTATTTTCGCAACGCTTGTTTTGCATTAAAAATCTATCTGTGGTATATATTGTTTAGATAATAGTATATTTTTAGACGACACACGCACGACATGAGTAAAAAACACACACCTACACCGCCCGCCGCCGCCTCTATGTCCCCCTTAAATACTAAGGGTATAACACCGATGATGGCACAGTACATGCAAATTAAATCAGAAAATGCGGACAGTTTGTTGTTTTACCGCATGGGGGATTTTTACGAAATGTTTTTTGACGATGCTCTCATCGCCTCGAACACCTTAGACATTGCCTTGACCAAACGGGGCAAAGCCCATGGCGAAGATATTCCCATGTGTGGGGTGCCTGTGCATTCGGCAGATTCGTACTTGGCACGGCTTATCAAAAGCGGCTATCGGGTTGCCATCTGTGAACAGACCGAAACCCCAGAAGAGGCGAAAAAACGGGGCTATAAAGCGGTGGTCAAACGCAAAGTCGTCCGTATTATCACCCCCGGCACCATTACCGAAGACACTTTGTTAAACGCCCGGGAAAACAGCTACTTGGCGTGCATAGCATGGGTCAAAGGCACCTATGCCATCGCCTATGCGGATATTTCCACCGGCGATTTTTGTGTGACCGATGTGGACAATCAAAACATCGACACCATATTATCACAAATATCGCCAAAAGAAATTTTGCTGCCGGAAAAACTGCAAATGCAGAAGGATTTATTCCATGTATGGGCATCGTACCCATCGCATATCACGCCGCTTGTCAACACTCGATTCGACATAGCCAACACCACGCAAACCCTACTCAATTTTTATCGGGTATCGGTGCTGGACGGTATGGGCACATTCGGCGATTCCCATGTGGTAGCATCGGGGGTGTTGTTGGATTACATCACCACCACACAGGTAGACACCCTGCCCCATATGAAACCGTTACGGTTGCTACAAAAATCCGCCCATATGGTGATCGATGCGGTGACCCGGACTTCGCTGGAACTGACCCAATCCTTGCAAGGCGGCAAGTCGCAAACCGTGCTGAGCAGTATCGACCGCACCGTTAGCGGCGGCGGGGCAAGGCTGTTACACCAGTGGTTGTCATCGCCTTTGATGGACATATCGGCTATTACCGATCGATTGGACAGCATTGAGATCGCCATAAAAAACCCTGACCCCATCACAAAAATTGGCAAAATTTTATCGCAAACCCCAGACATCGAACGCAGTATCAACCGCTTGTCTGTAGGGCGGGGGATGCCCCGGGATATTAACGCTATCAAAATCGCTGTGTCGTATACGACACAGATAAAGATGTTGTTAAACACCATGCCCACCGCCATATTTAACCAATGTATCAGCGATTTTGGCAGCCATGATGTGTTGCTGGAAAAATTGGCCCGTGCTATGCGGCAAGACCCTTCGGCAAATATCCGTGACGGCGGGGTGATCGCCTCCGGATTTCATGCGGGGCTAGACAAAGCCCGTAAACTGAGAGACGAAACCCGGCGCGTTATCGCCCAGCTGGAATCCAAATACCGCAAACAAACGGGTATCGAGACACTAAAAATAAAACACAATCACATGTTGCAATATTACATAGAAATCACCGCCCGCCACAGCGAAAAAATCCCTGTCGACCTGTTTATTCATCGCCAAACCATGAAAGGGGCGTTGCGCTATACCACCGCAGAGCTGGTGGATCTGTCGAAAGAAATTTTAAACGCCAAAGACCAAGCGTTGGCGTTCGAATTGGAAATTTTCGAATCGTTGGTAGCGGATATTTTATCCAACGCCGCCGCTATTTACAAAGTGGCGATGGCATATGCGACTGTCGATGTGGTGCTGGGGCTGGCTGAGATTGCCCAAAAAGAAAAATGGACTCGCCCGCACATAGACACCAGCTGTGATTTTATCGTACAAGGCGGTCGCCATCCGGTCGTCGAGCAATCGCTGAAAGCCGATGATGGCAAAACCTTTGTTGCCAATGACTGTGTGCTCGACACAGAACAAAAAATCTGGTTGCTGACCGGGCCGAATATGGCGGGTAAATCGACATTTTTACGGCAAAATGCGGTGATTGCCATCTTGGCACAGATGGGGGCGTTTGTCCCCGCCAAAACCTGTAAAATCGGGCTTATCGATCGGGTGTTTTCCCGTGTCGGTGCCCAAGACGACTTGGCACGGGGGCGGTCGACATTTATGGTCGAAATGGTCGAGACCGCCACCATATTAAACCAAGCCACCGATCGGTCGTTGGTGGTACTAGACGAAATCGGACGGGGTACCTCCACCTATGACGGGGTGTCCTTAGCATGGGCAAGTGTCGAACACTTGGCAAAAGTCAACCTGTGTCGGGGCTTATTTGCCACCCATTACCACGAATTAAACGCCATTTGCGACACCATCGACAGCGTTCGCCCGTACACTATGGCGGTTAAAGAATGGGAGGGAGAGGTTATATTCCTACACACGGTCATCGCCGGATCGGCTAAGGGCAGTTACGGGGTATTTGTGGCAAAACTCGCCGGCTTGCCCGCCCCCGTCATCACCAGAGCCGAACAGGTACTCAGCGTCCTAGAACACGGAAAAGTCATCGACGATTTAGACATCAAAAACCAAAAAACCGATGCCTTATCCGCCCTGCCGCTGTTCGACCAAATCCTGCAAAGCACCCCCGCACACAAACCCTCAGAGATCGACACATACATCCAAAACCTAGCTGTAGACGACATCAGCCCAAAAGATGCGTTGGACATATTGTATCATCTGAAATCGTTGGGTTGAAAGCGGTTGCAACCGCTGAGGGCGTAAGCCCGATGTGGTGCAGAGCCGGGGGGAAGTGCGTGTGGTATTTTGTCGTGCGAAGCACGGTAAAATCCACATTAAACGCACGGGGGGCGAAGCCCCCTAAACTCTGGTTGCAACCGCTGAGGGCGTAAGCCCGATGTGGTGCAGAGCCGGGGGGAAGTGCGTGTGGTATTTTGTCGTGCGAAGCACGGTAAAATCCACATTAAACGCACGGGGGGCGAAGCCCCCTAAACTCTGGTTGCAACCGCTGAGGGCTTTAGCCCGATGTGGTGCTCGATGCGGGGGGAAGTGCGTGTGGTATTTTGTCGTGCGTTAGCACGGTAAAATCCACATTGTACGCACGGGGGGCGAAGCCCCCTAAACTCTGGTTGCAACCGCTGAGGGCGTAAGCCCGATGTGGTGCTCGATCATGGGGGGAAGTGCGTGTGGTATTTTGTCGTGTGTAGCCCATGAATAGACAAAACCCCAGTGGGGTTTTGCCATGGGCGGCGGTAAAATCCACATTGTACGCACGGGGACGAAGCCCCCTAAACTTTAATTGCAACCGCATTATATTATCCATCATGATCATGATCATCGCCAAATATATGTAGGTCTGTGTAGGCTTCGGTTAAAATGGCTAAGGCTATGACAACCAACACCACCACCGATACCCAATGGAGGATATTGTGCAAACGGGCGAACCGCAACTTAGTACCTAGCTTGTATGCCACCGCCCCGATTGCCCCATACCATATAAACGCCGATAGGGCGAAGGCTAACACTAGGGTTACAGCGGTGGCAACCGTGCCGTAATCGTCCGAAAAACTTTGGTAAAATCCAGATACTAAGGCAATATCGCTCAGCATATGGGGGGAGGCGAAGTTCATGACCAATATGGCACCAATGGTTTTTTTATCGATGGTCATAGTCTCACAAGTACACGGGGCGAGTGCCAATGTATAGGCGTGATACGCATACCAAAACAACAATATGGCACCAATAGCGGGGACAATTTTTGACACGGTGGGAAAAGTGTGTTGCAACGGCTCCATCACCACCACCCCGACAGTGGCAATAATCAACGCAGACACGGCAAAACTCACGGCAATCGGTACGGGATTCACCCCATTCATCGCCCGACTGATCGTGTATGCGGTCTGATATACAGCGTTTATCAACACCATTAAGTGTGTCGTTAATACCAAAAAAAACAGCGAATACAAAGACGACATAGTACGAACTCCTTATTACATAACATCGTATATTAAAACACCACATATAACGGGCTTTAAAAAGCCTGTCAATATTTTTAAACATGAAAATTTATTGATGTATTATATATGAAAAATTATTTATATATTAAGGATATAACCGCTGTACAGCCCAGCCGTCGACACAGCCTAAATCGATGTGTGCGGCGTTTCTGGTGAGCACAAAACGGTTGTGCAACCGGTGTTTGCCATCGCACCAAAACTCGACCTTTTCCACCACAATTAAAAACCCGCCCCAAAAATCTGGACAGGGTATAGGATTACAATCGCCGTATTTTTCTGTGGCTATCTGTAACCGCTGTTCCAAAGTCGCCCGGCAGTCTAGGGGCTGCGATTGCTTCGACGCCCATGCCCCCAGCTGCGATACGGTGGCACGGGACGAAAAATAGGTTTGGTTTGCCTGTTTGTCGACCCTAGTTACCACACCCACCAAACGGATTTGTCGCCTTAGGGATTTCCAGTGAAACAAAGCGGCAATTTTCGGGTCTTGCCGTAAACTTTGTCCCTTATCGCTGTGGATATTGGTGTAAAAAATCACCCCCTTACGGTTTACTCCCCGACACAGCACCATGCGATTTTGCGGGTACCCGTCCGCCCCAATAGTGGCAATCGCCATAGCGGTTGGGTCGTTTATTTCATGCGCCCCCGCCTCGTCGAACCAAGCATTTATCACCCGCAACGGCGATATACCCCGAAACGGATTATCCGCATGAAAATTTATATCGATAATATCAGACATCAAATACACTCCATAACACAACAATATACAGCGGCAACACCGCCATAGACACCAGCGTCGACACCAACACATGTACGGACAATTGGCGGACAAACACCCGTTCGGCACAGGCGATAAAGTACACAAACACCCCAAACGGCATCGCCGATTGTAACACAAATACCGCTTGCCACAGTGGCGGCACGGCAAAAAACTGTATCACCCCTAACGACAGCAACGGAAATAGTATCATCTTTATCACATTTACCCATATCAGTTCGGTACGAAACGATACTTTAGCGGTGACGGCTAGACAACTTTTATCGTGGTAAATACTGTATAAACTCGCCCCAACGGTCAGCAACGCCAACATCTTATTGGCGTCCGATACCAGCCCCACCGTGCGATCGACCATCACCGGCATCCGCATACCCCACTGTCCCCATATAACCCCAAGTATCGCCCCAATAAATATGGGATTCGACGCCACGCCAACAAACGCCGCCCAAAGCCGCCGTAGGGGGCGGTGGGGGCGGTGGGGGCTGTGGCGGCTGTTGCCATTGGTAACCTGTACCCCAACCAATACATAAAATGGTACCACATAAAACACAATGCCAAACATCACCGCCGGCAGCACTGCCGAATCACCAAAGGCAAACGCACATATGGGAATCCCCAAGTATATGTTGTTGGGAAATATAAAGGTTGTCGACGAAAACACTGCCAAGCGGGGGTTTCGGTACAAAAACGCATACGCCCCCGCATAACACAGTACGGATAACACAGTGGCATAGACAAATACAACCTGAATATATACAAGCCCCTGCCGTATATCGAGTGGATTTTTCACCAAATACGCAAACACCATAATCGGCATCAACACTTTATACACCATCGCTTTAAGGTTTTCGTTGCCCTGTTCTGTCAAGGTGTCACTGTGCATAAAATACGCCCCCAACCCCATGATTGCAAACACCGGCAATAATACACTGCTGACTTCAATAAAAACCTCTAACATCGGGGCTATCCTTGCTTATATATTTGGTTATACCTTGCCGTATTATATACCTTTTCGCCATTTATCACAACATAAAAAAATGTATATATGTTAAATTTTTTTATGGACAATACGGATAACATATTGTATACTGCTGCCGTTATGCACATACAGCAAAATTCCATATCCGAAATGTCGGTTGCTGAGTTGTCGTCTGCGATTAAGACGACCGTCGAGCAAGGCTTTAAGCATGTGCGGGTACGGGGGGAACTCAGCGGCGTAACCCACCATCGCAACGGGCATATATACATGGAGCTCAAAGACGACAGTGCCAACATCCGTACGGTCTGTTGGCGGAGCAATGCCGGGCGGCTAAAAGTTCGCCCGGAAAATGGCTTGGAAGTTATCGTCAGCGGGCGCGTTACCACATACGACAAAAACTCCACCTATCAGTTGGTGGTTGCGACTATGGAAGTGGCAGGCATTGGGGCGTTGCTTGCCATGTTGGAAAAACGCAAAGCCGCCCTGCAAGCGGAGGGGCTATTTGCCCCCAATCGCAAACAGCCACTGCCGTTTTTACCCAAAACCATCGGCGTTATCACCAGCCCCAGCGGGGCGGTGATTCGGGATATACTGCATCGGATTGCCGACAGGTATCCGCTGCATGTGCTAATATACCCGGCAAAAGTACAAGGGGACGGCACAGAGACCGAAATAGTAAACGGTATTCGATTTTTTAACGCCCCGCCACCCCATATCCCCAAACCAGATGTGATTATTGTTGCCCGGGGCGGCGGCAGTATGGAAGATTTATGGGCGTTTAACGATGAATCGATCGTGCGGGCGGTGGCACAATCGGCGATTCCCATCGTATCGGCTATTGGACACGAAACCGATACCACCTTAATCGATTATGCCGCTGATGTGCGGGCACCCACCCCCACAGCAGCAGCGGAGATGACCGTGCCGATTAAAGCCGATTTACTGCACCACCTAAACACCCTACACAACCGCCATACGCAAGCCATACAGCATATATGTAACCGTATGGCAGACACCCTAAACGCCCGCAAAGTGCCCCGGTTACAAAATTTGCTGCATATCAAACAAAACCGCTATAATACGGTCGCTAATGCCCTTACCCACCATATCCATACCTATATCAGCACCCATACCCTGCACCTTACACAGGTGGCGAATCGCTGTGTTGCCCCCACACAGCGGCTACAGCAATACGGCGATCGCCTATACCACCTCGACACCCAGAAAAACCGCAGTATAAAACATATTCTGGACACCCACCACAAGCACCTCATGCACACGGAGGCGTTGCTGAATAGCTATGCGTATACAAACACTTTACAGCGGGGGTTTGCGTTGGTACAACACCCGGACAACACGGTCATCACCCGTGCCGCAACCGCCCAAACCCAACCGACGCTACAGATCACCTTTGCCGATGGTACTATATCGGCAAAACCACACTAACCTTTTATTTTGTTAAGGAAAAAACCATGAAAATTTTAAATATAGTATTGGCTGTGCTGGCAACGGCAACGGTTGCTTTCGCAGATTCCCGTCCCTACAACTGGGACGCCACAGAAATCACAGAAATAGTCGAAAAAAACGGTATCATCGTTGCCGATAGCTACATTATGTCCCGTAACAGTACCACAACAGGTATATTTTTAACCATCACAAATATCAACGATACGGACGATGTATTGTTGGGGATTAAACCCGACCCCACCTTTGCCGAACAAATGGAAATACACCGCACGACAATAACTGACGGCATGGCGACTATGGAAAAAGTACCGTCTGTGACGATTCCCGCAAAACAAATGATTGCCTTAGGAAAGAAAGGCTATCACATTATGGTTATGGGATTGCAACAGCCGATACAGTCCGACAGTACATACCCGATTACTCTACAATTTGAAAATGCCCAAGATATAACCGTATCGGCAGTGGCAACAAGTAAAACTTATAGCCGATACGGAAAAGGATACGGCCGTTACAAAAAGGGTAAAAACGGTTGGGGAAGAAGTAGAGACGGTTGGCACAGGGACGGTCGCTATAAAGACGATTGGGACACATACGACAAAGACCAATAATGAGCACAGCCTTTAAAATATCCGTAACTGTTATCGTCCTATTTGTAATTGGGGGGATTGGGTTGGTTGTAACCTCTGATACCTATCGGTATTTTCAATCCAAAACCACAGTAACCATATCCCCCCAATTTACGGACTTTACCGACATGTACGGCAATACGGTGTCGTATGCGGACTTTCGGGGCAAACGGCTGTTGGTTGGATTTGGCTATACCAGTTGTATCGATATATGCCCGGTTACTTTGGCAAATTTGACCAACATCTTATACGACATCGAAGCCGCATACGGCACCGCTGAGGCAGAAAAATTTCAAGTGCTGTACATCACCGTCGACCCAGAACGGGACACCCCACAAGTGCTGTACGATATTATCCACAATGTATACCACCCCGCCATATTGGGGATTATGGGCAATATGCAGCAAACCGTACGGCTATCCAATCAATTTCGAGTAACCTTTCGAAAATCACAGGAAAGCAGTCCATACTACACGGTTGCCCACACAGCGGACATATTTCTCATAGACGAAACCGGCACATACCAGACCCAATTCGCCCACACCGCCCCACCGAAAGCGGTTTTACCTGTTATATATACATATTTTAAGCAACCAGAGATATGATATATACACACCTGCGTATCCTACTGCTCAGTATAGGCATTTTATTTGCCCCCGTGCTGCACGCCAACGAAGTTTGGACAAAGCCGTTCGACTTTCCAAGCACCCTACACATCGCCGCCTTAAACGACCCCGATACCCTATTTACCCCACAGCACAATCAAAAATACCTGATAAGTTTTTGGGCGTCATGGTGTGTGCCGTGTATCACAGAATTAAAGCACTTTATAGCGATTCGCTCCGCTTTACAGCAAAACCGTATACAGCTGGTACTTATCAATGTGGACAGGCGGCCGAAAACCGCTATTGCCAAGTTTATGGACAAGCACGCCCTCACATATGACGGCTTTTATGTAACCGACATGTACGATGCGATGGCGGCGTTCGATGCCACCGGGCTCCCCATCACCGTTGCGGTCGACGATAGTAAAGTACTATTTCGCTACGACTATGCCCGCATGCAATGGAACGACAGTTTACTGGCAACCATCGTACAGGGATTTGAAAATTGAGTACATTTTTGTTGTGTGTACAGAAAAACTTTTCTACAATATCTCTAGTATTGTTTTATAGGAGATTCATCTAGGGTTATCCCCCCACCTTGACATGCTAGGCAGAGATTTTAAATGCAGTTCTAAATTCCAGTACAAATATACTTTAATTCTAAGTACTCATCGATACCGTGTTTAGAGCCTTCCCGTCCTAAGCCGGATTGTTTGACACCGCCAAAGGGGGCAACTTCGGTGGAGATGATGCCGGTGTTTACACCGACAATGCCGTATTCCAAAGCCTCTTGTACCCGGTACGCCCGTCCCAAATTGTTGGTATAAAAGTACGATGCCAAACCGTAAATGGTGTCATTGGCATAGGCGATAGCCTGTTGTTCCGTATCGAATTTAAACAACGGTGCCAAAGGTCCGAAGGTTTCGTCATTAGCCACTGCCATATCTTGGCTAACGCCTGTTAATAAAGTCGGTTCGAAGTATGTACCCCCGAGGGTGTGGCGGTTGCCACCACAGACCACCTTTGCCCCTTTGGCGGTGGCGTCTTGAATGTGGTTTTCGACCTTTTGCACAGCCGATTCGTTGATTAACGGTCCCATGTGAACGCCGTCATCGAAGCCATTGCCGACTTTCAGCTGCTGCACTTTTGCCGCCAATTTTGCCGCAAAACTGTCATATATGCCCGCTTGCACATATATACGATTGGCACATACGCAAGTTTGCCCGTTGTTGCGAAATTTACAGATCATAGCCCCCTCTACCGCTTTGTCGACATCCGCATCGTCGAACACGATAAACGGGGCATTGCCGCCCAACTCCATAGACATTTTCATAACTTGCGGTGCCCCTTGCTGCATGAGTATCCGCCCTACTCGGGTGGAGCCGGTAAAAGACAATTTTCGTACAGTGGGATTTTCACAAAATTCTTTACCAATGACACTGGAGGACGCAGAACATATGACGGACAACACCCCCTTAGGCACACCCGCCCGCTCCGCAAGTACGGCAATGGCAAGAGCCGATAGCGGTGTTGCCGATGCCGGCAAGCACACAAACGCACAGCCCGCCGCTAGTGCCGGTGCCATTTTACGGGTAATCATCGCATTGGGAAAATTCCACGGGGTAATAGCCGACACCACCCCCACAGGTTGCCGCAACACGGCGATGCGTTTATCCGCCATATGGGCGGGAATGGTTTCCCCATATATCCGCTTGCCCTCTTCGGCAAACCACTCGATGAAGGACGCCCCGTATTGGACTTCGCCGATCGCCTCAGCTAGCGGCTTGCCCATTTCGGCGGTGAGGATTTTGCCAAGGTCTCTGGCGTTTTCCATCATTAAATCGTACAGCTGGCGTAATATAGCCGCCCGCTGTTTTGCCGTGTATTGTGCCCACTGTTGTTGGGCAACCGCCGCCGCCGCAACAGCACGGGCGGTCTCCGATTGTTTTAAATGCGGCAGCGACACAATCACCGATTGGGTGGCGGGATCGACCACATCAAAAGTCGTCCCATCGTCCGCATCTGTCCATGTGCCGCCGACAAATGCCTTTGTCGCCAGTAAAGTTGTATCGGATACTATATCCCTTAAATGTGTATATGTCATAGCTCTCTCCTCTGCTATTGTTACGGTGCAATAATGGGCGTGGCTTTTAAATCGGGCGGCTGCATATCCGCCCCGACAAAAGCAGTGCCGTGTTCAAACCAACTCTTGGGGGCAGGAGCTCCCCATAAGGTTTGCCGTTGTGGGTCTTTGAGATCCCACTTTATCGGTTCAAGATCCGGATCCACCGTCTGATAATCCGAACAGTATATCTCGATGCGGTGTCCGTCTGGGTCTAGGATATACAAAAAGAAGGCATTCGATATACCGTGTCGCCCGGGTCCGCGCTCGATGTTGTCGAGGTAGCCGCTTGTCGACATAACATCCAATAAATCGATAATATTTAGCGGTGTCGGCACCCAAAACGCCACATGGTGCATACGGGGACCTAGCCCATTGGTAAACGCCATATCGTGTACCCCGCCTTTGCGGTGCAGCCACGCCGCCCACAGCCGTTTTGTCGCTTCGTCTTCTGTGTATTCGGTCACCCGAAACCCCATATCGTTATAAAACCCTACACTGGCATCTACATTGGGGGAAAAACAGTTAAAATGGTCGATCCGCAACGGCTTTACCCCCCGGTATAAAGCGTACTTCTGGTGGATAGGCGGCAAGCGATCCATACGGTGGTAAAATTCTAGCGGAATACCGATATTGTCATGAGTCAACAAAGTTCTGCCCTGATACGGGCGCTCGACCCATTGTGTCGCACAGCCCTTGTTGGCAAAATAGGATTTTGCCTTGTCTAAATCGTCTTCCGCATAGACCTTAAAGCCCATCGCTTCGACGGTTCCCGCCCGCTCTGATTGTTGCAGTACCACACAGTGATGCCCCCGCTCTTCCATCGCCCGTAAATACACATGGGTATCTGTGGCATCGGTTACTTGCAGCCCTAATATATCCGTATAAAAGGCTGTTGCGTGGTGTATATCTTTGACATTTAAGTACACATGCGACAGCCGCACGGTGTTAAACTCAGGGTATAAATTAAAAGTTGGAACCGGCATAAAACACATCTCCTTTATTCATATTTAGGTACCTACTTTTGGCACGGGGTGGGTACCAAAAGCAATACATATATTTTTCGTTTCCATATAAAAATCGAAACTGTAATCACCGCCATCTCTGCCGATACCGCTGGCTTTGACGCCGCCAAAGGGCGACGGCAGATGGCGGTTATTTTCCGAATTGACCCATACCATACCCGCCTCAGTCGCATGTGCCATACGCAGGGCTTTACCGCTGTCGTTTGTCCAAATATAGGCGGACAACCCATATGGCGTATCGTTGGCGATTCGCAAAGCGTCCGCTTCGTCTGTAAAGCGTATAGCGGTGAGTACCGGGCCAAATATTTCTTCCCGGGCAATCCGCATTTCATTGGTGGCATTGGTAAACAAGGTGGGGGCAACAAAACAGCCCTGTTGCAAGTTATCCGGCTGGGTGCCACCAATAGCAATGTCCGCCCCATCGGTTTTGGCAATGTCAAAATACTGCATCACTTTACCAAAATGCTGTCGATGAATCAAGGGGCCTACTTCGGTGGCGGGGTCGAGGGGATGTCCGACACGCAATTTTTCCACCCGTTGTTTAATCCGTGCCACAAAGTCATCGTATATGGTGTGGTGAATCAGCACCCGACTAGACGAAGTACACCGTTGCCCGTTTAGGCTGTAAATCATAAACATCACCGCATCCAATGCCTTGTTTAAATCCGCATCGTCGAACACCACTGCGGGATTTTTGCCGCCCAATTCGAAGTGTACCCGTTTTAGAGTCGCCGCTCCCTGTGCCATAATCAGCGACCCCGTATGCGATTCGCCAACAAATGCCACCGCTTTAATGTCTGGGTGTTCGGTCACATATTTGCCGACGACTTCCCCGTATCCTTGCACTGTGTTTAACACCCCCGATGGCAGCCCCGCCCGATGGCATATTTCCGCTAGTAATACGGCAGTTAAGGGACTCCATTCGGCGGGCTTATGCACCACCGTACAGCCCGCCGCTAACGCCGGGGCGATTTTCCAAGTCGACAGCATAAACGGGGTATTCCAAGGGGTAATCACCGCCACAGGTCCCAATGGATGGCGCACCGTATAATTCATATGGGCATCCGCAGGCAGCGACAGCCCGTTTGCCGCTTCCGCCGCCTTATCGGCAAAGAAACGAAAGTTTGCCGCCCCCCGAATAGCCGCATTACGCATGTATTTAATCGGCTGCCCACTGTCGACAGACTCCAAAACGGCGATGGTTTCCGCATGCTGTTCGATACCATCGGCAACCTTGTGTAAAATCTTGCCCCGCTGTTTGCCCGACAAGGCAGACCACTGTTTAAACGCCGCCACAGCACCGGCAACCGCCATATCCACATCCGCAGGCGTCCCCTGTACCACTTGACAGATTTCAGAATTGTCATAAGGGGCAGTATTGGTAAAAGTTTCCGACCCCCCCCCCATAGTCACATTGCCATCGATAAAGTGCATGGCTGGGGCGGTTTTAAATCGTTTTACCACCTCACTAAAAATTTTTTCGTTACGCTCTAACGACATAAAATATCTCCTTTAATTATTAACATATAAAGTTTTTGCATATTATAAAAACACTCTTTGCAGACATTTTAAGTATATGCAATACGCATATATACATAATATATTAAGTATTTTGTGATATGTCAAGAAAAAAATATATTTTTTTATTTGTGGGTTAAAATAGCCCGTCCTAACCCTACATTAAAACGACAAAATATGTTGATGATCCCGTGCCACTTGCAAGGGTTTTGGAATCGGGTGGGTGCACATCCACACATCGAAATCGTGTTCGATATGGCTGAGCACCATGTGTTTGGGGTGCAAGCATGTGTATACCTCCTGTGCCTGTGTTAGGTTGCCGTGTCCGTTACTGGTTTTATCGGGGCTATGACAACAATCGAGTACAACCGTATGTATGTGCAAGGATTGTAAATAGCGTGCTGTCTCTGGGGGCAGTCCCTTAGTATCACACAAATACGCCAAGCGGGTATTGTTATATTCGATAACATATCCGTTGGTGGGTACAGAGTGGTTTAAAGGCACCGGGGTAAAGGCTATATCCTGTATATAAAAAGTTTCAAACGGGGGCACAAACACAAAATCAAATATGCCGTTGTTTGCATACAAATCCCCAAAGCCCTGTGTGTCGTGTACACTCATAATCGGTATGCGACCGCCCCCATGCCAACGCACAGACAGTAACCCCTGTATGTGGTCGGGGTGGTAATGGGTTAAAACGCCCGCCACGACGGCGGTGCGGTCGTAACGATGGGCAATGTGCATATCGCCCGCATCGATTAAGATGTGCCGCACTGTGTCCCCATCGGTCATGTGCAACACACCACTACAAGGGGCACGGGCAAAACAAGCATTGGCTATCGCCCGCTGGCACACCGCACAGGCACAGCCCCACAGCGGCACACTGTGCACAGACCCGGTGCCAACGGTAAAAAAGTCAACCTGTTTTGCCATAAACGAAATTTTTTCGACGAAGCCCCTCGCCCCCCATATGGAACGCTCCAGTGTTCCGCCCTAATAATGGTGGTCGGAGACAGACTTGAACTGTCGACACACGGAGCTTCAATCCGTTGCTCTACCAACTGAGCTACCCGACCACGCTGTATTAAGACTTGTATAGTATATGGTGCGGCATTTCAAGCCTTTTTTTTATAATTTTTTGCAGTCTGCCGTTTACGGGTGGTAAAACACCTGTTGCATCATCGCCCACCATTCCTGTCCCGATTTAGACTCCAATGGTTGTTGACAGGGCACACAAACACTCCACCACTTTTGCGTTATGGGGTCGTCCGCCATTTTTTGCATGTCCGCTTCGAAGTCATCGCCGTGATATTCAAAATACGAAAACAACATATTTTCCGGTTGTCGTAAAAATATGCTATAATTTTTGATATTACAGGCACTAATCGTGGCGAGCACATCGTCCCACACTTGGGCATGTAATTGTTTATACTCTGCAATTTTTTCTGGTTTAATGCGAATAACCGCTCCCATGCGTTGCATATTGTATTCTCCTTTCTACTGTTTGTGTTGTACTGGTGTTAATTAACTTGCAATTGTTGCCAATTTTGCAAGGGCTTAAATGGGGCGGTCGGCAGTGTTTGGTACCAAAATGCCGTCGACGCCACATCGTCTTGCAAGGGTAAATACTGACGATTTTGTTTGTCCACATTGTCAAAATCTCGCCACCCCAAGCATTGTATAGTAACTTTTAAGCGTTGCTTAAAACGAATGGGGTCGGTTATATGCCAACGATACATACCGAATCTTTGGTTGGCTTGGTATACCCCATCTGGTCTGATAATTTGTGGTACGCCCGCATACGGGGTATTGTATTGTCGATATGCTTTGGGCACTGTGGGATCGGCGGTGCCGGGGTCATAATTGTGCGACCCACAAAAATAATCTTCGGTGCCTGTGCCACAAATAGTCGGATACTGTGTATCAGCATCCATATAAAATTTTACCTCCCCTTCCCCCCACCAGCCGTTATTATTCACACCCCATGCTATGTAACAGCCCACAAAGTGTCCCTGTCCAACAATACCGTCGACAATAACATGAGGGTGTTTATAAGCAACGGGATTATCCCGATGAAAAGTACAGTGAAAATACGCACAGTCATCGGCAATCTGTTGTACCGTATAGGTGATTTGATAATAGACGACCGCATCCGTTTCCGCTCTGTTTTCCAAAGTAATACGGGCGTTTTTGCGAAATGGCATTTGCCAATAGCAATTGTACGCCATACCGGGGTTGGTGCATACGGCTAGGGAGGTTACCTGTGCAAATTTTTCCCAGCCATTGGCAAAAAAATCGCCCAACGGGACTTCTACCGATGGCTGCGGTTGGTCGTCCCAGTACATACGCAAAATCAAACTGCGACTGGCAACCGATAGTTTTGTTATCCAAAAGTGCTGAATCATCCCCATGTGGTGTATATCCGCCAACACATATGTATCCCCTGCTTTGATGTCGACGGACGGGGATATTTTCCATCCCTTGCCCAAATTTCTGGCACAAGACGCCCCTGTGCCTTCGCTTGCCCGTCCGCCGCCGCCCGCACTGCCGTCAAAGTTTTCCGGTGAAATAGAGCGGGTTTGTGCCGGCGATAACAGGGTCAGATCCCCAAGACCATTTATCATAATATTTCCCCCCATTAGCCGATACGATTTTCTGTTTTTGTGTCGAAAAAATGCACCTTGTTTCTAGCGAATGCCAGCGTGCATGGTGTGCCCACCGCAACAGGTACAACAGAAAATATTCGAGAAATCCAATCTGCAGCGTTATATGTGTAGCTGATAAGGCTTTCATTGCCTAAGGGTTCATACACCGTAGGGGTTACAGTAATCGTATACAGGGTGTCATCCGTGCCGTTTGCCCCTTGTAGTGCCATACTTTCTGGGCGGATTCCCATAGTAACCTGCTGTCCCGTGCTGCACATGCTGGCAATGGGTTTCGGCAATGGTAAGCTGTCGCTATTTTCCAACACCAACGCCCCTTGTTGCACCACCCCGTGTGCAAAGTTCATCGATGGGCTGCCAATAAAACCGGCAACAAACATATTTTTCGGTTGCGTAAACACTTGCATAGGGGTACCGACCTGTTCGATGGTACCGCTACGCATGATAACCACCCTATCGGCTAGGCTCATGGCTTCCATTTGGTCGTGAGTCACATAAATCATGGTGGTTTTTAACCGTTGGTGCAGTTTTTTAATTTCCGAACGCATTTTGGTACGCAATTTCGCATCCAAGTTCGACAACGGTTCATCAAACAAAAAAGCATCCGGCTGGCGGACAATTGCCCGCCCCATAGCGACCCGCTGCCGCTGTCCGCCCGACAGCTGTGCCGGCAAGCGATCCAGTAAATCGCCAATATTGAGAATGTCGACCGCTTGTCGCACCCGTTTTTCGATGGTGTGGTGATCGAGTTTAGCAATCTTTAAGCTAAACGCCAAGTTTTGTTCAACGGTCATATGTGGATACAAAGCATAGTTTTGAAACACCATCGACACATTACGGCTGCGCGGCGGCAGGTCGTTGACCAGACGATCGCCAATATACACTTGCCCGCCTGTAATATTTTCTAAGCCGGCAATCATCCGTAAGGTTGTCGATTTGGCACACCCTGACGGGCCTACAAACACCATAAATTCCCCATCGTAAATTTCCAAATTCATGTTGTCGATAACCTTTGATTTATCATAGTTTTTGACGACACTTTGCAAAGTAATTTTTGCCATACTGTTTTGCTCCTAAAAAATATGTATCCGATACTATCCCTTGACACCGCCAAATGTCAAACCAGATACAAGGTGCTTTTGCACCAAAAATGTCAACGCAAAAGCCGGTACCAAAATAATAACCGCCATAGCACACATCCCCCCCCAATCAAAAGTAAATTCGGACATAAAATCCAACAATCCGACTGGTAGCGTCCTAGAATTGGTCGATCGGGTCAAATGGCTGGCGAGGGCAAAGTCATTCCAACTGGTTAAAAACGCAAATATGGCAGCGGCGGCAATCCCCGATTTTGCCAGTGGAAAATCGATTTTCCAAAACGCCTGCCACGGGGTACAACCGTCCACTTGTGCCGCCTGCGACAATTCAATGGGGACTTGGCGGAAGAATCCATCGATAAGCCATATGGTAAACGGTATATTAAACACTGTGTAGGTTAAAATCATCGAAAACTTGGTGTCGATAATCCCCAATTTCCCATATATAAAAAATAACGGTAAAGATAAAGCAATACCCGGTACCGCCCGTGATAACATAAACCACAAAAAATAGCGATCTTTATGGCGAAACGCATAACGGGCAAAAGCGTACCCCCCAGACATACCAATTAAAATAGCAATAACGGTGCTGGTCAGGGAAATAATCAAAGAATTCCTAAAGTAGTACCAAACGGGGGCACCGCCACCACCTTTGTTGGGGTTAAAAATATCCCGGAAGTGATCTAAGGTAATCTGCGTTGGTACCCACACCGCCGGCTTTGCCAAAATTTCCACATTAGGGCGTAACGACGACAACACAATCCACGCCGCCGGCAAAGTAATTATCACCATCACCAAAAACAAACCAACCAGCCACAACACTTTTAGCAACCGCCGTTGCACAATATAAATTTGGTTTTGTCTGGTATGTGTCATAACCGTCATAACGCCCCCCCCATATATTTACGAGATTGGACAATTTTACGGAAGAAATAATAAGTAAACGCCACCGACAAAAAGATCGATATATACGCCATAGCATTGGCAAGCCCCATGCGGGCATCCACATACGCCGTCCGCCCAATCATTGTCCATATAAGCTCTGTGCGGTTTGCTGGCCCGCCATCGGTCATAATCTTGACAATATCGTACGCCCGGGCAATTTCAAACGACCGAATGGTCATGGCGATGTAAATAAACGGCATCAGATACGGCAACGATATATGTCGAAAGGTCTGCCACGAGGTACAGCCATCAATTTTTGCCGCCTCCATCGGATCGGTCGGCAACGACATCAGCCCGGCAAGTATCAGAATGGCAAACACAGAGGTCGCACTCCAAATTTCTGCGGTGAGTATGGAAAATAACGCCAATTTCCCATCCACCAACCACGGTATAATCTCAGTATAGCCAAATTCTTGTAAAGCGTTGTTGACAAGCCCAAAATTGTCGTTAAACAAAAATTTGAACTGAAACCCCACCAAAATAGGCGAAAACATCATCGGCACCATAATCAAAGTCCGCACCAATCGTTGCCCCATCGTCACCTTATTGACCAACAACGCCAGCCCCAATCCGAATATCATCTCCAAGTTTAAGGCAATGGTAAGTACCAATATGGTTCGCCCAAACGCCACCCAAAAATCTTCGTTGCCAAACAGGCGGATATAATTTCTGAAGCCGACAAAATTATACAAGGTTTCCGGGCGGGTTAATTTGAACGATGTAAAACTGGTGTACAGGGAAAACAACAACGGGGCGACAATAACCGCTACAATCAATATCACCGCAGGTAATATTAAAACCATCGGAGGGCTGAGTTTTAAACGCATATTCCCGTACTTTCTATACACACACATACCATATACACACAAGCAATCGACAAAAGTGCCGATATGCAATGTTAATAATAACCGTTATCTTGCATCAGTTCTCTGACCTGCTTGGCGGCTTTATCGAGTGCCTGTTTTACCGATATATCGCCCAAAATAGCCGCTTGTAGTCGGGGGTAGACGATATTTGTGGTTTCCACCCACTCTGGGAATTGGGGTACCGCAAAGGCGTGTTTGCTGCCCTCAGCGAAGGCTTCGAGAGCTTGTTTTCTAAACGGATCGGTGGCGTTTTTCTTGAGCACCTCCCAAACGGCGGTACGGGTGGGCAGCGATCCTTTGCTGGATTCAAAAATTTGACTTTTTTCGCTGGTTAAAAATGCCACCAAATCCGCCGCTGCCTCTGGGTATGGGCAGTCTTTGGTAACGCTAAAGCCGTGAAATCCTGACCACCCTGTACGGGCACCGCTGCTGCCTTTTGGCTGTACTTTAACGCCCAAGTTACCGGCGACTTTGGACGCTTTTGGATCGTTAAAGTGTGCCGCCCAACCGGGCCAATCGAGGTTAATGGCAATGGTACCAGAAGTCATGCCCGCCCCTAAGTCGTCCCACAGGTAACTTAGGGTACCCTTTGGCACCGCCCCTGCTTGGTACAAGTCCTTAAACCACTGCAACGCCCGCTGACCCGCCGCAGAGTTAAATTGCGGATAGCCTTTTTCATCTAAGTACTCGCCGCCTTCGGCAACCAGTATTTCATAGAATCGTCCGACAATGGCCTCTTCTTTGCCCGCATATTGGGTGCCATACATGTTGGGGGGATCGGCAAAAAATATGGCTTGATCTTTCCATTGTTGCAAAGTATCGGGGGGGAGCAGGTCATATCCGTATTTGGCTTTAAATTTTTCCTTGTTGTCCGCATCTTCGTACAGGTCTTTTTGATAGTACAACACACTCACATCGAACGCCGCCCGGGGCAGCATTTGCAAGCTGCCGTTAATGGTGCTGGATGCAATCATGCTGGGGTTAAACCCGTCCAAAGTCCCATCGGGTATAATATCGCTCAAGTCCCGAAACAAGCGGGTATATTGCGGGGCAAAACTGGAGTGATTAGACCCCACACACCACTTAGCCGCCCCGCTGGCAATGTCCGACTTCATCTCCTTGTCCATTTCGAAATGGGCTTTTTTGGAAATAATTTTAACCTTAGCACCGGTTTTTTGTTCCCATTGTGGTATCAGGCTATACAGATGCTCCGTAGTTGCCCCACCTAAAAATTTTGCCTCAATGACCGCCCCAGAAAAATCTTTTGCGGATACAGAATATGCCGCCAACGCAACACCAACAGCACAAACTGTGCCAGCCGATTTAAAAAATGTGTTCATAATATTTACTCTCTCTGTCTAAAGGATTACAGTACTACATATGTCATGTGGCGTGTCTACACACATACAACGCCCCCATTAAAGCATATTTAAAACATGTTTTCAAGGATAAAATAAAACGACCGCCCTATGGGCATGCGATTATCCACCGCACACACCCTATCAAGACATAAGGCACCCCAAAATAAGGTGCCTTACCCTTAATACAGACACCGTTTAATAGTACCCGTTATCTTCCATCATTTGTCTGACTTCTCTTGCCGCTTTGTCTAGGGCATCTTTGACGGACATATCGCCCAAAATAGCCGCTTGTAGCTTTGGATAGACAATATTTGTCGATTCGATCCATTCGGGGAATTGGGGGACGGCAAAAGCGTATTTGCTGCCCTCTGCAAAGGCTTCGAGAGCTTGTCTTCTAAACGCATCGGGGGCGTTTGCTTTTAGGGTGTCCCAGACCACCGCCCGGGTCGGTAACGATCCTTTGCTGGCTTCGAGGGCTTGGCTTTGTTCGCTGGTTAGGTAGGCAACAAAATGCCCTGCGGCTTGTTTGTTGGCACATTTTTCGGTGACACTAAAGCCGTGAAACCCTGACCAGCCTGTACGCTTGCCGCTGCTGCCTTTGGGCTGTACTTTGACGCCTAAGTTACCGGCAACTTTTGATTGCTTGGGGTCGTTAAAGTACCCCGCCCAACCGGGCCAATCCAAGTTTATCGCCACTGTGCCGCTGGCGAATCCCGCCCCTAAGTCGTCCCACAGGTAGCTGAGCGTGCCCTTTGGCACTGCCCCCGCTTGGTATAGGTCTTTAAACCACTGCAACGCCCGCTGTCCCGCCGCAGAATTAAATTTCGGGTATCCTTTGGCGTCGAAATAGGTACCGCCTTCAGCAACCAATATTTCAAGAAAACGACCAACAATGGCTTCTTCTTTGCCCGCATATTGGGTGCCGTACATATTGGGCGGATCGGCAAAAAATACAGCTTGGTCTTTCCACTGTTGCAAGGTATCCGGTGGCGACAGGTCATATCCATATTTGGCTTTAAATCTTGCCTTGTTGCCCGCATCCGCATATAGGGATTTTTGATAGTATAACACACTGACATCGAATTGTGCCCGTGGTATCATTTGCAGGCTGCCGTTAACAGTGCTGGCGTCGATTAACGCTTGGGCGTATCCGTCCATAGTGCCGGCGGGTAAAATTTTGCTTAAATCCGTGTACAAATTGCCATATTGTGGGGCAAAACTGCTGTGATTCGATGCCACACACCAATTTAGCGACCTAGCGGCAATATCTTTTTTAATTTCTTTGTCCAGTTCGAAGTGATTCTTTTTGGCGATAATGTCAACTTTACCGCCGGTTTGCCGTTCCCAATCGGCAATACGGGTATACAGGTGTTCATACTGCTGCCCGCCAATCAGCTTAACCCGTAAAGTCTGCCCATCGAACTGCCCAGCAAATGCCACACTGGCAAAAACACCCACAGCAACAGCCGAAGTAAAAGCCTTTTTCCATAATTTCATAATGATCCCTCTTTCATTTTACTATACATTGTTGTACAATCGCCCCCCTTGCGTACACCGAAAAAAACAGTTTCGCCATAGCACACACAACAACAAAAATTTAAAAAAACTCTGCACTCACCATAATAATACAATATCACAGGCGGAGTCAACAAAAAAATATTTAGATTTAAACAAATTTTTTATATTTAAATTCATCTTTATTTTTATATAAGACTATGGTATCCTAATGGTTGGTAACACCCATACAGCACAACGAGGTATATAACATTATGCGACACGCCCCCCAAATGCCCGCCCACCCCAAGCCGATTGTTATTATTGGTGCTGGGGGGATTGTCAATGACGCCCATATGCCCGCCTATCGCAAGGCGGGGTACGATGTTATCGGCATTTTTGACACCGCCCGTGCGAATGCGGAAAAAACCGCAAACAGATGGGGCATTGCTCAGGTTTTTGCGTCCCTACAAGACGCTGTACAGTATGACAAAACCGCTGTATTTGATGTGGCGTTGCCGCCGGCGGCGATTGCCGATACTTTGCGGCAACTACCGGATGGGGCGGTGGTTTTGATACAAAAACCGATGGGCGAAAATATGCAGCAAGCCCTGCAGATTCGCACCATCTGTCGCCGCAAAAATTTTATCTCTGCGATAAATTTTCAGCTACGGTTTAGCCCGCAAATGTTGCAGGTGCAAGAGATGATAACACAAGGGCAACTAGGGGCATTGCTGGAGGTCGACATGACCGCTAATATACACACCCTGTGGCACCTGTTTCCATTCCTAAAAGGCATGGAGCGGGTGGAAATTGCCGTCCATTCGATTCACTATCTCGACCTGATACGGGCGTTTGTCGGCGACCCCATATCGGTATTTTGTCGCACTATGGGCGATGCCCGCTGTCCCGATATGGCACAAACCCGCACCAGTGCTATTTTGGATTATGGACACACCTTGCGGTGTCTGATGTCGATAAACCACAACCACAATTATCAAGACAGATTCCAACACGCCCAATTACGCATAGAAGGCACCAAAGGCGGTATCATCACGCAAATTGGGGCGGTTATGGCATACCCCAACGGTGCAGAAGACAAACTGTGGTTTGCCCCGCACGGGGGCGATTGGCAATCCCTGCCCCTAAATGGCACTTGGTTTCCCGATGCGTTTATCGGTCGCATGCACAATATACAGCAATTTGCCAATGGCGAAACCGACACTTTAATCGCCAGCACAGAAGACGCTATCAAGACTATGGCATTGGTCGAGGCGTGTTTTGTATCCAATACCTGTATGGGTACACCATTGGCAAGCGTCTAAACCGCCCGTTACAGCCCGTACGCCTGATATATTTCGGCGGGGGCATCGTGGGCTTGCAAAATGTCCACGATGTGCGTTTTTAAAGTGTCGACGGTCTGTGGTTGGTCGTATATGGGGTGCTGTTGTTGCGGGTCTTGTTGCACATTGTACAGAGCGGATCCCAACGGGTTGTTTTTGACGAAATGCGGATCTATACACCCCTGTGCCCCTTTGTAGGTTTTGACTTTTAATACCGGCATGCCCTTAGTAAAATCAAACCCTTCGCAACATGTGGCGGTTTGTAGTTCCCCTGCAGAAAAATAGCTCTCCAGATGGGTGGGCATCAGGGTGTATTCATACAAATAGTCATCGTAAAAATCTTTGCCATCGCCCTGTTTGGGGAAGTGGAAGTACACATATTGCTAAAACAATTGCAAGACTTTTTGAAGCATCCATTTTTAGTCCTTAAAATATTTTTCTATGTCGATCTGGTAAAACCTTCCGTAGGTTTGATACATCGCAACATCAGACATGTATATGCCTTCATTGTCGCACTCGATTAAAGCGATCGAATTGTGGTGGTGGTGGTTTTTTATACTTTTTAACATTTTTTTATGTCCCTGACATTCGCTTCAGAAACATCCGCCCGCTTCACTATGTAATTTTTTTCGCTGGTGCCTTCGCTTTTTTCTGGTGCCGTTGCTTCGTTATCCGATATGTTTATATATGTTTCGAGAGCTATGACATAATAAAAAACATAGGCTATACTATATCAGAAATATGTAATTTGCAATCGTTTTATGTAAACTGCATCGAGGTTATGGCGTTTAGGTCATAATCGGGAAAAATACCGTTATAAATATACTGGTAAAATTGCAATTCTGCGTGTAAGGCGTGGGCTTTGGCGGCGGGGTGTTTAAATCCGTGTCCCTCCCCCTGATACAGGATTAAAGCGGTTGGCACCTGTTGCTGTAACAATGTGCTATATATGTGTTGGGCTTGGTTTTGTGCAACCACTTTGTCTTCAGTGCCTTGTAACAGCAAAATAGGCGTGCGAAACCGCTCTACATGTTGTATGGGGGAGCGGGTGTCGTATATGTGTTTATGGCTGTCATAGGGGGCGATGAGCACATCCATATATCTCGATTCGAATTTATGGGTTTCGGCGACTAAGCTGTGCAAGTTACCAATGCCGTACAGGCTACAGCCAGCGGTAAATATATGCGGGTATGCGGACAACGCACACAGCACCGCATAGCCGCCGGCGGACGATCCGCTGATACATATCTGTTCGGGGTGGCACAAGCGGTTGTCGATACAGTAGCCTACCCCATCGGCTATATCCGCCACATCCAGCACCCCCCACCGCCCGTTTAAGCGGTTGCGATAGGCACTGCCATAACCGGTCGATCCCGAATAATTGACATCGAACACCGCAAAGCCACGGGAAGTCCAAAACTGTATCTTGGCATTATAGCTGGTGGTGGTTTGCCCAGTCGGTCCGCCATGGGCTTTTACCAACAGCGGCGGCAAGGTATCGGCGGGCATCTGTGGATTTTTTGGCGGGTAATAAAACCCGTGTACCGTATCGCCGTCCCTGTTGGCAAAACAAATGGGGTGCGGGGCGGATATATACGCAGCCGGCAAGGGCAAGGCATCGGCGGTGTGTATACAGTGTCCGTGCCCACTGATAACCTGCAAAGTATGTACCGCATCGGGTGCATTTGGGTACTGGGCTATGTAGGCAATAGTGCCGTCTGTACCGTCCGTATTGTCCGTATTGTCTCTGTACAGGCTTAAAAACGCACTGGGCGGGGTGTCGATAGCAAACGGGGTAAACTGTCCATCGCCCACCGTACCCATACGCCATATACCGTCCTTAGTCCCCACAGCCACAACCGTATCGCCCAACACAGTAAATGTCCGCATACCATATACCCACAACGGCATATAAAAATCCATCGGCACAGCAGCAGTTATATCCATGCCACGACAAAATATATGGTGGTACGCCCCCGTGTCTTTGACATAATACAAATCACCAGCGGCGGCAAAATGCGGCTGAAAATGCCCACAACCGCTCGATATAACCGTACCATCTTGCACAATACGGCTGTTGTCCCAAGGCATATGTTGTTTATGCCACTCCAGCCAAGCGGTATGGTGCCGCCAAACCGTAGGGCAATGGTAAAAGTCTGCCCCCTCAGCAACGGTGGTGGTAGCCTGTGTATCGAAGCCGTACCTTTCTATGTGTTGCCGATGGGTCTGTATATGTTCGCATACATAGGTAAGGCTGTTGTCATAGGCGTTATACACCACATCCGCATAATAGTACGCCCCATCGCCAACAAGGGGCGTATATATACCGTGTTTCACCGCTATCAACATGTTACGGGTGCTGTCGGCAAATACAATACCGTATGGACAGACACACAGGCACTCCCCCCCGTAGACATTGATTGCCGTACCCACGCTGTACGCTGTATCGGGCATTTCGTTTTGTGCTTGTTGTTGGGCGTGTATATCCCGGGAGTACACCCCCACCTGTTTTATGTACGGGTGCTGCACTGTATAATACACCCGCCCCGCATACACCCGCACGGATTGAAACCCCACAGACGGTACATTCATAGCAGACAATGTCAAAGGTGATGGATATATTTGCATATGCTCTCGTATTGGTGTATAATGCCCCTACACACAGTATATAGGCGATTTTATATATATGTGCAAGCGGGAATCTTTGCAGCAGATGGGTACAGTACCCAACATGTAACCCCCATCGACCAACAACAGGTATATTTGTATATGTATTTTGATAAAAAATTTAGGGAACAGCTCCGACAACTGTTTTTGTGGCGAAGGGATGTACGGCGGTTTTGTCCCGACCCGGTCGACGAGGATATATTAAAGCACATTTTACGACAAGCCATGCTTGCCCCCAGTGTGGGATACGCCCAGCCGTGGCGGTTTATTTCGGTAAAGTCCCCGCATATGCGACAGGCTATCATCGAAAATTATGAACACGCCAATGCGGAGGCAAGCCACATTTACAGCAGTGAACGGGCAAAATTGTACCGCTCTTTAAAGTTATCGGGTCTAAGAGACGCCCCCGTACACCTTGCCATATTTTGCCAAAAAGACACCGACACCGGCAAGGGATTAGGGCGACAAACTATGCCGGAAACCCTCGACTATTCGGTGGTTGCGGCGATTGAAAACCTGTGGCTTGCGGCACGGGCATACGGTATCGGCATGGGCTGGGTCAGTATCCTCGACCCACAAGCGGTCAAAAAAACTTTACAAGTCCCCGAAAACTGGCGGTTAATCGGCTATATGTGTTTGGGCTATCCGGTCGAGGAACACCAAGACCCAGAACTCATACGGGCAGGGTGGGAACACACCAAAAATTTTGACTCTGTGTTTTTTGAAAGATAATTTTTATATGTGGTACCATAAATGTTTTTACAACGAAACCAAATTATGGTACCATGTACATATGAATTAAGTTTGAGGGTGTAATCGAGTAATGGCGAATGAACGAATAACGGAAAATCTGGTTAGAGATAGCCTGAGGAGGCTCGGGTATTATCATGATGATAATGTTATCATAGAGGAACAAAAATCCAGTAATCCTCGTATCGATAAGCTGATGCAAAACGCTAGCAAAAGTGGCAGTGGTAAGGGATTTCCAGAATTTATTATTACCTGTAAAAATACGCCCGATTTTGTTATCGTCTTTGAGTGTAAAGCGGACACCAACAAACATGAAAGTCCGAATAGAAATAAATATAAACAATATGCCGTAGATGGGGTTTTACTGTATTCTTCTTATCTGTCAAAACAGTTTACGGTTTTGTCGGTCGCTGTTAGCGGTACGGCAAAAAATCAAACAAAAATTTCCTATTTTATCCAAAATAAGCAAAACAATACAGTCGAAAGAATTTTTGGCAACCAATTGTTGCCCATATCTGATATACTTGGTGGTGTGTATCAGGAAGAAAAAATAAGAACAGAAAAGTATGACCAATTATTAGAGTATTCTAAACAATTAAACGACCAATTATATACTTTAAAAATAAAAGAAGACAAACGCAGCATGTTAATTAGTGGCATTTTAATTGCCCTTGAAAACGATAATTTTTATACCAGCTACAGCAGCTATACAGATTCTCATATGCTAGCAAAGTTTTTAATCTCTACTATTGAACAGCAATTAAAAAATGAAAATTTACAGGAAAATAAAAGAAATCTGTTATTGGATAACTACAGATTTATACAAACACAGCCAAATTTATTATCCGTATGCCCCAAAACCCATACATCCATTTTAAAAAATCTTATCGATGACATAGATGATAAAGTCAATGGATATGTGCGCACATATAAGTATTACGATGTGCTAGGTCAATTTTATATCGAATTTCTAAGATATTCTAACGCAGATAAGGGATTGGGTATTGTCCTAACCCCTCCCCATATGACAGATTTTTTTACAGATATTGCCGATGTTAAGCCCAATGATGTGGTGTATGATAATTGCACAGGTACTGCAGGATTCCTTGTGTCGGCTATGAAAAAAATGATAGAAAAAACACAAGGCAACCAACAACAAATACGCAAAATTAAAAAAAATAGGCTATATGGAACAGAATTTCAACCAGAAATTTATCCACTGGCCGTATCCAATATGTTTTTACATGGGGACGGCAAAAGTAATATTTTACATGGCAGTTGCTTCGATAAAGACATTATATCGACAATTACGGCAAAAAAACCAACGGTCGCTTTTTTAAATCCGCCATATAGTACCAATATACAAGAGTACGAATTTATATATAATGCCTTAGAGGTCTTAAAAAAACACGGAAAGTGTGTAGCAATTGTGCCTATGAGCTGTGCATTAGCAACCAAAGGCGAACGATTAAAATGGAAACAAAAAATATTACAACGGCATACATTAAAGGCTGTATTTTCAATGCCTGATGAGTTGTTTCATAACTCCAAAGTTACAACCAGAACATGTATTATGGTTTTTGAAGCAAAAAATAAACAACCTGCATATAAAGAAACATTTTTTGGATACTTTAAAGATGACGGTTTTTATAAGAAAAAAACAAAAGGACGCTACGACTATAATGGTAAATGGTTTAAAATAAAACAAAAATGGCTGTATTTATACCAAAATAACAAAACAGAATCGGGGCTAAGCGTTTCGAAAATTGTCAAGGCACATGATGAGTGGTGTGCAGAAGCATATATGGATACAGATTATTCCACGCTAAATAAAGAAAATTTTATTTTTAAAATGAAAGAATATGCCTCTTATTTGATATTACACAGAAATGCTAAAAAAGTATCTGATGCAAGCGTAACATCCAACATATTCGATTTAGAACATCAAAAATTTAAATACTTTTGTATAGGCGATGTATTCGACCACAAAAAAGGTAAAGATAGCGTAGGCATAAAAAATTTAGATTATGTAGCATATGCTGATAAAAATAATCCCATTCCTTTAGTGTCGGCAACTTTTGCCAATAATGGCATCGTAGGATATAAAAATACTGCCGATGACAATATATGTTATGATGGAAATAGTGTAACAGTCGCTGGTAATGGCTCTTATATTGGAGAGTCTTTCTACCAAGAAAAAAAATTCGTTGCAACAAGTGATGTCAATATTTTAATCCCTAAATATAATGTAAATAAGTACATGCTATTCTTTATAATTGTCCTTATAGAAATGGATCAGTATAGATATAATTACGGCAGAAAATTGGGGAGTTCTATCGTTCATCATCGCATAAAACTGCCATCTGATAACAACGGAAATCCCGACTGGCTGTTTATGGAACAGTATATAAAATCTTTACCATACAGCAGCAATATATAACCGGGGTGTGTTGTTTAAATTTTTTAACTGCTTCTTAAAGCTTTTAACTATTTTTTGAATCCTTTAACCCTTTTTTTACTTGTTTTTGCGTTTTTTACTTGCAGCAATACCGTAAGTATACTACACTAGCGAGAAATATAAAATCCACTTGAGAACGGGGGAGATATGCGTGTTGCCATTGTCAATGGACCAAATTTGAACATGTTAGGGGTGCGAGAGCCGTCTATGTATGGGGCGGTGTCGTTTGACGATTTACAGCGTATGTGTGGGCAGTGGGCGGACGATTTGGGTGTCGATATGCAGTGGTACCAATCGAATGCGGAAGGGGCGATTGTCGATACCATCCAGAGTCTGCACGGTAGTGCCGATGCTATTGTTATCAACGCCGGGGCGTATAGCCATACTTCGATTGCTGTGCGTGATGCGGTGTTGGCGGTGGACATACCCGTATACGAAGTGCATATTTCAAATATTTATGCCCGGGACGCCTTTCGCCACCACAGCTACATTTCTGATATAGCGGTGGGCGTTATATGCGGCTTTGGCGTATGGGGGTATAAGTACGCCCTGTGCCACATTGTACACACACAAACATAATTATATCATATGGACAGAAGGATAACACTATGACGAAATTTGAACTCGACCAAGTCGCTATTCGCCGTTTGGCGACTTTGTTAAACAAGGAAAATTTAGCAGAAATCGAGGTGGGCGATGGCGATGCTTTTGTACGGATCACCCGCACAGTCGCCGGGCAAGTGTTGCCCGCCCAATCTGGTATGCAGATGGCACCGGTGCCGACACCGGCATCCGCCCCTGCAAGCCCTGCCCCGCCCTCAGCAACACCGCCCCCGAAAACCGATACCATCGACAGCAAAGATGCGGTAAAATCCCCCATAGTCGGCACCGCTTATTTGGCACCCAGCCCAGATGCGGACGCTTTCATCTCCGTTGGCAGTACGGTCAAAAAAGGCGATACCTTATTGATTGTCGAGGCAATGAAGGTGATGAACCCCATCGTTGCCCCAAGAGATGGCAAAGTCACCGGTATTTTAGTCGAAAATGCCGATCCCGTTGAATTCGACCAGCCGCTGGTTGTGTTGTCCTAATCTGTTAAGGCGGAGGTATTGTCATCGTGTTTAGTAAAATTCTGATTGCCAACCGAGGTGAAATTGCCGTACGAATCGTGCGGGCATGTCGGGAACTGGGCATAAAATCCGTAGCTGTACACTCTACCGCTGATGCGGATTCGATGCATGTCAAAATCGCTGACGAAGCCGTGTGTATCGGTGCCGCCCGCTCCACAGAGTCGTATTTGAATATCCCCGCCATATTGAGTGCCGCCCATATTACCGGTGCCACAGCTATTCACCCCGGCTTTGGGTTTTTATCGGAAAACGCCGAATTTGCCGCACTGTGCGAAGAGCACGGCTATGTGTTTATCGGTCCCACCGCCGATCACATCAAAGTCATGGGCGATAAAATCAAAGCCAAAGAAACCGCTGTCGAACTGGGTATTCCCGTCGTCCCCGGATCCGATGGAGAAGTAGAAACCATCGCCCAAGCCCAACAGTGGAGCGAAAAAATCGGCTTTCCGCTGATCATTAAAGCCGCCGCCGGTGGCGGTGGACGGGGCATGAAAGTCGCCAGTACTGCCGATGAGTTAGAACAAGCCTTTAACCTGTGCCAAACCGAAGCCATCGCCGCCTTCGGCAGCGGGGCGGTGTATATGGAACGCTACTTAGGCACCCCCCGCCATGTGGAAATCCAAGTATTTGGCGATGGCAAAGGAAATGCGGTACACTTGGGCGAACGGGATTGCTCTGTACAACGCCGCCACCAAAAAGTCATCGAAGAAGCACCGGGACCAGCCATTACCGATACCATACGGTGCGACATCGGCAAAATTTGTGCCAACGCTATGAAAAAAATCCATTATCGAGGGGCGGGCACCATCGAGTTTTTGTTCGACAACGGCGACTTTTTCTTTATCGAGATGAACACCCGTATCCAAGTCGAACACCCAATTACAGAAATGATTACAGGCGTCGACCTAATAAAAGAACAAATCCGAGTCGCCAGCGGCTATGGGTTGTCGATCACCCAAGACGATATTTCTTGGAACGGGCATTCTATCGAGTGCCGCATCAACGCAGAAAACCCCGAAACCTTTATGCCTATGCCGGGAACGGTGCATATTTACCACGCCCCCGGCGGATTGGGCGTACGAGTCGACAGCCACCTATACGGCGGTTACACCGTGCCGCCTTATTACGACAGCATGATAGCCAAACTCATCGTCCACGCCCCCACCCGCACACAAGCCATCGACCGTATGAAACGCGCCTTAAGCGAATATGTCATCGATGGCATCGAAACCAATATTCCCCTGCATTTGGAACTGTTGCAGCAACAGGACTTTGTCGCCGGCGACTACAACATCCATTGGCTGGAACAGCTAAAAGGATTAAAATAAGGGAATCGTATACTTAACCGTATGAACAGCATGTGTAAAGGTGCTTTTGGCAATAAATCCACATATATATTTACAAAAAGATATAAATAGGTTACAATGGAATGGAGTTGTATTTTGACGATAATGTACCACAGGCTGAAAGGGAATTTCGCAAAATCATGGATAAAAACCATGTGGGTAAGATGTACTTTATATTGGGCATGATTAAGGAACAAGGTTTTCATAAAGTCCCACCAAAGCTTGCTAAACATTTATGGGATGATATATATGAAATAAAGCCAGATGATAGGCGAGTCGTTTATGTTAAAATAAAACAAAGCGAAGGCGTTATTGTCAAAGCTTATATCAAAAAATCGAATAAGATGCCTGAAAAAGTAAGGAAGGCTATTATTAGTAGGGCAAAAAATATAGTGTAGGATTATTGACATTAAGGAGTTTAAAACAATGGCTAGGAAATCAGTAGATGTTGTAAGTGCAGAAATCACAGATAGTTTCACCCATCCCGAGTACCTTGCTGCGGTGAAACAGATGGAGCGGGAACATGGAATGAAAATGGCATATACTCCAGCAGTCGAAGCAAATACGCACTCTGAACATATTGATAAGGCGAATCATTTAGGAAAAAGTGTAACAGAGAAAATAATAAAATCTCATACAGAACAAGAAACTGAGAAAATTTTATGTACTTAATTGCGTGTCGTTCATGTGTGCAGTCCCCCTAAATAATATCTATGGGTATACCCCTCTGTATGGACAGGTATACACATGGTAAAACGCATTGGATTTTTGGTGATTGGCGATGAAATTTTAAGCGGTCGTACCGCTGATAAAAACATCAATACCCTTGCCAAAGCCCTCGACAACAATGGATACCAACTGTGCGAAGTGCGGGTTATAGCCGACGAATCGGCGGCCATTATCACCGCTGTACAGGAGTTTCGATCCCGCTTCGACTTCGTGTTTACCAGCGGCGGTATCGGCGGCACCCATGACGATATTACCTTTGCCTGCGTTGCCAAAGCCACCAACCGCAAACTGGTGTATAACCCGCATGCCTACGACCGCCTACATGGCTATTATCAAAAAAAGGGCTTGGCATGGACGCAAACCCGTAAAAATATGACCTTGATGCCGGACGGCTGTGGATTGTTAAACAACCCTGTATCGCTTGCCCCGGGGGCGGTTGTCGACACTATTTTTGTCTGTGCGGGGATTCCTAAAATCTTTACCGCAATGGTCGATGATGCCTTGACAAACCACATGCACGGCGGTATTCCCATGTATAAAAACAGCATCTTTTTAGACGGCATAGGCGAAGGCACCATCGGCGACACAATCGCACACATCGCCCGTAAATACCCCGATGTCAGTGTGGGATCTTATCCACACTTTGACGGCGATACATTTTCCACAGAAATTGTCGTACGATGCAGAAATAAAGACTCTTTATCCGATTGTTTTACCGAAATACAGACATATGTGTCGCAATACCTGTAAAAATTTTCTATGACAAACAAAAAAATTTATGATATAAAGTAATATATTGCCTGATACCAAAATAAAAAAATCATTTTTTTATCACAAAAGGGGTTGATTTCCTATAAATGATAGTGTATATTCGGGCGATATAAGGCTATGCTTTATAAAAATTTGTTTAAATTTGTGCGTGTAGCACATACTTATGATGTAAAATAATATGTCTAGGAGGACACAATGAAAAAAACTCTTATCTCTACTGTACTTACCCTGTGGACAATGCCTGCCCTATCGGCGATGGTCAATGTCGAGGTCAATTCTAAGAACACGGGGTTCAAACTGGAACCGTACTATGTGCTGTACCTAGCCAATGAACGGGGCAAGTTCGTCAAGACCTTACAATTGTTTGGCAAAAATGTGGGGTACGAACAAACCTTAAAATCTTGGCACCGCAGTGCCAATCGAGCGGGCGAAGATATAGACGCTTTGTCCGGTGCCAGCCTTAAAAAAGGGGCAGCATTCAGCGGCGATTTTGAAATCGACGATGCGTACATTGCCAAAGGGTACAAGCTGATTCTGGAAACTTCCAGTGCCAGTCAAGGCAATAAACGCCAAGAAGTGGTTATCACCCTAGATGCCACCAAAGCCAAACAAAGAGTCGCCGGCAAAGAACACACCGACTATGTGGCGGTAACCCTAAAAGACGATGTGGTGTTAAACTCAAAATAATTTTTTGATGGGTATCTTGTCATATGTCGTACTGACGCATAGGTATAGACTGTACACAAAAATTGTTGTAAGGTCTGTGCTATAACATCGCATATCGAGGAGGATACAATGCAAAAAACCCTTATTTCTGTGCTGTGGGCGTTGTGGGCGGTACCTGCCTTGTCGGCAACGGTAACCATCGAGGTCGATTCGAAAAACACAGGGTTTCACCACGAACCGTATTATGTGGTCTACTTGGCCGATACACGGGGTAAGTTTATAAGAACTTTACGGGTGTTCGGGGTCAAACGGGCATACCAAAAGAGCCTGCGAACATGGTATCGCAACGCCAAACGGGCAGGCGAGAATATCGACGCCCTGTCCGGTGCCAGCCTCCGAAGAGGCAACGCCTACACAGGGGATTTTGAAATTGCCGATTCGTATATCGCCAAAGGCTATAAACTGGTATTAGAAACCTCCAGCGAAAACAAAGGCAACAAACGGCAAGAAATTGTCATCACACTGGACGCATCAAAACCTGTACAAACAGGTTTTGGCAACGACCACACGGATTATATGACCGTAACCCTAAAATAACCCGCTACGGAAAAGCGACTACGCCCAATAGGGGGGTGTGCATTTTTCCAGTGCGTTATATTGTTTTAAAATGTTCTGATACTCCTTTCTGTTGCAGATATGTGTATTGTGTTGTAACATCGTTTTAAAATATGTATACCATAAAGGTACGGTGTATACACCGCATGGGTTGACACGCCTAAAGCACACTGTACGGCTTCCCCGCAACAATATGTGTTAGATATTGTATGTTGGGTCGGTTAGACACTTGTAACACGCAAGGGGTCTTGTACCGTTTATACCATACAGTTCACAGCTCGAAATCAGGGATCGCCTGACATATGGGAGATAAGGGTGTTTTTATGCACTTTGGCAACGGTTCTTACACCCACCGATTAGGCAACTGTGGACACAGCAACAAGACAATACCGATACCTAGGTTTTAAAATCTCGGTCGCCAAAGCAAGAGCAAATCGTAAAACATGAACAGTGCGTTACGATGCACAAGTGGCGGTTTCATGCTGTCCACCGGTTGTCCCCCCGAATATGGAATCCAAACCATGTTAGGCATGCGATTCGCATGCAAGAATATATATAGTATAAATGGAGAACATTGTCAACACTTTTTTTCAATTTTTTTTACTTGCACAAAAAAAATTTTTTTGTTACAATGGTCTTATGGTTCTGTGAATACGCTTTGAAAAGGAATATACACACATGTACAAAAGATTTTTAACCACCGCTGCTGTCGTTGCGACAGTGTCTCTAATATACCCCCCCCCCCCCTATATGCCGATGACACAAGTGTCGCTGTAAATCGAGCGGGCGGTATCGTTGTCGACCAGATCGATAAAAGCGGGATTTTTCAATGGGTCGAAGGCAATGTCGGCTATGCCAACAAACAACTTAATTTGGGGGTTACCGCTTTTCGTACCCTATCGGAAAATAAAAACACTGTTACCTATTTTCAAGGTTCTTACAATCGACAAAAAGCAACGAATCGCCTAAATTTGGGTGTTGGCTACCGAAAACTTGTCGGGGCGGCGGCGATTATCGGTGTCAATGGCTTTATCGACAACAAAGACGGCACGCAAACAGCGTTTACCTTTAATCCTAGTGGCGTATATCAGCGGTATAGTTTGGGGCTGGAGTTAAAAACCGCCGCTTTTGATGTGTCGGCAAATATATACCGCCCGATGAGTACGGGAATCATCAAAGAGTACAAAGTATTAAAAGGCTGGGACATCACCACCAAAGGAAAAATACCCCTTGCCCCTGCCCTGTCGCTTGGGGTCAATATGTACACTTTTGACGGGGTCGATGATGCAATGGTTAAAGGTAACAAACTGATTGCCGAATACAAGCCGACCCCCGTTATAACCTTGCGGGGCGAATACGACAAACCCAACGGGGATGCCGCCAAAACCCATATATTCATGGGCTTTAAATGGGATTTTGCCACCGCTGCACAAACCCCATCGCAAGCGACAAAATCCGCTGCTGTATGGCACAAACGCTATGACAAGGTCGAGCGACAATACGATGTTAAAATTGCCAAAGCCAAAACCGAAACCACGCCAACGCTGGGCAATAACATAAGTTCTGCAGATATGAAATCCACAGATAATACCCCCGTGCGAAGTGGCGATGGCAAAACCCAAGCCACCGCTTATGGACTAGTCAGCGGTAAAATATACAATGTCAAAGATTTTCTAGGCACCGTGCCAAGTAGCGTTACACCCACCGTTAAAGTAGAAAAAATCAGCGGTACCAACGGTACAGATTTCCAATTTAAAGACACCAGCAACGCTAATGTGGCGGTTGCCAATGTGGCATACGAAAATACACTTGTCGACCAAGCCGGGGCGGGCGAAGCAGTGTTAAAAATGACTTTCTCCGCTGCTGGCTATCAAGACAGGGTCGTATTCGTCAAAACCCAAGCCATCGCATCGCTAGACATTGCCGGCAATACCCGCTTGTCCGCCCGTGAATGGGGCAATGCGGTTACCAATGCCGATTACGGATTGCCTACCAGTGTACAAGTCAACGGGCAAACTACCAATGTGTCTTATACATTCGCCGTTAAAAGCAGTACTGTTGGGGGTGTAGCAAGTACCGCAGACATCAGCACCGCCACAGGTGCTATCGCCAGCGGTAAAATCACCGATTCGGGCGATATTGTCATAACCGTTACCCGTGCAGAAGTGGCGGGCGAACTGGCATCAGCAACAAAAGATATAACCATTCCTATCAGCAAAAAGACACTTACCCCCGCTATTGCAGATAAGGCAGATATTAAAGATGACGCTTCTCCTGCCGTTGCCATAGCAAGTGGAGAAGGTACTAGTGGGTCGCCCTTCCAATTAAAAGATAGCCGCTCATACAACATAAAGGATTTTGTCAAGGCAACACCGAGCGGTCTATCCAACCCTACTGTTAAAGTTTACTGGACAGGGCTGACACATGGTAATGTGGGGGGCGATTTTGCACTTACACAAACCACAGGTGCCATACAATCAGGGGTCGAAATAGCGTATACCAACGGTCAAATAAAGGATGCCTCTAACGGTAAAAGTGCTGTTGTAAGAATCGAATTTACCTATGCCAACCCTGATACGGACAAATATGAAGTCAATCCACTCGTCATAAATGTCTATGTCAAGCTAAGCCGTCTTTAAAGCGTAACCACACGGAAAAGGTCAATCCACCTGTTGTGAATGTCTATATCAAGCCAGCGGACAACCCCTCATAATCCATACAACTTCATATCTACAATGGGGGGCTTTTGTCGCCCTTGTTTTATGCTGGAACCCAACTGTTAAAGTATTTATTACTTTGCTATGTTTCGATGTATTCAAGGGATCGTGCCCATACATTTACCCACATGGCGATAAAACACAGCACCGCCGAAATTTTTTTTAGCCCTAGATCGATTTGTGTTTGAGACATATAACTTTGATTGCTGATGCTGGGTATTCGGGCTATCGCCTCAAACTGTGCATACAGCATGGCTATATATGCCTGTTCCTGTTTAACCCCGTAATTTTTAAGTGTATATTTGGATATGTTTCTTATATCTCGTTTGGCTGCGTCTGTAAGTACATACTTCATGAATTATGCTGTTTCTAACATATTTTGTTGTTCGACTTCCGCCTTAACTTCTGCCTCAACTTCCGTGTAAACTTCCGCTCTGATTTTATTTATATCCTCGACCATGTCTGCATATGTTTCATAAATCGTAGCACCACCATTTACTGCCCGTGTTAATTTATCGTCTAGCCATTTTATCTTATCCGCTCGTAGGTCTCACAGGTATTTTGCGTTTGCTCCCATATGTCTTTTAAGGCTTGTACATTGTACTCAGGTTCCTTTTTAAGCACGCCTTTTATCCACAATTCGCCCCGTTGCTGTTTGCTTAAAGTGTCTAAATATTGCTGTGTATATGGCATGGCTTTACCCCTCATAAACGATTGCCCCTAGTGCGGATTGTATCACAGATTTACGGTATTGACAAGATATTTTTAAGGTGGTGCCCTCGGCCAGACTTGAACTGGCACGCCCATATTGAGCGACAGATTTTAAGTCTGTTGCGTCTACCAATTCCGCCACGAGGGCACAGACTTTATGAACTGTAGTTGTACCACGATTTACCAAAAACACAAGTACAAAATATGATATTTTTTATAAAAATACAAAACGCACTAGACACACCCATAATAATCTTGTATAATATAATCATGCAACGCATTCATAAGACTTTGGCGATTGTCAGTTTTTTGTTTATTTTTATCATCAGTCTTGCCGGTATCGGGCTGGGCTATGAGTCGGTGTATTATCGTTCTCAGTATGGGGATTACAGCACATACGGCTCTGTGTTGGTGGGCGATGTGATGGATGCGGTTAGTGCGGAGTCGTCCGATGTCCCCATTACTGGTATATTCAGCCCCGCCCGGGGGGTGTGGGTTGTCGATTGGGAAGACGGCAACCGCAAGACCATACACCCCATTACAGGTGTCACCTTAGATGACTTTCAAAAAAATGGTATTTTCGAATCTATATCGCTGATTCACACGCAGGTGTTTTTGGGCAAAATAGGTAAGTATATCACGGTTATCAGCAGCCTGTTGTTGGTGATTATCAGTGTTACCGGCTTTATACGGGCGGTGCAAAAACAAGGCGGCTGGCGGCGGCTGTTACAAATTAACCGCCGGGATTCGCTGATGGGGCAGCTGCATACGCTGGGCGGTATTGTTGTCTGTGTGCCGATTATTATCTTGGCAAGCACAGGGTTTAGTACCGGTGTGTTGTACTTGTTAAAATATGAACCGCAAATGATCAGTGTTGGCGATTTGGAAAGCGACCCGGATAAAACTTTTGTGGGCTATGCCAACATGCCCCTATTGCAACAATTACAGCTGCAAGATGTACAAGAGATCGTGTTTCCCATATATGACGATGCCTATGATATTATTTCTGTGCAGACAAGCGATAAAATACTGTATCTAGACCGCCATGACGGTACAGAGGTGGGCTCAGACAGCCTGTCGACAGCCGGTAAAGTGGTGGCAACGCTGCGGGTGTTACACACCACCAATCAAAACCTTGTGTGGATGTTTATATGGTTTGTGGCATCGGTTGCCATATGCGTATTGGTGGTTACGGGCGGGGTGATTTTAATACGGCGATGGGATAGGCAAAAATACCCGAAAAACGGCGATATAATCATATTGTACGCCTCGCAAAACGGGCGGACAAAACTGTTCGTACGGGCGTTGTACCAAGCCATCTGTCAAGGGATGAAACAACATACTGTAGGCGTGCGGGTGTTAAACGATGTGCATAAGATTCCTACCAGTACGAAAACGATTATTATTATGACTTCCACCTATGGGGACGGGGACGCCCCCGATATGGCAAAGGGGGTGTTACACAAAATGGCAACCCTGCAGCCGCAGTGTCCTTATGCGGTGATCGGTTTTGGCGATAAGTCGTTTGCCCATTTTTGCGGCTTTGCCAAGAATATATCCGCTGCCTTGTGCGATCGGGGGGCAGATTGGCTTATCGAGCCTGCTTATATCGACAACGGATCGGTGGTCGAATTTAAAGACACAGTGCAGAAACTGGGCGATGCGATGGGCTGTGCGTTGCCATTAGACACGGGGCTATTGATACCCAAAACCGATACCTATACGGTAAACCACATACAGGCATATGACAATGGCTATGGCAAAATGGTATTGATAAAGCTGTCGCCGCCCGCAAAAAGCACTTTCGAATCGGGGGATATTTTCGGCGTGGTGTTCGAACAAAGTACCATTCGCTTTTATTCGATTGCCTCCAGCAGCCACACGGGAGAAATTATTTTGTCCGTACGGGTGATAGGGCTGGTTTCTGGCTACTTAGGGGCGTTGCAGGTGGGGGACGAGGTACAGGGCTTTATCCGCCCAAACCCCGCCTTTCACGCCCCCAAGTCCGTACCGCTGATATTGTTGGGTATTGGCAGCGGTGTCGCCCCCCTGTACGGGATTTTGTCCGACCGCCCAAAGCAAACCCTACAGGCATTTTTTGGCTATACCACCCCAGAGGGCAACCCGTTTAGCGACCTGTGCGGGGACAACATCCATATGGCGTATTCCCGTGTGCCAGCAGACGACTATATGGACATACCGCAAAAAACCGCCACCTATTACCAAATGCGCATCCCCGATGCTATACGGCAAAACAAAGCCACCATAAATACCCTGATAAACAACGGAGCGGTAATAATGATGTGCGGATCGAAAGACATGGAAAACAGTGTGTTGGCAGCGTTGGCAGACAGTATCGACGATAAAAGTATTTTAACCGACCCAAAACGGTTGTTAAAAGATACATATTAATTGTTTTTAAAAAAACCTTGCAAATATCATTTTTTAAGGTACCCTTGCGGTTATGACTGAGGCAATACACATTAGGGCAAAACCTAAATCGAAAACAGAAATAGACACAACCGCATACCTAATGTCCCGCCCCGAAGTTATGGCAAATATCGGCAACAGCCGACAGCAAATTCGCAACGGTGCCTATAGCGAATTTACCGACCATCTGTGATATATTTCTTAATATAGTGGTATACACTGTTACCGAAGCTGTCGTATGGGGCGGTTACCGTGTGGTGTAGTGCGGATAGTTTTTGCCGTTGGTGGGGAGCGTCCGTGTCCATAACTTGACATATTGCCTTGTATAGGGCATCGGCGGTCATGTGCGATTGCAGATATTCGGGTACAATGGGCATATCGCCCAATATGATGTTGGGTAGTGCCACATGTTTTTTATAATACAGGCGTTTTACAATCTGGAAAAACAGCGATTCCATCTTGTACCCTACCACCATTGGGGTATTTAGTATGCCCAATTCTAGGGTCATGGTACCGCTGGTGGTCAAGGCGACCGTTACGGATTTTAACAGCTTGTTTTTGCTGTGTTGTGGGACAATGTCATAGGGGAAATCATACGGGGCAAAAATGCTGTGTAGCAGGGCTTCATATGCGGGCAGTACCGGCACATATATTTTGCTGCCCCGTTGGTTGTACAACCGTTGTAGTGCTGCCGCATACACGGGGGCACAGCGGTTTATTTCTGATGTGCGCGATCCGACCAATACGGCGATGCTGTTGGGGATAGTTTTTTCAGCCGGGATTGTCGACAGTATATCGACGCTTGGGTGTCCGACAAAGTGGGCGTTTATCTGTGGAAAATAGGCGGGCTCAAACGGATACAAACACAGCACTGTATCAAAATACCGCTCGATATGTGCCGCCCGCCGCCGCCGCCACGCCCACACAGTGGGGGCAACCACATGTATATGATGATAGGAAAAATCAAGGTGACCCGTGCGTAAGGCGGTCGATACTCGTTTGGAAAACCCCTGTGAGTCGATGGTGATAACCATATTGGGTTTGACCTGTTTGATGTGGGCAACCGTATCCCGCAGCCGCTGTTTTAAAGTGCTATACCGCCGTACCACATCGACCACCCCCATAACCGCTATATCCGTATATTCAAATAAAGACTGCAGCCCCTGCTGTGCCATTAACGCCCCGCCGACACCATATACGGTCATATCATCGGCAATATATTTTAAAATTTCCGCCCCGATAACATCGCCCGATGCTTCGCCTGCTATAATGTACAGTGTGTTTCCCATGACAGCCTATACCGATATAATAAAAATACCTTTTGCGTTGGCAAGCTGTATCATGTGCGACAGGTCGAGGGCAATGGTACCCTGTGCAGAAAGTGCCAGACCAGAAAACCCCCGCACCGCCATATTTTCAATCGTTGGCACCCCGACAGTGGGCAAATCCGCATCACGGGTTTGCTGGCGTTTGACACATTTAATTAGAATCGGACCATATGCCCCGTTACGGTTTAGCAAATCACACCGCTGTATCATCGCATCTGTGCCTTCGATGGCTTCCACCGCTAGCACTATTTTTTCCTGTACCACCACCGCTTGTCCGATGTCGAGACCGCTTTGTACGGACAGTATATGCACGCCTTTTTCGATGTCCTGCATTTGTGCCGCTGTGGGCGACACAGTGGTTAATACGCCTTTGGGCACGCCCTGTTTGCCCACAATGTCATCGACACCTACAACCGTAAATCCCTGTTGTTGTAAAAATTCTAGTACCAATCTTAATACCGCATCATCGCCCCCCTCAGAACGGCTTAATTTGGCAATCAGCTTCGCCCCCATGGCATCGGGGATAAGGCTGCTAAAACTAGGGCGATCGACGCCGCCCGCTAGTACCACATGAGTCACACCGGCAGCTCGCAGCGATTTTACTATCGCCCCAACCTTTGCTATGGGGTGTACAACATAAGCATTTGCCCATTGTTCGGGATTACAAAAGCCTTTGATGGCAACCACAAACCCATCTGGTACCGCATGGTACAAGGTTACAGGCAAGTCCCCCCTGCCGGCAATAATACCGATTCGTTGTGGTGTCTGTGGTGTGTGTATTGTCATTATCTGCGTAAAATCCCCCGATGGCTCACAGCGGATAAAAACCGGGTAATATCGACCACATATGGGTTGCTGTCGTTGGCATATGCGGTACACAATTCGGCAATGGGCGTGCTGTCCTGTATAAACTTTTTGACAAACCGCAACAAGGATTTTATATATGCCCGATCGACCCCCTGCCGTTGTAAGCCCACTTTGTTTACCCCAACACACTTGCCGTGATGGTCGGTGGTGGCATAGGGAATCACATCCCTTAATATGGTACCGCCGCCGCCAATCATGGTGTATGCCCCGATGCGGACTTTGTGATGCACCGCCACCAAGCCGCTGATATTTGCCCCCGTGTGTATGTGGCAATGCCCGCCAATGTGTGTTGCCGGTCCGATGGTAATATCATGCGACAACGCACAGTCGTGCCCGATATGGGCATGACACATAATATAACAATTGTTGCCGATGTGCGTAGCTTTGCGGTCTTTGACTGTGCCCGTGTGAATGACCACATGCTCTCGAATGGTGCAGTTGTCGCCGATCACAAGTTGGGTATTTTCCCCTTGATAGCTGCTGTCTTGTGGTGCCCCGCCCAAGTGGGCAAAACTGCATACGACTGTGCCTTTGCCAATGGTGGTATAGCCCGTAACAACCGCATGCGGGGCAATGACCACATCGTCCTCAAGGCACACATACGCCCCGATAACCGCATAATGCCCAATGACCACATTGTCGCCAATACGGGCATTTGGATCCACACAAGCGGTCGGAGCGATCGACATTATTTGTCCTTTAGTATCGCCGTAAACTTGGCTTCGGCGTGCAGTTTGCCATCGACTATAATCTTGCCGGAAAATTTCCAAATATCGCCTCGACTGTGGATTTTTTCTGTCTCGATCCGCAACACATCGCCCGGCAACACCGGGCGGCGGAACTTGACCTCTTCCAACGACACAAAGTACACCACTTTATCGGCAAACCCAATGCCCTGTCGCTTGTGGGGAATAAGTGCCATCAGCGATGCCACCTGTGCCATAGATTCCACCAACATCACCCCCGGCATAATCGGATGATCGGGAAAATGCCCTTGAAAATGCGGTTCATTAAAAGTTACGCACTTAATGCCCACACAGCTGGTAAAATCTTCCAATTCTATAACTTTGTCGACTAATAAAAAAGGATAGCGGTGTGGTAATATTTTGTTTATCTCTGTTATATCTGCAATGACATCACTCATGATATTTTACTCCTTAAGATAACGGTTTATTTTTGCTTGTCTGCGTAAATTGTCTTTGTGTATACGGGCGGGGACGCCGGATACGACTTGGTTGTTTTGTACATCTTTGGCGACCACCGCCCGCATCAGTACAACCGCCCCATCGCCCACATGCACCCCGTCGACAACCCCCGCTTGACCGCTGAACATCACCCTATCGCCAATGGTAACAGACCCCGCCAAGCCCACCTGTCCCGGTATCACACAATATTTGCCGATTTTGACATTGTGGGCAATATGTACCAAGTTGTCGATACGGGTGCCCTCGCCGATTATAGTATCAGATTCGCCGCCTTTGTCAATACATGTGCCGGCACCAACGACCACCCCATCGCCCATAACAACCCGCCCGGTATGAGGTATATCGCAATGTCCATTGTCAAAATCCAGCACAAAACCAAAACCGCTGGTGCCAATAGTAACATGCGGTTGAATGATACAGCTGGTGCCAATCTGAGCACTTTCGATGTGGCAATGGCTGCCGATATGGGTGTTGTCGCCAATACACACATTGTCGCCGATCAGTGTATACGCCCCGACAATAACCCCAGCCCCCAATACAGCCCCGGATTTGACAACAGCAAACGCATCTATTTGCACCCCATCGGCAAGCACCACATCGTCCGCTACTACCGCCGTATCGGCAATTTCCCCATTGGCAGGGGCGACAGGGTATAGGGATTGTTTTATTTTGGCATAGGCAAGTCTTGGGTTATCGGTAACAATCACCGCCACCCCTGCCGCCACATGGGGTTTTAATGCGGCCGTTGTTATCACCACAGATGCCCGGGTGTGCGATACCGCATCCGCATAATCAGCGGCGGCACACCACGCCACATCGCCATCGCCCGCCGTGTGCAATTCGGCAGTCGCCCGTACACATATATCCATATCCCCCTGATAACAATAGGGGATAGCGTGTGTATCCAAACACGCTAATACATGTCGCATAGGCAGGGGTTTTTTATGGGGCTGCATCGGGTACCTCCAGCGTAATGGCTATTTTCGGCAATTTTTCGTTTAATATTTTAATCACCGCATCGTTGATAGAAATACTGGGTTTTATGTACAGATATGGGCTGTTAAACGATGCTTCGGTTTCGGTTACCACGACTTCGATGGCATTTTGGGTGGCTATTTGTTCGACAATTGCAAAAATAGTATCTTGTATGGTGTTGCGGGCTTGTATATAGGCGGATTCCATGTTGTCCTTTGCCGCTTGTACAAAGTCTTGCAATTTGGCACTTTCATCCATAAACTGCTTTTCTTTTTCCACCAGTTGCTGACGATTTTTGGGATCCTCCCGTAACTGTTTGATAATCGCCCAGTTCTGTTCCAATTTTTTTTGTTTTTCTATAACCTGACTTTGCACATTTTCCGCATAGGAATCGATGCGCTGTTTGATGTCGACCCACGCTTGTGAAGCGTTCAAAATTTTATCGGGATTCATGCTGGCGATATTGGCGGCAACCGCCATATGTACCGATAACGCCCAGACAACCAATAAAATTATTTTACGCATATCATCCCCATCTAGTACAACGACCAGCCAATAGTAAATTGAAATTGGCGTTCCGTATCGTTACTGCCTTTTCTCAGTACCCGACTTAAATCAAAACGCATAGGACCGATGGGGCTTGCCCACTTGATACCGGTGCCGACAATCCATCGTATATCCCCATCGCCTACAGCGGTAACGCCGGCTTTTTTGGGGGTACCACTCAATTTTGCAGCACCGGTAAACACGGATCCTTTGATACCAGACGATTTGGGCAAAAATATGGGAAAGTCCACTTCTGCCCCGCCAAAGATTCGGGTTGTACCGCCCAGCATATCGCCACTTTCACTGTCTCGAATACCGACCTTGTCGAAGCCCCGAATGTAATCAGAGTTCAAATACAATCGATCCGACATGCGTAACTGTGAAAAGCCAAATACACTCGTATACCCCAAATTGACAGTTAAAATAATATCTTCGCTCAAAGGGCGATAGTACGATGTGCCCAAATTCACATAATAGTTTTGATATTGATTGCCAATATTCTTGGCGTTTATCTCGAACGACGCCCGCACCCCATCGGTGGGATTGGCATAGTCATCCACATCGACAAAAGACAACCGTTCCGTCAAGGTAACCCCCGTTGTCCTGCCCGCTTCATCCTTTACAGAAGCGGACGCATTGTCCCTGACTTCGTACATATCATAGGTTTCCACAGACGCCCCCCAAGTTTGTGTCCACTTTTTGTTTATATCATACGAAGTATAGGTTCTGAGTTTGGTTCTGCGGGCTTTGTACGAGCTGCTGCTTATGCGATCGATGTTACGGTTTTCGACTTCTGCCCCTGCGGTCAGTTTACGACCAAGAAATCGAGGTTCTGCAAAACCCACCTTAAAGGTTATATCCCGGCTTTCCCGTTCAATTTCAAAGTCTAGTATCTGTCCCCGTCCCAACAGGTTTTCCTCAGCGACATTAATTTTAAACAAACCGCCACTGCTGCTGGAATATCCGATGCCAAAGCCTGCCCCACCGGTGGTTTTTTCCTCCACATCGATAAACACCACCACCCGTTCTGGATCCAGTGCCTGTTCGAACGACATTTCGACAGTTTCGAAAAAACCCAGCCGGTTAACATTGCGTTCCGATGCCCGTACAACCGCCGCATTAAACGGATCCCCCTCGACCATCTCCAGCTCCCGGCGGATAACTTTGTCCAGTGTGCGAATGTTGCCCCGAATCTCAATGCGTTCAATAAACGCCCGCAGCCCCGGTTTTAATATCACCACCGTATCGACAACATCTTGTCCCAAATCGTTTTGATAGCGTTTCAATTCCACATCAAAATCCACAAAAGGAATACCTTGTCGAGCCATTTCATTGGCAATATCTTTTAACATATCATCGACACCTTCGGCATAATAAAAGCCTTTTCTACCGCTGTTCGATGCCAAAATATTTTCGAATCTGTTCATATCCATACTGACCTCTGGGTTTGCAATATAAGATTTACCCATCAAGTATTGTTTGCCTTCTTGCAGTGTAAATGTCAAAGAAAAATTGCGTTTGTCCTCAGATAATACAGCGTTATAATCCAGTATCTGCACATCGGCAAACCCCCGATTGCGATAAAAGTTTTCCAATAGCTGTAAGTCCACTTCTGCCCGGGCTTCGTCGTAAATATCGTCATCGGCGATAAAGCGGTACCAAGCGTTTTCCTTGCTGCTGATCACATCGCGCAAGGATTTATCGCTGTATGCTGTATTGCCTTCGAAGGTGATGGTTTTAATGGTGGCGATTTTCCCCTCGACGATGGTAAAGTTTAAATTGATACGATTGCCCTTTTTTATTTCTTCTTCCAATTGAATATCCGCCAAATAAAACCCCCGCACCTGATAGATGTCTTGCAGCCGGGATAAAACCTGCTGTTTGACCTCTGGGGTGTACGAATCCCGAATTTTAGCCCCTAAAAATGGCACAATATCGTCCCGCTTTACCACCTTGTTGCCCTTGAATATAAAGTCGTTAATCAAGGGATATTCGGCGACGGATATAATCATTTTCTGCCCATCATAAGTAATATCCACCTCAGAAAAAATATCCGATTGCCACAATTCTTCGATCATTTCTTGGCGCTCAGCCTCACCGACCGTGTCCCCTTCACGGTACGATATAATCGACTTCACCGCCACATCCGACATACGCCCATTGCCCTCAACAATAATTTCGTTAATCTCCGTTGCCGAAAATGCCACAGAATACATCAGCATCCACACCGCAACAGCCGCAAATAAAAGTTTTTTTACCATTACACTTAACCTATCATATACATAATTCATTACCTTATATCCGCCGGAAGATTCATTTCCAAGCGATAATACACATCAATATCAGCAATCACGGCATTTATATCGTTTTCATTTAGACGATTTACACCATCTTGTAACTCATTTATAGTAATAATATCCTCAATAGCATTTTTATAACGATTTTTCAACATTTCCATTCCCCCAGATTTGTTGTCGATATACTCGTTAAGTGCCGCTTTCATATGTGTTTTCGTTCGATGCGTTAACAACAGGCTCTGATTATAAATGTGTGTATACCTATCGCCAAAATCAGACTTTAAAATATCCTGTATAAATTTTTTCACAACGATAGCTCCATCACATGTGCATGAGATGTTTTCGACTTATTGTGGGTTTTCTTACTTTTATCTTTGTATAAAACCTCGCCTTTAAAATGCGAAGTTATGCCCAATCGTCTCAATCCGATCTTATAGTATTCGGGGTTTATCTCGATACCCATACCGTACCGTCCCAACTTCTGTGCCACTGAAATGGTTGTAAAACTGCCCGCAAAGGGATCCAGCACTATATCCCCCACATGACTGGATGCTTTTATCATGCGTTCTAATAACTTTTCTGGTTTTTGCGTGGGGTGGTTTTCATATTCTCCCATTTTAAATCGAACACGGGGGAAATTCCAAACATTGCCGGGGACTTTTTTGATATTGTAGGGTTGGGGTGGGGTTTTTCTGTAATCTATCAGCCCTCTTTTTGCCCCTGTTTTGGCCTCTACAAGTATGTCATCGGCGTTAAAAGTGTATGTACAATGCTTTGATTTATTGACCATCAAAATGGGTTCATACAACGACCCATATATTTTTTTAGACTGCACCCCCGAACTGTCATAACTCCAAACAATACGGGACAATACATTATAGTTTTCACTGATAAAAACATCTAAAAATGGCATAAACTGCGTGGCGGTCATAAAATACATTGTGCCGTTGTCTTTTAGCACCCTCATACATTCCCGTAGCCATTGTTGGCACCAATCTATATAGTGTTGTTGGCTGTCCCATGTGTCCATATTGTTACCGAAATTCTTACCTATGTTATAGGGGGGATCTGCACATATTAAATCGATAGATTCATGTTTCATAGACCTTAATATTTTTAGGCAATCCCCAAGCATAATAGAACTATTACCGTTGGTATGGTTTTCCAAAATATCATTACTGGTCACCAAGACATCAAAATGTTTCATCAAAAGTCCCTAATACGAAGTTTTAAAATACTACACAAGTATACCACATGTAAACATAAAATCATAGTTGCATATGCACACAAAATGATATTATAAAATTCCTATGTCGATTAAAGTTACGAAAATTAAGAACGCCAGCACAATCGCCATCGACCCGGCGATTAAAATGTGCGACAAGCGGGTATTGAGGGGTTTTCCCATGATGCCTTCGGCACATAACAGCACCATACGACCCCCGTCTAGTACGGGAATCGGGATTAAATTTAACAGTCCCAAATTGATAGAAAACATCCCCAAGAATACCATAAAGTGGCGAATCCCTTGTTGTAAACTGTCCCCCGCCATGTCGGCTATACGGATGGGTCCGCCCAGTTCTTCCCTTGTGATATTGCCGCTAAACATGCGGATAATCGCATCGTAAATAAGGGTCATGGTACGCCATGTAATATCTGTGGTATCGACGATAATATCAGATAGCGGTGCTTTTTTGTATATGGCGGGATAGGCTGTAACGCCTATTCGATAAATGATTTGCCCGGTTTCGGTGGTGTACGCCCGGGGGGTAATGTGTGTGCTATAAAACGACTCCCCTCGCCGAACAGTGAGCTGTATGGGCGATGCTTTAAACTGTTGCACCGCCGCATAGACATCGTAAAACGATTGAATATCCCGTACTTCGTTGGCGTGTGCCATTTTGACAATCACATCGCCCTGTTGCAACGGTGTTTTTTGTGCGGGACTGTCCGCCAGTACCTGATAAATACCTGTGCTGTGATAATCGGGGAGCTGCGGGTGTCCCCATATATAAAATACAGAAAAGAACATCACCCAGCCAAACACTATAGAAAACAATGGTCCAGCAAAAACCATTAAAAACCGCTGGTATACGGGGTGGGTTTCATATCCTTTGGTATCGCCCTCTTGTAGTTTTACATAACCGCCAATCGGCAACATGGACAGCTTCCACACCGTACCGTGTTTGTCCGTGTGGTACAACAAAGTTTTCCCCATACCAACAGAAAACTCCAACACGGTCATTTTAAACAAGCGGGCAACCGAAAAATGCCCCAACTCGTGAAAAAACACCGTTACCACCAGCAGCACAATAAAGCCTATCAGATCCATTTTAATCCCCTTTGCGAATATAGGCAGCTGCACACTGAGTCGCCCTTTGGTGCATGTGTTCGAAGTGCTGTAAAGTCTCTGGTCTGTCCGCCTGTACCTTATCCAGCGTATGCCACACCGTATCCATAATGCGACCAAACGGTATGGCATTTTTTAAAAAATAGCGTACCGCTACTTCGTTAGCGGCGTTTAACACGGTACAAGCACCGTCCGCTTGTGTAAACGCTTGCCGACAACACTGTAAAGCGGGAAACAGGGTGGCATCATATGCGTAAAAATCCCATGTCGATACGGACGCCAAATCGAGTACCGGCACCCCACAAGTATAACGGTGTGGATACGACAGAGCCACCGCAATAGGCGTACGCATATCCGCATATCCCATGTGGGCAAGGCTGGTACCATCACAATAGGCAATCAACGCATGTACAATCGTTTGCGGGTGTACCACCACTTTGACTTTGTCCTCAAGGACATCGAACAGGTGACACGCTTCGATAACTTCAAACCCCTTGTTCATCAGCCCCGCCGAATCGACGGTGATTTTGTCGCCCATCTGCCAACTGGGGTGATTCAACACCTGCGAAGGGGTGGCATTTTGGATAAAATCCGCCGTTTTCCCCCGCAACGCCCCGCCCGATGCGGTCAAGGTAAAGTGTTCTATCGCCCCCCGTTGTGCAGCATTATACACTTGAAACAGGGCGGAGTGTTCGCTGTCTACGGGGATAATGTCGACTTTGTGCTTGCGTACCAAGTCCATCACCATATGCCCGGCACAGACAAGGCTTTCTTTGTTGGCAAGGGCAATGGTGTTGCCGGCGGTAATCGCCGCTACGGTGGGGGCAAGCCCATCTGCCCCGACAATCGCCGACACCACCACATCGACCGCCTCAGCCGCCACCGCACAAATAGCGTCCGCCCCCCCGTATACTTGCGTATCGGTATGGGATAAAGCGGATTTTACAGTATCGACACAAGCAGAGTTTTGTATACACACTGTTTGCGGTTTAAACTGTAACGCTTGGGCGATTAAACGCTTGGCGTTGCTGCCCGCTGTTAAGGCGTGTGGCTGAAATGTATCTGTGTGTTGGGATATAAAATCTAGGGTTTGTGTGCCCACAGAACCGGTCGACCCCAAAATCGTAACCGTTTTCATAGCAATACCACCTCTAGTAACACTCGAGTGATAATCAATGCCCCCATCAAACCGTCTATGCGATCCAAAACCCCGCCGTGTTGATACAACAAAGTGCCCGAATCCTTAACCCCCATACGGCGTTTCATCTGCGATTCACAAACATCGCCCAATTGGGCAAAAACCGCTATAATACCCGTGCCTGCCACCCATATGAACGGCTGTTGCAAAGCCAATATATCGGCGGCAAACAAATAAACCCCAGCGGCTGCCAACAAGGTTAACATCAGTCCTCCAAAAAAACCCTCCCAAGTTTTTCCCGGACTGATACGGGGACACAGCAGATTTTTACCAAAAGTTTTGCCGACAAAATACGCCCCCGAATCCATCACTATCACCGCCGCCCACACATAGACAACCGCCAACCACCAAATCCCGTATAAAGCTTCGGATACATCGGTTAATAACACAAGTGTTGCAAATATATACGGCAGCACCATAATCCCCGCCAGCACCGTCCACTGCTGCTGCCACACCATCAAAACCACAACCGCCATCACCACATATGACATATACGGCAATAGCCCAAACCCAGTGATCGACATAATACCAACGGCAGCGGCGTATACAAGCGATGCCCCGTTGCCCAGCCCCGCTAATATTCCCCACTCAAAGCCTGCAAACAATAGCATCCCCATTACAAATACGAAAAATACAGTCTGTCCCGCATACAGGGCAGCTAGCAGCACACATAGCAACCCTAGCCCAACCCACAAACGGTTTTTAAGTGCATTGGTCATGGTCTCGTCTGCCTCCGAAATTGCGAATGCGGGTGTGAAATGTGTGTATAGCGGACTGTAAGTCTTGCGGGGTGAATTCTGGCCACAGCTTGTCGACAAAAACCAGTTCCGCATACGCCGATTGCCACAGTAAAAAATTGCTGATTCGCTGTTCTCCTGCGGTGCGGATAATCAGGTCTACAGCGGGCAGATCGGCGGTGTCTAAACAGCCGCTAATATCTTGTTCTGACACCGATTGCAGCGGCTTTTTTGTCGCCAGTTTACGCACCGCCCGGACAATTTCATCCCTGCCGCCATAATTTAACGCCAGCACCATAGTAATCCCTGTACACTGTGTCGTATCGGCGATGATAGTGCGGATTTTTTGCTGAATATCCCCATCGAAACGACTCAGATCGCCGATGGTTTTTAAACGGACATTATCAGTGATAAGCTGCTGGTGCTTGCGGTTTAAAAACGACCTTAATAAAGTCATAAGCGACTGTACTTCGTCGGCAGGACGGTACCAATTTTCGGTTGAAAATGCGTATAAAGTCAAACACCTTACGCCCATATGAGGGGCGGATGTAACCACCTCTACTAAAGCGTCCGCCCCTTGATTATGCCCATTGAAACGGGGCAGAGACCGCATCTTTGCCCATCGCCCATTACCGTCCATAATTATTCCCACATGCATAAGACAACCGCAACAGGTTTATACCTGCATCACTTCTTTTTCTTTGTCTTGCAATGTGGAGTCTACTTGTTTGATGAATGTGTCGGTTAGTTTTTGCACTTTGTCGTTTTCACGGCGGCTGTCGTCTTCTGGTAGATCGGCTTTTTTGATACTGTCCATACCGTCCCGTCTGACATTGCGAATGGCAACCCGTGCTTGTTCCGCATACTGCCCCGCCACCTTGACAATGTCCCGCCGCCGCTCTTCGGTCAGTTCGGGAACGGCAATGCGGATGATGTTGCCCTCTCGCATAGGATTTAAGCCCAAATCGGAGTCCCGAATGGCTTTTTCCACAGCGGCTGCCAAGCTGGTATCCCAGACATTGACACTCAGCAAGCGAGACTCGGGGGCACTGACCGATGCCACACTGTTCATCGGTGACTTCGCCCCATAGGCGTCGACTTGGATACCGTCTAATAAACTGGGGTGTGCCCGCCCGGTTCGCAAGCTGGAAAAATCTTTTTTCAAATTGTCCAACGCCCCCTGCATGCGGGTTTCCGCTGCATCTAAAATATCATCTGTCATAATTTAAGTCTCCATTGGTTACACTGTACATATACTGTATACACTGTTTATGCACACAAGGCAAAAAAATATTTTGCTAGCATACGGTGGTAAAGGTGCCACGCCCGTTTAGTACCCGGGCAAATTCGCCCTCTTTGTGGATAGAAAATACCAAAATAGGCGTACACTTATCACGACACAAGCTAATCGCAGACGCATCCATCACCCGTAAATCATTGGACAGCACCTGTTTATAGGACACCGTATCATAGCGGGTGGCGTCGCTGTGGTGTTTGGGGTCTTTGTCGTATACCCCGTCTACATTGGTACCCTTCAACAACGCATCACAGTCCATTTCCGATGCCCGTAATGCTGCCGCTGTGTCGGTGGTAAAATAAGGGTTGCCAATACCGGCGGCAAATATGACCACTCTGCCTTTTTGCATGTGGCGAATGGCACGGCGGCGGATATAAGGTTCACAGACATTTTGCATGGGAATTGCCGATAGGACTCGGGTGTCGACCGCCAACGATTCCAGTGCCGACTGCATACCAAGTGCATTCATAACGGTAGCAAGCATACCCATAAAATCTGCCGAAGTGCGATCCATACCGTTTGCCGCCCCTGCGACCCCACGAAATATATTGCCACCGCCAATAACCAAGCAAATTTCCGTCCCCGAATCCTTAGCCGATTTTACCTCAGACGCCACCCGGTCGAGCATGTGCGTATCGAGACCGTACTCCCGCTTGCCCATCAAAGCCTCACCAGAAATTTTTAACAACACCCGTTTTAATTTTGCCATCTTTTCTACCCGTGATTGAAATTTTATATACTGGAATATATGCGGTATTTTATAAAAAAAGCGTTGTACAAACAACGCTTTTTTTATTTGTTTTAGCCCCCGATTGTTTTTGCCACTTCTTCGGCAAAATTTTCTTGTTTTTTCTCGATACCTTCGCCAAGTACAAAACTGACAAAGCCAGTGATGGTAATGTCTGTACCTAGTTGTTTGGCTTTTTCGGCGACAACTTGCGAGACCTTTTTGTCCGTGTCCATAACAAATGCTTGCTGTTGTAAGACAATTTCTTGTTTAAACTTCCGCATCCGTCCTTCGATCATTTTTTCGACGATATTGGCGGGCTTGCCTTCTGCTAAGGCTTGTTCGGTTAAGAATGTGCGTTCCTTGTCGACAACCGCCGCATCCACATCCGCATCGGTGTTAAACAGTGGTTTTGCCGCCGCTATGTGCATGGCAATATGTTTGCCTAGTGTGGACAGGGCGTCCGCATCCGCCGTCGATTCTAGCCCTACGATAACGCCCACTTTGCCCAAGCCGTCCGCTAGTGCAGTGTGGACATAAGATCCGATGACACCGTTTTTTACGCTCAGCGATGCAGCACGGCGAAAACTCTGGTTTTCACCGATGGTGGCGATGTTATCGGTTAAAGTATCGGCAACGGTTTTGCCATTTGCCATCGCCGCCTGTAACATATCCGCCTCAGCTGTAGTTACGGCAATGCGAGCCACCTCTGATACGAAGTTTTGAAATATATCGTTACGGGCGACAAAATCGGTTTCGGCATTGACTTCCACGACCGCCCCACTGGTGCCGTCAATTGCCACGCCGACAAGCCCTTCTGCCGCTACTCGTGCGGATTTTTTGGACGCCGCCGCCATACCTTTTTTGCGTAACTCATCGACCGCCGCATCAAAATCGCCGTTGGTTGCGGTCAATGCTTTTTTGCAATCCATCATACCCGCACCGGTTTGCTCCCGAAGTTTTTTTACTAATCCCGCTGTAATAGCCATTGTAGTATTCCTCAAATAAATAAAGTGTTCTCAGATTGTAAAGGAAGGTTTTTCCCTTTACCCATTTAAAATTATGCAGTTTGTTGTACAGGATTTTCCTCTGTAACAGGATTTTCCTCTGTAACAGGCACTTCCGCCGCCGGGGTGTCTGCTGTTACTGGTATTTCCTCTACCACTGGTATTTCTGCCGCCACCGGGGTTTCGTCTACCACTGGTATTTCTGCCGCCACCGGGGTTTCGTCTACCGCTGGCGGTTCTGCCGCCACTGGCGTTTCGTCTACCGCTGGCGGTTCTGCCGCCGCTGGCGTTTCGTCTACCGCTGGCGGTTCTGCCGCCGCAGGGGCTAGGGACTGTTCGGTAATGTCTTCAGACTCGCCTACATCTCCGCCCTTTGCCGCAATGGATTGCACCAATCCATCGAGTACCGTTGCCTTAAACAAATCCCCATACAGCTGCAACGCCCGAATCGCATCATCGTTGCCGGGAATGGGGAAATCGATGTTATCTGGGTTCGAGTTCGAATCGACAATGGCAAATACGGGAATGCCTAGTACTTTTGCTTCGGCAACCGCCAATTCTTCTTTGTTGGTGTCAAACACAACAACCGCCTCCGGTGCTTTGCCCATGTCCTTGATACCGCCTAGTGTGCGTTCCAATTTAAAGAGGTCTTTTTCCAAGCCCAATATTTCTTTTTTGGTCAAGCCTTCGAAGCCTTCTTCCCGTTCTTTTTCCAAGTCTTTCAAACGGCGAATCGAGTTACTTACGGTTTTCCAATTGGTCAGCATACCGCCAAGCCAACGGTGGTTGACAAAAAACTGCCCCGTTTCCTGAGCGGTTTCACGGACAATGTCTTGGGCTTGGCTTTTGGTGCCGACAAACAACACCCGCCCCCCATTCGATACAATGCCATTTAAGGATTGCAACGCCGCCGCCAACATAGGGTAAGTTTCGTCCAAGTTAATAATGTGAATGCCCGACCGTGCCCCATACAAAAACGGTTTCATTTTCGGGTTCCAACGGCGGGTGGAATGTCCAAAGTGTACGCCCGCCTCCAACAGCTGACGCATAGTAAAGCTAGGTATCGCCATAATAATTTCCTTATGTCATCGGTTAAACCTCAGTTCGTGCGTTGGACTTGTCCGTCGACAAGCACCGACCAATATGGCACAAACCTGTGTATTTCCGTATGCCTACTGCACACGGATACAGGCTATATACCAAACAACAACATAAAATACAAGACAAAATTCCCTAAAAATGTGCTTGTCCGTATAAAAAAATTGCATTGTTGTATATATGTGTTATGATACAAGACGATTTCGGGTGCTGTGTGCACACACAAGGATAGAGAAAATGCAACGATCGGAGAAATTATGAATTTTATCGCCGTGCGATGGAACACTTTTTTAACGGCTGGATTATAAATGTTTGAGTCTTTAAAGCAAACTATTAGCGGCTATAAATTGGTATTTAATACGGAAGAATATTTTGTATTGTATCAAAACGAAACCGTGCAGGTTACAGAGGAATACTACCTTATTTTAAAATCGGTGCAAGAGGCACATTGCGAAAAAAAGTGTCTTGAAATACTGTGTCAAAAATATCCCGATTTGGACGCTGCAACATTTTATGAGGTGTCCGATGTGATTTTGGAAAAACTACGGACAGTATTTGCCGAGCGGCAGTCTTCGTACACATATTTAAACCTGCGTTTGGTAAAATTGGATAGGTTTTTGCCTTATATCAAGAAGTTAAATTTTTTATTTACACCTATATATTTTTTCACATGGTTTTTTATTGTCATTGCCCTGTGTGTGGGTGCCATATTTGCCTATGAATATGTACCTAATGTGCAGCTGGTGGATACGGCGTATTATGTATTGGTCGCTTTGATTCTTATCTTTGTCCACGAGTTGGGGCATGTTATCGCCGCCAGCCGCATATCCGATAAAGTCGCCAGTATTTATTTTGGCATGTATTTATTTATGCCCATATTTTATACCGATGTAAGCCATGTGTGGTCGGGGCGGAAAATAGATCGCATCGTTGCCACTATGGCGGGATATGGATTACAGTTATTGCCAACCGCCATATTTTTGGTGTTATCCGCCATATATCACAATGAATTTTTATACAATGTCGGGGTGCTGTCTTTTGTAACCAGTATGTGGGGGCTGCTGTTTCCTTTTGGGCGATCGGATGGGTACTGGTTGTTGGTGGATATTAGCGGACGCAAAAATTTAATGCGGGATTTTTATAAGCATATTGCCCTTGGACAGATCAAGTCCCTAGACAGGGTAACTTTGCTGTACGGGATTGTTAATTTTGCATTTTTGGGGTATATGTTGTTTAGGGCGTTGCGATATATCCTCAGCAATGACATTACCCTATTTACCAATATTCGTAACCTGACTTTGTCGTATAACGACATTGTATTAATAATCATATGTATATTTTTTGTACGCATACTGCATAGGATTCTAAAATGGGTTTTAGGTTTTGCTATGCGTTCTATGGTGAAACCAAAAGTATAAGGAAAATCGTTATATGCTATATAGAGACCAATTTATCCACGCACTCCCCAATGTTCGAGAGGCACGCAAAACCGAAGTTATCGACCACATGAAAGATATGCACACAAAGGCACTGTTATTTCGTTTGGTGGAGATATTGCGGCCTTTTTTGAAACCCGATTCGGCAACAGAAATAAAAAAACGGGCGGCGGGCACAAGCTGTATTTTACATCAATATCACAATTTTGATTGGGATTCAGATGATTTATATGACGCCAACTTGCAGGTTTTACGAACGCATTACCCCGATACGCATAAAATTTGGCAATATTATGCCGACCGCCCCTATTGGAGTATCCGTAAAATAGGTCTGTATTATGGTAAAATCGAGGACTTAGATGATTTTACAGCGTTCGAATCGGCGGGCGTAAAACACCGATCATACACTTTTGTGTTATACGAAATCTTAAAAGAGTGTATGGAGGACGCCTACAAAGACGCCGTATATCAAGGGTTATATGAACTTCTGGTTGGATTTTCATATTTTTATGATGTGATTCAGTATTGGCCTTGGCAACACAATCAATTTCAGTTAGAGTTTGCCCGATTTTCCGAACTCAGAACGCTGGAAATAATGAAGCAAAATGGCTATGATGTCACCGAAGTCAAGTATTTACAATTGCAAAATTATGTTCTTGCGACTGGGGAATATGAGCTGTTTATTGAAAAAGCCCGAACGCATTATCAGAAATCGCTCGATACCTTTGATGCCACAAAATCTCGTGGCGGCAGAATCCGCATAATACAAGGGTTAGTTCGCCATTGTGATGCGTTGTTGTTGGAAGCAGAACAAATGTTTAACGCATAAGCCGTTTAATACACAAGCCCCCTGCCCCCCATACACACAAAGGATACGCACCCCTTTATGGACAAAACCCCCACCCAATGTGCTTATGCGTACACCAACCGGCACACACGCCACGAACGCACCTCCCGACAGACAAACCACACATGGGGAATGGGGATCTTGTGCAAATCTATTTTGAGTTATGATAGTCGACAGAAACATATGTAAAGGCTATCAACCCCAGCATTGCAAAAACAAATTGCTTACGATGCTCTAAACCTACAATGTCTGCCTGCTCGATACGATTTTGCAACGCAGATTTTGATAGTGTTTTGTTTTTCATGATGACATCTCCTTGATAAAATTTAAAATCATACACACCATATCATAGTGTTTATACATAATGTATTAGTTTTTCATTTATTGCAAGACCTTTTTTTAATCTAAGTGCATATATTATTAAGGGGGCATCATATACTGCGGACATAGGACTTACACACAGGCACTCTACAGGCAATTTTTGTATCGACTGCTTACACAGGCTAATGCCATGCGTTGGGCGGTCAGCTTATCGTCTTCGGACATGCGCGATTGTAGTTTGTATTTGCCTTGTACCGCTCTTTCGTATCCATTGGCAAAGGCGATATTAAACCACATATACGCTTTTTTGTAGTCTTTTTCTACACCATCGCCATCCGCATACAGCACCGCCAAATTGTTTTGTGCCTTAGCGTATCCTTGAGTAGCGGATTTTGTATACCACACATAGGCTTCGCTATAGTCCTTTGCCACATTTTTATATAAGTACCCCAAATTATATTGGGCGGACGGATTACCCGTGCGAGCGGATGTATGGTATTTTTCCGCTAGTGCTGCATAATCCCTAAACACTGCCGCATAGGCAATAGTCTGCCCCACATCCTGCTCGCCAAGCTGTGACGACTGCGACACGCACCCAGAGACGACAACCGATAACAATACAACAGATAATATTCGTAACATGTGATTTTCCTAAACTAAAAACAATCCCAGACACCTACATCATACCCATATCACACAGTGTTGTCAATATGTTTATGTATCAAAACACAACCGCCGTATATCAGTGTGCATATTTTTCAATAACAGTATCTATGACACTATCGTTGATAAGATGCCTTTTGTCGTTAGACGGGACAAGGGACACAACGATAGATATAAGGTTGTGTATAACAGTGGTTATAAAAAACATAGTCAGCGATGTGGTAATCATATTTAACCTAGCAGCGTACACAAAATACCCATAGTTTTCATCATGTTCCACATCGAAGTGTTTTTTGCCGCTGTGTTTTGGTTTGCTCATTTTGCAAACAACCCTTAATAACATCCACAAAGACCCCAACATAAAAACGAACTGTTTTTTGGGACTAAGGCTGTAATTTGCAATACCCTGAATAAAATCGGCTTCTTTTTCACTTTTGATGGTCAATTTAGAAATAGCATCCGTAAGCTTCACCAAAGCGGATTTGCGATGAAACGACACAAAAATCTCAACAAGAAGTATAAACAACAAAATAAAATCCAAGACTCCATACATTATCTTTTTCCTTTCTTATTTTCCGTTTTCACACCAAACTTGCGGACAGCAGAATCGTACCTCACATCGATGACCTTTGACCTCGAACCGCATACCACGCACACTATACACAACAAAATCACCCAAAATATATTTTCAACAAAAATCGATCTTATAACATCATGTAACAAAAGCACCCAATCCGCCGTTATACACTCAGCCATCACACTCTTCCCATTTTCATATTTTGAATAATTGCATTATATACCATCGCCTATTTGATTGTCAACCTATTTTTTATTTACCCACTGTACGCAGCGGTGGTTTGGCAATCAAAAAATCAATAATACGGTTTTTCCACCGCATCGATTTTGGCTTGGGCGATGGTTTTTTCTGTGTCTGTTGTAGCGGATTCCCATTCGGATTTTGCGGTATTTACATCGATTTCTGATACCCATACGCCCTGTTCGGCAAGCACCGTTATTTTTTGTGGCTGTACTTCGGCAAAGCCACCGGCGATAAACAGTCTTTGCTGTTGCTTGTCGTTTTGCACGATAATAGTACCGGGGCGGAGCAGGGCAATAACGGGGCTGTGTCCCGCCAGCACCCCCATATCGCCATCAGCGGACGGTATCAGCACCATATCCGCATCGGCGGCGTACAGCTGTGCAGATGGGGTTGCTATGTGGAATGCAATTTTTGCCATGTTATGCGGCGTCCTTTTCTAGTTTTTTGGCTTTCTCAATCACTTCTTCGATACCGCCCACCATATAGAATGCGGCTTCTGGAATGTGGTCGTACTTGCCGTCGACGATGTCGGCAAAGCTGTTTACCGTGTCTTCTAGTTCGACAAATTTGCCGGGGGATCCGGTAAACACTTCGGCTACATGGAACGGTTGCGATAGGAATCTTTCGATTTTTCTTGCCCGTGCCACCACCTGTTTATCTTCTTCGGACAATTCGTCCATGCCCAAGATGGCGATGATTTCTTGCAAGGCTTTATACTGCTGTAAAATCTCTTGCACTTTACGGGCGGTGTTATAGTGTTTTTCGCCGACAACAGACGGTTCCAAAATACGGGAGGTCGAATCTAAGGGATCGACCGCTGGATAAATACCTTTTTCTGCAATAGAACGATTTAAAACGGTCGTTGCGTCCAAGTGGGCAAAAGTATTTGCCGGTGCCGGATCGGTCAGGTCATCAGCGGGGACATATACAGCTTGCACCGAAGTAATCGACCCCTTGTCAGTAGAGGTAATGCGTTCCTGCATAACCCCCATTTCTGTGGACAGTGTCGGTTGATAGCCTACCGCCGATGGGATTCGTCCCAACAGGGCGGACACTTCCGCCCCCGCTTGGGTAAAGCGAAAAATGTTATCGATAAAGAACAATACATCTTGTCCCTCCTCATCCCGAAAATACTCCGCTTGTGTCAAACCGGTAAGCGCCACCCGGGCACGGGCACCGGGCGGTTCGTTCATTTGTCCATACACCAACGCACATTTGGAGTCCCCGTCTAGGTTAATCACCCCAGATTCGATCATTTCGTGGTATAAATCGTTGCCCTCTCGGGTGCGTTCGCCCACACCCGCAAACACGGAATAGCCACCGTGTCCTTTGGCGATGTTGTTAATCAATTCCATGATGGTAACGGTTTTACCCACACCAGCCCCCCCAAACAGACCGATTTTGCCGCCTTTGGGATAGGGGGTTAGCAAGTCGACAACTTTAATGCCGGTCACCAACACTTGTGTCTCTGTGGATTGTGCCACATAATCAGGGGCGGGGCGGTGGATAGGATAAGATGTTTGGCTGCCAATATCGCCCCGCTCATCGATGGGTTCGCCGATGACATTCATAATTCGTCCCAGCACTTCGGGGCCTACGGGGACTTGAATTGGGTTGCCCGTATCGATCACATCGGATCCCCGTACCAGACCTTCTGTACCGTCCATAGCAACGGTACGAACAGTGTTTTCCCCCAAGTGTTGTGCCACTTCTAGCACCAATCTTTTGCCGTTGTTATCGGTCTCGAGTGCGGTCAAAATCGGCGGCAGCGTATCGGTAAACGCCACATCGACGACCGCCCCCATTACTTGTACAATTTTACCAACATTGTTTTTCGTCATATTTTTTCCCTTTGCTGTTTGCCATTACTGGTTTCCCGTTGCTGTTTGCCGTTACTGGTTTCCCGCTGCTGTTTGCCGTTACTGGTTTCCCGTTGCTGTTTGCCGTTACTGGTTGCCCGTTGCTGTTTACCGTTACTGGTTGCCCGCTGCTTGTTACAGTGCTTCTGCACCAGAAATAATTTCGATCAATTCGTTTGTGATCTGTGCCTGTCGTGTGCGGTTGTATTCGATGCGTAAACTGCTGATTAAATCGGAGGCATTGTTTGTCGCATTGTCCATAGCGGTCATCCGTGCCGCCTGTTCGCCGGCAAAACTTTCCAGCATTGCAGAAAAAATTTGCACCCCGATATTTTTTGGCAACAGAGCATCTAATATAGCCCCCTCCGAAGGTTCATATTCATACAGTGCCTGTGATGCCCGTTCCTCTGCATCGCTGTCGTCAGACACGGACAAAGGAATCAGCTGCGTTGCGGTTGGCGTCTGTGTCAAGGCATTGACAAATAGGTTGCTGTACACGGTACACACATCGAACGCCCCCTCATTAAACAGTGCTATAATGTGCTGTGCCACTGTGTCCGCATGGGCGTATGCGGGACTGGGTTTGTTTAGGTCTTCATACACTTCGACAATCCGCTCACCCATTGCTGTGCGTAATGTGGACGCAGCCTTTCGCCCCACCAGTAGCAATTTTACAGTTTTGCCCTCCGCTTCCCGGGCATAAACATCGGCGACCACCTTGCGGGCTAGATTGGCGTTAAAGCCGCCACACAGCCCCCGATCGGACGCCACCACCACAAACAGCTGCACCGTATCCGCCCCCGTCCCCACCATTAGGGGATTGGTCGAGACAGATGCAGACGCCAAATTCGTCAACATAGCCCCCATTGCCGCCGCATATGGGCGGGCTTGTTGCACCCTGTCGGTTGCCCGTTTTAACTTTGCCGCTGCCACCATTTTCATCGCCGCTGTAATCCGCTTGGTGGATTGCACCGATTGAATAGATGTTTTTAAATCTTTGACAGATGCCATACTATACCGCCTTTACCGCCCTTTGCCGCATTAGGTAAACTTTTTGCCAAACGCATCGAGAATGGCTTTGATGCCTTGTACAATGTCGTCGTTGTAATCGCCGCTTGCGTTTATGGTATCGATGACCTTTTCGCCTTTGGCAAATTGCAGCAACTCAGCCTCATACCTACGGACATCGGCAACAGCAATATCATCCAAATAGCCCTGCGTACCGGCATAAATTGCCAGCACTTGTTCGCCCACAGACAGCGGTGAGAACTGCGGTTGTTTTAACAATTCCACCAACCTTGCCCCCCGGGCGAGCAATTGCTGTGTTGCCGCATCGAGATCGGAGGCGAACTGAGAAAACGCTTCCATTTCCCGGTACTGGGCAAGTTCCAATTTAATCGTACCCGCCACCTTTTTCATTGCCTTAGTCTGTGCCGAAGACCCCACCCGGGAGACGCTCAGCCCCACATTGATAGCGGGGCGAATGCCTTTGTAAAACAAATCGGTTTCGAGAAAAATCTGACCGTCTGTGATCGAGATAACATTGGTTGGGATAAACGCCGATACATCATTGTCTTGGGTTTCGATAACCGGCAGTGCCGTTAAAGATCCCGCCCCGTTGTCCTCATTCAATTTAGAAGACCGCTCCAACAAACGAGAGTGCAAATAAAACACATCGCCCGGATAGGCTTCACGACCGGGGGGGCGGCGAAGCAACAACGACATTTGGCGATAAGACACCGCTTGTTTGGTTAAATCATCGTATACGATAAGGGCGTGCATACCGTTATCCCGAAAGTATTCGCCAATCGCCGTACCCGTATAGGGTGCCAAGAACTGTAACGGTGCCGGATCGGAGGCGGTTGCCGCCACCACACAGGTATAGTCGAGAGCTCCCTTTTCTTCTAATATGCGGACGAACTGTGCCACTGTCGAGCGTTTCTGTCCCACCGCCACATACACACAGTATAGTTTTTTCGACTCATCCGCCCCCGCATTGACCGCTTTTTGGTTGATGATGGTATCCAGTGCCACTGTAGATTTGCCCGTTTGACGGTCGCCAATAATCAGTTCCCGTTGTCCCCGTCCAATAGGCACCAAGCTGTCGATGGCTTTGATACCGGTTTGTACGGGTTCGTGTACGGATTTGCGGGGGATAATACCGGGGGCTTTTAATTCCACCAACCGCCGTTGTGATGCCCCCAACGCCCCTTTGCCGTCGATGGGGGTACCCAAACCGTCTACCACCCGTCCCAGCAATTCTTTGCCAACGGGTACATCGACAATGTCCCCAGACCGCTTGACAATGTCGCCTTCGACAATTGCTGTATCATCGCCCAAGATAACCACGCCCACATTGTCCATTTCCAAATTCAGTGCCATACCCTTGACACCGTTGGCAAATTCCACCATTTCACCGGCTTGTACATTGTCCAGCCCATATACCCGTGCCACTCCATCGCCGATGGACAGCACAGTACCGACCTCTGCCACATGGGTTGTCGTATCAAAATTTGCAATCTTTTCCTTTAGTATTGCAGAGATTTCACCCGCATTCAGCGTCATAAGCCTACGCCCCCTTTGCTTCTAATTTAAATTTATCCAATAGTATTGCCGAGATTTCACCCGCATTCAATGTCATTGACCTATGCCCCCTTTGTTTCTAATTTAAGTTTATCCAACTTAGTTTGTAAAGACGCATCCAACAATTTGGATCCGATCTTAACCACCAAACCACCTATTATGGCAGGTTTTACCGTGTACACAATGCGTACATCAGCCTCCGCAACCGCCCCCACAGCCTGTTCGATATGCCGTTTTGTATCCGCAGACAGTTCGACCGCAGAAATAACATCGGCAGCAACCACACCGTTATGGGCGTCTAGCAGCTGTTGAAACGCTGACAAAACCGAATCGAGGGCAAAGTGCCGGCGGTTTTCACACAACACAACACACAAGCCTTTGACGGCACCGGCAATCCGTAGCTTATCCAAAATCGCCAGCAACACCGCCTGTGCATCGGCAATGCTTAACGCCGGGCTTTTGATAACTTGCATCAAGGTCGCATCGGAGCGTAACACCCCCTGCAACGACAGCACATCCCGCACAACAGAATCCACAGACCCCGCCTCAATGGCACTATCCAATAACGCCTGTGCATAACGGTTGGCTATTTTTTGCAATTCACGATTAACAGCCATAGGGCAGCCTTTCCTATAAACGCTTTACATTTTTTCATTTTTTTCACCTATTAGGTGTATACCAGCATCACAATTTCATATACAGAGTGATTCATGCCCCCCTTGTACCACAGTTGCCAAAAAAAGTAAAAATGTTTTTTCAAAAAAAACGCTGTTTTTTGATATAATACCGCAAATGACACAAAAACACACCTTACACATCCTGTTGCCGCTACCCATTTTACATGGGGCGTATGTGTACGCTGTGCCCCCAGAGATGCGGACAAAAACACCGTTGCCCACAGGTACGAGCGTATTGGTGCCACTGGGGCAAAGAAAAATTATTGGTATTGTTTGGCACGACACAGGCGATTCCCCCATCGCCACAGATAAAATCAAAGATATTTTGCACATTTACGATTGCCCGCCATTGCCGCCCGATATAATCGCCTTAATCACCTATATTAGTGCCTATACCCTGTGTCCGTTGGGGGCGGTGTTAAAAATGGCACTGCCCGCCCCCAAGGCTATTTCCCAGCCTAAAACCGCCGTTTGTTATACGGTAAATCCCCATATCCCGAAGGCAAAAATCACCGCAAAACGGCAATTGGTACTCGACACCCTACACCGCCGCCCCCGTATCAGCCGGGCGGCACTGGTGCAACAAACGGGGGTAAGCACCGCTATTATTCGGGCTATGGAAACCGCAGAACTGATATATCCGCACAGCGTGCAACAGATGGCAACAACCGATACCACAACGGATAAAACACCCCCTACCCCCTTAAACACCGACCAACGCACCGCCTGCGATGCCATTATCGAAGCCTATGGCAGTTTTCAAGTGTTCGCTCTGGACGGGGTAACGGGATCGGGCAAGACCGAAACCTATTTCGAAGCCATCGCCCATACTTTACAGCATAACAAACAAGTATTGGTGCTGCTGCCAGAAATTGCCCTCAGCAGCCAATGGGAACAGCGATTTTACCACAGATTCGGTTTTAAACCGCACATCTGGCACAGTGACATATCCGCCGCCCATCGCCGCTCCATATGGGCGGGGGTATTATACGGCACTGTGTCGATAGTGGTAGGGGCAAGATCCGCCCTACATTTGCCGTTCGCTAACTTGGGGCTAATTGTGGTCGACGAAGAGCATGACGGGGCGTACAAACAACACGACACTGTAGCATATAACGCCCGGGATATGGCGATTGTACGGGCGAAAAAGTGTGCTTGCCCGATTGTGCTTGCCAGTGCCACCCCGTCTCTGGAAACTTGGGCACATATGGTATCGGGACGCTATCACAGCCTAAAACTACCGCATCGCTATAGCGGTACACAGGTTGCCAAATTTAGCCCCATCGATATAACCACAGAACCCCTCGACAAGGACTGTTTTATCACCCCTACCCTGCTACAGCACATAAAAAACACCTATGCGGACGGGTTACAGAGCTTGTTGTTTTTAAATCGGCGGGGGTACGCCCCGCTGAGTCTGTGTCGAGGCTGTGGCTATCGGTTTCGGTGCAACACCTGCGACAGCTGGCTGGTACAGCACAAATACACCAACCGTTGGCATACGACTTTACAGTGCCACCACTGTGCCTATACCATTGCCCGCCCGGACAGCTGCCCAGAGTGCGGGGCAGCGGAATCCATACACGCCTGCGGTCCCGGGGTTGAGCGGATTTATGACGAAGTCCGTACACACCTACCCGATGCCCGTATTTTTATCGCCACCGCTGATACGCTGGCGACTCGCCAGCACGCCCGGCAATTTGTCGACGACATGCAAAACCGCACCATCGACATCGTCATCGGCACACAAGTTATCGCCAAAGGCTACGATTTTAAACACCTGCACTTAGTGGGGGTTATCGATGGGGATATGTCGCTGAGTGGGGCGGATTTACGGGCAGGTGAAACCACATTCCAGCTGTTGCACCAAGTGGGCGGACGGGTCGGCAGAGGCGATACAGCAGGACACGCCTTTATCCAAACCGCCAATGCGAATCACCCGGTATTACAAGCTTTAATGGATGACAGCCGGGATACATTCCTAAACACTGAATTACAGCTGCGAAAAATCACCAAACAACCGCCATTTCATCGGTTGGTCAGTATACAGGTATCCGGTAAAAACCGCTCTCTAGTGGCACAAACCGCCAAACATCTGGTACAAATAGCACCACACACCCCAGATATACGCATACTAGGCCCCGCCGATCCCATATTGCCATTGTTAAGGGGAAAGTATCGCAAAAAAATATTGGTCAATGCTCCCAAAAACATCAAAATACAACCCATATTAAAAAATTGGATATATGGATACACCCAAAAACCCCCATCGGTACGAATCCAGATCGACATCGACCCTTATAGTTTTGCATAACCAAAAAATATCACACATATACGACCGAATATGTCGTATTTTGAGGTGTATACACAATGTGATTCGCATTTAAAAGTTTTTTTTCTTTTTTTATTGACAAAATACGAAGGGAGGGGTACACCGAATGAGGATTATGTGATTTTGATGTTATAAATAGAATAATACCGTTTTTATGTTAAAAACGCTTATACGACGACAAAAACGCAATAGGAGAGACATATCATTATGACTACATTTAAAGAAATTGTACCGCAAACCATTGGTTTTGTACAGCGGTTTCGGGAATACCAATCCGCCCAAAAACAACGGGGGATAAATGATGCCAATGTGTTTACAACTTTGTTGTCTGCACATGACGAAGTGCGATTGCACTCCCGGTTTTTGGCGTTTTTATTAGACCCAAATGGCAAACATTACCAAGACGATTTATTTTTAAAGGCATTTTTAGAACACATAAAATTATCAGATTTTATATTAAATACCGAAATTTGTACCGTTCATAGAGAATATTGTGGTATCGATATATACATCACAGACCGCACCCACCATATCATCATCGAAAATAAAATATGGGCGAGCGATCAGGAAAAGCAAATACAGCGGTATATTGAAACAATTAAAACAGAAAATAAAACCGTAGCCCCCGATACCATAGCGGTTGTATACCTATCCCCTTATGGCAGACAACCCAGCGATTACAGTTTAGGGGATTATCGTATTAGCACATGTGGCAAATACTTACATCATCAAAATGAAAAATATACCTATAGGCAAATCAACTATCACGCAGATATTATACAATGGCTGGAATCGATTCACGCAGAAGTTAAAAATATTACAAATTTATCTGTTATGATGACACAATATCGAGAAACCGTACAACAGATAACAGGACAATACAAAGGAAATCTTATGACACTATTAGAATACATGCAGCAAAATAGCGATAAAAATACCATAAAAAATATGTGCGAAATATCCAAAGCATATGAAGAATATACAACCGACATTTTAAATCATTTCAAGAAGGCGGTAGAGTCTATAAAACAGGAAAATAATAATCCTGCACTAAAGTTTTTTGAATCCACACATACAAAAATTTTAGATTTTCTGCCCACTGATTCCATATTTGCAAAACAACAAGAAGCCAATTATGAAAATGATTCATGGAAAAGTTGCCATAAATTTTATAGGATATGGCTTAATATTGAACCACTTGAAATATATTTACATGTATGTGTTCGCAACGGTCATGAACTGCACTTCGACAAAGTAAAACAATATTTTCAAGAATTAGATTGGAACGACGGCTACAAGCGTGGGATACTTGCCAAAAAAGACATCGATATTTTTAACACCCCCCATGTAACGCAGACCATGACTGGTATTATGAGCGATTTACTCCCCTTGTATAAAGAGTTTGAAAATGAAGTACAACACATTCCACAATGACCAAACACATTGCTATATATACAGACGCAGGGGCGGGAGCGAACAGTGTACAGCAATGGATATACCATTTTGACCGCTTGTGTCTGCCGTATCGAAAAATATGTGCCACAGATGTTTTAAATGGGGAATTGTCCGCTTGTGATATATGTATTTTGCCGGGCGGGGCGGATATACCGTATTGTCAAAAACTGCACGGGCAAGGGGTGCAATATATCCGCCATTTTGTGCAACAGGGCGGACATTTTGTTGGGTCTTGTGCGGGGGCGTATTTTGCCCACAGCCACATCACATGGCACAACGGTGGCGAAACCATTGTCGGCAAGCGGCAGCTCGCCCTGTTTAACGGCACCGCCACAGGCCCATTGCACGCCCCTTATGTGGTCGCCAGCGAACAAGGGGCAGTCGTTGTGCCTATGACCTTAACAGACGATGTGAAAAATATCGGCACCGCCCTCACCTATGCAAACGGTGCCCCCAAAATGGCGGTCGATGCGGATACCCTTGTGCTGGCGGTGTTTGGCTTTAACAACACAACTTACCCCGCTATCATACAAAAACCCATTGGCAACGGCACTGCTACCGCTTTAAGCCCGCACATAGAATACAGCGAAAGCTTTCTCAAAAACAAAATCCCCCCCTGCCCCAATCGTCCCCGCATGTGCGATTATGTGTTAAAGCATATTGTCTTAAAATAAATTTACCAATTATCCGGCTTACGCATGTTTGTATTGGGAATTTTTGTAGGCAATGGGCTGTTACGCACTTCTGCATGTCCGATTGTGTTTGCAAAATCTGCGTGATTCGGCAATTCTTGTGATACCCGTCTGCCCCCTGTAACATTTGATGGCGATTTTACAGATTAAAACCATCAATATATATAGCTGTTTTTTTCATTGCCATGCTTTTTATTACTACGCACCCCACAAAGAAAAAGCCCCCAAAACGGGGCTTTTACGGGCGGAGTCCGAAAACTTCCGCTGCAGTATGAATCTCTCATACACCATAAATATCCTTGTTGTCAACAAAAAAATTCATTTTTTATTTTGAGTCAGGTTTTAGCCCTCTTTTCATAGTAGCTTACCATAATATAAATTAAACCCATCTACTCTGTCATTTTTTTATGATGTGCCACGATTAAACACCTGTTCAAATGATTTTTTTATGGTGTATTAGATCGTACCCCTCACATTGGTACTGTGCAAGGTGTTTAAAATCTATGTTTAGGGCGGTGGCAATTTTTAATAGCATACGGGTACTGCCTATATTTGCCCAACGCTCCATTTTGCCGATATTGCCTTGACTGACGCCCAATATGTTTGCCAGTTTGTATTGGCTTAACCCTCGCCATTCCCGGTATACTTTTATGGGGTTTTCGCCCCGAATCACCCGATGGTAATAGGTGTGGGGAATGCCATTGTTGCGTTCCCGCTGTCGTATGCGTTTTTGCACTTCGCTCTCTAGTTTTTGCTCTATCGCCATATATTCAGACTTGGTCATAACAACCATTTCTTGTTCTGTGGTAGTAATCGTTTGCATTGCCATAGTATTATGTCCTTTACAGTTTATAATTTTTACCTCTTGGCATGATCTCGATAATGTCGACAATCAAGCCATCATCCGTATATATAACACGCCAATTCCCCACCCGTAAGCGATTATACAGTTCCCCCTGCATCCTCACAATGTTATTCGCCAACGCCTCAGGATTTTCCACCAACATATCAATTTTATCGGCAATGCGACAGCGATGATTGCGGGGCAACTTATCCATATAAGCCAGTGCCTTTGGGGAATAAATGGCATATCTCATGTGTGCATAATAACAAAAAGTATTATCGATGTCAAGGATAAAATTATAACACCACAGCCATAAAATGGGTTTAATGTTTTATTTCGTACCCCTCACATCGGTATTTTGCAACTCATAGCATATAATATCAATACCCACACTTGGTATAATTGCTGTCGACGCAGATGGTGCTCATTTTTTGGGCTGTTACTATGTTGCCTGCCATTTTTGTACTTAGGGATAGCATTTTATATTCCAGTAAGTACTGGACAACCGCTTGGTTGCCTGCGAATACGGTGTTGCGGTTGTACTGGGCGATGTTGTACCACATGTAGGCAAGGGTGTAGTCTTGTAGCACGCCTTCGCCTTTTTCGTACATTTCTGCTAATTTTGCTTGTGCCTCATAGTTGCTCTGTTTGGCGGATTGTGTGTACCAGTACTTCGCTTGTTGATAATCCGTTGGCACCCCGTGACCGGCGTAGTATATATCGCCTAAGTACAGCTGTGCATAGGGGTTGTCCTGTTGGGCGGATTGTTGGTACCAGTATATTGCTTGCTGATAATCTTGGGCTATGCCCTCGCCATAGTTGTACATGTACCCTAGTGACACTTGTGCTTTTGCGTCTCCTTTTGTGGCGGCTTGTTGGTACCAATATCGGGCTTTTTGCAGATCTTTTTCTACACCGTTGCCCAAATAATACATATCTGCCACATACCCTTGCACCGTTGTATCAGCCTCTGCTGCCAACGGTTCGAGGTTTGTAAAAGCGGTTTTAAAATCGCCTTTTTGATACGCATCATAGCCTACTTGTAAATCGCCGCCAAATGCAAATGTAGCAAACAATAAAGCGGTCATTATATGAACAGTTTTTTTAAACATAATATTTTTTCCTTAATAAATGTGATTACAACACCACCCCTTACGACACTACCCCCATGGGGGTATATGTCATGCTGGGGAATACTTTTGTTTCTAAGTCGTATGTCGACACCGCAAATCGACTGTGCAATATTTCGGCTAGTACGCAGCGTACATCGCTGGTGGGATATACATCTCTGCCCTCAAACAGGGTGTCTGGATTTAGGGTCGGCCAAGTGCCATATACTTTGGTGCCGTTTAATGCCCCCCCTGCCAGCACAGCACAGCCCCCCGTGCCATGATCCGTACCATCGGTACCGTTGGTGTGTACCATTCTGCCAAATTCAGACACACAGGCGATGGTGGTCTGGTGCCACGCCTGCCCTAAACTGGATTTTAACCGCAAAATAACATCGGACAAGTTGGTTAGGCTCTCCGCCAGCAACGCCGGTTGATCGGCGTGTGTGTCCCAGCCGCCAATGGACATGGTGGCTATTCTGGGTCCGTCCTGCATCGCCAGCGTTTCCCCCGCCATACCCGCCAACTGCTTTACCTGTGCGGAGCGTTGTTTTCGATCCGCCCCTAACGCTTGTAACAGGTCGCTGGAATCCAACGCTTGACTCAGTGCCATACTAAAATCCCCGCCCCCGTATACAGGGTGTTGTGTCCCTGTATACAGCTGTTGAATCCGCTGTACAATATCTGGATTTAAAACATGTAAATCACTGTTGGGATTAAGCGATAAAAACGGCGTATCCCCCCGTATCACATACGGGGTGGTTTTGCCCACAGAAACCCCTTTCGCCCCCTTGTTTCCCTTGTTTCCCTTGTTTTTTGTGGCTGTGTCGCCATTGCCTAGCAGTGCAAGCGTGCGATTTAACCACCCATCTTCTGGCCCGCCCAGTGTCATATTGCTGCCATTTTCAAACATATCTTGCCCGTCGAAATGCGACCGTTGCCGATACGGAGTCGATGTGGCGTGGACAAACGCCAAATCCCCTTGTTGGTACAGCGGATACACATTTTTTAACGCCGGATGCAGCCCAAAATATCCGTCTAAATCCAGAGTGCTTCGTTGGCTGTCATCATCATCGGGACGCAAGTATGCCAATTGTTTACGCAACACCGCATAGTGCTTGTCCGCATATGGCACCACCACATTGAGTCCGTCCATACCGCCCCGTAACACAATCAGTACGAATCGAGCATCGGTGTTGGCATCGGCAAAGCTCACATCGCTCAGCCCCACCGCCACCGCCGCCATTAACCCCTTGATAAATCCCCGTCTGTCGACCCCAACATCGTTAGGAAATCGAACTTGGCTTTCGCAACAAAAATTATGGAAATCCGTTTGCATATATCCCCTTTCCGTATCCTATCGCCTGATAAACGCTGGATTTATTAGGGCAAGCACTAAGGCTTCTCGTTTTGTTGGAGCGTCTTGCACCAATGTGCGGGCATGTACGGGCGGGGTTGTACCCATACAGCATCGTATCACCTGATACAGCCGTTTATTTGTTGTATCCCGATGCAGGTATCCGCCTTTTTTCATACTGGCACGGGCAAGTCTTGCCGACCACAGCAAACGGTATGTGACTCCCTGCGGTGTTATCCAGCTGTGTGCCATATCGGACCACCCGTTCGGTGCCGGCACACGGTATAAAATTTGATTTAATGAAGTCAACATGCCTACACTCAGCCCGTTGTTAATAAACGCTTTTTGCTTACCCGACAAAGCGTTTAAATCCTGCAACGGCAGCCCCGCTGCCTTTACCCCCGATACCAGATGATCGAAGGGGCGTTTGGTTTTTTGTCCGAATGTGTCCCATGCTTCATCGCTGTTTAACAACGCTTCATACACGGACGGTAAATGCCCGTTGGTATCCAAAAACACCCGTTGCAATTTTGCCACTGTATGTGTTGGGGGGTGGTCGCTGATAAAGTGTTTTGCCAGTTTATAACAGACAAATTCGGCGGTTTTTGCATGCGTTGCCAAATCTTGTAACAATGCCTCCACATGGTGTATGCCCACATCTTTACCCCCGTAGGATTTACCCAAAATGGTGGTGGTGGCGGGTTCGGCAAAGCCCGCCACAAACTGAAATGTATGGTCCTTTTTTCTGACCGTCCACCCCGCCAACAATTGCCCTGTATTGGTAACATCTTGTTGCGTATATCCCCCCTGTACCCCTAAGGTGTGCAATTCCAGCAGCTCCCGCCCCAAGTTTTCATTGAGCCCCTTGTATGCCCCCAAAGGCATATTTTTGCGTTTACGGTATGTCACATATTGAGAATGAGGTCCCACAGAAATATGATTGTCGAGAAACTGTAACATGGCAGGATGCCCAATCACCGCCCGTAACATATGGTAAAAATACCCGTCCACATGCGGGCGAATAGCGGTTTGTTCATAATCAAAAGCCACCGTTTCTACGCCGGTATTTTTGGCAGATATGGAAAAATGATCCGCCCAGAAGAACACCAATCGCTCAAAAAACGGCGTTGTCGATTCCACCGCCGCCATAAAGCGGGCATGGGAATCTAAGGTGAGTTGCTGTTTGACATAGCGGCGGGATTTTTTTGTCGCTTGGGTAACCTGCTCAGCAGAGGCGGTGGTATCGTTTCTTAACGCTGCTGCCTGCTTTTTGAAAGTGTTCATTGCCGCCACCCGAGTCGCCAAGTTGGGGCGGTTTGCCACGCTTGCAGGATAGCGATCGGGGTTTTTAACATGGTTTAATAAATCCCGTATGTTTTTCGGATTTTTACGCACAACATCAATGCCATAGCCAAACCGCATGGCTGCTATGTCAGCTTTGGAAAACGCCCAATTTTGCTGTTTCGAATCATACATACACACAATTATACCATTAAATTATATATTATACCACTAAATGTATAATTATCGGAATATTTTTTATGGGATACATTCCATTGTCGCAAAAAATATGTTATATGTACGCCCATGACGAAAGCCCTTGATCGCAGATTCTGTGTTGCCCCGATGATGGCGTGGACCGACAGCCATTATCGTTCGCTTGCCCGTATTATCAGCAAGCATGCCGTTTTGTATACGGAGATGGTAACCGCCCCAGCGTTGTATTATAGCGGCGTGGTCGATCGGCACCTTGCCTATACCGCCGACGAACACCCCGTAGCCGTACAATTGGGCGGATCCGATATACACCACATGGCACGGGCAACCCAGCTGTGCCACCAGTACGGATACGATGAAATCAACCTCAATGTGGGGTGTCCGTCCGATCGAGTGCAACACGGCATGATAGGAGCGGTTCTGATGAATCACCCCGACTTGGTCGCCGATTGTGTGCGGGCGTGTGCGGATAACACCGATAAACCGATTACCGTAAAACACCGTATCGGGCTGGATAATCCACATATTGCATACGATACAGTCAAAAACTTTGTCGCCACAGTAGCACAAAAATCCCCGTGTAGCACTTTTATAATCCATGCCCGAGTCGCTATATTAAAAGGCTTATCGCCAAAACAAAACCGCCATATTCCCCCATTAAAGTACGCATTCGTATACCAGTTAAAACAAGATTTTCCCAACTTGGAAATTGTCATCAATGGCGGTATTCGAACGGTTGCAGACATACAACAGCACCTGTCGTATGTCGACGGGGTGATGGTCGGTCGCAGTGCCTATTGCACCCCGTATGATACCTTAGTACACATCGACAAAGACATCTACCAGACCGCCGCCATCGCCTCTGTCGCCCCCTTATCACGGGTACAAGTGGTACAAAAATACTGTGCATATGTGGACACACAAATATCACAAGGGGTACCTTTAAACGCCTGTGCCAAACACTTAATGGGCATGTTTCACGCCCAAAAGGGGGGCAAGGCATTTCGCCGCCACCTATCACAAAATATGCACGCCAAAGGGGCAACCACAACAGTTATACACGATGCGTTGGCTTTTGTGGTGTGATACTGTACTGATGGATTTTCACTTGCGGCTTGTCATGAGTCCAGGGGGCTTCGCCCCCCGTGCGTTTAATGTGGATTTTACCGCACTGCGTGCGACAAAATACCACACGCACTTCCCCCCACATCGAGCACCACATCGGGCTAAAGCCCTCAGCGGTTGCAACCAGAGTCTAGGGGGCTTCGCCCCCCGTGCGTTTAATGTGGATTTTACCGCACTTCGTGCGACAAAATACCACACGCACTTCCCCCCGCATCGAGCACCACATCGGGCTAAAGCCCTCAGCGGTTGCAACCAGAGTCTAGGGGGCTTCGCCCCCCGTGCGTTTAATGTGGATTTTACCGCACTTCGTGCGACAAAATACCACACGCACTTCCCCCCGGCTCTGCACCACATCGGGCTAAAGCCCTCAGCGGTTGCAACCGCTTTTATACCGATCTCACTATACACCCTTTATACGCTGCTTACAACCATTTTAATCGCAAAGAAAATCAGCAACACCCCAAATATCAGTTTAATTTTTGTCTCATACCTATCGAAAAATATTTGAAATATAGGGGTGTGTGCCAACGCCGTTACCAATGCCCAACAAGTTAGGGATTGTAACGATACTTGCGTGCCGTAAATATACGGTTCCCACCCGGCGTTACCTTTGGGCAGGACTTGCGAAAATATACTCAGCTGAAATATAAAAGTTTTCGGATTTAAAGTATTTAACACATACCCCGTCCAGAAAAAGTTTTTGGGTAGTGCTATGTGTCGTTGCAAATTAACCTTGTGCTTACGGTGCCAAAACAACGCTATGTTTTTAACGCCCAGCCCCCCCAAATACACCGCCCCCAATACAGCAATGAAGGTTTGCAATTGGGGAAATGCCACCAGCACCGCCGCCAACCCGACAATCACCAAACTACAATTGACCACACTGGCACAGGCGACACCGCCGACAACCATATATTTATCGAACAATCGGGGGTGGTTGCTGATGTTTAAAATGTATATAAAAATCTGCCCCGGGCTCAGCATAATACCCCAGTGGACAATTGCCAAATATATCATATTTTCGATGATTGGCGACATTTTTTATGCACACAACCGCAGTGTATATACCCTATATGCCACTGCTGGCAATAGCGTAATGGGCAATGGCGATGTCTTCGTCTGCCGATCCACCTGATATGCCTATTGCCCCGATACATACCCCGTTATGCACCAAAGGCACACCGCCGGGAAATATCATAAATGTACTGTCCCGATTGGTTAAGCCTTGACACACTTGGGCGTTGTCTTTAATTTTGTTGTACCAATCGGTGGTATCCGACTGCATTGCCGCTGCCGTATAGGCTTTGTTATACGCCCAATCTTTGGTTTGAAAGCGGGCGTTGTCCGTACCCCACTGGGCGGCAACAAAGCCCGCCCCATCGACAACACAGACACTCACTTCAACACCCATCTCGCCGGCTTTGTCAACAGCATCAGTCACCAATTTTAAAGCGGTTTGTGCATTCACATATTGCACTGTCTTTGTCACGGTCATATTTTTTCTCCTGTTATTATATAAAACCTAGCACAGTGTACCCAAAACCCTGTACAAATACAAATGTTTTATTTAGGGTGTATTTTGGGATTCTATCTGTGCGGCTTTTTGCTCGACCAATTGTACAATGTGTTGAATCAGATCTTCGTCTTGCAGGCGGTGGCTGGGCAAACCGTTCATATAGACTTGGTGGGTGTTTTTGCCGCCGCCGATAAAGCCAATATCCGTATGTTGGGCTTCGCCAATGCCATTGACAATACAGCCCAACACCGATAGTGTAAGCGGTGTCGATATGTGTTCCAACCGCTCCTCCAGCACGGTCACCGTTTTTACCACATCAAAGGCTTGTCTGGCACAACTGGGACACGATATAACATTCACCCCCCGATGCCGTAAGCCCAAAGATTTTAATATGGCATAAGCGGTTTTTACCTCTTCTACGGGATCCGCATTGAGGGCAACATGCAGCATATCGCCAATACCCGCCCACAGCAAATTGCCAAGTGTCATCGCCCCTCGTACATACCCTTCCGCCACAGTACCATAACGGGCAAGACTCAAATGTACAGGCGTTTCACAAGTAAAGGCAAAATCCATATAAATATCGTACAGCAAAAATATATCATCTGTATGTACAGACAAAATCGTGTTATGAAATCCCTGTTTTTCGAATCTGGTCAGCGTCTGCAACATCTGTGCAATCACCGCATCAGGGGCGGGGGCGGGGGCGGCGGTGCCACTGTCCACATCAAAAGTGGCAATAATACTGCTGTTACGCACATGTGCGGCGGCTAATAAGGGGGATATATCCCGCCCCAGATTAGGATTTATCCGCACACTGCTTGCCCCATTTTCAATGGCAGCAACAGCGGTATCGATGTCGTTATCGACAATATGGGCAATAATCGGCACCGGGCTAGACTGGGTAATCTGTTTTAAGGCACGCACAATATCCCCATCGCCACAAGGTACACACATCACATCCGCCCCAATGTCCACACACTGGGCAATATGTGCCATAGTAGCGGCAACATCGGTGACGGGGCAAGGCGTGGTAGCATGCACCATAACCGGATTATCGCCCCCCACACAGATCCCGCCAATAGCAACCGGCGTAGTCGTACGGCGATGCACAGCCCGCCAAGGGCGAATAGACTCAAGTGACATAACAGTATCTCATAAATAGTATAATTTTTCCACCTCACACACAGGGGGCTATGCTCCCTTTCACATTACCATCCTATGTATCCATTATATCATATATCCGCAACAAATGAAATAGGTTAATCGGCAACCCGTACTTTAAAGGCAAGCGATACCTGTTAGAATACCTTACACAATAGATGTTATGCAGGGACGGTGTCGTCTGTTCCCCCACTTCGTACGAATATGCGTTTCATGGTTTCATACAGTTTTTCGTCCATTTCGTAAAAGGGTACCACCTTGTGTGCCTTGATGTTATGTGCCAAGAACGCCATGTCGTATGTGGTGGTGTATTTTACTCTGTATTTTAATTGTGCCGCTTGGGGGGTGTTAAACACCGATGCCCAACGGGGGGTTTTTGTTTCTGTGGGCGGGTGATATATCGCCTGCATGTCTATACCCCGTAAGTGGGCGTATATGCCGGTGGTGAATATATTGTCGACACTGGCAACACTTGTGCTACCTGCACCTACAATACTGCTGCCCAACAGTATGGCACTGGCACCTAGTAATATTGTGCCAGTGCCAGTGTTGCTACCGCTGCCACCGCTGTTGCCTAGTGTTAAGGTGGATTTTGTCTTGCTGCTGCTACCGTCATAACTCGATCTGGATAGGCTGCTACTACTGGCTCTGAATAGGACACCTGATTTATATTTCTTGTCGTCGCCATCAGAAGCTGTGACAGGATTGGCTTGAAAATCGCCCTTTGCGGGGTCGTATGTTACATTACTCTTTCTAAAATCGTAGCCTATACCATTTAGGTGCGTATCCGCAGAGGATTTTGTCCATATTAAGAACCGTCCTTTGTCGCCTGTACTATCCGCTATTTTTAGGGCATTCCTATCTGAGTTGTTGGTAAATTTCTCTGCTGCCAGTTCAATAACCACATCGCCTTTGTTATAATCGCCATTAGCGGTTATTTGTCCGCCGTTGTGAATGACAATTTGCGAATCGTTTTGTGCGTTTGCTGTGCCTAAGTGGACGATGCTGACACAGGCAGCGTCTGCTTTCCAGACAGTTATTTTGCCCATTTGTTTTTTGTTTGCCGCTGCACTGCTTTCGCCCGTAAGCATCTTGATAAGCAAGTCGCCATTGCCGCCGGATATGGTTTTACCTGAGGCAACGGTAATTTCGGCTTTGCCTGTGTCTCTGTCGCTGAGAACAACACCATTATAGCTGGCGTCATTGGCTTTTAAGACGAGTCCGCCATTGATTTTTACATCGCTGTTGATTTTAATCGACCGCCCGGCGATTAAGGTTAATTTTCCTGTGCCTGCTGTAGTGATGAGATTGTCATCGACTGTAATATCGTTGCTGGCGAAAATGTGTACGCTGGCACCTGTTTTTAGTTTTTCTATGATTGGCGATACGGTATCTTTTGGCAGCTTGTATAAATACACAGCCCCTTCGTTATTGTGTTGTTTACCGTTGGCACGGGAGACTCCGACCACTAGGTTACTGCCAACACCGTCTAAGGCAACGGCAAATCCGAATCTCGTGTCCGATGTTAAGGAAACGCCGTTGCCATCGTTTATTTTAAGTCTCTGGTCGACTGTATGTCCCCATGTGGCACCGCTTACGGCAAATACATATACAGCACCGGCACCCCATTTATTGGGGGCGGCTTCGCCCCAAGCACCTACCGCTAAACGAGATCCGTCATTACTCAAAGCCACGCTGGATCCGAAATAATCACCGTTTGATAGGGGCATACTGTCGCCTATGGTACTTTGCAGGGATAGGGATCGTCCCCAGCTGCCGCTTGTGCCTACAGTAAACAGGTACACTCTGCCTTTATAGCTGTCCCGTCCTAAGGCACCGACTGCTAACTTCGACCCGTCGTCGCTGAGTGCCACCGCTTCGCCAAATTGTTCACCAGTCTGTAGCGATAGGGTTTGAGAACTCCCGACACTATCGCCATGCCCGTATGTTTTGGACAATCGAAAAGCATTGTTGCTGGCAATAGTATATAATTTGACAACCCCTCGATGGTATGCCTTAGTGTCGTCATAAGGGGCACCGACCGCTACTTTGGTGCCATCGCCACTGATGGCAACCGATTCGCCAAAATGTCCTTTGGTGGTGGATTTTTGTTTGTGTAGCTGTGTTACGGATGTACCCCATGTGCTGCCGCCAACACTGAATAAGTATACGGCACCATAGCGACCACCGCTAGGGGTACCTGAGGGCATACCTGTAGTATCATAGGGGGCACCGACCACCAATCGACTACCGTCATGATTTAAGGCAACGCCAGCACCGAAGCGATCAATATCGTTTAGCGATACGCCGTTGCCATGGGCAATTTCTGCGGTGTAATAGATATTTTCGCCAAAGTCTTCACCACCGCTGAGTTCGAACAGGTACACCGCCCCCCGATTGGTGCCGCCGGTATCGTTAAACTCAGCCCCAACCGCCATTTTTGTACCATCATCGCTAAGGGCAACATCTGTGCCAAACCCTTCGTTATAAGTAAGGGAAAGATTTTTTTTGCCGAATAGTTTGTTGGTTCGGGTAATGTCAAGCCCTACACTTTCAATGACTTTACTCGCTTGCGTTACCATACTGCCCCATGTGGCACCAGAACCGCCAACAGTGTACAGATACACCGCCCCTCGATTCGAACCCCCATCGTCATCACGGGAAGCCCCGACAGCCAACTTCGTCCCATCACCGTTTAACGATACACCACTACCAAACCGATCATCATCATCCAAAGAAACACTGGCATAGCTATCAGAAAGTTTTACCGCTTGCGTTACCGTACTGCCCCATGTGGCACCAGAACCGCCAACAGTGTACAGATACACCGCCCCTCGATTCGAACCCCCATCGTCATCACGGTAAGCCCCGACAGCCAACTTCGTCCCATCACCGTTTAACGATACACCACTACCAAACCGATCATTATCATCCAAAGAAACACTGGCATAGCTATCAGAAAGTTTTACCGCTTGCGTTACCGTACTGCCCCATGTGGCACCAGAACCGCCAACAGTGTACAGATACACCGCCCCTCGACCATATCCCCCATCGTCATCATAAGGTGCCCCGACAGCTAACTTCGTCCCATCACCACTTAACGATACACTAACACCGAACTCATCCCCATTATCCAAAGAAACACTGGCATGACTATCAGAAAGTTTTACCGCTTGCGTTACTGTCCTGCCCCATGTGGCACCAGAACCGCCGACAGTGTACAGATATACCGCCCCTCGATCCCTACCCCCATCGTCATCACGGGAAGCCCCGACAGCCAACTTCGTCCCATCACTGCTTAACGATACACTACTACCAAACAAATCCCAATTATCCAAAGAAACACTGGCATGGCTATCAGAAAGTTTTACCGCTTGCGTTACTGTCCTGCCCCATGTGGCACCAGAACCGCCGACAGTGTACAGATACACCGCCCCTCGATTTGTATATTTACCCCCATCGTCATCACGGGGAGCCCCGACAGCCAACTTCGTCCCATCACTGCTTAACGATACACCACTACCAAACCGATCATCATCCAAAGAAACACTGGCATAGCTATCAGAAAGTTTTACCGCTTGCGTTACCGTACTGCCCCATGTGGCACCAGAACCGCCAACAGTGTACAGATACACCGCCCCTCCATTATAACCCCCATCGTCATCCCAAGGAGCCCCGACAGCCAACTTCGTCCCATCACCGCTTAACGATACACTAACACCAAAATGATTATAGCCATTCAAAAGAACAGTGCCGGATGATAAAGAAACACTGGCATGACCATTATAAAGTTTTACCGCTTGCGTTACTGTACTGCCCCATGTGGCACCAGAACCGCCAACAGTGTACAGATACACCGCCCCTAGATTATCACCCCCATCGTCATCACGGGAAGCCCCGACAGCCAACTTCGTCCCATCACCGCTTAACGATACACTACTACCAAACGCATCATAATCATCCAAAGAAACACTGGCATGGCTATCAGAAAGTTTTACCGTTTGCGTTACTGTACTGCCCCATGTGGCACCAGAACCACCAACAGTGTACAGATACACCGCCCCTCGATTTGCATTTTGATCACTACCCCCATCGTCATCACCCCAAGCCCCGACAGCCAACTTCGTCCCATCACTGCTTAACGATACACTATAACCAAACAAATCGTTATAATCCAAAGAAACACTGGCATGGCTATCAGAAAGTTTTACCGCTTGCGTTACTGTACTGCCCCATGTGGCACCAGAACCGCCAACAGTGTACAGATACACCGCCCCTCCATTATAACCCCCATCGTCATCCCAAGGAGCCCCGACAGCCAACTTCGTCCCATCACCGCTTAACGATACACTACTACCAAAATCATCCCAATCATCCAAAGAAACACTGGCATGGCTATCAGAAAGTTTTACCGCTTGCGTTACCATACTGCCCCATGTGGCACCAGAACCGCCGACAGTGTACAGATACACCGCACCTCGGCTAGTACCCCCATCGTCATCATCCGGAGCCCCGACAGCCAACTTCGTCCCATCACCGCTTAACGATACACTACTACCAAACTTATCACCATTATCCAAAGAAACACTGGCATGGCTATCAGAGAGTTTTACCGCTTGCGTTACCGTACTGCCCCATGTGGCACCAGAACCGCCCACAGTGTACAGATACACCGCCCCACGATTCCACCCCCCATCGTCATCATCCGGAGCCCCGACAGCCAACTTCGTCCCATCACTGCTTAACGATACACTACTACCAAAATAATCATCTCTATCCAAAGAAACCCCATTGCCATCACTAATGCGATGGGTATACACCACATCATCGCCCCAACTATTGGCATGGGTGCTGATGGTAAACAAATATACCACCCCTTTATTTCCCGTGTCCTCAGCCCCCACTGCCAATTTACTGCCATTACCGCTTAAGGCAACAGACCGTCCAAAATTGTAGTCATCAAAAGCTGCTGGACTACCACCCGTAACGCCCCATTTATGCACAAACCCATTGATAGTAAAGAAATGCGTCGCCCCTGCGTCTGTGCCGTTGGTATCATCGCCGCTAACACCCACCACCAACTTAGAGCCATCGCCACTTAGGGCAACGGCACTACCAAAACTGTCATGTCCGGATAAAGACACACCGGCACCATGGGAAATTTTGTGTAGCTCGGTAACCATACGACTCAACAAATGGGTACTATCAACATGAAACACATACACTGCCCCCCGATTGCTGTTACTACTACCACCCGTACTATCGCCGACAGCACCTACCGCTAATCTGCTGCCATTGCTGCTCAGAGCAACGCTGCTGCCAAACGCATCGCCAGTTGTCAATAACACACTGGAACCATGGGCAATTTTTGCAACCTTTGTCATGGCATTCCCCCATGTGGCACCGCTAACACTAAGCACATATACCGCCCCTGTATCGCTGTCCCCCGTGTCATCACCCACAGCACCAACCGCTAATTTCATTCCATTATTGCTAAGGGCGACACTCGATCCGAATGTGTCATTCGAACGCAACGACAAGCCCGCAGTTGTTTTATCGATGATTTTTGTCTTATTAACTGTACTGCCCCATGTGCTGCCAGAACCAGCAACCGTAAACAGATATACTGCCCCTGTGTTGTTGTCATCGCCATTGGCACCTACCGCTAACTTCGACCCATCGCCACTTAGGGCAGCAGCGGATCCGAAATTGTCATCCGAACTCAGCGACAATCCCGAAGCCACCTTTTTTGTCTTTGTAACCGTATTGCCCCAGCGGCTGCCACCGATACTAAACAAATACACCGCACCGGCATTGGATGCCTTTGTATCATCGCCAGTGGCACCTACCGCTAATTGTGTGCCATCGCTGCTTAATGCCACCGATGAGCCAAACGCATCGCTACTGCCTAGTGTAACGCCGTTGCCGTTGTTAATACGGCGGGTGTACAAAATGTCATTGCCCCACGACCGCATAAGCGTATTTATCTCGAACAAATACACTGCTCCACCGCCGCTATTATATCGTTCCGCACCTACCGCTAACTTGCTACCGTCATCACTCAACGCAACCGATGACCCAAACGCTTCATCAGCTGCCAGCTGCAACGACTCTTGATCACTAATTATCCGCCATACTTCAACCGTGCTGCCCCACGAATTACCCGATAAGCCCAATAAATACACCGCACCCCGTTTGTTGCCGCCGCTGCCGTCATCGACAGCACCCACAATCAAACGGGATCCATCTGGATTCAACGCCACAGAATAGCCGAATTTATCGATACTGGACAACGATACACCCGCACCATCGGTAATCGTGCGTGCCAGAGTAACTTTGCCCCCCCATGTGGTGCCACCAACGGTAAACAAATATACTGCCCCTAAATTCTGCCCCGCTGTGTCATCGTGTATGGCACCTACCGCTAACTTGGTGCCATCGTCACTTAACGCTACGCCACCGCCAAAAAAGTCATCTTTATTGAAACTCAGACGAGTCCCATCGTCTGTTACGCTGCCATTGCCAATTTTACTGATGTAATTAACCGCCTTGCCCCATGTGGAACCGCCAACCGTAAAGAAATGTACCGCCCCTCTGTTGCCATCCGTACCCTCAGCACCTACCGCTAATCTCGACCCGTCACCACTTAACGCCACAGAATAGCCAAACGCATCATACGCCGATAGAGAAAGCCCACCCGTGCCGTTTACAATTCGTGCCGTACGCCGCCGATTGGGCGAAGTCCCCCAATCTTTGCCATCACCAGACAACTCAAACAACGACACAGATCCCGCACTATATAAATAGTTTGCATCGCCCTTGTTACCGTTGTTGTCGTGCGACTCACCGACCGCTAATTTAGTGCCATCATCGCTTAACGCAACGCCGGTGCCAAAATACCCATTGTTCCCGTATTCTAAATAAGAGGTGTTGGTAACGCCTTTGCCCCAATCAACAGAATAGAAGAAAATCCTCCCCCTACCACCTCGATAAGGAGAGACTTTATCAACAAACGGCATACCTACAACCAGCTTAGTACCATCGGCATTAAACGCCACAGATTTACCAAATTGCGAATTGTTCTCTTTGACATCCAGACCAGAGTCATAGGCAATTTTATACTCTTGCGACAGCGAACTGCCCCACTGAGATCCTTTGCCACCAACGGTAAATAAATACACTGCCCCATTATTGGGTGCCCCCGTGTCATCACCCCGAGCCCCAACAGCCAATTTGCTACCGTCTTCGCTAATGGCAACAGAAGCACCAAAATTGTCATTGTCGTTTAAATCCAGTTTAAAGCCTGCCAACGGTGTAGACGACATAATGCGTTTTGCCTGTGCCAAGCCGCCAGAAAATTTGCTAATCACCACATTTTTAGGATCGAGTAAAATAACCCCATTGCCCACTTCGACCCGTTTTAAACCAAAGCTATCGACTTTTTTCTTGCCCGATATTTCCACCGCTCCGCCACCAGTAGCACCCGTTGCGGTGATTTGGGCATAGTTATTGGTGGTGTGATCCGCCCATAGCACAACCGTACCCCCCGTACCCGATTCGGATGACGCATCAACATGTACGCCTGTACCCAACGAAGTTTTGCCGGCACTGGTAAGCCCGCTGCTATCAGACCAGCGGTTGACAAATAAATCTTGGGTTTTTTTGTCTAGTTGGCTGGTTTTTGCGTTGTACGAACCGCCTTGAAACGCCCCGCCAATACGGATGCGACCGCCCATAGTCGTACCCGTTGCCGATACACTACCAGAAAACAGCCCGACCAAGCCATTTTTGTTGGATATGTCGATATACCCGCCTGTACCATCGCTGCCATCGGCAACAAAATCGCCACTGCCGACCAGTTTATAGTATTTGTCGCCCGATAATCCACCGATTACAGACACATTACCGCCCTGTTTACCGCTGGCATCGAGCACCGCCCCACGACTGAGGCTTGCCCCGTGTTGTAACGATACTTTAATCGTTCCCCCGTTGCCTGTTGCGGCGGTGGCAGATATGGGAGCGGACATATTCAACGATTGCACGGCAACATCTATCCGTCCCGCATTGCCATAATCGGCATCAGCGGTGATTCGCCCGTTGCCGGCAATTCCCAGAGTACCGCCACTAATAGATATAACCCCGTCCTGAGAGGATACAGTGTTTGCGGAGACAATACCGCTAACGGATATAGACTGTCGAAGAATATCAGAAGCATCGGCAACGGTTATATCAACAAAACCGCCCCGTGATTCGATTTTGCCGCCTAAATCAAGGGTGGCAGACACTTTGTTACCTTGCGAATCGGTCAATTGTTCCCACTTGTCCGTAGGCACTTCGACCCGCAAGAAATCGTTATTGCCAAACGACATGACAATCTTTTCGCCGCCAGCAAAACCGACTGTCCCCACATGAGCCCGCACGGTGCCGTCATTTTTGACCGCTCCGCCAAGCAACGCCACAAAACCGCCATCGTCGACAGAAACAGTCCCCCGATTCGAAACAACGCCATTCGAGCCGTTTTTGGTAAACGAATAATCGCCATTCAAAAAATCGTTGTTATCAATATCGAGAGTCGAGGCAACAAAATTGCCCGTATCGACAACCCCATCGGCAGTAATCAATATGCCATTGGGATTGACCAAAAACACGCTGCCATTGGCATTGATTCGCCCGGCAATTTCAGAAGTCAAATCCCCCGTAACACGATTTAAAGTTGCCGAATCGCTACTGGGCTGATTGAAGTTTACCGTGTTGTCCTTACCCACAGAAAAGCTGTTCCAATTAACAATCGCTCTGTCTGTGTTTTGATCGATATTTAAGGTGCTACCCCGTTGATAAATATGGGCATTTCCATCTACCACTTTACCACCACTGGGGAGTTCCCCCGCATAAGCAAAGCCACCTGTTAACGCCCCGACAACACAAAAGGAAGCCGTCACCATAAACATTTTTTTATTATAAGCCGTTTCTCTCATCATACATCTCCTAATTGTAAAATTTGATTAAATAACATATATCTTATATACCTAAACCATAAACTCTAATCTTATAAACAAGACATGTACACTTATACCATAGATAAAAAGCGTCTGTCAACCCCTATTTTCGATTTATTTTAAGATTCGTATTATTTTATGTTCAAATAGGCTTAAATTATAGAAAAATAAAAACTACAGAAAAGGCGGTTGCCATGTTCACAACACACTATGATATTGCCCTAAACAATAAAAATAGTCTGCCTTGGCGAATAACATCGGGTACTGTTACGGTTTAACGGGCGTTCGCATGGTGACGAATTCTTCCGCTGTAGTTGGGTGGATACCAAGCGTGTTGTCAAAATCCGCCTTAGTTGCCCCTGTCTTGATGGCAACGGCGAATCCTTGCACGATTTCGCCGGCGTGTTCGCCCACCATATGCACCCCAAGCATCCGGTCGGTATGTTTGTCTACAACCAATTTTATCATAGTTTTTAGGGGACTGCCCGCCATCTCATTTTTTAACCCGGAAAACGCCGTGCGGTATATGTCGTATGTGTATCCTTGCTGTTTTGCCTGTTGTTCTGTTAAGCCGACCGTTGCCACATTGGGGGTGGAAAAAATAGCGGTTGGAATATTTTCATATGTCATAACAGCGGTTTTATCCCCGTACACCCGATGGATAAAAGTCATCGCCTCTTGCAACGCAACCGGGGTTAATTGCACCCGATCGATAACATCACCGATGGCATAAATATGGGGAACATTGGTGGCAAAATCGTCATTTACCCGTATTGCCCCCTTGTCCGTAACAGCCACGCCCGCATTTTCCAACCCTAATTTTTCTGTATTCGGCACCCGTCCGATAGCATACAACACAAAGTCCGTTTCGATGGCTTCGCCGCTGTCGATATGACACACATAGCCGTTATCGGTTTTGACAATTTTTGTAACCTGTGTATGCAGGTGCATATGCACGCCGTTTTGTTGTATTTGGGCGGTGGCAAATGCGGATATATCCGCATCCAAAAACCGCATAGTCGTATGTTTTCTGACTATTAAATCGGTTTTAACCCCCATGTTGTGGAAAATACTGGCAAATTCCACAGCAATATAGCCACTGCCGACCACAACCGCCCGTTTAGGAAGAGTGTCTAAATAAAACACATCGTAGGAGGTGCTTGCATGTTCGATGCCCTCGATGGGCGGTAGATAAGGCGTTCCCCCAACCGCAATTAAAATCCGCTTAGCCGTATAGGTATCACCATTGTCGACTTGCACCTTGTGGGGGGCGGTTATTTTTGCCCGTCCGTTTATCACATGCACGCCGCTGGCTGCCAAAGTATCAGCAATTTTGCCGTTGATGCGATCGACGATGGCATCTTTGTTGTGGCGGATGGTGTGCCAGTCGAATACGGGCGAATCCACCTGCCACCCGTAGCCCTGTGCGTCCCGCATAGCCAGAGCGTATTCCCCCCCGTACGCAAATACCTTTTTAGGTACACAGCCCACATTTACACAGGTACCGCCAAACATACCGTCCTCGACAACCGCCACCTTTACCCCCAGCTCCGCCGCCATGCGAGACGCCCTTGCCCCGCCCGACCCGGCACCAATAACCAATAAATCAAAATCATACATATCCGTCATAGCCCTTCTTTGTTTGTGTTCCCCTGTATACCCGTTTCTCCATATTGCCGTATTTACAACAAGACATAAATACCTTACAATACTTTTTTTAGGAAATATAGATAAATTTTAAGGAACCACCATGCAATTTACCCCTAAATTTGACAAACACGGCTTGATAACAGCCGTTGTCCAAGATATAGACACTCGACAAGTGTTAATGGTCGCTTATATGAATGCAGAAAGCCTGCAACGCACGCTGACGCTAGGCGAAGCGGTATATTTCAGCCGCAGCCGCAACCAGCTGTGGCACAAGGGGGCAACCTCTGGCAATAGGCAAAAAGTCATAAAAATCAGCACCGATTGCGACCAAGATTGCCTATTGCTACAAGTCCGCCCCATACAACAAGGGGCATGCCACAATGGCTATGTCAGCTGTTTTTATCGGGATATTACAGATGTACACGCCCTACAACAAAACGACACCCCACAAGCGTTTGACCCAAAAGATATATATTAAACGCCCATATCCCCCAACAACAAAACCCGATATGGTGCACAATCTGAGAGAGGGGAGCTATTGTTGCCACCGGTGCATAAAAAATACTATACGATTTTACCCAACAAATAGACGGCATACCCACTGATTGCCCCTATTCCAGCAATGCCCACACCAATAAACCACTTAATCGTATTGACGCTGCCGATGGCTCTGTCAATCGTACTGCGAACATCCTTTGTATCTTTTTTGATGTGGCTAATATCGCCTTTAATGTCAGCAATGTCTTTTTCGATATATTCGATTTTGGTCTCCAATCGCACAATCGATTCGCCTTGTTGCCGCTGATATTTGTCCAGCATATTCCGTAACGCCATTGCATCGGACGCAGAAGTAGCACCACCGTGTCCATCTTGTGTAGGGGCAATTGTCATATCCTTAACTGGCACTGTACCACTCCCAAAAGTCTTTGTTAAAATACCCATTTGTATTCTCTTCCCGCACAACCATACCCGATGGAGGCATATTTCCATCGCCTGTTGCTAGCCCAAAACCCAACTCCTGCGATATTTCATTAGACGGCTTTTCGGACTTCACCCACCAAAGGTTATCACGAACTTGATAGCTGTTGCCATTGGTATATGTATCCCGTATTTTTTTGGCAACACCACATCCCTTATCGTCATTTATAAAAATTAAAAACTTAGTCATGTGTCCCCTCTATGTACTATAACAGTTTTTCATGTCAACAATTCCCTTCACTGTACCATAGGGGGTGTATGTTGTCAACCCCCCATAAGGGGTTTTTTATGTCATGCACCCTTGCACATTGTCGCAAAAATGTGTCGATGCAAAATGTACACTGTAAAATACCATACAGATACCCCACCACAAAATCGTTTCATACACTATACTTTCATAGCTCTTATGCTGTTTTGGCAATTTACAACAAAAGCATTTTGTTGTACACTGGTGTGCTGAAAGTGGTATCACATACTATGTGGAACATGGCATAATACGATGGTGGAACGGGTACACATATGTCTCAGAAAGTTTTGGTTATTAATTGTGGCAGTTCTTCGCTGAAATACGCTATTATAGATGCCCATACGGGCGGTGAAGTGGTTAGTGGTCAGGCGGATATGCTCAACTGTGCCGATGCCCGTGTGTCGATAAAGTACAACGGGGAGAAAACGGTGGTGGCGGTTGCCAATGCCGACCACAGACAGGCTTTGCTTGAAATTATCAAATTGATAAATACGGCAAAACGGCGGGGGGTGGATTGCCGCATTGTCGCTGTGGGACATAGGGTGGTACACGGGGGGGAGATGTTTAAACAAAGTGTGCTTATTACCGCCGATGTTATTGCTGGTATCAAGCGATGTTGTACCCTTGCCCCCTTGCACAATCCGCCACAATTACAAGGTATCTTAATCGCCAAAGATATATTTTCCGTTCCCCATGTTGCCGTGTTCGATACGGCGTTTCACCACACTATTTCGCAAACCGCATACTTGTACGCCCTGCCCTATGACGCTTATACGCAACACGGAGTACGGCGATATGGGTTTCACGGGTCTAGCTTTCGCTATGTCACCGACCACATGAAGACCGTACTTGCTACAGAAACCCCCAACTTGGTCATCGCCCATTTGGGCAATGGGGGTAGTTTATGTGCCATTAAACATGGCGTTTCTGTCGATACCACTATGGGATTAACGCCGCTTGAAGGCATTGTACATGGCACCCGTTGCGGCGATATAGACCCAGCGGTGCCAGAATTTTTGGCACAGGCTATGCGTATCTCTTTACCGCAAGTATCTGAAATTTTGTGGAAAAAATCTGGACTGTTGGGGCTGTCTGGTATCAGCAACGATTGCCGTATGTTGGAACAGTTAGCAGACACAAACAGTCGAGCAAAAATGGCACTGGGCGTATATACATATCGATTGGCAAAAAACATCGCAGCGATGACAGTAGCGGTCGGCACCCCCATCGATGCCCTAGTATTTACCGGCGGTATCGGCGAAAACAGCCCCTATATCCGCAAAATGGTACTCGACCATTTAACGGTGTTGGGGGCAGAAATAGATACACAGGCAAATACCCGTACTTTCGGCGGGGCAGAGGCTATCATCACCACCGCCACCTCAAAAATCGTATCACAGGTGGTGCCAACCAACGAAGAACTGGTCATTGCCAAGGACAGTGTCCGCATTGTCCGTGCTTAACACCATGCAAGGGGAAATCGTATGAAAAATAAAGTGATTATGCTGGTACCGACCACAAACGATGTGTCCTTAACCGGATCGGTGTTGGGGGTGTTTCACGCTTTGCAACAACGCAATATTCCCGTCCATTTCTTTAAGCCTATTCAACAAAAAAATATTAACAAAACCGCTGATGTAACGCATGGTATTATGTCTAATATGTGTGCAAAACCTGTGGTTTCGCCCATATCGGCAGTAGATGCGGAACACTATATTGCCGAACACAATACAGAACAGTTGTTGCAACAAGTGGTTGCCAATTTTGAACGCAACGCCCCGGACGACAACTGTATTATTTTGATCGAAGGGCTCGCAGAAAATTACCTGCAAGACTATGCCCGCCGTCTTAATCTTGAAATTGCCCAAGCCTTAGATGCGGATATTGTGTTGGTATCGTCCCCCTATGACAAGCCGCCAAAAGTATTCGACGACCACTTGGCAATCAGTGCCGATGCCTATGGTCAAAACCACATCAGCGGTATCATCGTCACCAACCTGCAAGCCCCCTTAGACGAAAACGGCAATATCCCGAAAGTCGGCGGCGGTTTTCAAAATATATCCTACAGCATCGGTAAACGGCACTTGTCCTATTGCAAGATATTCGAAAAATTGCCTTTGATTGGGGCGGTGGCACACAACCTCGACATCGAACGCCCCCGGGCGTTGGATGTGTTGCGGCACTTAAACGCCGATGTGATTAACGCCGGTGATATGGAGACCCGCCGTATTACCGATGTGGCAGTGATTGCCCGCAACATTGAAAACGCCATAGAATTTATCAAGCCGGGGGCATTAATCTTTACCCCTGCAGACAGGTCAGATGTGATTATGACCATCGCCCTACAAGCCATTATGGGGGTGAAAATAGGGGCATTGGTACTGACGGGGCGGGAAGATATGTTGTCGGAAGACTTTACCCCCATGTGGATGAGTGCTTTTAAGACGGCAGAAATGCCCGTGTTTGCCACTCGGGGACGGGGGACTTGGGAAATATCCCGTGCCATGATAACCATGAACAGCCACAAGCCCATCGACGATGTACAGCGCCTAGAAGCCATTGCCCAATATTATGCGTCTACCCTAGCCGAAAAGTGGGTTACACACTATGTGGACACGGTAAAAGTCCACACCTTGACACCGCCGGCATTTAAACACCAACTGGTTGCCCAATCGCAACGGGCACCTAAACGCATCGTACTCCCCGAAGGCGACGAACCCCGCACTGTCGAAGCGGCAGCCATCGCCGCCTCAAAAGGTATTGCCGATTGCTATTTGCTGGGCGACCGCCAAACCATTTGCAATGTAGCAAAAGACATTGGCGTCCATATCCATGTAGACGGCTTGCACATCTTAGAAGCCCATCCGTTGCGGCACAAATATGTAAACCGTTTGTTAGCAATACGGGCACATAAAAACCTAACCCGGGTGCGGGCAATGGAAGACTTAGAAGACAATGTGGTACTGGCTACCATGATGCTGGACGCCGATGAAATGGACGGATTGGTCAGCGGTGCGGTACATACCACCGCCAATACTATTCGCCCACCGCTGCAAATTATAAAAACCGCCCCCACTGTATCGTTGGTATCGTCCGTGTTGTTTATGTGCCTGCCCGAACAAGTGTTGGTGTATGGCGACTGTGCCATCAATCCAGACCCCACCGCCGCACAGCTGGCAGACATCGCCATCCAATCCGCCGACAGTGCCAAAGCATTCGGCATAGCCCCCAAAGTCGCCATGATAAGCTATGCAACGGGGACTTCTGGCACGGGTAAGAATGTGGAAAAAGTCGCCACCGCTACCCAGTTGGTACGCAAAATCCGCCCAGACATTGTCATCGACGGTCCGCTGCAATACGATGCAGCAATCAAACCAGATGTGGCAAAAACCAAAGCCCCCAACAGCCCCGTCGCCGGACAAGCCACCGTATTTGTATTCCCCGATTTAAACACCGGCAACACCACATACAAAGCGGTACAAAGGGCGACAAACTGCGTATCGATCGGCCCAATGTTACAGGGTATGCACAAACCAGTAAACGATCTCAGCCGGGGGGCATTGGTAGAAGACATTGTATACACCATCGCCCTAACCACTATTCAAGCACAGTCGAAATAAGGTAGTGGCACCTGTTACCCCCTTCCCCTCTCTCTCCCCTACGCCTCTAGCGTATAGGTGGTCTTTTTGCCATTATAAACGCTGTAATACTCTGTGTACAGAAGCGACCATTTCCGTCTGGGTGATAAACATATTTTCCGACTCCTCATCGCCGCCCATCGGTACGCTCGACACATTGCCTCGCCATACGGTTGCCGCTGCCATATGTATCCAAGCAGCGGGGGCGGCTCGATGCAGCTGTTGTATCTTATCGGGGGTGGGGGCAAACCCGGCACACGACATAATCTGTATATCCCCGCATACCGTACCCATATGTGCCAAAGTGTCCAACGCCTGCCACGCATCCGCCCGCTGTCCGCTGGTTAATACAGTGTCGATAGCCACCTGTGATAGGGTCGACAAAGCGGCTCGATAGTCGATACACCAATCAAACGCCCGATGAAAAGTGCATTTTACATCGGTTGTGTCGAGTATCCTGTGCACATTGTCCGTATCGATAGTATTGTCCATACGCAACGCCCCAAACACGATGCCTTCGAGCATGGGGTGGTTGGGCAGACGCTTTACATCTGCCATCATGCACGCCATGTCGCAATCGTCATACACAAAGTCGCCGCCCCTGTTGCGAATCATAACCCGCACGGGTATTTTGGTATATGCCAATGCCCACTCGATAAACCCCATACTGGGGGTCATGCCGCCGCTGTTTAACGCCGCACACAGTTCAATCCGATCCGCACCCCCCGCAACAGCATTGATAAACGATACGGGATTATCGACACAAATTTCCAATTTAACCATATCCCTATTCATCATCCTACATTATGGCTTTGTCATGGGGGTATTGTGCAAATACCGCACATTGCAAGCCGTTCTGACCGCTTATTCTAATACCAATACCGTTTTATTTCAGCGGCATGTACCCCGTAAACCCGGTTATTTTCCAAACCCCGGCGACTTTTTTTAGATAGTACAGAGTCTGCCACGACAGCACATCAAAACTGCCATCGGCTTTGGCGATTTTGCCGTCAAATTTTTTGTGGCACACCGCCCGCTTGCCATGTATTTCTATGTCCCGCATGTGCGTAGCCCGGAAAATCCCCTGTGCTAAATCTTCGGCAAATGCCACTTGGGCGGTTTGTGCCGCCTGTCGCAACCATTCGTCCCGATAGTCATCTAGGGTAGCAAACGCCAGTGTCCACGCATCGGGGCGGGGGTTGTTGTGGGCGTGAATGCCGTAAAATTCCTCGACTACAAAGTCCCCCTCACAGGCACCCCAGTCCTGATCGACAAACGCATAAATATCCCGCCTTACCAACATCTCCCAAATGTCGTATCGGTCTTGGTCGACGGGGGTTGTATCAGATTTTGCAAATGGGTTTACATCATACCGCATGTGTATATCCTTTATATTGTGTGTGTTAAAAATCACCTTGACAGAAGCTGTCTGCCATGTTTTTGACCCCAGCGGTCAAGCCACAATCGACCGGCAGGGTAACACCGGTGATAGCGGCGGCTTGGTCGCTGCATAAAAACTCGACCGCATGGGCAATATCCACCGGTGACGCCAGCCGCTGCAGGGCGTACCACTGGGTCACTTCGTCCCAAACATTCGGGTTATCGGCAAGGCGGTTATCCCAAGCCTGTGTCTGTACGGTACCGGGGGCAACACAATTCACCCGCACGCCGTATTTGCCGTATTCGACCGCCAGCTGACGGGTGTAATGGATAACGCCCGCCTTAGCCACACTGTAAGCGGTGTTGCCATACGCCCCCAACCCGTTTACCGAACTGATATTGACGATGGCACACGCTCCAGACGCTCTGTGTGCTACCAAATGCTGTTGAAAGGCTTTAACCACGATAAATACGCTGTTTAGGTTTAAGTCCTGCTCAAATCGCCATTGGTCGTATGTGGTACGCACAGTGTTTACAGCATACGCCATACCCGCATTGTTGACAATAACCGCCACATGTCCTATATGGCAAGCGGTTTTTACCGCCTGCTCGACGGCGGTGCCATCGGTCACATCAGCGGTAACAGCGGTGCCTTGCCCGCCCGCCTCAATAATAGCATGCAAAGTTTGTCGATTGCCATCCGGGTTTATATCGACACACACAATATGGTATCCACCCTGTGCAAGTTTTACCGCCGTTGCCCGTCCAATATCACCGCCCGCCCCGGTTATAAATGCCACTTGTGCCATCGCTTATACTCTCCTTTCGAAGGCTTTATCGCCTGCATCGAACAAATAGCACTTGTCCTTAGCAAAGTAAAATTGGGTGTCCTGTTCCTCTTCGATGTCGTGTTCGCCATCGATGGAAATAGAAAACTTTTCATCGCCGATGTCCCCATAAGCGATGGTGTGCCCGCCCAAGTGTTCGACAATTCCTACGGTGAGTACACCGCTAAAATCGGATTTTTGCAAATAGCAATGTTCCGGGCGGATACCAAAGCTAACCGTATCCCCTGCCTGTGCCCGTTGGGTATTAAACGGAGCGGTTATTTCGCCGATGGCATCAACGGATAACAGCGTTTGTTCGGCACCGGTTTTTACAATGGTAGCATTTAAAAAATTCATTTTTGGCATGCCGATAAAGCCGGCGACAAATTTGTTGTCGGGGTGGTTGTATAACGCCATAGGCGATCCCACCTGTTCGATACTGCCATCTCGCAACACCACGATTTTATCCGCCATAGTCATGGCTTCGGTTTGGTCGTGGGTCACATAAATCATTGTCGAATCCAGTTTTTTATGCAGTTGCGACAGCTCGACCCGCATGTTGCCCCGCAACGCTGCATCTAGGTTCGACAGCGGTTCATCGAACAAAAATACTTTTGGATTGCGGACAATACACCGTCCGATCGCCACCCGCTGGCGTTGCCCGCCGGACAGCTCCCGGGGCAAGTGGTGTAAATATGTGCGTAGTTGCAAGGTGTCCGCTGCTGCTTCGACTTTTTGCTTAATGTGCTTTTTGGGCATCCGTTCCACTTGCAAAGGAAAAGCAATATTGTCGAACACGGTCATATGCGGATACAAAGCGTACGATTGAAACACCATCGAAATACCCCGTTCGAACGGTGTCATATCGTTTACCAACACATCGTCGATATACAACGCCCCCGCCGATATTTCCTCCAGTCCGGCAATCATCCGCAACATCGTTGATTTACCGCACCCAGACGGACCGACAAATACCACAAATTCTTTGTCTTGAATTTCCAAGTCGACCCCTTTGATGACTTCTAGTGTATCATAGGTCTTACGCAAGCCCTGAATAGATAGTGTCGCCATATTTATAATTCCTTGTACTGTATGACAGTACCCCCACCCCGCACAAGGTGGGGATAGCCGTGTGTTATATTATAAGTTCTCCAAATCTTCTTGAATATTTGCCACCACTTCTTCTGGGCTAGCGTCAGAGGTTACAAGATCTTGAATGTTTTGGATAAAGGTTTCTTGGGCACCCCGAAAATCGGTAAACAGCGATTCTGGTCCCCCATTTGCAATGCCGTTAATAAACACCTGCCATGTGGGTTTTTCGGCAATGATATTTTTCCATTCTGGGTGGGGACGCATAGGCGTCATCTTCCACTCGGTTTCCAATTTAAACTGATTTTCCGCATTGGTTAAGTATTTGGCAAATGCGTGTGTTATATCTTCGTTGCCGGTGCGTTTAAACACCACAACCGAGTCGGTAATCAACAAAGTACCAGAACCGCTGCCACTTGGACCGTAGGGAATAGGTGCCACGCCCCAGTTGATGTCTTCGCTGATTCGCCCTTCCCGGGTATCCCATGGACCAGAAATATAAGACGCCACCTTGCCATTGTTAAACAATTCCAACAGGCTGGAGCGGTCGTGTGCCGCTGGACCAGATTGTGAATAGTCGGCTAGTTCCTTTAAAAACGCAGCGGTCTGTATCGCAGATGGCGACTCAAATACCACATCGCCTCTGTCGTTTAGCACTTCGCCGCCGTTCGAATACAACCAGTTTAAAAATTGGTGAAATGTTTGATCGAAGGCTTTGGCAATCATACCGTATCCGGGCTCACCAGTCCTTTCCTTGACAGTTTTTGTCGCCCGCAAAAAATCGTCCCAAGTTTTTGGAAATTCTGTAATCCCCGCCTGTGTAAACAAATCTTTGTTGTAGTACACCGCCTTAGTCGAGAATGCCACCGGGTACGACCAAGCGGTACCATCGGCAACAAATGTTTTTAATACATTGGGGTAATATTCCGCTAACTCCGCATCGCTCAGTCGGGACGGTTCAATCAAGTCCGCATCCGCCAGCTGCCCCAAAGTCCGTGACCCCATATAGGCAAAATCCGGCGGCGAACCGGCACCCGCCAAAGTAAATACCTTATCTTGGCATTGCCCCCATGGCACCATTTCGATATTTACCGTGTTGCCGGTTGTGTTTTGCCAATTTTCAATGGCTTCGATATGTGGGGTTGCCACTTCGTTGCCACAAAAAATACCGTTAATTGTCGCTGCACTGGCACCTGTACCCATCACAGATACCCCCAATGCGAACGACAATGACAATGTAAATTTTTTCATAATGTTTCCTTTCAATAGCTATGAATGTATATGTATATCGCCAATACATATGCTCTCTGTTGTCCTCAGCATCTAAGGACTTATTCCTTCACCGCCCCTGCGGTCAAGCCTTCGATGATGTACTTTTGCAACAGCAAAAACACCACCAAAACTGGCAAGATGGCAATTAAGCACGCTGCCATCAACTCATTCCAAATCACCCCATTTTTGCCAAAGAATTGAAACAACCCTTGTGGAATGGGCATAATTTCCGTGCGGCTGTTAAAGGTAATGGCAAATAAAAACTGTTGGGCGTATGCAGAAATAAAAGTATTCACCGACACCACTGCAATACCGGGGGTCGATAGGGGTACAATGATTTTCCAGACAATATAAAAGCGGTTTGCCCCGTCTACCCGGGCGGATTCTTCCAGCTCCACAGGAATCCGTTCCAAATAAGACTTTAACAACCAAATTGCCGCCGGGATTAAAAACGCTGTGCCGGGAATAATCATCGCCCAATAGGTATTTAACAACCCCATCGCTTTCATTTGTCTAAACAGCGGGATAAGCAACACCGCCCCGCTAAACATATTGACCGCTAATAACGCCGCCAGCACTTGGTTTTTGCCGATAAACTTAATACGAGCAAAAGCGTACGCAGCGGGGATAACAACCGCCAATACCATAATTGTTACCATAGTCGATATATACAGACTATTCAGCATATACCGCCCCAACAGCGGTACGCTGTCCCACATCCGCACATACGCCCCGAAACTCATATCGTCGGTCAGCAATTTCCACGGGGTTTGAAACAGCTCGTCTAAGGGTTTCATCGACACCAAAAACATCTCTAAAAACGGTGCCATAATAAACGCTAGGAACAAAAACACCCCTATATACATGCCAATTTTTTCCCATATGGTATAGCGATTAAGCATCTTTTATATCCCTTTCTATGCTTTCAAGTCTTACGCTTTTGCAAGTATCTTAACAACAACAAATACAGGGTGATAAACACGGATAGTATCAGTACAATAATCACCGCCCGTGCCGATCCCTCACCGTATTTAAACCGCCCGATTGCCACTTTATATGTGTCGATAATCATGGTTGTAGTCGCCCCACGAGGCCCGCCTTTGGTTAAAATCCAAATAATTTCAAACGAATTAAAAGTCCATATGGCCGACAAAATAGAAATTGTCGCCATCGTCGAAGAAATCCCCGGCAAAGTAATCCGCCAAAATCGCCGCCATCGCCCCGCCCCATCACACCATGCGGCTTCGTATAGGTCCCTAGGAATGCCCTGCATCGCCGCTAGTAAAAATATAGTCACCATCGGCACCCCAATCCATACATCGGTTACAATACACGCCCACAGTGCAGAGGTAGGATAGCCCAAAAACTCATACGGTCCGTCCAAAATACCAAAAAACTGCATTAAGTTGCTAACCAAGCCAAAGTTGCCGTTATACATCCACGCCCAACCCATAATGCCAATAGCAATAGGAATAATCCACGGCGGTATAGTCAAAATACGAAACAGGGTTTTCCCCCACAGCTGGGCGTTTAACAACAACGCCCCCATCGTGCCAAGTGCCAATTTCAAGCCCACCGACATAAACATCCAAAAGAAAGTCAGCACAATCGCATCATCGAAACCTTTTTTAAACATCTTGCTATAATTGTACAGCCCCACATATTTCCAATTTGGCGATAGCCCGGTGTTGGTAAACGACAAGCGAATGGCTTCTGCCAGTGGCAATAAAACAATAAATGCCAAAAACCCCAAAGCGGGCAGTAACAACATATAAGCAAAAACTTGCGTCGATTGGCGTTGTGTTAATCGTATCATGGGTTTTGTCCTCAGTAAATTTTGTTACAATCCATAGCTGTCGAACTTTTTCCAAGTGGCGGTTACATCCAGCATTTGCCCGCTTTTGCGGGCTTCGTCTAGCTTGATGGCAACCAGCCCAGCAATCATAGCATCTTTTACAGATACCAGCGGTTCGGTGCCCGCCAAAACATTTTTAAATATATCGGCCACCAACGCATCATCCGCCCCGTAGTGTCCGTATATCAGGCTGTTATTTTCGCTGTCCGTTGCGTTGTAATTTTTGTCAAAAATCTTACCGCCTGTACGGGCGTCATAGGCTTTGACAACCCCCCGCATAAAATCGCCCTCGATGGTTGCTTTGGTGCCAGCAATCAAAAACCGGCGGTGTTCGTCGTGTATGTTTAAATTGGTGTGAAACGCCAGTGTCGCCCCGCTTTCATATTGTAACAAGGCGGTTTGATAATCGACAATGTCGGCATCGGTGTTAAACGGGTTGTCGATTCCCGACCAGCCGCTAGGTTTTTGCACATATATATCGCTGTTAAAATCGCTGTCGGGGGCATTTTCGGGGACAAAGCTTTTACGCCCGCCAAAGCTGGCTATTTTTATGGGGCGGGACTGGGTTATCATGTTGTATAAATCGAGGTCATGACAGCATTTTTCCAGCATAAACCCGCCTGCATATGTATCTTTTCGCCGCCAATCGCGCATAAAGAACGCCCCGTGTGCCGGGCGAATATGTTCTGATCCTTCGACACCTGTGATGTCGCCTATTTGCCCGCTGTGTATCATGCCCATCACATCTTGCATGTGCGGCGAATAGCGCAACACCAGCCCGACCAACACTTGCCGAGTGCCGTATTTTTGTAGTGATGCGGCAAGTTGCCAAGTTTGCTGTTCTGTGGTAACCACCGGTTTTTCACAAAATATCTGCACCCCCGCTTGTAACCCCAATGTTATATCCGCCAAGTGTTGAAAATTCGGCGACCCAATCGCCAATAAATCCAATTGTTCGCTGTCGAGCATCTGTTGCAGGTTGGGGTAATATGTACCTGCGGACACGCCAGCAGCGTGTAATCCTTGCAGCCCCGCCGGCGTGTCGACCACATCTGTATAAGCGACAATTTTTACATTGTCATGGTACTTTGGAAACAACGCCCCCAAATGCCCCAGCCGATAGCCCAATCCGCATATACCAATTTTAAACTGCTGTTGTGTCATGTTTTATATCCTTAAATATTGTTTGTGCGTTTGTAGTGTAAACATTGCTGGATGTAATCGAGCGGACGATGTGCAATGCCCGCCTTGTGCAGTAACGGCAAAAAGTGCCTGTGCAAGGTATATAAAAATCCATCGTAATGTTTGTTTTGTGGGGTGCACCATGCCACTTCTGCCATTGCCGATAACCGGGGCATCGCCATAAAGTACAAGCGGTGTTTGTCGTGGATATTTTCACTCCAAATACAGCCTTGTACGCCTATGATACGGTTTAAGTCCTCAGCCGAAACTTCGCCCAGTTTTTTACCGTCCATAGCGTGTGCATCGTCCATCTGCAACGGGTCATAATGATATGTATCGCTCAGCCGTACATACCCCGCCCACGACAAGCCGGGATCGAAGGGATGTGCCGATTGTGCCATGTCCCAGTATAAGTACTGTGCCGGCGACATGACCACCGCATGTCCTTTGTGGGCGGCATTTAAACCGGCAACAATCCCCCGCCACGACACAATATAACAATCGGTATCTATGTCGCCATCTTCGGACGCTTCTTCCCACGCCCCCATAGTTTTACCGTGTTTGCGAATAAGCTGTTGTACCCGTTTGACGAAGTATGTTTGCAACGCATCAAAATCGGCTAGCCCTTCGGCTTTCATTAACGCTTTACAGGCGGGCGATTGCCGCCACGCCCCCGGCGGGCGTTCGTCCGCCCCGATGTGAATCCGCTTGTCGGGAAACATATCGGCTACTTCGGCAATTACTTTGTCGATAAAGTCGTAAGTGGCGGGCAATGCGGGGTTTAAAGTGTTTCGACTGTAGCTCTGTACAGATGTATATTGGGTCGTATCCGCCGCTTCGTTTAATGCCAGCAGCAACCGCAACAGACCGAAACAATGCCCCGGCATGTCGATTTCTGGAATGACGGCGATATACCTTGCCGCTGCGTAAGCGACAATGTCCTTTACATCGTCTCGACTATAATATCCGCCATAGGGGCGGTAATTGGAGCCAAATGCCGGCGGCACACATTGCCCTTCGCCCCGATATGCCAGTTTTTCGGTTAGCTCCGGCATACTACGGATTTCTAAACGCCACGCCTCATCATCGGTCAAGTGCCAATGAAAAGTATTCAGCTTGTGTAACGCCATCACATCCAGCAGCTGTTTTATTTCGTCGACCGTATAAAATTGCCGTACCACATCGAGGTGCTGCCCCCGATAGGCAAAACGAGGGGCATCGACAATATCCATAGTGTTGGTTTCCGTGTTGGCATGCACCAACTGAATAAGACTCACAAGCCCGTAAAAATAGCCGTTTGCTGTATGGGCAGAGAGGACAATCCTATCGGTTTTTAACGACAAGGTATACGCTTCATCGCCTAAATCGCCGTTGTCTTCAAAATACACGGGCGACCCCTGCGGGGTTTCAGCCAACATATCAAACGATGCAAATAGACACTTCGACAGCTGCTTGGCACCCGATACAGCCTGTTTAGCAATCGGGTTGTCCACCGTTTTAAACACAAAACCCTGCACTAGGGTACAGGCGGCATCATCGTACCGCACACAATGATGGGGCATGGGCACAATCGGCAAAGAATCCCTATTGGGGTGGGTTTGTGGAACCGTATCTTGATCAAAAATATTTTCGTCTTTATCGGCGAATACAGCCACCGTAGACACCACATCCGTATATGCGGGGGGGGGGGGTCTGTGCTTGATGTACACCCCCTGTGGGGCGTCAGAAATATGTTGTAATGGCAATTTGCTATTTTGTGCACTAAACGCCCAGCTGTCGCCCGCATCGATACGCATATCAGCAGGCGGGGCGATTTCGTGAAAACTCCCCTGCTTACACAGCAGGCTCGCCCCCTCAAAACTTTCTGCAACCAAATCCCGCACCACACTAAAGCACAGCGTAAAATCGCCCGCTAACAACGGCGTATCCCCATTGTTGCACAGCGTAAACGACAAACGGGTCGTCTCTGCACCGGCGTTTTCTATAACTGTATGCAACACAATATCAGCATGCGGCTGCGGTATGGCAAACGGATTGTACATGTTTATTCTCTCTATTTAATGTATTCCTATACCCTAACCATAAACACTTTTACCCAAGCTGTCAATATAACACAACACAAAAGCAGCGAAGTTATACAATTGTGTAAAATCAATGTTTTCATACAGTTACTTCTGTGATGGTGGTTTTTGCAGTGCCAACCACACGCCCAACGCCGCTGAAAACAAGGTGATAACCGCTCCTATCTTAAACATATCGCCCTCCATCATAGGGTATAATATACCGCCAATGGGCAATACAATCGTAAACGGTATGTGGACAAAACAAGTTTGCAACACAGACTGTGCGGTGGACACCAGCGAATCGGGGATATTTAACTGAATAAAGTACGCACATACACTTTGGTGCATACCAAATGTAATACCGTGTAATAAAGTAATCGCCGACAGTGTATAAAAATCAGAAAATGCCGAAAACAACCACCAACGCACCGTTGCCACCACACCACACACCACCAATAGCTGCAACGGGCGATAGCGTTTTATAATCGGCTTGCCAAACATAAAAAACAGGGTTTCCATAACATTGCCGAATAAGATAATAAGCCCCGATTGCATTTTGCTAAACCCTATGGCGTCATAGTGGACGATAACAAACGAATAATAAAACGCCGACCCCAACCCGTACAAAAATACAACCAAGTAAAATCCCTTTGCCCACGGCACCGCCCATAAATCGACTATGGCACCCCGTTTATTCGAGCTGTTGCCGTGTTTGGCAACCCCCGTATCGTCCAGCAACACAGTAACCGACAATATCAATGCCAATAACATCAGTGCCACATAGGGCAGCACTTGAATCCCCAACACATCAAAAATCCACCCAATACCGACCATACCAATGGCGTAAAATATGGACAGGGTACTTTTAAACCACAAAAAAGACACTCTCGCCCCTTCACGGATGGGAAATATACTAATGGCAATCGAATCCAAAACGGGCAAAATGGTTACCACTGTAAAAAACCCTACATAAGCCGTATACAACACATATTTTTGCGGTACCCACATCAACACAAGCATTAAAATAAATGCTAGTGTCAATTGGTACTGTACCGCCCGTTTACGGTTGCCGGTCTTGTCCGCATACTGCCCGACAATCGCCAACCAGCCAATAGTCGTAAGCGTGGTAATGCCGCCCAAAGTGCTGGCAACAGCTAGGGGAACCCCCATATCCAACAGCCACACAATAGCAAACAGCCCGACACTGCCAAACAACAGCCCAAACGACCCATACATACCAAACGCAGAGGCGATATTTTTCATTTCTGGCGATGCAGAAGAAGTACCTGTGTGCATAATATCTTCTTTCTCAATATGCAGGGGGTGCGTAGGGTTATTTCCGTAGCACTTGGTTTGCCTGTCGTGCCAAGTCGATCAGCTGTTTTTTGGCATGGGCAAACAGATCAATCGGGGCACGGTTGGGCAACGACACGCACATAGTATAGCGTTCTTGATCGGATATATGCACCAGAGTTGCCATACAAGTACACACCATATTTAATGGCGATTGATACTGAAAAAAGTTTTCTATTTTTGCCTGCAGTATTTCGGCTACCAGACTGTCCAAGTTAATCGGGCTGTTGTCCGGCATTTTTAAATCTTCTTTTGGCAATCCCCGAAACAACGCCTCCCGGGTTTCGTATGGCAACAACAGCCGCCCCGATGCGGTCCAAGTAATCGGTGCCCGTTGCCCCAGCACTTCCGAACGAATGGCGTATTCGGCTTGTGGCACGCATTCACTGATAACCATATATTTATTGCGGGTATAGGTACACAGCTGGGTCGTACAGCCGGTTTTTGCCGCTAAGTTGCCAATCGCCTCTTTTAAAACGATAAGATGCGGGCGTTCCCCGTGGTATAAATCGCCGTAAATAGCCACCTTAGCCCCAACAAAATACGATTTATCCGCAGACTGAGAAACAAAGCCTATATCGACCAGTGAACGCATGAATTTATACAAAGTCGACTTGGGAATTTCCGTCAATTGTTCGAGTCGCTTGACACTGCAGGGCTTGCGTTCCAAGGCAAACGCATTAAAGATCGCTCGAATAATTTCGATCGATCCCATCCGTCCTCTATTTTTGTCTATTGCATACATAATTTTCTCTCTATACACTGTATGTATTTTGTCATATATGTAGAAACAATACCACACACAAAACAAAAATACATATAAAATCCAGATATGAGCGTGAAAAATATACAATTGTATAATTATGTACAATATGACATAAAAATATTTTCAATGGCAAAAAAATACTATATAGTTCCCCCCAACGAGAAATACTATGTCGAGTAATACCATTTTGCATATGGGTTATGGAAACAAACAATCATGACAGCACATTTTATACCGCATTTTTTTGTCTGTGGCATTGCAACGGAGGTCAATACTTTTTCCCCCATATGTATCGACATCCGGGCTTTTGAGCACGCCCTACTTGCCCGCCCCAATCAGCACCCGGATACGCCTACCCTGTGTACGGCCCCGCTGATACACGCCCGACGGTTGGCACAATCGGGGAAAATCACCCTTACTGAGGGCACCACTTGTTGGGCGGATCCGGCGGGCATGGTCAATAAACACACTTACGAAAGCCTGCGCGATGAAATCTTGCAACAGCTGCAATCGGCAATACGACAATCGCCCGTGCATGCGGTGATTTTGTGCTTGCATGGGGCGATGGTGGCAAACGGATATAACGACCCAGAGGGCGACCTTATCGCCCATATTCGGGCAATAGTGGGGGACGATGTGATTATATCCGCAAGCCTCGACCCGCACAGCCACCTGACGCAAAAACGCTTGGCGGGGTCGGATATTATGGTGGCGTTTAAGCACTTTCCCCATACGGATTTTTCTGAACGGGGCGAACAAGTGGTACGGTATACATATGATGCGGTACTGGGCAACAGCCGCCCGGTTATATCGGTGTTCGATTGTAAAATGATCGATATTTTTCCCACTTCACACCCGAAGATGCGGGCGTTCGTAGACACTATGTACGCCACAGAACAAGACCCGACAAATACGGTTATTTCCGTATCTTTGGTGCATGGATTTATGGCGGGTGATGTGCCTGAAATGGGGACAAAAATGCTGGTTGTAACCGATAACAACCCCGCCGAAGGGGCACATATCGCCAAAGACTTAGGCATGCAAGTATTTGCTATGCGGGGGCAATGTACCCCTGTGCAGATGACCGCAAAACACGCTTTGACAACCGCTATTACCGCCGCCGACACGAGCGATACACCGGTTGTTATCGCCGATATGTGGGACAACCCGGGCGGCGGCGTTGCCGGCGATGCGACAGTGATTTTAAAACACGCCCTACAAATGGACACGGGCGACAAAAAGATTGCCTTTGCCACCATTTGGGATCCGATGGCGGTACAGCTGTGTACGGTTGCCGGCATAGGGGCAAAAATCCCGTTGCGATTCGGGGCAAAATCCGCCCCCGCCTGTGGCGATCCCGTCGACAGCATCGTCGAGGTCAAAAACATTGTCGCAAACGCCACTCAAACATTTTGCGACAGTATCGTCAACATGGGCGACAGCGTGCTGATATGCGTACACGGCATACAGGTTATTTTAAACTCCGTACGGGCACAAGTATTTGAACGCAGCGTATTTACCGCATTGGGAATCGATCCCCTTGCACAAGACATATTGGTTGTCAAATCGACCAACCATTTTTACGGTGATTTTTGCAAAATAAGCGATACTATTTTGTACTGTGATGCCGGCGATCCCTATCCCAACAAGCCGGCAAAGACAACATATATGCACGCCCCAAATGACATTTGGCCTAAGGTGGAAAATCCACATGGCAGCGATTAGAATTTTTATAACACAACACAACTGAGGAGAAAAATTATGAGTATAATCCGTTATGGTTTTGACAAAAATGGTGCCGGTGGGCAGAACTTGCCGTTTTCACGGGCGACACAAGCGGATGGCTGGCTGTATGTTTCCGGGCAGGTGCCTATGGAAAACGGCGAAATTGTCGGCACCAACATTATTGAGCAAACCCATAAGACAATGCAAAATATTATTGCCATCTTGGACGAGGCAGGATACACGCTGGACGATGTGGTACGGTGTGGCATTTGGCTGGACGACGCACGGGATTTTTGGTCGATGAACGGGGTCTACAAACAGTACTTTAATAACGGTGCCCCCGCCCGTGCCTGCGTACAGTCGACCATGATGGTCGATTGCAAGGTCGAGATCGACTGCATCGCTTATCGGGCGGATAAAAAATAATTTTTTATATACAGAAAAAAACACATGACCAAACACATTCCCACACCCTGTGTGATAATCGATGGGGATATTATGCGGGCGAACATACGGGCTGTGCAGTCGTATTTTGACGGATTGGGCATTGCCTTTCGCCCGCATATTAAGACCCATAAAATACCTGCTATTGCCCGCTTGCAGCTGAGTGAGGGGGCGGTGGGTATCAATTGCCAAAAAATATCCGAAGCCGAACCGTTTGTCGCTGCGGGTATCACCGATGTGTTGCTTACCTATAACATTATCGGGCAAGAAAAGCTAAACAGGCTGTACGCCCTGTCGCAAAAGTGCGACCTAAAAGTTACCGCCGACAATACAGCATGTGTGCGGGGTATGGGTGCCACTTTTGCCAAGCACGGCAAAACCCAAAAAGTCCTTATCGAATGCGACACAACCGGCGGACGCTGTGGGGTACAAAGCCCCGAACAAGCGGCAAAATTGGCACAAGCCATCGCCCATACGGACGGTGTAACCCTGTGTGGGCTTATGACATACCCCGCCCCCGATACGGAAACGCAAGTATCACAGTTTCTAAAAACCGCCAAAACTTTCATTGAAAAACAAGGATTATCGCTGCCCATCATCAGCACGGGCGGGAGTCCCTCGTTAAAATCCGCCCATAAATACACGGGCATTACCGAATATCGGGCGGGTACTTATGTGTATGCGGATAGGTCTTTGGTATCGTATGGGACTTATACGATGGCACAGTGTGCTTTGACGGTGCAAGCAACGGTGGTATCCGTTCCCAACGCCAGCCGCTGTATTGTCGATGCGGGGTCGAAAGCCTTGACCAGCGATTTGTTAAACCAAACCGATTATGGACATATAAAACAATTCCCCGAAGCGGTGATAAGCGGGCTCAGCGAAGAACACGGCACCGTCGACATATCAGCGTGTGCCAACAAGCCCAAAATAGGCGACATCGTGCATATTATCCCCAATCACTGCTGTGTGGTCAGCAATTTGTTCGACAGCGTATACATAAAACAAGGCGATACCCTCAGCCAGCACACCATAGCCGCTCGAGGGTGTGTTGTTTAGGTTGCGGACAATGTCTTTTTTGCACCAGTACGGGCGGTTTTGTCTGTCACTGTCGATTGCTGTACGAATATTTCCTTAATGGTTTCGTACAGGTTTTCGTCTAGTTTGTACAAGGGTACCGCTTTTTGGGCTTTGATATTGTGTGCCAACAATGCCATGTCGTATGTGCGGCGTATTTGGCTTTTGTATTTGGCTCTGTAGGTTACCTTGTGGGGTGTGGTAAATACGGAGGGTTGTGTGGGCGGTTGATATATCGCCTGCATATCGATACCGTTTAAATAGGCGTATATACCGGTGGTAAACAGGGTGTCGATACTGCCAACGGGGGCAGCTAATCCGCCACTTGCTCCGCCTGCTCCAGCACCGGCGGCACCTGCTGCAGCACCTGTTGCAGCGGCACCGCCGCCAATACCGCCCATGGCTACAACAGCAACGCCGGCACCTATCAATACGATAGCCGCACCGCCGCCACCGCCACCACCGCCGCCGCCACTATCGCCACTTGATACGGGTCTGTATAGGAAACCAGATTTATATTTTTGATCATCATTGGTACCATCATTCGAATAAAACTGCGTATTGTTATGTGTTTTGTATTGGGTAAAATCGGAGGTTATACCTTTTAAAGTATTGTCATCAGCACTTTTTGTCCATATTAGGAACCGTCCTTTATTATCGTCCGTATTACCATCATCGGTGATACTCAAAGCGTCTTTATCTGAGTTGTTGGTAAATTTGTCTGCTGCCAATTCGATGGCTATATCGCCCTTGTTTAGGTCGCCTGTGGCTTTTATTTCGCCACTGCTACGAATAACAATTTCCGAATCGGATGGGGTATCGCCTGTTTTTGTGGTGCCTGTATGTACAATGCTGACCCGTTTACCGTCCGCTTTCCACACGGTAATTTTGCCTGTTTGTTTTTTGTCGGCGGCGGCACTGTTACTGCCTTTCAGCATTTTGATAAGTAAATCATCATTGCCCCCGGATATGGTTTTACCTGTGGCAACGGTGATTTCTGCTTTGCCATCGTCCCGATCGTTTACAACAAAGTCACTATCGCTGGCGTCATTGGCTTTTATCTCAAGCCCGCCATTTACTTTTACATCATTGTTAATTATAACCGATCGCCCAGCGATTAGGGTTAATGTGCCTGTACCGGTTGTTGCGTTTATAGCATCATGTATCGTAATATCGTTACTGGCAACAATTTTTACATCTGTATTTTTTTCTAATTGCTGTTTATAGTCGTTCGCACCAAGGGGTACATTTATCAGGTATACGGCACCTTTACTATTATCCTTTTGTGCTCCCACAGCCAGCTTGCTACCATCGGCACTTAACGACACACTACTGCCAAAATCATCATCCGTATTTAAGTCAACATTAAATTTATTAGCACCACCACCATTTTCAGATATTTTTACCACTAGCGTTACTTTGCCCCATGTGTCATCATTCTTAGAACTAACGGTGAACAGATACACCGCCCCACTACTATTAGCCCCATCGTCATCGCCCCTAGCTCCCACAGCCAATTTGCTACCATCAGCACTTAAAGATACACTCCAGCCAAAAAAATCATAATTATCCTCCAAAGAAACATTAGCATGGCTATCAGAAAGTTTTACCGCTCGCGTAACAGTTTGCCCCCAAGACGCCCCAGCAACAGTATACAGATACACCGCTCCTCGATCCGCACCCCCATCGTCATCATTATAAGCCCCCACAGCCAGCTTGCTACCATCAGCACTTAACGACACACTAGAACCAAAAAAATCACCACCATCCAAAGAAACATTAGCATGACTATCAGAAAGTTTTACCGCTTGCGTAACAGTTTGCCCCCAAGACGCCCCAGCAACAGTATACAGATACACCGCCCCCTTGTTATCTGTGCCAGAAACACTTTTACCATCGTCATCACCAGCCGCCCCCACAGCCAACTTATCCCCATTAGCACTTAACGATACACTACTACCAAACTCATCATCATCCTCCAAAGAAACAGTGCCATTGCTCCCATTTGCAAGTTTTATAGATGCCCCATGAGAAAGTTTTACCGCTTGCGTTACTGTGCTGCCCCATGTGTCACCAGAACCGCCGACAGTATACAGATACACCGCCCCTCTATCACCATCAGCATTGCCATCGTCATCTCCTCTAGCCCCCACAGCCAACTTGTCCCCATTAGCACTTAGCGATACACCACTGCCAAAATAATCATAATCATCCAAAGAAACATTGGCATGGCTATTGGAAAGTTTTACCGCTTGCGTTACCGTACTGCCCCATGTGTCACCAGAACCGCCGACAGTGTACAGATACACCGCCCCGCTATCAGTTTTCCCATCGCTACCACGCAATGTACCCACAGCCAACTTGCTACCATCAGCACTTAACGATACACTAGCACCAAAAAAATCATTTGTAGCCAATGAAACGCTACCATCACCTGAAAGATCAACGCCATCAGCAATCTTTTTTACCTGTGCTAATGCGGATCCCCATGTCCTTATAACGACATTTTTTGGGTCGAGTAAAATAACCCCATTGCCGGCATTCACCCGTTTTAAACCGAAACTATCAACTCGTTTTTTGCCCGATATTTCCACCGCCCCGCCACCAGTGGCACCGGTTGCGTCTATACTGGCATAATTGTTGGTAATGTTATCCGCCCATAAAATCGCCGTACCGCCCGTACCCGATTGGGACGACACATCGACCCGTACGCCCGTGCCTAAGGAAGTTTTGCCGGCACTAACAAGGGAACTATTATCCCCCCAACGGGTTACAAATAAATCTTGGGTGCGTTTATCGAGGGGGCTGGTTTTCGGGTTGTATCCCCCACCTTGCAACGCCCCGCCTAGACGAATGCGTCCGCCTTGAGTCTTGCCCGATGCGGATACGGTACCGGACAACAATCCGACCAAGCCGTCTTTGTTGCTGATATCGATATATCCGCCGGTGCCGCCCGTACTGTCGGCTTTAAAATCTGCAGAGCCCAATACTTTTGTACCGCCCTTACCAGACAATCCGCCAATAAACGACAAACTGCCGCCTTTGCTGCGACCGGACACATCAAAACGGGTACTAGCATTTAGGTTCGCCCCCTGTTGTAACGCTACTTTAACCATACCGCCAACGCCATTTTGTGCCACAGCAGACACGATACCGCTGCTGTCGATAGTATCCGCCTCGATGGCAATAGTGCCGGCGTTACCATAATCCGCATCGGCGGTGATTCGCCCGTTGCCGGTAATGCCCACCGTGCCACCACTGATCGATATAACGCCATCTGTCGAAGACACGGTATTTGCCGATACAATACCATCGATGGAAATAGTTTGGCGGAGAATATCGGAGGCATCGGCAACAGCTATATCGATAAACCCGCCCCGGGAGTCAATGGTGCCGCCTAAATCAAGGGTAGCCGAAACTTTGTTGCCTTGCGAATCGGTGAGTTTATCCCATGTGTCCGTTGGCACTTCGACCCGTAAAAAATCGTTGTTGCCGAATGACATGACAATTTTTTCACCGCCGCCAAAGCCTACTTTACCGACAAGGGCTCGAATCGTACCCTCATTTTTAACCGCCCCACCTAGCAACGCCACAAAACCGCCATCATCGACCGAAATACTACCCCGATTCGAAACAACGCCATTGGCACCATTTTTCGTAAATGTATACTCACCATTCAAAAAATCATTGTTGTCGATGTCGAGAGTCGAGGCAACAAAACCGCCCGTATCGATCACCCCATCTTTGGTAATCATGATACCGTTAGGGTTGACCAAAAACACACTGCCATTAGCGTTAATCCGCCCGGCAATTTCCGAAGTAAAATCGCCCGTAACCCGATTCAGAGTTGCCGAGTCGCTATCGGGCTGATTAAAGTTTACTGTGTTATCTTTGCCTACAGAGAAGCTACGCCAATCGATAACCGCCTTATCCGATTGCTGATCGATGGTGAGAATATACCCCCCCCCCCCCAGCATATTTGAAATCGGCAACACCCTCCTGCACCACGCCCCCTTGTGGCAAACCACCAGCAAACACACCAGTACCCAAAGCCGAAACCGCCAACAAAGCAAATTTAACAGATTTATTCGTCATCATATTTAATCCTCATACTATTTATAATGCAACAAAATATAATGCTGTTTTATGCACGACAAATAGCATATACAGCACAGTCCGAAACGCCAGCAATGTGGCAAAAAGCGTAATAATCTGCCTAAGTACAAAGGATCTTTTAAACCTTATAACATAGACGACCGATACGACAAAGGTGAACAATAAAACCGATACAAAACCTGTAAAAGGAATAAGCATTACTGTTTCTGTGCTTGCTTATGTAACACAACATAAGTTATCACACCACCAAGCACAGCACAGCCCGCAACCACAGCCAATGCAGACGAAAACAAAGCCCCGAATGCAGCACCTATCACAAACCCCGGCAAAGCATCATCCATCTGTTTACGCATAAATCTATCCTTTTAGTAAATGTTATAACAATTCATAGTATGTAATGTAACACAATGGTTTTTGTGTGTCAAGCTTATAATATGCCCCCCCAAGACACCACATACACCGCATAGGCACACAAAGCACATATACCCGTTATACGGATACATTTTTTTGTATATATGGCACCTACCAAAATCAACGATATAATCGGCAATACAACGGTTTCAATCAAAAAGTCCGCTTGGGATATGGGTATCATTTGGTACAGCCCTACGCCCGCAAGCACCAACAAAGTATTAAACAAATTCGACCCTAGTACATTGCCTATAATCATTTCCCCTTGCTGGCGGCGGGCGGCGGATATGGTGGTGGCTATTTCCGGTAACGAAGTCCCCACCGCTACCATCGACACGCCAATAATTGCCTGTGATACCCCTAACTTAGTGGCAATCGCTATGGCACTATTGATAAGCACATCCGCCCCAATCACCAACATTGCCAAACCGCCAACGACAAACAGCCCTATTTTATACACGGACATATGGGTAAAATCTGTGTCAGGTTCTGTAGTGTATGGACGGTTTAATACCAATACAAAATACACCATCAACAACAGCACACCCAATACGCTGATAGCCATAGCCATACCGCCAAATACCCCCATAGCGATTAAAGGTATAAAAGCAGACACCACAAAAAATACACTTTCCGTACCAATATGGGAAATCCTATGGTATAGGGGGGCTAGCAGCATACCCAAACCGGCAATCAACAAGATATTTGCCATATTGCTGCCCATCACATTGCCGACCGCAATGTCTGTGCCGTCTTTTATAACCGCCTGAAAACTGACAAACAATTCGGGGGCAGAAGTGCCAAACCCCATTAACACCACAGACGCCAATACTTTGGAAATCCCCATTCTCACAGACGCCGACAACGCCCCAGACAACAACAACTCACCGCCCAGATATAACAACCCGATGCCCAGCCCTATATAGATAATGTCGATCATTGATTTTGTTTCCATACACACATGATGGACTAGATGTAAAGTTTTTGCCCTGTTGTGTCAAGGTTTAATTTGCAATATAACGGGCATGGGTGTAGAATATAAGCACACATAATACATACAATGGAAAAAATATGACACACGCACCCCACATTATGGCACTGATCGAAGACATCGGGTTTTTTGATTGTTGGCAGGAAAAATACGAATACATTATCAGCATGGGCAAACACCTCCCGCCTATGGAGGATGCCTTAAAAAACGACCGTACTAAGGTCGAGGGGTGTATGAGTCAGGTGTGGATACTGGCAACCAAAAATGACGATGGCAGCATGCACTTTATCGCCGATAGCGATGCTATTTTGGTGCGGGGGATTATAGCACTGCTGATGCACATATACAACAACCAACCACCTGAGATTATTAAAAACACCGATATTCAAGCGGTGATGCAACAAATAGGGCTGGACAAAAACCTAGCCGGCAGCCGCCGCAACGGACTGTCATCGATGATAAACCGCATTAAGGGCAGCGTTTAGAATAGCTGTCCTTGCTGGCTATCGGGTGTATCGGGTATATCCTGTATATCCGATATATCCGTGTGGTTTTGCATATCGATAAATTGTTGTTCGGTCAAAACAGTTACCCCTAAATCGTGTGCTTTTTTTGCCTTACTGCCGGCGTTTTCGCCGACAATAACAAAGTCGGTTTTTGTCGATACGGAACCGCTTACTTTTGCCCCCAACGACTCGGCAATATGTTTGGCTTCTTCCCGTTTCAAGTGCGTCAAAGTGCCGGTGAATACAACGGTTTTGCCACTAAAGACACTATCGACCGTCTGTTGCACAAAGTCGATAACGATAACTTCGTTTTGCAAATCGTCCAACATATCGCTGTTGTGGGTTATAAAGTGTATAACATCCTGTGCCACCGTATCGCCAATACCATCGATATTGATAAGTTCCGCATAGTACGGATTGTCGACACCTTTGTCATAAGCATGTCGCATAGCGGTACAAAAAGCGGTAAAACTTTCATAGTGTTTTGCCAACAATTTGGCGGTTTCCCTGCCTACTTTGGGAATGCCTAAGGCAAAAATACATCTGTCCATAGCGATGGTGCGTTTTTGTTCGATGGCGTGTACCAAGTTGCCAAACGCTTTTTGCCCCCACCCGTCCCATGTTAAAATGGTATCCGCATGGGTGTGTATCCTAAAAATATCGGCAACCGTGTTGACGATACCGTTGTTAAAAAATGCCTCGATATGTTTGCCCCCCAAGCCTTCGATGTCAAACGCATAGCGGGATACAAAGTGTTTCAGGGTTTCTATGCGTTGGGCGGGGCAGCCGCTGCTATTGGGGCAATACACCGCCACATCGTCCCCCACTTGATGTATGGGGGAGCCGCATTCGGGGCAGGTGTCGGGAAACACAAACGGCACAGAATCCGCCGGACGGTTATCCGTATGTACGGCAACGATTTTAGGAATCACATCGCCCGCCCGTTGTACCGCCACCGTATCGCCGTTTCTGACCCCCAGCCGGTCGATTTCGTCCCGGTTGTGCAGAGTCGCCCGTGCCACCAATACACCGCCAATATTCACCGGCTGTAAATTGGCTACGGGGGTTAAAACCCCTGTTCTGCCCACTTGTATAGTAATGTCGTTTAGCACCGTTACCGCTTGTTCCGCTGGAAACTTATGGGCAATTGCCCAACGGGGCGAACGGGCGATAAAACCCAGTCTTTGCTGCAAGTTTAAATCGTTGACTTTATACACAACCCCATCGATGTCAAAATCCAGTTCCGCTCGGCTATCGCACAGTGTATCATAATACGCCATAATATCGTCGACAGTATCGCATACCTTGCCCATCGGTGGGGTTTGAAATCCCCAGTTTTGCAGTGTGGCATGGGCTTGCTGCATGGTATCGGCAAACGGCGATGACGCATGCCCCCACGCATAGGCAAAAAACCGCAGCGGGCGGCTGGCGGTAATACGGCTGTCCAGTTGCCGTACGGATCCGGCGGCAGCGTTGCGGGGATTGGCAAACGGTTTATCGTCATTTTGCTGTTGGGCTGTATTGAGGGCAATAAATTGCTGTTTCTCCATGTAAATTTCGCCCCGAATATCGATCACATCAGGAACACCCGCCGGTAAAGTCTGTGGCACATCGGCAATGGTTTTCACATTTGTGGTAATATCTTCACCCACCGCTCCATCGCCCCGAGTCAGGGCATATTTTAAATCCCCCTGCTCATAGCGAAGCGATACACTGACACCATCGATTTTTAAATCCGTCCAAACGGCAATCGCCTCTCGATGTTGTAAATAGCGTTTGATTTTATCGATAAACTCGACAATATCACCCCGATCAAAGGCATTGCCCAACGACAACATAGGCACCGTGTGGTCGATTTTTTGAAACCCTTCCTGTACCGCATAGCCAACCGATGCGTTAGGGCTGTTTTTGGTAACCAGATGGGGAAATTTTTGTTCGATGTCGGTCATCACTTGTCGCATGCTGTCATAATCCGCATCGGATATTTCGGGGGCGTCTTGTCCGTGATATTTTTTGTCGTGATAGGCAATTTCCAAGTACAAATTGTGCAGCCACTGTTTGGCATCGGAGTCATTCAAAGTGTTTATATTTAGGTTTTTTACGGTGTGCATAAAGTCTGTAGGCATAACATTATACTCTCAATAAAGATTTGGCGTTGTTGACGGCATGTTCTGTAATCTTATCACCGCTGAGCATACGGGCAATTTCTCGAATGCGATGGGGGGTGTCAAGGGCGGTAATATGCGACACAGTGGTACCCTGTACAGCGGTTTTTTCGACGAAATAGTGGCTATCGCCGGCGGATGCCACTTGTGGGCTGTGGGTGATAACCAGCACTTGCTGGGTTTTAGATAGGGCTTGCAAGCGGGTACCGATTTTGTCGGCGGCACTGCCGCCAACGCCTGTGTCTACCTCATCAAATATCAGAGTGGTTGCGGTGTTGGTATGGCTGAGTGCCACATTGACAGCCAATAACAAGCGGGACAATTCGCCACCGCTGGCGGATTTATGAATCGCATGAAATACCCCGCCGGCGTTGGTGCGGGCGGTAAACACCACCGTATCACAGCCGGTAGGCGACACCTTGTGTATATCGAACCAAGCGGTGGGATTTGCGGATATATCGACGGTGTCGACTTGCACAGAAAACACCGCCCCTTTGAGTGCCAAATTGGGCAATTCGGCACATACTTTTTGGCTTAAATCTGCAGCGGATTTTGTGCGGGTCTTGGACACCGCAGCGGCACAAGCGATATATGCGGTGTAGGCTTGTTTCAAAGTATGCAGATGTTGATCGAGGACGGTATCGCTATTACTTATCCATGCGTGTTTTTCCGCTAGCTGTGCGTGTAGGTGTACCAATCCATCGGGGGTGGTGCGGTGTTTTTGTGCCAAGCTGTGTAAAGCGTGTAAGCGGTCTTCGATGCTTTCTAAGTCCATAGCACTGTGCTGTATATCGCTGGCATAGTCTGCCACCGTATGTGCCACATCGGTTAGCGATTCATGTGCCGATATAACCGCACCTATTAGCGGCTGTATTTTATCCCCCGCTAGGGGTAACAGCCGTTCTAAACTGCGTTCGGTTCGGGATAGCAAATCGCCAATCGCCTGTTCGCCCTCAATCAGGTTGTGTACGGTGTTGTAATCGCCTAGTAAACGGTTGACATTCTTTAATTCGGTCTGTCGTATGTGCAGACGGTCATATTCCCCCAATACGGGGGATACGGCGTCCAATTCTGATAAACAGTGGGCGATATAGTCCATATCCGCTTGGGCGGTTTGCATATCTTGTACGGCGGTGTTATATGTGTGTAGGGCGGATTGCCAATCGCTGTATAATGCCTGTACTTTTGCCCGTTCACACAACACCCCCGCATACGCATCTAAAATATCGAGGTGGGTTTTAGGCGACAGCAACCCGTGTTGTTCGAATTGCCCCTGTACATGAATAAGGGTTTCACCGATGGTCTTTAACACCCGCACGGTGGTCGGCACGCCATTTACAAACGCCCGTGATTTACCGTCTGTGCCGATAGTGCGGTGTAACAACAGCGGTTCGGCTTTGTCGTATTGCATATCTAAATCGTGTAAAACCTGCCATACGGGGTGGGTGCTAGGTGGGTCAAAACTGGCATGTACAGAGGCTTTATCGGTGCCGTGCCTAATCAGCGTGCTATCGCCCCGTCCGCCCATAACCAGACCAATAGCATCCAGCAATATGGACTTTCCCGCCCCCGTTTCCCCCGTAAGCGTTGTCAATCCCGCCTGTAAATGCAGGTTTAGGTTGTCTACTAATACAATATTACAAATACTCAGATCGGTCAACATGGGTATATCTCATGTGTGTTAAAAAGGTTTTTCCGCTACAACTTGTACGCATCGATGAGATTATAAGCGTATTCATACCACTGGCTATTTGGGTGGTTGTGTCCCAAAATAGCCGCCGCCGCATAAGCACGATCGTACAATCCCAATGCAAGGTACGCCTCTACCGTACGGGCAAGGGCTTCTGGCACCTGCGAAGTGTACGAATATTCTTGAATGACAATGGCAAACCGTGCTATTGCCGGCTGGTATGCGTCGGCAAACAAATAAAACCGCCCCACATCTAAGTGCTTGCCGGCGATGTGGTCTTCGGCAAGCTCGATTTTGTTGCGGGCGGACAGGGCAAACACGCTGTCGGGATAGCGTAAAATCACATCGGTTAAAGCTTCGAGTGCTTTGGCGGTGTTGCCTTGATCCCGTCCCACATCGACAATTTGCTCATAGTACGATTGGGCCTTAACATAGGCGATCTTTGCCGCAAGTTCATGTTTGGGATTAAAAGTCAAAAAATTGTCCGCATAAGTTGCCACCTCCAGATAACGCATGTTTTCATACGCCAACATCACAATATCGGCAATTGCTTGTTTTGCCAAAGGATCTTTTGGGTGTTGGCGTTCTACTTCTTCGTATGCTTTCACCGCTTCTTCATAATCGCCTGTGGTCTTTAAGTTTTCAGCGATGGCATACAATTCCTCAGGCGGCAATTCCACCTGTACTTCAGGGTCGTCTTTGTTAAAACAACCTATTAACACAAACGACAAGGCGCATACGGTCAGCAACTTGGTTACAAATTTTGTCATTTTTTACCTTCACTAAATAGAGTTTACAAATACAGCACCAGTATACCATATTACTTGCCAATTATTAAGTGTTAATTATGCTATAGGCGTTCGAATCGGCAAATAAAGTGTACACCGCTTGGTTATTTAGCCGATGCCCCATGTTGCGGGCGGTGATTTTGCCGACAATCGGATAGCCACACAAAGCCATATCACCGATAATGTCCAACACCTTGTGGCGGACGGGTTCGTCTGCGAATCGCAACGGATTTAGCGGGGCATCATCGCCAAACACCACCGCTGTGTCGATACTTGCCCCCCGGGCTAGGTCGTATTTTTGATAGTGCAGCAGCTGATCCATAAACCCAAAAGTGCGGGCGGGGGCAATTTCCACACCATATACATCGGGGTTTATGTCGCCCTGAAACCGTTGGCAGCCGATAGCGGGGTGGGCAAAGTCGATCCCCGCATCGATATAAAACCCATCATAGGGGCTAAACGCAACATACGCCCCCTTATCGCCCTCACAGGTGATAGTATCAGTGATTTTCACATACGACAGCTTGTGTTCGGTCGCCACCCTGCCCGCTGTGTGCACAGCATCGACAAAATCCGCACTGCCGCCGTCCATAATCGGCAGTTCCGGTTGTGTACACTGTATCACCGCATCGTCGATACCACACGCATACAACGCCGATAGCAAGTGCTCAACAGTAGAAATAGTGGTGGTGCCATCGCTGATACAAGTAGCATTACGGGTATGCACCACGCATTTATACGAGGCGGGCATGGTACCAAACAAGATCCCCGTACCATGCGGATTAGGCGATACAGTTACGGTCGCTTGTATGCCGCTGTGAATGGTTATGCCCGTGCATTGAAACGGTTTCGCTAGGGTGTGTCTGCATTTTGGCAAGGGCATCTCTCATTCCCTATTTTTTGACAATTTCATAATCGCCCTTTGGCAAGTCTTTAATGGCGTATCCCATGCTCTCAATTTGGCTGCGGATACTATCAGCGGTAGCAAAGTCTTTATTTTGCTTGGCGATTTTGCGGTTTTTGGCTAATTCCGTCACTGTGTATATATCACCGCCCCCCACATTTTGAAACATGTACTCGCCCACATCGACACCCAAAATGTGTAAAGCGGTACGGAGTTTGTCGATATGTTTATCCCGGTAGTATTGCCACAGTATGGACAACGCTAAGGGCGTATTTAAATCTTTGTTAAGGGCAGCGATAAAATCGCTTATATCAGCGGGCTGTGTGTTTGTGTTGGGGGTATCTTTCAATACGGCGGCGATCTTTTTTAAACCTACCGTTGCCTCCGCAAGTTTTGCCTTGCTAAAATCAAGCGGTTTGCGATAATGGGTGCTTAACAATACCAAACGGATTGCCATACCGCTATAGTCCCGTACCAATGCCCGCACCGTGTAAAAGTTGCCTAAGGATTTAGACATTTTTTGCCCCTCAGCCATGACAAAGCCGTTGTGCATCCAGTATTTGGCAAACTTGCCGCTGGCATTGGCACAGTGCGATTGGGCGATTTCATTTTGGTGATGGGGAAACACCAAGTCGACGCCGCCGCCGTGTATATCAAATTGTTCTCCCAAGTGTTTTTTTGCCATAACAGAACACTCGATATGCCACCCCGGACGGCCGTATCCCCATGGGCTGTGCCACCCCGGTTCCCTGTCGGTCGACGGTTTCCACAGTACAAAATCGGCGGGGTCTGCTTTGTAGGGTGCCACTTCGACCCTTGCCCCTGCCACTTGGGCGTCATAGTCTTTACGGGCGAATTTTCCATATTCTGCCCACGATTTTACCCGAAACAGCACATGCCCATCGACCGCATAGGCATGGTTTTTGTCGATTAAAATTTTAATCATGGCAATCATATCTGCCACATATGCGGTCGCCCGGGGCTGTACGGTCGGTTCTAGGGTACCTAACGCCTTGCAATCTTTAAAAAATTGTTCGGTGGTACGGGCGGTTACATCGCCAATATCCTCACCGTTTTCCCATGCTCGAGCGTTTATTTTATCATCGATGTCGGTGATGTTACGGACATAAGATACTGTCGAATACTGCTGTTGTAACAGGCGGTACAACACATCGAACACCACCAACGGGCGAGCGTTGCCAATATGGATAAAGTCGTACACAGTCGGACCACAAACATACATACGGACATGGTTTTTATCGATGGGCTCGAACGGTTGTAGCTGGCGGGTGTTGGTGTCGTAAATGTGTATGCTCATGGTGCGTTCCACATATTACAAGCCCGCTTGCGATAAGCGGCGTTGTATTTTGTCCCTGCCGATAAACGGTAAGAGGTTGCCCATTTCTGGTCCGTGCGGTTGCCCGGTGATGGCAAGCCGTAGGGGCAAAAACAAATTTTTGCCCTTGTGCCCGGTTGCCTGTTGAATAGCGGTTGTCCACTGTTTCCAAGTACCGTCATCGACCTCACCGGCGGGCAAGTGCGACAGGGCGGTACGGATAAAGTCCGCATCCTCAATCACCGGCACCACATCGGCAAAAATAACCTGTTCCCACAGGGCAATATCGGACAAAATGTCCATGTTGCCAGCTAAAATCCGCCACATATCAGCGGTGATACGGGCGGGCAAGCGGTGTTGTACTGCTTCGTATGGCAAGTGGTGTAGAATTTTGGTATTTAACGCATATAACTCCTTGACACTAAACGACAACGCTGCCCGCCCGTATCGCTGTATGTCAAAATCGTCGATGAGGGTGTGCAGGGTGTCCGTCCCTTCGGCAGTGGTTGCCGTCCCCAAACGGGTCATCGCCGCTACCACGCTTATCGGCTCGATGCCTTCGCTGCGGTAATCGGCAACGGCACCGTTGCCGCTGCGTTTGGAAAACTTATCGCCATCGGCATTGCTGACCAACGGCATGTGGGCAAAGGTGGGGATGTCCGCCCCCAATGCTTTAAACATCTGTACCTGTACCGCCGTATTTGTGGTGTGGTCTTCGCCCCGGATAATATGGGTGATGTTATGGTCTATGTCATCGACAACCGTAGTAAAAGTAAACAGCGCTCGCCCATCGCCCCGTACCAACACGGGATCGGACAAATGCCCGCTGGTAAATTGCACATCGCCTTGATTCATATCACACCACGCCATAGTGTCATCGTTTAACAAAAACCGCCAATGGGGGGCGATACCTGCATGGTGTTTGGCTTGTTTTTCCGCATCTGTTAGGTGTAGAGATGCCCGATCGTACACGGGGGGTTTGCCCTGTGCGATTTGCAATTTGCGTTTGAGTTCCAATTCTTCCGCTGTTTCATAACACGCATACACTCGACCGATAGATTTTAAATGCTCCAGCACCTCATTATACCGCCCTAAATTGTCGCTTTGCCGAAACATACCGTCATAACACAGCCCCAACCACTGCAGATCCGCTTGGATAGCGTCCGCATAGTGTCGTTGCGACCGCTCCGTATCCGTGTCGTCCAAACGCAACCAAAATTCGCCGTTGTGGGCTTTGGCAAACATATAATTGATAATAGCAATACGAATATTGCCAAGATGTAAATGTCCGCTGGGACTAGGGGCAAAACGAGTCTTTATCATGTGTTGTCATCCTGTTGTGCATAGGCGTTGGTTATGGGATATAAACGGTCATAAGTCAAATCCCGCCGGGTCAATTTTAACCCGGGTGCGGACTGTTTGCGTTTGTGTTCCGCCGTGTGCAACAGCCGCCAAATGTGTCTTACGGTGTCTACATCATACCCTTGTTGTACGGTTTGTGCAACATTCAAATCGCCCTCGATAAAACATTTTAAAATGCCGTCTAACACATCATAAGGCGGCAGCGAATCCGTGTCTTGTTGATCGGGACGAAGTTCGGCACTGGGCGGTTTGCTGATGATGCGGGGGGGAATCGCCACACCCTGAGTGTTCCGCCACAGGCACAGTTTAAATACATCGGTCTTGTATATGTCCTTAATCGGGTTAAAGCCGCCACACATATCCCCATACAAAGTGGCATATCCGACCGCATTTTCCGATTTATTGCCGGTGCTTAAAGCCAACCAGCCAAATTTATTCGACAACCCCATAACCACACTGCCCCGAATGCGGGCTTGTATGTTTTCTTCAGTGATGTCTGGTTCCGTGTCCGCCATCAGCGGGGCAAATGCCGCCGCAAATGCCCGCATCATGGGGGTGATGTCGACAGTATGGTACCGCACCCCCAATATATCCGCACACTGTTTGGCATCGTCCAGAGAGTCTGGGTGGGTATAGGGGCTGGGCATCATCACCGCTTGCACATTTTCCGCCCCCAACGCATCGACAGCAAGAGCGGCAACAAGTGCCGAATCGATACCGCCACTTAACCCCAACACCACGCTTTTAAAGCCGTTTTTCTCCACATACTGTTGCAATCCAAAACTACACGCCCGCCACAGACACGGATAAAAATCCATCGCCACACAGCGGGTATGGGACACAGAGGTAAAGACAGGGGTAAAGTCCGTGTCGAAATCCGTCATATACACCCCGGTTGCAAATTCCGGACATTGGGTCACCACCGCCCCGTGTTTATCCATAACAAAGCTGTTGCCATCGGACAACACCCCGTCATACCCGCCCGTGTCATTGACATACACCATCGGGGTTTTGATACGGGCGATGCGATCGGATACCTGTTTATAACGAAGCGGCTGTTTGCCATAGTAAAACGGTGAAGCGTTAATGGTAACAATCACATCCGCCCCGTGTGCATGCAACGCATCACAAACAGAATCCGTCCACACATCGTTGCAAATACTGACGCCGATTTTTACCCCCTCGAACACAAACGGCTTACAGTCCTCAGCGGCAATGCGGGATCGGTACACTTCCCGGCTGTCGACGCACACCCCATCGTTGGCGAGGTATACTTTATGGTGGGTGTGTAATCGCTTGCCATCGCACAGCACCACCGCACTCAAATGGGCGATGCGGTTGTCCATGTCCGTATGTAGCGTACGATCCGCCAAAGTGGGACAGCCCACAATCATCGCCGTCCGCTTGCCCTGCGTATAGTGTTGCACATCCGCCAGCACCTGTTCACAGCTGGCAATAAACGCCGGTTTTTGCATCATGTCATAGGCGTAATAGCCGCTGATGATACCTTCGCCAAACACCGCCACATCCGCCCCGCCGGCAACAGCCGTATCATAAGCGGTGATAATCTTGTCCCTGTTACCGACAAAGTCGCCAACGGCGGGATTTTGTTGACAAATGGCAATACGCAATGTTTCGTCCCGCAATGTTTCATCCTTTGTGTCTGGTTGTTCTATGTAGAAAATATTTACACCCGATTTTGCTTTAACTTTTGGGCGATCATAAACGCCATTTCCAACGCCTGTTCGGCATTTAGGCGGGGGTCGCAAAAAGTGTGGTATCTGTCGGCTAAGTCCGCTTCTGTGATGGGGACGCTACCGCCTGTGCATTCGGTAACATTTGCCCCGGTCATTTCCAAGTGTACCCCCCCCGCATAGGAGCCTTCCGCTTTGTGTACATCGAAGAAAGTCTCGACCTCTTGCCAAATGCTTTGCAATGGACGGGTTTTATAGCCCGTAGATGCCTTGACGGTATTGCCGTGCATGGGATCACAAGACCACACAACCCGTTTGCCCTGCCGTTGTACCGCTCGAATCAGGCGGGGCAAATTGTCGGCGACTTTGTCCGCCCCCATGCGAATAATTAAAGTCAACCGTCCCGCCTCATTTTCTGGGTTTAATATATCGCACATCTGCAACAGTTCGTCCGCCTGCACAGTCGGACCGCACTTCATGCCGATGGGGTTTTTGATGCCCCGAAAGAACTCCGCATGTGCCAGGTCGGGCTGGCGGGTACGCTCCCCTAGCCACAGCATGTGGGCAGAAGTGTCATACCAATCGCCGCTGGTGCTGTCCAAGCGGGTAAGGGCTTGTTCGTATTGCAACAACAGGGCTTCGTGGGAAGTATACAAAGTGGTTTCTTTAAACTGTTCCAAATCATCGGCAATACCACACGCTTTCATAAACGCCAAACAGTCGTCGATCTGTTGATTGATAGCATGAAATTTTTTGTACGCCGACGACCCTTTGGTAAAATCTTGTGTCCAGCGGTGTACTTTGTGCAGATTGGCAAACCCCCCCTGTGCAAACGCCCGCAACAAGTTTTGTGTCGATGCAGATTGGTGGTACGCCTGTACCATACGCATAGGATCGGGGATACGGGCTTCGGCGGTAAATTCTGCCCCGTTGATAATATCGCCCCGATAACTGGGCAGCTCGACCCCGTCGACAGTTTCCGTATCCGAAGAACGGGGCTTGGCAAATTGCCCCGCCATACGAGCAACCTTGACCACCGGCATCGAAGCGGCAAAAGTAAGAATCACCGCCATTTGCATAATTACTTTAAACGATTCCCGAATGTTTACCGTGCTAAAATCTTGAAAGCTTTCTGCACAGTCGCCCCCTTGTAGTAAAAACGCCTGTCCGTGTGCTACCCGTGCCAGCTCCGCTTTTAGGCTGCGGGCTTCGCCGGCAAAAATTAACGGCGGTTGGTTGGCAAGCACAGCCTCCGCCCGTTGCACAGCGGCTTCATCCGTATAAGTGGGCACTTGTAAAATATGTCTTTGCCGCCACGATTCGGGCGTCCATTCGGTGTGTGTCATAGTATCCTCTCCTCTCAAAAACAACATCCATATGGGGGGCTTGTTACAAGCCAAGCCCATAATACCAAAACTAATGGTAAAATCAAATAGTATTTTAGTGCGTCTTTGTTCATGGCTGTGGTGAAAACAGCACCCACCAAACCATAGTGCGAATCCTATGAGTCCGCTGTCCAATTATCTATACCAGACCAAAAAATATTATGTGGGGGGTGTAATTTTACCTTGTACTTTCATTTCGCCACTCGGGGAGCATCAAACACCGCAAGCAACACCTCAGATAAACACACCGATTGTGGATATTATCGAAACAGTCATTTTATTCCTAATTCACAAATGCGGATACCAACATGTACACACCGACTCCACCGGCAATAAAACCAACAGCCAATATACCCAATACTGTTATAATTTCCATAACATTACTCCTTATTTATCTGCACACTCTGTACATTGCCATACATATTTTTCCATGAGACACACAGCATAATGGCTAGCAACAGCCACCATTACCGCCCCAATGCCACTAAGTACGATACCAATTTTTCCCGCCTTACTCATATTCGCATTATACCACAGATTGCCGCTGTTGTGTAATGCAATTTGTGAAGGTTAATGACATAGACAGAATTGACATTATACACCCCCTTTATCTGTTACCTGTGTGCCGCAACCCCAATGCGTTTAGAATAGCGAAACCGGTTTTGATCTCCTCGACCGGGTCAGCGGACAGCGATATACGAATGGTATCGCCGACACCCGCCCACAAAATGTTTCCCACGCCAATAGCCGAACGAATAGACCCGCCCACCAAGCCACCGCTTTCGGTAATGCCCACATGAAACGGATATGTACACACATCTGCCAATTGGTGATACGCCGTACATGCCATAAACACATCGGACGCTTTTACGGCAATTTTAAATTCAAAAAAATCTTCGTCTTCTAAGATTTTTGCGTGTTCCAACGCACTTTCGACCAATGCATCGGGGGTCGGTTCGTTATATTTTTTCAGCAAGTGCTTTTCCAAAGATCCCCCGTTTACCCCAATCCGTATGGAACACCCATAGTCTTTGGCGGCTTGTACCACTTCTTGCACCCGGCTGCGACTGCCGATATTGCCCGGGTTAATCCGCAAGCAGGCCGCCCCCGCCTCTGCCGCCTCAATCGCCCGTTTGTAGTGGAAATGAATATCGGCAATAATGGGAATCGGTGCATGTTTAACAATGTCTTTTAGTGCAACCGTACTGTCTTCATCGGGACACGATACACGGATTAAATCCGCCCCCGCCTCTGCACAGTCGACAATCTGGTCGATAGTGGCTTTTACATCGGTGGTTAAAGTATTGGTCATGGTTTGCACGCTTATGGGGGCAGCCCCGCCAACGGCGACACTGCCGACCATAATTTGGCGGCACTTGCGGCGGGGTATACGGTCGCTTGCCCTGTCCTGCCCTATGCTGTTGTATACATCGTTCATTGTGTATTGCTGTTTGGTTGTTGCAGTCCCGAATTCATATTCAGAGGGGCGATTTCAACACCCCCCTGTTGTAGTAAGGTTGTATCTTGTTCGACAACATTTTGATAATAGATAAAAACAACCGTTGCCCCAACCCCTAAAATCATCAACAGCAACGCAAACACAAACACATAAAATTTTCTACGGCTTTGTCGTTGTAAAGTCATCATATTGTCGGCAATGTTTTTATTTTTCTGCTTGTGTCCCGCCAGTGCCAAATAGCTTTGATATTCGCCCACATAGTCATCTGATTCGATGTCTAATATCTTGCAATATGTGCGGATAAAACCGACCGTGTAGGCTTCGCACGGTAGTTTGTCGTATTCATTAGCCTCTAAGGCGTACAGAAAATCACGGGATATATAGGTGCGATCGGCTAAGTCGTCGATGGTGATGTTTTTACTCAGGCGTTTGCGTTGCAGCCTGCTGCCAAAACTTATTTCCGATATGTCGGTCATATGCGATGCCAACTGTTCAATTTTTTCTATGTCTGATGATTTTGTCATGGTGCTTATACCCTCTTGCTGTTGTCTAATCCATACGCTGCATGTAGCACCCGTGTTGCCAATTCCACATAATCCCGTTCGATAATCACAGAAATCTTAATTTCACTGGTGGCAATGGATTTAATGTTAATGTTTTTTTCCGCTAACGCCGTAAACATCTTTTGGGCGATCCCCGCATATGATTGCATACCGACACCGACCACGGATACTTTGGCGATATTGCTGTTACTGCGAACAGATTCGTATTGTAATATGGCTTTATTTTGTTCGATAATCTGTAAAGTTTTCTGCACATCGTCCTCAGGAATAGTAAAGGTCACATCGGTCGTACGGCCATTATTAGAATTGGTTTGTACAATCATATCCACATTGATATTGGCATCGCCAATGGGTGTAAACAGTTTGCTGACACTGCCCGGTAAATCGGGCAGCCCCATCAGGTGGATATGTGCTTCGGTTTTTTGAACGGCAATGCCCGTTACAACTTGTTTTTCCATAGTTTCATCCTCGTTTGTAATGAGTGTCCCCGGTTTATCTTCGAACGAAGAAAGCACCTGCAACGGCATTTTGTGGGTCATGGCAATTTGTACCGACCGGGTTTGCAGCACTTTACTGCCTAGTGATGCCATTTCGAGCATTTCTTCGAAACTGATTTTATCGATCTTGCGGGCTTGTGGGACGATTCTGGGGTCAGTCGTATACACCCCGTCCACATCCGTATATATATCACAGCGATCCGCTTTAATAGCGACCGCCAACGCTACCGCCGAAGTGTCAGACCCTCCCCGTCCCAGCGTGGTAATACGCATGGTATCTTTATAATACCCCTGAAACCCTGCGACGACCGCCACCGTGCCTTTGGCAATAGAATCGACAAGCACGCTGGCATCAATATCCTCAATCCGTGCCCGCCCGTGTGCGTGGGTGGTTTGAATCCCCGCTTGCCACCCCAACCACGAACGGGCAGGCACTCTCAACTGTTGCAAGTGCAAAGACAACAATCCGGCGGTAACCTGTTCCCCAGATGCCACCACTGCATCGTATTCTTGCGGGTCATATGCAGGGGCAGATTTTTCCACATACTCTATCAGCTGATTGGTAACCCCAGACATAGCCGACACGACAACACATACTTGATTGCCCGCTTGATTGCCCGCTTGATTGCCCGCATCGACTTGTGTTTTTACCCGTTGGGCGACATTGGCGATGCGATCCAAATCGCCCACCGAAGTGCCACCAAATTTCATAACTATGCGTTGCATAACATCCCTTTTCATAGTATACCCGTGCCCTGTACATCTAAAGCCAAAATCATATAAGATGATTTCAATTGTACTGGTTGATTTTTGTTTGTGGCTTGCTCGTGAGTCTAGGGGGCTTCGCCCCCCGTGCGTTTAATGTGGATTTTACCGCACTTCGTGCGACAAAATACCACACGCACTTCCCCCCGGCTCTGCACCACATCGGGCTATCGCCCTCAGCGGTTGCAACCAGAGTCTAGGGGGCTTCGCCCCCCGTGCGTTTAATGTGGATTTTACCGCACTTCGTGCGACAAAATACCACACGCACTTCCCCCCGGCTCTGCACCACATCGGGCTATCGCCCTCAGCGGTTGCAACCGCTTTTACAACACCCCATAAAACAACCACTTTATATTAGCTTTGCCATAGTAACAAAAAACAATTTATAAAACAAGCAGTTTAGTGTATTATACCCATTTATTCAGGAATACCACACTATGTTAAACAAACAGCAAAAAGCATACAGCACCATCGATGAAATCGAAAAATTTTCTGCATTAGCGAACGAATGGTGGAATCCCGATGGCAAAATGAAGCCCTTACACCAATTTAACCCCGCCCGAGTCAGCTATGTAGAACAGCAACTGTGCCATATATATAACTTGGATACAACGAACGCAAAACCGTTAAGCGGGCTGGCTATACTGGATGCGGGCTGTGGTGGCGGGTTGTTAAGCGAAAGCTTGGCACTGTTAGGGGCGTCCGTAACTGGGATCGATGCCAGTGAACAGATGATAAAAATTGCCCGCATCCACGCCGAAGAAAGCGGACTTTCCATAGATTACCAGCATCTCGATATACAAGAAGTGTTCGAATCGGGACAAAAATTTGATGCGGTTATCAGTATGGAAGTCGTGGAACATGTAACCGATCCCGAAGGATTCTTACGCACCTGTGGGGGCTGTGTTAAGGATGAGGGGATGTTGATGGTATCAACCTTAAACCGCACTATGAAATCCTATGCCCTTGCCATTGTCGGGGCGGAATATGTGCTAAAATGGCTGCCCAAAGGCACCCATGATTGGCACATGTTCTTAAAACCCTCAGAAATATGCCATATGGTCGCCGCCGATGGCTTTACCCCACACCACATGACAGGACTCACCTACCACATACTGGAACGGGTATGGCGGCTAAATGAAAAAGATTTAGAAGTCAATTACATCGCTACTTTTGTAAAATAAGCTCCCAATTATATAATCTGCACCACGACGGGCTAAAGCCCTCAGCGGTTGCAACCAGAGTCTAGGGGGCTTCGCCCCCCGTGCGTTTAATGTGGATTTTACCGCACTGCGTGCGACAAAATACCACACGCACTCCCCCCGGCTCTGCACCACATCGGGCTATCGCCCTCAGCGGTTGCAACCAGAGTCTAGGGGGCTTCGCCCCCCGTGCGTTTAATGTGGATTTTACCATGCTTCGCATGACAAAATACCACACGCACTTCCCCCCGGCTCTGCACCACATCGGGCTAAAGCCCTCAGCGGTTGCAACCGCTGTGAACAAAAAAAAGACCCCCTAGCAAAAAACTAGGGGGGGAGTTGGAAGTATCTAAGTAGTCATATATCATACCAACAATAGTATTACATATAAAAGAAATGAAGTTCTGAAAAAAATATCTCAGTGCTTGCATTTGTACTATAACAATATGCTATCGATAAAAATACTGCCAATACGCAAATCTTTTTAAAAGTTCGTAAACAACAGCAAAATCGCCAAAATACCTGTGCAAATATCGTGAAATACATACAAATTGTTATTCACGATATGCCTAATATCGTAAATAACATATATCTGTTATCTTTATATAGAAAATTACATACGATATTAAGTATATAAACTCGACAAATATATAAACGCAGACAACAAAATCCTCCCTACCTTGTGCGTATATTTTAAAATATTTATATATCTTTGGTTGTTTTTGTAGTAGAATACACCTTTTGAATGTATTTTTATTAGGATATGCAAATGAAAATTTTCAATATGAGTATATTATGGGTGTGTATCGTATGGGCAAGCTATGGTTTTGCCACCGATGATTTTGACCGTGACCTATATAAGTATAAATCGCCTACATACCTTGGGGGTACAGTCTCTTTTTATCGGGGGAGTACCACCTGTAATTTACAAGCGGATCATGTGGTGTCATTAAAAGACGCCCATGACAGCGGGGCAAGCCTGTTCAGCCCCGCCGAAAAACAGCGATTTGCCAACGACCCGGAGAATTTAGTCCCCGCTTGTGCCGATGTAAACCAGATGAAAGGGGCACGACCACCGAAAGATTTTTGGCGGTTATCCAACGATAACAAAGGGGTAGAAATAGACTGGAACCTGCACCTTTGGTGTAGATATGTACACAGGTATTATTACATCAAAGCCAAATATAACCTGTCATTTGCAAACAATGATACAGAGATATTTAAGCGGTGTTCCCCCCCATTCTAACAACATCTAAATCTTTCGGAGTAGTGATTTTGACATTGTTTTCATCGCCTAATACTATGCCGATATGCACATGGGGCAATTTCGCCATGACCAACCCACAATCGTCCGTGTAGTGTCCATCGACGACAGGGTCGTACATTTGGTATGCCTGTTTAATAATATGAAAGCGAAACCCTTGTGGGGTTTGCATGTGCATATATTCTGATCGGTTGGGAATCGTGCGAATACTCCCGCCTTCGATGTGCATCAAGGTATCGGTTACGGGCACACCCACTGTAATCGCATCGCAGGAATCAAGGGCATACAGACAATCGCTGATAATGCGGGGGCTTACCAGTGGACGGACACTGTCATGAAACAAAATTTTATCCGCATCATCGCAAATAGTGTCCAAAAACCGCACCGCATGACAAGTCGAATCGAGCCGAGTCCCCGCCCCCCCCCGAATAACATCAATGGGCATATGGACAATATCGGCTACCATTTTTTGCACCGCATCGAGTATATCCGGCTGACACACAACCACCATATGATCGATTTTTGCGATTTCTGCAATTTTCGCACATCGGGCAAATGCCATAACAGTATGCCAAATAATCGGTTTACCCGCCAAGTCCACCATCTGTTTCGGCACATCTCCCCCAAACCGTGTCCCTGTTCCCCCTGCCAATATGACCCCTATGTTTTGCATATGTTATACTCAATGAATGTTACAAGCTGTTGTTTGCAACCGCCCATTTATAAACTAAGTGTACTTTCATAAAATATATCCCACATATTAAACAGTACCGCACAATACCAAAAACACAGCTATGTTGCAATATCTAATACGGTTTTGATAAATTTTATATGATCTGTATTGTACGGATATTCCCGTTCTGGGTGCCACATCATCGCCCATATTTTGTGTTGACGGATATGATAGGCTTCGACAACCGTATCTGACACCGCTAATATGTCCGCATGCGGGTTGAGCGTATGGGTGAAAATCCCATAGCCATGAGAGCTGTTTACCCACTTGGCAAAAGTGCCAAAGGCATCGTTTTTTGTGTCCAAACTGTGGTGTGTTTTATGTCCTTGTACGGGGTGTTCTGTACCGCCAAAATACTGGTTGATCAACTGTGCCCCTCGACATACCCCCAGCACAGGCACAGCGTTTTTTATTGCCCATCGCAACAAAGCGGTTTCCGATGTGTCCTTTTCGGGGGCAATGTCCGAATCGTTGTGGATTGCCAGCGAATTGCCACCACTGAGTATGGCACACTCTGCAGACAAAGTTTGCAACCACCCGTCTATATCCCGTGTGGTGGTTGGCAACGGATACATATGTACCCCTAACGCATCCGCCAGCCCCATCCACCGTTGATCGAGACAATCCCGCCGTTCATTTTTGTGGCTATCTCGATATACCCGATGGCTTATGACACATTTTTTCATATTTTGCTTATTCCTTATTTTGCTGTTGTACCCATTGCAGGTGATGTTTTGCCATTTCTGTTATATCGTATTGTGCGACCCAACCCATGTGCTGTCTGGCAAAGGCGACATCCGCATAACATGTGGCAATATCCCCGTCCCGTCGGGGGTGTATGGTGTGTTTGATGGGCTTGCCCCATGCGTCTGCAAAGGCTCGAATAACCTGCAATACGCTATACCCTTTTCCCGTCCCTAAGTTTATGGCGGTGACACCGCATTGTTTCAGCTGTTGTACGGCACATACATGCCCGTCTGCCAAGTCCATAATATGGATATAGTCCCGTACACCGGTGCCATCGGGGGTGTTGTAATCGTTGCCAAATACCCGTACTTCTGGCAACGCACCGATGGCGACTTTGGCAATATAGGGGGCAAGATTGTTGGGAATACCGTTCGGGTCTTCGCCCAGTTCGCCGCTGGGGTGGGCACCAATGGGATTAAAGTAGCGCAACAATGCCACACGCCATGCGTGGTGGTGTGCTTGCGTTGCCCGCAGTATATCTTCGCAAACAATTTTTGTTTCCCCATACGGATTGGTCGCACGAAGCGGGTGATTTTCACCAATGGGGCAGGACTCGGGGGTGCCATACACGGTGGCAGAAGAAGAAAACACCATGTTATAACAGCCATTTTGTGCCATAACCGCCAATAGAGATTCCAACCCGCCAATATTATTTTGATAATACAGCTGCGGGTATTGGACACTTTCGCCAACAGATTTTAAAGCGGCAAAATGCACCACCGCATAAATATCGTGTGTGTCGAACACCTTTTGTAACGCTTGTGTATCCCGTACATCTGCCTTGTAAAACGGGATTTTTTGTCCCGTGATGTTTTGCACACGCTGGACAACAGCATGTTTAGAATTGACCAAATTGTCCAGCAATACCACACCGTACCCCGCTTGGCATAATTGTACCGCTGTGTGCGAGCCGATAAACCCTGTACCGCCGGTTAATAATACGGTGTGTTTTGTCATGCTTGCAACGCCTCAATAATCTGTGTGTGGTGGGCGGGGCTGGCGATAACTTCGCCGCTGCTGTGCATGTGTAAGGGGTTTCCTTGCCAATCGCTGATGGTTGCCCCAGCGTTTTGTAAAATCGGCACCAGCGGCAAGAAATCATAAGGCTGTAAATCTGCCTCACAGACGATACGGGCATCGCCCGCCGCTAATCGGCAATAGTTGTGTGCATCGCCGCCAACCCTTTCCCCGTTGGTCATAGCCCTTAGTTTTGCAAAGGCTTTTAGCTGTGTGGCATTGTACATATATAGCCCCGTGTACGATAAAGCACAATCGGCAATGCGATGGGGGATACTGTGCACGGGGGTACCGTTTAGGTATGTTACGCCATCGATGGCAATATAGCGTTCTTCACGGGCGGGAAACCCAATCCCAGACAGTATGGGGCGATGGTTGTGTAACACACATACCATATTGGCAAAACTGTCGACACCGGCAATAAACGCCCGTGTACCGTCGATGGGGTCGATGATCCAAACATATTCCGCATCGGCATTGTCCACCCCGAATTCTTCGCCTATAATACCGTGTTCGGGATACGCCCTGCGAATCCGCTCTCGCATAGCCTGTTCGGCTTGTTTATCGGCAATGCTGACGGGGCTGTCATCGGATTTTTTGTCCACCCGTAAGCCTGCTGTACGAAAGTACTGCATGCTAATATCCCCACCAATGTCCAGCAAAAAGTTTATAAATTTTGTATCCATTGCCCTTGTCAATAATTTATTTTAATGCCCGCCGTAAACATATCACCAGCGGCAACTTTCGAATAGTACAACGCAACCCTATCGCTCAGTACCACATTCCAAAAGTATTCGTGCGACCATTTAAATTCGGCTAAGCCGGTAGCGGATTTAATTTCCAATATAACATTTTTATCAAAAGTATAATTCTTTATCCAATTGTCGGTAAATTTCCCCAAGTCCAAACGGGAATAAATGGCATATTCCCGATCTAGTCTGTGTTGGGCGTTGCCCATATTTTCCAATATATCCTCACTTGTGACGGTGGCACGGGGGATAATATCCCACTCAAACAAATACCGCAACATAAACGCATCGGTCAATTGCCACTCAACGGTCGGCATCACCCGATAGGATTGTCCATAATACTCCGTATACGGGGATCGATAGGCAAACGACACCAATGCCCCGACTCGGAATGTGTCCGTAAACGCTTTGTTATAACGCAAGCCAATGTGCTGAATGGTAACATCTTCTCCAATACTGCCGGTTTCTGAGCGATACGAAACTGCCAACCTGTCCCCCGCGGGGATTTTAGAGCGGAATATATCGTGTTCCCCGTAAACACCCCTTGCATCACCGGGGGCACCAGAGTGCATCCCCACCCGATGAAAAACCATAAATCCTTTGGTATCTGGTTCCCTATAGGTAAACATCACATCCGCCGCCGCAGGCGTATACCATAACACAAACACCGATACAAACGCACAAAGTGCGATAACATTTCTAAAAAACAGCATAAAAAATTTCCTTAAATGCGTACATTGTTACAAGATAATATTAGACTTCTTTTTATAAGTACATTATAATGATATACCTCAACAGTGTTAAGATACAGAGACGAGTATACACTATACTTGTTATAATAGCAATAGACTTTAACAATATATGCAAGATATGACAAAATCCGCTGAATCGTTTTTATTGCCGCTAGACATTGCTGGTACTTTTGTGCATGCTACGCCGTTTGATTGGTATCAATCTTACAACATGGATTACCAAACCGCCGTACAGTTTATGACCGATCGCACTATTGCCATTCGGGCGGACAATGCCCCCGAATGCGTTTGGTTTGTGGAACATCCGCCCCTGTATACGGGCGGCACTTCCGCCAGCGAATCGCATTTATTAAACCCACAACTACCCGTGTACAAAACAGGACGAGGCGGACAGTATACCTATCACGGGACAGGACAACGGACTATTTATGTGATGATCGACTTGCAAAAAAGAGGCTTGGGCATTCGGGAATTTGTCCGCTATTTAGAACAGTGGATTATCGACAGTTTAACCGTATTTGACATCACAGGCGACCGCCGCTGTGGGCGGGTCGGTATTTGGGTCGATATAGGCGATGGCTACGAAGACAAAATCTGTGCCATTGGCGTACGGGTCAAAAGATGGGTATCGTTGCACGGTATCGCCCTCAACATAAACCCGGACTTAACCTATTACCAACACATAGTCCCCTGTGGTATCAGCGATGCCAAATACGGCGTAACTTCGTTTGAAAAACTTGGCAAAACCACCGATATACAGCACATCGACACGGTGTTAGCACAAAAATTTTTGGCTATATTTTGTCCATAAAAAAGGTAAAAAATCGGTTTACACAGGATATATTCCCCTATATAATCCCGCTATTAACGGTAAACAACGCCAATAAAGGGAAAAACAATGTGTGGTATCATTGGTGTGGTGGGAACAACACATGTCAACCATTATATTTATGACGGGCTTAGCCTGTTGCAACATCGGGGGCAAGATGCGGCGGGGATTGCCACTTTGCACAACAACAAATTTTACTTGCAAAAAGACACCGGTATGCTGAGCGATGTGTTTACCACTGAACGGCTGTCCGCCCTGATTGGTCGCATTGGCATTGGGCATCTGAGATACCCCACCGCCGGCAGCCCCGGATCAGAGGAAAGCCAACCGTTTTATGTCAATGCCCCGTATGGTATTATGCTGGGGCACAATGGCAATTTAACCAATGTGCCGCCGCTCCGTAAAACATTACGCCGTCTAGAAAAACGCCATCTCAATACCAGCTCTGATTCGGAATTGTTGCTAAACTTCTTTGCCTATGGCTTGTCCCAATACGACACCCTACACGACACCACTGCCCACACCCCCGATGCCATATTTCACGCCGTACGGTTTATCAACCAGCACGCCCGGGGGGCGTATGCGTGTACGGCGATAGTATCTGGGCTGGGCTTGGTGGCATTTCGAGACCCAAATGGTATTCGCCCGTTGGTGCTGGGCAAGCAACAAACCGACAAGGGCTGTGCGTATATGATTGCCAGTGAAAGTGTGGCACTGGATATTACCGGCTTTAAATTGGTACGGGACATTGCCCCCGGCGAAGCGATTGTGATTACAGAACAGGGCGAAATTTATAGGGAAATTTGTGCCGATAACACCACTTTAACGCCCTGTTTATTTGAATTTGTATACTTCGCCCGCCCGGACAGCGTTATCGACAATATCAATGTCTATCAATGCCGTATCGATGCGGGTAAAGCGTTGGCACAAACCCTCAAAACCACATGGGGCGACAAACACTTTGATACGATTATTCCGGTGCCAGAAACCGGACGAGTCGCCGCCCAAGAAATTGCCGCCGCATTGGGCGTAGCATATCGGGAAGGGTTTGTCAAAAACCGCTATGTGGGACGGACTTTTATTATGCCCACTGCTGTGGGACGGACAGATTCTGTGCGTAGAAAACTCAACCCCATCGCCTCCGAATTCAAAGACAAAAGCGTGTTGTTGGTCGACGATTCGATCGTACGAGGCACCACCAGCAAGCAAATTATCGACATGGTACGGGGGTTGGGGGCAAAAAGCGTATACCTTGCCTCCGCCTCCCCCAAAGTCACATATCCCAATTTATATGGTATCGATATGCCGACCCGCAAAGAGCTGTTGGCAAACGCCCGTACACATGCAGAAATCGAACAGTGGATTGGCGTCGATGGGCTGTTGTATTTGGGGCTGGACGATTTAAAACAAGCGGCAAAATTACAAAACCCCCATGTTACAGATTTTGAAGACAGCGTATTTTCTGGACGGTACATATCGGGGGATATAGACGATAGCTACTTAGATGCACTGGAACACCGCAGGGAGCGAATCGACGCCATCAGCCAAAGACATCAAGCCTTCGTTGCCGAAAACTTAATTGCCAGATTGTAAAACATGTACCTAGCACAGACATATTTTAAGGTGAAAATATAATGTACACACTTTTTGGGGCATCCGCCCTATCGCCGTTTAGACAACAATCCCTGTTGCAATCGCTAAGCGGTGTAACCCATATCGACGCCCAATTTGTCCACTTTGTAGCGGGGTTCGACAGCGGTGATACGGCAGCAGAAGCGATACTCAGGTCGCTATTAGATTATGGGCAACAGGGACAACAAGCGGATATAAACGCCATCGCCCATAACGCCTCATTTGTGGTTGTTCCCCGACTGGGTACCATTTCCCCATGGTCGTCGAAAGCCACCCATATTGCCCTAAACACGGGTATCACACTAGACCGTATCGAACGGGGCATTGTATACGCTCTCAGCGGTGATTTTGATACGGATACGATAGTGCCACAGCTATACGACCGCATGGTGGAAACGGTGATGCCCGATGTGGCATCGTGTGCCGCCCTGTTCGATAGGGAGCCCCCCAAGCCTGCACACCATATCCCGGTGCTAGAACACGGGGAAGCGGCGTTAGTCCGTGCCAACAATCAATGGGGGCTGGCGTTATCGGCACAAGAAATCACCTACTTAGTCGGGGCGTATCAAAAATTAAACCGCAACCCAACGGACGCAGAAATATATATGTTTGCACAGGCAAATTCTGAACACTGTCGCCACAAAATTTTTAATGCGGGTTGGGACATCGACGGCAAAAAACAAAATGTATCGCTGTTGTCAATGATTAAAAACACTACCAACTGCACCCCCGAAGGGGTGTTGTCTGCGTATAAGGACAACGCATCGGTGATTATGGGGTGCACAGCAGAGCGGTTTTTTCCCGTAAACAGCAACGGTGTCCATATATATCAAGGACAAACCGAACGCATCGACATTTTAATGAAGGTCGAGACCCACAACCACCCTACCGCTATTGCCCCATACAGCGGATCGGCAACCGGTATCGGCGGCGAAATCCGGGACGAAGGGGCAACGGGTAAGGGGGCAAAACCAAAGGCAGGTTTAAGCGGCTTTTGCGTGTCGAATCTCCATATCCCCAGCTTGCCACAGGCTTGGGAAAGTGGCGATGGTATCGACAAACCCGCCCACATAACCAGTGCCTTAAAAATTATGATCGATGCCCCTGTTGGCGGTGCCGATTTTGCCAACGAATTTGGCAGACCGCAAATATGCGGATACTTTCGCACTTATGAACAACAGGTGGGCGATCGAGGGGTTTTTGGATACCACAAGCCGATTATGATTGCCGGCGGTATGGGCAATATCCGCCCCACCCACATCGACAAGGGCAATATTGCTACAGGGGAAAACCTGATTTGTCTAGGCGGTGCGGCGATGCGGATTGGGCTTGGCGGCGGTGCAGCGTCATCAACGGTGTCTGGCAGCGGTGACAACGACCTCGATTTTGCCTCTGTACAGCGGGGCAATCCGGAAATGCAACGGCGATGCCAAGAAGTCATCGACCGCTGTTGGCAAATGGGGGAGGACAACCCCATATCGTTTATCCACGATGTGGGGGCGGGCGGCATATCAAATGCGTTTCCCGAATTGGTAAAAGACGGCGGCGTCGGCGGTCGTTTTGAACTTCGCCATGTCCTATCGGGCGATAATGGTATGTCGCCGTTGGAAATTTGGTCAAACGAATCACAAGAACGCTATGTATTGTCCATACCTGCGGATAAAATGGCTGTATTTGACCGTATATGCGTACGGGAACGGTGTCCATATGCGGTGGTAGGTCAAGCCGTATCCACAAAGCATATAACCGTAACAGACGCCCATTTTGGCAATACGCCCGTCGATATGCCTATGGATATATTGTTTGGCAATACCCCCCGCATGCACCGCACGGTAACAACAAAAACATACACACACACGGATATAAACCCACATGTAATACCACATATAGTTTCTGTGTCAGACGCCATAAACCGGGTGTTGCGATTGCCGGCGGTGGCGTCAAAATCGTTTTTAATCACCATCGGCGATCGGTCGATTAGCGGCATGGTTGCCCGGGATCAAATGGTAGGCAAGTGGCAAGTACCGGTTGCCGATTGTGCGGTAACAACCGCCACATTAAGCACCACACAGGGCGAGGCTATGGCAATGGGCGAACGCACACCGATTGCCATTATAGACGCCGCCGCCAGTGGCCGTATGGCGGTGGGCGAAGCGATTACCAATTTGGCAGGTGCCTGTATTGGCGATATAAAAAATATCCGTCTCAGTGCCAATTGGATGTGTGCCTGTGGACATGACAGCCAAGACCAAGCATTGTTCGAAACGGTTAAGGCGGTGGCTATGGATTTTTGTCCCGCTTTAGGGGTGGCTATTCCTGTGGGCAAAGACTCGTTGTCGATGCGGACAACATGGACAGATAACGGCGTCGAAAAGTCCGTAACTTCACCGCTGTCGCTGATTATATCCGCCTTTACCCCCGTAAAGGACACTGTCAAAACCGTTACGCCGGATGTGCACAATGACCCGGACACCACTATCATTGCCATCGATTTAGGCAATGGCAACAATCGCATGGGCGGTTCTGCCCTGTGCCAAGTGTATAACAGCATCGGCAGCACCGCCCCCGATATAACCGCCCCTGTGTTAAAAGCATTTTTTGAAATCACGCAACGCTATGTGTCTTATGGGACTTTACTTGCCTATCACGACCGATCGGACGGGGGGATATGCACCACCCTGTTCGAAATGGCGTTTGCTGGCAGAGTGGGGGTAAACATCACGATACCTACAGCAACAGATCCGATTGCCTACTTATTTAACGAAGAATTAGGGGCGTGTATACAAGTACACAACAGCTGTGTAGATGCGGTGCTATCCGCATACCAAAGCACCGGTATCGATACATATGCCATTGCCACTATCGGCACCGATGACACGGTTGTCATACGGCAGGGCGACACTGTACTGTACAGCGAACAACGGGCGGTATTACAGCAAAAGTGGGCGGAAACTTCGTACCATATGCAACGCTTGCGGGACAATGCCGACTGTGCGGATGCAGAATTTAACCGCATTGTCGATACAGCAGACCCCGGCTTGTCCGTACACTCGACCTTTGATGTGAAGCAGGATATTACCGCCCCCTTCGTACACACGCAAAAACCCAAAATTGCCATTTTGCGCGAACAAGGGGTCAACGGACAAGTAGAAATGGCACATGCGTTTACGGTCGCCAACTGGCAAGCCATCGATGTACATATGTCCGATTTACACGCCCGCCACATAGATTTAAACGATTTTAAAGGGCTGGTGGCATGCGGCGGCTTTTCCTATGGCGATGTGCTTGGTGCCGGCGGTGGCTGGGCAAAAAATATTTTGCATACACCGCACCTAAAACAAGCGTTTACCACTTTCTTTCAACGCTCAGATACGGTGGCATTGGGGGTGTGTAATGGCTGTCAGATGATGGCACACTTAAAATCGCTTATCCCACAAGCACAGCAGTTCCCCATATTTGTCAAAAATATGTCTGAACAATTTGAATCCCGGGTGTGTATGGTCGAGATACAAACAACCGACTCTATCTGGTTCGACGGTATGGCGGGCACCCGTGCCCCTGTTCCCGTCGCACACGGCGAAGGCAGACCCGTATTCGAAAACCACACCCACCTAAAAACAGTCATCGATAGCCATCAAATAAGTATGTGCTATATCGATAATTATGGTACAATTACCGAACAATACCCACAAAATCCCAATGGAGCGGTGGGTGGTATTGCTGGTTTAACCGCTAATGACGGACGGGTACAAATTATGATGCCGCACCCAGAACGGGCGTATAGGACGGCGACACAGTCGTGGTACCCACAAAACCGACAAACAAAATCCCCATATAGTGTATGGATACAAATGTTTAGAAATGCCCGCAAATATATAGGATAAAATAATGAACGGATTGACATACAAAGACGCAGGCGTCGATATTGAAGCGGCAAACACCACCGTCAACCGCATGACATCGCATGTGAAAAAGACTTTTACCAGCGATGTATTAACCGGACTGGGCAGTTTTGGGTCGCTGTACAGTTTAAAACATATCTTAAACACATACGACCACCCCATATTGGTACAGTCCATAGACGGTGTCGGTACCAAAACCAAAGTGGCGGTACAGTGTGGCAATTTTACAAACTTGGGCTATGATTTGTTTTCTGCCGCTGTCAATGATATTGTGGTAATGGGGGCAAAGCCGCTGACTTTTCTGGATTATGTCGCCCATGACAAGTTACAACCACAAGTGATGGAACAGCTGGTGTCGGGCATGGCGACCGCCTGTGCCGAGTGCGGTGTGTCACTGGTGGGTGGTGAAACCGCTGAAATGCCCGGCGTGTATGTAAGCGGTGAAATCGATATGGTCGGCGTGGTATCAGGCGTTGTCGACAAACACCACATCATCAGCGGCGCCACCATCAGCGAAGGCGATGTGGTGTATGGGCTGACTTCCTCTGGTTTACACACAAACGGCTATTCTCTTGCCCGCAAAGTGTTTTTTGAAGTGGCAAACAATCACCACACGGATACCTACCCCGCATTAAACGGGGCTACAGTGGGGGAAGCACTCTTAGCACCGCATATAAACTATACCAATATTATTCGGGCGTTTTTAGATAGCGGACTCGACATAAAAGGCATGGCACATATCACCGGCGGCGGCTTTGTGGAAAATATCCCCCGTATTCTGCCGAAAGGCTTAGGCGTTAAAATTCAACGGGGTACATGGGATATACTGCCCATCTTTACCCTTATGCAACATATTGCCCACATTGGCGATGACGAAATGTATCGCTGTTTTAATATGGGTATTGGCATGGTGATTGTTGGCGATAAAACCATCGGCGATATGTTGACAGACATTGCTAGAGCGTATCCAGAAACCGCTGTAAAAACCATTGGCACCATCACCCCCAGCGGACAAGTGGATATTGTATAATGTGTATCACCACCACCGCCCTACCCCGCCATTTGTACACCGAAAAACACACCGGCAAAGTACGGGACATGTATTTTGCCCGCCACAAACAGTATGGGGATATATCGGTGCTTATATCCACCGACCGCCAATCGGCGTTCGACCGCCTGCTGGGGGCGGTGCCCCACAAAGGACAAGTGCTAACAGAAAGTTCCGTATGGTGGTTTGAAAAAACCCGCCACATTGTCGGCAACCACCTTATCGCCCACCCCGACCCCAATGTGATTATCGCCCACCGCTGCCAAGTTCTGCCCATCGAATTTGTGGTGCGGGGCTATATCAGTGGCAGCACTGCCACCTCCCTATGGACACAGTATAAAGCAGGGGTGCGGTCGTACTGTGGCATAACATTTGCTGAGGGACTACACAAAAACCAAAAACTACCGCAAAATATTATAACCCCGACCACCAAACAGGCAGACCACGACCGCCCCATCGCCCCCAAAGATATAGTCGAACAAGGCTGGCTCAGCCAATCCCAATGGCAATACACCCGCCAAAAAGCCCTTGCTCTGTTTGCCTATGGGCAAAAAATCAGCCTAGCACGGGGGCTGATATTGGTCGACACAAAATACGAATTTGGCATCGATGCAAACGGCGACATTATCCTTGTCGACGAAATTCATACCCCGGATAGCAGCCGCTTTTGGCGTGCCGATTCATATGCCGAACGGCTACGGGCAGGGCAAGAGCCAGAAAACTTCGACAAAGAATTTTTTCGCTTGTGGTTTGTGGAAAACGGCGATCCATACAAAGATGCCCCCTTGCCGACCCCGCCTAAATCTTTAACCGATGCCCTATCCGCCCGCTACATTCAACAGTATGAAATGATAACAGCAAACGCCTTTTCCGCCCCGCAAACAGCAGATATAAACGCCCGTATCAGCGATGCGGTACAGACATTTTTAACCAATTAGAAAGCATACTACTATGACAGCACATATTTTACTTATTGGCTCTGGTTGTCGGGAACACGCTATTGCCATCGCCATTAAAAACGCCCCTACCCCGTGTGATTTATACTGTGTCAGCGGTACCACCAACCCGGGCATTACAGCTATAACCGCCGCATATGGGGTGCTGGATCCCAACGACCCGCAAGCGGTTGCCACATACGCCACAGAGCACGCCATAGATTTGGCGGTCATAGGTCCCGAAGCCCCCCTTGCGGCAGGTGTCGCCGACGCCCTACACGCCGTAGGTATAAAAGTGGTCGGTCCCACCAAACAACACGCCCAACTGGAATCGTCAAAAGGCTTTACCCGTAACCTTATCGCCAAGTATGGCATTAGCGGCAATCCGTTTTTTAAACGCTTTACCAGCATGGACGGGGTAGCGGATACTTTACAGCAATACGCCGAACGGTTTGTCATTAAAGCGGACGGTCTGTGCGGTGGTAAAGGCGTGGTCGTATGGGGCGATCACTTGCACAGCATGCAAGATGCCATAACACACTGCGAAAATTTGGCAGCCAGCGGCACCGCATTTGTCATCGAAGAAAAACTGATCGGGCAAGAGTTTTCGCTTATTTCCCTAACGGACGGTACCACCCTGTTACACACCCCTGCGGTACAAGACCACAAGCGGGCATTTGTCGGCGATACGGGACCGAATACGGGCGGTATGGGGACTTATTCCGATGCCAACCACATATTGCCGTTTTTATCCGCATCCGATTGTACCACCGCCCAAGCGATAAACCAACAGGTAAACGATGCCTTAAAACACCACTTCGGCACCCCGTATCGAGGCGTATTGTATGGGGGCTTTATGGCGACAGCGGACGGGGTAAAAGTGATTGAGTACAACGCCCGCTTTGGCGACCCGGAGGCGATGAATATTTTAACCCTGTTTACGGGGGATTTTGTCAAAACCCTGTATGCGGTTGCAGAGGGCAATGTGCATACTATCCCCACCGCCCCCACCGCCCCCGCCGCATTTATGCACAAGGCCACTGTTTGTAAGTATGTGGTACCTGAGGGCTACCCGCAGGCGGCAAAAAAAGGCTTTGCGGTGGACATTTCACAAGTGCCGGACAATGTGCATGTGTTTATGGGGTCTGTCGATACCCAAAACGGCACCCTGATTGCTATGGGCAGCCGCACTGTCGCTGTGCTTGGCGTTGCCGATACCATACAGCAAGCAGAACAACAGGCACAAACCGCCGTGCAAGCCATAAAAGGCGACCTGTTTCACCGTCCAGATATTGGCACCGCCGATGTGATTAACGCCCGTATCCGCCATATGAACAGCCTACGGGGCAGCAAAATATATCAGGAGCTGTAACCCGATGACTGCCACCCTTGTTATATTGGGATCGACCCGGGGCAGGTGCATACAAGCATCGCTCACCGCTATTGCCGATACCACCCTCGATGCCCGGGTGGCGTGTGTGGTGTCCGACAAAGCGGACGCCCCCATACTGCAACGGGCAAAACGCCATAATATCCCAGCGGTAGCGGTGCCACCCCACACGGGGGAAAGCCGTATGGCGTATGATACCCGCATGATGTGCCACATCGACAAACATCGCCCGGATATGGTGTTAATGGTCGGATACATGCGGATTGTCAGCCCCATATTTTGTCGTCGATATAAGGGGCGGGTGTTTAATGTGCATCCGTCCTTGCTGCCCGCCCATGCGGGATTGATGGATGTGGCGGTACACCAATCGGTACTCGACAGCGGCGACAGTGTAAGTGGCTGTACCATTCACCGAGTAACAGAGGTTGTCGACAGCGGTGAAAATGTGATACAATACCCCTGTGCTGTGTTGCCTACGGATACGGTGGCAACCTTAAAAGCCCGGGTGCAACAGCTGGAAAGCCAAGCGTGGATAACCTTAATACAGGAGTGGAAAAACTATGTGCGATAACACACCCTTAGTCGGGGTTATAATGGGATCAATATCCGATTGGCAGACGATGCAAGAGTGTTGTAGCCTATTAAAGCACCTCGACATACCGTATGAAACACAGGTGGTCAGTGCCCACCGCACCCCCGACACCATGTTTACATACGCCGAAACCGCCAAATCCCGTGGCATTAGGGTAATTATCGCCGGGGCGGGGGGGGCGGCACACCTGCCGGGTATGGTAGCGGCAAAAACCCCGTTACCCGTATTGGGCGTGCCCATACAATCGCACGCATTACACGGACAAGACAGCCTGCTATCGATGGTACAGATGCCCGCCGGTGTGCCAGTGGCTACATTTGCTATCGGGGTTGCAGGTGCCAAAAATAGTGCGTTGTTTAGTGCTGGCATTTTGTCCCACACCCACCCAGACATTGCAAAAGCTTTGGACGCTTTTCGAACAACCCAAACGGATCGGGTGCTACGCACCCCGCCGCCCGCACTTTAACAACAGGAGGAAATACCCATGCAGATTGGCATTTTAGGGGCGGGACAACTTGCCCGTATGTTATCGTTATCGGCAACCCCTTTGGGGTTTACCGTAAATTGTTTGGGCGGTGAAAACGACTGTGCCGCCGATTGTGTACGATCGGTTGCGGATATTGCTTTTCACAAATTCGATACCCTTATCGACTGGGCAAAACAGCAACAGGTGATTACTTTCGAAAACGAAAATATCGATGTAACCATTGTGCAGAAAATCGCCGCCCACTGCCCCGTGTACCCGCCCGTACAGTCCATTGAGATAACCCAAGACCGCCTGCAAGAAAAAACCCTGTTAAACAGCTGTGGGATCGAGACCGCCCCGTTTATGGCGGTACATGCGTTTAACGATTTGCAACAGGCGGTCGAGTGTTACGGTCTGCCGGCTATAGTGAAAACCAGACGCTTTGGCTATGACGGCAAAGGACAGGTGCGACTGGAAACCGAAGGCGATGTCCGCCGGGCATGGGCAACACTAGAAAACGCTCCCGGACGGTTGATTTACGAAGGGTTTATCGATTTTGATTACGAAGTATCACTCATCGGCACGGTGGCACAAGACGGCACTATCGCCTTTTATCCGCTCACCCAAAACACCCACAGTAAGGGCATTTTGATCGAATCCGTTGCCCCACACAGAAACGAACACCTGAACGATACCCTAACCGCACAGACACAAACAGCGTTTCGGGCGGTTGCCAAGCATTTAAACTATGTGGGTACCCTTGCCATTGAATTTTTTGTCTGTGGCGATTATCTGATCGCCAACGAAATCGCCCCCAGAGTGCATAACAGCGGACACTGGACGATTGAGGGGGCGACAACTTCACAATTTGAAAACCACATGCGGGCGGCGGCGGGCTTGCCATTAGGCGACACCACCGCATCGCCAACGGCAATGTTAAACTGTATCGGCACCATGCCCGCCGCCGATAAAATCGCCGCCCTGAAAAACGCCCACTATCACGCCTATAACAAATCCCCCCGCCCCAGCAGAAAAGTAGGACACATCACCATCAGTCATGCGGATATACACACAGAATCGCTGCACACAGCAAGGGCGTTGGTGGCAGAATCGCTACAATATTAAATTATTTTTCTAACCGCTTAGCCAGCGACAAAGCGTGGGCGTCTAGACCTTCGGTTTGGGCAAGTTTTATGGCGTCTGGAGCTATTTGTTGTAAGCTGTGGTGCGGACACCCTAATACAGTGGTGCGTTTCATAAAATCGAGTACCCCTAAACCGCTGGCAAAATGTGCGGAGCGGGCGGTGGGCAACACATGGTTTGTGCCGCCGATGTAATCGCCGATAGCGGTAGGGGCGTGGTTGCCTAAGAATATGGCAGCGGCGTTTTTTACCTGCTTCGAATACTGTTCGGCATTGTGGACGCATATTTGCAAGTGTTCGGGGGCGATGGCATCGACCAAAGGCAAAGCGTCTTGTATACTGTCGACACAAATAATCGCCCCGTGCGTGTCCCATGAGGCTTTGGCGATATTATGGCGGGGCAAGGTGGGTAAAATGCGGTTTATGTGGCGGATGATTTTATCCGCTAAGCCGCTATCATCGGTGATGACAATCGATTGGGCGGCGGTGTCGTGTTCTGCTTGTGCCAATACATCGCACGCCACCCATTCGGGGTTGGCGGTTTTGTCGGCGACTATCAGGACTTCGCTGGGGCCTGCCATCATGTCGATACCGACTGTGCCGTATACACTGCGTTTTGCCGCCGCCACAAAAGCGTTGCCGGGACCGGTGATTTGCGATACTTTGGGAATGCTTTCCGTACCGTATGCCAACGCCCCAATGGCTTGAGCACCGCCTATTTTGTATATTTCGCTTACCCCGGCGATATGGGCGGCGGCTAGCACATAGGGGTTTATATGTCCGTTTGGTGTGGGAACGGCAATAACGATATTTGCCACCCCTGCCACTTGTGCCGGCACCGCATTCATTAATACCGAAGACGGATAGCTAGCGGTCCCCCCCGGCACATACAACCCCGCCCGGGCAACAGGGGTATACCGCATTTCCAAATGCACCCCAACGGCATCCGTATAACGAACAGGGGCAGGCAAAGTTTTTATATGAAAATCTTCGATTCGCTGTTTGGCATGCTTTAAGGCACGGACAATATCCGCATCGCAAGCCTGCAGTGCATGGGCAATTTCCGCATCGCTAAACCGCACCGTATCCGCCCGTAAAGCGATGTTATCGAATCGTTGTATATATTCAAACAAAGCCGCATCGCCCCGTGTGCGAATATTGTGTAATATATCCTCGACAGTGCGTATAACTTGTGCAGACAGTTCGTCTTTACCGCTGAGCAAAGCCAAAAAAGTATCAGAAAAGTCCCCATCCGATGTATATAATATTTTTGACATAAAAAAAATACCCGTCTACCATGTTGCGACAAACTGAAATTATGGTAGGGGATGAGGGATTTGAACCCCCGACCAAGGCATTATGAGTGCCCTGCTCTAACCACTGAGCTAATCCCCCGTGTGTCCTTGTATGTACCACATGTTACAGGTATAATACAAGTGTTAATTATCCAAAAAGCTGCGCATTTTTCTGGAGCGAATCGGGTGTTTTAATTTGCGTAAGGCTTTGGCTTCAATTTGGCGGATGCGTTCCCGGGTCACTTCGAATTTTTGTCCCACCTCTTCCAAAGTGTGGTCTTGGTTCATACCGATACCAAAACGCATCCTCAGCACCCGTTCTTCCCGTGGGGTCAAGGTGGCAAGCACCCGTGTAACCGTCCCCCGAAGCGAATTGTATACAGCGGATTCAAACGGCGATACAGCATTGTGATCTTCGATAAAATCACCCAAAGTCGAATCGTTTTCATCGCCAACTGGCGATTCTAACGATACGGGTTCTTTGGAAATTTTCATCACCTTGCGAATTTTTTCCAACGGCATATCCATTTTTACCGCTAATTCCTCAGCGGTGGGTTCCCGTCCCAAGTCCGCCATCATTTTACGGGATTCACGGTTTAAGCGATTGATGGTTTCAATCATATGTACGGGGATGCGAATGGTGCGGGCTTGGTCGGCGATGGCACGGGTAATCGCCTGCCGAATCCACCAAGTGGCATATGTAGAAAATTTATAGCCCCGGCGGTATTCGAATTTGTCTACCGCTTTCATCAGTCCGATGTTGCCTTCTTGAATAAGATCGAGAAACTGTAACCCCCGATTTAAGTATTTTTTGGCAATCGATATAACCAATCGCAAGTTGGCTTCGACCATTTCTTTTTTTGCCCGATTGACCGATCGTTCCCCTTGCTGCACAGTGGATATCATACGGCGAAGTTCAAAAATAGGCATGCTAACCGATTCGCAAATAAACACCGATTGTTCAATCAACGCAGCAACCTTAGGGGCGGATTCGGTGGCGAATGCCTCCCATCGATGGTCGATGTGGGATACCCCGTGCAGCCATTGGTCGGACAATTCCACCCCGCTGTATTGTTGTAAAAATTCTTCCCGTTTGATCTTATAGGGCAACACCAACCGCAACAGCTGTCCGTCAATAGAAGTGAGTTTTTTGTTAATATCGTATAAACCTTGAATAAGCGAATCGATACTGCTGGCGTTAAATTGCAGGGTCGACAATTCGGCAATCAACGCCGTTTTGTGCTTTTCGTAGCTGTTTAAGACGGTTTTTGTCGGGTCTTTGCCTGAGGCAATAGCGTCTATGCGTTTGTCTTGGTATTTTTTCAAGTTGCTATAAATCCGTCCAATGCGCACAAAAGTTTTCATGATCTGTGGTTTTAATTCTTCTTCAATCGCTAACAAACTTTGCGTAGTGTTCGCCGCAGCCGCCTCATTCGGGGTGGTGCCGTTTTTAGAATCATCATCGGCTTTTTCATCCGTATTCTCCGTATTCTCCGTATCCTCCGTATTCTCTGTGTCCTCTGTATCATCCGTATCATCGGTAGAATCTGTATCCACATTGTCGTCTGATTCGTCATCATCTGTGTCGTCGTCTTCCGTATCGTCGTCGTCAAGCAGGTCTGTATCATCATCGTCATCATCAGAATACTCCTCAGTGGGTTTGGCATTCATCGAATCCAAGTCGATAATATCCCGCAAAGCAATATTACCGCTTTCCAGTTCATCGTGCCACTCGGCAATTGCTTTGATAGTTAGGGGGCTGTCACACAAGGCACTCATCATAGTTTCCTTGCCTACTTCGATGCGTTTGGCGATGGCAATTTCCCCCTCACGCATCAGCAATTCAACGGTACCCATTTCCCGCAAATACATACGGACGGGATCGTCAGACCGCCCGGTTTCGACGGTTGCCATGTTGCCCCCATTGTCTTCGTCTTCGTCGTCATCGCTGTCGCTTTCGGCTTCGGCAACACTGTCTTCGACGGGTGTGGGGTCTTCTTCGGCAGAATCTTGTACACTGATGCCCATTTCTGCCAGTGCGGACATGATGTCTTCGATCACCTCCGCAGACACAGCCCCACTGCCTAGTGCCGCATTCATCTCTTCGGTGGTAACATATCCGATTTTTTTACCTTTATCTATTAGCGACTTGAGTTTAGGGGCTTTTTTTTCTAATATCAATTCTAAATCGTCTTGTTTTTTATCGACCACGAAACCCCCTCCTTAAAACAGGTACAACAACTTGAGGACGCATTATAGCACGCATAGCCACTTTGTCAATATATTTTTGCGATGTCATATACGCCCCCATTATAGCGGTTACTCATCTGCATATAACATGTGTTCTTGCACCCTGTAGGACGCCCCTAGTGGATCGATTTTTTCCACTTGGTCATTTTGCAAGCATACATTTATTTGCTGTTGGGTGTGGGCTTTGCATTTTTCCACATTATAGGCGTCTAACACCCCTTGTACATATATGGCGGTTTCTGTGTCGTCCACTTGTGGTCTTGCCCTTTTGACCCCCATATACACATGGGGATTGCAGACACTTGCCAATAGGTCTTTATGTGGGCTGTTGGCAAAATATAGGTGCATTTTTTCGGCGGTCTCAACCCCGTCTTGCACCGCATCACAGGCACATTGAAAGCATGTGTTCCAATCGTTATCAAAAAATCCAATAAAGCTTTCTTCATAATCTGCCAATACTTTTGGGTGGTTTAAAAAACATGCCAACAGCCGTTTTTGCTCGATGTCCCATAGCCTTATATGTTTTAAATACCCCTTATTCGACGATACAAACTTCTCTTTTCTGTTGCGTTTAAAGGTGTCCCATACCAGATTGCCAAAATCATACCTATAGCTTTTGGCAAGAAACGAATCGTCGATCTGTGCCGCCCATGCAAACAGCTGCTTTTCCATTTTTGCCAACCGTTCGGGGGTGTTGGTTTCAAACGATTGTACAGCGTGATTCCACAAAAAATCCCGCAGCAGTACCGCCGCATCCAAAATATCGCTCATCGCCTTTGCCCCTTGTGTGCGGATGATGTCGTCTGGGTCTTGCCCGCCGGGCATCATGGCAATATTGACCGACTTACCAGCCCGCAGCAACGGCAACGCCCGCTCAACGGTTTTAAGAGCGGCTTTTTTGCCCGCCGTATCACCGTCAAAACACAAAATAGGTTCGTCCACCGTCTTCCAGCACTGTATCAATTGTTGCTCAGTCATAGCCGTACCACAAGGGGCAATAGCATAACAAAACCCGGCACGATGCAGGGCGATAACATCCATATACCCTTCGCAAACCACAAGGCGGTTGTGTTTATAGGCGGTTTCCCGGGCATTTTTTAAATTGTACAGCACCCGACTTTTGTCGTATAGGGTGCCTTGCGGGCTGTTGATATATTTACCTACTTGGGCTTGTTTTTCGTCGCCCATAAACCGCCCGCCAAAGGCAACCACCCGCCCCCGTGTGTCGGTTATGGGAAACATCAGACGGTTGCGGAAAAACCCGTATATACCGGTATTGCCCTGCCGTGCCAACCCCGTATCTAGCAACGCCTGTGTGTCGATGTTTTTCGACTGCATATAGTCCAAAAACGATTGTGAATCGCCACTGTATCCCAAGCGGAAATACTGTATATCCGCAGCGGACACACCCCGCTTTTTTAAGTATGCCATCGTCGGCTGTCCCAATTGGGAGTGCAGGTTTTTTTGGAAAAAATCGCAAGCCGTTTCACAGACTTCATACAACGACAGGCGATGCTGTTGTTGTTGCCGTTGTTCTGGGGAGATACGGGGCATTTGTAATCCGGCTTGGGCGGCAAGTTGCGATACGGATTCGACAAAGGTAATGCCCTGTGTTTTCATAACAAAAGTAAAAATATCACCGTGTTCGGAACAGCCAAAACAATGATAAAATTCTTTGTCGTCAGAGACGGTAAACGATGGGGTTTTTTCACTGTGAAACGGACAACATCCCCAAAAACTGTTGCCTTTGCGGGTCAGCTTGACCCGTCCCCCAACCACCGTCGACAGGGAAATACGGGAGCGGATTTGGTCTAAAAATTCTGGGGTGATTGCCATAGGGAGGTCTCTTAAAAATATCCGTTATAAGCCGATGGCATCACAAATAGCCGGGGCATTGTCGACCCCAAATGCGGTGCGGTATTGAGATATACCACCCGGGCTGGTTACATTGATTTCTGTCAAATAATCGCCAATCATATCGATACCCGCCAACCCAATACCGTTTTGCTGCAAGAACGGTTTTAGGGTACGGCAAATGTCGATTTCTGTTGCCGTCAGCTGGGTTTGAAAAATACCGCCACCCGCATCGAGATTCGCCCGTATATCGCCAGCAGTTGGCACTCGATTAAAGGCAAAAATCACCTCACCCCCTGCTAAAAATATGCGTTTATCGCCATCGGCAATTTCTGGCAGCCACTTTTGTGCCATAATCGGTTGCTTGTACAGGTGCCGTAAAATGTCCAGTACAGAGTGCAAATTACCGTCATCCCGTGATACCTTGACAATGCCCCGCCCGCCGTATCCATACAGGGGTTTTAGAATCAGTGTCGAGTGCGTGTCGATAAATGCTTCGAAATCGCATACCCTAGTCGATACAAGGGTGGGGGCGGCAAATTGCGGAAACAGCCCCAGCACCAGCTTTTCACTAAAGTTGCGTACAGCGGTGGGGTCGTTAATCACCCGGGTATGCGGTTTAACCAAGTCCAAATAATAGGTGGCCGTGATGTATGACATGTCAAACGGCGGCTCCGATCGCAACAAGATAACATCCGTATGTTTCAAATACATTTTGTGTCTCTGCCCCAACCAGCGATACGAATCGCCATCGACATATTGCACCATAAGTGGGCGGACAAAAGCGTACACTTCGCCATTTTCGTACACCATGTGGCGGGGTTCATAATGATACACGACATATCCCCGTTGTTGGGCTTCGAACATCAGGGCAAACGAAGCGGATTTATGGAACAGCACTTTGTCCATAGATTCCATCTGTACGGCTAAAATTTTTGCGGTCATAGGCGTTTTTCCATAATACTAGGGTTGCAGGTTGAGAGTGTGTTCTTGTCCCGTATCAATATACCGTTAAATGTAACAATTTTCAATATGCTTTATTTTTAATCCGCTGATAAGTACCACATCATAGCGGATATTTGCCCCGTTGTATTTTTTGTGTATATACCTGCCGGCGTTTGTATATCGGCGTTTTTGGTGGTCGGTTACAGCGTGGTAGGCGTCATACATGCGTTTACGCACTTTGACTTCGACCAATACCAATGTACAGGAGGGCGATAGGCGTTTTGTATGTTTGCACACCACCAAATCCACTTCCCCGACCGGGGTTTTATAGCGATGGTGCACACACCTGTATCCCCGCAGCCGCAAATACAGCATGGCATAATATTCGCCTAGTAGTCCTTTGGTATATGTCCAGTGCCGCATCGATTTTGTGTATCCTGATTTTTTATCTGTAATGCCCGTTGATAAACGGTGTTTTTTGCCACCCCGGATATATCGGCAACCCTGTTTACCGCATCTTTTAGGGAATGTCTGTGCAGGTGCTGTACCAGCAACGCATCGACATCTATATCTGTGGGTTGCGGCGGCAATCGCAACAACAGCACACATTCGCCTTTTGTGGGGATCTGTTGTATGATGTGTTCGCTGATGTGTTGGGCTTGTATGCGGACAAAGTGTTCAAATTTTTTGGTTAATTCCCGTGCCACCACCACTTGGCAAGCGGGTACATCCTGTTGCAGGATACGCAGCGTATCGCCCAATCTGTGCGGTGTATCGAGCACAATGACAGTGCCTTGTTGTGGGGTAAGGGCGTTTAACACTTTGCGTTTGGCGGTACTTTTGTGCGGTAAAAACCCCAAGTATGTAAACACATCAGACGGCAGCCCCGCCGCCATTAACGCTGTTAGCGGGGCACATGCACCCGGCACAGGTATAACTTTGTGGGCGGCTTGTATCGCCGCATCGACCAATTTATAGCCGGGGTCATTGACAAGCGGCGTGCCGGCGTCCGATATAAGGGCGATAGCTTTACCGTCCTGTAACATCTGTAAAATTTTCGGTCGTATCACATCGCCGTTGTGGTCGTGATACGACAGGGTTTTTGTATCGATATGAAATGCCCTCAGCAACTTAGCACTGGTGCGGGTGTCTTCGCAAAAGATAACATCCACCGCTTGTAATATCGCCACCGCCCGATAGGATATATCCCCCAAATTGCCAATGGGCGTTGCCACAATATACAACGCATTTTCTACTGTTGATACCTGCAATGGTACAGGGGGCGATAGAATCGGGGGGGTGTCTGTCATAGGGTATAGTCCTTACTATTTTGCCTTACTATTTTGGGCGGTGCTACGATAGTGTTGTTATTTTTCATATCATAGTGTAGTATGATTTTTATTGTGAAACAACTGTAAAAAAACAAATGAAACATATATTTTTGATAGCACCGTTTGTTATGGCACTCCCCTTGTGCGGTTTGGCATATGGCAAGGGCATTCCCATCGCCCCCGTCGACGGAGTCAAAACCGTTGCGGTTATGCTGCCCCTAAGCGGGCGGGCATCGCCGGTGGGCAAAGGCATTAAAAACGCCCTTGAAATGGTGGTATTCGACACGCAAGCCCCTAAAATCCGCTGGCGGTTTTTGGATACACAATCGACCCCTAGCGGCACCAAACAAGCAGTATTGCAGCTGGTAAACGACCCGCCACATGTGATACTGGGACCACTGTTTCATACCCACACCCAGATTGTCCGCAACATGGTCGATGTTCATATTCCTATTTTGTCGTTTTCTAATGCCAATATTGCCAATGCGGACAATGTGTATTATTTTGGCTATGCTCTGCAACCACAAGGCAAGGGAATCGCCCACATTGTGCTACAAATTGGCAAGCAAAATCCGTTAATCGTATTGCCTGACAACATATACGGCAAAACCTTATACAAGGGAATACAAACCGTGTTTCCCAACCAGCCGGTGTTGTATTACAAACCGAATCGCTTGACTTATGCGGAGTTTATTCAGCAGATACCCAACACCTATGCCTATGACAGTGTGATTATGGACGACAACAACCCACAAACCATTCGCACTTTGACTTCGGAGATGGACTTTTACAATGTATTTAGCAACGAAGAGAGCGACACCCCTATTCCCATCATTGGCGGTACGGGGTGGAGCAATGTACAAAATATCCACAAAGAACCAACCTTAATCGGGGCATATTTTTTAACCATGCAGGTAAAAACCGCTGACATGGTGGCAAGGTATTCCCAATATTATGACACCCCGTCCAGCAATTTAACCACCCTTGCCTACGATTTAGCGTACTTAGCCATCGGCACACTGGCAACGGACACCCCCAAGGCATACCTAAAATCCCCAAAAGGCTTTAACGGCATTCGGGGATATTTCCGCATTCTAGACGACAACACCATCGAACGCATTTACAATGTCTATCAAGTGCAAAAAAGAGGCTCTAAATGGCGATGGAAACTGCCCATCGACACCACTCTCATGGACCACCAACCGCCTGTTGCCACAAAAGCCACCACAGATGAAGCCAAAACTATCGAAACCGCTGTGCCTACCCCCCCACAACGCCCCGCCTTTAAACCGGTAAAACGAGTCATGCCTGTCAGGGTGATAAAAAAACGCAATTGACATTTTTACCACAAAAAAAGGCGTTGTAAAAAACGCCTTTTTTCAGAGAGGGGGGGGAGGGGGGCTGTGTGAAGTATATTACAATGCGGCTTTTGCCTTTTCGGCAAGCACCTTAAACGCATCTGGTTCGGCGTACGCCAGCTGTGCCAGCACCTTGCGATCCAATTCGATGCCTGCTTTGTTGAGCCCATTCATAAAGGTCGAATACTTTAACCCTTCTGCTCGGGCGGCGGCGTTGATGCGTTGAATCCACAGTCTGCGGAATTGGCGTTTTCTGACCCGGCGATCCCGATAGGCGTATTGACCGGCTTTTTCCACCGCCTGCATCGCCGCCCGAATGGTGTTTTTGCGGCGACCGCTGTATCCCTTTGCTTGTTTTAAAACTTTTTTGTGCTTAGCGTGTGATTGCACGCCTCTTTTTACACGAGCCATAGCTGTTCTCCTTGTCTAAAATTAACCGTTTGGCAATAGGTATTTTTTGATGTTTTTCGCATCACAATCCTGCATTATTTGAGAACCCCGATTCTGGCGTTTCATTTGTTGTGGGCGTTTGGCAGTGTTGTGCGACAAGTAGGCAGAAAAAAATTTTAACTTGCCAGAAGCGGTTTTCTTAAACCGTTTCTTGGCAGAACTGTTTGTTTTCATTTTTGGCATTTGACTATCCTTTTAAAAGTAAGTTTTGTTGTATATGACGGGCAGGCAACCAAAAAATAAGCCTGCAAGCGTCAACGGGTACAGGCTTTATATAGGCAATTATCCAAAGAGTCAAGTATTATTATGGATACGCCCCCGCCTTTCTGATATATTGGCAATATGTCGTATCAAACGGGACTACAGATCATTAAAGATTTTGCCCACACCCTGTCGACTAAGGCGGGGGTGTACCGCATGCTCGACGCCCATAACCAAGTGCTGTATGTGGGCAAGGCGAAAAACCTGCGGGCAAGGGTGTTGTCTTACACCCGCACCGATAGCCAGTCCTTGCGGATTCAGCGGATGATTTTTCGCACCCGCCACATGGAATTTGTCGAAACCGCATCGGAAGCAGAAGCGTTGTTACTGGAAGCAGACCTGATAAAATCTTTAAAACCGTATTACAACATTTTGTTACGGGACGACAAGTCGTACCCGGAAATCGAACTGTCGTTCGACAACGGTATGGCACAGATAAAAAAACATCGGGGCGTACATCGGGCGGGCTGTCGATACTTTGGACCTTTTGCCAATGCCCGGGCGGTTAACAAGACTATTGATGTGTTACGGAATGTATTTTATTTGGCACCGATTTGTGGCGATACTATCCCCGCCCATGTACAAAAACACCGCCGCCGCTATCAGTCCGTATACCGCCACCAATTTATGCGATCGTTTGTCCCCGATGGCAAGGTTACGGATTTTGAGGGGTATGTACAACAAGTCATACAATTCCTATCAGGCAAGGACACACATTTATTACAGCGATTGCAGCAACGGATGCAACAGGCATCAGCGGAGGACGATTTTGAAATGGCTATGGTGTATCGAGATCGCTTGCGGGCGTTACAAGACCTACACATATCGCAAGGTAGCACCCTGCAGGGGGTGGGCGATGCGGATGTGTTTGCCCTAAGCCGCTGGGGCAGCGACAGCGTACGGGCGATTGTCTGTGTGCAAATTCTGTTTTATCGGCATTCGGCAACCGCAGGATCAGCGGTATTTTTCCCCCGTGTCGATATCGAAATGGACGATGGCGATATTCTGATCGACTTCATCAGCCAATATTACAGCGACACCAAGCCGGCAAAAAAGGTATGGCTATCCCACCCCATCGCCGAATCCCATATACACACATTTCACAGCGTATACGGGGCAAAAATCCACACCCCCAAAGCCGGTATAGGCAAAAAGGTTGTACAGCTGGCGATGACAAATGCGGTGTCCGCCCTCGACAGGCACAAATCGCACATTGCCACCCACAACACCGCCTTACACGCCCTGTGCCGTATGTTAGACCTGCCCGATGTGCCACAACACATCGAAGTATATGACAATTCGCACCATCAAGGCGATACCCCCGTAGGGGCAATGATAGTGGTTACTTCCGCAGGATTCGACAAAAAATCGTATCGCACTTGGGATATTAAAACCGCTATGTCCCGCCGGGACAAACGGGGACGGGCGGGGGACGATTACGCTATGATGTACGAAGTATTAACCCGCCGTTTTACCCGTGCCCTAAAACAAAAAACCGCCTTACCTGATTTAATTGTCGTCGACGGCGGACGGGGGCAGTTATCGAGTGCCCAAAAAGCCCTCGATGCGGTGGGGGTGTCGCACATTCCCATTGTGTGCATTGCCAAAGGAGAAAACCGCAACGATGGCACAGAAACATTTTACACGCCCGACAAACACATTGCCATCGCCATAGGCTCTGATTTACATTTCTTTATGCAGCGGATCCGAGACGAATCACACCGCTTTGCCATCGGTACGCACCGTAAAAAACGCCGTAAAAAGCTGCTGACAAGTCCCCTTGACACCATCGACGGTATTGGCAAGGTCAAACGCACCAAATTGTTACAATACTTTGGCTCCAGCACGGCAATTTGCGGGGCGGGCATACACGATTTAATGCGAGTCGACGGGATTAGTCAAAAACTGGCTGAAAAAATATACAACCATTTTCACAAATCGTGATATAATACCCCCATGAAATATACACGCATAAAACCCCATATTGCCAACATTTTAACCGCCGCCCGCATAGTCGGCATTCCCTTTATTGTCGTTTTGATGTTTGTATCAAAGCCGGTTACCGACATGTGGGCGTTTGGCATATATGCGGCGGTGTGTATCACCGATTTTGTCGACGGATATGTATCCCGCACATGGGGCACCGTATCTGATTTAGGGCGGTTTCTCGACCCGGTTGCCGATAAGCTGTTGGTGGCGGCGGTGTTGATAACCCTGATGATAGATGGGACTTTAACCCTAAATAGCCCGGTGTTTGGGGCGGTATTTGGCACTATTGGCGGGGCGATGGCAATGGCGATCTTGTTACGAGAAATCACCGTATCCGCTTTAAGAGAGTATCTGGCAGAACGCAGTATCGTTGTGCCCGTAACCAAGTTGGCAAAGTGGAAAACCACTTCACAAATGGTGGCATTGGGCGTGTTGATATTGGGCGAACAAGGCTGGCTATGGGGGGGATTCGCTATGTTGATGGTATCGGGCGTATTGACCGTCATCACAGGATATGAATATATAAAAGGCGGTATACCCCATATGTTGCGTGATTCGAAACCTTAAACACGCACTTACTTCCGTACCTTTCTGCACCTTTCATATTGCCCCCCGTCTTTTTTTATGCTACACTGCACTTTTGATACTATAACTTAAAATTTACTATTTTTTTAGGCATGATTAAATTTTCGGGTGTATCGAGACATACTTAGCTTTAGATTACAGAAAGGAATGCATTTGGATTAAATTTATATGAGGAATTGAACACATGATACATATTGTAACTAGGCACTCTGTCAAGTTTGCCCTATTGGCTGTGTCTGCGTTGTCTACTAGTGGTGTGGCGTTTGCTGGCGGATTACCACAAGGCGGCGTGGTGCAACAGGGTGCGGCTGGTATCCAGTATAGCGGCAATACCCTGAATATCAATCAGCAATCGGATAAAGCGATTATCGGTTGGAAAAACTTTTCTGTTGATAAAGACAACACGGTAAACTTTAACCAACCTAGTAGCGATTCGGCAACTTTAAATCGTGTAACAGGGGATTTTACTTCTGAGATTGCCGGGCGGATTAACGCTAATGGCAGTGTGTTTTTGGTTAACCCTAACGGTATCATGATTACCAAAGATGGGGTGATCGATACGGGCGGTTTTGTTGCCTCGACTCTCGACATCGACAACAATGATTTTTTGAATGGTGAGTATACATTTACAAAAAGCGGTAGCAATGGTGTTGTTGCCAATCATGGGCGTGTTTCCGTCGATGACGGCGGTTTTGTGGCGTTGCTGGGCGGAGCAGTTAAAAACGATGGCACCGTTCGAGCCCTTGTCGGTAAAATAGGTTTTGCCGGTGGTGAAAAAATTGTTATGTCATTTGGCAACAGCGATTTGTTGCGGGTCGAAGTGCCTACGGACACATGGGACACACTCACCGATACAAGCGGTAACAAGGTCTCTGCCACCGTTGATTTAGGCGGCACCATCGAATCACAGGGCGGATTTATCGACATAACCGTTGCCGATGCATCCGATATTTTACGACAAACTATTTCGATCGACGGGGTTGTATCCGCCAATACCGTATCTTCGACAAACGGTGTTATATCGATTAGTGGCGGTACAGTGGGCATTTCTGGCAATGGGCGAATCACTGCCGATGCCGATTATGGCAATGCCGGGACTGTTGCCATCGACGGCGATTCGCTTAATATGAATGGTAGCATCTCTGCAGTAGCACAAGCGGGCGATGGCGGTGTCGTCAAAGTAGCGTTGCGACAAGGGGCAAGCCTAACCGCCGGCACTGCAATCGATGTATCCGGTCGCAACAAAGGCGGCAGTCTGTCGCTTATTGGCGGTTTAAGCAAAAGCAATACAAAAATATTAGGCTCTGCGGATTTTAAAGCAGACAGTACAAACGGCAACGGCGGCACCATCGACATCAGCAACAAAGGCGGATTGGTCGGTCTGTTTTCCGGTACCGTATCCGCATCGGGGAAAACGCAAGGGGGACGGATCCGTCTGGGCGGGGCGTTTCAAGGGGGGACATACGACCCAAAAACCAGCCAGCTCGACAAAAAAACACAGGATTTATTTGCCACCCGTTGGTCGGATAACAGCGGCCTTGTCAGTGCCAGCAAAGTATCGTTAGGTACCGGCGTAAGTGTAAATGTGTCATCCACATCAGGTACGGGCGGTACGGCAATTTTATGGGCGGATCATACCACCAACAATTATGCGGGCATCGACGCCACCGGTGCCACTGGCGGCGGGGCGGTGGAAATATCCGCCAAACAACGGGTCGACAGCTTTGGATTGGATCGGGTAAAAGCCGGCAATGGGGTAATTTTACTCGACCCAAAGAATGTTACTATTATAAAGTGGCTAGACGCCATATCACATGCGAAGAAAATTGCATCTGGTATAGCTGATACAGACGGTGTTACAGCTTCTTGGAGTAAGAGAGACAGATTTGGATCCAGTATCGCATTAAGCCCTGATGGTAGGGTACTGGCTGTTGGTGCCCCTTATGATGACACGGGGGGATATAATACGGGGGCGGTATACCTGTGGACCATCGATATGGACAGTAAGTGGGGAACTTCGCTCAGCTACAAAGCTAAGATTGGTGACGGCAGCTATATCGACAATTTAAAAAAGTCTCAGCTGAAATTAAGTGCTTGGGATTATTTTGGCTCTAGTGTGTCGTTAAGTGCTGGGTACGGTCAAGGCAATAGCAAATACAGATTAGCGGTGGGGGCTATGGGCGATGATACGGGCGGAGATGATGCGGGGGCAGTATATCTGTTTACGGCTACGCTGTATGGTCAAAATGCGTTTCCAAATATTCCTGTGCGGAATCGTGCAGTGGTCGTACAGAGAGAAAAGCTAAGATCTGGCACTTTTGTTTATGCGGGGGGTACGGGTAGCCTTACCTCCATAAAAAAAGGCGATCGCTTTGGCAGCAGTGTATCCGTAAGCCATGACGGATCAAAAATAGCTGTCGGGGCAAAAGATGCCGATGCACAAGGGGCAGACAGCAGCGGGGCAGTATACCTATTTTATGTGGGATCGGCGTGGGATAATATGCGCTACCCACAAAAAATCGAAATCCGCAAAAAAAGTGTGCATTTTTCGATGGATCAATTGTTAAGTACCCGAGATAGATTCGGTACCAGCCTGTCGTTTAACGGTGATGGTACTAAGTTGGCTGTTGGGGCATATGGTAATATTGGGGCGGGTTCCAATCAGGCAGTATGGTTGTTTACCGTCACATATTCTGGTGGCAAGCCGAAACCGAAACTTATAAGAAAAATTGTGCCTAGTACCAGTGGCAATATTGGATTTGGTACTAGTGTGGCTGTGAGTGGTGATGGATCTAAATTGGCTGTGGGTGCTCCATACGCAACGGGTACCAAAAAGGGAGACAGTATTGTAGGTGTTGGCAGGGTGTATCTGTATGCCCTGAGTGGGGACAATAGGCGTAATCTGTGGGAGCCTCTATGGGAACCCGTAGACTTTTATAGATATACTCTCGAGCAATCGATCGGTGCCGATAAGACGGGCAGTGTGGAGAAAAACCTGAATTTTGGGTGGGCTGTGTCGTTTGATGGAGATGGCACTAAGCTGGCTGTTGGGGCACCGGGGGATTATTATGGCGGCAAGTATGCCGGCAAGGGCAGTGTACACCTGCTAACCATACCTATGAGCAACAATAGCGGTGGTGCGATCGAGAGAAAATTGGCAGGCGGCACGAGCATGAAAATTGTTGCCAGCAACGATATTACCATAAACTCCGATATAATAACCACATCTGGCAGTGCCAAACTTACCTTAATCGCCGGGCGGTCGATTAAAGTGAACGCCCATGTTAAAGTGCATGGCGGACTAGAATTAACCGCAAATTACACCTCTTATCTTAACGGTGGCACCGGTGCCTACGGCGACGGCATGCTGGATCTCGACGATCGAGACGCCGGCAAAGCAGAAATCACCGTTAAGACAGGCAAAACCATATCAGGGGAAACAGGCAATCTGATTGTCAAAATGCTCGAAGGCAAAAGCGGTCCCGGTCTCTCCGCTGCCCCCGCCAGTAAAAAACAAACGGGTGCTATTACCATATACAGAGCGGAAGGAAAACGGGTCAGCATTGTATATGCTAGTACAACAACACCAAGCGGGTCGGATTCGTACATTAAAATTCTAAACAATGGCTGGATTAAATCCAAAGGTGCCCTCAGCGAAGGTACGGTGGCTATCGAATTAAAAGCGGATACATTTATCAATGAATCCAATAGCCATGCCTTAAAAATTGACAACGGCAGTGCGGGCAGCAACAAAGGTCGCTACTTGGTATGGACAACAAGCCCCACAGGTAACAAAATGGGTACATCAGGGTCGCTGATAAGCGGATACGCTTTTGCCCAATTTAATCAATCACACGCTGGCAACAGCGATTTTAAAGCCAATGCCGCCGTTGGTGCTAAGGGCAGTGCCGCCCATAACAACACCACAAAAAAGTCTGGTTTCCTATACCGTGTGCATCCGAATACATTGGCGATAACTGCAACAACAATACCAAAAAGCAGAGAGTATAACAAAACTACCACCGCCCCAACTGTTACCAGTGCCGATTTTGCATTTACAACAGCAAGCGGCGGCGTCGATGGTTTAAAATTCAAAATGGGCGGATTCGCAGACTCATTCGCAAACGCAGATGACAAAAAAGTTTACAACTTCAAAGCCACATTTACAACACCTCCCAAGGGGGATTTTTACAACAATAATGCCAAACATGCGGACGCAGGTAGCGGTCTGACAATCAAATACGGATCCGCAAATAAAGTAAATTATGAGGACGGTAACAACAAGCCCGTATACGGTGTAACCGATTCTTTCGATATTGCCGATGTAAGCGGTGCAGAAATCACCCAACGCAAGCTGAACATAAAAATAAGCGACTTGGCTGTAAGAGGGCGACAGTATGAGAGTGGCAAAATATTTGCTCCCGTGTATATCAAAAGCGGCAAGGGGTTTGATTCTAGCCGGCTGCTGTCTGGTGATAAAGGGGTAACATTGACAATAAACGATGGGGCGTTTAAATATGCCGATGATCAGCCCGGATCCAAAAAATCCGTATTTATCGGTGATACAGGCGAATTTACATTGAGTTCATCAAATTACAAACTGCAATATAAATCCACAGATCTGACGGCAGGTGCCGCTACTGGACTAACAGGTACTATCTCAAAATCGACAAAAGGTAGTAACAGTGGTGCGAATTTGGGAAACCCCGATAGCAATAGCGACAGTAATGGCGGGGGCAGCGGTGCCGGTGTCGCATTGTTAGGTACCGGTGCTGTCGCAGTGATGAAAACTGGTATCGTAGCAACAGGTGCCGCCGCCACAGGAGCTGCAGGGGCGGCGGGGGCAGCAGGGGCAGCCGGTGGTATAGGTGGCGGATTGGGCATCTTACTTGGCAGTACAGAAAATATCTTTAACACAGGGATATACGCCCACTTGAGTGGTATCGATATGCAGGCACTTTCACACCCGTTACACACACAACACCCCACACAAGATGAAAAACCGCTCTGGATATCGGTGTTTCACACCGCCCAGTATGCACAGGTAAAATACAAGGTGAAATATACCACCACATACGATTTGGCGTTCCTTGCAAATAACATCAAAGCACAACAAGTGGTACCCGTATACGAACTGGACGAACACCTATACGAAACCCTTAAACACATATTCGTACACAGCATAGAAACAGAGCCCTCTCATAGCCCTAAAAACCTACCGCATGTTTAATATGGACTATGCTGCTATTTAGCCGGTGTTGTAGATTTTTCGAGCCAATATTTTGACTTTACTTCATTTTGTTCCACGCCCTGCCCTTTTTGGTACATGTTTGCCAACAATTTTTGTGCCTCGACAGAGCCTGCTAGTGCAGACTGTTTATACCAATAAAACGCTTTTTTATAACTTTGTTTGACGCCCACGCCTCTGTAATACATATCTGCCAAATCGTACTGGGCAAGATAATCACCATTTTTCGCCGCCTTGTACAACCGATTAAAGGCCTCATAAGTATCCTGATTATCACCGTCCTTGTTGGCATCTGATTTCGACAAAGGCTTGCCCCTTGGGGATTCGGAATCACTGGTCTTTTGGTCATTCTCACTATTGCCACTTGATTTTAACAAAGGCTTGCTCTCTAGCGATTCAGAATCACTGTTCTGTTGGGTATTCTTGCTGTCAATATCATTTTGCTTTTCGGACTCTAACGAATAGATGTCTCTCCATTGAGATGGTAAATTTTCATGTGCTTCTGTTTTTGACTTAGGTGATACTACTCCCATATCAGATTTCGAACCAATATTCTCAGATTTATACCCCATAATGTCTTGTTCTAATTCTTTGCCCAAATGCGTACCTGTATCAACCGCAGACACAATATTTGCCAGCAATAAAGCATCCATACCATCCACATAATAATTCCTAGCCTCATCACCATGCAACCACATCTTATTCGAATCGGCAATGATAACCGATTTGTTATTGCCGACTGTTTTATCGGCAAATACAAACGCCCCGTCCGTAATGTGCAACCCTACTTGGTCGCCTGTCAATATACCGTTTAAGCCCTTGGTATATCCATAATTTGGATCCGATAACTGTGTAGAACAAACGGGATCTGAAGCACACTTTAACGGATCCATAAATGCAAATACTTTCGCCGATACTGTCCCATCGTATATTTTATCGACCGCCGTCAATTGCTTTGCGTTAATGGATAGTTTTCGCCTGCCAATGTCAACCCTGTAATCAGACATATACTGAAGTTCATAATTTTGATACCCACCGCTGTTCTTTAGCGATATACCCTGCAATGTAACCTTTTTATTTACACCCGCATTTCTATCCGCCATAACAGCTGTTAATTGCCCGTTTGTCACCGCTTTAAAAGTTTTATCGATAGTGTCCGTGTCGACCCAGCCTTTAAACTTTAGATTAGCGTACTTGACCACATTGGTACCGTCATAATCCCTGTTAATCAAATCCGCTTTTAAAGTTAAAGTCTTTTTGTCAACCTTGCCAAACAATCCAGCAATCGCAGACCCACTCGATGCGTCTAACTTGTAATTCGCCACTACCGCCGCTGCTCCTGTCAACTGGAACTGTGTAGGATCGCCTACCAGCACCTGCTTTTTGTCGTTTGCGTCCGCATTGCCATAAACAAAACCACCCGTGCTCCAAGATATGCCTATATCATCATCCGCCAATAAACCTAACAAACCCAACGCACCGTCTTTTTTCTTAACCACAGCCCTATTATTACCATCATATATCTTCGTGCTAACTTCATAATCAATACCATTTATTGTAAGGTTTTTTCTGTCCACATCTCCCGTTAAGTTCGGCACTTCGAATCCATTTACCAGCAAAATTTCATAATTCCCCACATCATTGCCACCTAATACCAGTTTATTTTTATCCTTTATGTAAACTTTCTTGGCGGTATCCGCATTTTCATCATCAAACCTAAAGCCACCCGCATTCAAGGTCAATATGACATCATCATCCTTTACCAATCCATTAACGCCTGTGGTCATAAATCCCTTATTTCCCAGCGGCAACTGTACCTTTGCATCATCTGTACCATCATAAACACGGCTTTTCAGTACAAAATCGTTGCCATTTAACTGCAATTGCCGTTTTGTTATCGTTACCGTCTTACTTGTATTGTACACTAACCTATAGTTCCCATACGAACCCGCATCTGTCTTTAAGGTCAAACCACTATAACCAACCGCATGTGTACCCACATCCTTAGACGCAGAATCCGTTAACAATTTACCCACAAACGCATCTTGTAGCGTCTTGCTAAAACTGTCCGTCGCTATCCAACCTGTAACAGACACATTCTTATGGGCAACACGGGTACCCCCATCGTAAGTGTGATTGTCAAAATCCGCACCCACCGTCAACGGAGCTTTATCTATGGTAAAGCCCGTTATATTGCCAATGCTTTTGAATTTGTAATTGCCATACTTACCTGATCGCTTCGGGCTTATTGAGTTAAACGATACTGTCCGTGAACCAGCATCTTTGCTGTCTGCTGTCGCTACTAGGCTACTACCACTTAACAGCGTACTTGCCAAGTCTTCCTCTCCACCGCTGTTGTCTTTGTTGTTCTTGTACTTCTCTGTACCCACCCAGCCTGTAATCGTAGTGCTGGCAATGCCAACATCCCTAGTACCGTCATATGTCTTAGGGGCTAGGGTAACGCTTACTGTCAATTCGGCTGGATCTATGGTAACCCGTTTCTTATCGTCATACACCAACCTATAGTTCCCATACGAACCCGCATCTGTCTTTAAGGTCAAACCACTATAACTAACAGCATGCGTTCCCACATTCTTAGACGCAGAATCCGTTAACAGATTACCCATAAACGCATCCTTTAGCGTCTTGCTAAAACTGTCCGTCGCTATCCAACCCGTAACAGACACATTCTTATGGGCAACACGGGTACCGCCATCATAAGTGTGATTGTCAAAATCTGCACCCACCGTCAATGGGGCTTTATCTATGGTAAAGCCCGTTATATTGCCAATGCTTTTGAATTTGTAATTGCCATACTTACCTGATCGCTTCGGGCTTATTGGGTTAAACGATACCGTCCGTGAACCACCAGCATCTTTGCTGTCTGCTGTCGCTAGTAGGCTACTACCACTTAACAGCGTGCTGGCTAAGTCTTCCTCTCCACCGCTGTTGTCGACATTGTTCTTGTACTTCTCTGTACCCACCCAGCCTGTAATCGTGGTGCTGGCAATGCCAACATCCCTAGTACCGTCATATGTCTTAGGGGCTAGGGTAACGCTTACTGTCAATTCGGCTGGATCTATGGTAACCTGCTTCTTATCGTCATACACTAGCCTATAGTTCCCATACGAACCCGCATCTGTCTTTAAGGTCAAACCACCATAACTAACAGCATGTGTACCCACATCCTTAGACGCAGAATCCGTTGACAATTTACCCATAAACGCATCCTTTAGCGTCTTGCTAAAACTGTCCGTCGCTATCCAACCTGTAACAGACACATTCTTATGGGCAACACGGGTACCCCCATCGTAAGTGTGATTGTCAAAATCCGCACTCACCGTCAACGGGGCTTTATCTATGGTAAAGCCCGTTATATTGCCAATGCTTTTGAATTTGTAATTGCCATACTTACCTGATCGCTTCGGGCTTATTGAGTTAAACGATACTGTCCGGGTACCAGCATCTTTGCTGTCTGCTGTCGCTATCAGGCTACTACCACTTAACAGCGTACTTGCCAAGTCTTCTTCACCATTGCTGTTGTCTTTGTTGTTCTTGTACTTCTCTGTGCCCACCCAGCCTGTAATCGTGGTACCAGCAATGCCAACATCCCTAGTACCGTCATATGTCTTAGGGGCTAGGGTAACGCTTACCGTCAATTCCGCTGGATCTATTGTAACCCGTTTCTTATCGTCATACACTAACCTATAGTTCCCATACGAACCCGCATCTGTCTTTAAGGTCAAACCACTATAACCAACAGCATGTGTACCCACATTCTTAGAAGCGGAATCCGTTAACAAATTACCCATAAACGCATCTTGTAGCGTCTTGCTAAAACCACTGTCAGACACTATCCAACCCGTAACAGACACATTCTTATGGGCAACACGGGTACCCCCGTCATAAGTGTGATTGTCAAAATCTGCACCTACCGTCAATGGGGCTTTATCTATGGTAAAGCCCGTTATATTGCCAATGCTTTTGAATTTGTAATTGCCATACTTACCTGATCGCTTCGGGCTTATCGAGTTAAACGATACTGTCCGTGAACCAGCATCTTTGCTATCTGATGTCGCTGCTAGGCTACTACCACTTAACAGCGTGCTGGCTAAGTCTTCCTCGCCATTGCTGTTGTCTTTGTTGTTCTTGTACTTCTCTGTGCCCACCCAGCCGGTGATCGTAGTGCTGGCAATGCCAACATCCCTAGTACCGTCATATGTCTTAGATTTTAATGTAACGCTTACTGTCAATTCGGCTGGATCTATTGTAACCCTTTTCGTATCGTCATACACTAACCTATAGTTCCCATACGAACCCGCATCTGTCTTTAAAGTCAAACCACTATAACCAACAGCATGTGTACCCACATTCTTAGAAGCGGAATCCGTTAACAAATTACCCATAAACGCATCTTGTAGCGTCTTGCTAAAACCACTGTCAGACACTATCCAACCTGTAACAGACACATTCTTATGGGCAACACGGGTACCCCCATCGTAAGTGTGATTGTCAAAATCTGCACCTACCGTCAATGGGGCTTTATCTATGGTAAAACCCGTTATATTGCCAATGCTTTTGAATTTGTAATTGCCATACTTGCCTGATCGCTTCGGGCTTATTGGGTTAAACGATACTGTCCGGGTACCAGCATCTTTGCTATCTGCTGTCGCTACTAGGCTACTGCCACTTAACAGCGTGCTGGCTAAGTCTTCCTCTCCACCGCTGTTGTCTTTGTTGTTCTTGTACTTCTCTGTACCCACCCAGCCTGTAATCGTGGTACTGGCAATGCCAACATCTCTAGTACCGTCATATGTCTTAGGGGCTAGGGTAACGCTTACTGTCAATTCCGCTGGATCTATAGTGACCCTTTTCGTATCGTCATACACCAACCTATAGTTCCCATACGAACCCGCATCTGTCTTTAAGGTCAAACCACTATAACTAACAGCATGCGTTCCCACATTCTTAGAAGCAGAATCCGTTGACAATTTACCCATAAACGCATCTTGTAGCGTCTTGCTAAAACCACTGTCAGACACTATCCAACCTGTAACAGACACATTCTTATGGGCAACACGGGTACCCCCATCGTAAGTGTGATTGTCAAAATCTGCACCTACCGTCAATGGGGCTTTATCTATGGTAAAGCCCGTTATATTGCCAATGCTTTTGAATTTGTAATTGCCATACTTACCTGATCGCTTCGGGCTTATTGTGTTAAACGATACTGTCCGGGTACCAGCATCTTTGCTATCTGCTGTCGCTACTAGGCTACTGCCACTTAACAGCGTGCTGGCTAAGTCTTCCTCTCCACCGCTGTTGTCTTTGTTGTTCTTGTACTTCTCTGTACCCACCCAGCCTGTAATCGTGGTACCGGCAATGCCAACATCCCTAGTACCGTCATATGTCTTAGGGGCTAGGGTAACGCTTACCGTCAATTCGGCTGGATCTATGGTAACCCGTTTCTTATCGTCATACACCAACCTATAGTTCCCATACGAACCCGCATCTGTCTTTAAGGTCAAACCACTATAACTAACAGCATGCGTTCCCACATTCTTAGACGCAGAATCCGTTAACAAATTACCCATAAACGCATCCTTTAGCGTCTTGCTAAAACCACTGTCAGACACTATCCAACCCGTAACAGACACATTCTTGTGGGCAACACGGGTACCCCCATCGTAAGTGTGATTGTCAAAATCCGCACTCACCGTCAATGGGGCTTTGGCTATGGTAAAGCCCGTTATATTGCCAATGCTTTTGAATTTGTAATTGCCATACTTACCTGATCGCTTCGGGCTTATCGAATTAAACGATACTGTCCGTGAACCAGCATCTTTGCTATCTGCTGTCGCTAGTAGGCTACTGCCACTTAACAGCGTGCTGGCTAAGTCTTCCTCGCCATTGCTGTTGTCGAGGTTATTCTTGTACTTCTCTGTGCCCACCCAGCCTGTAATCGTGGTGCTGGCAATGCCAACATCCCTAGTACCGTCATATGTCTTAGGGGCTAGGGTAACGCTTACTGTCAATTCCGCCGGATCTATGGTAACCTGCTTCTTATCGTCATACACCAACCTGTAGTTCCCATAAGAACCCGCATCTGTCTTTAAGGTCAAACCACTATAACTAACAGCATGCGTCCCCACATTCTTAGAAGCAGAATCCGTTAACAAATTACCCACAAACGCATCTTGTAGCGTCTTGCTAAAACCACTGTCAGACACTATCCAACCCGTGACAGACACATTCTTATGGGCAACACGGGTACCCCCATCGTAAGTGTGATTGTCAAAATCTGCACCCACCGTCAACGGGGCTTTGGCTATGGTAAAGCCCGTTATATTGCCAATGCTTTTGAATTTGTAATTGCCATACTTACCTGATCGCTTCGGGCTTATCGAGTTAAACGATACTGTCCGGGAACCAGCATCTTTGCTGTCTGCTGTCGCTACTAGGCTACTGCCACTTAACAGCGTACTTACCAAGTCTTCCTCGCCACCGCTGTTGTCTTTGTTGTTCTTGTACTTCTCTGTACCCACCCAGCCTGTAATCGTGGTGCTGGCAATGCCAACATCCCTAGTACCGTCATATGTCTTAGCTTTTAATATAACGCTTACTGTCAATTCCGCCGGATCTATGGTAACCTGTTTCTTATCGTCATACACCAACCTATAGTTCCCATAAGAACCCGCATCTGTCTTTAAGGTCAAACCACTATAACTAACCGCATGCGTTCCCACATCATTAGACGCAGAATCCGTTGACAATTTACCCACAAACGCATCTTGTAGCGTCTTGCTAAAACCACTGTCAGACACTATCCAACCTGTAACAAACACATTCTTATGGGCAACACGGGTACCCCCATCGTAAGTGTGATTGTCAAAATCTGCACCCACCGTCAATGGGGCTTTATCTATGGTAAAGCCCGTTATATTGCCAATGCTTTTGAATTTGTAATTGCCATACTTACCTGATCGCTTCGGGCTTATTGGGTTAAACGATACTGTCCGGGTACCAGCATCTTTGCTATCTGCTGTCGCTACTAGGCTACTACCACTTAACAGCGTACTTGCCAAGTCTTCCTCGCCATTGCTGTTGTCGAGGTTGTTCTTATACTTCTCTGTACCCACCCAGCCTGTAATCGTGGTACCGGCAATGCCAACATCCCTAGTACCGTCATATGTCTTAGATTTTAATGTAACGCTTACCGTCAATTCTGCTGGATCTATTGTAACCTGCTTCTTATCATCATACACCAACCTATAGTTCCCATACGAACCCGCATCTGTCTTTAAGGTCAAACCACTATAACTAACAGCATGTGTACCCACATCCTTATACGCAGAATCCGTTAACAAATTACCCACAAACGCATCTTGTAGCGTCTTGCTAAAACCACTGTCAGACACTATCCAACCTGTAACAGACACATTCTTATGGGCAACACGGGTACCCCCATCATAAGTGTGATTGTCAAAGTCCGCACCCACCGTCAATGGGGCTTTGGCTATGGTAAAGCCCGTTATATTGCCAATGCTTTTGAATTTGTAATTGCCATACTTACCTGATCGCTTCGGGCTTATCGAGTTAAACGATACTGTCCGGGAACCAGCATCTTTGCTATCTGATGTCGCTATGAGGCTACTACCACTTAACAGCGTACTTGACAAGTCTTCCTCTCCACCGCTGTTGTCTTTGTTGTTCTTGTACTTCTCTGTACCCACCCAGCCGGTGATCGAGGTGCTGGCAATGCCAACATCCCTAGTACCGTCATATGTCTTAGGGGCTAGGGTAACGCTTACTGTCAATTCCGCCGGATCTATGGTAACCTGCTTCTTATCGTCATACACCAACCTATAGTTCCCATAAGAACCCGCATCTGTCTTTAAGGTCAAACCACTATAACTAACAGCATGCGTTCCCACATTCTTAGAAGCAGAATCCGTTAACAAATTACCCATAAACGCATCTTGTAGCGTCTTGCTAAAACCACTGTCAGACACTATCCAACCCGTAACAGACACATTCTTATGGGCAACACGGGTACCCCCATCGTAAGTGTGATTGTCAAAATCTGCACCTACCGTCAACGGGGCTTTATCTATGGTAAAGCCCGTTATATTGTTAATGCTTTTGAATTTGTAATTGCCATACTTACCTGATCGCTTCGGGCTTATTGTGTTAAACGATACCGTCCGGGAACCACCAGCATCTTTGCTATCTGCTGTCGCTAGTAGGCTACTACCACTTAACAGCGTACTTGCCAAGTCTTCCTCACCACCGCTGTTGTCTTTGTTGTTCTTGTACTTCTCTGTGCCCACCCAGCCTGTAATCGTGGTGCTGGCAATGCCAACATCCCTAGTACCGTCATATGTCTTAGGGGCTAGGGTAACGCTTACCGTCAATTCCGCCGGATCTATGGTAACCCGTTTCTTATCGTCATACACCAACCTATAGTTCCCATACGAACCCGCATCTGTCTTTAAGGTCAAACCACTATAACTAACAGCATGCGTTCCCACATTCTTAGACGCAGAATCCGTTGACAAATTACCCATAAACGCATCCTTTAGCGTCTTGCTAAAACCACTGTCAGACACTATCCAACCTGTAACAGACACATTCTTATGGGCAACACGGGTACCCCCATCGTAAGTGTGATTGTCAAAATCTGCACCCACCGTCAATGGGGCTTTATCTATGGTAAAGCCCATTATATTGCCAACGCTTTTGAATTTGTAATTGCCATACTTACCTGATCGCTTCGGGCTTATCGAGTTAAACGATACTGTCCGTGAACCAGCATCTTTGCTATCTGATGTCGCTATCAGGCTACTACCACTTAACAGCGTACTTGCCAAGTCTTCCTCACCACCGCTGTTGTCGAGGTTGTTCTTGTACTTCTCTGTACCCACCCAGCCTGTAATCGTGGTGCTGGCAATGCCAACATCCCTAGTACCGTCATATGTCTTAGGGGCTAGGGTAACGCTTACTGTCAATTCGGCTGGATCTATGGTAACCTGCTTCTTATCGTCATACACCAACCTATAGTTCCCATACGAACCCGCATCTGTCTTTAAGGTCAAACCACTATAACTAACAGCATGTGTACCCACATCCTTAGACGCAGAATCCGTCAACAAATTACCCACAAAACCATCTTGTAGCGTCTTGCTAAAACCACTGTCAGACACTATCCAACCTGTAACAGACACATTCTTATGGGCAACACGGGTACCCCCATCGTAGGTGTGATTGTCAAAATCTGCACCCACCGTCAATGGGGCTTTATCTATGGTAAAGCCCGTTATATTACCAATGCTTTTGAATTTGTAATTGCCATACTTACCTGATCGCTTCGGGCTTATTGTGTTAAACGATACTGTCCGGGTACCAGCATCTTTGCTGTCTGATGTCGCTATCAGGCTACTACCACTTAACAGCGTACTTGCCAAGTCTTCCTCACCACCGCTGTTGTCTTTGTTGTTCTTGTACTTCTCTGTACCCACCCAGCCTGTAATCGTGGTGCTGGCAATGCCAACATCCCTAGTACCGTCATATGTCTTAGCTTTTAATGTAACGCTTACTGTCAATTCCGCCGGATCTATGGTAACCTGCTTCTTATCGTCATACACCAACCTATAGTTCCCATACGAACCCGCATCTGTCTTTAAGGTCAAACCACTATAACTAACAGCATGCGTTCCCACATCCTTAGACGCAGAATCCGTCAACAAATTACCCACAAACGCATCTTGTAGCGTCTTGCTAAAACCACTGTCAGACACTATCCAACCTGTAACAGACACATTCTTATGGGCAACACGGGTACCCCCATCGTAAGTGTGATTGGCAAAATCTGCACCTACCGTCAATGGGGCTTTATCTATGGTAAAGCCCGTTATATTGCCAATGCTTTTGAATTTGTAATTGCCATACTTACCTGATTGCTTCGGGCTTATCGAGTTAAACGATACTGTCCGGGTACCAGCATCTTTGCTGTCTGCTGTCGCTATCAGGCTACTACCACTTAACAGCGTACTTGCCAAGTCTTCCTCGCCACCGCTGTTGTCGAGATTGTTCTTATACTTCTCTGTACCCACCCAGCCTGTAATCGCAGTGCTGGCAATGCCAACATCCCTAGTACCGTCATATGTCTTAGGGGCTAGGGTAACGCTTACTGTCAATTCCGCCGGATCTATGGTAACCTGCTTCTTATCGTCATACACTAACCTATAGTTCCCATACGAACCCGCATCTGTCTTTAAGATCAAACCACTATAACTAACAGCATGCGTTCCCACATTCTTAGAAGCAGAATCTGTTGACAAATTACCCACAAACGCATCTTGTAGCGTCTTGCTAAAACCACTGTCAGACACTATCCAACCCGTAACAGACACATTCTTGTGGGCAACACGGGTACCCCCGTCATAAGTGTGATTGTCAAAATCTGCACCTACCGTCAATGGGGCTTTATCTATGGTAAAGCCCGTTATATTGCCAATGCTTTTGAATTTGTAATTGCCATACTTACCTGATTGCTTCGGGCTTATTGTGTTAAACGATACTGTCCGGGTACCAGCATCTTTGCTATCTGATGTCGCTACTAGGCTACTACCACTTAACAGCGTACTTGCCAAGTCTTCTTCACCATTGCTGTTGTCGAGGTTGTTCTTGTACTTCTCTGTGCCCACCCAGCCTGTAATCGTGGTACCGGCAATGCCAACATCCCTAGTACCGTCATATGTCTTAGCTTTTAATGTAACGCTTACTGTCAATTCTGCTGGATCTATTGTAACCTGTTTCTTATCATCATACACTAACCTATAGTTCCCATACGAACCCGCATCTGTCTTTAAGGTCAAACCACTATAACTAACAGCATGCGTTCCCACATTCTTAGAAGCAGAATCCGTTAACAAATTACCCACAAACGCATCTTGTAGCGTCTTGCTAAAACCACTGTCAGACACTATCCAACCTGTAACAGACACATTCTTATGGGCAACACGGGTACCCCCATCGTAAGTGTGATTGTCAAAATCTGCACCCACCGTCAATGGGGCTTTATCTATGGTAAAGCCCGTTATATTGCCAATGCTTTTGAATTTGTAATTGCCATACTTACCTGATCGCTTCGGGCTTATCGAGTTAAACGATACTGTCCGTGAACCAGCATCTTTGCTATCTGCTGTCGCTACTAGGCTACTGCCACTTAACAGCGTGCTGGCTAAGTCTTCCTCGCCATTGCTGTTGTCTTTGTTGTTCTTGTACTTCTCTGTGCCCACCCAGCCTGTAATCGTGGTGCTGGCAATGCCAACATTCCTAGTACCATCATATGTCTTAGGGGCTAGGGTAACGCTCACTGTCAATTCCGCCGGATCTATGGTAACCTGCTTCTTATCGTCATACACCAACCTATAGTTCCCATACGAACCCGCATCTGTCTTTAAGGTCAAACCACTATAACTAACAGCATGTGTACCCACATCCTTAGACGCAGAATCCGTTGACAATTTACCCACAAAACCATCTTGTAGCGTCTTGCTAAAACCACTGTCAGACACTATCCAACCTGTAACAGACACATTCTTATGGGCAACACGGGTACCCCCATCGTAAGTGTGATTGTCAAAGTCCGCACCCACCGTCAATGGGGCTTTATCTATGGTAAAGCCCGTTATATTGTCAATGCTTTTGAATTTGTAATTGCCATACTTACCTGATCGCTTCGGGCTTATCGAGTTAAACGATACTGTCCGGGTACCAGCATCTTTGCTGTCTGATGTCGCTACTAGGCTACTACCACTTAACAGCGTGCTTGCCAAGTCTTCCTCTCCACCGCTGTTGTCGAGATTGTTCTTGTACTTCTCTGTACCCACCCAGCCTGTAATCGTGGTACCGGCAATGCCAACATTCCTAGTACCGTCATATGTCTTAGCTTTTAATATAACGCTTACTGTCAATTCCGCCGGATCTATGGTAACCTGTTTCTTATCGTCATACACCAACCTATAGTTCCCATACGAACCCGCATCTGTCTTTAAGGTCAAACCACTATAACTAACCGCATGCGTTCCCACATCCTTAGACGCAGAATCCGTTGACAAATTACCCACAAACGCATCTTGTAGCGTCTTGCTAAAACCACTGTCAGACACTATCCAACCTGTAACAGACACATTCTTGTGGGCAACACGGGTACCCCCATCGTAAGTGTGATTGTCAAAATCTGCACTCACCGTCAACGGGGCTTTATCTATGGTAAAGCCCGTTATATTGCCAATGCTTTTGAATTTGTAATTGCCATACTTACCCGATCGCTTCGGGCTTATTGGGTTAAACGATACTGTCCGGGTACCAGCATCTTTGCTGTCTGCTGTCGCTAGTAGGCTACTACCACTTAACAGCGTGCTGGCTAAGTCTTCCTCTCCACCGCTGTTGTCGACATTGTTCTTGTACTTCTCTGTACCCACCCAGCCTGTAATCGTGGTGCTGGCAATGCCAACATCCCTAGTACCGTCATATGTCTTAGGGGCTAGGGTAACGCTTACTGTCAATTCGGCTGGATCTATGGTAACCCGTTTCTTATCGTCATACACTAGCCTATAGTTCCCATACGAACCCGCATCTGTCTTTAAGGTCAAACCACCATAACTAACAGCATGTGTACCCACATCCTTAGACGCAGAATCCGTTGACAATTTACCCATAAACGCATCCTTTAGCGTCTTGCTAAAACTGTCCGTCGCTATCCAACCTGTAACAGACACATTCTTATGGGCAACACGGGTACCCCCATCGTAAGTGTGATTGTCAAAATCCGCACTCACCGTCAACGGGGCTTTATCTATGGTAAAGCCCGTTATATTGCCAATGCTTTTGAATTTGTAATTGCCATACTTACCTGATCGCTTCGGGCTTATTGAGTTAAACGATACTGTCCGGGTACCAGCATCTTTGCTGTCTGCTGTCGCTATCAGGCTACTACCACTTAACAGCGTACTTGCCAAGTCTTCTTCACCATTGCTGTTGTCTTTGTTGTTCTTGTACTTCTCTGTGCCCACCCAGCCTGTAATCGTGGTACCAGCAATGCCAACATCCCTAGTACCGTCATATGTCTTAGGGGCTAGGGTAACGCTTACCGTCAATTCCGCTGGATCTATTGTAACCCGTTTCTTATCGTCATACACTAACCTATAGTTCCCATACGAACCCGCATCTGTCTTTAAGGTCAAACCACTATAACCAACAGCATGTGTACCCACATTCTTAGAAGCGGAATCCGTTAACAAATTACCCATAAACGCATCTTGTAGCGTCTTGCTAAAACCACTGTCAGACACTATCCAACCCGTAACAGACACATTCTTATGGGCAACACGGGTACCCCCGTCATAAGTGTGATTGTCAAAATCTGCACCCACCGTCAATGGGGCTTTATCTATGGTAAAGCCCGTTATATTGCCAATGCTTTTGAATTTGTAATTGCCATACTTACCTGATCGCTTCGGGCTTATCGAGTTAAACGATACTGTCCGTGAACCAGCATCTTTGCTATCTGATGTCGCTGCTAGGCTACTACCACTTAACAGCGTGCTGGCTAAGTCTTCCTCGCCATTGCTGTTGTCTTTGTTGTTCTTGTACTTCTCTGTGCCCACCCAGCCGGTGATCGTAGTGCTGGCAATGCCAACATCCCTAGTACCGTCATATGTCTTAGATTTTAATGTAACGCTTACTGTCAATTCGGCTGGATCTATTGTAACCCTTTTCGTATCGTCATACACTAACCTATAGTTCCCATACGAACCCGCATCTGTCTTTAAAGTCAAACCACTATAACCAACAGCATGTGTACCCACATTCTTAGAAGCGGAATCCGTTAACAAATTACCCATAAACGCATCTTGTAGCGTCTTGCTAAAACCACTGTCAGACACTATCCAACCTGTAACAGACACATTCTTATGGGCAACACGGGTACCCCCATCGTAAGTGTGATTGTCAAAATCTGCACCTACCGTCAATGGGGCTTTATCTATGGTAAAACCCGTTATATTGCCAATGCTTTTGAATTTGTAATTGCCATACTTGCCTGATCGCTTCGGGCTTATTGGGTTAAACGATACTGTCCGGGTACCAGCATCTTTGCTATCTGCTGTCGCTACTAGGCTACTGCCACTTAACAGCGTACTTGCCAAGTCTTCCTCGCCACCGCTGTTATCAAGGTTGTTCTTGTACTTCTCTGTACCCACCCAGCCGGTGATCGAGGTACTGTCAATGGCAACACTGCTAGTACCGTCATATGTCTTAGATTTTAATGTAACGCTTACTGTCAATTCGGCTGGATCTATGGTAACCTGCTTCTTATCGTCATACACCAACCTATAGTTCCCATACGAACCCGCATCTGTCTTTAAGGTCAAACCACTATAACTAACAGCATGCGTTCCCACATTCTTAGAAACAGAATCTGTTGACAAATTACCCACAAACGCATCTTGTAGCGTCTTGCTAAAACCACTGTCAGACACTATCCAACCCGTAACAGACACATTCTTATGGGCAACACGGGTACCCCCATCGTAAGTGTGATTGTCAAAATCCGCACTCACCGTCAATGGGGCTTTATCTATGGTAAAGCCCGTTATATTGCCAATGCTTTTGAATTTGTAATTGCCATACTTACCTGATCGCTTCGGGCTTATCGAGTTAAACGATACTGTCCGTGAACCTGCATCCTTGCTATCTGCTGTCGCTACTAGGCTACTGCCACTTAACAGCGTGCTTGCCAAGTCTTCCTCTCCACCGCTGTTATCGAGGTTGTTCTTGTACTTCTCTGTACCCACCCAGCCTGTAATCGTAGTGCTGGCAATGCCAACATCCCTAGTACCGTCATATGTCTTAGGGGCTAGGGTAACGCTTACTGTCAATTCCGCCGGATCTATGGTAACCCGTTTCTTATCGTCATACACTAGCCTATAGTTCCCATACGAACCCGCATCTGTCTTTAAGGTCAAACCACTATAACTAACTGCATGCGTTCCCACATTCTTAGACGCAGAATCCGTTAACAAATTACCCACAAACGCATCTTGTAGCGTCTTGCTAAAACCACTGTCAGACACTATCCAACCTGTAACAGACACATTCTTATGGGCAACACGGGTACCCCCATCGTAAGTGTGATTGGCAAAATCTGCACCTACCGTCAATGGGGCTTTATCTATGGTAAAGCCCGTTATATTGCCAATGCTTTTGAATTTGTAATTGCCATACTTACCTGATCGCTTCGGGCTTATCGAGTTAAACGATACTGTCCGTGAACCTGCATCCTTGCTATCTGCTGTCGCTACTAGGCTACTGCCACTTAACAGCGTGCTTGCCAAGTCTTCCTCTCCACCGCTGTTATCGAGGTTGTTCTTGTACTTCTCTGTACCCACCCAGCCTGTAATCGTAGTGCTGGCAATGCCAACATCCCTAGTACCGTCATATGTCTTAGGGGCTAGGGTAACGCTTACTGTCAATTCCGCCGGATCTATGGTAACCCGTTTCTTATCGTCATACACTAGCCTATAGTTCCCATAAGAACCCGCATCTGTCTTTAAGGTCAAACCACTATAACTAACAGCATGCGTTCCCACATCCTTAGACGCAGAATCCGTCAACAAATTACCCACAAACGCATCTTGTAGCGTCTTGCTAAAACCACTGTCAGACACTATCCAACCTGTAACAGACACATTCTTATGGGCAACACGGGTACCCCCATCGTAAGTGTGATTGTCAAAATCTGCACCCACCGTCAATGGGGCTTTATCTATGGTAAAGCCCGTTATATTGCCAATGCTTTTGAATTTGTAATTGCCATACTTACCTGATCGCTTCGGGCTTATTGTGTTAAACGATACCGTCCGGGAACCACCAGCATCTTTGCTATCTGCTGTCGCTATCAGGCTACTACCACTTAACAGCGTGCTTGCCAAGTCTTCCTCGCCATTGCTGTTGTCTTTGTTATTCTTGTACTTCTCTGTACCCACCCAGCCTGTAATCGTAGTGCTGGCAATGCCAACATTCCTAGTACCATCATATGTCTTAGGGGCTAGGGTAACGCTTACTGTCAATTCGGCTGGATCTATGGTAACCCGTTTCTTATCGTCATACACCAACCTATAGTTCCCATACGAACCCGCATCTGTCTTTAAGGTCAAACCACTATAACTAACAGCATGCGTTCCCACATTCTTAGACGCAGAATCCGTTAACAAATTACCCATAAACGCATCCTTTAGCGTCTTGCTAAAACTGTCCGTCGCTATCCAACCCGTAACAGACACATTCTTATGGGCAACACGGGTACCCCCGTCATAAGTGTGATTGTCAAAATCTGCACCCACCGTCAATGGGGCTTTATCTATGGTAAAGCCCGTTATATTGCCAATGCTTTTGAATTTGTAATTGCCATACTTACCTGATTGCTTCGGGCTTATTGGGTTAAACGATACTGTCCGGGTACCAGCATCTTTGCTATCTGATGTCGCTATCAGGCTACTACCACTTAACAGCGTGCTTGACAAGTCTTCCTCGCCATTGCTGTTGTCTTTGTTGTTCTTGTACTTCTCTGTACCCACCCAGCCTGTAATCGTGGTGCTGGCAATGCCAACATCCCTAGTACCGTCATATGTCTTAGGGGCTAGGGTAACGCTTACCGTCAATTCGGCTGGATCTATGGTAACCTGCTTCTTATCGTCATACACCAACCTATAGTTCCCATACGAACCCGCATCTGTCTTTAAGGTCAAACCACTATAACTAACAGCATGTGTACCCACATCCTTAGACGCAGAATCCGTTGACAATTTACCCACAAAACCATCTTGTAGCGTCTTGCTAAAACCACTGTCAGACACTATCCAACCCGTAACAGACACATTCTTATGGGCAACACGGGTACCCCCATCGTAAGTGTGATTGTCAAAATCTGCACCCACCGTCAATGGGGCTTTATCTATGGTAAAGCCCGTTATATTGTTAATGCTTTTGAATTTGTAATTGCCATACTTACCTGATCGCTTCGGGCTTATCGAGTTAAACGATACTGTCCGTGAACCAGCATCTTTGCTGTCTGCTGTCGCTAGTAGGCTACTACCACTTAACAGCGTACTTGCCAAGTCTTCCTCACCATTGCTGTTGTCTTTGTTGTTCTTGTACTTCTCTGTACCCACCCAGCCTGTAATCGTGGTGCTGGCAATGCCAACATCCCTAGTACCGTCATATGTCTTAGCTTTTAATGTAACGCTTACTGTCAATTCGGCTGGATCTATGGTAACCCTTTTCGTATCGTCATACACTAGCGTATAGTTCCCATACGAACCCGCATCTGTCTTTAAGGTCAAACCACTATAACTAACCGCATGTGTACCCACATCCTTAGACGCAGAATCTGTTAACAATTTACCCACAAACGCATCTTTTAGCGTCTTGCTAAAACCACTGTCAGACACTATCCAACCTGTAACAGACACATTCTTATGGGCAACACGGGTACCCCCATCGTAAGTGTGATTGTCAAAATCTGCACTCACCGTCAACGGGGCTTTATCTATGGTAAAGCCCGTTATATTGTTAATGCTTTTGAATTTGTAATTGCCATACTTACCTGATCGCTTCGGGCTTATTGTGTTAAACGATACTGTCCGGGTACCAGCATCTTTGCTATCTGCTGTCGCTGTTAGGCTACTACCACTTAACAGCGTACTTGCCAAGTCTTCCTCTCCGCCGCTGTTGTCTTTGTTGTTCTTGTACTTCTCTGTACCCACCCAGCCTGTAATCGTGGTGCTGGCAATGCCAACATCCCTAGTGCCGTCATATGTCTTAGGGGCTAGGGTAACGCTTACTGTCAATTCTGCTTGATTGATAGTTCCTGTCAATCCTTTGACTTTTACATTTTGTTTTTTATCGACAACAGTGTTGCTGGTGTTGACTATTTTTAGCACATAGTTACCGTACGGGTTGCCATTTAGGGTGATTTTGTCTTTGTTAGCGATTTGAATTTGCTTGGGGGTATCGCTAACAAGTGCCCCATTGGTCATAATGCGACTTGCATCCGCATCGGCATATTCGAAAGCCCCCGCTTGGATGTTTAGCGATACGCCCTTATCAGTAGCGATTAAACCAGAATTGTCTGCATTGTTTATAGGGGCAAAACCGTCTTGGTTATTTCCTAGACTGTCTTTTCCTATATTTACAGTAACTGTTTTCCCCCCATCATAGACACGGGTTGTTGCGGTTAATTCGCTGCCGTTCAGTTTTAACACACGGGGGGTGATTTTTCCTTTTATCCCTGAATCCCCTTGATTTAGCATGGCGGTGCCATCGGATTTTACAAGTTCGTAGTTGTCTTTATCGCTGCCGTCTAATGTAATTTTGTTTACATCGAGGAAGAAAACGGTTTTATTCGATCCGTTAGAGGCATTGGCACTGGCAAACTTAAACGCCCCAGAAGCAATTTTTAGACTCAAATTATCCGATGCGACCATACCATTGTTACCGGTGGTGTTGAATCCTTTGGCGTGGGTTTTGATTGCCACATCGGCTGTGGTATCGCCATCGTATACTTGTTCGCCGGCGGTTCCGACCTCTAATTCATCTGTTTTCAGGTATAGTTTACGGGGGGTGATTTCTGCACCGCTTATATTGGCGATGGTTGGGGATGTGGACAGACCGTATACGGGTTTGTTGTTGCCGTCCTTATAGGTTGCTGTGTGTCCTGTATATTTGATGACAAGATTTTTGCCCGCATGTTCTTGTTCCGCAGTGCCGGCGGCGTTGTAAAATTTGCCTGAGCCACCGCTTACAGTGGCATTAAAGTTAAACCATTTGTTGGTTGAGGCGTCTACCAATCCGCCCACTTTAAATTTTAAACCATTAACGGTGGCGTTGGTAAATACAAACGAAGGATTTAAAACGGCAGAAGTACTGTCGTATACTTTGGTTTTTGTTGTTATGGTTAAACCTAGTGTGGGATTGGCACTGTATATGAAACCGGATTTATCTTTTAGATCCCCGGATGCCTGGGTTGTATTGGATTGGAAATCGCCGCCGCTGGTATTGTATGCTTTGTTGAATTGGGCAAAACCGTAGTCGCTTATCAGCGATGCTGATTTACCCATTTGGTTATCTTTCGGGGTTTTTGTCCATACCAAGTACCGCCCTTTGTCGCCCGTATTGTCATCGATAAGTAATGCCGTATTGCCCGATTGGTTGATAACTGTATCTGCTTTTAATTCGATAGCCACGCCCCCCTTGTTTAGGTTGCCTGTGGCTTTTATGTGCCCGCCGTCTAGAATGATGATTTGTGAATCCGAAGGGGTAGCACTTGTATTTGTCGATCCTGCGTGGACAATGCTGACCCGTTTTCCTGCTGCTTTCCAGATGGTGATTTTGCCGGTTTGGGTTTTGTTGGCGGCACCGCCGCTTTTACCCGTAAGCATTTTGATGAGCAAATCGTTATCGCCCCCAGATACGGTTTTGCCTGTGGCAACGGTGATTTCTGCTTTGCCTGTGTCCCGATCGCTTACATCTAGTTTACCATCATCGTTGTTGCCATCGCTAATATCAGCGGTGTTATTGGCGGTTAATACCAGCCCACCTTTGATTTTCATATCGTTACTAACGATAATCGATCGCCCGGCGATGATACTGAGTTTTCCTGTACCCTTTGTGGTAATTATATCTGAGTCGATAGTTATGTCGTTGCTGGCAACAATTTTTAAGTTTGTACCCGCATCTAGCTGCTGTATGATAGGTGTGACATTATCCGTCACCAAGTGGAATAGATATACAGCTCCTTCGTCATCATCACCGTCACTACCGTCTATTTGGGGGGCACCGACCGCCAACCTGTACCCATCGCCTGTTAGGGCAACAGACAAGCCAAATTGGGCGGTTTGTGTCAATGTCACACCGGCACCATTGGCAATTTTGCGATTGAGGCTAACCGTATCCCCCCATGTGGATCCGCCCACAGAAAATATGTATGCGGCACCATAATTGCTGCCGCCCGTATCGTCATCAGGGGCACCGATTACCAATTTGCTACCGTCATTGCTTAGGGCAACAGATCTGCCAAATGCATCTCCCGATGACAGAGAAACACCTGTAATAGTATTCCCAACTGTTGCTATTGTTGGTTTTATTAGTGATTCTCCCCAGTTGTTACGGGAGCTTCCTTCTGTCACCGTAAATAAGTGTACCCGCCCTTTTTGACTGTTGTAGCTGGACGCCCCAACCGCTAATTTATCCCCATAATCATTTAGGGCAACAGAAGTGCCGAATTGTTCGCCCGTGCTAAGCGACAAGTAGGAGCCGTCATATGCACCCGTCAATCTGGCTACATAAGAATTATTCAGCATATATAATCTGATAGCTCCTTTATCTGTTCCGCCCGCATCGGCTCCGGGGACGCCCACCGCCAATTTTTTGCCATTGCCGCTCAGAGCAACCGCCATGCCAAAGTTTCCAGCAGTTGTAGAGTGTATTTTGCGCCGCTGTGTAGCGAATGTCCCCCATGCACCGCCCCCCAAGCTGAGTATATACACCGCCCCATAATCGCTGCCGCCGGTATCGTCAAAGGGGGCACCGACCGCTAATGTGTTGCCATCGGCACTTAACGCCACCGCTGTTCCGAATCTGTCGTCATCAGACAACGACACACCTTTATCATGGGTAACCGTTGCGGTGTGGTATATGTTTTGTCCAAAACGATCGCCACCGCTTAATTCGAACAGGTACACCGCTCCCCGATTGCTGCCGCCTGTGTCATTTAGTTCAGCACCTACCGCCATTTTTGTGCCGTCATCACTTAGGGCAACGGCGTTGCCAAACCTCTCCGTATCGCCAAGTGAAAAATTTTGTTTTTCAAATACTTTACCGCTGTGGCTAACCGTATTGCCCCACGAAGATCCCCCTACGGTAAATAGGTGTACAGCTCCTGCATTATTTGCACTCGTATCGTCATACCTGCTACCCACCGCCAATTTATCGCCATCACCATTTAGGGCAACAGCCCAGCCAAAATTGTCATAATTTGCCAAAGACACATCGGCCTCGTGGGCAATTTTGCCGGTATTAGTGGCTGTACCAGAGTTGTTTACGGTAAACAAATGCACTGCACCTCTGTCAGATCCTCCGGTGTCATCGCCTCTGGCTCCCACCGCTAATCTGTTACCATTGCCACTTAGCGAGACACTGATCCCGAACTCATCATTTGTACTCAGCGAAACTCCCGATCCATCGGCAATTTTAGCCTCCAATGCAAAATTTTGCCCCCAGTAAAAACCGCCCAAAACAATCACCCGTACCGCCCCTGTATTGGTTTTGCCCGCCCCGGTATCGTCGCCACTGCTGCCCACCGCCAATCGATCCCCAGCGGCATCTAGGGCAACGGATTCGCCAAAACGATCATATGCACTCAAGGGGCTTCCTACGATACTCTTCACCTTTTGCTTTTTGGTCACCGTACTGCCCCATGTGGATCCGCTGAGGGTAAACAAATATACCGCCCCTGCATTGCTTGCCACATCGTCATCGCCCCACGCCCCAACCGCTAATTTCGATCCGTCATCACTAAGGGCAACAGATGTGCCGAAATAATCATTTGCATCCAAAGACAATCCGCCGACGCCCGAAATAATCTGTTTTGTTTCTGTAATCGTATTGCCCCATCGGCTGCCGCCAACGGTAAGCAAGTACACCGCCCCTTTGCCGGAATCTGTATCATTGGCACCCACCGCCAGCTTGGTGCCGTCATTACTTAATGCCACCGAATAGCCAAAATCCGCACCGCTGTCTAACGCCCCAACACCGTCATTATCGCTGATGCGGCGGGTGTATAAAACATTATGTCCCCATGTGCTTTTGTGGGTGTTTATTTCGAATAAGTACACCGCCCCTTTGCTGTTGTATTTTATAGCACCGACCGCCAACTTAGTACCATCACCGCTCAGTGCCACAGAAGATCCAAACTCCTCCCCAGCGGATAAATCCAACATCTGTTGATGGCTTACCAGCTGCTGCATGTGGACTTTACTGCCCCATGAGGATGGTGATAAACGGAACAAATATACCGCCCCCCGTTTGCTGCCGCCCGTACTGTCATCGGGAGCCCCTACCGCCAGCTGCGACCCATCGGCACTAAGGGCAACCGAATAACCAAATTTGGTAGTACCAGACAACGATACACCCGACTTATTTTTAATGACACCGGCTGATGTAACCGTGTTGCCCCATGTGGATCCGCCCACAGTAAACAAATACACCCTGCCTAAATTGTTGGTGTCGAATATGGAGCCTACTGCTAATTTGCTGCCATCATCGCTTAGGGCAACACCTTCGCCAAAAAAACTTCTGGTGTTCAAAGAAAGACCGGCGTCCCCATCGGTAATTTTGTTGGTCTTGGTAACAGAAGTCCCCCACGAAGCACCGCCAACAGTAAACAAATACACCGCCCCTGCATCGGTTTTCCCCGTATCATCACCCTCAGCCCCTACCGCTAGTTTCGATCCATCACCGCTTAAGGAAACAGAAAATCCAAACGCATCGCCATAGCTTAAACTAATAGATGCCCCCCCAAGATTATGTGAAAGCCGTACCGTACGATTGCGATTTGACGGCGTTCCCCAGTTGGATCCGCTGCCCGATAAGGTAAATAAAGACACAGACCCCACATGAGATTGCCCACCCGAACTACCACCCGTTTCACCGACCGCCAATTTGGTACCGTCATTGCTTAGGGCAACGCTGGCACCAAAAAATCCATTGCCCCCATATTCTACATAACTATTTCTGGTAACGCTTGTGCCCCAATCTTTGCCATCGATGGAAAACAAGAAAACTCTACCATAACCTACCCCGTAAGCGGAATTGGCTTTATGGGCAAGGGGCATGCCCACCGCCAACTTGGTACCGTCATCATTAAACGCCACCGATTGCCCAAATTTTGCCCCGCCTCTTTTGACATTAAGACCGGATCCATAAGCGATTTTGTATTGCTGCTGTAACGCACTGCCCCACTCCGATCCCGTACCTTCGACCGTAAACAGGTATACGGCACCATTATTGGATGCCCCCGTATCGTCGAACCTTGCCCCTACCGCTAAGCGGCTGCCATCTCCGCTGAGGGCAACAGAGGTGCCAAAATTATCATTGTTATCTAGGTCGAATGTAAACCCTGCTAGTGGGGTTGTGGACATAATGCGTTTTGCCTGTGAAAGCCCATCGACAAACTTGCCGATAATCACATTTTTCGGGTCTAGTAAAATAACACCGTTACCTACCGCAAGCCGTTTTAAACCGAAGCTGTCGACTTTTTTCTTAGCGGATATTTCCACCGCACCGCCCGTATTACCGGTTGCAGTGATTTGGGCATAGTTGTTGGTGGTGTGATCCGCCCATAAAATCGCCGTACCCCCCGTACCCGATGCGGACGATACATCGATGTTTACACCTGTGCCTAACGACACCTTAGCGGCACTAACAATTGAGGGGGTGTCCGCCCAGCGGGTTACAAATAAATGTTGGGTTTTGTTGTCGAGAGAGCTGGTTTTTGGGTCGTATGCCCCACCTTGAAACGCCCCACCGATACGGATTCGCCCGCCCTCGACCGCACCTTGTGCCGATACCGTACCAGAAAACAGCCCAACCAAGCCGTTTTTGTTGGATATGTCGATGTATCCACCTGTGCCGGTGCTGCCATCAGCGATAAAATCGCCCGTGCCTACGATTTTATACACTTTATTGCCGGACAATCCACCGATGAACGACAAGCGGCCGCCCTGTTTACCGCTGACATCAAACACCGCCCCCCGATTGAGGCTTGCCCCCTGTTGCAACGATACTTTAACCGTCCCGCCTTTGCCCGTTGCGGCGGCGGCAGATACGGCAGCCGATACATTCAGCGATTGTGCATCGATGGTAATCTGTCCCGCATCCGCATAATCCGCATCAGCGGTGATTCGTGCCGTGCCGGTAATCCCCACCGTGCCGCCGCTGATCGATATAACCCCGTCTTTTGAGGACACGGTATTTGCAGACACAATCCCATCGATAGAAATAGTTTGGCGGAGAATATCGGACGCATCGGCAACGGTTATATCGATAAAACCACCCCGTGCATCAATTTCGCCGCCCAAATCAAGGGTGGCAGAGACTTTATTGCCTTGCGAATCGGTCAATTGTTCCCATTTGTCCGTTGGCACTTCGACCCGTAAAAAATCGCTGTTGCCGAACGACATGACAATCTTTTCGCCGCCGGCAAAGCCCACTTTGCCGACAAGTGCCCGCACCGTACCATCGTTTTTCACCGCCCCACCCAGTAACGCCACAAAACCGCCGTCATCGACAGAAATATTGCCTTGATTGTCGACAATGCCGCTTTTTTTGGATTTGGTGAATGTATAATCGCCGTTTAGAAAATCTTGGGTATCGATATCGAGGGTTGAGGCGACAAAACTCCCCGTATCGATAACCCCGTCTTTGGTAATCATAAAGCCGTTAGGATTGACCAAAAACACACTGCCATTCGCATTAATGCGTCCAGCAATCTCAGAAGTAAAATCCCCCGTCACCCGATTCAAGGTCGCAGAACTGCTACTGGGTTGATTGAAATTTACCGTATTACCTTTGCCGACAGAAAAGCTGTCCCAATCGATAACCGCCTTATCGGAGCTCTGGTCGATGTCGAGAGTATCGCCCCGATACTGTATATGCACATGCCCATCGACCACTTTACCATTGCTAGGCAGCCCCCCAGCATAAGCAAAATCACCGCAAAGCACACCGACAGCGTACAAAGAAGACGCCATCATAAACATTCCTTTATTGCAAAGCAAACGCTTCATCACTTTTCACTTCCTATATTAACATCTAAATCAAATAAGACGACAAAATACCGTTTACATGAATAGACATAAAACTTAAATACTACATCGGTTTATATCATAAAATCCGTCTACAGGATATATATAAAAAACTGAAAAAAGCAACCCCTAAAAAAACATTTTTTTATAACGATACATAAAAAAACAGCCATTTTTTTATACAACACATTGAAAAATATGTATTTTTTATAAAAAAGTTTTTGAAAAAATAATCTACCTATAATGGGCACCGCACCCGCTTTCGAATCGATATATCTGTATAGGTGATTCGTTTTGCAACACAGATTATACCCGTATTATGTTTATATAAAATTGCTTGTTATATTATATAAAACTGCTTATTATGTTATATATATAACATGGATTTGATGTGTTGTTTGGTTTTTATGCCGATATTAAACGGGCGGTGTTGATATTATCACAAAGGGCATATATATACTATTATGGAGCCAATTTTCCCATAGGTTGTTGTGGCACTTGTCCCGTATGCCCCTGTTGTGGGTTTTGCTGGGGTATATTTTGTGGCACCGCCTGACTTGAGAGGGTATCGATTAGTCCTGTGCTATTTAGCACTTCGTTTACCAATGCACAATAGGTATTCACCACCTTCGATGCGGTACTTTGATAGTCGTTTACCCACGGTTGGTTACGAATGCCCGGTATGGGGGTTATGCCTTGTGGTTGTGAATTATGCCAATTTTTTTGTACATCTTGTCCGCTATGTTGTTGCATATTTTGCACCTGTTGTGCGGGGGGTATATGATTTTCCACACCGCCCGAGTCGTGGTTGCTGGCATATATAGCCCCAGCACCCCCTGTACTTGCAACCACCACGCACACCCGTAATAACAACACCCGTCCCCATCGATATAGGCATATTTTTTGTATACTCATAAGTGGTACTCCTCATATCATCATAAATTGTAGCATGTGTATACACAAAAGCCAGCTGTTAGTTGTCTTCGTTTTGTGGCATCATGTCGCCACCCATCATACCGTTATTTTGTGGTTGTATCATGGGGATATTTTGCGGCTGCATCATACCGTCGTTTTGTTGCGGTGCGGTTGGCATGGTACCTGTACGCATGGCATTCATCATCATAATTTGGGCCTGTGCCATTATTGTGTATGCTTCTGCCATTTTTGCATGGGCTTGCATCATCGTATCGATGTCCATATTGCCCGTCGTGTTATAGCCCATCATACTTCGAGCATTCGGCACCGTATAGCCCGTCTTACTTTTTGGTGCATTATAGCCATGATGTATATCTTGTGCTTGTACAGAAGTCCCCCCTACTACCAACCCTATAGCGATGAAAACCATTCGACATATAACATGTTTCATATTGTGTGTCCTCCAGATAAAAATGTAACAATATACCCATACCCTGTATGGGTTAATAGTACACACACTAGCACACAAAAACGCCCCTGTCAATATATGTTAGGGAAAAAGTTTGGCGACAATATCTGTACCTTGTAAATCTGGGTTTTGCGTGGCATAATCGTAGGCGGTTCGCCCGTGTTTGTCCCGTGTGGTCATATCCGCCCCCAGTGCCAGTAACGCTTCGATCATATGGGGGTTAGTGGCGGTAATCACCGCCTGCATAAGGGCGGTCGAACTGTCTTCGGCAATAGCGTTGACATCCGCCCCTGCCCGCACCAAAGCCCTTACAATATCCGTGTTGCCGGTCTGAATGGCAAACATAATCGGCGTCCAGCCGTATTCGGAATAGGCGTTCACATCTTCTCCATCTTGAATACGGCGATGCACCCCATTTAAGGTTGGGTTTTTCTGCCAATACACATGGGTACTGATAGGACTGCGGGCATAGGGGACAAAATCAATGGTTTGTACCAACAACACCCCCGCCCCCATAATGACCGACAACAGCAACAGGACAAAATAGCGAAATCGCATATATTTTTTGCCTGTTTATGGGGTTTTATACCGATGTATCAGATCGACAAAGCGAACAAACAAATAATGGGAATCCTGCGGTCCGGGCGATGCTTCTGGGTGATACTGGACACTAAATGCCGGTTTGTGCTTTACCCGAATCCCCGCCAGTGACTTATCGAACAGGCTAAAATGGGTGGCCTCAATCGTATCGGGCAGGCTGTGCCGATCGACCACAAAGCCGTGATTTTGCGAAGTGATTTCCACTTTGCCTGTGGTTAGGTCTTTAATAGGGTGGTTTGCCCCCCGATGCCCGAAGTGCATTTTTTCCGTCTTTGCCCCCATGGCTAAGGCAAGCATCTGGTGTCCCAAACAAATACCAAAGGTGGGAATACCCGCATTGACAATCTGCTGAATAACCGGGATAGCGTACACACCGGTTGCCTCTGGGTCGCCGGGACCGTTGGACAAAAACACCCCATCGGGTTTTAAGGCAAAAATGTCTTCGGCGGGGGTGGTTGCCGGTACTACGGTTACCTTACACCCTTGTTGGGCTAAGTTGCGTAAAATATTTTTTTTCACCCCATAATCGATGGCGACCACATGGTATTTAAAATTAACACCTTGAGCGTATCCCCCGTGTAATGTCCACAGGCTGTCGTACCACTCATAAGGGGTATCACAGCTGACAGCAGGCGATAAATCCGTACCCTTTAAGCCACACCAATCCTGTGCCATTTTGTGTAGTGTGGGCACATCAAAATCCCCCGAACGGTCGTGGCAAATCACCCCCTTTGGCGTCCCATAATCACGCATACGGGCGGTCAATGCCCGGGTGTCGACACCGCAAATCGCCGGCAAATTGTGGGCTTGTAACCATGTATCAAAATGCTGTGCCGCCCGCCAATTCGATGGCGAAGTAATATCCGCCCGCATAACCGCCCCCCGAGCATAGGGAACAGCGGTTTCAAAATCTTCGTCATTCGCCCCCACATTGCCCACATGGGGAAATGTAAACAAAATAGACTGCCCCGCATAAGACGGATCGGTCATGATCTCTTGGTAGCCAGTCATCGAAGTATTAAAACACATTTCCGCAACGGTGGTATTTTCCGCCCCCGCCCCTTTGCCAAATACAGCGGTACCGTCTTCTAATACCAAAACAGCGGTGGCATTTTGTGGAATCACGACTTGTGAAAAATCATGCGTACTCATTATTGTCCTCGATATAAATACTCTGTTTGCATTCCCAGTGTTTTATGATATAATCGCCCCATCGTCAAGCAATGATTTAAAAAAAGTACTCAAAATACGGTTACACGGTGCCCGTTATGGCACTATATATACGAGGGGAAAACAACAGATTATGCGTACACAGATTACCGATGCTATGAAACGGGCTATGAAAAGCAAACAGACGGATACTTTGCAGGTTATCCGCATGGTGCAAGCCCGAATCAAAGATGCAGATATTGCCGCCCGTGCCAAAGGCAACACGGACGGCGTAAACGACAACCACATTGTAGCCATTTTAAAAAACATGGTTAAGCAACGCAGCGAATCGGCAGCCCTGTACACGGACGCCAACCGTCCAGAGCTAGCGGCAAAAGAAACGGCAGAAATTGCCATTATCGAAACATTCCTGCCCGCTATGATGGATGAAACCGCCATTACACAAGCGGTCGACACGGCTATCGCTGCAGTTGGGGCAACGGCAATAGCGGATATGGGCAAGGTTATGGGCTATTTAAAATCCAACTATGATGCCACCCTAGACATGGCAACCGCCTCGAAAATTTTAAAGACAAAGCTGTCGTAGACAAAATTGTCATAACAGCTGTTGACTTTACGGATTATATACTGTATATATGGGCAGTGATTCTTGTCGCTACAAGGATTTTTTAGTATAATGCTGTATCATGGTATATGTAAAAGTGTTCCGAGTACGAACCACCAGAATACGCAACAACCCATTAAGGACTATATGATATGTACGCTATTTTTAAGACAGGTGGCAAGCAATACAAAGCCCAAAAAGGCGATGTGTTGCGGGTGGAAAAATTGACCGCAGAGGAAGGGAAAAAAATTCAGATTTCCGATGTGTTGTTTATCGGCGGGGAAACCCCCGTTGTCGGCGATCCGTTGGTTAAAGGAGCAACCGTAACCGTTAAAGTGGTGGCACAGACCCGCAACAAAAAAATTATCATTTTCAAGAAAAAACGCCGTCACAACTATCGCCGTAAAAACGGACACCGCCAGCCGGTAACCGTGGTCGAAGTTGTCGACATTAAGGCATAACCGCAAGAAAGGAACACAACAATGGCACACAAAAAAGCAGGCGGTAGCTCCCGCAACGGTCGGGATTCAGAAGGTCGCCGTTTAGGGGTGAAAAAGTTTGGCGGCGAAAAAGTTGTCGCTGGCAACATCATTGTCCGCCAACGGGGAACAAAGTTCCATCCGGGACAAAATGTGGGCATGGGCAAAGACCACACCCTGTTTGCATTAATCGAGGGCAATGTGGCATTCAAAAAGACTCGCCAACGCACAACTATTCATGTAACACCGGTTGCATAATTTGCCGTTGTCATACATTTGATTGAAAGCACATGCCCTGTATTGTTTGGGCGTGTGTTTTTTATGTGTGATGCCGTGCATATAGCAAAAAACACATTAAAAAATGAAATTTTTAGATCAAGCAAAAATTTATATTAAAAGTGGCGATGGCGGGGCTGGAGCGGTCAGCTTTCGCCGGGAAAAGTATATCGAGTTTGGCGGACCCAATGGCGGCAATGGGGGCGATGGCGGTGGCGTATACATCGAGGCGGTGCAGGGATTAAATACCTTGATCGATTACAGGTACGCCCAACACTTTAAAGCCGCCCGAGGCGATGGCGGTATGGGGCGGGACAGGCACGGTAAAAACGGTGCCGATGTGGTGTTAAAAGTCCCCGTAGGTACACAGATTTTATCACCGGACAAGCAAACCATAATTGCCGATATGACTATGGTTGGGGAAAAAGTGTTGCTGTTAAAAGGCGGTGATGGCGGGCGGGGCAACACAGCGTTTAAAACCGCCACCAACCAAGCCCCCCGCACCGCTGAACCGGGCTGGCCCGGAGCCGACATGTGGATATGGTTGCGGTTAAAATTGATTGCCGATGTAGGGTTGCTGGGCTTGCCGAATGCAGGAAAATCCACATTGTTATCGAAAACTTCACGGGCAAAACCCAAAATTGCCGATTATCCGTTTACCACTCTACACCCAAATTTGGGCGTTGTATACCACAACAACCACGCATTCGTTATCGCCGACATCCCCGGTCTCATCGAGGGGGCAGCAGACGGACAGGGCTTGGGTACACGGTTTTTGGGACATGTGGAACGGTGCCGGGTGTTGTTGCACCTAATCGATGGCAGCCGTGAAAATGTGGTCGACGATTACCAAACCATCCGTAGAGAAATCACCAAGTATAGTCTCGACCTAGCCAAAAAACCGGAAATTGTGGTGATAAACAAAATCGATGCCCTGATTCCCGAAATCATCGCCCCCATGTTGCACGCCCTGTCCGCCGTAACGGACGCAAAAATCATGACCATGTCGGCTATCAGTGGCGAAAATGTCAAAGCTGTACTGCAAGCCTTATATGAAATCGTCAAGCCTTATACGGACACATCCAACACCCCCGAAACCACAAGTGCTGAGAACACCGCATGGTCGCCCCTGTAAGCCGCCAAAAAATCGCCGTATTAGGCGGCTCGTTTAACCCCGCCCACAACGGGCATGTGGGTGTGTCCTTAGCCGCTTTACAGCACCTAAACATCGATGCGGTATGGTGGTTAATAACCCCACAAAATCCCCTCAAACAGGGGCATAGCTATATCCCCCTACCAGAACGCATAGCACAGGCACAAGCCCATACCGCCCATGTGGACGCTATTGTTGTCAAAGACATTGAAACCGCTTTACAATCCACTTATACGGTCGATGTTATCCGCCACTTGCAACGCACCCATGCAGACACACACTTTATCTGGTTAATGGGGGCGGATAACATGGTTACATTTCATTTGTGGCACCGTTGGCAAGATATTACCCGTATGGTACCCATCGCTGTTTTTGCCCGCCCAAATACGCATTTCGACAGCTTGCAAAACAGCCCCTGTTATGATATATTGCAGCAGGTACCCGTCTCAGATATTTGGCAAAACACACCCCATATTTGGACATATATCGACAGCACCCACTATACGGAGTGTGCCACCGATATACGACACACAACACATACAGAAACAACAGACAACCTAATAAAAGATATACCTTTATGACCTTGTTACCCGTAGAGCAAATGCTGCCGCTTATCACAGAAACCCTGAACTTTAACAAAGCCGAAAACATTGTTACTATTCCACTGGCGGGCAAAGCCGATTATGCGGATTATTTGGTGATTGCCTCCGGCACCACCAACAGGCACTGTATTGCCCTGTGCCGGTATGTGGAGGAAAAAATCCGCAAAACCGGTTTTAAAGATACGCTTATTTCTGGTAAAACGCATGGGGATTGGGTGGTTATGGATGTGAGCGATGTAATCGTGCACCTGTTCCGCCCAGAGGTGCGGGATTTTTACAACCTAGAAAAATTGTGGCAAGCCCCCCCGTCCAGTGCTTGATACAATGTTCTTTACAATACAGGTAGTTTTACATGGCATGGACAATAATAGCGGTTGGCACATTAAAAAAAGGGGCGGAGTACGACCTGTGCCGCACCTATATCGGTCGCTGTAAAACCCCTATTCGCATTGTCGAAATCGAGGGCAAAAATACGGGTGATGCGGACACACAAAAGCAACAGCAAACCGATGCTATATTAAAACATATCCCTAAAAATGCGGTGCTGATTGCCCTCGATGAGCGGGGAAAAACCATGCCCAGCATCGATTTTGCCCGCTGTATACAGGATATGCACACGCACGGGGCGGGCGATATTTACTTTGTTATCGGCGGGGCATTCGGGCTGTCCGCCCGTATACGGGATATGGCAACTCTGGTTATCAGTTTTGGCAAAATGACCCTACCCCACATGTTGGCACGGGGGATTTTGTGTGAACAATTATATCGGGTGCGGACAATTTTAGATGGACACCCGTACCATAAAATATGATATAATAAGGAGAAAAAAACATGCGTAAAAAACCTGTGGTGCTGTGTATACTGGACGGCTGGGGCGATGAAAAAAACCCGTCGTACAATGCCCCGAAACTGGCACATACCCCGGTGTTTGACCGCTTGTTGTCCACCTATCCGTCCAGCCGCCTACAAGCCTGTGGCTTGGCGGTGGGGCTGCCTGAGGGGCAAATGGGCAATAGCGAAGTGGGACACACCAACATCGGTGCCGGGCGCATTGTCCTGCAAACCCTACCCAGAATCGACCAATCCTGTAAAACCCTTGCCTTTACCCGCACCCCCACATACATAGAGTATATCGCCCGCTTAAAAACCAGTGGTGGTACCGCCCATATTGTCGGTATTGTCTCCGATGGCGGGGTACACGGACATCAGTCGCATGTGGTAACCTATGCCAATGCTGTTTTGCAACAGGGTATCCCGGTGTATCTGCATGTGTTTACGGACGGGCGGGATACGCCCCCCACCGCCGCACAGACATATATCGACTATGTACAGCAAAACACCGCTGCCCCAATTGTTACGCTTACGGGACGCTATTGGGCAATGGATCGGGATAACAATTGGGACCGTATACAAACCGCTTGCGATGCCATTGCTTGTGCACAAAGCGAAAAAACATATGTATCCGCCACCGATGCCATCAGCGATGCCCACAACAACGCTATCACAGACGAATTTATCCCCGCTTGTGTCATCGGCAATTACAGCGGTTTTAAACATGGGGATGCGGTGCTGTGTAGCAACTTTCGGGCGGACAGGGCAAGACAGCTTCTCACCGCTTTATGTGATACCACATTTGATATTTTCCCGCAACATACGGCACAAATGTTACAGCCTATGGGAATGGTACACTATTCACAACAGCACAGTCGCTATATGAGCGTTTTATATCCGCCACAACCGCTAAAAAACACTTTGGGGGAAGTGGTGGCAAACGCAGGCAAAACCCAAATCCGTACCGCTGAGACAGAAAAATATCCGCATGTGACTTTTTTCTTTAATGGCGGCAGGGAGTCACCCTTTGTCGGCGAACACCGATTATTAACCCCCAGCCCAAAAGTGGCAACATACGACCTACAACCGCAAATGAGTGCCTATCCGTTAACCGAAACCTTAATAAACCGCCTGCAACAGGGGGACATCGACATGGTGATTGTCAATTATGCCAACCCAGACATGGTCGGACACACGGGCAATTTACAAGCGGCAATACAAGCCTGTGAAGCCGTAGACACCTGTGTTGGCAAGCTGTGGCAGACAGTGCAAGAGTTGGGCGGATGCTTGGTGGTAACCGCCGATCATGGCAATTGCGACATTATGTATGACACGGACAAAAACCAACCGCACACCGCACACACCCTTAATCCCGTACACTTTATCATCTGTGGGGCGGGGGACATAAAAGTAAACGATGGCGTACTGGGCGATATTGCCCCAACCATATTACAGCTGATGGGCATCGCCCAGCCTGTGGAAATGACCGCAACCAGCCTGATTCAGTAACCATACCATGCGTACACTTATAGGATTTTTAACCGTACTATACACCGCTAATGGATTCGCCAACACCAGCGATAGGCTGGCGGTTACGCAACAACAGCTGACCCAGATTCAGCAACAAACCGCCGATAAACAAACCACGCAACAAAATTTACGCACCAAAGTATCCACCCTACGCTTGCAAATGCAGCAAAACGCAGAAAATATACAACAGCAAGAACGCACTATCCTGCAATTAAATCGAGATATAATGACAATTCAAAGGCAACAAAAATCCTTAAAACGCTTACTCAGCACCGCAACCCGCCAATTGGCATCGTTGATACCCATTGCCCAAAATCTGCAAAAATACAAAAATATTGCCATATTCCTATCCCCTGACACGCCCAAACGCAGTATGATGGCAATCGGATTACTACAAACGATTATGCCACAAATACAGCAAAAACGCCAACTGCTTATCGATACCTACAACCGCCTGAGCATCCTGCAAGCACAATTTGCCGACAAACAAGCCGACCTCGAGCAACAACAGCAACTCATGCGGCACTCGACCACATCGTTACAAGCAAAAATCGCCGCATACAACGCCACTTTAACCAGAGATGCAAAAACCATCGCCAATTTGCAACAGCAACAACACACCTTGCAACAGCAGATAGAATCGTTGCAAAATATACCACAGCGAGTCCAACCCCTACACAACCGTTTGGACAATCGCCATATCCGCCCGCAACGCATCCGCCTATTTCCTATGGAAAACACGCCCATTACCCCCCCGGTGGCGGGCAAAATTATTACCAAGTTTCAACAGCCTTTAAAAAATGGTGCCGTATCGGACGGTATTTACATCAAAACCCTAGCCAACGCCCAAGTGGTTGCCCCCTTCGACGGCTATGTGGCATTCGTTGGGGCGTTTAATGCACTAGGTAAAATCGTGATAATTGCCCACGAACGGGGATACCACACTGTGCTTATTGGATTCAATGAGATATATGTGCAAAATAACGATTGGGTACTGGAAAAAGACCCCATTGGCACCACCAATACGCAAAATACCCCGTTTAAAATCGAAATTAGGTATGGCACCAAAGTGGAAAATCCGTTATTATGGATACATCGTTATCAATCACGCACATTGTGAGAGGACTTTTTTTATTGTGAAGGGACTTTTTTAGTATGACCAAATTTTTTAAAATTGTAATTTTCAGTATTGCAACAACTATCGCCGTTACCGCATACAGTGCCACCCCCGAAGATTCCCGTGAGGAAGACTACCGTATGATAGAAACTTTCGGCGTTATGCTCGACCAGCTGAGCAAACACTATGTGGAAGAAAAATCAAAATCCGAACTGATTACAGCCGCCATCAAAGGCATGTTAAAAAGCCTCGACCCGCATTCCACATTCATGGTCGGCAAAGAAGTAGAAAAATTCAAAGAATCGACAACCGGTAAGTTCGGTGGCTTGGGCATTCACATTGTCCCCGATACCAAAACCAACACCATCAAAGTGGTGGCACCTATCGACGGCACCCCCGCCCAACAAGCCGGTATCGAATCGGGGGACTTGATTATCGAAGTCGACGGCACTTACATAGAAAACCTCGAATACGAAGAAGCGGTCAAACGCATGCGGGGCGAACCGGACACGGATGTAACCTTAAAAATCTTCCGTGAAAATGAAACGCCGTTCGATGTTACCATCACCCGTGCCATCATCAAAGTACCCAGCGTCAAATCAGAACTCAAAAGCAACGCCATCGGCTATATTAAATTGGTACAGTTCCAACAAAATATGACCAAAGACCTACACGCACAAGTGAATAAGTTACAGCAGGACTCAGAAACACCGCTACGGGGATACATTATCGATATGCGTAACAATCCGGGCGGTCTGTTGACCGAAGCCATCAGCGTATCGGACAGCTTTCTAACACAAGGGGAAATCGTGTCGATTCGTGGGCGAGATGCCAACCAAAATCAGCGGGCAAACGCCACCGCTGGGGATATTACCAATGGGGCACCGATTGTGGTATTGGTAAACCGGGGATCCGCATCCGCATCCGAAATCGTCGCCGGTGCCTTAAGAGACCACAAACGGGCAATCATTGTCGGTGAACGCACTTTTGGCAAAGGCTCCGTACAGTCCACTTTACCGCTATCGGAAGACATGGAGGCAAAATTCACCACCGCCCTATACTATACGCCAAACGGTACCAGTATCCAAAAAGTCGGTATTGTGCCAGATATTCAAGCTTCACCGGTAACAATCGAAAAGGAATTCACCCGGGGCGATTATGGGGAAGGGCAATTGTCAAAAGCACTGGACAACGCACAATCTGACAAACCCGATACGACAGAAGAAGAAACTACAGACAAAACTACCGACAAAAAGACTTCTGAGCAATCCATCGACCACGCAGACGGTAGCAAAAAACAAACCGAACAACAAAAGTCCTTAAACCAAACGGATTACATGTTGGCACGGGCATTGGATGTGTTGGAAACACTTATCTGGAGAGAAAATCAAGCCAAAGCACAATAACATGTCTGATCCCAAAAATCCCGATCTGTATCGCCCTAATGTGGGCATTATGCTGATAAACCCCGATGGCAAAATCTGGGTGGGTGCTAGGATAGATTACACCAGCACATATTGGCAAATGCCGCAAGGCGGTATAGACAAAAACGAAAACACAGAAAACGCCATGTGGCGGGAACTGTACGAGGAAATCGGCGTCACAAAAGCCGATTGTCATATCGTGGCAAAAACCCCCGATTGGATATACTATGACCTGCCGGCGGATTTTGTGAAAAACAGGTGGGGCGGCAAATACAAAGGACAAAAACAAATCTGGTACGCCTTAAAACTCACCGCCCCAGACACCGTCATAAACATCGACACCCCCGAGCCAGAATTCAAAGCATGGCAATGGCTGGATGCGGATAAACTGGTCGACACTATCGTCCCATTCAAACGACAAGTATACACGGAAGTCTTACGAGCGTTCCAACGCTACCTAACCCCATAACATATATACATTGTCGTTTTTTGAATTTTGTTGTTGTGTTTGGTTTAAAAATAGGGTATGATGGCAGCATAGTGGGGAACATTGGGTTCCGCCGTAACTAGGAAAGGTTTGTACTATGACAAAAAATATTGAAAGTGTTTTTCTGGGATTTTTCAGTGGAGCGTTTGTTGGGGCGTCCATTTCTACGACTTTCTCAGTGGTGCTTGCGGTGTCTGTTTTGGGTGCTGTGCTTTCCTATGTAACGATAAACAGACAGCACTCTAAGCAGAGATGACAATTGCTATAACAGATTTTATTGTGTTGCCTACGGCTTTTGCTTTTGGCGTTACCTTGTGTTTGGTTTTTTGGGCGTGGATAGTGGTTCATATTCAGCCAGAACCGAATCATATGTGGGGTATATTTTTGGCGACATCCAGCGTGTTTAACAGCATTTCATTTTGGTATGTATTCTTATTTATTTCACAACAACAGGCTTTTGCAGACTTTAAATGGTTGTTAATAATGGGTACCATTGGGGCATTCTTTTTTAGCCTGCATACCACAAGAAGCCTTGTTGTCAAATTCATCGAACACCCCCACCCCCACGCACAGTAGATACAAGTGATTAGGCAGATTTTTTGGCAATTTCGTCCACATCGATATAGTAGTTTTGTTCTTCGTATGGTTTTAGGGGCTTACCCATCAATTGGACGATTTTATTGACAATTTTTTTGGGTAGCCATTGCTGTGCCGCCAGTATGCGTAATCGTAAATCATGGGCACCGTCTATTTGTTTCGTCCCTTGTTCCCACCGTTGTACAGTCCGTACACTTATGCCGAATATAGTGGCTAATTCTGATTGGGTTTTGTTGCATGCAGATCGTAAATATTGCACTTCTTCGCTGTTGATGGTGCTGTCTTTGGTGGTAACCATTTTTAACAATTCCATATCGACAGACGACGGCACAGCAATAACATGATCCCCGTCTGCGTCTATATATTCCTGTATGCCGTTTACCCATACATTAGATAAGCCCGAAAAGTCATAATGATACATTGCATTATCCCCCTTTGTCATTCCAATAAACCGTTACAATTTTGATACCACCTCGCTCGCTTGGTATAGTAACTGCAGTCATAATATCGTTACCCCTACGCACATAAATATTATATTTCCAGCGTTTATTTTGCCCCATCGTCCGAATATAATCACATCGTCCGTGCGTTAGTAAATACCAAACATCATTTGGTGTAATACCCCGTTGTTTCATCCGTTCGGTGGCATGTTTTGTATATGCTATTACAACGCCCCTATCCAACATACTGGATACCATATTCATGACATCTTGTGGGTTAAAATCGGTGTTTTGCATATCTGTTATTTTATGACAAATTGTCGTGTTTGTCAACACTAAAATGTATTATAATGCTATCTTTTTTACTATGTGTTCTTTTTATTGTAATACATTTTTTTAAAACATCTATAAGTAGAAAGTAAAAAATATCGAAAAAACCCCTTGACACCGAAAAAAAAAAAAATGTTATACTTACAGAGTGTACATTTTTAACAACTGGTTTTTTTACAAAGGATTTTTGACAATGAAAAAAATATTTCTTATCAGCACAAGTGCGGTTGTACTGACATGGGCAACCCCTATATTAACCAACGACACGGATACAGTGGTCAGCCGTACGGGTGGCGTATTGGTCGATTCGGTCAACAAAAAAGGTATCTTTCAATGGCTCGAGGGCGGCTTTGGCTATACAAACAAAAAACTCAGTTATGACCTAACCGCCTTTAAGGTGTTGCGGGAAAACAAGAGTGCCGTCCGGTACCTACAAACTTCTTTACGCCGCAAGGGGGCGGAAAACACTTTTAATATTGGCTTTGGTACCCGTAACGCTATCAATGATGCCAGAACCACCCTTATAGGGGCAAATATATTTATCGACAGCAAAGACGGTGCCGGCAAGTTTTATACATTCGGCAATAAAGCCTATAAACGCTTATCGCTTGGTCTGGAATTAAAAACTGGGGGATTCGATCTATCGGCAAATATGTATCGTCCTATGGGCAGTGCGGTTATTTTAGGGCGAAAGGTTATGAAAGGCTTCGACATGACCGCCAAAGGCAACCTTACAGATACCCTGAATATCGGTTTAAACACCTATAAATTCGATGGGGTTGCCGACAAGGTCGAACAGGGGAATAAGCTGATTTTAGAATTTAAACCGAACAGTATCATAACGATTCGGGGCGAATACGACAAACCGAAATCGTCATCGGCACAGACGAATGTATACGCCGGCTTTAAATTTGCCTTTGGCACATCAAATACTAGGCAACAAAACGGCGGCGGCACCGCATGGGACAAACGCTACGATAAGGTCGAGCGAAGTTATGAAGTCAAAACCGCCGAAGCCGAAACTATTAAAGTCTTTGGCAGTCCTAGTGTTTCCTCCAAGCAGGGCAACAATCAAATTCGCAATGGAGATGGCAACAGCAAAGACACCGCACTTAAACTAAAGAATAACAATAAATACGATGTAAAATCGTTTATCAGTGGCGTCCCTAATGGGGTTACCCCAACAGTTACAGCAGCCATTGTCGATAATACAGGTACAGAGGGTACAGATTTCGAATTTACAGACATAGCAGGCAGTAATGTGCCAATTGGAGCTGTTACCTATAACAGTATTTTAGAAGATAAAACAGATGCCAATAAAGCCATATTAAAGCTGACCTATCAGCTAGATGGCTATCAAAGCAAACAGGTATATGTGGAAACAGCTGCCGCCATGACGGATACCTTGACCATGGCAAACCTTGTGGTGCCGTATGGGTCTGGTAATAAGGTGGTCAATGCCGAAGATATACTTGCCAAATTGACGGTTGCTGGTGTACAGACCAAAAAATCGGACTGGGCGATTAAAAGTTTAGCTTCTGCCGAATCTAAAATAACCATTGCTAACGATAAAAAAAGCTTAACCATAACGGCTGAAATTACATCCCCTGCTACAATTACTGTTGTATTCGAGCACCCTGAGTATGCAGATGTATCAAAAACCTTTACGCTGTCCACGACAAAAGGTGTTATGAGTTCTGATGGTGCCTCCCGAAATGGGGGCAAATGGGGCAAGAGTGGTTTTAACGCCGATTACAAGTTAAAAACCACCGATGCAGGCGTAGACTTTAAAACAGGGGACGGCGGCGACTTTAAATTTGAAATATTGGCAAATAGCGTGTCTGTAAGCAGCTACACCAGCACCACTTCTGGACTTGTTAGCGGTAATCTCAGTGATGCCATCAATAACAAAACGGGTGTTATTGACGGCACCAAACTAACCAAAAAAGGGACATTGTTGGTGAAAATCACCCGTGCTGCCAAAGGCGACTTGCCCGAACTTATCGCCCACCAAAACTTTACTGTTAGCAAACAGGTACTAGGCACAGATGTAACAACAGTGCCAACTGTATCATTGGCAAGCGGTAACAACCGCTGGAAAGATAGCGGTGTTAAATTTGATATGCAATATGCTAACTTACCTGCAAGTGGTCTATCAGGAGGGGCGAAAGCATCAAACTTTAGCTGGAATGCAGCAAAAGCCAGTGGTGCGAATGCCCCTGATGGTACACCAGCAATGGATCCAGACGGGAAACTAAGCGGTGTAAGCTCCTCAGGTCAAGTCATCATCACCATGACCGCAAAAGCCAACGATCCAAAATACAGCGGATCGATGACATTGGCAAACTACGCTATCGCCACTCGTAGTTTAGCCGACATGTCCGCACCCACCATAAGCGGTGCCAATGCGTGGAAAGATAGCACCGCAACCAAGTTTACTATGACATATAACAGCATGCCCTCCAGTAAAGCAGCAAGTGCGTTTACTTGGGCAGTGGTAAAAGATACCACAGACGCACCTAGCGGCACCATAAGTATCGACCAAGCCGATGGTAAACTCAAAGGTGCTACTTCCGCAGGTAAGGTCAAGATAACCATAACCGCAAAAGCCAACGACAAACACTATACAGCGGGTACCAGCAAACAGCTAGCAACCTATACCATCGACAGACAAGACTACCCCGCAACCGTTAAAACAGCACATGCTTCGTGGAGTCGATCCAGTACTGCACAGATGTCTAAAGGCACCGGTCTAAGTATTAGAAGTGCCGTAACAGGTGTGCTCGCAGGGGGATGGGGTAGCGGTAAAGTTACAGTGGATGTCGAAGATAGTAGTAGTGGTCTTACAGATGGAGCAAGCAACCTTTTGGGCTATAGATTTAAAAAGATTGCAAACATGGATCATAGCGATAATACTTTCCTAACTGCAGATGGTGACGATAGCAACAGTGTAAGTGTAAACGGTAGAATTGCTCAAGGTAACGATGTATTTATAGGTCATAAGACCGCTGATAGTCCTACTGCCAATAAGGCTGTTAAAATTACCTTTACATTTAAAGCCACAAGCGATAAAAAATACAAGGCAAAAACGCTGGTAACATATTGGCGTACACGATAATACAAGGGGTACTTTATCCGTAAAAACAAAAAACCACAAAAGGGGAGACCACACCGTCTCCCCCTTTTTCGGTTCGTATAGCCCTATGGGGAACTTACAAGCCCGCCTTTAACCCATTGTGTATACTCTTTCAATGGGCTATGTGCGACAGCCGCCGTTTAACGATTTCTAAAAAATCTGTGTTTATATCGATGCCAATGAAGCGGCGGTTTAATTGTTTTGCGACTACACCTGTGGTGCCGCTGCCACAAAAGGGGTCGAGGATAATATCATCTGGATTGGTGCTGGCGATTATAATGCGGTGTAACAATTTTATCGGCTTTTGCGTGGGGTGTTTGCCATGTGTTTTTTCTGAGGGGGGCGTGTGCGGTATTGCCCATACAGATCGCATCTGTTTATGGGGGTTTTTCAGTATATCCCCGTCAAATACCCCATTTCGCATGTGGTCATAATGAAAAGTATGTTTGCCATCTTTGTGTTTTCTTGCCCAAATTAAAGTTTCGTGCGATGCGGTAAAAAACCGCCGGGATAAATTAGGCGATGCATTAGGTTTAAACCATGCTATATCGTTTAAAATGTGAAATTGGTTTTTTTGTAAGGCATATCCACGAGCATATATACCGTGATAAGTACCGCTAATCCATATAGTGCCATTGGGTTTTAACACTCTGCGGCAGTGTGTTATCCAGTTTTCATGAAACATAAAATCGTTGGCAATGCCTTGCGATTTATCCCAATCGCCCTTGTCGACGCTAACCATGTGCCCTGCTTTACAGCTAAACCCACCGTTTGACAGCATATATGGCGGATCGGAGAATGATTACATCATTTGGGGAGACTGTCGATAAACAGTTGCAGGAGCAATTACAAGTGTTGTCTGATACGGTGCTTAAATTGCAGCAAAATATAGAACATACTTCGGCAGAAAATGAGCAGTTAAAACGGGAAGTCGAAACCTTAAATACGCAAATGGTACAGTTTGAAGAAAATGCTAAGGCGGTGATTGATGCCCAAGTTGCTACCATATCACGGCTAGAAAATGATAGGCATAGTCGCTCTGCCTCGCCATTGGATAGTACAGGGTCTGCGGAAGCAATAAACGCTAGTGTGCCGCCGACAATGGTGCAGAATTCCCCATTTAATAGCACAGATCCTTTTGTTGTCAATGGGAACACTGCTGACAGTGATGGGGGCGATCCGTTAGGCATTGATGGGCAAGGTGCAAGTTCCAAATTCGGCTCAGGGCTTGTTGAGTTTACGCTTAGTGGTACAGATGCAGGTGTAGGCAGGCGATTAAAAGAATATTTGCCGGCGGGCAGTTATGTTTCTGCGGTGATTATCAGTGGTGCTGATGCGGGCGTAGGGACACGCTTTAAATCAGATCCTAAACCGGTTTTGATAAGAGTAACAGATAAGGCAAAGACGGTGGCATTTGAGGGCGGTAGCCCACAACAGATTGATTTACGGGGCTGTATGATTACCGGGTCTGCCACAGGGGATTTAAGCAGTGAAAAGGTGTATATCCGCACGATAACCATGACTTGTTCGTTTAGTGAAGGCAAAGCCAATGAATATCAGGTACACGGATATGCAGCAGGAACGGGTAAATCTGGCATTCGTGGTCCGGTGATTAGCCGTGAGGGCGATTTGGTTGAAAAATCGTTTATCGCCGGCTTAGTCAGTGGGTTAGGTGATGGTGTTAATCAGGCATTTCAACCCTCTGGCAGCACGACTACGACTGGCAATAGAACAACGCTTAATGACGACCGCAGTAGGACGCAGAAACTGACAGATAGTTTTGGTGCGGGCATAGGTACAGGTTTTAAAAACTCTGCCGACCGAATCAGTCAATATCTTATCGAACGGGCTGAGCAGTATCAACCTGTTATCAGTTTGCAATCAGGCACAAAAGTAGAGGTTGTATTCCTGCAAGGCGTACATTTACAACAGCCTTATGCGGCAGCTAACAATATGGCACAGAATGGAGAATAAACATGCAGATACGCAATATATTAAACAAGCCCATCACATTGCCCAAAGTATTTGGCATACAGATAACCCGCCGCATGGTACGGACGGTCAATGTATTGTTGTTTTTGGCGATAGTGGTTTTATCCTATGCGACTATTGCCCAAGCGACAGTCAAAAAAACTTGTGATGAGACGGAGATTAACGATGTGGTTGTGGCGTTAAAGAGCCGTTTAAAAAGTACCCCTATTCGTGAGGTCAGTTGTAGCGATTTGGGACTGTATAAGATCACGGCGGGGGACAATGTGTTTTATACAGATGCACAGGCACGATTTTTATTGTTTGGCAGTATATACGATCTGGATACGCAACAAGAAGTGTCGTCTAGTTTTACAGAGCAAGCAGTTGCCCCGCCCCAACAACACTATAAACCCACACAGCAAGTGAATTGGGACGATTTACCGTTAGGCAATGCCATTGTGATAGGGGATGGGGATATGGAAATTGCTATATTTAAGGATATTAACTGCCCCTATTGTCGGCGGCAGTATATGGATTTAAAAGATATGCCACATGTGAAAGTATATTACATGATTGGTAGTATATTTGGCGAACGATCTGCGGTTCCCAGTGAAAAGATCTTGTGTAGCGATACGCCGCAAAAGTGGCTGGCATATTACATGCAGCATAAATCTTTACCGGACACCTTAACCGGGTGTGAAGTAGGTAAGCAGGCTATCGCCAAAGTGAACAGTTTTGCTGGGGCGAATGGTTGGTCTGGCACGCCAACCACAGTGCGAAAATCCGATGGGGCGGTACAGTACGGATATGAAGGCATGGATACTTTTAAACAGTTTTTAGCGGAGGACGAATAATGCTAGATAAGGTACTGATAATGACTGCCCTATCGGTTACTTTAAGTGGCTGCCTGCTAGGTGAAAATATCACCGAAGAGTGGCTGTGTCCATTACAGCAAGGCGAAGGGTGTCAAACCATATCGCAGGCGGACGGTACCCATGTGGGAAAGCAAAATCCTGTGTCCGCTAATATACAGAGTGCGGATAAGACTAGACAACAAACAGATAAAATTACGGCAACGGCTGGTACGCCTTTACCACAGCCGGCACAGGATAACAAACAAGTTGCGAATACTTCAGAGTCTGGTGCTAGTTCTGTACGGTCGACACAGGATAAACAGCAAGTAAGTAGTGCTGCAACGACTGGTACTTCTGCGACACAGCCGCCACAGGACAATGTGGAATTGCCCCAGTTGGTAGAGATACAACCAGATACAACGCCTAGCACAGGTAGACGCATAATATTTAAGCGATCTGTGCAAACAAAAGTATACAAGCCATCGCCCTCTGCCATAACGCAGTCAGATGCATATTTACGAACACCGGAACAGATTGGCACTATTTATTTTTATCCGTTTGTAGATAAACAGGGCAATTACCACCAAGCCCATGTGCTTAAAAAAGTGTTTGTGCCGGCGGGTTGGAAATAAGGGAAGTACCATATGTTACAGCAAATTGTAAATACATTCTTTGATGACAAAGATTTTGATAAGGCAGAATTGTTTCGCTATCCGGCGTTTTGTGAAATTTTACCCTATCGGGTGTATGACGATCAGGTGTTTATCAACACAAATAGTGTCGGGGCTATGTTGGAGTTTTTGCCCCTTAACGGTCATATGGGTGATAGCAATGTGGAAAGTTTAACCAAGTTATTAAGTCATGGTCTTGAAGAGGGTACCACTGTACAAATATACCGTTGGGAGAGCCCGCACAGCTTGCCATGGATATACAATTGGCAGCAGCAAAAATCACAGGACAATAGTATTGTTCATAAGATTTTAAAGGAACGGGTGCGATATTTAGAAAACTGCCACAAGGACAGTTTATATACAGAACAATGTTTTAAAATCCGTCATACCCGCTGTTTCTTGGCGATTTCCATACCCAGTGCTGCAGATTCGAAAACGCAACTCATGGATATTGCTTATATCCATAAATTGATTAAGCAATTCAGTGAGATTCTGACCAACATTAGCCAATGGGCGGGCGTATTAGATGCGGAGCAGGCTTTAAATGTGCTGGAAGCATGGGTGCATCCAAATATAAACGGACTACATACGCATATGCCCTATGACCCATATACAGGTTTACACCACCAACTGAGCAATGGCACACATTTTAGGGAAGTAAAATCAGATAAAATCGTTTTTGACGATGTGGAAATGGTACCCTTAACCATATGCCATGTCCCCAGCGAATGGGAGGCATATTTAACAGGGGTATTAAACGGCGATGAGAACAACAACTATTCAAGGGTAGAAAGTCCCACTTTAACAGTCACCACCTTTACGGTGCTTGATTTAAACAAAACAAAAACATCGTCTAATTTAAGACGCATGCAGTTACAAAAATCTGTCGATAGCGGTATAGGTAAGTATATTCCATCGGTTAAAGACGAATATCAAGATTGGGATCATGTTGTCAAACATCTAAGCGATGGCGATCGGTTGGTGAAATGCTTTCAGTGTGTGCTGGTATATGACACGCCCGATACTATAGATAACGGTGTTCATAGTGTTATGGCTATATATGGGGAGCGGGGCTATACATTACGGGTCGAGAAGTACGGCATATTTGATGCTTATTTGTACTCTCTGCCATTTATGCCTGCCGATGGCATGTTTAAAGATTTTTTGGGGTCTGGGCGTTTAAAAACCCGTTTGACCAGTTGTTTGGCACATTTAATCAATATTTACGGCGATGTACGGGGCATTAGCAACCAGCCGCTACTGTATTTATTGTCACGGCGGGGACAACCGGGGTATTGGAACAACTATGAGAGCAACAGCAACTACAATGTGGCAATAGTCGGTAAATCCGGGGCGGGTAAATCGGTGGTGTTACAAGAAATAGTCACCAATATAGTGGCTGATGGTGGAGAAGTGATTGTCATTGACGATGGGGAAAGTTTTAAATCCAGCTGTATATTATTAGGGGGCGAATACATTGTCTTACAAGGGGATATTAGTATCAATCCGTTTAGTATGATCGATGAGAGTACCGCCCGCAAAGATGTTGAATACTTGGAAGAGGGTTTAATGTTGGTGGATCAAATGGTATGCCATATGGCTCGCCCAAAAAAGGGGGTTATGGAAGAAGAAGCCATTCGCATTAACACGGCTATACGGCATGTGTGGAAACAGCACGGCAATAACGGCACTGTTACCCATGTAGCAGAGTATTTATCCAAATACCAAGATACTTCTGTTAAAGACAGGGAAGTAACTTGTAAGATTGCTTGGGAATTAAGCAACTTATTACAACCCTACTGTGCGGGTGGGGCGATGGGCAAATACTTTAACAGCCGCCATACGGTGGACATAACGACTGCCTATACGGCATATGAGATGTCTGTATTTCGTGAAAACAAAACGCTACAAGGGCTGGTGTTAATTATGATTATGTTTATGGTAACCAACAAAATGTACCATAGCGATCGCCATGTTCATAAAGCATTGGTCATCGATGAAGCGTGGAATTTACTGGATAGCCCTATGACCGCCAAATTTGTAGAAGGTATTGCCCGTCGGGCTCGTAAATATGATGGGTGCTTGATAACTGGCACACAAGACCTAAATGATTTTCAGATAGGCTCTGCGTCAATCGCATGGTCGCAAAGCCATTGGAAAGTGTTAATGGCACAATCGCCGGAATCGATTAACAATGCGACCAGCGGTGAAAATAGGATAATGCGATTGTCCGATTTTGGGGTGCTGCAAGCAAAATCCATTCGCACGCAGAAGGACAAATATTCTGAAGTATTGATTGTGCCGTCAGATAGCGAAGAGGGATACATTTGTCGGCTGGTATTAGACCCTTTTAGTTTAGCCCTGTATTCATCGACAGCAAAAGATGTAGAAGCGATTAAACAGATGCAACAGACACAGGGCATGTCGTTACTGGCAGCGGTTGAACACTATGCCCAAACAAAGGTACGCATATGAAAACAGGGTATGTGATTTTATCGATGTTTGTTTCTGTGCTTATTTCTGTGGCAACAGCGGTAGCGGTAGTACAGTATATACTGCCGCAATCTGCCCAGCCGCAACAGATAGTCTATTTTAACATGCAGAAAGTGGTAGAAGATTTTGTCATAAGCACAGCAAAAGAAAACCTAGAAAAAACGGCGGTTAAGGCAAAGGTACAACACTTTAGTACGGATTTACAACAGACTTTAACCGCACTGGCAAAAAAACACGATGTGATCGTTTTATCAAAAGCGGCGGTAGTCGCCGGCGGTATAGATATAACCGATGCCTATATGCACCGCACGAGAGGACAGGATAATGATAGAGATGATTAAACAGGCAAAGTGGCAAATTATCATTAGTGCTGTATGGCTGACCGTAGCCATAGGTTTGTTTTATTTTAAGTTTAACTACAATCGCAGTCCCAGTTTACCTTATACACTTTTTGTAGTCAACTCGTTAAACAAGGATGTACATACCGGGGATTTGGTGGCATTTAAAGCCCCTGACACCGCATTTCCAGACAATAAAGCAAAGCCTGATATGGTTAAAATTGTACTGGGAACAGTTGGCGATAGGGTTACCACCGATGGAGAAAATGTCTATGTGACTAGGGTTATACCGTTAAAGAAATATTCCCTTATGGGACGGGCTTTACAGCCAATAGGCGATATAGAACTCTCCGATGAGGAATATTTTGTATTTACCCCGCACGAGGACAGTTATGATAGCCGATATGCTGAGATTGGCATTGTGTCGACAGATCAGATTATTGGCAAAGCATGGGGGTTTTAACACAGGATACAGAATTATACATTTTCATAGCACAGAAAGGACATACAAATGAAATTATTCGCAGGAAACATAGGTCGGTTAAATTATTTTGCACAAAGCATAGCATTACTGATCGTGAGCATCATTGTATATGTGGTGTTTATTGGCAGCATGTTTGTCGGCATGGCAGAAAATCAGCCTATAGATATGGGCATACTTGGCGGCGATTTAGGCACAGGATTTTTGCTAATCGTTATTATTTGGTTGCTAGCCACCATTTACGGGATTGCCATATCTGCCAAGAGATTACGGGATATAGGACATAATCCATGGTGGGTGTTGGTAGGCGTTATCCCGTATTTAAACTTTGCCGGCTGGTTATATCTGTGTTTACGACCGGGACAACAACGGATACAAGCACAGAAAGTAAAGGAAGCACAGAAAGTACAGCAAGCACGGACGGTACAGTAAAGTTTTCGATCCATACACACCTATGGATTGGAAAAGTGCAGTGGGTATTACTCTATCTCTCTCTACGAGTACGGCTTATCGGCTAACCCACTGCACCCCCTGTACTGCAAAGGCACAACTTACATTAAGGATACAGATATGAAGCGTATATATTATTTTACATTTTCTTGGATTTACACAGGTTTTAAGAATTTTTTGATCCGTTGTACATCTCCAATAAAAACTGTAGGTGGATCAAAAATAGTACAGTGCGGTGCAGCCGACACCGCACTGTACGCCTACCCATGTGAAATTTACAAGGAGTAAAACAAGAGGGATTTTATGCACATAATACGATGGGTTTTTTGCATCATAGGACTATCTCCTATACTTTTACATGCTCGGGATTTCGGTGTTATGGGGCATGCGTTTGCTATCACCGAACCGAGCATGCTTGTTTATATTCACAGCAAATTGCAACAGATGCAGGGCGATGGCACATGGGATAAACACAAGCAATTTATGAAACGCCGTACTGCCGAATACGCCTATTATCCCCCCCCTGTTAAGGGTATTCATAACGCAACTACTCATCGATCATGGCTGTATGACCCGTCTATAACCATAACAAAGGATATTTGGAATGGCGACGGGGTACTGATAGCCAAACAAGGCACAGTGGTAAACCCGTTTGATTATATGAGCATGCGGCAATCGTTGGTATTTATTGACGGCAATAATGACAAACAAGTTTCGTGGGCATTGGACTTAAAGGGACGGACAAAAATAATATTGGTCAATGGTTCGGCAATTTTGTTAGGTCAAAAATTGCAGCAACCGATTTACTTTGACCAACAAGGCACATTGACCAAGCGGTTTGGCATACTAGCAGTGCCGGCGGTCGTATATCAGGAAAATAAAAAACTGCGTATCCAAGAGGTGGTGTTACATGAATAAATATCTTTTGCACATAGTCATCGTGTACTCTGCACTAGTGCTGTTAGCATTGCCGCAGCGAAGTATAGCTACTGGTGTCACCTGTGGTGGCACTTTTGTCAATCCGATTACCGATGTTTGCTGGGATTGTATGTTTCCGTTAAGAGTAGCCACTTTACAGGTCATAGCAGGTGAGCAACCGGATATTCCCTCAACCAACACGGCGTTATGTCTATGCAAAGATCCCTTGCCAAGACCCGGTATCCCGATGGAACTGTGGGAACCTGCCCGCTTGATTGATGTTACCAAAAAACCCTACTGTTTTCCGAATTTGGGCGGTATGACGATAAATGCCGGCGTGCTAGCCCCCGAAGGTAAGGGCAAAGTACACGGCAAAAATACCCGCTCATTTTGGCAACTGCATTACTATGTATACCCGTTGTTGCACTGGCTAGAACTTATCCTTGATTTTGCCTGTTTAGAAAAATCTAGTTTTGATGTGGCGTATATAACCGAACTGGATCCCATGTGGAACGATGACCAACTGACATTTGTGTTAAATCCAGAAGCCGTATTGTTTGCCAACCCTGCGGCAGAAGTGGCGGGTACTATCGACTGTACAACCGCCACCGCTAATTTGCCCCGAGATGACATATTTTGGCAGGCAGGCTGTCAAAGCAGTATGTATCCGCTCAATGGCAGCGTACCCGCAGAAAATAGCAGTTTACAGTCTGCCCTACTGACTGCCGAAAAATTTACTTACAAAATGCACCGTCAAGGGGTGGCATGGGGCTATGTGACCGGTTTATGTGGCAAGTATCCGATGCCGGTCATGCAAAAGTCCCAATATCGCTATCAATTGATAAATCCTGTGCCGATGACCAATGGCAAGTTTGGCTGTTCGCCTACGGGGCGTAGTTCGTTCTTGTACGAACACTTAAAAGAAATTCCCATTATCGGCGAAGATTTTGGTTTCTTGCTGTGGAGAAAGCGAGGATGCTGTGCGTTGTAATCTGTACCGTATCATGCTGTGTATCTTTTGTATGTGGTTTACCGCCGCATTCGCAAAGGATATGTCTATCGATAAACAAGTGCTAGATTTGGTAAAGGGTATCACAGAAAAGTACGCCAAAGACGCCCCCAACTCTGTCGAGAGTCTAGACATACAGCAAAACAAGTTATCGGATAAAGATATGCAGCAGCTTGAACAGTGGGTTGCCAAAACCAAACAGAATTTACCTATAATGTCCAATCCTGCATTGCAAAATCAACGGCTAACCAACAAAAAGGGCGGGGTTGATTTAGAAGCTTTATTGGCTAGGGGCAGTCCAGTGCTTGCTCAAAACTATCAATCATTAGACGCCTACGGTCTGTTTATCGTATTTGTGTCTCTCAGCATGCCCAAAGCCAGCCTTGTGGATATTGTACAGGCTGTACATAAGGCGGGTGGCAAGGTGATAATTCGGGGTATGATCGACAACAACATGCAAAAAACCATTCGCCGCACTCGGGACATTATCGCAACGGCTAAAGTGGGAGAAATCAATATCGATCCCCGCCCGTTCGATATGTTTGGGGTACAATCGGTGCCTACCTTTATTATGACCACACAGTCTATAAATAATTGTCTCGATGTGAAGTGTACGACAAAACCCGTATACGATAAATTGGTGGGCAATGTGTCTGTTGCAACAGTACTTGAAAATTTTGTCAGTAATGGCGATACCAAAAAATTTGCTGCCGCCTACTTGCAAAAACTAAGGGGGCACCGGCGATGATAAAAACACTGTATCTGATAGTTTTAATGGCGGTTTACGGTTCTCATGTGATGGCGGGGGGCTATGCAGATGGGGAAGCTTTTGGCAATCAGTTAAAGGGCAAGGGGGAGAGTGTATTGTCCGAATCTGGTGTCGACACAAAGTATATAGGTGTAACAGCAGATAGCAGCGGACAAAAATATCAATCCGGCGATATGAAAACAGATGCGGATACGCTGTCGCAGGATAAAAACACCAAGCAGGGCGAAAGTGCTGATGTGGTCGGCAAAGCCAGCAATGCCCAAATACAGGAAACAGACAATTGGGTCAAACAAGCACGGCAAAATAGCCAAGCACAAGATACACAGGTATCTGATCTGGTCGACAAAGCCACCCGTCAATGTCAAACCGTGCAAGGGCAAGTGTTAATCAAAGAAAAAATCTTTATCACCTGTGATGTGGTCAAACAGACAAACGCACAACTTGCCTGCTACGACACCCGCAAGGTTACTGTCGGTCGTAAAGTTACATACAGCTGTGAACAAGAAACACCCGACGAAGTAAAACTGTGTTCAGCAACGCTGGTACTCAGCTGTGCAACTGCTGTAGGCTGTAGTTACAAGACGGTATCACAAAGCTCCGCAAGTGGCGATATAAGTACCAGTTATGACAGCCGTACGAAAATTATGCAGGTGGGGACAAAAGCCGACAACTACTGGCATAGCAGCTGTGGCAATTTTACCCGCACCATTACATTTCATATAGCGGATGTTTCAAGGGTACGGACATTTACATTAAAATCCGTGTCATATGACGATTACTTGTGGATAAAAATCAACGGGCATAATGCGTACTTGGGTCCGCACAATGGAGCTACCAGTCATCGGATTTTTTGGCAACGGTATCGGTATCAGGAATCGTACGACGAGTGCAGCTATGAATGGGTCGGACAACATCCGGATGTCAGCTTAGAAGAAGTGTGTACCACTAAGCACCGGTGGCGATGGGGTACCCGTAAAGCTGTCGATGTGGGCGGTGTTGGCGTACGAAGCTGTGAACTTAACACCAACTGGGCGTTTACGCCAAATACAGACTTAAAAAGCGTGTTACAAAATGGCAACAATACCATATGGACGGATACCATAGTGGCGGGATACGGGGAGTTTTATGCAGAATTTGAAATCGAAAACACCTGCTGTACAGCAGCAGCAACAAAATGGGTGGAGACTTGCCCACCAGATCATTATATAGACGACGACGGTGGTACAGCAGCAGCAACAAAATGGGTGGAGACTTGCCAATGAAGTCTGTAAACATACTGTTTGCCATATTGTTTGCTGTTTATGGGCATGTGGCTACTGCTGTGCCTGCGGGCAGAAACTGTACGCTGATTAAGGAAAAATGTCTTGAAATAGGCGGCACCAAAACCATCATGGGGCTGAAAGTGAGTAAACCCTGTTGGAAAAAAGAAAATGTCTACACATGCGACCGTGCAAACCCAGTCGATACATGCAGTGCCCTGTACAATAAAACAGGCTATCAAGAAACTGCCAGCACATGTATAGACGAAAAATATGCTACCTGTACGAAATATGAAAAACAGTACACCGGCACCATTCCCCCGGCTGTCCCTTTATCCACACCGTTACCCAGTGGGGTAAAACGGATTTCTGACACGAAAGGCATCACAGCGGACACGATAACCACCGACTGTGGCGATTTATCTAGTAAATCAGTCTGTGTGCAGAAGACGGCAAAAACCTGTATCGATACTTCGGGGGATAAAATTATCAATGGATTAACCATAAACCGCACATGTTGGAAATGGCAAACAGATTATGACTGTACAGTGGAATCTACAAACACCTGTACCCCTGTGCAAGGGCGGGCGGATTGTGCCTTATACAAAGTTAATGTGCTGTCAAAAGATAGCACCGGCACCCCCACATGGACAGAAAAAGTATTTAAATGTGATGGCAGCCGCAGATACGCCCCAAACAGACAACAATGTACCAATGGTCAGGTAGCGGTTAAGGGCGGGCATACAAAAATTAAGCGAACAGCAAACAAAGATTTTGCCAACGCCGTAACCTATGGCAACATAATGCAGCGGGCGGCAAAAGATAAAGATATGCAGGGGCATACGGTGTTTAGCGGTATCCGCAAAGGATGCGATACCACAGGCGACCTATCGAATTGCTGTACAGACGATGGGTTTTTGCAACAAGCAAGTATCATCACCTGTAAAGCCGAACAGCTGGAACTGGCAAAGCAACAGCGAAAGGGTACGGCATATTATGTGGGTGCTTATTGCTCCGAAGATTTGTTTGGGGTGATATGTATAAAAAAGACAAAAACCTATTGTATATTTAACTCGAAACTTGCCCGCATTATCCAGCAACAAGGCAGGGGGCAAATTGCAGGCTTTACATGGGGGTCGCCGGATAGTCCCAATTGTCGGGGCTATACCATTACAGAGTTGCGAAATTTAGATTTTAGCCAGATGGATTTATCAGAATTCTTTGCTGATGCAGACGCCAAGCGGCAAAAGATTATGGATAAAAACAAGGAGGCGGACCTAAAGAAAAAAGTCAGCGACTATTACAAAAACAAGAAAAACAGCGGAGGCAGTAACTGATGTGTATGTCAAAAAACACACTGTTTACTTGTATACTATGGGGTATGATATGGATTGTATCGCCTGTTTATGCCACACAAGCGGACACACAGGAAAAATCAGAACCTGTGCAGTACACGGCAGAGTCGTTGTCTTGGTGCGGACAAGACAAAATCACAGGTTGGGACTTTTATTGTGATACAGTTGAAAATCTCAAAAAAGCCCTCAAACAACAAGAGCAAAAACAGGATACAGAGACAAAACAGGATACCCCGAAGGAAAAGCCAAAGCCGACCCCATACCCGTACAGCGATGCGATTAACAAACAACAACGGGCATTAGAAGAAGCAAAGGCAAAAGCAATACTCGAGCCGACCCTAGAAAATTTGGCAGTGTATATGTATTTACAGCAAAAGGTTATGAATCAAGCCAGTACTTTTGCCAAAACTTGGCAACGAGTGCTAGTGGAAAATCCGGCACTCGATTATACACTAGACCGCCCGCAAGCCACTTTGGCAAAGCAAACTTGGTACGACAGCCGCAAACAAGACCAGCAGGATATTTTAAAGCACATATCCGAACGCTTTGGCATTGTTTGGTTTTACATGAGTACATGCCCCTATTGCCATCAATACGCCCCGATTATCAAATCGTTTACACAAAAGTACGACATTTATACTATTGCTGTCAGTATGGACGGCGGTTCCATTGACCACTTCCCCGATGCCCGCCTAGACACAGGACAAGCAGAACAATTTGGCGTAGCCGGAAAACCTGTACCGGCAACAGTGCTTTATGACGGACAAACCAAAACCATACACATAATCGGCTATGGGATACTCACCCATCAGGATTTAATAAATCGCATATTTCACATCATGGCACCGGAGAAAGCAAATGACTGGTAAACTAAAATATATACTTAAAGTGTCCATCTGTATACTATCTGTCAATATTGCCCATGCGGATGTAGCAACGGATTTAGGTAACTTTTGGCGGGGACACGGCGGCGTGTATAATGTCAACAAACCGGGGTCGTTTATCAGCCAATCCGGCGGTTATCATACGCTAGGTGGAGTGAATAGTCGAGCACCGGTTCGCAGTGTTAATTTGGGCAATATTCAATTGCCGTCCGCCCGGGCTGGCTGTTCGGGTATCGATGTATTTAGTGGCGGGTTTAGCCATATCAACAGCACCCAAATGACCGCTACTTTAAAAGCCATTGCTAGTAATGCGGTCGGATATGCGTTTAAATTGGCTCTAGAAACCTTGTCGCCTAAGCTGATGGATGTATTAGAATCTGTCCGTGAACAGGCGGATCAAATTAACCGTCTCAATATCAACTCCTGTGAACAAGCCCAACAATTGGTCGGTAGCATATGGGCAAAGTCAGAAGAATCGACCAAAACTATTTGTGCCGACATTGGTAACAGCAAAGGCATATTTAGCGACTATGCCGCATCTAGGCATGGATGTCATGGCACAGCCCGTAAATCCACCCTCGACCAAGACCCCACCAGAACATATAGAAATAAAAATGTGGCATGGACTATTATCCGCAAAGTTGCCCCCTTCAATTCAGACCAGCAAATGGCAGAACTTGCCATGACACTGACAGGCACAGTTATCCCCATATCACAAGCCAACGCCGCAGAATATATCATTTACAAACCGCCTATGGGGGTCGAAACCATAGGCGATAAAGAGGGTTTATGGCTGACACTTATGTCCGGGGGCAAAGCAAAAATATATAAATGCGATGAACCTATTAACTGTATGACCGTTACCACACAGGAAGTAACAATTCGAAATACAGATGCTATTTCCCATAAAGTGCAAGGTTTGATTAAAAATATGCAACACCAAGTCCGTACCGGCTGTTCGGATACAGACGCCTCCAATGAAACATGTTTTGCTGCCGATGAACATAAAATACTCGAACAAACAGAGTTTCCATTGCTGACGCTGTTAAATGCTTACAGTGTATACGGCACAGCTATTGGCACAAGCCCCGAAGTGTATTCAGACATTATTGCCATCGGTATGATCAAGTCTTATTTTGATGACATTATGTCTGTGGTAAGCAGAGCCGCTGCTGTGTCAAATACCAATGAAAAAGAGATATTTGAGCAATGGCAAAAGTCATTTGTCAGTGTCAGAAACACCATTCAAGAGAAATATACACAAAAGTTAGCAGCAAACAAAAGCGGGCTTGATATGACCAACCGCATCAATTTTATCGACAAGATGGTGCAATCGGATGTGGCAGGACAAATGCGGCAGAACATTACTTTTGAACGCAACAATCGCTGATGCAAGGGAAAGGACAGAACGATGATATGGGAAGTATACGCATACGGGGACGGGGATACGATCGTCAAGGTACTCACTGCTGCCGCTAGTATTGTCGGCGGGGCAGACTTTCCCGGCATTGCCAAAACAACGGTGATAATGGCGTTTTTCCTTGCCAGTATTCAAGTGGTATTTAAGGGCGGTGTGTTACAGCAACAATTAAAATGGGTGTTTCTGGTCGCTACTGTATCCGCTATGATGATTAACGCTAAACAAGATGTTAAGGTGGTCGATAAGTTAAACGCCAGTAACACTAGGGTGGTAAACAATGTGCCGGCGGGTTTGGCTATCTTTGCAGGCGGGGCAAACGCTATCGGTAACGGTATGTTACAGCTGTATGAAACAGCAATGAGTATACCGGGCGACAGAAAATATGAAAAGAACGGTATGTTGTTTGGGACTAAACTGTTAAACGACCTTGCCATGTTCGAAGTACAAAATCAAGATATGAAAAAATCGCTTGGCGACTTTGGCTATCAATGTATTGTATTGGGTATGGCACATGGGTTTGTGTCCGCTGATGAACTGTTAAAATCCAACAATATATGGAATATTGCCAAAACCAAACTAAATCAAAAATCCCGACACTTTTCTTATTGGGAAAAAGATAGTAGCACCGGTAAGGTACAACGCAAAACCTATAATTGTAAGGCAGGCATAGTCAAGTTAGAAAACGAATGGGCAAATATTGAAAACGAAGCGAAAAAGGTATACGGACCCAGACTATATAAAAGCATGTCCAATAGTGCCGCACAAGCCCAGTTGTTGACCGATATTCCCGTACTATATACGGCAGTATTGGGGGTATCGACAACCGCTAAGGATGCGATGCAACAAGCGATGTTGATAAATGCAATTCAAACAGGCGGGGCAGCCCGTGCGACTAGTGAAAGCGTACAACAAACATTCTTACAAAATCGTATTACCATCACAGAACGGTTAAAATCACAGGGCTTTTGGGAAATGGCAGCCCGCAAGGCAAGCTCCCTATATGCCATCTTACAAGCATTCCTTATCGCCATGTTTCCTGTGGTGGTATTGCTGTCATTCGTTATCGGGTTTACCGCCATTAAGAGCTATGCGTCTGTGATGTTAATGGTACAGTGTTTACCCACATATTGGGCGGTGGTCAATACATTTAGTATCACCAATGAAAACGACACCTATAAAGATTTTGGCAGCAGCGGTCTTAGTTATATCACACAACCGGATTTTGTCCTAGCCCACCAAGATTTATCCAGCACAGCAGGCATCTTTGCATCGGCAGCCCTGCCCGCCATATTGATGCTATTCAAGGGGGTAAGTGCCATGAGTGGCATGGTCACCAACTTCGCCATGAACGGCATGCAAACCGCCGGCTCTGTAGCGTCTAGTGTAGCAGAAGGCAATATCAGTATGGCAAACACCAGTTATGGCAATCATAACGCTTTTAACACAGGCATGAGCCAGCACAGTATGGGGGGAAGCTACGCTAATAACATGACCGCCACAGGTCTCATGGGACAAACCACCACCACAGCCCCTGTGGGCAATCAGGTGACGAGGGCTTTACAATACAATATGCCTTTTAAAGCAGATTTGGGCAATTCTGTACAACATGCGATAAACGCACAGCAATCAGAAAACACCACTGCTGCTTTTAATACGGGCAGTTCGTATTTTAAGCAATTCAGCAATGCGGAAAATTTCAGCCAAAATATTGGCAATAATAGCAAGTATGGTCATAGTAAAGCATACGGGGATGCTTGGACTCAGGCAGAAAAAATTGCTGATACAACAGGATTATCAACAGGTCAAGTTATGTCTGCAGCGATGGCGATGAAAGCCGATGCAAGTTTGGGTTTAGGTGGTAAAGTTTTTAACAAATTGACTGGAAACGCATCATTAGGTGGTAGTTTGAATGCAGATTACAGGACTGATGAAGGGCGTAGACAAGTACTAGATATGATTAAGGAGTTTTCAGAAAATAAGTCATTTACTGAAACCTATGACGCCACTAGGGATGTTACTGCGTCTAAATCATATAATGAAGGCTATAGTCATGATAAAGGATTACGGGAAAATTTTGATGCCACTTTTAGTAAAGCCGAATCGTTTGCAAAATCTGTAGGACAGACCGACACAAATTCTATGAGTTGGAATACGGACGCTACCGCTGATTTTGTAAGATACGCTAGGGCAAATGGATTATCAGAATCGGATTTATTGTCAACAGGAACCAATACCAATAGAAATGTTATAATGCAACAATGGGCAGATTCTATTGTTGATAATATGTTACCGCCAAGACCAATGAACACCAACTTTCAAAAATTAAATGCAAGCCATATGGATATGGTGCAACAAATGTATAATCCGCAGGACACCTTAAATCAGGTGCAAAGTGGCAAGGTGCAAACCAATTATGCTTATGACAAAGCAGAGAGTACATATAACGATAAGCCAAATGAATTTGCTAATACTAGGGCAAAGGGCTATGATTTAGAGAATAAACAAAACGAGATGTATAATGCAAATACAGGTACACACATTGCGAATCCTATTACGGGGGGCTGGGAAGGCATAAAAACAGTAGGCGGTAGAATGGCTGAGAGTATATTAGATGGTGACGGCAAAAACCAAGCAACAAGTTCTGATAGGGATAATCCTTTTAGACCAACTTATATGGGCAACCAATCTGTCGATGTAACATCTGGATTAGAGCTGTCAGGACAAACTATAAATCCCAATCCTAGAAGTCAGGTGGGTAATGTATCACCGGTCAATGTTGCTGATAATCCACCATCTCGACATAATATTCAAGATACACCCACACCATTTTCCAATAAAAATCAAGATGGTGGCAACACAGCTGTCATCAGAGAAGATTTTAGCCAAACAAAAGATTCAGATACGAACCATTTCCTTAAAATATCTAATACAAGCAATCAGTCTGTTCATACCACATCCGAATCAGAACCATCAATACGAAAAAATCCTAATCCTGAAAGTCAAGCAAGCAGTATAACGCCTGTACATGTTAACATTAATCCATCACAGCAGCAAAGTGTCCATGATGCAACCACATCATTTTCTAGCAAACGGCAGGATGGTGATGACACGGATAAGCCTAGTAAAATTACATTCGGCAATTTAGTACGGAAACCGTAGGATGAGAATAAAAATGTATACAATGCCACAATATATATTATACCAAACGATAAAAAACCGCCTTTATATCGTAAGTAGACAAAAATGGAATAGTTTTGAATTAAGAGTCATGCCGTTTCTCATAATATATACTAGCTGGATTTATAAGACGATCTTCCCAATGCCAATCATGATGAGATATTCCATTATTACTGTGAACATTATAATTAGGTTCACTGTTATCAGACAATTCCAACCGATCTTGTATTTTTGCGGATTTTGCCAGACAAAACAGAAAAGCAATAAACATGATAGGAGCCAAGAATACCGCCGTACCTATATTAAAGAAACACGCAATCATTGTAGCAAAACATATCCACGCACCTCGATTCCAATCAGAAATTTGATCCTTATCTATCTTGGAAATAAATTTGCTACGATATTTCACATACCCAGCTTTAAGCATCAACTGTTCATATTCTTCACGGTCAATTTGTATTTTATTGGGATCTTTGTACACTTCGCCTTTTTGCAAAGCCTCAAATTCCTGTTTGGTAATTTCAATTGTATCCATCATAACATGTTCCCTTTCATATTATCGTCTTATACGCCCATTGTATCACATATTCGCAACAAATGCAATAGGTTAATCAGCGAGTGGCACAAGAGCGTCTACATCCATATCCAACGCCCGGGCGATTTTAGCGTATATAAAAATGTCCCCTTTGCGTTTGCCGCTTTCCAAATTGGAAATATAAGACGCAGCAACACCCACTTTTTCCGCCAACTCGTTTTGTTGCAATCCCCGCCATTCTCGGTATACTTTAATCGGATTTTCTCCGTCAAGCACACGGTGCAAATACCGTCCATCGATGGCATTTTTGCGTTCCAGTTCAACCCTACGCCGTTCAACCGCCATATCAAATTGTTCTACCAACGCTGTATATTCGCCTTTGGACATGATAACAATGTCTTGCCCAGATATATTCACTTGTTGCCCATTCATAATAAAAATCCTTTATGCTTTATAATCTTTCCCACGAGGAAAAATTTCCAAAATATCTATAACCGTTTCACTGTCCATATATTTGATCAGCCAATTCCCCACACGCAATCTATGATAACAGGTGCCTTTCAAAGCGGTAATATTATTTGCCAACGCATCAGGATTGCTTGCCAGTGTTTCAACCTTCGCCTGAATTCTATTTCTAGTATTGTTTGGAAGTTTCATCAAAACTTTCCATGCACTGCCATGATAATAAAACTGTCTCATGCTGATTATATTATCATCTTGATACACACATGTCAACATAAAATATCAAAAAAATTGCATAATATGTGTACCACAATATCACCACATTTAAGATGGCGGTTTTACAAGGAGGCACAACCATGCGGATGAAAGCAAAGAAAATCTTAAAATGGATTGTACTCGGTAGAGAGTATGCAGAAATTCCCAGCGATCTGATAGCACAGATATTTAGGTACATTGTTTTTCTGTTATGCCTAGCAGCCATATTTGGCTTTTTGTTAATGTTCGCCGTAGGTATGAGTAAGACCAATGTATTGGCTAATACGCCTATGGTAGCAGGTAAGGCTCGGGTTATCGACGGGGATACATTGTATATCGATACCTATAAAATCCGTTTGAGTGGCATAGATGCCCCGGAAATAGCACAAACATGCCAAACCGATACTGGGCGGTCATATGCTTGTGGCAAAATGGCTACTCAGTATTTACAACAGGTAATCGGGACTCGGTCTGTTTCTTGTCATGTATCAGGTAAAGATAAATATAGCAGGTTGCTAGGTACATGTTATGCCGATGGAATACATCTCAATATGCATATGATTAAGAATGGTTGGGCTGTGCCGTATTACACTTATGGGTTCAGTTCCATTCTAAATGGCATATATGCTTATATCCACAATAACGGCATGTGGGCGGGTAGTTTTCAACTGCCTAGCACCTATCGTAAATCTAAACAAAAACAGGGGGATAAAAAATGATGTTTTTCTCTCGAAGTGTTGGAGGACTGTATGATGTATAGTATTGATTTCGGTTTGGTGGACGGCACCCCCCTTGTTCTTAACCAAGACGCTCATATGTTTAGCCAAGTGGGGCAAGATATTCTTGCCACTGCCCACTTGCACGGCTTGACAGGGTATTGTACCTGCAGTCCCAAACGCCCTAAAATGATAGTCAAACACTATCATACCCATTATGGCGTTGCTAGATTCCCAAATACTGCGTTATTACACAATAACGATTGTCCGTATTATGCTATTCCCAGTGATACCAGCGGGGTTGGCAGTTATCGTGGGGCTATTACTGAAACAGCAGTACATTTGAATATTCCCATAAAGTCTAAGGCACTTTATGGCAAAAAACCTAAAACCACAATTGTTACCAACAACAACCAACAACGGGAAATCCGTACCATACTGGAATTAAAAGGTTTACTGCATCATATTTGGGAACACACGGGCTTAAATACTTGGTCGCCGTATTTTAAGGGCAAGCGGTCGATTGTCAGCCGTGTATTAGACTATGGCTATTATTGGGGGCATTATGACACATTGATAAGCGAACGCATGATGGTGCTGTTTCCTAAAATGCCTTTGAAGTATGCGGAACATAACACATGCGTTATCAAAAACACAGATGCTTGTATACTGGTGATGGGGTATTTACATCACATAACCGGCAAACAAGGTAGCGATCGTGTATTGGTTCGCCTAAAAGCAAGTGCAGGATCGGGTAAAACATACAATTTTATCGACGACTACTTATTCTTTGGTAATGTGTCGATAAAAGAACAGTTCGATGCAAGTTTTGAACACACGGTACATACTGCCCAAGATCACAACAATATTGTTGTCTTTATGCGTGTGACATATCGCTCTACAACCGATAATAACGCAAAGCATATATTTAATATCACTGATATTTGTTTCATGGCAGTATGTGGATATTCTTATGGTATTCCCTTTGCCACAGCAAAAGAGTTGGTGTTACTAAAACACCTACTCGACAACGATCGATATTTTATGAAACCGCTTTGTTATGACGATACGGTTTTATCGTTACCTAACTTTGTTTTAACGGATACGCAGGACAAAACCCCTTTGTTTATTGGAACTATTAACCATATGCCGCCGTTACCCATTGCGGACACATATACGCAGAAAGGGGGTATGTGATGGCGGATTCGATTACTCGTGGCGGTCAAGTTATCGGGCATAGCTGGCGGATGCGGATACAGGTTGTTAAAACCATTTTAAAATATAGCTTATATGTAGCCATTATATGCTATGTGTATCTAGTGTTTTCCACATTTACCAGCCATCAATTATATTGGATTGTGGAATGGTATCGGGCGGATTTGTTGTACACTATCAAAAAAGACATGATTATGACCACCCGTGAGAATGGCTTTATCAATGGCGATTGGCACAAAAGGTATGCCCATAACATAGTTTTTAACCCAACAATACTGATGTGGAAAGCGGTGTTTTGGCATCGTGTGAACACGGCTGTTTACCAAGTACTGTGGGTATTGCTAGCGGCTATTTTTGTTATATTATTTGTGTTTTGGGCGTGGGGGCGGCGACTGACCAAGAGCCAATTTATCGAGGGCAATTTTTTGGTAAATGCTAAAAAATTGCATAAACTGGTAAACAGATACAATTTTAAGAAACGCTTACAGCGGGGTATATTCAAACGACATAAACCTTATAAGGTTGTGGGGGTGCCGTATCCTTATAACACAGAAACCATGCACACGCTGTTTGTGGGGCGTACGGGCTCTGGTAAGACAGTGGCAATCAATCCGTTTATTGAACAAGCCCGCAAACGGGGCGACCGTATGGTCATTTTTGATCGCATGGGGTCGTATACGAAAATATTTTATGATGCCCGTCAAGATGTATTGTTAAATCCGCTCGATATGAGATGTCCGCAATGGAGTATTTTTAATGAAGCCACAGATCACACCTATTTTGATTCGATGGCGGAGGCGTTGATTCCCAGCGGTTTAACAGCAGACCAATTTTGGGAAAAAGCCGCAAGAATTTTGTTTTCTTCGATAGCAGGCAAAATGCAGGCACAAGGGGCATGTACCAACAAGGATCTGATACACAATTTGTTAAATGCTTCTGTGGAAGAGATTCTAAAAGCGGTCGAGAAAACTTATGGACAAAATTTAATATCGAAGGAATCAGAAAGGATGGTGAAATCCATACAAGCAGTGCTTATCAACGCCAGTAAATCCCTGTGGTATTTAACAGACGAAGGGCAAAGATTTAGCATTCGGGAATGGATTAGTAATAGCGACCGCAAAGGTTTTCTATTTTTACCCAGTTCGGGGGATATGCACGCCACTTTAAAACCGCTTATCAGTATGTGGCTGGAGGTTGCTATTAACAGTTTAATCAGCTTAGAGCAATCGCAACAGCGAAAAATTTGGTTTATGTTGGACGAAGTTTCGTCCTTACACAAAATCCCTAGTTTACTGAGTGGATTAACGGAAAGTAGGCAATTTGGCGGATGCTTTGTGTTAGGGGTGCAAGGTTTGTCCGCATTAAAAGAAAACTATGGGCAGAATGCGGCGACAACGATAGTCAATAACTTGTGTACGCATGTGTGCTTTGCTCAGACGAACAGCGAAGAAGCAGAAATGGTATCAAAGAATTTAGGCGATACTAAAACCGAATATGTAAAAGAAAGCCAATCGTTTGGGGCAAACACAATTCGGGACGGCAGCAACCTAAACAAAGAAGTAAAAACCGAACGGGTGGTTACAGCAACAGATATAATTAACTTGCCCTCATTAGGTGTCTATTTAAAATTATCAGAGGGCATGCCGATTGGCAAGATACAGTTAAAATATGAGCAGTACCCGGAAGTTGCCGCTAAAATTATCCGCCGCAAGTTGCCAAATATTATGGGAGAATTTCCTGACGAACCTGTACCGCAAGCATCAGAAGTACCGGACATACCCAAGCAACCGACCACACAGCCGGTTCCACAACAGCCACAACCTGCATATACAGCACACCCGCAACAAACACCTATTGTACAGCCGCCAATACCACAGGCACAACCGCATCAACCGCCCATTGTACAACCACCGATACCGCAAACACAGCCACAGGCGATGCCACAACAGCCACAGCAGCATGTACATAACCAACCCCCGCAAAAAAAGGATATGCAGAACAACCCCCCACTCCCTAGCATGGATATACCGCCTGTTGCCCCGAAGCCAAAACAGAAACGCCCGACTTGGAATAAAAATCAAAATGGCAAGGGAAAATCCCGTCCTTATACACGGGGTCGCCATAGCCAATATAGACAAACCATAAATCGTGGAACAGACACAAACGCACCTGCAAATATTTTAGAATATGAAGCATATACAAGGAGTGAATCCTACCTAGAAGAAATGGGACAGGAACCACTGGTCAATAATGATGTGAAACCTCCCACATATAAACCAACGCAACAGCAAAATCCTACAAGTGGAAACGCTGATAATAATAAAGAATTAACGGGTTGGGTTTAGATTATTTGAGTTAGTATAAGGATAAAACACCATGATGTCAGCCATAGTTCACAGCAATGCTAATTCCTTCGGTACAGGATATTTCGATAGTGAAATAAACGCATACTTCGACACGGTGGATTCGTCTAAGGAAAATGCACAGGATAAACAGGTAGATAGTAACAAGCCCCCATCTAATACTGGTAAAGAAACAGCCCAAAACATAGGCTATTTTAGTAAAGAAGGCTGTTCTCAATGGCATGGAGGTATGGCAAAAGACATGGGGCTTTTAGGTAAACCTGTAAATGCTCAGCTGGCAACAGAATTTGCTCGTGGGTTTATCAATAAAGAAACAGTGGGCAAGATTATTAGCGAACAAGAAATGCTTAAAATCAAACAGCAAGAAGATGCGGATATTGCAGCAGGTAAAATGCAGCCAAACCAACGCATGGGCATTTATGAAATACCCGGACAACAAGGTAAATATCTTGCCCACCGGGCAGGTGTGGAAATGGTATTTTCTGCCCCTAAATCCGTATCTGTGCTGGCACTGGTTATGCAAAATAAAGATGTTTTACACGCCCATAACACAGCCATTGTCAAAGCCATCGCATATGTAGAACAAGAATTTTCCCGTACCCGTATTGGTAAAGGTGGCAACGAATATGTGTACGGACAAAAAGCGTTATTTGCCAGTTATCAACACTATACCAGCCGTTCCAATGATCCCCAATTGCACAACCATGTATTTATGTTTAACTTGGCAAAAGATGGCAACGGGAAACTTCGCACCCAAAGCAATGAAGAGATTTTAAAGTACCAACGCATGCTCGGGGCGTTTTATCGTAACGAGTTGGCTATTCAAATGCGACAATTGGGCTTCGGTATAGAATCCCGTCCGAAAGGTATGTGGGAAGTCAAAGGATTTGCTCAAGTCGTACTCGATCATTTTAGCAAACGCAGTATTGAGGTACAGACCCTAATTAACGAAGCGATGAAAACCAATCCGATGCTGACCCGTGAAGAAATTTCCGAACTGATTATCAATAGTCGTGGTGATAAAGCACACGCCCTATTGCCGGATCTTATCAACAGCTGGGCAAAAGATGTGAAACAGCTAGACGGGTATAAATCGTTACATCACTTACAAGACAAACAACAGGCGATAAAAAATGCAGTGCCTACGATTGTTACGGAAAAGTTTGATACGCATCAGGTTATCCATCCGCCCGTGTCATCAGATACGACCAGCACAACCCCTAAACCAACCCCATCCCCTGAATACAGACAGAGGCTTTCATATGGGGAAATAAGTTACATGCTGGACAATAACGCTTTGGCATTTTGTCAAAGGTATTTGCCGGACGGCTTTAAAGATGGGGCAAAGCACTGGCGTGTAGGCAGTATTAACGGCGAAAAGGGGAACTCGATGGTGGTGGATATTAGCGGTCGCAGTATAGGACGCTGGACAGATTTTAGCAGCGGCGACATTGGCGATCTGATGAATATTTTACAACACCAAACCGGCAATGGCGGCGAAGCCATTAAAGAGGCAAAAGCATTTTTGGGTATATCCAATACTACCACCCGCTTAAATGTACAGGTACCACAAAAAGACCCACACGCATTTGAGCAGCAAGTGCAAGCAGAGAATGCCAAGAAAATAACTGCTGCTCATGAAATATGGGACAGGGGAGTCGGCATTCAAGGGTCGTTGGCTGAAAAGTACCTAAACGCACGGGGTATATCCCTTGACAAGATACCAGACACAAGCAGTATGCGATTTATCGACAAACTAAAAGATTGGGACAAGGACAACAAAGTATACCGCCCCGCTTTGGTTGTGGCAGCAACAGATAATAACGGTAAGGTTACGGGAGTAAGCCGTATATATCTGAACGAACAATCTGCCAAAACAGGCAAAGCGGTAAGTAAAAAGATGCTGGGTGTTATTAGAGAGTCAGGGGTGCGGTTTAATGGTAGTGCGGATAACACCAACACTCTGTCTAAACAAGTGATTATCGGCGAAGGTGTGGAAACTGTGTTGTCGATAAAGCAGGCATACCCTGATGCGACTGTGGTTGCCACCCTATCCACTTCGCATATGAAAAATTTTCAATTTGCCCCCAATACCACAAAAGTCATTGTAGCGGCGGACAATGATAGCAATCAGGCGGGTTTAAAAGCGGCACAGGCAGTTGGTGAAAATGCCGCTAATAATGATGTCAATGTGTATGTGTACATGCCGATTAAAAACGATTTTAACGATGATTTAAGGGATTTAAACACTGCTGGGCTTGAAAACAAATTACACTCTATATATTTGGGCAGACAAACCAGTATCAAAAAGCATATGGATACCAACAACCAAACGGATATAGGGCATGCGGTGCGATTCGCTATCGACTATCACACAGGAAAGTCCAGTATATTTGAGACTAAGGCGGTTATTCATACGGCAATGGAACACTATCCGGGATATGCTACTTACGAAGAGTTTTGGCAAGTATTAAAATTACAGCCCGATTTACGGGGGGACGCATTTGAACCGCACAATGGACAGCCTAGATTACTTATCAGCAAAGCCAATTTTGATATGGAGCGGGAAATGCGCCACATGGAACACCGCAATCGGGGCAAGGGAACTGTAATTTTCAACACAACCGATATAGAAACCACAAACGCAACCTTAAAACAGGTCGATGAAAATGATCGGGGTTTAACCACAGGACAACAACAGGCTTTACAGACCATTGGCAACAGCATAAACAGGTTTGTATATATAAACGGCGACCCCGGGGCGGGTAAATCGTTTATGTTGGGAACGCTTAAAAGTATGCTTGCGAATAAGGGCTATACCATTCAAGCCATTACCAACACCAATGCAGCCAGAGAAGTTATGAAAGCCGAAGGCATCGACAACGCTATCAACATTGCCACATTCCTAAACAATAAAAGCGGATACTTGGAAGGCAGGTACACCCCCGGTCCCCTAGAACATATCCGCCAACAATACAAAAACACTGTACTTGTCATCGATGAAGCCTCGATGGTAGGCAATAAGGCAATGCACAGCATTATGAAGTTAGCAGAATTGTATCAAATGCCTAAAGTAGCCATTGTCGGCGATGTACGGCAATTAGAACCTGTCGAGGCGGGCAATCCGTTTAAAATGCAGGTAGATATGGACAACAGCCACAAAGTGTTTATGACAGAAAATGTCCGATCGAAAACGCACACCCAACGGTTGCTAGTCACCCATGAAAAAACGCATGGGGTACAAAAAGCATTCGCATTTATGCAACAGCATAACATGGTGCAAGAGATGCGGTCTAAGGCTATTCAACACGAATTCGCCCAAAGGTTGTCGGCAATTATTAACGCCGGCGAACACGCTATCGGACTTGCCGCTAAAAACGAACAAGTACGGGCGTTAAACATGGCAGTACGCCCATTCTTACAGGGGTTAAGCCATCAGGATTATGTGATGGATAAATTGGATCGCCGTAGTATGACGGTTGAAGAAAAACAGCACAGCCAATACTATTCGGTCGGCGACATTATGGCATTTGACAAAGCATATAGGGGACAACAGATTCAAGCAAATATACAGTATGAAATTGCCCATATCGACTATGACAACAAAATCATATTGCTGACCCATACGGATAAATTAGGGGCGGTGCATACAACAGAATTTAGCCCAGAGAGGGTACAAAAGAAAAATATCCGTTGGGACAGCTACCATAAAACCCACTTGCGGATTGCCGAAGGCGAAGAGTTGCGGTCGACCAAAAATATGAAATTTAAAGACGCAAACCAAACAGACATTATAAACAACGGGCGGTTTAAGGTCGAGCGGATTATTGCCGATAGCAACAAGGTAATTTTATCGGACATGATGCACGGGGAAGTGCGGGAAGTGGCACTAAACGGTGCGATTATGCAGCACATGGATTATAATTATGTGATGACTGTACATGCGGCACAGGGTGCTACTTGTGATAAAGTGGTATCGTATCTTGACGGGGACACAAAAGCCCTAACCAACGAAAGGCATTTTACAGTAGCCATTTCTCGGGCAACAGACGGGGGACATTTTTTGACGGTGGACATCGATAAAACCATCAAAACTATCGAAGCCCCCCGTGAAGATCGCACCGCTACCGAAGCCCACAGAGACGGGGTTAATCGCCCGCTTGACAACCCCGACAAGATACTCTCAAATACTGCCCAACCCCCCATACTCCAATCAGATATTACATACCCGCCAAATGGTTCGCCCATACCGGCAACAGACAACGGGGCAATGCCGCCACCATATGCAGATGAATATATGGACATAGGATACCCCATGTCCGCAACACATGAACCCCCTATCCCCGATATAGGTATAGCAGAACATAAAAACCTAGATACAGAAAATGCAGATATGCCTGTATCTCAGAGCGTGGACGAAAAAAATATGGAGATTTAACAATGACAGGACAAAATTGGCAAGATAAATTGGATGCCCAGCTAGAACGATTGGGTATAGAACCGAAGCAACATACTTTTGGTACCCCTTTACCCCCTTTGGAAATCAAACCAATAGATGTGGATTTAGAAAGTATTTTCGAGCAAAAGCCATCAGAGCATAGAGAACAATCTATAAATTTTGATGTGAAAACCGTAGGCGAATATGTTTACGACAAAGTTCGGGAGCCGGGCATGACGCCTGAAATTCTAGAAAATGCCTGTAAAAATCTGGGATTTGCATGTTCCCACAATGGCACATTTAACAATGTATCGAACAGCGAAGTATGGGCAAGCACTACACATGTGGTCGATGTGCATAAAAGTTTAAGCGACTTTTTGCACGATACCCCATCCTTGCAACAGATAGCGGATACATTTCCAAATACAGATAATTTGGTGGTGGGCTTGCCATTTAAAAGTGCAGAATATGCTATGAGGCATGAAATACAGCAATTTGTCCCGCTTGCTGAAGTGTCTGATTTTACCCCTGATCCTTGTTTTGAATACTTGGGCGACCAGCTGACCATAGGACAGCAATTTGACGATAGAGCAAATGCTTTTGGCTGCGATATATCTGTTATTTGTACGGCTGATAATGAACGCATGCCTTTACATGCACTCAATAGCGAAGCTGTGTTTATGCACACGACCGCCTCTTATATACAGAGTGTTATGGCACATGGTGTGGTGTATGCGGATGCCTTTGACCCTAAGTTTAGATTGGAAGATTTAAAATTCATTGAAAAAGACACCACCCATGTGGTGACCCATGATTGCAACTACACAAAAGATATGGCGGATCATTCTACCGCCCATAACAGTTTAAGCAGTGCAGTAAATAAAGCGGTTGAGATTGCTAGCAACACACACAGGGTCGACTTTGCAGTGGAAAATACAGAACGAAACCGTAGTTTAGGCTATGAACATGCCGATGAACTGCAAAAGCACGATGTAGACCTTGAATTGTGAAAGCATCGTATAAATGAGGAGAAATAACAATGGCTGAAAAATCAAAATATACAGGTAAACCATTTGTTCTGAAAGACGGGGCAGTAGCGGATTTGCCTTCTTATGCTGTGTTTACCCATACCAAGCCCATAGGTAAATATGTCGAGGACATTGTAAACACCCGTGAAATAAGCGAACAAGGGGCGTTTATGGCGTTAAAAAATATTGCATGCGAGAGCAAAGGCAGTGCAGATTATGACAAAAACATATATGGCAACAATGGTAACGCACTGCCCCATGATGCAGGCACTATTTATACCACACATGTTATGAATATGGGGATAAGTGTGAATGACATGATGAAAGATGCGGACGCCTTATTTTATGTGGCGAATAATTTAGGTATGACAGCTGATAAAATGACTTATATAGGCTTGCCAATGGATAATGGTGGACAGCATTTTGTCCATGTGGCTGATGTACCAAAAATGCTTGAAAAAACCGATACAGATATATCTTATGTGGGCAACCAGATAACCATTAACACCTATACGCCCAATATCGAAAAATCTATGGGCTATGACATTAAAATTACCGATGACACATTTATCGACACGGATATTATGTGGACTGTAAGTGAGGTTGCCACTAGAAAACAATATGAAATTTACCCTGTTGCGGGGTATATCAAAGATATAGTGCTAGCCAATGAAAATGGCGAATTTACCAATTTAGCACCGATTACTAAGTACGCTGAGTATATCGTTGCAGACAAAAATAGTATTATCGATGGGGCAGTACCGGATGTACATGCGTACTCGAATGTCGGGGATGCCATCGAACACATATTACAAGGCAGTCCAGAGTGGGTATTAAGCTATGTGGATTTAGATACCATACCGTTAAGCGAAGTCACAGGGATATTAGAAAAACATTTAACAGTCCCCGCACAGCCCTATGATATTAGCGACAGCGATGCCAAACAGCTATTGCAAAGTGTATGTGCGGTTAAAGGCATCACTGATATAGGCAATGTGCCGGAAATTATTAGTAAAATCTTGTCCACAGACACACACCCGTATACGGCTAGTGTCATGGATGCACACCGGGTGATTGATGCCATTGGCGAAGTATCAGGATTTGCAAAAATCAAAGCCGAAATCCGTCAACACCCTACTAACATAGACACTATTTCTCCTGATGATATGCACACCATCAAAGATACTGTAAATACAATTTGGGCAACACCAGCACATACGCCCCATATACCAGACACATTAAGCCACGATGTATTAAGCATAGTATCCGCTACCAATGCTACGGATGCAAGCAGAATCGCATCAGACATGGAAAACATGTTTGTTGACCTAATAGACAGGGAGAAATCGGGACAATTTGATCATCTAGCTGATAACCAACGCCGATATACAGCCGTAGACAATATAATCCATGACACATTTGCAATTAAGGTGCATAACAGCTACACATTGAAGGATTATGTCGATCATAATATGATAGTAGATGTACGATTCGAAGTTGAAAGTACCCGACCTTATATATATGACAAGTCCAATGTTGTCGCAGAATTTGCACAAAATATATACGCAAGCAATCTGCAAAGCAATATGACTGTACAACCGCACTTATTCGGACAGCGGGATAGCCGTGAAAATTGGTCGGTGGACACAGTTTATGAAAACATGGTCAGCAGTATGGAACGGCTGTACAAAGACACCGAAAATACCGTTGGCGAAGACCGTATACAGCAAGGTATGCACAATATTGTCCATGAAATGGACAAGGTAGGCAAATTTTTAAATGCCCGCATTAAAGATATAAGTAAGTCCCTTGAAAATGTTGGGCAAGACACTGGCGACAAACAGTCTTTGCAACAGGTGGCAGAGGGTTTAGCCAATGAAATGAAAAACCTTACCGATCAGAAAATGTTGGTCGATAATCTCACCCGTAAATTGGCGGTTGCTTATGAACACTATATAGGGGAACCGTGGCAGCCCATCAGTTATGGTAAAGTACAACCGACTGTCCTAACAGGGACACAATGGCAAGCACAGCAAATAGCCGCAGATAGAGAATTTGCCAAAATCCCACAAGATGTACACAATGTGATTGTGCTTGCCAGTTCGCTCAAAGCCACACTCGATGAATTGGGCAAGCTAGCACCTTACCTCGACCAGATGAAACAGGCATATGCGGATATGACTTTAGTAACCTATGGGGGCAAGGATATTGCAGAAAAGATCGCCACCAACTGGGCGATGACAAATGGGGTGGATATTATAAAGTATGGACTAACTTTCGTATCAAGGCAAAAAAACTACTATCAAAATCGCAACACCGACATTATAAAAAATGCTGAACTTGTCCGCAATGTGGTTGTTTGTGGTGAGACAAATACCACTGTACACCTAAAAGACTTGGCAAAGCAAGCCCATATTCGCACGGTCAGTTTGTCGGATGTGGACGTAGAACAACGGGCGGTACTGTTTAGCAATGCGTTTATGGACAAAATCGACATACACACAAAAATCCCTGTGCAGCACATAAGCAAAATCTTTACAGACACTATGCAGCAGTTTCATCAAGACATACAGGGGACTGTCGGGGCGGATAAATCTAGTAAAGTGCTGTGGGCAATGGTAAACGGATTACATCAGCTAGACCATACGCTACATAAACACATAATGGATCTGGACAAACAGATAAACAAAGTCGAGCAAGGCACCAACACCATGCCGAAACAAGATTTTGACACGCTAGAAGCACATTTTGCAACGCTAGGGGCTAGACGGTCTGAAATGGGAACCATTATCGACAATTTAAAACCTGTTTTTGAACGGCTAGAAGGTAAAGAGTGGCACCCTAAACACAACATGGTTACCAATATCGACCCGAAAGATAAAATTGTTTTGGCAACGGTGTACAAAAAGGATGAGGCGGCTATATGGAACCATAAGATGCACGCATATTTAAGCAACTTGCACAGCAAATACCCCGATATGGGCTTAATCACTTTCGGCGATAACTCAGTAGCAGAAAAAGCGGCGATAGCTTGGGCAAGTGAGCACAATGTCCATGTACAGAAAGAAACTGTCGATTTTAAAGGCACAACCGATCGCACCGCAAGAACCCAGCTGATTCAACACCGTAATATAAATATGTTACGGGAAAATCCCAATATCCGGGCTATTATTTCGTGTGGTAACAACGATACTATCGACCATTTAACAACAGTATCGGCACAAATAACCGATCGCAGGGCAGTTGCCGCATGTGGGCATACGGGTTTAGACGCAAACGAACAGGCATATATCAGCAAACATGCACAACCTGTAAAAACTGCTTTAAGCATGCACAGACAGGAACAACAGAACGGCAAAACCCTTTTGACCGACCGTCAACGGGCGTACTTAGAGACGCACAAGGATACTGTACAGGCTTTACAAACCAAACATCAACAATATACGACGGCGGTGCAAACTTTGCGGATTGGCGTTTATGATATAGATAAAATGATAGACCGCACCTTAAACATAAAATCTGTGGGCAGTTATGTCCATGCGGTGGCGAATATATCGTCTATGCTTGCCAACGAACAAGATTTAAAAGCGGATTTAAAAAACCTTGCGTTTACTTTCAATAACGCCCCTTTTTCGGGACATCGTAACAATGTATTTACGCAAATGCACGGGGTGATAGAGTACCAAATGGACAACAACAATGCGGGATTAAATACCACACATGTTATCCGTACACGGGAAAATATCGATGATATGTTTCATACCGCACGGGTTAATGACAATGACACATTGCAATTTGCAACCAATACAACATTTGTACATCATCTGTACAACAGTTTAACCAAACCTATTGTCGGTCAAGACCATGTACAGACAGAACATATAAAATATAGCGTATTCGTAGGTCCTGCATTACATCCTAATAGCACAGCAGGCATTGTACAAAATATCCCACAAGCCATTGCCGACCCGGACAAAACCTATATTGGTTTACCTTTGGATTTACCCAATGGCGGGCAACATTTTATCAAATTATCCGAATTACCCAATTTTAAACCAGACCCTGAAATCCGCTATACAGGGCATCACATCACCGTTAACACATATTTAGAAGACAGAGGACAGGCTTTGGGGGCGGATATGCAGGTAAACCACGCACACAGACACGAACCCTTGTGGCAACAGATGTGCGGCAATGCAGAAGTCCACACGGTGGCTTCGTACTGTCAAGCCATATGTAACGATATAAGCACCCAAAATGACATACGCATAAGCTTAGGCATGATTGAAAAAGAAACCCACTTTGTGGTAACGCCTATCACTCAAAATGACACCATTCACTATGGCAATTCTACAGCCCACAGAAGCATAGACGGGGCGGGACAACAGGTAGTATCGCATATAAACGCTATCACCCCCCCTGAAAACAATATCGCCTTGACCGCAAACGATAAACAGCACCATCCCCCTACTACAGACACACCCGTTAATAGCGGTATAACCGTACAGCACAAAACCCGTGATACAGAAATAGAAATGTAATTTTACACAAAGGACTTTTACAATGATAGAAAATACAGATACACATGTACACCATCAGCCAAAATGGCAAGCAACCACAAAAGCCATGCACAACATATGGGACAAAATCCATGCGTTAGCAGACAATCCGCACATGCACCCCCTATTACAGGATATGGCAGAACAAACCCTATGGGACATGGTTAAAGCCACATATGACGAGATGTATGACGCTATGCAGCAAGAGAATACCGCAAAAAACGCCCTCGATTTTCATATCGACAATATCGGAGAATATGAAATGGACAACGAACGCCTGCGACTAAGGCGAGAGTGTGTGATGGCAAACAAACACTATTTTGAAGCCACATTTGTACATACCCAAGCAAAGGCTGTGTTCGAACACTTAACCGGCAAAGCGTGGGCAATAACTTTAACACAACCGCCCACTGATGATAAACAATAAGGGAGAAAACCTATGGCTGACATACAAAATAAAATCACTGGTGAATGGGAATATGTAAATCCCGTAGACAACATTGCTAATCCCGAAGAGGGAAATAGCCATACGCAACACCTTATGGACGCTATGAAACTATATGGTGCTGCTGCCCCTGAAACGGGAGAACGGGACACAAGAGCAGATATTCCCGATAGCATTAGGGATAGTTTCGAAGCCAGTTTCCAAAATATACATACGGCTATGGGCGGGCATACCAATGGCGAATCCATCAAAAATATGATAGGGGCGGTTATGCTAGACAGCCTATATTCTGTGGTCAATGCTTATGAAAAAGAAGCCGATTACAATTTGGACAAATTAAACACTGTTATCGAAGCAATTTCAAAAAACGATTTAGGGCAAATGGAACCCATGCCCAAGCAATCCCTAAACGACATCGAACAAATGGAAGTGATAGGCAACAAATACGACTCTGCCATGAATACCTATCAAAACGCCGACACAGCCGCCCGTCAATACGCAGATCTAGCAGCCGATGTGTCCCGGGCGTATTATAACACATTCGGCGTAAATCACGGCAAAGAAGGGGTATATTTCACCAAAGACAATATAAAAGCATACATCAACGCAAACACACAACCTGTTATCATTTTCGCCAGCAACAAAAAAGCACAATATGACAGTTTGGATAAGATAGAAAACACCTTAAACGGACGGCTAGCAAAAAACCCTAATATGATACTGGCAATTGCCGGCACCGACGACAAAGCCAGTGCCATTGCCATAAACTGGGCAACCAAACACAATGTTACAGTCGATCAACACACATTAAGAACAGGGGTTAAAAACGATGCTTACCCTCGCAACGATCGCATAATAAACGCCTATGGCAATCGGATTAAAGGGGTGATAACCTGTGGGGATAGTGGCGTCATAGCCAACCTTATCAACAAAACATCAGAACGGGGCATTGCAAAACTAGACTTAGACGCCAACTATGACCACGCCACCCGCCCAATTAAACCCCATTTAGTGGCACCCGTTCCCTCGCAAATAGCACTAGCAGACGACAAACAACAGCAGATAGCCTTGACAGATGCAAAAACCGTAGGGCAGTACATGTATAGCCTTATGCGACAACGGGGCATCACAGAAACAACATATACAGCACAATGTACCAATATAGCATTCGTACATAATGGCAATAATCGGCAGCATGTGTTTACCTTGTCGAGCAATCAAATAAAAGACATGCAGGTAGGCACTATGGGACAGGATAACAATTTAAGCAGGTTGCACGACCGAATGACCCACAATGGCACCGTATCGGCTGTTTTGCCCACAGACAAAGCAGTTTTAGATACCACCCACATCGCATCCTTTAACAAGGACATTAACGACATTGTACAAGAAAAACAGCAATTCGCCGATGCTTTAAAGGCATTGCAAATCGGCAACCAAGACCCGGATAAGGTATATATAGGCTTGCCGTTAGAGAAGGGCGGACAACACTTTGTCAAGGTATCCGAATTAAAAGATTTTACCGCCCCATCAGAAATGAAATACACAGGCAATCAAATAACCATCAACCAATATCACAGCGACCGTATGGCAATGTTTGACGCACATAAACACGAACAAGCAAAATCTATTCATGAAGTTATGGGCAATACCCAACACATGCACACTATCGCCTCATACACACAAGATTTGTTACAAAAGGGCGAGATAAACTTTGATGATGTCAGTTTTATAAGACGGGAAACAACCCATATGGTTACAGATATGACAGGCGGTTTTGACGCAAAAGGCTTTACAACCCCGCACCACGATTTAAACGATGCAATAAAGCAAGTATTCGAAAACCAGCAGGTGCAAAACTTACAACAGCAGCAGGCTATACAACCAGAACAGCCCGTTTCTGCTGAAATACATTCTACCAGCACCGATATATCCCAACAACAACAGCTATCAACAGCAAATGGCAACAATGGACACGATCACCCTAAGCCCACGCCGCCAGTAGAAAAATCAAAAGATGATCACGAAATAGAAATGTAAGGAAATGCCATATGTCTCATACTACTGTCACCATAAAAACCAAACCTACAAAACGGCAAAAAGATTTATCCTAGTTGTGCAAAACAAACGAAAGGAATCAGGCAAAATGAATTTGAAAAATGCACCCCAAAACCATAACAATACAAATATCATTGACAATAAAACAAAAAAGCACTAAACTAAAATTGGATCAAAAATTAGGGTGCGGTCACTATAAGGTGGCACCTGTAATGGTATTTCTTGCAGTGGTACAGTGGGCTAATAAAGTTATCCATGCTAGCCCCTTATATATTATGGTATCAGCAATATGACAGATATAGATATTTTACAAATTCAGACCAAGCACTATAAATCGCCAAATGACGCATTTGAAAAATTATGCCGTCTTTTGTTCGGAGAGTATGGTATAGAACGAGACTGGGATAAGGTTGGTAAATATATCTTTAAAGGAGGTGTTGCAGATGCAGGGGTTGAATCTTATTGGAAATTTCAAGATGGTCAGGAATATTGTCTACAAGCGAAATTTACAACTGTTAATTTTGATTCAATTTTACAACAAGCCACAACCTCTATTGAATCTGCTCTAGCAAAGCACTCAAATTTAACCAAATATTACATTTGTGGTAATTGTGATAAATCAGATGCTAGAGATGGCAAAAAACACGATGAGGACAAGTGGAATGATGCTGTCGAGAGATGGAAAGAGCTGCCTAATGGTGCCAATGTAGAATTTATCTATTGGGGAAAATCTGAGATTGAATGGATTTTATTGCAACCAAAATATTCGGGACTTCGGGAATATTTTTTCAATAAACAGGCTTTATTACAAAATTGGTTTCAAAACCATCAGGAGCAGGCTATTATCGCAGCAGGCAATCGTTATACAGAAAAGATTCATCAAGAAAATGATAACATAGATAAATTTAAAATTTTTGCTGCCCCTGCAAATTTGATACGAAAATTCCATAGGCATAAACATGAACTTTTAACAGAAGTAAAACGCTGTACAGAATTTGATTTGGAAACATTAAATACTGATATACAACCACAAGTTAAGAGTTTTATAATAAACAACAATGTGGCATATGAAAAATTACTTCATATGGCGTATGATTCTGGCGATAATATCAGCACGCTAGATGAAATTACAAAGGTATTTGATGCATATTATTGGAATGGGCAAAAATATTTAGATGAGAACAAATATAAATTAACAAATAGAACATGGGAAGAACACCTAAGTAGCCTAATGGAGCTGTTTGAATATAAAAATGCAAAAACTTTGCTTTTAATGGGTACTGCGGGCGTTGGAAAAACGCACTTTCTTTGTGATTTTATGCAACAAGCCAGCAATCAGAATATGGTTTCAACTGTGGTTATAATGGGACATACTTTATCCACTACTACAGATGTTTTAGAACAAGCCCTACTGGATAAATTGGATGGTTGGTGTGACTTTAATTTGTTTCTTAATACATTAAACGCATATGCCCAATTACAAGACCAAAATGCCATATTTATTATTGATGGATTAAATGAATGGTATATTGGTTCTCGTTCCCGTATTAGGGAACAACTGCAACAGCTCATCCACAAGTTACAAAAGTATTCGAACATTAAATTGATTGTCAGCTACAGAATGGAGTATTTGAGTGAGCTAAGCGATTCTCCTAAACATTATCCTGATATGTTTGACAAAGTTATAGAACACTATGGATTTAGCAATCCTATTAAAAGTTTTTATGCTTTTTTAGACCATTACAATGTGCGTTCAGAAAACTTATCTCCCTGTATTCCGGATTATTCCAATCCATTGATTGTAAAGTTAATATGCGAAACATATCAAGGGAGAACGCTACCTGCATCTATGCAAGGCATCAAACAAGTTTTTCAAAGTTATATTGAAAACTTAGAACAAAAAATTTCAGAAGCTCTGAATCTAGATCCAAGGGATATGCTTGTAAGCAAAGTTATCAATATCACTATTAAACTTTTGATAGAAAATAATTATAGCATAGATAACACTACTTTAAAAAATGTTATCAAAGATATTGATCCAAATTGCTTACATAATTGGCGAAGTTCCATCCTATTTTACCTTGAAAAAGAAGGCGTTATTGTTATTAGCACAGAATATGTATATGTTGCTTATCAGCGACTAGGAGATTATTTGGTCGCTCGTCACCTTGTAGATAATTGTGCTACACGCACAGATTTCTGCACTGGATTAAAGGTATGTCTGCACTACTATCTTTACGGCATATTAGAGTTTTTGGCTATTATCTATGCAGAGAAGTACAAAAATGACTTCATATTAGATATGTGGGAACAATTAAAGCTCTCGATGAAAAATGTTGATTCATGGCATCAAAAAGATTTAACAGACAATATAATAATTACCTTTATATCAAGCTTGTCCCAACGCAGCCCAGACAGTGTAACCGATAAAAGCATTAAACTTCTAGAATCCATTAAAAAAGAATATAATGAAGAATATTGGCGGGTATTGATTGAATGTGCCAGCATTCCAAATCATCCACTAAATGCCGAATATTTACACAATACATTATCCCCTTTATCTATGGCGGATATTGATGCGGATTGGACGCAATTTATTTCACAAAAATATAATGACGATTACGACCCAAACGAATATGCCCACTCAAATAAAGAAATAAGTCTGTATTACATCGTATCCCCATATGTGGAAATAGACGCATCTAAACTCAGCCGACAACAAGCATATTTACTGTGTATTTTATTTTTATGGCTAACCACCACAACACACCGCAAATTAAGGGAATTGGCAACGCTTGCATGTGTCAATATATTACGCATATACACAGACTTAATTGTCAACATATACAACAAATTTAAACACTGCAACGACCTGTTTCAACAAGAACGGTTATATGTTATGTTAGAAAGCGTAACCTGTTTTGTTACAGATAAACAGGTTTTGTCTAAACTGTGCCATCATATTTATGAAAATGTATTTAATACTGAAATTGTATATCCCAATATCATTATCCGCCGTGCGGCACATTTTGCTATTAAAAATGCAGAAGAAAAAGGCATAGATATTACCGCATACAATGGAAAAATATACCCTCCTTATAATTATCCAATAATTCCTGTAAAAGACAAGGCGGCAGTAGAGCAAGAAAAGAAACGATTAGAAGATTTATACGAAGAGTATGGTTCAGGTAGATCCATATATCAATCGGCTTGTTTTGGTGATTTTGCTGTGTATGGAGTGAGCAGCATCGATAATTGGTGTGATACAACATTAAACCAAAATCCACCAATAAATAAATACGCAAATAAAATGCAAGATTCGGGATATGACAATATTGTCAACAGGCATACCTTATGGATTTGTAACAAAGCATATGGTCTTGGATGGGATTATAACAAACATGGTAAATTTGATGAAGTTTTTCACAGTAGAGATTGCAGTCCCTCGACCATAGAACGCATAGGCAAAAAATACCAATGGCTTGCATACCATGAATATTTATGTAATTTGGCGGACAATTACCATTATGACGGTATGTTTTCAAATTCCAAAGAAAATTATATAACCATAGAGGATATGTGTGGATACAGAGACAGCGACCCGACCACATTGGTGTATAATTTAGAGTATGATGGGTGGTCTCTAACCGATTACAATGTATGGCGACGCCCCCATTTGTCACACGACAGTGTATACTCACCCAATTACACCCTTGAACAGCAAATACAATGGTTGCATAATGTACAACCAGATGTGTGTAAAGGTGATAAGTCCATCATTGTGCCATATGAAAACGAACAGTGGATAATTGTTTATGACTCTCTTTCACAACGGGAGGAAAAGTATAACACAGCAACTACATACAATCGTAAATTTGGTATGTTTATATCGGCAATAGTCATGCCTGATACTGACAAAGATTCTTACATCAAAATGATAAAGCAAAGTCATAAACAAGGCACGAATGGATTTAAGGAACCCGTCTGTACGGATTATATGATTCATAATGTATACCAAGCGGAATCTCCCATACGACACAGGTATATAATAGCAGACGAAAAATTAGATAACGACACCTATTTTGAAATAGCACAAAAAACGCTTATACAACATTTGGATAAGCGAGAATCTGCGTTTTACAAACCCCATTATCGCCTGATAGAATTGCTTGATTTAAAAATAGATACACACAACAGATTCCAATGGAACGATAATCAAGGCAACCCAGTTATTAAAAATGTTATTTTGGAAACAAACGATAACCCAGTCATTGCCCATAAAAACCGTATATTAAAAATACTTAAAGAAAAATCCTATTCCCTAGTTATAAAAATTGCCGTAAAAAAATGCATTATACCTGATTCAAACAATTATCACAGTAATACTATAGACGGCAGAGTTAGAAAATGGCATTATCACCTGACCACTTATGAATTTGCAAAAAACCAAATACAAGAAATATTTCACCATACATATCAATCATAGGTAATATCACGGACAGCTACCATAAAATGGTATCACACAAACTGTTTTCCTACTAAACCCGCCAAATTCAAACAAAATATTTTTCTCTTTCTGGTTTTCAGGGACTATTTTTGGCATTATTTTTTGTTTGTCGTATCGGGCAAAAACATATATAGTGTCCGTAAATGATATTTTGTACAGAGAGGCTTTTCTTATGACCCGCATTGATAAAGACCAACAACAATCTAAATTGCATGTGACTATTTGGCAAATTGCCAACGAGTTACGGGGCAGTGTCGATGGTTGGGATCCAGTTCACTATGCTTCCCGGCTATGTTCGGATAAAAGATTGGTGGGGTTTTCTTTTGGGATATGTAGTATGGGTAAAAAAATATTAAAAAATCCCTTGACAAGGGATTCGTATTATGCGATTATGCTGGCACATCCCCAGTGTACCTCTCCATGCGAAATAACATGTGAAGTCCCTGGGTTTTCTTTTGTCCGCTTTGTGGATTTTAGGGGAGCTGTACGATGGAAAAAATAGATTATGACAAAGACCATCTGAGTATTTCCCAGCAAATATCAAAATTACAACAAAAAAAGCTTATATTTCATGATAAATCATATGCTTATGATACTTTACAATACATAGCTTATTATCGCTTATCGGGGTATTTACATCATTTTTACATAGATAGTGTGAAATCCGCCTTTATAGACAATGTATATTTTCACGATGTTATAAAATTGTACGGATTCGATAAAAAATTAAGATTGCTTATATTGGACGCCATTGAAACAATAGAAATTGCCTTGCGAAGTATTATAACTTTAAATATATCGCAAGACAACAAATTTGCTTTTGATAATGATACTATATTTTACATGGGTGCCAAAAACTTGGACAATTTTCATGATAGTAGGCATACATGTTGGCATCGGTCGAAAGAGCCCTTTGTACAACATTTTAACCAAAAGTATGTAAAACCGCCTGTATGGGTGGAAGTTGAAACATGGTCTATGGGTACCATACGAGATTATATCACTTCTGTTAAGGCAGACTATTTAAATCCTATAAGTAGAAGGATTGGATCCATAGATAACAAAAGACTCGTAAACTGGATTCGATGTTTTGCCCATATTCGTAATATATCCGCACATCACAGCCGGCTGTGGAATAAAAATTTAATGCACATAAAATTGGAAAATCGAAAATATAATTTTCACCCACATATGAACACTTGTAACACACATATAAAAGCCTATAATCGACAACATAAAACCAATATCGATGTATGTCGCAAGGTATATGTGTTTGGTGTGGGTATTGGTGTCCGCATATACGATTGCCCAGTCGGGGTTGTATTTGCCCACAGGGGTGGGAATATAAAATCCGGTGGGAAGTTTGCTATATATAATAATTTCTTGGTTTTCTTCTAGGTAGCGTACTCATAAAAAAGGTTGTTTAATTGTTAGAAATGTGATTCACTGGTATTTAGGGTTTAATTTTTGGACTTGGTGCTGATAAATAGTTATGCTATAATATGTCAGTAATTTTGGAACTAATCTCTTATTGCCTACAATTTGGTTGTTATCAGTCAATTATATATTTTCGCTTCATCACATTATTACATTTTTAATCATGGCTGATTTGGCTGTGATATATATGATGTTGTCGGATAAAATCAAAAAATTATTGGTATCTTATTTTTAGGTCTATTCGCACACAATCCATTGGCAAAAGATATATGGAATATACAAAATTGGGCTAGGCTATCCAATACGGCACTAACCATGGCTATGATAAAATACTTAATATCCACCGCCCTAATATACGAAATAACAAAATCTTTCCGTAAATATTCACGCAAGTTATAAATATATGTAAAATGATTTAAATGGGGATTAGATATGGTACAGATAGGGGCTGGCATAGATAACATTATAAACCATTTCTGGTTAGTTATCTATGCCAACCCCAAAGTCTAAATAGTGTAGTCACGAGATATTAGCCCAGATTGCGATACATCTGATTTGTACAGCAGCGAGGAATGGAGCAGTGTTTTTAGCGTACCTCGTTGCAATGCCTCGCCAGCGTTTTAAATGCAGAAAAGCATGTTCAACTAAACAAGGTATTCATCATATTGCCTTTGTTTTATACGGTTCTTTCTTGGCGGAATAACAGATTCCATACCCTGTTGCTTTGCCTGCTGTATAATATCGTCACTATCATACCCCCTGTCTGCCAACAACTTATACCTTCAATCAAATATTTGATAAACCTCTTGTGCCAAGCTTATTTTTCCCACATTAATATTGCAATATAACCATATAAATAACGCATGCTCTTGTATTAAGTTTTTTCGTTCATTGCTCATGCTTAAATTTTTGAAACCTGCTACTAATGATTTTACATTATTTACTGTAAAGATTTTTTTAACTGTTTCTGAGTTTTTATTATCCGCATCCGCATTTCTTATTAAATTCAACATATACGAATCTTTGCTACATATCTGTTCCAAAAATTTCTCATGTTCAGAAGTATCTCGACATATGAATTGTAAAAACACCTTAAAATCTTGTTTGGTTCTAATGTACTGATTATTAGGTAATGCCCAAAATTTTAATTGATTTAACATTTCAGATATTTCAAACGCTCCTGTATTCCCAATCTTAAAATATAAATTTGGTTTCATACATCGTAAATAACACATAAATTTTAAAATGGTGTCATCTATATCGCCTGTACTTTTTTCACACTTAGAACGAAATTCTTTTATCAAACTATATTTCTCATGATCACTTTTGAGAGATATAATATGCTTATCATAGAAATATTCAATAGTTTTTACTTCCCTTAAAGATGGCTTAATTATAAAATCACCCGGATTAAAAAAACGACATAATTCTTTCAGATCGTAATTGTCTATTGGCGGTAAGACAAACTGTATATCAATAAATTTTCGTAAATAATCTTCATTTGCAACACCTGATCCATATATACTGTTTATTGCTGAGTGCAGGCGATTGTCGTCTGTTGCTATGACAAAAACAGTATTTAGTTTACTAAACATGTGTTTTATGACCTCCAATGTACGAACAGCAAAGTCTGGACGACAACGATCTAGTTCGTCGATAAATATGATTTGCTTCTTTTTATCCATAAAATATTCTTCTAATTTTTTTAATAATTCAATTCGCTTCTGTTTAATAGATAATAAAGGTGATACATCAACTGCTCCCAAAGTTATAGCCTTTATGATTACTGAACTTCCTGCAAAAAATACTTCTTTAAAATCATCCACTATTTTTTTGTATTGGCAGTCATCTAACATTCCATCTAACAATGCTAACAGAGGGTCATCATAAAAATCTCGTTCCCAAATATTTAAATATTTGATTTCACTTTCATTTGCCTTTTCATGTGCTTTGATCTCCTTTTCACATCGTTCTAGGAAAGTCGTTTTACCCTCGCCATACCCCGCAGCCAATTCAATTACAACAGAAGTGTCGTACTCAATAAGATGATTACAGAAAAACTTACCAAACTTATCTCTCCCCAATGAATCATTCCAATGGTCTGGAAAATCACGCACTTTATACTTGCTATTAGGAGGTACTATATCACTCATTTTAATGTTATGCCCTTTAAATTGAAAATTAACGAAAATAAACCCTGCTGATTCTATAAATCTTAATTTACAAAATTTAATTTCGTGATGTTTTTTTTCTTTCTACACTTTCTATAAGTTCAGGTTCCACATATATAATATGGGGGCTGTGATCAGCCCCGATTATTTGATCCACTTTTATGTTAGTAGTTTTTATTTGTATTGTCAATGATATTTGCCATGTAGCGTAGCGGAATGACGAATGCCATTGACAATGGGGTGTGTTTTTGGCACTGGTGGATTGTATCCCAATGCACTGTGTGGGCGGATATGGTTGTATTCATACCGCCAGTTTTCTATGATAGCCTGTGCCTCGGTTAAAGTATCAAATACTTCCATATTCAGACACTCGTCCCGAAGTTTACCATTAAAGCTTTCATTATAGCCATTTTGCCATGGACTGCCCTTATCAATATATGCCGTATCAATCTGCATGCGTTTTAGCCAATTTTGTAATTTGTGGGCTATAAACTCAGACCCATTATCAGAACGGATATGCTTGGGCATACCTTTCGTTATAAATAGCCTACCCATAATATCCAGTACATCTATGCTGTTCAGTTTATGCCGAACATCAATGGTTAAGCATGCTCGGCTATATTCATCTATGACCGTCAACATCTTAATGCTCTTGCCATTTCTTAACCTATCATAGACAAAATCATAACTCCATACATGATTTTGATATTCTGGACCATGCAGGGCAATCGCAACACGATACGACAAACACGCTCCAACATTCATGACAATGATTAAAATCGCTGCAATAAGACTGTAGTGTAAATTTTATGAGACTACCACCTAGGTCAGCCCCAAAAATATTTTGTGTAAAAAAATATTTTTTATCTCTTGACTATTAAAGAAAAGTATAGTATGTGTACCCTATAAGCCTTATGAGACACTCTACCGCTTGACGGTATGTATTCTTGTGAGGCGTTTTTTTTATAGACTATATATAATGAATACAATACCATACGATAAACCCCACAAAACTTTTGAGGAACAGTCTGCCTTGCTGTGCCATTCACTTATCCAAGATAATCCCGCAGACATAGAAAAAGTTTTACGCAACATAAATTATTATCAAATAGGATTGTACATTTATCCTTTTAGAATCGATCCGACCCAAAACACACTGGCAGATAATACAAAATTTAGCCATGCACTGTCTCTTTACAATTTCGATAAGCGATTGCGATTGGTTATTCTAGACGGTTTGGAAACCATAGAAACCGCAATGAAAACCCAAATCGCATATAAATTGGGTCAGTTAGACAAATTTTTCTTTTATAAGCATGTCAACAATGAAAATATACTAATGGACAAGAATAATGAATGGCAACAACTCAGCCAAAAAATTATCACCAGATTACCCACAAATAAAAACACCTATATACACAGCAATTATCGCAGATATACAAAATTACCCACATGGATTATCATAGAAACATTGACAATGGGGGAAATAGGACAGGTGCTAGAATATCTTAAACCACAAATCAGCCACCCAATTTTAATGCAATTGGGAATTGTGCGAAATGGTGCTAATACTTTTATCACATGGTGGAAACAGCTTAACCAACTGCGAAATAAGTGTGCACATTACGACCTTGTATGGAATGCAAAATATCCCAATTTTGAACGCAGAGATTACGCATATATGGACAGATTACATGGAATTCAAGACTTAAAAAAATCTGATGATTTTCAAAACACCTTATATAGCCGATTAAGTATCGTATGGTTTTGGTTACAACGCATACACCCAACATCTAAATGGAATTATCGGTTGCAACAAGTTTTAAAAACTTTTCCACAAAACTTACCAAATAATATCATACTAGAAAAAACAGGTTTTTTAAATGGGTGGAACACAGAACATTTTTGGAATTTGTCCTAAAAAAGACACACACGCAAGATAACACAAGCGAAGCGATAGGACTGTAATGGTTATACAGGGTATTATAATGTCCAGTATGTTTTCGAAGTGTCTTACCTTGTTATACCCCCCAGTAATCCGATAATTTCCTTCTCTAATACTTGAATTTCTGATTCTATTTTTGTTAATGGGCGGGGAGATTGGTATTCGTAAAAGTATCGGTTAAAGGATATTTCATATCCTACTCTGCCCACTTCGCCATCTTTGTGATCGATGTCGTTTTCATCGATCCACGCATCGGCAACATGGGGTTTAACCTGTTGTTCGAAATATGCGTATATGTCGGTTCCTAGTGGCACATTTTCATAATCTCTTAAGTTGGTATCGGCAACTTTATTGCCACCGTTATCGGTGATATATTCGGCTTGTGGGTCATGGGAGAAGTGGTCCCCAAAAACTAGACAGTATGTTAAGGTATGATTTACACTATAATAGGAGTAGAATTATTATGGCAGGAAATCACAGGAAATTTACAGCAAGTTTTAAGGCACATGTTGTGAAACAAGCCCTTCGTGAAGATGTATCGCTTGCGGTTAGCATGCACGCATGGAGTACATGTATCGGTTATTACTCGCTAGAAGCAAGAAGCATTGCAATCTATTGAAGATGGTTTTTCGGGCAATCTAGAACAACAACATGCGGATACGGAAGCAGAAATAGACATGCTTCACGCCAAGATTGGCAAGTTGACAGTGGAACGGGATTTTTTAGTAAGTGCCTCCGAACGGCTGGGTCTAGGGGGCGAGAGATTATTGTATCCATTGCGGAAGAAGAAACAAGTATCAGCCGTCGATGTGAACTTTTGGGTGTCAACCGCAGCAGTTTATATTATAAGCCGAAGGAGGCAAACATGTTTACTCAAGATATAATAGGATTGATCGTCAAGCAATTTGCACGAACGCCATTTTACGGCAGTCGCAGGATGACGAAAGTTTTACGAAAATTGGGATATTGTGTAAACCGCAAACGGGTTTGGAGACTGATGGAAAACCTGAAACTGCAAGCCATATACCCAAAGCCTAGAACCAGCCGACAAAACGCAAAGCACAAGGTATATCCATATTTGCTAACGCATGTAACCATAGACAAACCGAACCAAGTATGGCGTACAGATATTACTTATATTCTAGTCCAGAAAGGATATATGTACTTGGTTGCGATTATGGATTGGTACAGTCGTAAGGTTCTATCGTGGCGGTTGTCTAATACGATGAATACGGACTTCTGTATCGAGGCACTAAATGAGGCTTTGTTGTCTAACTGATGGGGTCCAGCTCACACAGTAAAGAGTTTGCACATAAGTAAAATCATATAAATGGTATTAAGAATTTTTGGAACCAAGCCAAGAGACAGAGGATTTATCCGTTGATGAAGTGGGGGGATTAAATCACTGTTCAGAAATCCTACAATTTTCACTATTTGGTTGCGGGTCGGGTTTTTCTATTTTTACATACAAAGGCATAGGGACACAATTCCCAAATATAATGGCTTCGCCTGCTACTGATAGTTTAATCTTTTGTGCCAAGTCATCAGTAAAATATGGCATTATATTTCTCATAAAATTCATGTCGGTATCGTTTTGTATACGATGTATGAAGAAATTGGCACATTGGGATAATACAGTAGACGATAATTCGGATGGGCGTTGAGAACACACCATCAAATACAAAGAAAATTTTCGACCTTCTCTGGCAATTGTTTCAAAGATATTATCTTGCATTAAGTACTTGGAATCTTTTTTGATATAGCGATGTGCTTCATCTAGAATAATGTGAACAGGCTTTTCTGTTCTGTTTTCTTGTTTTTTACGATAATCAAAAACCAATCTGCTTGTTACACTTGTCAAAGTTTCCAATGCGATGGAATTTAATTGACTTGTGTCAATAATTATAACTTGATGTTCTCCCCATAATTGTTCGTAGAAAGCATTAATATCCTCAATTTTTTCATCGTGCATAAAGGTACATTCTGGATTGTCTAAAAAGTGGTCTGATCTAGCCACCATGGTTGCGGTATATTCACGAATACGATTATTACCTCTTGCTTGTTCTGCAAGCAATGTCCACTCTACAGCTGTTTTTAAAAATGTATGTTGAAAAAAATTACCAGATGGTATTCTAGTATCTTTCACTTTATGATAATTATTATAACCTATATTTTGCGATAAACTATCTAACTTATTCTTGGAACAATTTATAGGGAGCAGGTCAGTGTAAAATCTACCTTAGCATATGGTCTAGTTTTTGGGGATCATTTATTCATAACGCCCAACCAAGTCCAGTACACATACAAAAAATTAGGGTGTAATATTATTGTTCTGTTCTGATAACGCCTTAATTTTTTGCATTATGTTCATTAACGAAATCATAATGATACCATCTTTTATGAGGAATATATCCGTTCCACTGTAAACCACATATTTGTGTGTAGCCCCTACATCCGCACAAGTAGCATTAAAATGTTTATTCAGTTTTGGGGCTGTACCGTGTTTTATTTCCACTGCCCATATTTCAAAAGCGGAAAATTTAATGACCAAATCAATTTCTGCACCGACCGCTGTGCGGTAAAAATAAGTTTCAGCGAATATGGGTAACACGGAATGTATGCTTTCTATAACAAATCCCTCCCAACTCTTACCTAATATGGGGGTAGATATTAAAGCATCATATGAATTTATCCCCAGTAGGCGGTGTAATATACCCGTATCTCGCACATAATACCGTGGGGATTTTACCAGCCTTTTTTTGGTATTACTGTGCCAAGGTTGTACCCTGCGCACCAATAATAAATCAACCAATATATCGATATAATGACGAATGGTCTTTGAATCAACTTCCAAGTTTCCCGCCAATTTAGAATAATTTATTGTTTCACCTTGCAAATGTGCTAACATAGTCCACAAATTGCGAAGTCGTATAGCCGGTATCTTATATCCCATTTGTGGAATATCCCGTTCCACATAAGTCCGAATAAGATTTTCTAACCATAACATAGATTGTTGATCTGATTTTGCCAAATAACTATCTGGGAAACCACCCCGAATCCATAATTGTATAATATTTTCCCTAGTGTTTGGAATTTCAAATACATTTAAGCCAAACATATCCACAAAGCTAATACGACCCGCCAGACTTTCAGACGACTGCTGTAACAAATTCATAGACGCAGAACCCAATAATAAATATTGACCACTTTGAATACCCGCTTGCCGATTATTGTCGATAATACCTCTTAATATCATAAATAAATCAGGGTGATGTTGAATTTCATCCAAAATAATCAATTTGCCTCGGTGCATGGTTAAGAAATGTACTGGGTCTTGTAATTTCATCAAGTCTTCTGGTGACTCCAAATCTAGATACAAAGCATTTTCCGTATCTGCCACTGATTTAGCCAAAGTAGTTTTGCCAATTTGCCTTGCCCCCAGTAATGCTACTGCAGGAAAAGAAGCTAGATTATAGCGTACATATGTTTCAATAAATCGTTTTAACATACCTTGTATTTTAGGATATTTTTTTCAAAAAAACAAGGTAAAAAAACAATTTTCTTATTTTTATACGCTTGTGTTGTGTTTAGACCTGTGTTAAATCCAGTATACGGTATACATTAAACATACGGTTTTCTTTGCGGGCGGTACAGTACGCTTGCATGCCAACGAAATCATGACCTTTATAAGATTCATCGCCCAGTGTCAACGGTCTAATAATCCGCTGTGATTTTGTATCGTTGGCTTTTAGGTATATCATGTGCAGTTTTGTGCCGTCTGTAATGGCTTTGCCAATTATATCTAGTTTCATATAACACATTCTTTTATATTGCCCATGACAAACAAAATATACTACGAATCCAATAAATGATAAAGTAAAATTCTCGTTTCATTCAATCGCCATTCAGGGCTTTTAAAAAAATCACCGCCCGAAACCCCCATCGTGAATGACATAAACACAAACCCCTTTATTACGGCTATGCCTAAAACTGTTCAATACACACCACGCACTCCAGTTTAAATCGTCTGTAAGCGTTGATACACAGGGGATACAACGATTTTTAATACAGGTCTTATGTATAGTATTCACTTTATCACACAAAATAAAAAACCGTAAACGCAACAAAATCAATAGATTATTTTCATAAAGATTACATTTCGTAATACACAAATTAACTCCATGTGACAAACCATAAACAAAAAATTTTGGACATATGCAAAATGCAAACAATAAAAATTAAAAAAATAGGCTTTGCGAATGGTATTTTGATTTTGTAATTGCCTAAATATGTATATTATGTCATAATTGGAATATTGAAAGTATAAGGGGTATAAAAATGACTGTTATAGATAATACGAATGTGCGATTGGGGGATGTACTGAAAGAAGATTTTTCCCGCCATTGCAAATTGAAAATTATTGCTAGTGTGTTTTCTATATATGGGTTTGGGGCGTTGCAAAAAGAATTGGAAAAAATAGAATCTTTGCAGTTTATATTTTCTAATCCCACCTTTACTAAGTGTGATTTAGGCAATGGCAAAACTGGACAGAAAAGAGAGTTCTTTATTCCCAAACACAACCGAGAGCAAAAACTATATGGCAATGATTTCGAGATTCAACTTCGTAACAAATTAACCCAAAAAGCCATTGCCAAAGAATGTGCGGAATGGATAAAACAAAAAGTACAATTTAAATCGGTAAAAGACATTGGCAAGGCACCCTTGAATTTTACTTTAACGCAAAAAATAGAGGGCGACACAGCCATATATTTGAACACCAATGAATTTAATCCATCTGGTTTTGGATATAAACGCAGCGATAGTTACTTTACAGCCATTACACTATTAACGGGCACAGAAAATACCCAATATTTTTTATCAACTTTTAATAATCTGTGGCACAGCCCAGAAGATGTGGAAGATGTGACAGATATGTTATTAGAATATATATCATCTGTGTACAAAGAAAACAGCCCAGAATATATATACTTTATTATTCTGTACAATGTGTTTAGCGAATTTCTGGAAGACATTAGCGAAGATATACTGCCCAACGATAAAACGGGGTATCAAAATTCAGTCATTTGGAATAAGCTGTTTGATTTTCAAAAAGATGGCGTACAAGGTATTATCAGTAAAATGGAAAAATACAACGGCTGTATTTTGGCGGATAGTGTGGGCTTGGGTAAGACCTTTTCTGCATTAGCGGTAATTAAGTATTATGAACTTCGCAACAAAACGGTGCTTGTGTTATGCCCAAAGAAACTCAGCCAAAACTGGATGGCACACAAAGGCAATTTAAAGACCAATATTTTGGTAAAAGACCGCTTTAATTATGATGTCTTGCACCACAGCGACCTAACCCGTAAGGGGGGCGAAACCAACGGTATTGCGTTGAATAAAGTAAATTGGGGTAACTATGATATAGTGGTCATTGACGAATCTCATAATTTCCGCAATGATGAAGCCGTTAAAGACCATATGACCCGATACCAAAAGTTGATGCAAGACATTATAAAAGCAGGCGTTAAAACCAAGGTTTTAATGTTATCTGCAACTCCTGTGAACAATCGTTTTAACGATCTGAAAAACCAATTACAACTGGCATACGAAGGCGACAGCGATGCCTTCAAACATGCACTACAAATTAACCGTAATGTGGATGAGGTATTCCGTCAAGCCCAAAAAGTGTTCAACAAATGGGAAAAACTACCCACCGAAGAACGCACGGCAGACAATATTTTGCAACAATTAGATTTTGACTTTTTTAAGCTGTTGGATTCGGTAACCATTGCAAGATCCCGAAAACATATCGCCAAGTATTATGACATGACTAAAATTGGGGCTTTCCCCAATCGTAATACCCCTATTACCCGCCGTCCAGATCTGTGCAAAACAACCGATAGGGTCACATATGACACGATTGTCGAACAGCTTAGTCAGTTGTTAATGTCCATATATACACCGTTAGCATACTTAAAACCCAGTTGGCAAGCCCATTATGCGGAAAAATATGATACGCAATTACACGAAGGCACTACTAAATTATCACAACAAACACGGGAAACAGGTATTAAGTCGCTAATGACGACCTTAGTTTTAAAACGCTTGGAAAGTTCGGTACATGCTTTTCGTATTACCTTACAGCATATTGAAAACCTTTATACACAGGCGTTAAGTGGTATTGAAGCATTTAAACAAAACGCCAAAAACAATTTTGATATAGATATTATCGATGGCGAAGATATGCTCGATTCTGATACGGATACAGACACCATTCACGCCACAGGTGGAAAAGTCAAAATCGAATTGGCACACATGGATTATTTGGGGTGGGAGCGGGACTTGCAAAGTGACTTATCGTTGGTACAGGGTTTATTAAAGGATTTATCTGTAATAACCTCAGAAAACGATACCAAGTTGCAAGACTTAATGCATATGGTGACCGATAAAATCGAAAACCCTATCAACCGGCAGAATAAAAAAGTACTGATATTTTCGGCTTTTTCTGATACGGCAAAGTATTTATATGATAACATATCCACCACCTTAAAACAAAGATATAACTTAAACAGTGCATTGCTAACGGGTTCAGAATACAAGAACAATTCGGGTCGTACATATGACTTCGAAGACATATTGACCATATTTTCCCCAAAATCTAAGGAAAAAGATAAAATATATCCTAACGACAGTACGGAAATAGATGTCATTTTTGCCACTGATTGTATATCCGAAGGGCAGAACTTACAAGACTGTGATTATTTGATAAACTATGATATTCACTGGAATCCCGTTCGCATAGTACAACGATTTGGGCGGATTGACCGTATCGGATCACCTAACGGAGTGATTCAGTTGGTAAATTACTGGCCAAATATCACCCTTGATAAGTATATTAACCTTAAAGAGCGGGTGGAAAACAAAATGGTGATAGCCGACATGACCGGTTCGGGGGATGACAATATTTTAACCAAAGAACAAAACGAAGCGTCTTATCGCCATGACCAACTAAAACGCCTGCAAGACGAAGTTGTCGACTTAGAAGACATTAAAACCGGCGTATCGATTACGGATTTGGGTTTAAATGATTTTCGTATGGATTTACTGCACTATATGGAAAGCAACGCATCCATTATCAATGCCCCCAAGGGTATGCACGCCGTGATGCCCCCTAACCCCGATAAAAACATAGTCCCCGGGGTGATTTTTGTGATGCGAAACATCCATGATACGGTAAATATCGAAGGCGTAAATCGATTGCATCCATACTATATGGTATATCTCAATAACGATGGGCAAGTGCTTATTCCCCACGATAAGCCAAAGGACATTTTAGATATTTTGCGTACGAACTGTAAACAATACCCCAATCCGCATGTGGGGGCTTATGGCATATTTAATCAAAACACCGATGATGGTAAAAACATGGAGGCGTATTCGGATTTATTGAACACTGCCATAGCCTCTATTATAGATATACAACAGCAATCGGACATTAACAGTTTATTTAGTGGGGGCGAAACCACCGCTTTAAATACCCATATCGAGGGCATTAAAGACTTTGAATTGATTGGGTTTGTGGTGGTGCAGGACGGGGCGTAACATGGCATTGTATAAATATCCCGAAACAACGGTTTTTAACCGTATTATCCCCAAAGAAAGCCTATACAAAGTCATTGGCACAGGGGCAGGTATGCGGGATTTTGTCAATCAGCACATAGACCGCATCCGTTGGGCAAACAAATTGGCAGAAAACACCCTGCCCAACATAGCAAAAACCGATACAGTCCCCGAAATAGCGGTTATTCGAATTGTTATGCGAACGGATACATCCCCGATGGATGTTATTAAAGCCATGGATAAAACCATAGTCCCCACCATATACGAAATCGAACAGGGGGACAAAATCATGACCATAATGGCATACAAAACCCAAAACCCCAAAGACCCAAGCCGATGGACAATACAAGGCGATTACATACAAACCGATTGGACAAACAGAACCAACAACCGCCACCCCTTACCAACCGTCAGAACCCTAGAACAGCTATATTATCAAGCCTTATGCCAAACCATAGGCATAACCCCACCCACGGACACCATAACCGCCGATACCATAATAAATATACTTGAAAACCGTAAAAACTACGCCCAAACCCAACGCAAAATCAAGCAACTAGAAAACAAGCTAAAACGAGAAAAACAATTCAACCGTCAAGTTGAGATTCGAGCGGAGATTTTGCGGTTGCGAAAAGTTTAAAAATTTAATCACTATACTTTTTTTAAAAATCGCCAATCATTTTTATAAAATCTGAATTAGGGGGGGGGGGGGGGGGGCAATTCTTTTTACTTCCTCAAAACATTCTTTTCCTTTTATTTCATTACCCATACAGTAATACGCTTGACCTATATTTAGCAATCCAGCTGCTTTAAACATAATAGATTGCATATCATTTTCATTCGTTTTATAGTTTATCTCCTTGATTGTGCCAATTACTTATAAATATAGGAATCATACCACAAAAACCCAAAATTGCAAAACTATTATGAAACCATCCTTGTATTTTTTTTGTGGGTAGTGTATATTTTTATGTGATTGATATATTAGGGAGTTAGATTTATTATGTCTTTTGATAAGTTAGAATTAGGTAGGTGTCGGGATTTGACGGCTGATAATGTTCGGCGGATTGGGGGGTTGTTTCCTGATTGTGTTGTGGAAAGCCGGGATTCTGATGATCGGGTTGTGCTGTCCATTGACTTTGAGGTCTTGAAAGCCCATTTGTCTAGTGATATTGTCGACCCTACACAATCTGAGCGGTATCAGATGAATTGGCCCGGCAAGGCGGAATCCCGTAATCAGGCTTATACCCCTATTGATAAAACCCTTCGTCCTGTGGTGGCGGAGAGTAAGAATTTTGACACCACCGAAAATATTTTTATCGAGGGCGATAATCTCGATGCATTGAAATTATTGCAAGAATCGTACCTTGGCAAAGTCAAAATGATATACATTGACCCGCCATATAATACGGGTAAGGACTTTATTTACAAAGATAATCTTAAACAAGATAAAGCGGAATATGACGAAGGGTCTGATTATATCGACGAAGATGGCGGACGGTTGGTGGCAAACCCCGAAAGCAACGGACGGTACCACAGCGACTGGCTGTCGATGATGTACCCAAGGTTATTACTTGCCCGTAATCTGTTAAAAGATGATGGCGTAATTTTCATAAGTATAGACGACAACGAACAAGCCAATTTAAAAAAGGTGTGTGATGAAGTGTTTGGGGAAAGCAATACCTTGATAAATACCATTTGGTTAAAAGGTAACGCACAAAATGATGCTAAGAATATTCAAAAAAACCATGAATATATTTTAGGTTATGCTAGAAATATTGAATATCTGAATATAAAAGAAATGATAAGCAATGAATATGTAGCACATGAGGACAAAAAAGGTGTTTTTTACCTAGGGGCAGGATTAACAACAGGCGGAGCAGGTGGCACACTAAATAATCGTCCACTATTAGGGTATACAATATATTACAACAACGAAACAAAGGATAAAATTGCAGTTCAAGACTATGATATAAAATTAGCTAAAACTAGCAATGATGAAAACATTATCTATAGTGACAACCATGAACTTTTAAAGCAGGGTTATTGTATTATTCGCCCCCCAAAAAAAGGCAACAATTTAGGCTGTTGGACTTGGAGTATTGATAAATTCAATAAAAAAAAAGATACTATCTATATATCTGATAAACATACAATTATTAAAAAGGAATATGTTGAAAACCCTATAATCGAAAATGAAAAAGTAATTATTAACAAGGCTAGTCCTTTAAGGTCTGTTTGTGAAGTTACTAGTAGCAAAGGTACAAAAACTATGAACTCTATAATGGGTACAAAAGTTTTTGACAATCCAAAATCTATTGAATTATTACAAAGATTTATTAAAAATACGATGCATTCTAACGGCATTATCCTAGACTTCTTCGCAGGGTCTGGGACGACTGCCCATGCGGTTATGGCTTTGAATGCGGAGGATGGGGGGCAAAGGCGGTGTATATGCGTACAGTTACCCGAAGTAACGGACGAAAAATCCGAGGCTTTTAAGGCAGGTTACAAAAACATAGCGGACATTACCAAAGAACGCATCCGCCGTGCGGGCGATAAAATCATATCCGATAACGCCAACAGTAAAAACCCAAAAGACTTGCCGCCTCTCGATACAGGGTTTCGAGTGTTTAAGGTTGATTCTGGTAATTATAAACCTGTGCAAAAAACCGCTAACGATACCACACAAGCGGAAATTCTCGACTTGGTGGAAAATATCAAACCCGACCGATCGGATATTGATTTATTGTTTGATGTATTATTGGCATGGGGCGTACAACTGGATCACCCCATAGAAAAATATACATTCGATCAAAAAACCGTATACAGCGTATATGACAAAAACGACAAAAACAAAACCCCATTCCTAATGGCATGCTTTGCCGACAACATAACCGAAACCATGGTAACCCAAATGACCAAACACACCCCCCACCGTGTCGTATTCCGTGACACATGCTTTAACAACAACGACTCCCTCCGCATAAACACAGAAACCATATTCAAAACCCACAGTCCAACCACAGAAATTAAGGTGATATAATGTCCACACCCGACAATCCCACCCATATTTTCCGCATGACACACAAAAATAACATTGAAATTTTTGTCAATGGTGGTAGGATTTTTGCTCAATCATACGAATCACAACCCCAATGGAAAATATCCAGTGAAGAAATAACCAATCGTCGACAACAACAGGGACAACTAAATGATAAAATAGCCTTTTATTTTAGTCCCATAACAGATATGGTATATGCTATATTTTGTGGTGGCGTTCCCTTAAAGTGTCCAGAAAATAAAGATTGTGGAATTAAAACTAAATGGTATCCACTATACAGGAATTCCTGTATAGTGTAGACCTAGTGTATATTTTCAAGGATAAGAAAGAGATGGCTAATTTTATTTACAAAACGGGTGATATGTTTACAACCCATGCAGATGCAATAGTCAATACGGTAAATTGTGTCGGTATAATGAGAAAAAGCGTTGCATTGGAATTTAAAAACCGTTGGCAAGATAACTTTAAACACTACAAAAAAGTTTGTGATAATAAGCGAATTATTACTGGTAAAATTTTTATTGTAGAAAATAAAAAATATAAACCTATGTTGAGGAAAACGGACGATGATAGAGTCCGCCTTAAAACGCCTCCAAGAAGATAAGATTGTATAAATATTTAAAATGACCCAAAAACCACATATACCGTTTGTTGAATTTCCTATGGATGCTGTCGATGTTTCTGATATGGTACCGTTGATTACTTTGGCGACTTTGGGGTTGGGGCGGTATGATGGAACTCTGTCTAGTATTGTTAATTCGAACATATTGTTGTCGCCCTTGACGAATAATGAGGCTATTTTATCATCCCGTATTGAAGGGACTATTGCATCGTTGACCGAAGTCTTGCAGTATGACGAATCCCAAAAAGCCGAAGGCCATCGAGAAAACGATCTTAAAGAAATTGTGAATTATCGATCCGCCCTTATACATGCCAAACAATCGATTGAACAGCGGGAAATCAGCGTGTCTTTAATCAAAGAATTACATGCTATTCTAATGACAAATGTACGGGGTGGCGATAAAACCCCCGGGCAAATCCGTACGGATCAAAACTGGATTGGTAACCTTGCTAGTCCCCACATACAAGATGCAAGGTTTATTCCCCCATCGCCAGAAAATCTTATATCGGGTTTGGATAACTTTGAAAAATTTATATCCCACAGTTCTATCAACGATCTTATAAAGTTGGCTATTATACATGCACAATTTGAAATCCTGCACCCGTTTAATGATGGCAATGGACGATTGGGACGGATGTTAATTCCCCTATTCTTATATAAGGCACGCTTTATTCAATCGCCGGCGTTTTATATGAGTGAGTTCTTGGAAAAAAATAACCAAGAATATCGTGATCGTTTATTGGCAATCACAGAAAATGGCGATTGGCAGGGATGGTGTACTTTCTTCCTAAATGGCATTGCCGAACAAGCCAAGTGGAATAATAAACGGTCTATGGAAATTATCCGACTGTATGACAGTATGAAAGATGCGTTCTTAAAAGCAACGCAATCGAAGTTTTCACAGCCTGCATTAGACGCTTTTTTTAACCGTCCTATTATTAATGCAACCACATTTATACAAAAAACAGAAATAGATACCAGAGCCACCGCTAATACTATACTTGGAAAATTGGTGGATGCAGGGCTTATAAAATGTATCCGTGATGGTTCGGGCAGAACGCCCGCACTGTATACTATGCCAAAAATTATAGATATTGTCGATGGTACTTATGATTATTATGGCAACTAAACTTTACACAAGATTGCTTGTGTCAACTAGACTTTACACAAGATTGCTTGTGTCAACCAGACTTTACACAAGGATGACCCATGAAGTTACAATTTAAAAAATACCCATACCAAGAAAAGGCAATTCAGGTGGTGATTGATTGTTTTCGGGGGCAACCTAAGGGTACGCCTTTGTCGTATATTCGGGATGTAGGTAAGGTTACGCAACAGCATGCAATGGATTTGGGGGAAATTGGCTATAAAAATGCGGGTTTGGACATTGGCTGTGCACAGATTTTGTACAATATGCAAACTGTACAATCTCGCCAGTCAGAAAAAGGCTTGGAAAAATCTACTGCATTATATATGGATAAACACAGCCAATGCTCGATAAATCTTGATATTGAGATGGAAACGGGGACGGGTAAAACCTATGTGTACTTAAAAACTATATATGAATTGAATAAAAACTACGGTTGGAATAAGTTTATTATTATTGTGCCGTCTGTTGCCATTCGAGAAGGGGTGGCGAAGTCTATTGAGCTGACTGCGGAACACTTTAAAACAGACTTGGGATACGACAAAAAATTACGCCATTTTATATATAATTCCGCACGGTTGCATGAAGTGGATAATTTTGCATCGTCAAATGATATTCAAGTTATGATTATCAATATTCAAGCGTTTAATTCCACAGGCAAAGACCAACGGCGGATTTATGACGAACTGGACAGTTTCCAAAGCCGCAAGCCGATTGATGTGATTAAAGCCACTAATCCTATTTTAATTGTTGACGAACCGCAAAAAATGGATAGCACCAACACATTAAAATCGTTTGCTGAATTTAATCCGCTTATGATTTTGCGATACAGTGCCACCCATAAGACCACCCGTAACTTGATATATCGTCTAGATGCTATCGATGCGTATCAAGAAAAACTGGTGAAGAAAATTCGGGTGTTGGGCATTACTTCCGAAGGGCAGGAAGGCAATAGCGATTATATATACATTCAAGATTATATCGTCAACAAAAACCATCCGCCTATGATTAGGGTCGAATTTGAACAACAGCTCAAATCGGGTAAAATCAAACGAACAATCAAAAAACTGGGCAAAAGGGCAAATTTGTATGACGAATCCAATGGGTTAAAAACTTATGCGGATAGGTATGTGATTACAGATATTGATGTGGCACTAGACAAGGTAACATTCGAAAATGGTATCACTATGTCTGTGGGGTCTGTAAGGGGGGATTTAAGCGAAATGACCCTAAGACAGTTACAAATACGGGAAGCTATTAAGGCACATTTTGCCAAAGAACAGGAACTGTTTGTTCAAGGCATAAAATGCCTAACCTTGTTTTTTATTGACGAAGTGGCAAAATATCGTACTTATGATGAAAATGACAAACACAATGGGGCATATGCCAAAATATTTGAACAAGAATATTGTAATATTTTAAATGAATATGTAGGTTTGGAACAAACACCCTATCGACAATATTTAAAGCAATATGGGCAAAATGTATCGAAAGTCCATAATGGATATTTTTCTATGGATAAAAATAAGCGAATGATTGACCCCAAAATAGAAGTGCGGGGCGAAAATAAGGGCGAAGCAAAGGATATGGATGCGTATGAACTGATCTTAAAAGACAAACAACGGCTGTTATCGTTTAATGAACCGGTACGGTTTATATTTTCCCATTCTGCCCTAAGCGAAGGGTGGGACAACCCCAATGTATTCACCATATGTACCCTAAAAAATGCCAACAGTGAAATCCGCCGAAGACAAGAAATTGGGCGGGGGTTGCGGTTGTGTGTCAACCAAGATGGAACCCGTATCGATACGGACAAACACAAGATCAATGTATTAACTGTGGTGCCCAGTGAAAGTTATAAAGACTTTGCCGATGGCTTGCAAAGTGAAATTAAAGAAACAATCACATTCCGTCCTACGCAAGCGACACAGGATTATTTTTTGGATAAGGTCGTGGTCGATACGGATGGACAACAAAAAACTATTGATAAACAAACCGCACGGCAGATTGAACGGTATCTGTTGCAAAACAACTACACAGATGATAACGATTATATCACCGATACCTATAAAGATGATGTTGCTAATGAAAATTTGGCACCTTTGCCCGATAGTTTACAACCATACGCAAAATCCATCACCGCCTTAATAGAAAACCTATATAAGGCGGATGTGGGTATCGACATTGAAAATGGACATAGTCATCAAGATTTACCGCCTAATGACAATATAAATCGCAAGGAGTTTTTAGAATTATGGGAAAATATCAACAAGAAAGCCGTCTATGCGGTGGACTTTGATACAAAACAGCTGATTGCCCAATCAGTCGAAAATATAGACGAAAAACTGGTTGTTACCCAACAAAAATACACAATCACCAAAGCGGAACAAAAAGACCGTATAAAATACACAGACCTTGATGAACGAGGGTCTTTATTTGACGCCCCGACAAAATCCACTAGCCGCCAAGTGTCGACAAACTTAGGTGACTATATCGCCTACGACTTAATTAACAGTATTGTAGAAAAAACACAATTAACCCGCCGAACGGTCGGCAAGATTTTAAGCCAAATAAACACAGCAAAATTCAGTTTATTTAGACAAAACCCACAGGAATTTATCAAAAATATATGTGACATTATTCAAGAATCGAAGGCAACCACTGTCATAGAAAATATTACATACAATGCGGTAAACGAATGTTTTGAACTGAATGATATATTTACTACCGAAAACTTTAATATCAAGCAGGACAACCATGCCAATAAACATATTTACGATTACATAAAAACTGATTCAAAAAACGAAAAAGCGTTTACAAATGACTTAGAAGAAAATCAAGAAGTGATTATATATAGCAAACTCCCCAATGGATTTTATATTCCCACGCCTGTGGGCAAATACAACCCCGACTGGGCAATTGTGTATGCAGACACCAACACCCAAACCAAACACATATACTTTATTGCCGAAACCAAAGGCAGTATGAGTTCTATGGAATTAAGGGCTATCGAACACCACAAAATCCAATGTGCTAAAAAATATTTTAAAACTATAAACAAAGACAATGTTACATACGATGTCATAGATAACTACAACAGCCTACAAACCAAAATCATGCAACAGGTTGGACATGAATCGTAATACGGTTACTCTATATTTTCGTCATTTACGAGAGATTATCGCTTATGAATTAGAACAGCAAAGCGAAGAGTTATTTAGTGGTGAAATAGAAGTAGACGAAAGTTACTTTGGTGGTGTTCGTAAGGGTAAATGGGGACGGGGTGCAAAAGCCAAAACCCCAGTGTTTGGCTTGCTTAAAAGGAGTGATAAGGTCTATACAAAGATAATACCTGATGCTAGTAGCACGACTTTAATACCAATAATTAGGGACAAAGTTATACCTGATAGCATAGTGTATAGTGATTATTGGAAAGGGTATAATGCCCTAGATATTTCAGAGTTTAAACATATGCGAATTAACCACAGTAAAGAGTTTGCACATAAGCAAAATCATATAAATGGTATTGAGAATTTTTGGAACCAAGCCAAGAGACATATGCGAAAATATAATGGTATTCCTAAGCATAATTTTATGCTATATTTGAAGGAATGTGAGTGGCGATTTAATCACAGTGATTTTAAGTCGAAAAAAAGACATAGCCATAAAACAGACAACACCTATATATGGTGTTGCTTATGGCGATACAGTGGGCTAGAAAATATTTAGGTTAGTTATCTATGCCAGCCCCAATACTTTTACAACAAAAAATTTGAACCGTTTATAATATCGTATATTATAGTGCATGTTAGATAAAGTGACTGTGCAGACTATTTTCTTTAGGAGAAATGATTTAAACAATGGGGTCCAGTTCTAGGCAGTGGCCCTATAAAATTGTTGCATTAAGTTTTGATATGTGATTTCATGTTTGAAATTAGCCTTAATGCAGGAGATACAAGATGTACAATAGTGATATGTCTGATTATTGATACGACCTTTATTACCGAACAAAAGCCGTGGTGTATCACGGGTTGACGACAGGCGGGTTATCAATGGGATATTATACCGCTTATGAACAGGAACATCATGGCGGAGTATGCCCGAGTGTTATGGACCTCGTACTACTGTGTATAATCGCTTTATTCGTTGGAATACAAAACACCGTGATAGTCTTGAACTATATTTTCTAATTTGCGTTCATAACCCCCACTTAGTTCAAATACAATAAATGGACATTCAGATTTTTTTATACTCCACTGGATAAGTTTTTTTATACCCTTAAGAGTGTTTGGAAATTGCTGAAAAGTTCTGTCAATAATGGCATAAGCATCAAGATGTTTTTTTGATACATCAACACCAACAGAGTGTTTTTTGTTGTTTTCTTTCATGGTATCACCTTTCTTATATACGGGTGTAATAACTCTACCAACTGTTCGGAAATAAATAATAAGGGTCAGTGGATCTAGCTTCCAAACGAATGATATTTTCTAGAAGGAGGACGACCGCCCTGACCCGATGCAGAGTGTGTGTACACACACTCTGCATCATCTATATACATTATAAAAAAGATAAAACTTAATCAATTTATATAGACATTATTAACATATAAGAAGGCGGGTATATGGGACAGAATATTTGATACTATCCGTGATACTTATAACTATGACTTGTTAATGATTGATAGCACGATTGCCAATGTTCATCATGCTGGTTCTAGTGTAAAAAAAACAGTTGTGAGCAATGCATGGGCAGATCCAAAGGGGGATTAACGACCAAAATTCACATGTCCTGTAACGAACATGGATTACCGTTACAATTTCATTTGACGGCGGGACATCGCCATGACGCCCCTTATGCTCATTTATTTTTAAAAAATTTACAACCATTTCAAAGCGTGTTAGCAGACAGAGCCTATGATTCAGATGCCGTAATTGGCATGATAGAAGATAAAGGGGCAGAGGCTTGCATACCGTCTAAGAGCAACAGAATAAAGCCAAGGAATTATGATGAAATCCTTTATAAACAACGCAATATCATAGAGTGATTATTTGGAAAGTTAAAACAATCATGCAGGGCAATCGCAACACGATACGACAAACACGCTTCAACATTCATGACAATGATTAAAATCGCTGCAATAAGACTATGGTGTAAATTTTATGAGTCTACCACTTAGACAACCGCCACGATAGAACCTTACGACTGTACCAATCCATAATCGCAACCAAGTACATATATCCTTTCTGGACTAGAATATAAGTAATATCTGTACACCATACTTGGTTCGGTTTGTCTATGGTTACATGCGTTAGCGAATATGGATATACCTTGTGCTTTTCGTTTTGTCGGCTGGTTCTAGGCTTTGAGTATATGGCTTGCAGTTTCAGGTTTTCCATCAGTCTCCGAACCCGTTTGCGGTTTACACAATATCCCAATTTTCGTAAAACTTTCGTCATCCTGCGAATGCCGTAAAATGGCGTTCGTGCAAATTGCTTGACGATCAATCCTATTATATCTTGAGTAAACATGTTTGCCGCCTTCGGCTTATAATATAAACTGCTGCACTTGACACCCAAAAGTTCACATCGACGGCTGATACTTATTTCTTCTTCCGCAATGGATACAATAATCTCTCGCCCCCCAGACCCAGCCGTTCGGAGGCACTTACTAAAAAATCCTGTTCCACTGTCAACTTGCCAATCTTGGCGTGAAGCATGTCTATTTCTGCTTCCGTATCCGCATGTTGTCGTTCCAGATTGCCCGAAAACCCATCTTCAATAGATTGCAATGCTTCTTGCTTCTAGCGAGTAATAACCGATACATCTTCACGAAGGGCTTGTTTCACAACATGTGCCTTAAAAATTGCTGTAAATTTCCTGCGATTTCCTGCCATAATAATTCTACTCCTATTTTGTGTAAAATCTACCTTAACATACTATCTAGTTTTTGGGGACCACTTCTGCGGATAAGCTGTTACTGTTGTTGGCGAATATGCGATATCAGCAAGGAGGTTTACTAAGGTGCATGCAATCGTTGGGTTTTTCCTTACAGGCAGAAGCATGTTTGAATACTCTGACAAGTGATATAGTAAAGTCATCGGTTATTGAGAAGGAAAATTTAGAGTCACAGGAAGTCTGTCCCTCCATTGCCTGTAGGTTATGCATAAATGCGGGTGACCTTACCCTCCGCCAGTCAGCATATTGACGGTATTGTGAAGTCGATGTTGGACGCTACACAAAATTATGACTAGTCCTTGACCATAGATCATTTATGCTGATGGCATGCTTGTTTATTCCCTTTATTCTTATGTGTACTTCGATAAATCTGATTTTTGTACCATACTTACAACAGATTTTAGCCTGTTTATGGCATCGTCAAATTTTATTTGATTACTGTCATAATTCATATCGGTCGCATAGTCTTTATAATCTTGTTTGTATTGGGTACTATCGATCGTGTCTAACAATTTATCCAAAATTTGATTAACTAGCATTTTGCGTAAATTAAGATTGCCCCGTTTTTCCTTATCTGTGTGTATTCTATTGGCAAATACTAAATTAAAATCATTTTGATTATTCACAATAACATCTTGTAAATGTGCTAAATCCTGTAAATGCCTTATTATCATTGGTTCTGTTTTATTATTCGCTAGTACTCTCCACGACAAGGCACTTAATTTGTTACCTGCTATCTCAACAGGTGATACAGTAGCAATTTTGACACTATCTGTTTTTTCTATATACTCATTCATAAATGATCTAACCTGTTTGATTTCCACAGGTAATATAGGCGTATCGTATGAAAATTCTAGTTTTAAATTTGGACGCAACGCATTATGAGTAAAGTGTTTATCATAAGGTATATTGTATTGAAAAAATTGATTACCATTACGAGCCAATATATTTTCATTAGGAATGGCAGAAAAAACACTTTCAACAGATTCTCGGATTTGATTTTTTACTTTGCTCAGCTTGTTACGATTAAGACTTTTGGCACTATAAACTATAAAATCCATATCTTCCGAAAATCTATGTATAACTTTATGTGCTTTTGACAAACAAGTACCACCACTAAAGGCTATATTAACATTCCCCAAATCTAAATCTGCAACGACTTGCAACAGCATAACCGAATACCAATCTTTTTCGACAAAGGCTGATTCCATATTAAGTCTATAGGCTACTTCATTAACTAATTGAATATCGAGCGTTTGCATGTAATTTTCGTTTCACAACACATCTTACACTATGGGATAAATTTTTTTTGTCTCTATGTATATATTCTTGCCATTACAGCCTATTCGACGGGATACCTTGCCTTTGACAGCAATACGGCGACCCGTTGGTACTTGTGTGGAAACATTCTGATCATATAAATATTCAGCCTCCGTCAAGGCTAATTCATATCCTAATTTACGCAGTGCAATTTTTGCTAAATCAGGAACCGATTGTTCAGGTATAGTCTGTTTTGTATATCTAGATACACGATTACGAGCATAAATGCCATACCCTATTTTCGTCAAAATTCCTTTCTTAACCAACTCTTTCAAAGCAGTCCCCACTTGGGTACGACTACCTAACTCATTAAATTCCCTTCGTAAAAACACAGGATCACGGCTACGCTTAACACGCATTTTCACTTTGTATAATACAGTTTTGTTATTCTTAACGGTCATTTTTTGTATCCCCGATGCCAATGTACCACACAACAAGATTACATTTCAAGCAATTTTATAAAGCTTAAAATAAAAGAGTGTAAAGTTCCTCAACCTGTACAACAATCATTCTGCCCAAGCGTTTGGTCAAAATCTGACAATGCCACCATGAAATACTGTGCAGAACCTACTATTATTTTTTGACCTATTTAGGTTTGTACTGAGTTTCCCATTTTTCCATTACCCTATTGACAAAATCTCCGACAATAGGCTGTATGTTTGCATCTGTTTTTTCAGAAATTACCCCTTGAATAATAGCTACTCTTTTGCCTATATCCCATAGCATTTTTTCCAAATATTCAGGGTCTAAATTGGCTCCGTTTAGATATGATTTTCCCATTAAAATTTGGTCGCATTTTTCCTCTATGATACTCCTGAGAAAATCCGATTTTGATATACCCATTTTTTGAGATGCATGCTCTATTTTTTGGTTCAGATTATCTGATATTCTGATGGCTAATCTGTCTGTATTTTTCATAAAATTATCCTTTTCATTAACTATGTTGTATGTCATATTTTTTGTGTACCAAATGTATACCATATGTGTACCAGTCTTTGGTACACATCGTACACCAATTTTGATATTGTACACCATTATTTTTTAGTTGTGTACCACAAAAAATTCTAAATTTACTTAACATACTGTTTTACATGATTTTTTATGTCAGACATTTTTGTACACCAATTGTCTGACATGTCTGACATGCGATTTTTTGATACGAATTCGCTGTACCTTTTGATATATAATGGTTTGCGGTCTGTTGCACTAGGGTGCGTAAGGTATATTGCGTTTTTTAGGCTTCAGCCGTGTGATTATTTTTTAAGCAAATGTCATTCACGATGTAGGTTTCGGACATATACATTTTTTACAAGCCATCAGTGGCGATTGAACGGTGATCGATTTTTGCAGTGTAAAATTGGCAGGTTAAAATCAATTTCTTATGGTGAAAATTTTCGGTGAAAATTGGATTTGAAATTTGGTTTTTGAGATGTGCAATTTTGCAAATAGACTTTGACAAAAAAACGGGATTCGCATCCTGCTATTTTACAGTACCAGTTTTCCATCTATTCGCAGGCACTTTTCATTTTTGAATTCTACCACATTACGACCTGTGCAATTTTGAATCCACTCTGCTACCAAATGACGATGGCAGAAATTTTTTGTGCTGCAATGACAAACCAAGCCAACCGATTTACCATTACCTAATTTTCGTAAATCCTCGATAATGTTGTTTGCATTCAATTTTTCCAATTGTGCTAAAAATTGCACTGTGTATTCTGCATCTGAAATTTGTCCGTTTTTGTACCCCAGTAATAAATCTTTGCTAGGTGCTAATATTTTGTATTGCCTGTCTACTTGCACATACTTTGCTTTGAACCTTGCTATACTGACAGGAATAAATGGTACTGTGGTATGGTGCCGTAGGGCGTTGAAGTGTGTTGTGTAAATCATTGCAAATCTCCGTTGATTTTTTCAATTACTTAACTTTCCGCTTATTAGCGGTCTATTTTTGGTAAAATCGTTTATCTTGTGTGGGTGGGTGCATAGAATACAGTTTTACGCACTGTGCATATGTTGAAACGACCGTATGGCACATTTTAGATGTTATCCTTGCCTTGAAAATGTGTCTAATCTGGATTTTAAAGGTGTAAGGTTAAGCGAAACCTATTTTAATTGATTGTAATGCAAGATGGATTTATAGGCACTGTGGCACCTTTAAAACGGATTTATAACGCATTCTATGAAATAATACTCGACAAAAAAATGCGGAGCCGAAACTCCGCACAGTGTTTTTTAGAGAGATGAAAAAACTGTTTAAAATGGGGCATCATCGTCTACATCTGCAATGGGGGGCGGTGATGCTTGATGTTGGGCTTCAACAGTGCCTGCCTGCTGTACCGGTTGCTGGTTTTGTCCTCCATTGTTTTGCGATGATGATAGCATGGTCAGCCCTCCACCAAATCCGGATACAACAACTTCTGTACTGTATTGGTCTTGACCTTGTTGATTTTGCCATTTGCGGGTACGCAACTGCCCTTCGATATAGATTTTTGAGCCTTTATGCAGGTACTGTGCGACCACATTGACCAAGCCATCCCCCCATATTACCACACGGTGCCACTCGGTACGGTCTTGTTTTTGACCAGATGGGTCTTTCCAGCTTTCTGTTGTTGCAAGGCTGAGTGTTGCCACCTTTGCCCCACTTTGTGTGTTGCGAATGTCTGGGTTTGCACCCAAGTTTCCGATTAAGATTACTTTGTTCACGCTTGCAGCCATTTGATGTCTCCTTATGCTGTTACTGTTACATTAAACTTTCTTTCCGCCCCCTTGTGGGGGCATTTTGTTTACAATTTCTTATCTTGGTTGTAATACGATAATGTCGCATGGACAATCAGATAAAATGGTTTCGATAACAGATTTTACCCCTGTCCATTGCAAGCTGCCTAGTCCACACCCTAATGCAGGTATAGCGATAGATTGCATTTGAAATTTTGCAATATACGATTTTAAATATTTCAACCCAGCGATAATATCTGACAGTTGGGAATTGTCGGACCAGTGTTTTTTGGTGGGAAATGATACTACGATATATTCGCCCACATCATAACCACGAACAGTACCCATACACAGTTCCCCACTAGCACACTGATTTTGATAATAGGCAAAATACTGTGGATAGCGATTTTTGAATTGTATCGCAAGCTCCTTACCCATAACACCAACCGTGTTTACAGGATTTATAAGTGCTTGCACAGGTTGCCCAAAGGCATATTAAACGGATTCACACCTTGTTAAAATCCGGTGATACCACAATCAATGACACATTCGACAGTTTTGTCAAAGACCTACAAGACAATTTAAACCCGTCCGTATCTCGTGATGATGCGGTGGAAATGTTAGCACAACATATTATTACCCAACCCGTATTCGATGCGTTATTTGATGGCTACGCATTTACCAAACACAATGCGGTATCCGTTGCTATGGACAAGGTGGTATCGGTTATCCAAAGTACCAGCCTCGATGCGGACGCAGCAACCTTATAAAAGTTTTATAAATCCGTACAACGCCGTGTACAAGGCTTGGAAACCATTGCAGCCAAACAACAACTGATTATTCAACCGTACGAAAAGTTTTTTAAGGGGGCATTCGAAAAAACCACCAAACAATTAGGTATCGTATACACCCCAACCGAAGTTGTCGATTTTATTATTCACAGTATTAACGATGTACTACAACAAGAATTCAACACCACCATAGGGGCAAAGGGCGTTAATATCATCGACCCATTTACTGGCACAGGTACCTTTATTACAAGATTATTACAAAGCGGTTTGATAACGCCACGGCAACTACAACATAAATACAAACACGAAATCCACGCCAATGAAATTGTATTATTAGCATACTATATCGCCAGTATCAATATCGAGCAGGTATACCACCAAATTATGATCGAAAATGGTATGGGGACAGGGTACGAAGAATTTAAGGGTATCTGCTTAACCGACACTTTTCAAATGCACGAAACCGAAGATATGGTGGCAAAACTGATGCCCGATAATTCCCAACACCGGAAAAAACAAAAGGCTCTCGACATTCGGGTCATCATGGGCAATCCCCCATATAGTGTGGGGCAAAAATCCGCTAACGATAACGCCCAAAATGTAAAATATGCGGATCTCGATGGAAAAATCGAACAATCCTATGCAAAACATACAACTGTAACTAATAAAAACAGCCTATATGATTCCTATGTTCGTGCCATAAAATGGGCATCTGATCGTATTGGCGATTGCGGTGTTGTGGGATATGTTACCAATGGGGGTTGGTTAAAATCAAAATCTGCTGATGGAATCCGCAAATGCCTTGCAGACGAATATAGCAATTTGTTTGTATTTGATTTAAGGGGAGATGCCCGTACTTCTGGTGAACAACGCCGAAAGGAAAAAGGTAATATCTTCGGGGCAGGTACTCGAACGCCCATAACAATTATGATATTTGTAAAAAATCCGAATGCCAAACCACAGGGTAATATTTATTATCATGACATTGGGGATTATTTAGACCAAAAACGGAAGCTAGCAATTATTAAAAACTTTAAATCTATACAAGGCATCAAAACACAAATAAAACCCCATACCCCAAATGGACGAGTGGCGTGGTAACAGATAACCCCCGATAAATATAACGATTGGATAGACCAACGGGACGACAGCTTTTACGAACATATCCCTATGGGGGATAAAGACACCAAAGGCAAAGCAGATACAGAAGCCATATTTGTTAATTTTTCTAATGGGCTTGGCACAAGTCGTGATGCATGGGTTTATAATTATAGTAGGATAAAATTAACAAATAATGTAAAAAATACGATTGACTTTTATAATGGTGAGTGTGAACGCTATCAACAATCTGACAAGTCAGAAAAAATCGAAGATTTTGTTAATAAAGATATTACAAAAATCAGTTGGTCGTCCAGTTTATATCCAAAGCTTAAAAGAAATAAGAGATTTTACTTTAATGATAAAGGATTGTGTTTATGTACATATCGTCCTTTTGACAAGCAATGGGTTTATTATGACAGAGATTTAAACCATCGTACCGGACAGCTTCCTAAAATATTCCCAATGGGTGAAAATCTGCCTAATCGGTGTATTTGTGTGAGTGGTAATAAATTCTTTATAACAGATATGTTGCCTGATTTACATTTTGTCGGTGATACTCAATGTTTCCCCCTAAACCTATACGAAAAAAACACCAAAACAGGTCTATTAAAACAAGGGGCAGGCGATTACATTGTAAAAGACGGTATAACCGATTACGCACAAAACCACTTTACATACGACACCACCAAACCCGAAAAAGGAGGACATTTTTACCTACATATACGGCATACTACACCACCCCGATTATGTCAAAAAATGGCATGACAACCTAACTAAAGACCTACCCCGAATCCCAAAAGTAAAATCATACAAAAGCTTTAAAGCCTTCGCCGATGCAGGACAAAAATTAGCCGACCTACACATAAACTACGAATCTGCCAAAAAATACCCCGTAACCTTCGATAAAGGCGACTCCGATATGCTAGGCTTACAGGACAAAGATTTCTATATAGAAAAAATTAACTTCGCCAAAAAGGGCAAACAAACCGACAAAACCACCATAATATACAACAAACACATAACCATCAGCAATATCCCAATAGAAGCATACACCTACACAGTAAACGCCAAATCCCCCGTCGAGTGGATAATAGACAGACAATCCATAAAAACCGACAAAAAAAGCCAAATAACCAACAACGCCAACGACTACGCAACCGAAACCATGCAAAACCCAAAATACCCTCTAGACCTATTACAAAGGGCAATAACCGTATCCCTAGAAACACAAAAAATAATACAATCGTTACCAGAATTGGATTTTTGATAAAATGTTATCAACAAAAAATTATTTCCCAATAATGCCATATTAACAGTATAAAAATATAGCAATATTAACAAAGGGGTGTATAATAGTTGGTATACTGGATAAATAGGATTTTGATATGATGTAAGAAAGGTGTAAAAATGACAGAATATAATATTTACTGCGATGAAAGTTGTCATTTAGAGCATAGAGAATATACAGCAGATAATCGTTATATGGTTATCGGTGGAGTGTCTGTGCCTAAAAACACTAAACGAGAAGTTTTTAATCGCCTAAAGGAAATTAAGAAAAAACACCAAATGAGTCGTTTTGCTGAAATGAAATGGACTAAGCTATCACAATCTAAAACAGGTTGCTATAAAGAATTTATAGACTATTTTTTTGATAAAGATATTTTACGATTTCGTTGTGTCGTGATTGATAAACAACAATTAAATCGTGAAAAACACATTAGTAATCATAATGACTTTTATTATAAGATGTATTTTCAGATGCTAAGTCACATTTTGGATAATGATAATAATTATAATATATACCTAGATATAAAAGATACTTTGGGTAGAAAAAAGACAGAAAAACTACTTGAAATTTTGCGAAATAATAACTATGATTTTGATGGAAAAAATGTAAAAAAATGCCAACAAATACAATCTTCAGAAGCCATTTTAATAGAATTGGTAGATATTTTAATTGGGGTAATTTCTTATGCAAATAGAAACCCTAGTGGAGGTAAAAGTGTAGCTAAAAATGAACTAGTAGCCTATTTTAAAAAGCGATCAAAACTAAGCTTAGTATCTAGCACAATACTAGGTGCACCAAAATGTAATATTTTTTGTTGGCGGGGATAGTAACAATGCTCTATCCCGACATTATTTCTATTGATGAATCGGAGGCTGATATTCAAAGAAAGTGCTAACCAGCTTACTTATTCTTTCAAAATAAGATCTTATCAGCTACATTATCTTTCAATGAAAAACCATTAAGATTTAGGCAAGGAAACTATATACATAATATGCATCCAAGTTTTTGGCATGCTGTTAGTGAGTGTCCATCAGGAACTGGCAAAAATGGATGTCCAGAATTATCTAGGGAATTTAAAGCTGAAAGAGCATCAAAAATAGGTTGGATTATTTCCACTATACAAAACCCGAACAGTTTATGTTATCAAGAATATTCTCGTGGGCAAAATAAATGGGTACTTATGCTAGAAGAAAAATACATCGTGGTATTATCTGAAAGAACAGAATATATGCTGTTTATCACAGGATATCCAGTGGATCGAAACCATACGAAAGAAAAATACATAGAAAGACATAATAACTATGTAAATGCATAGGACGCTCCTGTAAAGGTAGCGTCCTAAGATTCTCCGTCTACATCTAGGCAGGTGAGATAAGTACATTGTACACGATATAAAATACTTTTACAACAAAAAATTTGGACTGTTCATAATATCGTATATTATAGTGCATGTTAGATAAAGTGACTGTGCAGACTATTTTCTTTAGAATAAATGATTTAAACAATGGGATCTAGTTCTAATAGATCTTACCAATTTGAACAATTCCAAGTAAGATAAAAATAAAAAAATCGATTTAGTTCTCGGATTGATTTTTACATGAGGATTTATCCGTTGATGAAGTGGGGGGATTAAACAACTGTTCAGAAATCCTACAATTTTCACTATTTGGTTCCGGACCACTTTACATACGACACCACCAAACCCGAAAAGGAAGACATTTTTACCTACATATACGGCATACTACACCACCCCGATTATGTCAAAAAATGGCATGACAACCTAACTAAAGACCTACCCCGAATCCCAAAAGTAGAATCATACAAAAGCTTTAAAGCCTTCGCCAATGCAGGACGAAAATTAGCCGACCTACACATAAACTACGAATCTGCCAAAAAATACCCCGTAACCTTCGACAAAGGCGACCCCGATATGCTAGGCTTGCAGGACAAAGATTTCTATATAGAAAAAATGAACTTCGCCAAAAAGGGCAAACAAACCGACAAAACCACCATAATATACAACAAACACATAACCATCAGCAATATCCCAATAGAAGCATACACCTACACAGTAAACGCCAAATCCCCCGTCGAGTGGATAATAGACAGACAATCCATAAAAACCGACAAAAAAAGCCAAATAACCAACAACGCCAACGACTACGCAACCGAAACCATGCAAAACCCAAAATACCCCCTAGACCTACTACAAAAGGCAATAACCATATCCCTAGAAACACAAAAAATAATACAATCGTTACCAAAATTGGATTTTTGATATAAAGATAAACCAGATACTTACAATTTATGTAAAAAAGAATATTAAAATATGGTAGTATTATGAAATGTATGTATAATGATTCGGGTAGGTGAGATTTTAGTATGAAAGCGAATATTTTAACAGCAAATTTTGTTAATTGGTTAATTGATAAATACGATCATAAAGTTGATCTTGTAGCACTTGAGGTTAGATTTTCAAAAAATGATCGTAGAGCCGATGTGGTGTGCTTGAAAGATGTTGTAATAGGGTATGAAATTAAAGGCGAACTAGATAGATTGACCACACTCAAAGAACAAATATCTGACTATCGTAAATGCTTTAATCAGATGTACTTGGTCACTGTACCAAGACACCTGCATTCTGCCCGTAAAAAACTGCCTAAAAGTGTGGGGATTATATTGTATGATAATAATGAATTCATATATATTAGGCGAGCCCAGAATCGTACTATTCTTTCAAAATATGATGTGTTGTGTGGTATAAATATTAATTTTCTAAGAAGGAATATAGCTTACAGAAATAATTGTGCTGAATCATTTAGATCACACATAAGTGAAAATAACATCATATCGTGTTCTCGTTTAATTGAATTGTGGACGGAATGGTTAAAAAATAGCTACCAAAACAATTATTCGTATTTTAAAAATAACGAAAAGGGCAAGGTAATTCACTCAGAGGATTTGTCGAGAATATCGGGTAAATCAGAGTTCATTAAACCATTGTAGTAATATGAATGTTCATTCGAACAGCAATCCAATTGGTCGCATTACGGGCAAATATATTATTTTTTGATGCATCAATAATCATATCTTTACCCCAACATGATACAACCTTGTGAAAATTTTTGTCAAGAACAGCTTGATTCGCTATGGAATGATATGCCATGCTTGTATTGTTGTATTTTCCCCTGTAATAGATATATTCCGTTTTAGACCCAAATTCTATTTTGGGTATGGGGGCGTTATAAATGTCATCTTGAACAATTGGATGAATAGAAGAATAATCACCACAAATAGCAATAGCGTTATTTTGTAAATGGGGTGTTATCTGTCGATACAAAAGTGGCTCTTCTTTCGTTAGGATTCCATAGTCGGGATTATTACACATATCGGCAATATTTTTAGGATAAGATGATGAAGTAATAATCAATTTATTAAAACCCATTTTTACAGCTTGTTGGATTATTAATATTGTTTTATTTATGTATCCTATTACTCTGCCATATTGGATATATTCATAATCAAATATAATAATTATTTGGTTAACTCTATCTGAAAAATCTTTTAGTACTCTTTGAATAATTTGTAAAACTTGCATATCTTTGACAAATAACCTGATAGCAATACAATCAAAATTATTTAGGAGAGTTGTAATTTGTCGTTGTATATCACTCCAGATTGTAAAATCATCGGATATATGTGCAACAGGCACCACATTGTAATCGGGTTTTATTTGGTTAATGAGAAAATCGCACCAATTTTGAAAACCATTAGATATACCTAATAAATTTTCCAATTCAGCGTTCATTTGTTTTTCTTGTGATGTTATGTCCAAGATAAAGTAATTGTTTCCAAACATATCGGAAAATTTATCAATTCGCTTTTGAATAAATCCCACTTTTTCATATTTGGATTTGCGACCTCGAGTTAGCTCTACAAGAGGTAAAATTTTATCTTTCAACGCAGAATCTACGAACTCATATGCCTTAATTTCACCATCTTTAGTTTTAAAACAGGGGGAATATGAATATTGTGAGAAATTAAACGCCATGTCCACCATATCCGAGATTTTTTGCTCTATACCTAACTGCCAATGAAGAGACACCAAAATATTGAGCTATATCATTTATAATAGTAGTTCCATCGTTTATTTTCTTTCGGAACTCTTCTTCTGGCATAAGCAAATCACTGGCAAAATTATTGGCTTCTATTTCTAATCGATTGGTTTCGTTTTTTCTAAAAAGGATAGCATCTGATATTTTGCCTAGCTTTTCAATTTCTATCCTGTGCAACATGTAGTGTCCTAATTCATGAGCAATCGTAAACCGTTGTCTATTTTTGTGATGATCGGCGTTTACACCTATAATCCACTCTTCATCATTATATGAAATATAACCAGATTCTTGGTTATCTAGATCGGGGTCGAATACTAGTTGTATATTGAATTCATCCAATATGGATTTTAAATCAATGGGATAATTCTTGCCAAATTTATTGTGAATATCTGATAAGTCTTCTAAAAATCCAGAATCTTTTTTTCGTCTAATTACCGCCATTACGCCTCTCAATTTCTTTATTATCGTTTAGTTCTCCGTATTTAGATTCTACCATTTCTGCAACAGCATCTGTAATGTCAGGGTCTTCGCAAATATCCGCAATAATATCTTTTTTGTTTTCTCCGACATATGAGAAAAAATTCTTTTTGACAGAATCTTTAACTATTTTTTCTAAGTGACTTTTAAGATTAAAAAATCCAAATACTCCTAAAATTGCAATGATAATGGCAACGATTGCAACGATAACGGCAATGTAAGTTAGTAAGGAATCATAAAAACCAACAATCGCCCCATACAAGGAATCAGCAGATAAGACACTACTTACTTCATCAGGTACTCCCTTCATAAATATTATGTCTACAGCACTCAGCGGAGTAAATCTAACCCACATAAGCACGACGAACCCCACGAAGACCATCAATAGTGCAAATAGAAAACCAGTAGTCAAATAATATATTTTTTCTCTGTTCATGGTAGAAGAATAGCATATATTATAATTTGATACAAGTTTTTTTGGTTGACTTGGATAATTAACATAAATATGTCCCAGCGATTTTATAAGCCATGTAAGAAATTTTTTAGGCAGTGACCCTATAAAATTGTTGCATTAAGTTTTGATATGTGATTCCATGTTCGAAATTAGCCTTAATGCAGGAGATACAAAATGTACAATAGTGATATGTCTGATTATTGATACGACCTTTATTACCGAACAAAAGCCGTGGTGTATCACGGGTTGACGACAGGCGGGTTATCAATGGGATATTATACCGCTTATGAACAGGAACATCATGGCGAAGTATGCCCGAGTGGTATGGACCTCGTACTACTGTGTATAATCGCTTTATTCGTTGGAAGAATACGGGTATATGGGACAGAATATTTGATACTATCCGTGATACTTATAACTATGACTTGTTAATGATTGATAGCACGATTGCCAATGTTCATCATGCTGGTTCTAGTGTAAAAAAAACAGTTGTAAGCAATGCATGGGCAGATCCAAAGGGGGATTAACGACCAAAATTCACATGTCCTGTAACGAACATGGATTACCGTTACAATTTCATTTGACGGCGGGACAGTGCCATGACGCCCCTTATGCTCATTTATTTTTTAAAAATTTACAACCATTTCAAAGCGTGTTAGCAGACAGAGCCTATGATTCAGATGCCGTAATTGGCATGATAGAAGATAAAGGGGCAGAGGCTTGCATACCGTCTAAGAGCAACAGAATAAAGCCAAGGAATTATGATGAAATCCTTTATAGACAACGCAATATCATAGAGCGATTATTTGGAAAGTTAAAGCAATCATGCAGGGCAATCGCAACACGATACGACAAACACGCTTCAACATTCATGACAATGATTAAAATCGCTGCAATAAGACTATGGTGTAAATTTTATGAGTCTACCACCTAGTTCATGAGCTATTATCGCCCGTAAATGACGAAAGTATAATATGGCAGTATCACGGTAAATACCAACCAATTCACTGGCACATCTCGCCGTAGAACCTGCAATAAAATAATCTATTAATTGCTCTTGCTTGTACCAACTTAAACGACTCTTTCTAATCTTCATAGATAACATTATAAACCATTTCTGGCTAGCTATCTAGATCAGCCCCTTGTTCTGCTATAGGGGGGCGTTTGTATATAGGGAGAAAATAATGTATAAAATATGAATTTTTTATCCCATTAAATTACATCTTGTCCCGGGATAGCCCGTAATAATTTTTGTGTGTATGGATGTTGTGGGGCATTGAATATGGATTGGGTGGTGTTGTATTCGACTATTTCGCCTCGATACATGACCGCCACATTGTCGCATACTTGTGCGGTTACCCGTAAATCGTGGGTGATAAATAAAATTGCCATGTGCATTTCTTGTTGAATTTTTGCAAAAAGTTCCAGTATTTGTTTTTGTACCGTAACATCCAGTGCAGAAACCGATTCGTCCGCTATAATCATCTTGGGTTTTAATGCCAATGCACGGGCGATGCAAATGCGTTGCCGTTGTCCCCCAGAAAATTCGTGAGGGTATCGATACATGGCATCTGGGGACAATTGTACCATTTGTAATAAATTGCGGGCGTGTTGTAGGGCTTCGGATTTTTTCATGCCGTGAATAATCAGACCTTCGGCGATGCTGTTGCCAATTTTGTGGCGGGGGTTTAACGAGGCGTATGGGTCTTGAAATACCACTTGTACATTGCGGCGAAATGCCATCATGTGCTGTTTTGCTTTTATCACTGAGACATCTTTTGCACCGAATATCATCACTTTATCATCGCTGTTTAACAGATGGGCAATACACCGTCCCATAGTCGATTTGCCCGACCCAGATTCCCCCACAATGCCCAAAGTTTCCCCCTGATTTAAAGTAATTTTTACACCTTTGACCGCCTGTACAACCCGTTTTTTGTGGAACATACTGCCTTTGCTGACAAAAGTTTTTGATAAATGTACCACTTTTAATAACTCGGGTGTGTTTAAGGATGGGCGATGGGCGGGTTTTAACGAAGGCACCGCCGTAATCAATTGTTGCGTATAGACATGTTGGGGGTTTCTAACAATGTTGTGTAAAGTATTATATTCGACCATTTGCCCTTGTTTCATGACCAACACATTGTCGGCAATTTCCGCAACCACGCCAAAATCATGGGTGATAAAAATAACCCCCATGTTGTGTTTGCGTTGTACCTCTTGAATCAGCGATAAAATACCCGCTTGTGTGGTAACATCTAAGGCAGTTGTGGGTTCATCGGCGATAAGCAATTTGGGCGATAACGCCAACGCCATAGCAATCACCACCCGTTGCCGCTGCCCCCCGGACAAGGCAAATGGGTAGGCATCAATAATTTCTTGTGGATGGGGCAATTGCACATCGTCTAATAATTGTAATACATGGTTGTGTACTTGTTGTTTTGTCATATTGCGGTGAGCAACAATGACATCTGCGATGTGTTTACCGACTTTTATAAGGGGGTTTAACGCTTTCATCGGTTCTTGAAAAATCATGCTGATGTGATTGCCTCGAATGGTACGCATGTCCGCAGTATTGAGATGGGATAAATCCATACCTCTATATAAAATTTTGCCGCTGCAAATGGCAATATCTGGGGACGGTAACAGACGCATTACACCATTGGCAGTCATCGATTTTCCCGATCCTGATTCGCCAATAATACACAAGGTTTCCCCTTGTTTAACTGTAAATGATATACCCTGAATAGCATATTTTCGGTCGCTATTTTGCGGTAAAGATATGGTTAAATCTTCCACCGTCAACACCGCATCTGTTGTATCGTTTTGCATACGCCTCTCCATTTATGATAACGATTGGATTTCGCCAATGACTTTTACTTTTACCTGTAAGTTATTGCCAGGCATATACGACATGGGTACATCTTCGACTTCGATGACTTCTAAGGTGGCGGCATTTGCCCCTTTTTCAATCGCATCGGCTTTGGCATACTCGATGGCTTGGGCGATAGCGTCATCTCGTTGCATATTGTTAAATACTTTATCTGTATATCCGCTGATTTGGGCAATAGCGGCACCGACCGCATTGGCAACCGCATAGTTTTCTACTTTGATGACTTTTGACACCCCCTCAAGCATATTGGGAATAAGGCTTGCCCCACCGCCAACCGCTAACAAAGGTACTTTGCGATTGTCCGATTTAATCTGATCGACACACTCTTCAATCATAGTGCCAATAGTTGCAGAAACTTTGGCAATATAATCGCTGCTTAAATGGGATAGCTTTGCCTTATCGCCAATATCTAAGGTGCCTTGTGCCACCATAATATCGGTTGTGGTTAAGGTATCCCCCCCACAACACACGGATTTTTCAAACAATTCATATGCTACACTCAAAGGTCCAACGGATGCGTTGTCATGGACTATGGTACCACCGCCAAGGGCGATGGAAAACAAATCCGGCATGCGAAATAAAGTGCGCACCCCGCCAACATGTACTACATTGTTGGCTTCACGGGGAAAACCGTTGACCAAATACCCCAAATCAGATGTGGTACCGCCCACATCGCAGACGATACCTTCTTTAATCCCCGATAAGAATACGGCACCCCGCATACTGTTTGTCGGACCAGAGGCAAAGCTAAACACAGGACGATTTTTGGCATTTTCCGCAGATGTAATCGTACCGTCATTTTGTGTAATGTACAAAGGTACCATAAGCCCTATTTGTTGTAATGCTTGTTCGAGGGACTCTATGGTTTTTGCTGCTAATGGCAACAACGCAGCGTTTAAAATCGATACATTTTCCCGTTCTAATAAACCAATTTTACCAATTTCCGAAGACAGCGTAATAAGAGCGTCTGGCATCTGTTCGAGAATAATCTGTTTTGCCCGTACTTCATGGGTGTTGATAATCGTCGAAAAAGGAGAGGACACAGCGATTGATGTAACCCCGCTTTTTTTAATGTCTCGTACAGCTTGCCGTACCATGTTGTCGTTCATAGGGACAATTTCACGACCGTCATATTCGTGTCCCCCCTCGACTAAGTAATGCCCGCCATCGGTAACCTGTGCCAAATCCTCAGGCCAATCGCACAGGGGCTGTAAAGTCGCAGAGGCGGGTAAGCTGATACGCATAACTGCTGTTTTTTCAATGTGTTTGCGTTGTACCACCGCATTGACAAAATGGGTTGTGCCAATCATTACCGCACTGACATTTTTTGCATCTTCGCCGGCGTCTTGTAACAAGACATTTAACGCATTTTTTACGCCCGAAATCACATCTGCAGTGGTGAGGCATTTACAAGATGTTAATACCTTGCCGTCTGCCACCAACACAGCATCTGTGTTTGTACCGCCTACATCAATACCAATAGTTTTCATATAACTATCCTTTCTTATGGTTAAAATACAGATTTATAATCTAGGTCAAATCCAAACGCCCTAGGGGCGGTTGCGTTTAACCCCGAAGCCGTTACATAAATCGGATCTGTAGGTAACGCCAACACGGACAAGCGTTGTCCATAACGAATGGTATCCGTACCAACCCCGTTGCCACTCATCGTGTCGAGCACACATATCAAATCGGGGGTGGTCACCAACACTTCCCCGTTCAGGTATGCAACAGAGAATTCATTTTGAAAATGGATAACCAAAGTGTGTTGCTGATTTTTACCGCCACATATCATCGTTACTTTGCCTTTTAAATATCCCCCTTCAATACGCCGTTCCACATCGTGTACTTTGCCTTCGAATAACAATTTGCCATCTGTGTTTGCCAACACTGCTTGAATCGGGTTTTGGTTATTTTTGCGGGCATCTATCAAGGTCGTACCGATACTAATCGCCTTAGTCATAGTGCGATGGATGGTGTTTTCTTTGACTTGCTTACCCGTCAGCCCCATACAAAAAGTGGCAATGGCTCCCATTTCTGCACAGGCAACCCGCAACACACTTTCTCCCCAGCTCCAAGACTCCACCTGTGGCATAAGCACATCGTTGTTGCGAATATCTGAGATAACCAACGGGGGTACAGGCAAGTCGTTGACCGCCAAAGTTATCATTTGCAATTCTGGGTACGCCCGACCCATAGCGTCTGCGTCCACCATAGGAATACCCATTTCCATACTGATAGGTACTGCGTGCATACCATTGGCACCGCCAATTTCAATGGTGATTAAACTGTCAAACGACCGCCCCAAATGTTCCTGCATCATATGCACGGGGCGGATGGCAAACTTGTAATCGTCCAAGCGTTCTTGTGATACCAACGGGGCACCAATATACGCCACCATAGCGATTAAATCATCATCATTTAACAACATGGGGTCGATAAACGAGGCTTTTTTTCTCTGTTTCGCCAGCATCTTAGCATTCAGGTACACATGATACGGATCTCCGCCGCCGCCGGTGCCTAAAACCCAAGTGCCGATTTTTAGGGCTTCCAAGTCTGTATCGCTGAGAGTCTGTATTTTGTCTGTGGATATAGTATTCATAGGGTTTCTCCTGCTGGCAATTAAAACGGTGTGACGAAGTCTATATCAAATCCAAAGGCTCTTGGTCCCACATATTCGATACCTTGCACAGTGGTAAAAATAGGATCTGCTGGCATGGCAAGCACAGACAGGCGTTGCCCATAGCGGATGGTATCTGTCCCTACGCCTGCCCCCGTTTGCGTGTCCAATAGACAAATTAAATCCGGTGTTGTTACAACCACTTCGCCATCTAATTCTGCCACCGAAAATTCATTTTGGAAGTGGACTGTCAACTGCGATCCCGCATATGCCCCCACCCCCTGTAAAATGGTTTTTCCCTTTAAGTATCCCCCTTGTACACGGCGGTGTACATCGATGATTTTGCCTTGAAATACAAGGGTGCTGTGTTCTGCGTTTAACAACGCATCGATGGGGCAGGTGTTGGTGTGTTGGGCGTGTAGTACCACATTGCCCAATTTAATGGCTTTTGACACGGTGTATTTTAGTCCATATTGTTTGACTTCTTTGCCACTGCGGGGGGCTTTGCAGGTGGCGGCAATCGCCCCCATTTCGCTACATATGGTTCTGCTAATGCGTTCCAGCCAAATCCAACTTTCTGCTTTGGGAATAATGACATTATTGTTGCGAATATCACACATAGTAAATGGATACATCGACAAATCCGCCACCGCAAAACTGGTCATTTGGGCGGCAGGATATGCCCGCCCCATACAATCTGCGTCCAATACGGGAATGCCCTTGACACAGCCAACCATAAACGGATGAATACCATTTCCGCCGCCGATTTCTAGCGGCATAACTGCATCAAAGGGGCGTTTTAAGTAGTGTTCCATTAAAGTAACAGGGCGATTGGCAAAATACGGATCTGCCAAGCGTTCTTGTCCCACAATCGGTGCTCCCATATTAGACAAAACGGCAATCACATCATCGTCGCTTATCAACATAGGGTCTAATAAATATGCGGTATATCCATGTTTGTACAGCTGTTTGGTGTTGATGTATTTGTGGTATGGGTCGCCGCCGCCGCCCGTACCAAGTATCCAAGTTCCCACTTGTAAGGCATCCAAATCTTGTTCTGTAATCGGGACAATATCACTTTTGTATTTTGTATCCATGTGCATACTTTCTTATATTTTAAAATGTAAATGTTGCAACAAGGCTTTTTCCGCCATATTGTACTTGTTGCGGTAATTAAATATACCGTATGTGGTGATAATCGGCGGATCGGCAATGGGAATGTGCCACAGCTTCCCCACATCCATAGATTGCGGTAAAAACCCTATGCCTGATCCTGATTGTATGAGTTGTAACATATCCCATACGGATTCCATGTGGGTATAAATATTGTTGGTCAATCCGTGCGTATTGCGGTATTTTATTAACGGGTTCAGCGATCCGATAATACTTTCCGTATGGTATACATAAAATTTTTGTTGTGCCAGTACGGTTTTATCTATGACGGGGTGTTGGTACAAGGAACATTTATGGCTGCAATACAAACCGTAAGGCTGGCTGTCCATAACATGGTGTTGAAAGTTTTTAATATCCACTTGTTTACTAACAATACCCAGAGTTGCCTTGTGGTTTAACACGGCATACATGACTTCATCGTGGGTGCCCCGGTGATAACGGATTTCCACATTTTGGTGTTTTTCATGAAAATCGTGTACGGTGTGCAACAATTTTGCACAGTACATGTGCTGTGATATATGAAGGGTGATTTCCCCGTATACTTGATCGGGGGATTCTTCTTCTAGAATGTGGGCGATGTTGGCTATTGTCCCCTGTACTTGTAGGCACTCTTTGTACAACCGTTCGCCTGCTTTGGTGAGGCTGATATTTTTATTGCTACGATTGATAAGGCGGGCATCGAGGGATTCTTCTAATCGCTTTAAAGCCGAGCTCACCGCCGGTTGCGTCAACAACAGCCGTTGGGCGGATTTTGTGATGCTTTTTTCTTGGACAATGACAATGAAAACCCGTAACAAGTTCCAATCTAAGCGTTTTAACAGGGTTTCAGACGGCATTTTCATACACTAATCCTTTTGCTTTGGGTCTAAAATATCCATTAACCCATCGCCCAGCAAGCTAAATCCTAGCACAGTGAAATAAATGGCAAGCCCCGGAAACAGCGAATACCACCACCATTCAGGTAAATAGTTACGGGCAACGCTCAGCATAGCTCCCCACTCGGGAAAAGGCGGCTGTGCCCCTAAGCCCAAAAAGCCAAGACTAGCAGCGGCAAGAATAGCTTGTCCCATGTCCATACTGCCTTTTACCACAATGGGAGACAAGCAATTGGGTAAAATATGACGCCACAAAATACGGCGGTCGCTTGCCCCCAAAGATCGACTGGATTCTACAAATAATTCGTTGCGTATACTCAAGGTTTTTGCATGAATCAGACGGACATATCCGGGCCACCACACCAATGCAAGTGCCAACATAGCATTTAAAATCCCCGGTCCCATAGCCCCGACAATGGCTATTGCCAATACCAAGCTGGGAATAGACAAAAACATATCGGTTATACGCATGATAATTTCTTCTATCCAGCCCCGATAATATCCAGATATAACGCCTAAGGTAACGCCAATTAAAATAGCAATCCCCGTCACCATTGCCCCCACATACAGCGAAGTACGGGCACCGATAAGTACCCGTGATAAAATATCGTTACCGACTTCGTCCGTGCCAAACCAGTGGTTCCAGCTGGGTGGTTGCAGTTTATTTTTTAAATTGACCGCCCCCACAGCATCTTCGGGATAAGGGGCAATATAGTCGCCAAATGCACAAACAAACAAAAATATCAACACCAAAACAAGCCCGAAAACAGCGGTCTTATTTCTCATAAAAATTCGGCTATTTTGTCGAAAAACATCAAAAAAACTTTGGTATTTTACATGCTGTTTTACAAGGTTTTTTTTCCATAAAGTGTGTTGCGTTGTATTATTCATGACTTTTATTCCCTAGTGCTTAGACACAATGTTTAACCGCTATGCCGTACCCTTGGGTCCAATACCCCATACAATACATCGATAATAAGATTTAACACCATAAACGATGCCCCTAGCACAACCGCACTGCCCAAAATAGCCTTAAAGTCCGAATGAATCGCCGCGTCCACCGCATATAATCCGATACCGGGCCAATCGAACACAGATTCGGCAATAATAGTGCCTTCTAACATCCACCCAAACCTAAGCCCAATAATAGCCATTGTCGGCAACATAGCATTGCGTAACGCATACGACATAATGACTTTATACGCCGGTAATCCCATAGCACGGGCGGTGGTTACATAATCTTGTTTTAACACATCTAGCATTTCCGCACGGTTGATACGGATAATAGATGCAATCGCCGGCAATGCCAATGTTAAAATGGGTAAAAACATATACCACAAACTGTTAAACACCCCTTGTATGTCGCCTTGCAACAGGTAGTCGATGGTGTAAAAACCGCTTATCGATGGGGGAGGGTCAGAAAACACATCTATACGACCGCCACTAGGAAACCAATCCAGATTGCCCGCCAGTATCCACAGCAAAGTTATCCCCGCCCAAAACGATGGAATAGCCACTGCGGATATGGAAAATAAGCGGCTAAAATGGTCTATCCAGCTGTTTTGATACACCGCCGATACCACCCCTAACGGCAGGGCGACAACAACAGTCAACAGCATTGTATAAACAATCAATTCAAGGGTGGCTGGAAAGTATAACAATATGTCTTCTAATACGGGTCGTCCGGTTTGTAAAGATTTACCCCAATCGCCGTTTGCCATACCTTTTAGGTATAACCAAAACTGTTCTAGCAAGGGTTTGTCGAGGTGAAATTCTTGTTTGATGATGGCAACAGTTGCTTCGCTGGCATCTTCGCCCGCAAACAGCCGTGCCGGATCGCCGCCCGCAATACGGGATATGGAAAATGTAATGACCATCAAACCAAAAATCATAACGGCAATGTACGCAAGCCGGCGACAAATAAAACCTAATACGGGTAAATATGACATAATGACCTCTTTACTTTACCATATGACACACACATAGTACCTTGAATCCACAGTTTTTACAAACCCAATCTATGTTCAGAGAAATGTAAGGCATGTACACAACACTCCCCGTGACACCACAAGCCCTTACAGCAAGAGCTGGTTATACATTACACACGCTTTTATACCCGCCTTTGCACACGCCCCGTTGGGGCTTAGCGTTCAAAATAAAATGTGTATGGATCCACAGACACAGCCCCTAAGACCGCCCCTTGATTGACGCCTTTTAGGTATTTGGTAAATACCAATTTGCCCAAACGAGTCATGCCAAACACTTCGGGTTGATGGGACACAATGTCTTGCTGAATCTGTGCATATAATTTTTGCCGTTCACCCCAATCGCTCAGCTGTCGTGCTTGGTTAATTTTGGCTTCTAACGCAGGCACATCTAGGTAGTGTGCTGCCGTATATGTGCCCCAAGATGCTTTGCTGTAATATTTGGCAATCAAGTCTGGATCCGATGCGGCGGCTGAGGTAAATACGGCAATAATTTCCGGGGAAGTATTGACATTAGACATGCGTTCCACCATATTTGGCCATGTCAACGGTACCATATTGACCCTGATATTTAACCGCCCCAAAGTGTCGATAAGCACAAGCCCCATCAGGCGTTCTGCTTCAAACCCTTGTACATACACATATTCTAGTTCTATGTCACCATCGGGGTATGTGGATTGTGCCAAGTATTGTTTGGCTTTTTCCATGTTTTGACGGGGCATATTAGCCGCTGTATGTCCTTTGATACCGGAGGCAAATGGGCTGGTCATCAATTCTGCATTGCCATTGAATATATCGATAAACGATTCATAATCATAGGCATAGGCAATGGCTTTACGCAGGTTAATATCTTTGGTTTTGCCCACTTGTGTATTGAATTTCAAACCAAAGTGACTTAGTGCAGGGAACGATTTTACGGTGAATTTGTTGTCTTTTTCCATCATGGCAATTTCATCGTCATTTAGGTTTAGGGCAACATCTGCTTCGCCTTTTTTTAATGCGGTGCGTTGTGTGGAGGTCTCACGAATAAGCTTGTATACAAACCCATCGATATGGTTTTTATGCCTCCAGCCTTTCCAATAATTTTCTACGGCTTTGAGCTGTATAAATGCTCCCTCTTGATTCTTTTCAATGACAAACGCACCAGATCCCGCCGCATTTCGGTTTAACCAACCTTGACCTAAGTCCCCATCTTGTGCATGGGCGTATGCTTCTTCTGTATCGATCACATACACCCAAGGCAAGACACTTAAAAACGCCGCATATGGATAATCCAATTTAAAGCGAATCCTATGTGTGTCTAAAACAGTAATGTTTTCCGCTTGTAAAAACGCATTGACAAAACCCGCAGGGCGTTTGCCAATTTTTAAAGTTCGTTCAAAAGAGGCTTTAACCGCTTGTGCTGTTACAGGACGCCCCGTATTAAACTTTGCCCGTGCGTCCAGAGTAAATGTAAAAACAGTGGCATCATCGTTTACTTGCCAACTTTTTGCCAACCACGGTTTAGGTTCTGGGTCTTGTTCCACATATCGCAACAATCCATCATATAAAGCCCCCTGAATAATACGCATGGAATAATCATATTTCTGTCCGGGGTCAAATGTTTGTACCGGTTGCCGTGAGGCAATAACCGCATACAGCTTGCCAGCAATATTCTGCACCGCATGTACAGGCGTTGTTACAATAGATGCTATACAAATAGCATACATAAACTTTTTGAGATTTCCCATAGACTGGCTCCTTCGCTCATTGCTAATATTCTATTATTGTTTTTGTTGTCTAGGCATTGTTACACACGCACAAACACCACTGTATTTATAAGTATAAACAAAAACTGTGCAGAAATATAATTTAATATGATTATGATAACAATAAATGTAATTTATGTATTTTTTTAGTGCCGTGTGCCAGCGTTGTTTTTGCGTTATGTACAAGTATACCCCGCTTGGGTTAAATATTTTAGGGGCTGTACCAGATAACTAACCTAAATATTTTTTAGTCCGCTGTACCGCCATAAGCAACACCATTATAGGTGTTGTCTGTTTTATGGCTATGTTTTTTTTGTGATTTAAAACCACTGTGATTAAATCGCCATTCACATTCTTTCAAGTATAGCACAAAATTCTGCTTAGGAATACCATTAAATTTCCGCATATGCCGTTTGGCTTGGCTCCAAAAGTTCTCAATACCGTTAATGTGATTTTGCTTATAAACAAACTCTTTACTACAGCTAATTCACATGTGTTTAAACTCCGAAATATCCAGTGCATTATATGCTCTCCAATAGTCGCTATACACGATACTATCGGGTACCACCCTGTCCCTAACTATAGGTAGTAAAGTCTTACTACTAGCATCAGGGATTATCTTTGTATAAACCTTGCCGCCCCTTTTAAGCAAGCCAAATACAGGCGTTTTGGCTTCCGCACCCCGTCCTCGTTTACCCTTTTGGGTACCACCGAAGTAACTTTCGTCTACTTCTATCTCACCACCAAATAACTCATCGCTTCGCTGTTCTAGTTCATGAGCTATTATCGCCCGTAAATGACGAAAGTATAATATGGCAGTATCACGGTAAATACCAACCAATTCACTGGCACATCTCGCCGTAAAACCTGCAATAAAATAATCTATCAATTGCTCTTGCTTGTACCAACTTAAACGACTCTTTCTAAACTTCATAGATAACATTATAACCCTTTTCCGGCTAGTTATATAGGTCAGCCCCTAAAAGAATATAAAAGGATGTGTTATATGAAACTGGATATAAACACACAGAAATTATCTGAACTGTAAACCCCTTTATTATGCCACGAAGCCACCATAAAAGGTGACTTTGGCAGAGAGTATTTCCCCAGCACCCCACAATTAAACTATAAAATCGGGTCGCAAATTACACTGTTAAACAACGATGCTGACGGGCGATGGGTCAATGGGACTATGGGGGGGATTGGTGACACGGGTACAGATACAAACGGTGATGCTTTTATAGCCGTAACATTACAAGATACCCATAAAACCGTGTCTGTGTACCCATACAAATGGGAAGTGTTTTACATACACCATGCAACACGGTAAACTCGTATCGGAACCACTGGGCAGTTTTACCCAATATCCGTTTCGCTTGGCATGGGCAGTTACCATTCATAAAAGCCAAGGCAAGACTTTTGACAAGGTCACCATTGACTTGGGCAAAAGGGTTTTTACGGGCGGACAAGCATATGTGACATTAAGCCGTTGTACCGCCTTATCGGGCATACCCCTAACCACACCTATTGAGAAAAAACACATCCAACAGATCCACAAATTTAGAAATTCCTAACCGCATATGCCTATAAAAAAGCCAGTGAAGATTTATCGTTTGACGATAAACTGGATATAATCGGCAAAGCCATTGCAGACGGCACAAAACTGCACATGACATACCTAAAAGCCAGCGATACAAAATCAGAGCGGGTGATTAAATCATTAACACTAGGCGATGAATCGTATAAGGGTCATGATTTCTTAGACATGCAGGTATACTGCACCACCCGCAAGGAAAACCGTATGTTTAATGTACACCGTATACTGAATTTAAAACAAGTATAGGCATATCAGATATTGTTGCAATGTGAACAAAAGATTGGTCACATCGACACCTAAAATATACTTTTTGGATACGGGTTTGTGTACTTATTTGACAAAGTGGATCCATCCGCAATCATTATCCGCAGGGGCTATGTCTAGGCATATTTTGGAAACTTATATGTTTACAGAAATATTAAAAAGTTATTGGCACAATAGCAAGCAACCGCATTTTTATTATTATCGGGACAAAGACCAAAACGAAATTGATTTAGTGATAGAAACAGGGGATATGTTATACCCCATAGAATTTAAAAAAACTGCTACCCCCTCTGACCGAGCATCAAAACATTTTCACTTACTTGCAAAATGTGGTAAAGCCGTAGGGCATGGATATGTTGTATGCTTAATAGAACAACATATACCCTTACCTAGACAAATAACCGCTATTCCCATTGGATACCTTTAATTTTACTTAAAAAACGCATTTTATATCCATCTGATACTGTCGTTGTTGCTAAATTGGAATTTAATTTTTTCTAGCATTAGGGCTTCGAATATTTTTACATTTTCTTTGGTAGATGATTCTGTGGGGTACAAGATACCCACATCGGTCCATACCTCTGGTTCTATGGGGATGACGGACACACTGTCTTTAAAGGGTGTGGCAATCATTTCATCAGCGATTGTAATGCCTGCACCTTGTGCCACCAAACTGCAGGCAATTTGTGATGTTGGTACATCTATGATAGAATTGGCTTGTACGCCTGCCACATCAAAAATTTCGTTAGCGTGTTCCCTAAGGGCGGTACCATAATTAAGGCGAATAAATTTTTCGTCTTTTAAGGCATGCATGGTAATCGTTTTTTTACCCGCAAACGGATGGTTTTTATGCAAGATTGCCATAGTACGGATTTTCATCAGCGGTTTTACAAAAGTGTTTTCGTCTTGCACAGGCAAAAAACCAAAACCAATATCGTATTCTTTTTCTGATAACAGTTCCTCAATTTCACGGCGGGGGCGAATATCTATTTTAATATCGATATGGGCATTTTCGTTCAGAAAATCCGCAATCACAAAAGCGGACAAGAACTGGGCAATTCTATTGACGCTGATAATCCGTAAAGTATTTTTACGAAAGATACTTAATTCATTAACAACATTATTCATTTTATCTATATTTTCCAACAAAGATTCCACTTCCTTATAAAAGCGTTTGCCTTCATAGGTGGGAATAAGTTTTCTGCCCTTACGGGAAAATAATTTAAATTGTAGGTCTTCTTCCAGATTGGTAATCAAACGGCTAATCGCTGATACACTCAAATGTACATAGTTGGATGCAGTGGCAATGGATCCTTTTGTATATACATATTTAAACGCAATTAAAGATTTTATTTTCATGTTTTCCCCTATCATATACATCGTTGCAATATATGCAACAATATATGAAATCTTTACACTTTTGTAAACAATAAACATATGCTACCGTTATTCCATATCGTTAAGGAGAGAAAAATGAAATCTAAAAATATGTTGATAATTATGGTTGACGAGCTTGCCACTAAGGCGGTTGGGTGTTATGGATCGTCTATTGCAAAAACGCCTAACATCGACCGATTGGCACAACAGGGGGTGCGATTTACCAATGCGTATGCGACCTCCCCCATATGTGTTCCAGCCCGTGCATCTTTTGCTACGGGACAATACCCCTATCAGACAGGATATTGGGATAATGTATTTGCTTATGATGGTCGTGTAAAAGGCTGGGGACACCGCTTGCAGGATGCGGGACATCGCTTTACGACCATTGGTAAACTGCATTATAAGGGGGCGGATTATCCCCTTGGTATAGACGAACAAATTATTCCTATGCACCTTTATAGGGATGGGGATAAATTCGGACTGGAGCGGGAAAATCCGCCCAAAAGACCCCAAACTGCATCTTTATCGCAAAATGTATTAGTCGGTGACAGCCATTATACAAAGTACGATAAACAAATCACTGCTATGACCGAAGATTGGTTTGAAAATCGTATGTGTGAACAAGGCGATAAACCTTGGGTTTTGTTTACTTCGTTTGTGGCACCACATTTTCCCTTAACCGTACCGCAGGAATATATCAACCTGTATGACTTAGACGATATACAGATCGACACAAAACAATTAAATTACCAAGGGGATATCGGAAAATGGTGGAAAAAATTTAGATCGGGGTATGCGTTTGACGATTATTTCAAAGATGATACCCATCGCCGTCAAGCCTTGTTACACTATTATGCGTTGTGTTCTTTTGTTGATGCCCAAGTTGGCAAAGTCTTAACCGCACTGGAACACAGTGGGCAGGCAGACAACACAACTATTTTATTTATGTCAGACCATGGGGATAACTTGGGGGCTAGGGGGCTTTGGGGCAAATCAACCATGTGGGAAGAATCTGTCAAAATCCCCATGATTATGGTTGATTTACACTTAACAGCAGGCACAGATTGCAGAACCCCTGTGTCATTTGTCGACATATACCAAACTGTTTTGGAATGTGTGGGTATTCCTTTAAACACACAAGAAAAAACCTTGCCCGGTACTTCTCTTATGCACATTGCCAAGTCGCCTTATGACCCAGAACGACAAGTATTTTGTGAATATCACGCCGCTTGTGCCACCACTGGGCTAATGATGCTCAGAAAAGGGGCATATAAATATGTGTATTATACTGACCATGGGGCAGAATTGTACAATATTGATACGGATGCACAAGAACTATACAACCTGTCCTGTAATCCAGAATATGAACACATTATGCATGATTTTGAAACCGCCTTATACAATTTTGTTAATCCACAAGTGGTGGATGCACACGCCAAAAGTGACCAAAAACGCCGTCTACAAGAATTGGGGGGCTTGGATACGGTACTAAGCCAGGGGGGACTGGCATATACACCACCACCGGGGGATAAAGCGAAAGCATGGCTTTGACATATAATTGTTGCATAATATGCAACAATATGTGAAATCTTTGCACTTTTGTAAATTAAGAATTTATATACACTATATACTATAGCGTATTTCATAACACTTTTAAACACAGGGAGAATATATTATGAGAAGTACTCATGCAATAAAAAAACGCTTTGCGAAATTTGTTTGCAAGGCAGCTATACTGGGTCTTGCCTTAGGGTTGGCACAACAGGTTGTGGCACAGGATTGGCCTAAACGCCCGATTAACATTATCGTTCCATACAAAGCAGGGGGCGGAACCGATGCATATGCACGGGCAATTTCTGCGGCAGCAAAAAAGGTGTTAGGCGTACCTGTAACAGTGGTCAATAAACCGGGTTCTAGTGGCTTAAATGGGGCGAATGCGGTTGCCAAAGCCCGTAATGACGGATATACCATGATGATGACATCGGCAGGATCATTCCTGTTGACGACTATGTCTAAGCCAGAATCTGGGCTAGATGCCATGAGCAGTCTTGAATTTGTTGCACAAGTGGGGCAGTTAAAAACCGCTTTGTTTGTTCCCATCAACAGCCCATTTAAAACAGTACAAGATTTAATCGAAGCATCTAAAACCAAAACCTTGCGGTGGGCACACACAGGACGGGGCGGATTCCACAATGTGGGTGGTATGGGCTTTATCAAAGAAAACGGTGTAAATGCACAAGATGTACCGTTTAAGGGCGGATCCCCATCACGGGCGGCGGTCATTGGCGAACAAGTTGATTTTGGATTTATCGGTGTAAACCTTATCAAGGGGTATGAGGATAAATTACGCATTTTAGGTGTCAACAGTGAAAAACGAGATGGCATTATGAATCAATACCCATCATTTGGGGAATTAGGCATTGCCCACGCCCCTGTATCGTCACCGATTATTGTATTTGCCCCCAAAGGCACGCCAAAAAATGCCATTGCCACAATGGAAAAAGCCCTAAAAGACATCACCGCATCGCCAAAGTTTGCAGAAATATTGGCACAGCGGGGAACAGGACCCGTATATAAAAATGGGCAAGACGCTAAAACAGCCTTAGGCGAAATGAAGGCAGCGGCGGAACCATTATTACAATACTTAAAATAAAAACTGTATGAAAGACATATACACAGGCAATATTTATTGCCTGTGTGTGTTTAATTAAGGGATATATACCCCATGCACATAACGAAAAATAATAAAATACAGGCTGTTATATTGGTCGCCTTGTCTATGTTTGCCCTTTGGGGGGCATGGATTGTGCCACATAACAGCAACGAAACGGATACTTGGGCGGGCAGTATGCCATTTGGGGCAAGTGCGGGTATGTTGGTGCTGTCAGTTTTATTATTGATAAAGTCTTTTGTTGGGCAGACTGCTCAGAATGCGGATGATAAAAGCCTGAACACACACCCATCGGTTATAGGGTTACTGTTATTATCGATTGCCTATTATCTGTTAATAATTTGGTTTGGATATATATTATCCACAGCAGTTATGGCACCGATTATATTATATGCTTTTAAGGTCAGAAATCGCCTAGGGTTGGCAATGTCCAGTATCATATGTCCCGCTGTTTTTTATATGATTTTCTTTGTGGGTTTGGCTGTTTATCCCCCTTATGGTGAAGTTTTTGATATTATGGATTGGATACAGGGGTAATAGTGTGGAAATTTTTTCAGCTCTTTATATGGTGGGAACAGACCCCATGTTATTATTTGCCATTGTCCTTGCGGCTTTGGTGGGAATGGTTGTGGGGGCAATCCCGGGGTTAACCGCATCGGCGGCAATTGCCATGTTATTACCATTGACATTTTATATATCACCTCTGTTTGCGTTGGCATTTTTGTATGTTATTGGCAAATCAGGCAGATATGGCGGATCAATCGCCGCCATCCTGTTTAATACCCCCGGTACCGCCGCCAGTGCTGCCACACAATTAGACGGATACCCCTTAGCAAAAGCAGGAAAGGCAAAAAAAGCCATGAAAGTGGCAACTGTTTCTTCGGTCATAGGCGACTTTATGGGGGATATATTGTTAATTTTTGGTTTTGGTTTCATTGCATCTGTGGCATTAAAATTAGGTCCCCCTGAAACCTTTGCCATTTATTTTACCGCTTTTGCGGTGATTGCTTCTGTGGTTGGCAATTCCATAATTAAGGGTTTCATATCGGCTCTTTTAGGGGTGTTGGTGTCGATGATTGGCTTGGATCCCATATCTGGTATCGAACGGTACGCTTTTGGCAACATAGAATTATCCAATGGTGTGGGCTTAGTCCCCCTGATGATAGGGGTTTTTGTCCTAAGCGAAGTTTTTATCCAACTGGAAAAAAAATATACCGCCCATAAGGATATTCAAACAACGCCAAAACAAACAGACGAAGGGTTGACTTTTGCGGAATATAAACCCTGTATTCCCCATACTATTCGTGGAGGTTTTATCGGGGCTTTTATTGGCGTATTACCGGGACTTGGGTCGACTGTGGCAGCATTTATTTCTTATGGCGAAGGCAAACGCAGGGCGAAAAACCCTGAACAGTGGGGCAAAGGTGCCTTAGAAGGCATCGCCGCCCCCGAATCCGCCAATAATGCCGTATCGGGTCCGTCCATGGCACCATTATTGACATTGGGGATTCCGGGGTCTACGATTGGGTCTATTTTGATGGGAGTATTTTTAATTCACGGTATCGAAGTGGGACCGACCTTATTTATTACCGAAAAAGAATTGGTATATAAGCTGTTTGCCTGTGGGGTGTTGGGTATTTTTGCCTATGGTATTTTGGGCTATTTTGGGGCGTCCAGAATTGCCAAGTTAATTTTAAATATTCCCATGTCTGTTTTATATCCGATAATTTTCTTGACAACCTTTATTGTGGCGTACGCATCACGGGGGTCTATGTTTGATGTGCTGTTGGTTATATGTTCGGGCTTTTTTGGATACTTGATGCGTAAATATAATTTTAACATTGCCAGTTTTGTGATTGCATTTGTTCTTGCCAAAGGGGCAGAAGAAACATTTCGACAATCGCTGTTGCTATCCGATGGGGGGGTAATGATTTTTATCGAACGCCCTGTTGCCTTGTTATTTGTTGTTATCGGGGTGGTAACAATTATTGCCCGTAGTATTATGCTTGTCAAAGAAAATAAAGGTGTATGATGTTACATTATCATATATATCAGGATTGTTTTTCTGATTCACATATGAATGATATTTGGTCAGAAAAATCTGCCATATCCACTTGGCTAAAAGTGGAAAAAGCATTGGCATTGGCACAATCTAATTTAGGTATTATTCCTGTATCTGCTTATGAAGCCATCAACAAAATTACCTATGCAAATTTTGATCAAAGGACCTTGCAACAAGATATGCAGTTCGTTGGTCGCCCAATTGTCGGGCTGATTCAACAGATGCAACAGATGTTAAAAGAGCATGGAAAATTTGTCCATTATAAGACAACCACCCAAGATATTATTGACACTGCCCTTATGATACAAACACAACACAGTCTGACATATATTACCGAACAGTGTCAAAAAATATGTGCATATCTTGATACCCTGATATACACATATGGACAGACAGATATTATGGGACGCACCAATGGACAACACGCCATTCCCATGAAGTTACAGACAAAATTACAGGTGTGGAAATCAGAAATTACCCGCCGATTACAGGTCATACAAGATGTTGAAATCCGTTGCCTATGCGTACAGATTGGCGGTGCTGTTGGGGAATTATCGGATTATACAGCAAAAGAAAAACATAAACTGAAACAAGAAATGGCAGGCATCTTACACTTACAAACCGCTGATCCACATTGGCAAAATGCACGGGATAATGTGATGGATATTATCCAATCCATGGGAACATTGTGTGCATCACTGTGTAAAATTGCCCATAATGTAAATTTGTTGTCTTCAACAGATATTGGTGAAATGCATACATCTTATGTGCAAGGGCAAGGGGCATCTTCTTGTATGCCCCACAAGAAAAACCAACGCATATCTGAATTTATGGAAATCACTGCCCGTCTTGGGCGACAACGCTCCGAGCAAATAGGCGAATTGTCCTTGCACCAACACGAACGCTCGGGCGGGGTATGGTTGGGGGAATGGATTATTATTCCAGAGACATTTTTGTATACATCAGGGGCATTAAAATGGGGTGTGCAACTGTTTGAAAATCTGCATATACACACGGACAAGATGGCACAGATATGCAATTAACCAAAGCACAGCAACAGATGCTTGATGGAGACTTGGGTCCATGGCGGGCGTGGGCAATGAAATTTCAAATCGATACAGGACAGGTGTTGGGGGCAACAAAATGTGTGCCAGTGCGGTATGTATTTTTAATGGCGGACACAGATGCCATGGGCGAAGCGGGTATATCTTTTTTAAAAACCCTTGCCGATGCCCCTGTGACAGAACGGATGCCAATGGCAAATTTATATTTGGAAAGCCGTTATGCACCGCAAGAGTTACGCAAATATGGATTATCCGATACATTTTTTAACTTGGACACAAGACGCTTAACTGCCCTTGCAAAAATAGGCTGTCATATGGGGTATAATCATATTAACCACCATTCCATACCTGCCCCTTGTTTTGGCGAAAATGTGGCAATGGGGTCGACACCATCGGCGATTTATGCAAACTCTGCCCTTGGGGCAAGAACTAACTTTGAAGCGGGTCCTGCGGGCATTGCCACCGCTTTAACAGGGTGTGTCCCTTATTGGGGATTACACTTAGATAATATGCGGATACCAAAAGTGCGGTTTCATATTGCCTATCTTCCCCAAAATTTAAGCGAATGGGGGGCATTAGGGGCATATATTGGTACCCAATTACAAAACATGAACGATATTCCCATACTGACCGGTATTAGTGAAAAAGTCCCCGCATTGGCACTCAACCATTTAGGGGCATCCATGGCAAGTTATGGGGCAGTGGGAATGTTTCACATACAAGGCACCACCCCAGAAGCCCATATACATACGAATATACTTAGCAATCTTCCCACACATATGGTAACACAGCACCATATACAAGATATGTTGACACCACATCAGATTACAGGCAAACCGCTTGATTTGGTTGTGATAGGAACACCGCAAATGTGTTGGACAGATATTTTAGACCTGCATAAAAAATTACAAGGTAAAACCATACACCCCGGTGTAACGATGTTCGCATTTACAGACAAAGGCACATTCGACACGGCAACCGCATTAGGTGTCAGCACAGATCTAGCCAATTGTGAGTGTACTTTATTAGATGGTATTGATTACTTCCAAGCGGGTTCAGATATAATGCGGATACACAACGGTTGGTCAGTTGCATTAACGCCTTCTTGTAAATTGGCAAACATTTTAAATGGGGCGGGATACAAGGCACGGGCTATATCCTTAGACGATTGCATAGCCTCTGCCATTCAGGGAAGGGTTATATAGGAGAAAACATATGCGTGATAAAATCATAACCACCCCCAAACAAGGATTAGGTAATATTGTTGTCGGCAACACATTGGTATTACAATCGGCTTTTTCCGCCCGCTATGATGTGAACATTAGCACCGGCACTTTTTCCCGTGTGGGCATCGCCCCCCCAGATGTCAGTATAAAAGACAAAATCTTGGTGGCAGATCGTGCCAAAGGCGGGGTGTCCACATCATGGATATTACGGGAAATGCAACGACTAGGCACCGCCCCAAGGGCTTTGGTATTTAATCATGCGGGACCTGTTATGGTACAAGCAGCCGCCTTTGCAAATATTCCTATTTTGGACGGTTTTACATGCGATATAACTGAATTTTTGCAATCAAATACTTTGGTTTGTGTGTCGCCCAAACAAGGCACCATCACCATACAGGAAACCCTATGAAAGATTTTATAACCGCCCCCCTTTGCCCCCCACATCGCACGGATATAAGCAGGGTGAAATTTACTATGCCCGCCCATGCGTGTGATTGTCATGCTCATATTTTTGCTCCACAATCAGAATTTTCATGTATCGAAAACCGATCATATACCCCCGCACCTGCTAGTTTAAAATCCTATCAACATGTATTAAAAAAATTAGGGTTTACACGGGCGGTTATTGTACAGCCCAGCGTATATGGAACTGATAATACGGTAACTTTAAATGCGGTACAACAAGCGGGACATACCTTGCGTGCGGTTGTGGTTGTTAATGAAGATATTTCTATCGCAGAATTACATAAAATGCACGCACAAGGAGCCAGAGGCATACGGGTCAATTTATTGTTTGAAAGTAATTTTAAAATTGATAATCTAAAACGCTTAGCACATAAAATAGCTGACTTAAATTGGCATATACAAGTGCTAATAGATGTACAGGATTTTGAGAATGTATACGCCACTATGAATGCTTTGCCTGTTGCCACTGTATTTGACCATATGGGACATATGAGCACGAAATATGGCATAAACACCAAAGGATTTCAGGCAATGTTACGATTGTTAGAACAGGGAAAATCATGGGCAAAAGTATCAGGGGCATACCGTTTTACCGCTGAAATCACGCCCCCATACACGGATGTTACCGCCGTTGCACAGGCATTGGTAAAGGCTAATCCAAATAATATAGTATATGGCACCGATTGGCCCCATCCTCATTTTCATATCCCTATGCCCGAAGATGGGGCATTATTAAACATGCTTGCAGACTGGGTACCTGATACCAGTACCCGCAATAAAATCCTAGTCAATAACCCACAAAGGCTATATAACTTTTAAGGTATTTTTATTTTGGGAAATATAAGTAATATTTTTAGGGCTGACCTATATAACTAGCCTAAATATTTTTTAGCCCACTGTACCGACATAAGCAACACCATTATAGGTGTTGTCTGTTTTATGGCTACATCTTTTTTGCGATTTAAAATCGCTGTGATTAAATCGCCACTCACACTGCCTCAAGTGTAACACAAAATACTCTTTGGGTATACCATTAAATTTCCGCATATACCGTTTGGCTTGGCTCCAAAATTTCTCAATACTGTTAATGTAATTTTGCTTATGAACAAACTCTTTACTACAGTTAATTCGCATGTGTTTAAACTCCGAAATATCCAGTGCATTATATGCTCTCCAACAGTCGCTATACACGATACTATCAGGTATCACTTTGTCCCTAATTATTGGTATTAAAGTCGTGCTACTAGCATCAGGGATTATCTTTGTATAAACCTTGCCACCCCTTTTAAGCAAGCCAAACACTGGGGTTTTGGCTTTTGCACCCGTCCCCGCTTACCCTTTTGGGTACCACCAAAGTAACTTTCGTCTACTTCTATTTCACCACCAAATAACTCTTCGCTTTGCTGTTCTAATTCACAAGCGATAATTTCTCGTAAATGACGAAAATATAGAGTAACCATATTACGATTCATGTCTAATAGTTCACCAGCACATCGAACAGTCGTTCCTGCAATAAAATGCTCAATTAACTGCTCTTGTTTGTACCAACTAATTTTGCTTTTTCTAAACTTCACAAATAACATTATAAACCATTTCTGGTTAGTCATATATGCCAACCCCAAATTGTATTATCAATTAGATAAGATTTCTCATAATATGAGATATTTTTTGATTTTTGTATTTTTTACTCTCATAATCTCCAACCTTTCCATCATTTTTATAGTATATTTTATCCCTTTTTAACACGCTCTAAAACCTCCTTGCCATACAGTCTAAAACGATGGTCACGAGTATTGCCTTGATTATCCTGTTCCAATTCCTCATGAATCTGTGCTTGATTAAAGGCTGTTCTAGACAACATTTCTTCTAATAATCTAGTATGATAATCGCTGGATTTTCCCATTAAAATTTGGTCGCATTTTTCTTCTAAAATACCCCTGATAAAATCAGATTTTGACATCTTGATTTGTCTGCATGATTTCTCTATTTTTTGGTGCAAGTTATCTTCTATTCTGATGTGTATTGTGACATGTTTTTTCATAAGCCATCCATTCTAATCAATGTCGTAAAATTTGTATTATATTTGTATCATAATTTGCATTACATTGTATCATATTTGCGTGATACAATGTATCACAATGTAACGCAATTTTGTGATACATTGTATCATTTGTATCACGGCTATTTTTTCGATTCGAATTCGCTATATCCGTTGATATATAACGGTTTACGGTCTGTTGCACTAGGGTGCGTAAGGTATATTGCGTTTTTTAGGCTTCAGCCGTGTGATTATTTTTTAAGCAAATGTCATTCACGATGTAGGTTTCGGACATATACATTTTTTACAAGCCATCAGTGGCGATTGAACGGTGATCGATTTTTGCAGTGTAAAATTGGCAGGTTAAAATCAATTTCTTATGGTGAAAATTTTCGGTGAAAATTGGAGGTTGAAATTTGGTTTTTGAGATGTGCAATTTTGCAAATAGACTTTGACAAAAAAACGGCTTCGAATCTCGCCATTTTACAGTGCCAATTTTCCATCTATTCGCAGGCACTTTTCATTTTTGAATTCTACCACATTACGACCTGTGCAATTTCTTATCTCGGTCGTAATACGATAATATCGCATGGACAATCAGATAAAATAGTTTCAATAGCAGATTTTACCCCTGTCCATTGCAAGCTGCCTAGTCCACACCCTAATGCAGGTATGGCGATAGATTGCATTTGAAATTTTGCAATATACAATTTTAAATATTGTAGCCCGGCTATAACATCGGACAATTGGGAATTGTCGGACCAGTGTTTTTTGGTGGGAAAGGATATCACGATATATTCGCCCACATCATAACCACGAACAGTACCCATACACAGTTCCCCACTAGCACACTGATTTTGATAATAGGCAAAATACTGTGGATACCGATTTTTGAATTGTAGTGCAAGCCCTTTACCCATAACACCAACCGTGTTTACAGGATTTATAATTGCTTGCACAGGTTGGGCGAATATATCACCCGTCACGAATTTTATACCCATATTTTTAACCTTTCAGAATTTCACCAGTGATATAATTTACGATTATCACCCGTTTACCCAACGACTTCATAGTATCAATCATATGCTTGGTGCCATGGGACTTACCATTCCAAAAAGCAATTAAGCCATCGGCAATCGATGCCATAATAGTGTTACGATGGTACCCAGCACTTTTACCGTACACATGCCACATAGCAGGTACTATAATTAAATCTAAATTCTGTGTTTTGGCGAAGTTTTTACCAATAGTATCGGCACCATTAGCATCGCCACTTATAATACAGAGATTTTCTGATTTAAGTAGTTTGCTTAAATACGCAAATCCCATATTTTGATCTGTAAATGTCCGCCCGCCGGCAACTATAATTTTCATCATAAACTCTCCTGATTTAAAACTTTACTTTACCCCTTGTATGGGAGTGTTTTAAAAGGAAGTACTTATCTGGTAATAGTGAGATGTCAAAAAAGAACAAGGGGGCTGCTGCCCCCATAAAAATGGTTTAACCATAGGCATATTTTTTGTACACTAACAGTACGATTATCATAATCAAAAACATGATAATCGCCCACACCAATTCTTTGATTTGAATTGTGTCAAAATCTGTAACAGGTTGTTGGCGAATTTTATACATATACAAGTACCATCCCCCGATTACATTACAACCAAACAATAAGGTTACATTAACAACTACAAAAAAGTTGATCAGAGTTACTGGGACTAGCATTTGACTTCTCCTATATTATTCGGTGTTAAACACTGTGCTTTTCCATTTATTCCCGTTTCACACAGAAAACAGGTTGGAAATGATTTTGTCGATTGTGCAATCAATTGCTGTGCATATTCGATGGCTTGTTTACGACAATTGAAATATCTGGTTGCTGGACATTTCTCTGCTACTAATCCGATACATACGACATATTTTCCTTTTTTGGCTTGTTTGTCATATGCAGATTTTATAGCGGAGAAACCTGCAACCCATGCAAGTGGTGTTATAGTCATTTTCAATCTCCTTTGGGCTCATTTGCTCCGATAGTTACTTTACTTTAATCGCCTTATGCGATTACTATTTTTAAAAATTCTTATCTTTGCTTGACAACATGGATAATGCGGTACATATATTGTATATACCGTGTTTTCAGGAAGTATTATAATGACATACATACCTGCGAAAGGGGATATTGTGTATATCAATTTTGACCCACAAGTGGGCAAAGAACAAAGAAAACGCCGTCCTGCTGTAGTTATATCACCGCAGAAGTACAATAAACATGGGTTTGTACCCATTACACAAGGTGTAGGGATAAAATCATCCGTAGGATTTAAAGTGTGTATAGATGACGGAAATGACAAGGTGTCGGGGCATGTCCTGTGCGACTAAGTAAAATCGCTAGATCTGCCAATATTTGCTGTTGTTGATGGATATGAACATGTTTCTTGTCCAGCCATTTACCCACTGACAAGACAACGGATACTTTGATGTTACCAATAAAGACACCGTGACCGCTGGTCATGAAGTTCATGATATGGGTTACTGTATCCGCCGGCATATTCGGATATTGCTTTAAAATGTCTGTACTGCAAAAGCCATAACGGCGATTGAACGATTGGTACATATTTTATTGGGCATGAATTTTTGGATACATGATGATTTCTCTTTTTTATGTATATCACAGCCATGATCGACTATTGGATAGCGTGCGGTGAATAAAAATATTATTCACCGCATAATATGCGATAAATAATATTGACAGGGTTTTGTGTTGTTTGTATAATTAGTTGTGCTAAGTGAGAACTAGATATGTGGATTTATGAACATTTAGATTGGTTTGATTTTTCTTGGGATACGGATAATCTGTTGCCTTTGGTGGCGGACATTCGGTATCGGCAAGGGATTTTGCTTGGGCGGATGCGGTCTTTAGGGGTTTCTTTGCAGACGGAAGCCAGTTTACATACTTTGACCAGTGATACGGTCAAGTCTTCGGCTATCGAAGGGGAACATTTGGACACGCAAGAAGTCCGGTCTTCCATTGCCCGTCGATTGGGTATTGACATAGGCGGTATCACGCCCACCAATCGAGATGTGGATGGTATTGTGGAATTGATGTTGGATGCCACACAGCACTATGATATGCCCTTAACCACAAACCGTTTGTTTGGGTGGCATTCGGCTTTGTTTCCCACCGGTCGCAGTGGCATGCACAAAATCACGGTGGGAAATTGGCGACAGCCTAGTACAGATCCTATGCAGGTTGTGTCGGGTTCTATCGGCAATCAAAAAATCCACTTTCAAGCCCCTAATGCGGAAGTGTTAGATGCGGAAATGCAGACTTTCTTACATTGGGTCAATATGGATACACCCATAGACCCGATTATTAAGGCAGGGGTGGCTCATTTATGGTTTTTGACCTTACACCCCTTTGAAGATGGTAATGGGCGTCTGGCTCGGGCGATCAGCGATATGTTATTGGCTCGTGCAGACGGCACAGCCCATCGATTTTATAGCATGTCCACACAAATACAGCTCGAACGCAAAACATACTATGAGCAACTAGAAAAGCAACAACGAGGCACCCCCGATATTACCCAGTGGATCGGGTGGTATCTACACTGTTTGGGTCGGGCAATAGACAGTGCGGAACATACTTTAAGCAATGTGATTTTTAAATCGCAAGTTTGGGACATGTTACAGGACAAGCCAGTAAACGAACGGCAACGCTTGATTATAAACCGCATGCTTGAAGACGGTTTTAAGGGATACATGAACACTTCAAAATATGCCAAGATGGCAAAGTGTTCCACCGATACCGCTTTGCGGGATATTAAGATCCTACAAACATGGGGCATATTCTTACAAAACAATAGTGGTGGAAGAAGTACAAGTTATCGGATAAAAAATTTTTAAATCATATGAGTGATAGTTGCGTACTGGGAATGCCAAACAGCATATGTGTTAAGTCTGTAATTGGTTTTATCAAGATGCTGGGATTGTGATGGTTGTTTTCTTCGCCAGTATCAAACCGCATCAAATATAGATGGGTATCATTTGCTGATGGATCCCATTTCATAGCAATGTGATCGTAACATAATATTTCTTGTATAGTATCCGTGTCATAACAAGATAAGCCCACATATATACCTACGAATGTATCCGTGATAACGATATGTAACTTGCGACGATACGAGTTTTCATATCCAACTTCATCTCCGATACAGTCGTTAAATATTTTACTATTGACAATATGATAACAGCAAAGTTTAATGTGGTCTAAATCCATATTGTGGGTAATTTTTGGATGTTCATCGAGCATCTGTTCCATGTACCAGTGATATTGTTGGTTGGCAACAGAAGGTAAATAAGCACCGCCCGGCATTGGAAATATTTTCATTATATCTCCCCCTAAATTTGTGTTAAACTTTATTGCAGATATAAAAAAGGCGATTTTATAACCGCCTTTATTGAGTTGTCAAAACGGGTCAACATTTTCCCCGTTCTCGTTTAAGATATATCGCCCGGCGAAACAATAGTACTGGATTTCATTGTCTTGCACTTCGTACACATCGTCTTGTGGCAAATGCTGTTGTTGGGCAAATGCCCTAATACCCTTCTCGGTAAATCCATGTACCAAGAATGATGATCCGTTGGTTTTTGAAAAAACCATGTTGATTGTTGGTGTATCAGTCATTTTTATACTCCTAATGATTAAATTTACGATACTTTTTTTTGACCCCCGCATGAAGTCAATACATGTCAAAATGCTTATCTTATAAAGCATGGCAAGAAGGGTGATATATCCTCTGTGTCGTTATGTGGTCAGACATATATGCTTGCAATGCGGTTAGTCCACCAATATGCTGACCATTAATTTCAATTTGCGGGACGGTTTTGGCATTGTGAAAGCGGGCAAAAAATGCTTCCCTTGTTATATCGTTTCCCAACTTTACAATTCGTGGGCTATGCCCTTGTGCTGTAACCAATTGTTTGGCAACATCACAATTGGGACAGTTGTCTTTACAATATATGGTAATGTTCATTTGTTTTTTCCTTTTTTAGCATATTTGCCTTTGTGTATTTATAATGCGTGTGTATGTCGAATTCGTGAGACCATCTGCCAGTTTTACCTCTAAAGGTTTGGTTTCTGCTCGCACCCCAATTTCCAGTTTCCCATTTGAAAACTCTGAATATACCGTCTGCTATTTTTTCAAATTTAAAATCCATACGATTGACAAAAACCGCTTGGCATGCGTCAATGTTGTTATCGATGAAATATTTTAAAGCTGTTTTGGCATGTTTGCGTATGGTAGCGGTAGTACCGTATTGTTGAATGTTTTGAATTTTCATGTTTTTTCCTTTATAAGAAATGTTAAAATAAGGGGGGCGATTGCCCCCCACTGATTACGGTTTTGCATTGAGATTGGTTAGCATCGGTGTTTTGTCATTTTCCTTAGCCCATTTTTCTGCGTCTGCAAGTGTAGCAAACTTTCGCTTGCTCATATCGGTATATGTTACTTCTACCATCGGTATTCTCCTCATTATAATAGGATGCAACCAACGCATCTAAAGTAAGGTGTTTAAATTTAAAGTAAGGTGTTTAAATTTCATTTTGGAATCTCCTCGTTGTCAAAAAATAAATACTTTCTTTTGCCCCCCTTACGGGGGCATATATATGAAAAAATTTTATCTATTGGGTAAAAAAATGGGGGCATGTATCCCCCGTGTATATTATGTAGTGCTTGGCTTTATCTTAATGCGGTTATACAGATGGCTACACACATGCCTAATCCAAAACCATAGGTCAAAATTGGGTGTAATCTTTGCCTGCCACTGGGTACTCTTGGTGATGGTATATGATTCGCCCGTCCGTAAATAATACCCTAGCCCGGATTGATGTATGATTTCTTCAATCAACAGCATACGGTTATCTTGAAATGCAATATTGATAGCCTGTTCCATAACTTCTGTCTTAAAATATTTCCAAGATTCTTCGAACGAATCGTCAGACCCATAATCGTCAGACCCATAATAGTCAAACATGTACTGTTTAAAGATAGCAATAATACCATCAAGACATATTTTATTTGGATCGATCCATAATTGTTGTACAGATGCAAGTGCTAATCCGGGACAACCAGATACAAACATACCAATCGGTCGTTTAACGGTCTTGCCATTGCTTAACTTTAATTCGATGTGTATATCTGACACTTTCCAACCTACTTGATTGTTCTGTCGTGAATCGTTTTGTCTGCTGTAAGGTTTACCATTACACCACAGCATCACATCGATAACAGTAGCAATAGTATTGTACCAACTATACCCTGCGTATTCTGTATCTGGTTCAACGAACACGGTATCGGTATCACCGCCACCGACCCATGATGCCATAAAATCATGATGGCTATCATGCCATTTTTGTATCATGTACTCTGACAAAAAGCAGACTGTATCGGTAATATCGGTTTTAACAGCACCGCTATCTATCATACCACACACAGCACGCAGTTTTGGCTTAGCCTCACCAATATCGTATCCAAATGATTGTGCATGTTGGTACACCTTATAAGGCAAATTGTGCGATATATTATTGTCTGCAACATACCCATAAAGCACCTTATAGGCATATGCACACACTGCATCAAACTTTTCATTATGCACCACTTCATTGCGTTGTGGCAATACCAACTCTAAACCATTTGTATACTGTACATCGATTTTAACACATAACTTTCCGGCATCGGTTTTTAAGCAAGGCAGCATATCCTCACACAATCCATGACCATAAAAGTTAATATTGGGTGTGGATTTTAAGACGCTGGCATATTGCTTTGGGCATACAGCATACCTAATACCCTTATATTCTTGCACATATAGGGCGTCATGTAAAAAGTCTTGTTGTTGTATGGCGGTGCCATTTAGTATAACCTTAACAGGCAAATATCGGCAGGCATTTTCGATAATCGTATGTATGTTATGGGCATCATTACTCATTTTGCTAAAATAAATCTCTGTGCCTTGTTGTTGCATATCACTAGGCAACGGTTTAATATCCGCTTTACCGTTAAAATGGGCATCTTCTAGGTACACTGTCCACGCTTCGGCAGCAGCAGTTTTTGATACAATTTTAATGTCCTCACACCCTGCTAGGCAAAACACCCCCATACCCGCCGGGTCTTCTGTGGTCGTAATATCTGTGTTCCATGTGGACTTTCCCAAGTGAAACATATCCTCAGGATGTTGACACCCTGTGCCATTGTCTATTATACAAAAATCTAACATGTTCTTACTATCTTGACGGCGGACACAGGAAAGGTCAATCACTGTCGCCCCTGCCCGGCGGGCGTTTTGCAACAATTCGGTTAAAATTTGGTCGATAGTCGCATTGAACAACCGGGTTGCTTTGGCAATCATATCACCAGATACTTTTGCTGTAAATGTTTTCATAATGGTACTCCTCCTTATTGAGATGGGATTAAACTGATGTTCATATGGTTAAGTTTATCGGAAATCCGTTCGGCGATCTGTTCGGCTGTTTCATTTTTATTTGATGCAAACAGCACCGTTTCATAAGTCTCAATGCGTTTGCCGTCCATATCCGTCAGATTGTGGGCAATGCTCTGCTGTGGGCAGAAAATACCCGTATGCCCAATATCCAGCAGGGCAGTGCCAGCGATGAAAAAGGGCTAAACAATGCTATCGAGGTGGCAGCATTACAAAAATATGATGTCATTTTAATAGATACAGCAGGTATAAATACGGCGTTTTCACAATATGTATTGTCCGTATCAAACTTGGTGGTGTTGCCTTTTGATACAGGGCAATATGACTTAAACGGTGTCATAAATACTTTGCAGCGTATCGAACGGACAGCTAAAATGTGTAAAAAACTTATCCGTACTGTGTTGGTTGCCAATCGCTATAACCCCCAACACAAAATTGCAAAACATATTATTCATGCCTTAAAACAAAAAGGCGACGGGTATAACATTTTGTATGGCTGTCCATACCTGACCGGATTTAAACAGATGGCAGACGGCGGCTTGCCTGAGGGAAGTGCATTAAAAGCAGCAAAACAATTTTTAGCAGTGTTGCAAACGCACAAACATTTACATTTTTACAACAAATAGAGAGACATAAAATGGTCGGCACAAGTATTGATTTTGATGGCAGAGAAAACACACAGCAGAAAGGCAAAAAAGTATCCCAGAAAAAAAAGGATACCCAGATCGCCAAAAATGCTAACAGCAGAAGAAACCCATATTTATATGGTAAAAAACCATTCACCATCGGCAATGTACCAGAAGAAACAAGAGAATGCTTTTTGCAAATGGCAAAAGAGAAGCAAGTGTCTTCACGGGAACTGTTAAGTATGTTATTGATTGACGCCGGGGCAGATATTTTAGATTTACGCAAATTAAACCCATCTAGACGCAGTATGAAAGAGTAAGAATATTACATGGATACATGGCACCAAGATAATGATGTACCGACCTATTTAAGGCGGGCTTATCATTTGGGATAAAACACCAGAAATGGCATGGGAATTTTGGAAAAAATGTTACACAGTGGTACCTTAAACTACAAAGAAAAATCCCAACTCGAGTACACCATGCGGGAAGTAGAATATAAAAAACCCAGTCTGCGAAAGCAGATTACTGCATGGAAAAAGACCCATAAAAAGTAACATACTGTGACCATTGTGCTCTGGCATCTGTGGTGTTGGGTCTCTAAACACAAAAAGGCGATCAGACGACCGCCTTATATTATTCGGTTTTTAATTTACAGCATTTTTTAGCCCCTTACCTGCTTTGAATTTAGGGAGTGTGGCGGCAGCAATGGCTACTGCTTCGCCTGTACAGGGGTTGCGACCTGTTCTAGCGGGGCGGTGGATAGTAGCAAATGTGCCAAAGCCGATTAGGCGGACTTCCTCGCCCTGTTTAAGGGCAAAAGTGATAGACGCAAATACCGCATCAATTGCCTTCGCCGAATCCGATTTGCTCATACCAGTACTAGGTAGCGGACGCATAAAATTCGCACCATAGTTTGATTGCAGTTATTTTAATCATGACCATTTCCCCCCTAAACCTGTTAGGATACCTTACACAATAGATGTTATGCAGGGATGGTGTCGTCTGTCCCCCCACTTCGTACGAATATGCGTTTCATGGTTTCATACAGTTTTTCGTCCATTTCATAAAAGGGTACCACCTTGTGTGCCTTGATGTTATGTGCCAAGAACGCCATGTCGTATGTGGTGGTGTATTTAACTTTGTATTTTAATTGTGCCGCTTGGGGGGTGTTAAACACTGACGCCCAACGGGGGGTTGTGGTTTGTACGGGTGGGTGATATATCGCCTGCATGTCTATACCCCGTAAGTGGGCGTATATGCCGGTGGTGAAGATATTGTCGACACTGGCAACACTTGTGCTACCTGCACCTACAATACTGCTGCCCAACAGTATGGCACTGGCACCTAGTAATATTGTGCCAGTGCCAGTGTTGCTACCGCTGCCACCGCTGTTGCCTAGTGTTAAGGTAGATTTTGTCTTGCTGCTGCTACCGTCATAACTCGATCTGGATAGGCTGCTACTACTGGCTCTGTACAGAACACCTGATTTATATTTCTTGTCGTCGCCATCAGACGCTGTGACGGGATTGGCTTGAAAATCGCCCTTTGCGGGGTCGTATGTTACATTATTTTTGCTAAAATTGTAGCTTATACCATTTAGGGTGTTACCCGCAGAGAATTTTGTCCATATTAAGAACCGTCCTTTGTCGCCATTGCTGTCATTTATTTTTAGGGCATTCCTATCTGAGTCGTTGGTAAATTTCTCTGCTGACAGTTCAATAACCACATCGCCCTTGTCGTGGTCGCCATTAGCGGTTATTTGTCCGCCGTTGCGAATGACAATTTGCGAATCGTTTTGTGCGTTTGCTGTGCCTAAGTGGACGATACTGACACGGGCAGCGTCTGCTTTCCAGACAGTTATTTTGCCCGTTTGTTTTTTGTTTGCCGCTGCACTGCTTTTGCCCGTTAGCATCTTGATAAGCAAATCGCTATTGCCACCGGATATGGTTTTACCTGAGGCAACGGTGATTTCGGCTTTGCCTGTGTCTCTGTCGCTGAGAGCAAAACTGCTATCGCTGGCGTCATTGGCTTTTAAGACGAGTCCACCATTGATTTTTACATCGCTGTTAATTTTAATCGACCGCCCGGCGATTAAGGTTAATTTTCCTGTGCCTGCTGTGGTGATAAGGGCGTCATCGATTGTAATATCGTTGCTGGCGGTGATGTATACGCTGGCACCGGTTTTTAGCTTTTCTATGATTGGCGATACGGTATCTTTTGGCAGCTTGTATAAATACACAGCCCCTTCGTTATTGTGTTGTTTACCGTTGGCACGGGAGGCTCCGACCACTAGGTTATTGCCAACACCGTCTAAGGCAACGGCAAATCCGAATCTCGTGTCTGATGTTAAGGAAACGCCGTTGCCATCGTTTATTTTAAGTCTCTGGTCGACTGTATGTCCCCATGTGGTACCGCTTACGGCAAATACATATACAGCACCGGTACCCCACTTAATCTGTGGGTCAAATACCATATGATTATTTTCGTCTAAGTAAGAACCCTCATACCACACACCTTCACCCCAAGCACCTACCGCTAATCGGGAACCGTCATTACTTAAAGCAATGCTGGAACCAAAATAATCGCCTTTTCTCAAAGAGACACCGGCACCGTCCCCGATGGTGTTTTGCAAGGATACAGATTGCCCCCAGCTGCCGTTTGTGTTTACGGTAAACAGGTATACTCTGCCTTTATAGCTGTCCCGTCCTAAGGCACCGACCGCTAGCTTCGACCCGTCGTCGCTGAGTGCCACCGCTTCGCCAAATTGTTCACCAGTCTGTAGCAATAGGGTTTGAGAACTCCCGACACTATCGCCATGCCCGTATGTTTTGGACAATCGGAAAGCATTATTGTTGTCGATAGTATACAATTTGACAACCCCTCGATGGTATGCCTTAGTGTCGTCATAAGGGACACCGATGGCTACTTTTGTGCCATCACCGCTGATGGCAACCGATTCGCCAAAATGTCCTTTGGTGGTGGATTTTTGTTTGTGTAGCTGGGTTACGGATGTACCCCATGAACTGCCCCCGACACGGAATAAGTATACAGCACCATAGCGACCACCGCTAGGGGTACCTGAGGGCATACCAGTAGTATCATAGGGGGCACCGACCACCAATCGACTACCGTCATGATTTAAGGCAACGCCAGCACCGAAGCGATCGATATCGTTTAGCGATACGCCGTTGCCATGTGCAACTTTTACGGTGTAATAGACATTTTCGCCAAAGTCTTCACCACCGCTGAGTTCGAACAGGTACACCGCCCCCCGATTGGTGCCGCCGGTGTCGTTAAACTCAGCCCCAACCGCCATTTTTGTGCCATCATCGCTGAGGGCAACATCTGTACCAAACCCTTCGTTGTAGGTAAGGGAAAGGTTCCGTTTTTCAAATACTTTATTCGTTTGGCTAATCGTAAGGGTAACATCGTGTGTGGCGGACGCTTTGTTTGTTTGTGCTACTGTCTTGCCCCATGTGGCACCAGAACCGCCGACAGTGTACAGATACACCGCCCCTCGCCAAAAACCCCCATCGTCATCACCCCATGCCCCGACAGCCAACTTCATCCCATCACTACTTAACGATACACCACTACCAAACCTATCACCATCATCCAAAGAAACACTGGCATGACTATCAGAAAGTTTTACCGCTCGCGTTACCGTATTGCCCCATGTGGCACCAGAACCGCCGACAGTGTACAGATACACCGCCCCTCGATTGGCACCCCCATCGTCATCACCATAAGCCCCGACAGCCAACTTCGTCCCATCACCGCTTAACGATACACTCCAACCAAAATTATCATCATCATCCAAAGAAACAGTGCTGGAGGATAGAGATGCCCCATGCGAAAGTTTTACCGCTTGCGTTACTGTACTGCCCCATGTGGCACCAGAACCGCCGACAGTGTACAGATACACCGCCCCTCGACCACTCCACATATCATAGGTACCGCCATCGTCATCACCCGTAGCCCCAACAGCCAAATTCGTCCCATCACTGCTTAACGATACGCTACTACCAAAATAATCATGACTATCCAAAGAAACACTGGCATGGCTATCAGAAAGTTTTACCGCTTGCGTTACCGTACTGCCCCATGTGGCACCAGAACCGCCGACAGTGTACAGATACACCGCCCCTCGACCATTTCCCCCATCGTCATCACCCGTAGCCCCGACAGCCAACTTCGTCCCATCACCGCTTAACGATACACTCCAACCAAACAAATCACCATCATCCAAAGAAACACTGGCATGGCTATCAGAAAGTTTTACCGCTTGCGTTACTGTACTGCCCCATGTGGCACCAGAACCACCGACAGTGTACAGATACACCGCCCCTCGACCATTTCCCCCATCGTCATCACCCGTAGCCCCGACAGCCAACTTCGTCCCATCAGCACTTAACGATACACTACTACCAAAAAAATCATACCTATCCAAAGAAATAGTGGCAGATAATATAGATGCCCCATTCGACAGTTTTACCGCTTGCGTTACTGTCCTGCCCCATGTGGCACCAGAACCGCCGACAGTGTACAGATACACCGCCCCTAGATAATAACCCCCATCGCCATAAGCCCCTACAGCCAACTTCGTCCCATCACCGCTTAACGATACACTCCAACCAAACTTATCACCATCATCCAAAGAAATAGTGCCGGAGGATAGAGATGCCCCATGCGACAGTTTTACCGCTTGCGTTACCGTGCTGCCCCATGTGGCACCAGAACCGCCGACAGTGTACAGATACGCCGCTCCTCGATTACTACCCCCACCGTCATCACCCGTAGCTCCAACAGCCAACTTCGTCCCATCACTGCTTAACGATACACTCCAACCAAAATAATCACCATCATCCAAAGAAACACTGGCATGGCTATCAGAAAGTTTTACCGCTTGCGTTACTATACTGCCCCATGTGGCACCAGAACCGCCGACAGTGTACAGATACACTGCCCCTCGAGTGTAACCCCCATCGCCATCACCCCAAGCCCCGACAGCCAACTTCGTCCCATCACTGCTTAACGATACACTAGTACCAAAAGAATCCCTATCATCCAAAGAAACAGTGCCGGATGATAGAGATGCTCCATCAGAAAGTTTTACCGCTTGCGTTACTGTACTGCCCCATGTGGCACCAGAACCGCCGACAGTGTACAGATACACCGCCCCACGACCAGCCCCCCCATCGTCATCACCCGTAGCCCCGACAGCCAACTTCGTCCCGTCAGCACTTAACGATACACTAATACCAAACACATCCTGATCATCCAAAGAAATACTAGCATGGCTATCAGAAAGTTTTACCGCTTGCGTTACCGTACTGCCCCATGTGGCACCAGAACCGCCGACAGTGTACAGATACACCGCCCCTCGATCCCTACCCCCATCGTCATCTTGTTCCGCCCCGACAGCCAACTTCGTCCCATCACCGCTTAACGATACACCACTACCAAATACATCCCTATTATCCAAAGAAACACTGGCATGGCTATCAGAAAGTTTTACCGCTTGCGTTACTGTACTGCCCCATGTGGCACCAGAACCGCCGACAGTGTACAGATACACCGCCCCTCGATCTGAATATGAAACACTACCCCCATCGTCATCATAATAAGCCCCGACAGCCAACTTCGTCCCATCACCGCTTAACGATACACTAACACCAAAAAAATCAGCATCATCCAAAGAAACACTGGCATGGCTATCAGAAAGTTTTACCGCTTGCGTTACCGTACTGCCCCATGTGGCACCAGAACCGCCGACAGTGTACAGATACACCGCCCCTCGACCGGAACCCCCATCGCCATCGCCATAAGCCCCGACAGCCAACTTCGTCCCATCAGCACTTAACGATACACTACGACCAAACCAATCATCATTGTCCAAAGAAATAGTGCCGGAGAATAGAGCTGCCCCATGCGACAGTTTTACCGCTTGCGTTACCGTACTGCCCCATGCGTTGCTATTACCAGTGACAGTATATGTATATATAGTACCTGCGTTATAGCCATTGCTATCATCGCCCGATGCTCCTACTACCAATTTGGTGCCATCGCCACTTAGGGCAACAGAGCTGCCAAAATTATCATTTTTAGATAAGGAAACCCCGTTCACTCCATCGGCAATCTTTTTTGTTTGGGTGATTATGCTGCCACTGCTCCATGTGGCACCGCCTACAGTAAACAGATATACCGCACCGGCATCACTTGCCCCTGTGTCGTCACCATCGGCACCTACCGCTAATTTGTTGCCATCTTTACTTAGTGCAACGGCGTTGCCAAAGCCATCGTTGGCAGATAGTGACAGTTTTCCAACGCCGTCTTTAATCTGTTTTATTTGGCTAATTGTGCTGCTGCTGCTCCATGTGGCACCGCCTATCGTGTATAAGTATACCGCCCCTTTGGCAGAATCTGTGCCATCGGCACCTATTGCTAATTTGCCACCATCAGCACTTAATGCAATGGCACTGCCAAACTGGTCATTAGCGGTTAGTGTCAGTCCCCCTGTGCCATCTTTAATGGTATGTATTTGGCTGACTTGACTGCTGCCGCCCCATGTGCCACCGCTGACAGCAAACAGATATACCGCCCCTTTGCTCGAATCACTACCGCTGGCACCTACCGCCAGTTTCGATCCGTCTTCGCTGAGTGCCACAGCCGATCCGAATGTATCCCCTGTGGTTAAGGTTAATCCCGCAGTTCCGGTAACAATATCTTTTATTTTTGTAACCGTATCGCCCCATGTGGCACCCCCGACAGTAAACAAATATATTGCCCCTTTCGAGGAGTCGGCACCTTTGGCACCTACCGCTAATTTTGTACCGTCCTTGTCGAACGCAACAGAAGTGCCAAAGCCATCGCCCTTAGACAACAAAAGTCCGCCCACCCCATGGGCAATCTTGGTCTGTTGGCTAAGCGTACTGCCCCATTTGATATTGTTAGCCGAATCCGCATCCGCAACCGTAAACACATATACAGCACCCGCATTGGAGCCGCCGGTCTCATCGCCACTAGCACCTACCGCTAATCGCTTGCCATCTTTGCTTAACGCAACAGAACTGCCAAATGCATCATGGGCAGATAGGGAAAGTTTAGCAGTTGCGTACTTGTTTGTTTTGGTAACCTTACCGCCCCATGCGGCATCAGACCGCTCAACTGTAAATGTGTATATGGTACCGGCATTATTTCTACTGGTATCATCGCCACTAGCACCTGCGACCAACTTGGTACCATCGCCACTCAGGGCAACAGCACTGCCAAACGCATCATGATCGGATAACGACACCCCCGCCCCATGGGCAATTTTAGTAATATGGGTAACATATTGCCCCCATGTGGCACTAGACCCATCCACAGCAAATAAATGTACTGCCCCCCGATTACTGTTACTACTACCGCCCGTACTATCCCCCTCAGCACCTACCGCTAATCTGCTACCGTCATTGCTTAAAGCAACGCTACTGCCAAACGCATCGCCAGTCGTCAAAGAAACATTGGAGCCATCGGCAATTTTAGCAATCTTTGCAGTGGAATCCCCCCATGTGGTAACGCCAATCCTAAGTAAATACACCGCACCCGTATCGTTGTCCCCTGTATCGTCACCTATGGCACCCACCGCTAATCTTATCCCACTATCGCTAAGGGCAACACTCGATCCGAATTTGTCTCTAGAACTTAACGACAATCCCGCAGTCGTTTTATCGATGGTTTTTATCTTACTAACCGTACTGCCCCATGTGCTACCAGAGCCAGCAACCGTAAATAGATATACCGCCCCTGTGTCGTTATCATCGCCACTGGCACCGACCGCTAACTTTGACCCATCGCCACTTAAAGCAACACCGGATCCGAATGCATCCTTCGTCTGCAAGGATAAGCCCGAACCGATCTTTTTTGTATTTGTAACCGTATTGCCCCAGCGGCTGCCACCGACACTGAATAAATGCACCGCACCCTTATAAGAATTCGTATCGCTAGCCCCTACCGCTAATTTTGTGCCGTCACCGCTTAAAGCAACCGATGACCCAAACGCATCGCCGCTGCTTAACGAAACGCCGTTGCCGTCACTAATGCGGCGGGTGTACAAAATGTCATTGCCCCACGACCGCATAAGCGTATTTATCTCGAACAAATACACCGCCCCTTTGTTTTCATGTGCCGTAGCCCAATATCCCTGAGCACCTACTGCTAACTTGCTACCGTCATCACTCAGGGCAACCGATGAGCCAAAACTACCAGCCACTTTTAAATCCAGTGTGTCTTGATCGCTGATTATCCGTTGTACCTCGACTGTGTCGCCCCATGTATTACCGGATAAGCCCAACAAATACACTGCCCCTCGTTTGCTGCCGCCGCTGCCGTCATCGACAGCCCCTACAACCAAGCGGGATCCGTCCGGATTTAATGCCACAGAATAGCCGAATTTATCGATACTGGACAACGATACACCCGCACCATCGGTAATCGTGCGTGCTAGAGTAACTTTGCCCCCCCATGTGGTGCCGCCAACAGTAAACAGATACACTGCCCCTAAATCCTGCCCCGCTGTGTCATCGTATATGGCACCTACCGCTAACTTGGTGCCATCATCACTTAACGCTACGCCACCGCCAAAGAAGTCGTCTTTATTGAAACTAAGACGAGTCCCATCGTCTGTTACGCTGCCATTGCCAATTTTACTGATGTGGCTAACCCTATTGCCCCAACTGGAGCCGCCAAGCGTAAACAAATGCACCGCCCCTCTGTTGCCATCCGTACCCTCAGCACCTACCGCTAACCTCGCCCCGTCACCACTTAACGCCACAGAATAGCCAAACGCATCATAAGCCGATAGAGAAAGCCCACCCGTACCGTTTACAATCCGTGCCATACGCCGCCGATTGGGCGAAGTGCCCCAATCTTTGCCATCACCAGACAACGCAAACAACGACACAGATCCCGCACTATATAAATAGTTTGCATCGCCCTTTCTACCGTTGTTGTCGTGCGACTCACCGACCGCTAGTTTGGTGCCATCATCGCTTAACGCAACGCCGGTGCCAAAATACCCATTGTTCCCGTATTCTAAATAAGAGGTGTTGGTAACGCCTTTGCCCCAATCAACAGAATAGAAGAAAATCCTCCCCCTACCATCTCGATAAGGAGAGACTTTATCAACAAACGGCATACCCACAACCAGCTTAGTACCATCGTCATTAAACGCCACAGATTTACCAAATTGCGAATTGTTCTCTTTGACATCCAGACCAGAGTCATAGGCAATTTTATACTCTTGCGACAGCGAACTGCCCCACTGAGATCCTTTGCCGCCAACGGTAAATAAATACACTGCCCCATTATTGGGTGCCCCCGTGTCATCACCCCGAGCCCCAACAGCCAATTTGCTACCGTCTTCGCTAATGGCAACAGAAGCACCAAAATTGTCATTGTCGTCCAAATCCAGTTCGAAACCCGCAAGAGGTGTGGACGACATAATGCGTTTTGCCTGTGCCAAGCCGCCAGAAAACTTGCTAATAACCACATTTTTAGGGTCGAGTAAAATAACCCCATCGCCCACTTCGACCCGTTTTAAACCGAAGCTGTCGACTTTTTTCTTGCCCGATATTTCCACCGCCCCGCCACCAGCGGCACCGGTTGCGGTAATTTGGGCATAATTATTGGTGGTGTGATCCGCCCACAGCACAACCGTACCCCCCGTACCCGATTCGGATGATGTATCGATGTGTACGCCCGTACCCAACGAAGTTTTACCGGCACTGGTAAGCCCGCTGCTATCCGACCAGCGGTTTATAAATAAATCCTGAGCCTTTTTGTCTAGTTGGCTGGTTTTTGCGTTGTACGAACCCCCTTGAAACGCCCCGCCAATACGGATGCGACCGCCCATAGTCGTACCCTTCGCCGATACACTACCAGAAAACAACCCGACCAAGCCGTTTTTGTTGGATATATCGATATATCCACCTGTACCATCGCTGCCATCGGCAACAAAATCGCCACTGCCGACCAGTTTATAATATTTATCACCGGACAATCCACCGATTACAGACACACTACCGCCCTGTTTACCGCTGACATCAAGCACCGCCCCACGACTGAGGCTTGCCCCCTGTTGTAACGATACTTTAATCGCTCCCCCGTTGCCTGTTGCGGCGGTGGCAGATATGGGAGCGGACATATTTAACGACTGCACAGCAACATCTATCCGTCCCGCATTGCCATAATCGGCATCAGCGGTGATTCGCCCGTTGCCGGCAATCCCCAGAGTACCGCCACTAATAGATATAACCCCGTCCGTCGAGGACACGGTGTTTGCGGAGACAATACCGCTAATAGATATAGACTGTCGAAGAATATCAGAGGCATCGGCAACGGCTATATCGATAAAACCGCCCCGTGATTCGATTTTGCCGCCTAAATCAAGGGTGGCAGACACTTTGTTACCTTGCGAATCGGTCAATTGTTCCCACTTGTCCGTAGGCACTTCGACCCGCAAGAAATCGTTATTGCCAAACGACATGACAATCTTTTCGCCGCCAGCAAAACCGACTGTCCCCACATGAGCCCGCACGGTGCCGTCATTTTTGACCGCTCCGCCAAGCAACGCCACAAAACCGCCATCGTCGACAGAAACAGTCCCCCGATTCGAAACAACGCCATTCGAGCCGTTTTTGGTAAACGAATAATCGCCATTCAAAAAATCGTTATTATCAATATCGAGGGTCGAGGCAACAAAATTGCCCGTATCGACAACCCCATCGGCAGTAATCAGTATACCATTGGGATTGACCAAAAACACACTGCCATTGGCATTGATTCGCCCGGCAATCTCAGAAGTCAAATCCCCCGTAACACGATTTAAAGTTGCCGAATCGCTACTGGGCTGATTGAAGTTTACCGTATTGTCCTTACCCACAGAAAAGCTGTTCCAATTAACAATCGCTTTGTCTGTGTTCTGATCGATATTTAAGGTGCTACCCCGTTGATAAATATGGGCATTTCCATCGACCACCTCACCACCACTGGGGAGTTCCCCCGCATAAGCAAAGCCACCTGTTAACGCCCCGACAACACACAAGGAAGCCGTCACCATAAACATTTTTTTATTATAAGCCGTTTCTCTCATCATACATCTCCTAATTGCAAAATTTGATTAAATAACATATATCTTATATACCTAAACCATAAACTCTAATCTTATAAACAAGACATGCACACTTATACCATAGATAAAAAGCGTCTGTCAACCCCTATTTTCGATTTATTTTAAGATTCGTATTATTTTATGTTCAAATAGGCTTAAATCATAGAAAAATAAAAACTACAGAAAAGGCGGTTGCCATGTTCACAACACACTATGACATTGCCCTAAACAATAAAAATAGTCTGCAGATGTTTTATGTGTATCACACAAAAAACAATTGGGGTGGGCATAAATAACTGAGCAATGAACTCATAAAAGAATTGCATTTTATGAATGGTCTTTGATACAACCTTTACTTGCAAACAAAAGCCCTAATGTAGCACGGGTTGACGACAGGCGGGTTATCAATGGGACATTATACCGCCTAAGGACAGGTACTTTATGGCAAAGTATGCCCCGTACCACTATGTATAATCGCTTTATTCGTTGGAAACCGCCATGATGCAGGAAGGTCAATCGAGTCATCCGCCGCCACCGCCGTCTCAACGGCGATCTGGACGGGGGGTGCAAGAAAATGCACTGGTAGCGGTAGCCCCCCCTATATTGGGGCAAAGTGCCGCCCGTTCCCCCGCAGTCATACTTACGGTTACTTTATGGTTTTTCTCTTCGAGGATCCTAACCAGCGGTCTAATCTTAAAGTTTCTAGTATACTCGGCATTAGTGGCACAGATCGCATATTTACACGATTACCATCTAAATCTGGAAATCTGATAGATAAATCTGAACAAATATTACCTGAAACAGCTATAACTGCACATCTAGACGGTTTATCATGCAAGGATCATTGTAACTTATTATGTCTTGATGACGAAATGTACAGTATACAGGTTTTCCAATATGTGTGTGCAGGGCTGATTTGTAAATCAACATTTTTATACCCAATTCCCTTCAAACCCATAGTCTGTTGCTGTGGTACTTTCCCCACATCTCGAATATACGACAAAGACATAACATTAGGTTGTCCCGAAAAACAATCAACCACCGCATGAATAGCATACTCTTGATGTGCGTACTGTTTAAATTGTAACTTCATTGGTAATCCTTCAATATGTGGTATCAGACTTTTCTGACGCCAAGTTTTTTGTGTCAGACTTTTCTGACGCCAAGTTTTTTGTGTCAGACTTTTCTGACACTAAGTTTTTTGTGTCAGACTTTTCTGACACTAAGTTTTTTGTGTCAAACTTTTCTGACGCTAAGTTTTTTGTGTCAAACTTTTCTGACACTAAGTTTTTTGTGTCAAACTTTTCTGACACTAAGTTTTTTGTGTCAAACTTTTCTGACACTAAGTTTTTTGTGTCAAACTTTTCTGACACTAAGTTTTTTGTGTCAAATCTAAATCCCCATCAACAACAGCCAATAGTAATGGAAACATATAAACAGTTGGTTTTCTACCTGTCCCTTTTTCTAATATAGTTATTAGATTTTTGTCGACTAGCTTTTTGAGAATATTGTTGGCGGTTTCACGATTTTTAATATCGGCTATTTTCATAAAATCACTTGAATTGATTACGGGGGATCTAAAAAATGCATCCAGTGCTCCGATAACAGATGGGGAATGGGTTGTTTCTGTAAACTTTTGTTTCATTAGCTCATACAAACCCATAATACTTTTAGTTTTTGCCATATTGTATTTTGCCTGTTCGATTAAACTGTGTAGGAAAAATTCACACCAACCTTGCCAATCGCCATGTTTTGTAATGGCTAATAATCTGTCCCTGTACTCTGTATCATTCTTTTCTAATATTTCACTCATATAAAAAGAAGGGGAGTTTATAATTTTTCTTTCAAATAAAAATAATGGAATTAACATACGACCCAAACGCCCATTTCCATCCATGAAGGGGTGTAAAATTTCAAACTGGGCGTGAATAATTGCCAATAATACCAAATCTTCAATATTATCATTTCGTAACAATGCGTTAAAATTATCAAGAGCAACGGGTAAATGCTCAGGGGCTGGCGGTACAAATCTGGCGGTCTGCATAGTATCCCCTCGTTTTCCTACAAGGTTTTGTTCTGTCCGCATTTGTCCGGGTGTCTTATCATGCCCCCGTACATTTTGTAGCAATATTTTGTGTAACTCTTTAATCAATGATATAGAAATGTTTCTGTCTTCTATGACTTGCACAGAATATGTTAAGGCGTGCCGATAATTGAGAATTTCTTGTATATCATTTTTTTTCTTGTCGTCTGTGTTTTTTTTACCTGCCTCAAACTCTAATACCTCAGTTAAAGAGGCAATGGTTCCCTCCATTCTAGATGATAATATAGCTTCATTATTAGTAAGCGGGCTAAGCAGTATATTTGGGTTTAAAATACTACTTAACGCCCCATCATATCGTCCCAGCCCGTTGTTAGCTTTTGCTATTAAGGGTAAAAGACGCTCCATACTTAAACAATGTATAGGAAATTCGACAAACGGTATATGCGGTTTTTGGGTCATTTTGTAATCTCTTATAAATTCTCTAATGTTTCAACTCAATTTCCAAAACGAGGGCACATACTTTTTATTTTTGATATACCTATCTCGTTTACAATTTTATAACCATGTCTGGTTTTACTTTGAACTGGATCCCATTAGTTAGACAACAAATGTTTCATGTTAAGATATGATTTGTTGGCTAAACTGTGTCGTATTGTGATAAGCAAGGGGGGGAACCAAAGGGTATTTCATGGGCAGAACCGCTTGTTTACCACAATACACTATATACGCTTCGCTTGAAGTTTTCAAGACAAATTGTGTGTGTGGTCGCTCAAGATTGTAAAACCGTCTCCAAGCCCGTATTTCCCGTCTTGCTTGCTTGCCGTCTTGAAAGAGTGTAAATGGCGATTTAATCACAATGATTTTAGATCACAAAAAAGACAACACCTAATAGTGGTGTTGCTCGTGTCGGTGCAGTGGGCTAAAAGGCATTTAGATTAGGTATCTGGTACAACCCCGATAATATTATTCAATACCGAACACCATGCGTTTATTATATAACACCATGCGTTTATTATATATTTGTGCCATATTTTTCATAAACTTTGCCCGTATATAATCCCCCTTAATCCAAAATCTTTTTAACAGCGTTTTGCCACCCTGTGTACAGGGTATCCCGTGTGAAGCTGTCCATGTTTGGGATAAAGGTGCGATCCACTGCCCAGTTGTTGGCAAACTCTGCTTGATTTGGATATATGCCCGCATAACATCCCGCCAGCCACGCCACCCCCAAAGCAGTGGTTTCCAGTATGGCGGGACGATCCACAGGCTGGTTGATAATATCTGCCAAAAACTGCATTGTCCAATCGGATGCGGACATCCCCCCGTCCACCCGCAGACGACAGGGTTGGGCTTGGTTTTGCCAATCGGATTGCATACACCCTACTAAGTCCCGAGTCTGATAGCCGACACTTTGCAGGGCAGACTTGGCACATTCCGCAGGTCCCGTATTGCGGTTAAGCCCAAACATAGCCCCCCTACATTCCATGTTCCAATACGGGGCTCCCATACCTGTAAATGCTGGCACCAAGTATATATTTTGGCTGGGGTCTGCAGTTTCCGCTAGGTGTTGTGTGTCTTGTGCATGGGTGATAATACCCAGCCCGTCCCGCAACCACTGCACCACCGATCCCGCCGTAAAGATACTCCCCTCCAAAGCATATGTAACCTTGCCATTTAAACGATAAGCAACAGTGGTGAGTAATTGATTTTTCGATTCTACGATCGTATCACCCGTATTGAGTACCATAAACCCCCCCGTGCCATAAGTGGATTTCACCATCCCGGGGGTAAAGCACGCTTGTCCCACCGTTGCCGCTTGTTGGTCGCCTGCCACCCCATAAATGGGAATTTCACCCCCCAACCAAGATATATCCACCGCACCGAAAGTATCGGCACAGTCTTTGACCGTTGGCAACATACATCTGGGAATATCCATAAGGGTACACATATCCTCATCCCATCGGTGTTCCCGTATATTGTACAGCATGGTGCGGGAGGCATTGGTGGCATCGGTCACATGGGCTTTGCCCTGTGTCAGTTTCCAAATAAGATAGCTGTCGACGGTGCCAAATAAAATATCGCCTTTTGCCGCTTGGGCATGGGTGTTGGTGTGATCTAAAATCCATTTGATTTTGGTAGCGGAAAAATACGCATCGATCACCAACCCGGTTTTATGTGCAATGGTATCCGTATACCCCTGTTGCTTTAAGGTGGTACAATATGCCCCCGTGCGGCGGTCTTGCCAGACGATAGCGTTATATATGGGGTCGCCTGTGTTTTTATCCCACAGTACAGTTGTTTCCCGTTGATTGGTAATGCCTATAGCGGCAATGTCTTGTGGGGAAATTGCGGTGGTTTTTAAAACTTGTGTACAGGTGTTTAAAACCGATTGCCAAATATCTTGTGGCTTGTGTTCCACCCACCCTGATTTTGGAAATATTTGCGGAAATTCTTGTTGTGCCGTGCCGACAATACACATATTTTTGTCGAACATAATGGCTCTGGTGGAAGTGGTGCCTTGATCGATGGCTAAAATGTATGTCATGATGTTTCTCCCCTTAATTGCTTGTATTTTTTAAACCACTCTGTTATCGCCTGTATTTGCGGTTTTGTCAAGTGTAGCCCCATGCGGGTACGCCGCCACAACACATCATCAGCGGTGCCGGCAAATTCGGTTTTTATCAGCCACCGTATTTCTGCCTCAGTCAATCCCGCCCCAAAATGGATACCGTTGTTATCCGCATCTGTGTGTAAAAATTGCCATATATCGGTGCCGTAACAGCGAACCAATCGGGTAGCACGCCAGTTGTCCAAAAACGGAAAATCCGCTTGGGCTTGTTGTATCAGGCTGTCCACACCGTCGACAGCAAAATCCCCCCCTGCCAACGGTTGCCCCGCCGTCCAGTCCTTGCCTGCCTGTGGAAAAAAGGCGGCAATTTGTGCAAAAGCGGCTTCGGCAAGTTTGCGATATGTGGTAATTTTGCCACCAAAAATATGTAATATGGGGGCGGTGCCACCGTCTGTATCATCTGTATCAAGGGTAAAAGTATAATCCCGTGTAGTCGCCGATGCACTACCCGCCTGATTGTCGTATAACGGTCGCACGCCGGCAAAAGTCCACACCACATCCGCAGGGGTTATCTGTGTGTTAAAATACCGATTGGCAAAATCACACATATAGGCGATTTCGTCCGTACTGCATGTAACCCTGTCCATGCTGTCATGATGGTCTTGGTCGGTGGTGCCCATTAAAGTATAGTCTTGTTCATAGGGAATGGTAAACATCACCCGCCCATCAGTGCCTTGTAACAGGTACGCTTTGTCGTGGTCATAAAACTTTTTTACCACAATGTGACTGCCCCTTACCAAGCGGATTTTTTCGGTGGTTTTTTGCCGCACTTTGTGTTGTAAAATGTCTTCTATCCACGGACCTGAGGCGTTGATGACACACTTGGCGGTTTTGGTAAACTCTGCCCCTGTGTCCATGTCCCGTAAACTGATGTGCCAACCATCGTCCCCCCGTTGCAGGGCGGTCACCATAGTCCGCACCATAATATTTGCCCCCCGCTGTTTCGCATCACGGGCGTTTAAGGTTACAAGCCGTGTGTCCTGTATCCAACAGTCCGAATATTCAAAACCTTTTTTAAACTTGTCGTGTAATACCTCCCCTGCCCTGTCTTTTTGCAGGTTCACAGCTGTTGATGCGGGCAAGATTTTGCGTCCGCCCAAGTGGTCGTATAGCAACAGCCCCAAACGGATAATCCATGCCGGGCGTCGCCCTTTTAAGCATGGCAACACCCGCCCAAGCAGTTTTGAAGTGGGTGTGGTATTGTCAAACCGCATGTGTTTATGATAGGGAATCACAAACCGCATCGGCCAGCTGATATGGGGCATAGCGGACAGCAAAACTTCCCGTTCGCTTAACGCTTTTTTTACCAACAAAAATTCAAAGTATTCTAGGTACCGAAGCCCCCCATGCAACATTTTTGTCGATGCCGACGAGGTCGCCCCGCCAATGTCCGCCATCTCTGCTAAGTCCACAGACACCCCCCGTCCCACACAGTCACGGGCAATACCACAACCGTTAATACCACCGCCAATAACAAATATATCTGTTATATTTTTATCCATTTTTACACAATGCCCGCATCGATAATAAAATTCTGTCCAGAGCATGCTCGACTGTCGTCTGATGCCAAAAATAATGCCATAGCGGTTATGTCTTCGGGCACAACCCGTATTTGTAACGCTTGGTCGTCATAAAAACTCTGTTGCAATTCTGGTGTCACCCACAACGCTTTTTGCCGTTCGGTTAAAACCGCCCCCGGAACAATAGAATTTATGCGAATGTTGGCATGCCCTAATTCTTGTGCAACCGTGCGGGTCATGGCATGAATCGCCCCTTTGGCGGTGGTGTAGCCAACCATATTGGAGCGTCTTCGCATCCAGCTAACAGACCCCATATTGATAATCGACCCCCCGTGTGCAGACATGTATTTTTTTACCCGCTGAATGGCAAATACATGCGGTCGTAAGTTGATATTTAAACACCTATCCCAATATGTAGGGGTCAAGTCATCTAAGGTATGGCGATTGTCACTGGATGCATTGTTGATTAACACATCTATGCCGCTGTTTTCTGTGCCGACTTGGTCGATGCACGCATGCAGGGCATCAATATCGGTAACATCCACCGCCGTGAAATATATATGTTGTGATATGGGGGCTAGGTTTTGCAGCAGTTTTTCCGCCCGTATTGTATCTATATCACAGAAGTATACTTTTGCCTGTTGACGGGCAAAGTTTTCCACAAAGCACGCCCCTATGCCAGATGCCCCGCCGGTAATAAAAACAACTTTATCTTTTAAGCTGGGATATGTGTTGGTTAATTTCATAAAATCACCCCTTAAATCTTTGTTCCACATTGCCTGCCACAGAAGTACGGAAACTGAAAATACTGCCCGCATCGGGGTATTGTTGTTTTTCTTGGTCGCTCATACCATTAGTGGCAGTGGTGGCATATGCGGTTTTTAAATCCGCCCCCCCGAATGCAACCATTGTGGCATGCTTGACGGGCAGCTGTACCCGTTCCACAATGTGTCCTTGTGGGCATACTCTCAACACTTCGCCACTGTCATACATCGCCACCCAATAATAGCCTTCCGCATCGATACACGCCCCGTCTGGTCGTCCTTTGGTGGCGGTGAAATCTTGGAATATATGTACGGTGCTGAGGGTACCAGTGTGTATATCGTAATCGCCCCGATATATGATATGTCGGGGGGTATCGCTGTAATACATGGTGGTACCATCGGTGCTGAATGTGATACCATTTGCCGTGTATAAGCCATGCACAAGGCGGGTGGGCGTTGTAAGTGTTTGGACAGAAACTTGGTAAATGCCGGCATTGCAATCTGATTTATCCATATTGACCGTACCTGCCACAAACCGCCCCACAGGGTCGCAACGACCGTCATTAAAACGGTTGGTAACAAGGTCTTTTTCGGGATCCCCCACATATGTAATCTGAGTGTTAAAGCCGTCCAACAACGCAAATCCCGACTGCATACCAAGCACAAATCCCCCCTGTTCTCGCAACGAAAACCCGCCTATTTTTTCTCGAAATGTTACGGTTTTATTGAGCCCTGTTGTCGGGTCAAAACAATGTAAGTTGTTATTATCAATATCCACCCAATATAATACCTGTTGCTGTTCGTCCCAACGGGGACATTCCCCCAACAAGGTGTGGGGGCTGTGATAGGCAATTTGCACCGCCGATGTGACCACACTTGTATATGTCATGTTATTTTTTCCTTCCCCTTTTGGTATTTGGATTTATATGAGTATTTCATACGACATATTATCTGTACAGCAATATGCCTGTCGATATTCTATCACTTGTCGGCTGAGGGTATATACAATATGTTGTTGTAATAACACCGGGCAACGGGCATCTATGCCTAAGTATTTTTGACACTGTATTTTTGACACTGTATTTTTGACACTGTGCATCGGGCAATACCGCCCGCAACCGGTTTATAGCACCGCCATGTTATAGGTGCGATCGCAACATTGCATATTCATGTGTGCCCCTTAAATTCATGTGTACCCCTTAAAACCACACCCTAACGACAATATTTTATAAATATATACTTTAATGCCCCGTATGACAAGTGCCTTAATAATGTAATTTTTGCATAAGCATATCTCAAAATAACATTAGGCAATTTCTAAAATTTTAGTTTATTATCATCTTGTAAGTACCGTCAAAAACCCCAACTTATGTGATGGGGTGGGAAATAACATATTGGATTTAAGGGAGAGAAATTTTATATAGCGGTTTAAACCGGGATTTTGTGCCAATGCAGTCTTGACTCTTACCTAAAACCTATGATATATTAAATGTACTGTTTTGGCAACAGCGAATTTTTAAAACAGCTGTAACAGATAGATAATAGCGGAGAGAAATATTGAACAATACCCGTGCAAAACAAATGTATCACAAGCCTTTGCGGAGTGCACGATGGTTTATGGATTCGACCATGCGGGCATCCGCCCATCGGGCAAGGTTAAGCCAAGTGGGCTATAACCGTGACGATTTTATGGGCAAGCCGGTTATTGCTATTATCAATACATGGAGCGATATTTCCACATGCCACACCCATTTAAGGGATCGTGCCAATGATGTAAAGCATGGTATTTTACAAGCCGGCGGGTTTCCCTTAGAACTGCCCGCTATGTCGTTGGGCGAAGTCATGGTAAAACCGACCACCATGTTATACCGCAATATGCTTGCCATGGAAACAGAAGAGCTGTTGCGATCCCATCCGATTGATGGGGCGGTGCTGATTGGCGGATGTGACAAAACAACACCCGCCCTGTTAATGGGGGCAATCAGTATGAATATTCCTGCTATTTTCCTGCCTGCTGGGGCGACTTTATCTGGGTGGTTTCGGGGTAAAAAGGTGGGAACAGGTACCCATACCCGAAAATATTGGGATGCGTTACGAGCAGGGAAAATTGACGAAAAAGATTGGCAGAACTTAGAAGCCACCATGACCCGTTCGTTTGGGACTTGTAATACTATGGGTACCGCCTCAACGATGACTTTTCTGGCGGAGGCATTGGGGATGGCATTGCCCAATTCGACGACTATACCCGCCGCTGATTCCGCCCATATGCGGTTGGCAAAAACCGTTGGCGGTCGCATTGTAAAAATGGTACATGAAGATTTAAAGCCCCGGGATATTGTTGGCAAAAAATCCTTCGAAAACGCTATTGTAACTTATATGGCGTTGGGCGGATCGACCAATGCTATTATACATGTGCTGGCAATGGCGGGACGAGCGGGGATTGCCTTAGACTATACGCATTTTGAAAAATGGCAACATATTCCTGTCATTGCCAATGTTATGCCCAGCGGTACATATTTAATGGAAGACCTGTTTTATGCGGGGGGCAGTGTTGCTTTGTTTTGCCGTTTGCAAAACTATTTACATTTGAACACAAAAACAGTCAATGGCAAAACCTTCGGCGAAAATATTTGTAATGCACCCGTTTATAATAACGATGTGATTCGTCCATTGGATAAACCGATTAACAACCGTGAAGCCTTGGCAATTTTACGGGGCAATTTATGTCCCGATGGGGCGGTTATAAAACCATCCGCCGCATCCCCAGAACTGTTAAAGCACACGGGTCCTGCTTTAGTTTTTGAGAACCACGCTCAAATGAGTGCGATGATTGACGATCCGGATTTACCCGTAACACAAGACACAGTACTTATTTTAAAAAATGCAGGCCCCATAGGGGGACCGGGGATGCCCGAATGGGGGGCGTTGCCTATTCCTAAGAAATTATTGCAACAGGGGGTACGGGATATGGTGCGAATTTCTGATGCCCGTATGAGTGGTACCCACTTCGGCACCTGTATCCTGCATGTGGCTCCCGAAAGTGCCATTGGCGGGGCTTTGTGTGCCGTGCAAACGGGGGACACAGTATGGTTGGATGTGGAAAAACGGTCGTTGCATGTGGACATCAGTGATGCAGAATTGCAGCGTAGGCTGTCCGCATATAAGCCGACACACATGACCTATAATCGGGGCTATGGGGTGATGTACCAAAATCATGTGATGCAGGCAAACCAAGGGGCAGATTTTAGCTTTATGACAGGCACCGCCCCCATTGAAGAGCCAGAAATTTTTTAATAGGAAACAAAAATATTTATGGGCAAAAATATATTTAAACACACCGTTTTAAGTGGCAAGCCGTGTATTGGTGGGTGGTCGATGAGTGCATCGGAAACGGTGGTTGAAGCTATGGCAACCTTGTCCTATGACTATGTGGTGTTGGATGTGGAACACGCCCCGCTGGGCATGGAAAGTGTCGGCGGATTGTTACGGGCATTGGCCGTACACAACATGCCCGCCGTAGTGCGGATGGTGGGACACAGCCCCACGGATATAAAACAAGTCCTCGACCGGGGGGCAATGAGCCTGCTATTCCCATTTGTACAAACCGCCGCACAAGCCAAGCAGATTGTCACCGCATGTAAGTATCCACCGCTTGGCAATCGGGGGTTTGCGTTTATGGTGCGGGGCAGCGGCTATACCAGTAACACGGACTATGTCTCCCAATTTAATGACCAAGTATTTCTCGCCATGCAATTGGAAACACCGGAGGCTTTGGATAATGCGGCAAGTATCGCCCGGGTACAAGGGGTCGATTCGGTATTTATTGGTCCCGGGGATTTATCCATGTCTATGGGCAGACCGGGGGATATAACCCACCCCGAAGTGCGAAGTGCCATTGAAAAATGTGTGGCAAAAATGCACACCATAGGTGTCAAGGTCGGCACCATATCGCCCCACCCCGAATATGCCAAGTGGGCATTTGATGTGGGATTTAGCTATGTATCCATATCCAATGACCTAGCATTAATTGTCAAAGGTGGACAACAAAAAATTGATACCGTACGACAAGGACTAAGCCCCCACCCTCAAGGAGATAACAGATGAATATAGCATGTAAGATATTAGCAAGCATATTGACCCCACTGGCAGCCATAAACACAGCCGTTTTATGGGTCGGGCGACAGGTGTCTTGGGTGTTAATTGGCGGTATGGTGGTGGTCATTGGCATACAAGTATTTTATCGCTATGTGTTAAACAATGCATTGCCTTGGCCCGAAGAATCCGCCCGGGTGATGATGATCTGGATGATGGCATTAACCGCCCCATCTGCATACAGGTACGGCGGGTTTGTGTCGATTACCATGCTGTTGGATGCACTGCCCCCTACCATCGGGCGGGTTATCCACCTTGTTTTAATCGTTATGGCGGGGATTGTGCTGGGGTATTTACTACATTTTGCCATCAAGCACTACAACAGCGGTTTTATTTTCAGATCCAGCACGCTAAAAATACCCCTAGCCTACATATATGTATCGATGTCCGTATGCTTTGGTGCCATGCTCAGCGTTAATCTAGAAATGGGTATACGGGCATTGGGACAATTGTTCAAAGGCGGGGACACATTTAATCCGCCAACGCAGACACTCGAAGTACAGGGGGATTAAGGGCATGTTGACACTTTTTATACCTATTTTCTTGCTGTTATTGTTAATCGGTGCCCCTGTATTTTTTGCCATGTTGGCGGCTCCCGGTATGGTATTGCTGGGCAATGGTATGGACAGGGACATTGCCCTGATGTACCGCAATATCTATAATGGTGTGGATTCGTTTCCCTTGATGGCAATCCCGTTCTTTATGCTGGCGGGTGAACTGATGAACCGTGGCGGCATTACCACCCGCTTGGTGGATTTTGCCCAAACCTTAATCGGACATGTAAAAGGCGGGCTTGCACAGGTGAATATTTTATCATCGATGTTGTTTGCGGGGCTGTCGGGATCGGCGGTAGCGGATACTTCCGCATTGGGGTCTATGCTTATCCCTGCGATGAAAAAGAATGGCTATAGCGGTACATTTTCCGCCGCTGTAACCGCTGCATCTTCGGTGATTGGACCGATTATCCCCCCCTCTGGGATTATGATTATTTATGCGTATGTGATGGAGGTTTCCGTTGCGGCGTTATTTGCCGGCGGTATCGTTCCCGGTATCTTGGTAGGTGTGGGCTTGATGGCTGTTGTGGGATATTTGGCAAATCGTAAGGATTTCCCCCCGTCCCGAACAAAGGCGACATGGCGGGAACGCAAACACGCATTAGGCAAAGCAATATTACCTTTATTAACCCCTGTTATTATCTTGGGCGGTATCTTGGGGGGCGTATTTACCCCTACGGAAGCCTCAGCCGTTGCCTGTATATATGCGTTGGTTGTGGGACTATTTGTGTTAAAAACTTTAACTGTAAAATCCCTGCCAAAAATCTTTACCAAGGCGGCAATGTCCGCATCGGTTGTATTGTTGTTGGTTGGGGCGGCAATGGCGTTTAAAACTGTGGTCAGCCTGTCCCATGTGGCAGAACAACTGGCACATTGGATTTTGACGCTGACAAGTGACCCACTGATATTGTTGTTATTGATTAACCTGTTGTTATTTGTGGTGGGTATGTTTTTGGATGCAGGACCCGCCATTATTATCTTGGGTCCCATCTTGGGTCCCATCTTTGTCAACATGGGTGTGGATCCAGTACACTTTGCCATGATTATGAGCGTTAATTTAACCGTAGGATTGGCAACACCGCCAATGGGATTGGTGCTGTTCGTTGCCTCCAGCGTTTCGGGCGAACGGGTAGAGGCTATTGCCAAAGCTATTTTACCATTCTTAGCCGTTGAAGTATTGGTCATCTTTATGATTACTTATATTCCCGCTATTTCACTGACAGTCCCCAGATTGTTGGGATTTGTACAGTAACAATAGCAAATACACCTTTGGTGTTGTCGGGGTGGACTATAAAAACGACAACAATTACATAATATTTTTAGGAGAAACTGAAAAATGTTAAAAAACTTTAAAAAGTACCTAGGGGCGTTTATGGCGTTATCTATGATGGGATCGGTGGCAAGTGCGGCACAGTACACCTTGCGGGCAACGGCAAATTCCAATGTAAACGATGAAGATTACGATGGTTTGGTGGTGTTTAAAGACTTTGTCGAATCCCGTTCAAACGGTGCCATTAAGGTCGACCTGTTCATTGGTACCCAGCTGTGTTCCAAAGGGGCAGAATGCCTGCAAGGTGTCGCTGACGGCACCATTGATATTTACATTTCCACCAGTGGCGGTGCCGCCGGGGCATTCCCTTATGTACAGGTATTGGATCTACCCTACCTGTTGCGCGATGATCGCATTGCAGAAGAAGTGTTACAAGGGGACTTTGTCCGCACTATGCGGCACATGGCGTTACAGGATTCTGGCGATAGAATTCGTTTGATGACCATTGGTAACACGGGCGGCTGGCGTAACTTTGCCAACACCAAGCGGGTAGTAAAGACTCCGGCGGATTTGAGAGGTTTAAAAATCCGTACGGTTGTTGCCGACCTACCACAAGAATTGGTGCGGGCACTAGGGGCAAGCCCTACGCCTATTCCATGGGGGGAATTGTTTACTTCGTTCCAAACGGGCGTTGTCGAAGGCTCTAAGAATGGTATTACCGATATTATGGGCATGAAATTCCCCGATGCAGGATTGCAGTATGTAACCTTAGACGGACACGCATACATGGGGGCTTTGTGGTGGATGAACAACGATATGTTCCAATCCATGCCCAATGACTTGAAAAAGGTGGTGGTGGACGGATTTAGTGCCTTGCAACAGGCAACATTCGCATCACCAAAACGCAAATCTATTCAAGCATACCAAGACTTCGTAAAGGGCGGTGGTACCCTGTATGTCCCTACGCCAGAGCAAAAAGCAGCGTTTAAAGCCCAAGCGGCACCCGTATACGATTGGTTTAAAGACAATGTCCGCAATGGTTCAGAAATCTTCGAAGCCCTAAGTACTGCTGCACAACAAGCAGAAGCAAAAATTGCCGATGCATATGCTAAAGATTTAAAATAATTTTTTGTTGTGGGGGGTATATGCCCCCCTAACATGCAGCCACCAGACATTTTTACGACATGACACACACGGTAAAATTGGGCATTATTGGATCGGGTATGATCGCCCATGAACACATTCGTAATATCCATCATATCGACGGGGCAATGGTTACGGCGGTTGCTGATCCCAACCCAGACATGCGTACCAGTGCCAAAAACTTGGCGGGCAAAAATTGTCAGGCGTATGAAAACCATATGGATATGTTGCAACGGGCGGACATAAACGCCTTGCTCATATCGACACCAAATTATACACATATCGATATTTTAAAAGATACCTTAAACACCGAGTATGCGATTCTTATTGAAAAACCCATGTGTACGACTGTGGCGGACTGTGATTTTGTGGTCGATGCCTGTGAAAATCGCACCGCCCCCGTGTGGGTGGCAATGGAATATCGATATATGCCGCCAGTGGCAGAGTTGATAAAATATGTGCATAGCCAACAAATTGGTGTCTTGAAAACCTTAAATATCACCGAACACCGCTTTCCATTTTTGGATAAAGTAGGCAATTGGAACCGGTTTAACGATAAAACCGGCGGCACTTTGGTGGAAAAATGCTGTCATTTCTTCGACCTGATGCGGGTCATCACCCAATCCGACCCCATCCGCATATATGCGTCTGGGGGGCAGGGTGTAAACCACTTGCACGAAGTGTACGACGGCCGCAAAGCAGATATTATCGACAATGCGTTTGCCATTGTGGATTTTGCCAACGGCGTACGGGGTGTATTGGAGCTGTGCATGTTTGCAGAGGGGTCGTATTTCCAACAACACATCAGCTGCATCGGCGATCGAGGCAAAATCGAAGCCTTCGTTCCGGGGTGTGCAAGGTTTTGGGCGGACGGCAAACAACGACACGCCGAAATCGTCCATTCCCCCCGTCACCCGCAAAACCCTGTCCGAAAAATCATAGAAGTAGACGCACACATCTTAGAGGCGGGGGAACATCACGGGGCGACCTTTTTCCAAATGCAAAAGTTTTGTGAAGTCGTAAAAAACCCTGCATTAACAGTCGAGGTTAGCCCCTATGACGGGGCAATGGCGGTGAAAATAGGGGCGGCGGCGGAACACTCCATTCGCACAGGCACACCCGTAACTTTATAAGGCATTACACCGTGACCATACCTGTGTTTATACTGCTGCAATTGTTGGTAACAATGGGGGCATTTATCCGCCTGCGATGGGGAGATATGCGTTTTATATGGGTTGCCATAAAGATACAGTATTTTCACATATAACTAGATAGTTAATAGCTACAGTATACCCTTATACGCATAGCCAATGCACGACATAAATAGGTATTTAAATACCCAAATAATACCATAATACCAATGGGTTATATTGTTTTGTAAAAAACCATTCACCACAAAAACGCTTACATTGTGTTATTTGTTTACAATTTTAAAAAAGTTGTTTTTTTCTTGACAGTCACATTGTCAATATGTATCATGCACACTCTAGCCATGCAAAAAATGTATAGCTTAGGCAATGTTTGATTAAGATATGAAGGGAAAATACATGACTAAAATCACACACATTTTAATATCTGGTGTTATGGCACTAGGTGCGACTGTTGCGGCAGCGGCACCGTCCGTAGAAGTATTACACTGGTGGACTTCTGGTGGCGAAGCGGCGGCGATTGCCGATATGAAAGACCGCCTAGAAGCAAGAGGGGTTGGGTGGCAAGATATGCCCGTTGCCGGCGGGTCTGGTACCAACGCAAAGCAAGCCCTAAAAACCCGGGTAATGTCCGGTAACCCACCAAGTGCCGTACTTATGAAAGGTGCAGAAATCCAAGAATGGGACGAAGAAGATGTATTCGGTGAAGCCATCGATGCAACCGCAAGGGCAGAACGATGGGACGACATTCTCCCCCCATCCATCGCCAAAGGTCTAAAATGCGATGGGGTGTATTGTGCGGCACCTGTAAACATCCACCGTGTAGACTGGATCTGGTCTAACCCGGCGGTACTTGCCAAGGTGGGCGTAACTTCCGCCCCCCGCAACTGGGACGAATTTAACGCCACAGCGGACAAATTAAAAGCCGCCGGCATAACCGCACTGGCACACGGCGGGCAAGCATGGCAAGACGCAACCGTATTCGAAGTGATTGCCATCACCTTAGGCGGACCCGGTTTCTATCACAACGCCTTTGTCAAATTGGACAACAGAGCCATTCAATCCGAAACCATGGTAAAAGTATTCGAACAATTCCGTAAATTACGGGGCTATGTGGATCGATCTTTCCAAGGACGGGATTGGAACTTGGCGACTTCGATGGTTATCAATGGCGAGGCAGGATTCCAAATCATGGGCGATTGGGCAAAAGGCGAATTCACCGTTGCCGGCAAACGACCGGGTATCGATTACAACTGCTCTGCGTTTGGTAAGGGATACATATCGAATGCGGATAGCTTTGCGTTCTTTAAGCCAAACAATTACGAAGCCGCACAAGCACAAGAAGCTATGGCATCGGTTATCATGAGCAAAGGTTTCCAAGAGTCGTTTAACTTGAAAAAAGGATCGATTCCTGCCCGCACAGACATGGATTTATCTAGATTCGACAGCTGTGCGAAAAAATCACATGCCGACCTTTTGAAAGCCTCCAAAAATGGCGGATTGCAACCTTCGATCATCCACGGTATGGCACAACCGGGGTCTATCTCTGGGGCAGTTACCGATGTTGTAACCAACTTCTTTAACTCTGACCAAGATGCAGAGGATGCCGTAAGAGCGTTAGTAGCGGCAATCGACGCAGAACGCTAATACAGCCACAAAAAACGCAAGGGGGGATACCATTTTCCCCTTGCTTTTTTGTCGTACACGCATAAAATGGGTGTACCTTTGAGGTGGATATACTCTCGAGGCAGGTATCTTGGGGCTGTGTCTAGGGAGCTGTATCTGGACAGATAAAGTCTAGGTGCCTAAATAAGAGTAAGACACAGATGTGCAAATGAGAGCGAAACACACAATGAATGATATATCTGGGCGATTACAACGCAACACACCCGAAATACATAGGGGAGACACGCAATGATTGGTAAATTTGAGCGGTGGCAACGCAACGCACCTACAAAAAATAACAGAAACACGCAATTATGGGAGACTGGTAATGGGTAGTGTATGTGACTGGTTGCAACGCAACATACCCAAAATCGTAATCGCCCCCAGTGTGGCGGCTACGCTGATGTTTATATATGGATTTATCGGTTGGACGGTTTATGTGTCGTTTACCAAGTCGAAAATCAGACCCAAATACGAATTCGAAGGACTCATTCAGTACAAAAAACTGATGGCGTCCGCCCGTTGGGATGTGGCGTTTGAAAATATGATTGTTTTTTCTATCCTATTCATACTTATCGCTATGTTGGTGGGCATCTTTCTCGCCATTTTATTAGACCAAAAAGTCCGTAATGAGGGCTTTATTCGTACGATTTATTTATATCCAATGGCACTGTCGTTAATTGTAACGGGTACGGTGTGGAAGTGGGTGATGAATCCAGATCTTGGATTGGAAAAAGCCGTTCGTAACCTTGGTTGGGAAAGTTTCAAATTCGACTGGATTATCGACAGCAACATGGCGATATACGCTATTGTCTCCGCCGCCGTATGGCAGGCATCCGGTTTTGTCATGGCATTATTTCTGGGGGCGTTGCGGGGGATTAACCCGGAAATCATCAATGCTGCCCGCATCGAGGGTGCCGGGCTGCCCCGTATTTACGCCCGTATTATCATCCCCAGCTTGGGACCCACATTTGTCAGTACCATCGTTGTCCTTGCCCACTTGGCGATTAAGAGTTTCGATATTGTGGTGGCAATGACTTCTGGTGGTCCCGGATATGCCACCATCTTGCCGGCAAACTATGTGCAGGATATGGCGTTCACCCGGGGCAACTTGGGACAAGCGGCATCGGCGGCAGTGGTCATGCTAGTAGCGATTATGTCGATTATGATACCGTACTTGTATTCCGAATTACACAGAAAAAAACCGTAAAAAATGACAAGGAAAAACCCCATGCAACAAGATATAAAAATTCAAAAATTTTCCACCCGTGATACGGTGTTCCGCTATGGGCTGTATGCGGTTTTATTTGCGTTTGTGGCGTATTACTTGTTCCCGCTGTATGTGATGTTAAGCACATCGTTTAAGGATATTGAAGAAATCCGTGTGGGCGGTATTTTAAACTTGCCCGAAGCCCCTACCGGTTGGGCGTGGGGGCACGCTTGGTCTGAGGCGTGTTCCGGTGTCGATTGTCGGGGGTTAAGACCGTACTTTTACGCATCGATCCGCCTCACTGTGCCCGCTGTGTTTTTGTCTACTTTACTGGGTATGATTAACGGATATGTGCTGGCAAAATGGCAATTTCGTGGGGCGAATTTGTTGTTTGGTTTGATGATGTTGGGTCCGTTTATTCCCCTGCAAGTAGTGATTTTGCCTTTGGCTAAGGTGTTGGGAATGCTGGGGATTGCCGGTACCACTTGGGGGTTGATTCTTGCCCATGTGGTGTATGGTATTGGCTTTACCACTTTATTTTTCCGCAACTACTTTGTCGGCGTGCCGACCGAGATTGTATCCGCCGCCCGTATCGAGGGGGCAGGGTTTTGGATCATCTTATTTAGGATTATGTTCCCCCTTGCGACACCGATTATCGTTGTTACGATTATTTGGCAATTTACCAACATTTGGAACGATTTTTTATTGGGTGTATCGTTTGCAACGGGGCTGGACACACCGATTACAGTCGCCCTAAACAATATCGTAAATTCCACAACCGGGGTAAAGTACTACAATGTGGATATGGCGGCGACAATGATTGCCGCATTTCCTACGCTGCTGGTGTATATTGTTGCTGGAAAATACTTTGTACGGGGCTTAACCGCCGGGGCGGTAAAAGGGTAATTACAAAATTAAGGACAATACAATGACTATTTTAGATATAAAAAATGTAAAAAAACACTATGGCGATGTGGAAGTGTTACACAGTATCAGTGCCTCCATCGAACAGGGCGAATTGCTGGTATTGCTAGGCCCGTCTGGATGTGGCAAGTCGACCTTGTTAAACACCATTGCCGGCTTAGAAGACATTACCAGCGGCGAAATTATTATCGACGGTCGAGATGTCAGCAATATCCCGCCAAAAGACCGCAACATCGCCATGGTATTTCAGTCTTACGCCCTGTACCCCAACATGAATGTACGGCAAAACATAACATTCGGTATGCAGGTACGGGGGGTTCCCAAAGCGGAACAACAAGAGCGATTGATGAATGCAACAAAAACCCTAAAGATCGAAGAACTGCTAAACCGCAAGCCGAGTCAATTGTCCGGTGGACAACGGCAGCGGGTTGCTATGGGGCGGGCATTGGTCAGCAAACCGACCCTATTTTTGTTCGATGAACCCCTGTCGAATCTCGATGCCAAGTTGCGGGTAGAAATGCGGGCGGAAATCAAAAAACTACACAAGGCAATGAACGCATCGATCGTCTATGTAACCCACGACCAAGTAGAAGCCATGTCGCTTGGTACCAAAGTGGCTCTGATGTGGGACGGACATATCCAACAACTAGGCACACCCGCACAGCTGTATGACGAACCGAAAAATCTGTTTGTTGCCAAATTTATCGGTGCCCCCACTTCTAATATCCTCGAAGGTACCATCACCGCCAACGGCAAAAAAGTTTTATTTACCTACCAACATGAAGGATCACCCCTATCCCTAGACATCAGCCACTACGCCTTTAAAAACCCCCCTGCAAAACAACAACCGGCGATTTTAACCATTCGCCCAGAATACATCAAAGAACGCAAAGTAAAAGACTCGGTAAAGGTGGAGTTCGAGGTGGAAACTTTTGAAACCAACGGGTTTGACCGCTTTGCCACAGGGACGCATGCGGGCAACACCTTTACCGCCCGCTTTACCCCCCGTCAACAAGTGGCATACGGCAAACAAGTAACCGCTTACATGCGATTAGAAAAAATATCGCTGTTTGACCCCGCAACCGAAAAACGCTTATAACATGAGGAAAAATTATGACAGATTTACACAATAAGACATATTTAGTGACCGGCTCCACACAAGGAATCGGGCTTGCCATAGCAACCGCTATCGTCGAAGCCGGCGGCAATGTGGTTATTCACGGGCGGAAACAAACGGATGTAGACACGGTCGTTAAAAAACTGGGAGCACAAGCTGCAGGCTTGGCGTTTGATTTAAGAGATTCGGTACACACCAACACTCTGATCGATTGTGCCTTACAAAAGTTCGGGGCATTGCATGGGCTGGTCAATAATGCCGGCGTATACCCCCGGGACACGGTGGAAAATTTAACCGAAGAAAATTTTGATTTTATCTTTACCATCAATGTCAAAACCCCGATGTTTTTGTGTAAATACGCCCTTGAGGCGTTCCGTAAAAATACCGATCCGCTGTTTAAAGGCACGGTGATTAACATCGGGTCGATTAACGCCTTGGGGGGGCTGCCAAAAATTTCCACTTATTCGTCATCGAAGGGGGCGTTGTTGACTTTTACCCGCAATTTGGCCGAGCAATGGGCGTGTGAAAAAATACGGGTGAATCAATTAAATGTGGGCTGGACCCGCACCGACAACGAACACCTAACGCAAATGCAGGAGGGCAATCCAGAAAATTGGGAAGACACCATCAGCCCCCTAGTCGCCCCTTGGGGACGCATTTGGCAGCCCCAAGAAGTGGCAAGCCATGTGGCGTTTTTACTCAGCGATGCCAGTGGTCCCATGTCCGGATCCTCATATGAGCTGGAACAATTTCCTTTGACCGGCAGCCGTATTATCGAGTAATATTTTTACCCATAAGGAACCGCCTATGACGCCTACTATGTTACACAATACCATATCCTATACATGGGGCATAGGCGAAACCCCCGTTGCCTTATAAGAAAGTATGTCAAATGCACATTTTATGCTTTGGTGAAATTATGGTCGAGATGGCACACAAACAAGGCAGCAATTATACATTGCAATTTGCCGGCGATAGTTTTAATGTGGCGTATTACATGCAACACTTAAAACCCGCAAACTGGCACATATCGTATTTAACCAAAGTGGGTACCGATGATATAAGTAGCGAAGTGGTCAGGTTTATTGCCGACTCTGGGGTGCGCACCGATGCCATTCAATATACACAGGAACGGACGGTGGGGTTGTTTATCTTACGCACCCAAGACGATGGGGAAAAATCCTATTGTTATTGGCGGGGGCAAGCGGCGGCAAAAACCCTGTTTAACACGCCGCAAGATTTAACCGCCTATGATGTCATCAGCTTTTCGGGGATTTCTGCTGCTGTACAGGAAAACCGGCACGGGTTGATCGACTCGATCGCCCATGCCCACGCCGAAAATATCCCCATCGTCTACGATTTTAACCACCGTAAACAGCTGTGGTCGCCACAAGACGCCAGAGCCTTTGGCGATGCGGTTGCCCCCTATTGCCGGATGTTAAAAATATCTGACGAAGACCAACACTTTTTAGGCTATGGCGATGTACAGAGTTTGTCGAACACGGTGCCGCACGCCCTGTGGATATACACCAAAGGGGCAGACGGGGCAGAGTGCTGGCAAGCGGGCAGGTGCTTAGCACATGTCCCGTCAGTCACACCAGCAAAAATCGTCGATACTTCCGCCGCTGGCGACAGTTTTAAGGCGGCGTTTTGTGTGTATTATTTGAGCGGTACACCCATCGAATACGCCCTACAAAAAGCGGCGAAATTAGCGGCAAAAGTACTTGGTTTTAAGGGATCGATTATATCTATGGATGGCATTCAGTTGTAAGCAACATTAGCGGCAAAAGTACTCGATTTTAAGGGAACGATTATATCTATATTTATGGATGGAATCCAATTGTAAACAAGGAGAAAAAAATATGGTAAATTTTTTTGACAATATGAAAACATGTCCCATAGTACCTGTGCTGCGGGGGATTACACCCGATGAAGCCGCATGGGTGGCGGATACGCTGATCGACACGGGGTATACGATTATGGAGGCAACCCTAAACAGCCCCAACGCCTATGACACCATCCGCATTATGGCAGACAAATACGGCGATGCCGCTTCGATCGGTGCCGGCACCGTAACCCACCCCGAGCAAGTACCAAAAGTCCAACAAAGCGGGGCAACCTTTATCATATCCCCGAACATGAACACAGATGTTATCAAAGCCACCAAAGATGCAGGTTTGGTATCGATACCGGGGTGCTTTACCCCGTCCGAATGTTTCGATGCCCTAGACGCAGGGGCGGATATATTAAAATTATTCCCCGGCGATGTACTAGGCTTAGCGTTTGCCAAAGGGGTAAAAGCCGTACTGCCAAAAAACACCCCATTATGCGTAACCGGCGGCGTTAATGTAGGCAACATTAAAGATTTCTTCGCAATCGGCATAGACGCCGTAGGCATAGGCTCCGCCCTATACAAAGCCGGCAAGTCACCAAAAGATTTTCGAGCGTCCGCTGAAAGCTTTATAAACGCATTGAATATGTAATAAAACCTATGGCAACAACGACACACCAAACGGGGCGAGCAATATAGACACCTCATACACCAGTGCCAATATAAGCCCACCGATAATAAGGTATTTTCTAGACTGAACAACCCTATTAAATTTTTCTATATTGTCAAAATGGACACACAACAAACACACTTCCCACGCAGTGATGATAAACGCAGAACACGCCAGCAACAACGGCACAAATAGGTGAAAATCACCCAAATAATAGGATATTGCTACCGACACAACAACACCAATACCTATAGCAATGGGGTCGATGGATTTTATCATCACCGCTTAGCAAACAATAAAATCAACAACACAACCGCAAAGGCAAGCAAAACCGCCCCGACAGTACCCCATATAGCACCCAAAGAACCAGCAGTAACAACCGCCCCAACCGTATCATTATTTTTCAATTTGTCCATAGTCATGGGGGGATAGTATCATAAAGGTATATGGGGTGTCAATAGATAATGCAAACAACATCAAAGATTTCTTCACAATCGGCATAGACGCCGTAGGCATAGGCTCCGCCCTATACAAAGCCGGCAAGTCGCCAAAAGATTTTTGGGCGTCCGCTGAAAGCTTTATAAACGCATTGAAATAAATGACTCGTATAGCCAATAAAAATCAAAACATTATAAAATCTTTAAGGTATGCTATCCACTGTTTGGGCAACTGTAAAATAATAGAACATATAAATATGAGCACTGGAATTATAGCTTCTAAGTGAGTTAGTCGCAGTCGCAGTCGCATTTTTGACAATATTTTTGATCGTTCCATATATTCCCACTCTTCATAAAATGGCTTTAAATCCCATTGTTGCTCTATTTTGCGAATAACATAAAATTTTGCTTTGGCAAGCCTGCGAAAATATAGAATTTGTAAAAACCAAACAATTGATATAAGCGATATTAACCTAAGTATATATATGTTATCCGATATATAATCTAATTTTATAAGCGTAAGCCCAGCAGAAACCAAAGAAATATAAACAACAGATACCTGTTGCCTTCTATTTTCATTGGCTATTATGGTATTAACATATATACTATACTGTTCTATATTTTTTTTGTTATCACACATGACTCAATACAACTCCTTTATGCCTTGGATAACACTACCAGAATTCCACCCTACCAATTTATTTGCATTTTCTTTAACAATCCCAGAGCCTTTTTGTTGTCCCCAAGGATTGACAGCTAATATGGGTTTATTATGGCGTGTTGCACCATTTATTTCTTCTCCAATCCAACGACTATATGTTGCATACATGCCTGTGGGAATAACAACAACATCTGCTTGTTGAATTCTAGCGTAAATAGCCCGTCTTAATGACTCTATACTAGATGCATTATGAATTGGGTCATCTTGTGGAATTGACAAATTTTCGAATTGATAACTATCAAATATCCATTTTGACAAAGTATCATAATGTCCTGAGTAACTCCAAGAGTGGCTTATAAATACCTTAATTTTTTTCATATTAAAATCCTTTACTTTTTGATTAAAAAAATTGCTCACAATAAATATAATGGCTATTTTGGCAATTTCAAGGTGCTATAATATTTTTTAAAAAATTGCTTTATAATAGTTGCGACCGATTCTAAGACAATCTACAAACAACCATTTTATCTAAATCTTACTGCAAAACTTATGGCAACAACGATATATCAAATGGATCCAGCACCACAGACGACTCACACACCAACGCCAATACAAGCCCACCGATACTCTAAACTAGACAACTTTATTAAATCTTTCTACATTGCCATATAAATCATCCATAAAGTATCCTCTATTCTCTTAAGTGAACTCTCAATTCCCGCTAAATCCCATCTATCCAAAGCCATAGCTTGCGTAAAGAACAGGACAGGAACAGCCATCGATATTACAGCACCAATTATCCCACCGATTACTGCTACGAAAAAAATCTGTCTAGTATTGTTATTTTGCATTTCACACTCTCCCCAATTTATAAGATTTAAAACATCATACCAACACCATCAGTAAAAATTGTCAATAATCATACACCAAAAAAAATGCTACACGCCTCCCCACTACCCTTTGCAATGGTGCATAGATTTACCGATTATGATTTAAGGTTTTTTCACAATCGGCATAGACGCTGTAGACATAGGATCCGCCCTATACAACGGCAATAAAACGGGGTATTATGGGGGATAGATTGACGGGGTGGACTAACGGTTGTAATGTTCGTGATTCGGTTGTTGGCGGTGGCAATCTACGCATAAAACTTTCAGGTTTTCAGGTCTATTGTCCCCCCTAACACCATTGATATGGTGGCAATCTAAACGATGTTTACTACCGGAAAAATCTTTGCTACATTGTTGACAAATATAGTTAGCCCTTTGCTTTAGCTCATTTGCAATTCTTTTAAATTCTTCTGTGTATCCAGATGGCGGATAAGTTTCGGGGGTATACTTTGTCGGTTTCGGTGATATAACATTGTGTCTATCGCAATATTCAAACCAATCACGAATATGAAACCTATCGAAATACCCTATACTGTCTAAATATTTTTTTCTATATTGCGGTTGGCTGTCAAAATCAACTTTTTTTAAACATTGTATACATGGTCTGAGATAAACATATTCATTATAATTACCAAATTCTGCTTCGATACTGTATAGATTGGTTCTTGATGGGGTTCCCACATATCTGTCATATCTGTTATTGTCTTCCATCTTTTGTAGTGTGCCACACCATGTTAAGTGTACTTTGTTTAAGTGTTCGTAGTTTAAATCAAATCGTCCATGCGTACGATTGTGTGTGAATGTGCGAGTGTGGTCTTTCATATATACAACCCTTGTATTTCCATATACATCCGTTAAAGCCCCTGTATTTGGGTCGTGTAATATATTTTGCCAATCGTCTGCATTTTCTAGTGTTATATCAGCGGTAGCAAATTTTATACTATCCATTTTTTTACCGAATGTTAGATTTTTGGGTGTAATACCCAATCGCTTTAATTGGCTGTCGAATTTCTTTTCCCAATCACGCATCTTCATTTACTCCTGCTAGTTGACATGCGGTAGCAATCGCTTTAAATTCGACCCGTCTCGACTTATCTCCATCTTCAACGCCCTCGTATTGTTTAAGGGAATATCCATCTTGATTTAACAATTTATTGGACGATAGCCCATTGGCTGTGGTGCGTTGTATTGCCCATGTGCGGTTGTTGTCATCAATATCTGTTTCTAACACAAATTGGTATACTACCCTTGCCCTGTCTTGGGACAACTTCATATTTTTAAAATATGCTTCTTGCCCAGATTTATTGCCCCATTTGCTAGAGGTATGCCCTTCAATGCGTAACGATTGAATCGGGTTATCTGATTCGTGCTGTTGCCTTAGCACCTTAATATATGTGGGATAAAATTGTTGTAACATATTTTTAAAATAAGGCGTCAAATTGGACTCCGCATTATCAAATAACACATCGGGAATGCCAATTTTGTTTCTGTTGCTACTAAAACGAATGGTTAAATCATGGCGTAAATCTACATTACCATCTTCGATATATTGTTCGAACGCATCATATAGGGCGTTGTATATCTGAGTGCATTGTGCCATATAATCTTCCTCTTGCTTGGCTTTTTGATATGACAGTAAAATCACAATCAGCATAAATATCATCATCAGCCCAGACATCAAGTCGGATATGGGCAACCAATCGGTTTTATCTTGTTGTTGCATGTCTTATCCTTTATAGATAGTCGGTATTTTGTGCCTGTTCATATTGTTCGATAAACTTCTCGACAACGGCAGTTAAGCTATTCCCCATACTGTCAATTTGCTGTTGTACCACTTGTTGCATATTTTCATTTAGCGTAGCCAAACTTTCTGTTGTCGTGTTTTGTAGCCCTTGTACACAACGATTTAAAGCGTCTGTAATTTGGCTTTCCGTGTTTTTTATCAGTTTTTCCGACTGGCTGATTAACGCATCTGTATTGGTTTTTACAGATTCAACCGTATTTTGTGCGTGTGTAGATATAGTCTGTACCATATTGTCCGTATGGGTTTTTATGGTATCCGTACCATTTTGCATGCTGGTTACAATTTTATCGGTGCTGTTCCGCACATCTGTAACAGCTTTTTGTGCTGTATCTGCAATGCTTTCATAGGTCGTATCGGCTTTTTCTGTTAGTGATTTATTGAATTGGTCTGTGGTTTCTTTAAACTTACTTTGCGTTTCGTCAAAGCCACTGGATATGGTACGAATCATATTCTCCGCATTTGTATTGATAACATCAGCATTAGCGTCCATATTGTCAATCACTGTCTGGGTTGTTGCCGCCACATTATCAATTGTGGTCTGTGCAGTAGTGGCAATAGTGTCATAAGTGTTTTGGCTGTTTTCTTGTAATGATCGATTAAACTCTTCTGTGGTTTCTGTCAAGGTCGACTGTGCATTGGTAAAACTCTCAGATACAGTTTGCACCGTCTGTTGTAAGTCGCCCGACAGAGTTTCGATATGGGTTTTCAATCCTGTTGTCATGGATTTTAGGTTTTGTTGAATAATTGGAAAGGCATCAGTTGCCTGTTGTTTCATCTCTGCAAAAGCGGATAGGCGTTGTTCGAGTTCGTCAATTTTTTCATTTGCCCCTTGTATCAGTGTAGACAAACTGTCCACCGTTGGGGGTATTTTTTCCGCTTCGTTTGCTATGTTGGTGAGCTGTTCGGTGGTGGTGGCGATGCCTTTTTGGGCGGTTTTGAATTCTTTTGTTAAGGTTTTCACATGTTGGCGGTATTTATCTTGCCAATCGACCAATCTTTCCACCGCTGCGTTCAGCTGTTTAAAGTTTTCGCCAAATTGTTCAGTTAGATTATTGTTAAAATCACGGATAACCTCCTCAAGGGCTTGAATAATCGCTTTGGTACCTAATTCTGATACTTTTTCTGCGAAATCTGTAAACGATTTTTGTAAATCGTTAAAACCGTCTTGATTGGTCATACGCAGTTTACCCATTTGTGTATGTATACTGCTGTCCCCATCACCGCTAATAGCATCCTTAACCGCATCCATAGAGTTTTTTACTTGCGGCAAATAAGTATTTAAAGATTTTTGCATAGCAACTAAAGTTTCATTCAGCGTGCTTAAAGTTGTATCTGCCGCTTGTTGTTTACCTATAAAGATTCCACCATAGAAAAGCTTGTGAAGAAACCCATGTACAATCCCAGCAGAAATACCAACCAAGCTGGAAATGAACGCCGTCTCCATACTGCGAATCATGATTTCAATGCTTTTTTGTGCTTTGTCAACAGCAGGATCAAATTCCATCAACGCTAAGCTAATACCGACAAATGTACCGAGTATCCCCAAACTGGTTAGGGTTCCCGACCCAATCAATTTACGAAAATATGGAACAAGCCCAATAATAAAAACCAGCACGATAACGATTATAAAAACACGAGTTATCTCATTTTCCCAGCCTTGTTTTAATATATCCAAAATAGTCTCAAGCATACTCTCATCTCCCCCTGTTTACTATGATTTAAGGTTTTTTAACACTCTGGCACTGGCACCGGTGCGGTCGCCGAATTTTGCACCTTTTTTTACTGCTTGGCGATTTTTTTCGCCTTTGGCGATTTTTTCTATTGCCCAGTCGATGTGGGTTTGGCATTCATCGGGGCTTAGGAACACTACGCCATTGCTGTCGGCAAATACTATATCACCGGGTCTGACCCATACATCGCCTACTTCGGTGGGGGTGTTCATTTTGCCTTGTTCGCCGTGTGCTTGGGTGGTGACGGGCGATATGCCTTTGCACCATACGGGGAAATCGTGCTGTTGTAGTTCCAATCTATCGGTGGCGGGACCATCGATGACCGCTCCGATAATGCCTTGTGTTTTGGCGGCAAAACCTACGCCGCCGCCTAAGCAGGCATGGACATTGTCGCCGGCTCTGATAACCAGCACATCACCCGCCCGACACAAGCCGATAGCGTGGTGTAACAATCCCGAATCCCGCCCCAATAACCGTATGGTAATCGCCCGCCCGGCAATGGTTTTGTGCGTGTCCAGCCCCTGTATACTGCGATGGGCAAACCGCAACCCGTCGCCGTGTCCAAAAGTTGCCACATCGGTTTGTAGTATTTTCTTCTGTAATGCCATATCCATAAGCGGCGGCATGGGATCGATAATAATCATTTTTTTTTCTCCTTTACACGATACGAAAGCAATACCGTATTCATAACATGGGGGCGATAACAATCACAATGTCCCGCCTGTAAACGATACGGGGGTATGGGAAAAATCCCGTACATCTTGGGCGGTTTTAAATCTTTGTCGCACATCGGCAATGCGGGTTTTATCGACAAAACCGCTGACAAATCCCACTGTATCCGGTGCCATAGCCACAACAACCCCCCACGGGTCGACAATACACGACCTGCCGCCTGTGGGGCGGGTGCCGTCCGCTATGGTGCCAAATTGGTTACAGCCAATCATATAGCACTGTGTGTCGATAGCCCGTGCCCGTATTAAGGTTTCCCAATGATCCCGAGTGGTGTTAAAAGTAAAACACGCCGGTACCACAATCACATCGACCCCCGCCCGGGCGTACGCCATAAACATATCGGGAAACCGTATATCATAACACACCGCACAGCCAAAAATAAGCCCGTTTGCCTCATACGATACCAATTCATGCCCCGAAGTATTCATCGACGATTCGCCGTACTTAGTGCCATCGGGGGCGGTGTAATCGAACAAAAACACTTTGCGAAAGCGGGCTTTTACCGCCCCAGAAGGATCAAAAACAAGGGTGGTGTTATAATAGGTATCGCCTACTTTTTCGGTTATCGACCCACCGTGTATCCAGATATTATGCTGTTTGGCTTGGTTTTGTAAAAATGTATACAATTTGCCATCGGGAACAGGCTCCGCCAATGCCCGCCGCCTCTGTATATCGGTTTCACGCAAGGCAAAGTGTTCCGTTAGGACTATCATCTCAGGATTGTCCCGGCGAACCGCCTGTCGAATATGATTCGCCACATTCTGCAAATTCGCATCTACATCGTGTTGGGCGGCATTTTGAATAGGTGTTATACGCATGTTTTAAATCTCCTTTTCTATTATTCCGGTCCCATGATAAGGTCGGGTAAAAATAACACAGTTTGTGGTATAAATGTAATAATCATAAGCACAGTAAACAACGGGATTAAAAACGGCAATACGGCAATTACCACCCGCTCGAAGGGTACGCCGCTGACACTGGTCATAATATACAGCCCCAACCCCAACGGCGGCGTTGCATGTGCCATTAACACCGCCAGCGTTAGCACCAAGCCAAAATGCACCCGATCGACCCCGTATTGGTCTACGATAGGCAACAACACCGGTACCAACATCAATTTTAAGGGAATATTTTCCACCACACACCCCAGTATCAGCAACAACACAATCACCAACAACAGGAATATCCGCCAGTCGCTGGTGATCGATAAGAACGCCTGTGCCATTTGCTGGGGAATGCCTTCGATGGTAAAAATCCAGCCCATGACGATAGAAAACCCAACAATAATCATAATCGTACCGGTCATAACAGTAGTATCGATAAACGCTTTTTGTACCCCGTTCATATCGACACTTTTTAGCAACAATCCCACCGCAAAAGCATAAGCACAGGCAAGTACACCCGCTTCTGTGGGCGAAGTGAAACCAAATATAATCGCCGATAAAATAATAATCGGGGCGACAAGGGCAAGTATGCCCTCCTTAGCTTTGCCTCGAATTTCCAACAGCGATGCTTTAGGCGTCTGCGGCAAGTCAAATTTACGGGCGGCAACCCGGTTAAATATCATCAGCGACACGCCCACCAATACGCCGGGGATAACACCGCCCAAAAACAACCGTCCAACCGAAGTATCCGCCAAAAACCCATACACCACAAGGGCAATAGACGGGGGAATAATCGGTCCAATCAACCCCGATGCCAAAGTTACCGCCGCCGCATATGCAGGCGGATAGCCCTGTTCCCGCATGGCTTTAATCTCAACGGTACCAAGCCCCGCCATATCAGCGGTAGACGACCCAGACACTCCGGCAAATATCATCGATGACAACACATTTACCTGTGCCAAGCCCGCTCGATAATGCCCCACCAACGCATTGGCAAAGGCAAAAATCCGCTCCGTCATACCCACCGCATTCATTAAATTACCCGCCAAAATAAAGAACGGCACGGCAATTAACGAACTTTTATTGACGCCCTCTAGTATCTGCGTGGGGATAATATACAAAGTGTCTGTCCAGCCAAACAAAAACAAAGTGCCAACCACCGCCGCTCCAATCGCCATCGATGCGGGCACACCCAAAATAACCAAAACTATAAAACCGACTGCTAATAATAATGCCATAACAATATTCCCTGTTGTGTTAATGTGAATTTTTCGGCGGTGTGGGGGGCATGCGACCGCACAATTGCCCCAATAACTGGTTGCAAGTATCGATAAAAATCAAAATACAAGACGCAAACAATGGTACGGACAACCAATAGCGATCGTATTCGACCAAATCGGATATTTGCCCCACCTGTGTTTCCAAAATCACCGGCAGCTGCGAAATAATCGTGCCTGTAACCCCCAATACCACCGCATACACCAAATAGTGCAACGCATGCTGTACCCGCTCAGGCATCTTATTGACAAAATAGTACACGACAATATCCCGTTTGTTGTGATAAATCACAAACAATACAAAAAAGTTTGCCCATACAAACAACACTTGGGTATAGGCAAACACCCAAGTATACCCAGTACCCAAAATATTCCTCAAAGCAATATTGACAACATTGATAACCAACATAATCACCAACATAGTCACCGATATTGTTAAAAACAAGCGAGATATAACGCTTAACAGCTTGTGTAATACAATACTCATATCATACACCTTTCCGTTAAAAAAATACACACACCACTAGGGTATATTTAGAAAATTTTTCTAACCATACCCCGGTGATGTATGTGTGGATTCGTGCAGGAAAATTACAATCCTGCGTTGGCTTTGTCGGCAAATTCCAAGATGCCTTTTGGCATGGTGCCGTCCGCTTCCATTCGCTCATAGACGCCACGCATCACCTTTATCATCGGTTCGATGTCGACTTCTGTGAAGTTTACGCCTTTGGCTTTCATGCGGGCGAAAGAGTCTTTAACGGATGTGCTCATAACTTCTACACTGTACGCTGCTGCTGCTTTGTGGGCTTGTTGCAGGGCGTTTTTGTGGGTTTGGCTCAGTCCGTCATAGGCTTTGCCGTTCATAAAGATAGCGATCGATTGGTAGTATTCTTCCATGCGACCGATATTCGGAGCCACCTCGTAAAACCGCATGGATTCCACCAATGCGGCGGGGCTTGCCACAGATTCGACAATACCCGTTTTCATCGATTGATACACATCTGTCCACCCTAGTGTCCGCACTTCCGCCCCTAGCGTGGTGTAAGTTTCAATGGCAACCTTAGAGCCGGTTTGTCGCATTTTTAAGCCCCTAAAATCGCCGATACCATAGATCGGTTTTTTCGATACGATAACCCGATACGGCCCCCGTAAAATAGCGGTTAAATCGCCCAGTACTTTTACGCCGCTTTTGGCTTCTGCATCGGCAAACCACTGTTGTACCATAGGCGATTTGGCAAATTTTGCCCACGCCTCCCGGTTTTTAAACAAGAACCGGGTATTGACAAAATCGATGTTTTTGTTCCATTTTTTCGCCCATACGGATCCTTCGGCGTAAATGTGAATGGTACCCCGTTGCAGCTGCTCCAGCACCGCCGCCGACTTGCCCAGTTGTTCCGATGGAAAAATGCGAATGGTAAAGTCATTATTGGTTAATCGTGCGACCTCATCGGCAAATTTTTGGTATACTTTGCCCTCTGGACTATCTGCGGGCATTTTGCTGGCAAATCGCCAAGTTTTCGCCCATGCGGTAGGTGCCAGTGCCAGTGCCACAGCCACCATTATTCCCATGCGTAATATTTTTTTCATTACTGTTTTCTCCTTAAGTGTTAAGGGGGCTGGCAGCGTTTATAAAACACACACACCCGCCCCCATGTTACATAATAAATCAGTCTGCCTGTCCGATGTCTACGATTTTTTCGAACAGCGCATCGCCCCAAATGCCTTTACCCAATCGCTCTGTGACGGGCCATAGAGCCCGCTTGAACTCCTCCCTATCCGGATAAGTAAAGGTTACGCCCGCTTGTTCCATCTCAGCAATCAGTTTTTTAGCGTTGCTATCGATGTTGGCATTGGTGGCGTCTCGTTGCACTTTTGCCGCATGTTGAAACCACGCTTTTTCTTGGTTGTTCAGACCGTTCCAGAATATTTCTGAGATCATCACATAGCCGGGTTTGTGGATGTAATTGACCATAGCAATATGGCTTTGTACTTCGTATAGTTTCGACCCATATACGGTTTCGATAGCGTTTTCCTGTCCCTCGACCAGTCCGGATTGCAGGGCGGTATACAGCTCTTTAAACGGTAGTGGTGTCGGTTTTACGCCAATTTGTTTCATGCTTTCCACATAATAATCCCGTGTGGGGGTGCGTAAGTTGAGCCCCCTTAAATCGGCAACCGCATTTACCGCAGAGTTGGTAGAAATTTGTCGTGGACTGCGGGGAATAATGTCTAACAACCGCATTTGCCGCTCTTTTACCAGCCGTTGCATCCACTTTTGCCCAAAGTCTGTGGCGATGACTTTTTCATAACGACCCAAATCTTTCATCAGGTACGGCAGAGCCAAGTATTCCAATTCTTTCATACCGGGATCCCCAGATGCGACAATTTGCGTGGTATTTAATGCCAGCTGGGTAAACACTTCCCGTGGGGTTCCCAATTGGAAACCGGGGAATATTTCCACTTTAAATGCCCCCCCCGACAAGGCTTCTAAGGACTTCTTGAAAGCTTCCGCACCGATCAGCTGTGCTTGCCCTTCTTTTGCCCATGTGCTGTAACGGACGACCGTTGTAGCGTATGCAGATACGCCCATCATCGCCCCCACTATACACAGGGTTACACTTTTTAATAAAACTCTATACATGTTGTTTTCCTTTCGCTCGTGTAGATTTTCAAATTTTTCCCCTAATGGGATCGTTGCATTTCACCCAAAATAGGTTGTGATAAATTGTTGCAAAATAGCACTCATACGGGTAAAGATAATTTCCCCTGATTGGGCATTTGTGTGTACTGTGCCGTGTCCTTTGGTAACACCTGTGGTATTTACATCGTTTATGTTAAACGGTAGCTGTACAGTCATTCCCTTAAATGTGGTGGTCGATACGCCGGTTATATCCATACCTTTGTGGGTGTTGTTGCCTTGCCAGCCACATACAGCATGTGTGCGGATGCTATCGGGGAATAGATAGGCATTTAACGACCCCACAGGCTCCGCCCCGTGTCCCGCCAATTTTTTGCCGTGTTCGGGAAACGCTTCATCCCATACGGATTCGGGGACATTACCCCATAAATTGATACTGGGTATCATAGTCTCTGTTTGGGCATATATCTGTTCCGTAACTTCCCGCACCCAAGCAAAATTCCCCCCGTGTCCATTTAAAATAAGGAGGTTATGCAGTCCATGCTGCAAATACGCCTCACACATATCCCACAGCACCATAGTTAAAGTTTCCGCCCCAATCGATATACCGCCTGGCACGCACTTAAAGTAGTTGGCGTGTCCAAACGGCATTGTTGGTGCCACCAAACACCCGCAGTGTTGTGCCACATGGGTTGCCAATTTTTCGGTCAGCCTAAAATCCCCCATAGGACAGGCGGGACCGTGTTGTTCCATAGACCCCAGCGGCAGTATAATCACCGGATCGTCCTGCATCCGTTGTTGAAATTCGGGGGCAGTCATTGCGGCAATTTGGCAAGGTATGGTCACACTACTGCCCCCCGTATATCAAGTTCGGCAAGAACAGGGAAATTTGTGGAAATACGGCAATTACCACAATGGCAACAAACAGGGGAATATAAAACGGCACCATCGCCTTTACCATGCGGTTAAACGGCACTTGGGCGATGTCTTGGGCGACAAATAACAACACGCCCACCGGCGGTGTGCCACCGCCAATAATCAAACAAAACACCATCAAAATACCGAAATGCACCGGATCGATGCCAAATTGTAACGCCACAGGCACCAAAATAGGCGTTAGGACAATTTCCGCCGAAGATGCCAACATAAACAACCCCACTAACAGCAAAAATACAACCATAATCGCCAGTACAACAAGCGGTTCAGACGAAATGGTGGCAATCCCCGATGCCAAAGTTTGTGGCACTTGTTCCCGTAGCATAATCCAGCTAAATGTAGAGGCAAACGCTATCACCAACAACACACGAATCGACCCCCATGACACGGACAAGATGGTGTCCCATAACTTGCCAACAGTCATGTTGCGGTAGACAACAAACGCCAAAAACAGGGCGTATAAAATGGCAACGGATGCCGCCTCAGTGGGGGTAAAGATACCAAACGAGATACCGGCAACAATAATCACAGGAAACAAAATCGCCGGCGATCCGTGTTTTAAAGCGGATCCGAACTCTGGCAGAGTTGCCCGTTCGTACTTGGGAAAGCCTTTGCGTTTGGCAATGATATAACAAAATACCATCTGAATAACGATAATGGTGATACCGGGAACAATTCCCGCCAACAACAACCGCCCGATCGACACATCCGCTAGCGACCCATAAATCACTAAGGCAATCGACGGCGGAATAATCGGTCCGACCATAGCCGATGCGACTGTTACAGCGGCGGCAAATTCGCCCGAATAGCCCTCCTTTTTCATCGACGGGATAAGAATTGACCCCAACGCCGCCGTATCAGCGGTAGCGGATCCAGACATACCGGCAAAAATCATCGATGCAAAAATATTTACCTGTGCCAAGCCGCCGGAAATATGCCCCACGCACACCCGTGCCAAGTGCAAAATCCGATCGGTTAAGCGACAGGCATTCATCAATTCCCCCGCCAAATAAAAGAACGGTATCGCCAATATGATAAAGCTGTCGACTGCATGGGTTGCCCGCTGTACCATCATTGCCATAGGAATATCGGCTAGTACCAAATACACCGCAGACGCAACCCCCATAGCAAACGCCACCGGCATACCCAAGCACAACAGAAAAATCATAATCGCCAGTACAAGTGTAATATCCATAATATATCTCTCTCTTTCCTCAGTATATTTTACTGTCTAAACCGATACCCCACCGTATAAACCGTCAAGTATCTATGCCTGCCCCTGTTTAAGTACCCTACCCTCACACAAATACCGCACGCTTACATAGGTGCCGCACCTTACAGGGTCGACGAATCGTCTTTACGGGGCAAGCGATAAAAAAACCGTGCCAGTAACACAACAACCATCAGCCCACCGCCAATAAAGAACGGCAAGCGATAGTAGGATCCCAAAATTTCTAACGCCCCTATCTCATTAAATCTTTCCAATTTTACGATAATCCAGCCGTGATACATAACATACGCCAAAAACGCAACAATAATAGCCATACTCATATAGCGAATACGGGTTCGCCATTTTTTTGAAAATTCGTTGAAGAACACATCGACACACAAATGTCGCCCGTCCCAAATGACCACCGCCGCCCCAATAAAAGTCATCCACACCAACAAGAATCGAGACGCCTCTTCGGACCAAACCAACGGAGAATCAAACACAAAACGAAAAATAATTTGCCCTAAGGTAAACACAATAATCAGCGAAAACATAACCCCCACCAAAATCCGTAGGGGATATACCATATCCAGAAATGTATTCTCTCTCGTATCTTTCATATGCACCTCATGCACCTATCATAATTTTACGCAACTGTTTATATACGCACTTTACACCCGTATACACCCTCACACCCCCACACCCGTATACATCTTTACACCCGTATACACATTGTTATCGCAGACAGTTTTTTTGTTACTTGCTATGGCGAAACTATCATAAAAAAGTGCTGTTGTCTATGTGTAAATGTAAAAACTGTGAAAAAACTATAAATACAGCGAAAATGTCAGATGCCATTTAGGCTTTTGACAACCCAGAACACTACAATATGATTTTTTTACATATCAGGTGTTGTACTTTGATATACAATGTGCTATAGTAATGCCTGAAATAGTATTGATGAAAGGCTCTCTCCTGTTAGTGTACACTGCTTCCATGCGATTGATAGTGCATGGGTGGTGTGCTTGTTTTACAACAATAATATTGTAGATTATCTTAGAGGAGTCTAAATTATGAGCAGTAAAAATTATGATGCGTACTGGAAGAAGAATGTTTCCATTATTTTTCGCATTCTTGCCATTTGGGCGTTGGTGTCGTATGGGGCGGGCATATTGTTTGTCGACCTGTTAGACAAGATTGTCATACTTGGTTTTCCTGTGGGCTTTTGGTTTGCCAACCAAGGAGCCATATATACCTTTATCATCTTAATTGTATATTATATTCGGGCGATGAACAAGCTCGATGCCGAATATGGCGTTGACGAGTAATAATAGGGAGTAGAAATCATGGAATTACAAACTTTAACCTACATTTTTGTAGGGCTTTCATTTATACTGTATGTGGGTATTGCCGTTTGGAGTCGAGCCGCATCCACCAAAGAATTTTATGTCGCCGGCGGTGGTGTACCGCCCGTTGCCAACGGTATGGCAACCGCCGCAGATTGGATGTCCGCCGCATCGTTTATCTCGATGGCGGGGTTAATTGCCTTTATGGGGCGGGACGGATCGATGTACCTAATGGGCTGGACGGGCGGATATGTGTTGCTTGCCATGTTGCTGGCACCATATTTACGGAAATTCGGTAAGTTTACCGTACCGGACTTTGTTGGCGATCGGTATTATTCCGATCTTGCCCGCACGATTGCAGTGATTTGCGTTATCTTTATTTCGTTTACCTACATTGCCGGTCAGATGCGGGGCGTAGGTATCGTATTTGCCCGATTCTTACAAGTCGACATCGACACGGGCGTATGGGTTGGTATGGCGATTGTGTTTTCTTATGCGGTACTGGGCGGTATGAAAGGCATTACCTATACACAAGTCGCCCAATACTGTGTATTGATTTTTGCCTACACTGTACCCGCCTTGTTCTTAGCCTATCAAATCACCGGGCACATACTGCCGCAAACCGGTTTGGGTGCCACTATGGCGGACGGTCGCAGCTTACTGCAAACGCTGGATGGACTGGTTACCGAATTGGGATTTAGCGAATACACCGCCGGTGCCCGACCGACCATCGATGTGTTCTTTATCACCATCGCTCTGATGTTGGGTACGGCGGGCTTGCCGCATGTGATTGTACGCTTCTTTACCGTACCAAAAGTCAAAGATGCCCGCAAATCCGCCGCTTGGGCATTGGTGTTTATTGCTATTTTATATACCTCTGCGGCGGGTGTGGCAGCGTTTGGTCGCTATAACATCATCAACACCGTAAATGGTACTGATGGCAAAGGTACCCTGTATACAGAAATGCCCAGTTGGTTTAAAAACTGGGAAAACAGTGGCTTGATTGCATGGGTCGACCACAACGCAGACGGTAAAGTGCAATACGCCGCAGGCGGTGCCGTTAAAGGCAAGCCGAAATTTCAAGGCGATGCATTCGATGCCTCCGCCCGGGGCACATATAACCAACGGTTGGTATCGAACCCCACATCTGGAACATTCGATAGCAGCAAACAACCGTTTGCCAATGAGATTTTTGTAGACCGGGATATTATGGTGCTTGCCAACCCAGAAATCGCCAAGTTGCCCGATTGGGTTATCGCTTTGGTGGCAGCGGGTGCGATGGCAGCCGCCCTATCGACAGCGGCGGGGCTGTTGTTGGTTATATCCAGTGCCATATCCCATGACTTGTTGAAAAAAACCATCAAGCCTGATTTGTCCGAACGGCAAGAACTGTTAGCGGCACGGCTGTCCGCCGCAACGGCGGTGGCAGTAGCCGGATACTTTGGTATGAACCCGCCCGGCTATGTAGCGGCGATTGTAGCATTGGCGTTTGGTTTAGCGTGTGCCTCATTCTTCCCAACCCTGTTAATGGGGATTTTCTCAAAAACCATGAACAAACAAGGGGCGATTGCCGGTATGGTTGTCGGCTTGGCATCGACTATGGCGTACATTGTGTACTTTAAATTTATGGGCGGTACTAAAGACCAATGGTTTATGGGCATTTCCCCCGAAGGGTTTGGCGTCATCGGTATGTTGTTAAACTTTGTCTTCGCTTATGCGGTGTGCAAAGCAACCCCACCACCGCCAAAACACATTGTCGACATGGTGGAAAACATCCGCATCCCAAGTGGTGCCGGACAAGCCATTAACGAATAATGTATCCTACAACACGCAAGGGGTGTGCCATGTGCCGCCCCTTTTTTCGTCGATGGGGAACCATGCCCGCCCCAAAAATATTATGCAGGGACGGTGTCGTCTGTTCCGCTACTTCGTACGAATATGCGTTTCATGGTTTCATACAGTTTTTCGTCCAGTTCGTAAAAAGGTATTGCCTTTTGGGCTTTGATGTTATTTGCTAAGAACGCCATGTCGTATGTGGTGGTGTATTTTACTTTGTATTTTAATGGTGCCGCTTGGGGGGTGTTAAACACCGATGCCCAACGGGGGGTTGCGGTTTGTGCAAGCGATCGATATACTGCCTGCATGTCGATACCCCGTAAGTGGGCGTATATGCCGGTGGTGAATATGCTGTCGGTACTACTGTGTAATCTGCTATTTGTGGTGGCTATGGCACTACCGCCCAACAGTATGGCACTGGCACCTAGTAGTATTGTGCCGGTGTTGACGGCACCGCTACCGCTGCTGCTGCCGCTACTACTGAGTGTTAATGTGGATTTTGTCTTGCTGCTGCCACCGTCATAACCCAGTCTGGATTGTCTGCTATTACGGATTCTGTATAGAACACCTGATTTATACTTTTCGTTGTTGCCATCAGCAGCTGTAATAGGATTTGCTTGGAAATTGCCTTTTGCGGGGTCGTATGTCACATTACCCTTGCTAAAATCATAGGCTATGCCGTTTAGGTGCGTGTCCGCAGAGGATAGTGTCCATATTAGGTATCGTCCTTTATCGCCATTGCTATCGGCTATTTTTAAGGCATTGCTATCTGAGTTGTTGGTAAATCTCTCTGCTGCTAGTTCGATAACCACATCGCCTTTATTACGGTCGCCTGTGGCGGTTATTTGTCCGCCGCTGCGAATGATGATTTCTGCATCGTTATGGGCGTCTACTGCACCTAAATGCACAATGCTGACACGGGCACCGTCTGCTTTCCACACAGTTATTTTGCCCGTTTGTTTTGTGCTAATCGGAGCACTGCTGTTACCAATCCGCATCTCAATAAGCAAATCGCCGCTGCCCCCAGATACGGTTTTACCCGCAGCAACAGTGATCTCGGCTCTAGCGGTGTCTCTGTCGTTTAGGACAAAACTGCTATCGCTGGCGTCATTGGCTGTTAATGTAAGTCCGCCATTGATTTTTACATCGCTGTTAATTTTAATCGACCGCCCAGCGATTAAAGTTAATTTTCCCGTACCTGCCGTAGTGATAACATCATCATCGACCGTAATATCGTTGCTGGCGACAATGTGTATGTTGGTACCTGTTTTCAACTTGTCTATAATCGGCGATACGGTATCTTTTGACAGATTTAGTAGGTATATGGCACCTTCATTGACCAACGCCCCATTGGTTCTAGGGGCACCGACCACTAAATTTTTGCCATCACCAGTCAGAGCAAGTGCCCAACCAAATTGTCCAGACGGGGCAAGTGAAACACCTGAATCATGGGCAATCTTGTAATTTTTAGTAATCGTATTGCCCCATGCAGATCCCCCCACGCTAAATATATACACCGCCCCATAGGAACGCCCCCCTGTGTCGTCGCCATGTGCCCCCACAGCCAATTTGTTACCATCCTTGCTCAGAGCGACAGCACCGCCAAAATAATCTGTCCTCGACAGAGAAATACCCGCATCACTATGGCGAATTTCACCTACTTTTTTAGGTGTTATGCCCCAACTTGCGTCCTTTTGTTTCAACCTAAACAGGTACACTCTGCCCCGGTAACCGTCATAGCCAATCGCCCCCACCGCTAATTTAGACCCATCGCCACTTAACGCCACAGAATAGCCAAATTGTTCACTATTTTTAAGATAAAGAGTAGTCGTCTCTAAAACGCTACCATGCGTATATGTGGCTTGTGGCTTAAAGCTATATGTATTACCAGAATTTTCGATAGTATATAACCGTACTGCCCCCCGACGGGTGCCACCGGCATTATTCTTCGGTACACCAACCGCTAATTTGGTGCCATCGCCGCTAACGGCAACCGCATCGCCAAAATTACCAGCCGTGTTCGAAGCAAGTTTACCCAGCTGTGCAACCGTATCCCCCCAAGTAACACCCCCGACACTCAGTACATACACCGCCCCAAAATTGGTACCGTTTGTATCATCCTTCGGGGCACCTACAACCAATGTGCTACCATCGTTGTTTAAGGCAACAGCAGCCCCGAATTTATCGCTATTTTTCAACGATACACCATTGCCATCGGCAATTTTTGCGTTGTAATATACATCGTCACCAAAACTATCGCCGCTGCCTAATTCGAACAGGTACACAGCCCCCCGATCGGTGCCGCCGGTATCGTTAAACTGGGCACCTACCGCTAATTTTTTCCCATCGTCACTAATGGCAACAGCCGATCCAAATGTTTCATTTTTGGTAAGAGTAAGGGTAACATCGTGTATGGCAAATTCTGTATTTGTTTGGGTAACCGTCTCGCCCCATGTGGTACCAGAATTACCGACAATGTACAGATACACCGCCCCCCTATCAGAATCAAAATAATGAGTAACGGGATCTCCATCGTTCCTATCATTAGCTCCGACAGCCAGCTGCCTCCCATCACCGCTTAACGATACACTACTACCAAACTTGTACCAATCATTCAAAGAAACGGTGCCAGATGATAGAGATGCTCCGTGCGAAAGTTTTACCGCTTGCGTTACCGTACTGCCCCATGCGGCACCAGAACCGCCGACAGTGTACAGATACACCGCCCCCCGGTTAACGCCCCCATCGTCATCAAATATAGCCCCGACAGCCAACTTCGTTCCATCATCGCTTAACGATACACTAGAACCAAAAAAATCACCACGACCCAAAGAAACAGTGCCAGATGATAGAGATGCCCCGTGCGAAAGTTTTACCGCTTGCGTTACCGTACTGCCCCATGTGGCACCAGAACCGCCGACAGTGTACAGATACACCGCCCCTCGACCCCAACCCCCATCGTCATCACCATAAGCCCCGACAGCCAACTTCGTCCCATCACCGCTTAACGATACACCAATACCAAACCTATCCTTAACATCCAAAGAAACACTGGGATGTTTATCAGAAAGTTTTACCGCTTGCGTTACTGTACTGCCCCATGTGGCACCAGAACCGCCGACAGTAAACAGATACACCGCCCCTAGATCTACATATCGACCCCAACCCCCATCGTCATCACGAGAAGCCCCGACCGCCAACTTCGACCCGTCATCACTTAACGATACACTATTACCAAAATCATCCCCCCAATCCAAAGAAACACTGGCATGGCTATCAGAAAGTTTTACCGCTTGCGTTACCGTACTGCCCCATGTGGCACCAGAACCGCCGACAGTGTACAGATATACCGCCCCTTTCACATCACCGGAAGTCCCCACAGCCAACTTCGTCCCATCACTGCTTAATGATACACCACTACCAAACCAATCACCATTATCCAAAGAAACAGTGCCGGATGATAGAGCTGCCCCATGTGATAGTTTTACCGCTTGTGTTACCGTACTGCCCCATGTGGCACCGGAACCGCCGATAGTAAACAGATAGACCGCCCCTCGATCTGCAATATCACTACTAGTCCCATCGTCATCGTAGGGAGCCCCAACAGCCAACTTCGTTCCATCACCGCTTAACGATACACTATAACCAAAAAAATCACCACGATCCAAAGAAACAGTGCTAGATGGAGATGCTCCATACGAAAGTTTTATCGCTTGTGTTACCATACTGCCCCATGTAATACCACCAACAGTGTACAGATACACCGCCCCTCGATTGGCATTTTGGTCACTACCCCCATCATCATCACCATACGCCCCGACAGCCAACTGCGTCCCATCACCGCTTAACGATACACTATAACCAAAATAATCATTGTCATCCAAAGCAACAGTGCTGGAGGATAGGGATGCCCCATGCGAAAGTTTTGCCGCTTGCGTTACTGTACCGCCCCATGTGGCACCACCGACAGTAAACAGATACACCGCCCCTTTGTAAGAGTCATTTCCTTTAACCCCAACAGCCAACCTCGTCCCGTCACCACTTTTCGTCCCATCACCGCTTAACGATACACCACTACCAAACAAATCACCATCATCCAAAGAAACAGTGCCAGATGATAAAGCTGCCCCATGTGATAGTTTTACCGCTTGTGTTACCGCATTGCCCCATGTGGCACCAGAGCCGCCGACAGTGTACAGATACACCGCCCCTCGATCGGTCCCCCCATCGTCATCACGAAAAGCCCCGACCGCCAACTTCGTCCCATTACCGCTTAACGATACACCACTGCCAAAATAATCATAATCACCTAAAGAAACACTGGCATGGCTATCAGAAAGTTTTACCGCTTGCGTCACCTTACTGCCCCATGTGGCACCAGCTGCACTAGCCGTACCAACAGTGTACAGATACACCGCCCCTCGATTACTGCCCCCATCGTCATCATACATAGCCCCGACAGCCAACTTCGTCCCGTCACTGCTTAACGATACACTCCAGCCAAACCAATCATGATCACCCAAAGAAACACTGGCGTGGCTCTCAGAAAGTTTTACCGCTTGCGTCACCTTACTGCCCCATGTGGCACCAGCTGTACTAACCGTACCAACAGTGTACAGATACACCGCCCCTCGTCTAGTCCCCCCATCGCTATCACCACCCGCTCCGACAGCCAACTGCGTCCCATCATCGCTTAACGATACACTGAGACCAAATTCATCATCATTAGCCAAAGAAACGCTGGCATGGCTATCAGAAAGTTTTATCGCTTGCGTTACCGTACTGCCCCATGTGGCACCAGCTACACTAGCCGTACCAACAGTGTACAGATAGACCGCCCCTCGATTACTGCCCCCATCGTCATCACCACTCGCCCCGACAGCCAACTTCGTTCCATCATCGCTTAATGATACACTACGACCAAAATAATCATAATCACCTAAAAAAACAGTGGCAGATAATATAGATGCCCCATTCGAAAGTTTTACCGCTTGCGTTACTGTACTGCCCCATGCAACGGCAACATTTAACAAATGCACTGCACCTGTATTTGTTGCCCCTGTGTCATCATGGCTGGCACCCACCGCTAATTTGCTGCCATCAGCACTTAAGGCAACAGAGCTGCCAAACCAATCACCAGAGGATAATAAAAGTCCGTCCACCCCATGGGCAATCTTTTTTGTGTTGCTAACCGTATTGCCCCATGTGGCACCAGAACCAGCAACCGTAAACAAATATACCGCCCCCGCATAATTTGCCCCTGTGTTATCATTCACCGCACCCACTGCCAATTTGCCACCATCGGCACTTAAGGCAACAGAGCTACCAAACCAATCACCAGAGGATAATAAAAGTCCCCTAACGCCGTGATGAATCTTGAGCGATTTGCGGATTGTACCGCCCCAACTAGATCCGCCAACTGTAAACAAATATACTGCCCCACGGTTATCATTATTGGCAAAATCATCGCCTGTAGCACCCACCGCCAATTTGCCGCCATCGGCACTTAAGGCAACAGAGTCGCCAAACGAATCAGCGGCGGATAATGAAAGCCCGTTCACCCCATGGGCAAGCTTTTTTGTGTTGCTAACTGTACTGCCCCATGTGGCACCAGAACCAGCAACCGTAAACAAATATACCGCACCCGCATCCGTTGCCCCCGTATTATCCCAATTGGCACCCACCGCCAATTTGCTACCATCGGCACTCAGGGCAACAGCACTGCCAAACTTATCACCGGTGGATAATGAAACCCCACTCCCATGGGCAATCTTTTTTGTATTGCTAACCGTACCGCCCCAACTGGATCCGCCAACCGTAAACAAATATACCGCACCGGCATTGCCGCTGTTATAGGCACCCACCGCCAATTTGTTGCCATTGGCACTTAGGGCAACAGAGCTACCGAAATTATCATAGCCAGATAATGAGAGTCCATCGCCCCCATCGGCAATCTTTTTTGTGTTGCTAACCGTATCGCCCCATGCGGCACCAGCAGCAACCGTAAACAAATACACCGCACCCGTCCCCATCGCACCGGTGTCATCACCAATGGCACCTACCGCCAATTTGCCACCATCATCACTTAACGCCACAGAAATACCAAACAAACTATCACCGCCAAACGCCAATGCAAGTCCATCTACCCCGTGGGCAATCTTCTTCGTTTGGCTAACCGTACTGCCCCATGTGGCACCCGAAGTAGCGACTGTAAACAAATATACCGCCCCTACATCCATTGCCCCCGTATCATCACCATCGGCACCTATTACCAATTTGCCACCACTGTTATTCAGGGCAACCGCACTGCCAAAGCCATCTTGATCAGATAGTGAAAGCCCGTCCGCCCCGTCTTTAATCTTTTTTGTGTTGCTAACCGCACTGCCCCATGTGGCATCAGAACCGCCAACAGTAAACAAGTATACCGCACCTTTGGAATCATCACCATCGGCACCTACCGCCAATTTGTTACCATTATCATTCAGGGCAACAGAGCTGCCAAAATTGCTACCATTGGACAGCGAAACTATCCCCCCGTGGGCAATCTTTTTTGTTTTGCTAACGGTATCGCCCCAAGTGGATCCGCTAACCGTAAACAAATATACCGCACCTTTGGAATCATCACCATCGGCACCTACTGCCAATTTTTTACCATTATCATTTAGGGCGACAGAGCTGCCAAATTTATGACCAAGAGATAACGAAAGTCCCACAACGCCATCGGCAAGCTTTTTTGTGTTGCTAACTGTGCTGCCCCATGTGGCACCAGAACCGGCAACCGTAAACAAATATACCGCCCCTTTCGAAAGACCCGTACCTTTTGCACCCACCGCCAATTTACCGCCATCAGCACTTAAGGCAACAGAGCTGCCAAACCTATCATAATCGGATAATATAACCTCACCCCTGAGGGCAATCTTTTTTGTGTTGCTAACTGTGCTGCCCCATGTGGCATCAGAACCAGCAACCGTAAACAAATATACCATACCTTTGGCATAATCGGTAAACGCAGCCCCCACCGCCAATTTGCTACCATCATTACTTAGGGCAACTGAACTACCAAAATACCCAGTGGCAGGCAATGAAAGTCCATCCACCCCATCGGCAATCTTTTTTGTTTGGGTAACTGTATTGCCCCATTTGGTATTCGCCGCTGAATCGGCATCCGCAACCGTAAACAAATACACCGCACCCGCATCAGATTTTCCCATATCATCAAGTGTAGCACCCACTGCCAATTTGCGACCATCACCACTTAACGCAACAGAACTGCCAAAAGATTCGTTACCAGAGTTTAACACCAATCCCCCGACACCGTTGGTAATCTTTTGTGTTTGGCTAACCCGTACGCCCCATATGGTGCTGTCGACAGCAAACAAATATACCGTGCCTGCGTTATTGCCATGGCTGTCGTCATCTGATGCCCCCACAGCCAATCGCAACCCATCGGCACTAAACGCTACGGAAGACCCGAATTTATCGGTATTAGACAAGGACACGCCGATACCATCAGCAATTTTGCCGGCTTTGGTTACTTTATTGCCATCGATAGCGAACAAATATACCGCCCCCCGGTTTTCACCGCCTGTGTCGTCATATCTGGCACCTACGGCTAATCTTTTGCCGTCATCACTTAGTGCAACACCGCTGCCAAAAGCATCTTTGGCTTTCAGTGAAACGCCTGCTCCATCGGCAATTTTAACGGTGTGGGTAACCGATTTTCCCCAACTCGAATCGCTTGGCGACCCCTTAACATTAAACAGGTGTACCGCCCCGGAATTGTCATTCCCCGTATCATCACCAACGGCACCTACCGCTAGTATCGCCCCATCGCCACTTAACGCCACAGAATAGCCAAACGCATCATGTGCAGACAATTTAAGCCCCCCAACATTATGTACAATCCGTCCTGTACGCCGGCGATAGTTCGAACTCCCCCAATATTTATCATTGCCAGACAACACAAACAACGACACCGATCCCGCATCGTCCTTGTTACCGCCATTATCATGGGTTTCACCCACCGCTAATTTGGTACCGTCATCGCTCAACGCAACGCCGGTGCCAAAATACCCATTGCCCCCATATTCAAGTGCAGCAGTTCTATAAACGCCCGTGTCCCAATCGACAGAAAACATGAAAACTCTACCTTTACCGCTCCCATACTGGAAAACTTTTTTCATATATGGCATACCCACAACCAGCTTAGTACCATCGTCATTAAACGCTACCGAAGTGCCAAATTGTGCATTGCTTTGTTTTACATTGAGACCAGACCCATAAGCGACTTTATACTCCTGTATTAATGTCTTGCCCCATTGGGCACCTTTACCATCGACCTTAAACAGATACACCGCCCCATTATTGGCTGCACCCGTATCATCACCTGTTGCTCCCACCGCTAATTTGGTACCGTCTTCGCTGATAGCAACAGAAATGCCAAAATTATCATTGTCGTCTAGGTCGAAGGGGGACACAAGAGGTGTGGTAGACATAATGCGTTTTGCCTGTGATAGCCCATCGGCAAACTTGCCGATAACCACATTTTTAGGATCGAGTAACAGTACCCCATTGCCTACTTCGACTCGTTTTAAACCGAAACTGTCGACCTTTTCCTTGCCCGATATTTCCACCGCTCCGCCATTGGTGGCACCGGTTGCGGTAATTTGGGCATAATTATTGGTGGTGTGATCTGCCCATAACACAACCGTACCCCCCGCACCCGATGCAGACGATGCATCGATGTGTACGCCCGTGCCTAAGGAAGTTTTGCCGGCACTGGTAAGCCCGCCGGTATCAGACCAGCGATGGACAAATAAATCCTGAGCCTTTTTGTCGAGAGAGCTGGTTTCTGCGTTGTACGAACCGCCTTGAAACGCCCCGCCAATACGAATGCGACCGCCCATAGTCGTACCCTTTGCCGATATGCTGCCGGAAAACAGCCCGACCAAGCCGTTTTTGTTGGATATGTCGATATATCCACCTGTGCCATCGCTACCATCGGCGATAACATCGCCCGAACCGACCACTTTATAGTATTTGTCCCCTGATAATCCACCGATTAACGACACATTACCGCCCTGTTTACCGCTAACATCAAGCACCGCCCCACGACTGAGGCTTGCCCCTTGTTGTAACGATATTTTAATCGTTCCCCCATTGCCTGTTGCTGCGGTGGCAGATATGGGAGCGGACATATTTAACGACTGCACGGTGACATCTATCCGTCCCGCATTGCCATAATCGGCATCGGCGGTGATTTGCCCGTTACCAGCAATTCCCAGAGTACCGCCACTAATGGATATAACCCCGTCCGTCGAGGACACGGTGTTAGCGGAGACAACGCCATCGATGGATATAGACTGTCGAAGAATATCGGACGCATCAGCAACGGTTATGTCGATAAAACCGCCCCGGGATTCGATTTTGCCGCCTAAATCAAGGGTAGCAGAAACTTTGTTACCGTCCGCATCTATCAGGTCTTTCCATTTGTCTGTAGGCACTTCGACCCGCAGGAAATCGCTATTGCCAAACGACATGACAATCTTTTCGCCGCCAGCAAAACCAACTGTCCCCACATGTGCCCGTACAAACCCATCATTTTTGACCGCTCCGCCCAGCAACGCCACAAAACCGCCATCGTCGACAGAAACAGTCCCCTGATTGGCAACAACGCCATTCGAGCCGTTTTTGGTAAACGAATAATCGCCATTCAAAAAATCGTTGTTATCAATATCGAGGGTCGAGGCAACAAAATTGCCCGTGTCGACAACCCCATCGGCAGTAATCAATATGCCATTGGGATTGACCAAAAACACACTGCCATTGGCATTGATTCGCCCGGCAATTTCCGAAGTAAAATCGCCCGTTACACGATTTAAAGTTGCCGAATCTCTACTGGGCTGATTGAAGTTTACCGTATTGTCCTTACCCACAGAAAAATTTTCCCAACTGATAATCGCTTTGTCCGTGCTTTGGTCAATATTTAGAGTATCCCCCCGTTGATAAATATGGGCATTCCCATCGATCACCTTACCACCACCGGGCAGTCCCCCCGCATAAGCAAAGCCGCCTGTCAACGCCCCAACAGCACACAAGGAAGCCGTCACCATAAACATTTTTTTATTACAAACCGTTTCTCTCATCATATATCTCCTAATTGTGTTCAAATAACAAATATTTTATATACCTTAACCAGCAACTATAATCTTATATATAAGACACATACACCCGTATCATAATTTGAAGGCATTTGTCAATACCTATTTTAATTTGGTATTTAAGCCCTAATAATGGTAAATCTGTTTCATTTTACATAAATTTTACTGTGTAAGCTATGTGCCTCTTTTTTTGGTCAATCTAAGGAGCTTAGCCTTTGCATTCTCAGCGATTGCAACTGCTGTTCATCCAATCCGGCGTATCATGTGCTATACATGATATATTTTATGTTTGCATTTTATGCGTATAATCTGTATACTCAACTTACATATAAAATTTACATATGAACATTTTAGGAGAATATTATATGCGATCTGTACATAATTCATTAACCATAAACTTGTTACGCATACGGGAACAGTTTATGCACTATTTTCGCCCTATTTTAAAACAACATGGGGTAACCGAACAACAATGGCGGATTATGCGTTATTTGAACGAATACCCGGAAACCACCATTGAACGCATAAGCCATACGGTTTGTATTTCTAGCCCCAGTTTAACGGGGATTTTAAACCGTATGGAAACCACAGATTGGATCACCCGCCGTATGGACACACGAGATAAACGCTGTACCTATATCAGCCTAACGGATGAGGGAAAACGCCTGTATGCAGATATTGCCGTCTTGTCTTCGGACGCTTATACCCGGTTGGAAAACGATGTAGGGCTACCAGAAATTAAAATACTCGAAGGCATTATCGAAACCATCGATAACAAATTTCAAAAAAAGTGATTCTTTCGTTTATGCGTGTGTGTGCGGGGGGAGATGGCTCGTTCACGCCTCGACGACACCGCCGCCCGTAGCAATGCTATTGTAGGCGGTGCCTGTGTGCTGGTCGCAAATTCGCTTAATACGGAAAGTCCCTTGCAATCATTTTTATACATGTGTTTACAAAAATTAAATCAGCCGTTGGGCAATTAAGTTTTCGGCAATTTGAATAGCGTTTAATGCGGCACCTTTACGCATATTGTCGGACACACACCAAAAACTGATGGCATCTTGTCTGCTGCTATCGTTGCGGATACGGGATACATATACGGCATCTTCGCCCGCACATTCCACTTGCGTCACATATCCACCGTCTGCCCGGTGGTCGACAACCACCACACCTGCAGCATTGCGAAACGCTTCACGGGCGATATTTTCATTCATATTGCCGTCGAATTCCACGGTTAGCGATTCCCCATGCCCAACAAACGCCGGCACCCGTACAGCGGTAGCGGATACTTCGATGTTGGCATCGAGTATTTTTTGGGTTTCGACTCGCATTTTCCATTCTTCTTTGGTGTATCCATCGTCCATAAACACATCCACATGCGGGATACAATTAAAAGCAATTTGCTTTGTAAACACTTGCTGTTCGATGGGGTCGTTGACATATATTGCCCGGGTTTGGGTAAACAATTCATCCATAGCCTGTTTGCCGCCGCCGCTGGTGGCTTGGTAAGTGGACACCACCACCCGCTCAATCGAGGCTATATCATGTAACGGTTTTAACGCCAGCAACATTTGAATAGTCGAACAGTTCGGATTGGCAACGATACCTTTTTTGATATTTTGTAAATGTTGTGGGTTTACTTCTGGCACCACCAACGGCACATCGTCATCCATACGCCAATACGAAGTGTTATCAATAACAATCGCCCCCGCCGCCGCCGCCTTAGGGGAATATTCGGCAGACACCTTCGCCCCCGGCGACGACAACACAATATCGACACCAGTAAAATCAAATGTCGCCAAGTTTTGACAGGCTATATCCTTGTCGCCAAAGGCAACCTTAACGCCCACAGAACGACTGGACGCCAATGCAATCACCGCATCCGCAGGAAAATCCCGCTCTGCCAATATATTTAATACCTCCCGACCCACATTGCCCGTCGCCCCAACAACCGCAACAGTATATCCCATCTGTCATCTCCCTTATTCTAAAAGCCTGCCAAAATACGAATAACGATTTTACACACATCACGCACATAAGTCAACAGATAATTCCACACAAAAAAAAGACAACACATTTAAAAAGGGACTTTACTAGTGCGGTATTTTATTGTATGTTGTGAAAAAACGAAAGGTATAACAATGAACGCTGTACTTAACGCTTTGCAAAACCGTGTGTCGAACCCGATGCGGACGCTTACCAAGCAAACCCCCAGTGCGGAGCAATGGACAGAAATATTTAAAGCGGTCGCCTCCGCCCCCGATTATGGCGGTCTACTGCCTTACACATTTTATGTGTTACAAGGGGACAAAAGGGATGCACACATTGCCGCATTAAAACAAGCCCGTCTGCAGGTATACCCCGAACACGCAGAGCAGATCGCCATGAAAATGGACATTATGCAAAACAATGTCGGGGCATTCGTATTTGTAACCCACACCCACAACAGCGACGCCAGCCCATCTGCACACGACCAGATGTGTGCGACAATCTGTGCGGCTTCGCATTTTTATCTAGCCTTAAACACCCTCAATTTTGGGGCAGTATGGATAACCCCCACAGACGAAGACCGCACCCGCATAGCAGAAAAATTTCACTTTGCACAAAACGCCTTTATAGCGGCTATGTTTATGGTAGGCGGCATCGCCAAAAGCGTACCCAAACAACGCCCTCACCCCGAACAATTTGTACACTTTGTATAAAGCACAAAATCCCGCCAAATAGACAGGATTCTCACCGTTGATAACGGGCTGAAAATTATATGCCCAAACCGCCAAACTTTTTGTTAAACCGATCCAACTGACCGCCCTCTACTAAGCGTTGCGGACCGCCTGTCCACGCCGGGTGAGAAACCGAATCCACATCCAATTTCATAACATCGCCTTGCTTGCCCCAAGTGGAACGGGTTTGGTATTCGGTACCATCGGTCATGACAACCGTGATAGTGTGATACTCTGGGTGAATGTCTTTTTTCATATCGCTGTCCTTTCATGGGTCGTGTGATATATTTTGATTCTGTGCCTTAGTACACGATTTTATGTGCATATGCAAGTATTTTGTTGCACAAAATGTAAAAATACTTACAATGAACCCACACGCCCCCCTGTGCCATACCCGTAACCGCCCTGTTTTTTTAAGGGTACACCATGCAAGATATAGACAGCCTATACAACAGAGCACACCATATGCAACACGACCATGACAGACACCACAGACACTACAGACACTACAGACAGTTTATACACATTAGCCGATGCCGCCCACTGTGACGGGGATTTGGACACCGCTCTGTCGTATTACAAACAGGCGTTGCACAGGGATCCCCGCCACTATTTATCGCTCCGTTGGGCGGCGGATATTTACTTGGAAAAATCCGATTGGCAAGCGGCGATCGACATGTTTAAAACCGCCTATACGGTGTGTCATACGGACGCCCACATGTTAAACGATTTTGCCCTGTGTTATTATGAAAATGCCGACTATGAACAAGCGGTGGTATATTACAAACACGCCATGCAGCACGACCCAGAATTGGCGGTTGTGCATCGTAATTTTGGTATTGCTTTGTACGAATTGTATCGCTTAAACAAGCCGCTAGCGGTAGAAAATGCCCACTGGTGGCGGCACAATTTTCCCGACAACCCGCAAGCACAAGTGATGGCATCGGCCGTGCTTGGGGAAAACATCGCCCAGCAAAATCCACAGTATGTACAAGGAATATTCGACGACTTTGCCGAAGACTTTGAACAAAAATTACACGATTTAAATTACCAAGCCCCCACTTATGTTTATCAACAGCTGCAAGATTATATACAAAATCCCCCCGTGTACCACATTTTGGATGCGGGCTGTGGTACCGGCTTAGTGGGCGATAAAATCCGTCCGTTAACCACCCTTTTAAGCGGTATCGATTTGTCCGAACAGATGTTAAAAATCGCCCGTGACCGGCACATTTACGACCACCTACACCGATCAGACTTAATGGCGTTTTTACAGGACAAACAACAGGTGTACAATGCGATTGTTGCCGGCGATGTGTTGTGCTATTTTGGCGATTTAGAGCCTGTCATATCGCTGTTTTACACCGCATTACAGCAGTCGGGGGTACTGATATTTACGGTCGAATACGATCCACAACAGCCGTTTTTACTAACCCCCTCCGGACGCTATAGCCACGACCGCACGACCACAGAAAATATATTGTACGCACACGGGTTTAAAGCGGTGCATATCAGCTACGAAGTGTTACGCACAGAACATGACGACAATGTCGATGGGTTGGTTGTTGTTGCCTGTAAATAGGAAAAATTACCTTGACGGGCTGGTGTCATTTGGCTAGTATGTGGCAAAATTATCGAAAGGCATATTGTATGAAAATAGGTGAATTTGTCGATTTTACTATTCCCCCGCATCCAAAGGGAGTGCGGCTGTGTGGCACATATGTGTGTGTTGTACCGTTGTGTGCTGCACAGCATGGCGAAGATTTATTCGAAGCGTTTCAAAACGCCCCCGACAGCGATTGGACATACTTATTTTCCGACCCCATACGGGATAAAAACGCCTATCTTGCCAGTTTGAAAACCTTAGAAACCCAACAAGATCCCGCTTGTATGGTTATTGTCCATACAAAAACCAAAAAAGCTGTTGGCGTCGCTAGTTTTATGCGTATCGACCGCCCCAATGGGGGTATCGAAGTGGGCAATATTCAATATGCCCCCACCCTAAAACGCACCACTGGGGCAACAGAAGCCATGTTATTAATGATGCAATGGGCATTCGACAACGGATACCGCCGATACGAATGGAAGTGTAACAGGTATAATATCCCATCTAGAAAATCCGCCCAACGGTTGGGGTTTGCTTTCGAAGGCATATTTCGCCAAGCCATGATTGTCAAAGGACACAACCGGGACACCGCATGGTTTTCAATTATCGACAAAGAATGGCACCCCCTAAAACAAGCTTATGATACTTTTTTGGCGGACGACAATTTTAACGCAGACGGCACTGCTAAAATAGCTCTGTCACATTTGACAAAACCTTTGTTGCATAAAATAGATATGTTGGAGGATATATAACACCATTGCAATTACATCACAGATGTACATATTTTTGGCTATTTATTTGAAAATATACTCCCCCTCCCCCCATCGAATGTGATAGTATAGCATGTACTCTGCCCTATTTTTTAGTATATGTATCAACAGAAAGTGAGAAAAAATGACAAAATATATAAAATACATACTGTACAGTGTGCTATCCTTTCACCTATTTACCATACCCTCACATGGGGCGGGATTTAAACGGATTAAAATAGACCGTATGGATATTGGTATTTGGTATCCCTCAGATGCCACACCCAAGCCCCTAAAAATGGGGCCTAGAATGTTTAATGTTGCCCAAGATGCCCGCCCCAAAGCCGGCGTGTTTGATGTGGTATTGTTTTCTCACGGTATCACTGGACACTATCGCAACCACCATATCACCGCCGAAAAAATTGCCGATGCGGGATATATTGTGATAGGTCTGCATCATCAAAACGATACCATGATGGGCGGTCCCGCCGCAGCCGCAGCCCTAGAATCACGGGTTAAGGACATGCAAGGTGTATTAAACTTGATAACAGAAAATACCCTGTTATCGCCACATATGTCCGATACGGTACACGGTGTTGGGTACTCTTTGGGGGGTATGACCATACTCATTGCTAGCGGGGCACAGGCAAATATAGAGCTGCTGCAACAACATTGTGATGACAACGGCAAACAAGACCGCTTATATTGTGACTATGGTAATGACAAAGCCGTTTACAACAGAGATTTTTGCAAAAAACCACGATGGAAATTGACCTATCAAATGAACAGCTTCCCGCCCCTTGTAACAAGGGTGTGTAGCAACACCACCACCCGTGTAACGCCCTTTATCAACGGACATGCGATTGTCGTTGCCCCGGCTTTTCAAGGGCTGACCATACCACAGCCTTTGTCGGCACAAGATGTGACTATTATTGCCATCACAGGCGACAAAGTGGTACAACCGCAATTCCAAACCGAGCCCCTGTACAGAGCAGTACAACAAGTAGGCACCCCCGTAGTCCAAAAATCCACCGCCCCCGCCCATCACTTTGCATTTATGCCCCAATTGCCCGAATGGATTCGTAAAGAGGAAAACATCCCATCAGATCCGCCAGACTTTGATCGATTAAAGATTATCGATGACATCAATGCGGATATTTTAGGTGCCCTAACCCCCTAAGTGTGATACACACATTGTCATAATGCCAACAGCAGGACAAAAAACATGCACCACCATTGAAAATACCTATGCAGATCGTGTATACGAAGGCGTAACAATGGCATTAAATACGGATACATACAAAAAATAACGGCACGCCCCCCCCCTCTCCCCCCACCTAATGTGTAAAATGCACACAAAAACCGTTTCATATACAAGTTATGCATTTATGACACAATAGCCATGCAACAATAACGCATTACATTATCATGTTTATATAGTATGATGTATGTATTAATGAGTTTGGGCAATCTGATGCCCTAATGTTCTCTTTAATAACTCTCTCTACTACACGCCCCTATTTATAGGGGTCTTTTTTTGTGGTACATTCCATATAAAAAATACTGACAGCCCTACAGAAATAGTGTAGTATAGGCAAAATTTTTTTTAACTGTTTGACCTATCGTATACTATTATGCACCGTTATCGAAGTACTTTTAACCGTATCACCCGTCATAAACTGTTTATAAATATCAGCACCGCTATTATATTGTTGTATTCGGTTGTGCTGGGGATTAAGACTTTTGAAAGTGTGGCTATTCCCTATGAACGGTTTTTAACTGTTCTCGACGGTGTTATCAGTATATATTTTGTTGCAGAAATTGCCTTGCGGTTGTTGTCGTACCGACGGTTTTGGTTGTTTTTCCGCAACGGCTGGAACATATTTGATTTTACCATTGTAGCCATCACTATGATACCCGTAGGACACACAGAATTTGCTATGGTTATGCGAGTGTTACGGGTGTTTAGAATCCTGCGACTGATTACCATTCGCCCCCAATTAAAAGAGCTGATAGATGTATTACTAAAAGCCATACCGGCATTTGTCGACATTTTAGTATTGCTGTTTATCATATTTTACATTTATGCCATCATTGGCGTATCGCTGTTTAACGATACCCCATCAGGGTTATGGGACAATTTCAGTATTGCCATGTTGACTTTGTTTAGGGTGTTTACCCTAGAAGACTGGACCGATGTGATGTATGAAACTATGGAAGTGGTATCGCCGTGGTCATGGTTATACTTCGTCAGTTTTTTGGTGATCGCCGCATTTGTATTTTTTAACCTGTTTGTCGCTGTGCTGGTGGAAGAGATAAGTGCCTATCGCCAAGCCAAATTACAACACGCCCTAGACGAAGACCACGCCCATATTATGCACATGGAAAAAATCGTCGAGCGGCTGGAGAAAAAGATCGATGCGGTGTTGGAAAATCAGCAACACCCGCCGCCGCAAGATTAACCAATATTATCTGCCTTTTCCGACAATGTCAGCCATTGGGTTTCCAGTTTGTCGAGGGCGTCTTGGCTCATGGCTAGGGCGGTCGATACTTTGGTGAAGGTGTTGGGGTCTTTGGTGTATAGGTTTGGGTCTTGTAGTAAGGTTTGCATTTTATCGATGGTGTCCATCAGTTTTTCCATCTCGAGGGGTAGGGTTTTTAAGGCGTGTTGTTCCTTTGGCGACAGGCGGTTTTTGTGTTCTCTTGGCGGTAGGGGGGCGGGTTTGCTTAGCTGTTTTTTCGGGGTGCGTTTAGGGGCGGTGTGTTTGCTTTTTTTACCACTGTCCTTTTCCTTAATCCGCATATAATCGTCCCAATCGCCGATGATTTCACGGATGACTCCTTGCCCTTCCATGACCAATAGGCAGGCACATAATCGCCCTAGAAAATCCCGGTCGTGGGATACGATAATGAGGGTGCCTTTGTATGTGGCTAGCATGTCTTCTAGCACATCCAGCGTGTCCATATCGAGGTCGTTTGTCGGTTCATCGAGGATCATCACATCGGATTTTTCCGCTAGTATTTTGGCAAGCATAAGGCGGTTTTTTTGTCCCCCTGACAAAGTGGCAATACGGGCGGTGATGTCGTCATATTCGAATAAAAACCGTTTTAAGTAACCGACCACATGCACCTCTTTATCGCCGATGGTTACGAAATTGCCGCCGTTGCCTAGTACTTCCCAAGGGGTGTGTTTCGGGTTTAATTGTTCCCTGTATTGGTCAAAATAGGCGATATTTAGGTGTTTTGCCCGCCGTACGGATCCGCTGTCGACGGGGGTTTGTTTTAGCAACAGTTTTAACAGGGTCGACTTTCCTGTGCCGTTGCCGCCGATAATGCCGATGGTGTCGCCCCGTAGGATTCTGAAACAAAAATCGTTACATATGACGGTGTTGTCGAAAGCTTTGCTGGCGTGTTTGGTTTCGAATACCAGTTTGCTGGTGGTTTTGTCGGCATTGGCGACAAGAGTGGCGGTAGCGGGGTTTTGCCGTTGTCGGCGTTCGGTGCGTAAAGCGTGTAACCGCTCGACTCTCCGTTGGTTGCGTTTGCGGCGAGCGGTTACCCCCCGCAACACATACCGTTGTTCTCGGGCGATGTGCTGTTGCAGTTTTTGTAATTTGCGTTGTTCGTGTGCGTATATGGAGTCTTGCCATTGTTCGAAAAACGCAAACGATTTGTTTAAAAACCGCAGTTTTTTGTCCTCCAGCCACAACACCCCGTTCGACACATTGCTCAGAAACCGCCGATCGTGGGATATGACCACCACCGCCCCCCGAAATGTTTGTATTTCCCGCTCCAGCCACTCGACAGTAGGCAAGTCGAGGTGGTTTGTCGGTTCGTCCAGCAACAATACATCCGGTGCCTGTGCCAATGCCGCCGCTAAATCGCACCGCCGCACCTGCCCCCCCGACATAGTCCGTGCCGGCATATCACAGGCAATACCCAATTCATACAACAACGACTCCGCCCGATGTTTCTCGATCCCGCCCTTCGATAACACAAAATCAAGGGCGGTGCCTGTTGTGGGCTTTATAGGGTCTTGGTACAATCGGGACACAGTCAGCGGATCGAGCAAAAACCGCTCCCCCGCATCGATACCCAACGCCCCATCGATAACATCAAACAAAGTAGACTTGCCGGCACCGTTCCGCCCCACCAGCGTATAACAATCCCCCGCATGTAAAAACATATCCACATCGGTAAATAAAGGCGTATCCGTATACCCCGCCTGTACCCCTTGTAAAGAAAAAATCACATGTCGTGCCATAGTGCGAGTAGTTTATCATATTGTGTATTAAAGTACAATATGGGTCATAGAAAGTTATCAGTCACAGCAAAGAGGGGGGGGGGGGGGATATACTTTTTTTCGTTGCTACACCAATCATTCCCTAGACGGCAGGGCTATAATAACGGGGGGATGATATACTTTTTTTCGTTGCTACATCAATATCGACCAGCTTTCTCCTGAAGTTCTTCTAATCTAGGGTTTACTTGCAATTTAATCTGTATACATTCTAATTTATCGCATATATCCAATTTACGCAAAAAGTCTACAGATTGTTGGGCAGTCCAATTACTTATCTTGCTATCAGATACAATGCTCACTTTCAATTCATCTGAATATTCTCGGCTTTTAGAAGTTAAACTGTCTTCTATTGCTTGCAAGGTGCAAGTTTCTTCACAATACTGCAGTACTTTCGGCATAATTTCTTTCCATGTTTTGCCCTCTATTTTCTTATCACCAATCTTTATAGACTCGGGTTTGAATCCTTTTTTTAACATGTCCAACTCTCGAAGCGAATTTTGAAAAAATCGAATTTCTACCCAATCTGTAAAATCGAGTAGAGCATCTTTATCATTTTCTGTACGATATTTTTCTCTGTCTTTTATATCAGGATATACCTTAATAAACAAATCAATCATATGTTCTGCCCGTTGCCTAATAGCAGCCTCGTCCCATGTGTCTATATCTTCAAAATATTTATTTAGGGATATGTGGCTATATTGTTTCATAAGTTGCTTTTTTTCGGCAAAGGGTTTGTTTTTATGTTCAGAGCTATAGCCAGTTAAAGTTATATTACCGATTGTATGTACACACCTTTCGCGTACATCTTTCCAATTATCGCCAAGGTCTTTTTCCCATTCGGGTGTAAGTTTCTGTGGCATTACATGTTCAATAGTAATGGTATTATCAATGGTAACTTTTTCTTTTTGTTGGTGATTACACATAGTTTCTAAAACAATTTTTGTTACTTTTTTAAAACGATAAAATTCTTGTTTTGCCATATCGTCTTTCAATTCTGAATCTTTTGGGTATCTGCTCCCATAAGGCAGCCTAGCAAACACATCATATAATGAATCTAGATGACTTTGTTGTGTCGATTTTTTTATATTTTTCACTAATGTGGGATATAAGCTATTATATGGGTTCGTACTTAAATCAAGAACAGAGCGACGAATATAATATGTTAAAATAAACTTCAATGCACCGCAAACCGTCTTTTCGTCCAATTTCTGTTCATTGTAGGCATCCATTAAAGACATGAAGTAAGAATAAGGTGTTGTTTGCCCTAAGGTTCTAAACATTTGTAGATATTTTTCAAAATTTGGATTATCCGCTTTAACCACAAACCAGCGATAATATTGTGCAAATTGCTTGATTTCGTTAATAAAGCGTTCTAATCGGCTTTCCTCCCACCCCATTACATATTGTCTAAACTCTTTGTAAATATCCCTTTCGTTAAAATAGGATGCTTTTTGATACATAAGATAGTACCATATGGCTTGTGTGGTATGGGATTCGTACACCTCTTTTTTGCTTTCGATTCTAGTAAGGCGTTCAATGGGTTTCCAATACTCTTTGAACCATTTTTCCTGTACCTCTTTCGATCGATTCATTAACACATAGTTGCGAATGAGATCGGCATCTTCTAGGCGTTTGCCCGTAGCGTTAATGGTTTCAAAAACCGATTGTGGCTTGTCGCCATGTTCTGTTTTTAATTCGATTTGTACAATCTGTAATTTTTTAAAGCATTGCCATAAATCGTCAATGGTATATTTTCGGCAAAAATCTAGTACTTTTTTCTCCAAAATTTTGTAGTTTTTATATATGGCGGTCTTTTTCAGTTCAGGGTCGTTGTCGTAGTTGTCAGAACTTTCGTCATAAAATAAATTCGTGTATGCCTCACTATCTTGATTTACCTGTTTTAAGCGGATGTATTTGGTAGTTTCTTTTAATCTTTTGTTGACCAAATAATCTTCCCAAATTGTCTCTGATAAAAATTCATCACTAGATTTTATTTTATTGCTATTTAGCAACTTGCATATGGCTAGTAACAACAATGAAATAGTGGTCATGCGTTGTTGCCCATCGATGAGAATCAGTTCATTACTGCGTTCAGACACCACAACAGACGCCCCCAAAAAATAGGTTTTTAAACCTTCAATATGCACATTAGCGATGTCATCGAACAACCGTTCACACTGTTGTTTATCCCATGCGTAATTTCGTTGATATACGGGAATAACAAAAGTATTGCGATTGCCCATAAATTCTAATAAATTTTTGTGTATGGCTTCCATAATGCATTTCCTCTCTTCTTAATTCGCCACCCGCACTATACCACCAAAAACAAAAACGCACAACTATAAACATATAAAACACAACATTATCTATTTACATATGTATGTATACTGTGCTAATATAGTCCTATATCTTATTTTGCCTTTCAACATACCATCGGAGGGGGGCGGGGGCTTATGGACGCTGTATTTGATAATCCTGTGTTTTGTCTATTTACGCAGATCGAACGAAAAAGCTTGTTGCGGGGGGCTAAGGTGTTGGACTTTTACACGCCGCAAGAAGTGTTTTTTCAGGGCGATTATATCGACTATTATTACTTTGTCATATGCGGGGCGGTCAAGGTGTATCGTTTGGACATACATGGTGATGAACATGTTATGAATGTGCTGTCCGCAGGGGAGTTTGTTGCCCATATTGCCAATATGTTACACCCACGACACTATCCGGTGACCGTCAGTGCTTTAAAACATACGCAGTTGTTGCGTTTAAATGCCGATGCGTTTGTCGATGCGGTGAAAGACAACCATGCGGTAGCGTTGGCACTGATGGCGGAAATGGGCGAGCGGATTTTTAAACAGGTATCCTACATCGACACCCTAAAAAACAACAGTGCCATCGAACGCATTAAAGCGTTTTTATTAACCGCTGAAGGCGATGTGGTAAACAATGAAAAACATATTGTCCTGCACTCTACCAAGCGGGTACTTGCTCAACAACTGTCCCTAACCCCCGAATGTTTGTCCAGATGTTTGAATACTCTCAAAAAACAACGGGTGCTCACCGTTACCAACACCGGGTTTATTGTCCACAATATGGACACCATTGCCGAACAGTATATATAATTTTTGCCGCCATTGATTGAAATCAATACTAAATCAGTCCTAATATGGTACAGTCTTGCTGTTTTATATATTTTTGTAAGGAGGAAAAAACAATGAAACGATATATATACAATGTGGTATACGGTGTTATATGGACGCTGTTACTAGGAATGGTATCCGCCCAGTGGGCGTATGCGGATGTGAAAAAGTCGGTAACCGTGTTTGTGCCGCCTGTAGGGGTGGGGCTGTTGATGGTCGATGCCGCCAGAGACCCGTCTTTAAAGCAGTATTATGATGAAATAAACATTGTCCGCTGGAACACGCCGGATCAGCTGCGGGGCGGGATTCTAGATGGCACTATCGACATTACCTTTGTGCCTAGCTATGTGGGGGCAAATTTGTTTAACAAAGGGATCGACTTTCGTTTGATGAATATTATCACCGGCGGTATTTTATATGTTATCAGCACCGATAAAACCATAACCCGCATAGAAGACTTAGCAGGTAAAACTGTAGTTGTCCCGTTTCCCAATGACATGCCCGATTTGGTATTGCAGGCAATGATACAAAAATTACAGCTGAGCGGGGTTACTATCAAGCGGGTATCGGCTCCCCCTGTGGCGGTAAAATTGGCACTATCGGGGCAAGCAGATACAGTGTTGTTACCAGAAGTAGCGGCAACCAAAGTCCTTATGGGATCCCAGAAAAAAGCCGCCACACCGTTTTATCGCAGTATCGATATGACAGCCGAATACGGGCGGATTTTTAATACAAAACCGTTTATACCGCAAGCCGGCGTCGCCATACGATACAGCTTTTGGCAACAAAATAAAACCTTTATTGGGGCGTTGCAAACGGCTATGGAAAAGTCCGCTGTTGCCTTAGCAAACGATCCACAGCGGATTAAAAATGTGACCGAAACCGTCTGGCAAGGACAAGGGGCGGTATTTGCCAAATCGTTTCCCTATTGGAATGTGTTTGTCGCAGATGCCCAAACCCTGCAACCTGACATCGAGCGGTTTTATACCATCATGAGCGACCTAAACCCCGCCATTATCGGCGGTAAATTGCCCGCTGCCGGATTTTACTTAAACCCGTAACTTATGTGTGTCATGCGTACAACAGTATATAAAATTTTCGGCTTTGCAGGGGTGCTACTCATATGGCAAATCGCTAGCGGTCTGTACCCGCCAATCGTCCTGCCTTCTATTTTTGAAACCGTCGACCGGCTGTGGGCTATGATGGTGTATGAAAACGAATGGCGTCATATTGGCATCACCCTTGTACGGGCGGCTTTGGGGTTTTTATTGACTATGGGGGTGGGGCTTGCTGTCGGGCTACTGGCGGGCAAATTCGAAGTCCTAGACAACTTGTTGTACGCCTGTGAACGGTTGATTATCAGCATACCGCCGATCGTGTTTATTATACTGTTGCTGATTTGGTTTGGCGGGGCGGGAATTGTCGCCCCGATGCTGACCGTGTTTATATCGCAAGTGCCTTTTATGTATGTATCGGCAAAACAAGCCATTCGCACGCTGGATAGGAAAATTATCGACATGGCATGCAGTTTTCATATGTCGTACAGCCGGGCAATCGTTACCATCGGCGGCATGCACATTATCAGTTTTACCCTACCGGCAATAACTTTGTCGTTGGGGCAAAGCTGGAAAATTGCTATTATGGCAGAAGTACTGGGCAGCCCCAATGGCATCGGATCCCGTATTACCAACGCCCGCATTAACCTAGAAACCGCCGATGTGTTTGCGTGGGTGGGGGTGATTGTGGCGATATATATGGTGCTGGATAAGGTGCTGTTGTCGAAATTACGCACATATACACAGAAGTGGAGATAATAGCGATAGTATGAAATTGCTTGAAAATATACATTTTTCCTATAACTCTGGTTTGGACTATGACACCCCGTTGTTTTGCGGTCTGTCGTTGGACGGGGCGTGGGGCGATATTATTACCATTATGGGGCGAAGCGGTTGTGGCAAGTCGACTTTGTTACACTTGATGAACGGTATTTTAACCCCCGATAACGGCACGGTGCATACGCAGGGAAAAACTGTCGCTACCGTCTTTCAAGACAACCGCTTGGTGGCGTGGAAAACCATCGGCGACAATATCGCATTGGGGGCAAAAGCCTATGGACGGACGGTAACTGATGACGATATTTGCGATGCCCTAACTTTTGTCGGGTTATCGCCTGATTTACAACATACATACCCAAAAGTACTAAGCGGCGGTATGGCAAAACGAGTGGGTACGGCACGGGCGTTGCTGTGCCGCCCGGATATATTGCTGATCGATGAATCGTTTAATGGGCTGGATGTGGCACTGAAAAAAGATCTTATGATTCGCATTGCCAGCTATATTAAAACCCATCAAAAAATGGCTATTTGCATCACCCACAACAGCGATGAAGCGGTACGCATATCAGACATTATTTACGAAATGCGGGGTATGCCAGCGGCAATAACCCCCATACACCACATAGAAATCCCTTATAACAACAGGAGTGAAACCATGATTTTAAAAGCACAACACCACATGCAGCAGAATATAAAACAACAAAATGCCCCGCCATTTATGAAATACGGCTTTGTCTGTGGCTGTAAACACGACCACATCGATGGGTTTCGCCAGCTGATGGCGAATAGCGGTTGGCGAGTCTGTTACATTGCCGATACTGCCCCCTTTACATATCCTGAACACCGCCCGGATGTAGTGATTGTCCGCAACAACCACCCACAGTTCGAGGACATCGTTCGCCACTACCATACGACCATCACCCGTATTTTATGTATCAGTCGCCCGCCCGCCCATATGATCGAACAATTCGGCTTTGTCAAACAGGACAAGACCGTTATATCGTTAAAAAAGTGGTGGGGCTGGGATTGTTTATATGACGATTTAATCGCCCCTATTGCTGCGGAGCCTGTACAAACGGTAACTATTGGGCATAATTGGGTGATGACCGTGTGTGCGGGGTCTACAGACACAGGGGCGGGACTGTGCCGTGCCCCCGATAGGGGCACCGAAGGGGGACGGACTTTGCCCGATGCGGGGGCGTTACACCGCTTTACCTTGCGGCAGCTAGCAGAGCGGGCGTTAAGCGATGACGACTTAAACCGAGCGGTGGGCATATCGGCAATAAATGCCCATTATAACCGCCACATACAAGGGGACACCCGCCCCGAATCGTGGGGGTTTAGACCGTTAAGAGAATGCCACGGCGACAAGGCAAGTGTGGGATTTTTCCCCGCCTCTTTAAACATTTTGCCCGATTTAAAAGTTATCGAACGGGAACCCAAACAAGGACAATACAGTGCAGAGCAAGCAGACACCATATTACCACAAATGGATTTTGTCATCATCACCGCCCAAACTCTCATGAATGGGTCATTGCCCCGCTTGTTATTTTTGGCACAAAACGCCGATGTGATGGTGCTGGGTCCCACCCTGCCGATGACCGATATATGGAAAACATACGGCGTACGATGGGTCTGTGCCACCCATGTAACCGATAACACAGCCATGCACAGCTTTATCAGTCAAGGAGGACAGATGTTGTTACTCGACCACCAAGCCGTAAAAATGTCCCGTGAATTTTAACAAAGGATCAGAAACATGGATAAAATATACAAAATGCCCCCCCTGCCAACAGATGTTACATGGTACCGCACAGTCGGCACTTGGCGGGGCGACAAAATCCCCAAAGGGCTATTCCAAAAACACAACACCGCACAAGGGGTATGGGGACGGATAACCGTACTACAAGGAGCAATGGAATACTACGATTACGCCACCGATAGCAGTATCATTTTACACCAAAATCAACAGGGCGTCATCCCCACACAACGCTGGCACCACATAAAAATCCCTGCGGGCGTACCCCCCGAACAGGTGCAAATTAAGCTGGATTTTTATCGATGATATGTGTTATGAAATGTGGAGCAATTCGTAAATTACTTTAAACTCATTTGGTTTTTTATTATTCTCAATGTGTTGAAAAGCATTTTTTGATATTCGATAACATTTATTGTTGTCTATATCAACAAGAAAAATTTCATAGTTTTTTTGGTATTCTTTTGCAAATTTATATTGGTTTTTCGAAATAAAAAATTCCCCGTTGGACAAAACTTTTACCTCTACCTTTTTCCAATTTTCACCGTTGTAATACTCTATGTCATATCCGGCACTATCATCATCTTTTGATATATGCCTTACATTGTCTTCGTCATATTGTTGTTTTAAAGATTGTAGTGCTATTTGTTCCGCCCTGTCCCCTCGTTTTTTGCGTTCTTGCTGTTGTCTTTGTGAATGTCTACGACCACCCGTTTTTGTTTTTGTTGTATTATCAATAGAAAATTCTGGCTTTGTAAGCTCTGTATCTATAATATCGGGTATTATATCATTATCTGTTACTGTACCCAAATCATCCATTACATCTGTCTTGTCATCAGATGAACATTGGTTTATTATGCTTCGTATTTTATCATCTACATTTTTAAAACATAACAGACTGTTAAGATCTTCATTTTCTAGGTTGTTCGGGTATCTTTGTTTATTGTTTTTTACAATTTCTCGCCAATCTGTTTGTGTAGGTTGGACACCCTGTATATAGTCAAAATGTTTATTTATATACTGTTCAACGATATTATCATAATCGATTGTAAAAGTATCTTTATTATTTTTAGATTTGTCTTGAATATATTCTCTGTAATTGGCTTCTTTATAATAAGTGCATTTTTCTATAAATTGTTGTTTTTGGTCATGATCTTCACAATATTGATATATTTTTCTTACGACATTTTCTTTTTGGGTACCAAACTTTTGTTGTAATTGTTCTACATGGTATTGTTTAAAATTTAGTTTGTTATCATTTGGCAATTTACCATTTAACTCGTCGGGCGATATTTGCAATTTTTTCGATAGAGTAATAACCTTATCTGTGTCGTTGGATAGGTTTTCGTAGCTTATATTTTCAATATCTGAATCAAGCCCCAAGTCCCATTTTATCCGGTTGGCTATGTCTATGTCGGCTTGTTTTTTATCATCAAAAATATGAGAATGTGATTTATTTGATATATTGTATATACACCGCCAAAATATAATCATTTCGCTATCTTTCCCCAGTGCCTTATGTGCTTTTTTTAGTGCCTCATCCCCTAATTCATGTATAGTTTTCTTTTTTATATAGGCTTCTTCTTTGTCTAACATATCGCCAACATATTCTACACTTTCAACATCAAATGCTAAACCCAAAATATCCGCAAAGGCGGTTTGAAATTCATACTCTGAACATATACCTTGCCAACTTGCATCCGCATTTACTTTTATATAATGGGTATCTCTATCTGTGATATAATCATAGTTTTCTAAATCATCACCATCGCTGATTTCAATAACACTACACAACTTAATTCGGATATTTTTAAGCTTTTTTAATTGGTTTTCATATTCTGTATCACTGTCAATATTTTGGCATCGGTATGCCAATATATAAGGTGTTAATTGTTTAAATTTTTCGTAAAACTGTTTTGTTATGCTTTTATGCTCTTCCACCTTGTTTACGGTCATACTGAATAGGGGTTCTTGAATGCCAAAAAATGCACATACTTGATTTTTACCCACCCTTTTAGGTAAGTATATGATTGCATGGTTTTTCAAAATATACTTAGGCAGTTTTCTATCCGAATAATATACTTCTTGTGGATCAAAATATGCGAGTTGGTCATCTTTTTTCGCCAATAGATCTATATTAGCATCTTGTAATGCCGTTCTATTTTTACTATAATGTCTAACACATTTCTCATATAAAGTTTGTATACCTTGTATAATCTCCTTTTCAGATCGCTCTTGTAGCAGTTGTCTTACCCTTTCAATGGATAATTCATGAAAATGTTCCACCGCCCCAATTTTTAATAAAATATTGTCTATATCCCTTTCTGATGTGTTTGTTTTTTCGATAATATATTCATAATCAATTTGAAAATCATTATAACCTTTACCGTCAATTAAGTAATCTTTAAAAATGCTTGTTTGTTGCATCTGCCATGCAATGTAGGAATATTTCACTTCAGAATTTCCATTTGCATATTGTTTATCTTTACTATACCAAATAGTTTGAGCTGATAATATTAGTTTATTTAGGTCTTTGTGTAACAGAAACCACAATAATATTTTTTCTAATCCCTTATCTTGTACCTTGATATTATTTATAATTTTCTCTAATTTTTGTACTGTTTCGCTATCGGTCGAATAACAACCATTATATTCAGGTATATTTTGCAAGCATTTTTTAACATATGCAGAATCATTAGGATCTTTTTCCATTTTCGGAAACTTATTAACCCCTAACCACATAAAAAATCCTTCTATATGTGTATATGAGATATTTTTCTCTGTTTCCAATTCAAAATATTTATGAGATTTCAAATATTGTTCTGCCGTAAATACACCATCAAATATAAGTTGGGTGTTTGCGTTTGGCAAATATAAATATTCTGCGTTTTGAACTTCCCCCTTTTCATTTAGCAAGGGAACACTGCGTTCAATTTGTGTGCTTTCGAATAGATTATAATTCTTATATAAACATTGCACCATTTGTTTGATAATACTTGCCTTATCAGGTGCGTTTTCTAATTCATTTTTTGTTTGGCTGATAATTTTTTCTATCACGGGGCGGGGTTCATAACTATGAACTTTGCCTATGTCTTTTAGTTGGCATTGTAAATTCCTTGCTTTATCAGAGTCTGCAATATTAAATTGTTTTATCAGTGCATCAAATAAATCCTGATGCATAAAAGTTATATTAATATAATTTGGTAGTTCAATACTGGCATCTTTTGAAGCGGGTGTAAATATATCTGTATCATAATTAATAATTTTTTTATGACTATCCAAAAATATAGATATATCTTTTATTTCATTGGAATGCAGAATATGTATTAATTCGGCTCTGTGGTCTATATTCTCAATCCTTTTACTTAATGCGTTCATATCATCAGTATTAAAATCTTTATACGCAAGGGGCGAACACCCTCTAAACGCTTTTATCAGACTTTCCATTTCGCCGTCAGGTATTAGCAAATTGGGGAATAAATCTTTATTGTTCGTTTTTACGACAAAGGCAGACAGCTGCTGATTGTAAATTGTATCCTTTAATTTTCTAAATTTTCCATCTGTGCAGGGGAAAATTCTTAAATGTCTTTTATATCGCTCTAATTTTTTATAAAATCCCAAATTCTCTAAAATACCAGGGGATCCATCATATTGAAACATTCTTAACGCATGTGTTGGTATGTCTTTTTGGGCGATTTCTTCGGCTGTTTTGACGATTAGTTTTGCCAATTTAGATAGAACCCATTTATTTTTCTTACTGTCATTTAGGTCATTTCTAGAACTGTTTAAATCAAATGTGCCATGCACTATAAATGGCATTGCTATGCCGACTCTTGTAGGAAAATACGAAAATAATCGTTTTTCATTATTTTTCATGTCATCAGAAAAAGCGATTTTTACCTGATATTTTGTTTGTTCATCGTTTTCTCCTAGTATATCCTTTGGAAATGTCCCCTCTTTTTCACGAACATTCCACCTTTGTAATTTTGCTTTTTTGTGTTCTTTGATGATGTCATCATTGTCAATGTCAATTTTTATAGTATCAATATGGTTTAAAAACAGCATAAGTTCTGGCACTAATTCATTTAATTGTCCTTGTATATTTTGTTCATATTCCTTTATATACTTAATGATAATCGAAGTTGTAAAATTCGAATGCACATCCTTATATTCTTCAATTTCTGGAATAGCAAAAAATGCAAGCCCTGTTTTATGCTGTTGCCTTTGTTCTTTACTAAACATACTTTTATAAATGCAATCGGCAATGTCCCTGGAAAAAGTTATCTTTACCCCATTTGTAATGATACCGATTTCTTCACTCCAAGTTACCAAAGAACGAAATCCAAGCCCTTTATTGCCAATGTATTTTTCCCCTTTTTTTGGGCTTCGATTGGGAATCATTAAAGATTTAATCCCTTCTATTGAAAAAGGTGTACAATCGGTACCGCCATTCGATATTTTCAAAGTTGATTTTTCAGTATCCAATTCGATGGATACACAAGTAGATTTTTCATCATCCGCATTTTGCAATAATTCCAAAAGTTGCCGCCCATTATATTCTTTCGCACTTTCCTTTTCCCCATTAAATCTAGATTCCATGTCGTCGGGATTTTCTTTATAAAGCTTTTTCCGCTTATCTACGACTTTCTCAATTTCTTGTTTAAAATCTGTCATTTTATGTTTTCCTGATAATAACACCCTATATGTGGACTCGCTCCCATTTACTATACCATAAAACTACAATGTTAATCTAGATTTTATTGTTTAGTCTGGGTTTTTACTGTGATGTGCAAGCAGTCTAGCCCCCCTAAATATCAATGCGTTTTACATCGATGACCGTATCCATTTGGCTGATGGTTTCGATGACCGCATCGGGTATGCTTTCGTCCACTTCGAGGATACTCATGGCTTGCCCTGTGTCGCTGTATCTGCCTAAGGCGAACGACCCTATATTGACGCCTTGTTGTCCTAGTAAAGTTCCTAGCTGTCCTATGTGACCGGGGACATCGTGGTTTACTGTGTATAGCATGTGCGGGCAGAATTCGGTTTCTACTCGAATGCCATTGATGCTGATAAGGCGGGGGTTGTTGGCACCGAATAGGGATCCGCCGATGGATATTTGTTGTCCGGATGTCAACAAGATTTTTACATATATGGCGGTGTTATAGTCGCTGTCGGCTTGGTATTGGGTGATGGCAACATCGATGTTGCGGTCTTTAGCAATCAGCGGGGCGTTGACCACATTTACCGTGTCGTTAAACACGCCGAACAAGCCGGACAGCACGGTTTGGGTAATGGGTTTTGCGTCCAGTTGTGCCGATGCCCCGCCCATTTCGATGGAAATGCCCCTGATGTGGGCGTTGCCCATCACTTGCCCGGCAACCTTGCCCAAGTATGTTCCCAGCTCCATATACGGGTATACTTTTTGGGCGTCTTCAGCGGTAACAGAAGGCATGTTCAGGGCGTGGCGAATGCCGCCGTTTATCAAGTAATCGCTCATTTGTTCAGCAACTTGTAGGGCGACATTTTCTTGTGCCTCTGTGGTCGATGCCCCCAAGTGGGGGGTTACGATAACTTTGTCGTGTCCGAACAACATATTTTCTGTTGCCGGTTCGACTTCGAACACATCTAAGGCGGCCCCTGCCACTTTGCCGCTGTTTAAAGCGTCCAGCAAGTCCGCCTCATTGATGATACCGCCTCTGGCACAGTTGATAATACGGACACCATCCTTACACTTTGCCAACGATTGGGCGTTTAAAATATTTTTGGTGCTGTCGGTTAAGGGGGTATGGACGCTGATAAAGTCCGCCTGTGCCAACAATGCGTCGAGGCTGTCCGCCCGTTGTACGCCGATTTCTTTTGCCCGTGTTTCTGACAAGAACGGGTCGTACGCTATCACTTTCATACGGATGCCCAATGCCCGGTTGGCAACGATAGAGCCGATATTGCCAACGCCGATTAAGCCCAATACTTTACGGGTCAGCTCCACCCCGACAAAGTGTTTCTTTTCCCATTTACCTAAGTGCGTAGATTGATTGGCTTGGGGAATCGAGCGGGCTAAGGCAAACATCATGGCAATCGCATGTTCAGCGGTGGTGATAGAATTGCCAAACGGTGTATTCATAACAATCACACCGTTTTTACTGGCGTGGGCGATGTCCACATTGTCGACGCCAATACCTGCCCGTCCAACGACTCGCAAGCGGCGGGCTTTGTCCAGCACCTCAGCGGTCACTTTAGTACTGGATCGAATGGCAAGCCCATCATAATCGCCAATACTGTCCATCAGCTGCTTGGGAGATAAACCCACTTTTACATCCACTTGCACCCCCGCCTGTTCGAATATTTTCACCGCCATCGGCGACAGGTCATCGGCAATCAACACTCTTACCCCGCCGGAGTTTTGAAATTCTGCGGGAATAGGGATATTGTTTTTTTCTGCCACCGTTAAAATCTCTTTCATCCGCCATTCGGGAATGCGTTTTTTCTGTTTCCACCCCTGTACGGTGGTGGGGTTTTTGTGTCCTAGCAATCGTGCCATAGCACTCATACCGCCAAAGTTTTCAATCAATTTTTCGATATAATGTGTCATTTTTAATGGTCCTTTCATTATGTTTGTACTGTGTGGTACGCCCATTCGATCCACTCTGTCAAGATACGAATGTCCTGTGTTTCGACTGTCGGACCGCCCCAAATACGCAGTCCCGCTGGAGCATCTCGATACGCCCCAATGTCGTAAGCAACATCGCAGTTTTCGAGTAAGGCACACAGCGGTTTTGCCGCTTTCGCATTTTGTAAAACCAAACACATAGCGGTACTCGATCGAGTGGCGGCATTGGTGGCTAAGAACCGCACCCAATCTGTGCGGTCTACCCAATCGGTTAGTACCGCCAAATTTTCATAACTGCGGTGCTGTAATGCGGATTGTCCACCGATTTTATCCACCCAGCGATAACACGCCAACAGGTCTTCTACACACAGCATCGAGGGGGTGTTAATGGTTGCCCCCTTAAATATACCTTCGATAAGTGTGCCGTTTTTGCACATGCGAAAGATTTTTGGCAGGGGGCGATAGGTGTGGTTTGCCGCCTCGATACGGGCAACCGCATGCGGGCTTAGCACAATCATACCGTGTGCCCCTTCACCGCCTAAGGCTTTTTGCCACGACCAAGTGGTAATGTCCAATTTTTGCCAATCGAGATTTTCCACAAACACCGCCGAAGTGGCATCGCATAGGGTTACACCCGTTCGTTCAGTGGAAATCCAATCCGTGTTCGGCACCCGCACCCCAGAAGTGGTGCCATTGTATGTAAACACCATATCCCGATCGGCGGTGTGTACCAATTCAGGTAAATCGCCATAAGGGGCTCGTATAATATTACAATCCGTCAATTTTAATTGCTGTGTAATGTCCGATGCCCACCCCGACCCAAAGCTTTCCCAAGCGTATACATCGACACCAACCCCGTTGTGTAACACCGACCACAACGCCATTTCCACTGCCCCTGTGTCCGATGCCGGCACAATGCCGATTCTGTAATCGGCGGGAATATCCAATATGCGGCGGGTGTGGTCGATAACCTGTTGTAGCCGCTGTTTGGCAAGGGTCGATCGGTGCGACCTGCCCAAACAATCCAAGTGCAAATGCCCAATGTCCCAGCCGGGATATTTGGCACAAGGACCAGAAGAAAAATCGGCACAATGCGGTTTTACAGTCGGTTTTTCATATGTCATATGTACATCCTTTCGTGGCTACACTATTATATTTACAAAAATCGTATACTACATTTACGATATATATACGCAAATGTCAACAGGAAAATTACGATTTTCGTATTTTTTTGACTCCTGCTGGTAAAAATGTGCTATACTCCGCTTGGTAGTACCCGTAATATGCGGTGCTATAACGGTTTTCATCTATATATTAGGGACATGCAAGACAATGCACACACATTTTTTAACTTTGGTATATCCATATACTGTAGCAGATATGGACGCCATACAGCAATGGGCAATAGATCGCATTACACAAAATCAAGGATCGCATATCCATATAAACCGCTTGTCGGCACGGGCGGTCGATATACTGTTTTGTTACGATGGCAAGGGCTTTGCTTTGGACGATTTGCGAACGCAAGTAGATTGCGGTATGGGTACCCTTGCCCATCGACAAAAAAAAGTGTTTGTGTCCGATATGGATTCGACGATGATTGCCCACGAAACCCTAGACGAAGTCGCCGATTACTTGGGACTAGGCGAAAAAATATCGACAATTACCGCCCGTACTATGGCAGGGGAATTGCCATTTGAAGCGTCCTTACGAGAAAGAGTGCGGTTGCTAGCAGGCAAAGACCACACCGCTTTTGATGTCATACACCAAAGGTTACAGATGAACAAGGGGGCGGCAACCACCTTGCGGACTTTAAAACAACACGGGGTAAAAACCGCTCTTGTGTCCGGTGGGTTTGATGTTACAGTCGATTTAGTCGCCAAAAAACTAGGTTTTGATTACAGCTATGGCAACACCTTACAGGTAACAGATGGCATCATCACCGGCACAGTGCTAGGCACCATCGTAGATGCAGAAGCCAAACAACAAATCCTGCTATCGCTGTGTGAAAAACACCACACCACCGCCGATTTCGCCATTGCCATTGGCGATGGAGCAAACGACTTACCGATGATACACACAGCGGGCATGGGTATCGGATACATGGGAAAACCCATTGTACGCCAACAGGCAAATTTTCAAATAAACCTAACCGACTTAACCAGTGTGCTATATTTTATCGGCATTAAGAAAATGATCGAACCAGTTCTTTAGCCACATCTCGAATTCTGGATCTATACCTGGCATACATGTACCATTTTTGCCGGCAACTATAAACTGCTTGCGATGTTCCAAAACACGAATGTCCGCCTGATGAATACGGTGTTGTAATGTTGTCTCTCCCATAACGGATTCTCTCCTAACAAAATTTGAATTAAACAGATACTTTACCAGTATCTGATATATTATATCATAATGTATTATTTACTGGAAAAAAATACATTTTTTTAAAAATGTGTACCAGACCTGCAAAAAAACACAGAATGCTATGTAAATGCACGGGTACCGCAAGGCTACGGTTTGGCAATAGCGTTGCGGGCAAGGGCGTCACAGCGTTCGTTTTCTGGGTGTCCGGCATGTCCTTTGACCCATTGCCAAGTGATGGTATGGGGGGCGGCGGCACAATCTAGCCGTTGCCACAAGTCGGGGTTTTTGACATTTTTCCACCGTTTTTTCTTCCAGTTGTGAATCCATTTGGTGATGCCGTCTTTGACATAAATACTGTCCGTATATACCACCACCACCGATGGGCGGTTTAGGGACTCTAACGCCACAATTGCCGCCGTCAATTCCATACGGTTGTTGGTGGTGTGCACATCGCCGCCGCTGATTTCTTTTTCCACGCTACCATATCTGAGGATTGCCCCCCAACCACCGGCACCGGGATTGCCTGAACAAGCACCGTCTGTGTATATTTCAATGGGTTTTGTCATCGATCAAAAATACCGCTTTGAGTAATGTCACAGGTTTGATAAAATATCAATTTACGGGCGTATTCGGCGGGGTCTTTGACCACCACCACCGCCTGTTTGGGGGTGTTTAGCACATCGTATAATCGGGTCAGCATAAACCGTAGCGATGCCCCCCGCAAAGCCACCGGCAAATAGGCTTTTTCCGCATCCGATAACGGGCGGACGCTTGCGTATCCTTGCATCATTGCCGTTGCCCGCCCCATATGTATACAGTCACAGGTTTCAAACCCCCATGCGGTTAAAGTAATCGCCAAATCATACACATACGCCTCCGTACAGCCAAAGTAAAAATCGATAACGCCACTCACCTCATCGCCATCGAAGAACACATTGTCGACAAACAAATCGCCGTGAATCGCCCCACAGGGCAAGTGGATATTTGGATGTTGCCGTTGAAAATCTATTTCTGTTGCCACCATATCTGCATACTCAGGGGGCATGTGGGTACCGATTGCCCGCTGCAGATGGCACCACCCTTGCAAGCCCAAATCATTGGGGCGGTGCATGGGAAAATTCTCCGTTGCCAAGTGCATTTTTGCCAACAACACGCCAATTTTACCACAGTGTTCAGGGGTGATAGCCCCGGCGAGGGATTTACCGTGTAAAAACGATATAACAACCGCTTTTTTGTGTTTTAAAGTCCGCAACGCATTGCCACTTTTGTCGAACACCACTTGTGGGCATTTGATACCCTGTACATTCATATGATTCATCAGGTTTAAAAAGTATGGCAAATCGGCGGCGTTGACCCGCTTTTCAAACAGGGTGAGTACAAAAGTGTTTTTGCTCGTATGGACAAAATAATTGGTGTTTTCCACCCCGTTAGTGATACCTTCGAACGCCTGCAAATGCCCACAGTCATAATGGCTTAAAAAATCACCTATTTCTACATCTGTTAGAGGGGTATAAACTGCCATAATATGCCTTTATTGTTGCGAGGTTCGGTTATCGCAAGGCACGGGGCAGAGGAAAGCGGACATTTTCCCGGTGGCTGATGACTTCTTCCACTTCTACTGTAAAGTGCTCTGCACAGGCTTGTACCACTTCGTCGACCAAAATTTCTGGGGCGGAGGCACCGGCGGAAATGCCCAAAGTATGCACATCGCACAGCCATTGCCAATCGATATCGCACGCCCGTTGTACAAGGAGCGATTTTTGTAATCCCTGTTGAATGCCCACATCGACCAAGCGGCGGGAATTGGACGAATTGGGGGCACCGATAATCAACAACGCATCCGAACGGCGGGCAATGTCCCGTACGGCATTTTGGCGGTTGGTGGTAGCATAACAAATATCGCCGGATTCCGGACCGATGATATGGGGAAATTTTTGTTTTAGTGCCTTGATAATATCAGCGGTTTCATCGACAGACAAAGTGGTTTGAGTCGACCAAGACAATTTTGTATCCTGTGGCAATTGCAACCGCCACACATCGTCGACGGTTTCCACTAACACTGTTGCCCCCTGTGGCAGCTGCCCCATTGTGCCGATGACTTCTGGGTGCCCTTGATGACCGATAAGAATAGTTGTAAACCCCTGTTTGTAATTGCGTTCCACACTGCGGTGGACTCGACTGACCAATGGGCAAGTGGCGTCGAAAAATTGCATGTTGTATGCGGTGGCAATACTGGGGACAGATTTTGGCACCCCGTGTGCAGAAAACACCACGGGGGCACCCTTTGGCACTTCGTCCAGTTCTTTTACAAACACCGCCCCCTTTTTTTCCAGACTCTCGACCACAAAGCGGTTGTGGACAATCTCATGCCGCACATACACGGGAGGTCCGTGTTTTTGCAACGCTTTTTCGACAATGACAATCGCCCGGTCGACACCAGCACAAAAGCCTCGAGGCCCTGCCAACAATATTTTTAGTGTGCGTTTTTGCGTTCCCATTGTCCTATCCCATGCCCCCGCAAGTAACAGCAGTATCGCCATATTTTTTATCGATGCGATAATCCGCCCGCCACGCTATCACCGAATCGCTACACAGCGGGTGTAGTTTTTGTTTGCTGTTGGCAACGGTCAATTGTCGTGGCACCAAGTTGCCGCTCTTAATCAGGGTAATCACCCCATCAGACGGGGAAAAATTATGAAAGGCATCGGCATTATTGGTGGTAAAGTTTTCCAATGTATCCAGAGCGTTTTCCTCATCGAACACTTGGGCGTAAAATTCTAAAGCATTTATCGCCGAAAATACCCCCGCACAGCCACAGGCAGATTCCTTGCTATCGACACTGTGAGGGGCACTGTCTGTGCCTAAGAACACCCGTTTAAAACCGCTGGTAACCAGCTGTCGCAACGCCCGTTTATGGCAGCTGCGTTTTAAAATCGGCAGACAGTAATAATGGGGCTTAATCCCCCCCACCAACATATCATTGCGGTCGTACAACAAATGTTGCGGCGTAACCGTTGCCGCCACTTTGTCGCCGGCGGTGTGTAAAAAATCTACCGCCTGTTGGGTGGTGATGTGTTCCATAGTAACCCGTAAATCAGGGTATGCGGACAGCAACGGCGATAACACCCGATCGATAAACACCGCTTCCCGGTCGAAAATGTCGATGTCCGCATCGGTAACTTCCCCGTGTACGGATAACGGCATATCTATATCCTGCAGGGTTTTTAACACGGGGGCGATGTCACTCAACTTCGATACGCCAAATTGGCTGTTGGTGGTCGCATGGGCAGGGTACAGTTTTGCCCCAAAAAATACCCCGTCCTGAAAGCCTTTGGCGATGTCGTCCGCATCCGTATCAGCAGTCAAATACGCCATCATCAACGGTTCAAACGGGATATTGTCCGGCACCGCATCGACAACACAGCGGCGGTACTGTATAGCGTCCTCAGTGGTAACAATCGGCGGGGTGGTATTAGGCATAACCACCGCCCGCCCGAATTGTCGAGCCGTATACGGTACCACCGTTTTTAACATATCGCCGTTGCGAAAATGTACATGCATATCATTGGGACGGCGAATCTGCACTTCGGGCAACATCTGCCGTTTGCGATTGTGTACATTGCTGCGTCCGCCTTGTCGTATGCCCATAATAGCTATATCCTTTACATTAACATTTTGAATCATCCATAAAATATGATACTACTATATACAAAAAGTGGGAGACTATCAAATGATTTATAGCATAAGCCATCGCCGTTTTATTGTTTTGTCAAATAAAGGAGCGTTTGATTTTTTACAAAGTATGTGTACTTGCGATATAAACCGCATAAAAACGCACGGGTTGGCGTGGGGGGCGATTTTGACTCCGCAAGGTAAGTTTTTATACGGATTTTTTGCCTTTGCCGACAACAACCGCCTGTATTTGGAAGTCCATCAAGATGTATTGATGGCATGTGGGCAGTACCTATCTAAATACGCTGTGCATACCCATACGGATTTTGCCATTGGCGACGCTATTTCCGTATATGCGGTGTGGGGCGAGTCACCCCCCGATATTGCCACCGCCTATGCGGATCCCCGCACGCCACATATGGGACATCGAGTATATGTGTTCGACACCCAAATATCGTTGTCCGCTACCGCCGATAAAACCGCCTATGACATACATCGCATACGCCACAATGTGCCGGATTTAGAAACCGATGTACCAGCAAAAAAGGCATTTGCATTGGAATTAAATGTCGATGTGTACAACGGCGTAGATTTCGACAAAGGCTGTTATATCGGTCAAGAAGTTACCGCCCGTATGCACTGGCGACAGGCGGTCAAAAAACGCCTTATGGCAATCCGGGGTACGCCCTTAAAACGGGCGGATACACTGTACGATACCGATGACAAACTCTGTGGGGAAGTGGTGTTTGTGTGTAACGACTATGCTATGGCAATGGTAAAAGTACACACCGTCCCCGTTCGCACGGCGGGCAGTACGGAGGTGCTCGTAGTCTAGGGGGCTTCGCCCCCCGTGCGTTTAGTGTGGATTTTACCATGCTTCGCATGACAAAATACCACACGCACTCCCCCCGGCTCTGCACCACATCGGGCTTGTGCCCTCAGCGGTTGCAACCGCTTTAAAACCCATCCGAATCCCGAATGACAATCTCATTTTCGCCGATGTTTACAGGTGATGGATTAATGCTGCGAGCACTGCGGATAATACGGACGGGTACTGCTCCGGCGGATTTGGCGTCTGTTATGTCGCTGTCGCTATCTCCGTAAAACACCTGTACTTTATATTTTTGCAAGGCTTCGGTTTTGCCATCGGGGGCAAATATCACTGGCATCGTTTGCCCGTAGGTGTTTTGCAAACAAGTAGCAAGGCGATGATTTTCTGAGAATGGGCGGGCGGTAATAATCACAATAGTATGATTTTGCGATTGGTGCCATGCGACAATATTTTTTACTTCAGTTTTGGCTGAGTCGTTTTCACAGCTGCTGTTGTTTAAAATACGCCAGAATTCTGGGGTAAAAATATTCCCTTTTACCGCAGTTGCCGCCGCTATCCAGCTGGGCTGATTGTCCAACAGGGTATCGTCTAAGTCAAACGCAACGATTACAGGGGGGATAAGGCGTTTTTCCATATGCTGTATATATGCCGCCACCGACATTTTATTGTCCGCAATGGCAGCCGTACCTAACAACAACACCCCAAATACAGTGTTTTTTATCATAGTGTGTCCTTATACTAGATGCGTATTGTGAAAACTTACAAATGTGCTTTAATATCGGCAAGTGCCTGCTGGGCGTTGCTGGGGTCGTTACCGCCCGCTTGTGCCATGTCGGGGCGACCGCCGCCGCCTTTGCCGCCTACCGCTTGGGCGGCAATCCGCACCAAATCTACGGCGTTGTGGGCATCAGAAGTGCTGGCGACCACCACCGATACTTTGCCCGCATCGACCGATACCAACGCCACCACACACGGGGTATCGGAGATTTTTAAAGTGTCGGCTAGGCTTTTTAAATCTTTTGCCGGCATGTCGACAACTTTGCCGATAAAGTGTACATTGTTTACCTGTTCAAACGAATCGCCCGTATTGCCCGCCGCCGATGCCAGTTGCGTCCGTAAATCCCGAATCTGTTTTTGCTGCTGTTTGACCAGCGATTGCAAGTGTGCCACTTTGGCGGCAATATCGCTTATGGGGGTTTTTAAGGTCTGCGACAGGGTGTTTAAGAGTACCTCTTTATCCCGTATATACTGTTCTAAGGCAACGCCGGTAATCGCTTCGATCCGCCGTACGCCGGCGGAGACTGCGGATTCGGATATAATTTTAAAGCCGCCCATTTCCCCCGTACTGTTTAGGTGCGTTCCGCCGCATAACTCCACAGAGTACGCCCGTTTGTCTGCCCTGTCTGTATTGCCCATCAGTACCACTCGCACTTCGTCGCCGTACTTTTCGCCAAAAAGTGCCCTTGCCCCCATTTGCCGCCCGCCATCGGGGGTACTAATGAGCGTACGAATCGGGGTATTTTCCCGAATATGGGCGTTTACTGTGGTTTCGATGGCAATCAGCTGGTCGCTGGTAATAGCGGTCGGTTGCGACACATCAAAACGGGTTACAAAAGCGTTTTGCAACGATCCTTTTTGGGCAATATGGTCGCCCAATTGTTCCCGTAACGCTTCGTGTAACAAGTGCGTTGCCGAATGGTTTGCCATAATCCGTTGCCGCCGATGAGCGTCCACGCTTAGCACCACCGCATCGTTTACCGCCACAGACCCGCCGTCGACTTGCACATAATGCAGCCACATATCGCCTAGGGCTTTTTGTGTGTCCGTAACCGTTAATACCGCATCGCCGGCTTTGATGGTGCCTGTGTCGCCCACTTGCCCACCGCTTTCGCCGTAAAACGGGGTTTGGTTGACAATCACCACACCGCTATCGCCCTGATTGAGGCTGTCGACAATTTTGGAATCCTTGACAACAGCAGTTATCACCGCTTGGGCGGTGGTGGTTTCATATCCTAAAAATTCGGTAGCCCCTACAGAGTCTTTCACATCGAACCACACCGTATCAGTTTTTGATGCCCCTGACCCCGCCCATGCTTGCCGAGATTTTTGTTTTTGGGTCTGCATGGCTTTGTCGAAACCTGCCGCATCGACCGTCCGCCCTTGTCCCCGTAAAATATCAGCGGTTAAATCTAGTGGAAAACCGTAAGTATCATACAGTGTAAACGCCACTTCGCCGCTAAGCCCTTCGCCTTCGCCCAATTTATCGGTGGCACTGTGCAGTAACGCCAGCCCCCTGTCTAATGTTTGTTTAAAACGGGTTTCTTCGGATTTTAAAGTTTCCGTAATCAACGCTTGTGCCTGTGGCAGCTGCGTATAATGTTCGCCCATTTCCTTTACCAACGCCGTTACCAATTGGTGCATTAGGGGGTCTTTTGCCCCTAACATGTGGGCATGACGCATCGCCCGCCGCATAATCCGCCGCAGCACATACCCCCGCCCTTCATTGGCAGGCATCACCCCATCGGCAATTAAAAACGCACTCGATCGCAAGTGATCGGCGATCACTTTTAAACTGACACTATCGGGATTGGTGCCGGTGATACCTGCAGTGTAGTCGATAATATTTTTAAAAATGTCGATGTCATAGTTGTTGTGTTGTCCTTGTAAAATCGCCGCTAACCGCTCCAGCCCCATACCCGTATCGATACTGGGTTTAGGCAGCTGGATCCGTTCGCCCCCCGGCAGCTGTTCGTACTGCATAAATACAAGATTCCAAATTTCGATAAACCGATCGCCGTCCTGTTCGGGCGATCCGGGCGGTCCGCCCCACACAGAATCGCCATGGTCATAAAAAATTTCCGAACACGGTCCACACGGTCCCGTGTCCCCCATTTGCCAAAAGTTATCCGCCGTAGCAATACGCACAATCCGATCGTCCGCAAGCCCAGCGATTTTCTTCCAGTGCGACACCGCTTCGTCATCGTCATGATACACGGTCACCAACAATTTTTCTGCCGGCAACCCATAGGAACGGGTGATTAAAGTCCACGCACACTCGATGGCATGTGCCTTAAAATAATCGCCAAAAGAAAAATTGCCCAACATTTCAAAAAAAGTATGATGCCTAGCGGTATATCCCACATTTTCCAAGTCGTTGTGCTTGCCCCCCGCCCGTACGCATTTTTGCGAAGTAACCGCCCGTTTGTAGTGCCGCTTTTCCAGCCCGGTAAAAATGTCCTTAAACTGTACCATGCCCGCATTGGTAAACATCAAAGTCGGGTCGTTCTGGGGTACCAAAGGCGAGCTATCGACCACTTGGTGGCTATCGCTGGCAAAAAAATCCAAGAAAGTTTTTCGAATGTCATTGGCTTTCATCAAAAGGCTCCTTTGTGTGTATTTGGGTACGGTTTACAGAAAAATACCAAAATCCGCCGGTGTTTTCAACTGTTATATTACCCATTGAATATATCGTATAGGCAAAACTCTTATTATGGTGTATATTATAAAAGCGGTTGCAACCGCTGAGGGCGTAAGCGCTGAGGGCGTAAGCCCGATGTGGTGCAGAGCCCGGGGTGAGCGAGTGTGGTATTTTGTCATGCAAAGCATGGTAAAATCCACATTATACGAGCGAGGGGCGAAGCCCCTGACTTTGGTTGCAATCGCTGAGGGCGTAAGCCCGATGTGGTGCAGAGCCCGGGGTGAGCGAGTGTGGTATTTTGTCATGCGAAGCATGGTAAAATCCACATTATACGAGCGAGGGGCGAAGCCCCTGACTCTGGTTGCAACCGCTGAGGGCGTAAAGACGAAGCCCCCTAGACTCGAGAAATAGACTACGACACTATGAAAGTGAGAGAATAAATATGAATACAAAAACCACTGCATATAAAGCCCCTGCGTTGGAAAAAGGGCTACTGATTATCGAATTGTTGGTACGGGAACAAATACCGCTGAGCATGGGCGATATTGCCAGCAAATTGGGATATTCAAAAAATGAAATTTTCCGCATGTTGGTCGTATTACAACACATGGAATATATTATGCGACAGCAAAAAAGCGATCTGTTTACCTTGACCCCCAAGATTTTTACGATGGGCATGCAGGTGTTCCCCAGTTCCAGTGTACTGGAAATCGCCTTGCCCGAAATGCGAAAAATGGCATTGGACATTCGCCAATCTTGTCACATAGCCGTGTTAAATCGATCCAATATAGTCGTCGTTGCCCGTGTGGAAAGCCCCGCCGCTATTGGCTTTTCCGTCCGCCCCGGTCATACGGTGCAGGCGGATAAATCCGGATCAGGCTTGATGCTACTAGCATGGCAACCAAAACAACGACAAGGGGAATTATTAAAAATTATCGACCCAAAAAGAACACAACCACACCTGTTACAGCGTCTGCAAGACATCCGCCAACAGGGATATGTCATGCACAACAGCTATTTTCACGACAGTATAACCGATATAACTGTACCTGTGTTATACAAGCAAAACCATATTTTGGCGGCTATCACCATTCCGTTTTTGCACAACCACAACCACCCGATCACGGCAGAACAGGCATTGGAAAAACTGCAAACTATGGTACAAGATATTTCACAGCACTCTTTGCATACGATTTAATCTGTACCCGTGTGATTACCATATTGTAAAAATACATAAAATATTGTATCATAATTTGCGGGTACAATATGTACGACATATACAAGTTTTATCAGGAGGCATATGCAGCAAAATATTAAAAACAGAACCCTGTTTTGTAAAGATAATCTGGATATACTAAGAGGTATGGATTGCGATACCATTGACCTGATATATCTCGATCCCCCTTTTAATAAAAAGAAAGAATTCACCGCCCCTGTGGGCAGCGATGCAGAAGGAGCACATTTTAAAGATTGGTTTAAACTGGAAGATGTCAAACAAGAATGGATAGAATCTATTGAGCAAGACAATGAAAAATTATATAGTTTTTTACTGGGTATCAAACATATTGATGGCAGAAATTCCTACAATTTTTGTTATGTGGCATATATGGCAATTCGTTTGATAGAATGCCATAGAATCTTAAAACGAACAGGCAGTTTATATCTGCACTGTGACCCGACAATGAGCCATTACTTAAAAATCGCCCTCGATTGTATCTTTGGTGCACCCCATTTTAGAAATGAAATTGTTTGGTCATACAGAAGCGGCGGCACAAGCAAAAATTACTTTTCAAAAAAACATGATATTATATTATTTTATAGCAAAACCAACACCTATCGATTTAACCCCATAAAAGAAAAGGCATATACAAAGTCAAAACAGAGAAGAACAGGGACTGTCAATTATGGGGCGGGGAGTGTTACATTTTTTGAAGACGAAATAGGTGTGTATAATTTGGTAAATATGCGTGATGTTTGGGATATATCTATTTTAAATTCCCAATCGAAAGAACGCACCGGCTATCCCACACAAAAGCCATTGGCATTATTAGATCGTATTATTAGAACCTCTTCTAATGTAGGCAATGTGGTGCTTGACCCATTTTGTGGCTGTGCGACAACTTGTATCGCAGCGGAACAATTACATCGCAAGTGGATAGGCATCGATATATCTGCTAAGGCTTATGATTTGGTCAGAAGTAGGCTAGAAAAAGAAGTACCAGACAAGGGAAATATTTTTAAGTATCCAAATGAAGTGCATTTTCGTACCACCGCACCCGATCGTACAGATAATGGTGCAAACTATCAACAACAAAAATACATATATGTTATTTCAGATGCAACATATCCAAATGCGTATAAAGTAGGAATCGCCCGCAACTTAAAACAACGCATCGATTCCTATCAGACCAGCGACCCAACCAAAATCTATGAACTAGAATTTAGCGTTTTAACGCCACATTATAGAGAATTGGAAAAACATATACACCACACTTTTGAAAGCAAACACGAATGGCTTAGGGCGGATGTAAAAGACATCAAACAAGAAATACAAAATTTCTTAAAAAACAAGGACAATACAGCACATATAAAACATGAGGCAGAACATGCAACACAATATTAAAAATCGAACTATTTTTTGTAAAGATAATCTGGATATATTACAAGGTATGGATTCCGATACTATCGACTTAATATACCTAGACCCACCGTTTAACAAAAAGAAACAATTCACCGCCCCCATCGGTAGCAGTGCGGAAGGAGCTAGTTTTAAAGATTGGTTTCGGCTGGAGGATGTAAAAGAAGAATGGGTGGAATCCATACAACAAGACAATGAAAACCTACATAATTTTTTGTTGGGCATCAAAAATATCGATGGCAGAAATTCTTATAATTTTTGCTATGTAACCTACATGGCAATTCGCTTAATAGAATGCCATAGGATTTTAAAACGAACAGGCAGTTTATATTTGCATTGTGATTCGACAATGAGTCACTACATTAAAATTATGATGGATTGTATATTTGGTGAAAAGAACTTCCGAAATGAAATAGTGTGGCATTACAAAAAATGGAGTAACACCACTAAGGATTTTCAGAAAAACCATGACACTATTTTAAGATACTCCAAAACTAGTAATTTTATATTTAATGCCCAATATCAAGATTATGCTAATGAAAAATGGATTGAGAACACAATACGAATACGAGATAAAAATAATAAATTGGTGCGGGCTAGGGATGCACAGGGAAATTATATAGAAAGAAAAACTGTGAAAAAAGGAGTGCTAATGCACGATGTTTTTGATGATATATCGTGGGGTGCTACAAATAAAGAACGCACAGGCTATCCCACACAAAAGCCCTTAGCATTATTGCATCGTATTATTAAGGCTTCCTCCAATGAGGAGGACATAGTACTCGACCCGTTTTGTGGCTGTGCCACGACTTGTGTTGCAGCAGAACAATTACAACGCAAGTGGATAGGCATCGATATATCGGTTAAAGCGTATGATTTGGTAAGAAGTAGGTTAGAAAAAGAAGTCGCAGACAAAGGTGATATTCTAAAATATCAAAATGAAGTACATTTTAGTACCACCGCACCAAGTCGTACAGATAACGGAAAAGACTATCAGCAACAAAAATATGTGTATGTTGTTTCGAATACAGCATACCCAAACGAATACAAAGTAGGCATCGCCCGCAATGTAAAACAACGCATCGATTCCTATCAGACCAGCGACCCAAACAGAGGCTATACGCTAGAATTTCATGTATTAACCCCACATTATAGAGCATTGGAAAAACACATTCACCATACTTTTGAAAACAAACACGAATGGGTTAGGGCAAATGTAAACGATATTCAACAGGAAATACAAAATTTCTTAAAAAACAAAGATAATACAGCACATATAAAACATGAGGCAGAACATGCAACACAATATTAAAAACCGAACTATTTTTTGTAAAGATAACCTAGATATATTACAAGGTATGGATTCCAATACCATTGACCTAATATACCTAGACCCACCATTTAACAAAAAGAAACAATTTACCGCCCCCATCGGTAGCAGTGCGGAAGGGGCTAGTTTTAAAGATTGGTTTCGGCTGGAGGATGTCAAAGAAGAATGGGTGGAATCCATACAACAAGACAATGAAAAACTACATAATTTTTTACTGGGCATCAAAAATATCGACGGCAGACATTCCTATAATTTTTGTTATGCAACATACATGGCAGTCCGCCTAATAGAATGCCACAGAATTTTGAAACATACGGGCAGTTTATATTTACATTGTGATTCAACAATGAGTCATTATTTAAAAATCGCTCTCGATTGTGTCTTTGGGGACGATAATTTTAAAAACGAAATCGTTTGGTGTTACAAGTCTGGAGGGGCAACCAAAATTAACTTTTCAAAAAAATATGACACCATTTTGTTTTATACAAAGTCCAAAAAATACACTTTCAACTACTTGACAGAAAAATCTTATGGTAAATCAGGAGGAGGACATGGCGGTAAAGTGCAATATTATACGGATGAAAAAGGTACCTACTCCATCGTAGGTATTAAAAATTGGTGGCAAATCCCCATACTTGCGACCACTTCTGCCGAACGCACAGGCTATCCCACACAAAAGCCCTTAGCATTATTGCATCGTATTATTAAGGCTTCCTCCAATGAGGAGGACATAGTACTCGACCCGTTTTGTGGCTGTGCCACGACTTGTGTTGCAGCAGAACAATTACAACGCAAGTGGATAGGTATCGATATATCGGTTATGGCGTATGACTTAGTAAGAAGTAGGCTAGAAAAAGAAGTCGCAGACAAAGGCGATATTTTAAAATATCAAAATGAAGTATATTTTAGTACCACCGCACCAAATCGCACAGACAACGGAAAGGACTATCAACAACAAAAATATGTGTATGTTATTTCAAATATAGCATACCCAAACGAATACAAGGTAGGTATCGCCCGCAATGTAAAACAACGCATCGATTCCTATCAGACCAGCGACCCAAACAGAGGCTATACGCTAGAATTTCATGTATTAACCCCACATTATAGAGCATTGGAAAAACACATTCACAATACTTTTGAAAACAAACACGAATGGGTTAGGGCAAATGTAAACGATATTCAACAGGAAATACAAAATTTCTTAAAAAACAAAGATAATACAGCACATATAAAACATGAGGCAGAACATGCAACACAATATTAAAAACCGAACTATTTTTTGTAAAGATAATCTGGATATATTACAAGGTATGGATTCCAATACCATCGACTTAATATACCTAGACCCACCATTTAACAAAAAGAAACAATTCACCGCCCCCATCGGCAGCAGTGCAGAAGGGGCTAGTTTTAAAGATTGGTTTCGGCTGGAGGATGTAAAAGAAGAATGGGTGGAATCCATACAACAAGACAATGAAAACTTACATAATTTTTTACTGGGCATCAAAAATATCGATGGCAGACATTCTTATAATTTTTGCTATGTAACATATATGGCAATTCGCCTAATAGAATGCCACAGAATTTTAAAACATACGGGCAGTTTATATTTACACTGCGACCCAACCATGAGTCATTATTTAAAGATTGCTCTCGATTGTATCTTTGGTGCCAATAGTTTTAAAAATGAAATTGTATGGTGTTATAAAGAAAATGAAACAGCAACAAAATATTTTCCCCGCAAGCACGATATTATATTTTTCTACACAAAAAACCCATCGTATCCATTTAACATACAAACCGGGGACTTTACAGAAGCACAGCTAAAAAGATACAACCACATCATAGATGGGGAAAGGTATGCCAATATGAAAGGAAAAATGAGAAAGTTAAAAGCAGGGGCAAAAGTAAGAGATTGGTGGGACGACATACCCATTGCCCAACAAAGCGAAAGAACAGGCTATCCCACACAAAAACCTTTGTCACTATTGCATCGTGTTATTAAAGCTTCTTCCAATGAGGAGGACATAGTACTCGACCCGTTTTGTGGCTGTGCCACGACTTGTGTTGCAGCAGAGCAATTACAACGCCAATGGATAGGCATCGATATATCGGTTAAGGCGTACGATTTGGTAAGAAGTAGGCTAGAAAAAGAAGTCGCAGACAAAGGCGATATTTTAAAATATCAAAATGAAGTACATTTTAGTACCACCGCACCAAGTCGTACAGATAACGAAAAGGACTATCAACAACAAAAATATGTGTATGTTATTTCGAATATAGCATACCCAAACGAATACAAAGTAGGTATCGCCCGCAATGTAAAACAACGCATCGATTCCTATCAGACCAGCGACCCAAACAGAGGCTATACATTGGAATTTCATGTATTAACCCCACATTATAGAGAATTAGAAAAACATATTCACCATACTTTTGAAAACAAGCACGAATGGGTTAGGGCAAATGTAAACGATATTCAACAGGAAATACAAAATTTCTTAAAAAACAAAGATAATACAGCACATATAAAACATGAGGCAGAACATGCAAAACAATATTAAAAACCGAACTATTTTTTGTAAAGATAATCTGGATATATTACAAGGTATGGACTCCAATACCATTGATCTCATATACCTAGACCCACCGTTTAACAAAAAGAAACAATTTACCGCCCCCATCGGTAGCAGTGCAGAGGGGGCTAGTTTTAAAGATTGGTTTCGGCTGGAGGATATAAAAGAAGAATGGGTCGAGTCGATCAAAGAAGACAATGAAAAACTGCATAATTTTTTGTTGGGCATCAAAAATATCGATGGCAGAAATTCTTATAATTTCTGCTATGTAACATATATGGCAATTCGCCTAATAGAATGCCACAGAATTTTAAAACGAACAGGCAGTTTATATTTACATTGTGATTCGACAATGAGTCACTACATTAAGATTATGATGGACTGTATATTTAGTGAAAAGCAGTTTAGGAATGAGATTGTCTGGTGTTATAAATGGGGTGGAAGTCATTCAAAAAAAGATTTTAAAAATAAAAGTGATGCTATACTTAGATACACAAAAACAGAAAAATACATTTTTAATTACAATGAAATATCGGTATATGGTGAAAAAAGTGGTTTTAAAAATGAAAATCAGGGTAGATTACCTAGAAACTGGTGGGAGGATATTCCGTCTATAAATACACAAGCAAAAGAACGCACAGGGTATCCCACACAAAAGCCCTTAGCATTATTGCATCGTATTATTAAGGCTTCTTCGAATGCAGGCGATGTGGTACTCGATCCGTTTTGTGGTTGTGCCACGACTTGTGTTGCAGCAGAACAATTACAACGCAAGTGGATAGGCATCGACATATCGGTTAAGGCGTATGACTTGGTAAGAGGTAGGTTAGAAAAAGAAGTCGCAGACAAAGGCGATATTTTAAAATATCAAAATAAAGTACATTTCAGTACCACCGCACCAAGTCGTACAGATAATGGCAAAGACTATCAGCAGCAAAAATATGTGTATGTTATTTCAAACATAGCATACCCAAACGAATACAAAGTAGGTATCGCCCGCAATGTAAAACAACGCATCGATTCCTATCAGACCAGCGACCCAAATAGAGGCTATACGCTAGAATTTCATGTATTAACCCCACATTATAGAGCATTGGAAAAACACATTCACAATACCTTTGAAAACAAGCACGAATGGGTTAGGGCAAATGTAAACGATATTCAACAAGAAATACAAAATTTCTTAAAAAACGAGGACAATATAGCACATATAAAACATGAGGCAGAACATGCAACACAATATTAAAAATCGAACTATTTTTTGTAAAGATAATCTGGATATATTACAAGGTATGGATTCCAATACCATCGACTTAATATACCTAGATCCACCGTTTAACAAAAAGAAACAATTTACCGCCCCCATCGGCAGCAGTGCGGAGGGGGCTAGTTTTAAAGATTGGTTTCGGCTGGAGGATGTCAAAGAAGAGTGGGTGGAATCTATAAAACAAGACAATGAAAAACTACATAATTTTTTACTGGGCATCAAAAATATCGACGGCAGGCATTCCTATAATTTTTGTTATGCAACATACATGGCAATTCGCCTAATAGAGTGCCATAGGATTTTAAAACATACGGGCAGTTTATATTTACACTGCGACCCAACCATGAGTCATTATTTAAAAATTGCTCTCGATTGTGTCTTTGGGGGCGATAATTTTATCAACGAAGTCATTTGGTATTACAAAAATGCTTCTCGTGGTAAAAAGAAATTGGCAAACGCCCACGATGTTATATTGTGGTATGCCAAAAGTGATACCTATATTTTTAACAGAGAAAATATTCTTGTGGATTTTGAAAGCGGTATGACAGAATGGCGATACACAAAAGGAGGACAGGCGGGTAAAACAAAGCCCAAAGGCAAAACGCCAGATGATGTTATGACGATGCCATCGTTGAATGCTATGTCAAAAGAGCGAACGGGCTATCCCACACAAAAACCCTTAACACTATTGCATCGTATTATTAAGGCTTCTTCGAATGCAGGCGATGTGGTACTCGATCCGTTTTGTGGTTGTGCCACGACTTGTGTTGCAGCAGAACAATTACAACGCAAGTGGATAGGCATCGATATATCGGTTATGGCGTATGACTTGGTAAGAAGTAGGTTAGAAAAAGAAGTCGCAGACAAGGGCGATATTTTAAAGTATCAAAATAAAGTACATTTTAGTACCACCGCACCAAGTCGTACAGATAACGAAAAGGACTATCAACAACAAAAATATGTGTATGTTATTTCAAATATAGCATACCCAAACGAATACAAAGTAGGTATCGCCCGCAATGTAAAACAACGCATCGATTCCTATCAGACCAGCGACCCAAACAGGGGCTATACGCTAGAATTTCATGTATTAACGCCAAAATATAAGGAATTAGAAAAACATATCCACCATACTTTTGAAAACAAACACGAATGGGTACACGCAAACTTACAGGATGTTAAACAAGAAATACATAAGTTTTTGTCGTCATAAATTTTATATTGCTTTGGATTTACATATAATGGTATATATTACATATAAAACATAGCCCGATGTTACAAAAGGAATTGACATGTCTACATCCCACGCCACCTGCACATCCGCCAAATGGGTTGACGCCCACCATCATTTGTGGTGTATTGAGCGGACGGATTATGGCTGGCTGACGCCGCAATTGGGCGATTTATACCGTACTTTTTCCGTTGCCGATTATGAGCACACTATTGCCCAAACCCCTATTGGGGCGTCTGTGTTGATACAGGCGGCACCGACAGTGGCAGAAACCGTTTATTTGTTGTCCCTTGCCGAACACGCCGCCCCCATTCAAGGGGTTGTGGGCTGGGTCGATTTCGACGATCCCAAAACCGCTGTACAAGACATTACCCGCCTTGCCAAAAACCCTTTGTTTAAGGGGGTTCGCCCGATGTTACAAGACATTACAGATACGGATTATATCTTAAACCCAAAATTCGCCCCTGTGTTCGAGGCGTTACTCGACCACAACCTGCGGTTCGAAGCCCTAATATTGCCACAAGGCATAACAGCGATTGGCAAAATTTTTGAAAAATATACGGATTTGGCATGTATGGTCGATCACTGTGCCAAACCTGCCATTCGAAACGGTATACAGTCCCTTGCCGCTTGGGCAGAGTGTTTACGACCGCTGGCGGATATGCCGCATGTGTATATAAAAATATCCGGGCTGTTAACCGAAGCCCAAGCCGGGGCGAATACAGAAGTTATAAAACCCTATACCGATATGATTTTACATATGTTTGGTCACAATCGTATCGTTTGGGGCAGCGATTGGCCTGTGTTAAACTTGGCAAGCGATTATACCACATGGGTACAGATGACCACCGCTTTACTAGCAGACCTGTGCCAACACGACCAACAGGCTATTACAGCCGACAACGCCCGCCACTTTTACGCCTTACCATACACTTAAGAAAGGGATACCTATGACAAACAGACTAGCAGGCAAAACCGCTTTAATCACCGCCGCCGCACAAGGCATCGGCCGTACCACTGCCGCATTTTTCGCCCGTCAAGGGGCAACGGTTATCGCCACCGATATACGCACCCAAGCCTTGCAGGATTTTACCGAAGGGCAAGTATACACCCTAGATGTAACCGATAAACACGCCATTCTCGACCTAAAGGACAAAATCCCCACCCCTGATGTGTTGTTTAATTGTGCCGGCGTGGTGCATAACGGCACGATTTTAGACTGCACAGACGATGACTTTGATTTTGCCTGCGGTTTAAACATGCGGGCGATGTATATGATGATACAAGCATTTCTGCCCGCTATGATAGAAAACGGCGGTGCCAGTATCATCAATATGGCATCCATCGCCTCATCCGTAAAAGGCATTCCCAATCGTTTCGCCTACACGGCGACCAAAGCAGGAGTCATCGGCATCACAAAATCCGTTGCTCAGGATTTTGTATTACAAGGGATTCGCTGTAATGCCATTTGTCCCGGCACGGTCGATTCCCCCTCATTGCAACAACGCATTAAAGATTTACCCGGCGATTACCAGCAAAATTATCAATCTTTTATCGATCGCCAACCCATGCAACGCATTGGCACCACCGCAGAAATTGCCCACTTGGCGGTATATTTGGCATCGGACGAATCCGCATTTACCACCGGGGCAGTCCATGTTATCGATGGCGGCTGGGTCAATTAACCACTTTTATATACATAGAAAGGAATCCCCATGAAACTGTTACATTATGGAGCACAAGGTCAAGAAAAACCTGCCGTGTTAGACACAGACGGCAATATCCGAGATGTGTCGACCCTATATCCGCACTTTTCGCCGGACACTTTGGGCGATGTGCAAAACTTACAGTCCGCAGATATAAACGCCTTGCCCATTGTTACGGGCAATCCCCGTATTGGGGCGTGCGTACACCGTCCGGGCAAGTTTATTTGTATCGGCTTAAATTATGCGGATCACGCCGCAGAATCGGGTATGCCAGTCCCCTCAGAGCCGGTGATATTCTTTAAAGCACCCTCAGCCGTAACAGGCCCCAATGACACTGTGGAAATCCCAAAAAATTCGCAAAAATCCGATTGGGAAGTGGAACTAGGCGTGGTCATCGGCAAACACGCAAAATACATCAGCGAACGGGACGCCCTTGACCATGTGGCGGGGTACTGTGTGGTAAACGACCTATCCGAACGGGAATTCCAAATCGAACGGCAAGGGCAATGGGTAAAGGGCAAATCTTGTGACACATTTGGTCCCATTGGTCCTTACTTGGTAACCAAAGACGAGGTGCCAGATCCGCAAAACTTGGCGATGTGGCTGGATGTAAACGGCACCCGCATGCAGAACGGCAACACCAACACTATGGTATACGGCGTCGCCCATGTGGTCAGTTATCTATCACAGTTTATGAGTCTGCACCCCGGCGATATTATATCCACCGGCACCCCCCCCGGTGTGGGGCTAGGCATGACCCCACCCGTATTTTTAAAAGCCGGCGATGTGATAGAACTGGGCATCGAGGGACTAGGCAGCCAAAAACAAGTGTGCGTACAAGCGTAAATATAGCTAGGTCATACAAAACTAAGTATAAAATTGTTCTTGTTTATACCCACCTATACCGGTACCTTAAAAATTAGGTGTCATTATTTAGGTTTATTTTTAGTATTGACATATGGGGGCTGTTTAAGTCATAATGTGTCGGTTTGAAATTATAAATAGAGAGATTTTAATGAGCAATATTCGAAATTTTGTAGTAGGGCTTTTGCTGTGGCTTGTGTATGCCCCTGTTTATGCTATGGGACCTGCGTGTTATAAATTGCCACCACTGAATCGGACAGCACAAGATGTTTTGAACGATTTAAGGACAGTATATTTTAAAAATGCTCTTGAGTCTGTTACTTCATCTGCAAGGTTCTATCCATCAAGTATGACAGAATTAAATGGTGGAAATGTATATGTACTGCCTTTCTATTATACACCCGATCATAATTATGCACTAAATCATTCAGGTTTTGTTATCAGAGAGACGGAGTTTGAGCGTTCTGTCTTGCAGGATTTTTCTGGATATACGGGGCTAAACTTAGTGCATTGGTATTATATGCTCTCAGATGGGAGCATAAACATAATACAGTTTTTTATTGATGAGGAGGATTTTGCTTACATCGTACAAAATAATGAATTAATAGAAAATATTTTTAATAATTTTAACCCTCGAAGGAAATTGGGATCTATTGGTCTTAAGCGAGAGCGAAAGAACCACTTGGGAAAACTAGACTCTTTTAATCATAATCGGATAGCAGAGGTTAAGATGACGACAAGAATGTTTAAGACTGCCGATCTAGATGTTATGAATTTGCATTTGTCCAACCTTTCCTATGAAGCATTTTTTGTGCGGAGCTTATTTCGGAGTTTAACCGAAACTAGGTATTCGAAACATCCAAATTATGACACGGTGCTAAATAAAAAATCAATAAATAACAGTGTGCCGGCATTGTCCCTTTTGTCCCTTATGGACAAATATATGTTGTGTGCCAAATATAGCACGGGTATGTCAACGGACATGACGGCAAAATCGTACCTGTATGCACTATCGCAAGAGACTGTTGCTACCGCTACTATGCAATCATATATACATGCACTATCTCGAGAAATTATGAGATTAAGTGCCAGAAATGACCGTCGTGCTATGAGTAAACCGAGTAAACATAGTGCTAAGAACAACCATCAAAATTGAGGAAAATAACACATGTCTAGGATTAATAAGAAAGACACCAGCCTTTCTGTTGTACCTGCTACAAAAGCATTCTTGCTTATATTTATTTCAACCACTTACACCAGTATTTTAGTAAAAAGATGTAATTTTTAATATTTATTCTATTTTTGGTATTAACATATTAAGATTACTTATGGTAGATATACAATTATGATTTATAATATATCAATATTAGATTATAGAAAGAGTGATTTTAATGAATAATATTCGAAATTTTGTAGTAGAGATTTTGCTATGGCTTTTGTGTGTACCTGTTTATGCTATGGGACCTGCGTGTTATAAATTGCCACCATTAAATCGGACAGCACAAGATGTTTTGAACGATTTAGAGACGGTATATTTTAAAAATGCTTTTGATTCCATTGACGCATCTGCAAGATTCTATCCATCAAATATAAAAGAATTGAATGATGGGAATGTATATGTACTACCTTTCTATTATACACCCGATCATAATTATGCACTAAATCATTCAGGTTTTGTTATCAGAGAGACGGAGTTTGAGCGTTCTGTCTTGCAGGATTTTTCTGGATATACGGGGCTAAACTTAGTGCATTGGTATTATATGCCCTCAGATGGGAGCATAAACATAATACAGTTTTTTATTGATGAGGAAGATTTTGCTTACATCGTACAAAATAATGAATTAATAGAAAATATTTTTAATAATTTTAACCCTCGAAGGAAATTGGGATCTATTGGTCTTAAGCGAGAGCGAAAGAACCACTTGGAAAAACTAGACTCTTTTAGTCACAATCGGATAGCAGAAGTTAAGATGACAACAAGAATGTTTAAGACAGCTGATCTAGATGTTATGAATTTGCATTTGTCTAATCTTTCCTATGAAGCATCTTTTATGCGGAGTTTGTTTCGGAGTTTAACAGAAGTTAGATTTTCGAAACATCCAAATTATGACTCTGTACTAAATAAAAAATTAGTAAATAACAGTGCACCAGAATTGTCTCTTATGGACAAATATATATTATGTGCCAAATATAGCACGGGTATGTCGACGGACATGACGGCGAAATCGTACCTGTATGCACTATCGCAAGAGACTGTTGCCACCGCTACTATGCAATCATATATACATGCACTATCTCGAGAAATTATGAGATTAAGTGCCAGAAATGACCGTCGTGCTATGAGTAAACCGAGTAAACATAGTGCTAAGAACAACCATCAAAATTGAGGAAAATAACACATGTCTAGGATTAATAAGAAAGATACCAGCCTTTCTGTTGTACCTGCTACATATGATTTATAATATATCAATATTAAATCATAGAAAGAGAGATTTTAATGTGCAATATTCGAAATTTTGTAGTAGGGCTTTTGCTGTGGCTTGTGTATGCCCCTGTTTATGCTATGGGACCTGCGTGTTATAAATTGCCACCATTAAATCGGACAGCACAAGATGTTTTGAACGATTTAGAGACGGTATATTTTAAAAATGCTTTTGATTCCATTGACGCATCTACAAGATTCTATCCACCAAATATAAAAGAATTGAATGATGGGAATGTATATGTACTGCCTTTCTATTATACACCCGATCATAATTATGCACTAAATCATTCAGGTTTTATTATCAGAGAGACGGAGTTTGAGCGTTCTGTCTTGCAGGATTTTTCTGGATACACGGGGCTAAACTTAGTGCATTGGTATTATATGCCCTCAGATGGGAGCATAAACATAATACAGTTTTTTATTGATGAGGAGGATTTTGCTTACATCGTACAAAATAATGAATTAATAGAAAATATTTTTAATAATTTTGACCCTCAATCGGGATCTGTTGGTCTTAAACAAGAGAACGACTTAGAAAAACTGGATTTTTTTGGTCATACAAGATCAAGAGAAATAAAGACGCTAACAAAAATGTTTAAAACCGCAGATTTAGATGTTATGAATTTATATTTATCTAATCTTTCCTATGAAGCGTCTTTTATGCGGAGTTTGTTTCGGAGTTTAACAGAAGTTAAATTTTCGAAGCATCCAGGTTATGACACAGTACTAAATAAAGAGTCGATAAATAACAGTGTAACAGCATTGTCCCTCATGGACAAATATATATTATGTGCCAAATATAGCACGGGTATGTCGACGGACATGACGGCTAAATCGTACCTGTATGCACTATCGCAAGAGACTGTTGCTACCGCTACCATGCAATCATATTTACATGCACTATCGCAAGAAATTATAAAATTAAGTGCCAAAAATAGCCATTAAAATTAAAGAGAGTGTCCTGCATTACTGAGTGGGGTACCAGTCTTTTTATCGTACCTGCTACAAAAGCATTCTTGCTTGTATTTACTTTTCTTAAAAATTCATATTTATTTCAGCCACTTACACCAGCATTTTAGTAAAAAGATGTAATTTTTAATATTTATTCTATTTTTGGTATTGACATATAATATTACTTATGGTAGATATACAATTATGATTTATAATATATCAATATTAAATCATAGAAAGAGAGATTTTAATGTGCAATATTCGAAATTTTGTAGTAGGGATTTTGCTATGGCTTTTGTATGTACCTGTTTATGCTATGGGACCTGCGTGTTATAAATTGCCACCATTAAATCGGACAGCACAAAATGTGTTGGACGATTTAGAGACGGTATATTTTAAAAATGCTTTTGATGCCATTGACGCATCTACAAGATTCTATCCACCAAATATAAAAGAATTGAATGATGGGAATGTATATGTACTGCCTTTCTATTATACACCCGATCATAATTATACACTAAATCATTCAGGTTTTGTTATCAGAGAGACGGAGTTTGAGCGTTCTGTCTTGCAGGATTTTTCTAAATATACAGGGCTAAATTTAGTGCATTGGTATTATATGCCCTCAGATGGGAGCATAAACATAATACAGTTTTTTATTGATGAGGAGGATTTTGCTTACATCGTACAAAATAATGAATTAATAGAAAATATTTTTAATAATTTTGACCCTCAATCGGGATCTGTTGGTCTTAAGCGAAAGCGAGAGAACCACTTGAAAAAACTAGACTCTTTTAGTCACAATCGGATAGCAGAGGTTAAGATGACAACAAGAATGTTTAAGACAGCTGATCTAGATGTTATGAATTTGCATTTGTCCCACCTTTCCTATGAAGCATCTTTTGTGCAGAGTTTATTTCGGAGTTTAACAGAAGCTAAATTTTCGAAGCATCCAGGTTATGACACAGTACTAAATAAGGAGTCGATAAATAACAGTGTGACGGCATTGTCTCTCATGGACAAATACATATTATGTGCCAAGTATAGCACGGGTATGTCGACGGACATGACGGCGAAATCGTACCTGTATGCACTATCGCAAGAGACTGTTGCTACCGCTACCATGCAATCATATTTACATGCACTATCTCGAGAAATTATGAGATTAAGCGCCAGAAATGACCGTCGTGCTATGAGTAAACTGGATAAACATAGTGCTATGAACAACCATCAAAATAGAGGAGAATGACAAATGTCTAGGATTAATAAGAAAGATACCAGCGTTTCTGTTGATAAGAATGGTACGGTGGATATAGGTATTGCTAGTTTTGGTTTTGCTGTGGGATCACCGCTTGCAAATATGGAGGTTAAGTTTACATCTGAAGTAGATGAATCCAAACATCGGTGTAATGTTGTTGGCTCTGCGGGTAAATTTGTGGGGCTGTTGACGGGCAACTTCTCAGCAAGTGTTACTGAGGATTATAAGAGTGGCAAGCTTAGTGGGTCTTTTTCGGGAAGTATGAGCGTCGGTTTTAATTCAGATAATTTCATAGGAATTGGGGTGAAAAACGATTCAGAACAGACAAATGGTAATATATTAAAAAATGAAACGACAACGGGATACAGAGTAAAATCTAAATCTATATTGTTTGATGTTGACAAAGTTACTGAGATACATAAAAGTACAAGTACTGATGGTGGTGGTTTTTCAGTATTTTATAACGCAATTCTTGCTGGTTGCAATGGATTAAGTGCTGCCGGTGGTACAGTTGCTAGTGCTGTCAAACCAGTTGGTGGTGCAGCTGCTGGTGCTATTGATATGGTTGCCGGTGCGGTTGGCAGTGCTGCTAGTAAAGTTGGCGGTGCCATTGCTGGTGCTGCCAGGGCAGTTGGCAAGGCGGTTGGCAAGGTCGCCAGTAAGATTGACAAAGCCATTGGCAGTGTGGTTAGTGGGGTTGCCAAGACATTTTCATCCTCATCGAACAGCGATTCCGATAGTGATAGCGGTTCTAGCAGTAGCAGCAGCGATTCGGGTTCCAGCAGTAGCAGCAGCGATTCTGGTAGCGGGTCAAGTGTGGTAAGTTCTATTTCTAGTGCGGTAAGCAGCGTTGCCGATGCGATTAGCAGTGCTGCTAGTAGTATCGGCAGCGCTATTGGTAGCATATTCAGTAGTTCACCGCCCCCGCCGCCTCCACCGCCACCGCCGCCCCCTCCTCCACCTCCTCCGCAGTCTAGTAGCAGCAGTAGTAGCGATAGCGACAGCAGCGGTAAACCCATTATTTTAGACTTGGACGGGGACGGTATCGAATTGGTCGATCTCAAAGATTCCAGCGTATTCTTTGATATTAATGGCGATGGCTACCGTAACAACATGGGCTGGGTCAATGCAGACGATGGGTTCTTGGCTATCGACCTAAACGGTGATGGTCTTGTTACCGACTTCCGTGAGCTTGCGTTTAAAGAATATGACGACAACGCCAGAACCGACCTCGAAGGCTTAAAAGTGTTCGACAGCAACAAAAACGGCTATCTAGATAAAGGCGATAAATACTGGGATAAATTCGGCGTGTGGCAAGATAAAAACCAAAACGGTATAACAGACGCAGGCGAATTTACAGGTCTGGACGCATTCGGTATGAAACAGCTAAAACTAGACAGCGACAGAGTTACTACTAAACATGGCAGAAATACCTCATATGGCACGGGCGAATATGAAATGACAAACGGCACTAAACGGGCATTTGGTGATATTGGACTGGGCTATTCAGATCTTGGCTTCAGAGTCAATGCCGATGACTCTGTCGACATGCGATCCGTATCCGGGCGTGTCATACGGCAAGTCAAAGACAACAGCGGCGTTACCATTAAACTAACCAGCAATTTGGCAGGCGTCATAGGAGGGGCAGGCAACGATACCCTAGAAGCAGGTGACGCCTTAAATGTACTCCTATCCGGTCAAGATGGCAACGATACACTGATTGGCAGTGCCGGTGATGACTGGTTAGTCGGTGGCTTGGGGGTCGATACCCTTAAAGCCGGCGATGGACATGATATATTGTTCTTCGACAATGCAGACATTAGCGGTGCCACCGTTGACGGCGGCGATGGCTACGATGTGGCATATGCCACAGGCTATACAGGTGTCCGCCTAGATGTACATACCCACAATATCGAAGCTGTATTCGGCACCGAATATAGCGATAGTTTCAGTACCAGCGGTAGACAGGGATACTATGCCAATGGCGACGCCGGCGATGACAGCTTCACAGGACGACAAGGCAATGATACCTTTATCGGTGGCGATGGCAACGATAGCTTTAATGCCGGTGCCGGCGATGATACTTTAATCGTCGATCACCAAGACACCCACATCAAGGCAGGCAGCGGTTACGATACGGTTATGGTATCGAGCGACCAAGCGGTTAATTTAAACGCTAATGGCATGCAGGCGGAAGTGGTTATCGGCGGCACAGGTTATGATACCCTTACCAATGTAGGCGGGTACCAATCTGTGGTACTATCCGGTGGCGATGGGAACGATACCTTAATCGGTGGCAAGGGTAACGACTTCCTGTTTGGCGATGCCGGCGATGACTTCCTGTCCGGCGGCATGGGCGATGACATGCTGGTCGGCGGTGCAGGCTATAACACATATAGCTTCAGTCGTAAATTCGGTAAAGACAAAGTCATCAACGACACAGGCAATACGCTTGCCAGCGGTAAAGTGATATTTAAAGACAATATAGCATTGTCCGAACTAACCATTTTCCGTGACAACAACAACCTTGTTATCGCTATTGCCGGCACAGACGACAGTATCACTTTTGAAAACTGGTACACAAGTGCCGGCAATCAAATAAAGTCGTTTGAAACAGAGGACGGTACCGTGTTGTTTACCAACGATAACATTCCTTATCAAACGGGTACAAAATCGCACTTAACACAAGCTGTAGATGTGCAACTAGGCGTATATTGGTCGAATTTTGAAGATTCCAGCAAGACAAGTTCGGGATCGTGGATCCAAGACCTAGTATTTAACTATGCCAACGGTCGCAAGGTCATCGATATGAATACAATTCGCCAGCAACAAACCAGTGCCGATTGGATTTACGGCGTGCTAAAAGACAATCGTTCCGCACATATGGTTTTAGAAAATATTCTAACAACCGACCAAGTAAAGCACTTGGAAAGTAAACATACATCAAACTTCTTTATGAACATAAAGAGTGGCGATATACGAGTGGGCGATATTGTATCCCGTGACCAAGGCGTAATGTCGTTTAGCACAGATGCGACCGTAAGCAGTAGGCTACGGGGCGTCAAAGCATATAACGACAGCACCATGACCATTGCCTTAGGCGATAAGCGAGACACCATCGACAGTATCGATGTCAGCGAAAACGCCACCGCAAGTATCCACATGGGCGGCGGCAATGACACCATCAATCGAGTATACACAAGCGGTGCCAGCAGCACCGATATAAATTTAGGCGATGGCGACGACACCATCCGCAACATCAGTGTCAATGGTTACTCCACAGTTACCATACACGGGGGCGATGGCGATGATACCATCTATGCCATTGGCGGTGATGGTACCTTAGTTCTAAATGGCGACAAGGGCAACGACACCATAAACTCAGGCAGTCGCAGTACATACGCTGTATTAAATGGCGGCGAGGGCAATGATGTACTGCTATCAGGATCCGCCCACAATGCCGAACATACCCTAAATGGCGGTGAAGGCAACGACACCCTAGACGGGGGCTATGGCAGCGGCAAACGCATACTAAACGGTGGCAAAGGCGACGACATCATCAAAGGCGGACAGTATGCCGAAAACACATACCAGTTCAGTCATGGCGATGGCAAAGACACCGTTTACAACCGTGGCGGTGCCAACAAGCAAGACAAAATATTACTGGCAGGCTATGACAAAACCGATTTGTGGTTTAGCCGAGCGGCAAATGACTTGCAAATTAAAAGCCTATACAGCGATGACAGCGTAACCGTTAAAGGCTACTTCAACAGTGCCGATGAAAAGGTAGACATCATCCAGCTCAGTGACGGACACGCCTTAACGGAAACTGCGGTACAAAAGATGATACAAGCCATGTCCTCATACAACCCGGACAATTTGGGTATCGATTCTGCAAGCAAAAAACAATTGCCTGACGATGTGAAAAAGACTTTGGCAAGCAGCTGGCAACCGGCAAAAATCGCATAGGACAACATACAGTCCTGTACAATTAGACAACCACTCCTGGGTAAGGGTATGAATACATACCTTTACCCTTTGTCTTGCGTACCTTAGGACAAAAGCACCTTACGACAAACAAAAAATACCTTGACAAATTTTGCGTTGTCTATTTACTATTGTCGTATGAAAAGCGTGTGTACAAAACCAACCACCCCCATCACGGCGGCGGATATTCATGTCGATTCTCATGGCACTGTTCGCAGTGTACCGTATGGGGATATATACTTTGCCCCCAACAACGGCGTTGCCGAAAGCACTTTTGTGTTCTTACAAGGGTGCCACATAAAAAATCGTATCGCCCACAGCACAGACACACACACGGTTTTAGAATTGGGGTTTGGTACGGGATTAAATTTTTTGCTCACTTTACAAACGGCTGCACAACAAAATAAGGGGCGACACCTGCACTTTATCAGTATCGAAAAACACCCCATACACCCTGACGCCTTACGGCACATATACACATTTTTGCCAACGGATTTACACCCCTATGCGGATGCGATGATACGGGCGTATCCGCCGCTGACTTACGGGGTGCATACGGTGTATGTGTGTGGGGCAAAATTAACCTTGTATTTTGCCGATGTAAAACAAGCAATACCGCAAATTACCGCCCCTATAGATTCCCTATACTTAGACGGGTTCGCCCCCCGTAAAAATGCCGATATGTGGCACAAGGATATATTTACCCACCTGTACACTGTATGCCGTGCAAGCGTACAAATTGGCACTTTTAGTGCGTCCAGCAGTGTACAAAAGGCTTTAAAAACCGCCGGCTTTTTTGTCCACAAACGCAAAGGGTTTGGGCGAAAGCGGCACTGTTTAAGTGCCCGAAAAACCCTGTGGACACCGCCCAAGCTATGTCAAAGTGCTCCCATATGTATTGTCGGGGCGGGGGTGATGGGCACCGCCCTTGCCCATCACTTGGCAAATGCGGGATACAAGATACGGCTGTATGATACGCACCCCAGACCGTTAATGGCAACTTCTGGCAGTCCGTATGCCCTGCTGATGCCGAAATTTAATAAAACCGTACCGTTTCACCAAAACGCCTATGTGTACGCCTGTGCCTATTTTGACCGTTTACAATGTTTACAGGGCGGCGGCATAATTGCCTATACAGATGCGGTACCAGACCCAACCGCATATATAAAAACAGTCGCCACACACACAAAAGGTACAGAGAATATGCTGTTCGATACCAGCGGTGCAGTACGGACAACCGCCTATGCCGATGTGGTTTTACAGCACAAAAATATCACATATATACACCGTACACTGCCGCATATACCCAACACAGATTTTCAAATGGTTATATTGTGCTTGGGGGCGGATACCAACGCCCTACTGCCCCGCCCCGTGCCGTATACCCTTAATCGGGGCAGCGTAGCGGTGTTAAAAAACCCGCCACCGCAGATGCCAACCATTCCCACTTATCACAAGGGATACACATATTCTGATGGCACCATCGGCATATGTGGTGCCCATTTTGAACGGCTTGGCGATTGGCGGGCGGATGTCCCCGCTTTAAACACCCGCACCCACACCAAACACATCGCCGATAAAATGCGGTTTTTTAACATCGATATATACACCACCCCCCATACCTTGCACACGGGTATACGGGCAAATACCAAAAACCGTACGCCCGTTATCCATCAACCGTGCCACAATACATTTTGTATTTACGGTATGGGGGCACGGGGGTATATCAACGCCCCCTACACAGCCCATCTGTTTTGTCAATATGTATTACACCATCGGCACCATGCGGATTTAGAACGGATGTTTGAAAATACATGAGGCTATATTTTTATTGACACAATTCCCATTCCCATATATGTATATACGGTACAACCCATATATTACAAAGGAGAAAATGAACATGAAAAAATATATTGCAGAAGCACTTGGTACGGGCTTTTTAGCGTTTACCGCCATCAGCACCGGGGGCGATCCGTTTGCTATTGCCGCTGTGCTGGCGATTTTTATTTACGCATATGCCGATGTCAGCGGTGCCCACTTTAACCTGTCTGTAACCGCTGCTATGTGGAGTCGGGGGGAGATTTCTTGTTATGAATCGATAAAATATGCCGCTGCCCAAGTTATCGGAGCGGTGATTGCCATAGCAGTTGCCCTGATGTTGCTAGGCGAACCGCTATTCGCATTTGGCAGTATCACTGGTTCCATAAGCATGAGTCAAATAGCCAGCGAATTTTTGGCAGCATTTGTATTATTAACCGCCATATTTGCCTGTTTGCGAAGTGATGTCCACCCCGCATGGGGCGTGGCGATTGCCCATATTGTGTTGGTGTCTATTGGTATGATGATTAACACTTCGATCACTTTGGCGACCTTTACCAATGGCAATGCGTTGCTAACCGTGATAATTTTAGCCATTGCCCAAATTGTTGGCGGCATTGTTGCCGGGCGGTTGGATAAGACTATGGCGGCATAAATACGGCTGGTTTTCAAAAACACAGACAGGAAAAATTGCGAAAAACCCTTGACAATACACAGGTTTTGTATATTCTGAATGTCTGTATGACGGACTATGGCGCAGCTTGGTAGCGCGCTTCGCTGGGGGTGAAGAGGTCGCAGGTTCGAATCCTGCTAGTCCGACCAACAAAACACACCAACCCTTTAAGGAATGGCACTTATGGCGACACTGTTTACATATGATGGCACCATGCCAACGGAAGCATTAACCGCACTGGACACGGCGGGCAACACCATAGTATCCCCCACCAAAGTGGGATACATTATCATGACCGCCGACCGGGCGGGGCTGGATGTCAAGTTTCAAGTCAAAAACCGTCCCGCCCGCAAACCGGGGGTGGTATTGTGTTGTGGTATCGACCAATTGACACGGCTGGCACAAGTAAACGATGATATTTTGGCATTGTACAAAGCCCATTGGCAACACGATATTTTGCTGGGCTGTATTTTGCCATGGCGACAAGACGCCCTATCCCTTATCCCCGATGATGGCAGTGCCGCATTGATGATGGATACACGACAGACCTCGTGTTTTGTTATCCGCTTTGGCAAACCTAGTGAACAGGTGGTGGCATACCGTTGGAACAACGGTAAAAAATTGACTTTTGCCAGCTCTGCCAACGAAAGCGGCAAAGGCAACATGGGCGTATTTGCCGGCATTGGTGATCGTATTTTAAACGGCGTTACCTATGCGGTAGAAGCGGATGCTTTCGTAAACTCCATACAACCAGAAAAAACCGTCGAAACCCGCCACGAACAAGGGGTTATGGTATCGATGGTAAACACCGATGGCACCCTTACCGATACCCCGGTGCTTATCCGCAAGGGGCTTGCCGTAGATAAAATTATGGTGTTGTTATCCGAACACTACAACCGTTGGGACTATCGGCACGGGGCGTATTACTAAGCCTGAGCCTATGCTTTCTCCCCTCCCTTATATTATGGACAAAAATAATATATATCTTAATAAAATGCCTGTGATATAGCCAAAATTACATAACACCCTTTGCTATATTTTTTTCACCTATTTCGTGCGTCTAATAGCGAGAGAAATGTCCTTCTGCCCCTAGCATGCCCCATTAGGGCATTTTCTGTTCATGGGCTATTTATATGTTATATACTATACAATGCGATTCACGCTGTTACGATTATGCCGTGTTATTTCACGCACATATTATATATTTGGCGATGTAAGTTTGCTCTTTTATAACACTTCACATATTATCTAATGTATTTCACGAAAATACACATGCTATAGCATGTGTAGGGGTATTATAGTACGCATATCCCATTGTATGCAAAGACTTTCATTCATTCGTACAGTTTTTGTGCAACCATGATTAAAAATAAGGAGATGTACAGATGTTAAAAATTTCAAAAATAATAGGTATAGGTTTTATTTCGCTGTTGCTGTCCGCCTGTGTCGACAGTAAGGGCGGTGGCAACAGTCCCAGTAACGAATCCATCAGAGATACAGGTGACCTAAATACTGACGGCGGCGGAAATAACGGTGGCGGCGGAAATAACGGCGGCGGTGGAAACAACGGCGGCGGTGGAAACAACGGTGGCGGTGGAAACAACGGCGGCGGTGGAAACAACGGCGGCGGCGGAAACAACGGCGGCGGCGGAAATAACGGCGGCGGCGACTCCGATGACGATGGCGACTCTGATAGCGGTGGAAGTTCCAGCAACGGTGTTGTTTGTGCCAGCGATGGCGAAACCCGTACTTATCAACCGCATCAAATCGCCTCAGGTGCCAATCTTGTAGCCTGTGATGGGACGGGACAAAAAATCGCTATTCTAGAAAGCAAAAGCGTATACGCAAATAACGGCGAATACCGCAACCGTATCGAATATGGCTTGCATGTAAAAGGCGGTGCAACAAAACGGGTTTCCCGTATTACCCCCCCATCATCGCAACCATCGAATGACCCTGAGGCCGATCATGCGGATATGGTCACCTCTATTGCCATTGGCAAGACATTCGGCATCGCCCGCAAAGCGACAGCCGTCGGCTATAATTGGCAATTTGACAACACGGGTACAGGCACCGGTGCAGCTACCGACGATCACATCGAACTGGGCAGGGTATACAGCGATGCAAAAACCCGTAACTTGGTTGCCCTAAACAACAGCTGGGCTTCAACGCTACACGCAGAAGAAACCCGCACCAAAAACGGATACAATGACGATGCCATAAAACGAATCGAAGCCGCATCATTCTCATTGGGGGTAGATGAGGACAAAGATGGTAGTGTAACAGATGACGGTGTATTCTTCATAATGGGTAAGAGTAAGTGTTCCGAATATAGAAAATACCTACAGCACGCCAAAAATGGACTACAAGTATATACAAATTACGATAATACAAATTACCGCATATCGTTACAAGAATTGCAATCAAATTATGATGCCAAGTGCAAGGGCGGGTATTCCCCCTATGCCGATCGCAGTGTATACGAAAAATACATCGGGGCGGACTTTATCCAACAAATCGAAGCCGACAAAGACAACGACCGGGACGCCCCCATATGGGTATGGGCGGCAAGCAATAGCAACGAAGAAAACGGATCGTTATTGGCATCCCTACCGGCAACAATTCGCAAAGCAGAAGACTATTGGTTATCTGTGGTCGCTACCAAATATACAGGGGGACAATACCGACATGCGGACTATTCATCGAAATGCGGACAGGCTAAAGCGTATTGTTTAACCGCTGTATCAGACGGATCGAATCATGTTGCTTTTAATGACAGAGAATACGAAAATGGTGGCACCTCAGGGGCGGCACCGTCCGTAACCGGCGGGCTAGCGGTAATAAAACAGAAATTTCCAAAAAGAGATCGCCGCTGGGCAAGAAAGCGGATGCTGGCAACCGCATCGCACACCACCGCCGATGGCAAAAAGTTGCGGGACAAAGACGGTAATGTCGTTAACCCCGATGCAAAAGGATATTCAGATATATTCGGCAGGGGCATTATGCGTCTGGACTTGGCACTCAAACCCGTAGGGCGGAGCTCTTTATCCGTATCAGGAGCAAGCTTAGGCAAATCACAAAAGTACCTTGTACAAAACAGCATGGTAAAATCATCGCCCATATTTGGCGATGGCATTAAAAACGGATTGTCAACTATTACCGCCAAAAAATTCGACAGCATGGGGGCAGACTTCGACTACAACATGGGCGATAAAGTCTACACAACCACAAACGCCACTGTATCGACATTTTTTAACTTCGATGGCAAAAATGTATCTTACACCCCTACCCTTGCACCCATTGGCAACAGTAAACTGGCATTTGTCGATACAAAACCCCATCGCTTTAAAAACTTTACCTACACAGAACAAACCATGCCATTTATGCCACAGGTACAAAATCGGAAATCTAAACCGTTGTACATGTCATACGCATATGGTGAAGACAAAGCCATAAACATAAGTATACCTAGTCGCACGGACGGCAAACAAAGCGACTCCATGTCGTTACAATTTGTATATGGCAAGCTGTCCCCAAGCCGTACATATGGCACTGCACACAGTGTCGGACTACACACCGAACAAGGCACGGTTTTAGGCAGTACTTTTCAAGGGGCGTATGGCGGTATAGGTCGCACCAACACCGCTTATGTAACCCGCACCACCCACCGTCAATGGGGCGATTGGAATGTCCGTTACAATTCTGTATTCGGGGCAACCACCAGCAACGGTGTTGGCGGTCGTAGCATACAAAATATATCCGGGCTGCTGTCCAGCAGTTTTAGTATGATTGCCGAAAAACAATACAACGCTGGACAATTAGGTTTTGCCCTGTATCAACCGCTACGGGTCGAGCAAGGCAGTATGGATGTGTCGTTTGTGTCTGATATTGACACCAACATGCAGCTATCTTACGACACCAAAGCAGTAAACATCACCCCTAGTGGCAGACAGGTATCGTTCGAGGCGTACTATGATTTTGCCAATAGCCCGTTTACCATCAAAACCCACTTCAGCAAAGACAAACACCACATCAAAGGCAATGACGATACCACCGTGTTACTGCGGTATTTCAAGGCTTTTAAATAAAGGAGATAACACGATGTTAAAAATATCAAGAATTATAACTATAAGCTTTATGGCTGTACTGTTAGTCGCCTGTGCAGACGGTGGCGGTGGGGCATCTCCGACAACCAACAGCGAATCCAACAGGGAGGCTGGTGGCGGAAACTCCGGCGGTGGCAACACGGATGGCGACAACGGCGGCAACAACGGCGGCAACAATGGCGGCAATAACGGCGACAACAATGGCGACAACAATGGCGGCAATAATGGCGGCAATAATGGCGGCAATAATGGCGGCAATAATGGCGGCAATAATGGCGGCAATAATGGCGGCAACAACGGCGGCAACAATGGCGGCAATAATGGCGGCGACGGAGATTCTGATAATGACGGCGACTCTGACGGCGGCGAAAATACGGACAGCGGCGGCAGTTCTAGTAACGGTATTGTTTGTGCTAGCGATGGCGAAACCCGTACTTATCAACCGCATCAAATTGCCTCAGGTGCCAATCTTATAGCCTGTGATGGAACGGGGCAGAAAATCGCTATTCTGGAAGGCGGGGCATTACAAAACACCCAATCCGAATATAAAGACAGAATCGAACTGGGCATAACAGTCAAGAACGGAGATTCCCCGGCAAACAACAACCAACCTTTGACCGCTCCCACTAAGCGGGACAATCATGCGGATATGGTGGCGTCTATTGCCATTGGCAAGACATACGGCATCGCCCGCAAAGCAGGGGCGGTATCATATGTTTATGACAGTTCTAACGATGGTAAGGATTTTAACCACTACGATTTAGGTGGTATTTACACGGATATAAAAAACCGTTCTGTAGTCGCCATTAACAACAGCTGGGGAACAACTCTAAATTTTGAACGCTTAATGGATGACGAAGGCTATACAGAGGCACAAGCAGAAAAACTTGGCAGTGCCAAGAATCAATTAGGAATCGAGGAACAAAGTGATGGCAATACCCGTATCCGTTGGTCACTTGGCATTTTTCAACCTAATTGTACAATGTATAATACCCATTTGCAATATATACGAGAGGGCAAAAAAGTATATGCTAGAGTATATGAGTCAGGGGGCGATGCAGACAACAAACGCCTCAGCGAAGCAGAATTACAAAAAGTGTACGACTTGATGTGTAAAGGCGGATACACCCCCGAAATCACCCGTGCCGTATACGAAGACTATATCGGGGCGGACTTCATCCAAAAAATTGAGGCGGACAAAGACAACGACCGGGACGCCCCCATATGGGTATGGGCAACGGGCAACCAAAACGAAGAAAATCCCGACCTACTGGCATCCGTCCCATCAAAAATATCTAAGGCAGAAGACTACTGGTTGTCCGTAGTTGCCATTGAGTATCTCAGCGACGAAACCCAATACAGACATACAACCTATTCGTCAAAATGTGGACAAGCCCGCAGGTACTGTTTGGGTGCCGTAGCCGATGGGTCTAACCACATTCGAGAGGGTGCAGAAAAAGAAAACGGCGGCACCTCAGGGGCGGCACCATCGGTAACCGCTGGGCTGGCGGTGATAAAACAAAAATTTCCAACAAGAGATCGCCGCTGGGCAAGAAAACGCATGCTGGCAACCGCATCGCACACCACCGCCGATGGCAAAAAGTTGCGAGACAGAGACGGTAACATCGTTACCCCCAATGCACAAGGATACTCAAACATATTCGGCAGGGGCATTATGCGTCTGGACTTGGCACTTAAACCCGTAGGGCGGAGCTCCTTATCCGTATCAGGGGCAAGCTTAGGCAAATCACAAAAGTACCTTGTACAAAACAGCATGGTAAAATCATCGCCCATATTTGGCGATGGCATTAAAAACGGATTGTCAACTATTACCGCCAAAAAATTCGACAGCATGGGGGCAGACTTCGACTACAACATGGGCGATAAAGTCTACACAACAACAAACGCCACCGTATCGACATTTTTTAACTTCGATGGCAAAAATGTATCCTATACCCCGACCGTTGCACCCATTGGCAACAGCAACCTAGCATTTGTCGATACAAAACCGCATCGCTTTAAAAACTTTACCTACACAGAACAAACCATGCCGTTTATGCCACAGGTACAAAATCAAAAATCTAAACCGTTGTACATGTCATACGCATACGGGGAAGACAAAGCCATAAACATAAGTATACCCAATCGCACAGACGGCAAACAAAGCGACTCTATGTCGTTACAATTTGTATATGGCAAGCTGTCCCCAAGCCGTACATATGGCACTGCACACAGTGTCGGATTGCATACAGAACAAGGCACGGTGTTAGGCAGCACTTTTCAAGGGGCGTATGGTGGTATAGGTCGCACCAACACCGCTTATGTAACCCGCACCACCCATCGCCAATGGGGCAATTGGAATGTCCGTTACAATTCTGTATTCGGGGCAACCACCAGCAACGGTGTGGGCGGTCGTAGCATACAAAATATATCCGGGCTGCTGTCCAGCAGCTTTAGTATGATTGCCGAAAAACAATACAACACCGGACAACTAGGTTTTGCCCTGTATCAACCGCTACGGGTCGAGCAAGGCAGTATGGATGTGTCGTTCGTGTCTGATATTGACAGCAACATGCAGCTATCTTACGACACCAAAGCTATAAACATCACCCCTAGTGGCAGACAGCTATCGTTTGAGGCATACTATGATTTTGCCAACAGCCCGTTTACTGTCAAAACCCACTTCAGCAAAGACAAACACCACATCAAAGGCAATGACGATACCACCGTGTTACTGCGGTATTTTAAGGCTTTCAAATAAAGGAAATAAACCTATGTTAAAAATTATGTCCATACCCAAAATTATAACCATAGGTTTTATAACCATGTTTCTGGTCGCCTGTGCAGACGGGGGCGGCGGGGCATCGCCAACAACCAACAGCGAATCCAATCGGGAGGCTGGTGGCGGCAGTTCTAGTGGCGGTGGCAACGGCGGCGGCGGTAACAATGGCGGCGGCGAAAACAACGGCGGCGGCGGAGATAACGGGGGCGGCGGAAATAATGGTGGCAACAATGGTGGCAACAACGGGGGCGGTAACCCTGATAGCGGTGTTGTTTGTGCCAGCGATGGGGAATCCCGTACTTATAAACCGCATCAAACCGCCTCAGGTGCCAACCTTATATCCTGTGATGGGGCGGGGCAGAAAATCGCTATATTAGAAAATGCAGCATTGGAAAACACCCAACTCGAATATAAAGACAGAATCGAACTGGGCATAACAGTCAAGGGCGGTGATGCCCCTGTAGACAACAACCAACCCTTATCCACCCCCAGCGGACGGGATCCCCATGCGGATATGGTGGCAAATATTGCCATAGGCAAAACATATGGCATAGCCCGCAAAGCACGGGCGATAACATACGCTTATGAAATTAGTGGCGAATCTGCTGTCAAAGACCGCCTCCATCTCGATTTAGGCGGCATTTACACGCATATAAAAGACCGCTCTGTAGTCGCCATTAACAACAGCTGGGGGACAGATATAGACTTCCATCGGCTGATAGATGACGAAGGCTATACAGAGACACAAGCACTCAAGCTTTACTATGCCCAGTTTCAATTAAAAGTCGGTATAAATGGCAATCTAAGTACCACAATTTTGGGACAAAAATGCCCATTCTATAACGAATATTTACAATATATACAAGAGGGCAAAGAAGTATATAACAGCAGAAACCAACGCCTCAGCGAAGCAGAATTACAAAAAGTATACGACTTACTATGTAAAGGCGGCTACACCCCCGAAATAACCCGTGCCGTGTATAAAGACTATATCGGGGCGGACTTCATCCAAAAAATCGAAGCGGACAAAGACAACGACCGGGACGCCCCCATATGGGTGTGGGCAGCAGGCAATGAAAACGAAGAAAACGGATCGTTATTAACAACCACACCATCGAAGATACCAAAGGCAGAAGACTACTGGCTGTCCGTAGTTGCCATTAACTACGAAACTGCCAACAGCCAATACAAACATGCGTACTATTCGTCAAAATGTGGAAAAGCCTACAGGTACTGTTTGGGTGCCGTAGCAAATACGGGAAAGTATAGCGGCATTAGCGGGGAAACAAACAGCAGCGGTACCTCAGCAGCGACACCATTGGTAACCGCTGGGCTGGCGGTGATAAAACAAAAATTTCCAACCAGAGATCGCCGCTGGGCAAGAAAGCGCATGCTGGCAACTGCATCGCACACCACCGCCGATGGCAAACAGCTGCGGGACGAAGACGGTAATGTCGTTATCCCCGATGCACAAGGATACTCAGATATATTCGGCAGGGGCATTATGCGTCTAGACTTGGCACTTAAACCCGTAGGATCGACCTCCTTATCCGTATCAGGGGCAAGCTTAGGCAAATCACAAAAGTACCTTGTACAAGACAGCATGGTAAAATCATCGCCCATATTTGGCGATGGCATCAAAAACGGATTGTCAACTATTACCGCCAAAAAATTCGATAGCATGGGGGCAGACTTCGACTACAACTTGGGCGATAAAGCCTATACGACAACAAACACCACCGTATCGACATTTTTTAACTTCGATGGCAAAAATGTATCTTACACCCCGACCGTTGCACCCATTGGCAACAGTAAACTGGCATTTGTCGATACAAAACCGCATCGCTTTAAAAACTTTACCTACACAGAACAAACCATGCCGTTTATGCCACAAGCACAAAATCAAAAATCTAAACCGTTGTACATGTCATACGCATACGGGGAAGACAAAGCCATAAACATAAGTATACCTAGTCGCACGGACGGCAAACAAAGCGACTCCCTGTCGTTACAATTTGTATATGGCAAGCTGTCCCCAAGCCGTACATATGGCACTGCACACAGTGTCGGATTGCATACAGAACAAGGCACGGTTTTAGGCAGCACTTTTCAAGGGGCGTATGGTGGTATAGGTCGCACCAACACCGCTTATGTAACCCGCACCACCCATCGCCAATGGGGCGATTGGAATGTCCGTTATAATTCTGTATTCGGAGCAACCACCAGTGACGGTGTAGGCGGTCGTAGCATACAAAATATATCCGGGCTGCTGTCCAGCAGTTTTAGTATGATTGCCGAAAAACAATACAACGCTGGACAACTAGGTTTTGCCCTGTACCAACCGTTACGGGTCGAGCAAGGCAGTATGGATGTGTCGTTCGTATCTGATATTGACAGCAAAATGCAGCTATCTTACGACACCAAAGCAGTAAACATCACCCCTAGTGGCAGACAGGTATCGTTTGAGGCGTACTATGATTTTGCCAATAGCCCGTTTACTTTCAAAACCCACTTTAGCAAAGACAAACACCACATCAAAGGCAATGACGATACCACCGTGTTACTGCGGTATTTCAAGGCTTTTAAATAAAGGAGATAACACGATGTTAAAAATATCAAGAATTATAACTCTAAGCTTTATGGCTATATTGTTGGTCGCATGTGCAGACGGCGGCGGTGGGGCATCGCCAACAACCAACAGCGAATCTAATAGGGAGGCTGGCGGCGGCAGCTCTAGTGGCGGTGGCAACGGCGGGGGCAACAGCGGGGGTGGAAACAATGGCGGCAACGGCGGCGGCGAAAATACTGGCGGTGGCGGAAGTTCCAACAACGGTATTGTTTGTGCTAACGATGGGGAATCCCGTACTTATTACGCCCATCAAAAAGCATCGGGTGTCGATCTTATATCTTCTTGTGATGGGGCGGGACAGAAAATTGCTATTTTAGAGGGCGGGGCGTTGCAAAACACCCCATCGGCATACAAAGACAGAATCGAACTGGGCATAAAAACCAAAGGCGGCGATTCCCCTAGTGATAACAATCAAAGATTAACCGCCCCTAGCGAACACACCCCCCATGCGGATATGGTGGCAAGGATTGCTATTGGCAACACATACGGTGTCGCCCGCAAGGCAAAGGCTGTGTCATATGTTTATGACTATCCCAACAGGGGTGCCGACCGTGACCACATCGATTTAGGAGCTATTTACACAGACATAAAAAACCGCTCCGTAGTCGCCATTAACAACAGCTGGGGATCGATTGTCAATGCTCAGCGCCTAAAAGATATAGCAGGATACTCAGACGCACAAGTGGAAAAATTGGACTTTTACCGCATGCCCGATGGCAGTACAAGGTGGTATAGTGCATTTATTGCTAAACAGAATGGTGTTCGCAGGGATTCTAATACTATAGCAGGCAACTGTTCCATGTACAACAAGTATATCGAATACTTGAAAGCGGGGATGCAAGTATATGTAGACACCGATCCGGCACCTGAGGATGACGGGCAACTTATCACACAACAAGAATTGCAAAAAATTTACAATATAAGATGTAAAGGCGGATACGCCCCCGAGATTACCCGTGCCGTATACGAAGACTATATCGGGGCGGACTTCATCCGCAAAATCGAGGCAGACAACGATAACAACCAAGACGCCCCCATATGGGTATGGGCAGCAAGCAATAGCAACGAGGAAAATGGCTCATTACATGCAACTCTACCATCGGTGATAAAAAAGGCAGAAGACTACTGGTTATCGGTGGTCAATATTATATACAACAGTGCCGACACCAACGCCCCATACAAAATCGCCGGCGATTCATCACAATGTGGACTAGCCCACAGGTACTGTCTGGGTGCCGTATCCAATAGTGCAAAATATCGTTCTAATGTTGATAATGAGGAAAGACAAAGCGGCGGTACTTCAGGGGCGGCACCAAATGTAACCGCTGGGCTGGCGGTAATAAAACAGAAATTCCCATCGAAAGATCGCAGGTGGGCAAGAAAACGCATGCTGGCAACCGCATCACACACCACCGCCGACAATAAACAGTTGCGGGACAAAGACGGTAATGTCGTTACCCCCAATGCAAACGGATATTCAGATATATTCGGCAGGGGCATTATGCGTCTGGATCTGGCAACAAAACCACTGGGGGCGAGTTCTCTGTCCGTATCAGGGGCAAGTTTAGGTAAGGCACAAACATACCTTGTACGGAACAGCGTTATAAAATCGTCCCCCGTGTTCGGCGATGGAATCAAAAACGGATTGTCAACTATTACCACCAAAAAATTCGACAGCATGGGGGCAGAATTCGACTACAACATGGGCGACAAAGCCTATACGACAACAAACGCCACCGTATCGACATTTTTTAACTTCGATGGCAAAAATATATCCTACACCCCAACCTTAGCCCCGATTGGCAATAGTAAACTAGCGTTTGTCGATACAAAACCCCATCGCTTTAAAAACTTTACCTACACGGAACAAACCATGCCGTTTATGCCACAGGTAAAAAATCCCAAATCTGAGCCATTGTACATGTCATACGCATACAGCACGGACAAAGCCGTACACATAAGTATACCTAGTCGCACGGACGGCAAGCAAAGCGACTCTATGTCGTTACAATTTGTATATGGCAAGCTGTCCCCAAGCCGTACATATGGTACCACCCACAGTGTCGGACTACACACCGAACAAGGCACGGTTTTAGGCAGTACTTTTCAAGGGGCGTATGGTGGTATAGGTCGCACCAACACCGCTTATGTAACCCGCACCACCCATCGTCAATGGGGCGATTGGAATGTCCGTTACAATTCTGTATTCGGGGCAACCACCAGTGACGGTGTGGGCGGTCGTAGCATACAAAATATATCCGGACTCCTATCCAGCAGTTTTAGTATGATTGCCGAAAAACAATACAACGCTGGACAACTGGGCTTTGCCCTGTACCAACCGTTACGGGTCGAGCAGGGCAGTATGGATGTGTCGTTTGTCTCCCGTGTCTACAACAACACTATGGTATCGTACGACACCAAAGCGGTAAACATCACCCCTAGTGGCAGGCAGGTATCGTTTGAGGCGTACTATGATTTTGCCAACAGCCCGTTTACTGTCAAAACCCACTTCAGCAAAGACAAACACCACATCAAAGGCAATGACGATACCACTGTATTATTGCGGTATTTCAAGGCTTTCAAATAAAGGAAATAAACCCATGTTAAAGATTATGTCCATACCCAAAATTATAACTATAGGCTTTATAACTATGTTTCTGGTCGCCTGTGCAGACGGTGGTGGCGGGGCATCGCCAACAACCGGTAGCGAATCCAATAGAGAGAGCGGTGGCGGTAACTCTAACGGCGGCGGAAACAACGGCGGGGGTGGAAACAATGGCGGTGGCGGCAACAATGGTGGCAACAACGGGGGCAACAACGGGGGCAGTAACCCTGATAGCGGTGTTGTTTGTGCTAGCGATGGGGAATCCCGTACTTATCAACCGCATCAGATCGCCTCAGGTGCCAATCTTATAGCCTGTGATGGAACGGGACAGAAAATCGCTATTTTAGAAGCAGGGGCATTGCAAAACACCCAATCCGAATATAAAGACAGAATCGAACTAGGTATAAAAACCAAAGGCGGTGATTCCCCTGGCGATAACAACAAAAAATTAACCGCTCCCACTGAGCGGGACAACCATGCAGATATGGTGGCATCTATTGCCATTGGCAAAACATATGGCACTGCCCGCAAGGCAAAGGCTGTGTCATATGTACATGATTTTCCCAATGTAAGTGCAGGTGCCGACAGCCACCATATTGATTTAGGGGCTATTTACAGCGATATAAAAACCCGTGCTGTAGTGGCAATTAACAACAGCTGGGGCAAGAAGATAAATTTCAGTCGACTAAAAGACGACGCAGGCTATACAGACGCAGCGGTGGATAGGTTAAAATATGCTATTTATGGACTAAAAGTTGATGAAAATAACGATGGCACCCTTACAGGGCAAATCAAATTAAGTGAACAGTGCCGTTTTTATAAAACCTATCTGGGCTATATGCAGCAGAACAAAAATGTATATAACTCAAACGATGCCCTTATGACCCGACTAGAATTAAAAAAAGTTTATGATCTGAGATGCAAGGGCGGATATGGGGACGAAATAACCCGTGCGGTATATGAAGACTATATCGGGGCGGACTTCATCCAAAAAATCGAAGCGGACAAAGACAACGACCGGGACGCCCCTATATGGGTATGGGCGGCGGGCAACCAAAATGAAGAAAATGGCACACTACAGGCAACCCTACCATCGGTGATAACCAAAGCAGAGGACTACTGGTTGTCCGTAGTTGCCATCGATTACACCAGCGGCAACAGCCAATACAGACACGCCAGCTACTCAGCACAATGCGGACAAGCCAAACGCTACTGTTTAGGTGCCATAGTCGGCGGTTCAAAACACATCGAAGATGGCGATTTGGAAATAGAAAACAGAGGCACCTCAGGGGCGGCACCGTCCGTAACCGCTGGGCTGGCAGTAATAAAACAGAAATTCCCGGCGAAAGATCGCAGGTGGGCAAGAAAACGCATGTTGGCAACCGCATCGCATACCACCGCCGACAATAAACAGTTGCGGGACAAAGACGGTAATGTCGTTACCCCCGATGAAGGATATTCAGATATATTCGGCAGGGGCATTATGCGTCTAGACTTAGCAACAAAACCACTGGGGGCGAGTTCTCTGTCTGTATCAGGGGCAAGTTTAGGTAAGGCACAAACATACCTTGTACGGAACAGCGTTATAAAATCGTCCCCAGTGTTCGGCGATGGCATTAAAAACGGATTGTCAACTATTACCACCAAAAAATTCGACAGCATGGGGGCAGAATTCGACTACAACATGGGCGACAAAGCCTATACGACAACAAACGCCACCGTATCGACATTTTTCAACTTCGATGGCAAAAATGTATCCTATACCCCTACCCTTGCACCCATTGGCAACAGTAACCTAGCGTTTGTCGATACAAAACCGCATCGCTTTAAAAACTTTACCTACACAGAACAAACCATGCCGTTTATGCCACAAGTACAAAATCGCAACTCTAAACCGTTGTACATGTCATACGCATACGGCACAGACAAAGCCATACACATAACTATACCCAACCGCACAAATGGCAAACAAAGCGACTCTATGTCGTTACAATTTGTTTATGGTAAGCTGTCCCCAAGCCGTACATATGGCACCACGCACAGTGTCGGATTGCATACAGAACAAGGCACGGTTTTAGGCAGCACTTTTCAAGGGGCGTATGGCGGTATAGGACGGACAAACACCGCTTATGTAACCCGCACCACCCATCGTCAATGGGGCGATTGGAATGTCCGTTACAATTCTGTATTCGGAGCAACCACCAGTGACGGTGTGGGCGGTCGTAGCATACAAAATATATCCGGGATCCTATCCAGCAGTTTTAGTATGATTGCCGAAAAACAATACAGTACGGGACAACTAGGTTTTGCCCTGTACCAACCGTTACGGGTCGAGCAGGGCAGTATGGATGTGTCGTTTGTCTCCCGTGTCTACAACAACACTATGGTATCGTACGACACCAAAGCGGTAAACATCACCCCTAGTGGCAGGCAGGTATCGTTTGAGGCGTACTATGATTTTGCCGATAGCCCGTTTACTGTCAAAACCCATTTCAGCAAAGACAAACACCACATCAAAGGCAATGACGATACCACTGTATTACTGCGGTATTTCAAGGCTTTCAAATAAAGGAGATAACACTATGTTAAAAATTATGTCCATACCTAAAATTATAACTATAAGTTTTATGACCATATTTCTAGTTGCCTGTGCAGACGGCGGCGGCGGTGCGTCCCCGACAACCGGTAGCGAATCCAATAGAGAGAGTGGTGGCGGTAACTCTAACGGCGGCGGAAACAACGGCGGTGGCGGAAACAACGGCGGGGGTGGAAACAATGGCGGCAACAATGGTGGCAACAATGGCGGCAACAACGGGGGCAGTAACCCTGATAGCGGTGTTGTTTGTGCTAGCGATGGGGAATCCCGTACTTATCAACCGCATCAAATCGCCTCCGGTGCCAATCTTATAGCCTGTGATGGGACGGGGCAAAAAATCGCTATTCTAGAAGGCGGAGCGTTGCAAAATACCCAATCCGAATACAAAGACAGAATCACACTAGGTATAAAAGTCAAAGGTGGTGATTCCCCTAGCGACAACAACCAACCCCTAACCGCCCCTAGCGAACGCACCAGCCATGCGGATATGGTGGCGGCTATTGCCATTGGCAAAACATACGGTATCGCCCGCAAAGCAAAGGCTGTGTCATATGTTTATGACTATCCCCCCGGTGTGGGCAATGACCGCAACCATATCGATTTAGGCGGTGTTTACTCGGATATAAAAAACCGTTCCGTAGTTGCCATTAACAACAGCTGGGGGGCGGATATATCCATCGATCGGTTAAAAGCCGACTCTGGCTATACAGATGCACAAGTAGATAAGTTAGGATCTGCTAGTGTTGGTTTGGGTATTGATCGAAATAATGATGGCGTTTTCGAAGCAGACGAAACCCGCTTAGCGGTTATGCACAAATGTATATTCTATAATCGCTATCTCACATATAGTCGACAAGGCAAACAAGTATATAATTTAAACAAACAAGCCGTAAGTACCGCAGAATTACAAAAACTTTACAATATAAGGTGTAAGGGCGGATACGCATCTGAGGTAACCCGTGAAGTATACGAAGACTATGTCGGGGCGGACTTCATCCAAAAAATCGAGGCAGATAAAGACAACGACCGGGACGCCCCTATATGGGTATGGGCAGCAGGCAACGACAATGAAGAAAATGGCGGATTACATGCAACTCTACCATCGGTGATAAAGAAGGCAGAAGACTACTGGTTATCTGTGGTTGCTATTGAATATGACGACAGCCAATACAAAATCACCAGCTATTCGGCAGAATGTGGACAAGCCCATAGGTACTGTTTGGGTGCCATATCCGAAGGGTCTAAACATATTCAAGACGGCGACCAAGAAAAAGAAAACGGGGGCACCTCAGGGGCGGCACCGTCCGTAACCGCTGGGCTGGCGGTAATAAAACAAAAATTTCCATCGAAAGATCGCAGGTGGGCAAGAACTCGTATGCTGGCAACCGCATCGCACACCACCGCCGACAATAAACAGTTGCAAGATTATGACGGTAACATCGTTACCCCCGATGCAAACGGATATTCAGATATATTCGGCAGGGGCATTATGCGTCTGGACTTGGCAACAAAACCACTGGGGGCGAGTTCTCTGTCCGTATCAGGGGCAAGTTTAGGTAAGGCACAAACATACCTTGTACGGAACAGCGTTATAAAATCGTCCCCAGTGTTCGGCGATGGCATTAAAAATGGACTGTCGACTATTACCACCAAAAAATTCGACAGCATGGGGGCAGAATTCGACTACAACATGGGCGATAAAGCCTATACGACAACAAACGCCACCGTATCGACATTTTTTAACTTCGATGGCAAAAATGTATCCTATACCCCAACCTTAGTCCCGATTGGCAATAGTAAACTAGCGTTTGTCGATACAAAACCGCATCGCTTTAAAAATTTTACCTATACAGAACAAACGATGCCATTTATGCCACAGGTACAAAATCCCAAATCTGAGCCGTTGTACATGTCATACGCATACGGTGAAGACAAAGCCATACACATAAGTATACCCGATCGCACGGACAACAAACAAAGCGAATTTATGTCGCTACAATTTGTATATGGCAAGCTGTCCCCAACCCGCACATATGGCACCACCCACAGTGTCGGATTGCACACCGAACAAGGCACAGTGTTAGGCAGTACTTTTCAAGGGGCGTATGGCGGTATAGGACGGACAAACACCGCTTATGTAACCCGCACCACCCATCGTCAATGGGGCGATTGGAATGTCCGTTACAATTCTGTATTCGGAGCAACCACCAGTGACGGTGTAGGCGGTCGTAGTATACAAAATATATCCGGGTTACTGTCCAGCAGTTTTAGTATGATTGCCGAAAAACAATACAACGCTGGACAATTAGGTTTTGCCCTGTACCAACCGTTACGGGTGGAAAAGGGCAGTATGGATGTGTCGTTCGTCTCCCGTGTCTATAACAACACTATGGTATCGTACGATAGCGAAACAATAAACATCACCCCCAGCGGCAGACAGGTATCGCTCGAAGCATACTACGATTTTGCCGATAGCCCGTTTACGGTAAAAACCCATTTTAGCAAGGACAAACACCACATCAAAGGCAATGACGATACCACCGTGTTACTGCGGTATTTCAAAGCATTTCCATAAAACAAAAATTTTTCTAAAAAAACCTACAAAATTGGGGCTTTTTGTGTATTGCCGATGATGTTATAAAACATCAATCGTCTTCGACAGAGTGCATAATATTGATGACTTCTGTGTCCAATAACGCTTGTACTTTTGGTGCCCATTCCTTAAACCAATCTTGGGCGATGTGGTGTTCTAAATCCGCCATACTCGACCAGATTTCCACCACACTTAATTTTTGTGCATCGTCATTGTTTTGCCACAACTCATAAAATTCGCACCCCGATTCCGAACGGGACTTGGGAATAAACACGCTCTTAAACATATGAATAACATCTTGGCTATGCCCCGATTTGACCGCATACTCGACAACCAGCCTGACTTTTGCCATTTCGTCTCTCCTTTTTTATTAGATATAGTCTATGTTGCATAAAATGATTGCGTAGGCTATTTTCAGTTTTTGGCAAGGCTTGTGAGTCTAGGGGGCTTCGCCCCCCGTGCGTACAATGTGGATTTTACCGTGCTTCGCACGACAAAATACCACACGCACTTCCCCCCAATCGAGCACCACATCGGGCTATCGCCCTCAGCGGTTGCAACCGCTTTTAATCCAATCTTACTATACACAATCATTTTGTATGCCATATTTAATCGGCCAATTCCCAGAACCTTTTGTATGTTGCTTTTAGGGGGTGCAGTTCTTTTCTGCCGTCCATGTAGTACCCCACCCATTCTGCCAGCCGCAAGCCGACACGGCGGCAGGCTTCGATTTCGTGTTCTGCCCGGGGTTCGCCGGCAACCACCGCCCCGTAGTGCAGGCTTTGTTTTTTGTACACATAATCGGTGATACCAAACACAAAATAGCCAAAATTCATCATCATAACATTTAACGCTTGACAGGTCAGTTCCCCACCGCCGCCATAGCTGCCGGCTGAGGTAAACGCACAAGCGAACTTGCCATCGGTTTTAAACCAAATGTCCAGTACCCGTTCGTCCCACCACTTTTTCATTTCCCACGAAATATTGGCAAAGTGTGTCGGACAGCCCACTGCAATACCGTCCGCCCAAAACACATCTTCGGTTTGACAGTCTTTTACGGATCGTACCCGCACCTCCATACCGTCCACAGAATTCGCCCCCGCTTCCACATGAGGCACCATAGTCGAAGTAAACTTGCGGTCACTTTGACTGTCATACATAATCAAGATTTTACCCATTTTTTCCCTCTCTGGTTCATATGTTACTCAATGTTCAATACTTGCATTACAAGTAGGTCGCTTCGTTTGCTTACCTGTGTGCAGTGTACCACCTAAAAACTTTTAAATCAATAGTTAAAACAGGATTTTTTTGATAAAATTTTTAAACCCATCTTGACAACTTGCCATACAATAGGCATACTATGGTTGCAGTGCGGTGTTTATCATATGGGAGTGCATTACATGAAAATCATATCGGGCAATGCCAATGTAACTTTGGCTAAAAGTGTTGCACAACACTTGGGAAGCGAACTTTGTGAGGCGGATATTAAACGCTTTTCCGACCAAGAAATATGGGTCGAGATTAAAGAAAGTGTGCGGGGCGAAGACTGTTTTATCATCCAGCCGACTTCGTTTCCCACCAACGATAACCTTATGGAATTATTGATTGTCATCGATGCCCTAAGACGGGGATCCGCCGATCGTATCACAGCGGTAGTACCGTATTATGGCTATGCCCGTCAAGACCGCAAAACCACCCCTCGTACACCGATTACCGCTAAGCTGGTTGCCAGTATGCTGGAAACCGCTGGTGTCGATCGGATTATGACTATGGATTTACATGCGAATCAGATTCAAGGATTTTTCGAAGTTCCCGCCGATAACTTATTTGCTCAAGGAGTACTCACCAAACATATCCGTGATAATCTCGATACGGACGCCCCGCTGTGTATCGTGTCGCCAGACACAGGGGGCGTAGTACGGGCAAGGAGTTACGCAAAAACTTTAGATGATGCGGATTTGGCAATTATCGACAAACGCCGCCCCAAAGCCGGACACTCAGAAGTTATGAATATCATCGGTGATGTGGAGGGAAGACAATGTATCTTGGTCGACGACATTGCCGATAGTGCCGGGACACTGTGCAATGCGGCGGATGCTTTGGTCAAAAAAGGGGCAAAATCCGTATCCGCCTATGTCAGCCACGGCGTGTTTTCCGGTTCAGCGGTAGATCGTATCGCCCATTCCCCACTGTTGCGGGTCGTATCCACAGATACCATTGCCAAAAGTACAGCGGTAAAGAAATGTGCCAAAATCCAACATGTGACGGTAGCCCCCTTATTGGCAACCGCCATTCGCAGAACCATCGACAACAAATCCGTATCCGCCTTGTTTCGGTTTACATCGTAACGGTTTATAAAATGGGTATCACAAGCTAATAACCGATATTTGCCGCCCATAATCTGTGTCGCCTGCATGGGTGGTGCGGCGGTAGCTGAAGAAAATGTCTGGTTGCGTGTAGGTATCGCCTTTGTTTACCGCAAATGTTCGCACCCCGTATGCCCATAGGCTGTCGATGATATATCCGCTTAAATCGAAACCGTATGAATCCCTATTGACATTGGGTACAGGGCTGTTTAGGCTGTGCCATGGAATAAAGTATCTGTTATACTCTGGGGTATAGCAACAGAAATTTTGTTTAAATGTGTTATCTACTTCATAGGAATATTGGGCAATACTGGGTCCGACCACCGCTACGATAGTGCGGACATTCGCCCCCTGTGTCAACATGGCATCGACAGTTCTTAACGCTACCCCTTGTCGGGCACCGCCCCACCCCGCATGACACGCCCCGATGACTTGGTTTTGTGTATCGGCAAACAGCACGGGGACACAATCGGCGGTTAAAATACCTATCCCCACACCAGATACCGTACACACCAAACCATCGCCATCGACAGGTGCAATGGCAAAGTGGCTCATGGTATCCGCATCCACCGTGTGTACCCGATTGCCATGTACTTGGTTTAGGGTTATTAGGTGCCGTATGCCCAATGCTGTTTTGACCCGTTGGCGGTTTATGTCGATATTGTCCACCGAATCGCCACTGGCATAGGACATATTTGCCGAATCGTATACGCCCGTCGACACGCCGCCATTACGGGTAAAAAATCCGTGTTTGCCATGCGGCAATTTGCGGTGGGTTAAGTAGTACATGTGCTTATATCCGCCCCCGCACCGCCCGATGTACCAACGCAGATCCAATAATCACCATAGGCACACTGAGCCACTGTCCCATTGTGGTGTTATATACCAAATACCCCACATATACATCTGGTTCCCGAAAGCCCTCGACAATAATACGGCTGATGCCATACCCCATCAGAAACACGCCACATATAAGTCCTTTGTGGGTATACGCCCGCAACTTGGTGACCATAAATATCAAAATCAAAAATAAGACCAGCCCTTCTAGTGTTGCCTCATATAATTGGCTGGGGTGGCGGGGAATGCCATCGGCAAATATCACCCCCCAAGACCCATCGGTCGGTCGTCCCCATAACTCCCCGTTTACAAAATTGGCAATACGACCCAAAAATAAACCTATGGGAATAGTGGTGGCAAACGCATCGGCAAACGCTAAAACAGATATTTTTCTGTAGCGGGCGTATATATATGCACAAATAACGATAAACAGCAACGCCCCGTGAAACGACATGCCCCCATCGGTGGTTTTCAGTATATGCAACGGGTTTGACAAATAATATGTAGGCTGGTATATGAGGGCAAATCCCAACCTGCCCCCTACTATCATAGACAGCACGCCAAAAAAGAAGTAATCGTCTATGACCTTTGGCGGTATATCGCTTTCATATGTTGCCACCAACTTTGGCGTCAGATAAAACACCAATAAAATACTTACGGCATACGACAAACCATACCAATACACATCGATACCAAACAGCTCGAACGCTATGGGGTTTAATCCTTGTACATTCCACATCGTAAATTCCTATGTAAAAAACAAATAATAAAATACATCATAATATATAAACTATATCATACTTGGCAACGGCTTTAAAGTATAATGTAAAATGTGGGGGAAATAAATTGCACTGGCGATAAAAATTGCATATAATGCCCCAAATTGTACCATTGTAACCGTATACGCACTTTTAGGAATACAACATGAGCGAAGAAGATGTATTAGACTTAAACACCTTAAACGACACAGAACTGACCGAACAAATGTGGGACGACCTGTATGATGGGTTAAACGATGAAATTGTCGAAGGCACCCAAATTTTGTTAGGTCGGGGGTGGGCACCCTACAAAGTGCTTACCGAAGCCTTAGTCGAAGGCATGCGTATTGTTGGCGATGATTTCCGTGACGGTATCTTGTTCGTACCAGAAGTCCTTATGTCCGCTAACGCTATGAAAGCGGGCATGGCAATTTTACGCCCATTGCTGGCAGAATCCGGTGCCCCTCGGTTGGGGGTATTGGTGATTGGCACCGTCAAAGGCGACATTCACGACATTGGCAAAAACCTTGTCGGTATGATGATGGAGGGGGCGGGTTTCGAAGTGATCGATCTGGGTATCAACACGGATGCGGATCAATTTATCACCGCTATGCACGACCACAAGGCGGATATTTTGGGGATGTCGGCATTGCTGACCACCACCATGCCATATATGAAAGTGGTTATCGATACTTTAAAGCAACAAAACAAACGCAACGATTATATTATCATGGTCGGCGGTGCCCCCCTAAATGCAGAGTTCGGACGGGAAGTCGGTGCCGATGCGTACTGTGCCGATGCGGCAGTAGCGGTGGAAACCGCCAAAAAACTCATGGCAGAGCGGACGGCAATTTGATACAGTACGCACAAAAAAGGTAATGTATATATAAGGTATATAACACATGGCACAGTTGATCGAAGTGTGGTGGAAAGATATTCCCGCCCAAGTTATTGTTAAAAAATCCCGACAGGAACAGTATAAATATGTCCTACACGAACGGTTTGAAAAAGCCATAGACCGCATGGCAATGCGGGGGCGGGATATGGATGCGGATGCGTACTTAGCCGGGTTTCACAAGACCGCCCCTGTGGCGGTTGCGGGCGATGATTACCAACACATCGCCACTGTGCGAGGCAAGCAACTAGAAGCCGAATACACGGACGCAAAATTGGAATCGATTATTCGATCGGCAAAGGGCTAATATTATTGGGGATTATAAAGGGTTTGCCCCCAGTGTGCATCAGGGTTTTGCAGGATGATTTCCATAAAAATAGGCAGCACTCTCTCTAAAATTTTACGGGAGGTTATTAGTTGTGGACGGTTGATTTTGCTCTCATATGTGGCGGAACCGTGTAATATTTGATTGCGAAGGACATACATACGATCGAACAATATGCCCAATATAAACAGGGTATTTTTTTTGGATAGTGCTTTGTTTACAAGGGATTTTTCCCGTTTAAAACTGTATTCCCAATTATCGTATCCCCGAACACCTTGCGTGTGTTTCCAAAACGGTTCAAAAATGTATTGGTTATTCAATAATCCCCGAACTTGATTGGTAAAACTTACCCACAAAATATCATAAATAGTACTTTGTGTATCTAACGACAACACCTCCTTGAAAAACACTTTAAACTGGTTTCGTTCGTTATGCAAGGCATTATCGATGCTGCCATACATGGCATTAAAAGCAATCCAAGAAAACACATAAAATTTGTCATCGTCATCATAGCAAGAATTGGCACAGCAAAGCCAGCTGTTGACACGGTGGCATCGCAACGCCACTGTATTTTGCGTCGAATCCAGCTGTTTTTTTAAATGTTGATAATGGTCTGTGTTGTACATGGCTTATATAAGGGTAACCTTATCCCCTACGGATAGTGTAATGGGTGTATCTATATGGAAAATGCTGTTGGTGGCAAACCAGTTTGTCGGGGTACCACGCATTTTTTTTAGGCTTGCCCGCATGTTGTGTGCGGTTTTTTCGCCTGTGATGGGGTCTAAGTCGGGAATGGGGCAGCGGCTACACGGGGTACAGAATCGCCCTTGCACTGTCTGTCCATTGGCGGTGGCAACACAAAACCGTCGAAAGTGCGACCCCACATCGGCGGGACAATCTTGCAAAACAATGTTACAGCGGAACCGTTCGATGGCAATAGGCTGTTGCCCACAGGCACACAGATACGCATTTACCGCCCGCATATCGGCAACATCGGCAATTGTATAAGGATAGCCATCGGCAAACTGAACGGTGGCATGGGAATCATCGGCAACACACCGCACCGCCGATGGGGCAAATTTTACCAATTGGGCGGGGGTTTGTAAAAAGTGCGTTAAGGCAACGGACAAGCGGATACTTTTTGCATCATCGAGCGGATCTTGTACCATCGCCGGCACGGTATCACGCCACACTGTTGCCTGTGTCATATCGCCAACAAGGTCATGGGCAATGGTGAACCCATACGCCCCGAACTGTAGGTGCAATGCCACATCATCAACCCGGCAAACAACCTGTGCCATCTTGGCAACGGTGCGTTGCGTATACATACCCCCCGTCTCAGGATGCACACAAAGCCATTGCCGATCGTATTGTAACCCCGCCGCCAAAGCCACAGAATTCGAAACCTTAATCCCCCGAAAAGACTTAACGGGATAAATATACAAAGCGTGTATAGTCGTCATAACATTCTTTCTTTCCAACAAACACAGGCACAACACATACACATATGATACCACATGTATACAAAAGAAAAAATATTTTTTACACCGTTTCAAAAAACATTCGGGGCGAACACCCCCCAAACAGCCCCCTGAGGGATTTTTACAAAGTATATACCATCCCCTCACATTGCCTGCAATTGCCCCTGATTGTCCCCATCTGCTACAAACAGGCATTCTTTCCATTTGCTATTGTCGGCTAGGGGGATGGCAGCTCAGGCACAAACATAGCCCACAAAGTCCACCCCAACCAAATGATAGCGATAAGAGTACCGATAAACAAACGAGTCTTAAACTCCCGCAAAACACCAAAATGCTGTTGATCATAACGCACCACAGCATACAACAACTGACCAGAAAATAACAGAGATGTCGCCACCATCACTATCTTTCCAGCAGTCTCCATCTCTGGTACGCCATACAACAGATAATACTTATAGATAAGTGCTGCTGAAAATACAATAGCCGTAATGTACATTTAGCCGAATTTTTTAAACACCAAAGTTGCAATAAAGGCAAAAACAGCACCCAAACCGACCGCAACCAGCGTTGGAGAAAGCAACCCCGCAGCCGCACCGCCAAATACCACATTGTTGACATCGTTTCTGGTAATGCTAAAAGTATCCATCACGCCCTCCTACCTTTTTGACAGTCGACCAACTCGTCCGCCTTCGATACTTAATACATAGAACACCTGTACATACTTGTCAACACATTTTTTAATATTCTTTATGCCATGCCCAATTTTACCATCACCCGCTTACTTAAAGGTAAAAAAACCCCCCGAGAACTTTTTACAGGGGGGCGTTATAGTAGAGAGAAAAGATCAGAGATATAAGTTAAATTCCTACCACCTCATCCAAAAACAGCACCAACACACCATCTCAGGAACAATGTGTCCCACCAGACGCACCGCAAAAAATAGGTTTTCATAACATATACTTTCCCATTCTCTGCAGGTCTACATGTATGTAACAATTGTACAAAACACTCTGCAGCTTCACGAAGTGCGAACACATTCTGTACTCTTACCCACTCCATAAAATAAACTCTTCTACCTTAACAAGTATCATAGTACCTGAATTGTGTTGTTTATTATCAAAAACCGTATAAAGCGGTGGTATTACGAACAATCTCTTTGTTTTTGTTGTATTAAAAATTTTGTTTTTTGCCAAGATTTTTTATATATTCTCTACCGATACTGTATGTGTGTCTTTGCTTGGGGTCTTTGCCACATGCACCATTGCGGGTTTTAACAGGCGGTCGTGCAACATATAGCCTGCGGACATGACGAAAGCCACTTTTCCCACCTCGATGTCAGCGGTTTCGGTTTCCCCCATAGCCTGATGGACATTGTGGTCAAAATCATCCCCTACAGTGGGTAAAATTTGCTGAATACCGTTGCGATGAAACGCATTGTTAAATTCCGTTACCACCATATCCAACCCAAACGACAGATTGTTTAAAGCGGGAATATTTTTCTTGTCATCTTCGGAAATAGACGCCACCGCCATCCGTAGGTTATCGGCAACACTAAACAGGTCACGGGCAAGCGTGGAACACCCGTATTTGCGTTCTTTGGCAATTTCTTCGTCTGTGCGTTTACGCATGTTTTGCACATCGGCAATTGCCCGCAACACATCGTTGCTGGATTGTGCCAACTTTTGTTGTAAAATAGCCACCTGCTGTTCAGCGGGCAAGTCTTCGAACAGGGGTTCTGGTGCCGCTTGTTGTTCTGCCCCGGTATCTTCGGTGACTTGGTCGTCGTCTTGTATTATAGTGTCGTCCTGTTTTACCATGATATAATCCTATGTTTGCTAAAATATGTTGTGCTATACCGTATATATAAGGGATAAGACGGCACTTTCAAGTGTTATTTTTAAGATAGGTGAAAAAAATCAAATATGTCCCTTGAAAAGTCAAAAAAACGCCCCCATATGTGTACCATGACACGGGCAACAGCCCTTAACAAGGGAAACAACCCCTAACAAGGGGCAACAGCCCTTAACAACAGATTTTAAATTTGAAAGGAAGAAATTATGGCAAAAGTAATTGGTATTGATTTGGGTACGACAAATTCTTGTGTATCCGTTATGGATGGGGCGTCCCCACGGGTTATTGAAAATGTAGAAGGGGCAAGAACAACGCCATCTATTGTGGCTTTCACAGACTCAGAAAGACTGGTCGGCGACACGGCAAAACGGCAAGCGGTAACCAATCCAAAAAACACTTTGTTTGGGGTAAAACGCTTAATCGGGCGGCGGTTTGATGACCCAGCAGTAAAAAAAGATTTAAAAATTGCCCCGTTCGATATTGTAAAAGCCGACAACGGGGATGCGTGGGTAGCCGCCAACGGTGAAAAGTACGCACCGGCACAAATTTCCGCATTCGTGTTGCAAAAAATGAAAGAAACCGCCGAAAAGCACTTGGGCGAAACCGTATCACAGGCGGTGATTACCGTCCCTGCATACTTTAACGACGCCCAGCGGCAAGCGACAAAAGATGCGGGAAAAATTGCCGGCTTGGAAGTGTTGCGGATTATTAACGAACCCACCGCCGCCGCACTGGCGTACGGTATGGATAAAAAATCCTCTGGTACCATTGTGGTATACGACTTGGGCGGTGGGACATTTGATGTGTCGATACTTGAAATTGGCGATGGGGTGTTCGAAGTCAAATCGACCAACGGCGATACTTTCTTGGGCGGCGAAGACTTTGACCAAGCGGTGATTAACCATTTAGCGGAAGCGTTTCAAAAATCTGATGGCATCGATCTTCGCAACGACACAATGGCATTACAACGCCTAAAAGAGGCAGCGGAAAAAGCCAAAATCGAACTGTCAACGGCTATGACAACCGATGTCAATCTGCCGTTTATCACAGCGGACGCCAATGGACCGAAACACTTAAATGTGAAACTTAGTCGGGCGAAACTGGAGGAATTGGTAGCGGACCTGGTAAACCGTACTTTAACCCCTTGCAAAAAAGCCTTAGACGATGCGGGTATCAAAAAATCTGATATTACGGATGTGATTTTGGTAGGCGGACAAACCCGTATGCCGAAAATTTTGGAAACTGTAACCAGCTTCTTTGGCAAGGAGCCGTCCCGTGGGGTAAACCCCGATGAAGTGGTGGCAATGGGTGCCTCTATTCAAGGGGGCGTGTTACAAGGGGATGTCAAAGATGTGTTGTTATTGGATGTAACGCCTCTGTCGTTAGGTATTGAAACTTTGGGCGGTGTGTTTACCCGTCTGATCGATCGCAACACCACCATTCCAACCAAAAAATCGCAGGTGTTTTCTACCGCCGAAGACAACCAATCCGCCGTAACTATCCATGTGTTACAAGGGGAACGAGAAATGGCATCGGACAACAAGCCGCTAGGGCAGTTTAACCTAGAAGGCATCGCCCCTGCCCCCCGTGGCGTGCCACAAGTCGAAGTCACCTTCGATATAGACGCCAACGGTATTGTCAATGTGTCGGCAAAAGACAAAGGCACCGGCAAAGAACAAGCCATTTCCATTAAAGCAGATGGCGGATTAAGCGATGACGAAGTAGAAAAAATGGTAAAAGATGCAGAAGCCAACGCAGAAGCGGATAAAAAACGCCGTGAAGAAGTGGACACCCGCAACAACACGGAAGCATTGGTAAATTCTACAGAAAAATCTCTAAAAGAATATGGCGACAAGATTTCTGCCGAAGAAAAAACCGATATAGAAACCGCTGTAGCGGAGACAAAAACCGCTCTCGAAGGCGATGATATCGAAGCGATTAAAAGTGCATCTGAGGCACTGTCCACAGCGGCAATGAAGCTCGGCGAAGCCATGTACAAAGCCCAAGCAGAGCAAGCCCAAGCAGAACAAGGCGAAACCCCCGATGCGGCAAATGCCGACGATGCGGATGTGGTCGATGCGGACTATACAGAAGTGGACGCAGAAAAGAGATAACCTTTACAAACCGTGCACAAAACCCCATATCCCCCCTGCCCCATATGGTATGGGGGGGTACTTGCGTGTATGACGACATGCACACTTTGAAAAACCGAACGACAAACCAAAAGACGGGAATACACCAATGAGCAAACAGGATTATTATGATGTATTAGGGGTCGACAAAAACGCCGATACAGCGACTATTAAGCGGGCGTATCGCAAACAAGCGATGAAATACCACCCCGACCAAAATCCCGACGACCCAACGGCGGAAGCAAAGTTTAAAGAAGTAAACGAAGCATGGGAAGTGCTACAAGACGATCAAAAACGATCCGCTTACGACCAATACGGACACGCAGCCTTCGAACAAGGCGGCACAGGCGGCGGCAATCCGTTCGGTCAAGGGGGGTTCGGCGGGGCGGATTTTGGCGATATTTTCGGCGATTTCTTTGGGGCTAACAACCGCAGACAAGCAGGACCACAAGCGGGTAGCGACTTACAATATGAACTCAATATTTCGCTGCAAGACGCCTTTCACGGTAAAACCGTTGATTTATCCATCGCCACCGCTAAAAAATGTAAATCGTGTGACGGACATGGGGGCAGCGGACGCACAGCATGTGGCATATGTGGCGGACAAGGCGTCATCCGCCGCCAACAAGGATTTTTTGTCACCGAACAGACCTGTCACGCCTGTCGAGGGGAAGGGCAGAAGATTAAAAATGCCTGTACCGCATGCCGGGGACAAGGACGGGTAAACGGTACAAAAAAATTATCCGCTACCATTCCCGCCGGCGTAGACAACGGCACCCGTATCCGCCTAAGCGGTGAAGGGGAAGCCGGTCAACGGGGGGCACCCAGTGGCGATTTGTACCTGTTTATCAATGTAAAGCCTCACGACATATTACACCGTGACGGCAACAATATTCACATGGACATGCCCGTATGCTTCACCACCGCATGCTTAGGCGGCACCGTAGAAGTCCCCACCATCGACGGCGGACGGGTAGAAATCACCATCCCCGAAGGCACACAAGCCAACACCCGCTTCCGCATCCGTGAACGGGGCATGTCCATACTTCGTAGCAAACGCCGGGGCGATATGTTCGTCAAAGTACAAGTAGAGGTCCCCACCAACCTAAACAAACAACAGAAAGACCACATACAAGCTTTTCGAGACACCTTAAAAAGCAAAAACCGCCCGGACAGCGAGGGTATCCTGAATAAAATCAAAAACTTTTGGGATAGTCTGTAATGAGGCGACAATAGTTATCCATTATTGAGACAGTGCATCACAAAATACATTACAAATAGGTAAGGCAGGAAATGAAAGGCTGGTCAGACTTTTACAATGGGAGAACGACCACACACAAGTTTGTTGTCTAGCAAGTGGGTACCAGTTCATATAACTACCATAATTCCCCAGTGCCACTAGTCAACCTCCAAAATATAAGTCCGGTTCAAGTATTACCTATGTTTGTTCTGGATTTTCTCTGATTTCAACAAGGCGTTTGCATTCTAAATTTAAATTTGGGTGTTTAATCCATTCTTTTATCTCTATATTTTTCTGTTCACAGACATATTTTATGAAATCTTTTCCTACGATGTGCCGATATATGTCAATATTCTCAAGTCTAGTAGGTTGTCCTTTTAAGTTTTCGTCTGCTTTTAGTTTGACTATACCCAAGGCTGCTTTTCTTTTTTCGGAGTATTTATTTTGTAGGCGATGTAAATTGTTATCTGAATCAATAGAGTACTTGTCCTTTAAAAATTTTTGTAACCATTCATCTTTATCTAGGTCGTACAATTGTAATGTTTCAATCAAATGACTTTCAATATCCGAACCTTTAGTAACAAAAACTTTGATATTTTTTATATCATCTATATTCTCAATTTCAGTAATATAATTGGATAATTCATCATCTAGCAAGAAATCTCTGTCCATATGTATAATTATTTTTTTACCTACAAGTGTACCTCGAGCAATAGGTACCAAAAATTGCTTTAAATGATCTAAATTGGTAGCACTCTTATAAGGTATAATCTTAAAATTCTTATACCCTGAATCTTTTAACATTTTATCTAAAATATCAAAATTCGAATCTTCTGCCAAAACAAGAGTGTCTTTGTCAGTATTTGAAAATGTGTCGTAATGTTCAATTGCTCGTAACAAAGTTTCATATTCCACACTACTATTTTGAGGAACAGAGTGACCATTAGTGAAAACATGATAAACACAATTTTTTTTCTCATAAAACTCCGAAATAAAATATAAAGAATGAGAAGTGGCTATAATTTGTAAACCTTGAAATTCTTCATATTCCGAAATAGTAAGCAAAGTTTTAACGAGTTCTTTTTGTTTATTTGGGTGTAAATGTGCATCTGGTTCGTCTAGTAATAATAACTTAGGCTTGTATAAACACATGTAGCTTAAAATTTGTATAATTTGTAATGCCCCTGTACCCAATAATTCAATTGGTTTTTCTATTTCATCCTGAACACTATATACAGTAATATAATCATCTGTTTTACAAGGGTCACCATGTATTTTTAACTCCATTCTAGGAAATATTTTTTGCAACAATTCATGAAAAATCTTTTCATTTTCACCCTTTAATAACCTGTATATAATATTTCTCATAAAAATAGGTGCATCACCACGAGCAACGCCTTTATTTACAATACTATCTCCCTTATATTCTTCCAATGGAGCAACACCTGATAAGCCCGGCACATAAATACTAAAATTTTCTGATGATACTGTTTTACTTAGTTGATTATCTCCAAAATATCCATGTTCCTTCCTAACATATCGTGAACTTTTGCCAGTGATTGCACCATTACTTCCTTTGTGAATGCTTACACCCGTTACCTCATCTTCATCATTAAAAATAATCTCACACTGATTAGGTGATTTGTCACCTGTAGAACGAGAAGTCATAGTATCCTTATGGTATAGCTCCTCATAATGTGTTGTAGGTGCATATGGTATATCTTGGGGTAAGTGATTATACGCCAAGCGTATTCTTGTAATTCTAGCCAAACCAGAAGCCATATGGACTGCCTGTAAAAAACTACTCTTTCCGGAATTATTAGATCCGATGATAATGTTATATGTATCTAATTTTAATTCAGCGTTATCAATATTCTTAAATTTCTTAACTGTAATTTTATCCATGGTTTATATTCCCTTATGCTAAAATAGTACCTATTTATCAGATAACAAATTTATAATGCTAATCTTTAAACTGAGGCGTATTGTGATGTACAAGCAGCATAGCCATTGTGTATTGCAACACATTGTACATATTTCCTGTAATACTTGCAAGCCAAAATTTGTGTGGGTTTTTGCCTTATACCCGAATGGGTATAAATTTATTGATAATACTGAGGTATGTGTCCGCTGTGATAAATATATCACAGTCGGTATAAAATATATTCTTTTATGTTCCATAATATTTACATTTTGTTCTTATGTGTGTATAGTGGGGTTTTTATAACCCCTTAACGAAAGTGAGGACATATGGATATACACCAAACCATTCCCATTAGTGTCGATATGCTTGCGTGGATTACCACTATTGAAATACCTGTTTTAATGGCTATGATAGCCTATGCCCATCGGACAAAAAGCCAATTTGATACCCGTCTTGAAAATATGCGGGAATCCACCGATTCGGACATCGATGAAATCAAAAAAGCCTTTATGGATTACAAGCTCGAAGTGGCACAAAAATATGTGTCTATGGCGTATTTGCGGGATGTGGAATCCCGTTTGACCCATCATCTTATTCGCATCGAAAAGAAACTGGATGAAAAATACCATGCATAATATCAACATGACCAAAGTGTACCGTCACATCCAGCCGCAAAACCCCGATGCAGTAGGTACCGGTACTACCCCTGTAGCCCGACGGGTGGCAAGACACGACGAAGATATGCACATCGATACTATGGCCCGTACTGTATGGGGCGAAGCCCGAAGCGAAGGTTTTCAAGGTATGCACGCAGTGGCATGTGTGATTATAAACAGATATAACATTGCCAAACGCCACGGCACATACTGGTGGGGGGACACCATTACGGATATATGTAAAAAACCGTATCAGTTTTCCTGTTGGAACGCAGACGACCCCAACCGTATAAAACTCAATACAGTAACCACCGACGACCCAGAATTCCGCAGTGCCAAACGCATTGCCGGACGGATCGTACGGGGACAAAAATATGACGATGTGACCAATGGTGCCGATCATTACCACACCTATAGGGTGCATCCTAATTGGCAAGACGGCACCAAAATTTCTGCAGAAATTGGATCGCACATATTCTATAAACTCATCGATTAAGGAGGATTAACACATGATACAAAATATATTGTTAAAAATGGGCTTGCCGGTGTTGGTTGATACGGTAGCAAAATCTTTAAACAGCCACCCCAACCAAAAAGTGCAAGACATCGGCAAAAACCTAAAACAATCCATCGCTGAAGCGGACATACCCAAACCAGAAATGGACAAAATCTTACACCAAGGCGTCGACACCATCGACACACGGGTGTTAAACACGGTAAACACCACCATACGGGCAGAAGTCGCCAGCTCTGATGCGTTCGTCCGCCGTATGCGTCCCACATTTGGCTATATTATGGCGCTGACTTGGGGCATACAGATGATTGCGGTCGCTGTAACCATGTTTGTCAATCCCGATGCCGCATCGGATATAATATCCGCCCTTGCCGAATTGGGGATGATGTGGTCGGTCGGATTATCCGTACTAGGGGTGTATGTATATCGTAGAACCAGCGAAAAACATTTTCGGTAAAAATCTCTCGATTAAAACCGAAAATTCTTGCCTGTCTTTGGTTTCGGGCTAGACTTCACTTTGCTTGTCTTCGTCCTTTGCTTGCTTTTTGATTTTTCGGGTGGTATATTGCCTTTATGATTTTAAAAGTGTTACATATGTTACCTGCAGAGGCTGCCCATAATGTTACTGTTATGGCTTTAAAGCATGGGATTTATATGCGGTCTCGGTATCGAGATGCGGATGTTTTGCGGACTTCGCTTTGGGGATTGCAATTTGATAATCCTTTGGGGCTTGCGGCGGGGTTTGATAAGAATGCAGAGTGCTATGATGCTATGTTGCGATTGGGTATGGGGTTTGTCGAAGTGGGCAGTATTACCCCGCAGCCCCAGTATGGCAATCCGAAACCTCGATTGTTTCGCTTGCCTGAGGACGGAGCGGTTATTAACCGTTTTGGCTTTAACAATCGGGGTATGGCGGATGCGTATAAAAATTTGCGTCATCGCAACCGTGCACGAGGGATTGTTGGGGTGAATTTGGGCAAGAATAAGACCACCGCTTGTGTGTATACGGATTTTGTTTTGGGGTGTGAGACACTGGCACCGCTTGCCGATTATTTGGTGGTCAATGTGTCATCGCCCAATACACCGGGGTTGCGGGCGTTACAAGCGGAGGACGAGTTGCGGACTATTTTATCTGCGGTGCAAACCACCCGTAACCAAGTGTGTACCGCTGCCCTACCCCCGCTGCTGGTAAAAATCGCCCCAGACCTAGCCGATGCAGATATACAAGTCGTGTGTACAGTGGTACAGGAACTAGGGATCGAGGGGATTATCGTGTCGAATACCACCTTGCAACGCCCCGACCACTTGCACCACCAAGATATATTACAACAGGCGGGCGGACTGAGCGGTACACCCCTGTTTCAGCTGTCGACAGAAAAACTCAAAACCGTATACAGATATACCGAAGGCACCATCCCCCTTATCGGTGTGGGCGGTGTTGGCAGCGGACGGGATGCGTACACAAAAATTCGAGCAGGGGCAAGTTTGGTACAGCTGTATTCGGCGTTGGTGTATGCGGGCAGTACCCTCATATCGCAAATCAAAGCTGACCTTGCCACACACCTACAACAAGACGGATTTTCCCACATACACCAAGCCATAGGAGTCGACGCCCAATGACACAACACATAGATTCAATACACGACATTATCGACGATTATGATACCTTTTTGCTCGATCAGTGGGGGGTGTTACACAACGGCGGCGATATACTGCCCAGTGCCATGCGGTCGTTACACGCCCTACACGCCAAAGGCAAAAAGGTTATGATTGTATCCAACAATGGACGCCCCCGTACACACACTTATACCCGTATGGCAGATGCCGGCGTGGCAAGGCACCTATATTGCGAAGTCATGACCTCCGGCGATCACCTGCAGCATGCGTACGCAATGGGACGGTTCGATAAATTTGGCGAAACCCCATATTTTATGGACTACACCCCAGTATTTGACGAAATAGGCGGTCGCCGTTTGATACACACACCCATAGAACAGGCAACCTATATCTTTTGCTGTCGAGCATACCCCAGTGTCGAAAGCCGTATGCAGGACTTACACATCGCTCTCGACAGGGGATTAGAATTGGTATGTTCAAACCCAGACCTATATTCCAAAAGTCCCAACGGAGATTTACACCCTTGCCCCGGACTGGTGGCACAAACCTATGAAAACATTGGCGGACAAGTGCATATGTTCGGCAAACCTTACCCAGAAATGTACACCTTATGCCACAAACTAGCCGGTGGCTGGGACAAAGCAATAGCCGTCGGCGACAGCCTAGCCCACGACATAAAAGGGGCAAACACCGCCCATATCGACAGCATATTTATAACCTCAGGCATCCACATGGACGCAATAAAACGCCCCGCAGACATTGCCAAATTGGCACAAAAATACAACGCACATCCCACATACAGTTTAGATTGGTTTTAAATACCAAAACAACTCTGTACCCCGTATATTGCCGATAATATAAAATTGTTTAATTTTCCCTTAGTGCCACCGGTACAATGTCATCAACAATAAGGTTTAAAACATCTGCAATTTTGCAATAGGCATCTATTTTACCCGTGCGGGTGCCGTTTTCCATGCTGTAAATCACATTTTCACTTAGTCCTGTTTTACTAGCCAATTGCTTAACGGTAAACCCCCGCCATTGCCGATACACACGAATAGGATTTTCCCCATACAGCACTTTTCTAAAAATATCAGTGGGAATTTGCTGTTCGGGATTATCCGAATACGCCGCCCAAGCAGACTTGGCATCTGCGATGTCTTGTATGTCTTGTTGCACTTGCACCGCATGCCCCATATTTGTATTTGCCATCTGTAACAACTGATGCAAAACACTCTCTGGCATACAGGCAGTACGCTGTGTATTACCGGCGGAAATAAATTCAAAAGTATCCACAATATGTTCGGGTATTTTGTCATACTGTTGTGCTATATTTACCATGTGTCAATCTCCATTTTATAATTAAGCCATCATATACGATCGTACACAGAACCCCGTGATTCTATCTTACTGACAAAAATACCCTGTTGTTGGTGTTCAAAGACAATTCTTATTTTACCTACCCGCAATCGATGGTATGCTGTATTTGCAATGGACACACACCAGTTTTGATACTTTACTGGATCGGATCCATATGTTTCACACCTTTCGTCGATCCTTGTCCGCATTTTTACCGACAACGATCGCAATTGCTTTTGGGCTTTTTTGCTGTATATAACATGATTCATGTACACATTATACAAAATAACGATTTTTATGTCAATATATTTTTTATGCAAAAACGATAAAAAATGCACCCTATAACAGTTCCAGACTTACATCCAAACACTTTGTACTGTGCGTTAGCCACCCCATCGATACCATGTCTACGCCCGTTTGACAGTATGATTTTAGGGTATCGGGGCGAATATTGCCTGAGGCTTCTAATAATACGCTAGGGGCGATTTGGTTACGGATGCGTATGGCTTGGGCAATAGTATTTGGGGACATGTTGTCCAGTAATACCACATCGGGAGCAGCGGGCAATACCTGTTGCAGTTGCTGCAAAGTGTCGACCTCGACTTCGATTTTGGTATGGGGATTTTTTTGTTTTACAATCTGTGTTGCCTGTGCAATGTCTGTTACGGCTAGTAGGTGATTATCTTTAATCATCACCGCATCGTACAGTCCCATACGGTGGGCATCGCCGCCCCCGTGTACGACAGCGTTTTTTTCTGCGATGCGGTGCAGGGGCGTGGTTTTGCGGGTACAGGCAACGACAGTGCCATAGGGTTTGGCAATCTGTACCGCCCGGTTGGTAGTGGTGGCGATGCCCGACAAATGCCCAACAAAATTTAATACAGTGCGTTCCCCGGTGATAATATGAGCGGTTGCCCCCGACAACAAGGCAATCGTATCCCCGTGTGTTACGGCGGTACCATCGGCGACAACAATATCGACCGCCACCGGGTGCGGGTTGGGATAAAGGCTTTGCATGTGGGCGTACACGGCTTGGATATACTGGGTGCCGGATACCACCCCGTCTGCTTTGGCAAATATACGAGCGGCAGCGGTGGCGGTATCGGGAATAAGCGATTGCACGGTAATATCGCCTATATCCGTTACATCTTCATATAAAGCCTGTTGTACAGCGGTGTTAATATCCATACTATATCCGTATTATTTCTGTGGCATATGTGTTTAAATCCATCCGGTGTCGGGGCATGTGTTTTGTCTCTGGACAGTCCTTGCGGTAATGTGCCCCGATACTTTCCGTGCGCTTTAGGGCAAACAGCATACACATTTGTGATGCCACCACATTCGGGGCTTGCGGATAAGTACGCAAGGTATGTATGGCGTCTACTAAACTGTTGTGATAGCGGACAATGCCCAAAGCGGTACTGTTAAGGGCTTGCACAAGGGCAATATGGGTATCCGCATGGGCGGGTATACAGGTCGGAGCGGTGGCGGCGGTGGCGGCGGCGGAGGACTGTAACAAAGCGTGGTTATTGATATATGCGGCACAATTACGACCCATAATGCAGGCTTCGAGTAACGAATTGCTGGCCAAGCGATTGGCACCATGCAGACCGGATGCAGCGGCTTCGCCGATGACAAACAACCCATCGACCCCCGTACCCCCATTCACATCGGTATTAATGCCGCCCATCTGATAGTGCATAGCCGGACGGATGGGAATATACCGTATGTCGATACTATACTGCCTACACGATCGAGTTACGGTTGGAAATAGGTCGGTAAAATTGTCGATATTTGTGGTGTCTAAGACAACGGTTTTGCCCTGTTGTCGAGCACAAAACACCGCTCGGCTGACCACATCCCGGGGGGCAAGGCTGCCGTCTGGGTGTCCCGTGTCGAGCGGTGCGTTGTCGACGGTCAATATCCCCCCATGTCCCCTAACCGCCTCAGAGATAAGCGGTAACCTGCCGTGATTTTGTGGAATGTTGCCCCGCATGGGGGTGCTTATGTCGAGAGCTGTGGGGTGGTATTGGAAAAATTCCAAATCACAGGCAACCGCCCCCGCATCCATAGCAAGTTTAAAAGCCGTACTGGTTTGGGCGGTAGCAGTGCGGTCGCTAAACAGTCCACTGGCACCACCAGTGGCAAACACCACCGCCGCACACAGGTATTTTGTACCATCGATACCCACGCCACAAACCGTATTGTTGCTGTCCGTATACAATGCACTGAGATTGCCGATCATAAAGGTAATATGCGGGCTGTTTTGTACCTGTTGAAACAATCCGTTGGTAATGCCTGCCCCTGTGGCATCGCCGCCGATATGAATAATACGGGGGTGTTTGTGTCCCCCTTCGATACACCTGTCGAGACTCCCATCAGCGGTGGTATCGAAGTGTATACAATGGCTTTGTAACCATTGTATAGCATCATAGGATTTGTGGATAAAGTCGCTAACAACGGCGGCATCACACAACCCCGCCCCGGCGGTCATAGTGTCGTGTATATGCGATTGTATACATGCGGTGTCGGGTTGGCTAAAAGCGATTCCCCCCTGTGCATAGGGGGTCGATCCGCTTTTGGGCGGGGCGTTTTCTGATATGAGCAATATGTTTTGTTGTGTATCACAGGACAACGCACAGCTGAGCCCCGCTATGCCCGCCCCAACAATAATCGTATCGTATTGTGTTGTCATGTATCTGTGTCGCTATGCACTGAGATTGAGCATCCGTTGTACCGCCCCATGTGCCAAGCGAATCGTCTCCGCATCGAGGGTGATTTCCACTGTTTCGCTTTGTAAACACGACAAGATATTATACAGGGTGATGCGTTTCATATGCGGACACATACGGCACATGCCGATAAATTCTGTATTTGGGGCTTGTTCTGCAATGTTTTGCGACATGGAACATTCGGTGATTAAAGCCACTTTTTCGGGCTGGTTTTGTACCACGAAGTCGATCATACCGGCGGTAGACCCAGAAAAGTCCGCCTCTGCCACCACTTGTTCTGGGCATTCGGGGTGGGCAATAACTTTAATAGTGGGATCCGATTTTTTAATGTCGTGTATTTCTTCGGGGGTAAACAGTTCATGCACTTCGCACGCCCCGTCGTCCCAAGTGATACACCGTACGCCGGTGGCTTTTTCCACATTGCCGGCTAGGTATTTATCGGGAATAAGAATCACCTCATCGACCCCCAATGTGGCAATAATTTTTTCCACATTGCCCGAAGTACAACAAATATCTGTTTCGGCTTTGACATCGGCGGTGGTGTTGACATAAGTTACAACCGGTCTGCCGGGGTATTTTTGCTTTAATGCCCGCACATCTGCCCCCGTTATACTCGATGCTAGGGAACAGCCGGCGTCTGGATCGGGGATGAGGACTTTTTTGTGGGGGCTGAGGATTTTTGCGGTCTCTGCCATAAAATGTACCCCCGCCATGACAATAATATCCGCATCGACTTTTTCCGCTTCGATAGCAAGGGCAAGGCTATCGCCGACAAAGTCAGATACACAGTGGTAAATATCCGGTGTCATATAGTTATGTGCCAAAATAACAGCATTCTTTTGTCGCTTTAACATATGAATGTCGTCGATAACGGGCTCCATATACTGCCAATCCTGTTTGGCGTATATGTGCGATACTTTTTCATACAAACCGTGCCGCTGTATTTTGGGTGCCGATGCAATCATTATAGTATGAGATTCCTAAAAATAATGTGTAACTGATATGGATTATATCAAATAATCGGTCGATTGCAACCTGTTTTAAGCAAGGGATATACTTGCGTTCTTATGCCCCGTCATAAAAAAATACAAAAATTCTATATTTGTTCTTGACAAGGGAATCTATATGGGGTATATATACGCATATGACGGCGGCAATCGCTGTTATGTTCGGATAACTGAATCGTGTTTTTTTTAAATACCTATCAGCCCATTTTATTTTTAGCATGTTGAAAATATTGACCATAACCTCTTGTACATGGACAATCAGTATTTTCGTGCACCCATATTACAGTTAAAATTGTCAGTATCACCCGCATTGCACATTTGCAAAACGCAAATTCGAAACGGGGGAAAGAGAGAACACCAAAGGCGTTCCATATGGGGGGGGATCCCCCACCGACAAAGACTTATTTTAAAAGAAAGGAAAACACGACATGGTGAATACTATTGAAACAACTTTTGTACGGGCGTTTGAATCGGAAGTCCATTCCATATACCAACGGCAAGGGTCGAAATTACGCAACACCGTCCGTACCCGCAACAATGTAAAGGGGTCGTCGACAACTTTTCAAGTGGTGGGCAAGGGCGTTGCCAGCACTAAGGCCCGTAACGGACAAGTGCCGGTTATGAATGTCAACCACACGGCGAAGGAGATTTCCCTAAGCGATTATTACGCCGGTGATTGGATTGATAAGCTGGACGAATTAAAAATGAACCACGATGAAAAAACCGTTGTTGCCAATGCGGGGGCGTATGCACTGGGGCGCAAGACCGATGAGCTGCTTATCGATGCCCTAAAAAACGACAGTACCATAGAATCCGTCATCTCATCACAGCAAGGATATAAAATCACTGAGGGTCTAACCAAAGCCAAAGTGCTGGCAGCGTTTGAAAAAATGGGACAAAACGATGTCCCAGACGATGGCAACCGCACGGCGATTGTCGGCTGGAAACAGTGGTCTGATTTGATGGCATTAACCGAATTTGCCAACGCAGATTATGTGGGCGATAAAAACTTGCCATGGCAGGGAACACAGGCAAAACACTGGTTGGGGACTTTGTGGTTGCCCCACAGCGGCTTGCCTAAATCGGGGGATGCACGGACTTGTTTTTGGTACCATAAAAACGCTTTGGCACACGCATCGGGCAGCAATGTGCAATCCGATATTACTTGGCACGGAGAGCGGGCAGCGTTCTTTGTCAACAACATGATGTCGCAAGGAGCAGGCGTCGTCGATGCCAGCGGTATCGTCAAATTCGAATGTAAAGAATAGAAAGGTAGGTATATAATGGCGTTTAAAATTCACAACTTATCTGTACTCAGCTATGCCAACGGCTTTACCCTGTGGCATTACCGTACAACCGATGATAACAAGAGTGCTGTCGACACGGAAGGATATTTCAACCTTGCCCACGAAATGATACGGCTAAACGATATAATTATCGTCAATGCCAGCGGTTCTGCAGGCATCGTTGCCGTTAATAAAAACAGCAACGGGGTTGTCGATACCGCTGATTTTGGCAGTATCGATAATGCGGACTCAGACTAAATTTTATGGGGGGCTGTGCCCCCCATATGGGACGCCTCTGACGGTTTACCCGCACACGCTTCGAGATGCCGATGATTGGCATTTCATATCCCCAATGCTGATGATATAAAAAAATATCCATACACAGCAAAACGAAAGGGATTGATGTACGAAAGGAGAAAAAATGGCACAAAATGCTTTGAATTTAATGAACAGGAGCCTTGTTATGATTGGGGCTAATCCCATACAAGGCCTTACGGATGCCGCCGCCGAAGCGTCTGTTATGAACGATGTATACACGGGGGTACGGGACGGGGTGTTGTCGGCATATACATGGCAATTTGCCACCCGTTTACAGGATTTACAATTGATCAAAGCCACCGGCAATGGCGGCGGCATGTACGCTTTGCCCAACGATATGTTGCGGTTGTTAAAGGTGTCCACCCATACCTATGATATCCGCAGTGGTGTATTGTATACAACCGCCGCATCGGTGCAAATCACATATATTTTTCGTCCAGAAGAAGCGGATTTTCCGTCTTATTTTGATACGGCATTAGTGGCACGATTAGCGGCAGAGTGTTGCCTACCCCTAACCGACAGCACCACCCGTACGGAATTTTTGTATAAACAAGCGGAACGAGAATTGCAAAAAGCCCGTTTGATCGACGCTTCACAGCTGGTAAATGCCGCACTGGATGTGAACATATTGACGGATATACGATAATGAAACGGCAAATTATACAAACTTCGTTTGCCAGCGGTGAGATCATGCCGGAAATGTTTGGTCGAGGCGATTTGGCAACCTATGACAACGGGGCAAAAGCGTTGGTCAATGTCAATGTGCTGAGCACCGGTGGCGTACGGCGGCGGTCTGGTACGCAATACATTGCCCATGTCAACGGCACCGCTCGATTGTATGGTATTACCACGCACGGAGTGCCGTATATGACCGTGTGGACTGTGGGCAAGGTAACCATTTATCGCAACCGCACTAAGGTCAGCGAAATAGCCACCCCATTTGGCAATACACAGATATTGCAAAAATTGTTTTTTGCCACCGATACACACGCTATTTGGGTCTGTTGTGGGGACATAGCCATACAAAAACTGGCGTTTAACGGCAAGACATGGCACCTATCCGCCCCTAGTTTTAGCGGCTTGGAAAAAAATATATTTTCTACCGCTAACGGCTACCCAGTGGCAATGGGCTTTATTCAAGGTCGTACTGTGCTCGCCGGCACCAAAGCCCATCCAAACCGCATTTGGATGAGCCGATCCGGCAAACCCCTCGACTTTGCCTTAAACAAAGGGCTCGATGACGACGGTATCGATATGGTGCTGTTGTCCAGTGGCAACAACACGATTACCAGCGTGTTTTGTGCGTCCGAATTGATGGTGTTTACCACCGCTGGCGAATGGATTGTATCTGGCTTGCCCATTACCCCTTCATCGGTGGTTGCCCGCCAACATACTCGAGTGGGATCGCCACACCATATTTGTACACCGATTGTCGATGCGGACGGATTGATAGTGTTTGTATCGGGGACGCAAAACTCTATTCATGCCTATAAACAAGATAACAGCGGCAATGGCGTGTATGTAACACAACCGATTGCCTCAATGGCACGGCACATGATTAAAGGGATAACCGATATGACATATAGCCCCAAACACAACCGTGTATTATGTGTCAAAGCGGACGGCACTATGGCGGTACTCACCATCGACAAAGCCGAAGGGCTATCCGCATGGACTCGCTATGAAACCACAGGTGCATTTATCGCATGTGCAGCAAACGGAGACGGCATATATACGGTGGTAAATCGCTATGGTACGAACGGGTTGGAAATATTTTCCAAAACCGCCTTAATGGACAGTGTACACACGCATAAAACCCTCACCGCCACCGATACTATTGGCAATTTGGCACGCTTTAACGGTCGTAAGGTATGTATCGTCACCGATGGTATCGTCGCCAATGCCCAAACCGTAAAAAATGATCACATTACCCTCGCATATCCGGTGACAGAATGTCATGTAGGATATGGATATACACACCGTATTCAGTCCTTGCCGTTACCCAGCCCAATGGCAAACAAAAAAATCCGCATGCGAAAGGTCATTGTACGGCTACAAGACACCGCATCGGCAATTGTACACATGGACAACAAAGCGGTGCATATAGGTTTTAAAACCTTTGGTATGGATGTACTGAGCACCCCCGTACCTTTATTTAGTGGCGATAAAGTCATTACCGTACTGGGCTGGAAAGTGTACGGTCATGACAGTATCTGGACCATCAGCGGCAATACCCCGCTACCTTTAACCGTTCTGTCGATTAAGGCAGAAATTAGCACAACATGAAAGGAATAAACATATGGCAGCAACAGCAAGCATCTTAGCATCAAGCATCACAACGGGACTAGCAATAAAAAACTACGACCAAGCCGAACAACACCGCCGGCGTACAGAAGCACAAAAGCAAAACACATTACAACGGCAAAAAGAAACCATTATTGCCGCTAATCGAGCCCGCCAATACGCATCGGGCATCGGCGGCAAATCCGCACAAAACTTGAGAGACGATGTCCGTACCCGCTATGATCACGCCATTGGCAATGTGGCGGGCACGGGCGACAACGGCTACGGCAAGATTAACCTGCTGGCACAATCGCTGCGCGACTGGAGTCGTTCATAATGACCAGCCGTTTAACACCCCGTATCACCTATACTATCGCCCATGGGGATACGGCAAAAACCCGTTTCGATTTTGCCTTTAAAATTTATAAAGATAGCGATTTAAAAGTCGTGCTAAGCAATGGCATAGCCCCATCGGCATACAGCGTCCACATCAGCCAAAACACAGACGGGGGCTATATCCAACTGGCACAGGGATTGGCGGCAGGTACAAAGATAACCTTGTACCGGGATATGGCATTCGTCCGCCAAACCCAGTTTCGGGAAAATCGAGACTTTCGGGCATCGGTTATGAACGAAGAATTCGACCGTATGGTGATGCTGGTACAACAAGTGGGACTAAGGGTCAAAGACGCCGTACGCTTGACAGCGTCCGATACGCACATGGACATGATGTTACCAACGGCACAGTTGCGGGCAAATAAAGTGCTGGCGTTCGACGCACAAGGACGGATTCAAGTGCGACAAGACATATCCGATTCGATAAAAATCGCCGAACGACACGCCACCGATGCCAAGAATGCCGTCGTCATCACCGACCGCAACAAACGCCAAATAGAACAGTACATAAACAACCTAGACCTCACCATATATGCGAAAAAATCCGCATTGGGCAGTGCAGCGGCAAAAGATATAGCCTTCTTTGTCCCCAGCACAGATGTGGGCAATGGACACCATCAAATCGCCAAAACCGATACGGATTTTAAGGCAAAAAGCAAACGGATCATCGGCAACAGCATAGTCAAAACCAACAGCGGATTTACCGACATCGACGGCAACGCCATCACATTAGGGGGCAAATGCGAAGTCACCCGCCTATACGGGTCGATACATACACAAACCACCACTGCCACCATCACTATTGGCAGCAAATGGTCAGATTATGACGCCTTGGTGTTCGAGGCGGCAAGTACTTATAAAAAGAGCGGATATTATCGAGCCCATTACACCATATTCAACAACAGAACCCGCCCAGTAGATAGCCCCGGACAATATCAAGCACAATCTTGGATACTGACAAAAGTAAACAACGATGTGGTATACGGCAGGTTTATTGCCGATACCCAAGTGCAAATCAACAGTTGGGGAAATGCCAGTCTTAGTCAGATATTTGGGATTCAGTTTAAATAGGGAGTGCCGCCCCCCGTGCGTATAATGTGGATTGTACCGTGCCAAAACACGACAAAATACCACTCGTACTCACCCCGATCGAGCACCACATCGGGCTTACGCCCTCAGCGGTTGCAACCAAAGTTTAGGGGGCTTCGCCCCCCGTGCGTATAATGTGGATTTTACCGTGCTTCGCACGACAAAATACCACACGCACTCCCCCGGCTCTGCACCACATCGGGCTAAAGCCCTCAGCGGTTGCAACCAAATTTAGGGGGCTTCGCCCCCCGTGCGTATAATGTGGATTTTACCGTGCTTCGCACGACAAAATACCACACGCACTCCCCCGGCTCTGCACCACATCGGGCTAAAGCCCTCAGCGGTTGCAACCAAATTTAGGGGGCTTCGCCCCCCGTGCGTATAATGTGGATTTTACCGTGCTTCGCACGACAAAATACCACACGCACTCCCCCGGCTCTGCACCACATCGGGCTAAAGCCCTCAGCGGTTGCAACCGCTTTATTACAACACTTTAAATAAGGAAAATTATATGACAGAACGCTATATTTACACCAATAACACAACCAGTATAACTTACGCAACGGATGCCCAATTAAACCGTATCTTTGGAGCGGGCAATTGGCACCCCTTGCCTAGCCCACCCGCCCATATGTCGTACCCCGAATGGGACAATACAACGACACAATGGGTCGATAACGACCGCCGCACATGGCAACAAAAACGCCAATCACAATATACGCAAAAAACCGCATATGAACAAATCGAAATGATGGCAGACGAATCATTTGATACATGGTATCAAGGCATCAAAAGCACCTATCCAAAATCTTAATTCATTTATCTGTGTAGATGGCGGGTGTCTATGGATGTGTATGGGTATTTTGACAGTGCCAATCCGTTTACAATATCAATTGCCTACTTTGACATTAAACAAATATTTGCAACATCATAAAAAGGAGGAAACATAAAATATGAGAAACATCGTATTGGGCGACACATCTTTTTTTGATTTCGTTGCCATTTGGAATAAAACACAGGGGGTACATACCCCGCAAGTACATAAAAAGATTGTACAGTTTTTACAATCGATATGGGAAAACGGTACCACAAAAGCCGTGCTTATGGCGTTTCGGGGCTGTGGCAAATCGACTATGGTCGGGCTGTTTTGCAGTTGGATTTTGTACCGCAATCCCAATGTACGGATTTTGGTGTTATCCGCAGAATCGGACTTGGCAACCCGTATGGTGCGTACGGTAAAACGCATTATCGAACGCCATCCGTATACGCTGGACTTAAAACCCAAGCGGGCGGAACAATGGGCGGGCAATTGTTTTACCATTGACCGCCCGCAAGAGCTACGGGACGCATCGATGACCGCCGAAGGGATTATCGGCAATATCACTGGTATGCGGGCGGATGTGGTCATATGCGACGATGTGGAAGTCCCCAACACGGCAAATACCGCCGGCAAACGGGAAAATTTACGCACTCGACTGGGCGAAGTGGATTATATACTGGTGCCCGATGGCATGCAGCTGTATGTGGGCACCCCGCACACGGAGCACTCTATTTACAGCACCGTGTATATGGGCGATATACCGCCGTTTTTATACGGGTTTAAACGGCTGGAAATTCCCATTTTAGACGCAACCGGAAAATCGGTGTGGGCGGATAGGTTTTCTGAACACGATATTCATATCTTACGCACCCGACACGGGGAACAAAAATTCAACGCCCAAATGCTGTTACAGTGCGTCAACCTGCACGCAGGGCGGTTAAACACTGCCCGTATACAGGCGTACTCAGGGGATATGGAAGTCCGTTATGTCAACACCGCACCAGAAGTACATATCCACGGCGAAAAAATGCTGTCTGCCTGCTGTGTATGGGATCCGGCATATGGTGTGGAAGGGGGCGATGACAGCATCATAGCAGTGGTGTTTGTATCCCAATCAGGGGCATATTTTGTCCACGATATACAAAAACTACAAACCTGCGACACCCCCCATACAGATCCCGCCCACAGCCAATGCAACGGGGCGGCGGCGTGTATCCGCAAGTATATGCTAAGCCGTATATACATCGAGTCCAACGGTGTAGGAAAATTCTTGCCATCGTTGTTACAATCGGTGCTGGCAAAACAACAAATCCGCTGTGCAGTTAGGGACTTTCACAGCAAAAGCAACAAAAACACCCGCATTATGGAGGCATTACAAGTGGTGCTGGACGCCGGCTACTTATGGGTACACGACAAGGTGATAACACAAGGTTTTATATCGCAAATGCAAGACTTTAACCCACTGGAAAAAGGCAACAAAGACGACATGCTAGACGCTGTGGCAAGGTGTATAGAATTCGAACCCACCCGCCTAAAAACCACACACATTCCTATGCCGCCAAAAAAAGACTGGCAAGGACACACACAAACAGAGGCAAACAAGGATTTTAGTGTGTATTAAAAATATACCCGTGTGATATGGGCATATTGTCCCATATGACACGGGCTTTGCCATATGGTTACATCATTTCGCAAGTATTGACGCAAATTTTAACACTTTACAATTTCGGTGTAACAGTGGTACATATGTACCTATGGCAAAAATTTTCTTATATATGCGGGCGGGCGTATTTTATTTGGGCTTGACCATGTCGTTGGTGGGGATATTGCCCTTGTTGTTGGTTATTTTGCCGCTGCCTGCGGGGGTATCCCGTAAAATGGGGGGGCTTTGGGCGTCCTTTAATGTGTGGTTGCTGCAAGGTACCTGTGGCATTCGGGTACGGTGGCAAGGCACGGAATATATATCGGATACGCCCGTATTGTATGCGGCAAAACATCAATCGGCTCTTGAAACTTTGGCATTGGGGGGTGTTATTAACAATACGGTTTGTGTGGTCAAGAGGTCGTTGTTTTACATTCCCGTATTCGGCTGGTTTTTACGGCGGGCGGGGATGATCGGTATCGATCGTAAAAAGGGGCGGCAATCGTTGCGAAGAATGCGTACAGAGTCGTTACATGCCATCGCCAGCGGCTGCAACCTTGCCATATTTCCCGAAGGCACCCGCACAGCGATAGGGGCAAAGCCCGATTATAAAGCGGGAGTGTACGATATGTATAAAACTTTAAATGTACCCGTAGTTCCCATTGCTTTAAATACGGGGCTGTACTGGCAACGCAACCGCTTTATAAAAACCGCTGGCACCGCCACAATCCAGTTTCTCGCCCCCATTCCCGCCGGTCTGTCGAAAGCGGAATTTATGCACCTTATCGAACAGCGTATCGAAACGCAAACGCATATACTGTGTACACACAAGGCATAAATCTTGTTACAGAATGGGCGGGGTGCTATACCCTTATATCCCGCACTTGCGATAGACATTCGTACCACTGCAAAGAGACTGATGGCACATTGGCAAGTGCAAGTGTGGTCAATGGGCTTTTGCCCAGTTGCTGGCTTTTTTCCCCTGTACGACCAATGGAACTTTTAAATCTACAATCGGCTGATGGGCGGTTTCCATGATCTCTGTCACCATAGCGGTCAGTTTATCCGCATTTTCCGGAGTGGTCTCAAACAGCAATTCATCGTGGACTTGCAGTATCATTTTACCTATGGGGTTTTGTTGTAACAAGGTGTGAATTTTAATCATCGCCCGTTTGATAATATCTGCGGAAGTACCTTGAATCGGGGCGTTAATGGCTTGGCGAAAAGCATGGGCACGGGCGTATCCCGTACCGTGTAAACCGTGCAGATGAATTTTGCGGTTAAACAGCGTACACACAAAACCATCGATGTCGGCATTTTGTTTAATGGTTTCCATGTATTGTTGGATATTGGGAAATTGTTCGAAGTATTCTTTGATAAACTGTGCCGCTTCTGTACGGCTGCATCCCACTTGCTGGGCAAGACCAAAAGCGGACACATCGTAAATAATACCAAAGTTAATAATTTTTGCTTTGCGGCGTAAGGACTCATCGACTTGCTCGAGGGGTATGCCAAACATTTTGCTTGCCGATGCTTGGTGGATGTCGATATGGTCTCTGAAGGCTTGAATCATCGTTGGGTCGTCGGCTATATGGGCAATAATACGCAGTTCAATTTGGCTGTAATCCAGCGATATTAAGATGTTATTTTTATCGGCAACAAAACATTCACGAATGCGTTTCCCCTCTTCGCCCCGCACGGGGATATTTTGCAAATTGGGATCCGATGACGAAAACCGCCCAGTGATTGTCCCCACCATATTAAACGAAGTGTGGACTCGACCGGTGATGGGGCTTATCTCGTCTTGCAAAGCATCTGTGTAAGTGGATTTTAACTTGGCATAGGTACGGTATGTCAATATGGATTGTATCAAATTTTTGTGTATGGGATCGTGCAATTCCAGCCCTGCCAAAACCTCTGAGCTGGTGGAGTACGCCCCGGTTTTGGTCTTTTTGCCATTGGGTATGCCGATGGTGTCGAACAATATGGCACCCAGTTGGCTGGGGCTGGCAAGGTTAAAATCGACCGGTGCATCGTATGCAGACACAATATCCATCACCGTTCTCTCCGCATCGTGCATATATCCGCCAAACAGGTTCGATAACGACTCCAACCGTATGGGGTCTACCAAAATACCGTTTTGTTCCATTTGGGTAATCACCGGTATCAGTCTGCGTTCCATATCAGCGTAAATCGACAAGCCTTTTTCGGTTACAAGCCGTTGTTTTAATATACGGTATAACCGCCATGTTATATCCGCATCTTCGGCGGCGTATACAGTGGCATCTTGTAAATCGACCGTATCAAACTTTTTTGCCGCCCGTCCCGTGCCACACACATCACGGTAGGCTATCATTTTGTGGTTAAAATATCTGTCCGCCAGTGTGTCTAGCCCGTGTTTTTGCCGCCCTGCGTCGACACAGAACGACATGACCATAGTATCGTCGACCGGATACAACGAGAGCCCCACTTGTTCTAGCATAGACATATCAAATTTTAAATTGTGTCCTACTTTATTGATGCTGGGGTCGCTTAAAATCGGTTGTAAGATCGATCGCAATTCGGCGGGGGTAATTTGGCGTGGACGGTTTGCCAAGTAGTCGCTACAAAACAAATCGCCTATATCCCCTTCGCCAAAGTTAGGGGCGGTGGTCGATTCAGTTTGTCCATTTGTACGATGATTTAAGGGAATATAACACGCCCGTCCCACATCGGTGGCTAGGCTGATACCAACGATTTTTGCCTTGCGAATATGTAATCCAGTGGTTTCTGTGTCGATTGCCAACACTCCCGTTGTGTACACCGGTTGCAACCAAGCTTTTAAAGTATCCGCATCTTGAATACAAACATATGTATAGGTGACGGTTTTTAACGATTCGGGAACAACAAAAGTATCTTGCTGATCGGGTGCCATAGCGATTGTTGTTGTGGTTTCTGTTACTGTGTCCGTTGTTGTGTCTGTTTCTGTGTCTGTTTCTGTGTCTGTTTCTGTATCCGTTGCTGTAGCAGTATCCTTGTCTAGGACAGCTAACAACCGCTTGAAATTGTTTTCAGTTAAGTATGCCCTAAGTGTGGTAACATCGTAATCCCTGCGGGCAAAAAAGCCTATCTGCTCAGGCAGGGGTATATCGTCTTTAAGGGTCACCAACTGCCGGGACAGGCGGGCATCATCCGCATGCTTTATCAAGTTTTCCCGCCGTTTGTTTTGTCGCACTTCGCCCGCCCGTGCCAACAAAGTATCCAAATCCCCGTACTCATTTATTAACAAACTGGCGGTTTTGATGCCGATTCCCGGTATCCCCGGCACATTGTCGGACGGATCCCCCGACAGCGATTGTACATCCACCACCCGTTCCGGATATACGCCAAATTTTTCAAATACTTGGTCACGGGAAATGGTTTTGTTTTTCATGCTGTCATACATGGTTACACTGTCATTGACCAACTGCATTAAGTCTTTGTCGCTGGACACAATGCTAACCTCAAACCCTTGAGCGGTGGCGGTTTTTGCGTAGCTGGCAATCAGGTCATCGGCTTCGAATCCCGGCATGGCGATACTGGGAATATTATACGCTTCGCACGCCTGACGAATCAGGGCAAATTGAGGCTTTAAATCTTCTGGAATATCGTCCCGGTTGGCTTTGTAAGGGGGGTATATATCGTTGCGAAAAGTGGTGCGACTGGTGTCGAATATAACCCCGACAAAGTCCGCATCCGTTTCACGGATAAGTTTGTTTATCATCACACAAAAACCGTACACCGCATTAACCGCTGTACCGTCCCGACGGTGCATACGGGGGTATCCATAATAGGCACGAAAAATAAACCCTGAACCGTCAATTAAATATAAATGTTTTGTCATAGTCCCCCCTGTATATCATGGTGTGCGTATGAGATAAAGATGTATTTTATGAAAAATGAGTCTTTATCGATGGGGTGCTGTATTCTTCAGAAAATGCCAATTTTGTGTAGCCATTATTGTAGTTTGACTATATAATGCAGATGGTTTACAATACCCCCCGTATACACACAACAGATGAAGGAGTTTGCATGCAATACGCTATTCGTATCCGCAATATAAAAAAGACATACAAGGCGTCTAAAAAATATCCCGCCAAAGACGCTCTCAAAGGTTTTGATCTGGATATTCCACAAGGGGCTATGTTTGCCCTATTGGGTCCAAACGGAGCGGGAAAGTCGACCTTGATTAACATTATGGCGGGGATTGTCAACAAGACCGCCGGCAGCATAGAAATATGGGGCATCGATATCGACAAAGACCACCGCCAAGCCAAATCCGCTATTGGCGTTGTACCACAAGAAATTATTATGGATCCTTCATTTACCCCGTTCGAAGTGGTGGAAGATATGGCGGGGCTGTACGGCATTAAAAAATCCGACCGCCGTACAGAAGCTATATTAAAATCCGTTGGCTTGTGGGACAAACGGGACGCATACCAACGCACTTTATCGGGCGGTATGAAACGCCGTCTTATGATTGCCAAAGCTATGGCACACAATCCCCCCATCTTGGTACTTGACGAACCCACCGCCGGTGTCGATATTGAACTCCGCCGCCAATTGTGGGACAATGTACGGCACCTCAACAAACAAGGGGCAACCATCATTCTCACCACCCACTATTTGGAAGAAGCCGAACAGCTGTGCGATTATATCGCCATCATTAACCACGGCGAACTGGTGGCAAATGACAGCAAACACAACCTGTTAAAAAGCCATAAAACCAAAGGCATACAGTTGTCTTTAAACACCCCATTTGACCGCAAACATACACCCCAAAATACCACTATAACTTTGCCTGATACGAGGGATAACACCATCGAAATTACTTATCAAACCGATACCACCACAGTAGGAAACATACTGTCGCACATTACCAACAGTGGCTACGAAATTAACGACATGACCACGCAACAAGCAAATCTAGAACAGCTGTTCTTAAACATCACCAAGCACCCATGACCCCAAAAAACATACAACTCGATATTTGGCAATTTGTCCGCATTATGGTAGCAGCAGAAAACACCCCCAACGGCAGCATTTTACTGCAAACCTATCGAGATGTTTGGCAACACATCGACACAACTTTAACCGAAACCGCCAATCAAGACATGGAAAAGTATGCCAAAATGATGATGGAAACACAAGTGACTTTAGAGGGGGGTACCCGAAAAATCGCCAATGCCATTGTGGCAATGGCGGGCGAAGTTATCCGCCAACTGACCGATGCTATGCCCCATATCACAGATGAAACAGTGTTACAAGATTATGTATTCGAAATCCACGGATTGCAACAACTGATCGACGAAATACACACATAAGGAACACCACAGCATATGCACATATACAACAAAACAGGCTTTTTTGCCGTCGGCGTCGAAGGCATATCGAAACCCCATAATGTGGGGGCTATTTTGCGTACCGCCCATGCGTTTCATGCAGATTTTGTGTTTACAGTAAACCCAAAAATCCACATGCAAACCGGTATCGAAGGCGGGGGGGCTAATGCACACAGGAAAGGGAGAAAAAGATCGTTTTATGATACGGATACTTCAAAAACTTTTAAGCAAGTGCCGTATTACGAATACGACCGCCCCTCACAAGTGATGGTGCCGAAAAACTGTGCCATTGTTGGCGTGGAGTTGACCGATGATGCAGTGGCATTGCCCGAATTTTGCCACCCCAATCGGGCGGCGTATGTGTTTGGACCAGAGCGAGGCAACTTAAGTGATGACATGCAACACCGGTGTGATTACATGATTAAAATCCCCAGCAAATTTTGTTTGAATGTGTCCATAGCCTGTGCGATTGTCATATACGACAGAGTGCAATCGTTGCACAAGTGGCGTCGCCGTCCTTTAACCCCACGGGGCATACCCGAGTCCCCTACCCCGCACCAATCAGGCGGACCAATAATACGAAAAAACCACAAAAACCGTTTGGGCTATGATATATAACATGGATACACACCGCATATATAAACCGTTTGTAACCATATGGCTGATACTATTTATGGCACCCCCTGTGGCTGCCCTTGACAAAGATTTTGGCAATTGGAATGCGTATACGGCACATCGATATACAGAGGACGGAGTGCAGACCTGTAATCTGTATACGCCGCCGCAAATCGTCGACAAAAACCGCCCCAATGCCCAATTTAATGTGACCAACCGCCCGCAAAAACCCCACCGTATCGCTATTGACATGGACATACAACTGGACACAACCCGTGCCGCTGTGTTGCAAATCAAAAACACAGAGTATACCTTAATAGCGTATGAAACCTATGTATTTGTCAGCAAAACCGATCAAGCCGCCGTCATATACAAAATGAAAATGGGGGCAAAATTCACCGTAACCGCCACTGCCATCGATGGCAACACCACTAGCGATACATATTCTTTAATGGGCTTTACCCGTGCATTACAGACCATCGATAGATACTGTTAAATGTAAATTTACATAAAGTTGTCTGTATCATTCGAATCACGCATTTACAATTAGCACATTCAAAACGGTGCGAAAACTGCCATGACACCAAAATTAAACATTAAATTAAAAATAGGGGTTGACAGACGCTCTTTATCTATGGCATAAGTGTACATGTCTTGTTTATAAGATTATAGTTACTGGTGAAGGTATATAAGATATTTGTTATTTACAAGAAACTTTGCAGTTAGGAGATGTGCGATGAGAGAAATGACATACAACAAAAAAATATTTATGATAACGGCTTCATTATATACTGTCGGGGCGTTAGCCGGTGGCTTCGCTTATGCGGGAGGGCTCCCCAGTGGTGGTGAGGTGGTCGATGGAAATGCCCATATTTATCAACGGGGTAGCACCTTAAATATCGATCAAAACACAGACAAAGCGATTGTTAATTGGAACAGCTTTTCTGTGGGTAAGGACAATACGGTAAACTTCAATCAGCCCAGTAGCGATTCGGCAACTTTAAATCGTGTTACGGGGGATTTGACTTCTGAGGTTGCCGGGCGAATCAATGCCAACGGTAGTGTGTTTTTGGTCAATCCCAATGGCATATTGATTACTGCCGATGGGGTTGTCGATACGGGCAATTTTGTTGCCTCGACCCTCGATATTGATAACAACGATTTTTTGAATGGCGATTATACCTTTACAAAGAGTGGTCAAAATGGCGTTGTTTCGAATCGGGGGACTGTTTCTGTCGACGATGGCGGTTTTGTGGCGTTGCTGGGCGGAGCTGTCAAAAATGACGGCACCGTGCGGGCACATGTGGGGACAGTTGGTTTTGCCGGCGGCGAAAAAATTGTCATGTCGTTTGGCAATAACGATTTCTTGCGGGTCGAAGTGCCTACAGACAAGTGGGAACAATTGACCGATTCGCAAGGTAACAAAGTGTCTGCCACTCTTGACTTAGGCGGCAAAATCGAATCACGGGGCGGTTTTGTTGATATAGCTGTTGCCGATGCGTCTGATATTCTTCGGCAATCCATATCTATTAGCGGTATTGTCTCCGCAAACACCGTGTCCTCGACGGACGGGGTTATATCCATTAGTGGCGGTACTCTGGGAATTGCTGGTAACGGGCGAATCACCGCTGATGCGGATTATGGCAATGCGGGACGGATAGATGTTGCCGTGCAATCGCTGAATATGTCCGCTCCTATGTCTGCTACTGCTGAAACAGGCAACGGGGGAACGATTAAAGTATCGTTACAACATGGGGCAAGCCTCAGTCGTGGGGCGGTGCTCAATGCCAGCGGTAAACAGGGCGGTAGTGTGTCTGTAATCGGTGGATTGTCCGGTGATAAATATTATAAACTGGTCGGCAGTGGCGATTTTGTTGCCGATAGCAGCGATGGCACAGGCGGGTATATCAATATATCCAACAAAAACGGCTTGGTCGGGTTGTTTTCTGGTAGCATATCGGCGAAGGGTACGACTATGGGCGGTCGCATCCGTATTGGCGGGGCGTTTCAAGGCGGTTCGTACAACGCAAAAACCAGCCAACTAGACAAAAAGGCTCAGGATTTATTTATAAACCGCTGGTCTGATAGCAGCGGGCTTGTCAGTGCCGGCAAAACTTCCTTAGGCACGGGCGTACACATCGATGCATCGTCTGCATCAGGTGCGGGGGGTACAGTTGTGTTATGGGCAGATCACACCACCAATAACTATGCCCAAATTACCGCAATCGGTGCCACTGGTGGCGGAGCGGTGGAAATATCGGGCAAGGAAAAGGTCGACAGTTTCGGTTTAAAACGGGTCGAGGTGGGCAATGGGGTACTCTTACTCGATCCTAAAAATGTGGTTATCGGCAAGTTTGCCGATGGGCTATCACAGGCAAAACGCATTATGTCTACCACACCTCTTGTGTCACCTTTCAAATTAGACGACAATGATAATTTTGGCATTTCTGTTGCTATCAGCGAAGACGGTACCAAATTAGCGGTGGGAGCAACAGGTGACGATACGGGGGCATCCAATAATGGGGCGGTGTATCTGTTTAAAGTCGATGGTAAAGGTTCCCAATGGGGCAACACATTAATGCAAGATTATAAAATCGCTTATGCGTCCGGTTTTTATGTAAAACAAAGCAATGCACAATTTGGTACTTCAGTTGCGTTTAATGACGATGGTACAAAGCTGGTTGTGGGTATGCCGTTCGTGAAAAAAGTTTCTTCGTATCGCAATGGTAAGGGTAGAATTTTCATGTTTTCTGTCCGTTGGGGCAAGGGCGTTTATAGAACTGCTGAGCTTGAATATGGGGGCAATGGGTATTTTGGTACGGGCGTTGCGTTGAGCGATGACGGTACCAAATTAGCGGTTGGTGAAACCCATGACAATGGCGGTAACAAGGATGATGCGGGATCGGTGTCGTTGTTTGTGTTGTCTGGCGATGGCAATAATTGGGGGACTTCGCCCAATCGCTGGCGTACGGGACGGATTGTGCATAATGTTGGGGGACTTAAATTGTCTGCACATGATGCGTTTGGCTATTCTGTGGCATTAAGTGGTGATGGGGCGACACTAGCGGTAGGTGCCGTTGGTGATGACACAGAGGCAAGTTATAGTGCTTGTGTGTCCTGTGTGGGGACACAAAGTAATGCAGGAGCAGTGTATTTGTTTAGCGTTGGCGGTGACAGATGGGGCAAAACGGTTACCAAAACCGCCAAAATTGATGATACATTAGATTGGGTTTATAATGGGTTACGCTTGAATGCCTATGACAATTTTGGTAGTTCTGTAGCGTTAAGTGACGATGGCAAAAAATTGGCGGTAGGTGCCAAATATAGTGATATAGGGGGGAAAAACAGGGGGGCTATCTATTTATTTACCATCAGTGGTAGTAAGCCTACATTTCGTACCAAAATCACCAGTTCTTCGGTGTCTATTCCTGATAAAAGTGCATTTGGCTCTGCCGTTGCTTTAACCCCAGATGGGGCAAAAATGGTGGTGGGGGCTGCGGAGAGCAGTTCAGGCGGTACCGAACGGGGGGCAGTATACCTATTGAATGCAAATTGGAGCAGCGAAAGTGTTACCACAAAACATATAATAACCCATCAAGATACGCTGGATTTAACACATAGTCTTTACTTTGGGGCGTCTGTTGCACTGAGTAGCGATGCCAGCAAGCTGGCAATCAGTGCATATGACAAAAATGCAGATGGCGGCATGGTGTATTTATTTGAAATAAACATCCGCAACAGTATTTGGGGAACCAATGTCATTTATACACGCCGTATTGGCAACGACAGCGGTATTACATTAAGCAACGGGGACGAATTTGGGTATTCTGTTGCACTGAGTGGCGATGGGACAAAATTAGCGGTAGGTGCCACAGGTACAGAGAGTGGAGCCGGCGTGGTATATTTGTTTACCATTGGCGGCAACCAATGGGGAAATATAGTCACCGAAAAAAAGACTGTTGTAGAATCGTCCCGGAGTAAAATTGGATTCGGATCGAGTGTTGCCCTTAACAATGACGGATCGAAATTGGCGGTGGGTGCCACTGGCGATAACACGGGCATATCCAATGCGGGGGCGGTGTATTTGTTTACTATTGCTGGTTCTAGCACCACATGGGGCAGTGGGGTTAGCCAAACAAAAAAGATTGCAAATGGTATTGCCCAGCTGTCGTTATCCTATTATGAACATTTCGGCAGTTCTGTTGCGTTAAGTGCCGATGGTGGCAGATTGGCGGTGGGTGCCGTATATAATGACACAGGGGCAACAAATGCGGGGGCAATATATCTGTTTACTGTCAGCGGATCCACTTGGGGCAGTGCGGTTGTACAGGTCGCAAAAGTTGCCGATGGGTTAGGTGTTTCTTTGCATCCAAATGATTATTTTGGTCGCAGTGTGTCTTTAAGCAGTGACGGTAGCAAATTGGTGGTCGGTGCCGATGGTAGGGATACGAAAAATGGCTATGACCATGCGTACAATCGTAAAGATGGTGCCGTGTATTTGTTTAGTGTTGGCGGCTCCACTTGGGGGCAGACAGTCACCCAAACGGGCATGATTACCCATCGTACCAGTGTGTCTTCGGATAAAGAGTATTTTGGCGATTCTGTTGCTTTGAATGGCGATGGATCGAAATTGGTGGTAAGTGCCACTTGTGCGTATAATTGTAAGGGGGGAGTGTCTATGTTTACTGTTGACGGATCCACTTGGGGCAATACAGTAAACCGCACAAATGGAATATTTGACAAAAAAGACCTTATTCTCGCCAAGAACGAAACATTTGGATCGGCTGTTGCCATTAGTGATGATGGGACAAAACTGGCGGTAGGTGCCCAATTTAACGATACGGGCGGCACCGATCGAGGGGCGGTGTACCTGTTTGATTTAAATGGTGACGATGTGTATTACACGGCAAAAATTGCCGATGGCAATGGTGTGTCGTTGGACAATGGCGATAAATTCGGAGCGGCTGTTGCCTTAAACAACGATGGTAGCACATTGGTTGTGGGTGCCCCGAATGACCATACAAACGGTACCAATTTTGGGGCGGTGTATGTACTGAGTGTTGGGGGTGTTGCTTGGGGGGATACGGTTGCACAGCTGGGCAAACTTGCCTCGAACACGGCTGGCAATTTTGGCGATGCGGTTGCCGTTAGCGGCGATGGCACTAAGTTAGCGGTTGGCATACCGAAGAACAATGCCGGTGGCACCCGTCGGGGGGCAGTACGGTTATATACTATCGAAAATTCTGGTAATACATATAGCTTTAAGCCACAAGCCACATATACGCATGGTAGCGTTTTAGAGACGACTACTCTTTATCTTAAAAATAGTGAACAATTTGGCTATTCTGTGGCATTAAGTGGCGATGGATCTAAATTAGCGGTGGGGGCGATTGGCTATGACGGTTACCGGGGCAGAGTGTACCTGTTTGCTTTGAAAGGCAAGGACACAAGTTGGGGCATAACACCTAAAAAAGTAGGTGAAATTCGTCATGGTGATGCGGGTATTTCTCTGTCGAGGACGGATTATTTTGGCGGTGCTGTCGCTCTGAGCAAGGATGGTAACAAATTAGCTGTGGGGGCACATGGCGATGACACAGGGGGGCGTTCCTATGGGGCGGTATATATATTTAGCGTGGGGGGATCTGCGTGGGGCAATACGATTACTAAAAATTATAAGATTGCCCATGATTCAGGTGTTTCACTTGCCCCGTCTGGACAATTTGGTTGGGCACTTGCTCTAAGCGGTGATGGCAAGAACTTAGTGGTCGGTGCCCCTAGAACCAATGGGGCGTTGGTCAATGAAGGTGCCATATACCTACTAAATCTGTCAAAAGACACCGTATCGCCGATTACAGACAAGTTGAAAAAAGGTACCAACATACACATTGTCGCCAGCAACGATATTACGGTCGATGATGATATAGTCACCACTGCAGGTGCGGGGAAATTAACTTTAATCGCTGGGCGGTCGATTAAAATTAACAGCGATGTAAAAATCAATGGCGGACTTACATTAACAGCCAATGACGCCAGCGATAGCAGCTTTGTCCTCAGCGACAGAGACACCGCCAGAGCCGAGATCACTGTTGCCGCAGGTAAAACCGTATCTGGGGGCAGCGGCGATTTGCTTATTGAGATGCGGACTGGTAACAGCAGTGCTCCGATTAGCACAAAACAAACGGGCAAAATAACTGTGTGGAAAGCAGACGGTGCCCGTGTCAGCATTGTGCATTTAGGTGCAGTAGACGCCCATAACGATGCGGAAATTGTCATTCGCAGCGGCGGACAAATAACCGCCACAGGCGACCACGACAAAGGCGATGTGGTTATCGAACTAGCAGCAGAGAGATTTACCAACAACTCAGATAGCAATGCCTTAAAAATAGCGGATAGCAACGGCGATAAAGGACGATACCTAATATGGACACTATCCTCTGCGGACACGCACCTAAACGGCATAGCCTATGATTTTAGCAAGGGTAATGTGACATACGACTCTGCAAAGGGCAATTTCCAAGCAAATCCTATTACAGCTTCTGATGGCAACAACGAAAAGTACAAATCAGGTGTTTTATACAGAGTCCGTGATAGCAGACAATCCAGATTGGGTTATGACGGTAGCAGCAGCAAGACAAAATCCACATTAACACTCAGCGATAGCGGCAGCAGCAGCGGTAGCGGTGCCGTCAACAGCGGCACAATACTACTAGGTGCCAGTGCCATACTATTGGGCGGCAGTGCCATAGCCGCCACAAGTGTTGCCAGTGTGGACAATATATTCACCACCGGCATATACGCCCACTTAGGGGGTATAGACATGCAGGCAATATATCAACCGTCTGTACAAGCCGTAAAACCGCTTTGGGCATCGGTGTTTAACACCCCCCAAGCGGCACCATTAAAATACAAAGTAAAATACACCACCACATACGACATGGCGTTCTTAGCAAATAACATCAAAGCCCAAAAGGTGATGCCTTTGTACGAAATGGACGAAAAACTGTATGAAACCATGAAACGCATATTCGTACAACAATCGGCACCAACGCATAAAACCGCCGCTATCGACACAGAGGATACCGCCCCTGCATAATATTTTTGGGGCTTGTGTAGATTTTAATTCACTGTACCGCCATAGGCAACGCCGTTATAGGTGTTGCCTGTTTTGTGGCTGTGTCTTTTTTGGAATTTAAAACCACTTTAAGTAGACCGCCATGTACATTCCTCCCCTGTATTTCGTACTCTCTCCAAAAAAGGAGCTATACATACGCTTTGTTTTTAGGTATACTTAAAATAGCACATGTGTTTTTTATAACATTTTTTACAGCATAGGAATGTATACGATGGTTAAGTCTATAAAATATCTACTTGTATGTATTTTGTGTATGCCTGTGGCATATGCGTCAGCAACCCGTGTGGTTATGGATTCTTTGGGGCGATCGGTTGTTATGCCCCATACCCCGCAACGGGTGGTGGTCGATGATTATTTTCATCTGTTTTTACCTTTGTTTGAGCTTAGGGTGCCTGTGGTGGGGACTTGTTTTATGAATGTGGCTGAGGGCAAACCGCCTGCTATTTACGGGCTGTGGAATCAGTTTAAAACCACAGGGCAGAAATTGGCGATTAACGATGTGTGTCATAGCTTTGACCCAGTGGCAAATATACAAGATTTAAACCCGGATGTATATGTGGCTGATACGGATAAACAGTATGTGGATACGGGGACATTCGTCGACCGCCTCGAGGCGTTTAGTGCGGTGTATTTACAGGATACTCAGGGCTATGACCCAGAAAAACCGTTACAATATCAATTGGCAATGGCATTTAATGCGATGGATAAGTACAATACATTAAATGCTATATACCAAAGGCGATTAGCACAAGTACGGGATATATTACCGTTTGATCCGACCACTAAGTCATTTGTATATGCAAAAGTCGTACGGGATCATGAAAAAACCCGCCTTTTTGCCACCACTGATAACAGTGGAGGGTACAAGGTTATACGGGATTTGGGCTTTAAAACCCCTGATTTTATGCACGCCAGCACAGCCGTTGAAATCGGCAAAAATCAATTGATACTGTTAGACCAAGACATTATATTTTTCACTGTCGATGGCACCCGTAAAGGCACAACCCGCATATTACATGACATGCTGGAAACAATTCATGCGGATTGGAAACGGTCTTTACCAGTGGTTATCGATGGGGATACCTTGTATTTAGACCCTACTTATACGGCACCCGCTACTTTTCAATCAGCGATGCACACCTTAGACCAGATCGAATGGTATTTTAAGCGGTAAATAAAAACGCACAATCGATAAAATATGTGGTATGATTTCGCATGTGCACTATCACTTGTAACATAAGGGGTATTATATCGATGGAATATATAAAATTATTTGTTGTTGTGTTTTTTGTTCTAGCGTTTATTGTAGCGTTAATGGCAATTGGGGTTATGCGGGGTCGCAAGCCTATTGCGGGGTCTTGTGGCGGGTTAAACAATGCCATGCGTTCGGACGATGGCAAGTGTGTAACCTGTGGCACCCAGATCGATACGCAAGCAGCGGATACCATTCGCAACAAACTTGAATCATAACTGGCATATATGGGTACGCATAAGATTGTCTTTACACCGTCTGGCAAACGGGGGGAGTTTGCATCGGGTACGACTGTGCTGGATGCCGCCCGTGCGTTAGCGGTGGATTTAGAAAGTGCCTGCGGTGGGGTCGGCACCTGTGGTCGCTGCCAAGTTATCCCCAGTATGGGCGACTTTCCCAAATTTAACATCAAGGCATCGGTCGATAATATAAACACTTGGACGGATACGGAAACCGCCTATACCGCCCGCAACGGCGATTTAGAAAACAACAGACGGTTGGGGTGTTGTACGACTATTTGTGGCGATATGGTTATCGATGTGCCGGCTGATAGCCAATACCACCAACAGGTCATTCGCAAAGCGGCAGTAGCTATGGACATGCACATCGATGCTGTGGTGCGGGCGTATACAGTCAAATCCGATGACAAAACCGTTGCAGGCATCTTAAACGCATGGGCACAGCGATACTCAATCGATAGTGTCCAAGCCGCCACAGACCATTTAAGCGTCCCTAAAAATCCAACCCGTATCTTTACAGTAGTGGTGCGGAAATGTCGGGATAACAAGCTGCATATTGTCGACATTTGGGCAGGGAACAAACACCCGTTATACGGTTTTGCGGTGGATTTAGGATCGACAACTGTCAGCTGTCATCTGGTCGATTTATACACGGGCAAAATTATAGAATCTGTGGGGGTTATGAACCCGCAAATTCGCTTTGGCGAAGACCTGATGAGTCGGGTGTCATACGCTATGATGCATGCCGGCGGCGACAAGGAAATGACCGCCGCCATTTGGCAGGCTATCAGCCGTATGTTTACACAGGCGGGCAAACAAGCGGGCATTGCCGCCAAGTATATTGTCGAAACCGTAGTGGTGGGCAACCCGGTTATGCACCACTTATTTTTAGACTATTCGCCCGTGTCGTTGGGTTTTTCGCCGTTCGAACTGGCAACGCAAACCGCCGAAGAACGCCTTGCCCATCAGTTGCAATTACAAGGGGTTCATCCGTATAGTATGGTGTATGTACCGCCGTGTGTGGCGGGACATGTGGGGGCGGATGCGGCGGCGGTTGCCCTTGCCTGTCGCCCCTATGACAGCCCCACCCGTCATTTGATTGTCGATGTGGGGACGAATGCGGAAATCTTGTATGGCAACAACGATAAAATTTTTGCCTGTTCCTCCCCCACAGGCCCCGCTTTAGAGGGGGCACAGATAACCTGTGGACAACGGGCAGCAGTGGGGGCGATCGAAAGGGTACGCATCGACACAACCACTTTCGAACCCAAGTTTCGAGTGATTGGATGCGACCTGTGGTCAGACGAACAAGGTTTTTTCGAAACTATCAAACATACGAGCGTAACAGGTATTTGCGGATCGGGCATTATCGAAGTGTTGGGCGAAATGTATATGTGCGGCATTTTGTCAGCGGACGGTATCATCGATGGGGATATGGCGACTGTTTGTCCTAGGATTGTCCCATCGGGCAAAGTATACGATTACATTGTGCAATATGCGGGTGAAAACCAACGGGAAATTCGGGTAACACAGGGCGATGTACGGGCGATTCAGCTTGCCAAAGGGGCATTGTGGGCGGGCTGTAAATTGTTGCAAGACCATTACGGCAAGCCTGTAGAAAAAATCACTTTAGCAGGGGCGTTTGGATCGCACATAGATTTAAAATACGCCATGATATTGGGGCTTATTCCCGATTGCCATTTGGATGCGGTAACATCGGCGGGCAATGCGGCGGGTACGGGGGCAACAATGGTATTACTAAGCAGTGCAAAACGCACAGAAATCGAACGCATTGTACAGGAAATCGACAAGGTAGAAACCGCTTTAGAGCCGGCGTTTCAACAATATTTTGTCGACGCCATGCTGATTCCCAATCAACAAGACCCCTATACGCAGCTGCAAAAAACCGTTACTTTACCGCCAAAAAAAATCAAAAACGCCAGCCTCGATACAACCACCGCACAAGGCAGACGGCGGAACAGCGGTAGGCATCGGCGGCGTCATAGGCAATGATATAGATAAATATTATACTGGTTGATTTTTGTTTGTCGCTTGTTTGTGAGTCTAGGGGGCTTCGCCCCCCGTGCGTATAGGGGGCTTCGCCCCCCGTGCGTATGTGGATTTTACCGCACTTCGTGCGACAAAATACCACACGCACTTCCCCCCATGATCGAGCACCACATCGGGCTATCGCCCTCAGCGGTTGCAACCAGAGTCTAGGGGGCTTCGCCCCCCGTGCGTATAATGTGGATTTTACCGCACTTCGTGCGACAAAATACCACACGCACTTCCCCCCATGCTCTGCACCACATCGGGCTATCGCCCTCAGCGGTTGCAACCGCTTTTTATACAACCCGCAAAAAATCATTTTATTTTTTTGTTGACAACATAAAACTATCATATCATTATTGCCGTGATAATGAAAAAAATATTCTGATATATGCACAAGGAAAGGCACCATGAAAACATTACGATTCGACACTGCCGAACACACTTTGGCAATTGCCCTGCCCAAAGACCGTATGGCACGGGTTATATATTGGGGCAGCTGTCTGCCCAAGCATACGGATTTACAAACTGTTATCGCTGCGATTACCCCCGATACGCCAAGCAACAGTACGGACGATATTGTCTATACCAGTGTCCTACCCGTCGATGGGGAATCGTATGCGGGTATGCCCGGACTATCGATTCGCAACACAGCAGGACAAGTATTATATCCAAACTTTGCCTATGACAGTGTCCGACAAACGGACGCCAACACGCACATTATATACACGGACGATGTGCATGGATTAACCTATACCCTTTGTATTAGCGTACACAAACACAGCAATATATGCACCTTACAGGCACGACTACACAGCACAACCCCAGTGGTTGTCGATTGGTTTTCTGCCCCCGTATTGCCCGCCCCGATACATGCCGATATTATGATGGATTTTTCGGGGCGGTGGTGTGCAGAAATGCAGCCCAATACCGTACCATGGATAACAGGCGTACGGTATCGGGAAAGCCGCATGGGACGCAGCGATCACGCACATTATCCCGCCCTTATCGTGCCCACCTGTGGGTATACGGAGCACAGCGGCGGGGTGTACGGGCTGCATTATGGCTGGTCTGGGGGACACCGTATGATTGCCGAACAGCTACAAAATGGCACTCGCCAGATTCAATTCGGACATGCGGGCGGGTCGTATTGTACCGCAGACACCCAATTCGAAACCGCCCCGTTATATATAACCTATACGGATCGAGGCATTAACGGTATGGCACAATCGTTTCGAACATGGGTTCGCAATCACCTTATGGGCGATAGATTTTTACAGACCCCCCGCCCGGTCAATTATAATTGTTGGGAATCCGTGTATTTTGACCACAATGTGGCACACCTGCAACGCATCGCCGACAAAGTCCACGCCTTAGGAGCGGAACGGTTTGTCCTCGACGACGGGTGGTTTGGCATCCGCAACGACAGCAGTTCCGGTCTGGGCGATTGGGTCGTAAACCCGGACAAATTCCCCGATGGATTGACACCGCTGGTCGAGCATGTCAACGCACTGGGCATGCAATTTGGTATCTGGTTCGAACCGGAAATGATTAACCCCACCAGTGTACTAAACGCAACCCACCCCGAATGGGTGCTGGGATCGCAACGGCAAATCACCTCCCGGCGGCAATGGGTATTAAACATGGCACTACCCGAAGTACAACAGTACTTATACGACAAAATCGCCCATATATTAACCGCATACAATGTGTCCTATATCAAATGGGACCACAACCGGGCGGTACCACAAGTGCGGGCAGAACACACACAAGGCACATACGCCCTATTGCAGCGATTGACACAAGACTTTCCACTCGTCGACATCGAAACCTGTTGTTCGGGGGGCGGTCGTATGGATTATGGGATTTTACAATACGCCAAACGGGTATGGCTGTCAGATTGTAACGATGCCTATGAACGCTTAATCATGCAATACAACAGCAGTATATGGTTGCCAAACGACATTGTCGGGGCTCATGTAGGTCCCAGAACTAGCCACAGCACCGCCCGCACTGTCGACATGCACTTCCGGGCTTGGGTTGCCGCCAGCCGCCATATGGGATTCGAAATGGATCCCAACGAAGTAACAGAATCCGAAGCTGTACTCTTAAAAAAAGTCGTGCAATGGTACAAGGACAACCGAGACTGGATGTTTAATGGCATCAGTTATCGCCTGCCCATACAACAAGACACCATTTTTCCAGAAATGACCATTAGCCAAAACGGTGAAAAATTTGTCGTGTTTATCGGACAATACAAGATGGCTAAAACCAGCCTACCGCACAGATTACAGCTCATCGGACTAGATGCAGACGCCTCATATGACATACACATTGCCAACAAACACGACCTGCCGTGGTCTGTTGCCCGCAACAACACCACTGCATTACATCAAGGCACCGTCACTTTATCAGGGGCAACTTTAATGCAGGTGGGTATCGCACTGCCGGTCGCCGATCCCGGTACCATGATGGTCATCGAAGGTAAAAAAGTGTAAATATGTATAGTTAATAAGTCATATTTATACATTTAATTTCAATAAGTTATGTAGCATAAATAAAAATTATAAAAAGGTGTGGATAAAATCTATTTTTTCTGGTATAATGCCCCTATGCACGACTCCACATGTTAGGGTGTGTTTTTATCCCAGGGGCTATACATTTCCTTTGGGGGGCGTCTCTGTTCAGCCTGTGGGTTGGATATATGCTCACCCACCTGTTTTTCTCAGGCTCTGAGGAAAAACCTACGACCCAACGGTGGGGTGGTGCTTCTTGTCGGGTGCGTGTCAAGTTTCTTTTACGGTTGTGGTGTGTGTTGGTGCCCGGTTATTGCATTCTATGTTTAATGGTTTCTAGGTTTTGTTTGGCTTTGTCGCCCATGGCTATGGCTAAGCAGTTTATGATGATGTCGATGACTGCTAAAAATACGATTCTGGAGGACGATGGACGCATGGTACTGCGCGATTCTAGCAAAGTAATGTCCAACACCATATCGGCGGTGTTGGCAACGGGGCTGTTTTTACGGGTTAGGGCAATCACTTTTGTCCCCCGTTCACGGGCGATTCTTGCCGCTTGGACTACGCCTTTGTTGTTGCCCGATATAGAAGTGGCAAAAATCACATCTTTTGTGGTCGTGGTACAGGCGGTTGCCGCTTGAATGCTGGCATCGATACGGGCGGATGCGTACACCCCCAATCGGGTCAGATTCTTTTCGATTTCCTGTCCCAAAAACGACGAACCGCCGCCGCTGCTAAATATATATACCATATTGGCATTTTTTAGGGTATCGACAATGTGATCTAACACGGTAACATCGATATTCTCATGTAAAATATACAGGGCATTTTGGGCTTTTGATACCACATTATAGATGACCTGTTGATGGGTTTTGGCACCCCCTTCCCGTTGCAAGAATCGCTGTCCTACATTGTTGTTATTGGCAAGGGCGATTTTTAAATCCTGCACCCCCCGCAGCCCAATAGCATGGCAAAATCGAGTGATCGTCGGCGGCGTCACATGGATTTTTTCCGCAATATTGGTGATCGAATTGTTAATAAAAAAAGTCGGATCCTCAAGCAATGCCCGTGCCACCAATACTTGTGATTTGGTCAACATGTGCATAGTGCTTTGAATTTCTGATATAATGTCTAATTTCATCTTAGGCTTTCCACATCGCAAATTTTGTAAAAATGTGCGGGTGCGATTTTATAACGCACGCAATACACACACGATTTTAAAAATCTAGTATAGCATGGTTTTTATAACCTTTGTAAATTATTTACATTGTTGCCCTTTGCCTGTAAAATATCATTGCACAATTGCCGATGATATGGCATAATCTGAAACAATTTCACGCAAATATGGTGGCACGGGTTGTAATACTGTGCAACGGCATATGCTTGCATACATAACAACACTATGATTCAATATTAAAGAAAGGAACATTTTCAATGGTAAACATAGCAATAAATGGTTTCGGTCGTATCGGTCGTTTGGCAGTGCGGGCGTTGCTTGCCTCAAAAGCACGGGGGGAAAAGTCACACATAAACATAGTGTCGATAAACGATTTAAGCGGGGCACAGCTGGCGGCACACCTGTTAAAGTACGATTCGACGCATGGGACACTAGCAGCCGATATAACATATGGCGATGATTGGATAGATTTTGGACTGGGCAAGGTAAAATTCACCGCCGAACGCACCCCCGCCGATTTGCCACACAAGACATTGGGCGTCGATGTGGTACAGGAATGTACCGGCATATTTACCAGCAAAGACAGTGCCGCCACCCACATTGCCGCAGGGGCAAAAAAGGTGATTATTTCCGCCCCCGGTAAACAGGTCGATGCCACCATCGTGTACGGTGTCAACCACCACATACTAACCCCAGACATGACGGTCATTTCCAATGCGTCTTGTACCACCAACTGTTTGGCACCGGTGGCAACGGTGTTACATGACATTGCCCGTATCAAAAGCGGTAATATGACAACCATACACGCCTATACGGGCGACCAACGCATTCTCGATACGGCACATACTGATTTCCGCCGTGCCCGATCCGCAGGCGGCAACATGATTCCCACTTCCACAGGAGCGGCAGAGGCAATCGGCTTGGTGATCCCGGATCTGATGGGCAAATTACAAGGATCTGCCATACGGGTACCAACACCAAATGTATCGTTTGTAGATTTTACCGCTATCGTAGAAAATGCGGTGTCTGTTACAGACATCAACACGGCAATGCAACACGCCTCAAAGGGGGCTTTAAAGGGCGTGCTTGGGTACTGTGATGCCCCGCTTGTATCTGGGGACTTTAACGGCTGTACACACAGTTCCATATTCGACACCAGTCAAACCCGAGTTATGGGGAAAAACCTGTTGCGAATTGGGGCATGGTACGACAACGAAACCGGTTTCGCAAACCGCATGAACGACACAACGGAGATATTTGCAAGCCTGTAATCATACACTGTAAGCAATAAGGAGATTGCCTATGCCCATTAAAAAGAACACAAAAATTGTTGCCACATTAGGTCCTGCCAGTAACAGCAAGGATAAAATAGCCGCCCTAGCCAAAGCCGGCTGTAATGTATTTCGTATGAATTTTTCGCATGGCGATCACAGCGTCCACCAGCAAGTATACACAAACATCCGTGAAGTGGAACAGCAATTGGGGCGACCGCTGGGTATATTAGCGGATTTACAAGGACCCAAAATTCGGGTGGCGACCTTTAAACAAGGTGCCATCGACTTGCTGACGGGACAGACATTTTGTTTTTATTTGAACGCCTATGAGGGGGATGACACCGGCGTACAGCTCCCCCACCCAGAAATTTTTACCACCGCCAAAGCGGGGGATACTTTGTTGGTAAACGATGGCAAAATCGCCCTAGTGATTGTCGAAGCCACCAAAACTGAATTAAAATGTCAGGTTACCGTAGCAGGAACCATTTCCGACCGCAAAGGCGTTAATGTGCCAAATGCGGTGCTGCCCATTTCTGCTATGACCGCAAAAGACCATAAAGATTTACAATTTGCCCTGTCCTTAGGTGTCGATTGGGTGGCGTTATCGTTCGTACAAACCGCCCAAGACATGGTCGATGTGCGTAAAATTGTTGGCGACAAAGCGAAAGTTCTTGCCAAAATTGAAAAACCCTCAGCGGTGGCAGACATTGTCCATATTATTAAAGTGTCCGATGGTATTATGGTTGCCCGTGGCGATTTAGGGGTGGAGTGTCCGCTGCAAGATGTGCCCCTTGCCCAAAAGAAAATTATCCGGGAGTGCCGGGCTCAAGGCAAGCCGGTTATTGTGGCAACGCAAATGCTGGAATCGATGACCGAATCGCCTGTGCCGACACGGGCGGAAGTAAACGATGTGGCAAATGCTATCCTAGACGGTGCCGATGCGGTGATGTTATCAGCGGAAACCGCTATGGGAGCACACCCAGCAGCAGCCGTACAAGTGATGTCGCAAATTGCCAAACGGGTCGAAGCCGATCGGGTCTATTATCAAGGCGTCAACGCCCAAAGTATCCCCATTGAAAAACAAGAGGCGGACGGTATGGCAAATGCGGTACTGGAAATGGCAAAATTCGTGTCCCACAATGCAATTACAGCGTTTACCACTACGGGAACAACCGCTGTACGGATTGCTAGGCTCCGTCCCCGCCGCCCGATTTTAACCCTAACCCCGTGCATTAAAACCGCCCGCTGGCTCAGTTTGGTATGGGGCTGTTATGCGGTGGTAACAGAAATTGAAACCATGCCCAAAGAAAGCATCATCCCCGCCGCTGCACAAACCGTAAACGGTATTTTAAAACCAGAAGACACCATCATAGTAACCGCCGGTCTGCCGTTTGGCACCCCAAATAAAGCCAATTTGATGCAAGTGGTTAAAATTAAAGATTATTTATGATAATATCCAAATAATAAAAAGCGGTTACAACCGCTGGTACATAACAACAAACACAGAAAGAGAGAAAAAATTATGACACAAGACAATACGGATATTATATACCGCACCGATCGAGACGATACGGCGTTGCGGTCTGTGCATATGACATTGGGGTTTAATCCCTATGCGGAGGGGTCGTGTTTGATTGAGATGGGGGATACCCATGTGGTGTGTAACGCCACCTTTGAAAATCGGGTACCGCCGTTTTTACGGGGACAGGGCAAGGGCTGGATTACCGCTGAATACGGCATGTTGCCCCGTTCTACCCACAACCGTATGCACCGCAAAAAGACCCTTGAATCTGGACGCACTCAAGAAATCCAACGGCTTATAGGGCGGTCGTTGCGGGCGGTTGTCGACACGCACAAAATGGGCGAAACGCAAGTGCTTATCGACTGTGATGTTATCCAAGCCGATGGCGGTACCCGTACCGCAGCGATTACTGGGGCGTTTGTTGCCTTGCAATTGGCACAACAGTACGCTCTCGATAACGGGTTGTTGTGTACACCGTTTATTGTCGACAGCGTATCGGCAATATCGTGCGGTATTGTGGGCGAGCGGTTTTTGCTGGATTTAGAGTATACGGAAGACAGCAACGCCACCGCCGATGCCAACTTTGTCCTAACCGGCAGCGGTAACATCGTCGAAGTGCAAGCCACTGCCGAACAATTTGCGTTTAGCCGTACCGACATGAATACCCTATTCGAGTTGGCACAACAAGGCTGTCGGCAATTGCGGGATATGCAGCAGCACGCCTTGCAACAGTACAGCTCCCACAGAAGATAATAGAGAACAATGGGGAACAACACTAAGATGAATTTGCGTAATGCCCATATCGTGCTGGCGACCCACAACACGGGTAAGATTCCAGAAATTGCCGCTCTTGTTACCCCTTATGGCTGTACGGTTGCCACCGCCTCCACATACGGTGTGCCTGAGCCGGTGGAAGATGGCACTTCGTTTCGGCAAAACGCCCTTATCAAAGCCCGCCACACCGCCCGTATCAGCAAACACATTGCCTTAGCAGACGACAGCGGTTTGTGTGTCGTTGCCCTAAACAACGCCCCCGGTATATATTCCGCCCGCTATGCGGGGGACGATAAAGACTTTACGGTGGCAATAGACAAAATCCAAGCTGAACTCGAAGCCATAAACGCCACAGATTTAAAAGACTTGCGGGCATTTTTTATCTGTGCCTTAGCCCTAGTACACCCGCACACGGGCGAACAACAGGTATTTCAAGGGGAAGTACACGGCACTTGGGTATATCCCCCCCGGGGAGATAAAGGGTTTGGCTACGATCCGGCGTTTATGCCCGATGGCTACCAAATAACCTTTGCGGAAATGGCAGCAGAACGCAAACATGCCATATCGCACCGGGCGGCGGCGTTTCATAAAATGAAGGCGGCATGTTTTGACGGCTGATTTGGGCGTATATGTACATTGGCCATTTTGTCGCAAAAAATGCCCGTATTGCGATTTTAATTCCCATGTAAGACGCACACCCATTGACGAAGCCGCTTATATAAATGCCTTTATCCGTGACATTACCCAAGACGCCCACCGCATCGACAACCGCCCGTTAACCAGTATATTTTTTGGCGGCGGTACGCCATCGCTGATACACCCCCGTACAGTCGAAGCGATCATAGACACTTTGCAAAGGCAATTTGGATTCCACAATACCATTGAAATTACCCTCGAAGCCAATCCCACTTCGGTCGAATCGCAAAAATTTGCCGATTTTAAAACGGCGGGGGTCAATCGGGTATCTTTGGGGGTACAGTCCCTAAACGATACGGATTTAAAAATGTTGGGGCGGGAACACTCCGCTGCAGAGGCTCTACGAGCGGTACACATCGCCCAACGGCACTTTTGCCGCTGGTCGTTCGATATGATATACACCCGCCCCAACCAAACCGTATCCGCTTGGCAGCAAGAACTTAAAACCGCCGTCACCCATATTGGCGGACATGTGTCCCTGTACCAATTAACCATCGAACAGGGTACGGATTTTCACCGCCAATACACCCGGGGCGATCTGGTTTTGCCCGCCGATGACATCGGTGCAGAAATGTACACCACCACCACCGCATATTTACAGAGCTTGGGGTATCAGGCATATGAAGTATCGAATTATGCTCTCCCCGGCGACGAAAGCCGCCACAATCTTATATATTGGACATACGGGGATTATATGGGTATCGGTGCGGGGGCACATGGGCGATTAACCGCCCTAAACGGCAAGAAATACGCCACCGTTCGTCACCGCTTGCCAGAAAAGTGGATAAAAGATGGTGTATATGCCACCAACACCTCCCTCGACGCACACACACAAGCCGCTGAAGCGGTGTTAATGGGGCTGCGACTACAACAGGGAATACACATCGAAACCATCGAACGCATATTGGGCGATTCCATATACACCATATTCGATACACACCGCCTGCAAGTCTGCGTACAACAAGGATTATTACACATCGACAGCCACATAAAAACCACACAACAAGGGCGATTGACCTTAGATACCCTATTGGGATATATTTTCAAAGCCAAAAAAACTTGACCCCTGTTTACATGTTGAGTATAATGCGGCTGTGTTGCGTTTTGTCAAAAACATTTTGCAATGTACCGCTTGAATAATCCACCCCATAGGAAACAGGTGGAGGATTTAGGTCATTGCACATAACGCATTTAGGTATAGGTTTATCGTAACAAAGGAAACGGGAATGAAGAAATTACTACTCACAAGTGCCAGTGCCATTGTGCTTGCGGCGGCGACGCCTGTAATTAGCGATGATACGGATGCGGTGGTCGGCAAGGTTGGCAATGTGTTTGTCGAGGCGGTGAAAAAAAAAGGTATTTTTCAATGGGTCGAGGGGCAATTTGGCTATGCGGATAAAAAGGTGCAATATTCTTTTACTGGCTTTAAAGTGTTGTCGGAAAACAAAAGTACGGTTAATTATGCACAGGCATCGTTCGACCGTAAAGGTGCCCAGAATACCTTAAATCTTGGCGTGGGGATTCGCAACAGGAGTACTTTTGCCGACAAAGAGTCACTTTTTGGCTTTAACTTTTTTCTCGATACCAAAGACGGCAGCAAAAGACTTTATAATTTTAACAGCAAAGATGTATTTCAACGCATATCGCTTGGTTTTGAGTTAAAGACCGGGGCATTTGATTTTTCCAGCAACTATTATTCCCCTGTGGGCGAGTCTATCATTTTGAATGAAAAAGTTATGAAAGGCTATGACGCCACCGCCAAAGGACACATTTCCAATGCGTTTAATATCGGTTTAACCGCTTATAAGTTTATGGGTGTCACCAGTAAAGTAGAACAGGGCAACAAGCTTATCGCCGAATTCAAACCTAACAGCCTTATAAGCGTACGGGCAGAATACGACAAACCCAATACAGGTAAAGCAAAAATCAGATTACACACAGGAGTCAGATTTGCCTTTGACACACCGTTAGCAGACCAGCTCAAACCCCTAGCCGTCAAAGGCAACGCATGGGCAAAACGCTATGACAAAGTCGAGAGACGATACGAAATATTAACCGAAAGTCTTGTGTCCATCGATACATTCTCTATGCCTAGCGTGTTGGAAGTGGGGTATAGCAGCGGTACGGTAACCATTACTGAAGAACAAATTCTTGCCAAACTACAAATCGATGGCGATCAAACCAAAAAATCCGATTGGACGCTTAAAAGCCTAGCCGAAAAAACCGACTATGATAATTTGGCTGTCGATCAAAAGACATTAAAAGTCAGTGGTGCTCAATTCAAAGCCGACGGTGTTATTGTCAGCGGGGCAATTGTGCTGGCGACATTGTCACATCAACTGTATAATGATGTAGTTGTCGAATTACGGGTGAAAACTGTAACGGCTGGCAGTATCATCACAGAACAACCTGATCTCAGTGCAACATGGGGTAAAGAGAAAAGTTGGGTTCAAGATGATTACAACTTTATAACCAGTCAAACCATCAATGGTGTGACAGAAACTTGGGCATTAGGAAATAGCGATGATTTCACATTCGAGGTCATTGCCCCTGATGCAGATGTGAATTTACCAGCGGGTCTAGAAAAAACCACTCAGGGTATCGCCGGAAATAATCTAGCCAGTGTGATTGAATCCGATACAGGTAAATTGCGAGCAGACAAAACCGTAAAGTCTGGTAAGTTATTGATCTCTATCACCCGTAAAGAGAAAACCAAAGACAGCGTGCTATTCCCAGAAGCAAAATCACTTATCAATATTACCCTTGAAAAACAATCCCTGCAAGATAAAACGATTACTGTTGCATCAGGCTTGGTGTGGAAAGGTGAGTCAGAAGTAGTTAAGCCAGACTTTAAAATTGATACTATTGCAATTACAACTGCTAATCTGCTGCCCAACGCAAAATATACGATCAAAAGCACCGCACCTAATCAAGCCGTTAGTAGTAAAGCCATCGAATGGGGGCAAGTCAACGGTCTGGGCGATTATGGTTTAAAAAATGTAGGAAAGGCTGGCACAGTGGTTGTAACCATTACCCCCGATGACAGCAACACCAAATACAAAGATAGTAAAGATGTATCTGTTGTCATCGGAGATCCATCGCCCTAAAACGGACAAAGACAACGGATTTTTAAAACTGCCACAAAACCTAAAGGATAATACGGGCAGTGCCTAAGAATATAAAAAATCCTGCTACATCGGTGATGGTGGTTAGGAACACTGTCGATGATACCGCTGGATCGGTGTTGAGCTTGTCTAGTATAATTGGCACTAAGATACCGGCAATGCCGGCTACCAATAAATTTATAATCATGGCGATTGCCATGATCTGTCCCACTTGTACATCGCCCATGTACAGCCATACGCCCACGCCTATCAGCAGGGCAAATAAAATGCCATTGATACCGCCGACTAGGGATTCTTTCCAAATAATGCGTATGGCGTTAGCCGAACTTAAATCATTGGTGGCGATTGCCCGCACTGCAACGGTCAAGGTTTGCGTACCAGCATTACCGCCCATACTGGCAACAATCGGCATCAGCACCGCCAACATCACCACCTGTTGTAGGACATCTGTATACAAACCGATAACAAAAGACGCCAGCACCGCCGTTGCTAAATTGATTAATAACCAAGGAAATCGGGAACGGGTGGTCGATAGCACGGTTTTATAAAAATCGCCCTCTGTTACGCCGCCCAGTTTTAAAATGTCGTCCTCTGCCTCTTCTTCGATAATATCGACAATGTCGTCGATGGTAATCACGCCGATAACCCGCCCTTTGTCGTCGACAACCGGCGATTCGACCATGTCGTATTGTTTAAACAAATACGCCACATCTTCTTGTGGCAACGCCGCAGGAATCGGGTGAAATTCTTTTTCATCGAGCAAATTTTTTACCGCCATTTTGCGTTCACTGGTTAAGATACTGTGCAGCGGAACCGAACCCAGCGGTGTATGTCCCCGCCCCAACACAACCACCGAATTAAACGAAGTGGGCAAGTCGTCCTCTGCCTGCCGCAGCATATCGATAATATGCCCCACTGTCCAAATTTCTGGCACGCTAACCAATGCCCGGCGCATAATGCGGGCGGCGGTGTATTCTTCATAACTGAGAGCCTCCTTATATACAGCACGATCGGACAGCGACACATACCGCAAAACTGATTTTTGCTTTTCTTCTTCTAAATCTTCCAACAGCGATATAGCATCGTCCGTTTCCAAATTTTCCAACAAAGACGCCAACGGCTTGGGGCGAATCGCCGATAAAATATCCGCCCGAATATCTTCGTCCAAGTGGATAATAAATTCGCCATTTAAATCATCGCCTAGAGTATCGAGAAACTTTTCCCGATACGCCCCGCTGAGTTTTTCGTACACATCCGCTTTATCCGCCGGGTGTAGCCCTCCGAAAAAATCGTATAGCCATGTAAAATTATCCGCATCCAACGCCTCGACAACCTGCAACACAGAATCGTCATTGGCACCGACCAATTCTTCCAGTGTTTCTTCCGCTGTATAGGGGGTGGGGTGGGTCATGTTACACCTCTAAAATAGCCACGCCGGGCAGCTGCTTACCCTCCATCCATTCGAGAAACGCCCCGCCGGCAGTCGATACATAACTCAGCTGCTGTTTAACACCCGCCATAGCAAGAGCGGACACCGTATCACCACCGCCAGCCACACTAATTAAAGTGCCTTGTTGTGTACACGCAACCACCGCATCACACACCGCCATAGTCGATGTTTCAAACGGGGCAAACTCGAACGCCCCCAACGGCCCATTCCAAATTAAAGTTTTACACATGGCAATTTTGGCAATAATAGCATCCGTCGATTGTACCCCCACATCTAAAATCATATCCGTATCGTTTATGTGGGTGATGGGTTTGTTGCGGGCGGTATCGCCTTTTTTTATGTCATCGGCTACGCATACATCGGTGGGCAACACAATGTCACAATCGGTGTTTTGGGCGGCTTGTAAAATCTGTTGTGCAGTGTCAGTTAAATCCTTTTCACACAGGGACGCCCCGATGTGTACCCCCTGTGCATATAAAAAAGTATTCGCCATACCACCGCCAATAACCAATATGTCTACACGAGTCACCAAGTGCCTAAGCACATCGATCTTAGACGATACCTTCGCCCCGCCAACAATTGCCATCACAGGACGGGCGGGCGTGTCCAAAGCAGACGACAAAGCGTCCAGTTCCGCCTGCATCTGCAACCCAGCAAACGCCGGTATGAGCGTGGCGATAGCGTGTGTCGATGCGTGGGCACGGTGGCTAACCGAAAACGCATCGTTTACGAAATAATCCGCCCCAGCGGTGAGCTGCTGGGCAAACGCCATATCGTTTGTTTCTTCGCCCTTATAAAAGCGGGTGTTTTCCAACACCGCCACCCCGCCATCGGGTAATTTTTCGAACACAGATCGTACAGAATCGCCGATACAGTCCGCACAAAATGCCACAGGTACGGACAATATTTTCGCTAAGCTATCGGCAACGGGGCGTAACGATAGAGAGGGATTTTTGTCGCCTTTGGGGCGTCCAAAATGCGACAGTATGCCGATTTTTACCCCCATAGCCGACAACGCCCGCACGGTCGGTACCAATCTTTGCAAACGGGTTGTATCCCTGACCACGCCGGCAACCACCGGCACATTTAAATCGCCCCGCAACAACACAATTTGTCCGCTTTTGGCAATTTTTTTTAAGTCTGATACGGTGTTAAACACAGTGTAGTCCTTTCACTTTTCAATAATGTTAAAATCGGCTATTTTATCGACAGTGGTTGCCACCGCTGCCAATATATTCAGTCTGTTATGGCGGATTTTCGGGTTTGTGTCGTTCACCATAACCCCATCGAAGAACGCCTTTAATGGCGTGTTTAAATCGGATAATACGGTCATCATCACTTTAAAATCGTTGCTCTGTTTAGCGGCGGCGATGGTTTTATTGGCTTGTTGTAACCCGTTGTACAACGCCGATTCTAAGTCATTGACAAATACGGTCGTATCCACCTTACCGGCAACAAAATTTTCTGTTTTTTCTGCTTTACTGACAATACTACTCGCCCGGGTATAAGCGGATTTTACCGCCGATACAATATCCGCATTGTCCCGCATCGTACGGGCAAGCTGCACTTTGTCGACAACTGTAGCGTCCAGCCCCGCACCTAGCACCGCCCCAATATAATCATGGCGAATATTTTCGGACTTTAGGGCGTATTTTAAACGGTCGATTAGGAAATTTTCTAACTGTTGTTTTTCAAACGCAGACTCGAAAGAATAAAGCAGCATACTTTTTGCTACAATCGCCATAATATCCAACGGCAATGCGTTTGCTAATACAATCCGCAACACCCCCAATGCACAGCGCCGTAAAGCGTATGGGTCTTTGCTGCCCGTAGGGTGTTCGCCAATCGCCCAAAACCCACACAAGGTGTCGATCTTTTCGGCAATAGCAACGGCAATCGCCACCGCATCCGTAGGCACCGCATCATTTGCCCCCCGGGGTTTGTAATGGTCTTGGATAGCATTGACGACTTGAGCATCTTCACCGGCATTTTGTGCATAGTACTTGCCCATAATCCCTTGTAATTCGGGGAATTCGAACACCATTTCGCTGACCAAGTCCGATTTACATATACGGGCAGTTTTTTCTACTTTGTCGATGGTTGCGGGGTCGTATTGTAGGGCTTTGGCAATGGCACAAGATAGGGATTCTACCCGTTGTACCCGATCTTTAACCGACCCCAATCGGGCGTGAAACACCACATTTTCTAAGCCGCTATTTTGTGTATATGTCGCCCAATTTTTTATATCGTTGTCATAGAAAAACACACTGTCCGACAAGCGGGCATGTAACACTTTTTGATTGCCACGAATAATGGCCTCGCCTCCATCTGAAGCTTTAATATTGGCAACGGTGGCAAAGTATGGGGCAAGGGTGCCATCGGCTGTTTCAAATACAAAGAATTTTTGATGTTCTCGCAACGATGTACTTAAAACCTCTCTTGGCAACCGCATAAATTTTTCGGGTATATCGCCCATAAGCACCACAGGCATTTCCACCAAGCCCACCACTTCATCGAGCAGTCTTTTATCCATAATCGGTCGAACACCTTTTGCGGTGGCTTGGCTGTGCAGATCGTCTATAATCTGTTGTTTACGAATGGTGCGATCGGCGATAACATGGGCTTTCTCTAGTGCCATTTGGTAGGTATCCGCTGTAACTCTAATATCACCCGTCCCCATAAAACGATGCCCCAGAGTTTTATCTGTATACGCAAGGGTTTTATCGTTACCCAGCGGCAACGCCCCTTGTACCGCCTGCCCGTCGAACACCGCTATAATCCGTTGTAACGGGCGGACAAAACGAAAACTATAATCGGCAAACCGCATGGATGTATTCCATGCTATTGCCCCGATGGCGGTGTTGATAATACTAGGCAACACAGCGGCAGTGGCTTGCCCTTGTTTTTCGATAACCGCAAAATAGACCTGTCCTTTTGGGGTGTCCCGTATTTCTAAATCGTCTTTATCCCCCCCTACAGATTTTAAAAATCCTTGTATGGCTTGTGCGGGAGCATCGACACGGGGACCTTTGCGTTCCTCTCGTGTATCCGCCTGCATGGGGGGTACCCCCTTGACAATAACCGCTAACCTACGGGGAGTCGACAAACTTTCGGCAATTGTGAAAGCCAGCCCATTATCTTGTAGCCCCCGTGTGATAGCGTTTAAAAACGCCACTTCTGCCCCTACTTGTACCCGGGCGGGCATTTCTTCGATTAGCAATTCACATAACATATCCGCCATTTTTTTTAATCCCTATATAAGATGTTCTCTGCTACCCGCAGGAAATCTCAAGTTGTCCATGTATTGGCTACAGCACGCCTTTGCCAAATCCCGCACCCGGGCGATGTAGCTTTGCCTTTCGGTGACAGACACCACCCCACGGGCATCGAGCAGATTAAATATGTGCGATGCTTTTAGGCAATAATCATACGCAGGGTGGGTAAGGTTATACTCTAACGCATCGGCACACGCTTGTTGTGCCTGTTTAAACTGGTCGAACAAAATTTGCGTGTTGGCAACTTCGAAGTTATAAACGGACTGTTCCACTTCCGCCCGTAAGTGCACATCGCCATAGGTCATAGTGTCATTAAATTTGAGGTCATACACATTTTCTACCCCCTGCACATACATTGCCAAGCGTTCCAAACCATAGGTAAGTTCTGTCGATACGGGCTTGCAATCAAACCCGCCCAGCTGTTGAAAATAGGTGTATTGAGACGCCTCCATACCATCGATCCACACTTCCCAGCCCAAACCCCACGCCCCTAAGGTGGGCGATTCCCAATCGTCCTCGACAAAGCGAATGTCGTGTTTATGCACATCGATGCCGATGGCTTGTAGGGAACCTATGTATAAATCTTGGGAATTTTCTGGGGCAGGTTTTAACATCACCTGATATTGATAATAGTGCTGTAAACGGTTGGGATTTTCCCCATATCGCCCGTCCGTTGGACGGCGACACGGTTGCACATACGCACACCGCCAATCATCCGCCCCCAAACACCGCAAAGTGGTCGCCCAGTGAAAAGTCCCCGCACCGACCTCCATATCATACGGCTGCAAAATCACACAGCCGTTTTTCGACCAGTATGTCTGCAAGCATAAAATCATATCTTGAAAGGTTATAACACCCATCCCATGTCCTCTTTAGTTTTTGTATTACAATTGGGGCGTAGTCTATAGGGTTTTGATACTTTTTTCAACCAAGAAATCTTTAAATACTTGTACTTTTAACACTTCTTTGTATTCTTCGGGGTATACCACATAAATATCGAATTCTGGTCCTTGTTCGGTGGCAAGCACTTTTTTTAGATTGCCCGGCAACCCTTCGGTAAATTCAGGCAATGCGGCAATCCCCGCACCAGAGCGTACCATACGGTACATACCATGCACATTGTTAATGGTCATATAAGGGGTGCGGTTCTGGTTTTTGGCACACCCCACCGTCAATAACCAATCAGAATTAAAATCATCATCTAAATCGCTGGAGCGTTCGAAGACAATTAAATTGTGGTAATCTAAATCCGCCGCCACTTTTGGCGTGCCTTTGCGATCCAAGTATTCCTCAGACGCATATGCTAACACCCGCTGGTGGGAAATTTTCTTTTGAATCAGCCCCAAGTGCGTCGACGGGTGTTGTAACAACGCCACATCCGCTTCCAGATGCGACATATCGAGTTTTTTATCAGAACAAAAAATATGCACTTCGATATCCGGATATTGGGATTTAAATTTTTCCATAATCGGTGCCAAATACAACGACCCCAGAGCCACCGGCACATTGATGCGTAGTATACCGCTAGGGCGGTCTTTGTTTTGGGTTAGGGATTCTTCCGCCTGTTCCATCTTGTGGTAAATATCTTTGGCATATTCAAATAAAATATGCCCCTGTTCCGTCAACACCAACCCCCGGGCATGGCGATGAAACAATTGGGTTTTTATACTGTGCTCCAGCGATAATACCTGACGGGACAATGCGGATTGGCTGATGTTAATCACCGCCGCAGCATTGGTAAAACTGCCCGCATTTGCCACCACATAAAATATGCGTAACTTATCCCAATCCATCATGATTTTATAACCTCTCTATTTGCTATTGACATTATGATTATATAGACGACAAGCAAGTATACTGTATATTTTGTAAAAAATCACTAAAAAATAATATGGATAGAAAATTTTTTTTAATTTTCTGTGCATATACAAATGTTTTTGGTTTTGATTATCGTGGGAATATTGGTATACTGTGTGTATGGAAAAATATACGCTCGATAGCACCGATATTCATATTCTCAGCCTGCTGCAACACAACAGCCGTATCACCAATGCGGAGCTGGCAAAAACCGTTGGCTTGTCGCAACCGCCTTGTTTACGGCGGGTAAAATTGTTGGAAACACACGCATACATCACCCGATACACCGCCCAAATAAACGAAGAAAAATGCGGATTTCCCGTCATGGTATTCGCATTTGTCCGCCTAAAATCCCAAGACAAACACACCATAGACCATTTTTCGTCTTTGCTAGACAGTTGGGACATGGTACGGGAAAGCTACATGGTTTCAGGAGAAAACGATTTTATCTTACGCATCATCACCGCCGATTGGACAACATACCGCACTTTTTTAACCGACACCCTAATGACCAGCCCCGATGTGGCAACTGTGCGTTCTAATTTATGTATAAAACAAACAAAACACGCCGGCACATTGCCATCAGTCAAATAAAATTTAACACATAGAACAGTAGGATACATTTGAATCCGTCTTATGTATTTGTGTCGTAAAAAGATTGTAAAACAGCATCTTTTAAAGTTAAAGACAACAATGGCGGGACGGCATTTCCTATTTGTAAATTTTTACTACCTCGATTGCCTTTAAATACATATGTGTCGGGAAAAGATTGTAATCTTGCCCCCTCTCGAGTGGTTAAGGCTCTGGAATCTTTTGGGTGAATACATCTCGATGACGATGGAGTAGAAAAATTTCTAGTGATTGTCGGCACGGGCTTATCCCACCACAATTTACAATATGTGTTTGTATATCCGCTTTTGGGACGGATGTGCTTGGGAATATCAAAGGGGGTGCCGCCGTCCGGCAATGCCTGCATGATCCGTACTAAATTTTTGCCATTGTTCGGGGATCTGTGTTCGGTTAAAACACCATTTGTATTTTGCCTGACAAATTGTTGATACGCATTTAAGGGATTGCTTGCGTATTTTTGGCTCATATCATTTACGCCGATCGATGGTAAATCAGACACGGCGTCTGCACATGTCACATAAGTGTTTTTTGTGTGCGTTGGTTTGGGAAATACAAATTTTTTACCCATAGTATTGCCCACGATAAAAACCCTTTCCCGATATTGTGGCACGCCGTACTGTACAGCGTCTAGTACCTGCATATCGACTACATAACCAAGAGCATTAAACGATTGTATCATTTCCCGTATGATACCTCCTTTATACATGGATAAAATACCCCGTACATTTTCAAATATAAATACAGTAGGTCTTACCTCCCGTAATACGCGAATATATTCACGGAACAAAAAATTCCTTGTATCCCCATGATTACGGTTGCCAATTGTCGAAAAAGTTTGACACGGAGGTCCCCCAATTACCATATCTATACCACCAACCCCAATACTGTCGCCCGTAATTTCCGATATATTACAACATACAGTTCGCACCGATGGATGATTGGCACTGTACGAGTCTGTCATGTTGCTATCAATATCATTGGCATAAACGATTTGAAAGCTAGGATTGTTAAAAAATCCATAACTTAACCCGCCAGCACCGCAAAATAAATCGATAATTTTAAGCATTGAAAAAATTATTTATATCCATGATAGGAGTAACAGGTTTATGCAACATAAATTGGAAATAATTTTGGTCTAGGTTAAAAACAGTTTGCCCCTCCATTTGCTGCCTTGTAATCCAATTTATATGACCATCTTTAATACAGTGTAGTAATATTAACGCAACTTGTCCATTAAAAATATCGAAGTGTATCAACAGGGTTTGTTGTTGCTTGTCCATAAACAAACGGTTTGCTTCTAGGACTTTGTGCTGTTTTACATCATTGATACCCTGAAAACCAGATTGTATTTCAAGATGGTACAGATGATTTTCTTTCATCACCTGCAGGTCGGCTTTGGCTGTTCTCTTAAAAGTTTGTATATTGGTGTAATCATCATCACCTATATCCTCAATATCGGACATGGAAATGTCTAGTAACTGGGCTATATAGGGCTTGAAAAATTGACATATCAAATGTCCCCGCATCCAACTAAAGTAGACTTGTTCAGGGCGTCTGCCTTGATTATTCATTCGAGGTAATAATTTTTCTCGTAAAATAATTTGGTACACTTTGTCTAGATTATCTTGCAGAAAAATATCCATTTGTTGTGCATTGTAAAACGAACTCATATGGGATATGTTACGAACAATGTGTGTCAATCTTACATTTAAGTCATCGACATAATCATAGTTTACGGACGGCACAATATCTTTTGCAGATAAAAAACTTCTCATATCGCCTTGATTGCTAAAACCGAATGCGGAGCGATAGTTTTTAAAGTCTTGTGCGGTAAACATGTATTACTCCCCCTCCAACAATCGTTGGGCGTCTAGGGCAGATTGGCATCCCATTGCTGCGGCGGTTATGGCTTGGCGGTAGGTTTTGTCGCTTACATCGCCGGCGGCGAAGATACCTTTTATGGTGGTTTGGGTGGTACCGGGTTCGACATCTATGTAGCCGTGTGCGTCCATGCGGAGGCTCGTGTGTTTGAAAATATCGGTGGCGGGGCTGTGACCGATGGCTATAAATACGCCGCTTACGGATATGAGTTTATCCATATCCCCTACGGTGGATTTTAATCTTATGCCATGTACGCCGGTGGCGTTGCCTAGTATGTCATCGACGGTGCGATTCCATTCTATGGTTATATTGTCGGTGGCTTGTAATCTGTCTGCTAATATAGGTTCGCATCGCAATTTGTCCCGGCGATGTATCAGGGTGACCGATTTACAAATACCCGACAAATACAGGGCTTCTTCGACCGCTGTATTACCGCCACCGACAACGCATACGGCTTCCCCGTTAAAGAAAAACCCATCGCAAGTGGCACAGGCGGATACCCCCATACCCATATATTTTTGTTCAGAATCGATGCCTAGCCATTTGGCTTGGGCACCAGTGGCAATGATAACCGTATCAGCGATGTATGTAGTGCCATTTTGCCCCGTACAGGCAAACGGTCGTTTAGAAAAATCGACTTTGGTTACCCTATCGGCAATCACTTGTGTTCCCACATTTAAGGCTTGTTGTTCCATTTGTTGCATCAACCACGGACCTTGTATAGCCTCCGCAAACCCCGGATAGTTTTCCACATCGGTGGTGATGGTCAGCTGTCCGCCTTTTTGCAATCCCGCCACCAATACGGGGTGTAAATTTGCCCGTGCGGCGTAAATGCCCGCTGTATATCCCGCTGGACCGGAGCCAATAATAAGTACTTTTGTTGTTATGTCTGCCATCTGTTTATCCTTGTTTTTTATACACCACAAAACGGTATGTTATACAGTTTTCTGTCATATCTGCGGACACGGAATCCTTGTGCCATACGGTATTATCGATATACGGAAACAGCGTATCTCCATCGACGGTTATATCGACTTCGGTTACCAACAACGCCTCTGCTATGTCTATAGTCTGGGCATATATACGACCGCCGCCAATGACCATTATATCGTCCATATTTTGGGCTTTTGCCATGTGTATTGCCGATGGGACACTGTTTACAACCGTAACCCCATCGGCTGTCCAGTTGCTGCTATGGGTAACGACAATATTTGTCCGCCCCGGCAAAGGGCGACCGATACTTTCAAAAGTCTTTCTGCCCATAACGATAGATTTCCCCATAGTTGCTTTCTTAAAATATGCAAAGTCCCCCGGCAAGTGCCACAACATTTTGTTATCCGCTCCGATAACTCGATTTTTTGCCATAGCGACAATTAAACGGACGCCCATTATACTGCCACCTTGCCGGCGATATGCGGGTGGGGTGTGTATCCGATAAGTTCAAAATCGTCATACACAAAGTCGAATATATCCTGTACATCTGGGTTTAATATCATGTTGGGCAGCGTGCAAGGCGTGCGAGTCAACTGTAACCGAGCTTGGTCAAAGTGGGTGCTATACACATGGGCATCGCCAAAAGAATGGACAAAATCGCCCAATTTCAGCCGGCACACTTGGGCAATCATCATGGTCAATAAGGCATATGATGCAATATTAAACGGCACCCCCAAAAACGCATCGGCAGAGCGTTGATACAGCTGACAAGACAATTTGCCATTTGCCACATAAAATTGAAACAGACAATGGCACGGAGGCAATGCCATAGTATCCACATCTGCCACATTCCACGCACTGACCAACAAGCGGCGGGAATCGGGGGTGGTTTTAATGGCGTGTATCAGGTTTGTAATCTGGTCGATTTGGGTGCCATCGGGGCATCCCCACGATCGCCACTGTTTGCCGTACACGGGACCAAGATCGCCGTTTGCGTCCGCCCATTCGTTCCAAATACGGACGCCGTTTTGCTGCAAGTACCGCACATTGGTATCGCCTTTTAAAAACCACAACAGCTCGTGAATTATCGATTTTAAGTGTAAGTGTTTGGTGGTAACACAAGGAAACCCAAGATTTAAATTAAACCGCATCTGATAGCCGAAAACCGATCGGGTACCGGTGCCGGTGCGGTCGGCTTTATCGACTCCGTTGTCCATAATGTGTTGTAACAGGTCTAAGTATTGTTGCATGTACTTTATATTCCCATGTGTATTTATGTCAAAAACAAATTATCACATATTTTACAAATTGCATATTGAAATCTGCTTCATTTTCGATTATTATGTAGCTAATGGTGCTAAACTGCTGTGTGGAATAGTCGTATTGGACCCCGGGGCGGTACCGGGCGTCTCCACCAGTGGGGACGAAATAGGATCGACAAGCGAAGTAAAGGCATATGTGGGTACCCGCTGAGATACGGCGTTATCGTTCGAACTGAAATAAATGCAAACGACAACGAACAGTTGGTTGCAGTTGCTGCCTGATGGCGGCTGTTGTGACACCGTTAGAATTTATTCTACATAATTCCTAGGTTCTAACTACACTTAGGTGGGGTTTTTGGGGGTCCTAGCAACAGAATCCTCCCCTAAAATTGTAATCTGTTGCAATGGTTTTTTACAACACAGGGGCAAAACACAGGGGCAAAACACAAGGGCAAAACACAAGGGCAAAATTATGTCAGACCACATCGGATATGGCGAACTTATCGAAGGGGCAATGCTTGGCGTTGCCAAAAAAGCCTTGCAGTTCGTGCAGAATAACGGATTGCCGTACGAACACCATTTTTACATTACCTTTTTGACCCAAACCCGGGGGGTGGAGATTCCTGCATTTTTGCAACAGGCACATCCTTATGAAATGACCATTGTGCTACAAAATCAGTTTTGGAACTTGGTGGTTACCGATACGGCATTTAGCGTCGATTTAAGTTTTCGCAAACAACGCTATACTTTGACCATACCGTTCGAATCGCTGGTATCGTTTAACGATCCTTCGGTACAGTTTAGTTTGCACTTTAACATGACCATGATGGACGAAGAAGAAGGCACCTCCATAAAACAAGTATCAGACGGCGACCAACAGGCAGAAGTCATCAGCCTTGATGCGTTTCGCAAAAAAAGAAAACCTGAACAAGAGTAACAACACATGACAACACACCGCACAACATACCGTATCGAGACCGACACTATGGGTGAAATGCAGGTGCCTGCGGATAAGTACTGGGGGGCACAGACAGCCCGCAGTTTACAAAACTTTAAAATCGGTGGCGAAACCATGCCCAAGCCGTTGATAAAAGCATTGGGTATCCTAAAGAAAAACGCCGCTGTTACCAACCGTGACATGGGGGATCTCGACGCCACCATCGCCGCCGCTGTTATGCAAGCCGCCGATGAGGTCATCGATGGCACTCTCGATGGGCACTTTCCGCTGGTGGTGTGGCAAACCGGATCTGGCACCCAAACCAACATGAACGCCAACGAAGTCATCGCCAACCGTGCCATCGACATTTTGGGCGGCACCGTAGGCAGCAAAACCCCCGTACACCCCAACGATCATGTGAACATGGGGCAGTCGTCGAATGACACTTTTCCAACGGCGGTGAGTATTGCCGTATCGATGGAATTAACCCACACCCTGATTCCCGCATTGACCCACTTACAGACCGCATTACAGGAAAAATCTGAGGCGTTTAAACACATCATTAAAATCGGCAGAACCCACACCCAAGACGCCACGCCGATCACACTGGGACAAGAGTTTTCCGGCTATGTCCAGCAAGTAAAAAACGCTATTGCCCGCATACAAGCCACCTTGCCAAGAGCTCTCGAATTGGCACAGGGCGGTACCGCCGTAGGTACAGGCTTAAATGCCCGTATCGGTTTTGCCGAAAACTTTGCTAAGAATGTGGCAAATGAAACGGGGCTTGCATTCGTAACCGCCCCCAACAAATTCGAAGCCTTAGCGGCAAATGATGCTATGGTCGAAATAGCCGGGGCGTTAAATGTTATCGCCACTTCGTTTATGAAAATTGCTAACGACATCCGTTTCTTAGGGTCGGGTCCTCGTTCGGGATTGGGGGAAATTTCCCTGCCTGCCAATGAGCCGGGGTCGTCTATTATGCCGGGAAAAGTCAACCCCACCCAATGCGAAAGCCTAACCATGATCGCCTGCCAAGTGATGGGCAATGCGGTATCCGTATCTGTGGGCGGCAGCAACGGACACTTCGAGTTAAATGTGTTCCGCCCGATGATCGCCTATAATGTGCTGCAATCGATAAAGTTGCTGGCGGATGGTGCCGTATCGTTTGCCGATAACTGTGTGGTGGGGATTACCGCTAACATCGACACCATTCAAAACTTAATGGAACAATCGCTGATGTTGGTAACCGCCCTAAATCGGCATATTGGTTATGACAATGCGGCATTAATTGCCAAAACCGCCCACAAAAACAACGCCACCCTAAAGCAAACAGCGGTAGAATTGGGACTACTCAGTGCACAACAGTTCGACGAATGGGTCAAACCAGAAAACATGATTGCCCCGCAATAAACAGATTTTCATACACACAGAAAGGACAGTAAAAATGGCATTTTCCCCTAAAATTATCAGCGAAATGTTAAGCGTAATAGGCTTAAAAAAGTTCCTCGATGGACACAGCACACAAACAGAGTTTTACAGCAAATGGTATTGGATGTACGCCTCTGTCGGACAGATTACCAAAGACTTAAAAATATACGATGTAAACGGCACCAACGCCTTAGGCGATACCCCACTGATAACCGCTATTAAGTGCAAGCGAAATATTATGGTATTAAACACGCTGCTAGCATTTGGGGCGGATATTACCACCAAAAACAACGCTGGTAAAACCGCCAACGATTTTATAAAAACCACATATAAATGGCGTAAAAGCGATTTGTACTATGGGGACTATGACATAGCCCAACACATGGCCCAACACATAGCCCAAAAAAATAGCTAATACACATCTGTTAAAAAGCAAAATTTTACAACTTATACAAGTATTTCTCTAATGGGGAGAGTCTGTTATGGCGGTACCTATGCGGACGCTCCCGTAAGGTTTTCCAAGCCATACCCTATGGTTATGTATACTTTTGTAGGTTTCAACCAAACAACAAAAAATAGAAATGAAAAAATATTAAAAATATCGAAAAAAACCCTTGACACCGAAAAAAAAAAAAAACTATACTTTAAATGGTGTACTTTTTTAACAATCGATTTTAGTAAAGGATTTTTTACGATGAAAAAAATATTTCTTATTAGCACAAGTGCGGTTGTACTTACATGGGCAACCCCTATATTAACCAACGATACGGATACGGTGGTAAGTCGCAGCGGCGATGTATTGGTCGATTCGGTCAACAAAAAAGGTATCTTTCAATGGCTCGAGGGCGGCTTTGGCTATACAAACAAAAAACTCAGTTATGACCTAACCGCCTTTAAGGTGTTACGGGAAAACAAGAGTGCCGTCCGGTACCTACAAACTTCTTTACGCCGCAAGGGGGCGGAAAACACTTTTAATATTGGCTTTGGTACCCGTAACGCTATCGATGATGCCAGAACCACCCTTATAGGGGCAAATATATTTATCGACAGCAAAGACGGTGCCGGCAAGTTTTATACATTCGGCAGTAAAGCCTATAAACGCTTATCGCTTGGTCTGGAATTAAAAACTGGGGGATTCGATCTATCGGCAAATATGTATCGTCCTATGGGTAGTGCGGTTATTTTAGGGCGAAAGGTCATGAAAGGCTTCGACATGACCGCCAAAGGCACCGTTACAGATACCCTTAATATCGGTTTAAACACCTATAAATTCGATGGCGTTGCCGACAAGGTCGAACAGGGGAATAAACTGATTTTAGAATTTAAACCGAACAGTATCATAACGATTCGGGGCGAATACGACAAACCGAAATCGTCATCGGCACAAACCAATGTATACGCTGGCTTTAAATTTGCCTTTGGTACGACGAATACTACGCCACAAAACAGCAGCGGCACCGCATGGGCAAAACGCTACGATAAGGTCGAGCGAAGTTATGAAGTCAAAACCGCCGAAGCCGAAACTATTAAGGTCTTTGGCAGTCCCAGCGTTTCCTCCAAGCAGGGCAACAATCAAATTCGCAACGGGGATGGCAACAGCGAAGACACCGCACTTAAACTAAAGAATAACAACAAATACGATGTAAAATCGTTTATCAGTGGCGTCCCTGATGGGATTACCCCAACGGTTACAGTAGAGCGTATCAGCGGTACACTGAATGTGGATTTTGCTTTTGAAAAAACAGATGGTACGGCTATTACTGCCCTTGCCGATGTAACATATAACTCTGTGCTGGAGGACAAAACAGATGCCAATAAAGCCATATTAAAGCTGACCTATCAGCTAGATGGCTATCAAGGCAAAGAGGTATATGTGGAAACAGCCGCCGCCCGGACGGATACCTTGACCATGGCAGACCTTGTGGTGACATATGGGTCTGGTAATAAGGTGGTCAGTGCCGAAGATATACTTGCCAAATTGAAGGTTGAGGGTGGACAGACCAAAAAAGCAGACTGGTCGATTAAAAGCTTAGCCGAAAAAACCGATGTGGCAAACCTAGCGGTCGATGGTAAAACCCTACAAATAACAGACGAGATTACATCCCCTGCTACAATCACTGTTGTATTCGAACACCCTGAGCATGCAGATGTATCAAAAGACTTTAAATTGTCCACGACAAAAGGTGTTATGAGTTCTGATGGTGCCTCCCGATATGGGGGCAAATGGGGCAAGAGTGGCTTTAAAGCCGATTACATGTTAAAAACCACCGATTCTGGCGTAGACTTTGACACAGGGGCAAGCGGCGACTTTAAATTTGAAATATTGGCAGATAGCGTGTCTGTAAGCAGCTACACCAGCACCACTTCTGGACTTGTTAGCGGTAATCTCAGTGATGCCATCAATGACAAAACGGGCGTTATTGACGGCACCAAACTAACCAAAAAAGGGACATTGTTGGTAAAAATCACCCGTGCTGCCAAAGGGGGCTTGCTGGAACTCGTTGGACACCAAAACTTTACGGTGGCAAAACAAGTCATAGGCACCGATATAAATCCATCAGCACCAACTGTAACCGGTGCAAAGTCATGGAGATCGGGTGATCTTGATATGGCATATACTGCAAGTACATTGCCGGGGGGAAGTACAGATGCCGCATCAAACTATGCTTGGACAGTGGCTAAAAAATCAGGTGCCGAACCTGATGATTTTTCAAACTCCAAAAGTTTAGGTATAGGTTCAACAACCGGTATACTAAAAGATGCGGGATCTAGTGGCACAGTTACTATAACCATGACTGCAAATAGTTCAAATCCAAAATACAGCGGAGCGTTCAGTTTCGATCTCAACATCGCCACCCGTAGTTTAGACGAAATGACCGCACCTACCGCATCATTCGCCAGTAACAACAACAAATGGCAAACCAGTACTTCAGCGGATCTTAATATGACATATAATAATTTACCTAGTGGTAAATCAGTAGGCGACTTTGTTTGGACTGTAAAAGGTGATACAACCGATGGGACTGCCAGCATAGCAAACGATGCAGATGGTAAAATAAGGGGTCCCGAATCTAGCGGTACAGTCACTGTAAACATGAAAATAAGAGCCAACAATGACAAGTATTACAAAGCAAATACCAGCAAAGATATAACAGTTGCCATTGCTAGACGGGATCCTTCCGATGATTTAGAAGACAATCGTAAATCAGAAGCAAACGCAGGAAAAATGAGTGCTAGTGGAGATAAAAGACTAAGAGCTGCATTTAAAACTATATTTGCAAATGAGCCAACTGTATGGGCTAGTGGTAAAGTTACAGCGGTAACAATAGAGGACAACAGCACTGGTCTAACAAGGGGTGCAATATTTTATGTTCCGAAGAGCGATGCGGATCCTGCAGATTATGCTCTTGTAAAAACTAGTTCGGCTCATGTAGATGGTGGTGATGCACTAACTAAAATCGCCGCCATTAACGAAATCAAAGCTGGAAATCAAGTATATATTGTACCTTATACAATAGCTGACAGAGCAAATAAATATGTTAAAATAACATTTACATTTGCTCAAACCAAAAAGTACAAGGCAGGATCTGTTGCCACATGGTGGAAATCAGCACAATAACACGGGCAATCCACTTAAACCAAACTACAAGGGGGACTATCACAGTCTCCCTTTTCTATCTATATGACACACACAAGGCAAGCCCGCCATTACGCCATTCACAAAAATATCTATATTTTTTTGTTGCATATGATTAAAATACCTTGTATAATGGGGCATATAAAAAACAATACTGTGAGGTTTTAACATGAGTAAAAATATTGACAAAGCTGTACCGGGATTTGTGGCGGGGGCGATTGTTACTGCTGCTGTGTCGAATGCGTTTCCTGTGGTGGCAATCGGTGCCTTGCTTGGGGCGACCATATCCTATATAGCACAAGAAAATACCACTCAAGATGATAAGTAATTCTGTTTTTATCCCTGCTCTTCTTGCGTTTGTTGTTGTTTTTATATTATCTATCATCGCTGTTGTAATCAACAAAAAGCCTCCTGTTTATGCCCATGTATTAGCCTTGTTTACAAACACCGCTGGGCTATCTATTGGTTTGTTTTTTATGTACCAGTACTCTTTTGTATCACCACAACAAGCCATTAATAATTTTCATTCTTTGGTATTGATTTCTGTTTTTGGTGCTGTTTTATATTCGGCAATAAAATTTTTTGAAAATCTGCCAAAGATATTTGAATAAACATATTACGGCGACTCGACAATTGCCGATACGCCCATGCCCCCTGCGGTGCATATGGCGATTAAGCCCCGTTTGTAGTCGGGAGTTTCCCTTAGCAGTTTTTCACATACCCCTAAAATCCGCCCGCCAGTAGCGGCGAATGGGTGTCCATATGCTAGGGACGATCCCATCACATTTATTTTGTCCATGTCGATAGTGCCGTGTACATTTTTTGCACTTCGGTTAAAATATTTTTTGTTAAATTTTGCATCGTTCATGGCTTTTAGCACACACAGGGTTTGGGCGGCAAAGGCTTCGTGTAGTTCGTAAAAGTCAAAATCTTGAAATTTTAATTTGGACGGCTTTAACACTCTATCGATGGCGACTGTGGGTGCCATCAACAAGCCTTCGCCCGCCACAAAGTCCAACGCCCCAGACGCCCCAAAGGTAACAAAACAATGGATGTCGAAGCCGTGTTGTTTCGCCCAATCCTCACTACACAACAACACCGCCGATGCCCCGTCCGTTAAAGCGGTGGCATTGCCCGCCGTAATGGTGCCGTTTTTTTTGTCAAATGCCGGACGCAGCTTTTGCAAGTCGCCTATTTGCAAATGGGGACGCATAATATTATCCGTGTACACCCCCAAGTACGGGCTGATTAAATCCTTGTGAAAACCGTTGGCATACGCCCGTTCGGCTTTTTGGTGAGACGATAGGGTAAAGGTATCTTGTGCCGCCCGATCAATCCCCCATTGTGCCGCCATAAGTTCACAGTGCTGTCCCATCGACAACAAAGTTTTTTGTTCATTGACCCGTATCGGCTGTGGCATAAGTTCCCTGAGTGAAAATCCGGAAAAGCATCGGCGTTTTTGCCTAAATGTGCGGGCTCTATTGAGTTTTAACAGCCTATCGGACAGCTTCGAATGGGTGGCAAAGGGCATTTTTGAAATGCTGTCGACGCCACAGGCAATACCGCTGTCGATATGCCCAGCGGCGATTTTTGCCGCCACAATTAAAGCCGCCTGTAACGAAGTCCCACACGCCTGTTGCACATTGTAGGCACAGGTATACGGGCTTATGTCCGTATCGAGCATGGCTTCCCGTACCAAGTTAAAATCACTGGGGTGATTGACCACCGCCCCGCCGACCACCTCATCGATGGGTTTATCATTGAGCCGTGCTTTCGTCGACAACCCCTGTAACGCCGCCGTAAGCAGGTTTTTATTGTCCTGATCCGCATACAGGGTAAAGGCTTTGCTAAACGCAATACGGTTTGTTTCGACAACCGCAACTCTCCTTATGGTTTTTGCTGACATGGTACCTCTTTATGTTGTTTCTAGTGTTTTTGCATAATGTAACGCCCCGCCCAAATGCGGAGCAAAGCCGGTGCCGAAAATAATACCGCCATCGATTAAATCGGCACTGGTCTGTGTGTCTTTTTCGAACACGATTTTTTCATTTAGGCACTTTTGTGCCTCCTGCCACAATGGCGATAACACTTCGTGGGCAATGGCTGTTATCTCGATATTTTCTGGAGGGGTATCGGCTTTTACCGCCCGTCCGTTTTGCCATTTATAATAGCCTTCGCCGCTCTTTCGTCCCAATTTTCCCGCATCGAACAAGGCTTGCATGTTTGAATCCGCAGGCACGGGCAGTTTTAATTCCTGTGCCACACTGTGTAAAATGTCTAGTCCCACCGTGTCCGCCAGCTCTATCGGTCCCATAGGCATACCAAACGCCCGACAGGCATAATCCAAGACTTCCTTGTCATAAGTACCGTTGTTTTCCAATTCGAGAGCCTTCATAATATAAGGGGCAAGTACCCGATTGACCAAAAACCCCGGGCTAGAGGTAACAATTAAAGGAAATTTGCCAATATCCTTAGTAAACTTTGCCCCCATCGATACCCATGTGCTGTCGACCACAGCGGATTTTACCACTTCCACCAGCGGTAAAGTATGGGCGGGATTAAAAAAGTGCAATCCAATAAGGCGGCTTTTGTCCTGCATTTTTTCAGCAATTTTTTCTAACGGAATCGCCGAAGTATTGGTCGCCAAAACCGCATGGGCGGGGGCGTTTTGTTCCAGCTGTTTAAAAATGTTTGTTTTAATATCGAGATTTTCCACAACCGCCTCGATGATGACATCGGCATTTTTAACACCCATGCCATCTATATCGGTTTTAAACCGGGATACCGCCCGATCGACCAATAGGGGATTTTTTAAGCGTTTTTTAAAAAATGCCTTCGCCTTGTCCGTCGATGCCTTTAATAAATCCGCATTTATGTCTTGCAGAGTCACATAGTACCCCCGAATCGCACAGTGCATAGCAATATCCAGCCCCATAGTCCCCGTACCAATAACATGTACATGGGTAAATGTGGCGGTTTTTGCCCCTTTTGCTAGGGCTTTCATGGCGTTTGATATGTAGTATACCCGCTGTAAATTACGGGCGGTAGGAGTCAACATCATATCGGCAAAATTTTGTTTTTCCAGCCGCTGCATCTTAGCCCTGTTGCCCCCCGCTTGTTTCCAAATATCCAGCAATCGATACGGGGCGGGATAGTGTTTCGGGTTTGCCTTTTTTGCCACCTGTTTTTTCATTTTGTTATACACAAATCCCCGTAACACAAACGCATTGGGCAAAGATTTTATCAACGATGCGGCGGGCGGTCTGCCACCGCCTTTTAAAATATATTTTCTAATATGCCATCGCAGCTGTTTACGGGAGGCTACCAATTTTTGGGCAATGCCCACCTTACGGGCGGCACTGGGTCTCAAGTTTTTACCCGTCAACATCATAGTCATCGCATCGATGGGACCCAATTGGGCAATCGACCTAAAAGTACCCCCAAAACCCGGATAAATCCCCAATTTAATCTCAGGAAAACCGATACTGCCCCGATATTTATGGGCATCGTCGTTTAACACCACCCGATATTTAAACGCCAGTGCCACCTCCAGCCCACCGCCGAGACAAAACCCGTTAATACCACAGCCGGTGGGGATTTTTAAATTATCGAGCATATCGATAACCGCATGGGCTTTGTCCAACAATTCGGCAACAAGAGTCTTTTCCGTCAGCTGGGCAAAAGCATTGACATCCGCCCCCATAATAAAATTACTTTTTGCCGATAAAAACCCCAATCCTTGCAGATCGTCCGTTTGCTGTACGGCTTGTAAAATGGTTTTTAATTCGCTGAGCACTTCCATATCGAGAACATTTTGTGATTTATCGGCAACATCTATGGTAACCCATAAAATATTGTCCACATCGGTTTCTAGATGATAGTGTTTTAAAGCTAAGTTTTGTATATCTTGTATCGGCATTGTTACCTCTGGTGCATGTTGTGGGCTATGTCCGTGTGTATATCGGTGTGGTGCGTGTGGGTGTCAAAACTAAACTCATCGACATTCATTTGTGTATAGTATATGTGTTCGGCTTGTTTCAGTGTATCCCGTTCATCAGCGGTAATATACGATTTTTCAAACGCCACATCACACCAATTTTTATCGTATGTACACAACAGCTGCCCGGATTTTAACAGCGGTTTGATCTTGTTGTAAATCGGTGCCGCCCGTTGCAATACGGTATAATCGTTTATCACTTCATCGACAATTTTACTGTCGAAGGCATTTTGAAACACCGCCCGCATGGCGGTCATATCTTTATATAAGGTGCGTACCATTTTTATAGCGGCGGCATCGGTTGGGGCTTTGTCGTTTAAGCCCATATTGAATATGGACAACGGGAACAGCCACAGCCTCAATTTTAAGCGGACAACCGCAAACGGTAAATTGTCGACAACCGCCGCCATCAAGCCCCTATTTTCATAACACAACCGCCGTATGGCATAGTCGAGTAGCGGCAGCATATTAGGGTTTTTATGGGTTTCATAGTCTTTTAAAACCGCCATAGCATAATACAGATTTTTTAATATGTCCGCACACCTGCCCGCCAGCATTTGTTTTGCCTTAATCCGCCCGCCCAGCATCACCAACACACTATCGGCAAGCAAGGCAAACTGTTTGGCTTGCAGGTTTACCATACGGTAATATACAAGCGGGGCGGTGGTATTTTTGACTTTCGGTAAAAACACCCCACGGGTGCCGTTGTGAAACACATTACTAAAAATGTTTTTTATGGTAAATCGCATGTGTGCCCATATCACCTTAGCGAATGTGTCACGGGCGGTTTCGCTGTCCGTATCGTATAGGGATTCGATCTCTTGCAACAGGTACGGATGTGCCCGAATGGCACCTTGTGAAAAAGTAATCAGCGTACGGGTCAACACATTTGCCCCCTCGACAGTAATGGCAACGGGAATGGCTTGGTATACCCCTTGCACATAGTTATTGGGACCATCACAGATCGATTTCCCCGCCAGCACATCCATACAATCGTTGACACAAGTCCGCATGTCGTTAGTGCTGGCGTACTTAATCAGGGCGGATGCCACCGCTGGATTTTCGCCATCGTCAACCAAAGTACTACACAGCCGCCTTGCACTTGTATTGACAAAAGTCAGATAGACACTGTGTGCCAATTTTTCTATAACCCCTTCCATTTTGGCAATGGGCAGATTAAATTGTTTACGCATGCCCGCATATAACATGGTGTAACAGGTGCTAAATTCCATGCCGGCACTGGACACCGCCGGCATCGACACCGCTCTGCCAACGCCTAAGCACGCCATTAACATCACCCAGCCTTTGCCCAAGTAGGGTTTGCCGCCTATAATTTGGTCAAAATCGATCCATACATTTTTACCTCGAATCGATCCATTCATAAAGCCAACGCCCAACGGCATGTGACGGTTGCCAATCTCAATACCCTGATGGGTGCGTTCGAGCAATGCCACCGTTATACCTACCTGTTTAGTGGCGGGGTTTACATAGGGGTAATCCCCCAACAGCCCATCGGGGTCATAGACATCAATGGCAAGCCCAATTAAAGTCGCCACAGGGGCAAGGGTAATATAGCGTTTGGAAAAATGGGCTTCGATGCCGATTTTTTCTACACCGTTATCGGTGATTTTGGTAATAATACCCACATCACGCATATTTGCCGCATCACTGCCACTGGTAATTCCAGTAAGGGCAAAACAGGGGACAAATTCTCCCGTTGCCAGCTTCGGCAAATAGGTATCTTTTTGTTGTTCGGTGCCGAATTTTAACAACAACTTTGCCGGTCCCAACGAATTTGGCACCATCACCGTAACCCCCGCCGCAACCGATTTCGCCCCCAACATGGCGACAATAGTACTTAACGCATGGGCAGAAAAGTCTAGCCCCCCGTATTGCTCAGGCACAATAAACGAGAAAAATCCCTCATCTTTAAGCAGTGTCCATACCTCATCGGGCAGGTCGGCATTTTTACGGACATGGTAATCGTTTAACAGCTGCATAACCTGCTGTACGGGACCGTCGATAAAGTCTTGTTCTGCAGCTGATAGTGTGGACAAGTCCCGCTGTAACAGATGATCCCAATCGGGGGTGCCGGCAAATATGCCCTGTTCATACGACAAAGTGCCCGCATCGATCGCCGCCCGTTCCGTGTCAGAAATGGGGGGCAAGGACTTTTTTAACACACAAAACAACAAACGAGGCACGCCCCACCTGAAACCCAACACGCAAATGGCTATTATTGCAACGCCTATCAAAACAAATTGTATGTTCATTTTTCCCTCACTTAATTTTATGGCATTTGCTTTACATACACCACAATCATAATGCAAAATCCCCATACAATGCAATAAAAAAATATATTTTTATGGGCAGAACCTATCCCCGAACCCATTTAGACATAGTTCGGGGTGGTGGAATACCTTGTGCAACGGATATTATGCAGAAGCATTGCCGTTTGTTTTAACACGGGCGATGTGATCCGCTGGTACGGATTGTTGTACAAATATTTCCCTAATGGTTTCGTACATTTTTTCGTCCATATCGTACAACGGAAGGCTTTTTTGTGCCTTGATGTTGTTGGCAAGGAACGCCATGTCGTATGTGGTGGTGTATTTTGTTCTGTATTTTACTTGTGGGGCTTGTGCGGTGTGAAACACCGATGCCCAAAGGGGATTTTTTGGTTGTTGTGGGCGTAATGGGCGGGTAATTGCCTGCATGTCGATACCGTTTAAATGGGCGTACATACCGGTGTCAAAGATGTTATCCGTACTATTGCTAGCAAGGTCGCTGCTGCATCGTCCGTGCCAGCCGCCACAGACACTGCCGCCGCCACTGGATATTAGGGCAGCTCCAGCACCCAGCAATACCACGCCACCGGCAGCACCAGCAGCACCGCCGCCGCTACGCCCCCTACCATCCCCGTCGTAGCCGGAGTGTGTGTGCCAATTGTGACTGTCGTCAGAATCACCACCGCCATTGTTATCGGGTTTGTCATCAGGTTTGCCACCATTGCCGCCGTTGTTGTCATCGTTGTCATCGTTGTCATCGTGACCATCGTCAGGATTTTGGGGGCTATACTTGTCATCGCTGTATAGGAGAGCGGATCTGTGGGAGCGATCGGCACCATATGGATCCACCGGGTTGCTTTGGAAATCCCCACCATTAAAATTATATGCCGTATTAAATCGGGTGTCGTAGCTGTTTATGCCATTTAGGGTGTTGCCCTTGGGGGATTTTGTCCATATCAAGTATCGTCCCCACCCGCTGGACAAATCCAAGGCATACCTGTCTGATTGATTGATAAATGTATCGGCTACCAATTCGATACCCACGCTGCCCCTATACAAATAGCCATTGGTTTTTATTTTGCCACCGTTTAGGATAACAATTTGCGAATCCGATGTATATGTTTTCTTGCCGGAGTGTACAATGCTGACCCGTTTTCCGTCCGCTTTCCAAATGGTGATTTTGCCCGTTTGTTTTTTGTTGGCACTCGCCCCGTTTTTGCCCTTCAGCATTTTGATAATTAAATCATTATTGCCCGCAGATATGGTTTTACCTTTGGCAACGGTGATGTGTGCTTTGCCTGCATCTCGGCCATATATATTGTCATTGGCTTTTAAGGTAAGCCCGCCATTGATTTTTACATCAGCGTTAATGGTAATCGACCGTCCAGCGACTAAAGTTAATCGACCGCCTTTTGTGGTTTTTATGTTACGATTAACAGTAATATCGTTACCGGCAATAATTTTTAAATGGGTGCCGGCGTTTAATTGTTGTTGTAAATCTGCTGCATCTGAGGATCCTGAGGACTTGGATATATTTATCAAATACACCGCACCTGCATGCGTTTTCCCTGTATTATCGCTCGACGCCCCAACCGCCAACTTCGTCCCGTCATCGTTTAACGACACACTGGAGCCAAAATAATGCCCCCGACCCAATGAAATACTACCGCCACCTGCAAAATTGGTACCGTGTGTAATCTTTTTTACCTGTTGTATGGTATCCCACGCATTTCCTGTGACGGTAAACAGATATACAGCCCCTTTATTGCTACCAAAACCACCTGTATCATCCCCCCTAGCCCCAACAGCCAACTTCGACCCATCGGCACTTAACGATACGCCAGAGCCAAAATTATCATAACTACCGAGTGCAAATTTACTCTCATCTGCAAGACGGGTGCCGTGTGTAATTTTTTTCACTTTTTTTATGGTATTCCATGCACTTCCCGTAACGGTAAACAAATATACGGCACCTGCATCCCATGCCCCTGTGTCATCTTGTTTTGCCCCCACCGCCAACTTCGTTCCATCGTCACTTAACGATACGGCAGAGCCAAAATTATCATAATTCTTCAGTGTAATGCGTCCCCCACCTGAAAGGATGGTGTTACGACCGATTTTTTTGTTTTGCTTTACGGTATTCCACGCATTTCCTGTAATGGTAAACAAGTATACCGCCCCACGCCCGCTATCATACCTTTCTGCCCCAACAGCCAATTTCGACCCGTTGGCACTTAACGACACGCTGGATCCAAAATACCCACCCAAAATCTGTGAAACATGACCACTACTTGAAAGCCCGGTGTTTCGTGTAATCCTTTTCTTTTTTGTTATGGTATCCCACGCATTGCCCGTAATGGTAAACAGATATACCGCCCCACTATTGTCACTATCCCCTGTTGCCCCAACAGCCAACTTATTGCCATCATCGCTTAACGATACGCTGCTGCCAAAAGAATCATGGGGACTGAGTTCGAGACTCCCCCCCCCTGCTAGAGTGGTGCCTTGTGTAATCTTTTTCTTTTGTGTTATCGTATCCCCCCATTCGGATCCGCTGATAATATATAGGTATACGGCACCATAATTAGAGACACTGTATCCGCTATAACCGTCATCATTGGTAGCCCCCACCGCCAACTTTCTGCCGCCATCGCTTAACGCTACACTGCTGCCGAAATAATCATAACTGTCTAATGAAACACGACCATTTTTAAGCCCAACACCGTGTGCAATCTTTTTTACCTGTCCTAAGGCGGATCCCCATGCACCTCCTATAACAACATTTTTCGGGTCGAGTAAAATCACGCCGTTACCAGCGTGCACCCGTTTTAGACCGAAGCTGTCGACCTGTTTTTTGCCCGATATTTCCACCGCCCCACCGCTAACACCAGTGGCATCGATGCTGGCATAATTGTTGGTGGTGTGATCCGCCCATAAAATGGCTGTACCGCCTGTGCCTGATGTGGACGATACGACCACATTTACGCCCGTGCCTAACGAAGTTTTGCCGGCACTGACAAGGTCGCTATTGTCCCCCCAACGGGTTACGAATAGATTTTGTGTGTTTTTGTCTAGGAGGCTGGTTTTTGGGTCGTATGTACCGCCTTGAAACGCCCCGCCTAGACGGATTCGCCCGCCTTGTGTTTTTCCCGTTGCCGACACGGTGCCGGATAACAGACCGACCAAGCCGCCTTTGTTGCTGATGTCGATAGTGCCGCCAGTGCCGTTTGTACCGTCGGCTTTAAAGTCTGCAGAGCCCAGTACCTTTGTACCACTTTTGCCTAGTCCGCCGATAAATGACAGATTCCCGCCTTTGTTGCTGCCGGATACATCGAAACGGGTGCCGGCGTTTAGGTTTGCCCCGTGTTGTAACGATACTTTAATTTTTCCTCCAACGCCATTTTGTGCCGCTGCAGACACCGTACCGCTGCTGTCGATCGTATCCGCCTCGATGGCAATAGTGCCGGCGTTGCCATACGCCGCATCAGCGGTGATTCGTCCGTTACCAGTAATACCCACCGTACCGCCACTAATCGATATAACACCGTCTGTCGAAGACACCGTATTTGCTGATACAATCCCATCGATCGAAATAGTTTGCCGCAAAATATCGGACGCATCGGCAACGGTTATATCGATAAATCCACCCCGTGAGTCGACTTTTCCGCCTAAATTGAGAGTAGCCGAAACTTTATTGCCTTGCGAATCGGTTAGAGTGTTCCACTTGTCCGTAGGCACTTCGACCCGTAAAAAATCGCTGTTGCCAAACGACATAACAATTTTTTCACCGCCGGCAAAACCCACCTTGCCCACGAAAGCACGGACAGTGCCATCATTTTTGACCGCCCCACCCAGCAACACCACAAAACCACCGTCATCGACCGAAATACTACCCCGATTGTCGACAACACCATTGGTACCGCTTTTGGCAAATGTGTAATCGCCATTTAAAAAATCGTTGTTGTCAATATCGAGAGTCGAGGCGACAAAATTGCCCGTATCGACAACCCCGTCTGCAGTAATCAGAATACCGTTGGGATTGACCAAAAACACACTACCATTAGCGTTAATCCGCCCGGCAATTTCCGAAGTCAAATCGCCCGTAACACGATTTAAAGTTGCCGAATCGCTACTGGGCTGATTAAAGTTTACCGTGTTGCCTGTGCCCACAGAAAAACTTTTCCAACTGATAATCGCCTTGTCTGTGCTTTGATCGATATTCAATGTATCGCCGCTGTACTGGATACCAGCCGCACCCTGTTGTACCACACCACCTTGCGGCAAACCCGCCGCAAACACCACATTACCAGTATACAGCGAAGATACCGCTAATAAAGCAAATTTTACAGATCCATGAGTCATGAGCCCTGTCCTTTCCTAATACCATAAACCAACCTAATACCATCTGACACATCTAAAAACCATCGTATGTGCCTAAATATAGCAATCCTAAAACACCACTATATCACAAAAAATTAGGAAAGCAAAGATATAAAATAATATTTTTTGTTAAAAACCGATTTAATACCACCTGACACATCTAAAAACCATCGTATGTGCCTAAAGTATACCAATCCTAGAACACCACCATATCACAAAAAATTAGGAAAGTAAAGATATAAAATAATATTTTATTTGTTAAAAACCGATTTAATACCACCTGACACATCTAAAAACCACTGTGTTTTCCTAGATATAGCAATCCTAGGACACCACTGTATCACAAAAAATTAGGAAAGTAAAGATGTAAAATAATATTTTATGATTTTATTTTCGACAAGCACCTTTTTCCAATTAGTGATTGTGCTGGTTGTTATCGAACCGCTGCAATAATACCGTAGTTTACCGTATGGTCTTTGTCCGCAAATGGGGGGTGATAGGGTACAACAATTGTGCCTGTGGCAGTGAAGCTCGATACATTCGGGGTTTCATCCGCACGCCAAATGTACATGTAACCCTTTGTTTTTACATCGTTAAAGTCGATAGAATTGTTAATGGCGACATCGTTATCGACAATAAATTTGGGTTTATCGGCGGCGTAAACCGCTACACTGCCGGCTGTCCATTGGTTGCCCGCCACATATGCAAGAGGCGTGTTTACATGGTACCGCCAAATCTGTTGGGCTTGGGTGGCTATGGCTTGGGCGGGATAATGCCCACGGTTAAGGTTTACCGTATAGTAATAGCCATAATACCCCGCCACAGCCCCGCCCACCCCCACGACCCAAATACTGCCCCACAATGCGGACATAGTATAGCCCCGTTTTTCACACCACCATATAAACATCAGCGGCACCAAAGATAAAAACGGATAATTCCAAGTACTATAGACACTTATATTTAATATAATAGCTAATATAGTTACAACAATCAGTGGCATACAAGTCATATACACCAAAAAATGCCCCAGTGGCACAGACAACGAGCGGAACTTAAACTTGCGGCGGGCGATGCCTATACCCAATACTACAAAAGTTAAATTGACAATAAACGCCCCCCAAAAACTCCCCAATCTTTGCCATGTGGCGGCTTCTTCGAACCGCCCCTGCATATACGACAAGGGAGCAAAATCAACCGTTTTTAACCACACCGCATGGGGGGCAAGCACCCCTACAAACACAACGGTAAAAACCCACAATCCCCATATGTTAAAAATATACCTTCGCCACAATATGGCGTATAAAAATATCGATATGTACAATATGCCCAAACTGTACTTACCGTACAGCCCTAAGGCGGCAACCCCGCCCATAAATGCCCATGCCCATAAGCTGTTGCCCCGATGGCGACACACCTGATGAAATGCCACAACCGTCCACACCCAAAACGGCAGTTGTACAAGGTGGTGATTCCACTCCGCAGAAATCCAAGTGGTATGGGGAAACACCAGTACCAATATAGTCGCCATAAACCTAGAACTCTCCGATACAAACGCCTTTGCCAGTACCCATACCCCCATAGCCGTAAAAGCAATAAACACTTGCGATGCAACAAACACCGCTATGTTCGTAGGTAAAAACGATTCGAATGCAATAACAACCCAACTGGGCAAGGGCGGGTGTTTAAAGTATCCCCAATCCAGCGACCTACCCCAAGCGATCATTTCCACCGAATCCAGCCCAACCGTATATAAAGTATAATACGGTACCAAAATCCACAACACCATATGTATACCCACAATACCGATGGCAAGCGATTTATACATTTTTATTGCCCCCCATATTATTTTCGCTTATGTATGTATACAATGTGCGTAAAGTATGGGCTTCCCTATCCCGCTGTGGGGCGTTGTAATACGCCCACAGATCTGGGCGATTTTGCCATATTTCATACTCAGCCGACAATGCCCTGCCCGGGTGAAACAGCACCTCCAACGCCCCCGTATGGGGGTGTACGCACCACCGTTGCAGTGCCGCTGTATACATATCTATATTGGCTGTTGCCGTTGGCAGCACGCCAAAAAATACCGCTGATGCGGTGATGTCAAAACCGTCCCATATACGGCGGGTTTTCCAAGCTAACGCTTTTAACAATCCATACTTAACCGTGTTTATAACAGACGACCGCACCCAAATATAGTCGCTGGGTATACGGATTTGGGTGATGCCCGCCTCTGATACCGCCCGGGCTATAGCGGCGGCAACAACAGGTATCATGTGCATATGCTGGTGGCAATCGACCGCCTCAGGCGTGGTGCCAAAAGCCTTTTCGAACGCCCGTATTTGGTGCAGGGTTTCCGCATAAATAGCGTCTTGGAACCCCACTTTGTCTTTACGGTTGTGCACCGCATGCCGCCAAAAAGCGATAAAATCTTTGTCAAAAACCCCATCGGGACAGATAACCGATTTGCCACTTAACGCCCGCCCCTCCATAAGGTTTATATGCAGCACCACCCGCATAGGGGCATGAGTATGTGTTTTGTTATACCGCTTTACCGCCTGCACCGCCCCGTTTAAATCGGTACCGTTTACAACCACACTAACACTATTCAAAACATCGAAACATCTTTCGATCGATTGGGTGATACCAACCGATAAACCTAAATCATCCGCATGCCAATATATAGCAGGCTTATCCATCGATACATTAGATATTGTCTGCATTGTCGTGTACTTTTCTCACCGTGTATTGGGGGCGGTTTTTTGTTTCGTTGTAAATCCGCCCCACATATTCGCCAAGTATCCCCATACCCAGCATCTGAATACCGCCAATAAACAAAATAATAACCAAAGTCGATTCGTATCCCTGTACAGGGTTGCCATACACCGCATACAACACCAACCGAATCATCATATATACAAACGCCACCAATGATACAACCACCCCAAACGCCGATATAAACCGTAACGGCACTACGGAAAATCCAAACAATCCTTGAAACGCCAATTTAAACAATTGCAGCCAAGAAAAAGTAGAAGTGCCATGTTGGCGGTCTTCGGGTACATACTCTACAAACCCGTGTTTACCGCCAATCCATGCGTATATCCCCTTGGTAAACATGTCCTGTTCGTGGAATGTCCCATATATTTCGACTATCCTCCTGTCCAGCAATACAAATTCTGATGTGCCAGAGGGAATATGCACTTGCGAAAACGCATTAAACAGCCTGTAATAAATACGGGTTAATACAGCACGCATAAACCCCAATTTTTCCCGTGCGATGCGTTTGCCATAGACAACATCACAGCCCTGTTGCCAATGATGTAAAAATTCTGGCAACAATTCGGGGGCATTTTGCATATCCGCATCCACAACCCACACCGCATCGCCACTAGTGTGGTGGATACCAGCAGTAATCGCCAAAGCAGATCCAAAATTACGCAATAAATCGACGATTTTAACCGCATATGCACTGATTTTCGCCTGCTGTAACAGCTGTGCCATAGTGTCGTCCCGTGACCCATCATTGACACAGACAATTTCAAATATGTATGTATCGTCTAATCCATGTAATACGCTGTGTAACCTGTCAAACGCATACGATATATTTGGCGATTCGTTATAACAAGGGATTAAAACACTTATCTTTTTCATACAGATATTATTCCTTAATAAAAAAGGGTTGCCTTATAAAAACTTTCCTGTGCAAACCATACTCTATTTTGGGCAGAAACACAAATAAAAATGATTGCATCGAGGGGGATACAAGCGTATAGTACCGCCGATGATAAAAAAATATGCACATATTTTAAATTTTATGGAAATGCAACGGTTTGCCATAGTCGGTATAACCGCCGCCACCACCCATTTCGTGGCAGGTATGGCGTACATACATCTTATAACCCCGTCTATTGTGATCGCCAATATTATGGCATATTTTACCGCCTTTGTTGTCAGCATTGTCGGGCATATGCGTTTCAGTTTTAAAGTCGCCTTTACATGGTATCGTGTGGTTACATTTTTTATAATATCTGTTTCTGCTATGGGCATATCCACATTAACCGCATATGTAACCTTTTCGATAGTATCGTCCCCATCGCTGGCACTGGCATTGGGAATCGCTTTATCCGCTGGGTATACATTTGTGTTGTCTAAATGCGTGGCGTTCAAATAAAAAATGTATGTTTTACAACAACTTACAAAATTTTATAAAAAATCCCTATTTTTAAGTTGACAGCCCATTTGATTTCGTTTAGGGTATAGGTATATTTTTAATACCTCCAAAAAACTTGTTGCCCCATTCATTTGGGGCTATTTTTTTTGGGGGTGAGGGATGTAAAAAAGGTGTTGCTCCATTTTTTTGGGTATTTTTTTTGCAGTATGCAGGAATCGGTTCACCTTGCTTGCAGCTGATTTTTTTATATCACTTTGAAAATACCAACGATTATCGTCAAACTACATATTTACAGCGTAAAAATCTTGTCACATTTTCGTAAACTGCCTCTCTAATACGGCTGTGCATATTGCTTTTTATGCTTCATATGAGTATACTTGTACCTAGTTCGTAACATTCTTGTTAGTTTCATAACGGTGTTGTTAGGACTGTTTATAACTCTCATTAAATCTACTATATTAATTAAAACAAGGAATTTTATTATGATTAAAAAAACATTATTAACGATTACACTATCTTTAGGGTTGGGTATTCCCGCATTTGCCGATGACACACCCACTGAAGTAGGGGCGGTAGTAACTTATGCCCCTGCACAAGCGGGGTTGACAGCCAACAAATTAAAAGTATTCCCATGGTTCCAAAAAGAATACAGCAACGGTTGGTACGCTATTGTCCGTAAAGGGGTGGGTAAATATGTGGTCAACAGTGACACCACTAAGCTAGGTATCGGTCTGTGGGCGGATTTGGGTCGTAAAACCTCAGACCACGACCGTTTAAAAAACCTAAAAGAGGTCAAAGCATCGCCCGCTGTAAACATCAACTTCGACTCCAAACTCAGCAGTAGAAACAGTGTATCGGGCTTTGTCGAAACCAGTGTACGGGAACACAAAGGCACCCGGGCACAATTTGCGTTTCGTCGCAACCTAACCGCTAATACAGAGAGCATGCTATTTACCAATGGCGAACTGTATACCCAATTCGTAGACACAAAATATGCCCAAGCCTATTACGGTGTTACTGCCGCTGATGCCACCGCCAGCGGTTTCAGTGCCTACAGTGCCAGCAGCGGTATCGACCGAATCGGTGCCAGATTTAATATACAAAAAAATCTAGGCGAAAGAATATACATCAAAAGCAGTGTATCCGCCGGCGTAACCTCAGGCCCCGCCAAAGCCAGCCCCATTAGCAACAGCAAATCATACATGGGCATCGCTATAGTATTTGGTACCTATTTCTGATATGTGTACTTTATATGCTTTGGAAACAAAAAAACGGGTTTTTCGAACCCGTTTTTTATCCCTTTTTTACAATTATTGCAATAAAACAACATCTATGATACAGTGTGCATATACGATACAACCCGTTTTAAAACCACATTTTATATACACAACACATATGAATTGATGTATAATATACAGGGTTCTCTAGCACACATACATTTTTTTTGGGACAGATAAAAATATGACAGAAATCATATCATATAAAACCGCTGTATTTCAAATACACAATCCGTCGAATCGTAAAAAAGCGATTTTAAAAAATATGTTGCTCAAAGCACATGTGGGATATAGCCATACTTTAAGGCATTGGCTGCCATCGGAACAAAAAATACAAGAATTGTTATTACAACCAAAAAGCGACCGTAGGGTTTATTTGCAAGGTCAAGGCAATGCTATCGACAGATATGTCAGGCAAAAATTCCCCATCTTATCCAACAGCTGTAAATTTGGTGTCAAAGAGGATGTGGTGGCACAAATCAAAGCCTATGTGGAATTATGCGAAACTCAAACAGGGTACAGCCGTGCCGGCAAAGCCGGCGCACCCACCGTCCAACCCATATCCAAAAACCACCAAGATTTTATCGATTACAGCATTTATGAACACTTTATCACCTGCACGGATTTAGACACAGAAAACACCTTGCGGTACAAAACCAGTGCACTGCGTAAACAGGGCAAAATCCGCCCCGCTGAAATCCCAAAATCCGATATATCCGCAGGTTTTTCATTGCTATACTGTCCCGACAACGGCAAATATTATGCGTATATCAACACACACACGAAAAAATGTCGCTTTGCCAAGCCTGCCAATATCAAACTGCCTTTAACCATTTTATCGGGCAATAAGAAAGGCACGGTTTTACCGTTTAAAAATGGCTATACCATCACTGCAAAAACCGGCATATTATTGCCCCTTGCTTTTGGCAAAGACTTTCAATACGACGCTTTCATCGCACAAGGCACCGCCAGAACCGCCAAGCTGGTACATATCACCGAACGACACAATAAACCCGTTGACATCTACGAACTGCATATCGCTTTTGAATTTAAAACAGAAAAAATCGAGCCGGTTACATACTTGGGGGTCGAGCGAGGTATATACGATTTGGCAACTATAACCGTTGTCGATAAAAATGGACATGTCTTGGAATCACAACATATCGATGGCAAACAGCTGCGATCTGTGCAAAAACAAAAATCCGATAAGAATATCCGCAACACAACCCGCCAAGCCATCACCGACGAAATAACACACAAAACCGCAAATGCCATCATCGCATTAGCAATAAAGCATAAATCGCAAATTGTTATAGAAAATTTGAAAAATCTAGCAATATATTACCGCAACAGCAAACAAAAAATGTATAGCCATCATAACAAAATGCTCACACGGCAACACTATACACAGCTGGGACACATACTCGAATACAAATGTAAATTGCACGGACTCCCTAAACCGTACGCTATACACCCCGCATATATGGATCGACTATGTCCAAAATGTGGCAGCACGGATACAAGAAATAAAACAGTTGATGATGGTACTAAAATAAGCACATTTAAATGTGTACCGTGTGGATATACAACCCATGCAGATGTAAATACCAGCCGCAATATTGCCCTAAAAGGGTATTTTTATAATCAGGTATATGAGAATCCATCTGCCGATGACAAAAAAAAGACAAAACAACTATTGACAGATTTTATAAAATCATTTATAATGGATGGATAAGTTGATGTACCTGCACCAACTTAGGTACTGCATAAGATTGTATGACCGTGTTTTACGGCTTGATTGGATGTGGTATGAATTACACCGATACTTAAATATTATCGATCCAAGCAGATTGAAATAGGGCTTCGCCCGCTAGTGTCATTTACATTTCGGGAAGATAGCATCGAATAACCAAAATACTATGAATTTTTTGGTATTTGCACCGTTAAATATCGAAAATGAAAAAGTACCGGACGCCAAAAAACTTGTTTTGTGGTGTACATGTTAGGTTATGTGGTTTGCTGTCTGATACACTCAGAAAGTATGTTACAGTGTAAGGTGCGGGTTTAAATATTACCAACCAACCGCCCCCAGTGGACATATGGGGGCGGTTGTGTTTGTGCGGTAAAAAAGGTAAAAATACGCTTGACATAGTTTTTATATTTTGATTCAGTGTGGTTACGGTCAGTGGGCTTAGGTCACAAAGGCATGAAATACGAAAATGATAAACTGACACTAGAAAAATAATATACCATAAAAAAGCCTTAGGATATGAACATGCAAAACACCATACCCATAATAGCCATCGACGGCACCGCAGGGTCGGGTAAGGGGACTTTGGCGAAGCGGTTGGCACAGCACCTTGAGTATGGACATCTGGATACGGGGAAATTGTATCGGGCGGTGGGGTATTTGGCGACTGTGCATGGGACGGATACGGCAGATGAAACGGCTATGGTGGGGTTGGTGGATTATATCACCGCTGAGGTATTGGCAAATCCCATTTTGACTACCAACTCTATGGGCAATATGGCATCACAAGTGGTGTCCCGAATGCCGGCGGTACGCACCGCCCTACTTGGGTATCAACGCACTTTTCCCATGTTGTGTGTGCAAAGGGGACAGCTTGGGGCGGTGGTTGATGGGCGGGATATTGGCTCCGTCATCTTTCCCGATGCCCCTGTAAAGTTGTTTGTAACCGCTGATGTACAGGTACGGGCAAAACGCAGGTTTGCGGAGCTGTGTTCCCATACGCCCGCTGTGCAATTCGATACGGTACTATCGGATATAAAAACCCGTGATACCCGTGATATGACCGCTGCCGTAGGGCGGTTGGTGCAAACACCGGACAGCATTTTTATCGACACCACCCATATGGATGTGGATCGAATGCTACAAAACGCCCTATCGCATGTAAAAAAAGTATATAAAATCGTTTAAATCACTTGCTTTTGTTATAATTTTCTGATATTCGGGTACACACCGAATGTGCGTTTGTGCGTATTTGGGACTTTTTGTGTGGTTGTACCACCATCAAAAAGTATTGGGTTTATTATGGTACAGTCCTACTGCAGTTGTGATATTTGTACGCTACAAATACGCAGTATGGCACTTTGAAAGCAAAATTTTATGACAAAAGAATCATTCGCAAGCCTGTTCGAAGAAACACAATCCACTATGGAAAATGTGGTCGGTACCGTTGTAACGGGTACTATTATTGGATTAACCGCAGAACAGGCGATTGTCGATGTGGGATTGAAATCAGAAGGTCGTGTCGCCTTAAAAGAATTCGCCGTATCGGGGGTTGTGCCCGAATTGCAAGTGGGCGATGGCGTATCCGTGTTTGTCGAACGCATGGAAGACCGCAACGGTGAAGTCGGTATTTCTCGGGAACGGGCAAAACGAGAAGAAGCATGGGATAAGGTTGCCGAATTGTTCGAGACCAAACAACGGGTGGAAGGCATTATCTTCGGTCGGGTTAAAGGCGGCTTTACCGTCGATATTTTAGGGGCAATAGCGTTTTTGCCCGGTTCACAAGTGGATGTCCGTCCCGTACGAGACATGGAGTCCCTGATGGAAACGCCCATCACTTTTGAAATTCTAAAGATGGACAAAACACGGGGCAATATCGTTGTATCCCGTCGCTCTATCCTCGAAGAAGAGTCCGAAGAGGAACGGGCAAGGCTGATGGAAAACATCAAAGAAGGCGATGTTATCGAAGGCACTGTGAAAAACATTACTGGATACGGTGCATTTATCGACTTAGGGGGGATCGATGGATTGCTGCATGTAACCGATATTTCTTGGAAACGCATTTCTCACCCCTCAGAAGTGCTCAGCATTGGTGAAAAACTCGAAGTAAAAGTTATCCGTTTCCACGAAGGTACAAAACGCATTTCGCTAGGCGTAAAACAAATGATCGAAGACCCATGGGAAACCGCCCGCACCAAGTATGTCGAAGGCGAGATATTCACCGGCAAAGTCACCAACATCGCCGATTACGGTGTATTTGTGGAACTGGAAGAAGGTGTCGAAGGGCTGGTACATGTGTCTGAAATGTCTTGGACCAAGAAAAATGTACACCCCAGTAAACTCATATCGATGTCGCAAGAAATACAGGTTAAAGTATTGGACATCAACCAAGAAAAACGCCGTATTTCGCTTGGTATCAAACAGTGCCAAGAAAACCCATGGAGCGTGGTAAGCAACAAATTCGCCGCCGGCACCGTATTAGAAGGCACCGTCAAAAACATCACTGAGTTTGGCGTGTTTATCGGCATCACCGATGATATTGATGGCATGGTACACATGTCTGACATTGCTTGGGGAAAATCCAACGAAGAGGCGTTGGCAGAATATGAAAAAGGTATGACCGTTAAGGCGGTTGTCCTCGATATTGATGCGGAAAAAGAACGCATCTCCTTAGGTATCAAGCAACTGAGCGACAACCCAGCTGCCAAATCCCGTAGAGCAGATGTATCCAGATACAAGAAAAATGATGTGGTTACCGCCAAAATTGTCGATATAAAAATCGCAGGTCTCGATGTGGTTATCGGCGATGGTGTGCCCGGATTTATCAAAAAAGCCGAATTGTCCGTCGAGAGATCCGAACAACGCACCGATCGTTTTGCGGTCGATGAAAAGGTCGATGCCCTTATTACCGTAGTACATCGCAAAGACGGGCAGCTTAACCTAAGTATAAAAGCCCTTGAAATAGCACAGGAACGGGAGGCAATGGAACAGTACGGTTCTGCTGATTCTGGTGCCACACTGGGTGATATTTTGGGCAAGGCTTTAAAAGATAACGGTTAAGGTGTAGCGAAAACTCTGTTTCTTGACAGAGCTTTTTTATTTTTAACATACTAACATAAGGAAATTTTTATGAACATAAAACATATATTAACACTATCTGCTGTGGCTGTGGTACTTTCTGGTTGTGTCGGATCTTCTGGCGACGCAACGATTCCCGATATGTCTACCAGAGCAGGTGTGATAGCAAAATACGGTGAACCTTTACGGGTCATCAAAGTCACCATTAACAATACACCGCACAGCGTCCTACAATATTGCGACAGCTCTATGCTAACAGGACGGCACACATATTATGACTTTGTTATCACGGACGACACAGAAAGAGTATTCCAAAGCGAAGAATACAAAAAATACCGCCCCGGCAGAAGCTGTAAAAGAAGCCTAACCGAATACGACACCGTAAGCGGTCTGGCGGTAAAAAAATAATATCCTAGCTTAACATAAGTGAAATATGGGACGACACTTGTAAAGGGTGCCGTCCTTTTATTACATATGACAAAAATTAAAAACAATCTTTATTAGAAAATAGTTTTATTTTTCCACATATGACGCCACATTCCATGTGGTTTTTATACGGTTATATTTTGTATACTGATACTATCATTATAATATATACGCCGGGGAAAAATTATGCTTGCACGGACAATAACGGTTGCCTTTCAAGGACTGCATACGCAGACCGTCGATGTGCAAGTGCATATTGGCGATGGGTTGCCAGCATTTACCATTGTGGGATTGGCGGATAAGTCCGTATCTGAGGCAAAGGAACGGGTGCGTTCTGCGTTGTCTGCTATGGGCATATCGCTACCGCCAAAACGCATTACGATTAACTTGTCGCCGGCGGATATGTTAAAGGAGGGATCCCACTATGACCTACCCATTGCAGTAGGGTTATTGGCGGCGATGGGGGTTGCAGATGGGGATGTTATTGCCGATTATGTTTTCATGGGGGAATTGGCACTAGATGGCACCTTAGTAGCGGTAAGTGGTATTTTGCCGGCGTCTGTGCATGCCAATGCGATGGATAAAGCGTTTATTTGTCCAAAAGCCTGTGCCAACGAAGCCCTGTGGGCAGGGGATACGGCACGGGTGCTGGCACCTGTATCGCTAGGGGTATTACTCAACCACTTACGGGGGTATCAAGACCTGCCAACCCCCACCCCATCTGCCCCTTTGCCTACGGATACATACACGGTTTGCCTGAGCGATATTCGGGGGCAAGAATCCGCCAAACGGGCATTGGAAATATGTGCCTGTGGCGGGCATAATTTGTTAATGATGGGTCCGCCCGGATCGGGAAAATCCATGCTTGCAGAACGCATTCCCACGATTTTACCGCCTTTAACCGCCAGCGAAGCCCTGTCGGTTTCGATTATTTATTCGGTAAATGGCGGCTTGGGGGAAGCGGGCTTAATCACCCGCCGTCCATTTCGCACGCCGCATTTTGGGGCGTCTACCCCTGCATTGGTCGGCGGCGGCTCAAAAGCAAAGCCGGGCGAAATATCCCTTGCCCATAACGGGGTGCTGTTTTTAGATGAAATGCCCGAATTTTCCCGTATGACGCTGGAATCGTTACGACAACCCCTTGAAACCGGTACGGTCAGTGTCGCCCGTGCCAATGCCCATATTACCTACCCGGCAAATTTTCAGCTGGTGGGGGCGATGAATCCTTGTCGCTGTGGGGATGTGGACGGCATTACCCAATTTTGTAAACGGGGGGCAAAGTGTGCCATCGAATACCAAGCCAAAATATCTGGACCCATGTACGATCGGTTCGACATCTTTATCCATGTACCGGCGGTTAGTGTACAAGATTTAACCCTACCCAAATCGGACATAACTTCGCAGACAGTACAAGACAGGGTATGCAAAGTACGGGCGTTTAGTGCAAGTAGACTACAAACCTTAGGCATCACTGGGGTATATGCAAACGCCAATATATCCGTAGCGGACATGGACATATACATCAATATGGACGCCGCATGCCATAAAACCCTACACAGTGCCACCAACACCCTAAACCTAACCGCCCGTTCCTATCACAGAGTACTAAAAGTCGCCCGCACCATCGCCGACATGGAATTTTCTGACACAGTGCGTAAACACCATATTTTAGAATCTCTATCCTATCGGCGGCAAGCCTAAGGGGTATCATACCGCACTTCGGTTAAATACAACCCATGTGGGGGGGCTAGAGGACCACCTTTGTTGCGATCTTTGGCATCGAGGCACCGTTGGATATGGGTTGCATTCCATTTGCCATATCCCACTCGTAACAACGCCCCGGTCATATAACGGACTTGGTTGTGTAAAAACGATTTTGCCCCACATCGCAGGTGAATTTCATCCCCCGCTTCGGTGATGTGCAGGTAATCTAAAGTGCGGGTGGGGTTCTGATTCGTCGCCATAGCAGAACGAAAAGTGGTAAAATCATGGGTACCTACCAACAGCTGCCCCGCTTCGTGCATTTTTTCTGCGTTTAATGTGTATCCGCCTGCATGCCAGACCATATCCCGTTGAAAAGTCAGCGGTGCTCGCCGGTTCGATATACGGTATAAATAATGACGGGAAGTCGCAGAAAAACGGGCGTGAAAATCATCGGCTACCTGTGCACATTGCAATATGGACACATCTTGGTGATATAAAAAATGGTTTAACGCTTCCCGTATTTTGTTGGCGGTCATAGAGGTGTCCGCATCGAAGTGGGCAACTTGTCCGCTGGCGTGTACGCCGCTGTCGGTACGCCCCGCCCCATGCACGGGAATATCTGCTTTAAACAGTTGGTGTAACGCCTGCATAATTGCCCCTTGTGCGGTCGGGCAATGGTCTTGTATTTGCCAACCACAATAGTTTTTACCAAAGTATTCAACGGTTATTTTAAAGCGAGGCACGGGGGGTATTCCCTTGTCTATCGGACACCACAAACACCGCCGATGCCCCCCATAAACTGGCTTTGTACGAAGTGGGGCGGGCGGAAATTTCCTTGCCTTTGTTGGTAATAATAACAACATTGTCGATGTACAAGCCCAAACTATCACACAAATTGACAAAGTCCCGAATGGTGCAAAAGTGAATGTTAGGCGTTTTGTACCACGCCAACGGTAACCGCTTGGTGGTGGGCATACGGCGGTTGTAAAACAAATCCCATATAACCTGATAATGTCCAAAGTTGGGAAAGCTGACCACCGCTTTTTTGCCAATACGGGTAATGTCTAACAGAGTTTTATCGGCTCTGCTCATGGCTTGCAGGGTGTGGGACAACACCACCGTATCAAAAGATTTTGTCGGGTATTGGTATAAATCTGTATTCGCATCCCCATGTAACACACAATGCCCAGCGTTCATACAGCACTTGACCCATTGCACATCCAGCTCGATCCCCCGTGCCGACACATGGCGATGGTGTTTTAAGTACGACAATAAACTGCCATCGCCACACCCCACATCGAGAATATGGCTGTTGGGGCGGATAAAACGAGAGATAATGCGAAACTTTAATTCTGTGTTATTCTCTGTGTTACTCTCTGTATTACTCTCTGTGTTATCCATTGATAAACCCCCGTATCATGTCGTGTAATTCAGGCTCATTCAGTAAAAACGCATCATGTCCCGCATCCGATTGCAATTCGGCAAACGATACCTCTTTGCCCAGTGCATTTAACGCATGCACCAACTTTTTTACATGTACTGTGCGGTGTAACCAATCGGAAGAAATACTGATAATACAAAAGCGGTTGTCGCTGTTTTGAAAAGCACTGGCAAGTTCCCCGTCGACACTGTATGTGTGCATGTCGAAATAATCCATTGCCCGGGAAATATACAAATACGCATTGGCATCGAAACGGTTTACAAAAGAGGTGCCTTGATGTAACAAATAGCTCTCGACTTGAAAATCGGCATTTTCTATGATGTAGGATACGGCTTGCCGGTTGTTTAATTTACGACCGAATTTTAAATCCATCGCCTGCTCAGACAAGTACATCATATGGGCGTTCATACGGGCGATACTCAGCCCAATTTTTGGCGAAGTGTTAAAATCCGCATAGTTGCCATTGTGCCATTCTGGGTCGTACATAACCGCATGGCGGGCGGTGCGGTTAAAGCCGATGCTACGGCTTTTTAACCACGGCGACGCCCCGACAATGACAATATTTTTGCTGCGCTGGGTATACTGAGAGGCAATAATCATCGCCTGCATCCCCCCCATAGAGCCGCCAATAACCGTATGCAGCACATCGATACCCAAATGGTCTAATAGGGCAATATGGGCTTTGACCATATCGCCTAAGGTGATACAGGGAAAATCCATACGCCACTGTTTGCCAGTTTTGGGGTTGATGGATTTGGGACCTTCTGTACCCATACAGCCGCCCAAAATATTGGCACAGATAACAAAATATCGGTGGGTATCGATGGGGCGGTTTTTGCCGACAACCTGATGCCACCACCCCTGTTTGTGGGTTATAGGGTTTATATCCGCCACATACTGATCGCCCGTCAAAGCGTGTAATACCATTACCGCATTACTCTTATCTGCGTTTAAAGTGCCATAGGTCGTATACGATATGTTATACGATTCCAGCACTTCACCACTGTCCAAGTGCAACGGATCGGTTATACGCATGTGCATACCGGGTAAATTATGTGGATAGGGTGTGTTTGTATCTGTCATACTTGGCACCCTATAATTTTTCTGTGTTTTTATCAAGGTTTTTATATATTTTTGTGGTATTATACCCCTTACAAGCAGGAAAGGTGCATATATGAGTTTAGAATTTGTAGAAAACATGCCGAACGATGTTCATAGTTTGGTGTTTTTATTACATGGATATGGGGCAGATAAGAACGATTTAATGGGGCTTGCCCCGCATTTGCAACATGCGTTGCCCAACACCGGATTTATTGCCCCCGATGCGGTGTTTCCTTGTGAAATGGGCTTTGGACGGCAATGGTTTGGAATCGAAGCGAAATTGGACAAGGATTCTCTATTAGACGGATTACATATCGCCCGTCCATACCTAGAAGATTTTGTCGATACCCATATGCGGCGGTTGGCATTGCCTGCACAAAAAGTGGCAGTATTGGGGTTTTCACAGGGTACTATGATGGCACTGCACACAGGACTAAGACGGCACCAGCCATTTGCCTGTATTGTGGGGTTTAGCGGTATGTTGGTAGGTACGGATATTTTGGCGGATGAAATAAAATCCCGCCCGCCTGTACAGCTTATTCACGGCGACCAAGACCCGATTATCGACATCGAATTTTTAAACTTAGCCCGTGCGGCGTTGGTACAAAACCATGTGCCTACAGATACTCTAGTGTGTTCCGGACTTGCCCATGGTATCGATGAACAAGGGCTGTTAGCCGCCACTCGATTTTTACAAAAACATTTATACTTTAAGGGGGCAACGGGACTGTCATGACCGATATAGTATCGCCGCTGCCGAAATCTTATATAATGGGCGTGCCGGCTTATGTTGCCGGCAAACATAGCATCGGGGGCATGGACGATGTGATTGTGTTGTCGTCCAATGAAAATCCTTTGGGCTGTTCGGACAAAGTGGCACCTAGTTTACAAAATATTGCCTTACACCGGTATCCGGATGGGGGGGCAACGGCATTGTGTAAAAATATTGCAACGGTGCATGGGCTAGATGCCCATCGCATTATGTGCGGGGCGGGATCAGATGAAGTGTTACAATTATTGCTGTTGTCCTACGCTGGGCAAGGGGACGAAGTGATTTACACCCAGTACGGATTTTTAATGTATCCCATACACACACAAATTGCCGGTGCTACGCCGGTGCAAGTACCAGAAACCGACTATACCGTAAATGTCGATGCCATTTTAGCGGCGATTACCGATACCACCAAAGTAATTGTGCTTGCCAACCCTGCCAACCCTACGGGCACGGCAATAGCTCGGGCGGCACTGATACGGCTGGTGGAAAATACGCCCCCCCACATTATGATTGTGCTAGACGGGGCATATGTGGAGTATTGTGATTGGGATAAATATACAGACGGGGTCGACTTGGTCGATAGATATAAAAATGTAGTGATGGTACGGACTTTTTCCAAAGCCTATGGACTGGCGGCGATTCGCTTGGGGTGGTGTTATGCACCGCCCGAAGTTATCGAAGTGCTACACCGTGCCAGAGGTCCATTTAATGTCACCAGCCTCACCCAAATCGCCGGCACAGTGGCGGTACAAGACCAACACTTTATCAAAAAGTCCGTTGCCCACAACGCCCAATGGCGAAAGGTTTTAACCGATGTTTTTACCCAAAAAGGCTGTCGGGTGCCCCGTTCGTATACAAACTTTATCTTGGTGCTGTTTGCTACGGAAAAACTGGCAAAAAATGCTTTGGCGGTGTTGGAAAGCCACCGTATATTGGTGCGATCTGTGGACGCATATGGCATCGCCAACGGTTTGAGAATCACCATTGGCACAGAATGCGAAAACACCCGTATCATCGATGCGGTACAAGACATGGAGTTGGCATGAAACGGGTTGCTATTATTGGACTGGGCAATATCGGGTCGTCCGTATGTCGGGCGTTATACCGCACGGGACTATATACCGTATATGGATATGACATAAACGATGCGTTCCGCAGCCTGTCCCAAGACTTGGGATTCTGCCACAGGGTGTTCGACGATATGTGTGATATGGCAAAAATAGCGGATATTGTCATATTGGCAACGCCCGTATCCACACACGGGGATATTGCCAAAACCGTTGCCCCGCATATGTCCGCTGGGGCGATTTTATCCGATGTGGGCAGCGTCAAACAAGCGGTTATTGCCGCCGTATCCCCACATGTGCCAAAAACCGTACATTTTGTCCCCGCCCACCCCATCGCCGGCACAGAAAAATCTGGTCCAACCGCCGGGTTTGCCGAACTGTTTGAAAATCGCTATACCATTTTGTGCCCACTCGACGACCCCACCTCCGCATATATGGCAGCGGTAGCGACCGTCCGCACTTTGTGGCAAAACATGGGGGCAACGGTGAATACTATGGATCCCGTCCACCACGATAAAACGGTGGCGATAACTTCACATATACCCCACCTGTTGGGCTTCACTTTGGTAGGTTCCGCCCGCCATTTGGAAGATATTAGCAACGCAGAAATTATAAAATACTCCGCTGGAGGATTTAGAGACGCCACACGGGTTGCCGCATCCGACCCCACCATGTGGCGGGATATATTTTTAACCAACACAGACAGTATAAAACAAGTACTCGACATATTTAAAAACGACCTAGATCGCATCGAAAAATACATCGATAGCGGCGATGGACAAGCCCTATACGATTGGTTTGAAAAAACCCGACACATCCGCCAAGCAGTCATAGACGCCGGGCAAGCCAGCCAATTCGACCCTACAGAACAAGAGGAACAAGACCCCATCCCTCCGCTCGGGGCGTATGGGACGGATGTTTAGCGACAACAGGCGATAAACTTACATCACCTTACGCCAAAACTGCATGGTGTATGCCATAGTGGTTATGGAAAATATAGAATAGATAAATTGCTCTAAGGATAACACGGTCATAAGCCCAATCGACAATATAACTATGTCTTGTCCAAAGACAAAATATGGCAAGGGTATTTGGGTTTTATCGCCCAGCCACTGGGCGATGATCATCAGCCCGCCGGTGTTTGCCTGTTTGTTGACAAACATCGATAGCCCCGTGCCTAAAAACACGCCGGATACTACAGCACTTAGGGCAGTTGTAAGGCGGTTATACGATACATTTGGCAACTTGTCCAATAGCAACCATATAACCATATCAGTTACAGCCGACACCAATACCATACTGAGAATAACAATCACCAAAAACTGCCCCCCTTTTATGCGATAGGCAAATATCAAAGTGGGGGCGTTTAACATTAACAATATAGTACCAATAGTAAATGTCCCCCACAAAGTATATATAATCAATGCTAGCCCCGGAAAACCACCGGTGATAACTCCAGTGGATTTAAGAATACTAATACCCATCCCCAGCGATACAGACCCCAAAATATAATAAGGCAAATTGGGCAAAAAGGTATGGCGAACGGAATACATAAGGCACTTTCTAAACAGGGGGGTTGTATGTTAAACCATATACATATAAAGTACTCTGCCTAAAAGGTCAATGAAATAATCTGTAACGGGGCGGACTTGCAAAAAACGCCAGAACACAAAAAATCGGCTTGACAATACCATAATACAGTATACACTATACTAGTAAATATGATAAACCTTGCCTTAAAAAAATATTGAATTTAAATTATATGTATAGGAATACTCTCGACATATCTGTATGGCACTTTATAATTTCGCATTGTAGGGCGTGTTTTGGTGCTGTTTGTTTTGTCGGTTACTATAAACGGTTGTTGTGTGTATGTTTGTTGGCGATTCCCGTATCGGGGTATGCCAGCACCATGACTTTTGGGGGTATTTCGTTTGTTGGCAACGCAGATCAAGACCACCGATACCCATATGCCCGTGCGTTTTTCGCACAAGATGCGGTTGGGCTCAATAGGATAGTTATGCAATCCCTTAAAAACCTACAACGGACAGATTTAAATATATTGTATGGCTTGGGAAACATTCAATCTGGGGACGCCAAAGTTTTGACACTGGCGGTACAATCGGAAAACATCGAACGCATTCGAGAACAAGGCGGGGTGTATTCTTTTTACAATGTGCTGGCATCGGTTATGGTATTTGATATGGTGGCAAAAAAGATCGTCAGCAACTTTCCCATTGCCATTCAACATCAAGAATTCACCCCACAAACCCCCACAGCCGATGACGACAGCCGTATTTTTAAAAAAATATATTATGATTTGGACTTTCAAGGATCGCTTGTAAACGCATGGGTACAGAAGCTGGAAACCCTAACCATAAGCAACGCCACCCCGCTACACATTCAAATACATTCCCTGTCGTTAGATGACGATGTGGCCGCCCAATTGCCCGACAGATTAAGCCGTAACAATACTTTTATTGTACAAACAGCACAGGTTTTTGAAACCCTGCTTGCCAGCCATCAGAATGTACCTATATTGCCATTTTCTGTCGGCAGATTGGGCAACAAAAAAGACGGGTTAATCGCCCGCTTTGCCGATGGGGTATCGTACACCTTAACTATCCCCAAAGCCGATTTTAACATCGACATTTTAATCCGTAAATTTAAACAGGTAACATTAGATGCCGCTTCGTATGACGGATATATTTTCGGGTCGTTTATCACCTTGACCGTCTCAGAACCCTTGTCCGGTCAAGTGTTTTTACATTCGAAATTCAATCTTAAAAACAAGATGATTTTTTCCAAAAAAGACCAAATTGTGATTACAGATCCTTGGGATATATATTTAAAAACGCAATCTAATTTGTTTGCTATACTGACCAAACAAATATCTGTGCAAGACAAAAATACTTTGCAACAGATAACAAAAACCGCCGATATTACTCAGCAACTTACTAAATTTCAGGAGATTTTAGAAAAATGTCGTTATTAAAAAAGCTGTTTACATGTTTATGTGTACTTTTATTTGCATACCCCGTGTACGCCGTATCGATAAACGGTATACACACCGCCAGTTTTAAACCGAAATTCCTATCCAGCGACCCCCCCGAAGAAGTGGTCGAACAAGCACGACAACAAGCGGTGCTATCGGCGTGGAAAAATTATACAGCCACATTCGCCACCGCCCGCATGAAAGTGTATTTACAACATAAATCGGAAATAGATGCCAACCTAAACGGCTATATTAACTCCGTCATTATGGTCAATAAAGATGTCGATAAAAAAACCGATAAAGTAACTGTAACAGTGAAAGTAGACTTTAACGAGGAACTGTTAAATTTGAAATTTAATTCTTTTTCTGCTATTGCCAATGCGGGCATGGACGAAAACAGTTATATTGTGTTCCTGTTTGCTGTAAGGCAATTGCAATCAGAACAATTGTACGAAGGGAAAAAAACCGACATTCAACAATCGCAAACCATGAACGAATCCACCGCAACCGATTCAGAAAATACAGATTCCTCAAATCAACAAAATTTCAGCAAAACAACCAGCAATACATCGACAACTCGACAAGCCAGCAAACTGGAATACAAATTGCTTAACGACAGTGTCAGTGCCGATGACTTGGATTCTGCCATGAACGAAGTGTTGGCGGATTATGGATACGAGGTAACCTCATACGACGATGTGGTGTCTGCATGTGGGGGCGTCGAGCGGGCGGATATAGAATACGAAATTATCACCACCAACACCGTTTCCCGTGCCAATCGCAAAAGTGCCATTACAGGTGCTCGAGAGTGCGAAGTCAAATTCTTTTCCATGGGCACACTAGATGTGGGCATAGGCGACACAGACCCCGTAACCGGCAGCAACCGCATAACCGTTGCTTTAAGAGCCAGTATCGACGACATTTCCCGCAGATTGCCTAAAAAAATCGCAACAATCGGTCCCATCCAAGCCACGGGATTAGGCAATAGCGAACAATCCGCCACAAGGGACGCCTTGCGAAAGGTTGCCCAACAGGCATCACAAGCCTTAGTCGATAAGTTAAACGCCAAAAGTGTTAGATAATAGGGTATTAGATAATACAAAATCTAATGAAAAATATACTCAAAAAAATACTATTGGCAATAACCACCGCATTTGTGCTTACAGGGTGCGTTGAAATAGATCGGCTGATGGAGGGTACCAAAGAAATGGTATCGTTAAACCTAACCCTAACCGAATATGCAAAGGCACAAGCTGCCTTTGCAGAAGCATTGGGACTAAAGGGCGAGGCAAAATTGGCAAAAGACACCGCAACAAAATTAGAAAACGGTGAATTAACAGGCGAATCCAGCTTGGACGAAGTCATATCCAATTCCCAAGATATTCAAAATAAAATTAACCAAAAAATGGAATCTGGCGTTGTCATGAGCGAACAATCAAAAGAAAAATTTCTCGAGGGTATCCCCCACTATGTTGTAGGGGGGGTAACCTTATACGCCACCATCAAATTAGCCGAAGAAGCCAAAGCAAGATTTGAAGCAGAAGACGAAAACGGCGATTTTATAAAAACCCTAGAAAAAGGCATAGCAGGGGCAACCTTTATATATATCTTATCCAAAACGCCAAAGCTACTCGCCTCATTCGCAGAAAGCACCTCCACCATGATCACATTTATGACGGCTAATAACATAGATACAAAACAGCTAGACACCCTTGCCGACGAAATGGGCGATTAAAATGTGCCCCAACACCCAAACAAAAACCGTATGTCAAATGTGATTCCCCATAGCTTCAAATTGACGGGGGATACGGCTCAGCACCCTATGCAGGGGCGGTATCCTCTGTATCGATAGCGGCGGTTTTGTCTGTTGGTGCCGATTGTTGTACGAATATGCGTTTCATGGTTTCATACAATCTTTCGTCCAGTTCGTAAAAAGGTACCACCTTGTGTGCCTTGATGTTATGTGCCAAAAACGCCATGTCGTATGTGGTGGTGTATTTGACTTTGTAGTTTAATTGCACCGCTTGGGAAGCGTTAAACACCGATGCCCAACGGAGAGTTTTTGTTTGTATGGATGGTTGATATATCGCCTGCATGTCTATACCCCGTAAGTGGGCGTATACACCTGTGTTAAAGATACTTTCGGCATTGGCAACACTTGTGGTACCCGTATTCCCTGCACCTGCAATACTGCTGCCCAATAGTATGGCACTGGCACCTAGTAGTATTGTGCCGCTGTTGCTACCACCGCCACCGCTGCTGCCTAGTGTTACTGTGGATGTTGTCTTGCTGCTGCCTTCGTAGCTTAATTTGGATTGTCTGCTGCTGGCTCTGTATAGAATACCTGATTTATATTTTTCGTTATCGCCACTAGAAGCTGTTGTCGGATTGGCTTGGAAATCGCCCTTTGCAAGGTCGTATGTGATATTACTTTTGCTGAAATTGTAGCTTATATTGTTTAGGTGCGTGTCCGCAAAGGATTTTACCCATATTAAGAACCGTCCTTTGTCGCCATTGCTATCAGATATTTTTAAAGCATACCTGCCTGAATCGTTGGTAAATTTCTCTGCTGCCAGTTCAATAACCACGGCACCTTTGTCATGGTCGCCTGTGGCGGTTATTTGTCCGCCGCTGCGGATGACAATTTGCGAATCGTTTTGGGGGTTTGCTGTGCCTAAATGCACAATGCTAACCCGGGCACCGTCTGCTTTCCACACAGTGATTTTGCCGGTTTGTTTTTTGTTAGCGGCGGCACTGCTTTCGCCGGTGTGCATCTTAATAAGCAAATCGCCATCGCCACCAGATACGGTTTTCCCTGTGGCAACGGTGATGTCGGCAATGCCTGTGTCTCTGTCGCTAAGAGCAAAACTGCTATCGCTGGCGTCATTGGCCCTCAACACCAGTCCGCCATGGATTTTTACATCGCTGTTGATGTTAATCGACCGCCCGGCGATTAAGGTCAATTTCCCTGTACCTGCCGTAGTGATTACAGCATCATCGACGGTAATATCGTTGCTGGCAACAATATTTACGCTGGCACCTGTTTTTAGCTTTTCTATGATTGGCGATACGGTATCTTTGGGCAGCGTGTATAGGTATACAGCTCCTTCGTTGTTGTATCGCTTACCGTTGGCACGGGAAGCCCCTATCGCTAGGTACCTGCCATCACCGGTTAAGGCAACTGCGGACCCGAATCTCGTGTTTGATGTTAGCGAAACGCCATTGCCATCGTTTATTTTAAGCCGTTGGGTAACTGTATGTCTCCAAGTAGCACCGCTTATATCGAATATATACACGGCACCGGCACCCCATTTATTGGGGGTGGCTTCGCCCCAAGCACCTACCGCTAACCGAGATCCGTCATTACTCAAAGCCACGCTGGATCCGAAATAATCACCGTTTGATAGGGGCATACTGTCGCCTATGGTACTTTGCAGGGATAGGGATCGCCCCCAACCGGCGCTGGTGCCTATGGTAAACAGGTATACTCTGCCTTTATAGCTGTCCCGTCCTAAGGCACCGACCGCTAGCCTCGACCCGTCATAGTTGAGTGCCACCGCTTCGCCGAATTGTTCGCCAGACTGTAGCGATAGGGTTTGCAAACTGCCTATGCTATCGCCGTGTCCATATATTGCAATCTGTTGAAAAGTATTGCCGCCGTTGATAGTATATAACTTAACAACCCCTCGATGGTATGCCTTAGTGTCGTCATAAGGGGTACCAATGGCTACTTTGGTGCCGTCGCCGCTGATGGCAACCGATTCGCCAAAGTGTCCTTTGGTGGTGGATGCTACTTTGCTGAGTTTGGTTACGGTTTTTCCCCATGTGTTGCCGCCGATACGGAACAAGTACGCTGCCCCATAGTTGGTGCCGTTGGTATCGTCATAGGGGGCACCGACCACCAATAAACTACCATCATGATTTAAAGCAACGCCGGAACCAAAGCGGTCGACATTGCTGAGCGATACACCGTTGCTGTGGGCGATTTTTGCCGTGTAATACACATCATCGCCAAAGTTTTCACCGCCGCTGAGTTCGAACAGGTACACCGCCCCCCGATTGGTGCCGCCGGTATCATTAAACTCCGCCCCGACCGCCATTTTTGTCCCGTCATCGTTGAGGGCAACATCGGTACCAAACCCTTCGTTGTAGGTGAGAGAAAGATTTTGTCCGCTAAACATTTTTGGCTTGCCTGTTCGGACAGGTATATTGTCGACAATGTACAGATACACTGCCCCTCGATTTGCATATCGATCAGAACCCCCATCGTCATCCCCAGTAGCCCCGACAGCCAATTTCGTTCCATCACCGCTTAACGATACACTACTACCAAAATAATCAGAATTATCCAAAAAAACCGTGCCGAATGACAGAGATGCTCCATGCGAAAGTTTTACCGTTTGCGTTACTGTCCTGCCCCAAGTGGCATCAGAACCGCCGACAGTGTACAGATACACCGCCCCTCGACCACTCCACATATCATAGGTACCGCCATCGTCATCACCCGTAGCCCCGACAGCCAATTTCGTCCCATCACTGCTTAACGATACACTGGTACCAAATTCATCCCCATCATCCAAAGAAACATTGGCATGGCTCTCAGAAAGTTTTACCGCTTGCGTTATCGTACTGCCCCAAGTGGCACCAGAACCACCGACAATGTACAGATACACCGCTCCTCGATCGGTACCGCCATCGTCATCACCCGTAGCTCCGACAGCCAACTTTGTACCATCATCGCTTAACGATACACTCCAACCAAAATAATCATGATTATCCAAAGAAACACTGGCATGGCTCTCAGAAAGTTTTACCGCTTGCGTTACCATGCTACCCCAACTGGATCCGCCGACAGTGTACAGATACACCGCCCCTCGATTAGTTCTCCCATCGTCATCTCCATAAGCCCCGACAGCCAACTGCGTCCCATCACCGCTTAACGATACGCTACTACCAAAATAATCATGATCATCCAAAGAAACATTGACATGGCTATTGGAAAGTTTTACCGCCTGCGTTACCGTACCGCCCCATGTGCTACCGCCGACCGTGTACAGATACACCGCCCCTCGATCTGAATAAGTACCCCCATCGTCATCACCCCAAGCCCCGACAGCCAACTGCGTCCCATCACGGCTTAACGATACACCATTACCAAAATGGTCATAAGCATCCAAAGCAACACTGGTATGGCTATTGGCAAGTTTTACCGCTTGCGTTACCGTACTGCCCCATGTGGCACCAGAACCGCCGACAGTAAACAAATACACCGCCCCTTTGTCATTGTCATCCCCCTGAGCCCCGACAGCCAGCTTCGTCCCATCATCGCTTAACGATACACTGCTACCGAATTCATCATCATCGTGCAAAGGAACAGTGCCGGGTGATAAAGATGCCCCATGCGAAAGTTTTTTCGCTTGTGTTACCATGCTGCCCCAACTGGATCCGCCGATCGTATACAGATACACCGCCCCTCGACCAGACCAATAACCACCATCGGTACCCCCATCGTCATCACCCCAAGCCCCGACAGCCAACTTCGTCCCATCACCGCTTAACGATACACTAGCACCAAAATAATCCCTATCATCCAAAGAAATAGTGCCGGAGGAAAGTTTTGTCCCATGCGAAAGTTTTACCACTTGCGTTATGGCACTGCCCCAACTGGATCCGCCAACAGTGTACAGATACACCGCCCCTCGATCCGTACCCCCATCGTTATCACCCGTAGCCCCGACAGCCAACTTCGTCCCATCACCGCTTAACGATACACTCTCACCAAAATCATCATCATTATTCAAAGAAATACTGGCATGGCTATCAGAAAGTTTTACCGCTTGCGTTATGGTATGCCCCCATGTATTACCAGAACCAGCAACCGTGAACAAATACACCGCCCCTCGATCAGAAGACAACCAATGACTACCCCCATCGTCATCACTAGAAGCCCCGACAGCCAACTTCGTCCCATCATGGTTTAACGATACACCACTACCAAACCAATCATAATCATCCAAAGAAACACTGGCATGGCTATTGGAAAGTTTTACCGCTTGCGTTACCGTACTGCCCCAACTGGATCCACCGACCGTGTACAGGTACACCGCCCCTCGATTACTCCCCCCATCGTCGTCCTGGGCAGCCCCGACAGCCAACTTCGTCCCATCACCGCTTAACGATACACTATGACCAAAATAATCCGAATCATCCAAAGAAACACTGGCATGGTCATCAGAAAGTTTTACCGCTTGCGTTACCATACTACCCCATATGGCACCAGCAGTGCCAGATGTGCCAATAGTGTACAGATACACCGCCCCTCGTCTATTTCCCCTACCGTGATCCTTACTAGCACCGACAGCCAACTTCGTACCATCACTACTGAACGATACACTACTACCAAACCCATCATTATAACCCAAAGAAACACTGGCATGGCTATCAGAAAGTTTTACCGCTTGCGTTATCGTACTGCCCCATGTGGCACCAAAATCGCCGACAATGTACAGATATACCGCCCCACCCCTACCAGCATCCTCCGCCCCGACAGCCAATTTCGTCCCATCACTGCTTAACGATACACCACTACCAAAATAATCACGATTAGCCAAAGAAACAGTGCTGGGTGATAGAGGTATTCTATGGAAAAGTTTTGCCGCTTGTGTTGCTGTGCTGCTATTCCATGAGTTACTGCTAAGAGTATATGTATGTATGGTGCCGGCGTTATAACCGTAGGTGTCGTCATCGACCGCCCCCACAACCAATCGTGTCCCGTCTGGGTTTAACGCCACAGAATAACCGAATTTATCGACACTGGACAATGAAACCCCCGCACCATCGGTAATCGTGTATGTTCGGGTAACTTTATCACCCCATCTGGTGCCGCCAACAGTAAACAAATACACTGCCCCTAAATTCCGCCCGGCGGTGTCATCGTATATGGCACCGACTGCTAACTTGCTGCCGTCGTCGCTTAACGCTACGCTACCGCCAAAGAAATCGTTTGTATTGAACTTCAGCCGTTTTCCATCGGCTGTTATGCTGTTGTTGCCAATTCTACTAATATAGCGAACCCTCTTGCCCCATGTGGCACCACCGATAGTGAAGAAATGTATCGTTCCCCTTCTGCCTTCTGTGCCCTCAGCACCGACCACTAACTTCGACCCATCACCGCTTAACGCCACAGAATATCCAAACGAATCATAAGCCCGCAGAGAAAGTGCACCCGCACTTACAATGCGTTTTGTACGCCGGCGATTGGGCGAAGTTCCCCAATCTTTGCCATCACCAGACAACTCAAACAACGATACAGACCCTGCCCGATATACATAATATACATCGCCCTTTTTGCCATTGGTATCGTGCGACTCGCCGACCGCTAATTTGGTGCCGTCATCGCTTAATGCAACGCCCGTACCAAAATGCCCATTGTTGCCATATTCTAAATAAGAAGTGTTGGTAACGCCCTTGCCCCAATCGACAGAATAAAAGAAAATCCTACCACTACCGTCCCGATAGGGAGACACTTTTTTTACGAATGGCATACCCACAACCAGCTTTGTACCATCGTCATTAAATGCCACAGATTTACCAAATTGGGCACTTTTCTGCCTAACATTCAAACCAGACCCATAGGCGATTTTGTACTCTTGTAATAGCGAACTGCCCCACTTCGATCCCTTGCCGCCAACGGTGAACAAATACACCGCCCCATTATCAGTAGCCCCCGTGTCATCACCCCGAGCTCCAACCGCCAATTTACTACCGTCTTCGCTGATGGCAACACTCGATCCAAAATTGTCATTGTCGTCTAAATCCATTTCAAAACCCGCAAGGGGTGTCGTCGACATAATGCGTTTTGCTTGTGCAAAGCCGCCAGAAAACTTGCTAATCACCACATTTTTAGGATCGAGTAAAATAACCCCGTTACCCACCTCGACCCGTTTTAAACCGAAGCTATCGACTTTTTTCTTACCCGATATTTCTACCGCCCCGCCGCCAGTGGCACCGGTTGCGGTAATTTGGGCATAATTATTGGTGGTGTGATCTGCCCATAACACAACTGTACCCCCCGTGCCCGATTCGGATGATGTATCGATGTGTACGCCTGTACCCAACGAAGTTTTACCGGCACTGGTAAGCCCGCTGCTATCAGACCAGCGATGGACAAATAAATCCTGAGCCTTTTTGCCTAGTTGGCTGGTTTCTGCGTTGTACGAACCGCCTTGAAACGCCCCGCCAATACGAATGTGCCCGCCCATAGTCGTACCCTTTGCCGATACACTACCAGAAAACAACCCGACCAAGCCGTTTTTGTTGGATATATCGATATACCCGCCTGTGCCATCGCTGCCATCGGCAACAAAATCGCCCGATCCGACCAGTTTATAGTATTTGTCGCCCGATAATCCACCGATTAACGACACACTACCGCCCTGTTTACCGCTAACATCAAATACCGCTCCACGACTGAGGCTTGCCCCCTGTTGTAACGATACCTTAATCGTTCCCCCATTGCCTGTTGCGGCGGTGGCAGATATGGGAGCGGACATATTCAGCGATTGCACGGCAACATCTATCCGTCCCGCATTGCCATAATCGGCATCAGCGGTGATTCGCCCGTTGCCAGCAAGCCCCAGAGTACCGCCGCTAATGGATATAACCCCGTCCTGCGAAGATACAGTGTTAGCGGATACAACGCCATCGATGGATATAGACTGTCGAAGAATATCGGAGGCATCGGCAACGGTTATGTCGATAAAGCCGCCCCGGGATTCGATTTTGCCGCCTAAATCAAGGGTAGCAGAAACTTTGTTACCGTCCGCATCTATCAGGTCTTTCCATTTGTCCGTAGGCACTTCGACCCGCAGGAAATCACTATTGCCAAACGACATGACAATCTTTTCGCCGCCAGCAAAACCTATCGTACCCACATGTGCCCGTACAAGACCGTCATTTTTGACCGCTCCGCCAAGCAATGCCACAAAACCGCCATCGTCGACAGAAACAATCCCCCGATTCGAAACAACGCCATTTTGACCACTCTTTGTAAAGGTATAATCGCCATTCAAAAAATCGTTGTTATCAATATCGAGGGTCGAGGCAACAAAATTGCCCGTATCGATAACCCCATCGGCAGTAATCAATATGCCATTGGGATTGACTAAGAACACGCTACCATTAGCGTTAATCTGCCCGGCAATCTGCGAAGTAAAATCGCCTGTCACCCGATTTAGGGTTGCCGAATCGCTACTGGGCTGATTAAAGTTTACCGTATTATCCTTACCCACAGAAAAGCTGTTCCAATTAACAATCGCTTTGTCTGTGTTTTGGTCGATATTTAAGGTGCTACCCTGTTGATAAATACTAGCATTTCCATCGACCACCTTACCACCACTGGGGAGTTCCCCCGCATAAGCAAAGCCACCCGCCAACACACCGACAGCATACATCGACACCGTCATCATAAACACTTTTTTACTACAAACCGCTCTCTTCATTACACATCTCCTAATTGCGTTTAGCCAAATAACAAATACTTTATATACCCCTACCAGCAACTGCTGTGCTTATATCGTATTTTAAAGCCGTTTGTCAATCCCTATTTTTAATTTGGTATTGCTCCTAATATTTTATTTCTGTTGGACTTTTTTTGCCCCGCATATCGGGACAATTTCTGCAAAAATGCTTACCCTGAAAATTGCTACTCGAAAAAAGAAAAAAAGAGGGGGCAACGCCCCCCAATTGCTAAATACTCTACTAGGGTTTAAAGGGTGTTTCATATCCTGCATAATCTTGAACATATTGTAGAATATAGGTGTCACGGCTTTTTCCACGAGTCTTTAATTCGCTTACAATTTTATCATATTTATATGCGAAGTGGTCTTTGATAAGTCACGCACCACACGACCGGGGTATGTAACTTTAGGGTAGCTGTCAACCACTGGATTATTCTAGTTTTCGTTATAATATTCTTGCTTATATGGATCTATTGAAGACTCAAAAGTCCAAAATGCATCGATAAAATCTTCATATGTTTTTGGCATTTGTATAATCTCCTTCTCATTAGAATTTAAATTGTGTAATAACATTTCTTATTCTACTATAAATATGTTTTTTGGTCAATAGATATATGGTTTAATCACTCAATATATCGCCTATGACCTGTGCGGATATAGGGCGAGACGAATAGGTGCATATATAGGTTTTTAGGTCTTGGTATTGGTCTAATTCGTATGCGGATCTCAGGGCTATGACGATGACCCTGTCGCCGTATATTTTTATGAATTGTCTTACAATTTCTGCCTGTGCGTCCACATCGTGATCGTATCCTGCTATGGGGTAATTTTCGGTGATTAACACAATAGGGGTGGTGTCCGTATTGGTGCTGTTTAAAAACGAGGGGATATTGTCATAATCGATGGGGGTGTAGGGGACTTTGTTTTTATCCAATTGTTGTTGTAACACTTCGATGACCAATTTTTCATCATTGGGACCGATGCCTCGACATTCTAAAATCTTATCTTGGCAGGCGGGATTAGAAGTCGCCACCAATATAAAGTCCGTCCCTTTGGGCAGAGGCCATGCGTTTACTGCATTGCGGAGGATTTTGACAGCTTTTTTCGCCCCCTTGTATGCCAAGTCATAATGGGACTGTGTGCCGTATGTGCTTGTGTCCAGTGTAGAGGGGATTTGAAATGCGGGGTGGTAATACCGATATTTTAACACCAACCGCAACGCATCGTCAATAATTTTTATATCGAGATCGCCCGATTGTACCGCTTTAATCACGCCGTTTATAGTGTGTTGTTGTTTTTGTTTGTATCCCCCAAGACTGTTTTCATAGTGTTCTTCGGATAGCATAATCAAAGTTGCCCCAGATTTAAGGGCTTGTATCGCTGAATCCGCAGGGTCGTAATTTTTCCGCATTGCCCACATATTCATACTGTCGGTTACGATGATGCCATCGAATCCCATTTTTTTGCGTAAAATGTCTTGTAAAATCCGTTTGGACAAGGTGGCGGGATTTTTCGGGTCGATGTGTGGGAATAAAATATGGCTAGTCATAATAATGTCTACGCCCGCATCGATGGCGGCTTGAAACGGTACGAGGTCTTGTACCATTAACGCCTCAAGGCTTTTATCTACAGTGGGCAGTAAGCGGTGTGTATCTTCGCCCGTATCCCCGTGTCCGGGGAAGTGCTTGGCGGTAGCTAAAACCCCGCCTTTTTTTAAGCCTGTTATCGCTGATTGTACATGACTGGCAACCAATTGTGGGGTTTCTCCAAAAGACCGCACCCCGATAATGGGGTTATTGGGATTAGAATTTACATCCGCACAAGGGGCAAGTATGGTGTTATACCCGACAGCTTTCATTTCGGTGGCAAACATGGTGTATGTGGATTCGGTTATTGCCGTATCATCAGCGGCACCTAAGGCTAGGTTTCCTGCCCCCGGGGTGCTTGTTTTCGACAACACCGACCACGCCCCTTCTTGGTCGACACCTAATAACAATGGGGCATCGCATATGCGTTTTTGGGCTTCGTAGTTTAAGGTCGCCACCAATGCAAACGCCTGTTCGTGGGTGTCCGCATTGTCGTTGGATATATAAAATCCGCCCACATGATATTCGGATATTAGAAATTTTGCGTACTCTGTGTCTGTGTGCGTATATGCCATCAAAAACAGCTGTCCCACTTTTTCGGCAACAGACATTTGTGCAATAAGGTTTTCGATACGGTTTTCTAATTTGGTAGTGTGCATGATTTTTCCTGTTTATAAGTCGTGTTGTTGTATGGCACCTGTGATTAAGCCCACTAAATCTTGGGCGGAAATACAGTTTACATGGACATCTGCAACGGATTTTCCTTGATACAGCACCACCGCCCTATCACAGGTTTCCATCACATGCTGCATGTTGTGGCTAATCAGTAATACAGCAACCCCCTGTGATACAATCAGGCGGATAAGGTCGTTTACCTGTTGGCTTTGTTCTACGCCTAAGGCGGCGGTGGGTTCGTCCATAATGATAATATCGGCACCCCAATTTACCGCCCGTGCAATGGATACGGCTTGGCGTTGTCCGCCCGATAAGTTTTTAATCGGCTCAGTAAAACAAGGAATACGGGAATTTAACCGTTGCAAGGCATTTTGGGCATTTTTTTCCATAGATTTATTGTCCAGCCAGCCGATTATTTTTAACAGCGGATTTTTCGATACCACTTCACGGTTTAAATATAAATTTGCCGGAGCGTCAAAATTGGGAATAATCGCTAAATCTTGAAACACGGTTTCGATACCGTTATCTCGGCTGTCTTGTGGGGAGTGTATGGCAACCGTTTGCCCGTTTACCAAAATATCCCCCGCATCCTGTGTATGGCGACCCGCAACACAATTTACCAAAGTGGATTTTCCCGCCCCATTATCGCCCAGTAAAGCAACCACTTCGCCTTTGTTAATTTTAAAGCTGACATTTTGTAAAGCCTGTACACCGCCAAAGCGTTTTGAAATATTTTTGACTTCTAAGGCGGGGGATTGTAAATCTGAATAAGTGTGTGTGTCTTGCATGCAATGTGCCCTTTATTTTTGGTCTTCTTTGGAACCAATTGCCACAGCAATAACCAAAATTAAGCCCCGGGCAATCATTTGTTCATTTGTCGAAAATCCGGATATAATCAACCCATTGTTAATAACACCCATCATCCACGCCCCAATGACCGCCCCCAGTATGGACGCTTTGCCGCCAAATAGGCTGGTGCCGCCAATGGCAACCGCTGCGATAACCGTGAGTAAATCTGCTTCGCCCAGAGTATACCTAGCCCCGTGCATCCGCCCTGCGTATAACAATCCCGCCAATGCGGCGGCAACCGATGTAATAACCAATGCGGTAATACGGACTTTGACAACATCAATACCCATCGCATGTGCAGATTTAGGATTGCCCCCAACCGCCAGTAAATGGCGACCGTATTTAATCTTGTTCATGCCCACATAAGCAATAATAAAAATGATAATTGTCCATATAAACAACACGGGAATAGCACCTATGCTGCCTGATCCAAAAACAAAGGTAAAGGTATCATTGATAATGGGCACAGCTTCTAAATTGGTAAACAACCGTGCTAGTCCCGTTATAATGCCCATAGTACCAAGTGTAATCAACAACGAATTGACCTTTAATTTTTCAATTAACACCCCGTTTATCATGCCAATGACAACGCCCACGCTCAACGCCCCTGCGACCGCTACAATCACAGGGTAACTCTCCAATAACACCGCACACACCAAAGCACTTAGGGCGACAACCGCCCCAATGGATAAATCGATATGTCCACACGCAAGGGCAAAGGTCAGTCCAATCGCCATAATGGTAATGGGGGTGGTTTGGCGGACAATGTTCATCAAATTTGTAACACTTAAGAAACTGGTATCCGATAGAGTAATAGAGAAAAATAACAGGATACTAAAAAAACCATAGTATACAAAATATTCTCGTTTTAACAAGGCGTTTGTCAAAGTGCTAATAGTCATATGCCTAATGTTTCCTTTACACAGTTTGCTTTCCCCCGCTTAGGCAACACGCAACAGTGTTGCCTAATACGGAAGGGAAAACATTATTTGCCCAACACTTTTTTCAAAGTCTTTGGCAATTCGGATTTAAAGGATTTTGCCCAAATTTCTGCAATGTTGTCCTTGGTTGCCTTGTCGAAGGATACGATGGAAAATTCTGGGGATTTTTTACCCAATATACCGTATGCTCCCAATCGTGCCATAGCAACGCCAATATCATACGGACGGTCGGCAACTGTGCCGTACATGCTGCCGCCCTTTGCCATGTCAAGCAAGTTGTTAGCACCCAGATCATGGGTTACGACTTTTACATCCGTACGGTTGTTTGCTCGCAAGGCTTCGATAACCGATTCGGTTGCCCCGTCCCATGCCACATAAATCACATTTATATCGGGATTTTGCAATAACATAGTGCTGGCAATTGTGCCGGTTTCGTCTTGTTTGGTAAAACCCTTTTCGCTGATAATATCCATGCCATTCATATCCCTAATAGCAGTGCGAAACGCATTATCACGGTTGTTGGTGATAAAGTAGTTGGCATCGTGATAAATAACGCCCACTTTACCGTTGCCATTTACCGCATCACGGGCAAGTTCCGCCGCTGCAATGCCCATACCGTACATATCATCGGTTACAATACCGGTGTATTCTCTGTTCGGTTTGTAATTGGCAATGGGATTTGATAACAATACCAATGTAACCCCTTTGTCGACGGCGGGTTTATATGCCGCCTCCGCACTGACACCATCAAGAACCAATGTCAAGATAATATCAGGGTTTAGGGCGAGGACATTTTCTACATCGCTCGCCTGTTTTGCGGGGTCAAATTGGGCGTCTGTTTCGGCTACCACATCGATGCCCAATTTTGCAAATTCGTCTTTTGCCCCACGGGTTAAGGCTTGTACCCAGTTTCCTGCCCCATGCCATACCAATGCGGCTTTTAGGTTTTTCGATGTAATGGTATGGTATTCATTGCCAGACAAAGTAATGTTACCCGCCGGTTGTGAGGCGTACCCTAAGGGACCTGTTGCCGCTTTGGATAAATCCACCCACTCTCTAGGACCTGCAATCGCAGCGACTGTGGACATGGCAACAACGGCTAATCCCCCGGCAATTTTCTTGGTTATAGATTTTCTCATAAAAATGTTCTCCTGAAATGTATAAAATGTTTTTTGTCGTATCTTATAAGCAATATATTTTAAAATATTACCCATGTTTTGTATTATATCACCAAAAGAAATAATTTGTCAAGTATTTTGACTAAATGGTCTGGTCGCAAAAAAAATATCTGTACAAATAGGTAAAAAATGTTTACTGTGTATATACATGGACAACAGGAGAATAGATAACATAATCATGGTACAAGGTGTTAATCCACACAATAATAAATTGATAAATCTAAGGCATATATTACACATCCTTGCCAAAAATGGTGCCTTGTCGCAAACGGATATTACCAAACACACCCACTTAACAAAGCAAGCCGTGTCGATGTTGGTAAAAAATTTAAAGGCGGCACATTTGATAGAAACTGCTGTTGTAGAAGACACCCGAAACCGCAAGGTAGGAAAGCCTGTAACGCTGTTAAAAATACGAGCAAACAGTATGTATTCTATGGGGTTTCATGTGAAAAAGCATACTGTTTATGGGGCGGTGTATGACATTGATAATCAATGTCTGTGTATACATGCCGTCGACCTAAACACAACAGACACACAAAGTATTATACGCACCTTGTGTACCCTATATGAAAAATTATTACACGATACGCAGATTGCCAAGCGTAAAATTATCGGTATTGGGGTGGTTCTGCCCCCATATCATCGGTTGTATCCCACCCCTGCAGACCCCACATATCCAAATACTTGGCAATGGCAACATACCATTCAACACGGGGTATACGCAAAAACACATATACCTGTTATTATCGAAAACATTGCCACTGCCCTTGCTGTAAAAGAATCGTTTTTCGGGCTGGCAAAAAATGTGCAAAGTTTTATTTATATATTTATCGAATACAGTGTGTACGCAGGTTTCGTGCATCAAAAAAAGGTACTGTCCGGATTCGAAGGTGTCGGGGGAAAATTTGGACATTTGATTGTGGAGCCAGACGGTATACAATGTGCCTGTGGCAACAAAGGGTGTCTAAATAAATATGTCTCATTGGAATCGCTGCAAAAGTATATAAAAACCAAACACGGGCTCAGCGTGTCGGTGGAATACATATTGGAAAACCCCACCGATTATGTACATATTTTAAATGCGTGGATCGGCGATATTAGCGAATATATGCGCATTGCCATACATGCGTTGGAAACGCTGTTTAATGCGGAAACTATTATATTAGGCGGCGTGGGGGACGATTGGTTTATACACCAATTTACCCGTATGTTACGCCCCTTGTTGCCATCGGTGGCACAATTCCATAAACGGCACATTCCACGGGTGATAAATGTACGACAACAGCAAAATAGGGTTGTACATGGGGCATCCGCATTGCCGTTTTATATGGGATTGCATTTTGATGCCACATACAATAGTATGCAATATCACAGCGATGACAAAAACACACCGGCGGACAGAATACATGCACTATTTGGATAAATTGGACACACAATGGATAAAGACATGACACACTATTATTTGGCAATAGACGGTGGCGGGACATCGTGTCGTATGCGGCTTGTCGCCGATACGGGACGGGTTTTGGGTGAATCACAATCGGGATCTGCCAATTTGTATTTGGGTAAAGCGGTGGTGTTACCCCACATAAAGCAGTGCCTAGAGAATATTTTACAACAAAGCGGATTATCGCCGCACATATATCCGCATACTTATGTGGTCGCCGGTATGGCAGGCACAGAATGCCCCACGCCGTATACTTGGTTATATGAGTACTTTGGCGATTTTGGCGATTTTACATGTGTGTCCGATTGTGAAGTGTCATGTATAGGGGCTTTTAGTGGCGAAGATGGGGCGTTGCTTATTTCTGGGACAGGGTGTATAGGGTGGGCCATATCGAACCATAAAAACTATCGCATAGGCGGGTGGGGGTTTCGCATATCCGATAAATATAGCGGTGCGTGGATAGGACACCAAGCCTTACATTATACGCTGGATACTTATGATGGTTTATACAATAGCTCCTTGTGTGATGCTATACTACAACGGTTTGACAATGCCCCAAATACGATTGTAGAATGGGCATCGACCGCCACACCTGCCGATTATGGTGCTTTTGCCCCTATGGTGGTAGAATATGCGGATAAAGGCGATACTATTGCCTGTGATATAATGCATCGATCGGGATGTGGCATAGGACATATGGCGGCACATTTATTACAAACATCAGGCTGTGCAAAATGGGCGTTTGCGGGGGGTATGTCCACCGCCTTAACAGCGTATTTACCCACAGAAATAAAGGAAAAAATGTGTCCTGTCACAGGGGATGCATTAGACGGAGCGTTATTACTAGCAAAAAGGAGCTGATATATGGAAGTGATTATTCTACCGACACAACAGCAAGTTGCCGATTATGGAGCACATAAAATCATTGCCCAAATTGCCCACAAACCCAACAGCGTTTTAGGGTTGGCAACAGGCAGCACCCCCATTGCCATTTATAAAAAACTGATTTCCTTATATGCACAAGGAGTGGTATCGTTTGCCCAAGTCCGCAGTTTTAATTTAGACGAATATGTGGGCTTAAACGCCGACCACCCGCAAAGTTATCGATACTTTATGAACACCCATTTTTTTAACCATATCGATATGGATATAAACAATACCCACATGCCGAATGGTATGGCACCCAATGGGTTCGAAGAAGCCTTGCGATACGACACCCACATTGTAAAAACAGGCGGTATTGACTTACAGATACTAGGGCTGGGCAGCAATGGACACATTGGCTTTAACGAACCTTCGTCCAGCTTGGTATCCCGTACCCGCTTAAAGTCTTTGACACAGCAAACGATGGACGATAACAGTCGATTTTTTACTGCCGATGAAACGCAACCGCATTTGTGTATTACTATGGGTATTGGTACTATTATGGAATCCCGTGAAATTCTTATGATTGCCACCGGCGAAAACAAAGCGGATGCGGTGGTTCATATGATAGAAGGCCCCCTAACCGCATGGTGTCCCGCCAGCAGCCTGCAAATGCACCGCAATGTTACCATTGTACTCGACGAAGCCGCCGCCCGTAAACTACGCATGCAAGACTATTACAAAACAGCCTATAAAAATAGCCTTGCCTATCGACAGCAGATAGGACAATAACATGCGTGTATCAGGGTGTATATTTACAAACAAAGGCTGGGTACTGGGCGATGTGTCGTTTCGAAAAAATATTACAGAAATTACAGGCAACGCCATAGATTTAGATACCTATGACGGGGATAGCTTTATTATCCCCGGTTTTATCGATTTACATGTACACGGGGGCAATGGTGCCGATGTGATGCAAGGAACAGATGCGGTTATAACAATGGCACAATATCACGCAACACAAGGCACGGTGGCTATGACTCCGACCACTATGACCGCCCCTACCGACCACATTGACACCGCCATAACCGGTATAGCACAGGCTGGACAATCCCAAACGACAAAAACGGCGGATATTTTGGGCGTGCATTTAGAAGGTCCCTTTATCAGCCCGGAAAAATTGGGGGCACAGCCAAATTATACCCGTGCGGCTAGTATGGAATTGTTTGACACATGGCATAACATATGCCCCATTCGGGTAATGACCTTAGCACCGGAAATTCCCCACGCCCAAGACCTAGCCCGTCACGCCCATAAAACTGCAGGCACCCGTGTACAAATCGGACATACGGTGGCAGATTATAAATGTTGCACCTCCGCTTTACAAAGTGGAGACTTTTTTGGGGCAACCCATTTATACAATGCTATGAGTGGACTATCACACCGTAACACAGGGGCGGTTGCAGGCGTCTTATCACACAGCGATTATGCGGAAATTATCATCGACACCCACCATGTGGACAAAGGGGCGGTACTGACCGCTTGCCGGGCTATACCGTTCGTGTATTCTGTAACCGACGCCACTGCAGCAACAGGGCAACCAGATGGCGATTATGTACTAGGCGGACACAAAGTGACCAAGCACAACGGCACCGTCCGTTTGTCCGGCGATAAAACCACCTTAGCAGGCAGCTGCCTAACCATGATACAAGCGTTTAAAAACTGGATATACTGGGGGGCAAGTGTGGACGATGCCATTCGCAGAACCGCAACTTATCCCGCCCAATACTTAAACATCCGCCATAATTATGGCACAATAGATGTGGGGCTAAAAGCATCGTTGCTTATTGTGAATAAAAACTATGACATACAACACATATACATAAACGGGCAGGCAATCCTATAATACGCATACGAGGGGAATAACGATAAAATGCAGGGGCTACCCACTCCTATATAGGCAAATTGTCGACACCGTCCCATTCGCTTATGTAGCCGTTTATGGCGGTGATAAGGGTGTCTTCTTTGTCTTTGAAAAAGTGGTCTGCACCGGGGTATTTTTGATATTTTACTTGGGTGCCCCGGTGTTTTTCTAATCTTTCCATCATCTCGTCTACTTCTTCGTGGGGGACGACGGTGTCTTTGTTGCCTTGTAGGACAATACCGCTGGTCGGGCAGGGGGCAAGGAAAGAAAAATCGAACATATTTACCGGTGGGGCAACGCATACGAATCTTTCGATTTCTGGCCGTCGCATTAACAATTGCATGGCAACCCACGCCCCAAACGAAAACCCGGCAATCCATACATTTTTTGTCGATTCATTGTGTAATTGTAACCAATCCAGAGCATATGCCGCATCGGTCAATTCCCCTTCCCCTTCGGCGTATTTTCCCTGTGATTTGCCGACCCCCCGAAAGTTAAACCGCAAAGCGGCAAACCCATTGGCAACAAATGTTTTAAACATAGTATATACAACTTTGTTATTCATCGTACCCCCGTGCAGGGGGTGGGGGTGTAACAATAGTACAATCGGGGCATTGGGGTTGTTCGATGCGGTGTATCGCCCTTCGATTCTGCCCTCTGGACCGCTAAAAATGACTTCTGGCATGTGTTTTACCTCATTTGTGTGGTTATAACAGTTGTATTTTTATAAACATTTCGTTATTATTGTGTAACAGTGTAACAAAATATTACACATAGGTTATACAGTATAGCAGGTAAAAATACAATGTATTATATACAGTGGTGATGTGTGTGTACAACAACAGGGAAATCAAGGGAAAATTGTAACTATGAGCATTCGTCAAGAAATACACTCGATTATGCAGCGGGATCCGGCGGCAAAAAGTTGGCTGGAAGTTATTTTGTGTTATCCGTCTTTTCATGCGTTGTTGTGGTATCGCTTAAATCATTGGTTGTGGACACGGGTGCGATTTCGCATTATTGCCCGTATGTTATCACAAATTGCCCAGTTCTTTACGGGTATCGAAATCCATCCGGGGGCACTTATTGGTAAAAATTTATTTATCGATCACGGTACCGGCGTGGTGATTGGCGAAACGACAGTTATCGGAGATAATGTTACCTTGTACCAAAGTGTAACTTTGGGCGGTGTCCGTCCTTCGGAACAGGCGGGGAATGTGGCAAATCCCAAACGCCATCCCACTTTGTGTGATGGGGTTGTTGTCGGTGCGGGGGCAAAGATTTTGGGCAATATTACCATTGGCGAAAACGCTCGAGTGGGTGCTAATGCGGTGGTGTTGGGCGATGTTATACCGCATGCGACTGTGGTCGGTGTGCCGGCGGTGGTTGTACGGGTCAACGATACGGCTGTAGATGACTTTATGCCTTATGGGTGCGATGACGATGTGGATTGTGAACAGTGTGTCGAAAGCCTGATTGAAATCCGTAAAGAGATGGAAAAATACCGCAACCGTATTAGACAATTGGAAAAAAGCCTGTTGGCAAAAAAAGCGTCGAGTAAAAAAACAACAGCGAAAAAAACAACCGCAAAAAAAGCGTCTGCCAAAAAGACAGATGAAATACAGTCGCATGATTTACCTAGATAACAATTCGACGATGGAAATTTATCCGCAGGTTATATCAGCGGTAAACGAGGCGTTTACCACCATTGCCAATACGGGTTCCCCTCACACCAGAGGACGCAACGCCCGCAAAAAACTGGAAACCGCACGGCAACAAGTGGCACAGTTGATCCATGCTACTCCAAAACAGGTTTTATTTGTGTCTGGGGCAACAGAGGCAAATAACATGGCATTGATGGGCGGTACAGAAAAAATAGCGTTGGTATCGGCTATCGAACATTCTTGTGTCAAACAAGCCAATATGCAGGTGGTGTGGATACCTGTCGACAAAAACGGTGTTGTCGATACGGTGTGGCTGGACAATCGCCTAAAATCTGAACCCGCAGGCACGGTGGTGGTTAGCGTTATGACCGCCAGCCACGAAGTCGGCACCTTGCAACCTATCGACACGGTTGCCCGTATTTGTGCCAAACACTTACAAAGACTGCATGTGGATGCGGTACAAGGGGCGGGTAAAATCCCCCTTGATTTTCAAACTATGGGGGTACAATCGATGGCTATTGCTCCGCATAAATTTGGTGGTATTCAAGGTATTGGGGCGTTGATATACGACCCGGCACTAAACTTGCGACCGCTGCTGTTTGGCGGTGGGCAAGAAAACGGCGTGCGACCGGGAACTGTCAATTTGCCCGCAGCGGTGGGATTCGGCGTGGCGGCACATATATGTGTGGAAACAATGGCACAAAAAACCGCCCATATAACCGCCTTGCAACAGCACATGGAAAACCGCATTGTCTGCGAAATACCCGATGCGGTGATTATCGCTAGCGGCGTCCCTAGACTGCCGGGAACAAGCCGCATTGTCATTCCCGGGCTAGCAGCAGAAAAACAGGTGATGATGCTCGATTTACAAGGGATTTGCGTCTCCAGTGGGGCGGCGTGTTCTACCGCTGTGTTAAGGGAATCAGAAGCCCTGAAAAACATGGGCTATCCCCCGTCTTATGCCCAATGCTCGATCCGGGTGGGGCTGTGCTGGCATACGCAACAAGCGGATATAGATAGGTTTTTACGCACATATATCGACATGGTCAACATGTCCACAAGGGATGATATATAGTAAAGATAATGGAAATCGATATGATTTATTTGGATAATTTCGCCACCACTCCCATAGATCCTTTGGTGCAAAAAGCTGTTGTCGACTGTATGCACAATACATGGGGCAATCCCCATAGTGTGACCCATGTACTGGGGTGGCAAGCGGGGGATGTGGTCGATGACTGCCGCCGTTGTATCGCCCGTGCCTTACGGGCAAAACCCCATGAAGTGGTGTTTACTTCTGGGGCGAGCGAAGCCAATAACACGGCGATAAAAAGTATTGGGGGCATAACAAAAAAGTATCCCTATAAACATAAAATTCTCATATCTGCTATCGAACATCCTTGTGTGCGGGAAAGTGCCTACTATATGGCACAACACGGGTATACGGTAGTGGAAATGCCCGTATGTCGAAATGGGGTTGTCGACATGCGGGCGTATGGGCAAATGCTGGACGATACGGTGGGGTTGGTCAGTGTGATGTTGGTAAACAACGAACTTGGCACCATTCAAGATATAAAAACTATGGCACAACTGGCACATAGAGTGGGGGCGGTGTTTCACACAGATGCCGCCCAAGCGGTGGGCAAAATGCCGGTAGCGTTTCACGATATAGGGGTGGATTTTATGTCTTTATCAGGGCACAAAATATACGGTCCCAAAGGGGTAGGGGCGTTACTTGTGAAACAAGGCACTGCCGTAACCCCGTTGTTACACGGGGGCGGACAGGAGCGGGGGATGCGCGCCGGCACGGTGGCAACGCCATTGGTTAAAGGATTGGCAACGGCGGTAGATTTAGCGGTACAAGCTGCTGATACCCATTGCAACCGCATTGCCCATATGCGGGATATGTTAGAACGCATCATATGTCGATCCATACCACAGGCAAAAATCTTAGGGGGCGATGCCACACGGATAGCGGCGGCAACAAATATATATATCCCCAATGTGTACGCACAAGATGTGTTTACCCACCTGCAAGGGGTGGCGGTATCCACAGGATCCGCCTGTGCCTCTGCTGGCAAAGGCACATCGACAACCCTGCAAGCCATCGGTATCGATGCCCAGACAACCGCTGTAGCACTACGAATGTGCGTGTGTCGTACGCACACGCAACACGACATCACAACCGCCGCCAAAGCCATCGTTGATTCCATACATCGTTCGCAGCAGTAAAAATACACATTTAAAAACCTATTTGCACGGGGGAAGTCCCATGTAAATGTCATTAAGATAAATCAAAATAAGGATTGACAAATGCCCCCAAGCTATGACATAAATGTGTGTGTCTTGTTTATAAGATATTTGTTGTTTAGGAATGAATAAATTAGGAGATGTATAATGAAAAAAATAGTTTACAACAGAAAAATGTTTATGGTGACGGCGTCGATGTATGCTGTCGGTGCGTTGGTGGGTGGCTTCGCTTATGCGGGGGAACTCCCCAGTGGTGGTAAGGTGGTCGATGGGAGTGCCCATATTTATCAACAGGGTAGCACCTTAAATATCGACCAAAACACAGACAAAGCGATTATCAGTTGGGAAAATTTTTCTGTGGGCAAGGGCAAAACGGTAAACTTCAATCAGCCCAGTAGCGATTCGGCAACCCTAAATCGAGTGACAGGCGATTTTACTTCGCAGATTGCCGGGCAGATTAATGCTAATGGTAGTGTGTTTTTGGTCAATCCCAATGGCATATTGATTACTGCCGATGGGGTTATCGATACGGGCAATTTTGTTGCCTCGACCCTCGATATTGATAACAACGATTTTTTGAATGGCGATTACACATTCACCAAAAGCGGTCAAAATGGCGTTGTTACCAATCGGGGGACTGTTTCTGTGGACGATGGCGGTTTTGTGGCGTTGCTTGGCGGAGCGGTCAAAAATGAGGGTTTTGTGCGGGCACATGTGGGTACGGTCGGTTTTGCTGGCGGCGAAAAGATTGTCATGTCGTTTGGCAATAGCGATTTCCTGCGGGTCGAAGTGCCTACAGACACATGGAAAGACCTGATAGATGCGGACGGCAACAAAGTTTCTGCTACCCTTGATTTAAGCGGTAAAATCGAATCACGGGGCGGTTTTGTCGATATAACCGTTGCCGATGCCTCTGATATTTTACGGCAATCTATATCTATTAGCGGTATTGTATCTGCAAACACTGTATCTTCGCAGGACGGGGTTATATCCATTAGTGGCGGTTCGTTGGGGCTTGCCGGCAATGGGCGAATCACCGCTGATGCCGATTATGGCAATGCGGGGCTTATAGATGTTGCCGTGCAGTCGTTAAATATGTCTGCTCCCATATCTGCTACTGCCGATACGGGTAATGGGGGAGCGATTAAAATATCGTTACAACAGGGGGCAAGTCTCAGTCGTGGGGCGGTGTTTGATGTTAGCGGTAAACAGGGCGGTAGTGTATCCTTAATCGGTGGATTATCGGGCGATAAATATTATAAACTGGTCGGTTCGGGCGATTTTGTTGCTGATGGCAGCGATGGCACAGGCGGGTATATCGATATATCCAACAAAAACGGCTTGGTCGGGTTGTTTTCTGGTAGCATATCGGCAAAGGGTACGACTACAGGCGGTCGTATTCGTATTGGCGGGGCGTTTCAAGGTGGGGGATACAATCCGAAAACCAGCCAACTAGACACAAAAACCCAAGATTTATTTGTCAGCCGCTGGTCTGATAGCAGCGGGCTTGTCAGTGCCGGTAAAACTTCGTTGGGTACGGGCGTACACATCGATACATCATCCGCATCGGGCACGGGGGGTACTGTCGTACTGTGGGCAGATCACACCACCAATAATTATGCCCAAATTACCGCAACCGGTGCCACTGGTGGCGGAGCGGTGGAAATATCGGGCAAGAAAAAAGTCGACAGCTTCGGTTTAAAACGGGTCGAGGTGGGCAACGGGGTTATTTTACTCGACCCTAAAAATGTGGTTATTAGCAAGTTTTCGGGCGGCTTGGCACAGGCAAAACGCATTATGTCGTCTACACCCCTTGCGGGTTTCGAACTGGATTTGGACGACAATGACAATTTTGGTACTTCTGTGGCTCTCAGCGAAGACGGTAGCAAATTGGCTGTCGGGGCTCGGGGTGATGATACGGGGGCACCCGATAACGGGGCGGTGTATTTATTCACCGTTGGCGGCAAAGGATCTCAGTGGGGCAAGTCGCTGTCGCAAGAGTATAAGATTGCCTATGGGTCTGGTCTAGATGTCAAAGGAGGCAATTCGCAATTTGGTAAATCTGTGGCGTTTAATGCGGATGGTACTAAGCTGGTTGTGGGTATGCCGTTCGTGAAAAAAGCGTCTCCCTATCGGGATGGCAGGGGGAGAATTTTCTTCTATTCTGTTGATTGGGGCAAAGGCGTTACCAACACCTCTTATTTAGAATACGGGAACAATGGGTATTTTGGCACCGGCGTTGCGTTAAGCAATGATGGCACTAAATTAGCGGTTGGTGAGTCGCACGACAACAACGGTAACAAGGGCGATTTTAACTATGTATATAATGCAGGATCTGTGTCGTTGTTTGTATTGTCTGGTGATGGCAAAGATTGGGGGACTTCGCCCAATCGCCGGCGTACGGCACGGATTGTAAACGGTACGGGTGGTCTTTCTCTATCGGCTTATGATGCGTTTGGCTATTCTGTGGCGTTAAGTGGTGACGGATCGAGGTTAGCGGTCGGTGCTGAGGGTACCAATGACAGCAGGGGGGCGGTATATTTGTTTACAGTTGACGGTTTCAGATGGGGGCTAGGGTTTACCCGTACTGCTACGATTACCGATGGTACTGTGATGCACGATGGGTCGACCCTCAGTTTAGACAAAAACGATTTGTTCGGCAGCAGCGTTGCGTTAAGTGATGATGGTACAAAATTAGCGGTAGGCTCTATATATGCCGGCAGTAAGGATCTAGGGGCAGTGTATTTATTTACGGTGCATGGTGGTTCGGCGAGCAATTTGGTTACCAATGTCGGTAAAATTACCGATGGCAATGGTGTTTCGTTGTCTAGTGTCGATAAATTCGGCTATTCTGTGGCGTTAAACCCAGATGGATCCCGCTTGGTTATAGGGGCTGTCGATGACAATACAGGCGGCAGCAAACGGGGAGCGGTGTATTTATTGAAACTATCGGGCAGCACATGGGGCGACACAGTCGAAGTACAACGGGTAATAAGCGATCAAGACACACTGGATTTGAAAGTGGCTGGTAATTTTGGCTCATCGGTTGCACTGAGTGATGACGGCACCAAGTTAGCAGTAGGTGCCAAGGGATATGGGGCTACGGCACATGAAAACAAAGGGGCAGTGTATTTGTTTGAAATAAGTACCCTTGCCAGTTCTTGGGGCAAGGATGTTTTGTACACCCGCCGTATTAGTGACGGCAACGGCGTTTCGCTAAGCAGCGGCGATGGGTTTGGGTCATCGGTTGCCCTAAGCAGTGATGGCACTAAGTTAGCGGTAGGTGCTACGGGTGATGACACGGAGGCATCTGATGCAGGTGCGGTGCATTTATTCAGTGTTATCGGCAGCCGCTGGGGCAACACGGTTACAAAAACAGCAAAGGTAAGTTCGGGATTGTCCTTGAGTTTGGATGACAAATTCGGATCGGCTGTTGCTTTAAGTGGCGATGGGTCGAAGTTAGCGGTGGGTGCTAGTGGCGATGATAACGACACAGGTGCGGTGCATTTGTTTACGGTTGCTGGTTCTGGTAGCACATGGGGCAGTACAGTTCGTAAGACAAAAACCATCGGCAAAACAACTGCGGGCTTGTCGTTAAGTTCGAGGGATACATTCGGATCCGCTGTCGCTCTCAGCGATAATGGGTTAAGATTAGCGGTCGGTGCCATGAGTGATGATACCGGGGACAACGATGCAGGGGCGGTATATTTGTTTAGTGTCAGCGGTGCTACATGGGGCGATTCGATTACAAAGACCACGAAAATTGCCGCTGGCTCTGGTGTCTCTTTAACGGCTGGTGATGGGTTTGGCAGCAGCGTTGCTTTAAGCAATGATGGCAACAGATTAGCGGTCGGTGCTGAGGGGGATAGTACGGGCGGTAGCAGCAATATTAATCACGGGGCAGTATATGTGTTTAATGTTGGTGGCTATGCGTTGGAGAATACAGTTATCAAGCTACACAAAATTACCCATAATGACGGTGTGTCGCTGTCGAAGGATGATGCGTTTGGCAGTGCTGTTGCTTTAAGTGGCGATGGTACGAAGTTGGTCGCAGGTGCTAGTGGCGATGATACCAGTGGAAATAATGCCGGTACCATATACACATTTACCATAGATCGTAACGATGCCGCATGGGGCGGTAAGGTTACCAAAACAAACAAGTACGCAACTGCTAAACTTTCCCTATCTGCCCATGACGCATTTGGCAGTTCTGTTGCGTTAAGCAAAGATGGCAAGCGATTAGCGGTAGGTGCTAGTGGCGATGAGACCGGCGGCTCCAATGCGGGTGCTGTATATGTGTTTACGGTTGCGGATGCGGATTCGGCTAACAATATCAAATGGGGCAGTACGCTTAGCCAACAAACCAAGATTGCCCATGGGGTGGGCGGACTTTTGTTGTCTAAGGGCGATGGCTTTGGCGGTTCTGTTGCGTTCGACAAGGACGGTACAAAATTAGCGGTAGGTGCCAAAGGTGCCGACTCCTCGAAAGGGGCAGTATATTTGTTTACTGTCGGGGGTGCCACATGGGGCGATACGGTTACAAAAATAAAAGATATTGTTACGGGAACTGCGGGATTAACCTTAACCACAGGGGATACATTCGGATCGGCTGTGGCACTCAGCGAAGATGGATCGAAACTAGCGGTAGGTGCCAGCGGTAGTAATTCGAGCAAAGGGGCGGTATATCTGTTTACTGTCAGCGGTGGCACATGGGACGGCAACAGTCAAGTCAGCCAAATACATACCATTAAAGATGGCACAGGGGGACTGACACTAACCGCTAATGACCAGTTTGGCAGTGCCGTTGCATTAAGTGCTGATGGTGGCAAATTAGCAATAGGTGCCGATGGCACAGATTCTGCCAAAGGGGCGGTATACTTATACACGATAGGCGGTGCCACATGGAGCAGCAGCAGCACAATTAGCCAAGTAAAACAGCTTAAAGACAGCGTTGGAAAAATTTCACTATCTGCCAACGATCGCTTTGGCAACGCCGTTGCATTAAGTAAAGATGGCAACAAATTAGCGGTAGGTGCCGATGGTGACGACACAGGAGCAAGCGATGCCGGTGCGGTATATCTGTTTACTGTAGGCGGTGCCACATGGAGCAGTGGCAGCATAATCACCCAAACAAAAAAGATTGCCGATGGAGTTGACGGGGTTTCCCTATCTAAAAATGATAATTTTGGCAGCTCTATTGCCCTAAGTGGCGATGGCACCAAATTGGTAGTAGGGGCATCGGGCGACGATAGCAATGGCTATAACGCAGGCACCACATATACATATACTGTTAGTAGTAGGGCATGGGGCAGTACAGTGACGCAAGCGGTAAAACTGTCGCATGGGGCAGTTCTATCGTCCGGCACTATTTCTTTGGACAATGGTGATGAGTTTGGTAGTAGTGTATCGTTAAGTGCTGATGGGACGAAGTTGGCTGTTGGAGCTTCCTATGATGACGATGGGGGCAGTAATCGAGGGGCGGTCTATCTGTACACTGTTGGTGTAGCTGGTGCCACATGGGGCAGTACAGTAACACAAGCGGTGAAATTGTCGCATGGGGCAGCTCTATCGTCCGGCACTGTTTCTTTGGATGATGGTGATTATTTTGGTCAGAGTGTATCGTTAAGTGCTGATGGGACGAAGTTGGCTGTCGGGGCACATTATGATGACGGTGGGGGATATAGTCAAGGGGCGGTGTATCTGTACACTGTCGGCGGTTCTGGTGCCACATGGGGCAGCACGGTAACGCAAGCGGTAAAACTGTCGCATGGGGCAGCTCTATCGTCCGGCACTGTTTCTTTGGATAATAGTGATTATTTTGGTAGTAGTGTATCGTTGAGTAGTGATGGGACGAAGTTGGCTGTCGGGGCTACTGGTGATGACGATGGGGGTACTGATCGAGGAGCGGTGTATCTGTACACTGTCGGCGGTTCTGGTGCCACATGGGGCAGTACAGTAACGCAAGCGATAAAACTTTCTGATAGCCATACCAGTGTTTCTTTGGATGATTATGATTCGTTTGGTAGTAGTGTATCGTTGAGCGGTGATGGGACGAAGTTGGCTGTCGGGGCTGTTTGGGATGACGATGGGGGTTCTGATCGAGGGGCGGTGTATCTGCACACTGTCGGCGGTTCTGGTGCCACATGGGGCAGTATAGTAACGCAAGCGGTAAAACTTTCTGATAGTCATGCCACTGTTTCTTTGGATAATTGGGATTATTTTGGTAGTAGTGTATCGTTAAGTGGTGATGGGACGAAGTTGGCTGTCGGGACTTATGGCGATGACGATGGGGGTTGGGCTCGAGGGGCGGTGTATCTGTACACTGTCGGCGGTTCTGGTGCCACATGGGGCAGTACGGTAACGCAAGCGGTAAAACTGTCGCATGGGGCAACTCTATCCTCTGGCACTGTTTCTTTGGATTATGGTGATAGGTTTGGTCGTAGTGTATCGTTAAGTGCTGATGGGACGAAGTTGGCTGTCGGGGCTGTTTGGGATGACGATGGGGGTCGTAATCGAGGGGCGGTGTATCTGTATATTGTTAGCGGTTCTGTTACCACATGGGGCAAGACGGTTACCCAAACAAACAAAGCATCCGCCACACACGATGGTACCCTTACGATTAGCCAAACGAATAAAGTGTTTGAAAAACAAAATCTTTCCCTGACTTATAACGAAGGGTTTGGCACCGATGTTGCCCTCAGCGACGATGGCACAAAAATGGCGGTCGGGGCTGAGTTTAACGATACCGGCGGCACCAATCGGGGGGCGGTGTATCTGTTCGAGCTGAGTGGTGGTGAAGACTTTGGCGAAAATATCTATTACACCGCAGAAGTTGCCCATGGCAACGGCGTATCGCTAAACGATATCGATCGCTTCGGTGCTGGCGTTGCCTTAAATCATGACGGTAGTCGATTGGTGGTTGGTGCCCCTTATGATACTACAGGTATGCCCTCAGGTACCCCTAGCGGTGGTCGCTACGGAGCCGTATACTTATTCAGTGTTGGCGGCAGTACATGGGGTACATCCGTAACACAGTTGCACAAACAAAAATCCACCACCAAAGGACATTTTGGCGAATCGGTTGCCATCAGTGGCGACGGCACCAAAGTAGCGGTCGGTGCCCCTTATGACGACACTAAGGCATACCATCGAGGGGTTGTCAAATTGTATACTATTGCCAACAACAATGCTTTTCGATTGTCCAAAACATACGGGCATGGCGATAGTGTCGGGAGTTCTCAAACCCTATCGCTACAGACTGGTGAACAATTTGGCGAAGCGGTGGCACTCAGCGACGACGGGTCGAAGTTAGCAGTCGGTGCCTTAGGACGGGACAGCTATAAAGGCAGAGTATACCTGTTTACCGTAAACACAAACGGCAGCTGGGGACGATCCCTATCCTTGCAAAACACCATCGGGGACGGTGCCGGTGTCTCTTTGAGAAAAGGCGATTATTTTGGTTCCAGCATTGCTTTAAGTAATGACGGTTCCCGATTAGCGGTAGGTGCTTGGGGTGAAGGTGTGTGGTATGAGGGTTCTTACTTAGACGAAAATAATCATATAGTATTTGACCCACAGATTAAGTGGGGTACCGGTGCCGTATATGTATTTGCCGTAAGCGGTACCACATGGGGACATACAGTCGACCAGAGACTTAAAATAAACGATGGCAACGGCGTTTCCTTAACATCAAATACGAGGTTCGGGTTTGCCGTTGCCTTAGATGGTGATGGCAATAACCTAGCGATAGGTGTCTCCCGTGCCAACGGTAAAAAACACAACAATGAGGGGGCTGTGTATTTATACAAGCTGCCAAAAGATACCGTATCGCCAATCATAGAAAAACTAAAAACAGGTGCCAATGTATATATTGCCGCCAGCAACGATATTACAGTCGATGATGCCGTAATCACTACGGCAGGTACAGGGAAATTGACCTTAATCGCCGGGCGGTCGATTAACATTAACAGCGATGTAAAAATCAATGGTGGACTGGTGTTGAGAGCCAATGACGCCAGCGATAGCAGTTTTGCTCTCAGCGACAGAGATACAGGCAAAGCCGAAATCACCGTTGCCTCAGGCAAAACCGTATCCGGCGGCAGTGGCGATTTGCTTATCAAGATGCACACCGGTAAAAGCAGTGCAGCAGCTAACAAAAAACAAACCGGCAAAATCACTGTGTGGAAAGCAGACGGTAAACGGGTCAGTATTGTCCACTTAGGCACAGCGGATGCCAATAACGATGTGGAAATTGTCATTCGCAGCGGCGGGCAAATAACCGCCATAGGCGACTATGATAAAGGCGATGTGGTTATTGAACTAGCAGCAGAGAAATTTACCAACAATTCGGACAGGTATGCCCTAAAAATAGTTGATAGCAATGGCGACAAAGGGCGGTTCTTAATATGGACAAAATCCCTTGCGAGTACGCATCTCAATAATATACACTACGATTTTAGCAAGAATACTGTGACATACGACCCTGCAAAGGGCGATTTCCAAGCCAATCCCACCACAGCTGCTGATGGCGATGACGCAAAATATAAATCAGGTATTCTGTACAGAGCCCGTGATAGCAGACAATCCAGATCGAGTTATGACGGTAGCAGCGGCAAGACAAAATCCACATTAACACTAGGCAGCAGCGGTGGCAGCGATAGCAACAGCGGCACAATACTACTAGGTGCCAGTGCCATACTGTTGGGCAGCAGTATTGCAGGTGCAGGTACCACAAGTGTTGCCAGTGTCGACAATATATTCACCACCGGCATATACGCCCACTTACGGGGTATCGATATGCAGGCAATATATCAACCGTCCGCACAAACCACAACCCCCCGTTGGGCATCAGTGTTTAACACCCCCCAAGCGGTGCAATTAAACTACAAAGTCAAATACACCACCACATACGACATGGCATTTCTTGCAAACAATATCAAGGCACACAAGGTGGTACCTTTTTACGAACTGGACGAAAAACTGTACGAAACCATGAAACGCATATTCGTACACAGTGGGGGGACAGACGACACATCTAATGGTATCTTTGGAGTATAGATTTGACAGAATACGGAAAACGGGAGTACAGGGATACAGACATCATGTGGACGGTTTCGAAGGGGGTACGAGGGACAATCTTATGGCTAATGCTACTATTGAAAATGCCGCATTCAAATTGACCGTGGCACCTTATTTGGGGGGGCGGATTGTGAGGTTGTATTACAAGCACCGCCAGCGGGATATTTTGATGCCTGTGCAAACATTGGCACCAGAAGCCATCGCCGTACATAACCGTATTATCAGTGGCGGCAGCTATCCCTTAGCCCCCTATTCAAACCGTATTCGAGATGCCTCGTTTATATGGAACGGACGGACACATACCCTGCCCGTGTCGGCTATTGCCAAGCCGCATGCGATTCACGGTGCCGCCTGCTATACCGCTTGGCATGTAGAGGCACGCAACGATCACAGCATAACCCTTGTACAACACCACACAGCTGGCGATTTATGGGGGTTTGATTTTACCTTGCGGCAGCATTTTACCTTGACAGAAACCCGCCTTATTAATACCCTGTCGTTTACCAATATGGATACGGTGCATCAACCGATTGGATTGGGCTTTCACCCGTTTTTTAATGCACAGGGTTTAAAAACTGTACAGGTACACATGCAGGGCATGTGGCAATCGAAAAATTGTATCCCATTGCACAAACAGGCTCTGCCCGCCGCATATGACTTTTGCACCGCCAAACCGTTTGTACAGGCAGTCGACAATTTGTTTTATGGCGTCGACAGCCCCTGTATCGCCGATTATGGCACCTATACAGTCACCGTTACCTCCACCAGTCAAAACGCTGTGCTGTTTTCCAACGATGTGGACACATTTTTCTGTTTCGAACCGGTAGAGAATGTGACCAACGCCCACAATATGCAGCCGCACACCTCCCCTACACGCCCGACAACATACGCCCTAAAGCACGGATTGACCGCCCTTGCCCCATCGCATACCCATACATTTTCTATGACCATTACAGTAACGGAAAAATAGGGTATGCACAGTTGTTATTGCACATATGTGCATTATAGGCTATACTACACCCTAACAGTACACTACTTTTCCATTTCGTAACCGTGTAAAACACCGTTAGAAAGGATTGTAATATACCTTGTTTTATGGTATTTACACATTGTACAATAGTTTTATGCACATTTTACACAGGAGGCACCCATGCAGACACTTACCATCAATGACCGCTCTTATCCCATGCCGAAAGTACCTGCCATCGCTATTTGCCTAGACGGGTGTGAACCAGCGTATTTAGAGGTCGCCATTGCCAAAGGTCTGATGCCCCACTTAGACCGTATCCGTGCCACAGGGACAGATCGTTTGGCACATGCGGTTATGCCTTCGTTTACCAATCCGAACAATGTGTCGATTGCTACGGGGTGTCCACCGTCTGTACATGGTATTTGTGGCAATTTCTTGTTCGATACGGAAACGGGCGAAGAGGTGATGATGAACGATGTACGGTTCCTAAGAGCCCCCACTGTATTCAAAGGATTTTATGACGCCGGTGCCAAAGTTGCCATCGTTACCGCCAAAGACAAATTGCGGGCTTTATTGGGGGCGGGATTGCAATTTGACGACAATCGAGCCAAGTGTTTTTCAGCGGAAAAATCTGCTACTTCGACCGCCAGCGAACACGGACAACAAAACGCCAGCACATGGCTAGGCATGGCACAACCGCCCGTTTATTCGGCTGAGCTATCCGAATTTGTGTTTGCCGCCGGCGTAAAATTGCTACAACAGTGGCAACCAGATGTGATGTACTTAACCACCACCGATTACATACAGCACAAATACGCCCCCGACCACCAACACGCCCAAGATTTTTACGCTATGTTCGATGGGTATTTGGGGCAATTGGACGCATTGGGGGCGGCGATTGTGATTACCGGCGATCACGGTATGAAGCCCAAACACCTTGCAGACGGTAGCCCCGCCGTGGTTTATGTACAAGACCTACTCGATGGGTGGTTGGGTGCAAACGCTGCTCGGGTTATCCTGCCTATCACAGACCCGTATGTGGTACACCACGGGGCATTAGGATCGTTTGCCACCGCTTATTTGCCCGATGACTGTGACCGTGATGCGATTGTTGCCAAGCTATTACAACACCCCGCTATCACCCATGTTTTGACCCGTATACAAGCGGCTAAAACTTTTGAGCTGCCCGCCGATCGCATTGGCGATATTGTCATGGTATCGGGGGAAAATGTATGTATTGGCACTTCAGAACACCGCCACGACTTGGCGGCGTTAAACGAGCCGTTACGCAGTCACGGCGGCTTGACCGAACAACAAGTCCCGTTTATCACCAATCGAGTAATAGATCAACCCAACGCCCCAGAGTTACGCAACTTCGATGCGTTGTTTTATGCCATAACCGCCGCTAGTCACCTATGAGGAAAAAACCATGACCACTCCCATTGAGCCCCGCCATGAAGCCATGCGTATCGCCGGTGAAAAAGTCACCACAACAGACCGTATCCCCGTGCATTACCCCTATACCGATGACATTGTCGGATCGGTGCCGGCGGGTACTGCTGCACATGTTGCCAAAGCCTTTGACATCGCCGGCAGCTATACCCCGACTTTAACCCGTTACCAACGGCAAAGTATTTTAAACCGCACCGCTGCCATCATCAACGACCGCAAACACGCATTGGCACGGCTTATTGTGGCGGAGCTGGGCATATCGTTACAAGACGCTTATTATGAATGCGGGCGGGCGTATGATGTGTATACGCTGACCGCCCAGATGGCTATTTTGGACGATGGGGACATATATTCCTGTGATATTACCCCGCAGGGCAAACACCGGAAAATCTTTACCATGCGGGAACCGTTAACCGCCATATCTGCCATCACGCCATTTAACCACCCGTTAAACATGGTCAGCCACAAAATCGCCCCTGCCATTGCCACCAACAACTGTATTGTTGTCAAGCCCACCGAACTTACGCCGCTGACGGCTGTTTGGCTTGCGGATGCCTTGTATGAGGCGGGACTACCGCCGCAGATGTTATCGATTATCACCGGCTTACCCCAAGATTTGGGCGATGGCATGATGACCCATAAAAACATCGACTTGGTGACTTTTACGGGCGGTGTTGCCGTAGGCAAGCTGATTGCCGCCAAAGCGGTATATAAACGCCAAATATTGGAATTGGGCGGCAATGACCCGCTGATTATTTGTAACGATTTAGATGAAGACGATTTACACCATGCGGCAGAATTGGCAGTAGCGGGGGCGACAAAAAACTCTGGTCAACGGTGCACAGCGGTAAAACGCATTTTATGTCAAAAATCGGTTGCGGATAAATTTTCTGAGATCGTATTAGAAAAAGCCAAAAACATCACATTTGGCGATCCGCTGGATACGGGGACAGATTTGGGCTGTGTGATACATGCGAAAGCGGCAGAACTGTTTGAAAATCGGGTGTTACAAGCCCAACGACAGGGGGCAAAAATCTTGTATCACCCGAAGCGACAAGGGGCGTTGTTACCGCCTATTGTGGTTGATTATGTGGATCATACAAGCGATTTGGTGATGTTGGAAACTTTTGGCCCGGTTATCCCGATTATTCGGGTGCCAGACGACGACGACAGCGTCCGTACCATTTCCAACGCTACGGATTTTGGTTTGTCCGCCGGGGTATGTACCCATGATTTCAGACGGATGCAAGCATACATCAAAGGTCTCAATGTAGGCACGGTCAACATTTGGGAAGTGCCCGGCTACCGCATAGAGATGTCCCCGTTTGGCGGTATTAAAGACAGTGGCAATGGCTACAAAGAGGGGGTCATCGAGGCTATGAAAAGCTTTACCAACATCAAAACCTATTCTCTACCGTGGTAGAACCGCTTTTATATCACACAGGATCATTGTCATTTGTCTCTGTATAGGCAGTTTTGTCTGTTGCTATCGATTGTTGTACGAATATGCGTCTCAAGGTTTCGTATAGGTGTTCATCCAGCTCGTACAGGGGTACCGCCTTTTGTGCCTTGATGTTGTGTGCCAACATGGTCATATCGTATGTGGTGGTGTATTTGGCTTTGTAGGTTACCTGTTGCGGTGTGTTAAATATGGATGGTATAGGGGTTTGTGGTTGATATAGTGCCTGCATGTCGATACCGCTCAGGTGGGCGTATACACCGCTGTTAAAGATGGTGTCGATGCTGCCAAGTGGGACACCTAATGTGCCACTTGCACCGCCGGCACCACCGGCGGCACCTGCCCCTGCTGCCCCTGCGGCACCGGCACCACCGGCGGCTCCCGCCGCTCCGGCTGCCGCTGTTGCGGCTGCTGTAACTTTGGCTAACACACCGGTTTGCGTCGCCACGACAGCACCGGCACCTAACAGAACAACGCCGGCACCTGAATCACCGCCGCCACCGCCACCGCCACCGCCGCCATTGCCATCGGGACTTTGGTCTGTATTACCACCGCCAGATCTTGTGGATACTTTTATATTACCTGTTAGTCCGTCAATAAGCGTACCCCCGACAAGACTTGCCCCGTATTGCAATTTATAATTTCCGGAGCTTAGTGTAAACTTGCTTGTATCACCGATGTATATGGGTTTGTCATCTCCTCTTCTATCATTATCATATACAAAAGCCCCGTCATTTATTGTTAATGTTACGGTTTCATTGCTTACCACAGCACCGCTGTATCCAGATAAACCGCCTTTGATATACACGGGGGCAATTTTGTTGCCACCCGTCTCTAGGCGGTCTCTTACAGCCAAGTCATTCACTTTCAATTGTAATATTCTTTGCGTAATCGATGCACCGGTTACATTGTCTATGGTGGGTGCGGACGCCAAGCCGTATGCGGGTACATTGTTGCCGTCCACATACGATATGGCATGTCCTGCAAATTTCAAGGTTAAATTGGTTCCCACATCCTTTTGCTCCGCAGTACCGGCTGTGTTGTAAAACTTACCGCTGGCATTGGTGGTAAAGGTGCCTTTGAAATTAAAGTGCTTATTGGACGAAGTGTCCACATACCCACCGATTTTAAACTTCAATCCATTATAAACCCCGTTGTTTTTGAACGCAAAGGTATTGGTGGCACCGCCTGCCTGTGCAGAATTGCCATCGTACACTTTGGTTTTTTTGTTTGTATTCGATGACAGGGTTAAGGATGGATTGGCACTGTATATAAAGGCACTTTTATCTCTCTCAGCAAGCCCAGCGTTGCTCCAACCACTACCACTGTATGGCTTGTTAAATTGCACAAAACCATAGTTGGTTATGCCACCCATAGTGTTAGTTGCAGGGGTTTTTGCCCACACCAAGTACAGACCTTTTGATGCTGTTTTTAAAGCATTACTATTTGATAGGTTGGTAAATTTGTCTGCTTTGAGTTCCAAGACAACCTCTGCGGATGATGGAGATTTAGTAGCCTCGACTTGCCCACCGTTGCGGATAACAATTTCCGAATCGCTATTTGCACCGGTTGCACCTGCATACGCAATGCTAACCCGCTTGCCTTTTACTTTGTCGACAGTGATTTTGCCGGTTTGTTTTTTGTTGTTAGCGGCACCGCTTTCGCCCGCTAGCATTTTGATAATCAAATCGCCTTCGGTTTCTAGTTTTTTGCCTGCTGCAACGGTGATGACCGCTTTGCCTGTATCCCGTATCGATGGGTCATACCCAACATTAGCGGCACTGGCGTCATTGGCTTTTAACACCAAGCCGCCCTTAATGTTTATATTTTGATTAACAATAATCGACTTGCCGGCGATTAAGGTAAGCTTGCCACCGCTAGCTGTTATATCCGCATCTACGGTAATATTGTTACTGGCATAATAGGTGAGATTTGCACCACTATTTAGTTGTTGTTGTATACCCTGTCTCATATCGGAAAGATTTATCAATCGCACATGTCCCGTTTCATTACTCGCACCGGGTGACCCAATAACCAACTTGTCACCTGTCTTATCGAATGCTACAGATGTGCCAAACAAATGTTTAAAGCGCAATCCATCAGAAGCACCAAGTTCAAAGCCGGCATGTTCGACATCGATCTTTTTCATAAGGGTCGGAGGGGCAAAATTTCCATAATCCCTACTAGTATTCCTAGCCCACCCATTATCTGGAATTTCATACAGATACACCGCCCCATACTTGTTTTCACCAGCGGCACCGTTATCGTGATTCGGTGCCCCCACAGCCAATTTGAAACCATCACTACTCAGAGCAACACTGGCACCAAAATTATCACCTATTCCTGAATCACTACTTGTAACCAGCCGTGCATAATATGGGCTGACACCACCATTATTTGGATACCCAATTCCGATTAGGTGTACCGCCCCTTTTTGATGATTATTATTAGCTGTTCTAGGCATATGTCTGTGGATAGGATCCCCAACAGCTAGCTTCTTGCCATTACTACTCATAGCCACGCTAAAACCAAAGCGGTGATAATCATACAACCGGGATAGCTGTCTATCCCCATGAATAGGACTATTATATTGCATTGATCCAGCATGTTGTCTATTAATCTTTGCAAATTTTCTGTTCGTTATGTCGTCAAGTGACCATGACTTCATACTGTATACATATACGGCACCTCTACACCGTCCACCGTTACCACAAGTTTTACTGTACCAGACACCACTTTTACTTTCGAAGTCATCATATGCCCCAACAGCTATTTTCAATCCATCACCACTCATAGCCACACTGGCACCAAATCTAGCATCGTCGGGAATGCCAAATCTATTGTTACCACCTATCATATTGAATAAGCCCTCTACATCAGTACTCCTCTTGCCATTAGAATACTCTACATGGTATGTATTGAGACGAAATAGGCGTACCGAACCTGCCTTACCATAATACGGGGCACCGACAGCTAATTTACTCCCATCAGCACTTAACGCTACGCTAGAGCCAAACCGTTCTGAACTTTCTAAGGCGAGTTTTACAATTTTTTTACTATCAATCGAATAATATAAAATACCATCCTTAATTTTATCTTTATAGGTTGCTGTCGCCCCCCATTTGCCACCGGTAACATCGTAAATATATACCGCACCTCCATTAGCAACGCCGGGAGCCCCTATGGCTAACCTACTGCCATCACGGCTTAACGCTACACTAGCACCAAACTCATCCCCTTGACTGCTGCTTTCCCCTGAACCCTGTCTGGATGCAATCTTTTGTACTTGGTTTGCGGCACTGCCCCATTTTGCAGTAATGCTTACATTTTTCGGATCGAGCAAAATAACCCCATTGCCGGCTTTTACCCGGGCTAAGCCGAAACTTTCGACTTTTTTCTTAGCGGATATTTCCACAGCACCGCCGCCGGTGGCACCAGTGGCATCGATAGCCGCATAGTTATTGGTGGTGTGATCCGCCCACAAAATAGCCGTGCCGCCTGTGCCGGATGCAGATGACACATCGATATGTACGCCCGTGCCCAGCGAAGTTTTGCTGGCACTAACAAGGGTGCTGTTATCCGACCAACGGGTTACAAACAGGTCTTGGGTTTTGGTGTCGAGTTGGCTGGTTTTTGGGTCGTAGCCACCGCCTTGAAACGCACCACCTATACGGATTCGCCCGCCTTGTGCTTTACCGGTTGCGGATATAGCACCAGAAAGCAGACCAACCAAACCGCCCTTGTTGCCAATGTCGATATATCCGCCCTTGCCGTTCGTACTGTCGGCTTTAAAGTCGATAGATCCCAATATTTTCGACCCACCTTTGCCGGATAGTCCACCGATAAGGGAGAGACTCCCCCCAGCGGTGCGACCAGACACATCGAAACTTGTACCAGCGGTTAAATCCGCCCCGTGTTGTAACGATATTTTAATTTTTCCTCCAGTGCCATTTTGTGATACCGCAGAAAATTGACCCTTGCCATCGATGGAATCTACGGCGACATTTATGCTACCCGCATTGCCATAATCCGCATCAGCGGTGATTTTACCATAAACACCCAGAGTGCCGCCACTAATCGATATAACGCCATTTGTCGAGGACACAGTGTTTGCCGATACAATACCATTTATCGAAATAGTTTGGCGGAGAATATCAGACGCATCGGCAACGGTTATGTCGATAAATCCGCCCCGGGAGTCGACAGTGCCGCCCAAGTCGACAGTTGCAGATACTTTATTGCCTTGCGAATCGGTTAGGGTGTCCCATTTGTCTGTAGGCACCTCGACCCGTAAAAAATCGTTGTTGCCAAACGACATAACAATTTTTTCGCCACTGGCAAAACCCACTTTGCCCACATGGGCTCGAATCGTACCCTCATTTTTAACCGCCCCACCAAGCAAGGCGACAAAACCGCCGTCATCGACCGAAATACGCCCATGATTGGCAACAACGCCATTGCTACCATTTTTAGTAAAGGTATAATCACCATTCAAAAAATCGTTGGTGTCGATGTCGAGAGTCGAGACAACAAAATTGCCCGTATCGATAACCCCGTCTTTGGTAATCATGATACCGTTAGGGTTAATCAAAAATACACTGCCATTAGCGTTAATTTGTCCAGCAATTTCCGAAGTAAAATCACCCGTAACCCGATTTAAAGTTGCCGAGTCGCTACTGGGTTGGTTAAAGTTGACCGTGTTATCGTTACCCACAGAAAAACTTTTCCAATTGATAATTGCTTTATCCGACCGCTGATCGATGGTGAGAGTATACCCCCCCCCCCCCCCAGCATATGCAATACTAGCAGAGCCCTCCTGTACCACGCCCCCTTGTGGCAAACCACCAGCAAAAACCATACCACTAGCACCCAACGCAGATACCGCTAACAAAACAAATTTTACAGATTTATGAGTCATAATTTCCTACCTTTTTTTAACTGCAATGAATCAAAACCTAATGTTGCCGCACAGATGAAACGGCACACACAGCTCTCCTACATCGCATGTTACCATATTTTCAAGAAATAACAACGAAAAAAAACAATTACAGTACTTTTTTTTTTTTTATTGATATTTTTATCGATGGGAACTGTGCCCCCATGTCAATCCAAATCGACCAAAGTTTTTGCCCGATACGATTGTGTCATGGCAATGGCTGTACGGGTGGCGGCGGTAGCGTCTGCTAGGCTTACCCTTGGTTTTGTGCGATTTTTAATACAGTCGACAAAATCTTGTGCTTCGCTTAAAAACGCCTGTTCGAATCTTTCGTAAAAGGTCTGTACACATTCGTTTCTAACCCCGTGCGTATCGAGGATACTCAGGCGGTTTTTGTGGGGATTCATGCCCACTTGCAAAGTGCCTTTGGTGCCGATGATTTCGGTGTGGGTGGCGTGTCCGTGCCATTGGGTGCGGGTGGCACAAATGTAGCTCATGGTGCCGTTTGCCATTTTCGCCATGACACTGACATTATCACCGTCTTGTACGGCTTCAAAGCCTTTGTGGGCGTACGCCCCGCCAATAGCGTACAATTGGGCAAATTCCGTCCCCAACAGCCAGCGACATAAATCTATATCGTGAATGCTGCAATCGAGAAATATCCCGCCGCTGGTTTCACAAAAAGCAATCTGAAATTCTGCCCATGCGTCCATATCCCCCGATTGCGACCGCACCATCACAGGCGTACCAATCTGTCCCCTATCGATACGCTGCTTAGCATCATAATAGCTGGCATCGTACCTGCGGACAAAGCCGATTAAACAGACTTTGTCCGGGTGTTGTGCACATACCGCCTCGACCCGTTCACAATCGGCTACTTGCAGTGCCAACGGCTTTTCACAAAACACATGGTATCCCGATTGCAAGCCGGCAATAATTTGATCCGCATGCCCGTTTGTCGAAGTCACCAAAAACACCGCATCCATTTTGCCCTGCATCTCGCACAGCATTTGTGCATAATCGCCAAACACCGTATGCACCCCCAACACCTGTTTAGCAAAGTCCAATTCTTCGGCAACAACCGAACAGGCACAGACCAGTTCCGCCCCGTGTACTTTAAATGCCAAGTTTTTACCGTGTTGTTTGCCTAATCTGCCCAGTCCTACTATACCGATCCGTACTGTCATTGTTGTATCCTCTGCATTATGTACACATTATTTAGACCACATTATTTGAACTTAGCAATCATATCTTTGATACCGGGGATAGTATCGACTTGGTATGCGTGTTCCGGTTGGAAATACTGCACCAGCGATTTTTGCGTGTCGCCAACAATGATAGTAAAATAATACATCTCATAACCGGGCATCGCCACACAGGGGTGATAGCCCCTGTCGATCATAAAAGTAGTGCGGTGTTTCAAGTGATAACAATCGCCCACCTCTGCCCCGTGTTGTTGCAACATTTGTATACCGCTGCCATGCGGGGGGTTGAATCTGAATTGATATACTTCTTCATAGCGACTCTCATCGGGCATACGATCCGTGTCGTGTTTGTGGGGAGGGAAACCAGACCAGCCGCCACTACCGACCGTAAACAGTTCACTAACCAGTAACCGCCCCCGCTTATCGGCGTTTTTTTGTCCCAAGATATGTTTGATTTTGCGGTGGGTTTTGGTCGTATCACAGCCGTATTGGACAATATCCACATCCGTATCACCAATAGCAAAAGGCACCAATTGCGTATCGTATTTGCCGCCAGCAATAAACACATTGGTATCACCGCTATCACAAGTGATAGTAGCCGCCATACCTATGGGAACATATACGCCATTCGGCACCCCTTGCCATAAATCTGTACGGCTGCCGACAGTAAACGACCGCCCCGCCACCGCAACCGTAACCGTGCCATACAGCGGCACAATACAAGTTTCATGATGGGGTAAATCATAGGTATATTGCTGTCCCTGTTGCAACAGCAATTCATTAAAATAACATAGGGGTACCACCGTGTTATCCGTACCGATAATCGGGGCGTTGTTGTTGTCATAGGCGTATATAATATGCGTCATAAAATTTTTTCCTTTCGTATCTGTATGGGCATATGCCCAATAGTATGGCTAGCGATAAAATCATCGACTTCCGCAGCAGTGGGTAAGGCATATGCACAGCCAAATCGGCATACCACCAACGCCGCCGCCGCACTGCCCCTTATCAGTGCCTGATGCCATGCGGTGTGTGTATCCGTGTGTCGGTGCTGTATCAGGTGGGCGATAAGGGTACTGGCAAACGCATCGCCCGCCCCATAGGGCTTTAATGGCTGTACCGTATACACGCCACTAAACAGGGGCAAAGCATGAGGACGGTACACCACACAGCCATATTGCCCATTTTTTAACACCACAGTAGTCCCGTTTTGCCTCAGCTGTGCCACATATGCGGATATAGCACCAGAAACACACCAGCCGTTTGGCAATGGCACCTGTTCGCTCTGTTTATCCCCCTGTATATCTCCCTGTGTATCTCCCTGTGTATCCCCATCACAAAGCACTTGAAATTCTTCCACATTGCCGACAACACAATCGACCTGCATACAGGCGGTGCGAAATTGCCGTTGGGCATGAGAGGGCGATTGCCATGCGTCCCGGCGATAGTCCAAGTCTAATATGGTGGTTACGCCGTATTGTTTGGCGTATTGTATCACCGTATAGGTGGCATCTGTCGACGGATTTTGTGATAATCCTGTGCCGGTAACAATCAACGCTTTAAACCGTTTTACATAATCCGCTTTTACATCTTGCGGCGATATATGCACATCTGAGGCGTTGTTGCGGTACAACACCGCCCCACAGGTGTCCGCTTTGGTTTCACAAATGGCAAGAGAGGTTTTTGCCTGTCCTGTGGTGCGGGTCAGTCCTTGTATGTCGATGCCTTGCTGGTGCATGTACTGGTGGACAAAATCGCCCAACATATCCGCTGCGACCTTGCCGTAAAACCCCACTGTACAGCCGGCACGGGCAAGCCCCACCGCCATATTGCCCGCCGACCCGCCAACCTGTTTGACGAACAGCGAAGCATCAGAAAAATCCGTATCGACATCGTGTGCATACATATCGACGCCCACCCGTCCCATAACCAATACATCGTTTTCCGCCCCATTTGCAAACATGCAACAACCTAATCCGTACGAGAATGCAATTTTGCCGCAACAGCGGTCATAACCTCTGTGTGAGAACTGCCTTGTAAGGCGTGGGCGGCAACCAAGCTTTGTAAGCTCTGCGGGGCAACTTCCCCTTGTGGAATGTCTTTTTCTAAATTGGTGGGAAACGCATAGCCATCGGCAATACAGCCACTGATATTGTGTACTTCGTCGGCTGTAACGACACCATCAACATACGCCCGTTGTAACACCGGGTATACAGATTGTATCATAGCCGGGTAATTGAGTGTTTCCATAGTCTTACCAAATGCACAAGACACCTGTAACAAATTGGCAATACGGGTTTTATCAGCGGTCACATTGCCGCCCGCCGCATGGAACAGTGCCGGATTAAAAAACACCCCATCGCCTTTCTGTAAATGCAGCTGCACATAATGGGCATCAAAATAGTCGATAAAATCCTGTTGCCGCCACGCCATGTATCCCAAATCGTACTTTTGCGAATGCGGTAACAGTTTCGTCGGTCCCGTGTCGATAGGCATCTCTGTATGGGCAACCGCCCCTTGCAAGGTCAAAAAGGGGCTGATTTTTTGTATCGATAGTGGAAATGTGGCACAGGTAGCATCACTTTGAAAGCCAAGGTGATAATCCCGGTGCATATGCTGTGATGTGCCGCCCGGGGGCACACCGTTTATTTGCGAAGTTAGCTGATACCCCGTTCCCAACCACGCCGCACACACCACATGTAACACAGGGTTTTTATAGTAGTCGACAAAATCCGCCGGCGATTGCACCGCCAATTTTTGTAACGCATTCCAAATACGCATATTGTTACCAGCAGCAGAAAAATGATCGCCTTTTTTATCGCCCTGTTGCGATTGGTGGATACGGTCAAATACGGTATTGGCATTGTCGAGTACCGCCATATCCGTATACAATCCGCTAATGGCAAACACCCCCGCCCCATCGGATAACACAAAACACATCTCATTTTTATAAGCGGTTACAGTGTCTGTATCATTGTCGAGCACCGCTTGTAAAATCGGTTTTGCATCGTATATAACAACGCCTTTTTGTATATCGACATTTAGGCTATATTCGCATGCGTCTGCCCTCTCTGCCCCCTCTGCCCCCTCTGCCCCCTGTTGTATGATTTTTTCAAAGTCTGCAATGTTTACATCCTGTGGGCTATAAAATGATTTTTGCATATCTATTGCCTTTCTATTGGGGGGGTGTTGTATGCGGCATCCGCTTGCCGTATGCTGGCCTCTAGTTCTGCCTGCATTTTTTCCATTTCGACGCCCCCCGCCATCATGTTTAAAATATCTTCTCGGGACACCTGTTGTTTGTCGAACTGCCCCATGCTTTGTCCCCGATTTAACAGTACAAATTTGTTGGCAATAGGATAGGCGTGATGCACATTGTGGGTGATGAGAATCACCGCTAGCCCCCTTGCCCTTGCCCGTACCACCAATTGTAATACGGTTGCCGATTGGCGTACCCCAAGGGCGGCGGTCGGTTCGTCCAAGATAAGCACTTTTGCCCCTGAATCGATGGCACGGGCAATGGCAACACATTGGCGTTCGCCCCCAGACATAGTCCCCACCGGCTGGCTGGGATCCCGAATATCGATGCCCATATCGAGCATTTTTTGTTTCACAATGCGGTTGCATTTTTGCCAGTCGAATTGTTTAAATGGTCCCCACCCTTTGGTGATTTCCCGCCCCATAAAAAAGTTGCGAGTAACGCTCATCAAATGCACCAATGCCAAGTCTTGGTACACAGTGCCAATGCCCCTATCCAAAGCGTCCCGGGGGCTGTTAAATACCACTTGTTCGCCCTCCAGCAGTATAGACCCACTGGTCGGTTTATGCACCCCCGCCAAAGTCTTAATCAAGGTCGATTTCCCCGCCCCATTGTCGCCCAACAAACACAAAACTTCGCCGGCATTTACCGATATGGACACGCCGTTTAAAGCAATCACTGAGCCAAAGTGCTTACGCACATCTCTTAATTCAATTGTATACGGCACAGCTATCTCCCGGCTAAGTTTTTGCGGATATAGGTGTTAAAAATAACCGCCCCCAATAACATCATCCCCAAGAACACCCGAAACCAATCGGACGGTGCCCCCGTGTACAAAATACCCATTTGCACGACGCCAAATATCAACGCCCCAAACGCAGCACCGACAACCGAACCATACCCACCGGTCAGCAAAGTACCGCCAATAACCACAGCAATAATCGCCTCGAATTCTTTTAACAACCCCCTATCAGCGGCGGCGGATCCAAACTCCATCACCTGTGAAATACCATAGACACAAGCGGTAAATGCGGCAAACATAAACAGGCAAATTTTCACCCGCTCGACCGGTACCCCCACATTAGAGGCAGATTTAGCATCGCCACCAGATGCAAAAATCCAATTGCCGTACTTTGTCCGCAACAAAATCCATGTCCCCAGTGCGGTTAACCCAAACCACCAAAATACAATAATCGGAACACCTTCTACAATTGGGCTGCCGTCCTTAAACGACTCAATCACCCCCCAATCGGCAAGTTGTATAAATACCCCCTTGCCAATAACACTGTTAAACAATCCCGCCAGCCGATCCGTTGCGATTTCATCGGATATACCGCCAACAATCGTACGGTTGGTAAACAAAATCGCCCCAGCAATAGTCAACCCCCGCAAAATATATAAAAACGCAAGGGATATAATAAACGATGGCAATTTGGTTTTAACCACCAAGTACCCATTGACCCAACCGATGCCCATACACACGGCAAACGAAAACACAATTGCCACCCACACAGACCAACCATAAAACGCCACTGGCACCGCAACCAGCATGCCCGCCATACCAATCATCGACCCAATAGACAAGTCAAATTCACCGCCAATCATTAACAGCCCTGCCCCCACTGCAATCACCCCCAAGTACGCAGACACGGACAGCCAACTCATCACCCCATCGGGGGCAAACATACCCGTATCGCCAGCGACCATAATAAAGAACACAAATATCAAAACCGTTCCCGACACCGCCCCCAATTCGGGGCTGGACAACAGTTTTTTCCACTTCGACACATGTTGGATGCGTTCGTCCCGTTCAAGCGAAGAGGTTTGTGTGTGCGTATTTTTCATATTAACACCCTTGTTGTAAGTACATATACACTGCAACCACAACGGAAAACCACCAACATTTTACAAACCGACTGTTAATGGAATCCCGTTTTGTGTCTCATCCTATCCATACGATATAGGTATGTCCTTAGCGATATTCGCCTGCGTATTTTTCAACCAGAGAAATATTGTCTTTGGTAACAAATCCGGGACCAGAGTTAATATGGTTGCCGGGAATAACCCCATATCGTACATAGTTTACCAAGAACGCCACCGGTACCCACCCTTGCAAGTAAGGCTGTTGGTCGATACCCCATTGAATGGTACCATCTTTAATCGCCGCTGTGATTTCGCCGCTTAGGTCGAATGTACCAAAGTATATATCGCCTTTTTTCCGGATTTTACCAAGGGCACTTAATGCCGGGTGTGCGGAGGTCGGACCCAAAGTCAAAATCGCATCCGTATTGGGATTTTTCCGCAAATACGCCAGTATGGCATTTTCGATACCCGATGGGTCTTGTCCAGAATCGATCATCTGATTCCCTAGTGGCACGCCCAAACCATCGGCAAAGCCTTGACACCGTTCCACAGATGCGGGGTTGGTGATATAGTGATTAACACACAGGAACGATTTTACCCCTGCTGCTTTTGCCCGCTTGCCGGCACCTAGCCCCGCCGCATATTCGGGCTGTCCCACATGCAATAACGCCCCCAATTTTTCAGACTGTGCGTGGGTACCAGAGTTAATGGTAATCACGGGAATACCTTTTCTGATTGCCTTACTGATACCGCCTTTTAGGACATCATAATCGGAAATGGGAATGATGATACCGTGCGGATTAGACGCTATGGTCTGATCCAATATCCGTGCCATATCGCCCAAATCACCAGTTGGCGGGTTGCGGTATTCGGTCTTGACATTAAATTCAGAAGACGCATTCTTCAAAGCATTCTTAATGGTGTTCCACCAGCTGTCCGAATCCGGTGCATGTGAAATCAACACAAACCGTTCGTTATCCGCATGGGCAAAAGGTGCCACACCAGAAAACGCCAATAACATAGCAATACATATAAATTTAAAATGTTTCATAGTTCTCTCCTCATTATAAAATACACTTTATACACGACGGCTTGTGGATTTTATCAACACACCACAGCCGTATATAACGATACTAGAATATTTTTTTCTTACTGTCAATAAATAAATTAAATTTTTCATTGAATATACATTGACAAAATACTTTTTTTATTCGATTGTATGGAGCAGTACCATACAAAAACATACCAAAAGGAAAGCACCATGCACAACGACATCGTCCCACAAGACAGAGAAATAACATTGGACACCCGCCCCATAAGGCTGGGCATGGTTGGCGGTGGACAGGGGGCGTTAATCGGTAAAATTCACCGCTTTGCCACCCGTCTAGACGGGCATTACAGCTTAGTTGCAGGGGTGTTGTCGTCGACAGCCGATCGCAGTTTACAATCGGGGCTAGCTATCGGGCTGGATGCGAACAGGTGTTATGGCACATATCAAGACATGATAGCCGCCGAAACCCACCGCCCCGATGGCATTGAGGCGGTCTGTATCGTAACCCCCAACCACTTACACGCCCCCCTGATAGACGCTTTTTTAACCGCCGGTATCCATGTGTTTTGCGACAAACCGATGACCGCCACTTTGGCACAAGCCGAACGCTTGCAACAGGTGGTAAAAAACGCCAATGCCCATTTGGTTGTCACTTATAACTATTCAGCAAATGCTTTAATCCGCCAAGCCCGTACTATGGTGGCAAACGGTGATTTAGGTCATATACGAACTATCCATTGCACCTATCCACAAGACAGCCTATCCCGGGCGGACACCGCCCGTACTAAACAAGCCCTATGGCGACAAGACCCCACACTGTGTGGGGCGGGTACAATAGCGGATTTGGGTACCCATTGCTATCAGCTGATGACATTTGTATCTGGTTTGCAGGCAACGGGAGTATTTGCCCAGCTGACCACCTTTGGCGAAAACCGTTTGGTCGATGACGATGTACAGGTGTTGCTCGATTTTGAAACGGGGGCAAAAGGCATGCTGTGGGCATCACAAATCGCCGATGGTGGCGAACATGGATTGACACTTAAAATCTGTGGCACAAAGGGCAGTATCGAATGGCAACAGGAAAATGCCGACAAGATGCTACACACCGCCCAAGACAAACCCGCCCAAATACTGACCCGTGCCGGAGTCGGGGGCAAACACCCACACACGATAGCACTCAGCCGAACCGCCGCCGGACACCCCGAAGGATACATCGAAGCCTTTGCCAACATATATACAGACACAGCACCGATTATCAAAGCCCACCGCCACAGAAAACAAAAGAGTGGACAAAAAATACCACTGCCCGCCCATATACCCTCATACCAAGACGGATTAAACGGTATGCGGTTTATCGATGCCTGTCAAAAATCAAGTGCGGGCAAAACATGGGTTGATATGACTCCCTTGCCCGCTGTTTTATAATACCAACGCAAGCACCACAACCCAAAATCCTACCATAAGCCCCCAAGCAGCTGTAAGAGTCGATTGTGAAATAGCACCGTCACTACCATCTCCGTACAATTGGGAAAACAGACCGCTTCGCATAGTTCGCATACCCCCAATATTCACATTTTCGTTAGAAACCTGCTGTTCTGGGGGGACAATAGGGTTAGAAGCGGCATCTGTAAATATAGTCTCCTGTGTTTGTACAGCAGCCGGGGGTTCCGATGGGGTAATAGCACCATCATTGGCATACGACACCCCGGCAAAAATTATAACCCCAAACACCGCACAAAACAATATGCCTTTACGGACAAAAATTATACATTTCATTGTAACTCTCCTTTAATAAAAAGCGACTTATAGGGATTGTCTGCATATTGCATCACCCCCCATATGTATCTTAACCAAATATATAGGTAAGGATTATACCCATACAGGGTATAAGTATCACAATAAAATATCTTTGTCAATACCCTAATGGGGTATTTTTATTTTGCGGATAATGGAGATTATATACTGTCTGTGGTGAGTACGCCATTTATCATGCGGGTATATCCGTGTGGGTTTTCATTTTTTAGGACTTCGGGCAACAAAGATTGTGGGGTTTGTTGGTAGCATACAGGGCGTAAAAACCGGTATATCGCCATACTGCCCACAGAAGTTGTTCTGGACTGGGTACTGGCGGGGTATGGTCCCCCGTGTACCATAGAGTTTGTTACTTCTACGCCGGTTGGAAAACCGTTAAACAGCACCCGTCCTACTTTTTCCGATACTATGTTTAGGGCTTTGTGGGCAAACTCTGTATCGTTGTCGTCCATCCAGATGGTAGCGGTTAATTGCCCGTGCAACGCTTCCAATACGCTGAGCAATGCGTTTGTATCGGCACAGGCAACCACTAGAGTCGCCGGGCCAAAGATTTCCTGTTGTAACACTGGGTCGGCGATGAAGTCTGCCCCTGTGGTTTTAAACAGGGTAAACGCTCCCGCATTAACCGCCTCAGCCGTATCTGCGTGTACAGTGTCGACGGCGGGGTGCTGTGCCATCTCCGCACAGCGTTTGTGGTATGCGGTGGCAATTTTCGGCATCAGCATAGTTTGTTCTGCCCCGTCCGCCCCGGCGGCTTTTAAAGTGTGCACAAACGCCTCTAAACTCTCGCCCGCCAGCCCGATGACCAGTCCCGGATTGGTACAAAATTGCCCACACCCCATAGTCACCGATGCGGCAAGGGCGGTGGCAATGTCCGCCCCCTGTGTCGCCAGTGCCGATGGCGATAGGACAACCGGGTTTATCGACCCCAATTCCCCATAAAAAGGAATAGGCGTGGGGCGGGCGGCGGCTTTATCAAACAGTATGCGACCCACATGTGTCGAGCCGGTAAAGCCAACGGCTTGTACTAACGGATGTTCGACCAAGGTATAGCTGATGTCATAAGTATCCCCCTGCACAAGGTTAAAAGTGCCATCGGGCATGTTACACTTTTTACAAGCGGCTTGCACCGCCCGTGCCACAATGGCACTGGTTAAGGGGTGTCCATTGTGTCCCCGCACCACCACCGTACAACCGGCAGCTAGAGCAGAGGCGGTGTCGCCCCCCGCAGTGGAAAACGCCAAAGGAAAGTTCGATGCCCCAAACACGCCCACAACCCCTAGCGGCTGATTCAGCGAGCGAATATCCGGCTTGGGCAGTGGGGAGCGATCCGCTATAGCGGTTTCGATACGGGCATCGAGATGATAGCCCTTGTCGATATAATCGGCAAAAGCGGTAAACTGTCCCATAGTCCGTGCCAACTCCCCTTGCAACCGGGCTTCGGGCAGGGCGGATTCCTGCATGCCCATTGTTACAATATCCTCCTTACGCTCCCCCAATTCTGCGGCAATAGTGCGTAAAAATTCCGCCCGCTGGTGAATGGATGTATGCTTATACACTTGATACGCTTTATGGGCATGCACAATCGCCGATTCCATAGTGTCCGTGCTGGCGTTACTAACAGCGGTTGTCAACGGTTTGTTGGTGGCTGGGTTCATAGAATGAAAAGTATCCGTACTGGATACACTGGCAAAGCCGATAATGTGTTCACTGGTCATAATAAAAAGTCTTTCTGTGTTATAGGGTTATAGTTACAGGGTTATACTATGGGCGGAGTATACACAAAGACCACAGATTTTGCAAATTTTAAAATTTTTTTAAAATAATGGTGTTGACAATGTTGTTGTTATGTACTATGTACACTCTTGCGTGCCGAATTGGATACGCTTAGCATGGTTTCGTATCCCCATGTGTTGAGAGTATGTCTTATGGAATAACAGCCTTTATAGTGGTACAGAATAATTTGGTGTAAATAGTGCTAAAAGTATAACTTAGGGCGTATTGAAAATTAAAGGAGTCTAAATCTAGTTGTGTCTGATATAAATATAAATGGCGATATAAATGTAAAAGCGAACATATCTATAAGTAAGGATGTGGCGAAAACATCCAATGCAGGTAAGGATAGAGAAGAGTATTTTGATTTAATGGGTTTCAAGCGAGGAAGTAAGGAACACTGTAGGGCTTTGCAAAGGGCTCATGAAGTTCGTCAGTTCGAAATAAATCTTTATTGGGAACGCAACAAATATGCATATCTTATAGTGGGTGCGATTTTCTTAGGCGTTTTTAGTGAAAAAGTGGTTGGACAGGAGACACTTTTGCAATTATTCCTATCGTTTGTTGGAATGATTGTTGCATTTGCATGGGTATTGATCAATAAAGGTTCTAAATTTTGGTTAGAAAATTGGGAATCTCATATAGATATGTTAGAAGACGAATTTGAAGGAAATTTGTATAAAGTCGTAGATACGGTAGATTTTGAAAAAAATGCTTGGTCGGTATCTAAGACAAATATCCATTTGAGTATTTTTATATTTTTTTGTTTTTCTGCATTGTTCACTATATTCTTCTTTCAAAAAATTCCACCAAATTGTATAAAAATTCTTGTCACAAATATCTACCCTTTCAATTTCGGTGTATTTTGGGACACAGATTATGTATTTCTGTTATTAGGTGTGTTAGCATCTATTACCGCAGTGATATTTATTTTTAATGTCGTGTTTGCGAGATTTAAATTAATATTATCTAGGTTGACTTTAAAAGTACGAGGGTATTATAAATATGAGTTTGCGAGATTTAAATTAACATTATCTAGGTTGACCGCCTGTATGCGTGATTATTGGACGGTCGTGTTTGCGAAATTAAAATTAGGATCATCTAGGATACCTATATTATTAAAATTAATGGTGGCTATATTAAAATTAGTGGTGGCTATATTAAAATTAATGGTGGCTATATTAAAATTAATGGTGGCTATATTAAAATTAATGGTGGCTATATTAAAATTAATGGTGGCTATATTAAAATTAAAATTTTTGCGTCCTAAATTGGATACAAAAAAAGACACAACGGAAAAATATGACCATGAGTTTACTATTCGTGACAGAAAATATACTTTGACTGAAAAGGCAAAAGATAGTTCAAAGTATAAGTGAGAGCGATATATATGCACCCACAAAATGTAACAATGTGTTTTTAACTACCAGAGAAAACCTTATGACCGATTATCGCACCCTTGTTCGCAAGTGTATTTATGCCAACGAATCCGATGTGTTACAGCCGCTTATCGATTACGCTACCCTATCGAATTCGCAAAAACGCACCATCGACCGGCAAGCGACCGAATTTGTGTCGCTGGTACGAAAATCCCATGAAAACAGTAACAGTATGGATGCCCTGATGGCAGAATACGACTTGTCGACACAAGAGGGGATTACCCTGATGTGTTTGGCAGAATCCCTGTTGCGGATTCCCGATGTCCGCACCCAAGACGCCCTTATTCAAGACAAAATCGGCGGACAAGCTTGGCAAGATCACATGGGCAATTCTCCATCGATGTTTGTCAATGCATCGACTTGGGGATTGATGCTAACGGGAAAACTGTTGAAAAACCCCCAAAAGGATTTACGCACAACCGCTCCGCAAACTTTAAAATCCCTTGCCCGCCGTTTGGGCGATCCGGTCATACGGCAATGTATCCGGCAAGGTATGCACATGATGGGACGGCAATTTGTCATCGGTGAAACCATCCAAAAAGCCTATAAAAAAGCCGATAAGAACGCCCAATTTGGCTACAACCACTCATTCGACATGCTGGGCGAAGCCGCCCGTACGGATGCAGACGCTATGGGCTATTTTAAAGCATACAAACAGGCATTACAGGTGGTCGGCAAAACCCACCGCAACACCGATGTTATCCGCAGCGATGGTATCAGTGTCAAATTATCCGCCCTGCACCCCCGATACACTTATACCCATCAATCGGTCGTCCTCGAAGTATTATACCCCCGATTGTTACAGCTGTGCCAACTGGCGGCACAGTACAATATCAGCTTGTGTATCGATGCGGAAGAATGCGAACGGCTCGACATATCGATGACCCTTGTCGAAAAACTGGTCGCAGAACCCAGCTTAGACGATTGGCAAGGATTGGGGCTGGCGGTACAGGCCTATCAAAAACGGGCGTTTGTATATATCGATTGGCTGGCGGACATTGCTAAAACCCATAACAAACGCTTAATGGTGCGGTTGGTAAAGGGAGCGTATTGGGATACGGAAATCAAACGGTCGCACACTTTAAACACCGCCGATTTTCCCGTGTTTACCCGCAAACAGCACACCGATGTATCATACATCGCCTGTGTCAAAAAGATTTTGTCCTATACCGACTGTATATACCCCTGTTTTGCCAGCCACAACGCCCATACGATAGCCACCGTGCTGACCCTTGCTAAAGACAAACATTTCGAATTCCAATGCTTGCACGGTATGGGCGGGGCGTTACAACAAGCGTTGTTACAACAAGGACACAGCGTGCGAGTATACGCCCCTGTTGGCGGCTACAAAAGTTTACTGGCGTACTTGGTACGGCGGTTACTGGAGAACGGTGCCAATAGCAACTTTGTCAACCGCATTGCCAACGCTCATATCCCCATTGCCGACATTATCGCCGATCCTGTCGACAGCACTTTAAAACACAACGCCACCCCGCACCCGGCTATTGCCCACCCAAACTTTGTCTGTGGACACAACCGCATATGTGCCAAAGGTATCGACATTACAGATGTACAACAGGTGGTTCCCCTATTAGAAAATATCCAAAACATCACCGCTGCAATAACCACTACGCCCCATACGGTCAGCAGCCTTATTGGCGGACAAGATATATTTGGCGATAGGACAAGCGACAACATCGCCCCGAATACGGGTGCCGTCATAGGCACAGTAAAACTGGCGGATACCGCACACATCGAAACCGCTATGCAAACCGCAAGCGATGCGTTTACCACATGGCACAAAACCCCGCTTAACGCACGGGCGGACATGCTGTTGCAGGCATCGGATATATTGGAACAGCACACGGAACAGATGTTGGCACTGTTGCAGATTGAGGCGGGCAAAACCCTAAACGATGCCATCGCCGAAATCCGTGAGGCGGTGGACTTTTTACGCTATTATGCGGTGCAGGGACAAAATACCCTGTCGCCGCAATCCCTACCGGGACCGACCGGCGAAGACAACACCTTGTACACCAGCGGGCGGGGCGTGTTTGTGTGTATATCACCGTGGAATTTCCCCCTTGCCATATTCTTGGGGCAGATTGCCGCCGCTTTGGTAACGGGCAATACAGTAGTGGCAAAGCCCGCCGACAGCACCCCCCGTATTGCCCGCCAAGCGGTGGAAATATTGCAACAAGCGGGCATTCCTGCGGATGCGTTAAACTTGATTTTAACCGATGGGGCACAGCTGGGCAAAGTGGCATGTCCCCACCCCAATTTAGGCGGTGTGTGCTTTACCGGATCGACAAAAGTTGCCCAAGTTATCGCTACCCAGCTGGCAACCCGTACGCACGGTATTGTAACTTTTATCGCCGAAACCGGCGGGCAAAATGCCCTTATCGCCGACAGCTCCGCACTGCCAGAACAGGTCTGCGACGATGTGATTATGGGGGCGTTCCAAAGTGCCGGACAACGGTGTTCGGCTTTACGGGTACTATATATACAAAACGATGTGGCAGACGAAGTACTCGACATGATTATCGGGGCAATGCAGGCACTACACATCGGCGACAGTACCCATTTGTCCACCGATGTAGGACCGATTATCAGCCAAACCGCCCTCGACAGCCTAAACGCCCACAAACAGTGGTTACAAAAAAACGCCCAAGTGCTACACGCATGCCCCATGCCCGATGGGCTGACGGGTACTTTTTGCCCGCCGATGTTGGCAGAAATTCCCCATATTTCCGTACTAAAATCAGAAAACTTTGGACCCATACTGCATGTGATCCGTTACAAAGCATCGGACATCGACTCGGTTATCGAAGCGATTAACGCTACTGGGTACGGTTTGACCTTAGGGATTCACTCGCGCATCGACACCACCATCGACAAAATCGCCGAAAATGCCAAAGTAGGCAACATATACATAAACCGCAACCAAATAGGAGCAGTGGTCGGCACACAACCCTTCGGCGGTATGGGCTTGTCCGGCACAGGACCAAAAGCCGGCGGTCCGTTTTACCTATACCGCTTTATCAGCGAAAAAACCCTCAGCAACAACATAAGTGCCGCCGGCGGCAACGCCCACCTGATGCGGGAAGTGTAAGTATTGTATATGATTATATACGCCTGTGGATAAGATCGTCCACAAAATTGGCAATCTGCATATCGGGGCAGGTTACGCCAGCTCGTATCAATTGTAAGAATTGTGAATCATGCCTTTCTCGTATTTCTTTGGTTCCGTTATATTTAGAAATAGCGATTTCTGTCTTTTCTAATATGGGTCGCCAATCTTTTGTTTTGTTTTTCTCATATTTCGGCATATGTTTTTTTAATTTCGTCTCACAATCAGCTGACACATCACCAGTCGCACATAACTCCTTAAAGTGCAACAAAAACCACGCTTCTATACTGGGCAGCTGTGGCAGTGCTTCAACGGGAATATCCTCACTGTATATACTTATTTTTTTCTTTTTACAATTTTCAATATGTTGAATCACACCATTAAGGCGGGTCTTATCTTTTATATATTCCATAGCAAACACATAATATATGGATTTATACACTGTACCCTTTTTTTCTATTTTAGATGCAGTATGTTGAAAAGTATGCCCATTAGGTAGGTTTTCCTTATTACCGCCATGTGCTTTTTTTCTGTCAAAACATAAATACTGTATGTTATATTTATTCTTCAGTGCTTTCAAGTACTTTTCTTCTGTCTCTGTATATATGACAAGTAAACAGTGATTTTCTTTGCAGGAATTGGGTTGTTTTCTTTTTCTTACCATAATGACACAATATTCGGTATAGCACCAAACACCCCCTGCAAATATTTTTTACCATAATCACCGTCACGGTCATTTTTTAAAGAAAATTCTGCCAATGAATATAATTCGCTTTGCAATGTGTAATCGTCTTTTTGTGTAAAATACACCTGTTCCGGATGCAATGTTTTTTTGTTTAGTAACGATATATCATGGCTAGTAAAAATCAGCTGTGCTTTACCCGTGTTTGTTTCAGGATCATTAAACATATCGACAATATGTTTTGTCAAATATGGATGTAACGACCGTTCTATTTCGTCGATACATACAACCCCGCCTTGTTTTAATTTAGCTGATAATATACCTGCATAAGCGAAAAATGATTTTGTACCAGATGATAAATCCCGCAACTTGAAAGAATGTTCCTGTTGGTTTACATCTGCCCGCATTTTAAAACGAATACTATACTCTTCAATTTTGTTAGGATAAATTTTAAGCATTCCCCCATCAGGTATTGGGATTGAGAAGTTTTCTTTTTTAACTAACTTCTGTTGTAACTTAGGTACAATATCTTCAAACAACTCCGGCAATTCATCATGAGAAATTTCTTTTTCTAATATAAGTACAGTATCTTGAACTCCGAAATCAGCTATATTTAACATACTTAATATTTGTTGTTTATCATCATCCAAATGTATAGTCCCTGTACCTGTGGGCAAACCATCACCTTGTATGATATGAAGAGCACCAAAAAAATTGTACACATCATTAAAAATACTTACATCATCTCTGTTATGTAATTCAGCAATAATTGATTGATTATCATTCAGCGATTTCCACAACGCTAAATCTAATATGGGGTGTTGTCCGAATTTCTTAAACAGACTTTTACCCCAAACATCATCTATAATATCCAAATGTACATATTTGGTTTTACGATTTACAAATTCAACCCATTGTTTACCTTTGCCGATTTGTTTACGATTTAATATTTCTTGTTCTATTTTATTGGGTTTATAGTGTAAAACATAATTATAAATATACCCCCCCTGTAAAAAGACAATATCGAATTCAGAACATGCATCTTTTAATTCGGAAAATTTAAAAGACTTGTCTGGCAATCTGTCGTTCTTATCAAACCGATGACTCTTTTCTAATACCTGTTCTATTGTTTGTAACGCATACAAAACAGTCGTTTTACCCGATGCATTCGGTCCAAAAATACCCGCAGATGTCATAATGTATGGGCATTCGGTGCTGTCGATTTCCACTACATAGGGTTTATCCTTATTGGCTTTTTCGGTGCGTTGTTGCGTTTCCATTGAAAATTCAAACGGTTCATCACCAACGGGACCAAAGTTGCGAATCGACAAGTTTACTAACATGGTTTTATTCTCCTCATACTGTATCTTATAAAACAAACAATATTCCATTTTTTGGAAAAAATCAATATACTTGTGTATATAAACCTATTTGTGCCTGATGTCAACACAAAAAAATACGCCGCACACATGCGGTATGCCCGATACCTTAATCGGCAAATGGGTCTATGGCGTAGGTGTTTAAAGGTGGGATTTTTTTGTTCGATAGTTTGTTTTGCCACAAATAGTCCGCAAACATTTTGTATCTTGCTGTGTCTAGTGCCGATGGGCTCAGGGATAATCGGGGGTAGGTGGCTTGCCATGCCCGTTTGTTTAGTTCTGTGTTTAACATGTCCGGTTTCCACGATACGAATATATCCCATGCGGTGTTTGGGTTGTTGACGATATAATGTGTGGCGTCCCGTAACGCTAAAATAAGGCGTTTTGTTACATCAGAATAGCGGTTGTCGTTGTGGGCTAGCAACACCACTTCGTCATATAGGGGGACGCCGTTTTCTTCCAAGTAAAACGCCCCAGTTTTTTGCCCTTGCAATTCGATCTCGATCTGTTCGTAGGTGCGGTAAGTGCCAATCACCGCATCCACTTTGCCACTTAACAGGGAACTGGCGATTGCCCAATTGATGTTGACCATTTTTACATCGTCTGTGCTTAACCCGCCACTTTGCAATATGGTAGATAACAACACATCATCGAAGCCGGCAATAGAATAGCCAATGGTTCGACCTCGCAAGTCAGCAACGGTTTTGATACCACTTTTTTGTAAATATACCAAGCTGTTCATTTGTCCGCTTATCATGGTTGCCACCCGGGAAATGTGCCAATCTTGCCCTGCGGACAGTTGTAAACTGGGTTGGTGTCCCAACGCATAATCGACCTTTTTTGCCGCCAAAAATTTCGGTGGATCGCTGGGATTGGCTGGCTCTACATAGGTAACATGCAAATTATACCTATCGAAAAATCCCTTTTTGTCGGCAATGACAAAATTGCCATAGTTGGGATTCATAAACCAAGACAACATCACCGATACTCGGTCTTTATCGGCAACAGCCGCACCCGCCGACAAACCACAAACCCATATGAGTACCATATATATAAACTGTTTCATGTATATATTCCTTCCTTATACTGTAGTTTGTATCATATTTAGCATTGCTATGCAAAAAGAAAGGAGCTATAACGCCCCATAAGTTTTGAGAGAAAAATGTTATGCGTTTGGCATGTGCGTATCCTTAATATGCACCGGCAATGATAAAATGGTGTTGTGGATTTCGTATATGTTCGATACGGTTTTAAGGTGCAATGTACTGGAATGGGCGGTAATCGTATCACCCACCGATAAGCGTTTTAAATGGCGGTGCAGGCTTTTTTGATAGTGGATCTGCATTGTGTGTTGTTGTCTTTCTATGGCGTGGGGGTGGGTGTCTTTGCCTCGATTGCCCATTAACACATCGAACATCAACAAAGTACCCTGTCGCAGCTGTTCGTACATGACTTTAATTTCTTGCCATCCTTTTTCGGAAAATAGGATTTTGTTTTTGTATTTTTCATGGGCTAAGTCCATAAACGCCCCCGATACCAATTCGGACGCTTTGCTGAGTGCCACCGCATAGGATATGTATTCCCGAATCCTACGGGCTTCCTCTTTGGTTAGGGTGTTTTCTGGTATGTCTGTATAAAACCGTTTTAAGTCCTCGACCTTTTGCTGTATAGTTTTGTGGGACTGTGCCATGCTTGCGGCAAGTTCCCTGTTGTAATTGCGGTACGATTCTTCCGATAAACTGACACTGCTTGCCAGTATATCCAGCATAAACAAAATTTCTTTACAGACGAACCCGTGTATAGTTACACTGTCGACGACCGCCCGTTGGGCAATCGATAAAATACCGTTCATATCCGTACTATTTTGCGGCGTATTGCTGTAGTGTTGCACCAAGCGAATAACCTTAGGGATAAACGGTATCCACAGCATCAGTACCGCATTAAATACCACATGCGTATAAATCAGCGACTGTTCCTGCATACCAAATACATACGCCTGTACAGAATCGGGGGCATAGCGGACAACAGCTATTAACATCAATACCCCCATGACCGCCATAACGCCCCGTAACAGCATAATAATTTTTGGTACGGTGCTGACATCTTTTTCCTCGCCCCTAGTCATCCAATAGGCTATAAAGCCACTGCCCAAATTGGCACCTAGTATAAAGGCTATACCCGGCAGGGCGGATAAAGTCCCCGTGTGTACTAAGGTCACCAATATCAATATGGACGCCACGCTAGAGTGCATGGCAAAAGTAAGCACCGCCCCCATAATAAACGCCAGCAACAAATCCGATTCAAAGTAATAAGCTATGTCGACAAACAACGGCATCGTTGCCACTGGGGCAACAGCGGACTTTAACAGCTGTAACGATAAAATAATTAAGCCTATACCAAACAAAATATGCCCCATATGTCGCCGTTGTGAAACATCGCTTTTTAAGTGCAACCACCCGCCCACAGCCAGCAGTATAGGCACCAAACCAGATATATCAAAGGTGAGAATCCGCAACACAATAGCCGACCCCACATCCGCCCCAATAGCAACCACCAACGCCAGAGCAAGGGGAATAATCCCCGTTGCCACCAATCCAGAAGTCAGCACAATAACCGCCGTCGCCCCCTGCATAGCAATAGCCAGCACCGCCCCAAGCACAACCGCCCGCACCGTGCCGTACTTGGTAACAAGCACATTAGCAATAAGCCCTCCATAGGCTTTTTTCACCGATGACCGTACCATGTTAATCGCCATTAACATCAGCATCACCCCCGCCATCAATTGTATTATAAAGTCTAATAGTATCATCTGTGTTGGTTTATATCTCGATTATATGTTGCATAGTGTACTCCGTATTCAGAGTACCTGATTTTGCACATATGTGCAATAGAAAAAATATATCTTGCATATCCGTATATTTCATATATGTACAACTTGTTTTTGCGTTAAAGACTGTTGTGCCAGCACCGCTAATTCCGTTGCCATCACCCCATCGTGCAGGGTGGTTGCTACGGGGGCATTATGGGTAACCGATTGCCAGAACGACTGCGATTGGTAATAGTAGCTTTTTTCATACCGTTGCAGGAAAAAATCTTGCAATCGAGGGTGTGTTTTGGTGGCGTGTTGCGTGTACTTTCTGATGGTATTTTCGTGTATATTTTCCGATTGCAGCATACCGCCGCTGCCAAATACTTCGATGCGTTGGTCGTACCCATACACCGCCCGTCGAGAATTGATAATTTGGCACAACACACCGCCCTCAGAGTGCATGTGTACTGCCCCTGTGTCGATGTCATTGTATCGGGCAATACGGTCGTTTATACGAATATTGCCACTGGCAAATACAGAGGCAATCGCATCGTCGCCCAAGATGTAGCGGGTCATGTCAAAATCATGAATGGTCATATCCATAAACATACCGCCGGATGTTTTCACATACGACAAAGGCGGTACATCTGGGTCTCGGCTGATGATAGTGATATTGTGTATATGCCCAATATCCCCGTCTGCCACCGCTTGTCGCAAGGCGTGGTGGGTGGGATCAAAACGGCGATTAAAACCGACCATAATCGGCACATCGGCACTGGACATATCCGCCATACATTGCCGAGCCAACTCCACATCCATCGCCACAGGTTTTTCGCAAAATACCGCTTTGCCCGCTTGTACAGATTGTCGTATAAAATCGATATGCGTATCTGTAGGGGTACAAATATACACCGCCGCTACATCGGGATAAGTGATGGCACTGTGCGGACTATCGGCAAGGGCACAGCCAAAAGCATCGACAAACTTTTGTGCCATAGCTTCCACCACATCAAACGCGCACGCCACTTTGATACCCAATTGTGATAACGCTTGTGCATGTACCCAGGCGATTCGTCCCGCCCCTAATATTGCCACCGATTGCATATGTATTTCCCCCGTTATAGCCAATATTATAAAAAATGACTCCATATAGCGTACTGGTTGATTTTTGTTTGTGGCTTGTGCGTGAGTCTAGGGGGCTTCGCCCCCCGTGCGTACAATGTGGATTTTACCACGCTTCGCATGACAAAATACCACACGCACTCCCCCCGATCGAGCACCACATCGGGCTACCACCCTCAGCGGTTGCAACCGCTTTTTAAACAACCCATAAACAATCATTTTATATACCATACACTATGTAACTCAGCGTTTGCTAAAGTGAAACTCCGCCCCCCGTTGAATCGACGATTGCCACCGTTGGGTGACAGTTTTTACCTTCGTATAAAACCCCAAACCCTGTTCCCCATATACCCCATGAGACCCAAAACAAGACCGTTTCCAACCGCCAAAACTGTGAAAGCCAACGGGAACAGGGATCGGCACATTGATGCCTACCATACCCACATTTACCGTGTTGACAAAGTGCCGGGATATATCCCCATCGTTGGTAAACAGTGCAACCCCGTTGCCATATGGACAGTTTTCGACAATCTCCACCGCATGGGCGTACGATTTTGCCCGTACCACACACAGCACAGGACCAAAAATTTCGTCTTTGTATATGGTCATATCGGGGGTTACACAGTCGAACAAACTGCCGCCCAAATAAAACCCCTGTTTATGTTCTGGCACCGTAAAGGTACGACCATCTACGACCAATTTTGCCCCCTCAGCAACGCCCCGTTCGATATAGCCGATAATCTTTTGCCGGTGTTCGGACGATATGACCGCCCCCATGTCTGTTGCCGTGTCCCATGCCCCAATGTCTAGGTTTTGGACTCTGTCGGCGATGTGTGCCACCATAGTATCGGCAACCGCATCGCCCACCGTTACCAACACCGACACCGCCATACAGCGTTCGCCCGCCGCACCGTATCCAGCCCCTACAATACAATCCACAGCCCCCGCCACATCCGCATCAGGCATGACAATCATATGGTTTTTTGCCCCGCCTAAGGCTTGTACCCGCTTGTTGTGGGCGGTACCGGTTTGGTATACATATTCGGCAATGGGGGTCGATCCAACGAACGAAACCGCTTGAATATCGCTGTGTTTTAGGATAGCATTCACCGCATCGACACCACCGTTGACCACATTAAAAACCCCATCGGGCACGCCCGCTTGTTGCAACAGTTCCGCTAATATTAAACCCGCTGCCGGGTTTTTTTCAGACGGTTTTAAAACAAATGTATTGCCCGTTGCCAACGCCATCGGTATCATCCAAAGCGGTACCATACACGGGAAATTAAACGGTGTAATCCCCGCTACCACCCCCAGTGGATAGCGATTCGACAGCACATCGATACCGGTCGCCACTTGGCGGGAATACGCCCCCTGTTGATGCGTGGTAATACCACAGGCGTATTCGACAACTTCCAACCCCCGTGCTACTTCCCCCTTGGCGTCTTCGAACACTTTACCGTGTTGCTTGGCAATAGCGGTGGCAATTCTGTCTGTATTGGCGATTAACAAAGTGCGAAACTTGTACATCACCGCCGCCCGTTTGGTGGACGACACAGTCGCCCAGCTGGCAAATGCCCGTTGAGCAGCCGATACGGCGGTGTCGACATCGGCTGCACCGCTGCTGTATACCACGCCCGTTTGTTGCCCCGTCGACGGCATATATACAGGGGTGGTATCGGTTGCGGTTGATTTTACTATGTGACCATTAATGAAGTTGTGAAAGTGTTGCATGATACCATCTCCTTTGTGGTTATACACCCTTGCGTTGGTTTTGTTTGCCCAGTTCCAGTTGCTTACGGGCGGCATTTACTGAAGCTAGGGGCGATACTTCGGGGACACCGACCTCCCACCACGCCCCGGATTCTGTCCATGCGTGTTGTTGTACAGGGATCGAGATAACATAGGTTTTGTCCGCCTGTTTTGCTCGTTTAAATGCTTCGCCCAATTGCTCAGCGGTGGTAACGAACTCCCCGTCCGCCCCCATGCTTTTGGCGTTTTGCACAAAGTCGACCGGCTGCCAATCGCCGGCAATGCGACAATCTTGATACAAGTTGTTAAAGCCCTTGCCCCCCTGCCCCACTTGCAAGCGGTTAATCACGGCATATCCCCCATTATCACAGACAATGACAATCATTTTATGCCCCGATAAAACGGAGCTATAAATATCCATATTTAACATCATATAGCTGCCATCGCCAACCATAACAATAGTATCATCTGTGTCATTGCTGCGAGCCATTGCCGCCCCCCAACCGCCGCTGATTTCATAACCCATACAGGAGAACCCATATTCACAATCGAAGCTGTCCGTACTGCGGCTGTCCCAACAGGTATTAACCTCACCCGGCAGCCCGCCGGCGGCGGCAACCAAATAGTCGTTGTCCCCCGCTAGTGTATTGATAACCCCCACCACCTGTGCATAGGTTAGGGTGTGGTCGCTATTTTTCGGCGGCAGGTCTTTTTGACTGGCAATATAGCGGTGCCACTCCGCCCGATGGGCTTGGGCGGTTTGTAGCCAAGCGGTTGGGGCTTGCCAATCGCCCAACGCATCGGTCATGTGTTGCAGGCTGACCAACGCATCGCCAACCACTGGGATCGAGCGGTGTTTCACCGCATCAAATCGGGCGGCATTTATACCGATAATTTGAGCGTATTGGTTAAAAACTGTCCACGAGGCGGTGGTAAAATCTTGCAGTCGACAGCCGATAGAAACCACCACATCCGCCGCCGCCGCACAGGCATTCGCCGAAGCCGACCCGGTGGTGCCGATCGGTCCGACAAAATGCGGGTTATCGACCACCAATGACGCTTTGCCCGCCACCGTTTCCGCTACTGGGATACAGTGTTTGTCAGCAAAATCCGCCAGTGCCCTGTGGGCACCGCTATAGCGTACCCCACCGCCGGCAATAATCAGCGGTTTGTCAGCGGTTTTTAACACCTGTGCCGCCCGTTGTACACTGTCGGTGTCTGGGCGGTTTTTAACAGGGTGCCATATGTTTTGTGTAAAAAACACTTCTGGGTAATCGTACGCCATAGCCTGTACATCTTGGCACATACCGAGAAACACCGGTCCACAATCCGCTGCATCGGTCAAAACCGCCATCATTTGCGGCAAAGTGTGCATCAGCTGTTCTGGGTGCGTCAAGCGATCCCAATAGCGAGTCACCGCCTTAAAACTGTCATTCACCGTAGTGGTGGGGTTGTGAAAGTGTTCCACCTGTTGTAACACCGGATCCGGCAGACGAGAGGCAAAAGTATCCCCCGATAGAACCAACAGCGGCAGACGGTTTGCCATCGCCACCCCACAAGCGGTCACCATATTGGTTGCCCCCGGTCCCACAGACGAAGTGGCGATCATCATTTGCCTACGGTTTTTGGCTTTGGCGTAAGCAATTGCCGCTAGTGCCATACCCTGTTCATTCTGCCCCCGCCAAGTGGGCAACACATCTTGTACCCGTTGTAAAGCTTCGGCAAAACAAGTCACATTGCCATGTCCAAATATGCCAAAAACACCAGCAAACAACGGGACTTGTTGCCCATCGATAACCGTGTATTGATGGGTTAGGTATTTTACCAACGCCTGTGCGGCGGTTAATTGTATTGTCGTCATTGTTTTTCTCCGTATACATCCGAATGTATCCAATCGTGATCGGCTTCCATGTGGAATTTCCATATTTTTGTCGGTCCTGCCATCACATTCAAATAATAGCTGTCATAGCCGGCAATGGTTGCCACCGGGTGGTATCCCCTTGGCACCATCACCACATCTTTATTGTACACCGCCATACATTCGTCTAAATCCCGGTCGTCCGTGTATACCCGCTGCATGCAAAATCCCTGTGGCGGGTGTAAACGGTGGTAGTAGGTTTCCTCCAACAAACTCTCATCGGGCAGGTTGTCTTGGTCGTGCTTGTGCGATGGGTAAGAGCTGGTGTTGCCCTCGTTGGTAAACACCTCGACCACCAACAAAGAGTGTGCCGGTTCCCATTCGGGTAAAATATTATGTACGCAACGGACATTTTGCCCTTTGCCTCGAGTTTCTGCCCCTATTTCGCTTGGGACAATCACTCGACTAACAAGGGAATTGCTTTCACCTTTTAATGATGTGTCAGGGGCTTTACAGATGGCAATTTCACATGTTGTATCGCCAGTAATAGTAAAATCGGTTGCTCCGGGGATATACACCGCATAGGGCTTTATATACGCCCCATCATATTTTTCAAAGGGACAGCTGCGATCGCCCAGCTGTGAAAAACTATCGATAGCGGTTGTAACTGTTGCCACCCCCGCCACAATCACCACACACACCTCGTTTATGTCGCCCTTAATAGTTACCGATTGCTTGGGTTTTAATATATATGCACTAAACCCTACGAACTGCCAATGGGCGGTTGCAGGGGTTATGTGTTGCGTGCGTCCGTCCTTATCGGGATGCTGATATTTTGATAGTAAATAAGACATTTTTTCCTCTTTGTGTATGTCAATTCGTTTATGTCGCCTGTTGCCATGCCGTATGCACAGCCGTATAATTTTGTTGCACCATATGCGAAAAAGTGTGGTCGTTTATACGGTTTGCCAACCACTGCTGCAGCGGTGCAGCAAATATGGTGCGACCGATAGCAAAGCCCTTGCACCACTTTTGTCCTTTGGCGTGTTGAAAACTGGCGCTCAAAGACTCGATAGACCGATCGAGACCTAGTGTCAATACCCCACGACAATATGGGGCATGGGTATCGATAGCCTCAGACACCGCCCGCCATTGCCGTGTGTCTAAGGGGGGCAATTTCCACCAATCGGGCTTTACACCCAAATCGTATATATGGTGTAACGCCCGTGCCATACTGGTATCACACATATCAAACCCGTTCGGGTGGATAATTTCCAACAACAATTCATGCCCGGTGGCACACACTGCGTGCCACAACAATTTTATCCGCTCTAGCTGTACGGTGTTTATATCCGTGTCGGCATCTGGGTGATAAAACATCAAGCACTTGACAATGTGTTCCTTCGGCCACGATGTGAATTGGGTGCCTATGTCGTCGCCGTGTTCAAACTGCAACGGGTACGACTTGGGCAATTCCACAGGGCGACCAATCCACAGACCATCACCAGTGGCATTGTTTAAGGCATCTTGTCCCCATGTAGCATCGATCAGCACGCCAAAATGTGTGCCTAGCTGTTGCGATATGTGTTTGCCCGCTTGTAACATCAGGCTTTTTGCCTGTGATATACGGTGTGTATCCGCCCCCAATTTTTCACACATATCGACCATTTGCACCCGGTGGTCGAAAGCAAATATCGATAACGGCGTTTGCCATTTTGGACGGTCTGGGGCGGTTACCCGATGCAGATAATTAAGATGGCTGTCCTTATCAGGGCGGGGTACAGATTCCGCTCGGCTGATATAATTGGACAGCTCCGCCCATGTGGGCATAGCCGGGGTACACCCATGCCGGGATACCACCAACGCCCCAGAGGCGTTGCCGTATTGCAGCCCTTGTTGTATACGCTGTTTTTGTGTACCGCTATCGTCAAGGTATCCCCGTAAAAATCCGCTCATAAACGCATCGCCCGCCCCCAGCACATTGAGAACTTCCACCCGCACGCCAATACCGTTTATCCCCCCGTCTAAATCGTCTGGTATAGCCTGTGCGTATACGCTTGCCCCCAATGCCCCCCGTTTTAGCACAATCACCGCATCGGTTAAGGTACGGATATTTTTTAACGCTTGCAGCGTCTCTGTAGTACCGCCGGCAATGTGGATTTCTTCCTCCGTCCCCACCAGCAAGTCAAAGTGGGGCAGGATAGATTGTAAGTGCTCCGTTACCCGCACATCGGCAACGAAGCGGGTGTCGCCATCGCCCTTAGTCGTCAAACCCCAAAGCACCGGGCGATAATCGATGTCTAAACAGCGGATAGCACCGTGTTTTTTGGCATATGTCAGGGCTTGTAAAGACGCCCCAAGCATAGGCTGTGCCGATAGGTGCGTGCCTGTGATTAACAGTGCTCTACCGTCAGCAATAGCCTGTTCGTTTATGTCATCGGCACACAGGGACGCATCGGCACAATTGTCCCGATAAAACAACAACGGAAACCGCTGTTTGTCTTTAATCGCCAAAATAGCAAGGGCGGTCAAGCGGTCGTTATCGATCCCCACCTGTGAAGTGTCGACACCTTCTTTATTGAGTTGCTCGATAATATATGTGCCAAATTGTTCGTTGCCAACCTTGGTAATTATCGCCGATTTTAGACCCAATCTTGCACAGCCTGTGGCGATATTCAGAGACGACCCGCCGATGTATTTGGCAAAACTGCGGACATCTTCCAGCCTTGCCCCAATTTGTTGGGCATACAAATCGACGCTGGAACGCCCCAAACATATAATATCCCATTTTTTACTATCGATCATTTTTTTTCTCAATCATAAATATCACCTTTCTGAGAGGCAAGCCATCTCCCTCACCCTTTACCTCTCTTTTTACTATCGGTCATAAAATCACCTCTGCTATATGTCCGTCCCCCGTAAGGCTATGGTTTTTAAGATGGCTTCGACCAAAACAATCGTACCGGACAAAGTACGGGGAAAGGCGTGTATATCGTCTTTGATACAGATGCAGGTATCCGCCCCCTGATACAACGGGCTGGTCACCATATCGGTAATGCCCACCGATGGCATACCCTTTTCACGGGCAATTCCCAGCAATGCCTCGACTGGTCCCCAATAGCTTTTAAACGACACCGCCACAATACAGTCGTTTCTGTCCGCATTGTTTAAATACCCTATTGCTAAGTTGTCCTCATCAGGTAAGATAATCGAGGTATACCCCAGCCCTAACAACGCATATCGCATACTGACCCCGACCGCCTCAGAGCGTCCCCGGGCGTACAAATATACGGTTTTCGCATCGGCAATAGTGGTGGCAATCGCATCTAGTTGCTGTTGACAGACATTGTCCAAAATCGTATCGACCTGTTGCACCGCCTGTATAACCGTGCGTTGCAATATATCCGCATTGCCAGATACCATGTTTTGTTTCAGCTTCGACACCCGATCCGCATACACAGAACGGTTTTTACGGTATTCTTCGGCAAATACTTTTTGCATGGATTTAAAACCGTCGAATCCCAACGCTTTGGCAAACCGTATCAGAGCGGACGGCTTTACATCTGCAGTGTCGGCAATGTCTTGAATTGTCATAATCACAATATCTTCGGAATTCTCTAAGACAAAATCGGCAATCCGCCTTAATACGGGTGACAGCCCATCGTACTGTTTGGCGATTTTATCTGTTAATAATTGTACATTCATAGTCTTTATAAACCATCATGTTTTTGAATTATATAGGCTCTGGTTGACATTTTGTTTCCCTTTCAAAAAAGTATTTCACGAGATAAAAACTCTTGTCGGGGAAACGATTTCACCCCGATGTTCCAATACTCTCGCCTTGTATTGCTGTTGCTCTCAATCCCCACGATATGACGCTGAGGGATACCACTTTTAATGAGTTTCTTTGCGTACTCCCTTTTAAAATCATGAACCCGCAGACTGGACTGATTCGGTACATAACATTTCCACCCCAGATATGGGACTTGTTCATTTATGCGTTTTATCGTTTCTTTTGCATAACGAAGCGGTCTTGCCGTTATAATAATAACGAACCAATCGTGCTTCGAAATTTCTTTTGCCAATTCTTGCGAATAGACATCCTTTTCCACTTCATAAGAATTGTTGGCAAACTTACACTTTTCCGCAAGAGTGCCGTTCAAATCCAATAGACAAATTTTCTCATAGCAGATTACCTCGTAATGAATTTTTTCATTATCTAGATAGTCAACATTTTCTTGCGTATGCAATCCGTAAATGTCTGACAAAAGATATAAACTTTTTCTTTGGTCTGCGTTGATACTTTGTTTGATTTTAATTATTTTAATCATTTGAATTCCTTTTCTTTGTCTCTTACACTAAAAAACCATATTTATCAAAAGGTTGTATATACGAATGTGCTATTGTACACCACTTTTATTGCTGTGTCAATTTTTTTTCTATATAATACATGTCTAGAATATTTTTTATATAATCTCTTGACATACCCGAAAAGTATTTTATCATCTAGTAACATCATTTTTTGAAATTTTAAGGAAAGTCACACACCATGCACATAAACATCGCCGTTGCCCCGATTAACTGGATAAATGACGACTTGCCGGCATTAGGGGGGGATATTGCCGTCGACACCTGCCTTGCCCAAGCACAACAAGCCGGATACATTGCCATCGAAAAAAGCATAAAGTTCCCAATAGGATACGATCGACAACAAGCCCTTCTCACCCCTTACAATTTACGCATGATTGGCGGCTGGCACGGCGGTAATTTGATAGACGGCACGGTTGCCGAAGAAAAAAAACGGGTGGCACAGCAACTGGATTTGTACTTACAATGGCAATGTCCCGTCATGGTATACGGGGAAACGGGCGGTTCGATTCAATCACAACCGCGCACCCCGATAAACAACCGTCATATCCGTACTCAAGACCACTTGCGGGCATATGCGGACAGGCTGTCAGAATTTGGCGAATGGATACAATCCGCCGGCGTCCCCCTATCGTTTCACCCGCACATGGTAACAGCGGTACAAACCCCAGAAGAAACAGACTTTATCATGCACCACACCAGCGATGCGGTGGGGCTGTTGTGGGACACAGGACACTATTACTTTGGCGGCGGCGACCCGCTGGATGTGCCCAAAAAATGGGGACATCGCATCAATTATGTCCACTGTAAGGACATACGACAATCCGTGTTACAGCACATGGATCCCAACCAACACAGCTTTATCGAATACATAATAGCAGGCGTATTCACCGTCCCCGGCGACGGCAATATCGATTTCCAAGCAGTAGCAAACGCTTTATACCAAATACAATATGAAGGCTGGATATGCGTCGAAGCAGAACAAGACCCCACCAAAGCCAACCCCCTACAATATGCCAAAATGGGACGGGAACATATGGTAAAATGCCTAACCCAAGCGGGATATACCTGTGCATAGGTTAAAATCGTAGCCTATAGCGGGTATACTTTCCCGTACCGGTTTTGGTTAAGGCATGCTTTTGCACCAGATCGGATAAATCCCGTGTGGCTGTGGGGCGGGTGGTTTTGGTTATAGATATATAGTTGCCCGCACTTAGACCGCCTTTAAAACCATCTATGCCGGCGTCAAACATACGGGCAAGTGCCTTTCGTTGTCTAAGGTTTAGGTGATGCCTATGTGTGTCAAAAAATCGGGTTTTGTGGATGATAAATTCTATATGCTTCATGGTGTTTTGTTGGGCTTGCAGGATTGTTTTATAAAAATACACCAGCCAATCGGTCACATCATTGGTGGTACTTGCCGTGTGTAGCATATTGTAATATGTTTTCTTATCTTGGTTAAGCGTGTATGACAACATAATAAAACTAGGTTTGCCCATATGCCTAGCCAACGCCTTTTCCACCAATGCCCGTCCTATTCTGCCATTGCCGTCTTCGAATGGGTGAATGGTTTCAAAATATAAATGGGCAATGCCTGCGTATATAATCGGCGATACCCGGTCGTCATAATTATTAAACCAACGAATAAACGAGTCCATTTCCCCCATCACTTGTGCGGAGGGTGGGGCTTCGAAATGGACTTTGCGGTTGTAGTAAGACCCAGACACAATTTGCATCGGTGCCGCATGGGTGCGATACGCCCCCGATACAATCCGCACATTGTGCTGACACAGCAACTTTTGCCATTTATACAGTATATCATGGGACAAATCGTCTTGATAATAGGTATATAAGTCGCACATAATCAGCGAGATACCGTATTCCCTATCGGATATTTTACGGGTATCCGCATACAAACCAAATTGTTGGCACAACGAAGACCGCACGCTATCTCGGTCGAGAATTTCCCCTTCGATAGCAGAATTTTCTACAGCTTCCGCTCCGAATATATCGATGTGTAAAGCGTGTTTATCCGTATCGTGTAAATACTGCGTCCCGCTCCATATGCTTCCCATATATTGATAAAACAAGGGGTCATAATGTGCCAATTTGGTCACATCATACGAAAAATCCGTCCAATCCGGCAGCTGCCAATTCCATTGCATGATGTATAAAAATCCTTTCTATAAATCACAATATAGCACTTTTATGATTTATAGACAAGCATTTTATACATCACGAGTATACGCATATATGCCGTAATATATCTCGACCGGAGCTGTTTTTGCGTTTAATATGGAATCGGATTCCATTTTGCACGATTGTTTTTTAGATTTTGATATGTATAACTGTTCGTTTTATCGCACTACTCATAAAAATATCGCTTGACTGGAGCTGTTTTTGCGTTTAATATGGAGTTGGATTCCATTTTACACGATTATTTTTTGGATTTTAATATGTATAACCGTACGCTCTATCGAACTATTCATACAGTCAGTGATACTTTTCCGGTGCTGTTGTTGACGGGTCCCCGACAGGTGGGTAAATCGACACTACTGGATATGTGTAGGGATTCGGCACGCCATTATGTGACTTTGGACGATTTGGATGTACGACAGTTGGCGAAAAATGATCCCGGATTGTTTGTGCAAACATACAAACCGCCTTTAATTATCGACGAAGTGCAATACGCCCCAGAATTGCTGAGTTACATTAAAATTGTGGTCGATAAACAGCAAAGCAACGGTTTATTTTGGCTGACGGGATCGCAAAAGTTCCACCTTATGCGGGGTATACATGAAAGCCTTGCCGGACGGGTTGCCATTATCGATGTATTGGGGCTTTCGCAATCAGAATTACGCCAAAATGCGGACGCCTGCAAGCCCTTTATGCCCACCCCCGAATGGATTGCCCATGCCAGACAGACCGTACATACGCCTTTGTCGATGGATGCCGTATACCATACCATTTGGCAAGGGGCATTTCCACGATTACACACACAAAATACGGATCGTGATATATTTTACAGGTCGTACATACAAACCTATATACAACGGGATGTAAGAGATGTGCTCAATATATCCGACGACATGCGGTTTTACAATTTCCTTGTGGGTATCGCCGCCCGTACGGGGCAGCTGTTAAATTATGCCGATTTATCCCGTGATGTGGGCATCGATGCGAAAACAGCGAAATCATGGGTATCCATACTGGAAACATCCGGGTTGGTCTATTTGTTGCACCCGTATTATCATAATGTCAGCAAAAGGTTAGTAACTTCTACGCCTAAAATATATTTTTTGGATACGGGACTATGTGCGTACTTGACAAAATGGACAGATGCCCAATCCTTGTCTGTAGGGGCTATGTCGGGGCATATTTTGGAAACTTATATGTTTACCGAAATCCTTAAAAGCTATTGGCACAACGGTAAACAACCGCATTTTTATTACTATCGCAACGCCGATCAGAACGAAATCGATCTGGTCATAGAAACAGGCGATACCCTATACCCCACAGAATTTAAAAAAACAGGCACCCCCTCCCACCGGGCATCAAAACATTTTCATTTATTAGAAAAATTAGACAAAAAATTGGGACACGGCTGCGTCATATGCTTTACAGAAAAAGACATTCCCCTATCCAGAGAAGTAACCGCTATTCCCGTTGGATATTTAGGGTAACTGTACCCTACCGCCCAAAACTGCCCTTATACTCTAACATAGCAGAAAGAAAACGAAGTTATATTTTATTTGGAATAGCCTATTGATTATTTTTTGGTAATAGGTACTTGACTCCGACCTCCACTCCTTGGAGTTTTTTCGTGTTTCTTAAAGTTATACCCTATTTCTGATTCTCTCAACTCTGTTTTTTCTGCAGAAAATAAACGGTACAATATGAAAAATGTAATTATTGAAATCATCAATGCCAAAACGATATTTACATTTAATAGGAAAAGTAGTGCAAAAAAAAAAAAAACGAGATCTGCTATTGCAATAATCAGTAATCGCCACAATAATATAATCAGTTTCTCTACCAACTGTGAAAATGCCACAATACAGAACAGTAATACAAAAATTATAAAAAGTAACAAAAAAACAGCCATTGTTTATCTCTTAAATACTCGATAATACACCATCAAATAATTGTTCTATCTCTGACCCTCTTAATGCGGGATTTTCCTTAACACGGCAACAACGATAAAGGTGCTAACAACACGGGCAATTCATACACCAATGTCAATACCAAACCACCGAGATATTTTCTTGAGTGTACAATTTTATTAAATTCGGGGCGTTATCCGCTAACACCGGAAATCATCGCCTAAATGGATTTCCTTGTGTATGATACTAGGTACTTTACGAAATTCCAAGAATTTTGCCTAAATTTAATAGTAAAAGTACAATTCCAGTAAACGCCCCAAACATTATTCCCACGCTTGTATACATGGATATTTTAATGTCTTTGCGAATTATTTCAATGTCTGTTTTACTTGCCAAATTAGAATTTGCAAAATTCACCTGTTCATGAGCAACAGCCTCAGCCTGTTTTTTGGGCATGCCAGAAGCTTCTAGTCTCTTGGTAATCGACAATGCGTCAATGGCAACATTTCCTGCCATTACAATATTCTCCTATCCTTGCCCCAGCAGGGTGGTTGTTGCAGCGGTGAATCCGCTACCTAAAAACACTGTAACATAATTTTTAAAATAATGTTATACTTTTTTAAAAAAATTAAAAAATGGCAATTATAAACTTTTTACAACAAATCCCCACCGCAATGGTACCCCACAAAGCACCAAACGAACCAGCCATAGCAACCGCCCCGACCGTATCAGCATTCTTTAGTTTATCGATAATCATACCCAAACCATACCCCAAACCCAAAAACAAGGCACCGCAACAATCTCTTAAAACAACATCAGAATAAACGCCCGAATATGTGCAATGCACTTCGGTAATCGACCGCAAGGCAAGAGCAGACATTAAAACTGCATCAACACACCCAAAACAGTAATGATGATAATTGCCATACCCCCCATTTTGATGGTCATGTCTTTACGCAACATGGTCATGTCTTTACGGACTATTTCAATATCTGTTTTACTTGCCAGATTAGAATTTGCAAAATTTACTTGTTCTTGAGCCACAGCTTCGGCTTGTTTTTTGGGCATGCCAGAAGCCTCGAGTCTTTTGGTAATCGACAATGTATCAATGGCAACATTTCCCGCCATCATGATTTTTCCTTTCTCTTTAAATAGATTCTTTCGCAAATATTACAACCACCGAAAAGGCAAGCAACACCGCCCCAACTGTACCCCACAAGGCACCAAGTAAACCAGCGGTAACAACCGCCCCGACCGTATCATTATTTTTTAGCTTATCTATAATCATGGATAAATTGTACTACACCTACACAGCAAATGTCAAGATAAATATAAACAAATATAATGCAATATAAATAAAGGTAAAAACCCAATAAGGCAAAATGAAAAAAACTTGTGGGGGTTGGATACGCACAACGGACAATCCGCAAAATCGGGGGGCAGCATTTTACAAACTTTTTACAACAAACCCCCACCGCAACAATCTTTTACAACCACATCAGGAACACCGCCCGAATAATCCACATGATACCCATTACAGGCGGTGGGGTGGTATCAAAGGTAAAAGACACCTAGCAGGATAAACCCACAAAATCACTTCGCTCCAGCGTCTTTTAACATTTTGATTATATCGGGGTTGTTTTTTTGTACTGCCCACCTTAAGGCAGTCCAACCGTCTTCATCCTGCACATTCACATCCGCCCCAGCATCGACCAACACCTTAACCACATCGGGAGTATTGTTCCATGCTGCATCCATTAAGGCAGTATCACCGTCTTTATCCTGCACATTCACATCCGCCCCAGCATCGACCAACACCTTAACTACATCGGGAGTATTGTTCCATGCTGCATCCATTAAGGCAGTATCACCGTATTTATCCTGCACATTCACATCCGCCCCAGCATCGACCAACACCTTAACTACATCGGGGTAATTTCTTATTGCATACATTAGGGCAGTATCACCGTCTTTATCCTGCACATTCACATCCGCCCCAGCATCGACCAACGCCTTAACTGCATCGGGGTAATTTCTTGTTGCATACATTAGGACAGTATCACCGTCTTTATCCTGCACATTCACATCCGCCCCAGCATCGACCAACGCCTTAACTGCATCGGGGTAATTTCTTATTGCATACATTAGGACAGTATCACCGTCTTTATCCTGCACATTCATATCCGCCCCAGCATCGACCAACGCCTTAACTACATCGGGGTAATTTCTTATTGCATACATTAGGACAGTATCACCGTCTTTATCCTGCACATTCACATCCGCCCCAGCATCGACCAACGCCTTAACCACATCGGGGTAATTTCTTATTGCATACATTAGGACAGTATCACCGTCTTTATCCTGCACATTCACATCCGCCCCAGCATCGACCAACGCCTTAACTACATCGGGGTAATTTCTTATTACTGCCAACATTAAGGCAGTCTCACCGTCTTTATCCTGCACATTCATATCCGCCCCAGCATCGACCAACGCCTTAACTACATCGGGGTAATTTCTTATTACTGCCAACATTAAGGCAGTCTCACCGTCTTTATCCTGCACATTCATATCCGCCCCAGCATCGACCAACGCCTTAACTACATCGGGGTAACTTTCGCTTACTGCATACATTAAGGCAGTCTTACCGTCTTTATCCTGCACATTGACATCTGCCCCGTTAGCGACCAGTACCTTAACAATATCGGGGTTGTCTTTAAGTACTGCCGCCATTAAGGCAGTCCAACCATATTTACTCTGCACATTGACATCTGCCCCATTATCAATCAGTACCTTAACTATATCGGGGTTGTTTTTCACTGCTACCCCCATCAAGGCAGTTATACCGTCTTTATCCTGCACATTGACATCAGCCCCAGCATCGACCAACACCTTAACCACATCGGGAGTATTTTTCCATGCTGCATTCATTAAGGCAGTATAACCGTCTTTATCCTGCACATTCACATCAGCCCCAGCATCGACCAACACCTTAACCACATCGGGAGTATTTTTCCATGCTGCATTCATTAAGGCAGTTTTACCGTTTTTATCCTGCACATTCACATCAGCCCCATTGTTTATGGCATTTTGTACATCTTGCACCGTTGCAGTGATATAGTCCAACCTTAGTAAATCATATGCTCCAGCATACGCCTTAACAGAAAACAGCATAAACAATACAACAAAAATCTTTTTAAACATGGTAATCCCCTTTATATATTAAATCACAAAATCCATACTATACCCCAAACCCAAAAACAAAGCAACCACCTACCGCAACAATCTTTTACAACCACATCAGAATAAACCCCCCAATATATCCACATGATACCCATTACAGGCGGTGGGATTGTGGACACTGTACCCATGTGGACAATCAGAAAAAACCGTATAACGGATTAAATCTTGTCTAGTTATTGTCTAGTTAGAAAAAAATACAGCCCTAAAAATCACCCCCCAAAGCCGCCCCATAAAACACAAAAAAAGCCTTGATTTACAAGGCTTTATAAATTGGAGCGGGTGATGAGATTCGAACTCACGACTTCAACCTTGGCAAGGTTGCGCTCTACCCCTGAGCTACACCCGCATTGTTTATGCTTGCCCTATATATATACTTGCTATGGGAATATTGCAAGGGGTTTTTTTGTAAAAATTTAAAAAATGTGGTTTTGTGGCTATCCCCGTTGACATTTTGTTGTTTTTGGCGTATTTTGGCTATTTATGCACCAACTAGAGGGGAATTTGTCTTGACAACACACACACCACAGTTTTTGGTTACGGCGTTATATAAATTTGTAGCATTAGATGACTATCAGACCTTACAAAAGCCCTTAAAACGGTTTTGTATCGCCCATAATATTTACGGTACTGTATTGCTTGCCCGTGAAGGCATTAATGGTACGGTTGCCGGGTCGCCGGACAGTATCGAAAAATTTCTCCATTATATAAAATCTGACCCCCGTTTTGCCGACATCGACCACAAACAATCGCAAGCGGATTTTCAGCCGTTTCAACGGATGAAAGTACGGCTTAAAAAGGAAATTGTAGCCTTAGGCGACGACAAAGTGGATCCGACCACTACCGTTGGTACATATGTTACCGCCGACAATTGGAACGCTGTCATCAGCGACCCGGAAGTCATCACCATCGACACCCGCAACGCCTATGAAGTCGCCATCGGCACATTCAAAGGAGCCCTTAATCCCCACACCCAATCTTTTAAACAATTTAAGGACTATGTTCGCACCCATTTAAACCCGAAACAACACAAAAAAGTTGCCATGTTCTGCACCGGCGGTATCCGCTGTGAAAAAGCGTCCTCATTTATGTTAAACGCCGGTTTCGATACGGTTTACCACTTGAAGGGCGGGATTTTAACATACCTCGAACAAGTGGATAAACAACACAGCCTATGGCACGGCGATTGCTTTGTGTTCGACGACCGGGTCAGCGTTACGCACGGTCTGCAAATAGGCACACACACCGAATGCCACGCCTGTCGCATGCCAATTAAACCAGAAGACATGAAAAAAACCTCGTTCGAGCTGGGCGTATCGTGTTACCACTGTGTCGACAAAACAGACACAGAGTTCAAAAACCGCATGCGAGAACGACAAAAACAAATAAAACTGGCAACAAAACGGGGCGAAAAACATTTCAGTGTCGAAGCATTCGAAGCGGGTAAGATTCGCAAAGCCAAACAAAAACGCTTAGCTAGGGAAAATAGCCGAAAAGCATGATAAGACCTGTTTTTTATGCAAAAAATAAAGGAGGGACGGTACGAAACCAATCCCCCACCATTTTTGAGTCATAAAGACTTTTGTCATATGAATATGTATCGACTGTCCACCTAATCTCTGACAAAAAAGTTACAACCGTATATCCACCGAGTCACCATAACACCGCAGTATATTTTCTGTCAAGCCAAAAAAATTGAAAAACATAAATTTATATGATATAATTGTTCTAACCAACAGTAGTATTATATAAGGATTTTGATATGACAAAGAAATTACAATACAGATTAGGGCTAGATTTAGGGGTGTCATCCATTGGATCGGCTGTTATTAAAATCGATGATGATGGTACGCCATTGGATATTGTCGATGCGGGGGTTCGCATATTCGATGTATCGGAAGGGGCAAAAGACCGCCGGGAACAACGCACCGCCCGCAAAAATAATGAACGCACCAAAAAACGCCTAGAAAAATTGGGGCTTGTTCTGTGTGATATGGGTTTTTGGGAATATAAGGGCAAAAAAGTTGCTGAAGGTACGAAAAAAATTCGCTCTGCTGATGTGTACAAACTTCGCAACAGAGCAATTGCAGAAAAAATTCAAAACCTCCATTATATCGGTCGTATATTTATGCACTTGGCAAAGCACCGGGGGGCGGGGTATATTTCTGCACAACAAGACATCGAACAAAATAACAGCAAGAATGACCCGTATACCATATTACCTGCCCGATTAGAAGAAGACGACAATCTGCAAACCATAGGACAGTATTTTTATAAACGCCGAACAGATACATTATACAGCCCGCATAAACACATTCGCCAACGCAAGCAAGGTGGGGGCTTTAAAAATGAAAGCGAAGTCGATTATGCTATCCCTAGATATTTAGTAAAAGACGAATTTAACAAAATATGGGCGGAACAATCTAAGCATTATGATTGTATGACCGATGACGCCAAGCAACGCATATATAATATTCTTTTTTACGAACATCCCCATATGCCTCATGCCATCGGCAAATGTATTTATATAGAAAAAGATGACCGCCTAGCAACCGCACACCCTTTGTCAGAAAAAAGACGGATTTATACAGCAGTGCATAACATCCGTATCGAACAAAAAACCGATAAACGCAAATTAGAAAAGGCGGAAATTGATACTGTTATCAGGTATATTACGCAGGGAAACAAAGGTAACGCCAAAGAAATCAAAAAAATATTGCACTTATCCTCTTTTGATGAAGTTATTTTAACAGATGCAAAACAAGGTATCAAACCCTATTTATACGCAACTAAAGACTTTAAAAAATTGCCGAAGTTAGCAGAATTATCCGAATCGGAGCTAATAGAAGTTATTGATTTTATTTCAAATCCTGTTGATGAAAATGATTGGCAAGAACCTAAACGATTGCTTAATGAAGATAGGGTTATTAAATGGTTACAAAATAGATATGACGGTGCAGATTCTGAATGGGGCAAATTCTTAACCGCTTTACCCAAGGGACGGGGCAATTTAGGGGAGACCGCCACCCATGCCATTATACAAGGTTTTATGGATTCTAAAGACGCCACATCAGAACGCCGTATAACCGATGCGTTGGCAAAATCGGACGAGCGGTATATGTCCATTGACGACCGTATGAAAAAATACGATGGACAATATGATTTATTGCCATATTATGGGGAAATATTATCTTATGACACTCAGCCTATTCACAGATGGATGCAACAAAGAAATAAATCTTTAAACCCTGACGAAGTCGAATATGGCAAAGTGGCAAATCCTGCAGTACATATGATGTTAAACCAATTGCGATTGGTGGTTAATGATATAATCCACATTTATGGAAAACCGGCAGAAATTCATATCGAAGTGGGGAGAGAAGTGGGCAAGTCTGCCGAAGAACGAGAAAAAGAAATGACAAGGCAAAAAAGTAATGAAGATGCAAATATTGAAATTGATGCAGAATTATTAAATACATACGGCTTACGCCCGACACACAAAAATAGAGAAAAATTAAAATTGTGTAAACAGCAGAAAAACACAGATGTGTATACGCTAAAACCTATTTCTGCCAAAATGGAGGGATACGAAGTCGAACACTTGATTCCAAAAGCATTAGGCGGTACAGATACAATGGCAAACAAGTGTTTGGTTAATGCCAATGATAATAAAAACAAAGGCGATGAATACCCCTTTGAATATTTCTTGCGTACAAAAACAGAGGAAGAAAGACGGGAAATTTTAGAATTCGCCCGTAACGAATTACCTAAAAATAAAAAATGGCGATTTGAACCCAATGCAAAAGAAATATTTGAAGAAATGGGCGACCCAGACGAAACCAATCGGTATATGACCGATACCAGCTATTTTTCAAAACTAGCCATGCGATATTTACGCCCGATTATAAAACAAGACACAGAAAATAAAACACCACCTATATTAGCAGTACGAGGCAATCACACCTCCGATTTACGGGTATTTTGGAATTTATTAGGTGTCGAATATGACTTACGGGGCTGGAATGAAAAATACCCCCGTTTTTTGCCTTGTTATTGGATTAACGAAGAAACAGGTGAACGCACGGAAACCAAACCTAGTGAACAAGGTTGGATACGATACGATAAAAAAAGAAATCCCGAATGGATTGCTAAGCCCCGAATTGACCACCGCCACCATGCCCTAGATGCTATTGTTGTAGGCTTAATCAGTCGTAGTCTCATGCAAAGAATGACCGTTGCATACCAAGAAGGCGAAAATGTCAAAAAATTCGATGGAGCTTATATGATGAATGGTAAAAACTTCCCGGATCCCATACAAAGCATGAGTAATCGATATGCTTTTCGTAAATATGTTGTCAACAAGTTACAAAAAATCTATGTTTCTCACAGACCTAATCGTAAAAAACAAGGACAATTACACAAAGCAACTGGGAAAACAGTTTTATATGTGGTAAATGATAGACAAGGAAATACAACAGGTTATGTAACAAAATATATGCGTCCTTTGGAGGATATTTTTACCAGCAAAGCATCCTTAGAAAAAGAATTTTCGTTATCAAACAACATTAAAAAAGTAAAACATGACATAGATTTTAACTTCGATACAGAACAGCAAAAATATGATATGTGGCGTACATCTATTAAAAAATATTGGAATAAAGCAGTGAAAAAATTGGAATCTGAAAAAACAGAGTTGGAATCCGAACAACAACGATTAGCACCACAAGCAGACCACTTAAAACAGATTAAAAATAAATCTGACGCTGAAAAACAGATGCTTAAAGATGTACAAAAAACGCTAAGACAGCGTCCCACCACGCCGAATGAAAAAAATATTATCGTACAGGCAATAGCCATAACACAGCAACAAAGCAATAAAAAAATGCTGGATACCAAAATTGCCAAAGTCGAATTTAAAGAAACATTGGTATATATACCTAAACATGGATTGGGATACGATGGAGGTGGCAACCATCGTATGGATGTATATATGGCAACGACTACCAACAAAAAAGGTGATGCCAAACAACAAATTAAAGGGGAAATTATCAGCCGTTATAACGCCAATGACAAAAACTTTACTGCAAAATGGAAAAGATTAAAAGACAATAAATTGCTGTATACCCTGTGTATTAATGACATGCTTGAAATGTATACACCACAGATATTTAAAGATAAAGAAATCTGTAATACTAAAAGGTGTTTGGTAAAAATAACAAGCATATCAGATGAACGAATCGTTGTATGCTTGCACACAGATGCAGGAAATGACGATATGGCAAAAGTCAATAAAAACAAAGTGCGTAATAAATACCGTTACCCTAAAAAAGAGACAGATTTATCGCCACAGCAAAAAGATACTTTGACACATATTGAAAATGATATGAAACGCACGACTTTTCGTGCAAGAATCAGTACATTTTCATCACACAATGCCCGTAAAATTGAATTGACCCCATTCGGTAAAATAAAACGCAAGCACAAGGTGTTAAAGACATAAATGCCCCATAGACAATATGTATCTGGGTGGCAGATAATGTGGATATTGTGTATGTTCGATATGCCTGTCAAAACCCATAAACAACGCAAAAATGCCACTCAGTTTCGCACGCTTTTATTAAATGACGGATTTATGATGAAACAGTTTTCTGTATACATAAAACCATGTGCCAGACTCGAATCAGCTAAACATATAACCAAGAAATTAAAATATTACATACCCGATGACAGTATGGTCAGTTTTTTCTATATAACCGACAAACAATACGCCACATCAGACAACTTTATAGGTAAAAATAGTATCGACAACGAACAAAAAGAATCGGAAAAAACCGGAAATTTACAACTATTTTAGCCCATAAAATTTAAAAAACCCAAATGAAATAGTGCCTTGAAATACAATAAAATCAAGGCACTATTTATAATATAGTATATCAGAGATTAGGTGGACAGTCAACTATGACACCGCAATTCGCTATCCCAAGCAGCCATACAGTATATCAGAGATTAGGTGGACAGTCAACTATGACTCTTGGCGAACAACCTGTTTACTCGAACGAGTATATCAGAGATTAGGTGGACAGTCAACTATGACCGCTATATTGAAGTGCTTTTGTCGCAGTAAGTATATCAGAGATTAGGTGGACAGTCAACTATGACAATAATCAGCAGCTTGAAAATCTTAAGAAGAGTATATCAGAGATTAGGTGGACAGTCAACTATGACACTGCTTACATAATGCTCTAGCATGTTCCAAGTATATCAGAGATTAGGTGGACAGTCAACTATGACTATGGATATAAAGAACTATTTGGCGAACCAAGTATATCAGAGATTAGGTGGACAGTCAACTATGACTAAACTTTGATGCCTAAACCAATCGTTGTAAGTATATCAGAGATTAGGTGGACAGTCAACTATGACAGCCACCTTTTAACTCTGCAAGAAGCCCGGAGTATATCAGAGATTAGGTGGACAGTCAACTATGACACCGTATACATTGCCCACAGGGTACATGCAAGTATATCAGAGATTAGGTGGACAGTCAACTATGACAAGTTGCGGCAGCGTTGCGAAGTCCTGAGCAGTATATCAGAGATTAGGTGGACAGTCAACTATGACTTCCTGTTATCGACGATCGGTAAATCCAAAAGTATATCAGAGATTAGGTGGACAGTCAACTATGACTACGATAAACATATCCATTTGGACTTGCGTAGTATATCAGAGATTAGGTGGACAGTCAACTATGACTCTCCGCATGTATTCGGATATATTCCACGAAGTATATCAGAGATTAGGTGGACAGTCAACTATGACAAAAACGCACGCGCTTTTAACTTAAGATTGAGTATATCAGAGATTAGGTGGACAGTCAACTATGACTTTAGCTGGTCGTGCTCAAGTGTTCGCTGAAGTATATCAGAGATTAGGTGGACAGTCAACTATGACGGTTTCACTATATTTATACACATAATCCCAAGTATATCAGAGATTAGGTGGACAGTCAACTATGACAGGTCGATCCTTCCGATGGCAATAATTATAAGTATATCAGAGATTAGGTGGACAGTCAACTATGACATGCCTGTGTGAAAGGTCGAACTTCGCACGAGTATATCAGAGATTAGGTGGACAGTCAACTATGACATGCTGGTATTATGGACGGGGGATTTAATAAGTATATCAGAGATTAGGTGGACAGTCAACTATGACCCGAACTCGTTACATTTGGTCGGTTCGGCGAGTATATCAGAGATTAGGTGGACAGTCAACTATGACGTTGTAATTCACAAGAAGTGAAAGAGAGAAAGTATATCAGAGATTAGGTGGACAGTCAACTATGACTACGATTATGCGATCCCCGCTCTTGCACATAGTATATCAGAGATTAGGTGGACAGTCAACTATGACTAATACATTGACCACAGGGAACCGGTAGAAGTATATCAGAGATTAGGTGGACAGTCAACTATGACACCCCGGAGATAGTATAGCTTATACTATTCAGTATATCAGAGATTAGGTGGACAGTCAACTATGACAACAATCAGCAGCTTGAAAATCTTAAGAAGAGTATATCAGAGATTAGGTGGACAGTCAACTATGACATGCGAATATAGCTTATTCGTTGTATCAATAGTATATCAGAGATTAGGTGGACAGTCAACTATGACAACCGTGTTTACTTGCATGTATCAACACAAAGTATATCAGAGATTAGGTGGACAGTCAACTATGACAACACAGCGGGCAAAGCCGCCGCATTGAAAAGTATATCAGAGATTAGGTGGACAGTCAACTATGACAGCACCACTGGAGATCGTACTAGATGTTTGAGTATATCAGAGATTAGGTGGACAGTCAACTATGACTTTACCCACACGGCGTAAAACATAGTGAGAAGTATATCAGAGATTAGGTGGACAGTCAACTATGACATACCGTTACACTCACACAACGAATATAGCAGTATATCAGAGATTAGGTGGACAGTCAACTATGACATACCGTTACACTCACACAACGAATATAGCAGTATATCAGAGATTAGGTGGACAGTCAACTATGACTTTAAAGGTATACCAGAACCAGTAAAGCGGGAGTATATCAGAGATTAGGTGGACAGTCAACTATGACCAAATGTCGGCGCGTTTGTGTTGTTTGGCTAGTATATCAGAGATTAGGTGGACAGTCAACTATGACTATTACTGACGCCCAACAATTATCTGACACAGTATATCAGAGATTAGGTGGACAGTCAACTATGACCTCATACACTGTTGGCACCCTCGACGAAACAGTATATCAGAGATTAGGTGGACAGTCAACTATGACTTAAACTTAAAATTCTTTAATGTTTCATTGAAGTATATCAGAGATTAGGTGGACAGTCAACTATGACTTATATAATCAGCGGCGGTGCAATCGCCATAGTATATCAGAGATTAGGTGGACAGTCAACTATGACAAACGAATACCTTGTATTCGTTGTATTCGAAGTATATCAGAGATTAGGTGGACAGTCAACTATGACAAAAAATATGAAGGATTGACAACAACAGTCAGTATATCAGAGATTAGGTGGACAGTCAACTATGACCAATCCGGTCGCCCGTTGCCCCAATATATGAGTATATCAGAGATTAGGTGGACAGTCAACTATGACTACGGTGCGAGTCGAAGCGGTAAATCCTACAGTATATCAGAGATTAGGTGGACAGTCAACTATGACCCGTTTCCCGTTTCCAATATTTGCCTCGAAAGTATATCAGAGATTAGGTGGACAGTCAACTATGACCACATTTTACTAATGTATTAGGGATAAGAGAGTATATCAGAGATTAGGTGGACAGTCAACTATGACAAAATAGGAGACAAGTATGCTTATTTTGAAAGTATATCAGAGATTAGGTGGACAGTCAACTATGACCTGCCGGAAGCATTTATCTATTACAGCAATAGTATATCAGAGATTAGGTGGACAGTCAACTATGACTAAATGTCAAATGGGTATACACATGCCCCAAGTATATCAGAGATTAGGTGGACAGTCAACTATGACGGTTAAAAAGGCGGGTACTTTGGTGGATGGAGTATATCAGAGATTAGGTGGACAGTCAACTATGACAAATGGTGCCAAAACCCTAACCACTGGAAAAGTATATCAGAGATTAGGTGGACAGTCAACTATGACTCAAAGGTGTATCTGGCAAATGGTCGCTTCAGTATATCAGAGATTAGGTGGACAGTCAACTATGACACCGCCGGGGCGGTCGATTCGATTTTTGAAAGTATATCAGAGATTAGGTGGACAGTCAACTATGACTTCGCAAGGTACTATTCGTTTGGTTGATACAAGTATATCAGAGATTAGGTGGACAGTCAACTATGACACATATCAGCTAAAAATATATACATCGAGGAGTATATCAGAGATTAGGTGGACAGTCAACTATGACATAACCGTTTAATCAGTACAACGAATATAAAGTATATCAGAGATTAGGTGGACAGTCAACTATGACATAACCGGCGATGTGTCTATTGGCGGCGATAGTATATCAGAGATTAGGTGGACAGTCAACTATGACGGTGGACATATTCCCCGTGCCTATCCAACAAGTATATCAGAGATTAGGTGGACAGTCAACTATGACACGACTCCGTTTCTTCACCGCATTTAGGCGAGTATATCAGAGATTAGGTGGACAGTCAACTATGACAATGGACAAGAACACTTACATACTCACACGAGTATATCAGAGATTAGGTGGACAGTCAACTATGACAGATTGTAAGGACAATGTTGCAGACGGTAGAGTATATCAGAGATTAGGTGGACAGTCAACTATGACTGCCTGTGCGGTTGCCTGTGCTGGTGCTGCCAGTATATCAGAGATTAGGTGGACAGTCAACTATGACACCAGACACGGACATAATCCGTGTGGTTGAGTATATCAGAGATTAGGTGGACAGTCAACTATGACAACAAGAATTGTGTTGTATTCTTCTTTAGAAGTATATCAGAGATTAGGTGGACAGTCAACTATGACCGCACAAGAAGCAACCGCACAGGAAGCACCAGTATATCAGAGATTAGGTGGACAGTCAACTATGACCAACACTCAGCACTCCCACTCCGTGCCTATAAGTATATCAGAGATTAGGTGGACAGTCAACTATGACGCTGATTCTTGTGTTTTGTGCCATTCATTCAGTATATCAGAGATTAGGTGGACAGTCAACTATGACTCGGGCAGGGCAACCGTTGTGGGCACATTTAGTATATCAGAGATTAGGTGGACAGTCAACTATGACTTGAAAAGTGACATAATCGCCCTCGATTCTAGTATATCAGAGATTAGGTGGACAGTCAACTATGACCACTGGTATCAGACACGGACTATATCCGTGAGTATATCAGAGATTAGGTGGACAGTCAACTATGACCCGAAGCAGATGCATTTTTTGCCGATTTAAGTATATCAGAGATTAGGTGGACAGTCAACTATGACTGCCCCCCCGTATGGCTGTTTAGGCTGAGGAGTATATCAGAGATTAGGTGGACAGTCAACTATGACACCAGACACGGACATAATCCGTGTGGTTGGAGTATATCAGAGATTAGGTGGACAGTCAACTATGACTATCTTATACCGTAGGGGGGTGATCGATTCAGTATATCAGAGATTAGGTGGACAGTCAACTATGACATTTATGCGATTAGTAAGCAACAGGGAGTAAGTATATCAGAGATTAGGTGGACAGTCAACTATGACATCAGATGTATGATGTGCATAAATACACCTAGTATATCAGAGATTAGGTGGACAGTCAACTATGACATGGCTCCGTTGGTTGTTACGAATCCGTCTAGTATATCAGAGATTAGGTGGACAGTCAACTATGACCGATTTGAAGCGTGATTTATGAGTAAGGAGAGTATATCAGAGATTAGGTGGACAGTCAACTATGACTCTGTCAAAGTCAATTGTATGTATCCTCGTAGTATATCAGAGATTAGGTGGACAGTCAACTATGACTACGACAAGCATGTCCACTTGGATAATCGTAGTATATCAGAGATTAGGTGGACAGTCAACTATGACTGTACCTAACCGCCTTGTTTGGGAAAACTAGTATATCAGAGATTAGGTGGACAGTCAACTATGACTTGTTCCACTTGCTCATTAACCAATTCTTGAGTATATCAGAGATTAGGTGGACAGTCAACTATGACTGCTCAAGTTTTTGCCGAAATGTCTCTAAGAGTATATCAGAGATTAGGTGGACAGTCAACTATGACTTTGGTGTTGGTGTCTTTGGTGCCGATGTCAGTATATCAGAGATTAGGTGGACAGTCAACTATGACCGAAGGTCAATTATGGCAACCGTTGCCCGTAGTATATCAGAGATTAGGTGGACAGTCAACTATGACCGAAGGTCGATTATGGCAACCGTTGCCCGTAGTATATCAGAGATTAGGTGGACAGTCAACTATGACAATAGTGTAATGATTTTCGTTTACTTTCTTAGTATATCAGAGATTAGGTGGACAGTCAACTATGACTTTGGTTGTAACAAATCCAACTGGAAATTTAGTATATCAGAGATTAGGTGGACAGTCAACTATGACTTGCGATTCCAACAAATTAGTACTCTTTATAGTATATCAGAGATTAGGTGGACAGTCAACTATGACTTCTGCGGGCGGTGATGGCTTGCCGCCCTAAAGTATATCAGAGATTAGGTGGACAGTCAACTATGACTGTGGTGGGATAAGCCCGCCCCGACAATTACAGTATATCAGAGATTAGGTGGACAGTCAACTATGACGATCCAACTGCACAGGCTAAATTCTATAGAAGTATATCAGAGATTAGGTGGACAGTCAACTATGACAGAGAGACCTAATTCAAATACAGTCTCACAAGTATATCAGAGATTAGGTGGACAGTCAACTATGACCCAATGCGTAGTTTATAGGGTGCTTCTTTCAGTATATCAGAGATTAGGTGGACAGTCAACTATGACCGGCAGCAGGTGTAGTAACAGCACCAGTGAAGTATATCAGAGATTAGGTGGACAGTCAACTATGACTATAATAAACATGTACATATCGATCTTCGTAGTATATCAGAGATTAGGTGGACAGTCAACTATGACTAACCGCTTCTCTGCCGTTACCTGTCCGCTAGTATATCAGAGATTAGGTGGACAGTCAACTATGACCCGTTCCGCCCTTTTTTTGTCGCCTCTGAGAGTATATCAGAGATTAGGTGGACAGTCAACTATGACTCTTTAAATGTAATAGTATCTAAATTCGACAGTATATCAGAGATTAGGTGGACAGTCAACTATGACTGAAGGTTTGGTAGCCTTCGCAGTGGTTGCAGTATATCAGAGATTAGGTGGACAGTCAACTATGACGATCGCTATCAACTTGGCATGCAACAATGTTAGTATATCAGAGATTAGGTGGACAGTCAACTATGACCGGTTTAATTTTGCCCGTTCCGTGCGGTCAAGTATATCAGAGATTAGGTGGACAGTCAACTATGACACACGGGGAAATACTTTGCAAAAACAGAGTAAGTATATCAGAGATTAGGTGGACAGTCAACTATGACAAGAATATAGAGTTGCGTTTGATCGCACGAAGTATATCAGAGATTAGGTGGACAGTCAACTATGACAACCTTAATAAAGAGTGGTTGCGTCAAACGAGTATATCAGAGATTAGGTGGACAGTCAACTATGACACCGCTAATTCGTTGCCTATGGCTGTATTTAGTATATCAGAGATTAGGTGGACAGTCAACTATGACAACCAAACGGATATAGTCCGTGTCTGATAACAGTATATCAGAGATTAGGTGGACAGTCAACTATGACTTACCCAGTTTGCAGAATATACCGAATGGGAGTATATCAGAGATTAGGTGGACAGTCAACTATGACAGACCGCCCCCCGCTGTTTGTAAAATATGTAGTGTATCAGAGATTAGGTGGACAGTCAACTATGACGGCCGTTAAAATATGGCTCGAGAATTGCCAAGTATATCAGAGATTAGGTGGACAGTCAACTATGACAGACACCATCAAAGGTATGGTGGCATATGAAGTATATCAGAGATTAGGTGGACAGTCAACTATGACTCCCGATTATTCTGCGACTGGTCGTTTTCCAGTATATCAGAGATTAGGTGGACAGTCAACTATGACTACGACTATGCAATCCCCGCGCTTGCACATAGTATATCAGAGATTAGGTGGACAGTCAACTATGACCGCTTTTTTTGTGCCGTCCCGCCTTTTATAAGTATATCAGAGATTAGGTGGACAGTCAACTATGACTGCTGCTGCTGGTTTTTTTGGTTTTAATTAAGTATATCAGAGATTAGGTGGACAGTCAACTATGACTACGATCAACATGTACACATCGATACCCGTAGTATATCAGAGATTAGGTGGACAGTCAACTATGACTACGATCAACATGTACACATCGATACCCGTAGTATATCAGAGATTAGGTGGACAGTCAACTATGACATACAGTTATATCAAAAATCATTTATGGAAAGTATATCAGAGATTAGGTGGACAGTCAACTATGACTCAATACCGATGCACTTGGGGCTTTCCCAAAGTATATCAGAGATTAGGTGGACAGTCAACTATGACAAAGCCCGTCCGATGCAAGTCGAATGGGTCAGTATATCAGAGATTAGGTGGACAGTCAACTATGACGCGTTTTCATCAAAAGCGGATAAAGGACGCAGTATATCAGAGATTAGGTGGACAGTCAACTATGACAGTGTACTCTGTTGTTGTCTGTGCTTTTGTAGTATATCAGAGATTAGGTGGACAGTCAACTATGACCCCAAGAACTCAATACTACCATCGTCAGGGAGTATATCAGAGATTAGGTGGACAGTCAACTATGACTATATATACACTTCACCAATGCTCCAGTCGAGTATATCAGAGATTAGGTGGACAGTCAACTATGACCAGCAAGCGATACAAGATACAGATAAATTTAGTATATCAGAGATTAGGTGGACAGTCAACTATGACGCTGATGTGGAAGCCGTATCAAATAATAAAGTATATCAGAGATTAGGTGGACAGTCAACTATGACTGCGTCCGCCTCGCTATTATGACAAAGTGAGTATATCAGAGATTAGGTGGACAGTCAACTATGACTCACCTCGACCGATATGTTTGTAATCTTTGAGTATATCAGAGATTAGGTGGACAGTCAACTATGACGGTGTTCCCGCATTGTTATTATTTGCCGCAAGTATATCAGAGATTAGATGGACAGTCAACTATGACTAGCGGGTCTAGCGGGGGCTAGTATATCAGAACAAATTTGGGAAGGGGGTGGGGTGGGGGGAAGCATGCGACTGCTCGCTTTTTTTTTTTTTTATATATATATATTATGGACTACCAATAAAAACCAAAGAATTATTTTCGCCTCAATAAATATACCAACCCCACAAGCAACAGGAATGGTAGTGCCATAATGCCGGCGGGTATGGCAAGTGCTAATACCACCGACAACAGGGCAAAACCTAAGCCGATAAAAATCATTATGCCGGTAAAACTAAACACTATCAGCAAAAATATGGGCAACATCGACAGTATAAAGCCGGCGATTAACGCCTCGATAAGTGTTAGGGTGCCATCGCCTAATATGACCACATCGAAACCGTCTTGTCCTGTTGCGTCGATAATCAGTAGCACTGCGGTAATAAATAGGGTACTGGCGATTATGGCAATGCCTGTGTATTTAAGTGTGGGTAAAAACACAGCGGATTTTTGAGAAGGGGGGTTAGGCATGGTATCTCCTTTTTAAAACATATACTAGTTACAATACGATATGTGTTTTATTTCGCCGTTGGAATCGGTTTTTGGGTTTACCGTATCGACTTTGTAATATGTTACATCTGCTGAGGAACTGGCATCGGCGATGAGGGTTTTTACATGGCAAATCTGTACATCAGCGGACGATGTGGCATCAAGGCGTACCGCATTGCCACCATTGCCTATCAACGACACATCAGCACTGGAGCTGGCATCGATGACAATATGTTTTGCTGCAGCGTTTACCTTTATATCGGCTGATGATGACGCTTCTATACGGGCGGTATCGGTAGCGATGGCACAGCTTGGCACTGTAACATCTGCCGATGCCGATGCATGGACATAATTTAAGGGCTGTGCCACAGTTATTGTCGCAACCGCATCTCTGTGCTTAAAGAAATTAAATATTTCCTGTTCCATTTTCACCTGTAACACGCCGGATTTTACCGCTACTGTAAAAAATGTTTTTTCCCGGTTGCCCCGTAACACCACACGGTTTTCACTGCCACATACAACAGTTGCCTCAATAGGCGTACTTACGCTTACCCCTGTAAACGCCGCAACCGTATCGTCGAACAACACGAGATCTTGTGCATAGGTAGTGGCAACAGACAAAACCACCGCACTTATAATCGATATACATTTTTTCATATTTTGAATTTCCTTTATATGGCTAGTTTTGTCCTAAAATCTGCAACCAATGCGTTTGCATATGCAGGCTTGTACCATACCAAAGATATAGCAGTGATAAGGATAGCAATAACCAAAATAACGAAATCGCCGGGAATAAAGGTGTATACATCCTCCAAATCTAAGCTATTGAAAATGCCATGAATAACAGATGCCAGCCAAATGTTACGGGTAATCACCGCAAGTAGTCCAAACGCTATGCCGGCAAATGTCGCCGACACGACCTGTAACAGCGTAGGCACCAACCCATTACCCATTAACAGATTAATCAGGTGTACCACCCCAAAGCACACAGACGACACAACAATCGCCCGTATCACCGGCGATGGGGCATCGGACTTTACATATGCAAACAACAGCCCCAACACCAACACCGCCCGGAATTGAAATTCTTCATAAAATCCCGTCGACTGGTGCGACAACAACACAAACCAAGCAGACGACCCCTCAGAAACAGAAAACCCATCGATAAAAATAACCGGTACCAAAAACACCGCCCAAATTGCCACCACTGCATACTGATGTACCCCAAATACCCAATTATTGAGTATGCTAAACACATGTGCTTTGTACAGCATATATAAAAATACAAGGGCGGCAACAAACTTGAAACACAACATAAACACGCCTACCGCCATCCCCTGTAAGCCGAACAGCTGACTGAGCCGAAATACCCCTATCAAAATCGCCACATTTAACACAGTAAATGCCACAGCCTTTACCAACGATTTGTCCTCGAAAAATGTTATTACAGACATAATGATATACCCTCCTAATTCTAATATGTACTTTCCGTACCCTATCACAATAGCCCTTAAAATACAATTTATTTATAAGATACCTATGATGGCTTTTCTTGCACGGATCTTAATATACCCAATCCGATGGCAAAAAACAGCACAATAGTAAAAATCCCCCACCTTGTGGAATCTGTCATATATGTAACCACTGCGATTAAAAACGGCAGTACAAAATAGGTCACATTGCCCATAAATCCGTATATGCCAAAGTACGCAGATATTTTGTCTTTGGGGGTGATACGAATCATCAGCGTACGAGATGCGGACTGGGACGGGGCAAGCCCCAACCCCAACAAGGCACCAAAACATAAAAATACCCATTGGGGCGGCGTGGATAAGAACCCATTGTCGCCAGTGGAAAAATGCCACAAGCCAAAAAAGATACTGGTTTTATCGATGCTTAATCCGCCAACTAGCCCGACAATCAAGCACCAAATGGCAATTTGTATCACTCGTTTTGCCCCAATTTTATCATCGTACCAGCCGCCTAAGAACGCCCCTAAAAATGCAATAACATTCAAAATAATAGCAAAATAGCCCAGTTCCATAGTACTCCACCCAAACGATGCAGACGCATAAATGCCAGCAAAGGCAATCACCGCCAAAATCCCGTTGTTATATATCATCCGTGCCAGTAAAAACCGCCAAATATTTGGGTGCTGTCGAATGTTAGCGATACGGTTTTTTGCATCCCATATGCCCCGTTTTACCGTATCGACAAAGCCGATGTTTTCTGTGCTGGTAACTTCTTTATTGTATATAACAAACGGTACGATAAACACAGCAAACCATACAACCGCAAGCATAGTAGAAAATCTTTCTGGTTCAAATAGCTGTTTGTTTAACCCAAACGCCGGCGTTTCTGGGAGCATAAACAGGACAAAAAATATGCCCAAACTGATAATCCCCCCCACATACGACATACCATAGGCAAAGCCCGATAACCCCCCTACCCGCTGTTTGTCGATAACATACGCCAACATGGCATTGTTAAAAATAATCGCCACTTCTGCAAACAGAGTCGCCATACAAAACATACCCACCATAAACACCGCATACCACGCCGGCGACATACCTATGGGCAATCCCCAAATACTGGCACAAAATAGCATGGCAAGTGCCGATGTCCACAGGGTTTTTCGCTTTAACCCGCCGCTGACATTTGCCACAAATCCGGCAACAACGGTGGCAACGGCAATAACCGCATACACGCCCCCCATAATCGCCCCCCACAACGATTGGGCATCCGTAGTGGTGTCGACCAAAGTGCCAACCAACACGGTATTTGTCAAATAGGGAACAAAAATAAAAGTCGTTACCACCGTAAAAAATGGCTGAAACGCCCAATCAAAAGACGCCCACCCCCATTGCGATTTTGTATACAGCATAGAGTCTTCCTTTCAAAAATATAGCACACAAACAGTGTATACCATGTCGCTGGCAAAAAATATACTATATAAAACCAAAATGGCAAAATTGACCCTTGACACAGTAGATAAAAATCCCTATATACATAATACACTAAAACATGGCGCTGTAGCTCAGCTGGTTAGAGCAGTGGAATCATAATCCATGTGTCCGGGGTTCAAGTCCCTGCAGCGCCACCATTTTTTCGCCACTGTTTTTTCGACTATATTGCCAAATTTTAGATGTTACCCTGTTTGGTGTTGTGCATATATAGCCCGTTTATGCTTGGCAACATACTATACGGGCATTTGGAAAAAAATAGTATTGATAATGGCGATAAGTTTTATTGTATCCGCAATGCGGCGGCGGTAGTGGTGGGGGCAGCGGCGGCGGTACCACCACATCACAAAATGCTCCAGAAATTGACAATAGAATGATGAGAAGTGCGAAAAATGGCGATGTGGACAACAATGCGTTCTTCCTGTGTTCGATTATTAATATGTTGGTTGGTGGATATACTGCCGAAACACAATAACTAATACAAGCCCCCTAGCCTACGGGAGCTTTTCGTTATCGTTTGGTGTTTGCCCGTATGGCATCGCCGATGGTGTTTGTGTTGTGTTCGCTAACTCCATAAGTGGTGGCTAAGCGGTGCCAATCGCTCAGGGCGTCTATGGTTTTTTCGATGCTGTGGTGTATTTCGGTGGTACTTAAAGACGCAGATTCCCCCAATTTTACCAAGTCGGCTATTGTAATGTTGCCACCTTTGCCCATCACCGTAGTACTTTGTTCACCGTTAAGCCCATGTGCATATGTGATGTCGTATGCGGGCGACACTTGCCATGTGCCGTGTTTATCCATAAGAAAACTGAAATTTTTACCGTGATCGTCTTGGTTGTGGGATAAGACATTAAATACCGCCATCTGAAACACTTTGTATACTTGCCGTATATCATGGGTTAAGTGCAGGGTCAGTCTGAGTATGTCTTGGTAATCGAGCATAGGCGTGCGAAAATCCGCATGTAACAGCCCACATGCGGTGTGTTTGTGGTATCGGGTTTTGCCGTCCGTGTCGAACCGCTCGACCGCAAAATACCCCGCCCCCGATTGTGCTTCGAACAAATGCGTATGGCACATATGCAGCCCAGCATTTTTTGCCATTTTTGCATATACAAATTCAATGGCACCGCTATCGGCACCATCGTTTGTATTGGCAAATTTTACCAGCCACGGGCTGTACCCAGTGGCGGTGTGTTGCCCATACACAATGTGTGTTTTTTGCTTGTTTACAGAAATTAACGCTTTTGGTCTTGCCCCCGCCGAAGACCCATTGAGAGCAAGCATCGTTGGTAAAACCTCCGTAGGTTGTCCTTGTAAAATAGCCTGTGCGTGTTCGTACACCATATCCAGCACCATACCGTCCACCATATCCCATGTGCTGTAATCTGGTGTGTACACCAACGCCCCCAAGCCCCTATGCCCCACATATGCCAATCGATCTAGAGAGGTTATATCAACAGGGGAAATACCCTGTTCTTGCATATATCGATCAAACAGCAACCGCCCCCATCCGTCAGGCAAGCTGTCATCAAACACCCCCGCCAAGCCGTTAAACGGCTGTTTCGGCAACGGCTGTACCGCTGATTGCAATGGTAACGCTATCGGCGATATGGCAAGGTTTTTGTCGAGTATATCATCGTCATACGCAAAATATATGCGATTACCAGACAAGGCAAGCTGCCCCACCGCCACTGTAGTATCTGTGGTATCGCCAAAATCCAGCTGTACTCGTATGGTTTTTGTATGTCCGATTGCCATGTGCTTACTGGTGTTTGCTACGCCCTTGTTTATTGGCAACCATAGGGCGATGGTTTAATACATCGTTGATATTTTTAAATGCTTTGGCATCCGATTTGGTCGATGCCACCACTTGCTCCAGCCCCCCTAGTACCATTTGCATTTTTAAAAACGATGCCAGCGATATGTGTCCTGTTTGCTCAAATTTGCGTACAGTCGCTAGTGGCACCCCCGATCGATTCGCTAGTGCCCGTTGTGTAAGTCGACATTGCAACCGTTGCTGCCGTACATGCATCCGTATCTTTTGTTGTGCCTCAAACGCACTCATAAGTAACATCATAATAGTATTAACCCCCTATTTGTACCAATAAATACCATTATAATAGTATTTATGTCATTATGCAAGTTTTTATTTGTTGTTAAGAAACAACAACAGAGCGTAACGAAAATCTATCCCCCCCCCCCCCCTAATCTGTGGGAGGTTTTGATGCACCGGTCATAAATGCCACCGCTTCTGCCATAGAATACTTGGACGGATCGATGGTACACAACCGTTTACCTAAACGGTGTATGTGTATGCGATCGGCAATTTCGAACACATGGGGCATGTTGTGGCTGATTAAAATAATCGATACGCCTTTTGCCTGTACTTCCTTGATTAAGTCTAGGACTTTGCGACTTTCTTTGACGCCAAGGGCGGCGGTGGGTTCGTCCAAGATAATCACATCGCCACCAAATGCGGTTGCCCGGGCGATGGCAACCCCCTGTCGCTGTCCGCCCGATAGGGTTTCCACCGCTTGGTTGATGTTCTGTACGGTCATCAGCCCCAATTCGGACAGCTTAGTGCGGGCAATCCGTTGCATAGCCGGGTGATCGAGCATTTTAAACACCGTTCCCAACACCCCTTGTCGTCTTACTTCCCGTCCCATAAACATGTTGTCGACAATCGACAACGCCGGCGATAATGCCAAGTTTTGATACACGGTTTCAATCCCCGCCCGCCGAGCGTCCAAAGGCGATTGAAAATGTACCTTTTGCCCCTTCAACCATATGTCGCCCTCATCCACTTGAATAGCCCCAGAAATCGCCTTAATCAAAGACGATTTACCCGCCCCATTGTCACCAATAATCGCCAGTATCTCGCCCGCATATACATCAAAATCAGAATAATCTAAGGCGGTAACCCGTCCATATCGCTTGACCACCCCACGGGCTTTTAAAATGGGTTGTTGTTGCTCCATTATGCCGACACCTTTCTTATCCATTGATCGATAGCAACCGCAATAATAATTAACCAGCCGATGGCAAACACTTGCCACAACACATCTACGCCGGCTAAGCGTAAACCAGACTGAAACACGCCGACAATTAACGCCCCAAACAACGCCCCCAAAATCGACCCTCGACCGCCAAATAACGATATACCGCCGATCACCACCGCCGTAATAGATTGTAAATTTGCCTCATAAAACGATTGCGGCGATATGGATCCCACCCGTCCAATCGCCGACCACGCCCCAACAGCACACAAAAACCCTACCAGAGCATACACAGAAATAAGGGTTCTGTCGGTGCGAATACCGGACAGCTCCGCCGCTTCCTTATCGTCACCAATAGCGTATACATGCCGTCCCCATGCGGTTTTGTTTAAGGCGTACCAAAGGACAGCAAAAATCCCTATAAGCAGTATCGACCCATAAGTAATACGGGCACCCCCCACAGCAATCTGATTGCCAAAAAATTTTAACAGCGGGGCGATGGTGTCGATGTCCTGCGAACGAATAGATTGGGCACCCGATAGCCATAAATTTAAGGCAAAGAAAATGTTCCATGTCCCCAGTGTTACGATAAACGGCGGCAGTTTTACTTTGGTCACCAAAATGCCGTTCATCATACCGGCTAGTATCCCAAACACCCCGCCAATAGCCAACGATATAGGCACGGGTATGCCAAAGGTTATACTTAATTTGCCCATAATGACACTTACCAGCACCATAATCGCCGCAACCGATAAATCGATACCGGCGGTTAAAATCACCAAACTTTGTGCCGCCGCCAACACACCAATAATCGACACCTGCTGAATAATTAAAGTCAAATTAAACGCAGAAAAAAACCGTCCTCCCGCAACCATACCAAAGATCACCGTACTCACTACCAATACAATAATCGGCACCATAGTGGGATTTTCATGCAGGAAATGCTGTATACGGACACTAACAGTGCGATATGGGTCATCGAAACACACAACCGCAGTATCGCTGTCATCTAACGGCTGCTCAAAATTCTGCCCTTTACGAGCTGGTGTATGTTTTGCCATAAAAAAATATCCTAATATACGCCATACATTAAAAACACCATACCCCCAAACAAGGGTATTAAAGAAATATTTTCTCTAACACCCTTTGCTCCGATCCTATCTGTCGCATGCCCCGACCCTGTCTGTCGCACCGTTATACTATCCCCAGCACAATTTTTTTGCTTCTGTCGAGGTAATAGAAGGCACGCCGGCAACGGGGCGGTCTGTCACCAGTTTTACCCCTGTGTCATAAAAGTCTAAACCGGGGGTATTTGCGGGTTTTCTGCCCGTTTCTGCCCATACTTTAATGGCTTCGATGCCTTTGGCTGCCATCAACAAGGGAAATTGCATCGAAGTGGCACCAATCACCCCATCGGCGACATTTTGCACGCCCGGACAGCCGCCGTCGACGGACACGATAAGGGCTTGTCTTTCCAATCCCACCGCTTTTAGTGCCTCGTACGCACCGGCGGCAGCGGGTTCGTTAATGGTATACACCACATTGATAGTTGGGTCTTTTTGCAACAGGTTTTCCATCGCTTGCCGTCCCCCTTGTTCGTTGCCCCGGGTCACATCGTTACCGACAATCCGTCTGTCGGTTTCATCGCCATTTTTCTTGGGGTCTTTAATATCGATACCAAAGCCTTTTAAGAAACCATTGTTACGCATGTAGTCCACCGACACGCCCAAGACACTTAAATCCAACAGGGCAATGCGGGCTTTTGCTGGATTTGGCATGGCTTTATACGCCCATTCGCCAATCAATTCACCGGCTCTGAAGTTGTCTGTGGCAAAGGTGGCATCCGCCACATCTGCTGGATCGAATGGTGTATCTAGGGCAATAACCAAAATACCCGCCTGTCGTGCCTGTGTTACAATGGGGGTGAGTTCCAGACTGCTGGTTGCGGTGATTAAGATACCTTTGGCACCGGAGGCAATACAGGTCTCGACGGCGGCAATCTGCGTCTCCACATCGCCATCTATCTTACCGGCAAATGTTTTTAAGGAAATATTATTTTCCGCCGCCGCTTTTTTTGCCCCTTCCTTCATCTTTACAAAGAATGGATTGGTATCCGTCTTGGTGATTAAGCACGCCTCAATCCGATCCGCCTGTGCCATTGTCGACACAAACAACAACCCTAACCCGCACATAATTTTACACAATTTTATCATGGTCTCTCTCTTTCTATATTCAAGTAATTTTAACCGTTATTTTACATGGTGTTTTTTGTGGTTTCTTTCGTGGTTTACGACCCCTTTCGTAGTTCCTTTCGTGGTCTGCCTTTCTTTTTAACACTTGTATCACCATGTTTTTAAAGTATAGATAAAAGATTTTGAAATGTCAATATAAAAACATGCGTGTATATGTTATAATACTTAACAAACTTAATGGATATTTTAAAAATGGTGCATATAAACAAACACACATTGGTGACCAAAATCAAACAGCATGCCGAATCTAGCCCCCGTGTGTTAATAGCAGTGGTGGGACCGCCGGCATCTGGCAAGTCTACTTTTGCCGAAAGTTTACGGCAAGATTTAGGCAAACACAGCTGTGTTTTGCCTATGGACGGGTTTCACTTGGACAATACCACTTTAACAAACAGAGGCATATTACACCACAAAGGGGCACCACACACCTTCGATGTCGCAGCATTTGTACAGCTGATAACCACCGTTAAACAGGCAAAAACACCCATTGCCTATCCCACATTTGATCGCAGCAACGATTGTGTCGTAACCGATGGGGGCTGTGTTGCACAAACCGCCAAATATATTATAGTCGAAGGCAACTACCTGTTGTTAAACAACGGACATTGGGCGGATGTTATGCCACTGTGGGATATAAGTGTGTATTTGCATGTACCCAAGAAAGTATTACGGCAACGGCTGATCGACCGGTGGCTGTATTATGGGCTGTCCCGTCAAGACGCCATAAAACGGGCGAAAAACAACGATTTAAAAAATGCTATGATTGTCAAAGACACATCGGCACAAGCGGATTATACCATATGTGGAGTCTAGGGGGATCCGCCCTCAGCGGTTGCCATGTACAAACGCTTTATACATCATGCACCATGTGTACGGGTGCCAAATATAGCCGTGCCGATTCTGATGATGGTCGATCCCAAATTGATGGCATCATCATAATCGGCAGACATGCCCATAGACAGTTTTTCTAACCCATTGGCGTGTGCCAATTTTCTCAGCAACGCAAAGTGCGGGGCGGGGTAATCGCATACGGGGGGGATACACATTAAACCGACCACTGGCAAGCTGTGCGACTTGGCAAATGCCACCATTTTTTCCGTGTCTGCCACAGGCACACCGTTTTTTTGTGTTTCTGCACCGGTGTTAATTTGGATGTAAATATCCGGGTGCCAATCGGGGGTATTTTGCATATGTTTTTTGATTTCCAACACCAATTTTTCTGAATCCACCGTATGAATGGCATCGACCAAATGGGGCAGATATTTTACTTTGTTGCGTTGTAACCCGCCGATTAAGTGCAATTGTATATGGTCGTATTCGGATTTTAACTGTCTCCATTTGTCCCGACATTCTTGCACTTTGTTTTCGCCAAACACCCGATGTCCTGCGTCCAGTACCGGACGAATATGCGACAGGTCATAGGTCTTCGACACCGCCATCACCTGCACGGTGTCGACAGCCCGTTCTGCTTTGCGGCACGATTCTTTAAGATTGTCCATAAATGCGGTAAATTTCTCTGTCATTTTCTCTGTCATTATTCAAACACTGCCGTATTGTATTTTTCCAGTTTATTCGACCGTATCAGCTGTCGTATTTTGGTAACATACACATCGCCCAGTTGCGAATAGGCGTTTAACCCCACCGCTAACGCATGACCGCTAATGGGGGTGTTGTTTATTATGGCATTGTAGCGGACTTTTCGCAAGTCCGCATACGCCCCGTGCCGATTTAAATTTAACATATACGACACCACAGAATCATACGGGCTGTCAAATGCTTTGACCTGATGGGTTTTATCGGCGTCTCTGTCTTGTGGGACTAAACCTGTGTTGTCTCGAAATGTCCATTGACCGAACAGCGAATTGCCCTCACGGGCGAATCGAGAAGTCCCCCAGCCGCTTTCCATAATCGCCTGAGCCAGTGCCAACGATACGACAATCGGTTGTACCCGATATTGCAAAGTTCTAAACACCACCTCCGTATCGCCCTTAGCCTTATAACGGTTGGCAATACGGGCTAATGTCTGTTGTTGCGTATGGGTCAGTTCGCCATTTTGCCGATATGCGGTATACAGGTTTTCTACTGTGCTGCGTTCGCTTATAATATGTTGGTTTGCCCGTACAATCAACGGTATCATCATTTGGATAAACAGTTGTTTACGATGTTGCACGGATGCGTCTTTCAAATTATTCGGTATGTAATTTGCTGCAATTGCCGGCACTTTACCCGTCCAATTGTTTTTTACATTGTAGCTGTATGTGTGAAATACCGCCTGTACACCCTGATAGGAAGACGCATCGTATACGATTAAATCGGCAACCGGCGGCGGGACAGTAGGAGCAGATTGTGCCACAGCCCGTTGTAACAACACAACAAACGCTATCACACAGGCAAGCCCGATAGCCAAAAATATGGATTTTATACACATGATATTTAAATACTTTCTACTCTGTTATCGTCTTATGTGAAATATAAACCTAGTGGTGTGTATGTACACTTTTCCGTTTAAGTTTCCACAGCTTGTACTTCTGTGACTTCGGGAATATAATATTTTAGCATATTTTCGATGCCCATTTTTAAAGTGGCTGTGGACGATGGACAGCCTTCGCACGCCCCCAACATGGATAATACCACAACCCCGTTTTGGTAATCGTGAAATACAATATCGCCACCATCTTGGGCAACGGCAGGTCGTACCCGAGTTTCCAACAGCTCTTTAATTTGCTCAACAATCTGTTTTTCGTCGCCTTCGAATTCCCTATCTTCGTTGTGTCCCGATACATTTGCCGCTACATTTGCCGCTAGCACCGGCTTGCCCGATTCAAAGTATTCGGACAACACGGACAACACGGCGGGTTTTAAATCCATCCACGCAATGGTTTCGTCCTTAGTAACGGTAACAAAATCATGCCCAAAAAATACGCCGATAACGCAGTCCACATCGAATAAGGCTTCCGCCAAGGGCGATATGTCTTTGGCGTCTTGTTTGTTTTGAAAATTCGCCGCCCCATTGGGTACCACTTTGGCATCGGGTAAAAATTTCAAAGTGGCGGGATTAGGTGTTTGCTCCGTTTGAATAAACATGCGTACTGCTATCCTTTATGTCCAGCTATTAACAATTTGGCTGCCAAAATGAGTCGCCGCCGATGAAGAACCACACCCCCCATATCGAACGCCCGACCCACGATGCCGCAAGCCCGCCCAACACCCGGCACCAAATCGATTCAAATTAACACTTTTCATACGCTGTATAGTAAATGGACGACATGAGGTTTGTCAAGGGATTTTTTGGCAGAAAACGGAAGGCAATAATTGTACTAGCCCTGCCCCTTATGGTAAATGCACACCTGCACTTTATGATACCACTAGTTTTTCTAAAACTATTTTTAATAAAATTAAACATTTTTTTACCCCTATAGCATGTTATAATTTCTGCGGTGTAAAAAAGTTTTAAACATCAAAATAAAAATAGAGAACATTTTTATTATACGAAGGGGAATAAACTATGAAAAAATTTATCAAGACATTGGCGGTGGCATGTGCCGTGTCCATATCCAGTGTTGCCTTAGCGGACTTTAAGGTGGCAATTGTACTGCCCGGTGTGATTACCGACAAATCGTTTAACCAAGCCGGCTACGAAGGGGTAAAGCGGGCGTCTGAAAAATTGGGTATCGACTTTGCGTATTCTGAAAAAACCGCCCAGCCCGACCAACCACAAGCCCTAGCCGATTATGCCCGCCGGGGATATGACTTGGTCATCGGACACGGCGGCGAATTCCAAGAATCTGTGAGCCGTGTCGCCAACAGATTCCCAAACACACAATTTGTCATTGTCAACGGTGTCGAAGCGGACACAAATGTAGCAACCATGAGTTTTGACTTCCCAAGCATGGGATATGTGATGGGCTATATTGCCGGCAAGTCGTCCAAAACAGGCAAGGGGGGATACATCGGTGCCCAAAAACTAAAATTCTATGTGCAATTGGGCGAAGGCTTCGAAAAAGGCTTTAAAGCGGCGAATCCAAATGGTACCGTATACACCGCATGGACAAACGACTGGGACGATGTTGCCAAAGGTAAAGAGGCGGCACTCAACATGATAAGCGAAGGGGTCGATGTGGTGTTCCCATCGATGGACAACGGCGTTGTCGGCAGCTTGCAAGCCGCACGGGAAAAAGGCATCATGGGCATTGGTATTTACTATGACGCACAAGTCGATTGGCCCAAAACAGTTATTCAATCGGCTATCCTAGATATGCGTAGTGCCTTAGGCGTGATTATTGCCAGAGCCAAACAAGGTACTTTGCAGGGCAAATCTTACAGTTTCGGTTTTGAAACTGCTGAGGCAACCCGCATCGGGTCGTACTCTAATCGGGTGCCGGCGGGTGTAGACAGACAAGTAAACCGTATTATCGCTGATATTATATCTGGTGAATTAAAGACACAATAGTTTCTAATCCTAATCGCAAATATCCCCCTTGTGTGATGGCATTTTTATGCGATGACACTTGGGGGACGATGCGGTGTAGCATATTGTAACAATGGCAAAAACAGCAATTACTTTAAGCGGTGTGTCGAAAGTATTCGATGGGTTTTACGCCCTAGACCGTGTCCATATGGACATTGCACCTGCGACCATTCATGCGGTACTGGGTGAAAATGGGGCGGGCAAAACGACACTGATGAATGTGTTGTTTGGTTTGTATCAGCCGGAGCAGGGGTATATTACACTACACGGTGAACGGGTCAAAATTGCTTCGCCGCAAAAAGCCATGCAGATGGGTATTGGCATGATTCACCAACACTTTATGTTGGTCGAGTCGTTAACCACAGTGGAAAATGTGGCACTGGGGCTACCGAATCAAGGTGTAACTTTAAAACTCGATGCCATTGCCCAACGGCTGGAGCACTTGTGCCAAGAATACACCTTCGATGTACACTTACACGAACTGGTGTGGAAGTTACCTATTGGTATGCGTCAACGCATTGAAATTTTAAAAGTGCTTATCCGCAACGCCAATATCATTATCTTGGACGAGCCAACTAGCGTGCTTGCCCCCAATGAAATCAAAAGTTTTCTCGACGGTATGCAGCGTTTAAAACAGATGGGCAAAACGGTTATCTTCATCACCCACAAACTGGACGAAGTGATGGCAATTGCCGATACGGTAACCATTATGCAGCACGGTAAAGTCCGTGCCCATTTGCATGTGGCAGATACCCATGTCAAACAAATGGCAACCTTGATGGTAGGACGGGATATGTCGCACACACAGGTACACAAACCCGATGCGGATAAGGACATAACACAACACCCCATAATCTTTACCGCCAAAGGCTTAAACGCCCACAACGCACAAGGTGTGCATGCCCTAAAAAATGTCGACATCCACATTCGCTCTGGCGAAGTGTTGGCGGTTGCCGGCGTAGATGGCAACGGACAAGCAGAACTGGCAAACGCTATTGTCGGGTTGTTAAAACTGGATTCGGGACACATCACCTTACACGATACCGATATTACCAACGCCTCTGTGTACGACAGGTGCCACACCCATAAAATTGCCTATGTCCCTGAAGACCGTCACCATACAGGATTGGTGTTGGACTTTACCATTGCCCAAAACAGTATCATACGGGATTTTAACACCGATACATTTTCCAAAAAGGGACTGTTAAACTTTAAAAACATCCGTACCAAAGCCACACAATGGGCACAAAAATACGATGTGCGGATGCGGGGTATCGACCAACAGGTACGGTTTTTGTCCGGCGGCAATCAACAAAAACTGATTTTTGCCCGTGAAGTGGAACGCAACCCGGAACTGTTGGTGGTGATGCAGCCGTGTAAAGGGCTGGATGTGGGGGCAATTGAGGCGGTACAAAAAACCATTCTGAATGCCCGTGCTAGCGGCAAGGCGGTACTGTATATATCGACCGAATTGGAAGACATTATGACCGTTGCCGATCGCATTGTAGTAATGTCGGGTGGACATATTACCGGCACCTTATCCCCCAGTGAAGTGACGGACGAAAAAATCGGTGCCTTAATGGGGGGGATAGCACAAGGAGCCCCGCCACAATGAAAATGATACGGCTGTTTTATATGCTGTTGCCGTTGTGGGCGTTGATTCTGGCGTTGGTGGTGGGGTCTGTGTTAATAGCGGTCGGCGGGGCAAATCCCATACATGCCTATTATGAATTGTTTAAGGGGGCGTTCTTCGATTATTGGGGGCTGTCGGAAACTTTGGTCAAGACTTCGCCTATTTTGTTGGCAAGTTTGGCGGTTATTTTACCGCTGCGATTGGGGCTACTAAATATTGGGGCGGAAGGACAAATTTATATGGGCGGATTGTTTTCGGCAATGGCGGCATTGTTGTTGCCAGACATGCCCGTATTGCTACACATATGTATTGCAGTAGGTGCCGGTGCCGTTGGCGGCGGTATATGGGGCTTAATTCCCGGCTATTTGAAAGCGTATCACGGCATTAACGAAGTTATTGTAACGATTCTAATGAATTTTATTGCCATAAACTTGGTCAGCTATGTAACCAGTGGTCCGATGATGCAGGAAGGAGCTCCCTATCCCTACACGGAAGAAATCAAACAAGAACTGTTAATGCCTATTTTGATGCCGATGACTGATGTACACATTGGCGTGTTGGTGGGGGTGATACTGGCGGTGGTGATGTTTGTGGTTCTCAAATACACCACGCTTGGGTTTTCGCTGGAAGCCATAGGCAAAAATCCTGAGGCGGCAAGGTACGCCGGTGTGCATGTCAAATCCCGGGTGGTGGCGGTGATGTTTGTTGCCGGTGCCATTGGCGGATTAGCGGGAACTTTTGAAATTCTTGGGTTAAAATACCGCTTGTATCACTATTTTTCTGCGGGCTATGGTTTCGACGGGATTGTGGCGGCGTTTATGGCGACCATTAACCCGATTATTGCCCCCGTATCCGCCTTTTTCTTGTCGGGTTTAAAAGCCGGGGCATTGACCATGCAACGGGCAATTGGCATCGAAGCCACAGTGATCGAAGCCATACAAGGTATTGTTATCATCTTTGTTGCCGCCAGCTACGGGTTTAGGTTCAATGCGGAAAAATGGCGGCGAATCGTATCCCGCCGCAGGGCATTAGACAATGCGGTAGGCGACACTTTTCAGGGCAAGGAAAAATAAGCATGTTCGACTTTTTACTCGATCCGCAAGCGTTATTGGAATTTTTAAACACCAGTTTACGGCTGTCGATACCGTTAATTTTTGCGGCGGTCGGGGGGGTGATAGCGGAAAAATCTGGAGTGTTTAACATCTCCCTCGAAGGCTGTATTTTGGGCGGTGCGTTTGGGGCGGCGGTGGGGACATACCTCACCGGGTCGCCGCTGTTTGGCGTGCTGTTAGGGATAAGCGTTGCCATGATGGCGGGGGCGGTGCTGGCGGGGTTAGCGGTAGGGCTTGCCATTAACCAGCTGGTGGCGGGGATTGCCATTAACATTTTAATGTTGGGGCTGACTTCGTACTTGGCACGGCTAATTTTGGGAGCGGATGCCACTTCTACTTTGCCGGGGTTTTATCCCATCGCCATTCCCCTGTTATCGAATATACCGATTATAGGGGCTTTGCTGTTTCAACAAGACGCTATTACCTATGCGATGTATGTGAGTGTTCCATTGATTTGGTGGGTGTTTTACAAAACCCCTTGGGGGTTGAGTTTGCGGGCAATTGGCGATTATCCCGTTGCCGCCGACAGTGCCGGCATCAATGTCACCAAAGTACGGGTGTGGGCAACCTTAATCAGCTGTGGCATGGCGGGCTTGGGGGGATGTTATTTGGTATTAAGCCAAGTGTTTGTATTTACCGAACACATGAGTGCCGGCAAGGGCTTTATCGCTCTTGCTGCCCTGATTTTGGGGGGGTGGAATCCCGCCCGGGCGGTGTTTGCAGCGTTGTTGTTTGGCATGATGGATGCGTTGCAACTGCGATTACAATTTAACAGCCCAGAGGTGCCATATCAACTCTTTTCCATGTTGCCATATTTGGCGTCATTGCTGGCGTTGATATTCTTGGCAAAACGCATACAACCGCCGAAAGCCATCGGCATCAAATACAGAAGAGGGGGAAAATAGATGACCATCGATGACCAAAACATGATTGCCAATCCCGTACCGTGGCCAAACGGAGCAAAGGTCGCCTGTTGTCTGTCGTTCGACATGGATGCGGACAGCCTGATACATCTAGATTATCCCAGCGATGGGTATAAACGCACTTCGGCACTGTCGATGTTGCAGTATGGTCCGCATGTGGCAATTCCCCGCATTCTAGAAACCTATAAACGGTTGGGGATTCGACAAACTTTCTTTATTCCAGCGTGGTGTATGGAACAGTATCCACAAGTTGTCGACCAAATATTAGATGGCGGGCACGAAATCGGACAACACGGATATTTACACGAAAATCCCGTGCCACAATCACGGGATATACAAGCGGGCTGGATCGATAAAGCCTATGCGGTCATTAAAAAAATGACGGGACAACCGCCCCGGGGATACCGTGCCCCGCTGTATAATTTTTCCAACCACACAGCGGATTTATTGGCAGAGCGAGGCTTTACATACGATGCGTCTCTAATGGGCGATGATGTGCCGTATATTATACGATCAAATACCGGTACTCTAGTGGAGATTCCCTCCCATTGGGGGCTAGACGATTGGCCTCAGTATGTGCAATCGATGGATTTAGACTATATGATGCCCATCCGTTCGCCAAAAAACGGCTGGCAAATTTTCGTCGAAGAATTTGAAACCGCCTACCGCTATAATGGGTTGTGGGTACCGGTGATACACCCGTTTGCAACCGGCAGGCTATCCCGTTGGCACGAAGTTGCCAAGTTTATCGAAACCGCATTGAATCGAGGCGATGTGTGGTTTGCCCCTATGGAACAAATCGCCCGCCATGTACAACAGGTTACCGATGCAGGGACATATACTCCACGAGTGGTACAGATGCCCCAATACAAACAAGCAGTGCAAGCCCATACGGTATAAGACAGTATGAGGATATTTTTCAACTTTTAACAAAATGTAACCATAGGAGGAGAAAAAATGACACAACATGCGTATGAACAAGGACGGTTAAATTTGCCTTTTGTCGGTATATGTACCTTTGGCAAATATCCGTATGTGCAGGATTGGGACAGTATCGATGCGGATGTGGCGGTGTTGGGGGCACCGTTTGATTTTGGCTGTCAATGGCGTTCTGGTGCCCGCATGGGTCCCCGGGCTATACGGGAGGCGTCGACTTTGTTTGCGTTTGGACATGCGGGGGCGTACGACCACGAAGACGACATCACATACTTAGACCCCAAGACAGTAAAAATTGTCGACATCGGCGATGCGGATATAGTGCACACGGACACAGAAAAAAGCCACGCCAATATCGAATATGCGGTACGCAAAATTTTACAAGCCGGGGCAATGCCTGTGGTCATGGGCGGTGACCATTCGGTGAATATCCCCTGTATTAACGCTTTTGAAGGTGAAAAACCTTTTCACCTGATACAAATCGATGCCCACCTAGACTTTGTCGACGAACGGCACGGGGTGAAATACGGACACGGCAACCCCATGCGACGAGCAGCAGAAAAATCGTTCGTAACGGGATTAAGCCAAATCGGCATCCGCAATGTGTCCTCGACCGCCAAAGACGGATACACAGACGCCCGCAACATGGGATCCGACATCCAATCCGTGCGGCAACTGCGAAAAATGGGGATAACAGCTATGCTCGACCGCATCCCCAAAGGCGAACGGTACTACATCACCATCGACATAGACGCATTCGACCCATCGATAGCCCCCGGCACCGGCACCCCAAGTCACGGCGGATTCCAGTACTATGAAGTATTAGAACTATTAGACGGACTCAGCAAACAAGGCACAGTGGTAGGACTCGACCTAGTAGAGGTCGCCCCAGATTACGACCTGACGGGATGCACCGCCACCCTAGCCGCACAAGTGCTAATGAACGCCATAGGGCGTATCCTATACAACAGGTAACAAACCCCTTTTTCCCTAAAAACCCCGTAATGTACATTATGGGGTATTTTTTTGTGTATACGCTACTTGTGCTTGTGGCTTGTTCGTAAATCTAGTGAGATTCGCCCTTCCACCCATAGCAACGCTATTACAAGCATTGTATTCTCATGGGCTATATGCGAAAAATACCCCCCATACCCCCCACCCCAGCGGCTGATGAAAACCGCAAAAACCTACTGCATCGCCTCGACCATAGTTTCACCCAAGCGGCTTGGGCTGCGGCTTATGGCTACGCCGGCTTTGTCCATAGCGGCGAATTTGGATTTTGCTGTGCCTTTGCCGCCGGAGATGATGGCACCTGCGTGTCCCATGCGTTTGCCTGCGGGGGCGGTGTCGCCGGCGATAAAGCCGACAATCGGTTTTTTAATCGGGTGGGATTGGATAAATTCGCATGCTTCTTCTTCGGCGGTGCCGCCGATTTCGCCGATCATGATGATACTGTCTGTGTCTGTGTCGTTTAGGAACAGATCGATCGCATCGATAAAATTGGTACCGTTTACGGGGTCGCCACCGATACCAATACAGGTGGATTGCCCCAAGCCCGCCATAGTGGTTTGGTGTACCGCTTCATAGGTTAAGGTACCAGAACGGCTGACAATCCCTACTTTGCCGGGGGTGTGGATATGACCGGGCATAATGCCGATTTTACAGGCATTCGGGGTGATAACACCGGGACAGTTGGGACCGATTAAACGGGTATTAGACCCCTTGAGAGCGTCTTTTACCCGCACCATGTCCATAATCGGGATACCTTCGGTAATGGCAACCACCAACGGCATTTCTGCCTCGATCGCCTCGATGATGCCTGCGGCTGCGAACGGGGGCGGTACATACAGCACCGATGCGGTGGCTTGGGTCGCCAATTTTGCCTCCGCAACCGTGTTAAATACCGGTAGTCCCAAGTGCTGTTGTCCGCCTTTTTTCGGGGTGACTCCCCCGACCATTTGCGTACCGTAAGCAATTGCTTGTTCACTGTGAAAAGTCCCCTGTTTGCCTGTAAACCCTTGACAGAGTACTTTTGTGTTTTTATCTACTAAAACAGCCATTTTTATAGTCCTTTATCTTATCTTGTTACACTAGAGATACAATTTTTTCTGCGGCGTCTTCCAAAGTATCTGCTGAGATAACATTGACATCGCTTTGTGCCAAAATCTGTTTGCCTTTTTCCACATTGGTACCCTCCAATCGCACCACCAACGGCACGGGAACGCCCACTTGTTTTGCCGCCGCCAAGATACCTTCGGCAATCACATCACAGCGGACAATACCGCCAAAAATGTTGATTAAAATACCTTGTACCCGATCTTCAGACAAAATAATTTTAAATGCTGCCGCCACCCGTTCTGCAGTGGCGGTTCCCCCCACATCCAAAAAGTTTGCCGGCATTGCCCCTTTCATCTGGATAATATCCATAGTCGCCATCGCCAGCCCGGCACCGTTTACCATACAGCCGATGTTGCCATCGAGATTGACATAGCTTAAATCCCATTTTTCTGCTTCGCATTCCATAGGATCTTCTTCGGTTTCGTCCCGCATTTGTTGCACATCGGGATGCCGATATAAAGCGTTGGCATCGAAGGAAATTTTAGCGTCTAAGGCGATAATATTCCCATCGGGAGTAGTGACTAGGGGATTTATTTCTAACATATCCATGTCTTTTGCCATATATACTTCGACCAATTTTACCAATATATCCGCCGCTTGTTGGGCGGTTTTGCCGCTCATGCCCAGCTGTGCCGCCAAGTCCGCCGCCGCATCCGCTGGTAGCCCTGTGGGATCGGCGTATACTTGAATGATTTTTTCTGGGGTCTGTTCGGCAACGGTTTCGATGTCCATACCGCCTTCGGTCGACGCCATAACCATGACTTTACTGACCGCCCTATCCAGCAATACGGACACATAGTATTCGTGGTCGATATCACAACCGTGTTCCACATACAAGCGGTTGACTTGTTTGCCTTCGGCACCGGTTTGCTTGGTGACCAACACTTCGCCTAACATCTGTTTGGCGTTTTGTTCGATTTTATCGGTGTCGAAAAACACCCGTACACCACCCTTGTCCGGGTCGCCATTGACAAAGCGACCCGCCCCTCGACCGCCGGCGTGGATTTGTGATTTTAACACCACACACGCCCCTTTGCCAAACGATTTTGCCGCCTTGACCGCCTCCTCTACCGTAAAAGCGGGGATACCGTCATTTACAGGAATGCCCGCTTGTTTTAAAATGGCTTTGCCTTGATATTCATGTATATTCATTTTTTCATGTCTCTCCGTAAGGTTGTGAATACTGTTACAAATTTCTATAAGTCTGCTACCGCTTGGTTTAACGCTTGCACCGCAGCGATAGATTTATCGAACATGGCTTGTTCCGAATCGTTTAGGGCGATTTCCAGAACTTGTGCCACCCCGTTTGCCCCGATAATAACCGGCACCCCTACATACAAGCCATTTAAACCGTATTTGCCATCGACAAACGCCGCACAGGGCAGGACTTTGCGTTTGTCTTTTAGGTAGCTTTCTGCCATTTCAATAGCAGACGCCGCAGGGGCATAAAATGCCGAACCGGTTTTTAAATGGGCGACAATTTCCGCCCCCCCGTCACGGGTGCGTTGAACGATAGCATCTATGTTTTCCGTACTGCTGTACCCCATTGCCACCATGTCCGGCACGGGAATACCGGCAATTGTCGAATAGCGGGTTAAGGGTACCATCGTATCCCCATGCCCCCCCAACACAAAAGCGTTGACATTTTCCACCGACACTTGAAATTCTTCTGCCAAGAAATGACGAAACCGTGCCGAATCCAGCACCCCCGCCATGCCAACCACTTTGTGGGTAGGCAGTCCGGAGTACTGTTGCAACACTCCCACCATCACATCAAGGGGGTTGGTGATACAAATAACAAACGCATCGGGGGCATACGATTTAATCCCTTCGCCCACAGACCGCATCACTTTTGCGTTAATCCCCAGCAAGTCATCACGACTCATACCCGGTTTGCGCGGCACACCAGCGGTTACGATGATAACATCGCTGTGGGCGATGTCCGCATAGTCGTTGGTGCCTTTTAAGACGCTGTCGAATCCTTGCACAGGGGCAGATTGTGCGATGTCTAGAGCCTTACCTTGTGGAGTACCTTCGACAATGTCAAAAATAACCACATCGCCCAACTCCTTTTGACCTGCCAATAACGCTAATGTGCCGCCAATTTGCCCCGCACCAATAAGGGATATTTTTTTACGAGCCATCTAAAATCTCCTCATACTCATAATGTTGTGTGTTTAAAAACGGGTTATATGACCGCCTGTGTCCCCCGAACAGGGGCACTATACCACATTGTAATTGCCTTGTCATATAAAAAACTTGCACAATTGCTATTTGCCCTTTATAAAGGCGTATGCGTATATGACAATGTTTTTAAAGGGTAAAAGGCAAAAAATATGGAACTTCGCAATTTGGCAATTATTGCCCATGTGGATCACGGCAAAACCACTTTGGTCGATGCTCTGTTGAGACAATCGGGGGTTTTTCGAGACAACCAACAGGTGGACGAACGGGTTATGGATTCTCATGACTTGGAAAGAGAACGGGGCATTACTATCTTGGCAAAAAATACGGCGGTGGCGTGGCACGGGGTGCGGTTAAACATTGTCGACACCCCCGGGCACGCAGACTTTGGCGGCGAAGTGGAACGGATTTTGTCGATGGTCGATGGGGTGGTATTGTTGGTCGATGCAGCCGAAGGTCCCATGCCACAAACCAAATTTGTAACATCGAAAGCGTTGTCATTGGGATTGCATCCCATCGTAGTGATTAACAAATCTGATAAACCGGACGCCCGCCCCGATTGGGTGGTCGATCAGGTGTTTGATCTGTTTGTGGCGTTGGACGCTAGTGACGCCCAACTGGACTTTCCGATTTTGTACGCATCGGCAAAACAGGGCTGGGCGGTCGATGATTTAAACGACCCTCGACACAATATGACCCCTATATATGAAAAAATTATTGCCTGTATTCCCGCCCCCAATTTGGACGCTACCCAACCGTTTCGCATGTTGGTAACGACTTTGGAATCGGATCCCTACATCGGGCGTATTTTGACCGGACGCATTGAGTCAGGCGTGGTAAAAGTGGGCGACACCCACCACGCTTTAAATATGCAAACAGGCAAAATTGAAGCTGCCCGGATTAACAAAATTTTATCTTGTCAAGGGCTCGACCGTCTGCCTGTGGACACAGCAAGTGCCGGCGATATTGTGTCCATCGCCGGGTTTCAAAAAGCCACCGTTGCAGACACCCTATGCGACCCAAATATCGACACGCCAATTAAAGCCCGCCCTATTACACCGCCGACCATGTCGATGACCATATCTGTAAACGATAGCCCCTTAGTGGGGCAAGATGGGGATAAACTCACCGGCAATATGCTAGCGGAACGGCTGTATAAAGAAGCCGAAACCAACATCGCTATTCGCATCACCCCATCGCCCGAAAAAGACGCCTTAGAAGTGGCAGGGCGAGGCGAATTACAATTGGGAGTATTGTTGGAAACCCTGCGCCGTGAAGGCTATGAAATGACCGTTGCCCCGCCACGGGTGATTTACCAAAGCGGCGACAACGGGGAAAAACTCGAACCTATGGAAGAAGTACAGATCGATGTAGATCGAGAATTTTCCGGCGTAGTAGTGGAAAAACTGGGGGTGCGCAAAGCAGAGATGCAAAACATGGTACCCAGTGGCGGCGGTAAAGTCCGTTTGACCTTTACCATGCCCGCCCGGGGCTTAATTGGCTATCAGTCTGAATTTTTGTCCGATACCCGGGGCACGGGCGTTTTGTCCCGTTGTTTCATTGGCTATGGTGCGTATAAAGGCGATATTGCCGGGCGGCGGCAAGGGGTGTTGATTTCGCAAGAAACCGGTAAATCGGTGGCTTACGCTCTTGCCAATCTGGAGGCTCGAGGGGTGCTGTTTATCGATGCGGGTGTCGATGTGTATACGGGTATGATTATTGGCGAAAACAGCAAACAAAACGACCTCGAAGTCAATCCCCTAAAAGGCAAACAGCTGACCAATGTGCGGGCGTCTGGCAAAGACGATGCGGTAAAATTAACCCCGCCTCGCCGCTTTACCCTCGAGAGTGCCATTGCCTATTTACAAGCGGACGAACGGCTAGAAGTAACCCCCCATAATATCCGCTTACGCAAAGCCCACCTAGACGCCAACGCCCGCAAACGGGCGGCAAAAGGCAAGCTATAATATATTGACAACGCCCCCCTATTCACATATAATGGGTACATGTACAAGGTAAATAAAATGTATATTATACTCGCCGTATTGTGGGTGTTGGCGTTTGCTTTTCGAGATACCAACCCGCAGTTTATTGCAGATTTTCGCAGTACTTTAAAACAGTACTTCGGCGATTATCGAGAAGTCGACGATGCGTACAGAAACTACCACAAAAACAATAGAAATCTGTACGATAACCGCTATCGCAACAACAAAATCACGATTTAAATAGATTGTCCCTTACGCATTACGCACACCGTGCGATTACAACGATGGATAACCATCGTTGTTAATCCGCACGACCCCAAATATTTTCTTTTAAAATATACCCTGTTACCTTTGGCGATGGCACTTCCACTTTACACCATAATTTTGTACACTCTGTGATCGACAAAATGTAATTTTTTTCGCCTATGGCAACAATAGGGCTATCGGTGGTTTTGTTTTTGTGTATGTTGGCTTTTAAGGTGGTAACAATGGCTTTTTTCCTGCCGGTCAACAGCGATTTATGCACCCAGCCTTGTTCCCCTTGCCAATCCCGGATATGCCGCCAATTGCCGTATTCGTCGATAATTTGCAGCGGTGCTTGTGTGGTTAAAGTAAACCGTATGGGATACTTGGTGCCGGGTCCTGTCCGTACATTGCTTGCATCAGACTTGGTCGACACAAAACGGGGAATAGGAAAGCCGGTTTCCACCCCCACACCATCAGCAAAACCTACAGAATACATGGGGATAACCCCCATTACCACTAGCACACATATTTTTTTAAACATCATACGCATACTATATGTAAAATGCGGTATCTTGTCCACAAAAAAAGAGCGTCGATATACAACGCTCTTTTGTATGTATACGAACAAAGTACTATTCGGATCCCCGTAAAATCGCTAGCATATTCAAAATGTGAATAAACATCGACACGAACGACCCATACAGCATAAATGCCCCTAGTATGGCGAATCGAGATACAGCACCGCCTGAGGGCAGCTGGTAATACATGTTGCGAATCATTTGGGTTTCGTATGCGGTCATGCCGGCACTAAACAGTACGACCAATGCGGAAATCCCCAACGATAGCATGCTGGATCCGACAAAAATGTTGACAATAAGTGCCACAATCAAGCCGATACCCGCCATCATTAAGAATCTGCCCATTGTCGACAGGTCTTTTTTGGTAACATAGCCGTACATCGATGCGGACGCAAACATAATCGATGTGATTAAGAACGCCCGGGCAATGTCATACGCCCCCTGCTGGGATTGCAAGAAATATGCGATCATCGGTGCCATCATCAGCCCCCACAACGCACAGTATACCCAAAACGCTACGCCTGCGGCGGTGCGGGATTTGGTCATAATAATATTAGGGGCAAAAAATCCCATGCCAAGTAAACCGGCAAAAAATACCCACTTTAACGGTCCCATTGCAATGGGCATCAACAATGCGGGCGTTATCGCCACCGCATAGGTTACAACTGCGGTAAACGCAATCCCCAACGCCATCAAAGCGTACACACGATTCATATAAGCCCGTAAGCCAGCATCTACCGCCGACTGAGTCGACGCCACTGTTTGATTGTTCCAAGCCATCTATAGCCTCCTTAAAAAATATCTTAAAAAAACAAACAATTCCGTTCCCACTTACAAAAAACGGGACACCTCACACACAATATACAGGTTTTTTATCTGTAATGCAAGGTTTTCGTAAAAAAAATACATCACCAAGCGGTTATATGGTATAAAGGCGGGAAAATGGGCATAAAATATGCCTTGTAAAGAAAGGCACCGCTTATGGCACATAAAACACACCACAAAAACGACAGAGAATACAGGAAAGACAGAAACTACAGGAAATCAACGCCCCATAAAAAAACATTTGGTAAAAAAAATGCTAGCACGCCCAATAATTCTAAACGCACCGATCGAGGCAGAAAAGACCCGACCCGTAGCACCCGTACTGTGGGTGCAAGACTAGGGGCGTTTTATTTGTTAGAGGCTGTGCTTGTCGACAAAAAACCGTTGGAATTTGTCGAACACCGCACCCTAACCAACATTGCCCCCAAAGACCGTGGACTTGCCCGTATGATTGCTTATACAGCGTTACGCCACAATATGGAATTGGATATATTGATTGAAAAATTTGTCGATACGGAGATTTTTACCCCACAGGTGACGCTGTTTATCAAGGTGGGTTTAACGCAAATTGTCTACTTAGATGTCCCCGATCATGCGGCGGTTAGCGAAACCATCAATGCGGTATTTGGCAAAGCCTTGCCCAGTAAAGGCATGATAAATGCCGTGCTGCGAAGAGGCGTGGAACAGGGCAGAGATATTATACAATCGCATCACGATGTGATTAACCTACCCAAGTATTTGTGGCGATCGTGGGTCAATACCTATGGGGAAAAGCCGGCACGACAGATGTTGGCTGTGTTACAACAGCAAGCCCCTATCGATATTAGTGTTATCTGCGATGCGGAAAAATGGGCAAACATTCTAAACGGTATCGTCTTACCCACAGGCGGTGTACGACTGGGCAAAGTGGGAACGGTCACCAAATTGGAGGGCTTCGAGCAAGGGGCGTGGTGGGTGCAAGATGTGGCGGCACAAATTCCCGTGCATATCATGGGCGATATAACCGGCAAAACAGTTATCGATTTATGTGCCGCCCCCGGCGGCAAAACCGCCCAATTGCTCGCCAAAGGGGCAATGGTGATAGCGGTCGACCACAACGCATATCGTCTCAATCGGTTACAACAAAATATGCAACGGTTGGGATTTAGCCACAGTCTGGAAGTCATATTGTGCGATGCGGTCAAATACACCCCCACCGTTAAAGCCGATTGGGTGTTGCTGGACGCCCCGTGTTCGGCAACGGGTACGATTCGCAAAAATCCTGACCTGCCATTTTTAAAAGACGATGGGTTGATTAAATCGGTGGCAAAATTACAACGCCAAATGCTGGAAAAAGCCCAGCATATGGTAAAAGACGATGGAAAAATCGTATTTGCCACTTGTTCCCTACAACCCGAAGAGGGCGAAAACCACATGCAAAACCTGCCTGAGGGCTTAAAAATTGACCCTATCCGCCGCCGGGAAATGGGCGATTTATACACCTGTATCCGCCCACAAGGCACTGTAAGAACCCTGCCCACCGATTACCAACAGCACGGCGGCATGGACGGTTTCTTTATCGCCCGCCTAAAAAAAGCATAATTCCCGCCACATGCCACTAAATCAAAAATAAACATTGACAATCCATATAAATATTGTAAGGTATAAGATATATATAGCAATATATAAAATAACAGTACATAAAATACCTGATGTGAGGAGATAGTAAAATGAATGGAACGGTTTGTAACAAAAAAATATTTATGATGACGGTGTCTTTTTATGCTGTCAGTGCGTTGGTAGGTAACTTTGCTTATGCGGGGGAGCTCCCCGATGGTGGTAAGGTGATCGATGGGAGTGCCAGTATTTATAAGCAAGGCAGCACCTTAAATATCGACCAAAGCACGGACAAAGCAATTATCGATTGGAACAGCTTTTCTGTGGGTAAAGACAATACGGTAAACTTCAATCAGCCCAGTAGGGAATCGGCAACCCTAAATCGGGTTACAGGCAGTTTTACTTCGGAAATTGCTGGACGGATTAATGCTAATGGCAGTGTGTTTTTGGTCAATCCCAATGGCATACTGATTACTGCCGATGGGGTTATCGATACGGGCAATTTTGTTGCTTCTACCCTTGATATTGACAATAATGATTTCTTAAACAGTAATTACACATTCACTAAAAGCGATCAAAATGGCGTTGTTTCGAATCGGGGGACTGTTTCTGTCGATGATGGCGGTTTTGTGGCGTTGCTGGGCGGAGCGGTCAAAAATGACGGGTTTGTGCGGGCACATGTGGGTACAATCGGTTTCGCTGGCGGTGAAAAGATTGTCATGTCGTTTGGCAACAACGATTTCTTACGGGTCGAGGTACCTACAGACACATGGGAACAGCTAACAGATGCAGATGGTAACAAAGTCTCTGCCACCCTTGATTTAGGCGGCAAGATTGAATCCCGGGGCGGTTTTATCGATATAACTGTTGCCGATGCGACCGATATTTTACGGCAAACTATTTCGATCGATGGTGTTATATCTGCAAACACCGTGTCTTCGCAGGACGGTATTATATCTATCAGTGGCGGTTCGTTGGGGCTTACCGGCAATGGGCGAATCACTGCTGATGCCGATTATGGCGATGCGGGACGAATAGATGTCGCCGTGCGGTCGTTGAATATGTCGACACCTATATCTGCCACCGCCGCAACAGGCAATGGGGGTACAATTGAAATATCGCTACAACAAGGGGCAAGCCTCAGTCGTGGGGCGGTATTTGATGTCAGCGGTAAACAGGGCGGTCGTGTGTCGTTCATCGGCGGATTGTCCGGCGACGCATATTATAAGGTGGTCGGCACCGGCGATTTTATCGCTGATGGCAGCGATGGCACGGGCGGGTATGTGGACATATCCAATAAAAACGGTTTGGTTGGACTGTTTTCTGGCACCCTATCGGCAAAGGGAGCTGTCGAAGGCGGTCGCATCCGTATTGGTGGGGCGTTTCAGGGGGGGACATACGATTCACAAACCAGCTCTGTCGACAAGCACACACAACATTTATTTGTCCATCGTTGGTCTGATAACACTGACCTTGTCAGTGCTGGCAAGACTTCCCTAGGTACGGGCGTACGAATCGATGTGTCGTCCGCATCGGGTACGGGGGGGACGGTTGTATTATGGGCCGATCACACCACCAACAACTATGCCCAAATTACCGCAACTGGCGGTACCAAAGGCGGGGCGGTAGAAATATCCGGCAAGAAAAAAGTCGACAGCTTCGGTTTAAAACGAGTCAACATAGGCAATGGGGTACTCTTACTCGACCCAAAAAATGTGGTTATCAATAAGTTTTCTAACGGCTTTTCACAGGCAAAACGCATTATGTCGACAACCCCTTTGGCAGGCTTTAAACTGGACTTAGACGACAATGATAATTTTGGATCGAGCGTTGCCATCAGTGAAGATGGTACCAGATTGGCAGTAGGGGCAAGGTTTGATGATACGGGTGCTACCAATAATGGTGCGGTGTATTTATTCACCGTTGGCGGCACGGATTCCCACTGGGGCAGTTCGCTACTACAAGAATACAAAATCGCCTATGGATCTGGTCTAGATGTCAAGGGGAGCGGTGCACAATTTGGTAAATCTGTGGCGTTTAATGACGACGGCACCAAGTTAGTTGTGGGAATGCCGTATGTGGGTAAAGCCTCTTCTTATCGGAGCGGTAGCGGTAGAATTTTCTTGTTTTCCGTCGACTGGGGCAAAAGCGTAACCAACAGTTCTTATTTGGAATACGGGGGCAATGGCTATTTTGGCACCGGCGTTGCGTTAAGCGATGATGGTACCAAATTGGCGGTCGGTGAAACACACGATAGTACGGGTAAAAAAGGCGATGCAAACTATGTATATGAAGCGGGGTCTGTGTCGTTGTTTGTTTTGTCAGGCGATGGCGAAAACTGGGGGACTTCGCCCAACCGCACCCGTACGGGACGGATTGTAAACGGTAACGGTGGGCTTACCCTATCGGCTTATGATGCGTTTGGATATGCGGTTGCGTTAAGTGGCGATGGATCGAGGTTAGTGGTAGGGGCTGAGGGTACGGATAGAAGGAAAGGAGCAATACATTTGTTTACCGTTGACGGTGCCACATGGGGACAATCTTTTACACGCACTGCTGGTATTTCCTATGGTCCATTTGCTTCACTAAACGAAGGTGACTTTTTTGGCGGCAGCGTTGCGTTAAATGATGCCGGTACCAGACTAGCGGTGGGTGCCATATACGATGATACCGCAGGGAAAGATTTAGGGGCAGTGTATTTGTTCACTGTTGACGGCACAACATGGGGGGATAGAATTACTCGAGTACGCATAATTACCGATGGTGTGGGTGTTTCGTTGTCCAGTATCGATAAATTCGGTTATTCTGTGGCGTTAAATACCGATGGATCGCAATTAGTGGTGGGGGCTGTCGATAACAACACGGGCGGTAGCATAGCTACACATAAAAAAGACTGCATTGTATGTGCGAGCGGTAGCAAACGAGGTGCCGTGTATTTACTAGCTTTATCCGGCTATACATGGGGGGCAAAAATCGATGTACAGCGGATCATAACAGACCAAAAGGTGCTAGATCTAAATCCTAAGACTGCGTTTGGTGCATCCGTTGCACTCAGCGATGATGGCACCAAGTTGGCGGTGGGTGCCCCAAGATACAACAACAAAGGGGCGGTGTATTTATTTGAAATAAACCCCGTTACCGATGCGTGGGGAACCGAAGTTTTATATACCCGCCGCATTGCTGATGGCGAAGGTGTCTCATTAGCCAATACGGACTTGTTTGGATCGAGCATTGCGTTAAACGGCGATGGCAACAAGTTAGCGGTCGGTGCCGAAAATACGGATTCTAACATTGGCAAAGTACATCTGTTTACTGTTGACGGTAGCAGGTGGGGCAATACAGTCACAGAGACAAAACGGATTACTACGGGAACCGGCGGATTGTCTCTGCAGGCGGGCGATCATTTTGGCGGGGCGGTTGCATTAAGTAACGATGGCACCAAGTTAGCGGTGGGTGCACATGGCACCGATGATAACACCGGGGCGGTGTATCTGTTCACTGTTGGGGGTAGCTATGCCTCATGGGGTAAGACAGTCGACAAAACCAATGCGATTAAAACCGGCATATCGGGTTTGTTGTTACCTAAATACACCTATTTTGGGCTGAGTGTTGCCTTCGATGCCGATGGCGAAAGACTAGCGATTGGTGCCATAGGGCACAGCGGCGGAGCAGTGCGTACGGGGGCGGTGTATTTGTTTACTGTCGGTACGGGTTCCCAATGGGGGGATTCCGTTACCTATACCGCTAAAATTGCCGATGGATTAGGCGTATCTTTAAGTGAGCGGGATAGTTTTGGCACCAGCGTCGCTTTGAATAATGATGGCGACATGTTGGCGGTCGGTGCCGTTGGCAATGATACGGGCGGTAGTGGACGAGGGGCGGTGTATTTGTTCGCCGTTGGCGGTAACATATGGGGGTATCAGGTTACCGAAAAACTAAAAATTGCCCACGATTCCGGTGTGTCTATATCGGATAACAGTCGCTTTGGCACTGATGTCGCTTTCAATGGCAGCGGATCCCAATTGGTGGTCAGTGCCCATGAAGCGAATGCCAAAAAAGGGGTCGTGCATTTATTTACTTTGGACGGTTTTAATCACATATGGAACAGTCGTTTTGGACAGATACAAAAACCCTTTTTCAATGACGAACACTTTGGACGCTCTGTGGCGTTAAGCGGTGATGGCACCAAGCTAGCGGTGGGGGCTTACGAAAAAGATACAGCGTTGTCCAAGAGAAAAGGGGTGGTGTATTTGTTTGCCTTAGGCACTTCGAGTGTTTGGGGCGATACCGTTACATATGCCAATCGCATCAGTGATGGCAACGGGGTAAAATTGTCGAGCACATCAAGACCCAACCACGATGGATCCGCTTATGCCACATGGTGGGACAGCTTTGGTGAATCCGTTGCCTTAAGCAGTGATGGCACCAAGCTGGCGGTGGGTGCCATCGGGGCGGATTCTTACAGAGGGTCGGTGTACTTGTTGACCATTGGCGGCAACACATGGGGGGATATGATCACAGAAAAAAGACAGATCGATATGAGAATTACAAAATTGTCACTAAGCAGCGGTGATTATTTCGGCAAAAGTGTTGCCCTCAGCAATGATGGGACAAAACTAGCGATAGGTGCCACAGGCGATGACGCCGCCAATGACGAAGCCGGGGCGGTATATCTGTTCACTATCAATGGCAACAATTGGGGGAGTAGCATCAGCTACACAAACAAGGTTGCTACAGGGTTCTCATTAAAAACATGGAGCCACTTTGGACAATCCATTGCACTAAGCGAGAATGGGGCAAAAATGGCGGTAGGTGCTTTCAGTGATGATGCGGACAAAGGAGCGGTGTACTTGTTTACCGTTGGCAGATCTGCCCCGTGGGGCAATGCAGTTACCTACACCACTAAAATTGCCCATGGTGCCGGTGTGTCATTATCGACCAATGATTATTTTGGCTACAGTGTGTCGCTGAGTGATGATGGCAGCAAATTAGCGGTGGGTGCTTATGGTCATAAAACCGGGGTATCCGGTATGGGGGCGGTATACTTGTTTACCGTCGAAGGGTATATTTGGGGGCGTACGGTAACCCAAAACGGCAGAATCACCCACAATGCCGGCGTGTCGTTATCGGCTAATGATAACTTTGGCAGGGCTGCTATTTTAAATAGCGATGGGTCTCAATTGATAGTGGGGGGCATCGATCGAGATGCCTCTGATGCCGATTCGGGTGCCATATATCTATTTACCGTTGGCGGTAGCAAGTGGGGCGAGACAGTTACCCAGACAAATCAGGTCGTTGAAAGAGAAGTACTTAACATTCAGCAAACGAATAGAGTATTTTCAAAACAAAACATTTCCCTTACTGCGAACGAAGGGTTCGGGTCGTCTGTTGCTTTGAGTGATGATGAAACAAAAATGGCGGTCGGTGCCAGATTTAATGACACCGGCGGTACCAATCGGGGGGCTGTATACCTATTCGAATTGGTCGGCGGGGACTATTTTGGTGACGACATATACTACACCGCAAAAGTTGCCGATGGCAACGGTGTATCGCTCAGCAATATAGACAGGTTTGGCACCTCTGTTGCCTTGACCAACGATGGTAACACACTGGTAGTAGGTGCCCCTTATGACGATACGGGGGGCAGCAATTTTGGGGCGGTGTATATGTTCCGTATAGGGGGCGGCATTTGGGGTACCGAAGTCACACAGCTACAAAAACATCACGCCGTGACCGATGGGCATTTTGGCACAGCGGTTGCCATCAGTGGCGATGGCACAAAATTAGTGGTCGGATCCCCATATTCTGACATAAAACACAGCACCAAGAAGGGCGTTGTACAGCTGTATGATATAGACAATGCCAATAATTTTACCTTGATAAAAACATACGGTCAGGGAGATACTGTTGGGTCGTCCACAAACCTATCGCTACAAAATGGCGAACAATTTGGACAAGCAGTGGCACTGAGTAACAACGGGGCGAAATTGGCGGTCGGTGCCTTAGGACGGGACGGATATAAAGGCAGGGTGTACCTATTTACCATAGACACAACAGATACAGGCTGGGGGCAATCCCTGTCGTTGCAAAACACCATCGATACTAGGACGACGGGTGTCTCTTTATCAAACTACGATTATTTTGGTGCCTCTGTTGCCCTAAGTAATGACGGGACAAAATTAGCGGTCGGTGCTTGGGGCGAAGATGGTACCAATACATGGAATATAGGATCCGTATATTTATTTGATGTGGGCGGCACCACATGGGGCAACACGGTTGAAAAAACCCACGAAATTACCGATGGCACCGGTGTTTCCCTAGAAGCATCAAACATCAGATTCGGGTTTGCGGTTGCCCTAACCGGTGATGGCAACAAGCTGGTGGTCGGTGCCGATAGACAAAACGGTAAGGTCACCAACGAAGGTGCCATATATTTATTGGATTTAACCGACAATAGTGCCCCCGCCATTACAGAACAGCTGGAGGCTGGGACAGATGTAAAAATTGTTGCCAGCAACGATATTACTATAAACGCTGATATAACCCCTACAATAGGTACGGGTAAATTGACCTTGAGTGCCGGGCGATCGATTATCATTAACGGCGATGTTAAAATCAAGGGCGGGCTGGTGATAACCGCCAACGATGCCACCGATACACAATTTATTGCCAGCGATCGGGACAGCGGCAAAGCACAAATCACCGTTGCTAGCGAGAAAACTATATCTGGGGGCAATGGCGATTTACTTGTCAAAATGCTAACGGGCAGAAATGGTGGCAATGCAACCAAAAACCAAACCGGCAAAATCACCGTCTGGAGAGCGGACGGGAAACGGGTCAGCATAGTACACTTGGGAAAAACGCAAACGGTTTTATTCCCCACTTCGAACTCAGAAATTATCGTTTTAAGCGGTGGACAAATAAAAGCCACAGGCAACCTAAACAAAGGCGAAGTGGCTATCGAATTGGCGGCGGATATATTCACCAGCAATGCCGGCAGTACCAGCCTGTATATCGATGACAGTACGGGCGACCAAGGGCGGTACTTGGTGTGGACAAAAACCCCCAAAGATAACCAATTAGGGGACAGCTCGAACAGCTATATAACCAATTATGGTTTTGTGCAATTTAACAAGCCATACCACGCATACAGGGGCGATTTCCAATCCAATACCAGACTCACCGTTGGCACCTTAAAAGATACCTCCGGTTTTATATACCGTGCCCATCCCGCCTTGAGGCTCACCGCAACGCCGCCTAGAAAGACCAAAACATATGACAGCACTGCCGCTGCCCCGGTTGGCAATCCGTCTTTTGCGTTTGCCAATCAAACCGTTGATGGCTTAAACTTCACAGTGGGGGGAGTGTCAGGAAATACCCGTAAAGCCCTTGATTTTAATGCCACTGTACACAATAGTACAGGGACATTTTACAGCACCAGTGGCACCGTGCAACAAGAGCATGTGGGGACAAACCTAATACTCAAATACACCGCACATGTAACCTACAAAGACGGTAACAATAAACCTGTATACGGCTTTTCTACCGCCGTTGCCAATGTATACGGTGCGTCTATCACCCGCCGTCACCTGTTGCTGCGACAAGATCAACTGCATGTCAAAGGTGCCAGCAGTGCCGATGGCAAACAGATATACGACGGTACGCAACACGCACAGGTGGTTAAGAAAATAGGTGAACACGGGTTTAAAACAGATTCTACCACATTTGCCATGATAACAGATGACGATGTATCCTTAAACATAGCCATAGATGCGTTTCGGTATGCCAATGCCGATGCGGGCAAGAACAAAAATGTATTGTTCGACGATGCACAAAAAATTACATTATCGGGTACAGATGCCGATAACTATATGCTGTACTTTATGAATGTGGGCAGTTCGATACCATTGCAACCCTTACATGGTATGCACGGCGGTGAGGATACGGGCATCGACGGGGAAATCACTGCCCGTGTGCTCAAACTGGACGGTAGCGAATTAACCGCTATAAACCGTGTCTATGACGGCACGACAGCGGTTACCGTATACGAAAAGCCCGGTCAGGACGGTTTTGCCGTCGCTGATGACACCACAGGGATAGTAAATAACGATAGTATATCCTTAAATATACAAGCAGGTGCTTTCGAATATGCCGACTCCTCCGCTAGTACCCATGCCAAGCAAATTCAGATCGGCACCCCGACCAAACTTATGTTAAGTGGTGTCAATAGCGGCAATTACCTGCTAAAAGTCATCGATACCAGCGGTGCTGTTGTCGAAACAGCCAATGGTGTAAAAGTCAAAGGATTAACTGGATATATCTCCTCCGCAACCAGAAACAGTCGCAGTGGTATGCGGCAAAGGAGTAAAGACCATGCCTCCCCCACTGGTAGATACCGTTCCAGCGGCAACACAAAGGTAAAATCGACAGCCGGCAACAGTGGCAACAGTATTGCCAGTATTGTATTGCTAGGTGCGGGGGCTACTGTGCTCATGGGCGGTGCTGCTGCAACAGGTGCCACAGGTGAAGGATTAGATGTCTCTGTCGGCGGTATCGATACCCTGTTTAACAACGGCGTATACGCCCACTTGAATGGTGTCGATATGCGGGCGATATACCAACCCCCAACGCAAAACCCAAAAACATCCGTATTCGATACTGCCCGACCATCGAAGGCAACATACAAGGCAAAATACACCACCACATATGACTTGGCGTTGTTAGCACATAACATCAAGACACAAAAGGCAACATCCCTATATGAGCTGGACGAAAAAGTATATGACACCATCAAACACATATTCGTGCAACAAACGGCACCAACAGACAAAACCGCTGGTATCGGCACAGAGGACAACGCCCCCGCATAATACCCGGTTGCATATATAAACAGTAGGTTACAATATGGTATCTGCGGCGGTATACGCCATACGGACACTATCGGCGATGGCTTTTTGGGTAATGTGCCCTTGTGCCACATTTAAGCCGTTTTTAATATTGGGATTTTCTATACAGGCTTGTTGCCAGCCTTTGTTGGCGATTTCCAAGACAAATGGCAAAGTGGCACTGCTGAGGGCTAAAGTTGCCGTTTGTGGCACCACCCCCGGCATGTTGGGCACACAATAATGGATAACCCCATCGACCACAAACACAGGGTTTTCATGGGTGGTGGGTTTAGAGGTGGCAAAACATCCGCCTTGATCGATGCACACATCGACCAACACAGACCCTGTCGGCATGGTTTTTACCATTTGTTTATCGACCAATTTAGGGGCTTTTGTGCCGGGTCCTGTAACCGCCGCACCGATAACAACATGCGACTGTGCCACCAATGCACCAATGTTATAAATGGTCGAGTAACAAGTCTTTATCCCCCCGTTGTAGTGCCTATCCAGCTGGTGTAATCGATCGGCATTGCGTCCTACAATGGTTACATCTCCCCCCAGTCTGAGTGCCATTCGGGCGGCATTTTCCCCCACAACCCCGGTGCCAATCACGGTGATTTTTGCCGGCGACACCCCGGGGGATCCAGACAGTAACACCCCCGCCCCGCCGTGCTGGGTGTACAGATACTGCATGCCCACCTGTACCGCTAAGCGACCGGCAATCAGACTCATCGGCACCAACAACGGCAACCGCCCCATAGTATCGGTCACCATTTCGTATGCGATGGCTACACATTTGCTGTGTATCATCGCTTGTACCTTTGCCACATCATGGGCTAAGTGGGCATAACAGAATATAATATGCTGTGCCCGCAACAGGTCATATTCGCAAGGTTGCAATTCTTTAACCTTGACAATCATCTCTGATTGGGCGTATACATCGTCCGCATTTTTGCCCATGTTCGCCCCCGCATTTATATAATCCGTATCGCTAAACCCGCACCTCACGCCGGCGTTGTGTTGCACCGTAACCCCGTGTCCGTTTTTTACACACGCACTCACACCCGCCGGGGTCATGCCCACACGAAATTCATTATTTTTAACCTCTGTGGGAACACCTATTTTCATTTTATTTTCCTATATCCGTACACAGTTTTGGCTTCTGATAAATGAATATAGCCATTTTTAAGATCGTATTCGATGGCTTTTTTGGCACGGTTTTTGGGGTTGCCGTAGCCGCCGCCGTTGCCTGTTCTGACTTGAATAACATCGCCTTTGCCTAATATCAAACCGCTTTTGCTGTGGTATTTTTCGACGGATCCATCGGTGCGAATCACATTGACATAGTTGGTTGTGCCCGTATGACCGCCTTTTAATCCCCACGGCGGAACGATACTGCGGGAATACCCAACGGTAAGCCAACAATTATCCTCTCGCATCTGATATTCTAGGCAAATACCTTTACCGCCACGAAATTCCCCTGCTCCGCCCGCTTCGTCGTTTAGGGCAAGCTGTTTGACCACAACGCCCCCATAGCGGGCTTCGGCAATCTCAGCCGGACAGTTAAAAGTATCCCCGTGAAAACAGCTAAACATCGCCGATGTCCCATCCATGCCTCTGCCAGCCCCCCAGCCCCCTACTTGGGCTTCGACGATGGTAAAGTGCTGCCCATTATCCGGATTTATGCCACCAAAGAAAGTGCCACAAATAGAAGAAAAGTGTCCAGCCGTCACTTTATCCTCAGCAATTTCAGACAAACACCGCCACAAAATATCGTTAATGCGAATATCCGTTTCATAATACAACGCACACGGGGCGGGCATAACCGGATCGTAAATCGTCCCCTTAGTCGTCAATACTTGCAACGGGCGATAGGTACCGGCGTTGGCTTGTGTTTCCGGGCTGGTTACGGATTTAAATATCATTTGACAAGCGACCACCACCCCATCACGACTGACATTGATGGGCGATTGCCGTTGGGCAGGGGCGTCCCGTAAATCGACGATAAAGGCGTCGTCCGTGATTTCACATTTAACCGTCATCACCGTACCATCGTCCATTTGTTCAGACAGTTCCAGTTTTTTATTGGGCAATTTTTTTAACCCCGCCAAGGACACTTTTTCCCCGTCTTCCAGCAACGCATGACACGCCTGATGAAAGGTGTCGACCCCGTATTTATCAATCAGTTCAAGGATACCTTTTTCCCCTGTGCGGCAACAAGCAATACCCGCCCACAAATCGCCTTTGACATTTTGTGGCATGCGGGAATTGCCGACCATAATATCAAACACCGGGGCGATCGGTTGGTTATTTTCCAACAGCTTGACACAGGGTAAAATCAGCCCTTCTTGGAATATTTCTGTGGCTTCGGTAGAAATGCCCCCCGGTACCATACCGCCTAAGTCGGGCCAATGTGCCATATTTGCCGCCCACGCCACCAATGTGTCCCCGCCTTTATCTCTGTAAAAGATAGGCTGGCACAACACCACATCGTTTAAGTGGGTAATACCGCCATTATACGGGTCATTGGTAACAAACATATCGCCCGGCTGTACCACCGCACCGAATTTTTCAATTGTCGTACGCAGTGCCGCATCGAGCATACCAATAAACGCAGGAATCCCGGCACCGGAGCTGAGCAATGCCCCTTTTGGGGTCGCCAACGCCACCCCCATGTCGAGAATTTCATAAATGATGGGGCTGATAGATGTTTTTTGCATCGTATAAAACATTTCTGTGCTAATCGCTTGAAAGGCACTTTGAATAATGTCCAAAGTAAAAGTATCCATTTTTTGTGTCATCTGTTGCAATCTCCTTGTAAGTGATATATATCGGTTGCCGTTTTTTGGCTGATATATCCGTTTTTTAAATCGTTTAAAACTTGTTGTTTACAGCGGTTTTCAACGGCACCAAAACCGCCCCCATTTGCTGTATACATGATAACTTTATCGCCGCTGTTTAAAACTGCATTCGATATGTAGCTATGCCGTGTCTGTGTGCCGTTTTTGCGGTGAATAACAACATAGTTGTTGCCCCCATCACAGCCGCCATTATAACCCCAAGTGGCGTGTTTGCCCTTCGAATAGGCAACGGTTAATCGCATGCCATCGCCCTGTATAGCATAGACAATTTCCACCCCTTTGCCGCCGGTGAATTGTCCCTGTCCCGATTGGCACCTGCTTAGAGCGTATTTTTCCACCCTTAACCCATACCTAGCCTCAGAAATTTCAGCGGGACATATAAAGGTATCCCCATGACTGGCAGAAAACAAGGCACTGGCACCGTCATGGGTTGCCGTCGCCCCCCAACCGCCCACTTGTGGCTCGACCAAAGATATATGCTGTCCGGTTACGCTGTGCGGACCGTTGATAAAAGTCCCACAAATGGACGCAAAATGCCCCGCTGCAAACTTTTCTGGGGCAATTTGAATGGCAATTTTTAACAACGCATCAAAATACAGCATACGATTTTCGAAGTTTAACCCCTGTGGTGCCGGCATAACAGGGTGAAACATACTGCCTTTTTTGGTTTTAATCCGTATGGGCTTATAGTTGCCTTCATTGGCGGGCGTATTGGGCGACACCATGGTTTTAAACACAATTTGTGCCGCCGCATACATACCGTCATGCCCCACATTATAGGGGGTGGCGGTTTGTTTCGGGGCATGGGTTGCATCCAGTATAAACGCCTCCTCTGTAACGGTTACGAACAGGGGAAACGCCTCGACACCATCGACCATAACATCCGCAGCAAAAGTACGGTTTGGCAAAGTTTTTAAAGCATTTTTTGCCTCGTATTCCCCTTGTGTGATAATCTGTTGCATGGCGGTTTGTACCGTGTCGATACCGTATGTATCACACATATCGCACAGGCGATTTTGCCCCAACTGCAGTGCCGCCACCGCCGCCCATAAATCCCCTTGTACAGCCTGTGGCAAGCGGGAATTTGCCATCAGTATATCGAGCACACTGTCATACACTCGCCCTTTTTCCCATAGTTTTACCGCAGGTACTATTATACCTTCTTGGAATATTTCAGTCGCATCTGTCGACATACTGCCGGCAACCATACCGCCCACATCGGGCCAATGTCCCATATTCACCGCCCACGCCACACAGACACCGCCCGCAAATACAGGCTTGGCAAGCACCACATCGTTTAAGTGGGTAATACCCCCGTGATAGGGGCTGTTACATATAAACACATCGCCATCGTACACAGCATCCCCATAGTGTTCGACAATATATTTTACGGTGCGATTAAGCATACCGATAAACGATGGCAACCCCGCCCCAGAAGTCACCAAATTGCCCGTTGCATCGGTTAACGCACACCCCATGTCGAGGACTTCATATATAATTGGGCTGACCGATGCCCGTTTCATGACTTCGAACATTTCCTGACTTATCGCCCGCAAATTGCTTTGGATAATATCCAATGTAAAAGCGTCTTGAGTATGTACAGGGGGGCGGTGTGATAACATCTATGCGTATTACTCCACATCGATAATAACATTGCCATATATGTCGACGGTGGCGGTTTGGTTTGGACCGATAACAACCGTTGCCCCCACTTCCTCTAAGATAGCAGGACCTGTAATCACCATGTCCGGCTCCAGTGCATTGCCATCGATAATCTGGGCTTGGTGCCAACCGTCCAGCAAGTAATCGACCTGACGGCTACCTTTGGTAATATCGGCAACGGTTTTGCCTGTTTTGACTTTTTGGGCGGGCATCGACTTTTGTACTTTTGCAAACGCCACATAGTGATAGCCAACCAATTCCACCCCAGATTCCAAGCGGTAGGCATACTCTTTCTCATAGGCATCTTGAAAAGCGGATATAACTTGCCGCAACGACTCTGCATCTGTAATATCGTTTTCAATGCGGACTTCAATCGAGTGTTCCTGCCCCTGATAACGGAGTTTAAAGAACAGCTGATTGTATAAATCTTGTTCGCATATACCATCGTCCAAATACGATTGTTTCGCAGACTGTCGCATATGGGCAATGTCCGTTTGCAGGGTTTGTACTGTCTGTACATCCGCCCCCGTTACATTTAACAAGCGGTTTTGTACAAAATCCCGTCTTAAATCGGACATTAACATCCCCCATGCGGAAAATACGGAAGAGTTAATGGGAATAATAACCCGCTTGATGTGTAATTCTTTGGCCAGATCCGTTGCGTGCATAGCCCCACCGCCGCCAAAACACAGCAAGGCAAAATCCCGGGGATCGTGTCCCCGCTTTTGCGATACCAATTTCAGAGCATTCACCATGTTGTTATTGGCGATGCGTAAAATCCCTTGTGCCACATGGTTAGCCGACATATCCATGGCTTTACCTAATGTGTCGAGGCTGGTTTCCACCGCCTGCATATCCGCATCGATCGTGCCGCCACAGAAATAGTGGGGGTTTATCCGCCCCAATTTTAAGTTGGCATCGGTGGTGGTTGCCTGCGTCCCGCCCTTGCCATAGGACACGGGACCGGGCAACGCCCCGGCACTTTGTGGACCCACATGGATTTTACCAAAATCATCGACCCACGCAAGGCTGCCCCCGCCATTGCCAATTTCCACCAAATCGACCACAGGCACCACAATAGGATAGCCAATTTCCGTATCCGTGCGTTCCACATAATAATCCGTATTTACGGTCACATAGCCTTCCTTAATCAACGCACATTTTGCCGTTGTACCGCCAATATCCAGTGCCAATATATTTGGCTCATTTAACAGTTGCCCGATGGCTTGTGCCCCTAAAAACCCGCTGCTGGGTCCGGATTCGATCATATTGATAGGCAATTTTTTTGCCGATGCAATCGTATCGACGCCGCCATTTGATTGCATGATATTTAGGTTTTTATCAAATCCCGCTTGTTTGGCGGCTTGCGACAACTTGTCCAAATACCTATTGGCAACGGGATACACATAGGCGGACAACACCGCCGTATTCGTGCGTTCATATTCCCGCCACTCCCGAGTAATATGATGGGACAAAATCACATCGATACCCGCCCATTTGTCGGCAATGGCTTTGCCTAGTGCCACTTCGTGTGCGGGGTTGACATAGGCATTTAGCAAACACACAGCGATCGCCTCCACCCCTTCGGATTTAAAGTATGCCAGCGTATCGTCCAATGTGGATATATCCAACGGGCTGACAACATCGCCCGTATAGGCAATGCGTTCGCTTACTTCGTGTCGCAAGTGCCTATCGACAAACGGTTTCGGTTTTCGAAACCGTAAATTAAAGTAATCGGGACGATTGCCCCGCCCAATTTCTAAAATATCTCGAAAGCCCTCAGTGGTGATTAAGCCCACTTTACAACCTTTGTGTTCCGTTAAAGTGTTAATCACAATCGTACACCCATGCACGAAAAAATCCATATCTCGAAAAGACAAGCCGGATTTTTCAATAACATCTAACACACCTTGTTCAAAATGAGGCGGGGTCGTATCCGATTTTTCCGTAATAATATCCGTAACTTTGTTGTCTTTAATTTTAAAAGCCACCAGATCCGTAAAAGTGCCCCCTACATCAGTTGCTACACGCATGTATTTTCTCCCTAAAAATAATGTGAATGCCCATATACATTAAAGACAGAATTTTCCGTGCTTGTCAATGAAAAAATTTTCATTTTATTGATTTTCTTTATTGACACCTAAAAAACTACAGCGTACACTAGGGTGGAAGTTTTACAGCTTAGGTTTGTTTAAAGGGGACAGCACATGCAGGAAAATACAACTTGTTATGACACCGTGTTATCGCAGATAAGGCACTTGGTGCCCGCCAAGCTGATGACATGTACATTTGTCGATTTTGACACACAAGAAGCGTTCCGCACATTTACAACAATGCCGGATTTTTTCCCCATTTATGGACGCAAAAAAGTACACCCCGATTCCCGTTGGGAAAAAATTATTTTTGGTGAAAAACAGTGTTTTTCCATCGACCGTGTACGGGATTATCCAGAGCATTTTTTTGACTGGCAACATATTGAAAGGGCGGGCTTGTGCAGTGCCTTGTGTGTACCCATTGTGTCACAGAACCGAGTCATTGGCACCGTGAACTTATTGGATGTAGAGGGGGCATATAAAAATGTCCCTGTGCAAAGTCTGATGGGCATTGTCACCCAGCTGTCTTCACAGTATGAATACGCCTTAACACGCTCTAGGGCTTAGGTATATATGTACCGAAACTTTATAACGATTTTTTTTACAAGGAGAACGAATATGAGAAAAAGTTTAATTGTGCTGGTTATAGCACTGAGTGCCTCGCTGGCAACCGCTGCGGGTACGCTGCGATTGGATGCGGCACCGGTCGGTGAAATCGACCCGGCAAAAGCCAAAGACTATGCGGATAGTATATCCGTGTTTAATGTCTATGATGCGTTGCTTGCCGATACCCCCGGTGGCGGTTTTGGTCCGTCTTTGGCGACCAGTTGGAAGGTGGATGGCACCACTTATACCCTTACCTTGCGGGACGATGTTACCTTCAGCAGCGGCAACAAACTCACCGCCGATGATGTGGTGTTTTCGATGAATCGTATGCTGGAATTGGGGCAAGGGTATAGCTACCTGTTTGCCACATTGGATTCGGTAAAAGCCCTTGATACCCATACGGTACAATTTACCCTAAAACAACCGTTTGCCCCGTTCTTGATGGCATTAAAGCGAGCTTGGATCGTGGACAGCAAAACCGTAAAAGCCAAGGGAGAAAACTGGTTGAGTCAAAATTCCGCCGGCTCCGGTGCATATGTTGTCAAATCTCACAATCCGCAGACTTTAACGGTACTGCAAAAGCGGGACGGGTATTGGGCAACGAACAATCCAAAAGCACCGGACACCGTACGGTTTAGCTACGGCTTGGAAGCGGCAACAGTGCGGGCATCGATTCTAAAAGGCAGCCACGATTTAAGCAGCCAATGGTTGCCGCCCGAAGTCCTAAAAGCCCTAGATAAGAGTGGCAAGGTAAAAATGGCAAAAGAATACTCCGGTGGGCAGCTGTACATCAAAATGAACGCCCAGCGCCCGCCTTTTGACGACATAAACTGTCGCCGTGCCATGATAGAAGTGTTTGATTATGCCACAGCCATTAAAATGATTGCCATTAACAATACAGTATCGATGGGGGGACAAGCCAACGGGACGATTCCTGCGGGTTTAATGGGATATGATGCCTCTATGCCCGCCTTCTCGCAAAACATTGCCAACGCCAAAAGGTATTTGGCACAATGTAAATATAAGGCAAGCGATCTCGACATCGAATTGTCTTGGATGGCAGAGGTGCCTCTCGAAGAGCGGTTTGCCTTATTGCTGCAAAGCAACCTGCAATCGATCGGCGTAAAATCGCATGTGAAAAAAGTGCCGTGGACACTGTTCCAAGACCTCAGCACCAAGCCAGAAACAACCCCCCATGTAACACAAATCTTTGTGGTATCGAACACCGGCGATCCAGATGCGTTGTTGTACCAACAATACCACTCTGACACCAAAGGCGGTTGGGCAGGTACAGGGTGGTTGTACACAGACGCAATGGATGCTATGTTAGATGAAGCCCGGGCGGAGTCGAATGTGGCAAAACGCACCCGGCTGTACAAGGACATCAACAGAAAAATCGTCGATATGGCACCGTCCATTTTTGCCTATGATATGATTGCCTTGATGGCACTCAGCAACCGTGTAACTTGGCCTGCGTTGCAAGACCGCAGCAAAGCCTACACCACAGGGGCATACAATATACGGTTTATCGATGCGGAAATAAACGAGTAAACCATATGCTATGTGGGGGGTATCCCCCACATAGGTATGGTGTTTATTTTAAGACGGTACAAACATGCTAAGACGGATACTCAACAGATTGATATTGTCCCTATTTGTGTTGGTGGGAGTATCCGTTTTGATTTTTTCTTTGGCACGGGTTATTCCCGGCGACCCGGCTCGATTAGCACTGGGGGCAGAAGCCTCACAACAACAGGTCGATGCCCTACGGGAAGCGATGCACTTAAACGACCCGTTGTGGATGCAATATGCGTACTTTGTACAAGGGGTCAGCCGTATGGACTTGGGACAATCCCTATACACCAATATGCCAGTGGTGCATGATTTGGCAACCTATTTACCGGCAACTTTGGAACTGGTGTTGGTGGCAACTATACTTATTTTGACTATAGGTGTGCCCTTAGGGGTTATCAGTGTGCGCTACCAAAACGGCATTGTCGATTATATCATTCGGCTGTTTTCCATTGCCAGTGTAGCGGCACCTTCGTTTTTATGGGCGGCTATATTTATGTTGGTATTTGCCTATCAGCTGGATTGGTTTCCCCTGTCGGGACGCATTTCAGAAGCCAACGAAGCCGTTACCGATGCCACAGCTTTTGTATTATTAAACGCTTTATTTAGCGGCAAGTGGCAGGTTTTTTGGGACGCCTTACAACACATTATGTTACCCGCATTTACTTTGGCATTGTCCGGCATGGGACAGGCGATACGGTTGACCATTGCCAATATGAAATTGGTTATGACACAACCGTATATGGAAACCGTACGGGCGTACCACTTGCCTAAGTGGCGTATTTTTGGACAATATGCCTTACGCCCCGCCCTTATCCCTATGCTGACCATATTGGGGCTGGACATTGCATCGATGCTGGGTAACGCATTTTTAGTAGAAGCCATCTTTGCGTGGCCCGGCATTGCCAAATACGGTATTCATGTGGTGTTACACAAGGATTTAAACGCTATTGTCGGAGTTGTATTGGTGATGGCGACATTCTTTATGCTTATCAATATCGTTATCGATATATGTGTTGGCTATATTAACCCCCGCATTCGCTTTGGTGAAAAGGGCTGAGGGAACACGGATGAAACTTGCTTTTTTACGATCAGATACGGTGAAAAAATTTACCAACAATCCCCCTGCTATAATAGGATTGTGTATTGTAACCAGTGTGGTCACTATGGCGATATTTGCCCCGTGGCTGACCCCCCACCCCGACCATGCCAAAGCCATGGTCGATTTTGCCAACGCATCGCTCCCCCCCAGTGGCGAATACTGGTTTGGTACCGATGTGGTCGGACGGGATATTTTCAGCCGTATTATTTTTGGCTATCGTATTTCGTTGGTTATGGGGGTTATTGTGCTGGCAATTGTAACCCCGATTGGCGTATTGTTGGGATTAGCCGCAGGATATATAGGGGGCTGGATCGAATCGGCAATCATGCGGATTACAGATATATTTTTATCCATACCACCATTGGTACTGGCTCTTGCCATTATGGGATTTTTACAGCCCACTTTTACCAACGCCATGATTGCCGTATCTGCCATGTGGTGGCCGTGGTATACCCGCTTGGTATACAGTATGACCCGATCGGTAAAACAAGAAGGGTTTGTGGTCGCATCGGAAATTATCGGTGCCCCGTTGCGGCATATTTTGTTGAGAGACATACTGCCCAATTGTGCCGGGGCTATTTTGACAAAAATGACCTTAGATTTGGGGTTTGTCATTATTATCGGGGCGTCTTTAAGTTTCTTAGGACTAGGCGTACAACCGCCCACGCCTGATTTGGGGTCTATGGTTTCTGAGGGCATTAAATATTTGCCCGATTTGTGGTGGATGTCGTTTTTTTCAGGTATGGCTATTTTGTATGTGGTTATTGGCTTTAACCTGTTGGGCGATGGCTTACACGATATTTTAGAAGTGAAAAAACATGCTTAACATCAAACATCTCAATATGGGGTTTCATACCTTAAATGGCTATAAACAGGTGTTACACGATGTATGCCTAAGCGTATACCCGAAAGAAAAAGTCGCCCTAGTCGGGGAATCCGGATCGGGAAAGAGCCTAACCGTACGGGCAATTATTGGCATTGCCGATGCCCCTAATGCACACATTACGGGGGAAATAGTGTTCGATAATGTCGACACCCTATGCCTAACAGACAAACACTGGCGAGGCATACGGGGTAAACAAATGACCATGATTTTCCAAGACCCCACCAATGCGTTAAACCCCACATATACCATTGGCAAACAAATGACCGATGCGATGATTGCCTCAGGGGCATACACCCGTCGTAAACAGTGCATCGATGCCATAAAACAAGAAATGATAAAAATATCCATCAGCGAACCGGACAGAATCTTAGCCTCGTACCCTTTCCAATTAAGTGGCGGCTTAAACCAACGCATATCGATTGTTATGGCGTTGTTAAACCGCCCTAAATTATTGCTTGCCGATGAGCCCGGTACCGCCTTAGATGTGACCGTGCAACAGCAAACTTTGGATGTGATGGATAGTTTAATCGAACAAAAATCCACCGCTTGTTTGTTTATCAGCCACAGTCTGGGCGTGGTACGCAATTTTGCCGATTTTGTCTATGTTATCCACAAGGGCAGAATTGTCGAAAGCGGTTCCACAACCGCCCTATTCGAAACCCCACAACACCCGTACACTAAAGCATTGTTACAAGCCATTCCCACCTTAAAAAAGATCGACTTCGAAAATATATCTTACGATGTACAAGCCATTCACGACACGCCTGCATATCACCACCCTTGTATGATCGAACGGGAGAATATGTATGCCCCATAATCCGATTTTAGAAATGGCAAATATCCATCAGTTTTTTGGCGACTTCCAAGCCCTAAATAATATTCACTTGTCCGTCTACAAAGGCGAGTGTATGGCGGTTGTCGGCGAATCTGGTTCGGGAAAAACCACTATGGGCAATATCATATTAGGCATACAAACCCCGACAGCGGGTACGGTGAAACTAAACGGGGAAATATTACCCGCCAAACGCCCGTTGCATATCAAACAAAAAATTCAGGTGGTACAGCAAAATCCGTTGTCGTCCCTAAACCCCAAACGGACTATTTTTCAAAATGTAGCGTTGCCGTTGCAAGTCCATACAAAAAAAACTATCGCCGAACAGCGGCATATTGTCGAAAATCTGTTACAGCTGATGCAGATTCCTGCTGATTTTATGAGTCGCTATCCGCCCAGCCTATCGGGCGGGCAACGGCAGCGGGTTGCCATCGCCCGGGCATTGGCGTGTACGCCGGATATTATTGTCCTTGACGAGCCCACATCCGCCCTAGATGTATTGGTGCAGGTCGAGGTGTTAAAACTGTTGCGGTCGGTGCAGAAACGCCTGCATTTGACATATATATTTATCACCCACGATTTAGGCGTAGTTCGCAACTTCGCCGATCGGGTCGCCGTGTGCCAAAATGGCAATATAGTCGAACAAGATACGGTCGCTAACATGTTCGAAACAGGACCCAAACACCCCTACAGCCGTCTGTTATTATCGGCTATTCCCACATTAAACCAAGCAGAAGAGGACATGAAAAACAAACTTTTTGCCGATTAAAAATTGACATTTAACCAGATATGCCTACAATACGAAGAATGAAAACACTCACACAGTCTATACCCGATATTGGCGAAAAAATTAAAAAACGCCGTAAGAAATTGCAAATAACCCTACAGCAAATGTCGCAGATAACAAAATTGTCGACAGGGTTTTTGTCGCAGGTGGAACGGGGTATATCGACGCCTAATTTAACCTCTTTACACGCTATTTCCAATGCCTTAAATGTATCGCCCGATTACTTGGTTGCCCTGCCGAAAGAGGGCGATGGCATTCACTTTTTGCCGGCGGATAAACGCCTGTTTCACCAATACACAGAGAGCGAAGAAATCTGTCCCGTACACACAAACCACGACAGCCAAGAACTAGACAGCCTATTCGTCAGAATCGCCCCCAAAGGCGAATCCGAACAAAACACCCACGACATGGACGAAGTGGTATATTGTGTATCCGGCACTCTGATGTACCATATATCCGGCGTAGAATACAGACTACAACAGGGGGATGTCATCTATGTCCCCGGCAACACCCCCCACAAATGGTCAAACCCCAGCGACAGCGAATACGCAACCGCTTTGTGGGTCGGTAGCTTGGGCGGTTTCAGATAAAATAATAGCATAAAAAATATCCGCAACAATGCAGGTATGCGATTTATGGGGGACAGAGTGTAAGAGTGCGTTTTTTGTGAAATTACTCATTTTGTTTTTTTCTTATGTCGTCAATCATTTTTTGTGCATATTGAAAATGTTGTGAATTCGGAGCCAGTTTTACAAATGTTTCAAAGTCGCTTAATGCCTGTTCTGTTTTACCTAATGTATAATTTGCATTACCACGATTATTATATGCTTCTGCAAAATCAGGCTTTAATTCTATGGCTTTGTCATAATCTTTAATAGCGTCTTCTATTTTACCCAAATCAACCTTTGCATTACCACGATTATAATATGCTCCTGCGTAATTAGGGTTTAATTCTATAGCTTTGTCATAATCTTTAATAGCGTCTTCTATTTTACCTAAATCACTCTTTGCATTACCACGATTATTATATGCTTTTGCAAAATCAGGCTTTAATTCTATGGCTTTGTCATAATCTATAATAGCGTCTTCTATTCTACCCAAATCACGCTTTGCATTACCACGATTATTGTACGCTTCTGCAAAATTAGACTTTAATTCTATGGCTTCGTCATAATCTTTAATAGCGTCTTCTATTTTACCTAAATCACTCTTTGCATTACCACGATTATTATATGCTTCTGCATAATCAGGCTTTAATTCTATGGCTTTGTCATAATCTTTAATAGCGTCTTCTATTTTACCCAAATCAACCTTTGCATTACCACGATTATAATATGCTCCTGCGTAATTAGGGTTTAATTTTATGGCTTCGTCATAATCTTTAATAGCGTTTTCTATTTTACCTAAATCACTCTTTGCATTACCACGATTATTGTACGCTTCTGGCATATCGGGGTTTAATTTTATGGCTTCGGTATAAAATTTTATTGCCAGCTCGTTCTTTTTTCTTTGTTGTGCAGATAGCCCCATGTTAAAGTAGGCGATTGTTTTTCTTGCGGCACCGCCATGTTCAATGAAACCGTGAATATCGTTATATATAGTATCGATATGAATACCATAATAGATTCTCAATTCTTGTAATATATCTTTTTTATTCCTGTGGTATATGTGTATAATATATTGGTCGTTGGGATTTAAAAATCCTTGTGCATGGTATAAAAAAACACTGTTTTGATATATGACACGGTTATTTTTGCTATTGGATTCAAATAAATAGGATTGATCATACTGTATTTTCTCTGATGTTTTAGCCCACTTAAACACCGAAGTATCCAAACATATTAACCGCCCCGGTTTATCGGATTCCCCATAGCATGCAAAAAACAAGGCAATTAAAAAATTTTTACTAAAATCTATTAAATTGGTTTTACCCCTATAGTGTTGTACTTCGGCTAAAATCTCAAAAACCGAATGGGTATCGGAAAAATGTTTTTGCAGGTCTTTTATATCCTCTTCCTGAATGCTAGCAACATCAATATCGTTAATAATTTCATCGATCTTTTCATTACCTTCTTCGTATTCCTTAATACTCTTCTCTTGTTCCCGATACAAAGTAGAGCTGATTTTTTCAAAACACTTATTTTCCCCCCGAAATATCAGTTGTGGTGTGTCGTCTGCTTCTGCAACAATACCATCTATTGCCAATTTTACCCCGTCAATAGTTTTGCATATGGGCGGATTCCTGCTGTCTGTCATATTATTTGCCTATTTTTTGTGTCATACTAATGTGTCAAGTGTACACGCAAACGAGGGACTTGTCAATAAAATGATGTATGCGTAAAATCGGCGAAAAAATTAGCTTAAATATCCCCGCTTATGTGGTACCCGATTGGTTTCCAAATTTATAGGCTAAGCACATTTATAATGAGTGTATACGGTGTTTAATTTAAGGGCTATACCAGATAATTGACCTGTGATAGTGTGGATAAAACAGCCGAATAAATTTGGTATAAACAAGATCAGCCATAGTGAAATGTTTGTAAACAGAGATAACCATATAAATGGCATAGAGAATTTTTGCAACCAAACCAAACACCCCCACCATATGGCAGGGGTATTTATTTGTGGTTGGCTTGTAAACCTACTTGGCAAAGTATGTCTCGATATAATCCAGTGTGTTCATCGCCGATGCAAAAGTGGGGGTTACCACCATCATGCTATCGCCATAAATGATGCGGTTTTCTTTTGCCGCTTTCATAAATTTGTCCCAACCGGGGCTGATGGTGCCCATCAGTTGTTTGACTTTTGTCTTATCCCGAATGGGGAATGAATATCCTGCCATTAAGAACACGATGTCTTGGTCGATTTTATTTAGCTCTTCGGGGGATACGGGAATCATAAAGCCTTTGTTACCATCCATCCATGCGGGCGTTTTAAAGCCTAAATCGTTCATAACCTTAGTCACACCGCCAATGGAGTTGCCCACATTGATTTTATCCCATAACAACACACCTACATAGGTTTTTGTACTTGCGTCAAACGGTAGTTTTGCCCTAACTTCCGCAAGCCGTGCTTGGTATTTCGCATCCAGTTTATTGTACTTGTCCATAGCCCCAAAAACCTGTGCCAATTTTAACTGTGGCTCGTTACCTTGCACACCGCCAGAATAGGAATTGTTAATGTAGTACGGTACAAAGCTGGAGACTTGTTCGCCGATTTTTTCAGACCCTTCGTTGCCAACAAATACATCAGGTTTTAAACCCCGCACAGCTTCCACATCAAGATCGCTGTATCCGCCAATGTGTTTAATGTTGCGTGCCTTAGCGCTGGTACCATAGATTTCTTGCATACCAAAAATAATATATTCGCCTGTGGCGGGGTCTTTACGCATACCAGAACCGACAACGCCCAACCCCAATTCGTATAGTGGCAGGGTGATAATGGCATCATGTCCGCCAATCATCCGCTTGGGGTTCTTAGGTACGGTAACTTCCGCCCCAGACGAATCTATAACCGTTTGCATATCCCCCGCTTGGGCGATACCAAATGCCAATCCAATGGCTAGTGTTGTGGATAATAATTTTTTCATAATGTACTCTGTATAAAATAAAAATTATTTAGAAAAATGTTGCTCGATGTAATCCAAAGTATTCATTGCTGATACAAAGGTGGGGGATAAAGTTAGGTAGCTGTCGTAATATACAATACGATTTTCCCGTTTTGCCGCCATAAACTTGTCCCACCCAGGGGCAACCTTCGACATAGCATTGTCCGTGTCTGCATGGGTGCGATCGGATATAAAGTATGCGGTGGACATAAACACCACATCCACATCGATCTTGGATAACTCCTCTGGTGATACCACCGCCCGTCCCACAGTTGCGGACAGCCAATCGGGGGTTTTAAAACCTAAGTCATTCATAACTTGGTTGATACCACCAATATAATTCATAGCGGTGATTTTATCGCTGATTAACACATCGACATAAATTTTTGTGGCTGGGTTAAACGGTAATTTTGCCTTTACTTCTGCTAAGCGGGCTTGGTATTTGGCGTTTAGGTCATTGTATACTTCCATTTTACCAAAGCGGCTTGCCAATAAATATTCAGCCTCGTTACCCGAACTTAACCGGGATTTATTGATAAATACGGGGGCAATGCCTTTAAATTTTTCTTGGTATTTTTGCATGCCCTCATAACCGATAAACACATCAGGATTTAAAGTGCGAATAAGCTCAAAATCCAACCCCTTACGACCGCCCACATAGGCGATGTTTTGTTGTTCGACCGTAGTATTAAACAACGGGCGAATACCAAAAATGGTCATTCCCCCATGTTCTAAATCTTTACGCATGGTCGATGCGACCATTGGCAACCCCAATTCCAATAACGGTACGGAGATAATCGCATCATGCCCCGATACAATACGCTTGGGATTGGTAGGAACAGTAACTGTCCGCCCCGCATCGTCGGTAAGTGTTTGCATGTCTTGTGCTGTAACAGTGCCTGTTATCATGTACAGTGCAACCACAGTGTTAAAAATCAGTTTCATAAACTTTGTCCTTTCATAAAAAAAATAGGCTATCCATTACGGCGTTGTCGCACATATCGTATGCGTAAAGTCAATACAAACAACGGCACGCCGACAATTACCAAAGTCATACCCACAGGCATATACATATACAGGGTCATTTTACGGGTTAGAAAATCCGCTAAAATCAAGATAAACGCCCCCATAGAACCGGCTAACACCAATCGCATCGCACCGCTGGAACGGGTGATAAAGTCCGCTAAATTGGGGGCGAGTATGCCAAGGAAAGTCAGCGGACCCACTGCCGATACACTGTATGCGGTTAAGGCAACCGCAAAAAATACCAACACCGGCTTACTAAACCTGATTTTTTCACCCAGTGATACCGCCACTTGGTCGCCCAAGTCATATACCCTAAGCCGTCTGCCCAGAACGATAATACATATGATAACCAATCCCATCCACCACGACATTTCATATACAGATTTCCAACTGGAATATACCAATGACCCCATTGCCCACTGTTGTAATTGATAGGATATTTCAACGGGGGTGTGTAATATCAGTACGCTTATCACCGATGATAAAGTGGTTTCCACCGCAATACCCATTAACAAGATGGCAATGCCCCCTTGGTTATTTTTTCCAACCAATGCCAACAACACCCCACCAACTATAAACGCCCCTGCCATGCCCGATATGGGAAATATGTATGGGGGGGCATTGGGATACAACACAATCACCAACATAATTGTTAAAATACTGCCTTGTGATAGCCCTAATATCCCCGGATCTGCCAACGGGTTTTGTGCCAGTGATTGTAACAATGCCCCCACAACCGCCACCATAAAGCCGGCAAACATTGCCATCACAATGCGGGGAAAGCGGTTTTCAAAGATGGCAAACATTTTGTCCGCCCCCAAATCGACGCCAAACAATCCTTGCAACACATCAAAAAAGGTTAAACTGGTGGTGCCATTCGATACAGAAATACAAACAGCGACAACAATTGCCCCCCATAATCCCAACAACGCCCACAGATTTAATATATCGACACTGATATTGCCGATCTGTATGTGATGCCGTCCATTTAACGCTTGGGTTAGGGTAACCATTATCTGCCCCCCCGCACGGATTTAGAAATATAAAACCGTCTGACCATCAATATAAATACCAATCCCCCCATAAATTCGGATACCACCGCCGTGTGTAAAATAATCGGTAACAACGCTGTGCGGGCGACCGTATCGACAATACAGCCTACAGCACCGCCAACGCAGGCATTCATGATGAAACTGTGTTGAAACTTGGTGCCGACAAATGGGCGGACAATGTGCGGTACCACCAAGCCAATAAAGCCGACCGGACCGATAATCGACACGGCAACGGAACTGGATCCAACCACAAAAAACACGGCTAAGACAATATATAACTTTACATTTACCCCTGCTGATTGGGCGGTTTCGGTGCCTAGAACGATTAGGCTGAGCGGACGGGCAATAGCGTATAACCCGACCATACATATGACCCCAAACCACCACATGGCATTTAATCGTTCAATGTAGGCATGGTTAATATCACCTTTAATCCAGCTGCGAAGCAATGCCCATAGTCCCTGATCTGCCAGCACCAACGCATTGGCAATCGACATCAGCAATACGGATATAACCGCCCCGGCTAAAATTAGGGTTAATCCCCTTGGATCGTTGTCGACACCCGCCATTTTGGCAACAAAATAACAGCACCCAAAACCAAACCACCCACCGGCAAAGGCGATAAATCCATGATATGGCACGGGAACTGCCATATAAAAGCCAAAAAACACCACAAAAAACACCGCCCCTGATGTAATGCCTAGCAACGATGGGGATGCCAACGGATTACGGGTAATGCCCTGTAACACATCCCCACCCATAGCAAAGGCAGCACCTACGAAAATAGCAATAAGCGTACGGGGCAGGCGTTGGTATTTAATGATAAAGTCACTATAACTGCTGTCATCGAAGGCGATAAATACATCTACTACTTGCCAAGGTGTTGCCCATTTACTGCCCGCTGATAAGTTTAATAAAATTGCCAAGCACAAGATTATAAAACTGCATATCACCCAAATATGTCGATATTGTGTCATGGTTTATACCTGTCGCTTTGGTAATACCTGTTGATATGCGGAAATATCGGGGATACAAAATATACTGTTATTTTGCCATACTAAGGTGCTGTCAAAATCAAAGCCCTGTTTGATATTTGCGGGAATCATAATATCCGCCGTATCCCCATGGGCAATTTTTGCCCCGTTTTTTAACAGACACACTTGGTCGGAAAATACAGACGCTTGGTTTAAATCGTGCAAAACAGCAACTATAGTTTTTTGCGTATCTGCCATAATTTCCCGCACCAATGCCAATACAGAGTACTGATAGCGTACATCGAGGTGGTTTACGGGCTCGTCCAGCAATATAATATGGCTGTCTTGTGCCAAAATCATAGCAATCCACGCCCGTTGTCGTTGCCCGCCTGACAAGGCGTTAACGGGGGAGGATGCCATGTCTGCCAACCCCACTTGGTCAAGGCATGCCATAAACCGTTGTTTGTCTTCACGGCTAACCTGTCCAAACATGGCGTTGCCATACGCATACCGCCCCAATTCCACCAGCTCGGCAACGGTCAAATAATCGGGACAATAGGTATGCTGTGGCAAATATGCCACCAACTTTGCCCGCTGTTTAGGGGATATTTTATGCAGGTTGATATTTTCCCCCCTGTGGTTCCATGTAACCTCGCCACCTGCAATCGGCAAAAACCCCATGATAGCCTTCATTAAAGTCGACTTTCCACAGCCATTTTCGCCAATCAAAGCGGTAAATTTATGGGGGGCAAAGTCCACGCTAAACTGTTTTAAAATCATCGCTTTACCATACCCGCTGGTGATGTTGTTACAAGTAATCATAAAATCCTTTTGTCCTCATTATATGGTGATGGGGCTTATAACACCAATACAAGAGTACACATATGGTAATTATTCTCAACTAGATACCATATATACTATACAACATCAACCATTAAGTACCAATTTGGTACAAAATTGTTTTAAGGAACGACATATATTGTGATTAAAGAGATGCTACCCTTAATTGAATTTTCCATGAATGGTGCCCCAAAGACAGTTGTACAACCGACGAGACAGCTTGCTTTAAAGGCTGGAAAATATAGATACCCCCCTACATGCGGACATATTATGCGGGGGTGTTGTCCTTTGTTGCTGTCGATTGTTGTACGAATATGTGTTTTATAGTTTCGTACAATTTTTCGTCCAGTTCGTACAGGGGTATGGCTTTTTGTGCTTTGATGTTGTGTGCCAATATCGTCATGTCGTATGTGCGATGTGTTTTGGCTTTGTAGGTTACTTGTTGTGGTTGTGGGGTATGAAACACGGATGCCAAAGGTTTTTGTGGTTGATATAGTGCCTGCATGTCGATGCCGTTTAGGTGGGCGTATATGCCGGTGTTAAACAGGGTGTCGATGCTGCCGACGGGGGGTGGGGTTACCGCACCTGCTCCAGTGGCACCTGCCCCTGCTGCCCCTGCAGCACCTGCCCCGGCGGCTGCGGCTGTACCGCCGCCGATACCGCCCATGGCTATGGCAACACCGGCACCTACTAGGACGACAACCGCTGCACCGCCGCCACCGCCACCGCCTCCGCCGTTACCAGATGTGGAGGCGGTGCTGCTGTATATGAAACCGGATCTTTTATCTGTGATTTTATCACCCGTAGGTAAATAAAATTCCGTTTTGTTGTGTGTTAGGCTATATTGGCTAAAGAGGGGTGTTATGCCCCCCATTTCGTTACCCGCAGGGGATTTTGTCCATACCAAGTATCGTCCGTCTGCATCATCGATAGCTAAGGGGGTGGCACTGCCCGATTGGTTTTTAAATGCGTCTGCCACCAATTCGATAGCTGTATCGCCCTCGTTTAGGCTATTTACTGTGGCTTTTATTTCGCCACCGCTGCGGATAACAATTTCCGAATCATTATTTGCATCGGCTGTTCCCGAGTGTATAATGCTGACCTTGTCACCTGCGGCTTTCCACACGGTGATTTTACCTGTTTGTTTTTTGTCGGCGACATTGCCGTTGCCTGTTTGCATTTTGATAATTACATTGCCATCGCTACTGGATATGATTTTGTCACTGGCAACGGTGATTTCTGCTTTGCCATCTTCTCGATCGCTTGCTTGCAATTTACCGTCAAGACCGCCAGCAATGGCATTTGGAACGGTAACATCATTACCTGTGTAATTTGCGGTTATTTTAAGGTTGCCTTTTACTTTTACATGGGCGTTTATTGTAATCGATCTGCCGGCGATAAATTCTAAGTTACCGTCACCTGTTACGGCGTTTATTTCAGAATCTATGGTGATGTCATTACCGGCAACAATTTTTAAACTTGTACCCCCGTTTAATGTAGTTGCCCAAGTGTCTGTATCCCTAGACACATTTATTAAATACACGGCACCACCATCACTAACACCATCGTCATCACCAGTCGCCCCGACAGCTAACTTTGTGCCATCGTCGCTTAACGATACACTCTTACCGAATGAATCGCTACTACTCAATGAAATAATACCTGAATCAGTAATTATCTTGGTTTGTGTTATTGCCTGCGAATTCCAATCGACAGTAAATAGATATACAGCACCTAAATATTTAGAATTAACAAAATAACCACTCGCCCCGACAGCCAATTTTGCCCCATCATCACTTAACGATACACCACCACCAAAAGAAGCATTTGCAGCAATTGCAACCCTACCACCATCTGCAAGAGGGGTATCTTTTCGAATCGTTTTTACTTTTGTTACCGTATTTCCCCAACTATTCCCATTTCCAGTAATGGTAAACAAATATACCGCCCCGCTAGCACCAGTAGTATTATCCGGACCATCATCACCATATGCCCCCACAGCCAACCTCGTCCCATCAGCACTTAACGATACACTACTACCAAACCAATCACCAGTAACAAGATCACTATTACCAAGACCAACGCCATTTGTAATCTTCTTCACTTGTGTTACCTTACCGCTGCCATCGCTGCTATCTACATCTCCCCAATTATCCCCAGATCCGTCAATGGTAAACAAATACACAGCACCTTTATTATTCCCGTCATTGTCTGCCCCGACAGCCAATCTCTTCGCATTGTCACTTAACGATACACTACCACCAAACTTATCGCCCCTATTAAGGGTAAGACCGCCAACATTACCCCTAATCCGTTGTGTTTGCTTTACTGTAGCCCCCGAATTCGTTATATTAAACAGATACACCGCTCCTTTATCTTTATCACTATCAGCACCATCAACATCATCGCCATATGCCCCAACAGCCAACTTCGTCCCATCAGCACTTAACGATACACTAACACCAAAAAAGTCATCACCATCCAATGACACAGTAACTTGATCAATCTTCTTCTTTTGTGTTATCGAATCCCCCCAATTATCTCCGGATCCGCTAATGGTAAACAAGTACACAGCTCCCTTTTTGCTATCAGCTCCTCTCGCCCCCACAGCCAACACTGCCCCATTATCACTTAACGATACACTGCTACCAAAATAATCGTTTTCAGACAATGAAGGTTTAGAACCGCCAATACTCTTGTCAGAAATCTTTTTTACCTGTGCAAATGCGGATCCCCATCTGCCGGTAACAACATTTTTCGGGTCGAGTAAAATAACCCCGTTACCTGCTTTAATGCGTTTTAAACCGAAACTGTCGACCTGTTTTTTGCCCGATATTTCCACCGCACCGCCACCGGTGGCACCCGTTGCATCAATAGCCGCATAGTTATTGGTGGTGTTATCCGCCCATAAAATCGCTGTGCCGCCCGTACCCGATTGGGACGAAACATCGATATTTACACCCGTGCCTAGCGAAGTTTTACCGGCACTGACAAGGTCGCTATTATCCCCCCAACGGGTAACAAATAGATTTTGTGTGTTTTTGTCTAGGAGGCTGGTTTTTGGGTCGTATGTGCCGCCTTGAAACGCCCCGCCTAGACGGATTCGCCCGCCTTGAGTTTTGCCCGATGCGGATACGGTGCCGGACAACAGCCCGACCAAGCCGCCTTTGTTGCTAATATCTATAGTACCGCCTTTACCGTCCGTACTGTCGGCTTTAAAATCTGCAGAGCCTAGTACTTTTGTACCCTGTTTGCCTAGTCCACCGATAAACGACAAGCTGCCGCCTTTGCTGCGACCGGACACATCAAAACGGGTACTAGCGTTTAGGTTCGCCCCGTGTTGTAACGATATTTTAATTTTTCCTCCAATACCATTTTGTGCCGCTGCAGACACCGTACCGCTGCTGTCGATAGAATTCGCCTCGATGGCAATAGTGCCGGCATTGCCATAATCGGCATCGGCGGTGATTCGCCCGTTGCCGGTAATCCCTACCGTACCGCCACTAATCGATATAACACCGTCTGTGGAAGACACGGTATTTGCCGATACGACACCATCGATGGAAATCGTTTGTCGTAAAATATCGGAGGCATCGGCAACGGTTATGTCGATAAACCCACCCCGTGAGTCGATGTTTCCGCCTAAATCAAGGGTAGCCGAAACTTTGTTGCCTTGCGAATCGGTCAGCTTGTCCCACTTGTCCGTAGGCACTTCGACCCGTAAAAAATCGCTGTTGCCAAACGACATGACAATCTTTTCGCCACCGGCAAAACCCACTTTACCGACAAAGGCTCGAACAGTACCCTCGTTTTTGACCGCCCCACCCAACAACGCCACAAAACCGCCATCATCGACCGAAATATGCCCCCGATTCGAAACAACTCCATTTTTACCATTTTTCGTAAATGTATAATCGCCATTGAGAAAATCATTATTGTCGATGTCGAGAGTCGAAGCAACAAAACCACCCGTATCGATAACACCGTCTGCAGTAATCATGATGCCGTTGGGATTGACCAAAAACACACTACCATTAGCGTTAATCCGCCCGGCAATCTCCGAAGTAAAATCGCCCGTAACCCGATTTAAAGTTGCCGAGTCGCTGCTGGGTTGGTTAAAGTTTACCGTACTACCCTTACCAACAGAAAAACTTTTCCAATCGATAACCGCCTTATCCGATTGCTGATCGATGGTGAGAATATACCCCCCCCCCCCAGCATATGTGATACTAGCAGAGCCCTCCTGTACCGCACCCCCTTGTGGTAAGCCATTCGCAAACGCCACACCAGCACCCAAAGCCGAAACCGCCAATAAAGCAAACTTTACAGATTTATAAACCATCACCTATATTCCTTTCGAACGAAACCTAATAAATCAAAACAGCACATATAGCACGCCTAAGGCTAGTGCATACCACATTTTAGGAAAAAATACAAACACTATTTTTATTGGGGCTTTAAAACATTAAAACCGAAAAATAAGTTTTAATTCTTCGACTTATCGACCAACTTCGCATCGTGGATCCATGGCATCATTGCCCTTAGCGATTCGCCTACTGTTTCTATTTGGTGGTTGGCTTGTTGTTTACGCATGTCGACAAGGTCTTTTAAGCCTTGTTTGTTGCCGCCCATAAATTGGTTTACGAATTTGCCCGATTGGATGTCAGCTAAAATTTGCTTCATGGCTTTTTTGGTGTCTGCGGTTATCACCCGTGGACCGGATACATAGCCGCCGTATTCGGCAGTGTTGGATATAGAATAATTCATGTTGGAAATACCCGCCTCGTACATTAAATCGACAATCAGTTTCATTTCGTGTAAGCATTCGAAATATGCCATTTCTGGGGCATATCCGCCCTCGACTAAAGTTTCAAAACCCGCTTTAATCAATTCGGATATACCGCCACATAGTACCGCTTGTTCACCGAATAGGTCGGTTTCTACTTCTTCTTTAAACGAGGTTTCGATAATCCCGCCCTTGCCGCCGCCGTTAGCGGACGCATAGGACAAAATAATATCTTTGGTGTCGCCTGTGGCATCGTTGGCAACAGCAATTAAAGTCGGCACGCCACCGCCTTTTAGGTATTCGCCGCGCACGGTGTGTCCGGGACCTTTGGGGGCAACCATTGCCACATTCACCGTGTCTTTGGGGGTAATCAAGCCAAAGTGTACATTCAAACCATGTGCAAACAACAAGGTGGCACCGTCTTTGATAAATGGGGCGACTTCGTGGTTGTAAATGTCTTGTTGGTGTTCGTCTGGTGCCAACATCATAATCACATCGGCTTGTCCCGCCGCCTCAGACGGGGTCATCACTTCGAACCCTGCCTCAGCCGCTTTGGTGCGGGTTGCCGATTCCTGCCGCAGGGCAATTATGACGCTTTTTACGCCCGAATCCCGCAAGTTTTGGGCGTGGGCGTGTCCTTGCGAACCATAGCCAATAATGGCTACTGTTTTGTGTTTGATAATATCCAGATTACAATCTGCATCGTAGTATACTTTCATAGTTTTCTCCTTGTAAATCAAAAGTATTTTTTTCCTATTTTTTCTGTGGTTGTCTTTTCTGTTTTTTCTGTGACGGTATTATACAGATAAAATGTCCGAACCGCAAGTCATTGCTACCACCCCGGATCGTGCCACTTCGACCGCCCCCATATCCCGCATTAAGCCGATAAACTGCATAACCCGCCTGTTCGACCCAACAATTTGGAACATAAACGCATCCAAAGTGGCATCGACAACCTCCGCATGAAACACTTCTGCTAAGCGCAGGGCTTCACGGCGTTCTGCCCCTGTGGCGTTGACTTTTACCAGCACCACTTCCCGTTCGATGTGTTCGTCTTCGGTCACATCGATCACTTTTCGCACCGCTACAATACGGGATATTTGCGATTTAATCTGCAAAATGGTCTTGCGGTTGCCAGTGGTTACAATATGGATACGGGACATGTTTAAGTCTTTGTTTACGGGGGCAACGGTTAGGCTCTCCAAATTGTAGCCCCGTGCCGAAAACATCCCCACCACCCGGGCAAGCACCCCCGACACATTGTCGACCAATACGGAAAAAGTATGGCGTTCGATGTGCTTGCGTTCTTGTATGACGCTGTATGCGGATTTATAAGTTCTGTTTGGCATTTTTTTCCCCTTTACACCATTTTTTACCGTGTTCGCCAATGGCATCAGAAACGGTGGATTTATGCGTTCTGTTTGGCATTGTCGAAGCCCCCCTTTACACCATTTTTTTACCGTGCTCGTCGATGGCATCAGAAACGGTCGAAAGAATCATCTCATTGTGTGCCGCCCCCGATGGAATCATCGGAAAACAGTTTTCGAATTTCTGCACCCGACAATCGACAATCACTGGGCCGTCTGTTTGTATCATCTGGACGATTTTTGCGTCTAGTTCGTCCACCGTATCGATGATGATACCCGTCCAGTTATACGCCTCTGCCAATTTGACAAAATCGGGCATCGAATCCGTGTAGCTGTGCGAATAGCGTTCTTCGTGTAGCAATTCCTGCCACTGTCGCACCATGCCCATCCATTGGTTGTTTAAAATAAACACTTTTACCGGTAATTGATGCTGGGTACAGGTGGACATTTCTTGGATGTTCATTTGGATACTGGCATCGCCGGCAACACAGATGGTTAGTGCATCCGGGTGGGCAATCTGTACGCCCATCGCCGCAGGAAATCCATAGCCCATCGTCCCCAATCCGCCAGAAGTCATCCACTTATACGGGGCATCGAATGTCATAAACTGTGCCGCCCACATTTGGTGTTGTCCGACTTCGGTGGTGATACGGGTGTCGCGCCCGCAAGCGTCAATGTGGTGCTGCAACCGCTGCAGGGCGTATTGGGGGACAATCGGGGCATCGCTACTGGTGTCTTGGGTATATGCCAAGCACTGTTTTGCCCGGTTGGCATCGATAGCGTCCCACCACGCATCCAATTGCCCCACCGCAGGTTTATAATTTGCCGCTTTAACGATAGTGATAATGTCTTGCAACACCGATGCACAATCGCCAACAATCCCCATGTCGACAGGGATAATTTTATCGATATTAGACGAATCTATATCGATGTGAATTTTTTTCGACTGGGGACTGAATTTACTGGGAACGCCGGTCACCCGGTCGTCGAATCTTGCCCCTACTGCCAACATCACATCACAATCGTGCATGGCAAGGTTTGCCTCGACCGTGCCGTGCATACCCAACATACCTAAGAAATGCGGATGATCGGACGGCATCGCCCCAAGCCCCATCAGCGTTAAAGTGGTCGGGGCGTGTAACATCTCGCTCAGCTCCCGCAACAACGCACAGGCTTTAGCACCAGAGTTAATCAAACCGCCACCGCCATAAATAATCGGACGGGTTGCCCTCATCAACATCTGTGCCGCCACTTTTATCGAGGCGGGGTCGCCTTTGGTTTGTGGGTCATAGCTGATGTGGGTGTAGTCTTCGGCTTTGACATAAGGGGTATCGGCAAATTGAATGTCCTTTGGCAAGTCGATCACCACCGGACCCGGACGCCCCGTACGGGCAACATAAAACGCTTCGTGTACGGTTTCTGCCAACTTTTCACTCTTGCGAACCAAGTAATTTGCTTTCGTACACGAACGGGTCAGCCCGACAGTGTCCGCCTCTTGAAACGCATCTGTGCCTATAAGGTGTGTGGGGACTTGCCCGGTTAAACAGACTACGGGAACCGAATCCATCAACGCATCGGTTAATCCCGTAACCGCATTCGTCGCCCCGGGACCAGAAGTCACCAACGCACACCCCACCCTGCCCGTAGAACGAGCATAGCCTTCGGCAGCATGCAAAGCGGCTTGTTCATGCCGTACCAAAATATGGCGGATTTTCGGGTGGTTGTGCAACACATCATACACAGGCAAAACCGCCCCGCCCGGATAGCCAAATATGGTATCAACGCCTTGTTCTACCAACGCTTTTATAACTATCTCCGCACCGGATAAGTGTTTTTTCGACATGGCATCGGTACTCCTCAAATAAGCGAATCAAAAATTTGTCCTATGGCAACCATACCACTACACAGAATACAGGTGCAAGTCTTTTATGGTATTTTTTCGATTAAATGCGTATTTTTGGGCATTTATTGTAATAATATAATATTATTTTTCTTTATTTTGTTATTTTTTGTAATTATAACACAGTGCAAGAGCTGTATATTATCCCCCACGACATACAATTTTATCGCATTTATGTCCGCCGCATAAACCTATGTATATCATTTATGGTTACGGTTTTGCTGACAGCTATAGCCACCGCATAGCTTATTTTGCCGCCTATGATAATAGCCATTAGGAAAAATACTTTATGGGCGGCGTTGTCGATAAATATGTGTAGAAACACCGTGTTTAACACCCACAACACCGCCCCCATACAGGTACTGCACAGGACAATTTTTACAATAGGTGTGCGGATATTGGTGCAGATTGTAATATTTCTGTGGTGTAGAATATACAGCAACGCCGCCACATTACACCAAGCACTGATACTGGTTGCCAGTGCCAAGCCGACAAACGATGCGTATGCCATCAGTACCAACGACAAAGCCATATTTATCCCCATACAACAAATGGCAATGCGAACGGGGGTTTTGGTGTCTGAACGGGCGAAATAGGCAGGGGTTAGGACTTTTATCAACACAAACGCCGGCAACCCTAAGGCAAATGCCCGCAACGCCGCTGCGGTTTTTAGGGTATCAGCGGTGCCAAACGCCCCATAGGCAAACAGACCGCTGATAATCGGCACATGCACCGTTGCCAATGCCACAGCCGCCGGCACAGTTAAAAACAACGCAAATACGATAGCCTCAGCCTGAGCCGATTGGGATTTTTCCATGTCCCCCGCAGCAATTGCCCGGGATAACATGGGGATTAACGCTACGCCTATGGCAATGCCTATCACCCCTAGCGGCAATTGTACCAAGCGATCGGCATAATACAAAAACGACACGCTGCCGGCTTCCAACATCGTTGCCAAAATGGTACCAATAAAAATATTTAGTTGCAACATGGACGCCCCAAACACTACCGGTAACACTTGGCGGAAAAATTGTTTGACTTGTGGGCTAATACGGATTTTATAAGTAAACGGAAATATATTGTAATGCACGCACCCCCACAGCAATATACCCGCCTGTAACACACCGGCAATCGCCACCCCTACCGCCAGCTCATAGCCGCTCAAGGGGATAATGTCGATATACACCAATGCCAACACAGCCATCGCCACTATGTTTAACACACAAGGGGTAAACGCTGGCAAAGCAAAGCGATCGAAACTGTTTAAGATAGCGGCAAAAAACGAAGTCATCACCATAAACAACAAATACGGAAACATCATTTGGGCAAGCCCCACCGTTAACGCAAATTTTTGCGTATCCTGCACATAGCCGCTGGCTTGCACGGTCATAATGTGCGGCATAAGTAATACCCCTATGGTAACAAAACACAGCATAAAACCCAATATCAGCACCCCCAGTGATTGGGCAAACGACACCGCTGATTTTTTATCGTTTAGCAGCTTAGAAAATATGGGGACAAACACCGCATTCATTGCCCCTTCGGCAAACAACGCCCGAAACATATTGGGAAAGCGAAACGCCACCACAAACGCATCGGCAATCCCCCCCGTGCCTACCACAGCCGCAAACAACACATCGCGCCCAAACCCAAATACACGACTGAGCAAAGTAAAACCGGCAATAGTAACAGAGGACTTTAACAACGACATGGGGAATCCGGTGTATTTAATCTAATTTACGGGCTTGATCGGTTAATAAAATGGGAATGCCGTCTCGTATGGGAAACGCCAACTTTGCCGATTTTGAAATCAGTTCGTTATTGTCCGCATCGTATTTTAACGCTGTCTTGGTGAGCGGACACACCAACACACACAATAAGTCTTCACACAATTTGTTTTTACTCATAGTATTTTCCCTTTATTGTCGATTGTTCTCACACAGTGTACCACAGTTTTTGACTGTCGACAAAATAAGTTTTTAACGGCGGAAATCCGTTAAACCACGCACAGGCATAGCTGTTGGTATATGCCCCTGCGGACAGCACGAACAACATGTCCCCCGATTGTATGTGCGATGGTAAACGGATACTGTTATACAAAATATCCGCCGTATCACAAGACGGACCCGCTAGCACACAGGCGGTTTTTGGCACGGTTTCGCCGTTTAGTTCGGCGGCGGTAATAATGGTGTATGTGATGGCTTCGTCTAAGGCTTCAAACAACCCGTTCATAATCCCCGCATCGATATATACCCATAGGTGGGTGGGTTGCCCGGTTTTGTGGGCAACGGTGATAACTTCGGTTTTTAACACCCCCGCATCGCCCACCAACGACCGCCCCGGCTCCAGTAACAATGTGGGCACATTATCGCCAAACAGCTGGTCGATATACGCCCGTATCGCCGCCGCATATGTGGCATGGGGAATAATCGGTTTGTCATAGTGGCAACACATCCCCCCGCCCAGATTTATAGTCTGTATCTCGATACCAACGGACTTTGCCCTGTCGCAAATAGCTTTGACCTGTCGTAAAGCGTCTTGCCATGCGGTAAGGGTCATTTGTTGCGACCCCACATGGATCGATACCCCCACCGCCTGTAGCCCTAAATCCGTTGCCCTTTGTAACAACGGTACCGCATGGTTTACATCACAGCCAAATTTGCGACTCAGCGGCCATTCCGCCCCGTGACAATCGACCATAACCCGACAAAACACCTCAGCATTTGGGGCGTTTTCGGCAATTTTTTGCACTTCATCGACACAATCATAGGCAAATTTCCGTACGCCTTTGTCGTACGCATAGGCGATTTCTGAGGCCTTTTTAACCGTGTTGCTGTACGATAATTTGTGCGGGGAAACGCCCAATTTTAATACCCTATCGATTTCGCCAACACTTGCCACATCGAATGATGCCCCCAAATCGTGCAAGGCTTGCAAAATCGCTATTTCTGCATTGGCTTTGACAGCATAGTAAATGTCTGTGTTGGGATACAAAACCTGCATATGTCGATAATTTTTGCGTACCCTATCGAGGTCGATAACCACAAACGGGGTTGGCGTGTCCATATACAAAAAATCCCGCATCACACGGGGCATAGCAGACTGTAAAGGATGGGACACGGATGGCATATACTTTAAGCGGTTTGTACTATATCTAAAATAAATTGCGGCAGAGAAAACGCCGCCCGGTGTTCTTCTGGAGTATAGTACCGCAACCCTGACAACCCCGCATGGTGAAACCGCTTGCGGATAACCTCTACAGGCACCGCCCATGCATCCGTATTATCCGTTGCCCACCCCAAGGTCATATAGCCGCCAAAATATGTGGGCACAGCGGTTTTATAAAACCGTACATCTCGAAAGTGCGGGCGTTGGCGGCGGGTGGTTCGGACGATTTCGTCCGCTTGTAACATCGGTACCCCCTGTTGGGTTACCAGTATCCCGCCGGCGGTTAAAGCCGATTTGCAATGTTTGTAAAAGTTTTCCGTAAACAGCACTTCCCCCGCCCCGATGGGGTCGGTGGAATCGACAATAATCACATCGTAGGCGTTTGTCGCCTGCTGCACAAATGCGTATCCGTCTGCAAATGTTACCGTAAGACGGGGATTGTCGAACGCCCCGTCCGATAGGGTGGGCAGGTGGTGTTTACAAACTGCAGTAACCGATGGGTCTAGTTCTACCATAGTTACCCGAATATGCGGGTATTTTAACACTTGCCGGGCAATGCCGCCATCGCCGCCGCCAACAATCAATACGGATTGTACAGTGCCATGTGCCAAAATCGGCGTGTGGGTCAACATTTCATGGTATGCGGCTTCGTCCAGTTCGGTTGTCTGTGTAACCCCGTCCAAAGTCACCATCCGCCCAAACACAGGGTTTTCAATTAGGGTCATGTGCTGAAAATCCGTATTGTCCTCATATAGCACACGGGCAATACGGTATTGCACCTGTACATCTTTGTGCAGGGTTTCCGTATACCACAGGTCGTTGCTATCCTCACCCATCGTCTTGCATCCCCCGCTTTAAGTCGTTTAACAGCATACGGTCTGGAGTAAAAGCGTGTTTTAAAATAGGAATCGCTTTTTTTGGCTGGGTATCGCCACACATAAATATATCGAGGGCGGCAAAATCCCGCTCAGGCCAAGTGTGAATCGATATATGGGATTCGGACAATACCACCACCCCACTTACCCCCCCATTCGGGGTAAAGTGATGCACATGTGCATGTAAAATAGTCGCCCCACAGGCAGTAGCACACCTATACAGGGTGGCACGGATAAGGTCGACATCATCCAAACCAGACGCCCCCCACAAATCGACAGTCAAATGCGTTCCCGCATAGCGGAATCCCGCATCGTCATAGATAAAAAAATCTAAATTTTCATGAGAAACCGACTCCGCCCGCACAGCGGCTATCACACTATCTTTTGTGTCTTTTGCCATACGCATAAAAAACCCCGCCCTCTATAAGGTGTTTTCCATAATATTACTGCTTAATTTTTGCTTTGTAGGTTGCATCGTGAGTCTGAGGGGCTTCGCCCCTCGCTCGTACAATGTGGATTTTACCGTGTTAACGCACGACAAAATACCACACTCGCTCACCCCGGCTCTGCACCACATCGGGCTATCGCCCTCAGCGGTTGCAACCGCTGTTGTACACCCCATCACATAAAAGTAGACAGAATATAGGGTAAAATAGGAATTGCTGCAAGCGTTTTTTTTACATGTGCTTTTTTGTCGGCTTTATGATACATATACCAGCATGGATATACACATTTACATAGTGAACTTGCACCGTTCGAACCACCGTCGAGATTTTATGGCACAGCAGCTGGCACCGCTTGGCATGCCCTATACTTTTGTCGATGCCATCGATGGCAAACATACTCTCTTATCTGATTTTCCCACCTACAACAGTGCGTTGCGAATCAAAAAATACGGGCGGGATTTAAAAAATACCGAAGTTGCCACCACCCTATCCCACCTAAAAGCCTTACAGCAGGCACAACAGGACATGCACAAGTACAAAAATACTTGGGCGGTTATACTGGAAGACGATATTACCTTGTTGCCGCCATTTTTATCCGCTTTACAAACCTTGCAAACATATCCACAAACGGTGCATTGTGTACGGCTGTATGAACGCATTAAGGATACGCACAACCATCTGGATTGTATGGACACCCACCCCACATTTACGCTGCGGCGCAGCACCTATACAAACTGGGGCGGGGCGTTGGCGTATGCGGTGCGACCGCATGCCATCGACATATATATACAGAAAAATCAAACCATTTTGCACATTGCCGATAAAATGCTGTTTGCTATCCCCCATCACGGGTTGCGGATATATCGGCAAACCCCCCGATCCGTGCGTATCACCGATGATATTGACAGCGACATAGGATACCACCGCCCCCATATATACAAAGGCATTGGCAACAACATAACCCGATTGACCTTTCGCATGCGGGAAGGATGTCAAAGATGGTGGTATATTCTGACCCATATCAACGAATATTTGTCAAGGTATTGACATTTTACCTTTGTTGTGTATACTGCCCATACAATGGCAACAAAATATGGCATATGGATATGTACACCGATATACAACGCATTCAAGACATGAAACGGGTTTTAATTGCCCTTGGGCGTACCAATGGCATTATTAACAAGCATTCCCGGGCATTATCCCGCAACGAAATATCCCCCGCCCGGTTACAGATGTTATCGGCGATTGCCCATTTTTCTGCCCCTACCATATCGTTTATTGCCCGCTCGATAAAATCCAGTCGCCAAAATGTGTCTGTGTTGGTGAACGGTATGGTACGGGATAACTTGGTGGTGATGGTCGACAACCCGAATCACAAAAAATCCCGTATTTTACGCCTTACCGAAGAGGGCAAACGCCTGCTAGATGCTATTTCCAGCCGCCGGGATATACTGTGCCATACCATCAGTGAAGGCATCCATTCCGAAGATTTACAAACCACCATCAAGGTACTCAACCACATTTGTAAAGTGATGGAAAAATGACAATCACAGGACAATTTTTAACCCATATGGCGGATAAAATATCGCCGTTTATTGCCGATTTAGGGGCGAAAGTATTGCACATTTACAACGGCGATTTTGATATTCACCTAAAACCCGACAATTCCCCTTTTACCATCGCCGACACTCTAACAGAACAAAAAATAGTGGCATTTTTACGGCACCACACCCCCCACATCCCCATATACGCCGAAGAATCGTTTACCCATTTTCCCGCCCAAATGCCTACAACTTTTTGGCTGGTAGACCCCATCGATGGCACCAAGGGTTTTATCAAACGCAACAACATATTCACCCTTAACATCGGACTTATCCACAGGCGACAGCCGGTATTTGGAGTTGTCCACGACCCACAAAATACCCATACATTTATCGGCTTTGCTCTAAACGAAAATGACCTTAAAAACAAGCGAAAACCACCCGTATCAATCACACCATCGCCCCTGCCCAACACCATCGATGAATCGTATACAAAAGACATATACACAGCTTTATCCACAGATTTACCCACCCCCCTATGGGGGGCGTATAAAAACAACACCCGCATCCAGTGTAGCCCCATCACACAGCCCTTAACCATTGCCACCAATGCGGATACCACCGCACAACCGATAGCATCATTTTTACAGCCATATATCATCGATACGGTACTGGCGTATACTTCCAGCATTAAAATATGTATGGTGGCAAGCGGCGAAGCCGACATGTACCCCAGATGGGGACGGTGTTACGAATGGGACACAGCGGCAGGCGATGCCGTACTCAGAGGGGCGGGGGGCACCACTTGCGACATGCAGGGCACCCCGTTATTATATGGCAAACCCAAGTTGCTAAACACAGCGTTTTTATGTTTGGGGCGGTTATAACACGCTTTTTACTTTTAAATCCAACAACGCATCGACCACTATCGAGGAACTGTTTAGACTGTACAAATGCAGTCCATCTACTTGGTTTTCAATAAGCCGTTCACACAAAGACGCACACAGTTCGACAGATTTTTCATAATGATCGGCACTGCCTTCTGTATAACCGACAAAATGATCGACCACCCAATTTGGCACGGACGCCCCACAGCGATTCGAAAAACTTTGTAATTTTTGGACACTGGCAACCGGCAAAATCCCCGCTATCACAGGTACAGCTATACCCGCCGCTATAACCTTGTCCCGGTATCGCAAAAATTGCTCGATGTCAAAAAAGTATTGGGTGATGATTCTGTCTGCACCCGCATCGACTTTGCGTTTTAAGTTGTCGATATCTGCCTGTGGGTGCGGGGAATCTGGGTGGTATTCTGGGTATCCAGCAACACTTATATCCGTATTGCCAAGCCCCCTAATATAAGCGGTCAAATCGGTAGCATTGGTGTATCCGTCCGCATGCGGTATATACGCCCCGCCATTTGGCACATCGCCCCTAAGCGGTAAAAACCGCCGAACCCCCAATTTTTGCCAGCGGGCAATCACCTTGTTCACATGGGATCTCGACGCATTTACACAGGTGATATGACAACACAACCGATCGACCGCTACCATGCCATCGCTAATGATATGCTGTAACAAATAATCGTTCATCTCCTGCGTACTGCCGCCGGCACCATAGGTAATCGAGATGTACTCTGGATTAAAAAACATCAACCGCCGTGCCAACATGACAACCCGCCCGTTGTCTTTGGCTGTCTTGGCGGGAAACAGTTCAAAACTCAAGGGTGTTTTATCGGTAAACATGTTTATCACCTTAATACATGTAATATGTATACATTAAAAAAATCCATATTAACCATAAAACCCCTTGTATAGTCAATCAAAAAACATTAGTATCGTACATTATTTACAACACACAGAGGACATAACATATGACAAAAAAATGTGGCGTAATCGTATGCGGACACGGCAGTCGGGATAAGGAAGCCAGCGAAGAATTTGCACTGGTGGCACGGGGGTTACGCCAGCGATTCCCCCATATGCCCATCGAATACGGATTTTTGGAGTACGCTGCCCCTAACATTCATATGGGGCTGGAAAAATTGCTGGCACAGGGGGTGGCACATATTTACGCTATCCCGGGGATGTTGCTAGCGGCGACACATGCGAAAGACGATATTCCATCGGTGCTGACCTCATTTACACAAAAACACCCCAATGTGACTATTGAATATGGCGAAGAACTAGGGGTCAATGACCGTATGATCGATGCTATCGTTGCCAAAATCACCGACAGGTTACCCGCACACAGCCCAAATCACCACGATACTCTGTTGGTGGTGATTGGACGGGGCACATCGGATGCGTACGCCAACGGCGATGTGGCAAAAATTACCCGTATTGTCAACGAACGCATGGGCTTTGGCTGGGGGGCTTGTGTGTACAGCGGGGTTACTTATCCGTCCGTTGGTGTGGGGTTGGAAATGCTGACAAAACTAGGCTTTAAACGGATGGTCATCGTACCGTACTTTTTGTTTACCGGGCGGTTGGTAAAGCGGGTGACCAACTATGTCGATGAAGTGGCAGAAAAATACCCCCATATCACCTTTATACAAACCCCATATCTCAAAGACCATCCAAAAGTTATCGACATGTTTGCCGCACGAATCACAGAGTTAATGGACAATACCCCCAAGCCACAAGGCTTAATGGCGGATTTTAAACACCGCTTGGCACAGGGCGAAGTCGACATACACCACCACCACGCCGAATACCAACCCACACTAGACGAAACCGATGACGCATACGGACATTTACACGATGCAAATGGCAACCACATCGACACAGAGGGCAATATTATAGACGGTGGACACCACCCCCATCACGGACATTGCCACGCCCCGTATAAACACATCGACCATCCACTGGGGCCTAGAACTATGATAGGCACCAAAAACTGTTGTTGCTTTATGGGACAGTTCCCACAACACATCATAGACGAAGAAATGGCAAAGCAACAACAAAATTAACCCAAACACAAGAGAGTTTTCCCATGCACAGCACATACAAAAAATTGCTTATTTATATCGGCACTTCCGTATTTATATCCGTGTATTTTTATTTCAATGTGGATATACCCCTAAACGATTATGTCATTGCCCACCGTTCGCAATCTGTGGCGACTGTATTCTACTACATCACCCTTTTGGGCGATGCTAAATATTCATATCCAGTAATTGTCATATTGTTTGTCGTTGGCTTTTTTGTACACAAACCCGCTTTCAAATGGAAAACCAGATTCGCCTTTTACAGTATGCTAGGGGCGTCCGTATTTGTCAATATAGGCAAATTCACCATCGGCAGATCCCGTCCCAAGTTGTGGATATATGAAGGCAAAACCGCCTTTAACCCGTTTCCGCTAGGCAACACATACGATTACGCCTCGATGCCCTCAGGACATACGCAAGTATCGTTCACCGTTGCTCTGATACTCTGTATACTATTTCCCAAATACAGATACCTATTTGTCTTCATCGCTATAATAATCGGTTTCAGCCGGGTCATGGTATCTGCCCACTGGTTAAGCGATGTGGTCATGGGGGCGGTTTTTGGCAGCGTAGTGCCGATTCTTATATACCACCATTTTTACAAACACAAACTGCACTCATAGTATGCACATAAAGATTTTGATACGCCATAGTACAAAGGCATACGCTATATCGCAAATACACCACACCACTCATATTTTTCGCCCTATACATTATATTTGCCGAAACATCAAAAGCATGGTATACTTACAGTATATAAAAAATACTTTTTAAACACAGGAAAGAATATGGTATGACAGATAAAAACATAACCGTAATTGGGCTCGGATCTATGGGGTTTGGGGTTGCTTGTTGTTTGGTCAAAGCGAGGTTTACCACATATGGGGTCGACATTCGCAAGGACGCTATCAAAGCATTTAACCAAAACGGCGGGATTGGTACCACTGATGGACATATAGCGGTACAAAACAGCTCGATTGTATTTGTATTTTTGGTCAGTGCAGACGATGTACAATCTGTGTTGTTAGGGGATAATGGCATCGCTCGATCGGCTCAGCCCGATACCGTATTTGTATTGTGTAGCACCATGCCGGCACAACGCACCATTGCCATTGCACATACCTTAGAAAATATGGGTATGCGGGTGCTAGACGCCCCCGTATCAGGGGGACAGGTAAAAGCCAACAGTGGTGATTTAACCGTCATGGCATCGGGGGCGGACGATGTATTTGCCGATTTAGACCCAATCCTGCCGGCTATTGCCGCCAAAGTGTTTCGATTGGGCAACACTATAGGCATCGGGTCGAACATGAAAATGATAAATCAGCTGCTTGCCGGCACGCACATTGCCATCATGGGCGAAGCGTTTGCCCTTGCTCGCAAAGTGGGGTTGGACATATCCGTAGTGTATGATGTGATTACCCAATCGGCGGGGTCGTCTTGGGTGTTCGAGAACCGGGGTGCCCATGTACGGGATGCGGATTATACCCCCCGTTCGGCTATCGACATATTCGTAAAAGATTTGGGCATTGTCCACAATGAGGCTACAACTGTAGACTTTACCCCCGCATTTGCCACTATGGCATGGCATCTGTTTCAACAAGCCTCAGAAAACGGCTGGGGACAACAAGACGATGCGGCTGTGGCAAAGTGGATTGCCGAAAAAAACGGTTTTCAATTGCATGACGATGGTGTATAAATGTGGTGTAAAGCGGTTGCAACCGCTGAGAGCGTAAGCCCGATGTGGTACAAAGCATGGGGGGAGTGCGTGTGGTATTTTGTCGCACGAAGTGCGGTAAAATCCACATTATACGCACGGGGGCGGAGCCCCCTAGACTCACAAAACAAGCCACAAACCAAAGTGTAGCCTACACAATCATTTTGTACAACATGGACTATACATAAAGAGAGAATATTAACACATGACTATATTAGGCTGTATAGCAGATGACTTTACTGGGGCAACGGACTTAGCCGGGCGGCTGTACAACAGCGGTGTTCCGGTGTCTTTACGCATTGGTGTACCTGATATTGATGTACCCGGCGATGTACGGGACATAGACACTTCGGCGGTGGAAATTATCGCTTTAAAGTGCCGCAGTATCGACCCACAACAGGCGGTCACACAAGCCTTACAAGCTTTAAAATGGCTACAAAACACGGGGGCAAAGCGGTTTTTTTGGAAATATTGTTCGACTTTTGATTCCACAGACACCGGCAATATTGGCGGCGTAGCGGCGGCTCTTATGCAGGCACTAGGGGCAGAGCAAACCATTTATTGCCCCACTTTTCCCGAAAATGGACGGACAGTGTTTATGGGACATTTGTTCGTACACGAAAAATTGTTATCAGACAGCCCCATGCAACACCACCCCATTACCCCCATGACCAACAGCAACCTACAGCAAGTCCTTAAACCGCAGCTGCCACACGGGGATACGGGGTTGGTGTCGTTGCTGGACATTCAAGGCGGTGTCGACACCGTTAAGCAAAAATTAGCCGATTTACTAGCCATCGGTAAAACCCATGTGATAGTCGATGGTATCTGTCATGCGGATATGCACACCCTTGCCTGTGCCTGTGCCGATATGCGGCTGCTCACGGGGGGCAGTGTGATTGCTGTACCGCTATCACACGCATACCAACGACAAGGTTTATTGCCCCCCGCCGCACAAAGTGCCGCCGCCCCCGCCGCCGCTATCGGCACGGGTACATTGGTGCTATCGGGGAGCTGTGCCGCCATGACCCAACGGCAAGTGTCCGCATACAAAAAACATGCCCTGTCCTATCATATAGACGCCATAAAGCTGGCAAAAAACGGCACACAAGACATCAAAGGCTGGCTGTCCGCCCAAGATATAAACGCCGACAAAATCATATACGCCACCGCCGATGCGGAGACGGTGGCACACGCCCAATCTGTATTGGGGGATACGGTAGCCGATATTATTGAAACCGCTATGGGGGACATTGCCACCCATGCCTTGCAGTTGGGCATACAGCGGTTTGTTGTTGCCGGTGGGGAAACCTCTGGAGCAGTCACCAAAGCCCTTAATATTACCCGGATGACCATCAGTACAGAAATCGACCACGGGGTGCCATGGACTTTTTGTAACAGTGGCGATACGCCTATTGCCCTTGCCCTAAAATCGGGCAATTTTGGCAATACGGCGTTTTTTAAACAGGCATTCGATACCTTAAACTCTATTTTACAGCAAGAATAACCCATATTAAAATACACAAAATTACAGAAACACATCTGCCTTGCAAATTTTTACACTAAAGGAGAAAAAATGTCAGAACACGCAAAGTTACGGGAACACATCTGCCTAATGGCACAATCCATATACGATCGGGGACTTACGGGCGGATCCAGTGGCAATATTTCCGCCCGCTTAAGCACAGGGGAGATATTGGTTACACCCACAGGATGCTGTTTTGGACGGTTGGATCCGGCGGCACTTACCCTAATGGATGCCAACATGCACTACATCAGTGGCGATAAACCGACAAAAGAGGTTCCCCTACATGCGGCGTTTTACCAAACCCGCCTCAATACAGATGGCAGCCGTAAAACCGGGGCAGTGGTACACCTGCACAGTTGCCATTCGGTAGCGTTGTCGATGTTACCCGATACGGATCCCGACAATATGCTGCCGCCGTTAACCGCCTATGGGATTATGAAACTGGGCAAAGTGGCGTTGTTGCCTTACTTTATGCCGGGCGATGTGGCGATGGGCGATGCCATTCGGGGACTGGCGGGCAAACGATCGGCGGTGGTGCTGGCACATCACGGACCGGTAGTGGCAGGTAAAGACTTAGAATCCGCCGTATACGCCACCGAAGAACTGGAAGAAACCGCCAAATTGGCACTGTTGACAAGGGGGTTACAGCCGAATCTGTTAAGCCAAGCCCAAATTAACGGCATTGTAACAAAATTTGATGTGGATTGGGAGTAACACGGTATACAAAAATGGTAAAAATATCAGCAAATTTAGGATTTTTATGGCAAGATCTGCCCCTTGCAGACGCCATATACGAAGCAAAACAATATGGCTTCGATGCGGTCGAGTGCCACTTTCCGTACGATCAAGATATGGACGCCGTCAAAACCGCTTTGTCAGATACAGAACTACCGATGATCGGTTTAAATACCGCCACTGGCGACAAACAAGGCGACAGCGGTTTATGTGCCTTGCCCGACCGTATACAAGACGCCCAGAACAGCATCACCCAAGCCATCGCCTATGCCCACATAATGGGCAGTAAAAATATCCATATGATGGCAGGTATAGCTCCACAAAATCCCCATACGGAACGCACTTTTATCGACAACCTGCACTATGCCAGCAAGAAGGCAAGCCCGCACGGTATTACGCTGTTAATCGAACCGTTAAACGCTTTTGACAAAGCGGGGTATTTTTTAAACAACACCTTGCAAGCACAAGATATTTTGCACAAAGTACAACGGGACAATGTAAAAATCCTGTTCGACTGTTACCATGTACAACGCACAGAAGGCAATGTATGGCACCGATACCAACACATATCCCCCCTAGTAGGACACATCCAAATCGCCTCCAGCCCCCAGCGGGCAGAACCCAACACCGGGGAACTCAATTATACCTATTTGTTACAACAATTCAAACAACACGGTTACACGGGATACATAGGGGCAGAGTACATACCCAGCGGTGCAACGGCAGATACTCTGGGTTGGTTACCTGCATACCAAGCGATTTAAACCGCACACTGTGTATGACTAAAAAGACGATACAGCAGCAATAGGTGGGTTTTGTTTATTGTCGATGTCTGCACAAGTGATGGTGCATAGTTTACCGTCGGCACAGGGTTTTTGGCTGAGGGTGCTATACTGTTGCTCTGTATACCGCACCGCATCCCGGCGAAAATACTCGAAAATGTGGGGGTCTAGGGTGGCGTTGTATACGATAATGTCTGCCAATTGCAGGTGGCGGATGTCGCCAATAGTTAAGGCGTCTGCGGTGTTTTTTGGCAAACATATATGATGTACCGCCCCCACCGCCCCCACCGCCCCCGCTGATGACATAGTGGCATCGGGGCTGTTTAACAGCTGTATGGTTTTTTGCCATGCACTGTGTTTGTGTCCCTGTAAAAACAGCGATGCAATGGTGCCATTAAAAAACTGTTCCCAAAACCGTTTGCGGTGGGTGCTGTTGGCAAATTTGATTTTTACCGCATTTCTAAATGTATCGGCAAACATCGCCAGTTTGCCTAAGTTTTCGTCCAGTATGGATTCCAAAAACGAACGGGTGTTGCGTACCAAAATGGGGGCGGAGCCGTTGGAACAAATACCGATGGTTAAGGGGCTGCGATCGACCACTGCCCCGATGAGAAAATCCGATAATTCTGGTGTGTCGACCACATTTACGGGTATTGCCAGCTGCCTTGCCCATTGAGACACACAGCGGTTTATCTGGTCGTCATCGCTCGCCCCAAATATCATATGGGCACCTTGTAAATGCTGCAAAGTGGGCTGTGCGGGGCAGTGCTGTATCCGTCCTTGTTGTACATAGGTGTGCAATTCGTCATTGATATGGGGTGCCATCACCACAATCGAGGTGTGCAACCGTAATAATAGGCGCATTTTGCGGCTGGCATCTTCGCCACCTCCGACCACGACAATAGGTTTTGTCGTGTGTTTTTTATAAAAAATCGGTAGAGTCTGCATGTGTTATGCCTTTATCTGTGCGTGAAAATCCGTGCCGTGTTGGGTGGCGGCTACATAGCCTTGTCGAATGACGAAATCGCCAAATGTTTCTTGTTGCTGTTTGTGCTCAGCATAATCAGCTAACAGCGGTTCCAAGATGGTTTCGATGTCTTTTTCGTGGATATTTTCCTTGTATAATTTGTTTAATCGGTCGCCCACATGCCCCGCCCCCAAGTACATATTGTAGCGGTTTAGGGCTTTGCCGACAAAGCCAATTTCTGCCAAATACGGTCTGCCACAGCCATTGGGACAGCCGGTCATGCGAATGGTGATATTGTTTTGCCGCAACTTGTATTTGTCCAGTAACACCTCGATGCGATCGATTAGGGACGGTAAAAACCGCTCTGCCTCCGCCATAGCCAGCGAACAGGTGTTTAACGCCACACAGGCGATCGAATGGCTACGCATACCCGATAGGTTTTCTTGTTTGTCCAGTATGCCATATTTTGATAGTATCTGTAAAACGGTGCGTTTGTGCTGTATATCCACATTGCCAAGTATCAGATTTTGATTGCCCGTTAAACGAAAATCGCATATGTCTTGTGCAGCAATGTCTCGCAGGGCGGTTTTTAACGGATATGCCTGCGTATCTTTGACTCGCCCGCCTTCGATGTGCAGGGTTAAAAACAGCTTGCCATTGGTGCCTTTTTGCCACCCTAACACATCGGCGTTGGTGTTAAATACATACGATTGGGGCGGGGAAAAGCTATATCCCAAGCGGGTTTCCAATTCCTGTTGAATCCACTCCAGCCCGTAGGTCTCAATGGTGTATTTAAAGCGGGCATGCTTGCGAGTCACCCGATTGCCATAGTCCCGCTGTATCTGCACGATGTGGTAACACACATCCAGCACCTTATCGGCTTCGATAAACCCGATCATACTGCCCAAGCGAGGGTAAGTGGTGGTATCCCCATGCGTCATACCCATACCGCCGCCAATGGCAACATTGTACCCCAACAGCACCCCCTTTTTGACAATGGCAATCAGCCCAATATCATTGGCAAACACATCCACATCGTTATTCGGGGGAATGGCGATGGCAATTTTAAACTTGCGGGGCAAATAGTGTTTGCCGTATAAAGGCTCGACGGTTTCTGCCCCGCCCGCCAACAATGTACCTTGTAAAAATATTTCGTGATAGGCTCTGGAAGTGGGCATAAGGTGCTTGCTGATTTTACCCGCCATATCGTATATGTGTTGGTGTGCTTTAGATTCAAACGGATTTGGCGAACACATCACATTGCGGTTGACATCGCCACAACCGGCGATACTGTCGAGCAATTGTTGGTGATATTGCTGAATAGTCGGTGCCAAGTTGCGTTTTAAAATACCGTGAAACTGCATCGCTTGGCGGGTGGTTAATTTTAAGGTTTTTATGGTTTGTTGTGCGGCAATGGTATCGGCAACCAGCCACTGTTTAGCGGTCATCAATCCCCCCGGCAGCCGCAAGCGAATCATAAACGCATATGCCGGCTCCAGCAACCGTTGCATCCGTTGTTTGCGGGTATCCCGGTCGTCTTGTTGATATATACCGTGAAATTTAATCAGCATAGTATCGTCATCGAACATCGCCCCGGTTAAGGGATTTTGTAGCCCTTGAGCAATAGTTCCCCGCAAATAATCAGAATTATCTTTGATAAATTCTACGGGATTAGCGTTTTGTTGTATGTCGTTTACGGCTTTTGGTTTCGGGTTTTGTGTCATCTGTGTCGTCCTTGTGGTGTTGTGGGGTTAGTAAATATCCCGTTGGTATCGCCCAATAGCGGTGTAGCTGTTGAGTTCATCGGTAGCGTCATCGAGACTGATATTTTTGTGTTTTTGCACAATTTCAATCAGGGTATTATGCACCTCTTTTGCCATATGTGTCGATCCGCACACATAGATACACGCCCCGTTGTCGATCCATTGTGCTACCTGTAGGGCTTGTTGTTGTAATATGTGTTGCACATATATTTTGTGTGCCTGATCTCGGGAAAATGCCAAATCGATATGGGTGAGTACTTTTTTGGCGACATAGTCTTGCCATTCGACTTGGTACAAAAAATCATTTTGAAAGGTCTGTTCCCCGAAAAACAACCAGTTTTGCCCGCCGCCATCGTGCTCCCGTTGCTGCATAAACGCCCGAAACGGAGCAATGCCCGTCCCCGCCCCAATCATAATAATTGGCGTCTGTATATCCTTAGGCAAGCGAAACGCATCATTTTTGTGAATGTATATATCCACCGTATCATCCGCTTGCAGGTTGGATAAAAACCCGGAGGCTTGTCCCAAATGGGTCGTGTCCGCATGATCTTGCCACGCTGTTTTGCCAACGGTAATATGCAGCTCTTCGGCTACAGCATCCATAGCAGACGCTATGGAATACAAGCGGGGTTTTAGCGGCGGTAACCCCTGTACCAAATCCTGTGCAGACGGGCGGATATTGTGATGCTGCAAGATGTGCGAAAAAGTATAGTTTTGCAAAAACGGTTTGTTTTCAGCGTCCGTGTTATCGGGCAAAAAGTAGCGTAAACTGGAGGCGGTCGGGGTGGTGATATTGCACTTTTTTTGTAACGCCTGCCGCAACGATAAGGACTCGTCTTTCAGGGTTACGGTTTCCGTCCCCGTAAAGCCGGTTGTGTGCAGTAAATCCTCGACTTGTTCTGTGCTATTGGGGGCAACCACCGCCACCGCATCGCCCACTTCATAGGTGATACCACTGTCGTCTAAATCCAGTTCGATATGATAGGTTTGTTTATCCGACTGGGCATCGTGCAGGTTAAAAATGTTTAACACAGTCGCTGTGTATGGCGTATCCTTGTCGAATGGCGTATGGGCGGGTTTTTCTGTCGCTAATGTGGGCGTGGTAACGGTAGCGATAGGGCGTTGTAGTTCGGTGGTGATAGCCGCCGCCCAAGGGTGTATGTGATCGGCAAAATCCGTATCCGCTAGCACAATATCGCATATACGATGGCTGCCTAATTGTGCCAGTTGGGCGTCGACCTCGATGCCGGTTTGACAAAATTTTTCGTAGGTTTCATCGCCTAAGGCAAATACAGCAAACTGTGTATGGGACAAATCAGGGGCTTTTTTCGAGTGTAAATCTTTGTGAAACGCAAGTGCCGTATCCGGGGCGTCCCCGTCCCCATAGGTGGCAACCGCCATAAAAATGTGGGTGTAGTCTTTTAGAGCCTTAACTTTAAGGGTACTGACATTTTGTACATCTGGGGTGATATTGTGGGCGATAAAATTTTCTGCGACCTGTTCGGCTACTTTTTTGGCATTGCCCGATTGGGTCGCATACGCCACAAGTACCCTAATATCCGGACTAGAGGGCGGTGCCAATGCGGTAGCGTCCGCCCCGCCTATACTTTGATTGTCCCCCGTATATAGTCCCGCCAGCCCCGCATAATATCCAGAAATCCAAATTTTTTGTTCTGGCGTGGTCTGGGTGTTGAGCTGTGTCACTATCGATAAAATATTTTTGTCTAACATATATATCCCCTTTGTCATCCGCTTATATGGCAAAATCGACGGCGGTTTGCCGCAGGCGAATCATACCCACAGCAACCGTTTGATTGCTGTTTGGATCGATGAGTATAAATTGCCCCGCTTGTTTGTTATCGGTAAAATTTTCCACTGGCAACGGCAGTTGAGCACGCAAGGTAATATTGGCAATATCGTTTTTCTCAACACAATGGGTGTCACTGTGGTGTAACGATTCCATGTCGATACTGTAATTGATATTTTCAATCATCACCGCACTAAATTGCGTCAAGTGGCGGATACCGTATATTTGGTGCAAGTGCAGCGGCTTTTCGTCGAACCAACATATATCCGCATCGAATGTGGTACGGGGGGCGTCCGCATCGATAGCGATAACATCGCCCTTGTCGATGTCGATATGTCTGTCCAGTAACAGTGTGCCGGACATGCCTTGTGTTATTCGCTGTACGGGGGTACCGTACACTTCGATAGCCGATAACACCGCTTCGATACCGCTGGGTTGTACAGTGATGGTATCGCCTACCTCGAAGTGTCCGCTGTTGACCCGCCCGGCGTATCCCCGATAGTCTGGGTTGTCTCGACTCATCGGGCGGATAACCGTTTGTACGGCAAACTTGGGTTTTTCCGATACCGTATGCACAGGGGCGGATTCGAGAATATCCATCAAGGTTTTACCCCCATACCACGGGGTATTTTTCGATGCATACACCACATTATCGCCCAAAAATGCCGAAGTGGGAATGTATGCCTCGACATTTATATGACACGCCTGTGCCACCTGTTGATATGCCCGTACAATAGTATCGAAAATCTGCTGGCTGTATCCGACCATATCCATTTTGTTGACACACACCACCACCGTTTTGGTCTGTAACAGCCCAAATATAGCCGAGTGTCGCCGCACTTGTGCGGTGATAGCATGGCGGGCATCGAGCAGCACAATCCCCAAGTGGGCATTGGAAATACCGGTAACTGTGTTGCGGGTATATTGCTGGTGTCCTGGTGTATCGGCAATAATAAAACGGCGGTTTTTTGTTTGAAAATATTTATATGCCACATCGATAGTGATGCCCTGTTGTTTTTCCGAACTCAACCCATCGGTCAGCAAACTTAAATTGATATTGCCATCGTCGGTAAAGTTTTTGGGATCGTTTAAAAAATCCTTTTGGGTTTGGGTGATAGCCCCAGAATCATATAGCAACCGTCCAATAAGGGTGCTTTTACCGTTATCTACGCTGCCTGAGGTGGCAAAAGTCAGTTTATCCATCAGAAATATCCTTGTGCTTTACGGTGTTCCATTGCCGCATCGGATGTTTTATCATCGAGGCGGGCGGCGCGTTCGTCATCATTGCTGGCGGTGATTTCGGCAATCACTTGCTCCAAAGTGCTGGCGGTGGACAGCACTGCGGCGGTGCAGGTAATATCCCCACAAGTACGAAACCGTACCATACGGATTTCGACAATATCTGTGGGGTCGATTTCGATAAAGGCAGACACCGGGAATAATAGTCCCTTATGGGTGATACATTGTCTGTTATGTGCCAAATACAACGCCGGCACGGGAATGTTTTCCCGGGCGATATAGTGCCACACATCGAGTTCAGTCCAGTTCGACAATGGAAACACCCGCATGTTTTCCCCCACAGATATTTTGGGATTGTACAATGTGTGAATTTCGGGGCGTTGATTCTTCGGTGTCCAACCGCCGAAGGCGTCCCGCAAAGAGAATATGCGTTCTTTGGCACGGGCTTTTTCTTCGTCCCGCCGGGCACCGCCTATACACGCATCGAATGTGTTGTCCCGAATGGTTTTTAGCAACACGGTCGATTGTATAGCGTTGCGGGACGGAAACTTGCCCGCTTGTTCTTGTACAAGGTGTGTATCGATGGCGTGTTGTACGCATCCCACCACCAATCGACAGCCCAATTTTGCCACCAAGTCATCACGATACTGCAATATTTCTGGAAAATTATGCCCCGTGTCGATATGCAGCAGGGGAAACGGCATTTGGGCGGGCAAAAAGGCTTTTTTGGCAAGGTGGGTAAGGACAATCGAATCCTTGCCGCCAGAAAACAGAATCACCGGGTTCGAGAACGATGCGTATGTTTCCCGTATAATACTAACGGCTTCGGCTTCGAGCATATCTAAAAAATCATAGTCCATAGGGTGTCTTTCTTGTTGTGTGTATGTGAAAAAAACAGGGTTTGTATTATGTGTGCAAGCCACACTCTTTGGTGTCTGGGTTTTCCCACCACCAACGCCCGGATCGAATGTGTTCGCCCGGCTGTATAGCACGGGTACACGGGGCACAGCCAACGGATGGAAATCCGGATTTTTGCATGGGATTAAAGGGAATATTATGGGTGTCGATATATGCCCACACTCGATCTTCTGTCCATTCGATAATCGGGTTTATTTTGATGACATCAAAGGCGGCATCGTAAGCGACAACCGCTTGTTCTGTGCGGGTGATAGATTGGTGTTTTCGCAGCCCCGTAATCCATACTTTTTTGTTGGCCAATGCCCGTTTTAAGGGGTCTATTTTGCGGACATGGCAACATTTTTTACGGTTCTCGATACTGCTGTAAAATCCGTTTGGTCCAGTGGTTTTTATCAGCTGTTGCAACGCCCGGGTATCGGGGGTAAAAGCGTCTATGTTAATGTGCAACGCTCTCAAAGTTGCGTGCCAAGTGCTGTAAGTCTGTTCAAAAAACCGCCCCGTGTCGAGGGTAAACACCGATATATCTTTACCCACCTGAGAAATAGCATGGGTGATGGCTTGGTCTTCGATACTAAAACTTGTCGACAGCACCGCCGTATCCCCATACAAGCGGTTAATATAAGCGATTCTCTCAGCTAATGTTGCCGTGCTTAAATGACGGGTTAAGGTATCGATCTGTGTCGATATATGGGGTGAATGGCTATCGTTATCGCTTGTCGATGGGGATTGTGTTGCCGTACGCAAAAAAACTTTTAAATCATCGACACCGCCTATGTGGGTCGTGCCATCAAAAATTTGTGGCACCGATCGCACCTGTGGCAACAAGGACTTTAATGCGGTCATTACCTGTTTGTCGTGTACATTCTTTTCTGTAAAAGCCATCTGTGCCGATGTCAACATAGATTTTGCCATATCACAATAGGGGCAATGCTTTTTGGTGTATACAATAATATCCATGCTTGATAATACCTTCATAAAATAGGGTTTATGTGTAAACTTCATTATATACTGTTAATTTTTTTATTTGTCAACAAAAAAATATTGTTTAGTTTAATATACAAAAATAATGTGTAAAATTCGTAAGACACCCCCCGCAATTTTTGTATCCCACATATTTTTTTATGGTGCATAGGTAAAATTGGTGTATAGTGGTACAAAACGACAGACAAAGGAATAAGGCTATGCAATGTATAACAATTGGCGGGGCGACGGTAGATATTATTGTACAGGTTGCCGCCCGAGATGTGGAACGCTTGACCATGCACAATACGGATATTTCGTTTATGATGGTCGAGTTGGGTCGCAAGATCGAAACCGATTCCATCGATATTAGTGTGGGGGGCGGGGCGGTTAATGCGTCTGTGTCGATGGCTCGGTTGGGACACCGGGTATCACCGATTATTAAAATCAAAAACGATATGAACGGGCGTAAAATTCTGCAGCTGTTACAATCGGAAAACATTGTCGCCACGCATGTATACGATACGGCAACCAAGCCCACCGCTACTTCTGTGTTGCTGTCCAGTATCGAGCGGGATCCTACGGTATTTACCTATCGGGGGGCAAATACCGAATTGGCTGCGGGCGATGTTACCGCCGCCCATGTACAAGGTGCGGATTTGGTATATATTACCGCTCTGTCGGGCGACAGTGCCAAAGAGTTTGTCCCCATTGTCACCACCGCCCACAAGGCAGGTGCATTTGTTGCCACCAATCCGGGGATTTTACAGATTCAACGCTTTGGAGCGGACATTATCGGCAGTTTTCCCCACATCGACTGTGTTACCATTAACACCCGTGAAGCATCGGCACTGATGGGCGGTGTGATAGATGCGGGGTGTGTTGCCGCCCAAGTGTCCGCCCCCACCAATTATCCCCACAAAGATAAAATGCGGGTATTAAAATCAGGCTTATCGACCCCGCAACACCATATGGGGTTAGCCTCATTTATGAAGTCTGTAACCGCTTTGGGGTTGGCATATATAGTGATAACCGATGGCAAAAACGGGGCGTATATGGGAACAAAGGACGGTATATACTTTGCCCCCTCTATCCCCACGCAAGTAGCAGGCACCATCGGGGCGGGCGATGCTTTCGCATCGACCTTAACATCGTTTTTAGCAAACCCGACAAAAACCCCACAGCAAGCGTTACTAGCAGGCACCCTCAACAGTGCATCTGTGGTATCCCACACGGACACACAAACGGGATTGTTATCACACACAGACCTAAACAACCGCATGACAAAAGACCTGTTACACACGGTGGTATGTATGCCGTTTGTTTAATCGCTGTGGTAGACACAAAACAAAACAAAATCCAAGGGGCTTACACATTTACACCGTGAAATAAGTTTTTGGGTGTTAACCATCTTTATGTGCATGAAGTTCATCAACCCGCATTTACACCGTGAAATAAGTTTTTGGGTGTTTATGACATTACAACAAGATATAAACAGTTCCCGCATTTACACCGTGAAATAAGTTTTTGGGTGTGACAAGGTAAACGCTACTTGGGGCTTGCTTCCCGCATTTACACCGTGAAATAAGTTTTTGGGTGTCTGTTTATTTCATCTAGGTAGTATTCTCCACCCGCATTTACACCGTGAAATAAGTTTTTGGGTGTAAGTCGAGATTGAACTAACAAATAAGTTGTCCCGCATTTACACCGTGAAATAAGTTTTTGGGTGTGTTTACCAAGACTGGTAGCAAAACCAAGACCCCGCATTTACACCGTGAAATAAGTTTTTGGGTGTTGCTTGTTCCCTTATTCTTGATATTTCATGAAAAAACACACTTTTACATATCAAAAAATCCATAATGTTACGGCTATGCGGTACTCCTATCCCAAAATTTATAATGATACTAACGGGCGACGCCCTAACGCAAATCTGCTTGGACTTGCTAAAATGTTTTCAAGTATCGGCGTAATTCATACCACACTCAATCAAGCCATAAAGCATGGTCATACAATCTCGTGCAGAAATAAGCCGATGCAGGTACCAGCTTATAAATCCATGCTATACGATTTTATAAAATCTGTCAATAGTTGTTTTTTCTTTTCTTTGTCATCAGTGGATTTGTTTTTGTATTTATCCTTATAAAAATATCCTTCTAGGGCAATATTACGGCTGGCGTTTATATCGGCATCTTGCTCATAACCACATTGTACGCATTTAAATTCATCCCTTTCAATTCCATCAGCGACTGGTCTATTTTCTTTATCGATATTGCCACATTTTGGACATAATTGGCTGGTATATGCGGGGTGTATACTGTATGGTTTGGCTAATCCATGTAGTTTACATTTGTATTCGAGTATTTGTTTTAATTTTCCATATTGTTGTCGGTTAAATAATTTATTATTGGAGCTTTTATATCCCTTTAAATTCTCGATAATAATTTGTGATTTATGTTTTACCGCACATTCTATAATTGTATTTGCGGTTTTGTGCACCACTTCATCGGCGATGGCTTTACGGGTTTTGTCACGGACAATTTTACCGGCTTTTTGTTGTTTTTTGGTTTGCTGTAATTTATGTTTTTGAATGGATCGTAGCTGTTTACCATCGATATTTTGCGATTCTAAAACCTGTCCATGTTTATCGATAACGGTTATACTTGCCAAATTGTATATACCCCTATCGACCCCCAAGTATGTAATAGGGTCGATTTTTTCTGCTTTAAATTCGAAGGCAATATGCAGTTCATATATGTCAACGGGTTTGCCCTGTCGTTCGGTGATGTGTACCAGTTTGGCGGTTTTGGCGGTGCCTTGTGCGATAAACGCATCGTATTGAAAATCCATACTAAACGCAAGGGGCAGCAAGATACCGGTTTTCGAATTGATAGTATAGCCGTTTTTAAACAGTAAAACCGTACCTTTTCTGACACCCGATAAAACAGTTAAAGGCATTTTTATATTGGCAGGTTTGGCACATTTGCACTTTGCCGTATGCGTATTGATATACGCATAATAGTTGTCATTATCGGGACAGTGTAACAATAAGAATCCTTTACCTATATCAGATGTTGGAATTTCAGCAGGGCGGATTTTGCCTTGTTTACGGAGTAAAGCGGTTTTATCCCGCAAAGCGTTTTCTGTTTCTAAATCGGTGCAGGTGATAAAGTGTTCATAAATGCTGTAATCGATAAAATCTTGGTGGTTTTTGGATATGGATTGCACAGTGGGGACGCCCGGTTTGCCGCTGCGGCTTTTATCTGCTTGATCTTCGTATAATTCCACATAAGACTTTATTTGTGCCACCACATCCTCTTTGACACCAAATTTACAGCTGTTCGATAAAATGGGGAATTTTTGCCTAATGTACCTATCGATTTCGTTGCCTTGATTGCGTAAATATTCCCTACGGTCTCTTTTGGATTGTGCTAACAATTCCTGTACTTGTTGTTCCGATGGCAACCAGTGTTTTAGAGTATGCCCATATGCCACATGTGCTTTGTACATCATGTTTTTTAAAATCTTTTTCTTGCGATTCGTCGGGTTGTGTATTTGAAATACAGCGGTTTTATGTGATATTATCTGTGCCATTTTATTACTCTGTGCTTATGGATAAATCCTGTAATATTTGACGGAGATTGTCGGCGTCAGGGTTGGAAAACACTTGGTCGTATATGATGGTTTGGGTGTTGGCACCGCTGGCACTGTAATATCCTTCGTTTAAGTCCGCTTTTTGCGTCAGTGCTTGCCCGTCAAAAGCCACCCCAATGGTCGCCCCTTTGTTTATCGAATAGGTGCTTATGCTGAAGGCGAATCCTTGTCCATCGCCCACATTGCCTACCGCTGCGTTCATAGACGCCTCGACTTTTACTTGCCGTTGTAACAAATTGTCCAGTGCCTGTTGGTTTTGGATGACGGTAATGATACTGTTTGACGATGCACCGAATTGTAGCCCTATGCCCACATTGGACGCATTATAAAAAGACGGATATGACCAATTGCCCGCACTGTCCCGTACCAGCAACATACCATCGCCGCCGCCAAAGCTAAAAAAGAAACTGGCTTTTAACAGGGATGGAAACAACAGCACTGCCCTAGCTGTACTCAGCTTTTGTTGTAGCTCTTGGTGAAACGAATGGGCTTTGGTTTTTTGCAACATCTCATACGCACCTAATACCAATTTGCTTGCTTCGATATTTAGCTGTGTCACGGCATCATCGGACAAGCCACTTTTTTCTGACACCACCCGTTTCCCCGATTCCGTAGTCAGTTTTTTCTCCGTAGGGACAATGGTCTGTCTTGCCCCCCCCGTTTCTGTAACGGTGATCTTGTCTAAATCGATCACTTCGATAGTATCTTGTTTCGGATTGCCCACAGCATAAAGGGGCACACACAATGCCCCCATATATACAATGCGTTTGCATATGTTAAAAACCGTCCTGTGCATGGTATTACCTGTCATAACTATATATAGTCCCTATGTTTTTGATAAAGATAGTCGAAATATACTCTTTTTGCGAGGTATTTGCAATACCATATAGTCAAAATTACATAATAATGATTCCATGTACTGTACGGGTGGCTTGTGCATGAGTCTAGGGGGCTCCGCCCCCGTGCGTACAATGTGGATTTTACCGTGCTTCGCACGACAAAATACCACACGCACTTCCCCCCATGATCGAGCACCACATCGGGCTATCGCCCTCAGCGGTTGCAACCAAAGTCTAGGGGGCTCCGCCCCCCGTGCGTTTAATGTGGATTTTACCGTGCTTCGCACGACAAAATACCACACGCACTTCCCCCCGCATCGAGCACCACATCGGGCTATCGCCCTCAGCGGTTGCAACCGCTTTTCTATATTAAAACTCAATACCCACCTGTGCTTTTATGTCGTTGTGAAAATGGTGTTTTTTCATTTCCATTTCTGTAACCAAATCGGCAATGTCGATAATTTCGGGTTTGGCGTTGCGACCGGTTAGTACCACATGTACCGCTTCGGGTTTTTGTTGCAACACCTCGATAACATCGTTTACACACAAATACTCATAGCGAAGTACAATGTTTATTTCATCCAATATAACCAACGGATACTCGTTGGACAAAATCATTTTTTTTGCCTCCTGCCATGCTTTGTTTGCCATGTCCACATCACGGTTACGATCTTGTGTTTCCCAAGTAAAGCCCTCGCCCATGACTTTCATCGTACACAGATCGGAAAAGGCTTGTAAGATTTTCTTTTCTCCCGTTTGCCAGCCGCCTTTTACGAACTGAATAATGCCGGTGTGCATACCGTTGCCCATCGCCCGTATGGCAAGCCCCATAGCGGCAGTGGTTTTTCCCTTGCCCCGCCCCGTATGCACCATAATTAAACCCTTAGTTTTGTTTTTTCTCGCCAGCATTTTATCCCGTGCAGATTTTTTCTTTTGCATTTTAAGTTTGTGTTGTTGTGCCAATATATCAGTCATAATCATATCCTATGTGTGGTTAGTTGTGTGCTTGGTGTTAAGAATGGTTTGTAAAGTATTATACACACTATTTTTACGCTGTACACGCCATAATCCCCGGGCAATAGCGTCTTGGAATTTTTCGGCGATGTCGTACAGGGCGTCTGGGTTGTTGTGCAGCAAAAATGTATACACGGTGGCATCGTTTATGTACGCCTCGAACAGCTGGTCGAAGTGGTGATCGGACACTGCCCGGGCGGTTGCCGCATAAGCATACAAATAATCCACCGTTGCCGATATTTCAAATGCCCCTTTATAGCCGTGCTGCATAACGCTGTGTATCCATTTGGGGTTGCTTGCCCGCCCCCGTACGACCCGGGAAATTTCCCTGTTTAGAGTGCGGGTTTGCGGGGCAAAAGGTTTGCTGTGGTCGTTAAAATACAGGGCGGGATTTTCGCCTTTTACATGCCGTATCGCCACCGCCATGCCGCCTTGAAATTGGTAGTAATCATCGCTGTCGAGAATATCGTGTTCCCGATTGTCTTGGTTGTGCAAGATAGCATCGGTGTGCTGTAAGCGGTCGCTAAATACGCTGTCGGCGTATTGCCCATATACCCCGTTGCCATAGACGAATGCCCCCCACTTGATATAGGTTTCGGCTAAGTCGCCATCGTCTTGCCAATGCCCCGAATCGATCAACCCCTGCATCCCCGCCCCATACGCCCCGGGTGCAGAGCCAAATACTCTAGCCCCTGCTAGGGTTGCATCTTGATATTTTTGTATATCTCGATCGTATTTTTGCTTGATAGGGTTGTCATCATACGACTCATCAAGGGTGGCAATCCTGCGCACCGCCGAATCGACCAAGTCGATAACATTTTGAAACGCATCACGGAAAAACCCGGACACCCGCAACACCACATCGACCCGGGGACGACCCAATACAGATATGGGCAAAATATCGAAACCGGTTACCTTGCCACTGACCCCGTCCCAATGCGGTTTTGCCCCCAATAACGCCAGCATTTGACATATGTCATCGCCCCCCGTACGCATATTTGCCGTCCCCCATGCGGACAGTGCCATATGGCGGGGATATGCACCGTGTTCCTGCACATAAGTATCGATAACCCTGCTGGCAGATTTCCACCCCAAGTCCCATGCGGTTGGGGTTGGCACGGTTCGAGTGTCGACACTGTAAAAATTTTTGCCTGTAGGCAACACATCTAATCGCCCCCGAGTCGGTGCCCCTGCCGCACCCGATCGAACGAATTGTCCGTTTAAGCCTCGTAACATAGCCGATATTTCCACCGCCCCACACGCATCGACCAACGGGGCAATGGTATGTTTTATATGTGTGTATACTGTTTGGGTGGTTTTGCCTTGTGGCGGGCATATCCCATCGACTATGTCCATAGCGTAGTGTTCCAGCCGTTCCACCGTATCCCCCAATGTCCGCCATACGCCCAAATGGGCATAGGACAATACGGACGGTTTTGTATCCGTGTGCGGGGCAGCAAAATCACAATCTAACGGGTCGAATGTAAAGCCAAAATCCAGTGCCATTGCCCGTATAAACGATTGTTGCAGCGGTGGTATGTCCGTCCAATCCGCTCCGCCCGTATGGTGGCGGGGGGCACGGCTCAGGGCTATCAATAGATCCCGGCGGGGCGTGCCTGTGGGCGATTGTCCAAATATATGTAACCCGTCCCGAATTTGCATTTCTTTGAGGTCGCATATATACGCATCGAGAGCGGTTAAAGTTGTGGTGACATCATCGGTTTGTGCGGGCTGTAAATCGGCAAATATACCGATTTTTTGTGCCATTTGTATCACCTGTTGTTGCAACGGTTTTACCCGGCGGGTGTCCATCGTCAGTGCCGTATAATACTCATCGAGTACCCGTTCGAGGTGTTTCATATCCCCGTAGGTTTCCGCTCGAGTTAAAGGCGGTGTCATATGGTCGATAATCACCGCATGGGTACGGCGTTTTGCCTGTGTGCCTTCGCCGGGGTCGTTGACAATAAACGGGTAAAAATGCGGCATATGTGCCAAAATTGCCGCTGGAAAACACTCCGCTGACAACGCCAACGCTTTTCCCGGTAGCCACTCCAAATTGCCATGTTTGCCCATGTGTACAACCGCTTCCACATGAGCGGATATATACGCATATGTGGCAATATATCCATGCGGGGGGACAAGGGTCGCATCGTGATAGGTGCTATCGATGTCGATATTATACCCCCGGGCGGGTTGCGTTGCCAGTAACATATTGCCCACCCATTGCAGCGGTAAACAAAACTTTTGCCCCGCCGCATCATAATACGGGTCGTCGGTAAAATCCCCCCACTGAGCGGTGATTTTTTGCTGTATGGTCGGCGATAGAACGGTAAATATATCGGTATATGCACGGGTGGATAAAGTGATATGTACCTGTTTGCCGTAAAATGCTTTGGTGTGTTTGTCGCCCGTGTTGGTGACGGTGGTTTTTAATGCTTGCACAATATCGTTACCGGTTTTAAAGCTATGGGGGACGGTGTAGCCCGCCCGTTGCAAAGCGTTTAAAATCTGCAATGCCCCGCTGGGTGTGTCCAGCCCCACCCCGTTGGCGATCCGTCCGTCTTTGCTGGGGTAATTGGCAAACACAAGGGCGATGCGTTTGTGGCGGTTGTCCATGTTACGCAAGGTTATCATATTTTTGACCGTGTGGCATAACGCTTGTACCCTGTCGATAATGGGGGTGTATTCGACAATATCGGCTTGTACGGTGGCATTATGGGTGGGGGCGGTTTTAAACGATACCGCATGGGTGATAATCCGCCCGTCGACCTCTGGCAAAGCCATATACATCGCCACATCACGGGGCGACAATCCGGCTTGGCTTGCCGTGTAGCTGTCTAAATGGGTGCTGGCAAACACCACTTGATAGACGGGACAATCGGCTATGTCATAGGGGGTTTTAGGGGTGTATAAACTGTGTACATCGGTGTGTGTCGCCTGTAACGGTTTTAAGGCAAATCCCGTAGTATGCAAAATAGCATCGGGCTTGGTGGTGCGGATAATATCCGTAAGTATGTGTTGCACTGTCGGGTCTTTTAGGGAAGTCACATACACACATACAGGGCGGATATTGTGGCGGCACAGCTCCATATACAAGGCATCGATAGCCTTAGTGTTGCCCGCTTGCCACAACGCCCGATAAAACACTATAAGCACAGGTGGGGCATCCACCCGTTGGCTTGCGGGCGGGGCGGTGGGCGGTGTATAAAATCCACACTTTAACAGCGGTTGGGCATCGAGGGCAGGTGCGTAAGCATTGCCTATAACAGCAGATATATACAGCAAAGCATTTTCAGCATTGGCAATACCGCCCTCAGTAAAGTACGCCCATATACGGTCATAATCGCCCCTGTCCACCGTCGATAAAGCATACAATTCCCCATCAAACCCACCATCACCCGGCAGTAAAACCAGCCTAATATTATGGCGATGACACACCGCAGACAGCTGTTCGATACCATAGTCGAAATACGCTTTGCCCCCCAACACCCGCACGACAATAATTTTTGCGTGACAGGCGGTTTTTTCCACATATGTATCGACGCTATACGGGTGTTTTAAATATAAGGTGTTGGTTATTCTAAGTGCACACACCGCATCCGCCCCATACGCCCCAATCAGGGCATCTTGGGCGGTGGCAAAACAGGAAATTTCCGTATCCGCAGAAGTTAAAAACAAAATATCCGCAGGGGTTTGATCCACATCGATAGCCTGTTGCCCATCGTCGATAACCCCCGCAGTCGCAGACAAGATGTGCATTTTTGTATACCTTACGCATTGGGGGATTTATGTAAAAAAGTGTGCATTTCATTTTTAATGGATTTTAAATCCGCCCTTACCCATTCGTGATTATTTTCAAACACCGTGTGTATGTGCTTTTCTAATGCCCTATAATGCGGTGTTAAGACATGATACTCTTGTTTATATCCCCTATTTGGGTCGCTGGTTTGATAAGAGATAATGCGTTGTTTTAAATTACGGGCAATACCGACCTTGTAATAATTAGGATAGGCGATATTTGAAAGGACATAAACATACTTTTGTTGTTGATAATCTGCCCCATCGTCTGTTCTTATTGGGGCATCGGTGCTAAAACAAATATCCCTATTCGGATCGAATTTAAATATGCCCGGTCTTACTTCATCGTTTAATCTTTTGCATACCAATTCATATGCTTTAGAATATATATCGATACCTACCCACTGGCGCCGTAATCGTTCCGCCGCAACACAAGTTGTGGCACAGCCACAAAAGGGGTCAAGTACCATATCATTTTCATTCGAAGAGGCTTTTATGATGCGTTCTAATAAAGCCAATGGTTTTTGTGTAGGGTATCCTGTGCGTTCTTTCGACATGGGATTTAAGGCTTGTATATCCGTAAAAACATCGTTGGCAATCTTTGTTTTTGTGGTTGCCCGGGTGGCATTTTTATGACCTGTTGCCAGTCTTCTTAACACCTCCGCTGTTCTTGGTATTTTCATATCTTTTGTATTAAATGTATATCCGTCTGATTTTGCATAAAACAAAACAATATCGTGTTTTTTTGAAAAGCCTCTTTTGCCTGCACCCCCCGTTTGATAATGCCAGATAATTTCATTTATAAAATGATGGGCGTGAAAAATACAATCCAAAGCAATTTTTAAGTAGTGGCTCATGGTTGGGTCACAGTGTACATATATACTTCCCGTATTTTTCAGGATTCTATGGCATTCGATAAGTCGAATCGACATGTACGCCAAATAACAAAAATTGTACGAATGTACCCCATCGATATTTTTTATACCCGATAAAAAATTATGTAATTTTTCATTATCTTCTTTGATAGATTCGATCCATTCTTGCTTTACATCTTGTTCCGTAAATATGTCAGAAAATTCCGCCCCCTTTGCACTGCTACCAATGGGAGCAGTAAATACTTTTTTCTTATTGAAAGGGGGATCCAAATATATTAAATCAATAGTATTCGAGTTTATACCTTGTAACACTTTTAAGTTATCTTTACAAAAGAGGGTTCTATTTTGAATATTTTGTTGCATATTTTGTCACCGATTGCTTAAAATGTGCGACAACAGCGGTTATAGATCGTTGTGTGCACATTTTACCTCACCACCCCCCGCACTAGTCTTCATACTTCGCCAGCACCAGCGATGCGTTGGTACCGCCAAAACCGAAACTGTTCGACATAACAACCCGTAATTTTTTGTTGTCGATCCGCTCTGTTACGATGGGCAGGTCGGTTGCGGCGGCGTCTAAGTTTTCAATGTTGATAGATTCGGCAATAAAATCGTTTTCCATCATGACAAGGCTATAAATCACCTCTTGTACACCGGTTGCCCCTAAGGAATGCCCTGTATACGATTTTGTCGAGGCGATATGCGGCATGTCCGCAAGGGAAAATATGTTGCGGATAGCGTCCAGTTCTTTGACATCGCCCACCGGCGTAGAAGTGCCGTGCGTATTGATGTAGTCGACTTTTTTGTCCACACCTGCAAGGGCGATTTTCATACATCTTTGTGCCCCTTCGCCGGAGGGTGCCACCATATCGAAACCGTCAGAATTGGCACCGTATCCCACCACTTCCGCATAAATTTTTGCCTTGCGGGCTTTGGCGTGTTCTAGTTCTTCCAATACCAACATACCCGCCCCTTCGCCGATGACAAACCCATCACGATCCGTATCATAGGCACGGGAGGCTTTTTCTGGGGTGGCGTTATATTTCGACGACAACGCCCCCATAGCGTCAAACTGTACCGCCATTGCCCAGTGCAATTCTTCACAGCCACCAGCAAAAATAATATCCTGTTTGCCCCACTGGATGAGTTCATAGCCATTGCCCACACAGTGTGCAGAAGTGGAACAAGCGGAAGTTATCGAATAGTTATACCCCTTAATCTTAAACGGTGTCGCCAAAGTGGCAGACGCCGTCGACGACATGGTTTTTGGCACCATAAACGGTCCCACCCGTTTTGGGCCTTTGGCACGGGCAACATCGATAATGGTTTCCAGATTTTCCACCGATGGTCCCCCAGACCCAACAATAATACCTGTACGAGTGTTCGATACCAAATCATCGGTTAAACGGGCGTCTTTAATCGCCTGTTGCAGGGCAATTGCCCCATATGCGGCACCCCGTCCCATAAACCGTAAATCTCGCTTATTGATAAAATCGGCAACATTTACATTTTTAACATTGCCCGATACTTGCGAGCGAAACCCCCGATCGGCGAAATCTGGGTTAAACTCGATACCGCTTTTACCGGCTTTTAGGCTTTGCAACACTTCGTCTTTATCGTTACCGATAGACGACACAATGCCCATTCCTGTTACCACTACACGACGCATATTTTTTCCCTTAAATTTAAAATTAAAACCCTTCTGTCGAAGTAAACAAGCCTACTTTTAAATGTTTGGCTTCGTAAATCACCCGTCCATCGACAGACAATTCCCCATCGGCAAGCCCCATAAACAACTTGCGTTTAATCACCCGAGACAGGTGCAATTTGTAAGTAACTTTCTGAGCGGTGGGCAGCACTTGCCCCCGAAAAGTCAAGTCTTTGACCCCCAATGCCCGTCCCCGTCCGTTGCCCCCGCACCAGCCCAAGAAAAATCCGACCAATTGCCACATGGCATCGAGCCCCAAGCACCCCGGCATTACTGGATCGGTTTTAAAATGGCAATCGAAAAACCATAAATCCGGGGTAATATCCAGCTCTGCCTCGACGAATCCCCTGCCGTAATTGCCCCCGTGTTCATTGATGTCGACAATACGAGAAATCATTAACATATTGGGCAATGGCAAGCGGGCATTGTCTTCGCCAAACACTTGTCCATACCCGGATGCGATTAAATCGTCATAAGAATATGCCCTTTTGGGTTGCCATCTTTGGGCTTTTGGGGTGTCATCCGCCATATAATGCTCCTAGTTTACGGTAAATTTTCCCTAATATATGGCATAATCTTTTAATAATCAAGATTTTTTCGGTTTTAATCGGCAATTTTTGCTGTTTTGAGATATAAGGTATAGCAACTATATGCACATCTCAAAACAGCAAAAATCACTCGATTAAAACCGAAAAATCTAAATGTAGACTATTTTTTGCTTTATAGGCTATACAGTGTATGATATGTTATATTATATAGCTGATGAATAAGAGAAATTACAATGCAAAAATCCATTATTTATGTAGTATTGACACTGTTTCTATGTGCTTGTGGTCCATTGAAGCAGACGGAGAGCTATAAATACGGTCATACCCAAGAAATTTCGGCGGTAAAGGGTGTTGTTATAGAAAGGGAAAGGGTAAAAATTAGAAGAAAGAGCGAATTGACTCTTGGTCGCAGTCTTGGCAAAGGTATTGGTACAATTTTAGGTGTACTCATTTCTAATAAAAATGCGGAAAGCACATTCGGAAAAGTTTTTTCTTCATTAGCTTTGGGCTCGATGGGTGCCGCAATCCAAAAATATTCCAATGAAAATTGGCTTTTGAAAGATAGAAACGGCTACAGATATTTGATCGAAAAAGATAGTAATGGAGAATTTATAGAATTGGTTTTACTAGAAAAAGATAGTGAAAAGGTTATTGCTAATGAAGGGGATAAAGTATTGGTGACTCAATCCGACCCGCCGAATATTACAGTTATTAAATCTCATAAACCTTACTGCAAAGTCAACCGCTATACATTTTACCCACCGAATATTACAGTTATTGAATCTGATAAAACTCAATGCGAAATCGAATAGTTCGACGGCTGTTGTGCCGACTATTACAGTTATTGAATCTCATAAACCTCAATAGGGTATAATGAAATATATATCTATGTACGCTTGGATTTTAGGGACACCGATGATCCCTATACCTGTGACATTGCAAAAATTTGCGATGTTAAGTGTGGCTATGATGCTAATACACCATTATAAAGTACTGGTTGTACTTTTTTTCAGAGAATTTTTGGAGAATACAATAATATATAGACAAGTATAAAAAATCATGATACACTCACGCTGCAAGTTTAATAAACGCACAGGAGGCATTAAATTATGATACAAAAATCTATCACTTATATATTCTTATCCCTATTTTTAACCGCTTGTATTGGCGGTTCGAACGCTCCCCGCAAGGAGTATAACACGCTTGGTGTGCAACAAGCACAAGAGGTCATAAAGGGTGTTGTCGTATCCAAACAACAAGTGGAAATTGAAACAGACGCCGCAACGGGCGAGATTATTGGGTCTGTTATTGGTTTAACCGCCGGCAGCACCATTGACGGCGGCGACAATGAACAAATTGTCGGAGCGGTCGTTGGAGCGTTGGCAGGGGGAGCATTGGGCAAAAAAATCGAACAGTCCATCGTCAAGAAAACCGCTACCGAATACATTATCGAAAAAGAAAACGGGGCGTTAATGGCGGTGGTGTCGCTGGACGACAGATTTAACCCCGACAATAAAGTATTGGTGATTTTATCCAACCCGCCGGTTATTCGGCTTCAGTAGGATATAAAATATACAGACACTTGGATTTTAAGGACAGTGCAATACATATATGGTATTTAAATACCATTTTCGGAAAATGAATTTTTGGATACCATATGTTATTTTACATTGGCAAAAAATTTTCTTGCCAAGCGGTCGCATATCCCCTATATTGTCGACAGGGTTTCACAATATATTAGAAAGGATGTTATTATGAATACTTTATGTTCTCACATAGCTTTACCGATTCAGAATGCGGTTGTTAAGAATCTGGTATTGGCGTTTTTGGGGTCTGTTTTGATAGCGATTTGTGCCCAAATTACCGTACCGATGGTGCCTGTGCCTATGACATTGCAAACATTTGCGGTGTTAAGCGTTGCTATGGCGTTAGGATCCCGTTATGGGGCGTTGGCGGTGCTGTTTTATCTGGGACAAGGGGCGTTAGGACTTCCCGTATTTGCCGCTGGTAAGGGCGGTATTGCTGTACTTATGGGGGCATCAGCGGGGTACTTATATGGCTTTGTGCTGGCGGCGTTTGTTGTCGGGTATTTGGCAGAAAAAGGCTGGGATCGTTCCTTTGTAACGGCGTCGATCGCCATGTTGTTGGGCAATGTGGTGCTATATATCCCCGGTTTACTGTGGTTGGGCATGGTATTTGGTTGGGACAAGCCTATTTTGGCATGGGGTCTGACACCGTTTATAATGGGCGACTTGGTAAAATTGGCGGTGGCATCTGGACTGTTTACGGTTGTATGGAAAAAAATCGGCTAAATGTGCATAGGCACCTATACTTTTCACCGTACCATCGACGACAGATACGCCAGCAGACACCACACCGCATCGGGCACTTTGACCATAAGCCAGACCGCATGGCAGGAATCGGGGGTATGGCACAGCCTAAACGATTCGCCTTTTTATCAACGGTATCTGTTACACTTTGAAAATGGCGGTGTGTGCGTGTCCTATACCGATGGGGCTGTGTTTTACACACTGCCCCACATACACGGCACCCACAGCATAACCCACCAGTGCAAAGGCGACCTATATCAAGGCACATGGACATACAACACCGACACCCTGCACCTAACATGGCAAGTTACAGGTGCCCACAAAAACTACACTATGATAAGCATATACAACAAATTGTAATGATTGCAACAGAGGGAGGAAAAAATCACTTCTGTTTTTTCAAGATGCGTTTTTTAATTTTTAACGCTTTCTCTGTCAGCTTACGATTGGGGGTGCCCAGCAGGTATGCATCTAGCCCGCCTTTAAAATCTATGGTGCGAATGGCTTTTGTTGAAACACGCAGCCGCACGCTTTCGCCCAAAACATCCGACACCAGCGTAGTATTTTGCAAATTCGGCAAAAAACGGCGGCGGGTACGGTTCACAGCGTGGGACACATTGTTACCACTCATAACACCTTTGCCCAAAATTTCACAACGACGACTCATGGGTCTATCCTTTCTAACACTAAAACGCCACACACACAGGGCATGGCTGCCCAAAAAAACACTAGCCGATTTATCCCCTATTGTCGTGGTGTTGTCAAGCGTTAATTATAGTTTTTTGCGGATTTGTATATTTCGCCCCACATTCTTAGGGGTTGGCAAGGCTTTATGTGCCGCATGCACCGCCTGTAATCGGTCGTACATCGGTTGCGGTAGGGGTGTTGCCTTACGGGTGGTTACATCGACCAATACTTTTATTTGTTCCATAGAAAACACGACTTCCCCATCGGCAACATTGCCTTTGTAGACATCGTAATACACATGAATACATTTTTCATCACAATCCAGCAGCTGCCCCACAGAGGTTAACCCATCGCCCAAGCGGCATTCCTGCATATACACATTGTGGTTTTCCAAAGTAAAATAGGATGCTGTGTTTTGCACAAAATCCACATCCATACCGATATATTGGGTCAACGCTTCGAACCCTTGCGTAGCGGCGGTTATATAATAGCGTTCGTTCATATGACCGTTGTAATCGATCCAATCGTCGGCAACCGTCATCGACCCGGCAACCAACGGGGTTTGTACTGTATCCCCCAGCCGCAAGGGGGTGATATACTGTGTTTTATATAAATCTCGTACTCTCATAAAACACAGTATATCACGGATACGCCCTATATGCTACTGCGAATCAGCCATATCGACCATACTGCGGCATAAATTGACGATACTTTGGCGTTTCTTTTGGTCTTTAATGTTATAATACACCCGCACCAATTCCAAAGTTTCCCGTTTTACCAAGGGGTTACCTTTAATTTCTGGAATCTCTTCATTGAGCCCGGATCGCAAGCGGGGGGATTGTTTCATGACTGTGTCTGGCATATTGCTAAAGAAATAATCGATCTCAATATCCAAAACGGAGGCGATGTCTATTAACCGTGAACAGGAAATACGATTTTTTCCCCGTTCATACTTCTGCACTTGTTGAAAGGTAATACCCAGCATTTCTGCCAGCTGTGTTTGGCTTAGCCCTAATAAGGTTCTGCGTTCCCGAACTTTTAAACCCACATGGATGTCGACGGGGTTGGGAATGCCGGGACGACCAGCAGGAATCTTATTTTTTGCTTTCGCCATATTTTTTTTCGCTTTTACCATAATTTATAACCACTCTTTTTTTAAATTAAAATTCATGTTTCATAAACACTTTCGTGTTTACTAAATACAGTTTAATAAAACAATCATATATAGCATAGCCATAAATTACCGTTACACCCAAGAAAACAAGAGTTTTTGCCATTTATGAGTACTCTACTGTATGTAAAAACACTTATAGGTTGCTTGCACCCCATATAAGACGGTCGTCAAAGAATATTCTATCATATGTAAAAATGCTTACAGGTTGTTTGCAGGATACGGATTTTTATACAATAAAAAAATACCCTCCCATAATAACTTATGATATAGTAACATACAAGCAAAATATTTTTTAAAGATTTTAAAGAAGGGACATTTCACATGACAAAAATACCAGCAGGCGTGGTGACGGGACACCAGTATATAGAGTTAGTAAACGCATGTAAAGCGGGGGGGTATGCTTTGCCGGCGGTCAATGTGATCGACAGCACCACTGCTTCGGCGGCACTGGAAGCCGCACGGGACGCACAATCGGATATTATTATTCAGGTATCGAATGGCGGTGCCCATTTCTTTGGCGGGGCGGGTTTAGAATCGACCATCGATGCAAAAGTCCGGGGGGCGAAAGCCTTTGCCCAGTACATGCACGAAGTGGCGTCCGCATATGGTGTATGCGTTGTGTTACACACGGATCATGCGGACAAAAACCACATGGCATGGCTGTATGGGGTCATTGAAGCCTCAAAAACATACAAAAAATGCACTGGCAAGCCGTTATTTTCTTCGCACATGCTGGATTTATCTGCTGAGGCTATCGAATACAATCTATGCGAATGCGAAAAAATGTTACAGCAGCTGGCACCGCTTGGGGTTTCATTAGAAATAGAGCTGGGCTGTACGGGCGGTGAAGAAGACGGTATCGGGGCGGATGTGGACGCATCTGCCGACAATGCCCACTTGTACACCCAGCCAGAAGAGGTGTTGTTGGCGTATGACCGCTTGCACGCATTGGGGCATTTTTCGGTTGCGGCTTCATTTGGCAATGTGCATGGGGTATATAAGCCGGGCAATGTAAAGCTTCGTCCAGAAATTTTAAACAATTCGCAAGCATTGGCAACGGCTGAGCGGGGTTTACCGACAAATTATTACAACTTTGTATTTCACGGCGGCTCCGGTTCCGACAAAGCACACATCAAACAGGCGGTATCATATGGTGTATTTAAAATGAATATCGACACGGACACCCAATTTGCCAATGCCGCCCGTGTAGGGGCATATGTCCACGCCCACCGCATGGCATTCGACCACCAGATAGACCCAGCCACAGGCACCCCCCAGAAAAAGTTTTATGACCCAAGAAAATGGTTGCGACAAGGACAACAAGGCATAATCGACCGCCTGCAACAAGCGTTTAAAGACTTAGGGTCATATGGCAAATCCATTGCCGGTTAAACCCCATCTTAATAGTTCGAAAAAAGACGACACCTGCAACAGTGTCGTCCCAAACGCTTTTTCGCATCAGCCCAAAGCCCATCGAAATTAGATATACCGCAAAAAACGAAGCACCCGTCCCATACCCATTATGGGTATGGTCTGGGTGCTTGACAGACACCTTACAATGGGTATTATGCAGGGCTGTTGTCGTCTGTATCTATACTAGCGGTTTCATTCGCTGGCACAGATTGTTGTACGAATATTTGCTTAATGGTTTCATACAATTCTTCGTCTAGCTCATACACAGGTACCATTTTTTGTGCTTTAATGTTGTTCGCCAAGAACGCCAAGTCGTAACTAGTGGTGTATTTCACTTTGTATTTTACTTTTGACGGTTGGGCGGTATTAAACACGGATGCCAATGTACTTTGCGTAGGTTGCAAGTCCAGCGGGTGTGAAATCGCCTGCATATTGATACCATTTAGGTAAGCATATATACCAGTGTTAAAGATGGACTCGATGCTGCCTACAGGGACACTTAATGCACCAGCACCAGCACCGCCTGCACCTGCACCTGCGGCACCTGCACCAGCACCTGCGGCTCCTGCTGCACCTGCTGCGGCACCACCTGTTACGGCTGCGATGGGGATAACACCGCTAGCTACAGCAGCTACACCAGCACCTACCAGCACAATAGCACCGCCGCCACCGCCGCCGCCACCGCCACCGCCAGGGGTTCCTAGCTCTTGACCACCACCAGAACCACCGGAAGCACCAGCACCCACCACACTACCACGTAAATTAGCTATCAGAGCACCATCGTCGACAGCCACACGATCAGTTCCACTAGGAAGATTATTACGCTGAACGCTTAATCTGTAATTGCCGGCTGCGGCACCTTCGAGCTTAAACTTCGATTTATCTGCTACATATATGGATTTATCATTTCCTAAATTTTTATCACCATAAGCAGCTGCCCCAGCTTCTAATGTTAGTTTTACATTGCCATCGTCGCCAGAGACTAAACCAGTATTGCCTAATAGATCTAGATCTGAATAGTATCCATATTTATCTTTACCATATGCATCTTTATCTTTGGTCACATCTGCAACAATACCGTCTGCACCGTTAACTTTTACAACTGCTCCCGTATCAAGCGAGTCTATCACTGTATAGTCGTCATGTTTAAAGACTAAAAATCTACGCGTAATGTTTACTGTTTTAGTGGTATCGAAAGTAAGTCGATAGTTGCCATATGTCCCCGCATCGTCTTTCAACACCGCGCCACCGAATGTCACAGAACGAGTGCCCGCATTTTTACTGTCTGCGGTAACAGCGAACTTATTAACAGAATCCGGCTTCATAGTCTTTGACAAGTTTCCGCTTAGACCGCTTTCTCCTGATACCCAACCTGTTATAGACAAATTCGTATAATCAAGACTAGTACTGCCATTATATACACGGCTGGTCGGGTCTGCTGTCAAGGTTAGGGTTTTTGGCGTAATATTTACTTTTTTAGTGGTATCAAGAGCAAGTTCATAGTTGCCATATGTCCCCACTGTTTCTTTCAACGCCACGCCACTGAATGTTACAGCACGATCATTGCCCACATTTTCACTGTCTGCGGTAGCAGTTAAAGTACTAGACCCCGATTTCATAATCGTTGCCAAGTCTTTGTCTAGGGCGGCTTGTTCCGATGATACCCAACCTGTTACAGACACACCCGTAAATGCAAGATTAGCATCGCCATTATATACACGGCTGGTCGGGCTTGCTGTCAAGGTTAGGGTTTTTTTCGTAATGTTTACTGTTTTAGTGGTATCGAGAGTAAGTTGATAGTTGCCATATGTCCCCGATGTTTCTTTCAACGCCACGCCACTGAATGTTACAGCACGACCATTGCCCACATTTTTACTGTCTGCGGTAGCAGTTAAAGTACTAGACCCCGATTTCATAATCGTTGCCAAGTCTTTGTCTAGGGCGGCTTTTTCCGATGCTACCCAACCTGTTACATCCACATTCGTAAACGCAAGATTAGCAGTGCCATCATATACACGGCTGGTCGGGTCTGCTGTCAAGAGCAAGACTTTTTGGTCGACAGTACCCGTTAAACCTCCGACTTTTACATCATCGGCTTTAGAAACAAGACTATCGCTTGTGTCAATTACTTGCAGGACATAGTTGCCGTTGCCGACACCCTCTAGAACAAGGCTGCTTGCTTTACCAATTTGGATTTGCTTGCCACTGCCTACATTTTCACTCGCATATAGGAATGATGCATCACTGTCGCTCTCAGTGTTATCAATTTTTAGCTTCACAACACCTTCATCAGCAGACACCAGCCCCGATTCGTCCGAATCTTGTTTGGTGGCAAAACCATCGTAAGCCAAACTATTCGAGTCTTGACCTGATTTCAAACCAACTTTAACCCATTTGTCCCCATTATAGGTACGGGTTGTCGCTGTCAATTCGCTACCATCTAGCTTTAGCACCCGATGGGTGATTTTGGATTTAAGATCCTTAATATCATCCCCGTTTGCTGCTGCCTTATCTGATCCACTTAGAGGCATTATTCGCAATTCGTAGTTTTTCACCAGATCAGCACTCGGAGCATTTCTCAAAGCAAGGGTTCCAACTTTTATCTGTTTGTCTGCGGCATCACCACTGTCATCAAGAGCAACATTTCGGTTGGCATATACAAACGCTCCGCTAGCAACATTTAATAATACCTTACCTCTGTCGCCAGCAAGCAGACCCGTGTTGTTAGCTTGACCATTGGTAATCCCATCATAAGACAAGTTGGTTACTGAATCAACACCAGATTTCAAAGCCACTACTGCCACATTTGAACCATCATATGTACGATCGGAAGCTACCAATTCGCTTGTATCTAGTATCAATTTGCGTCTCTTGATTCTAACCGTATCGGATGCGACAGCATTTAGTTCGTAGTTGTTATATTTTGCAGTGTCTTTCAAGGTTAAGTCATTGCCGCTAGCAAAACTTACAGCAGTTTCAGACATTCCGCTAAGAAGATTACCATCTGCATCCGAATTTGCATCCGCACTAGTAGCTTGACCTTTAAGAGCAGCAGAACTTTGTCTTATGTCTGCCAAAGTTTCTAGTACATTGCCAGTTTTGTATTGCTCACCAGAAACCCAGCCGGTAAGACCGGTAGTATTCCAAGCTACGGCTGTAGTACCATCATACACTCTATCAACTGACGAACCTACAATAGTCAATTTCTTTTTGACGATTTTGCCTTGCAATCCATCTACAGTGTCACCGGCTGCCGCAACCTTTTCGGTATTACTTGACTCTATTTGTAGTACATAGTTGCCAGCAGCAGTACCCGATAGTGAAAGATCACTAGCAGTGCCGATTTGGATTTGTTTGTTTTTGGGATCACCACTACTATCAAACTCAACATCTTTATTAGCATATGCGAAAGCACCAGAACCAATACTTAATGTCAATTTAGGATTAGCACCACTAACATCAGCAGCTATCGCCCCTTTGGTGTTGTTGTTGCTATTATCGGCAGCGAAACCATCTTTGCCGTTATCGACCGTAACGGTAACACCCGTAGTTCCATCATACGCACGCTCTGCGGCTTTTAGTTCACTGCCATCCATTACTAGTACCCGTTGGGTGATTTTGCCATCGATGGTTGAGTCTGTGTTACTGGCACTGGTGATAGTACTTAACCGTATATCATTTTTGGGATTGTTATCCGCCGATTTTATGTACAGGTCATAGTTTTTACCATCGCCTGCGGTGTTTAATGTAATTTTGCTTACATCGGCGAATAACACATCTTTTTTACCGTTACCAGCGGCATTCACATTGGCATTGGCATATTTAAACGCCCCGGCACCAACGGTTAAGTTTACATTTTCGCCTGATATCACATTACCCGCAGCACTATCTCTATCAAAGAAACCGTCTCCGCCGTTTCCGGTTTTCAATTTTACATCGGCTTCTGTATCACCGTCATAAATTTGTTCGCCATCGTTACTAGCGACACCTTTTACCTGCAATTCGTCTAGGTTTAGGTATAGCTTACGCTTAGTGATTTCGCCTGTTAAGTTGTATCCACCTACTTTAAGCTCATAGCCATCCGTAATATCCGTGTAAGTAGTAGTACTATTTTTCACTTTCAAGTCATAGTTACCGGCTTTAGCACCTGTTAGTCCAATGGTACTTGCTTGATCCACATACACTTTCTTATTTGTACCTACATCTGCATCTCCACTTGCGTACTTAAACGACCGACTGCCTACCGCTTGGTTAGCATTTGCCGCAAAGTCCAGTGCCACATCATCGCCAACGACTTTACCCTGAGAGCCAGCGACATAACCAGCCTGACCAGTCATATCAGTATCTGCAAACCCATCCTTATTATTACTTGAGTCTGACGGATCAGTTATTGGGTTTACCGTCACCTTTGCAGTTGCATCATATTCTCTGGTTACCGCCTTGAGCTCGACCACATCCAGAACTAATACCCTTGGCTTAATTATTGCCTCAAGACCTGAAAATGACACTCCAGAATCAATGACATAGTTTTTAGCATCAGCATTATCGGCATCGTTACTTTTAGAGACCTCAGGTGTTGACCCACTAGAGTAGGTTACTGCCTGTTTCTGTGCGTTACCACTACCATCCCTACTAACATCGGCACTTGCAAAAGTGAATGCATTGTTGGCAAAAGAACCATCAATTTTCACCTTATCTCCGGAGATAACACCTTGCAATCCACTACCGCTCCATGACACAGTTGCCTTCCTGGTACCATCATAGAACTTGTCGCTTACTGTAAAAGCACTTGTGTCAATTGTCAATGTCTTTTTACGGATGGTCGCTGTCATTCCAGGGATAGAAGCATCACTCTTTAGATCGCCCCCGCCATTAGCATCTTTAGCAAGTACTAATTTATAATTGCTCTCGTACCCTCCGCTTAATACAAAGGCACTAGCATCTTTGACTTGTATACTATCAGATCCGGCATTTTTGCTCGCCAATTTGAATGCTTTGCTTGTATCTACAGTTAAGGTTACAGACTCCCCTGATACTACATCCGAGTCATCAAATCCTTTCTTACCACTAATCTGTGTCACAGTTATATTGTCGGTCCCATCGTAAGTCCTTGCACTCCAATTGAAATGCCGATCATTACCAATCTTATGAACAAAAAGCAATTCCCTTTTTGTTATTGATGCGTCTGTTACATTTTGATAGGTTGCACTCAAACCGTGTACGGTTTTGCCATTGCCATCTTTGAAGGCTAGACTACCAGATAAATCGTAGTTTAGAACCAGACCGGTACCTGCATCTTTTTGTTCGTTTGCAGATACAAAGCTTGTGGTTCCTGTTTTATAAAACTTACCGCTAAGCGATGCTGCATTTGTCAGATAGAATTTTTTGTGTCCGCCTGATGGTGAACCGCTTACTGCGAAGTCCAGACCGCCGGAGCCGCCGGATGCAACCTTCAGATTGTTGCTGGGTCCATCTTCGTTGCCGTCATACTGTTTGGTTTTTGTATTAGCGGTTACTTTTAGCTGAGCGGGATTGAGAGTGTATACAAAGCCGCTTGCTACACCCTTAAGACCGCTGCTACCCCAAGCACTACCACCGTGTGACTTGTTAAATTCGACAAAATCATAGTTGGTTATGCCGCCCATAGTGTTATCATTGAAGTTTTTCGTCCATACCAAGTAACGCCCCAAAGCTGTGACCTTTAAAGCATCTTTGTCTGATTGGTTGGTAAACTTGTCTGCTTTAAGTTCCAAAGAAACCCCTGATTTGGTAGCCTCGATTTGCCCACCGCTGCGGATGATAATTTCTTGGGTACCAACAGGATAACCTGATACATAATCTTCATACACAATGCTAACCCGTTCGCCTTTCACTTTTCCGACGGTAACTGCACCAGTTCCATTTCTCCCGTATGCGGCGACTTGACCCTCATCCGCTAGCATTTTGATAATCAAATCTTTACCAGCCTCTAGCTTTTTGGTGTTCGCAACAGTGACTACCCCATTGCCGGTTTCCCGTTCATTCAAAACAAGGCCTTGTTCCTTAGCAGCATTCGCTCTTAGTTCCAAACTGCCCTTGATGTCTATATCTTGGTTGACAAGAATCGATCTGCCGGCAATTAAGGTAAGTTTACCGCTGCCACTATCAGCTACTATATCCACATTTATGGTAATATCGTTGTTGGCAGTAAGGATTACATTTGTACCCTTGTTTAGTTGGGCTTCATAAGCTGTCGAATCGTCTGTAGCAGCAGCAACGGTAATATCCATTAATTTCACACTGCCGTTGCCCTCTTCTGGTACCCCAACGGCCAACTTGGTGCCTGTATCATCTAATGCCACAGCGTCACCGAAAACAGAACCATCGATCTTTCCATCAACCTTCTTCAACAGTTGTGGCATTACACGACCACCGACGCCAATGTGCCACTTTGATGTATCAATGGTATACAGATACACTGCTCCCGCTCCCTCCCCTTTATTAAGAGGGGCTGCACCCACAACCAATCTTGTGCCATCACCACTCAGAGCGACACTCGCACCATATCGATGATCGTTGTTTACTGAACTGTGTGTAAGTTTCGTCACATAGTCTACACCACTTACCTTTCTCTGCGTATCATCATAATAAGTTTTCAATAGGTGTACTTCCCCTGGGTCACCATGACCGGTACGATCACCAACAACCAACTTTCGCCCATCACTGCTAAATGCCAGACTAGTACCAAAATGGCTATTATCGTCAATTGGGTGATCACCTCCATTTGCTTCTTTCCACTTGGTTAAGCCGCCCCAACCATAGGCTTTCTCAAGCTTTGCATATTTACCACCTGCGATAGTTAATGCTAAATGCTTTTTAGCCCATGGATCTGTCGAACTCGAAGCATCACCTGCAGTCTTCATGTTGAATAGATATACTGCTTGTTCATACTGTGCCCCGATAGCTATTTTCGTTTTATCATCACTTATGGCTATACTAGAACCAAACCAAGGATTTGACTTACTTCCAGGCAGTACAAGGCGATCGCCATTTGCAGAACCACCGTATTGAATCCGTGCCTTTCTTACAAGTGTACCCTGAATCTTAAACAGACTCACCTCACCTTTACCAGCACTACCACCGAAGCGAGCACCGACAGCTAAGTACTCTCCATCACCACTCAGTGCTACACTGCTACCAAAATAATGGGCTTGATTATAATCAACTAAATTCACTGCACCCACAGAACCTCCCGATGACTCGATTTTAGCACCAGTGCCATGTTTAATGGTACGGTAATATGATACTGAAGTCGCCCATTTGCCACCACTCGAGTTTACGGTATACACATATACCGCACCTTTATTACCATCAGTGTGTTCAGCTCCTATAGCAATCCTAGAGCCATCGTTACTCAACGCTACAGCACTACCGAAATGGTCGGCACTCGAATTATCATTCGAAACAGACTGACCGCTTGCCGAATACGCCGCAATGGCTCGGATTTGTGATACCGCATCGCCCCAATCTACCTTTGGGGTTGTTCCAAGAACAAGATTTTCCGGATCCAGCAAAATAACCCCATCGCCGGCTTTTACCCGGGCTAAGCCGAAGCTGTCGACTTCTTTCTTACCGGATATTTCCACCGCACCGCCGCCGGTCGCACCGGTGGCATCGATAGCCGCATAGTTATTGGTGGTGTTATCCGCCCACAAAATAGCCGTGCCGCCTTTACCTGATGCAGATGATACGACTACATTTACGCCCGTACCTAATGAAGTTTTGCCAGCACTGACAAGAGAGCTGTTATCCGACCAACGGGTTACGAATAGGTCTTGGGTTTTCTTGTCTAGTTGGCTGGTTTTTGGGTCATACCCGCCGCCTTGAAACGCACCGCCCAGACGGATTCGTCCTCCTTGTGTGTTACCAGATGCAGATATGGTACCAGAAAACAGACCGACCAAGCCGCCCTTGTTACTGATGTCGATATATCCGCCTTTGCCGTCCGTGCTGTCGGCTTTAAAGTCGATAGATCCCAATATTTTCGACCCACCTTTGCCGGATAGTCCGCCGATAAACGACAGAGTCCCCCCAGCGGTGCGGCCAGACACATCGAAACTGGTGCCATCGGTTAGGTCTGCACCTTGTTGTAACGATACTTTGATGGTACCGCCTGTGCCATTTTGTGATGCCGCAGAAAATTGACCATTGCCATCGATAGAATCCACATCGATATTGATAGTACCGGCATTGCCATAATCGGCATCAGCGGTGATTCGACCATTACCAAGAACCCCTAACGAACCGCCACTAATGGATATAACCCCGTCTGTGGAGGATACAGTGTTTGCAGATACTACGCCGCTTATGGAAATAGATTGGCGTAAAATATCCGCCGCATCGGCAACAGCTATGTCGATAAAGCCGCCCCGTGATTCGATAGTACCGCCTAAGTCGACAGTTTTAAACACTTTATTGCCTTGCGAATCGGTCAGATTTTCCCATTTGTCGGTTGGTACTTCGACCCGTAAGAAGTCGTTGTTGCCAAACGACATAACGATCTTTTCACCGCCGGCAAAGCCTACTTTACCCACATGGGCACGGACAGTACCAGTGTTTTTCACTGCCCCACCTAGTAGGGCAACAAAACCACCGTCATCGACGGCGATACTGCCCCGGTTGTCGACAACGCCATTTTGACCATTCTTGGTGAAGGTATAATCCCCGTTCATAAAGTCGTTGTTGTCGATGTCGAGAGTTGAGGCAACAAAATTGCCCGTATCAATAACCCCGTCTTTGGTAATCATAATACCATTGGGGTTGACTAAGAACACGCTACCATTAGCGTTAATCTGTCCGGCGATTTCAGAAGTGAAATTCCCCGTTACACGATTTAAAGTTGCCGAATCACTAGCCGGCTGATTGAAGTTCACTGTGTTGCCTTTGCCCACAGAGAAGCTGTTCCAATCGATGACCGCCTTATCGGTACTCTGGTCGATATTTAGCGTATCGCCTTGTTGAGAAATGCTAGCACCCCCGTCAACGACCTGACCTCCACTGGGAAGGTCGCCCGCATACGCAAAGCCACTAGACAACATACCAGCAGCATACAATGAGGACGCCACCATAAACACTTTTTTGCTATATTTCATTACACATCTCCTAAATCTGTGAATGTACTTCCAGGCGAAACGCACCCATTGCATCCCGCATGTAGTTACCAATAACCATAAAATAAAAATTAATCTGCACACAAATATACACCACAGATAATACCCACATACCGCAGATAACACCGCATATACACCTGTGTACTGTTGCAATATACTATACATAAATATGGGTGTCAAGCAGAAATTTACAAAAAAATGTAAAAAAATTTCGAAAAAATGCGAAAAAAAAAAAAACTTTGCCTTTGTGGGGGGCGTTATCCCATTGTTTTTAAAGGATAATATTATGTCGAATATTATGAAAAAAAATTTTGTCCGCCCGCACAATTTTTTTATACTTGTATTTTATCTATGTTTATAAGATATATTTTAAAGGTATTTGGGGGAATACAACCTTTGTGTGTGCGGATTGTGGGTGTTATGCCCCCACCCTTTCGAATCGAAGTGTTGGACGGTTGCGGGATATGGTGTTACATTTAGTTTAGTAGTTTTGTGGTAATAAACTGCATCAGCGGGTATAATAACACAATACTGGTTACAATAGCACCAATGGAAGTGTACATGGCAATTTTAATGTCTTTGCGGACATGTTCGATGTCCGCCCGTACACGGTCGAATTCCGCCTTAGTATCCGCCCGCATGCGTTCAAATTCCGCATTAGTATCCGCCCGTAAACGGTCGATTTCTTTGTGAATATTGGCGATTTCTTTGTGAATAGCATCGATTTCTTTGTGAATAGCGTCAAATTCCGCTTTAGTATCCGCCCGTAAAAGGTCAATTTCCCTGTGAATATCGGCAATTTCTTTGTGGATAGCGTCAATTTCCCTGTGAATATCGGCAATTTCTTTGTGGATATCGGCGATGTCTTTGTGAATAGCTTCAATGTCTTTGCGAACATCTTCTATATCAGATTTTGTTGCCAAATTGTATTTAAGCAAACTCATATAGTCTTCGACTACGAGATTCGCCCATACCTCCGGCATGCCGGCAACTACATAACGCCTTACCATAAAATGTGCATCAAATGACGCGGCAGCCTGCTGTTCCATCGTTTTGTCCTTAAACACAATTTAAAAAGTTAACGGCGATTATCATCCATTTTCTCGAATTTTGCGAAGGTTCCTCCTCGTTTCTCCACAATGTATTTGAAAGCCCTGAAATAATCTTCGACTATAAGCTCCGCTAGTTCCTCCGGCATGCCGGCAGCTATGTAGCGCTTTACCATGCGGTGGGTGTCAGGTATAAATATTTCTTCGTGTTGTTCCATAGGTATTCTCCTCAAATGGAACTATAACATGATGTGTTGGCATAAGCAAGCATAAAAATATATAATTTGTATATGGCACTATATGAATATGCGTTTCAGGGTTTCGTACGCTTTTTCATCCGATTCGTATAACGGCAAAACCTTTTGTGCCTTGATGTTACTTGCCAATAACACCATGTCGTATGTGGCAGTGTACTTTACCCCATATCTTAATTTTGACGGTTGGACAGTGTCAAATACAGTTTGTAGCGGCGGTCGATATATCGCCCGCATGTGAATGCCACTCAAATAGGCGTATATGCCGGCGTTAAAGATGTTGTCGATACTGGACACAGCGAATCGCCTCTCTGGGGCATTGTCGCTGTTGCCCGTTAGCAGCTTAGCCGCCAACAATACGACACCCGCAGTGGCAGCGGTCGTAACGGTCACAGCGGGCGTACCACCGCTGCTGCTGCCGCCGTTATAGGTTTGTGTTAGTGTCAATCGGCTGTCGCCGGATGACATGTCTGGGTCGACCTTGTATACGAAGCCGGAGTTGTCTTTGAAGTATCCAGAACTTGCGGTGGTGTTAGATTGAAAATCACCGCCGTAAATATCGTATCTTTTGCTGAATTGGTTAAAACTGTAATTGCGTATGCCGCTTAAAGTGTTATCGATAGGGGTTTTTGTCCATACCAAATACCGCCCTTTGGTGCCAGTTGTGTCATCGATGGTTAGGGCGGATCTGTGCGATCGATTGGTGAATATGTCCGCCGCTAATTCGATGGCGACTTCGCCTTTGTCTAAGTCGCCTGTGGCGGTTATTTGCCCGCCACTCTGAATGATAATTTGCGAATCGGCTGTGGGGGTGGTTGTCCCCCAGTGGACAATGCTGACCCGTTTTCCGTCCACTTTCCAGACGGTGATTGTGCCGGTTTGGGTTTTGTCGACAGTGCCGCCGCTTTTGCCCGTCAACATCTTAATACGGACGACACCAACGCCCCCCGATAGGGTTTTGCCTTTGGCAACAGTAATGTGTGCCTTGCCCGCATCCCGATCTTTTAACAGCAGGTGCCTATCGCCATTGTCCGCATACCCCTTAATATCAGCGGTGGTATTCGCCGTCATCGCCAGCCCACCCCTGATTTTTACATCCCCATTAACAATAATCGACCGCCCCGCCACTAAGGAAAGCCGCCCCATGCCCTTTGTGGTGATTATGTCCGTGTCGATGGTAATGTCGTTGCTGGCAACAATTTTTATGTATGTGCCGGATTGCAGTTTTTGTTCGATGACGGCGGCGTCCGCTTCGGCTAAATCTAGTAAATATATGCCGCCTTCGTTGGCGAATGTGCCTTTTGTCGCCGGTGCCCCAACCACTAAATTACGCCCATCGCCCGTTAGGGCAACCGCCCCGCCAAATTTTCCCGGCTGAGTAAACGACATCCCCGCACCCTGTGCTATTTTCGGGTGGGCATCGACCAAATCTCCCCTTAAATCAAATACATACACCGCACCGTACGGATGATCCCCCGAACTGCCGCCAGTGTCGTCGCCATAGGCACCTACTACCAACCTGCCGCCATCGTTGCTTAGGGCAACAGAGCTGCCAAAGTAATCGGCAACCGATAGGGAAATGCCCTCGATGCCATCGTAAATGGATCGTCTTAGTTTTATCTGTGTGCCCCAGCGGGCATCAGAATTGCTTTTCTGTACATCAAATATGTACACCTTGCCCCTGTAGTGTGCATATCCTAACGCCCCGACCACTAGCTTCGACCCGTTATCATTTAACGCAACAGAAGTGCCGAATCGCTCGTCATTGTGTAACGACAGTGCAGTACCTCCCTTGTTATGACCGTATGTTTGGGACAGAGTAAATGTGTTCGACCGATTGAGTGTATATAACTTTACAAGCCCCCGATTGTGTCCCCCTGTGTTGTTAAACGGCACCCCGACCGCTAACTTAGTGCCATCGCCACTCAGGGCAAGCGATTCGCCAAAATATCCAGTAGTTGTGGAGACAAGCTTGCTGAGTTGGGATACTTCTTTGCCCCATAAGCTGCCGCCTATGTTTAACAAATACACCGCCCCATAATCTTTGCCCCCCGCATCGTCATACGGGGCACCTACCACCAATTTATGCCCGTCTTTGCTTAGTGCTACGGACGATCCGAATCTGTCTATGTTCGACAGCGATACACCGTTGCCATGTGCGATTTTTGCCGTGTAATATATGCTGTCGCCAAAAGTGTCGCCGCCGCTTAATTCAAATAAATACACCGCCCCCCGATTGGTGCCGCCGGTGTCGTTAAATTTTGCCCCTACCGCCAGTTTTGTACCGTCATCACTCAGGGCAACGGACGATCCGAATCCCTCGTTGTCAGTAAGGGAAAGGTTTTGTTTGGCAAATACTTTGTCCGTTTGATGTACAGCACTGCCCCATGTGATACCGCCAACAGTAAATGTATATACCGCCCCCGGATATACCCGATTTACCGCATAATACGGCAAGCCTACGACCAATTGAGAGCCATCACCGTTAAACGCCACCGCCATACCAAATTCATCGTTATCCGATAAATGTACACCCGCATTGTGGGCAATTTTAGCCGCTTGGGTGACCCTGTTGCCCCACAGATCCCGCTTACCTTCGAGGGCAAACAAGTATACTGCCCCCCGATTGGTACCGCCCGTATCATCATTATACGCCCCCACCGCCAATTTAGTACCATCGTTACTCAGGGCAATGCTGCCCCCAAACGCATCATTCATATGTAGGGTAACCCCTAATCCGTTGACTATTGTGGTGATGCGGACAGCGGCACTGCCCCATGTGTCGCCAGAACCATCGACCAAAAACAAATATACCGCCCCAGTCGTGCCACCGTTATTGCCGCCATCAGCACCTACCGCCAGTTTCGACCCATCGGCATTAAGAGCAACAGATTGCCCAAAATTGGCATACGAAACCAACGACAAATTCTTGTAAATCTTGCTGTTTTGTCGGACATTAAACCCCCATTTAGAACCGCTAACCGCAAACAAATATACCGCACCCGTACCCATCAAGCGAGAATCATACGCATCATCACCATAAGCCCCTACCGCCATCTTTGTGCCGTCTTCACTGAGGGCAATGCTGGATCCGAAATTGTCAGACGCATGCAACACCAACCCCGCCGTGCCTGTGCCAATTTTTCTAGTTTCCAAAACCTTGTTGCCCCAGCGGCTGCCGCCAATGGTAAACAAGTGTAGTGTGCCTCTGCTGTAATTGTTGCCCGGTGCCCCCACCGCTAATTTGGTGCCATCACCACTGAGGGCAACGGATTGTCCAAAATTGCCCCAGCCGTTTAGACCGCTGACACCGTTGCCATCGCTAATGCGGCGGGTGTATAGCACATCGTATCCCCAAACACTTGCACGGTCGTTTATTTCAAACAAGTATACCGCCCCTTTGGCGTTATACCCGGTAGCGCCTACCGCTAGCTTAGTGCCATCACTGCTGAGGGCAACAGACGCCCCAAAATATACAGGGACACGCTTGCCACCGGATCCCCCCTGCTTGCCATCGTTAAAATCCAGCGTCTGTTGATGGGTTATCAGCCGATGTACCTCAGCCATTGCCCCCCATGTCGCCATAGATAACCCGAACAAATATACCGCCCCCCGATTGGTGCCACCCGTATTGTTATCGCTCGCCCCTACCACCAAGCGGGATCCATCGGCATTTAACGCCACAGCAGAGCCAAACTTATCAATATTGGACAACACAAAACCCGAACCATTGCCGATTTTCCGTGCCTCTGTAACGGTGGTACCTTTATTGCGTACATGAAACAAGTACACCGCCCCCCGATTTTCACCCCCTGTGTCGTCATATCTGGCACCTACCGCTAATTTGGTGCCGTCATCAGTGAGGGCAACGGCACTTCCAAACGCATCTTTGGCATTTAACAAAACCCCCGCCCCGTCGGCAATTTTAGCGGTGTGTGTAACCGATTTTCCCCATGTGGTACCGCCTATGCGAAACATGTGCACCGCCCCGGCTTGTACCGCCCCCGTGTCATCGCCAACCGCCCCCACCGCCAGTGTCGATCCATCGGCACTTAACGCAACAGCGTACCCAAACCCATCATGAGCAGACAATCTCAACCCACCCACACGGTGGAAAATACGCCCCGTACGCCAGCGATACGGCGATGTCCCCCAATGTTTGCCATCACCCGACAACACATATAAAGAAACGGACCCCGCATCGTATACATAACTGGCACCGCCCTTTTTACCACCGTTATCATGGGTTTCACCTACCGCCAATTTGGTACCGTCATCACTTAGGGCAACGCCGGTGCCATAGTAGCCTTCGCCCCCGTATTCAAGTTCAGCATTTTTCGTAACAGTTTTGCCCCAGTCGACAGAAAACAAGAAAATTCTACCCGAACCAGAACGATACGGAGAGGCTTTATCGACGAACGGCATGCCCACAACCAACTTGCTACCATCGTCATTAAACGCAACAGAAGTGCCAAATTGTGCGGAACTTGATTTTACATCAAGACCAGACCCGTAGGCGATTTTATGTTCCTGTAACAACGCACCGCCCCATCGGGAGCCTTTGCCGCCAACAGTAAACAAATATACAGCCCCATTGTTAGATGCCCCCGTATCATCGCCTATTGCCCCAACCGCTAATTTGCTGCCGTCTTCGCTGATGGCAACGGCACTGCCGAAGTGGTCGTTGTTGTCTAAATCCAATTTAAAGCCTGCAAGGGGTGTTGTCGACATGATGCGTTTTGCCTGTGAAAATCCATCGGAAAACCTGCTGATAACCACATTTTTTGGGTCGAGTAAGATAACCCCATTGCCCACCTCGACCCGTTTTAACCCGAAGCTATCGACTTTTTTCTTGCCGGATATTTCCACCGCACCGCCGCCCACAGCACCAGTCGCATCGATGCTGGCGTAATTATTGGTGGTGTGGTCTGCCCATAAAATCACCGTACCCCCTGTACCCGATGCGGACGATACGACCACTCGTACGCCCGTGCCCAAAGAAGTTTTGCCCGCCCGTACAAGAGTATTGTTATCAGACCACCTGCCGACAAATACATTCTGTGTTTTGTCGTCTAGTGCACTGGTTTTTGGGTCGTATGCCCCGCCTTGAAACGCCCCGCCAATGCGTACACGACCGCCCTTAAGAGCACCCCTTGCGGACACAGTACCAGAAAACAGTCCAACCAAGCCGCTTTTATTGGATATATCGATATACCCGCCTGCCCCATCACGACCATCGGCAATAAAATCACTGGTGCCTACCACCTTGTAAGTCGTATCCCCAGACAATCCACCAATTAACGACAAGGTACCGCCCTGTTTACCACTGACATCAAACACCGCCCCCCGACTGAGGCTTGCCCCTTGTTGCAGCGATATTTTAACCGCCCCCCCGTCACCCGCTTGGGCAGTAGCGGATATGGGAGCGGACATATTTAACGATTGCACATTTACATTTATAGCCCCCGCATTGCCATAATCCGCATCAGCGGTGATTCGCCCGTTGCCGGTAATGCCCAGAGTGCCACCACTGATAGATATAACACCGTCTGTCGAAGACACGGTATTTGCCGACACAATACCATCGATCGATATGGTCTGCCGTAAAATATCGGAGGCATCGGCAACGGCAATGTCGATAAAACCGCCCCGGGATTCGATGGTGCCGTCTAAATCAAGGGTGGCAGAAATTTTTTGACCATTTGCATCGGTCAGTTTATCCCATGTGTCCGTAGGCACTTCGACCCGTAAAAAATCATTTTCGCCAAACGACATAACAATTTTTTCGCCGCCAGCAAAACCCACCTTACCGACAAGGGCTCGAACCGTGCCACCATTCTTAACCGCCCCACCCAATAACGCTACAAAACCGCCATCATCCACAGCAACAGTCCCTCGATTGGCGACAACGCCATTCGAGCCGCTTTTTGTAAATGTATAGTCGCCATTTAAGAAATCGTTATTGTCTATATCGAGAGTCGAGGCAACAAAATTGCCCGTATCGACAACCCCGTCTGCAGTAATCAGTATACCGTTAGGATTGACCAAAAACACACTGCCATTAGCATTAATCCGCCCGGCAATCTGCGAGGTAAAATCCCCCGTAACACGATTTAGAGTTGCCGAATCGCTACTGGGCTGATTGAAATTTACTGTGTTGTCCCCACCCACAGAAAAACTTTTCCAATCGATAATCGCCTTGTCTGTATTTTGATCGATATTTAAAGTGCTGCCCCGCTGATAAATATTCGCACTGCCAGCAGCCACCCGACCCCCACTAGGAAGTCCCCCCGCATAAGCAACATGCCCCACCAGCATACCAACGGCATACATCGATGACACCATCATAAAACACTTTTTTATAGCAAACCGCTTTTTCATTGTACTTCTCCCTAATTCCCATATGTTCGTATTTTGCAATATTATATACATTATACCATATCTTAGAACTATTGTAACTTAAAAAATCGAGAAACCGGAATACAAACCGACCAATCCGTCTTTGTTGCCGATGTCGACGGTGCAGCGTATACACCCGCACGCCCCCGCATGCCACCACATTTTAATGCTAATGTGAAGGAAAATTTAAGAAATCGACAAAAAGAGTAATACAAAAATATTTTTTATTTTTTATTTTTTTAAGTTATTGTTTTTATTGATTTTTTCGATGTAATCTATATCGCTGTAAGACGATTTTTTTCGTTTTTTTGGGGCACATGTACTTAACAAATCTGTTTAAAATTGTGAAAATTGTAGTGCAATATACCTGTACCTATACCACAGGATTTACAATTTGTTGTTTTTTGTAGGCTTTGGGGGTCATGCCCGTTTCTCGCTTAAAAAACCGTACAAAGTAAGATGCGTCCTCAAAATTTAAAACTTCTGCCACTTGCCACACACCTTTATCCGCATATACCAATTGGCGTTTGGCTTCCAGTATCAGTCTGTCCCGAATGGTCTGCCCCAAAGTCCGTCCCATCACCGACCGTATGTGATTGTTTAATGTGTCCGGGCTGATGTGCAATGTGTCCGCATAAAACCCTACACGGTGCTGCCGTTGATAATATTGTTCCAAAACCTGTAAAAAGCGATTGACGATGTCTTCACCCCGTGCAACAGCGGTTTTAGGGGCAGACATAACAGGCTGTTGTGCATATTCGATGCGTACCAGCTGAGTCAGCAACAACGCTACCCACGATTTTATGCACGCATTATGTCCCAACGCATGGGGGCGGGCAAATTCTTGCTTGACATGGGTAAACACCTCCGCCCACAGCGGGTTGTCGCTATCTGGAATAGTAACACACTTGTACATAGGACGGCTGATATTGCCCATAAAGTCTTTTAGCATATTGCCCAAATGCCCCAAGTTCATAAAATCATGGGTAAAATATAACGACCATACCTTAGAACCTTCGGCAAACGATATGGAATGTAAAGTATTAGGGGCAATAAACACCACCCAATCACCGTCGAATGCAATGCGTTTGCCTTCGGCGGAAAATACGCCTTTACCCCGTTTTACCCATATCATCTGATACAAATACGCATGCACATGCGGTTTAAAATCCCAATTGTTGGCAACGGCAATGTTGCGGGCATCCTCAAAATGGAAATACGACACAGGGGCATCGGCAGCAGGAACGCCGTATATAGCATATGTTGGAAACTGTGTTTTTTCGTCCATATTCCCCGTCCTATAGTGTTAGTATCCTATTGTTTATTGTAGCATATTTACATGGTATTGGCAATGTATAAATGTTAGTAGTGTATTGGTTGATTTTTGTTTGTGGCTTGTTGGTGGGTCTAGGGGGCTTCCGCCCATGGCGACGCCCCGCTGAGGCATTGTCTGTTCATGGGCTATGCGACAAAGTACCAGACGCCCTTGCCCCCGCATCGAACACCACATCGGACTTACGCCCCCAGTGGTTGCCACCGCTTTGGTGCCACACCGTATGCGATTTAAACCCGCCTTCGTCATAATCGGACAGGCACTCATCGACAAGAGCATCCATCTTCGCCATTTCGCCGCTGCCCATAGCACCAAACAAGCATTGCAGGCGAATCTCTTCAAACGACCCCGCATAGTTGCGTTCGTATAGCTCATGCCGCCCGCCAAACTCAGACCCCATAGCATCCCACATCAGCTTCATTACTTTAATCCGTTCGTGGGCGGAAATACCGTTGGCACCCCGTACAAATTGATTGACATAGGCGTCGATTTCTGGGTTTTTATAATCGTCCGCAGAGCCGTTTAGATAAATCAAAGAGCTGGTCAAGGTCGACTCGATAATAGATTTGATTTTTACATACGCATCGGGGGCTTGTACCCGATATGCCGCCGCACTGCGGGCATTAGGCAAATAAGTATCGCGCCGTAAATCAGGATTGTGCACCATAGCATCACTTAACGCCCACAAAGTATTACGCCATGCAATCACTTCGCCCAATTGGGCTTTGACCCCACGAAATTCATAAGTCCCCGCCGCTTGTAGGCACTTCGACAACAACCCGGCAATAAAGTCCAGCTTGACCGCTAGCCTCGTACACCCTTGTAAACAAAACGCCTGTACATATCCCGTATGGATGTAAAAGTTACGAACCGCATCAATATCCCGATGAATAAGCACATCCTCCCAAGGAATAAACGCATTGTCGAACACTATGATCGAATCGTTTTCATCAAATCGAGACGACAATGGATAGTCAAAAGCCGTACTCACTTTGGCAACATTTTCCTCATAAGACGCTCGGCAAATTAATTTTACCCCCGGATGTGCCATGTTTGCCATAAACACCACCGCCATACTGTCATCATCGATGGGCATAGCAGCGGTTTGTCCAACAAAACTGTATTGAGATATGACCGCCCCTGTTGCCACCACTTTGGCACCGGATACAAATATGCCGGCGTCTGTTTCTTTGTCGATGGTGATAAACACATCTTTACAGGCGGATGCGGGCAGGTTCCTGTCGACGGGCGGATTGACAATCACATGGTTCATATGCAGCACATTTTCCTGTGCCCGTTTGTACCAGCCCTCAGCGTGTTTGGCACAATCGCCAAAAAAGTCCGCTCCCGCCCCCATCGCATTGACAAGGCTTGCTTTGTAATCCGGCGATCGCCCCATCCAGCCATACGACATCTTCGCCCATGCGGCAATAGCGTCCCGCTGTCCAACAATGTCTTGTTTGTTTTGATTGCGGCGGAAAAACTTATGGGTAAAGCCGCCGTTGCCCGTATCCGTATCACAGGTCATCACATCCGTCCCACTGGCACGATCCGTATGCAGTGCATCATACATACGGGCAATCGATTGGGCAGCATTCCTAAACGCAGGGTGCTCCGCTACCACATCAACTTTTTGACCGTGCAGCCAGACATTGCGACCATCGTTTAAACTGTCGATAAATTCTTGACCGGTAAAGGGACGATTTTTTCCCTGTAAAATGGTCTCTGGTTTTTGTACTGTATTTGTCATTATTGCCTCCTAAAATAAAACAGGTATTATTTTTAATATATAAAGTACCGTGTTTTATATATAACAGTATTTTAACAAAAATAAAATGCAATTTATACAAAAAATATGGTATTTTTGTCGAATTTTAATAAAAAGATATAATTTATATATTTAATATAAAAGGTATACGGCATTTTTATATTGACAAACCGCCGTTTATACCGATACTTTTAAATAGAGAGTTAAAAGATAGTACAAGGAGGAGCGTACCCATGACATTATCACTTACATTGCCGAATTCTAACGGGGAACTGTTCGAATACCGCCTGCAAAATCCTAGCCCTAAGAGCCTGCCTAACACGGGGGTATTTAACCGCACCGTATATGCGGCGGCACACATTACAGTAGACGCCGCCGCCGATTGGACACCGTCTACGCCATTCCCGAAAATCGATTGGGACACCACATTGCAATACCGCCATCACTTGTGGCAAAACGGTTTTGGCATTGCCGAAGCCATGGACACCGCCCAACGAGGCATGGGAATCGAATGGCAAACCGCCAAACAATTGATACGCCGCACCCTAACAGAAATGCAAACCGTGAAGGGGGCAACCGCTGTGTTCGGTGCCGGCACCGATCATTTGGCGGTCGAACAGTGTAAGAATCTCGACCACATTTACGATGCGTATATGGAGCAAATCGGCACTATTTGTACCTATGGAGGTAACCCAATTATTATGGCGTCCCGTGCCCTTGCCAAACACGCCACGACACGGGGCGATTATGTCGACATGTATCGACGGCTGATCGACAACACGGACGGACAAGTGGTACTACATTGGTTAGGGGAAGTGTTTGACCCCGCACTAAGGGGATATTTCGGCAGCACAGATATACAATGTGCCATGGATACGGTACTGGAAATTATCGACAACAACAGCCATAAAATCGAAGGCATCAAAATTTCCCTGTTGGAAGAAAAATGGGAAATCGCCTTACGACAAAAACTGCCCAATGGGGTAAAGATGTACACGGGCGACGATTTTAATTACGACCGCATGATTGCCGGCGACGACAGCCACTATTCCCATGCGTTGCTGGGGATATTCGATACCATCGCCCCTGTGGCAGGGGCGGCACTTACCCAGTTGGCACAAAATAATACCCAAGCCTATTTCGATATTATGTCGCCAACACTGCCTTTGTCGAAAAAGATTTTTGAAAACCCCACGCCATTTTATAAAGCGGGGGTTGTGTTTATGGCTTGGTTAAACGGACACCAAGATCACTTTGTCATGGCGGGCGGTATGCAAAGTATGCGTTCCCTGCCCCATTATGCAGCGTTACTACAACTGGCGGACGCCTGCCATGTATTGTCGGATCCTGAACTGGCGGTACAGCGGATGCAACACCTATTACGGATGTACGGTATTTAGGACAACACAGGAGGAAAAAATGGGACACATTACTTGTACCGTCGACAACCACATCGCCACCCTAACAATTGCAAACACCCAAAAAGCCAATTGTTTAAGTATGGCAATGCTAAACGCCTTATCGGCACATATCGATACCCTGTCGGACAACGACACTGTACGGGCAATTGTGCTAACGGGGGCGGGCGATCGGTTCTTTTGTGCGGGGGCGGACATCAAAGAGTGGGGGCAACTCTCCCCCGACCACATGAGTCGCAAATGGATTCGGGGCGGGCACAAGGTATATCAAGCCTTGCGGGCGTGTGATATGCCAACTGTTTGTGTGTTAAACGGGCATGCGTATGGGGGCGGTTTGGAAATGGCTCTTATGTGTGATTATCGCTTGGCGGTGGATACAGTGGAAATAGGGTTGCCCGAAGCTATGGTCGGCACTATTCCCGGCTGGCTGGCGTCAGAGCAATTGGCACAACTAACCAGTATTGCAATTGCCAAGCAAATGATACTATTTGGGGAAAACCTATCGGCAACGCAAGCACAGCAACACGGCATTATCAGCAAAGTGTGCCCTGCAGAATCGCTGGACAATACCTTACACCATATACTCGACAACATTACCGTACGAAGTCCTTACATTACTTCGGTGGCAAAACGGTTGATTCATGCCACATACGGTATCGACACCACGCCCGTATTGCACGAATTTGCCGTATACATGACCGGTGCTAGCGATGCAGGTAACGAAGGTAAAAACGCTTTTATAGAAAAACGCCCCGCCCACTTTACAGAATAAATATGAAAGTCCTTATCGCCCCCGACAGCTTCAAAGAAAGCCTATCCGCCCCAAAAGTGGCACACATCATTGCCCATGTGTTGCAACAACACGGCATCGAGTGCCGACAATTGCCCGTTGCCGATGGCGGTGAAGGCACTATGGCAAGTCTTGTACAGGGGTTAAACGGTACACTACACACCGCCCAAGTCCACAACCCATTGGGACACATCATCGAAGCGTCTTACGGCATGGTGTACGACAACACCACCGCTGTTATAGAAATGGCAGCAGCCAGCGGTTTAATGTTGTTGCCACCGGATGCCCGCAACCCCTTACAAGCCCATACTTATGGGTTGGGAGAATTGATGTTGCACGCTCTAAACAACGGGGCAAAACACATTATTATGGGCATTGGTGGATCGGCAACCAACGATGGCGGTACGGGCATGTTACAAGCCTTAGGCGTACGGTTTCTCAACGCCCAACACACCCCCATCAGCGACCTGCCACAGCGGTTATCGGATATAGCTGCACTTAACACGGATGTTTTAGACTCCAGACTAAAAAACATATCGATACAGGTTGCCTGTGATGTCAGCAACCCCCTACTAGGCGATGACGGGGCAACCGCTGTATACGGGGCACAAAAAGGGGTTACCGCCGAAACCCGCCCTGTACTGGAGCACGGTTTAACCACCTTTGCAGATGTGAGCGAAAACCATTTTCGACAATGGTTTCGCCATATACCCGGCACAGGGGCAGCAGGCGGTCTGGGTTTTGCCTTAGTGGCGTTTTGTCGAGCACAATTAACATCGGGAATCGATGTGATTTTAAAAACTGTCGATTTTGATACCCACGCCCAGTGGGCAGATATTGTCATCACCGGCGAAGGCAAAATCGATCGCCAAACCATCAACGGCAAGACCCCCGCAGGGGTGGCAACACACGCCCATAAATACGGAAAACCGACTGTTGTTATTGCTGGTGCGGTGGGCGATGGGTGGCAATCGCTTTGTAACATAGGGGTAAAAAACGCCTATGCCATCACCCCTGAGGGCATGGATTTAACGACCGCTCTTGCCACCGCAGATACAAATTTAAAACGCACCATAGAAAAAATTCTACCTGATTTATATACATATCTTTAAATCTGTGGTACAATACGCACAGGGGATAAATTTTTTGAGGATTAAAGCTATGCAACACACACAACAATACTTGAACACTCTCGACAAACAGCAACGGGGGGAGCTGTGGATTGCGGGTGTGCTTGCCAAACAGCCCGACTACGATGTGCAGGACTTAAAAGACATATGGGAGCAAACCGAAAATACCCATGAAACTTATGAACAAGAAGCCGATAAAATGAAGTGGTTAAACGATCATTTAGACGAAGCATTACAAAGTGAAGCATTTCACTACGACAGCTTAGATGACATGTTTAACGACATTAGAAAATCTGTTGACGAACGCATGAAACAGCGATCTAAAATTGCTTAAACCATGCAAAAATATATTTTACTTGCTTGTGCAAGGCAGGCTATTGAAAACATATCTACCTATACCATCGATAACTATGGGTACACGCAGTGTAACAAGTATCTGGATTTATTACAATCGGAATTCCAAAAAATAGCCGAAAACCCGACCATTGGCAGCCAGAGCAATATACCACCAAAACATGTTAAAAACGGTGTACGAAAGGTTATAGCAGGTATAAAAAAACGGGATAGAAACCACTATATTTGTTACCGTAAAAATGCCGCCACAGGCAATATAGATATTATAGCCATAATACATACGAGTCGTGACTTATACCGTGACTTGTCGAGAATGCCGACAAAACAGTATAAGCCACAAGACTAGCAAACCGAAAAACAGGCACATACTCTATATAAATTGTGATTGACAATATGTTGCAACTGTAGTACAATGCACACGACAGTTTATAAGGATTAACACCATGCAACACACACAACACTATTTAGACACTCTCGACAAACAGCAGCGGGGGGAGCTGTGGGTTGCGGGTGTGCTTGCCAAACAGCCCGACTACGATGTGCAGGATTTACAAGACATCTGGGAGCAAACCGAAAATACCCATGAAACTTATGAACAAGAAGCCGATAAAATGAAGTGGCTAAACGATAGGTTAGAACAGGCTATGAATAGCGGTTTTGTGGAATATGATAGCATTGAATCTTTTATCAAAGCCAATGATTTAAGACGCACAAAGATTTACGAAAAAATGCGACAGCAAACCCAACGGCACAAAATCGGATAATGAAATCGTTTGTTATATCGGGACAAGCCCAAAAAGCCTGTTCACAAAAAAATCTGACGCACCCACCCGCACCCGTCCCATACCCGTTAAGGGTATGGTCTGTGTGCTTGCCAGACGCCTTGCACAATGGGTATTATGCGGGGGCGTTGTTGTTTGTATCCATGCGGGCGGTTTTGTTTGTCACTGTGGATTGTTGTACGAATATTTCCTTAATGGTTTCGTATAGGTGTTCATCCAGTTCGTACAGGGGTACGGCTTTTTGTGCCTTGATGTTGTTTGCCAACAGTGCCATGTCGTATGTATGGTGTATTTGGCTTTTGTATGTTGCCTGTTGTGTGTTGAATACGGACGGCGTGGGGGTTTTCGGCTGGTATAGTGCCTGCATGTCGATGCCGTTTAGGTGGGCGTATATGCTGCTGTTAAAGATGCTGTCGATACTGCCGATGGGGGCGGCTAGTCCGCCACTTGCCCCGCCTGCACCGGCGGCACCTGCTGCACCTGCTGCACCTGCTGCTCCAGCACCTGCTGCGGCGGCTCCTGCGGCGACTCCGCTGCCTATACCGCTGGCTAGTACGGCTACACCTACGCCGACGCCTACTATTGCGATGGCTGCCCCACCGCCGCCTCCGCCTGCAGCACCGCCGCTGCTGGCGGTCGCTTGTAATATAGTACCTGTTAAGCCGCTAATAACCCCGCTACTCAGATCGGCATTGTTGTATTGCAATTTGTAATTTTGTGAACTTAATGTAAGTTTACTTGGATCGCCTATGATTATAGGTTTACCCGATCCGGCTTGGTCGCCATCGTCGCCATCGTATACGAATGCTCCGTCTGTTATAGTTAGTGTTACGGTTTCACCGCTTACCACAGTACCGCTGTATCCGTCTTGCCCGGTTCTGATATACACGGGGGCATTTTTGTTACCACTGTCATATTGGCGTTCTGTTACATCCAATTCGTCTGGTTCTAGTTGTAGTATTACTGGCGATATTTTTACGGTTTTATCTGTTGCGTAACTTAGGCTGTAGTTTGCGTATTTGCCACTAGTTTTTATCGTAAGACCACCAAATGTAACAGCCCGTGTACCTACATCTTTACTAGCAGCAGTGGCAGTTAAAGCACCAGTGGCAGCATCGGATATACCAGCCCCACTACTGCCCTCGCTACCGACCCAACCTGTTATAGCTGCACCAGTGTACACCACCGATGTCGAGCCATTGTATACACGGTTGGTCGGAGTCGCCGATACTGTTAAGGTCTTTTGTGATATTACTACGGTCTTAGTGGTATCAGGAACAAGTGTATAGTTTGCGTATTTGCCCGATGTCTTCAATGTAAGACCACCAAATGTAACAGCCCGTGTACCTACATCTTTACTAGCAGCAGTGGCAATTAAAGTACCAGTGGCAGCATCGGATATACTAGCCCCACTACTGCCCTCGTTACCAGCCCAACCTGTTATAGCTGCACCAGTGTACAACACCGATGTCGAGCCGTTGTATGCACGATTGGTCGGAGTCGCCGATACTGTTAAGGTCTTTTGTGATATTACTACGGTCTTAGTGGTATCAGGAACAAGTGTATAGTTTGCGTATTTGCCCGATGTCTTCAATGTAAGACCACCAAATGTAACAGCCCGTGTACCTACATCTTTACTAGCAGCAGTGGCAGTTAAAGTACCAGTGGCAGCATCGGATATACCAGCCCCACTACTGCCCTCGCTACCGACCCAACCTGTTATAGCTGCACCAGTGTATGCCACCGATGTCGAGCCATTGTATACACGATTGGTCGGAGTCGCCGATACCGTTAAGGTCTTTTGTGATATTACTACGGTCTTAGTGGTATCAGGAACAAGTGTATAGTTTGCGTATTTGCCCGATGTCTTCAATGTAAGACCACCAAATGTAACAGCCCGTGTACCTACATCTTTACTAGCAGCAGTGGCAGTTAAAGTACCAGTGGCAGCATCGGATATACCAGCCCCACTACTGCCCTCGTTACCAGCCCAACCTGTTATAGCTGCACCAGTGTACAACACCGATGTCGAGCCGTTGTATGCACGATTGGTCGGAGTCGCCGATACTGTTAAGGTCTTTTGTGATATTACTACGGTCTTAGTGGTATCAGGAACAAGTGTATAGTTTGCGTATTTGCCCGATGTCTTCAATGTAAGACCACCAAATGTAACAGCCCGTGTACCTACATCTTTACTAGCAGCAGTGGCAGTTAAAGTACCAGTGGCAGCATCAGATATAGCCACACCGCTACCCTCGTTACCTACCCAACCTGTTATAGCTGCACCAGTGTACACCACCGATGTCGAGCCATTGTATACACGATTGGTCGGAGTCGCCGATACCGTTAAGGTCTTTTGTGATATTACTACGGTCTTAGTGGTATCAGGAACAAGTGTATAGTTTGCGTATTTACCCGATGTCTTCAATGTAAGACCACCAAATGTAACCGCCCGTGTACCTGCATCTTTATTAACAGCAGTGGCAGTTAAAGTACCAGTGGCAGCATCAGATATAGCCACACCGCTACCCTCGTTACCTACCCAACCTGTTATAGCTGCACCAGTGTACACCACCGATGTCGAGCCATTGTATACACGATTGGTCGGAGTCGCCGATACCGTTAAGGTCTTTTGTGATATTACTACGGTCTTAGTGGTATCAGGAACAAGTGTATAGTTTGCGTATTTGCCCGATGTCTTCAATGTAAGACCACCAAATGTAACAGCCCGTGTACCTACATCTTTACTAGCAGCAGTGGCAATTAAAGTACCAGTGGCAGCATCGGATATACTAGCCCCACTACTGCCCTCGTTACCAGCCCAACCTGTTATAGCTGCACCAGTGTACAACACCGATGTCGAGCCGTTGTATGGACGATTGGTCGGAGTCGCCGATACCGTTAAGGTCTTTTGTGATATTACTACGGTCTTAGTGGTATCAGGAACAAGTGTATAGTTTGCGTATTTGCCCGATGTCTTCAATGTAAGACCACCAAATGTAACAGCCCGTGTACCTACATCTTTACTAGCAGCAGTGGCAGTTAAAGTACCAGTGGCAGCATCAGATATAGCCACACCGCTACCCTCGTTACCTACCCAACCTGTTATAGCTGCACCAGTGTACACCACCGATGTCGAGCCATTGTATACACGATTGGTCGGAGTCGCCGATACCGTTAAGGTCTTTTGTGATATTACTACGGTCTTAGTGGTATCAGGAACAAGTGTATAGTTTGCGTATTTACCCGATGTCTTCAATGTAAGACCACCAAATGTAACCGCCCGTGTACCTGCATCTTTATTAACAGCAGTGGCAGTTAAAGTACCAGTGGCAGCATCAGATATAGCCACACCGCTACCCTCGTTACCTACCCAACCTGTTATAGCTGCACCAGTGTACACCACCGATGTCGAGCCATTGTATACACGATTGGTCGGAGTCGCCGATACCGTTAAGGTCTTTTGTGATATTACTACGGTCTTAGTGGTATCAGGAACAAGTGTATAGTTTGCGTATTTGCCCGATGTCTTCAATGTAAGACCACCAAATGTAACAGCCCGTGTACCTACATCTTTACTAGCAGCAGTGGCAATTAAAGTACCAGTGGCAGCATCGGATATACTAGCCCCACTACTGCCCTCGTTACCAGCCCAACCTGTTATAGCTGCACCAGTGTACAACACCGATGTCGAGCCGTTGTATGGACGATTGGTCGGAGTCGCCGATACCGTTAAGGTCTTTTGTGATATTACTACGGTCTTAGTGGTATCAGGAACAAGTGTATAGTTTGCGTATTTGCCCGATGTCTTCAATGTAAGACCACCAAATGTAACAGCCCGTGTACCTACATCTTTACTAGCAGCAGTGGCAGTTAAAGTACCAGTGGCAGCATCGGATATACCAGCCCCACTACTGCCCTCGCTACCGACCCAACCTGTTATAGCTGCACCAGTGTATGCCACCGATGTCGAGCCATTGTATACACGATTGGTCGGAGTCGCCGATACCGTTAAGGTCTTTTGTGATATTACTACGGTCTTAGTGGTATCAGGAACAAGTGTATAGTTTGCGTATTTGCCCGATGTCTTCAATGTAAGACCACCAAATGTAACAGCCCGTGTACCTACATCTTTACTAACAGCAGTGGCAGTTAAAGTACCAGTGGCAGCATCGGATATACCAGCCCCACTACTGCCCTCGTTACCAGCCCAACCTGTTATAGCTGCACCAGTGTACACCACCGATGTCAAGCCATTGTATACACGGTTGGTCGGAGTCGCCGATACTGTTAAGGTCTTTTGTGATATTACTACGGTCTTAGTGGTATCAGGAACAAGTGTATAGTTTGCGTATTTGCCCGATGTCTTCAATGTAAGACCACCAAATGTAACAGCCCATGTACCTACATCTTTACTAGCAGCAGTGGCAGTTAAAGTACCAGTGGCAGCATCGGATATACGAGCCCCACTACTGCCCTCGTTACCAGCCCAACCTGTTATAGCTGCACCAGTGTACAACACCGATGTCGAGCCATCGTATGGACGATTGATCGGAGTCGCCGATACTGTTAAGGTCTTTTGTGATATTACTACGGTCTTAGTGGTATCAGGAACAAGTGTATAGTTTGCGTATTTGCCCGATGTCTTCAATGTAAGACCACCAAATGTAACAGCCCGTGTACCTACATCTTTACTAGCAGCAGTGGCAGTTAAAGTACCAGTGGCAGCATCGGATATACCAGCCCCACTACTGCCCTCGCTACCGACCCAACCTGTTATAGCTGCACCAGTGTACACCACCGATGTCGAGCCATTGTATACACGATTGGTCGGAGTCGCCGATACCGTTAAGGTCTTTTGTGATATTACTACGGTCTTAGTGGTATCAGGAACAAGTGTATAGTTTGCGTATTTACCCGATGTCTTCAATGTAAGACCACCAAATGTAACAGCCCGTGTACCTACATCTTTACTAACAGCAGTGGCAGTTAAAGCACCAGTGGCAGCATCGGATATACCAGCCCCACTACTGCCCTCGCTACCGACCCAACCTGTTATAGCTGCACCAGTGTACACCACCGATGTCGAGCCATTGTATACACGGTTGGTCGGAGTCGCCGATACTGTTAAGGTCTTTTGTGATATTACTACGGTCTTAGTGGTATCAGGAACAAGTGTATAGTTTGCGTATTTGCCCGATGTCTTCAATGTAAGACCACCAAATGTAACAGCCCATGTACCTACATCTTTACTAGCAGCAGTGGCAGTTAAAGTACCAGTGGCAGCATCGGATATACGAGCCCCACTACTGCCCTCGTTACCAGCCCAACCTGTGATAGCTGCACCAGTAAACGCCACAGATGTTAAGCCGTTGTATGGACGATTGATCGGAGTCGCCGATACCGTTAACGGTCTTTGGGTGATTTTGCCATCGATGGTTGAGTCTATGTTACCGGTGATTTCGGATACTTTTTTATCTGCACCATTAAGACTGGTAATATCACCATCTTTTATGAACAGTTCGTAGTTTCCACCTTGTTGACCGGTTAATGTGATTTTCTTTACATCATCGAATAACACATTTTTTCCTACACCAACATTTTTATTGGCATACTTAAACGCCCCGGCACTAACGGTTAGGGTTACTGAATCGCCTGACATCACATTACCCGCAGCACCATCGGTACCAAAGAAACCGTCTTCGTTGGTTTTCAATTTTACATCGGCTTCTGTATCACCGTCATACACTTGTTCACCATTGATAGCGGCACCTTTTACATGCAGTTCGGCTAGGTTTAGGTATAGCTTGCGTTTGGTAATATCGCCCACGAGTCGCAATACTTCCTTGCCACTTGGGTCGATAGCACCATTTAAAATCTGAGCCGAAGTAGGTGCAGCTGCACCCAAACCTACAAGATTGTTACCAACCTGCATTTTCAACACATAGTTACCTTTTTTGGCACCGTCTAGCTCGATGGCACTTGCTGTACCGACTTGTACTTTTTTGTCGTCTTCTGCATTTTTATTTACATACTTAAACGCTTGGCTGCCACCCACTACACTCTTTCCATCAACTGTTGCAAGTTTTAGCTTCACATCATCGCCATTGACTATACCTTCGCCACTAGCACCTGTGTATCGGAACCCGTCTTCACCATCATTCACGGTTACCAATGCACTGTCGGTTCCATCGTATACTTTCGTGTCCGCTTTGAGTTCGACTCCCGCAAGAACCAATGTCCGTGGGGTAATGTTTGCCTTAAGACCTGAGACGCCTGAAACTGATAGTTTGTAGTTAGCAGAATTTTTACCTTGTAACGAAACCTTACTGCTATTATATTTAATGTCTTGTCCTACTACTGTAGTACCGTCAGACCCATATTTAACATCGGCAGCATTAAAAGCGAATGGTCTTTCTTTAGGATCTTTAGGATCACTGCTGTCTACTTTCACTTTTACATCGTCGCCACCTATAAATCCAGATACTCCCCTATTCTGACCTATAAGTGACACACTCACATCTGTATTACCATCATAAATCTTACCAGAAAAATTAAAATGACTAGGTTCTAGGGTCAATTCCTTTGGATCGATAGTCCCACTCATGCTATAGACATCAGCACCATTCGCTACTTCGGCACCTTTAGCAGCAAATACCAGCTTATAATTGCCTGCTTTCGATCCACTTAATGCAAAGGCAGTACTATCCTTAACTTGCAAATACTTATTAAAATGGACATTTTTGCTCTGAAACTTGAACGCATTGCTTAAATCTCCAGCTAATCTTACATCGTCCCCTCTTAATTCACCCGAAAACCCAGCAGAACCACTCACAGTTATATCGGCGTTACCATCGTAAGTTTTTTTTGCAACCCAACTGAGAGAACCTCTATCAAAAATCAATTCCTTTTTCGTTATTGATGCATCTGTTACATCTTGATAGGTTACACTCAAACCGTGTACGGTTTTGCCGTTGCCATCTTTGAGTGCCATACTAGATATATTGTATCGTAGGGTCAGACCGGTATCTACATCTATTTGTTCGGATCCGTTTTTATAAAACTTACCCGATGCTGCACCTGTTAGATAGAACTTTTTGTGCTTATCGCTGCCTGATGATGGTACGCTACCTACTGCGAAGTCCAGACCGCCGGAGCCGCCGGATGCAACCTTCAGATTGTTGGCGGGTCCATTGCCGTTTCCGTCATATACTTTGGTTTTTACATTAGCGGTTACTTTTAACTGAGTGGGATTGAGACTGTATATAAAGCCGCTTCCAACGCCTGTAACACTGCTGCCCCAACGGCTGCCATATGACTTGTTAAATTCGACAAAGCTATGACCGTTTATACCACCCATAGTGTTATTATCGAAGGTTTTTGTCCACACCAAGTAACGCCCAGCAGATAAGGCATTTTGGTCTGATAGGTTGGTAAACTTGTCTGCTTTGAGTTCCAAAACAACCTCGCTAGCTGACGGAGTCTTAGTGGCCTCGATTTGTCCACCGCTGCGGATGACAATTTCCGAATCGTTTTTTACATCGGCTGTACCTTCGTGTATAATGCTCACCCGGCGGCCTTTTACTTTTTCGACAGTGATTTTACCGGTGTACCTTTTGTCGGCGGCAAGACCGCTTTTGCCTATTAGCATTGTGATAATCAAATCTCCATCGGACTCTAGCTTTTTGCCCGCTGCGACTGTGATTTGTGCTTTGCCTGCTTCCCGATCGCCCGCAACAACTTTATCACCATTAGCATCGGCAGCACTGGTATTACCAGTGTCATTGGCTCTTAATTCCAAACCGCCTTTAATGTCTATGTTTTGGTTGACAGCAATCGATTTGCCGGCAATTAGGGTAAGCTTGCCACTGCCACCAGCAGCTACTATATCCACATCCACGGTAATATTGTTGCTGGCAACAACATTTACACTTGCACCATCATTTAGCCGTTTTTCTATATCAGCCGAATCGTCCCGGAAGGGAACAGGGGTAAGATCTATTAGTCTCACTTTGTCAGCTGTTGCAGCTTTTCTTGCCCCAACAACCAACTTTTCGCCACTGTTATCGAGAGCTACGGCAAAACCAAATTTTTCGCTACCGCTGCCATCGATTTTTTTCGCAAGGGTTATTGTTGCTGAACCAACCTTATCGTATTCGTTATATTTTTTCCAACCACTAATTTTATACAGATACACTGCTCCCTTATTACTACTTTCACCATATGCACCGACAGCTAGTCTGGTTCCATCCTTATTAAGGGCAATGGCACTACCGAATAGACCGCCATCAACGCTACCCTCAAATATTTCAACACCACTTCCACTTGATGCGATCTTTGCTACATATTTTACATTTGGCTCACGCTTGCTAGAATACTCAACGGAAAATAGATATACCGCTCCCCGATGAGACCTATTAACACCTTGGTAAAGATCTCCAACAGCTAGTCTATCCCCAGATTCATCAAACGACAATCGGTAACCAAAGGAGCGTACATTGTCAAAATGCTTAAGATTCCCTGCAATTCCTTGTCCTTTTACTTGTCCTTTTAAATCAGACACATCAACCTGGCGATAAATCACATCGTCATCACGAATTGATGAGTCGCCTGCTGATTTCAAGGCACCTTTCATGGTTCCCCAACCTGCTCCCGACTTGTGCAAACTGAATAGATATACCGCACCGCCTGCACCACCTGAGTTATCGTAATCTGACCCAACAGCTAATCTGGATCCATCACCACTCAGAGCCACAGATGAACCAAATCTAGGGTCAGCAACCTGACCCCGATGAAGATCCATTGAAAGTATATCGCCACCAGCATTACCCTTACTACCTTGAATCCGTGCATATCTTATAGCACCTATACCTGAATGCAGTTGCTTACTAATTCCAAACAGGTACACCATACCGGCATCATCTTCACCGCCGAAACGAGCACCAACAGCTAATTTGGTTCCATCGGTATTTAGTGCTACACTACTACCAAAATAATCACTATCACCTAAAGCCAAGGTGGTGTTAGTCTTAGCAGAGTTAAAACCACCTCTACCAATTTTAGTGCCGTTTTTAATGGTGTGCCCATATACTACATTGGATCCCCATCCACTACTATCCGATTTCACCTCATAGATATATACCGCACCTTTAAAGTTATCAGCGTTATCATCACCTATGGCAATTACTCCGCCATTACCACTCAACGCTACGCTGTGACCAAAATTACCACTTGAACCCGAAAGAGCACCAATCTTGAACACCTGTGATACCGAATCGCCCCAGCTTCCAGCTGCGGTTGTTCCAAGAACAATATCTTTCGGATCGAGCAAAATAACCCCATTGCCGGCTTTTACCCGGGCTAAGCCGAAACTGTCGACTTTTTCTTTACCAGATATTTCCACCGCACCGCCGCCAGTCGCACCAGTGGCATCGATAGCCGCATAGTTATTGGTGGTGTGATCCGCCCATAAAATAGCCGTGCCGCCTGTGCCGGATGCAGATGATACGACGACACTTACGCCCGTACCTAATGAAGTTTTGTTGGCACTGACAAGGGAGCTGTTATCCGACCAACGGGTTACGAATAGGTCTTGGGTTTTCTTATCGAGTTGGCTGGTTTTTGGGTCATACCCGCCGCCTTGAAACGCACCGCCCAGACGGATTCGTCCTCCTTGTGTGTTACCAGATGCAGATATGGTACCAGAAAACAGACCGACCAAGCCGCCCTTGTTACTGATGTCGATATATCCGCCTTTGCCGTCCGTACTGTCGGCTTTAAAGTCGATAGATCCTAATATTTTCGACCCACCTTTGCCGGATAGTCCGCCGATAAACGACAGAGTCCCCCCAGCGGTGCGGCCAGACACATCGAAACTGGTGCCATCGGTTAGGTCTGCACCTTGTTGTAACGATACTTTGATGGTACCGCCTGTGCCATTTTGTGATGCCGCAGAAAATTGACCATTGCCATCGATAGAATCCACATCGATATTGATAGTACCCGCATTGCCATAATCGGCATCAGCGGTGATTCGACCATTACCAAGAACCCCTAACGAACCGCCACTAATCGATATAACCCCATCTGTGGAGGACACAGTGTTTGCAGATACCACACCGCTTATGGAAATAGATTGGCGTAAAATATCCGCTGCGTCGGCAACAGCTATGTCGATAAAGCCGCCCCGTGATTCGATAGTACCGCCTAAGTCGACAGTTGTAAGCACTTTATTGCCTTGCGAATCGGTCAACTTGTCCCATTTGTCGGTTGGTACTTCGACCCGTAAGAAGTCGTTGTTGCCGAATGACATAACGATCTTTTCACCGCCGGCAAAGCCTACTTTACCCACATGGGCACGGACAGTACCGTCACTTTTTACCGCCCCACCTAATAGGGCAACAAAACCACCATCATCGACGGCGATACTGCCCCGGTTGTCGACAACGCCATTTTGACCGCTCTTGGTGAAGGTATAATCCCCCTTCATAAAGTCGTTGTTATCGATGTCAAGAGTCGAAGCGACAAAATTGCCCGTATCAATAACCCCGTCTTTGGTAATCATAATACCGTTGGGATTAACTAAGAATACGCTACCATTAGCGTTAATCTGTCCGGCAATCTCAGAAGTGAAATCACCCGTTACACGATTTAAAGTTGCCGAATCACTAGCCGGCTGATTAAAATTCACTGTGTTGCCCTTGCCCACAGAGAAGCTGTTCCAATCGATGACCGCCTTATCGGTACTCTGATCGATATTTAAGGTATCGCCACTCTGAGAAATACTGGCACCCCCGTCAACGACCTGACCCCCACTGGGAAGACCGCCCGCATAGGCAAAACCACCAGACAACACACCAGCAGCATACAATGAGGACGCCACCATAAACACTTTTTTACTATACTTCATTACACATCTCCTATAATTTAAAAACTGTACTTCCAAACAAAACGCGCGGATCGCATCCTGCATGTAAAAAAACTTAATCTAACATACACAACCGCATACCGCATATACACCTGTGTACCCGTGCAATGTACCATGTTAAAGTTAAGGTGTCAAGCAAAATTTTATAAAAACCGCAAAAAAAAAAAAAACTACCTATGTATCCCATTGTTTTAATAGGATTTTTCACCGATGACACCCCATAATACCATATTGCCAAAAATATAAATATTTTTCACTTGTAACTCATGGGTTAAAAGTGTATACTGGTTTCGACACAGTTTTTACAATCAACAGGAAAGAAATATGAAAATATTGGTGCCAATAAAACGGGTATTAGATCCCTATATGAAAGTACGGGTTAAGCTGGACGGCAGCGGTGTCGACTTAAACGGTGTGAAAATGTCGATGAATCCGTTCTGTGAAATCGCTATGGAACAGGCGATTCGCCTCAAAGAAAGAGGGACGGCAACCGAAGTCATCGCCGTAACCGCCGGCGGTGAAAAATGCCAACAACAGCTGCGGGCAGGGCTTGCTATGGGGGCGGACACAGCTATTCACATACACACCGATACAGAGCTGGAGCCATTGGCACTAGCAAAAGCGTTGGTGCAGGTGGTCAAACAAGTATCGCCCCACTTGGTGATATTTGGCAAACAAACCATAGACGGCGGCAACAGCCAAACCGGGGCGATGGTGGCAACTTTGCTGGGGTGGCCACAATCGACTTTTATTTCCAGTGTGGAAGTGGTCGACAACACTTTAAAAACCACCCGGGAAGTCGATGAAGGGATAGAAACCACCCTCGTAAAAATACCGGCGGTGCTGACCTGTGATTTACGCCTAAATGAGCCCCGATTTACCAGCCTGCCACAAATTATGAAAGCCAAGTCAAAACCGCTGCAGGTGATACCCATAGCCGACTTAGGCGTCGACACCACCCCCCGTACCCAAACTTTACACATCGCTGAGCCGCCCAAACGATCCGCAGGTGTCAAAGTCGACACAGTCGCCGCCCTAATGGAAAAATTAAAACATGAAGCAAAGGTATTATAGGGGGAATATGTCATGTCTGTATTGGTTATTGCCGCACACAACAACGCCACTTTAAACCCGGTTACCTTGTCGGTTATCGCCGCCGGTACACAGCTGGGGGAAGTCAGCGTATTGGTAGCAGGGACAGACTCCGCCGCCGTTGCCAAACAGCTACAATCGGCAATGGGCGTGGTGGCGATTCTGCACACGGACAGCCCATCGCACAACGGGTTTTTAGCCGAAAATATGGCGGATACCATCGCCCGTAACGGGGTGCATTTCGATTATATCTTGTTTCCCGCCAATACTTTTGGCAAAAATATTGCCCCACGGGTATCGGCGTTGCTGGATACGCAGCAGATTTCCGATGTGATTAAAATCGAATCGGCAGACACTTTTGTCCGCCCGATTTATGCGGATAACGCCTTAGCAACGGTAAAATCCCTCGACGCCCGCAAAGTGCTAACCATTCGCACCACCACTTTTGCAGCGGTGGCAGCAACAGGCGGCAATGCCCCCATCACCACCACCGCACACGGGCCAGATCTAGGTATCAGTGCCTATGGGGGTACCGCCGTTGCCGATTCGGATCGCCCCGAACTAACCACCGCCGATGTGGTCGTATCCGGCGGACGGGCATTGGGCAGTAAACAAAACTTTGCCCTTATCGAACAGCTGGCACAAGTGCTAAACGGTGCTGTAGGGGCGTCCCGTGCCGCCGTCGACGCAGGGTACATGCCCAACGACCTACAAGTAGGACAAACCGGTAAAATCGTCGCCCCCAAATTGTACTTTGCCATCGGGCTGTCGGGGGCAATCCAACATGTGGCAGGCATTAAAGATTCCAAAACCATAGTCGCCATAAACAACGACCCCGAAGCCCCCATATTCGAAGTCGCAGATTATGGCATTGTCGGCGATTTGTTCGAAATCGTCCCCGACCTTATAGCCGCCTTGAAACGGGAGGACACGCCCTAATGGACGATACAGACAATACAAACCCTATCGCCCCATTTGGGGATATTGTACCGTTTGACCCATCGGCAGCGGCGGCAGCGGCGACACCAGTAGCAGCGGCGGCACCGGTAGCAGATACAACCGCCCCATTTGTCCCCATAGAACCCTTTGTTCCAAACGCAGACACAACCGCCCCATTTGTCCCCATAGAACCCTTTGTTCCAGCGGATACCACAGAAACCACACAATCCGCATCTGTTGCAGACACGCCAAATAGCGAAAATTGTGCAGTGGAAATGTGCTATGATGTGGTGATTGTTGGGGCGGGACCCGCAGGGCTGTCGACCGCTATTCGCATAAAACAACTTGCCCAGCAAAACAACCGGGACATATCCGTCTGTATCATCGAAAAAGGCAGCGAAATAGGGGCACATATCCTATCGGGGGCAGTGCTGGACCCAAAAGCGTTAAACGCCCTTATTCCCGATTGGCACCAGCGGCATGCCCCATTAGACTGTCCCGCTATCAACGACAGTTTTTTGTTTTTAACCAAAAATAAAGCCTTTAGGCTGCCCACACCGCCGCAAATGCACAACCGGGGCAATTATATTATCAGTCTTGGTACCTTCTGTAAATGGCTGGGGCAACACGCCCAATCGCTAGGGGTGGAAATATACACCGGCATCAGTGCCGATAAAGTCCTGTACGATACAAACGACCGCATTATAGGCATTGCCACCGGCAATATGGGTATCAATAAAGACGGCAGCCACAGCCCCCAATACACCCCCGGTATGCGGTTAATGGCACCATATACGGTGTTTTCCGAAGGCTGCAGAGGGTCGCTGAGCGAACAGCTGATACAAAAATTTGATTTACGACAACACGCCGATCCACAGACCTATGGCATTGGCTTAAAAGAACTGTGGGAAATATCCCCCGAAACCGCCGCCGCAGGACACATTATACACACAGTCGGCTGGCCTATGGACAGCACAACCTATGGCGGATCGTTCCTGTATCACATGAACGATAATATGGTGGCAATCGGCTTTGTGGTCGGCTTGGATTATAGCAACCCGCACTTGTCGCCGTATATGGAATTTCAACGCTTTAAACACCACCCCGCCATTAACAGCATACTACAGGGCGGGCGACGGGTGTCATACGGAGCAAGAGCCCTAAACGAAGGCGGATACCAATCGATTCCAACCACCGCTTTCCCCGGCGGCGTTATGGTGGGCTGTGCCGCAGGGTTTTTAAATGTCCCCAAAATCAAAGGCACACACACCGCCATGAAAAGTGGCATGCTAGCCGCCGAAAGTATCGCCGATGCCCTGTTATCCCATACCCCGCCCCCTGTTCTGGACAGCTATATCACCGCCTTACAACAATCGTGGGTGTATGACGAACTGTATCGTGCCCGCAACATCCGTCCGTGTTTCCAAAAGGGACTGTATGCGGGGCTGGCATACAGTGCGTTCGACACCTACATCTTACGAGGCAAAGCACCGTGGACATTCAAAAACCATGCGGATCACACCCAATTAAAACCAGCCAAACACTGTAACAAAATCCCCTACCCCAAACCAGACGGCGTATACAGCTTCGACCGTTTGACCAATGTGGCATACAGCAATACTTATCACGGCGAAAACCAGCCCTCACACCTGAAACTCAAAGACGCAACCGTTGCCATCAACATTAACCTAAAAACATATGACGCCCCAGAACAACGCTATTGCCCCGCTGGTGTGTACGAAATTGTCAAACAGGGTAACAACTGGATGTTACAGGTGAATGCCCAAAACTGCCTGCACTGTAAAACCTGCGATATTAAGGACCCAACGCAAAATATCCAATGGACTTGCCCAGAGGGTGCGGGCGGCCCCAGTTATTCCCATATGTAAATATATTTACGCCCAATAGTCGACTACAGTAACCGTACCCAAATGCGGTTTCACCGCATCGGCAAGGGCGACATGATCAGGGTGGGGCAAATATATATCCCGGGCTTGTTCCGAATCAAAAGTCAATAAAAACGCATGGGTATGCCCATTTTGTAAGCCCTCACAGCTCACATCTTCGCCCCATTCAAGAGATTTTATCTGTGGGATTTTATCTGACAAGTCGACAAATTGTCGAATAAGTGCCTGCACTTTACCGTCCGTTGTCCCTTGTTTAAAACCCAACAACACCAGATGACGCAATTTTTTCATACCGTTTTCTCCCTATTTTGAAAATGAAATCGCTTGACTCAATATAGCATTGTTTTGTAAGATAACGCAAGTACTATCATCACACATCAGAGAGGAAAGAAAATGACTCATATTTACAAACAAAAAAATTACGATCGCAGTTTCGGTACATATCCCCTGCAGGGGGATACCCTGATGCAAGCCTTGACCCACGCCGTCGACGCCGGCTACCGTGCCATCGACACCGCACAAATGTACGAAAACGAACAGGCAGTCGGAGCGTTTGTGGCACAAGCATCCATACCACGAGAACAGTTTTTAATCACAACCAAAGTGCATCCGGATAATTTTAACGAACAAAAATTTATCCCGTCCGTGCACGCAAGTTTAAAAAAACTGGGCTTGGACTATGTGGATAGCCTGTTGCTCCATTGGCCGTGTACCAGTGGCGACAACACCCTATCGCTGCAATTATTAGAACAATGCCACAAACAAGGTCTGACCAAACATATTGGTATCAGCAACTACAACAGCACCATGATGCGACAGTGCAAAGATATTATCGGCACCCCTATTGCCTGTAACCAAATCGAGTTCCATCCGTTGTTAGACCAACGCATTATGTTACAAGCATCTGTGGAAACAGATATTCCCCTAACCGCTTACTGCCCCGTTGCCCGTGGGGAAGTGTTTAAATACGACCTGCTGACAAAAATTGCCGAAACCATCGGCAAAACGCCGGGACAAGTGGTGCTCAAATGGATATTGCAAAAAGGCGTAACCCTACAAGTAATGTCGACGAACCCCGTTAATATCGCCAACAACTATGCGTTAGACGATTTTACCCTGTCCGATGCCCACATGGCAGACATAGACACACTAAACAGCGTTGGATACCGTTTGGTAAATGCCGACTTGGTACCGTGGTGTCCACAGTGGGATTAAGGAGTTGGGGCGTCTTGTTGTAACAGCCCTTCGTCTTTTAAGGTCGCCCAAAACGCTGTTGGAATGTCCATATTCATCCAATCGATGTTTTGTTGCAATTGTTCGGGTGTCCGCACGCCCGCCACAAACGATGGTACCACAGGGTGGGCAACTACGAATTGTAACGCCGCTGCAGGTAAAGGGATATTATAGGCGGCACATACTTTTTCGATTTTTGCCACCCTGTCCATAATATGCTGTGGAGCGGGGGCATAGTTGTATTTTGCTCCTTTGACGGCACCTGTTGCCAAAATGCCACTGTTAAAGCCGCCGCCGACAAGCACAAAAGCGTTTCTTTGGTGACACAGTGGCAATAAATCATGTAGTCCCCCCTGTTCCAACAAAGTATAACGACCCGCCAACAAACAGCCATCAAAATCCCCGTGTAAAAAAGCGGTGTGCATGATGTCGGCTTCGTTAATGCCGACACCGATTGCCGATACATGCCCATGTTGCCGTAAATTCTCTAACGCCTTGTACGCCCCGTCCATAGCTTGTTTAAAATATATTTTTTGCTGCTGTTCGCCGTGTGTAAACACATCTATATCGTGGATTAACGCCACATCGATGCGTTCTAAGCCCAAGCGTTGGTTGCTGTCTTCAAACGACCGCATCACCCCGTCATAGGAGTAGTCGAACTGCATCTCGAACGGCAACCCATCGACCCAAGGGGTAAAGTCGATGGCGGATCGTTTTTTCGGGCGTAAAGTCCGCCCTACTTTGGTAATCAGCACATATTCATCACGGTCTTTCCAGCGTAAATTTTCGCCTACCCGTGCCTCAGACAATCCGTGTCCATACATGGGGGCGGTGTCATAGGCACGGATACCCGATTGCCACGCTACATCCATCATGTTACGACAGTCCTCTTCGCTGATACGATTAAAAATGTTGCCCATCGGGGCGGCACCGAAACTCATTTCCGTAATGTTTATATCGATGCGACCTAATTTGTGTTTGCTGTTGTGCATTGTGTTTCTCCCTTATAGTTGAATGTGTACCTTTAACACGCTTTCATCGTCTGAAATCGTGTCGAATGCCTTTTGAATATCGTGTAGTCCCAATACTTTTTGGGTAAAAAATTCTGTGTTTATACGGTTGTGGGCAAGCATGGTTAAAGCATCATACATGTCGTCGCCCATACCCGCCACAGAGCCTTTTATCGACAGCTCTTGCAACACCACATCGAGGGCGTTCACTGTGTATGTATCGCCCGGCGGTGTCAAACCAAAAGCGACAATATGCCCGCCGGGGCGGATATATTCGAACGCCGCCGTATACAAACGGGCATTGCCGACACTTTCAATCACCACATCGACGCCCCGCCCATCGGTGGCGTCTAGGACGGTCTGTGTGACCTGTTCGGGGTTGGTGATGACTATATCTGCCCCGCTTGCCCGTGCCATTTCCGCCCGCACAGGCGACAACTCGACCACAACAATTGGGGCAACGCCAATGTTTCTGAGCATCTGAATATGTAAATTGCCCATAGGCCCCGCCCCAATAACCACCGCCGATTGGGCAAAAGTAATGGCACTTTTACGCATCGACCGCACCACGCACGCCAACGGTTCCACCAAACAAATATCCGCATAGGACATATTGTCGGGGGCTTTGATAACTTTGGCTTTATCAATGGCTATGTACTCACAAAACGCCCCGTTTTCTGATATACCCAATTGGGACATATCAGCACAGTTTAACAGCTCATTTTTACGACAGTAAAAACAATGCCCACAAGCATTGTTAATATCAGCGGTTACTTTGTCCCCTACCTGTACATGGGATACGCTGCTACCCACCTGTGCGACTTCGCCAGAAAACTCATGCCCAAGCACCAATGGTAAGTGTTCGGACGCATACGCCCCGTGAAATATGTGTACATCGGTGCCACAAATGCCTACCCGATGTACTCGAACTAAAACCTGTGTATCGCCTATCTCAGGCACAGGTACCTGCTGTATTTGAAAGGTGTGTGGGGAAGTTAAAACCGCTTGCTGCATATGTCCCCCTATTTTACAATGGTGACTTTACTGCGGTCGATGGTGGTGGCGATGGCAACAATCAACACAGCACCGAAGACAATCTGTTGGGCTTGGGCAGGCACGCCCCAAAACACCATACCGGTACGGATAACCGATACAATTAACGCCCCGATAAAAGTATTTAACACACCGCCAACGCCCCCCGTAAGCGGCGTGCCGCCCACCAACACCGCCACGATTGCCGGCAATAAAAACATATTTGCTGCTGTGGGTGACCCTCCAGACAGCTTAGCTGATAACAACAAACCAGACATAACCGCCATCATACCAGACAACGCAAATGCCAAGATTTTAACCCTGTCCACACGAATACCGGATGCAGATGCGGCAAGTTCCCCTGCTCCAATGGCTTTTAGAGTGCGACCGAATGTGGTACGGCGTTCCACAAATAACAATGCAATTAACAATACCAACGCCACCAAAATTTCATTGGGGATGCCAAATGAATTACCAAACGCCCATCCAAGAACATTTTCTCGTACATCCTGCGGAATATATCCCGCCCGTTGTCCCGATGCCACTTCCCCAGTAGTATACGCCACACCACCAATTGCTAGGGTCGTAATAAAGGATGCAATCTTTAATTTCACATGCAAGAATCCCGATAATGCCCCAAACAAGAAACCAATCACCAAGATAAGGGCAACACCCCCATATCCGTACGCCGGCAATGTGGCAACCGCTAGCACCGTTGCCATACTTGCCATCGATTGGGACGATAAATCGATGCTCCCAATATAAATCACCAAAGTAATCCCCAATGCCATCACAAACAACATGGAAATATCGGATACCAATTGAATCAAGTTAGACACGCTTAAAAAGCTGGGGTCGAACACGCTAATAATAGCCACCAACACGGTTAAAGTCAGCAGGGGAAAAATTTTACGAATTTTGTCTAATTGCACTTTATCCATTGTCGTTATCCTTTCTAAACCATATAGTGTAATAAATCATACAACGACGGTTTACCGCCCACAGGACAGTCGAAGAACTTTTGTGGTTTGCCGTCTTTTAATATCAAAATCGAATGGGACAGCCCAATCGCTTCTTCGAGAGTATCCGCCACCAGCACAATGCCCACACCCTCTTCGCACATACTACGCACCATATCGTATACATCTTCTTTGGCACCGATGTCTAGCCCCCGGGTGGGGTGGTCGAGCAACATAATCTCCGCCCCCCCAGACCGCCACTTCGACAGCACCACTTTTTGTTGATTGCCGCCCGATAAATTGTCGAGTAAGGCATTTTCACTAGGCGTTTTGATCGACAACTTATCGATCCATGTATGGGCAAGAGTGCGTTCTTTTTTTACATCGAGCACCGCATATGTGCTGTAATTTTCCATTTGCGATAGAGTCATATTTTCGAACACGGACATACCGCCCACAACGCCTTCGGTTTTGCGTTCCCGTGGCACATAGCCGATTTTACTCTTCGACGCATCGTGGGCATCGAACGATTTTACGGTGTTGCCCCGCAAAGTATACGCCCCGGTTTGCACACTTTCCAAACCAAATATAGTGCGGATAATCGCTTCCCGCCCGGATCCTTCGGTACCAACTAAGGTCAACACTTCGCCCGCCCGCAATTTAAACGATACGCCCTCATATTTGCCCTCAATACCCACATTGTCCATGTGCAACAATACCCTGTCCGCATCATAAGGACATTGCAGGTTTTCCCGGTAGTATTCGTTGTCGATATCCCGCCCTACCATCTTGCGTTGAATGTCTTCTATCGAGGCGTCTTTGTGGGCGGTTTCGCCGACAATTTCACCGTCTTTCATGATATATACCCTGTCGGACAGTTCTATGACCTCTTCCATGCGGTGGGATACGAACACAAAAGACGCCCGTACGGTCAGCTCCCGTACCAGTGCAAACAACAATTCCACCTCTTCCCGGGCAAGTACAGAAGTGGGCTCATCGAGTAAAATAATCAAATTGCCTTCTACCCGTTCTTCGAGGGTCAACACTTTGGCAAGTTCCACCAATTGCCGTTGGGCAAAAGACAATTCGGATGTAACCGTTCGTGGGTCGATGTCAAGTTTTACTTTTTGCAATTGGTGTGTTGCCGCCGCCGCCATTTTTTTCCAATTGATAATACCATACTTAATAAATTGTTGTTCGAACCCCAAGAAAATATTTTCCATCACTGTTAAATTGGTAATCAGTGATTGTTCTTGAAACACCATGCCGATGCCTTTTTCCATTGCCTCTCGTGGGGATTTAAACTTTTGCGAGCTGTCGTCGATAATAACCTCGCCGCCATCGTGTTGGTATGCCCCATACAGCACTTTCATAAGGGTCGATTTCCCCGCCCCGTTTTCGCCGACCAACCCGACAATTTCCCCTTTTTCGATATGCAGGTTTACCGATTTTAGGGCGTGTACACCGGGGAATATTTTATCTACATTCTTAAATTCTAACATGTTGCCTTCCCCCTACTTGTTTAACCTAATCGCTTTTCTGTCGATCGACACGGCAATGGCAATAATGATAATCACCCCCAATACGCCCTCTTGGATATATTTAGGCAGCCCTACCAATATCATACCATTGTTTATAACCGCCACAATCATAACGCCTAGTAATGCTTGGATAACGCCCCCTGTGCCACCAATCAAGGCGGTACCGCCGACGACCGCCGAGGTGATCGATATAAACATATATCCAAATCCGATGCTGGTGGCTACTGAGCCAATACGAGCGGTGGCAAATATCGCCCCACAGGCATAAAACACACCGGCAAGAGCAAACGCCAGCATCCGCACTTTTGCCACATTTACCCCCGATTCATGGGCAAGCTTTTCCGCCCCCCCAACCGCATAAAAATTACGCCCAAGTGCCGTCCTTGTTTGGATAAAGTAAGCAATCAACAAGCCGACAATCATCACATAAAACATCAATGGCATACCGCCAATGCGTTCGGTTAACAACATGCGAAACACCGGGTCTTTGACGGGAATTCTTGCCCCTTGAGTAATGTACATAGCAATCCCGGTCATGACAAACCCCATACCAAGACTCGCCATAAACGATGGAATTCTTAACTTGACATTTAAAAATCCGTTAAAATATCCCATAGCCCCGCCGATCATTAAAATCAACGGGATACTCAGCCAACCCCATATCTCAAAGGCACCCAAATAATTTAATACAACCCCCAATATCACCGCACAAAACGCTATCGCACCCTCCATAGATAAATCTATCGACCCCAATATAATTGTAAATGTTACCCCTAAGGTAATCATAAGCGGGGTTGCCGTTGCAATCGACAAACGGGCAAAATTACGCATCGATAAAAAATTCGGATTTATCATGGTTACAATAATAACCAAAACAACCAACACCAAAAACGGTGCCCATTTCATAACCGTTCTTTTATTCATGAATCGAGCATTCATGTCAAACCCCTTTGTTCGTTTTTCTGTATGTTTCTTTATGTTTCTGTGTGTGTACCTTTTTCTAACAGGAGGGAAACCACCCAATACAGATCGTTCCCCATACAGGTAATTCCCCCTTGTCAGACATCAAATATACTATTGATACTGTATCCCGCCATTGGACAACGCCCAGAAATCTTTCCAGTCGTACACTGGTACATTATCGAACACCTTTCTCTTGAATTCCGCCGCATTTTCACGGGTAACCAGAATAGCAGGTCCATAAAATTCACGGTGTTCATTTGGTTCATCAGAAGGTCTAAATGTGCCAATACGAGCATGGTATGCTAAGGAAAGTAAAATACCACCCGCCCAATATGGGTTTGTATTTACCGTACACTCAACCAATCCTTCGATAACCAATTTCACCACATCAATAGATCCGTCATAAGATACAATTGGAATTTGCCCTTCTAAACCTTCCGCCCGCAGTGCCTCCAGAACGCCCAGTGTCATACCATCGTTGGCAGAGTATATGCCGGTAATCTCATCGCCAAACCGGGTTAAGTATGTGGACATCAAGTCTGCCGCCTGTGCGGTTTGCCAATCGGCTGCTTGGAAGTCCAAAATTTCTACTCCCGGGTATTTTGCAACTGTATCGTACAGTCCTTGTTTACGCTCAATGGCAGGGTTGTTAGAGGCAATTCCCCCCAGACCAACGACCTTGCCTTTATAGTTCATGGCTTTCATTAAAACTTCTGATTGGCGTTTTGCGGGGTTGTAATCCGACCAAGTAATATGGGCGACATAATTATCGCCGAAATCCCAAGGGTGCAAGTCATCTGTCTTGTTCCACAGCGTACCTACATAGCCATTATTGGATACAACACCCTCTACCACCGCCCGGCAGTTGGGGGCATCATTGGGGTCAATAGCGATGGCACAGTTGCCTTTGGTTTTTGCCGCTAATGCTTTCGAATCTGCAACAGATTTTTCATTAGAGTTACCGTTAATAAGATGCGTCATAGGCAAACCGACAGTGTCGGCAAATGCCTGTCCCCCCCGTACGATCGTTTGCCAATACGGGCTATCTGGGGTACGGTATCCCCATGCTAAGGTCGGGGTACCTGCAGCCGCTAATGTGGGTACCGCCGTTGTAGCCACCGCACCGGCACCAAACACCGCACTACGCATCAAGAAATCACGGCGGTTTATGGTTTCTTTTTCAATGAAATCCTTAATAAAAGACATAATTATTCTCCTTAATAATATTGTAACAAAAAAACGCTTACTGTGTAAGCTATCCGCCTGTCATTCCTGTGTTAATGACCGGCAAATCCTGTTTTTAGGCATCGGCTTTGATGAAATCGGCACCTTTTTCGCCAATCATAATCGATGCACTGTTGGTATTAGAGCTTATCAACCGGGGCATAATCGATGCATCGATAACCCGCAACCTCTCTATACCATGTACTTTCAAGTCGGTTGCCACCACACAGCCTTCCCCGTGTCCCATTTTACATGTCCCCACAGGGTGGTAATCGGTTTTACCCAGTTTGCGGGCGTATTCCCTGAGCTGGGTCTTGCTGACCACATTTTCCCCCGGTACATGTTCGTATTTAATGTAATCGCTTATTGCCGATTGGCTTAAAATTTCACGGGTGATTTTTAACCCTTGCAGCGAACATTCTAAATCGTATTCCTGCTCCCAATAATTGGGGTTTACCTCCAGTTTACTGGTGGGGCTATCGCCGGTGATTTTGACCCACCCTCGACTGCGGGGGCGGGTGTGGCAACTGTTTAAAGTAACCCCATAGCCTTCTGGTACGGGCGGTACGCCTGCCTCTGCCCCGGCACCGGGCAAGAAGTGAAACTGTACATCTGGGGCGGGCTGATCCTTATCCGCATACCAAAACGCCCCGCCTTCGGCAATGTTGGAAGTTACCGGACCCTTGCGGAACAACATGTATTCTAACCCTGACCACAACGCTTTGTGGGGTCTGGTGTGCTTGTCGTAACTGATGGGATCTTTTAGGGCACCGATGGTGTATACATCGATATGATCCTGCATATTTTTGCCCACGCCTTTTAAGTCATGTATGGTTTTTACACCGGCTTTTTGCAATACCTCACAATCGCCAATACCGGACAGCTGTAAAATCTTTGGCGACCCGATGGTACCAGCAGACAAGATGACCTCTGACTGTGCTTCTGATCGGATGGTTGCGGTGCTGTTTTCTGGGGCGTATTCCACCGCCACCGCTCGCAGATTGTCGACGACAATTTTTGTTACCGTAACCCCCGTTTTAATGGTTAAATTCGGGCGATTACGAACCTGCGGTGTCAAGTACCCATGGGCAGTGGAACAGCGTTGTCCGTTGCGTTGGTGGACTTGGTAAAATCCGCAACCGTCTTGTTTTTCACCGTTAAAGTCGACATTAAAATCCATGCCCCACTGTTGGGCGGCGTGGACAAACTTACGGGTTAGGGGGTGGGGGTTAATCTGATCGGAAATACCCATCGGTCCGCCCACCCCGTGATATTTATTGTTAAAGCGGTTGTTGTCTTCCATTTTGCGGAAATAGGGGAGTACATCCTCATATCCCCAGCCTGTACACCCCTCTTCGACCAGCCAGTTGTTGTCATAATCATAGGCGTTACCCCGAGTCACCACCATAGCGTTAATGGCACTGCCTCCCCCTAGTACGCGGGCTTGGGGGAACACCATATCCCGGGTTGTGTTGCTGCCAAATCCGCCCACGGGGACTTTGTAACCCCAAGTAAACTTGGCACTGCCCGTCATCGTAAAAAACATCACGGGCCATTTTACCGCCAGCTGATTACCATTACTGCCTGCCTCTAACAACAACACATTGGCATCGGGCATTTCGCTTAACCGTGCCGCTAACGCACAGCCTGCGGAACCGCCCCCCACAATAACATAATCATACATTGTCTGTTTCTCCCTCTGTTCGTATTTTTTGTCCGTACGCTTTACAGTGCAACTAATACACATGCGGACGATCGCCCAGCTGAATATGTACAGCTTTTAACACTGTATATTCCTCTGTGCCGAACAGTCCGCACTCTGTCCCTAAACCCGATTGCTTTAAGCCGCCAAACGGCATTTCTGGACCGCCGGCTAGGGTGGTGTTTACCCAGATGCGACCAGCGGTGATTTTGCGACTTGCCATAATCGCTTTGTCGATGTCTTTTGTCCAAATGCTCGCCCCTAGACCGTATTCTGTATTGTTGGCATATGTCATGGCTTGGTCGAAACTATCGAAGGGAATCACACACAAAACGGGTCCAAATATTTCTTCATTGACAATGTCCATATCAAAACGACAATCGCTAAATATGGTCGGTGCCACATACTGCCCCAATCCCCGGGCATCTTTCACAGCATTGCCGCCCGCTACCAAAGTCGCCCCTTGAGCCTTGCCCCGTTCAATATAGTCCAAAATCGTAGCGTACTGGGCGTCCGTAGTAATCGCCCCCAATTGGGTTTTGTCGTCCAGCGGATCACCAGTCACCAAAGTACTTAATTTGGTCTTTAACTGCCCCACAAATGAATCGGCAATGGTGCGATCGACAAACAGGCGGCTACCACTGACACAGCATTGACCGCTGTTAATACACAAGCCAAACGCCACGCCGTCGACCGCCGCCTCTATATCCGCATCGGCAAATACCACTTGTGGGTTTTTGCCACCCAGTTCCAAGCCGACTTTTTTAATGTTCGACGCAGATGCGGCAATCACTTTTCGCCCCACGCCTGTAGACCCTGTAAACGAAATCATATCCACAGCGGGGTGATCCAATAGCGGTTGTCCGACACTGGATCCGGATCCTGTAATCACATTGACCACGCCCGCAGGCAATCCCGCTTGTTGCAAAATATCTGCCATCATCAGCGTGGTGACAGAAGTCGCCTCACTGGGCTTAATCACACAGGTAGACCCGGACATCAAAATATATGGCAGGCGTTCCGCCAAAATAAAGAATGGAAAATTCCACGGGGTAATCAACCCGACCACGCCAATAGGCTGCCGCAGGGTAATACCAATTAAATCGCCACCAATATTATTGTGGGTGGCACCGTGTACGCCCCGCCCCACACCAGCAGCGTATTTCCACTGGTTAATAGCCCCTTGCACTTCGCCCAAAGATTGGTTAATCGCTTTGCCATTTTCCAAAGTTTCATACAGAGCAATCTCATCCAATCGCTCCTCGATTAAGTCCGCTGCTTTGTACAAAATATCTGCTCTTGCCGCAACCGGCATATCCGCCCATGTGCCGTTTAAAGCCTGCCGTGCGGCTTGTACCGCCCTATCCACATCATCGCCGTTCGCTTCTGGAACAATAGTTACGGGTATATCATGTGCAGGACTGTTACGGGTAACGGTGTTGCCCGATACAGAATCCACCCATACCCCATCGATACACATCTTAAACGCCCGGGGTTCTGTCGGCAAAGTAAATCTTGACATGGCTATCTGGTCTCTCTTTCATATTCCACATGTTTTGACTGCGTCCATAGCGTATAACACGCTTTTACTTACAACTGGTAAAATCATAAATCAGTTTATCCCTTGTTGTCAACTAAAATATTAACTTTAAAGTTAAAAAATTTTGTTGCTTTACATATACAGCCCATTTTTTACTATTATTTTTTAAATATATTACTATTATTTTTAAATATATCAGATATAATGCCAATTAACTGTACAATTAAAACAGGCGATTCACATATGGTCTTTTAAGACAATATGTGCACGATACCCATATTAATTATGTATTTCTAGGTATGACATTATGACACAACAGAAAACACGCACCACGACCCGCAATCCCGAACAGACAAAACAACGCATTTTGACAGCCGCTATTCAGGAATTTTCCGAACAGGGTTTTGCCCGTGGTCGCATGGATAAAGTAGCGGAAATTTCCAAATCTAACAAACGCATGATTTATTACTATTATGGCGACAAAGACGGGTTGTTTACCGCCGTTGTAGAACACGAATACTTGCGGTTTCGCAAAGCCGAAGAACAGATATGTTCCCCAGACTTGCCGCCGGTGATGGCGTTACAAAGACTGGTGGAATTTACTTGGAATTATTATTTGCAAAACCCCAATTACTTGGTGTTGGTCAACAGCCAAAACCTGTTTAAAGCCGCCCATTTAAAACAATCAAAAACCGTGTTACAAGCCCACAAAAAAGCGGTAAACATATTGCAAAATATCTTGGATTTAGGTGTCAAACAAGGGGTATTTCGAGAGGGCATCGACACCCGTCAATTACAATTGACCATCGCCAGCGTTTGTTATTATTATTTTAGCAACCGTTACACACAATCGTATTTGTTAGAAGACGACCTAATGAGTCCAGAAAACCTGCAAAAAAGACTATATTTTAATATCGATTCTATTATGCGTATTGTCTGTAAATAAGGGCGTATTCGCCAGCGTTCATTTTATTAATGGGGGGCGGGGGATATGTTTTGCTGATTTTTATACAGGCTTCACTGTGTTTATGAGGTGTTGTATTTTGTCTATATCTTTTATGCCTTTGGCTTTTTCCACGCCCCCTGACACATCCAGCATCTGCACATGGGGGATAGATAAGGCGATCGCAGCGTTTTTAGGGGTTATGCCCCCTGCCAAAAACCAAGGGCTGTTAAAATTGGGCATGGTTTTTAGCATATTCCAATCAAAAGCCACGCCATGTCCGCCTTTGAGAGGCGATTGTTCGGGGGGTTTTGCATCGAACAACAGCATATCGCAAAGGGTGTCATAGGCGATGGCGTTGTCAAAATCTGTGGGCTTTTCAATGGCAAAGGCTTTAATAACGGGTTTTTGGGTTTGGATTTTCACCGCATTGATAAAGTGTATGCGTTCTGATCCGTGCAATTGGATACAATCGATGTTTGTATGGGCGGCTATTTGGGTTATGTGCTGTAGGGAGGCGTCTTGAAACAAACCGACTGTTTTGGTGTGTGCATTTACGGGTTTTTTTATGGCTCTCAACAGCTGTTTGGCGGCGTCTGGGCATATATATCGGGGGGATTTTTCGACAAACACACAGCCGACAAAATCGATATGTGCATCGAAGCAAAACTGCATCACGGCGGGAGTAGTTATGCCACATATTTTTATTTTCATAACAGGTCGTTGGCGATTCGTTGTGCGGCGGTTGCCATGTTTTGGGCACGGGTAATGGGGCGGCCAATCACCAAGTAATCCGCCCCTTGTGCTATGGCATCGGCGGGGGTCATGGTGCGTTTTTGATCGTTTTGCACCGCCCACGGGGGGCGGATTGCCGGTACAACGGTTTTAAAATCGCTGCCACAGATAGATTTGATACGGGCTGTTTCATAGGCACTGCATACGACACCGTCCAGACCGGCGGTTTTTGCCAGCTGTGCCATTTTTGCCACTTGGTCGGCGGTGGTGTGGGCGTATCCTATTTGCGATATATCCGTATCATTAAGAGCGGTCAAGATAGTGACCCCAATCACTAAGGGCGGAGGGATTGCCATTTTGGCTGCAGATTCGAGGGCTTGATGTTTGGCGGCTTGCATCATACATAGTCCGCCGGCTGTGTGTACGGTTAAAATATGGGGGGACAAACCGGCTTCGAACACAGCACGCACGGCGGCGGCAACGGTATTGGGAATATCGTGGAACTTTAAATCGAGAAAAAGCGACGAATCGTTGTTTCCCGTTTTGGCTGTTGGGGATAACACCTGTCGAATACCCTGTGCTGCATGGCGACTAAAATATTCAAGACCGAATTTAAAGCCCCCGACAAAATCTGCGGTCTCTGTGATGATGGCACAGGCACGGGCAACATCCGTAGTATCAATAGCGACAAAAATTTTGTTTACGGGTATGGGCATAGGTCGACTACTTGTGCATCAGTTTACTATATATAACACCCATAAAAAACGCTGCCACAAACACCGACAACACCACCCAAAACAGGGGCACAACCAGCACACCGACAAACGGCCAAAATTCCAAAGCAACAGGGGCTTGATTCGACAAAGCAAACAACAAGGCAAACAAAACCACCAAAATAAAAAACAATTTTCGGATTAAAAATCTCATCTATTCCAGTACCTTATACACTACATCCCGTCCCACGCCCGAGAGCAACGCACGACATAACACACCCATATAAAACGCACCTAAACACGCCCCACCGCAACGCCGCAACAGACCACAACGGGGGATTAAGCCTATTGATTCAAAGCTTCCCGCATCTTTTTTGATGCGACAAACTTTAAGATCCGCTTTTCTGGCACTTCTACGGATTCGCCGGTGTTGGGATTACGACCCACCCGGGCATCACGATGACGCACAGAAAACACGCCGAAACCACGAAATTCTATGAAATCGCCTCCGTTTCGCAAATAGGCTTCAATGCCCTTGAAAAATCCATTTACGACCAGCTCTAAATCTTTTTGACTTAAATGTGGATGCTTTTCAGCAATTTTTCTAACAATTTCCACTTTTGTTGTCATCTATTTTCTCCATTTTAACTACGACAAAACATCACAAATATTTTCTTAACAAAACAACCGGTGTGCATCACAATGCTACCAATCGTCTCTCATAGTATCACAGATTAGGGGGGTTGTATAGTAGAAATGGTTAAAAAAATAATACATCAAAAATGATATATTTTTGCTTTTTATGTAAAAATTAGGTTTTTTTTATAGCTTTAATATTGATTATTTGCCTATTTTATGTTTTAATCGACTGTAAAGTAAGCAAAAATAAAGGAAAAATTATGACATTTGGGGCAAAATTACGCACATACCGCAAACAGCACAAAACCACGCAACACACTTTGGCAACAATGATTGGGGTCAGCCATTCGTCGATAAACCGCTGGGAGCGGGGGACGACAACCCCGCCGTTTGCGGTGGTGGAAAAAATCGCCCATGCGTTGCATATACCCGTATCGCACCTTGTGGATGATACGGGTGTTACAGAACAGTCCCCCCCCTGTGATTTACCCGTCATTCCACCGTTACACAAAAGCGACACGGTGGCGTTTCAAGGATTTTTAGGGGCGTATTCGCATGCGTGCTGTGTGCATATTTACGGCAAATCTGTACAGGTGTTACCGTGTAAAACTTTTAAACAGGCGTTTGAAAAAGTGGAAACAGGTCACGCAAGCGTAGCGGTGATTCCTATCGAGAACAGCTTGGGGGGACGGGTTGCCGATATTCATTATTTGTTGCCAGAATCGAGTCTGCATATTGTCGGCGAATATTATTTGTCGGTGCAACACTGTTTATTAGGGGTGCCGGGGGCAACGATACAAGACATAAAAACCGTATACTCCCACGAACAAGGATTGGCACAGTGTCGCAACCGCTTACACAATATGCACCTCGATATGTGTACTTATATGGACACAGCAGGTGCCGCCCACTTTGTGTCGCAGCAACAAGACATACAAAAAGCGGCAATAGCCTCACACCTAGCGGCGGAAATTTACGGGTTAAGCGTGCTGGAAACCAACATGCAGGACACCAACACCAACATCACAAGGTTTATTGTGGTGCGTAAACAACCCATAGCAGAACACAAATTTACAGGCAAACACGATATGTACAAAACCAGCTGTTTATTCTATACCCGCAACATCCCCGCCGCCCTGTATAAGGCACTGGGCGGGTTTGCCACCAACGCCATTAATTTTTCGAAGCTCGAAAGCTATGTGCCATTGCTGAATACACACGGGGATGCGTTCTTTTACATAGAATTCGACGGACACTTACAAGATACAAGGGTCATACAGTCTGTGGACGAGCTGCAGTTTTATTCGAATCACATAAGAATACTAGGATCATACAAAAAAAACCCGTTTCGGTAATACCTATGATTCGTTTAAAGATACTTGCAAGCAGGGCATGTAAATAGTATACTGTTTGCACGATTACATGAGAGGAGAAAATATGCTTAAAAAATATCTGATTGTGGTAATGACCACATTGTTTGTGTCACCTGCATTTGGGGCGGATCTTTACAAGGGAGTCGATGCGTATTTTAAAGGCGATTACCAAACCGCTATCGACAATTTGAAACCTCTAGCCGAACAAGGGGATGCATTCGCACAGTTTGCACTAGGGGGTATGTATTATTTAGGTGAAGGTGTGCCACAGGACTATAAACAAGCGATGTATTGGTTTCAAAAATCCGCCGAACAAGGGGTTGCAGGTGCACAGAATAATCTAGGGAATATGTATGATTTAGGTGAAGGTGTGCCACAGGACTATAAACAAGCGGTGTATTGGTTTCAAAAATCCGCCGAACAAGGGGATGCAGGTGCACAGTATAATCTAGGGAATATGTATGATTTAGGTAAAGGTGTGCCACAGGACTATAAACAAGCGGCGTATTGGTTTCAAAAATCCGCCGAACAAGGGGTTGCAGTTGCACAGAATAATCTAGGGAATATGTATGATTTAGGTAAAGGCGTGCCACAGGACTATAAACAAGCGGTGTATTGGTATCAAAAATCCGCCGAACAAGGGTTTGCAGAAGCACAGTATAATCTAGGGCTTATGTATGATTTAGGTCAAGGTGTGCCACAGGATTATAAACAAGCGGTGTATTGGTATCAAAAATCCGCCGAACAAGGGTTTGCAGAAGCACAGTATAATCTAGGGCTTATGTATGATTTAGGTCAAGGTGTGCCACAGGATTATAAACAAGCGGTGTATTGGTATCAAAAATCCGCCGAACAAGGGTTTGCAGAAGCACAGTATAATCTAGGGCTTATGTATGATTTAGGTCAAGGTGTGCCACAGGATTATAAACAAGCGGTGTATTGGTATCAAAAATCCGCCGAACAAGGGTTTGCAGAAGCACAGTATAATCTAGGGCTTATGTATGATTTAGGTCAAGGTGTGCCACAGGATTATAAACAAGCGGTGTATTGGTATCAAAAATCCGCCGAACAAGGGTTTGCAGAAGCACAGTATAATCTAGGGCTTATGTATGATTTAGGTCAAGGTGTGCCACAGGACTATAAACAAGCGGTGTATTGGTATCAAAAATCCGCCGAACAAGGGGATGCAGAAGCACAGTATAATCTAGGGGGTATGTATTATTTAGATCGAGGTATGCCACAGGATTATATACTTGCCCATATGTGGTTTAATATTGCTGCGTATAATGGGGATGAAGAGGCAGCTGAAGTGCGTGATGATATTGCCAAAAAAATGACCGCATCAGGCATAACCACCGCCCAAGCTATGGCGTCTAAGTGTGTTGCTAGTGGGTATAAGGAGTGTGGATATTAACCGCCTACTTTGTTTTTTTATGCCATTTTTCTGCTAGCCACTGCAAGTTTTCAAATGCTCTTTCTGTTTTTCTATCTCCACGATGGGCATATATGTACTTTTCGAATCTTTTGAAATAGCCCACTACGATACCCCGGTATGTGGAGTATAGAATTCGACGGACACTTACAAGACACAAGGGTCATACAGTCTCTGGACGAGCTGCAATTTTATTCGAATCACATAAGAATACTAGGATCATACAAAAAAACCCGTTTCGGTAATACCTATGATTCGTTTAAAGATACTTGCAAGCAGGGCATGTAAATAGTATACTGTTTGCACGATTACATGAGAGGAGAAAATATGCTTAAAAAATATCTGATTGTAGTAATGACCACATTGTTTGTGTCACCTGCATTTGGGGCGGATCTTTACAAGGGATTCGATGCGTATTTAAAGGCGATTACCAAACCGCTATCGACAATTGGAAACCTCTAGCCGAACATGGGGATGCAGAAGCACAGTATAATCTAGGGTATATGTATGCAAAGGGTCAAGGTGTGCCACAGGACTATAAACAAGCGGTGTATTGGTTTCAAAAATCCGCCGAACAAGGGGATGCAGAAGCACAGAATAATCTAGGGCTTATGTATGGTTTAGGTCAAGGTGTGCCACAGGATTATAAACAAGCGGTGTATTGGTATCAAAAATCCGCCGAACAAGGGGATGCAGAAGCACAGAATAATCTAGGGCTTATGTATTATTTCGGTAAAGGTGTGCCACAGGATTATAAACAAGCGGTGTATTGGTTTCAAAAATCCGCCGAACAAGGGGATGCAAAAGCACAGTATAATCTAGGGAATATGTATCATGTCGGTAAAGGTGTGCCACAGGATTATAAACAAGCGGTGTATTGGTATCAAAAATCCGCCGAACAAGGGGATGCAAAAGCACAGTATAATCTAGGGAATATGTATCGTTTAGGTGAAGGTGTGCCACAGGATTATAAACAAGCAGCGTATTGGTATCAAAAATCCACCGAACAAGGGGTTGCAGAAGCACAGTATAATCTAGGGCTTATGTATGCAAAGGGTCAAGGTGTGCCACAAGACTATAAACAAGCGGTGTATTGGTTTCAAAAATCCGCCGAACAAGGGGATGCAAAAGCACAGCATAATCTAGGGAATATGTATGATTTCGGTAAAGGTGTGCCACAGGATTATATACAAGCGGCGTATTGGTATCAAAAATCCGCCGAACAAGGGAATGCAAACGCACAGAATAATCTAGGGGTTATGTATACTTTAGGTAACGGTGTGCCACAGGATTATATACTTGCCCATATGTGGGCTAACATTGCTGCGTATAATGAGCATGAAACGGCGGTCGAATTGCGTGATGATATTATTGCCGAAGAAATGACCGAATCGGATATAACCACCGCCCAAGCTATGGCGTCTAAGTGTGTTGCTACCAAAGTGGGTAGTATAATCTAGGGTATATGTAAGGAGTGTGGATATTAACCGCCTACTTTGTTTTTTTATGCCATTTTTCTGCTAGCCACTGCAAGTTTTCAAATGCTCTTTCTGTTTTTCTATCTTCACGATGGGCATATATAGCCACTGCAAGTTTTCAAATGCTCTTTCTGTTTTTCTATCTTCACGATGTATGTGCTTTTCGAATCTCTTGAAATAGCCTACTACGATACCCCGGTATGTAGAGTGTAGTAAATTCTCGTCCAAATCGCCACTACGAACAGCAGCAGAGATACCTTCCAAAAAGTTCAGATACGCTCGTAAATCGTCGTCATTACCAGTGTGTTGCCAATTTTCTGGATCTTTTTCATCGTCACCTTGATATGTAGAATTATACTGCCGTAGCTTGGCGACTTTGTCTTGTAACACCGCATCCATAGTAGATTGGGATACTATGGTAAAAGTGTGTTGACGACGCATAAATTTCCTGCTTGTCTTAGAATGCCACCAAAAACCGCAAACCCCAACAACCACAGTAGCAAGTGCTTCGGGGCTTAACAATATTCCCCGTAGGATGTCCAAGACGAACATTAGTTCAATCCCGGATCCATTTCACATTTAGTATTTTTCATGAGTATCTCCTTGTAAAAATTCTTTTGTTTCGCATGCTCATACACGCTATAAGCATAATGTACCACATCGGGGCAATTTTTACAAATGGTTTTTTCGATTCTTTTATGTCCCTGTAAAACAGAAAGGTCCTGTACATTGTCTATGCGTACACTTTTTTATACAAGGGTTTATATTCATAATATGGTTTGCTTTACATGTAAAATATAACTGATAATAGATATATCCTTCGTGATTTGACATATTTTCTGCGTAAATCGTTTTATGCTGTACACATGACATTCACGAAGACGCTCCCGTAAAATCACAGCGTAACAGACAAAATACCGTGTCATTGGTACAATTAACGCATAAAATAAACTTTATATGTAAAATAATTGCCTTTTTACGAAATGCCTATATACACATATGTGTACAACCGCTATTATGGGGGTGTAAACGATGCAGGAGGTATGCGTATCATAGATGCGTTGCAGAGTTTACAATGTAAGATTAAATTCATATCTTTCTCTCTCTTTCTCTCAGGTGCCCCCTTATAATGTTCAAGTTATCAAGGGGGCATTTCTGTTTCGTATGTATGAAAATTCTCTCTCTCAGGTGTCCCCCCTTATAATGTTCAGATTATCAAGAGAGCATTTCTGTATCGTATGAAAACTATATCTACATATACCGGTGTGTGCTATAGGACATATTTTCTGTGTAAACCGTTTATGCTGTACACATGACATTCACGAAAACACTCCCGTAAAATCACAGCGTAACAGACAAAATACCGTGTCAGTGGCGTAATTAACGCATAAAATAAACTTTATATGTAAAATAATTGCCTTTTTACGAAATGCCTATATACACATATGTGTACAACCGCTATTATGGGGGTGTAAACGATGCAGGAGGTATGCGTATCATAAGTGCGTTGCAAAGTTTACAATATGTAAGATTAAATTCATATCTTTCTCTCTCTTTCTCTCAGGTGCCCCCTTATAATGTTCAAATTATCAAGGGGGCATTTCTGTTTCGTATGTATGGTGGTGTAAGCAATGCAGGGGGTATGCGTATCATAGGTGCGTTGGCAAAATTTACGGTATAACAGTGTATAAGATTAATACATATCTTTACTCTCTGTTTCTCTCAGGTGTTTCCTTATAATGTTTAAGGGGGTATTTCTATGTTCCCTGTGTGAATATTATATATGTATATATCAATAAAAATACAGTATGCGTGATGGGGCATATTTTCTGCGTAAACTGTTCATGGTGTATATAATAACACTCACGAAAACGCCCTTGATGGACATATTATCAACACAAACCAAAGCCGTTGTAAATAGTATAATTAACGATATAAGATACACTTTATATGTAAATATTTTGCCCGTTTGCGAAGTTTGCATATACACATAATCCCATCCCCCCTATGATGACACTGTAAGCGATGCACGGGTATACATATACACATCTGCAAAGCGAACTATTTTTATATGAAACCGTTCGGCGACGAACACAGTGAAATTTTTTATTATTACGGAGATAACACCATGATAAACCTATTAAAACTACTTACCATAACCTCTGTTGCTACATTCGGTATAGCGAGTGCAACCGTATATACAGACACCCAATCCGATGGCAATTACACAGTCACACAAACCTGCCAAGTAACGGACGCTGACAAACCCCTAGCAGAATACAATGCAGAAGTAAGCAAAGGCGGCACGCCTGTCGGTAACGCATCGTACGAATTGGCTGTTAGTGCGTATTGTAAAGAATTCTTTAAAGACATCGACGATCAGTTATTTAAAAACTTGATGTAAAGATTAAACAGTTTTCCTTCTCATAAGTTTCTCTTTCTCATCTCTCTCAAGTGCCTCCCTATAATGTTCTATTATAGGGGGGCATTTTCTTTTTCGACAACATTTTTAATATGCCACACAAAATAAGTGGCACAAGATCCGTATGGTTGCCAGTGTGTTTCATAATGGGATTTACAAAAGGCACTGCTTGGGCGGGTGTCGAGGTTCAGGATAATTTTCACCCCGTCCCGTACGCCTAAGTCGTCATATAAAAACACATCTGTGTGGTGTTGTAAAGCGTATGCGTTGGCGGTCCAATTGCCAATGCCCTTGTATGCGGTTAGGGTTTTGTGAATGATTTGTGGCGGTTGTTGTGCCAGTGCTTGCAGATTTAGGTCGTCATTACCAATGTCATGGGCAATGGTATTTAAGGTATCGATTTTGCTTTGCGACATACCGCAGGTGCGAATCTGTTGTGTATCAGTGCTGTGCCAAGCCTGTGCCGTACGGTCGGGGATTATCTGTTCGATTCGTTGTAAAATCGTATGTGCGGCGGCGGTAGATATAAGCTGGGCATTGACAATGCGTACCAACGCCCAAAATCCAGATGCTGTAGGTCGGGGATCGGGCAAACCGTATTGTTTGTATAAAGCGTGCAGCGTGCCATCGATGTGACACAATTTCAAAAAATCGTCCGTGTTGTACATAATATTCCCTGTTGTATTTAAGCATTTCTTTGTGTACTATAATAGCACGAATGGACATAAATACAACGCCCAATATAATGAGGAAAAAACTATGCACCCCTATATATCGTCTAACATTTCTACATTGTGCGGTACCGCATTGGTGCCGGGGGATAAGTCTATATCGCATCGGGCGGTTATGCTGGGGGCGTTGGCGATTGGCAAAACCCATATTGTCGGGTTGCTAGAGGGCGAAGATGTAATGGCGACCGCCGCTGCGTTTGCTAAAATGGGGGCGGATATTAGCAAAAATACCGATGGTTCGTGGACGGTTATAGGTGTGGGGCTTGGCGGATTGCACCAGCCAAACAGATATTTTAGACATGGGCAATTCGGGGACTTCGACCCGTTTGATTATGGGCATCTTGGGCGGTCAAAGTATCAAAGCCACCCTAACGGGGGACGATTCGCTCCGCAACCGCCCTATGGGACGGGTGATAGAGCCGCTTGCAGAGATGGGGGTAACGATCGATTCGAACGCAGAAAAATTGCCTTTAACCGTGCATGGCACCGATGAGATACTGCCTATTTGTTATACCCTGCCGGTGGCATCGGCACAGGTAAAATCAGCGATATTGCTGGCGGGTTTAAGCGGTCGAGGACACACTACGGTTATCGAATCGCACCCGACCCGAGACCATACGGAAAACATGTTGCGACACTTTGGGGCGACTGTCGATGTACAGCAAGACGGCGACAAAACCCGTATTACTTTGCATGGACAGCCGACTTTACGGGGGGCGGACATTGTGGTTCCGTCCGATCCATCGTCCGCATCGTTTGTGGTTGCGGCGGCGTGCCTAGTCCCCAATGCGGATGTAACCATCGATAATGTATGTATGAATCCCACCCGTACGGGATTGTTTACCACCTTAAAAGAAATGGGGGCGGATATTACAATTACAAACACCCGTATTTCTGGGGGCGAATCGATTGCCGATGTGCGGGTGCAATACGCCCCATTGCACGGCGTTACCGTCCCCGCCGATCGGGCGGCAAGCATGATCGACGAATATCCCATACTGTCTGTAGTATCGGCTTTTGCCGATGGCAAAACGGCAATGCTGGGGGTGGGTGAGTTGCGGGTCAAAGAATCCGACCGCCTGCAAGCGGTCATCGACGGGCTGCATGCCAACGGTGTCAAAACCCAACACGGCGACGATTGGATGGTGGTATACGGCAACAAAACCGTACAAGGCGGTGGCACCATCACCACCCACTTAGACCACCGCTTGGCAATGAGTTTTCTGATCATGGGCATGGCAACCGAAACCCCCGTAAAAATAGACGACATAACCCCCGTAAACACCAGCTTCCCCACATTTGTAAACTTAATGACAAAATTAGGGGCGGATTTTTCGGAGTTGTAATAACATATGTCCCCCCATCAACAACACCTGACCTTAAAAACCAAAAACATATTTTACGGTGCTGTTTGCACAACCGTTTTATCTTCGATACCCCCTGTACAAACACCTGTTGGAAAAGCATATGGTATTTTTTAATAATATTAACTTAAAATCTTTATATTGTTTTGTTACTGTGGTCGAAGCCGGCGGGTTTTCACAAGCACAAAACATACTGCACATGTCGCCGGGATCGGTTTCGAATCACATCATGCAATTGGAATACAAGCTGGGCTATCGGTTGTGTGAACGGGGACCAAAAGGGTTTTTCTTGACCGAGAAGGGAGAAGTCTTTTATAAAAATGCCCTGTTGTTGTTGCAACAAACCAATGATTTTTGGGACGCTAACCAAGATTTACAACACAGATTACAAGGTACTATTTATATGGGGTGTATGGATATGACCTACACGGATGAAAACAGCAAAATCGAAACCATTTTACACACCATACATACACAAAATCCAGATATAAAATTTCATGTGGAATATATGAATTCGACGCATTTGGAAAATGCTATTTTGATGGAAAATCTGCATATTGCCCTGTGTTCCAGCCCCAATAAACACCATTTGTTAGATTATATTTGCCTGTATCGGGAACAGTGTTATTTGTATGTGGGCAAAAACCATGCGTTGTTTGATGTAGATGACAGCCAGATAACGCACAAAGTACTCAGCCAACAAAGTTTTTCCCGGCGGGCATTTCACATTAAGCACTTGCCGGATACGGATGGTGTTTTCGAATCTTCGAACGCAGAAGCCCACTTGGTATATATTAAGTCTGGTTTGGCATTGGGAATCTTGCCACAACATATTGCCAAACCGTATTGCCAATCGGGCATATTACGCCCGATTCGCCCCGATGTTATACACCATGCGTGGGATGTAAACTTGGTATTTAAACGCACCAAACAAAAAAAACGCTTGTTAAAGTATGTGATTAATACTATTTGTAATATTTATAATATCAGCTCGCCGTTTTAAAAAGATTTGCCCATATTTGTCGAATCTATATATTTAATGTGTTAATTTAATAAATTTTATATAATAATTATTTTCTATATACGGATACCATATATGTTATTGACGATATATCCATATCGTGAACGGTAATTTTTATGTACTTTACGATATTTGCCCATTTATTTTGGCGTAATTTCTGCCATTTACGAACTTTAAAAAAGTTTTGCGTATTGAGGGTATTTTTATAGATGGCATGTTGTTATATTACAAATGCAAGCACTGAGATATTTTCTTTCAGAACTTCATTTTTTTATATGTAATACTATTGTTAGTATGATATATGACTACTTAGATACTTCCAAAACTTGCCCCCTAGTTTTTTGACTAGGGGGTCTTTTTTTTGTAGTTTGCGGTTTTATATGGATTATAGTATCAGCTTATCAGATGCCGAAACCAGTTTCCGTGCAAAAACCCGTTTGATAACATTGGTTATCAACAAAGAATCGAGTACATTTTTATTTTTTGCACTATTTTACAAAACATGGTACAGTGCGATTTCTAGGTGTGCTGTATGCGTGGTTGCATGCGTATATATATATATATATATGGTGTTGGGTTTACTTAATAATACATCAAGGGAAATAAAACTATGTTGTATAAATCTATAAAGTTTGGCTTATTAGTGGTGTCTGCGTTGGGTGCTAGTGGTGTGGTGCTTGCTGGTGGCTTGCCACAGGGTGGTGTGGTACAGGAAGGTTCTGCTGATCTCAAATATGCTGGGGGGGGGGGGGGTATATTTCTCTCGATATAAATCAGCAATCGGATAAGGCGGTTATCGATTGGAAAAGCTTTTCTGTTGGCAAAGATAGTACGGTAAACTTTAACCAACCCAGTAGCGATTCGGCAACCTTAAATCGGGTTACGGGCGATTTTACTTCGGAGATTGCTGGGCGGATTAACGCTAATGGTAGTGTGTTTTTGGTCAATCCCAATGGCATACTGATTACTGCGGACGGGGTTATCGATACGGGCAATTTTGTTGCCTCGACTCTCGATATTGACAACAACGATTTTTTGAATGGCAATTATACATTTACGATCAGCAACTGCCACCGCTTTATGTGTCGATAATCTTGTCGATCGCATCGGCACAGGCGATGTAGTCGTCTTGGGTGTTAAACACATCTGCTGTTAATCTGAGAATTTTTTTGTCGTATATTTGATGGATGGTGGCAATAATGTTGTGTTGTAACAATTTTTCTGCAATGTCTTCATGGCTAATATTGCGGTGTTGTAAAGCCGCTGGCAACATCACAACGCCCATTTTACCGACCATTTCATCATCGGCAATATCGGCAACCCCAAAGCGGTCTGATAGATATTCTTTTGCCCATATCATTAAATCTTTAGAGTATGCTTCGCCACCGTTATCTCGGTAGGGTTTGCCCACTTGTAGCCCTTTGGCAATGGTCAGCCACGCCGTGTAATCTTTGTTGCCCGCCCAATTAAAATTGTCTGGATATGCCCGGTGGTTGTATTTGCTGATGATGGTCGATCGCAGGTTTTGGCTGTCTTCCGATGCCCAAATAAAACCCGTACCCTGCATCGACAGCCCCCATCTGTGGCATGCCCCCACATACCAATTTGCCCCCAATTTCTGCACATTTATTTTACGAACAGCAACCGCATTTGTCCCCACAACCAATACTTGAATGCGTCTGGATTTACAATAATCGATAATCGGCTCGATGGGAATGTGCAAGCCATAAGCGGAACAAATATCTTCTAGTATTACCAATCGGGTACGGGGGGTTATGACGGCGATATACGCATCGACATACTCTTGTTTTTTCCAAATGGGAAACGGGGAATAGACTTTTACCAACCTTGCCCCCGCCCGGTATGAGACAAACTCTGCAATACAGCGGTGCGATATGTGGGCGTGCATATCGATAAGGATCTCGTCGCCCGGCATCAGCAGCAGCGTGCGTAAAATAGCGTTCATACTGTCGGTAGTGTTAGTGGTCAAGGCAATGTCTTTGGGGTGTGCGTTTATCTCCATTGCCAGTGCCTGTTTATTGTGCTGTAACAGCTCTAAAAAACGCTGGCGATAAAACACGGTTGGATTTTTGACACTGTCATAGCGTATTTTTTCCGCATGTGTATATACGGCACGGTGGATTACGGGCAAACTGCAATTGTTAATACGGACAAAACTTTCATCTAGGATAAAATCAGCGTGTACATATTTTCCAAACTGCATGTGCGGTATCCTATTGTTGTATCGCACTCAATAACACACGGGGGGTTAGGATTTCCGGCAACAACACCCCTTGTGGGGTCTTGGGTGTATATACAACCGTAAGCGGAATGCCATTGCGATTCCACGATTGTATATATTGTAAAATGTCGTCACTTGGCAAGCTCCAATCGGCACGCATCATAACTATATTGGGTTGGGTGATAACACCTTGTACGGACTGTTTGTCATAAGTGGTAAATTGGTTTACTTTGCATGTTACACACCAAGTGGCGGTTACCTCGACAACAACGGTTTTATTTTGTTGCAGCAATGGGGCGATAGCACCGGCATCAAACGCCACCCACGGGGGCGACAGTTTGTCATCTATGGACGGTTTGCCCCCCAACACAGCCAACCCCACCAATACACCCATCGACAGGACAATCCCCATGCGATAATACACGGGTTTTAGCCACTGTATCAAGGCAATAACGGCAATCAACCCCATACTGATAAAGGCAGCGGTAGGTATAAGGGCATGGACTTGCATATACAACAGGTATATCACCAACCCTATTAGCGGTATACTTAACACCTTTTTAAAGGTCTGCATCCACGCCCCCGGTTTGGGCAGTTTTTTCGACAAAGCCGGCGAAAAGTACAGTATCACATACGGCAACGCCATACCCACCCCCATACTGATAAACACCCCTATTGCCATATAGGGGCTCATCATCAACGCAAATCCCAAAGCCACACCCACCACAGGGGCAGAACACGGAGTGGCTAGTACGGTTGTCATCACCCCATGGAAAAACGCCTGTCCCCGCTCGGACGCCCCTTTGGGCAAAATGCGTATCAGGCGATCGGGAATCTGTACGCAAAATTTATCCCACAAATTTAATATCATAAACACCAATAACACATTCATAACAACGATAAACCATGCGTATTGAAACTGAAACCCCCATCCGAACGATGTTTTTGCCAAAGTGATAATCGCCCCCAACACGCCAAACACACTGATAATGCCCGCACTGGTATACAGCATAGTGTGCCGATTGCCATCGGTAACTTGCAACACTTTTATCGACAGCACGGGCAGCACACAAGGCATGACATTTAAAATCAATCCCCCCAATAAACTGATAACCAGTATCCACACAATATGGGGGGTGTAGCTATCGACTGGGGATTCGCCCGGAAACACAGGGGGAATATGGATCATATCCGTGTCAGCAGTATTTATCGCCTGTGTCTGTTGTGTGGGTACAGCTATTTTTTGTACCTCAGCTGGGGGGATGGTAAAACTTATATTGTGGGTTATGGGCACACAATAATTATTGCAAGATACAAAGGACAAATCCATATCGAACACCATCGGTGCGTTGACATCCGTTGTGGTAATGGTAAATGGCAACGACACTTTATCCACATACCCCAGTGTTTTTATCCCCAAACTGTCAAAGGATTCGGGTGGTGGAAAGTCAAATTCTGATATGGTGATATTTTGCGAATTGTTATCACTGAACTCTGGGGGAATCCCCGCATCCATAGAATCTTTGTGATATATTTTCCAGCCTTCTTGTAAGGCAAATTCCAAAACCATCGCCTGTGAATCAGGCACAGTATCCCTAACCGCCACAACACGCACCGTACCCGCTTTGCTGGTGTAGGTTTTACTCAGGGAAATAAGCCCCATTGTACCGCTGGCAAAAACACTTGTTGCCGTCATCGCATAAACTATCGACAACAGCCAATACATGTGGTATACTAACCTTCGAAACATCTTTAATAACAACATGGGATAAAGTGTATATAATATTATGAAAAAAAGCAATACCAGTTTTATGGGGAAAATACTTATTGCAAATGATACGCATTCTGCAAGTATTTTTTATCAATCTTGTATTTTGCTGTGTGTGCATGATGCGACTGGGGCAATGGGGCTGATATTAAATAAGCCAGAAAGCGATATTCGTCTCAATGATTTATTGGAGCAAATAGATGTCCCCATACAGACCAGCCACCAAAACCCGCACATTTACATGGGCGGACCAGTCGATAGCACACACGGGTTTATCTTGCACGAATCGTCGTATGCAGAATCATCTACGGCTCAGATCGACGATACTTTTTCGCTGACCGCAACGGTGGGGATTTTGTCGCAAATTGTACAGGGATCAGGTCCACAACAATACAAAATTGCCCTTGGCTATGCGGGGTGGAAAAAGGGGCAACTGGAAGCAGAAATCAAAGATAACAAATGGCTGTGCGTCGATGCCAGCCAAGATTTGGTATTCCAAACCCCCAACGATACCATGTGGTATACGGCATTGACAAAAAACGGCATTCCCCCCCATGCCCTGTCTGGTCAAGTGGGACACGCATAATATGTGTGTTTGGTACATGGAGTGCGGGACAAATATGACAAGGTTTGTATAAAATCATTGCAAACACCTGTCCGCAGTACCTGAGTCACGCATTGGTGGATTCGAAGCACAGTCCATAAACATGTAACGCCGTTGCGGGTGCTACTCTTTCACGAGCTGTATGCAAAAGATACCACCCATACCCGCATCGGACACCACATCAGCTTTACGCTCTTAACGGCTGCAACCGTCTTTATTCAATACCCCATACTGCCATTTGCCTGTCTTTTATGTCTTGCAATGTGTAGTTGGTGAAGACGGGCATTAAGTCTGTTGCTTTTTCGGTTTTTAACTTTTGCTGAATTTCTGCAATGGTTTTTTCCAGTGCTATAAACCGTGCGGGCGTGGGGGGGTGGCTGGTGGTGGCACTGGCTTTAAGGATGTCTTCACTTTCTGATAACGCCATACGACGCCAAGTATTTTGTGCCCCTTGTACATCATATCCCGCCCGTGCCATCAAGTATAGCCCCACATAATCGGCTTCTGCCTCTAAAACGGGATTGAATGCTTTTTTGGCAACTTTGGCACCGATTTTGCCCAAATCCTTTGATACATTTTGCTTATCTTCATAATCCCACATATTGTCGACGCCAAACCTATCCAATAACAATATTTGCGACAAGTTTTCGATAATAATACCAGAATATTTGAAATTATCCCTTCCTCGCTTGTTGTGTGCCATAATGTTATGGGCAATTTCGTGGGACACAACACTTATCATGTACTGGTCTTTTTGCAAAAAGTCAAACAACATAGGATACATACGAACAACCACACCATCGGCAGAGGCGTTTAACACACTCTCATCGATGGTTACAATGTGCATTTGGCAAGTTTCTGCACCCAGCACATATACGGTCTTCTCTTGTTGTTCGGATACGCTGTAATAAGTTATCTTGTTGCGGTTTTTACTAAAGGCTCGCACATACACACTGGCAAATACATGCGGATCACGCACCGCCGTTCCATTGATTGCCAAAATCACATCGCCTTTTTGCATACCGACATTTTCGGCGGGAAAGTCTGGAGTCAATCCATACACAACCGGATACCCATCGTATTTTTTCGGGATACTGGGTGCATAAACCTGTGTATTGGCAACAAAGCCCATGCGAAACATTTTATATGCACATAAATCTTTTGCCGCTTGTAGTATGCGTTCGCCATGGGCGACAAAAAACGCATCGTATTCAAAAATACTATCAAAGCGGGCGGGCAATCTCCACGGGTCAAAAGCACCGTGTTGCTGTTCGTATTGCTGTTGCTTTTGTACTTGAATGGCGATTTCTTGCTGCATTTCTGCTTTGCTGGCTTCTGGGTTTTGCACCGCCTGCCGCCCGCAAGCACTAATAGCCAACAACACCCCGATGACCGCCAATATATGACCTAGTTTTTCCATTTTCTATTCTCCTTAAACTTACATAAGACTACACTTTTAATTGATGGTGCCTTGTGGTGCCTGCCCGTTTGTCCCGTTGGATTTTGGCAATCAGATCCTTGTCCGCAAGCACCGCATCCAAGCTGTGAATAATGGCAATATCCATCCATTCTAATTGCTGACCTTCCTTGGGGATTGGGACGCCGATCCAGTTGCGACACCAAAACACCGGCATGTCTAGTATAAATGTTTCATACACATGCCTGACTGTATTGTACAACACCGCTGTGCGTTTGTCAATTGTTATCCCAATTTCTTCTTGTAATTCTCGATATAGGGCATCGATGGGGGTTTCTTGCGGCTCTATTTTGCCGCCAGGAAACTCCCATTGTCCCGCACAGAATTTACCAGCGGGACGGGTTGCCATCAAGATCTGCCCTTGTGCGTTTTCTAAGATACCTGCGGATACTTTAACTGTTGCTAGCATAAGTCGATCGGGGCTATACCGCCCATATTACCCACGCCCCAACGCAAACACCCCTGACATTCTGCCTTACAGCAACACTTCACATCGCCTCTAAATACAAATGATGGGCATTTCGCATGCATGATATACCGACAATCTCATAGCCATTTTGTTTTCAATCGCCCGCAATATCCACAATCGGGGCAAATTGCATCCGTTGTAACACATCACGGTGTATATCCGCCCCCTGCCGTACTTCTATCAGGGTTACCCCTGCTGGTCGCAGTTCGAATACCGCTCTTTCGGTCACATAAATCACTTGTTTTTGTTGGGCGATAGCGTTTTTACCACTAAATGTAACATGTTTTACCGTGTCGACCAACTTGGGGATTTGTCCGTGCGAATCGATGCAAATGGCATCGTTCTCATCGAACGAAGTTTTTAAGCCTTTGGCTTCAAAAGTGCCACAGAACACTATCTTTTTTGCCCCTTGTACAATGTCGATAAAGCCGCCGGGTCCGACAATATAATCGCCCAACTTAGACACATTCACATTGCCGTGTTTATCCATTTCCCCCATACCCAAAAACGCACAGTCCAAACCGCCGCCCGAATAAAAATCAAATTGCTGTGTAGACGACATAATCGCCGCAGGATACAACGCCGCCCCAAACACCGCCCCATCGAGCATATTGCCCCGATGAATCCCCTGTTCCAAAGTCCCCCAGTATTCGATACGGCGATCGCTTAAAATAGCGGGAATACCGCCGGGAATACCAAAGCCAAAATTGACCGACCACGCATCGCCAATTTCATCGGCAGCACGGCGGGCAATCACCCCCCGCATGCCTTGTGGCAATGCCAACACCGCCGAATCGTTATCGTCTTGTTCCACTTCCCCACTGATGGCGGGGTTGTAATGGCTGATAGCACATTGGGGAGCATCGACCTGTAAATACCCGTGTATTAAAACCCCCGGCACCGATACCAAGCGGGCGGGAACAATTGGCGAATCGCCTTGTTTTGCCACCTGTGCCAGTACCACACCACCGCTGTTATACGCCGCTAAGGCACACGGATAGACATCCAAATCCGCCGGTTCGTGTTTGTTGGTTATATTGCCTTGTGCGTCCATATAGGTACCACGAATAATCGCCACATCGATTTTTAACGGTTTATACCGCAAATACTGCTCTCCATCGACAGTGATTTTTTCCACCAAATCGTCGCTGGTTATTTCATTGCATTTGCCGCCGCCAAAATCCGGATCGGCAAAAGTGCCTAAACCGGTTTTGGTAATCACCCCCGGTCTGCCCGCCCCAACCTCACGCATTAAGGTTATCAACATACCCGCAGGGAAAGTATAGGCTTGTATCTTGTTTTCAAAACACATTTTTTGTAATGTCGGTCCCCAGCTCCAATGCCCGCCAATAACCCGGCGAATCATCCCCTCATGGGCAAACCGTTGCAATCCAGAATCCGTACCATTGCTGATACCCAAGCCATGTACAACGGTTAAATCTCGGGGATGCCCGGTGTCCAAAAACGACTGTTCAATCCGTTGCATAATGCCATCGGCTTCTAATAAACCGCCCCCAGACCCGCTGATAAGCACGCTTGCCCCATCGGCAATCCAATCTGTCATAGGCGTATTTTGAATATCTGTAACTCTCATAATTTCTGTATACTCCATTTTTTAACTCCTAGGTTACATACCACATATACGACAACAATACAACATGATTTTTTACCACGCAGCGTTTTTTTAACCCCCAAGTACGATAAAAATATATGTTATAAATCAAATAGTTAGCCTATTTTTACCGCCATGTTACAAATAAACCCTTTACAAACTATTTAACTCTAACGATAATTAAGGCAATACCCCATATGTATAAAGGAGAGAAAACACATGTATATTGCCGCCACTTTAGACAGTGAAATGTATACCCAAATCCGTGATATGACCGCCCGCTTTGCCAACGAAGTTATCCGCCCACAAGCGGAACAACTGGACGCCGAATCCCGTTTTGCCAGCGATATTTACGACCAAATGGCACAAATGGGATTATTCGGTATCACCACCCCCGCCGAACTGGGCGGGGCGGGTATGGATTCGTTGGCATATGCTATCGTTATGGAAGAGCTGTCCCGTGGATACGCCTCCGTTGCCGATCAATGCGGATTGATTGAACTGGTCAGCAGCTTGCTTACCAAACATGGTACCGCAGAACAACACGCCAAATATTTGACTCCTATTTTGCAGGCGAAAAAACGCCCGGCGTACTGTATAACCGAAGCCGGGGCAGGCACCGATGTATCCGGCATCAAAACCGTTGCCAGCAAAACCGATAGCGGTTGGGTATTAAACGGGGAAAAAATATGGATTCACAACGCCCCCATAGCCGATTATGCGTTCGTACTTGCCCGTACAGATGTGGATGCGGGGCATCGGGGTATGAGTATCTTTATCGTCGATTGCACCCAAGACAGCGTAGAAAAAGGTCCGAAAGAACGCAAAATGGGACAGCGATCCAGCCAAGTAGGGGCATTGTTCTTTAGGGACACCCCCGTCGAAGACATCGGGCTGTTGGGCGAATTAAACAAAGGCTTTTACATGATGATGTCGGTTCTGGACAAAGGGCGGGTCGGCATTGCTTCCCTAGCGGTTGGCATCGCCCAAGCGGGACTGGAAGCGGCGGTCGAATATGCGGGACAACGCAAACAATTTAACCAAACCATCGGTGAATTTCAAGGCATACAGTTTATCTTAGCGGACATGGCAAAGGATGTCGCCGCCGCCCGGGCATTGGTGGAAAAAGCCGCTATTCGCTTGGATAACAACCTGCCCGCAACCAAAGAATGCTCGATGGCAAAATGCTTTGCCGGCGACATTGCCGTTGCCCAAACCGCCAATGCTTGCCAAGTGTTTGGCGGCAGTGGCTTTATCAAAGGATTCGAAGTAGAACGCCTGTATCGAGACGCCAAAATCACCCAAATTTACGAAGGTACCAACCAAATTCAACGGGTTATCATCGCCCGGGAATTACAAAAAAACGGAGCAAAAGTACAATGACCCAACGCACAGCCCTTGTTACCGGTGGTGCCCGGGGTATCGGACGGGGCATCGCCTTAAACCTAGCATCACAAGGCTTTGATGTGGTGGTAAACGCTACCAGTGCCAGCCAAGATGCCCAACACACCGTACAGAAGGTGCAGGACATGGGACAACGAGCGTGTTTATCCATATTCGATGTGTCAGATATTCGAAACCACGCAAATATATTACAACAAGCGGAAAACCACATCGGTTCGCCCTTAACCACATTGGTAAACAATGCGGGAGTGTCCGTATTGTTGCGGGATAATCTACTAACGGTCAGCGAGGAAAGCTACGACCGCTGCCAGAATATCAATACAAAAGCGATGTTTTTCTTGTGTCAAGCGTTTGCAACATACCTGTTACAAAATAAAACCGATCGCACAGCCGTACACCACAGCATCATCAATGTAACCTCATCGAATGCCCATGCGGTATCGATTGCCCGGGGGGAATATTGTATCTCAAAAGCGGCGGCAAGCATGATAACCAAGCTGTTTGCCACACAATTTGCCAACGACCATATCGGCGTCTATGAAATCCAACCGGGGTTGATTAAAACCGATATGACCGCTGGGGTTATGGACAAATACACCCAACTGGCACAACAGGGTTTGTCGGCGATTAACCGCATGGGCACCCCCGAAGAAATGGGCAGTATTGCCGGGGCAATGGCGATAGGCAATATGGTATTTGCCACCGGACAAGCCATTCAAGCGGACGGGGGTTTGCACATGGTACGGTTTTAATAATACCTGATAGCAAAAGAGAATATAACATGCGTACCCTAAAAGACAATTTACACCTGTGTTCGATAAACACCGCCACATTGGGCTTTCAGCAAGATATATTTAAAACCGCTGATGCCATTGCATATCAAGGGTTTGGCGGTATTGCCCCGTGGGTGCAAGATATACAGTCCCAAGATGTAAAAACGGTGGCACGGCATTTACAGTTTACGGGCTTAAAAGTCTCTGGATACTGTCGCAGCCCCTATATTCCCGCCACCACTGTCAGACAATTTAAGGCAAATATCGATGCCAATAAACGCTGTATAGACGATGCGGTTGCGTTGGGGGCACCGGCGTTTATCTTTGTGGTCGGGTCGATTCCAGAAAACAGCACGGACGACATCAGCACCGCCCGCACTCAAGTACAAGAGGGCATTGCCGAACTTGCCGCATACGCACAAGATATGCCCGTGCAATTGGGGCTGGAACCGTTGCACCCTATGTATGCGGGCGATCGGGCGTGTTTAAACACCCTAAAACAAGCCCATGACATGTGCCAAGCCATCGAACCACACCCGACCGCCACCCCCAAAATCAGTGTTGCCCTCGATGTATACCACTGCTGGTGGGATCCAGAGTTATATACCCAAATTGCCACCATCGGTGCCGATAACCGCTTGTGTGCGTTTCATGTCTGTGATTGGCTGGTACCAACAACAGATTTTCTAATGGATCGGGGCATGATGGGCGATGGCGTCATTCACCTCGCTAAAATCCGCCAAGCGGTAGAAAACAGCGGATACGACAAAATGGTCGAAGTCGAAATTTTTTCCCACAATTGGGGCAAACAAAATATCGCCCACACTTTATCCATATGTGCTGAGCGTATGGCATCGATCGAAACAACCCCCTGTACAACATTTTAACCAAAAGTATGTAAAACCGCCCGTATGGGTGGAAGTTGAAACATGGTCTATGGGTACTATACGGGATTATATCGCTTCTGTTCAAGATTTTTGGCAGTTGTAAGGGGCTACGAATACTTAGTTTGGCGGGTGACCATTTTGTGTCAAAAAAATATTGACTTGTCATACAGAGTATTGTAGGATAAATTGTGTATACAAATTTATATATAACAAATATAGGAGAGAACCTCAGACTCATGTATATTAGAAACGCAACGGTATATTCTGTGTGGCAAGGCGTTATGTGGCGGGGTGCGGTTATATGCGTGTAACCCTATCAGGCGGTGCCATGACGCCGTTTAATCGCCGCAAAGATAACAGTTCCTATCGGGACTGGGTACGGGATGCGTTTTACGGGGCATTATTGGACAGCCGTATCGAGAAATGTGATATCGATGCGTTGGTTGTTGCCACTGAGAGCGATTTTTTCTCGTTACAGCTAAATCCTGCCTCGTTGTTGGCAGATGGGTTGGGATTGCATAATATTCAAGTCTATCGTGCGGAAGGGGGCGGTGCTACGGGACATGTGGCGGTGCAACTGGGGGCATCACTGGTGGCAAGTGGACACGCAAAACGGGTGGCGGTACTGGGTTTTGAAGGCTGTGCATCGCATTTGCCCGCATCAGACATATCGTATTTGTATACCCAATCCTATGATTCTTGGTTCGAAGGGCAACAGGATATAAGTTCGACCGCTATTTATGCCCTGTCCGCACTTGCATACATGCACCAAAGCGGGGCGACTGAACGGGATTTTGCATCCGTTGCCGTGCGTAATCGACGGTATGCCACACACAATAAAAACGCCCATTTACCGCTGCATATCAGCATCGAAGAGGTGTTGCAATCGCCGATGATTTCCTCGCCATATCATCGGCTGGATTGTGCCCCCCTGAGTGATGGGTCGGCGTGTATTATTTTGACCGATGACACACCCAAAGCCCCCTGTGTACAGATTACCGGCATGTGTATTGCCAATGACTTTGTACGACTGGGCGATCGCCCAAACCCTGCTCAGTTTCAAGCCAAGAAAAATGCCGCAAAAAAAGCTTATGCTATGGCGGGTGTATCCCCCAATCAAATCACCGCTGTCGAGATGTATGACAGCTATTCGGGGGCTCAATTGCAGGGATTAGAGGCATTGGGGCTTACGGAAGATGCGGTGGCAATGGAACGCACCGGCGGTTTTGACATCGACAATGGCTTTGCGGTAAATATATCGGGGGGCTTATTAGGACAAGGGGCACCGGTGGGTGCGGTGGGCATTGCCCAATTTTTGACTTTGTATAAGCTGTTAACCGGTACCTATGAAGGCGTCTGTACGCACTGGGATTGCCCCTATGCGGTGGTCGATACACATGGGGGCATCGCCACCAACTGTGCGGTTTCTGTGCTAGAGGGGTGTGTGTGAAAATCGACCTAACATATACCCTGCATCAAGGCACATATGCCCCATATGTGGACGCCTTGCGACAGGGACATGCTGTGTCGCATCTGTGTGCTGTGTGCAATGGAAAAACTTTTCCCCCTCGGCTGTGCTGTGATACCTCGTATAATTTTCATGTAACCGACAACACAGCAACAGTTTTGTATCGTACCGATAGCGGCGAAAAAGCGGTGGCACTGGTACAGTTTAAAGACTGTGAAAATCGGGTGATTGCAGAAATTATCAACCCTGAAATACAGGGGAAACGATGTGTTTTAGTCCCCCCGAAACAAGGCACATTCGGCATATGTATAAGGATAGAACCCGAAACAAAGCACATTCGGTGTGCGTATTAAGGATAGAACCCGAAACAAAGCACATTCGGTGTGCGTATTAAGGATAGAACCCGAAACAAAGCACATTCGGTGTGCGTATTAAGGATAGAACCCGAAACAAAGCACATTCGGCACATGTATTAAGGATGGAAAATGTTTGAAAATTGGACGGATACGGACTTACAAAAAATAGGCTTACGGCGGACACCAGACGGCGTGCGGATAGATATACCTGCAGATGCGAATATATATCATATGACTGTGGGCAATCAATTGCGATTGGGCAACGGCGATACCCCCGCCATGATATACGAAAAAGACGATGGTAGTATCGAAAATTGGTCGTTTGCAGACATCGATACCGCATCGGATAATTTGGCGGGGTACTTGGCGAACAAAGGCATGCACAAGGGGGATTATATCGGCATACATACCCGTATGCGACCGATGACGGCGATCGCCCATATGGCGGTGTATAAACTGCATGCGGTGGCAGTGCCGCTGTCGCAATTTTACGGTCCCCAGACTTTGGCACATGCACTAAATGATTGTCGGGCAAAATGTTTATTGACCACTCAAGACTCTTGGGCGGCATTGCAAGCGGATGCGGATACACTGTTGCCCCATCTACAACATGTCCTTGTGACCGACAGTGTCGACGATGCCCCCGATTTACATGATATTATTACCGATAAAACACCATTTACACCCTGTTACGGGGGGGCGGATAGCCCTGCGTTACTGATGTATACCTCGGGGTCTACGGGTATGCCCAAGGGGATTTTGCACGCACATCGGGTACTTGCGTCCTATCGTCCATCGATTGCCCTATTCTTTAATTTATCGTCTGAGGACACGGATGCGGTGTTTTATTCGCCATCCGATTGGGCTTGGGTAGGGGGATTACTAGATATGCTGTTTCCTGCATGGTTAGCGGGACGACCGGTAGCCACCAGTGACGCTCGATTTACCGAACAACAGGCATACACATTTATGTGCCGCCACAAAGTGACCCATACATTTTTGGCACCCACAGCCATTAAACGCTTGGCACGGTGTGAAAATCCTCGCAACACATACGATATATCATTACGGGTCATCTGCACAGGTGGGGAAGCCCTTGCCGCTGATACTTTGCAATGGGCAGAACAAAAATTGGGCGTGGTGTGTAACGAATTTTACGGCATGACAGAGGTCAATCACCTGATTGGTAATTGTGCCAAGTTATACCCCCGTAAAGCCGGATCCATGGGCATCGCCTATCCGGGACACACCGTACTTTTGGTCGATGACAACGGCGATATTGTCGAACACGGCACGGTGGGAGAAATTGTCACCACAGCGGATTCGCCCACACGCTATTTGGGATATTTAAACAATCCGCAAAAGGAACAAGACATCCGCTTGGGCAAATGGATGCGAACCTTTGACTTAGCCGTGTGCGATAAAGACGGATATTTTTGGTACAAAGGACGGACGGACGATTTGATAAAATCATCAGGCATACGCATAGGTCCTGCAGAAATTGAAGACTGTCTGCTGTCCCACGATGCGGTAACAGAAGTGGCAGCGATTGGCAAACCCGATGCCGACAGGGGGCAAATTGTCAAAGCTTTTGTGCGCTTAAAGCCCACATACAGCGGCGATGATACGATGGTAAAAGCCTTACAGGATCATGTGCGAATCCACTTGGCATCCTACAAGATCCCAAGGGAAATAGCATTTGTGGATTCATTCCACATGACCACCACAGGCAAAATAGACCGCAAAAAACTCCGTTTACAGGCACAACAAGAGGGATAACAGATGAAATTTGGTATACACGCAGGATTATGGATGGAAAACTGGACAGACGACCCCTGTTTTGTGTTTGACAAAGTCGCCCGAATGGGTTTTGATGGGGTCGAACTATCGCTGTTAGGTATCGGTTTAAACAGTGCAGAAAAGGTGCGTAAGAATGCGGCAAGATATGGGCTGTCTATAACCTGTTCCACAGGGCTTGGGGTGGGACAAGACCCCTCATCAGCGGACGCAAGCGAACGGCAATTGGCAACGGATACGCTTAAACACGCCATCGAAATTACCGCTACGCTAGGGGCAACATCCTTAGCCGGCGTAGTTGCCAGCCCATGGGGTGTGTTCGATCCCCTTCATATCCCCGAACGCATAGACTATGCAGCGGCAACTTTGGGCGGTTTGCAATCCCACTTGCAGAATTACAATGTACGATTGGCTATCGAAGCCCTAAACCGTTTCGAATCTGATATAACTTGTACTGCCGAACAGACTGTGGCAATTGCAGAAAAAAGCCATGCGGATAATGTGGGTGTTTTGCTGGATAGCTTCCATATGAACATCGAGGAAAAACACCCGGCACAAATGATACAACGGGTGGGCAAAAAACTGTTCCACTATCATATTTCCGCCCATGACAGGGGCGTGCCAACACACGGCAGATATGATTTTAATGCCGATGCACACGCCTTAAAACAGATAGGCTATGACAATTGGGTGGTGGCAGAAATGTTTGTTCGAGCAGGTCTGCCCACCAGTCGGGACTTAAACATTTGGCGACCCATAGAAACCGATGTGGACACAGCCGCCAAGCAAGCACTGACATTTATGCAACGGGTATATGGACAATGACAGCACAGACATATTTTAACAGCTTATACGAAGACATGGTCGCCCAATGCCCGCTACTCAATAACCTCGATGCAAGTGTGGGCGATGGGGATCATGGGACGACTATGGTACGGGGATTGACTCACGCCACACAGGCACCAGATAGCATGCGGGCAAAAGCATTTATGCGGGCATCTGGGGGGGCATCTGGCACTTTGTTTGGGCTGATTTTATATGAAATAGAAAAATATTTCGACAACAGTGATACTATAACCGCAGGCTTGGCACAGGCACTCGCCCGTATTTGTGATTTGGGCGATGTGCAACAAGGCGACAAAAGCATGGTCGATGCCCTTGCCCCAGCGGTACAGGCATTGCAGGCGGGGGAATCTCTGTCTGTTGCGGTACAAAAAGCACAATGTGGCAGGGACAATACAAAAACCCTGCCCGCCCGCTGTGGACGGGCACAGTATGTGGAGAACCAAGGGGTAGGACATCTGGATCCGGGGGCAGTGTCCGTGTGTATTTTATTAAAACACCTGTTACCGCAGCAAAATAAGGGGGAAGTGTCATGAAAAAAGTATACAACCGCACCGATACTATGGTCGACGATATGCTAGATGGGTACATATCCGCCTTTCCCCATGTAAAAAGGTCTGCATATGACAAGCGGATTATTGTCCGCAATACCCATGTGAAAAATGCCGATAAAAAGGTAACCTTAGTTATTGGTAACGGGTCGGGGCATGAACCCATCGCTATGGGCTTTGTGGGACGAGGAATGCTGGATGCCAATGTGGTTGGGGATGTATTTGCCGCCCCATCAGCGGATCTCATCGTCGATGGTATCAAAGCGGTAAATGGACGGGCAGGCACAATTTTATTAATTTCCCAACACAGCGGTGATGTGATAAATGGACGGGCGGGGGTGATGCTTGCCCATGAAGAAAATATCGAAGTACACTACTTGTTAATGTATGACGATATTTCATCTGCCCCGAAACATAAAGCCCATAACCGCCGTGGGGCACCCGGCACACTGTTTATTTACAAGATGTTGGGGCAAGCTTCCGAAGAAGGGCAAGACATGCAAAGCCTGTTGAAACTGGGGGCGGATATTCGGGATAAAACCGTGACCTTGAGTGCCGCCTTGCGATCGGGCATCTCCCCCTTAACGGGCAAACCTATGTTCAACCTGCCCGAAGACGAAGTATTTTTGGGTATGGGCGTACATGGGGAACCGGGCATTGGACGGTTAAAGATATGTTTGGCGGAAAAACTGGTGGCAGAAATGATGGAGCGGTTGCTAGCCGACCGCCCTATTGCAGATGGAGGACGGGTATTGGTGATTGTAAATGGCATGGGCGGTACCACACAAATGGAATTACTGACTGTTTGGCGAGAGGTGAACCTATATCTTAAAAACCGTAATATCACTGCGTTATGCCCGATGATCGGCAGTTTCGTAACCACCCAAGAAATGGGCGGATTTTCCATATCATTATTGGAGCCCACAGACGCAATGATACGGCTGTGGACGGCAGATACAGACACCCCGTATTTCCCTAGAATACACAAAGTTTAGGAGAGAGCATTATGGTTTATAGTCGAAAAACAGGGTTATTATACGGCGTTGCGGTGGATCAGGGCAGTGGCTTGGCCTCCGCCCTAAAAACCGCACGGGGCACATCCGCCCAGCCCGATGACCTGTTTACTTTCAAGCGGTTGTTGACCACATATTTAAGCCCCCACGCATCCAGTGTGTTGGTGGATGCTGCGTTCGGGCGGGATTTACTACCCCATATACATACAGACTGTCAACCTATGCTTGCGTATGAGGCGGATGTATACCACATATCGGACGCTGACCGCATCACCGTATTACCCGATAATTTAAAGGTTGCCGATTATCCAGAATTGGGGGTAAAAACCTTAAAGTTTTTCATGTACTATGCCCCCTATGACAAGGAGGAAATCGTCCGCAAAAAACAGCACATAGTCCGTAAAATTGGCGAACAGTGCGTACAGCACAACATCCAATTCTTATTTGAACCCATTGTTTATGACCCCAAAATCGCCGATGAAAGTTCCAAGACATATTTTCAAGCCCGTCCCAACTTGGTGACCACCGCCATTCAACATTTCCGTTCTCCAGAGTATCATATCGACATTTTAAAGGTCGAACCCCCTGTACACTTTGCCCATTTGGATGATGTAAATTATGCCAAAGATGCGTTTATGCGGGTGTCCGACACAGCAGGCGATATTCCCCTTGTATACCTAAGTGCCGGCGTATCGTTTAACACATTTGCACAGGGACTAGAGTTTGTAAAATCCGCTCAAATACCATTTAGGGGCTTTGTCTGTGGGCGGGCAATTTGGTCTGAATTGGTTTCTGTATTTGGCGAACAGGACATTGAGGGGGCAGAACACTGGGTGCAAACAGAAGGGATATGCCGATTACAAACCCTAAAGGATATTATCACATGATAGATACGCAAACTTTTACCGATTATACCCCCTGTGATATGCTTGTCGAAGTGCGGGACTTTTTGGCACAGCAACAAGGGTTGAGAATAGGCGATACAACCGTTGTCACCGATGCCAAAATTGCCGTTGAAAACCCCTCCATAGGGGAAATTATCGGGCATATCAGCGTTGCCGACAGCACCCACATTGATTCCGCTGTTGCCGCCGCCCGCAAAGCCTTATCAGGACAATGGGAAAAAATGTCTGCGGAACAAAGGGGCGTGCTGATTTGGCGATTAGCGGCGGCTATTGAAGACCACAAACATATTTTTGCCCAACTGGACGCACTGGATAACGGTAAGCCTGTATCGGTGGTACGAGAAGTGGATGTGGTGTATGCGGCGAAGCATTTTCGCTATTTTGCTGGCTGGACAAATAAAATCGAAGGAAACACCATTCCCGTATCGATCCCCAATCGCTTTAATTACACCCTCAAACAACCCGTAGGGGTGTGTGCGTTAATCACCCCGTGGAATTATCCATTGTTAATGGCAAGTTGGAAATTGGCACCGGCATTATCGGCGGGCAATACCGTCATCTTAAAGCCTGCGGAACAGACTTCATTAAGTGCCTTGTACTTGGCGGATTTGGCGTTAAAAATCGGTTTTCCTGCGGGCGTGTTAAATGTGCTAACAGGATATGGTAAAGACACTGGTGCCACACTATCCGCCCATCACGGGGTAGATAAAGTGGCGTTTACAGGATCGACACAAACGGGACAACATATTGTTGTTGCCTCCGCCGGTAATGTGAAAAAAGTATCCCTTGAACTGGGCGGAAAGGCGTCTAATATCATTTTTGCTGATGCGGACTTAAACACGGCTATATCTGGGGCGTTTTGGGCGGGGTTTGGCAACAACGGACAATCGTGTACAGCGGGGGCAAGATTGTTTGTCCATCGAGATATATATGCCCAAGTGGTCGAGAAACTAAGGCGAATGGCAAATGAAGTTAAGGTCGGTCCCGGGTTCTCCAACACAGATTACGCACTGGGCTCTATTATATCACAGGGGCAAATGGACAAAATACTAGGATACATCAGCACCGCCAAACAACAAGGGGCAACCGTTGTCGCAGGCGGACACCGCTTGGGAAATACAGGGTATTTTATCGCCCCCACCATTGTAACCGATGTGACGGATACCATGCAGATTATGTGTGAAGAGGTATTCGGACCTGTGCTGTGCGTAACGCCATTTACGGACGAAGACGAGGTTATTCGCCGGGCAAACAATACGGCGTATGGCTTGGCATCGGGTTTTTGGACACAAGATGCCAACCGTTGTATCCGCATGGCTCAAAAGTTGCAGGCAGGCACCATTTGGACAAATTGCTGGGGCGATACGGACGCAGGGTCACCGTTCGGCGGTATGGGACAAAGTGGATATGGACGGGAAATGGGATCCGAAGCGTTTGAGATATACACACAAACAAAATCCGTGTGGCAAGCCGTGTCAAAATAAGGGTGTATAGGGGGGCTTAATGATAACATACAGGAGACAAAACACATGCAAAAATGCAAATATCAAGTGATATATGACGCACTGTACAACCGTCTGCAACAGGGGCAGTACCCTGTGGGCATCCGCTTGCCCCCAGAATCCGCACTGGTACAAGAATTTAATGTAAACCGCTTAACCTTGCGGCGGGCATTGGACATGCTGTGTCAAAACGGGTATTTATCCGTACGACAAGGCAGTGGGTATATCGTCAATACCATATCTCCACCGCAAATAAACTGCCTGCATTCGTTTACCGACATCGTCCTAAAGCAAGGGCATACACCGGGGGCGAAGCTATTGGATGTGCAAGTGCCATACACCGGGGACAGCACCGCATATGAAAATATTTTCGACACACCCGTATGCCTTATTAGACGGCTTCGCACCATCGACGAAATGCCATGGTTTTTGGCAGAAACTTATGTGCCTATGGCATTGGTACAAGGGGTCACATATGCGGATTTTAGCGAAACTGGGCGGGAACAATCGATTTTAAATATCTTACGAAATCGCTTTTCGCTGTCGTGGGTTAAGGCGTGCGAAACCATCCAACCGCAAATTGCCAACTGTCAAGTTGCCGAATGGCTTGATATTGCCCCAAATACTTCGTTATTGGCACAACGGTGCGTGGCGTATGATGAAAATAACCAACCGGTATTTTGTGATGACACTTTGCGGGCAAAGCCGATTACATATGACTTGGTTGGCACAGAACGAATTTTAAACGGATTTTAAAGGAGACATAAAAATATGGCGTTAAAAATAGGTGTTATCTTATCGTCCCTGCCCACATATTTTCCCCAAAAATATGGGGTGTTTGAACAGGTGGTGAAAACCATCGACTCCATTTGTAGGCAACAGCAAGTCCCATTTGTAGTGGCAAAAACAGTGCCGATGAATGGGGATGATACCCGGGCTGTGCTAGACGATTTTCAGCGTCAAGGGGTATCGTTTGTGATTTTGGTACACGGTGGATTTACTATGGGCGATGTGGCACGGGAAGTCGCCACCAGCACCCTACCCACCGCCATTTGGGCAACTGTAGAGCCGACCCTTGAAGGCGATGTGCAGCTCAATAATTTTGTATCGTTAAATATGAGTATGTCCATATTCCGCAAGTGCCGGGATTGTAACGCCCACCCTGTGGTATGGGTATATGGCAACCCACAGGATGCACACATTCAACGACAATTAACCACACAGATTACCGCCTTAAAAGTAAAACACCAATTACAATCCTTAAAAATCGGACTCATTGGCAATGTTGCCCCGACCTTTTATAATATGCAGGTGTCCACCCTCCGCCTAAAACAGCAGCTTGGGGTATCGGTGGAAGAGGACAATATACAGGTATTATTACAACGCATGGATGCGGTCGATAATACAAAAATACAGACCGAATACGCCAAAATGCAACAGCACATAGATTTTTCGGCTATGAACGAATCGCAAATTGACAAAACCATTCGCTGTGTTCTCGCATTAAGGAAAATCGCCCAAGATGGCGGATATGGGGCGTTGGCGGTGTCCGATTGGCCCGTGTTGCAACAAGCCCCATACAGTATGCACCCCGGCATGGCGTTTAGTTGGCTGGAACATTGCGACAGTTTACCCGTTGCCAGTGAGGGCGATGTGTTGGGGGCGGTGACCCAGTATGTGGCGTTGCAAATCACAGGTCGAGTGGGCTGTATTTTGGATATGACTTTGCCCCAATACGACACCGATCGCATTTTGTTATGGCACGGGGGCGGCGGGGCATTGTCCTATGCGGACGGATACACAGACGGTAAAAAAGTGTCCTGTGTCCCCCACCCGATGATCGGTCGTGGCACGGATACGGAAAATAGTTTTGGTGCCATTGCCGATTTCCAGTTTGCCACAGGAGAGTACAGCGTGTTTAGAATATCCGATGATGGTTGCGGATTATGGGCGATTGCAGCCGATATACGCCCCGCCGAAACAGGTGCCACAGGATACACAGGGTGTCGTGGTTGGATACACAACTACCGCAGTGTACAAGGCACCTGCGATACACATGCTATCGTGTCTTCGATTATGAAATATGGTATTGAGCATCACTTTATTTTGGCACCAAATTGTCTGTTAGACATTTTACAATCTGCTGCCACATGGTGCCAGATGCACATATATCCTATTGACAATACAACAGAGAAGTAAAACATGACAACAGTGGCATTATCCGGTATTAGCAAAAAATTTGGCAACTTTACCGCCCTAAAATCTTTGGACTGCACTATAGAATCAGGGGAATTGGTGGCGTTGCTTGGTCCATCGGGATGCGGAAAAACCACAACCTTACGGCTGATTTCGGGGCTGGAATCCCCGACCACAGGCAAAATTTTATTCGACGGCGAAGACATTTGCGGATATGCGGTACAGTCCCGTAATGTGGGCATGGTGTTTCAACGATATGCCCTGTTTCCCCACATGTCCGTTGCCAAAAACATTACTTTTGGCTTGGATGTAAAACATATGTGCAAATCGGAAATCGCCGAGCGGTTGAATGAAATTCTGGACATCGTGCAACTACAAGAATTTAAACACAGGTTTCCATCGCAACTGTCAGGGGGACAGATGCAGCGGGTGGCGATTGCCCGTACCCTGATTACAAAACCGTCCGTGCTGATGATGGATGAGCCGCTTGCCAATCTAGATACGAAACTGAGGGGTGAAATGCGGGCGTTTATCAAAAAATTACAACGGGCATTCGGTATTACCACCATTTTTGTAACCCACGACCAAATCGAAGCTATGGAGCTTGCCGATCGCATAGCAGTGATTTTCGACGGCGAACTTGCCCAATACGATGTGCCAGAAAATATTTACAATCGCCCCGCTTCATTACAGGTAGCAGACTTTATGGGAGCGGACAACATTATCCCGGCAACGGTAACAGGCACACATACAGTACAAACCGCATTGGGCAAATTATCAGTCGATGCGGTATCGAAAATATCTTGTACTACAGGCGATACAATCCATGTGGTGATTCGTTCGGAATCTATACAGATGTATGAAACGCAACCGTCCATAGACAAACACACGCACCTCGTACAAGGCACCCTAGTGTCCCGTGATTTCTTTGGGGCGACCATACAATACACAGTGCAATGTGGCGATTATATCCTGACCATAAGCCAACAAGGGACGCAGCTACTGGACACAGGGACAGCCGTATGGCTTGGCATACGAACAAAACATATTTGGCTGATAAAATAAAAAGAAAATATGTTTATATAAAATTGTATACACAAATTTTATTTTGTGATATAATATACAGAGTTGGCACACATACAGATGATGTGCTGTTTATTTCTAATTACAAAGAGGGAGACTTAGAGAGATGAAAAAGATTTTATTAGCATCTGTGATAGCATGTACTTTGCCGTTGTCATCGGTGATGGCAAATGATGCAAATACATTTCGGGCAGACTTTTTGGCGGGCAAATTGTCATGGCAACAAGTGGAGGCTGCCGCCCGCATCGAGGGAAAGGTAAATTTTCACCACTGGGGCGGGGCGGACACTATTAACGGTTGGGTGGACGGCGTTGCCGGTGCCGCCATCAAGAAAAAAGGTATTCGCTTGAATGCGGTTCGCAGCAATCCAAAAGATTCTGTGGATGTGATACTGGCGGAGAAATCTGCTGGTAAGGGCTTGGGCGAAGGCAGTGTGGATGTGATGTGGGTAAATGGTGAAAACTTTGCCACATTAAAACGCAACAATGCCCTATTCGGCAGCTTCGTACACCTATTGCCGAATGCAAAAAACTTTGAACTTAATGCCGATGACCCCCGGTCTTTACAGAATTTGAGAGACTTTGGTATTATGAATGACGGGGCGGAGGCACCTTGGTCTGGGGAACAATATATTTGTTCGTATAACTCGGCAACTGTTGCCAACGATAAAATTCCATCTGATTTCAATGACTTGAAAAATTATCTACAACAAAACCCCGGGCGGTTTGTATATATTAAGCCCCCACATTACTTAGGCAATACTTTTGTACAGACCGTATTGTACGCCCATACACCTAATGGCGACGGGGCAGAAAGTTTCCAACAGGGGGCAAAACAAATTTCTGCAACCGAATTGGCTCGCCGTATCAAACCGGGTATGGCATACTTGCGGGATATAGAACCGTACTTGTTGGGCGGTGCATCGGGCAAAGTCCAATATCCCAACAGCCCCACCGAACAAGACGGGTTGTTTATGAACAAGCAAATCGACTTTGCCTGTAAATTTGGATATTACGCTGCATCTGTGGGCATGGCACAAGGTACCTATCCAGAAACAGGCAAGCAGTTTATTTTTCCAAAAAAATTGATGATTGCCAACAAAAACTTCTTGGCGATTGCTGCCAACGCACCGAATCCTGCGTCTGCATTGGTATTCATTAACTATATGATGTCTGTAGAAGCCCAAGCTAGCAAACTAAAAGGGGCGGGTATGCCATCGGCAACCGATGTGTGGAAACTCAGCCGTGCAGATGCAAAAACCATCCAAGACAATGCACCGGCGTTAATCGGTGTAACCGATCGACAATTAGCGGACAATGCGGTATCTGATACCAACGCATCGTTGGTGGATATTATCGAAGCCGTATGGTTGCAATATATCGAACGCAAATCCGACAAGTCCATCGAAGAAATTACTAAACAGGTGTATGCGGATATGGGATATTAATCCTTAACCATAAATAGAGTCCTTACCTATGTATGGACTCTGTTTATACAATTTATACAGTGGGGGAATGTAATGGCTGTTACAAAACAACACGGATTTTCTGTACCGCTTTGGGTGCAGCTTGTCCCTGTTATGCTGGTGATGGGGGGGTTGTTTGTGGGGGCGTTTGTTTTTGCGTTGGCACAGTCGTTTGGCTATGCCCCGTGGTATGGCATTAACAGTTTTCCCACTTTTTCGTATTATACCACTTTGCTGAGCGATGACAGTTTTTGGTTTTCCGCAGGACTTACCTTTTACTATGCGGTGGTTGCTACATTCTTGTCGTTTGTGTTCGGCACGGCGTTAGCTCTAGCCATGATGAAACACTTTCGCTTTAAAGGGCTGTACAAGTATATTTATAAATTTCCCATGATGATACCCTATTCAGTAGGCATTGCGTTGGCGGTTATTATGATGGGTAACAGCGGTATTATATCCCGCCTGATGTGGTATTTTGGTTTTATCGACCATCCGAACGCATTTATTCCCTTGTTAAAGACCTATTACGGGTGGGGAATTATTGCCGTATATGTATGGAAACAAACCCCGTTTGTAGCATTGACCGTGTATGCGGTGTTACTAGGCATGGGCAGGGATACCATTGAGGCGGCGGCAATCTTGGGGGCGGGACGGATAACAATATTTTATCGTGTCATATTGCCACAAATCTTACCCGGCGTCGTGGCGGCGACCTTAATTTGCTTTGCCTTTAATATTGGGGCGTTCGAAGCCCCGTTTATTTTGGGGGCGGGATTTCCCGAAACTTTGCCGGTCATGGCATGGCGGTATTTTAATGATGCCAATATGGAAATGCGGCTGCTCGGCATGGCAACGGTGGTAACTTTGACGGTCATAGTCTCAGTGATATTGTATCTGTACCTAAAATCTTATCGGGCGTATGAACGCAAAATCGGACGGCAGTAAAAATGATAGCGAAAAAACAAAAATTCATATCACAAACACGGCTTACCAATGGACAAAAAATATACCTGTTGTTACTGGCGGGTTTTATTTTGGGGCCGTTCTTACCGCTTATTATTCAAAGTTTTTCTTTCCGTTGGGCATGGCCCGATTTACTGCCGTCTCGCTGGTGGCTAGAACAGCGGGAAAACGCTATGTTTCCGCTTGCATGGGATTATGTGTTTTCCCCCGCTAGTCGCATATGGGAAGCAACCTTAAACACCGTTTTTATTGGCGTATGCGTAACGGTTATATGCTTAATTGTGGCGTTGCCGGCGGCACGGGTATTGGCACGGGAAAATTTTCGTGGCAAAAGTGGCTTTGAGTTTTTCCTGTCTATGCCGTTAATTGTCCCCGAAACGGCGATTGCCTTAGGACTGCTGATGGTATTTATTCAAGTGGGCTTGGCGGGCACCTACACGGCGATTATCATTGTACATTTAATTCCAACCATTCCTTATATGATTAGGATGTTGACTTCCGTATATCAAGGATTGGGACTGGAGTACGAACAACAGGCGGCGATTTTAGGGGCGACCCAGTGGCAAATACTCAGCCGTGTGACCTTGCCCATGTTGATGCCGGGGATACTGGCGGGTATGCTGTTGACCTTTTTGGTATCGACAAACATATTTTTATTGACTTTCTTTATGGGGTTGGGGGATATTTATACTTTGCCGACCCTGTTGTATTCTAAGATCGAAGGGGGGCAAATCAATTCTTCCGCAGCAGGGATTACCTTGTTGGTGACCTTACCGGGGATTATTTTGTTGCTGTTGTCCGAACGCTTTATCAAAGAAGAAGCATTTGGGGCAAGCACCCATTAACACACACCGACAAAAGGGGTATATTATGGCGGTACCTGAATACATATTAGACACATTTCCTAAGTTGAGCGACTCCGTATACGCACAACGACTTGCACGACCCCCGAAGGGGGCAAAGGTCATTATCGATACGGATACGGCAAACGAAATCGACGACCAATACGCCTTAGCATGGGCGTTGTTAAGCCCGGACAGATTGAATGTTATTGGCGTAACCGCCGAACCGTTTTGTTTTGCCCACCACCAACAGGATTTAATAGAACAGTGTGCCAACTTAAAAAATAAGGTGTATGAGGCGGACGGCACCTCCCCTTATATTGCTAGTGGTTGGGCAAAACGGTTGCTGCAACAGGACATTGACCCCGCCACCGATTTAATATTTACCACCGTAAAACAAGGGGCAGAGCTGTCGTATTGCGAAATCATAAGAGTATTTGAAAAATGCCACCAAGACCCCACAGGCAAAGTGTTTCGTGGATCGGAATCCTATTTGCCTGCTTGGGATACCCCTGTGGACAGCCCATCGGCACAGTTTATCATCGACCAAGCACGGGCGTGCAGGGCGGACGAACCGCTGTATATCTTAGCGATGGGGACATTGACAAACATTGCCTCTGCAATGCTGATGGCAGCGGATATTATCAACAATATTGTGGTGGTGTGGACTTCGTCTTTCCCGTCTTATGCTCCATTTGCACACACCGCATCGCTAAATCTGGTGCAAGACATTAAGGCATCACAATTGTTGTTTGCTTGTGGTGTACCCCATGTGTATTTACCGGGGTATCATGTGGGGGCACAGCTGAAAATATCCTTGCCCGAAATGGAACGGTTTGTCAAAGGCAAAGGCGACATAGGCGATTATTTGCACCACTTATATACACACAACCCGTTACATACTTTGTTTGCCATCAGCAACACAGAAACAAAAACTTGGGTTATATGGGATATTATCAATGTAGCGTGGATGCTTGATGCCACATATGTCCCCGACTTCATAACCACATCACCCGTGCTGATGGACGATTTAAAGTATCACCACCCAGAAAACGCCCACCCTATGCGTGAGGCATACGATGTGGACAGGGACAGCATATTTGAAGACTTATACGCATGTTTACAAACACAGGTAAGGTAAAGTATGACAGTAGGTATAAAACATTTTAATACGGTTATTATTGGCGGCGGACAAGCGGGCATCGCCACCAGTTACCACTTAAAACAGCACAGCATTTCCCATATCGTCTTAGAAAAAAATCGCATAGCCGAACGGTGGCGGTCTGTGCGGTGGGATTCGCTGGTTGCCAACGGACCCGCATGGCACGACCGGTTTCCCAATTTAAAGTTCGAAGACTATGCAGATGATGATTTTGTCCCCAAACAGCGGATTGCCGATTATTTTGTCGAATATGTACAAAAATTTGAGCTGCCCATACAACAAGGCAGCTGCGTACAACAGGTGATTCGCAACACAGAAAGCACAGGCTTTGTCGTAACGACTGCGGATGGGGTGTACACTTGTCATCACATAGTTGCCGCCACAGGTCCGTTTCAACGCCCATCTATACCGCCCATAGTGCCAGAGGATTCGGGGCTGTATCAGTGCCATTCTGCGGACTATAAAAACCCTGATCAGCTGCCCGATGGGGCGGTTTTAGTGGTCGGCGCGGGATCATCTGGGGCACAAATTGCTGACGATTTAAACCGTGCGGGCAAAACCGTATATTTATCGATTGGGGCACATAATCGCCCTGTGCGGTATTATCGGGGGCGGGATTTATGTTGGTGGCTGGGTGTGCTGGGCATCTGGCACCAACCGCAGCTGCCACCAGAAGCCGCCCACCTTGCCAGCCCTGCCAGCGGGGATCACGGTAAAAATGGCACCGTCGATTTTCGCAAACTCGCCCATCAGGGTATTATCTTGGTCGGTGCCACAAATACTTTTGACGGCAACAGCATCTATTTTAAAGATACTCTGCAACGGGATATTGCCACAGGCGACGCCCATTACTTGGCAATGCTGGACGCCATTGATGCCCATATCGACAGCTATAATTTGCACTTACCAGAACACCCAGAAGCCCGCCATATCCCGGACGACCCCGAGTGTTTAAAACACCCCATTTTACAATTGGACACAAAGCAAAATCACCTCCAAAGTATCATCTGGGCAACGGGCTTTAAATACGATTTCAGCTGGTTACAAGTGGATGCGTTTACAAAAGACGACACCCCCGATCACTACCGTGGCGTATCCAAATGTGCGGGCGTGTACTTTGTGGGGTTGCCTTTCTTGTCATGCATAGGCTCAAACTTCATCTGGGGCGTATGGTACGACGCTCAGCACATAGCCAACCAAATTGCTTTACAGAATAAATATATGCAATGGGAATGCACCTAAGTCATCGATATGTAACGGATGCTGTGTTGAATTAGCGATTGTTCTAAGCATGGATATATTCCTACATATAGTCCAGACACATTCGGGCGTTATTTTATTTTTTCTTAAAACATACCATACATACGCACAGCAAGGCTATGGACACCATTTCAAAACCGATAATAAACGCAAACATCAGATGAAACCCTAATTGTAACAACAAATACCCACCGACAGTCGGCGATAATGCCATAAATAACACCCCTATCATTGCCACAATCCCCATGACTTTACCCAGTATGTTTTTGTCAAAATACTGCCCCGTCATTATCGCCCGTAACACGGTATTTAAACCATATGCCATGCCTTGACACAACAACGCCACAGGTAAAAATATCAATGAAGCGTTTGTCGCCCATATAACACCAGAGGCACATATCATGATGCCAATAGCAAAAATGCCAATGGCTTCAATGGATAGATGGCGTTTTAATGTGGGAAAAAACAAACGCCCTAATACTTGGGCAGGTCCCACAAGAAACAATAACGCAGCGGCAAAACCACCCCCATCGGATGGCGATAAAATAATGGGCAATTGAAAGATAAGAATAGTATGAGATAATACTATAAAACCAAAACAGGTACCAATGAGTACACATCGCCACACATGTCGAAACGATATTTGCATCGAACCGTTTTGGATCGCAGGGGAGGCGTATGTGTGTTGCTTAAAAAATGTTTTTGGCAGTATAAATAATGTCGTTAAAGTTGCCAAACCCAGCCCCATAAAAACCCCTCTCCAGCCCCATAAAGGCTGCAAGAAAATCACCGCTGGATAGGCGATAAAAGTAGCCATACCAGCGATAAGAGTCATCTTTAAAATTGCCCTATCGGCTCTGTCTTTGTCGGGGCTGTTACGGATAATCAAAGCAAAAAATGGATCGTACAATAAAAATGCGTTGACAATACCTACCATCGCCATGCACCCATATACTATATATGCCGAAGACGATAAGGATATGACAAATAACAACACCGATCCAACAATAATACTAACCCTAATAGTCGTAAACGCCGCTCCGGCATCCACAAACCGCCCCGCCACAGGCGAAAACACCGCCCACAACAAAAACCCAACAGTCAAAGCCAAAAATAAATTTTCCACCGCCCACCCCGTTTGGTAAGATATAATCGGAATAGCCGCAGAAAACGCATAAAAAAAACAAGACCACAAAATCAGTTGCACCAAAGACAACCGTAACACCACATCGCCACACCACACATCTTTTAACCGCTGTGATGCGGATTGTACATTAAAATATATCATACACTCTCATTTCCCTATTTTTATTTGTATGCGTACAAACACCCTACCCAAATACAGCAAAACTATCAATAAAAAAACACTTTGCCCACCGCTTAGAATAATAATTTCCGAATCCGAAGACAGGACACCTGTAGTTGTCGTGCCTAAATGCACAATACTAACCCGTTTACCGTCCGCTTCCCATACGGTGATTGCGTCCGTTTGTGTGTTGTCAGCGGCGGCACCGCTTTTGCCCGTAAGCATTTTGATAAGTAAGTCGTTATCATCCCCGGATACGGTTTTACCTGAGGCAACGGTGATTTCTGCTCTACCCGCATCTCGATCCGCTAATATCAGTTTTTTACCACCGCTGTAGCCATCGCTGACATCACTGGTGGTATTTGCGGTCATGACAAGCCCGCCGTTAATTTTTACATCCCGATTAATTTTAATCAACCGCCCAGCAATCAAGGTCAATGTGCCGGCACCCGTTGTGGTGATAATATCATCGTCGATAGTAATATCGTTACTAGCGACAATTTTTATATCTGTGCCAGATTGCAATTTCTGTTATTAACGGAACTTTTCAGCAATTTTCAAATACCCTTAAGGGTATAAAAAAACTTATCCAGTGGAACATAAAAAAATCTGAATGTCCATTTATTGTATTTGAACCAAGTGGGGGTTATGAACGCAAATTAGAAAATATGGTTCAAGATTATCACAGGGTTTTGTCTGCAAAAGTGAATGCAAGATATGTCTGTAATTTTGCTAGTGCAAAGGGGCAATTGGCAAAGACGGATACCATTGATGCATGCTGAGTATGTGATTGTTATAATCGGGGATAAAGGTTTTGTGTTATACATTCACATCTTTTTTTGTTTTTAATAACCACAAGCATAATACAGCACTAATGGCGGTTATGCTGGCACCTATTTTAAATACGCCTTCTGCAAAAATGGGATATAGGTATCCGGCAATGGGTACAGCTATCATCCATGGGATAAAGATTAGGGACGCTTGAAATGCATTTTGTGCCGATGATGACATTGACGGGGGGACATTGCGTTGGATGAAGTATGCCGCCGCACTGTGATACAAAGCAAATGTAATGCCGTGTAATAATGTGAATGAGGCGATTTGCCATATACCTGTGTATTCGGATATTCCATACCAACGGACGATTGCAACCACAGCACAAAACGCCATAACGGCAATGGGACGAAATCTTCTGACAATTTTTTTACTGAATATAAAGAATATGATTTCTGCTACATTACCCGCAAACAATACAAGCCCCATTTGTTTTTTGCTAAACCCTAAGTCTTCGAAATATACACTTGCCAGCCCAAAGTAAGATGCACCCCCGATACCATAAATCAAGTTAATCAGTAAAAATATTTTTAACCATGGCAACGACAGTACATCCAACCACATATTGCCTTTTTCAGATTTTTCGTGGGGCATGGTGTCTGTCTTTAATAAGGGAATTGATACGATAACGATACATAAAACCAACGCTCCCATAAAAGGTAAAATCTGAATACTATATGCATCAATCAATGCACCGCCCCCAATAACCCCTATGGAAAATCCTATGGCTAGGACAGCTCGCAATACGACAAAATTCACCTTTTTTTCGCCATTTATGGGCATCGATTGAATGGCGATGCTGTCTATGAAGGGTATTAAAGTACCCACCCCCGCCGATACGATTACAAAACATGTATACAGCACATACACATGGGTTAAAAATGGCCATGCTAAAATCATAAGCATGGATACGACCAATAAAAACACAATGGCGTGTTTACGACCGCCTTTGTGGGTGTCAGCGTAGTGGCTACATACATTGCCAAAGACCACAGTCATAAACATGCCGATACCCGTTAAAGAAGTGGCAATAAACAAGCTAACCTCCCGGTCTAATAACCATAATACAGAAAAGAATCCCGCACTACCCATAAATATGCCAATAAATATATAGGCGATGATACAAAATATTAAATTGGGATGATTTTTATGTATAGTCGATAAACGCATATATGATTCCCTTATGTAGCATGGTATTGTCACTCCAATAATAAATTTTTGTTTTATATCTGATAGCATACACTTTTTTTATGGATTGTCAATATTCATGGCTCGTATCATTAACAGCATATCGTATATCAAAAAAATAAATATATACAAGCCATAAAAATAGCTTGACTATGCACAGAATATATGGTTACATTACAAATGTGAAACAAAATTTTATTTTTAAAATATACTGATGGACTGAGAGAGGAGTACCGATGGCGTTTGATAACTTCAAGTATTCTGATGAAAATGTAAAAAATATCGTATTTCCTTTGGGGGGAATTGGTGCGGGTTGTATTGGGCTTGGTGGCGATGGACGATTGCAGGATTGGGAAATCTTTAACCGTCCCAACAAGGGCACCGTAAATGGCAATTCGCATTTTGCCATCAGAGCTGAATACAATGGCAAAGTTGTCGATACCCGTGTATTGCATGGTCCGTATCGAGGGGAATTGTTGGGACAGCTGTCGGGTAACCGGTTTAATCGTTTTGGCTTTGGGGCAAACAGGTCTAAAATGACCGGCTTTCCTAGTTTTGAAAAAGTCGTATTCACTGGTCCATATCCTGTTGCTGTGTTGGACTTTACCGACAAGCGATTCCCTGCGAACATTCAAATGACGGCACTCAGCCCGTTTATCCCACTAGACAGCCAAAATTCCAGTTTACCAGTGGCAATGTTTGAATTTAGTATTGCCAACACCACCGAGTACGACCTTGATTATACTTTGTTCGGCTGTATAGGGTTTGACTTTAAGGACGATGCGGTGGTGGATGTGAACACCCAATCGGGCGTTACCAGTATCACTGGATCCTCCACATGCAAGAAAAACAGCCTCGACTACAGCGAAATGTGCATTGCAACAGATACCCAAGATACCAGTTATCAACGCCATGCGTTTCGGGGCAGCTGGTTCGACACCCTTGAAATATATTGGCAAGACATCAGTGCGGGCGGATCATTACAAGACCGCTTTTATGCCCAAGACACCCAAGATATGAGCAACGATGCGGGCGGAAGTACAGAACACAGTATTTTAGCATCGCACATTCATGTGAAATCGGGCGAAACCAAGACGGTGCGAATGTCGATTTCTTGGTATGTGCCCAATATCAATGGGGGTATCCTTGGCGAACATCGCATAAACATTGCACAGCCCAAATGTTGTCCCGACACCGCTTGGAAAAATTACTATGCAACCCAATGGAATGGGGCACAACATGTGGCGTGGGATGTATTTGCCGATTGGCAATCATTACAAGATAAAACCAAAAAATTCCAACATGTTTTATTGTCTTCCACCTTGCCAGAATCGATTATCGATGCGGTTTCCTCGACCATATCTGTATTAAAAACACCGACCGCCCTTCGCTTAGAAGACGGTACTTTTTATGGATGGGAAGGATGTCATGACGATGCGGGTTGTTGCGAAGGATCGTGTACCCATGTATGGAATTACCAACAGGCGTTACCGTTCTTGTTTCCTGATTTGGAACGGGGTCTGCGTACAGCGGATTATGTGCAAAACCAAAACCTCGACAGTGGTGGCATGTCATTTAGAATGGCTCTGCCCCTTGGCATTGGGGCAAATTCTATTCGCCCTTGTTGTGATGGGCAATTTGGTAATGTGATGTGCACTTATCGGGATTGGAAATTGAATGGCAATAACGCATGGCTTGAATCCGTGTATCCACATGTAAAAGCGTGTATGGAATTTGCATGGCACCCCGACAACGAAGACAAATGGGATCCAGACCAAACAGGCGTTTTAACCGGCAGACAACACCATACATTAGACATGGAGTTATTTGGACCAAATTCATGGCTGACCGGTTTTTACTTGGGGGCGTTAAAAGCCTGTGCTGAAATGGCAACCGCCGTCGGGGACACAGAAACAAATGAAAAGTATATGGCTATTTACGAAAAAGGCCGTACTTGGATGCACGAAAACCTGTTTAATGGGTCGTATTTTTACCACAAACTGGATTTATCCGATAAAAGCCTGCTTACGCCTTTTGAGGAAACTTCTGCTTCGCCTGTGGTCAAATTTAATGTATATGATTTATATTGGAACGAACAATACACCCAATTAAAATATCAAATTGGCGAAGGCTGTTCCATTGATCAAGTGTTGGCACAATTCCATGCAGGCATTTGTGGTTTGGGCGATATTTTTGAAAAATAGGCGTTTTTATCCGCAGTGAACGCTATTTATGACAACAACTTTATCGAACGGCTGGGCGATATACCTAATCCATGCCGAATTTATGGGTTGGGTGAAGAATCCGGCACCCTTATTTGTGCGTACCCCGAAGGGGTGGAACGCCCGGTTATCCCCGTGCCATATACCCAAGAAACCATGCATGGATTTGAATATGCATTTGGGTGTCAATTAATGATGGCGGGGGAATTGAAAAAAGGCGTACAAGTGTTTAAAGTCGTACGGGATCGATACAAAGGACACAACCGTAATCCGTACAATGAAATAGAATGCGGATCCCACTATGCCCGATCGATGACCAGCTATGGAGCGATGTTGGTGTTGTCCGGCTTTGCCTTTGATTTACCTAGTGGCACTATAGCATTTGACCCCAAAGTACAAAGCGATGGCACATTCCAATCGATTTGGACAACCGGCACAGGTTGGGGCAGCGTAACAATCACAGATGGACAAATGGCACTTCGCATATTGCAAGGGAATTTGCCCATCGATGCACTTACTGTACAAGGTATACAAATGTCGAAACAGGATTTCGAAAAATCTGCTGATGGCACCATTATTATTAACAACAACAATATTAACATTAGTAGGTTACCAAGTGTCAACCAGCTTTAATATTTTCAGTAAAGGAGAGAGTCTATGAAAAAAAAGTTAGCAACACGCATATTGGGGGGCTTGGCACTCAGTTCTTTGGTTGCCATACCCAGTGCATATGCACAAGTAAAGTCGGATATAACGGCAACTTTGAAAGTATATAATTGGAGTACCCCTTCGATTAAAGAAAGTACAGACAAAGCCATCGCCCGTTTTAAGAAAAAATATCCAAATGTAACGGTTGAGCCCATTTACCCACCAGCGGTGAATGAAGGCTGGGGGGCCTATGTAGAAGGGTTTGTAAAACAAGCAAGTATTGGTAATACCCCTGACATTTTCTCAGTGGCGATTGAAGGATTTTCTATGAGTACGAAGACCGGCTTGTTAACAGACCTTGAACAAATCATCAACAATGATGCGGATGCACAAAAAGTGCTAAGCGATATTGAGCCGAACCTATTATCACAAATGCGTTCCCGCCCCGGTGGGCAATTAAACTTCTTCCCAACCGAGTGGAATAACATCGTTGTGTATTATAACAAAGATATATTCGACGAGGCGGGAATTGCGTATCCATCTGATGACTGGACATGGGAACAATTCCGTGAAACAGCAAAAAAGTTGACCATCAGAAAAAGTGATGGCACCGCAGAACGGTACGGATATACCATTCCCCCATACCAATTTGGCTTGGCACCTTTTTTATTCAGCAACAAAACCAGTATATTAGATTCCAATTGGGAAAAATCTAATGTAAAAGATCCCGCTTTCCGTGAAACTTTGGAATTTTTGAATACAATCGCCAATGTGGATAAGTCTACGCCTGTGTATGATTCGGCTATTATGGACATAGACCTATTTAAGCAAGGAAAAACCGCTATGTTTTCTGCGGGACACTGGGTTGTACGGAGTATCCAAGACTCCGGTATGAAAAATGTGGGTGTTGCCATGATGCCTACTGCCAAGGTACAAGCAACCGTATTTGGTATTGGCGGTATGTCGATTCTAAAAACCAGTAAATATCCAGACCTAGCATGGGAACTGATTAAAGAAATGACGGGATCAGAATACCAAAAAGACTTGGCTGATTCGGGGGCTTCTATTCCGTCCTCTCGTACAGCAGCAACCGATCCACAGTGGATGGCGTTCCCTGATAACAGCCAGATCTTTTACGGGTCTGCTGCAACAGCGTTGCCTATTGAATCGCCACCTAACTACAACAAGGTGTCTGAAATATTCCAACGCCATGTGAAAGCATACTTAACACAAAACCAAACCATCGACGAAACCATCGACAAGATGGACTCTGAATTGTCCCGTGCCATGAAACGGGCAAACAGATAAGGCATATACCCCCCAGTTGCCCCCAGCATGTGTCGACTGGGGGGAATGTCTTAATAAAAACAATATGTTAAGATAAAGCATGAAAAATATAAACACGAGTCGTATAATCGTTCATACACACAAATAAAGGGGAGAGAATATATAATGTTAAAATTCATTAAACGGGATTCGTTGACCGCATATGGGTTTTTGTTTCCTGCCTATTCTTTATATGTGATTTTTCTGTTACTGCCCCTTGCCGCCGGGCTGGTGTTAGCGTTTTTTTATACGGATCGCTTTACCCTTGAAATTGAATTTGTCGGCTTTGAAAACTTTACCTATATTTTTGAAGACCCCAGATTTTGGATAAGCTTCAAAAATACTTTTCACTTCATTTCATTAGCCGTGATTATGAATGTGGGTGTGGGATTGTTATTGGCATTGTTATTAGATCGGGCTATTCCCTCTACTTTATTATATTTTTTCCGATTTGCGTATTTTATGCCTGTGCTTATGTCGTTGGCTTTTGCGTCATTTGTTTGGCAGTTTTTATACTCCCAAGAAATGGGCATTCTGAATTATTATGTACAAAAATTGGGATTTAAACCCATCGGTTGGATAACCGACAGCAGTAAAGCGATGTTTTCAATTGTGATTCTGGATGTATGGAAAAATGTTGGTTTCTTTATGGTTGTTATTTTGTCCGCATTACAAAATGTACCCAAACACATTATCGAAGCCAGTAAAATAGATGGAGCATCAGAGCTGACAACCATTTTGCGGATAAAAATTCCATACATTTATCCTGTTTTATTTTTCTGCGTTATCATTGCCACTATCGGCGGATTACAGGTTTTTGATTCTATCTTAATTATCACCAATGGCGGACCGGGGGATGCCACCACATCTGTGGTTATGTATCTGGTCAGCGAAGCGTTTAGCAATGGTGACATTGGCGCTGGTACAGCAACCGCTCTTATCTTATTGATTGTAATTTTAATAGTTACAACCATACAATTTACCTTTGTTCGCCTTATGGAAGGAATAAACAGATGACGGTCAACCAACCCACAGGTAGCCAACGATTATTAAGCGCATGCCAAGCGATTACCCTTAAAGACACCTTTATTATGGTCGTGTTGTTTATGGGGGCTATTATTATGCTGATGCCGTTTTTGTGGATGGTGACCGCATCGCTGCACCCGTCCGAAGAAATGTACACTTTACCGCCTAAGTTTTTACCGACAAGATTTAACCTAGACGCCTACAAACAAGTCTTTGCATTCCGGTTCGACTTTTTAAGAATGTATTATAACAGCTTTTTTGTGGCAATTATGACCACATTTTTAGCTTTGTTATCCAGTTGCATGGCGGGATTTGCTTTTTCCCGTATTAATTTCGCCGCTAGCCCTTTTGTATTGGCAACCATTTTAGCGGGCATGATGGTACCCCCGACTTTGGCAATTATTCCCCTGTTTTATGGTATGGCAGCCATTGGATTGCTAAACAGTATTTGGTCGCTTATTTTGCCTGCGGCGGCGTCCCCTTTGGGTATCTTTATGATGGTACAATTTATGAAATCGCAACCTAGGGAATACGAAGAAGCAGCCCTCATTGACGGTGCTAATTACTGGACAATATTTTACAGAATATCTTTGCCACAGCTCAAAGCCCCCATGGCGGCATTGGGCATCATCGTATTTACCAGCAGTTGGAGTAACTTTATGTTGCCATACATCTTTATCACCAAAGAAGAAAACATGACCTTGCCGGTGGGGATTATGGGTATTAACGCAGAACCATTTGTGGAGCTGTCTGTAACAATGGCGGCGGTTACCATGAGTATGATACCCTTATTCATTGCATTTTTAATCGCCCAACGGTTCTTTATTGAAAGCCTAGCCAGTAGCGGTATCAAAGGATAACATATGAGTACACTAAGGTTACAAAACATTTTTAAATCCTATGGCAAATTACAGGTTATCCACGGTGTATCGATGGATATACATTCAGGGGAATTTATTGTATTTGTCGGACCATCTGGGTGTGGTAAATCCACCATGCTTCGCATGATTGCCGGCTTGGAAAACATCACCGATGGCAATGTATACATCGACGGGGAACTAGTAAATAACATCAGCCCCAACAAACGGGGTATTTCCATGGTGTTTCAATCCTATTCTCTGTATCCCAGTATGAATGTGTACCAAAATATGGCGTTCGGTTTGCAACAAGCAAAACTGCCCAAAGGCGAAATCCATAAAAAGGTTATGGATACAGCACATTTGTTGCGGGTGGAAGATTTGCTAAAGAAAAAACCTTCTGAATTGTCCGGTGGGCAAAGCCAACGGGTCGCCATTGGACGGGCGATTGTGCGGGATCCAAAAATATTTTTATTCGACGAGCCATTATCCAATCTGGATGCGGAGTTACGGATTCACATGCGAGCAGAAATGGCGGACATGCACCAACGCATGCAAAAAACCACTATATATGTGACTCACGATCAAGTGGAGGCAATGACCCTAGCCGACCGTATTGCCGTGTTCCACGATGGTGTGATAGAACAATTCGGCACCCCATTGGGGTTATATAACAACCCCAAAAATATCTTTGTAGCAGGTTTCTTGGGGTCACCAAAAATGAATTTTATTAATGCAACAGTACAATCTGAAAAAAGTGGACTATACATATCCATATCAGACACTACCCTTGCCGTACCACAAAGTAATACCATAAAAGATAGTGTACAGATTACTGTGGGCATACGACCGGAAAATCTAGCAATCGTCATAGATAAAAACCCACATATCCAAGCAACCGTTCGATATGTAGAAAAACTGGGCAGTCAAACCTTTGTCTATTGTATGATAGACACCCCCCTAGGTGAAGTGGAAGTCACCACCCTGTTATTAGGGCAAAACCCTATAAAGCCCGGCGACAAAATAGGCTTAAACATATTAAACCAAGACACCATACACTACTTTAACGCCGACACAGGCGATAACATACAGAACAAGACAGCAGACTGATCAGAATATGATATAACACAACTAAATGCCAATCGTCCATTATGTCATAGTCAACGCCTGTTTATCAATCGGCAAGAGAGCGTTTAAGGCTTTGAAACCGCCCGATATAATAAAGCAACATGTTTTTATTTTATCCTTGAAAAAATGTGGAGCTGCACTGGATATATGTAAGCCGTAATAAAATGATTTTGTATAAATAGGTTTTGGATACCGCTTAGTTTTTCCACCGTTTGCGTTTGAATATTCCCATCATGGGTGGTACCTACTTGTCCGCATAAATATATGGTGTCATTGTGTTTGACAATGCGGGACATTCTGGGGTTTTGGTCTGTATGGTCAATGCTTATGATTATCCTTTCTTATGTGTACTCATTTGTTGTACGGTTATGGGCTTAAATGGGGCTCGCAATTTGTAATATCCTACGGTCTGCGGTGGGGTCTGGGTGTAGTGTGCTATCATTTGGGTAATTGTCAAGCCACAATATCGCCCTTGACAGAACCCCATACCACAGCGGTTAAACGATTTCATTTGATTGGGACCTTGTGCTCCGAATGAAATTGCCCGCATCACATCATCAGCGGTTTTTTCTTCACATCGGCATACGATGGTATCACCTGTGGGAATAGTATAGGTGGGATTGGGGGCGTATAAGGTGTTTAAAAAAGTGCGGGCGTGGGTGGCTTTTTTGCGGTGTTTTGCGTATGTTTGCAAGGTCGACTCACATACAGCATACCCCAGTGCTTTCGCCACATATAATGCGGTTTCGTGACCGGCGTATTCGGCAACTTTTGCCCCGCCAATCTGTACCCCATCACCAACCGCATAGACACCGTTGACAGAGGTCTGAAAATCGTTGCCCACCGTAACCACCCAACAGCTGTTTGAATCGTCCCACACGGTGTCACAGCCTATAGCATGGGCGATGTTGATATTCGGTACAACCCCTTGGTGGATGCAGACTGTGTCTGTTTGTAAGTGGTGGGATACACCATTTATATCATACGACACTCCATCGGCAACATGCCCGCCAGTGATTTTAATGTTGGTGGCGTTACGGATATAAGGGATTTTTGCACAGCGGATTTTCCATATAAGTTTTAATCCTTTGAGCAACACTTTCCATCCTCTCAGGGCATCTAGCAACTGTGCGAGTGCATTTTTGTATGCCCCCTTTGAGGTTGTGTCGATAATGCATTGCACCGGCACACCCGCTTGTATATATTGGGCAACTAATAAAGACAATAATGGACCAGAGCCGATAAAAACTGCATTCTCTGCCACTACGCCAGAGGTCTTTAACAAGATCTGAACCCCCCCAACGGTCACAACCCCCGCCTTTGTCCAGCCGTTTATGGGCATGGGGCGTTCGATTGCTCCATTTGCTAAAATAATTTTGCGGGCACTGCAGACTATGCTGGTTTGGGTGTGCGATTGGGTGGTGTATATGTGTATGTTTGTGTCGTTACACTCTAGGTTCCATACGGTTGTGCTGTGATAATGGGTTATATTGGGGGCATTCTGTACTTGGTCGGTTAAGGTGCGACCATATACATATTCGCCCCCTAATATTTTTTCTCCATCAATGGGACAATCGCCCACATTGCGGTATATTTGCCCGCCTAGGTTTGGGTTTTCGTCTACCAGCACTACCTGCATTCCATGTTGTGCTAGGGTAATGGCACTTGCCATGCCTGCGGGACCAGCACCGATAATAGCAACATCATATGTAGTCATGGTGTTGGCTCCTGCTTCGTATATAGGTGTGCTGTATCTAGCGTGCCGTGTTGATAGCGAATCTGCATTTGGTCGGCAACGATTGTCAAACAAGCTTGTACATTGGCGGTGCCATCAATTTCCATCAGACAATCATAACATGCCCCCATAAAGCAATATGGGCTTCGGGGTGTGTTACTGACCGCCGTGTGGCGTGTATATTTGTGATTGTGTTCCATTAACAACGATGCCACCGTTTGCCCTGTGCGTGCAGGGGTAGACACACCATTGATAAACACGGTTATCGTTTTATCAGGCGGGGGGACAATGGATTTAAACATACATATGTCCTTTTGCATTTTTGGCTGTTTGCAATCGTTTTGGCGACAGTGCCACAATATCTGGTGGACATTGTCCCGATACCACATATTTTGCATAAGTATAGGCATGGTATGCACACATGGTAACACCGCTGTGCAATGCCACACCGTATGCGTTATGGTTTTGGGCATATATGGGGGCATTATCGGGGGTTAAAATGCGCATCGCCCCCCAGCATCGTACCACATTTACATGTGCCAATATGGGAAAAATTCGTATTGCTCGCTGTGTAATAAATTGCATGCCAGCAGCGGTTGTATCGGGGGCGGTAGGATCGTCTTCGTGGGTTTCGCCCATCATAATACTGCCTTCAATATTTTGGCGAATTTGTAACGATGGGATGTCCAGTAAAGGCTTTACCTTTTCTGTAACGACAATCTGCCCCCGTTGACTACGAATGGGCATATGCAACCCTACCATGTCACCAAATTTTTGATTGGCAAGCCCCATTGCCAAGATGATTTTTTCCGCCCGAATAATGCTAGATTTTGTTTGTACTTGATATACGCCATCTGGGGCGGAGGGGGGCGTTATGGTGGTAATGTGTACGCCTGTTTTTATACTGCCTCCCTTGGCGATGATGCCTTGCCACAGGGCATATAAGGTATTTAAGGGGTTGGCAATGCCATTCTGCACACAATAATATGCCCCAATCACATCCTTACCTAAGTGTGGATAGGTTTTTAATAATGCCTCACGGGGACGAAATTCGTAATCGAAATCGGGGGAATGGGACTTGGCGATTTGCAATTTTTTTTCGTGTTGTTTACGGGCAGTTTCATCGAGAAAGAAGTTTAACCCGCCCGTATGCACATGCCCTATGTCAATATCTGTTTCTTGTTCTAGTTGCAGGGAAAGGGTATCCCATTGGCGGGCAGTTTGTTGTGCCAAACGGGCATAAGCGGGATAGTCCCAGCCTTTGCTTTCCACCCATACCAGACCAAAATTGCCCCTTGATGCCCGTATGTCCGTATCACTGCCATCAACCATCATCACCTTTTCGCCTAAATTAACGATACCATAGGCGATGGATGCCCCAACGATACCACCGCCCACTACCAAGTAAGGTACTTCGGCAATAACCGCATTATTTTCGAAGTGTGATTGTATCATGACAATGTACCGTGTATTATTTGCCTTTGCCCATTAACACCTTATCCAAGCCATAAAACTTTTCAAGGATAAACATTAAAATTAGGGTAAAGAATATAATCACTGCGGATACGGAAGCCACCAATGGATCAATGGTTTCCATAATATGGTGGTACATCCGCACAGGCAATGTCATGGTTTCTGGCGATGCAATAAATGCGGACATGGTCAGTTCGTCAAAACTGGTGATAAAGGCGAGAATACTGCCCCCAGCAACCCCCGGCATAATCATCGGCAGGGTCAGCCTGCAAAATACCACCCACGCATTTGCCCCCAGCGATACGCCCGCTTGTTCCACCGATGGATCCATGCCTGTAACAGAGGCTAGTACCAATCGCATAGTATAAGGGGTAATTAAAATCACATGGGCAAGGCTGACTCCGAAAAAAGTACCGCTTAAACCTATTTGTGATAAGAATTGCAGAAATGCCACCCCTAAGACCAAATGGGGTATCATCATCGGTGACATCAGAAACGACATAATCACATTTCTGCCGATAAAGCGATAGCGGGCAAAGGCAAGGGAGGCGGGAATGGCGATAATCACCGAAATAAAAGTCGATACCAATGCCAAAATAAAACTAAATTTAAACGCATCGATAAAGTCTTGGCTGTGCAAGATGGCTTTAAACCACCGTAAACTTGCCCCATCAAATGGCATAGACAAGTACCCTTTGTCCGTAAATGCCACCAGACACACGATTGCCAAAGGTAACAAGATAAAACCCACAAATAGGGTATGAAACAGCAGGGAAAACAAACCATTTTTTGTCATGAATAAAACACCTCCTTGTACTTGTTTTCGATATAGGCATTGTAACTGGTGATAATCAGTACCACGGATACTAACAAGATAAGGGCAATTGCCGCCCCTAACGGCCAGTCAAGGTTATTTAGATATTCGTCATAGGCGGTGGTGGCAACGACTTTTAACCGCCGTCCTCCAAGCATTGCCGGTGTGGCAAAGGCACTGGCGGACAAGGCAAATACAATCAGGCTTCCCGATAATATGCCCGGCATAATTTGTGGGATAATGATTCGGCGAAACACGATAAAATGCGATGCCCCCAATGAAATACCCGCATTTTCTGTTTCGCAGTTGATTTTTTGCAACGATGCCCATACGGAAATAACGATAAATGGTACCAGTACATGTACCAAGCCGGCAATGACCGCCCCTGCTGTGTACAGCATGTCCAAGGGTTCTTCGATAATACCGATGCTCATAAGGATACTGTTGATAGTGCCATTAGATCCCATTACAATTGCCCACCCCAAAGTTCTTACGACCACAGAAATCAGCAACGGACCAAGAATAATCACCAAGAAAAACGCATTCCATGGGCGACGCATACGGAATAAAACATACGCTTCAAAGGTACCAAGTACAATGCAAATTAGGCTGACCACTGCTGAAATCCAAAAGGTACGCCAAAAGATTTTTAAGAAATAGGTGTCTGTCACCACCTCGATATAATTATGCCACCCATAATCGTTGGTGTACAGTCCTGTTTGCGGGTTAAAGGTATTGAAACTGAGAATGACCGTCATCAATAAGGGGGTAAGTAACATAGTGCCGAACACCACAATTGCAGGACCATTTAACAGGTAAGGACGGATTTTATTATTATATAGCATGTTATCCCCTCCTTTATGCGGGCAAGAACGCCACTTTGTCTGTGTCGATATGCAGGGCAACTTCGGTGCCGATAACCGTATCTTTTATCCAACTGTCCGCAGATACGATACTCAATGTGCCGTGCGGTGTGTGTGTATCAATTAACCAATGCCCACCCATAAACACACGGTCGGTAATTTTACCCACCATGTCCGTATCGGTTTTTTGCGATACAGGAGTAATTTTGATATGTTCTGGTCGTACAATCATATGGGCATTTTTATCTGCTGATTTTTGGGCGGTATATAAGGGAGTGCAGGTGCCGTTACTGTCCAGATGTGCGGGCAATAGGTTCGATTTGCCCAAGAATGTACACACAAACAGCGATTGTGGGGCATCATACATGGACACAGGGTCATCAATTTGTTCAATTTTACCTTGATTCATAATCGCCACACGATCGGAAATAGCCAACGCTTCAGCTTGGTCATGCGTAACCATAACGGTAGTAATGTTTAAGTGCTGTTGGATACGGCGAAGCTCATTTTGCATGTCTCCACGGATTTTGGCATCCAAGGCAGATAAGGGTTCGTCTAGTAACAATAACGGCGGTTCAATGACCAACGCCCGTGCCAGTGCCACCCGTTGCCGTTGCCCCCCTGACAGGGCAGAAGGGTACTTGTCCGCATGTACGGTTAATTCAACCAAATCCAGTTTTTCAAAAACCTGTTTTTTGATGGTGTGTTTATCAATTTTTCGCATTTCCAAGCCAAACGCCACATTTTCAAATACGGTCATATGGGGGAACAGAGCGTAACTTTGGAACATAATGCCAATACCTCGCTGATGGGCGGGTTTTTGGGTGATGTCTTCGCCGTCCAGAATGACTTGCCCTTGCGTGGGGGTGGTAAAGCCCGCAACCATTTGTAATGTGGTCGTCTTACCACAACCACTGGGACCAAGTAAAGATACCAATTCACCGGTTTCAATGGTTAAATTTACCATATCAACAGCGGTAAAGTCGCCATATCGCTTGTGGATATTGTTAAGCGTAAGAACCATATTCTTTTCCTTTTTGCTGATGGGGGCAACCCGCTATGGCAATGCCATTATTTAGGTGTGTTCGTCCCCCTGCTTTGCCGACATATATTTGTATACTTTATAAATATCAATGATTGATATGTCACAATTTTTGTAATACGGATATTTTTTTCGTATAAGAGAGAGCGTATAACACTCTCCCTTAGTGTTATGATAGGATTAAGAAATTATTCGATTTCCCGGGTCCAGCGTTTTGTCCAGTCTGCACGGTGTTTGTTAATCTCGTTCCAGTCGTACTTTTTCATCGCATTCAGTACTTTTGGATCAGAAGGTAACGATGCCGCCAATGTTGGGTCTAATTTGACAGTTTTACTCACAGGTCCCCAAGATTTTTTCTCAGCCAACAGCTGTTGCATTTCTGGGGATACGATGTGGGCGATTAACTTCTGGGCTAGGTCAGCATTTTTACCGCCTTTAACTGCACAAAGTGCCGCTTGCAGGGGAATAGCCCCTTCGGTTGGGTATGCCATTTCGATGCTAAACCCAGTGTCCGCCAAGGACTTTGCACGGGAAGATCCCCATACTGCCATAGCAATTTCACCGTTTTGGAACATCTCAGAAATTTTACCAGAAGATGGTTCATATGCCCGTACATTCGGGGTTACTTTTTCTGCAAAGAAGTCAAACCCGGGATCGATGTTGTCCACGCCCCCGCCTTTAATGTCCGCAGCCGCAACTAATGCCAGCAAGCCATATCCGTTGGTAATCGGTGGTACAACCACTTTACCTTTGTAAATTGGGTTGCCGATGTCCAGCCAAGAAGTGGGTTTTGACCAGCCTTTTTTCTCAAAATACGCAGGGCTGTATGCCAGACCCGTTGCGATGATGCCCATACCAATCGCCTTGTTGTCTTTAAAGTGGGCAATTGGATATACACCATCAACTGTAGATGTGTCAATGCGGGTACAAAGACCGTAATCGATCGCCTGCATCATGGGACCATCATCGATCATTGCCACATCCATTTCTGGGTTGTTGCGTTGTGCTTGCAAGCGGGCTAGGCTGTCTGTAGATTTGCCGGGGGTGTAAATGATTTTTACACTATACTTTTTTTCGAAACTTGGGAAAATCAGTTCTTTAAAGACTTGTTCGGACGATCCACCATATCCTGCAATATACATTTTTGTTTCCGCTATTGCACCGCTTGCCATCATGGCAATTCCTAATCCAGCAGTGACCGTTAATAATACTTTTTTGTTCATAAATCTCTCCTAACTGTTAATAATAAAGGCACCTTTATGCAGAGTTTAAAATAATTAACCATACATACGACTAGCACTATACACAAAAGAGTATATAAAATCTAATACTAATATTGCAATATATTATACAAAAATGTTATACTTATTTAAAGTAAGAGGAGAGTCATAGATGAATTTTAAACAATTGCAAGCATTCCGTATGGTGGTGAAATTGGGAACAGTGACTAAGGCATCACATTTTTTACACATGCAACAACCCTCGGTCAGTCGTATGGTTTCTGATTTGGAGAATACTTTGGGATTCGCCCTGTTTACCCGCAGTAAAGGACGGTTATTATTGACCCAATCGGGGCGGTTATTTTATGAACAAGTGGAACACCATTTTGACAGCTTAAATTCCTTATCCCATCAGGCACAATCTATTCGGGCAAATATGACCGAATCTTTGCGGATTGTGGCGGCACCGACTTTGTCGCATGCGTTGGTCACCGATGCTCTTGCAGTATTTTATAAACAAAACCCCTCGTATACCATGCATATGATGACCCACTCGTCAGAGCGGATTATGGAACTTATGCAACAACAGGCGTTTGATTTAGCATTTTGCTTAACGCCTAATACCTACTATGATTTAAACATGGATTTAATTGGTAGTTTACAAGCGTGCTGTGTCATTAGAAAAGACCACCCTTTGGCACAAAAACAGGTCATAGAAATGACGGATTTGTCCGCTGCAAACATTATTCTACCAGACCCTAGATATACATATAGTGTGCCATTGGAAAAAAAATTACAACAAGTGGAGGGGACATGCAAAGTGATTGCCACCGCCATGCTGTCATCCGTTGCCTGTCGCATGGTTAAAAACGGTATGGGTATTGCCATCACAGAACCAATGTCGTCTATGGACGATATTCCCGATACGGACACCAGCAATGTGGTCATTCGTCCATTAATGGCAAACATATCGTTTTCATACTGGGCAATATACAACCCCAGTTTAGCTGATGGTACAGTGATTCAAAATTTTGTAACCTATATTAAAACCCGTTTTAATCACCACTTTAAAGACTTTGAGGTGAAGTGAAAGTCATAATTGTACCTTACATCGTTAAAAATCGCCGATTAAAATCGAAAAAAAAAAAAAAAATCTCTGAGAAATGGATCCGAAAATCTAGACAATATGTTAAGATATGATTTACACTATTAAAGGAGTACTCGATATTCGACATGCACAAGCAGACTTGCCAAAATTGGCAGCCCATGTCGCCAATGGGCGAGGGGTGCGGATTGTCAACGACAAACAAAAAATGTTGTTGCTGGACGAAGACACTTTGCCCGCCGAATTAGCGGATACGCTGTGGCATGTGTTAGAAAAGCAAAAATCTATGGACGAAACCGCATACTTGATGTCCAATCCTGCGAATGTAGAAAGGCTCTTGGAAAGTCGTAGACAAATGAAAGCAAAACAAAAAAATGTATGAGTATGATTTTACCGATAATGGTCAAGAAAATTATGATTATTGGATAAAACCAAAGTCAAAAAAATAGACGCATTGATAAAGAATTGCTGTCAAACGCCATACGAAGGCATTGGACACCCCGAACCCTTGAAACATGTTTTATTTGGAATGTGGTCTCGTCGTATCGATAGGGAACATCGGCTTGTTTATGAATTGTCGAACGATACAATATGGGTACATGCCTGTCGTTTTCATTACAAAAAAATACACACCTAACCCCGGCATACATCCATACCGTGATATTCCAAATAGGACTCGGCTGTGTCCGTGCCCATGTATTTTTTTAGGGCTTTTACAGGCATGTTCCGCATGTCGACAACAATCAGACCATCGAGGGAATCGTTAAAGTCTGGATCGATGGAAAACCCGGCGATTTTGCCGTTCATGCGTAAATATTGCCGTAACAGTACGGGGATACTCTTGCCATCGTCCATACGGCTGATCACCGCCGAAGTGCGGTGGGTACACTCTAAGCCGCCAAGCATATCTTCGGTCCAATGGATGGGAATATTGGGCAGCGATTTATACCCAGATACATATTTCGATTTGTCGTGGGCGTAATAATATTTGCGTAACACATCGACCATCAAATGGCGGGCTTCCATAGTGTATTCGCTGCTGATACTCACCGGACCGAACAGGTGGGTATATTCTGGATGGCGGCTGACAAAAACACCAATCCCCCGCCACAACAACGACAACACACTGCGATGTCCTTGATATTCAGGCACAATAAACGACCGCCCCAGCTCAATGGCTTTCATGTCTGGGTTTAAAGATTTTACAAATCGGCGGTCGAATTGAAAAGATTCCCTACTGTACAGCCCTTTCGAGCCAAATTTTTCTATAATCTTGTCCGCAACCCCCAACCGGTATGCCCCGACCAGTTTTTGTTGTTCCCTGTCCCATATAAACAAGTGGTGATAATATTCGTCGAATGCGTCTAAATCAAGGGGCTTGCCTGTGCCTTCTGCATTCAGGCGAAAAGTTGCCTCCCGACACCGCCCCAATTCATGTGCCAGCGAATCCATGTGGTCGTATGTGGTACAGTACACGGCAAACTGTTCATGGGTAAATAAAAACGCCTCCTTAGGCAACGCTTGTATGTTGTTGACAATATGGGCAGTGTGCAATCCTTCCGCCAGCGGTTCGGACCATTGTTGCATCATCTTATTGTGGGCATATTCGCACGAATGGGACGCCATCATATAGGTATTTAATCGTAAATACTGCACCATGTCATCGGGGGGCATATTGGCAATTTCTTTGTAAGCAATCGCCTGTGATATGCGTAAATGCACAATGCGATTGCGTTTGCGAATAAGCTCCCGCCCCAACATCAAAGTCCCCAACACAGGACGAATCTTTCGTGCCATATAAAACATTTTCGAATTTTTATCATCGATATAAATAGGCACCGTAGTCGCCCGATGCTTTCGTACCAAGCTGGTTATGGATTTTGACCACTGTTTGTCTTCGATATACTTGTGGCGTTTTCTGTAATCATGGCGTTTTCGCCGTTTGGTATTTGACACTTCGCCCGCAGGAAATACCAGCAACAAGCCCCCATCTGCCAAATGCTTATGGGCGGATTTTAAAGCAGCAGCATTTTTCTTTACCGCATCTTTGCTAAACACATCGACACCGATAAACAATGCGTCCAGTTCGGGAATCATCTTTAAAAATTCGTTGGCAAGAATTTGAATATCTGATCGTACGGACAACAACACTTTTGCCAAAATCACCCCCTCGATACAGCCGCTGGGATGATTCGCTACAATCACCGTAGCCCCCGTCTTAGGGATATTATCCACATCCCCAAAAGCCACCTTGTAATCAACCATCAAACGGGACAACACAAAATCGAGAAACCCCTCAATGCACAGCCCGTCTGGTTTTGTGTCATAAGCCTTACTAATATACCGCAACCCCACGATGCGTTCCAGCATGCGTTCCAACACACCAAATGGCGTCTTGCGAGGAATATGAAACGGGTTACTGCTCTTTGCCACTGTCATAAGCCGTATTCACACTCCATCTACAATTTTCAATATATACATGTATGCCCTATCCTTGTCATGTGTTATATTATACTTACATTTTACATCCACAGCACATAATACACCGAAATCGACTCTTAAATCAATCCATTTTATAAAATTTATGTTGCACAGCAAAAAAAATGGTGATATAAACCACCCTGTGCCAGCCGGCATAGCTCAGTTGGTAGAGCATCTGATTTGTAATCAGAGGGTCGGGAGTTCGAGTCTCTCTGCCGGCACCATCTGTAAGAGCCTTACCAGATATAGTGGTAGCCTCTCTTGCCCCCGTATCGCCCTTATCCCCTTGGACTGTATACCTTACATTGGCATTATATAGGCGGGGATTGTTTTATATCTGCATGGGCGGTTTTGTTTGTTGATGCGGATTGGCGTACAAATATCTGTTTAAGGGTTTCGTACAATTTTTCGTCGAATGCGTACACGGGGATTACTCTTTGTGCTTTGATGTTATTTGCGAGGAACGCTAGGTCGTATGTGGTGGTGTATGCAACTTTGTATTCGACTTTTGGAGATGGGGCGGTGTGAAACACCGATGCCAAAGAAGATTTCGCAGAGGGGGACGATGTGTTTAGCGGATATGAAATTGCCCGCATGTCGATACCGTTTAAGTGGGCGTATATGCCGGTGGTGAAGATGTTGTCGATACTACCAAGTGGGACACCCAATACGCCGCTTGCACCGCCTGCAGCTCCGGCTCCTGCCGCCCCTGCAGCTCCTGCCGCTCCTGCAGCTCCTGTGGCTCCGGCTCCTGCTGCACCAGCTGCACCCGCCGCTGCGGTTGCACCTGTTGCTAGGATACCGCTGTTTACCGCTATGACAGCACCGGCACCTACCAGTACGATACCAACACCAGTACCGCCACCACCACCGCCGCCGCTATCGCCGTCATTGCCATCGGGGCTCAAGTCTAAATCTCCATTGCCGCCACCATTGCTGCCGTCATTGCCACTGGTAATATCGCCGGTTAAATCTTTTACACTTACGCCATCATTTACCGCAACAGTCGCCCCAGTGCTATCAATCACCTGCAATTTATAATTGACCGCATCGCTTAAAACAAGCGTATTTGCTTTGGCAATCAAAACCTGTTTGCCATTTCCTTCATTTTTATCCGCATATTCAAACGATCTGTTGTTATCGATGGCAGGGGTATCTGTCATAGGGTTGGCTATGGTTAAGGTTATGGTTTCACCGCTGACAACACCAGTGGTAGCGTTGGCGGTTTTAAACCCGTCGCCTGATGTTACCGTTACAACCGCCCTAGTTGTGCCGTCATATGCACGGGTTGCGACCGTTAATGCGTTGACTTCAAGGATTAACGCCCGTTTGTCCACTTGTCCTGTAAAGCCTGCAACCGCCGCCCCGTCGGTCAAGGTTTCAAGTTTATAGTTACCTGCAGATGCACCGCTTAAAATGAAATTGTCCTTATCTTTAATGTTAATGCGTTTTGTTGTACCAAAATCTTTGTCGTCATATTCAAACATATCGTTATTTGTTGCAAGGGTTACAGTATCGCCACTAATAATATCGGCATTATTTAAGCCATCGCCGGTCTTCGTATAAACAAATGTCTTGCTGCCGTCATAGTCACGCTTGGTCGCTTTAAATTCGCTACCTGCTAGGCGGATGGTTTTTTTGTCGACTTGTCCTGTAAAGTCTGCAACCGCCGCCCCGTTGGTCAAGGTTTCAAGCTTGTAGTTGCCTACAGATGCACCGCCTAAAGTAAAACCGTCTTTGTCTTTAATGTTAATGCGTTTCGTTGTACCATAATGTTTGTCGTCATATTCAAACACACCGCTACTGGCTACCGTTAGGGTTACAGTATCGCCACTGATAATATCGGCATTATTTAGGCCATCGCCGGTCTTCGTATAGACAAATGTCTTGCCGCCGTCATATGTACGCCTTGTTGCTGTAAATTCGCTACCTGCTAGGCGGATGGTTTTTTTGTCCACTTGTCCTGTAAAGCCTGCAACCGCCGCCCCGTCGGTCAAGGTTTCAAGTGTGTAGTTGCCCACAGATGCACCGCCTAAGGTGAAACCGTCTTTGTCCTTAATGTTAATGCGTTTCGCTGTACCATAATGTTTGTCGTCATATTCAAACACACCGCTACTGGCTACCGTTAGGGTTACAGTATCGCCACTGATAATATCGGCATTATTTAAGCCATCGCCGGTCTTCGTATAAACAAATGTCTTGCCGCCGTCATATGTACGGGTTGTTGCTGCAAATTCGTTACCTGCTAGACGGATGGTTTTTTTGTCCACTTGTCCTGTAAAGCCTGCAACCGCCGCCCCGTCGGTCAAGGTTTCAAGTTTATAGTTACCTGCAGATGCACCGCTTAAAATGAAATTGTCCTTGTCTTTAATGTTAATGCGTTTCGTTGTACCAAAACCTTTGTCGTCATATTCAAACATATCGTTATTTGTTGCAAGGGTTACAGTATCGCCACTGATAATATCCGCATCATTTAAACCATCACCGGTTTTTGTGTAAACAAATGTCTTGCTGCCGTCATACGCACGCTTTGTCGCTGTAAATTCACTACCTGCCAAGCGGACGGTTTTTTTGTCGACTTGTCCTGTAAAGCCTGCAACCGCCGCCCCGTTGGTCAAGGTTTCAAGTTTATAGTTGCCCGCAGACGCACCGCCTAAGGTGAAACCGTCTTTGTCCTTAATGTTAATGCGTTTCGTTGTACCATAATGCTTGTCGTCATATTCAAACACACCGCTACTGGCTACCGTCAGGGTTACAGTATCGCCACTGATAATATCGGCATTATTTAGACCATCACCGGTCTTTGTGTAAACAAGTGTCTTGCCGCCGTCATATGTGCGAATCGTGGCACTAAATTCATTACCTGCTAAACGGATGGTTTTTTTGTCGACCTGTCCTGTAAAGCCTGCAACCGCCGCCCCGTCGGTTAAGATTTCAAGCTTGTAGTTGCCCACAGATGCACCGCCTAAGGTGAAACCGTCTTTGTCTTTAATGTTAATGCGTTTCGTTGTACCAAAATCTGCGTCTTCATATTCAAACACACCGCTACTGGCTACCGTTAGGGTTACAGTATCGCCACTGATAACATCTGCATCATTTAAGCCATCACCGGTCTTTGTGTAAACAAGTGTCTTGCCGCCGTCATATGTACGGGTCGTGGCACTAAATTCATTGCCTGCTAAACGGATGGTTTTTTTGGTTATTTCCCCAGTGATGCCCACATTTTCACCAGCTTGCATAGCATCTAACGGTTGCAACGGGATCGAACTGTCCGTATTCATAAAATACAGCCTATAATTGCCTGCATCTGTACCCGTTAATGTTATTTCTCTTGCATCGTCGAACAATACATTTTTACCCCTACCCACAGCGGCACTGCTATACTTAAACGCCCCATCGGCGATATTCAATGACACATCATCGTTTGTTATCATGTCAAGTGGTGTGGCACCGGTGTTAAATCCATTTTGATTTGCTTTATTCACCACATATGCTTGGGGGGTACCATCGTATATTTGTTTACCATCTTCACTCCCCGCCCCTTTGACATGGAGTTGATCTTGCCGCAGCAACAGCTGGCGGGGGGTTATAGACGCACCTTGTATATCAGCAACCGCTGGGGACTGTGACAAACCATATACGGATACACCGTTACCGTCTTCATAAGTTACCTGTGTGGTGTATTTGAGTGTTAGGTGTGTACGGACATGTTCCCATTGCGAAACGCCGTTATAAAATGTCCCCCTAGCATTGCTTGCGGTGGCTTTAAAGTTTGCCGCTTTTTTGATATTATTGCCACTGGTCAAACTATTCAATTTGAACCTTAAGCCGCCAACATTTTGGCTTGCGGTTGCAAATGCAAACGCAGGATTAAAATCGGTTGGGGCATCGGCAGTGCTATCATATACTTTGGTTTTTTTGTCAACTGTTGCCGTTAAACCCAATGTGGGGTTGGCACTGTATATAAAAGCGGAGGCGTTTGTTGTGTTGTTGCGTTCTGCACTGCCATCGGCACCACTGATGGGATTGTTTTGGAAATCGCCGCCATCGGCAACATATGCTTGATTAAATTGGGCAAAACCATATCCGTCTATCCCCCCCATAGTGTTATCATTGGGGGTTTTTGTCCATACCAAGTACCGTCCTTGATTTTTGTTGTCGTCTAATTTTAAGGCATCTTTATTTGATTTATTGGTAAATGTATCTGCTTTTAATTCGATAGCCACCGCCCCTTTGCTGATTGTGCCTTTGGATGTAATCCGCCCGCCGTTTCGAATGACAATTTCCGATTTCGATTCGGCGGGTTTATTGGTGTCGAATGTGGTACCTGCGTGTATGATGCTGACCTTTTGACCTTCGGCTTTGTATACGGTTATAATACCAGCATAGCGTTTGTTATCCGCATTATCCGTATTGCCGTCCTGCATTTTGATAAGCAGGTTTTTAGCACCACTGGACAGGGTTTTATTCGAAGCAACGGTAATTTTGGCAATGCCTGTGTCCCGGTCATCCTTATCCATGCCCGCATCGCCGTCGATAAGGGTCTTGTTGGCGTTGGCGATTATGGTAAGTCCGCCGTTTACTTTTACATTTTTGTTAATGGTGATCGACTTTCCGGCGATGAGGCTTAATGTGCCTGTAGCGTTTAAGGCAACCACATCAGCATTTACGGTAATATTGTTGCTGGCGACAATTTTTACATCGGTACCGGCATTTAATTTGTCTGCTATGTCTGTCCCAACGCCCGCAACATTTATTAGGTATACTGCCCCCCTATCGCTGCCGCCTGAGTCATCACCGGCGGCACCGACCGCTAGTTTCGACCCATCGGCACTGAGCGACACACCTGTGCCGAAACGATCCCCGTTCTTCAATGTGATACCAGAATCTGCTGCATCGATAATTTGCGTTGCCGTTATCGTATCGCCCCATGTATTATTACCGCCGATGGTAAACAGATATACCGCCCCCTCAGGGCTTCTTCCGTAATTAAGACCATACTTTACAAGCCCAACAGCCAATTTCGTCCCATCATCGCTGAGTGCCACACTAGACCCCAGTTCATAATCTTGCTGAGCATTATCACTGCCCAAACGGTTAAAAACCCCTCCACGAATTAGCTTTACTTTTGTTGGTGTTGCCATACCTGATGAACGCCAAGCCACTTTAAACAAATGTACTGCACCAAAATTATAGGTAAGTGCTGACTTATCAGTCCCCGGATCGCCACCACCGGGTGCCCCAATAGCCAATTTCGTCCCATCGGCACTGAGCGATACCCCCGCACCAAACAAATCATGTCTGTGCAAGTTATCACGCCAGCTCTTTTTAAAAAAGTCCGAATTCTTATCGAGATGTGCTGCTAGTAATACTGTGTCTGTCCACGGCGTCTGACCACCTTCAGGCACATTGAATACATATACCGCCCCGTGTGTGGTGGCAACTTTCCAGTACCAAAAGTGCAGCCCGGGGGCACCTACCGCTATTTTTGTCCCGTCATCGCTCATCGATACGGATTTGCCAAAGTGGTATCTGTCGCCCAGTGAAAACGCCAGCTTACTTTCACCAATAGGGCTGTTTAAAGTGGCACTATTGGAAATCTTGCGCCTTAGTCTTGCTGTGCGTTTGCCATACCTTAACTTGAGGTTAATATCATACAGATATACCGCCCCCCTGTCCGTACCCCCATCGTCATCGCCGGGGGCACCGACCGCCAACTTTGTCCCGTCGGCACTTAACGATACACTGGAGCCAAACGCATCCCCTGATTTTAACATCAAATGCCTACCTTTGTAGTCGAAATATCGGGTTTGACCGAAGTGTTTCCAAGCGACCCGTGCCTTAGGACTATAATAGTAGTGGGAAATCCAATCTATCGGGGCTATGGTATCGCCCCATTTGGTATTTTTACCCACTCGGTACAAATACACCGCCCCCGAATTTTTATTTAGATTGCTAAAATCGTAACCGGGGGCACCGACCGCCAATATGGTGCCATCATCGCTTAACGATACACTGGCACCAAAATTGTCGTTGTCATCAAAATGGTAATTACCAGCGGAACCGGATCGTATCTTTGTTATCTGTGCCAATGCACTCCCCCATGCGGCAATCGTAACATTTTTCGGATCGAGTAAAATCACCCCGTCGCCGGCTTGCACCCGTTTTAAACCGAAACTGTCGACCTGTTTTTTCGCAGATATTTCCACCGCCCCGCCACCAGTGCTACCGGTTGCATCGATAGCCGCATAATTGTTGGTGGTATAATCCGCCCATAAAATCGCCGTACCGCCTGTGCCCGATTGGGACGACACATCGACTCGTACGCCGGTGCCCAGTGAAGTTTTGCCCGCCCGTACAAGACCGCTGTTATCAGACCAACGGGCAGCAAATAAATGTTGCGTTTTTGCATCGAGAGAGCTGGTTTTTGGATCGTATGCCCCGCCTTGAAATGCCCCACCCAGACGGATTCGCCCGCCTCGATTTTCCCCCGATGCGGATAAAGTGCCAGAGTACAGACCGACCAATCCGCCTTTGTTGCTAATGTCGATGTATCCGCCTTTACCGTCCGCACTGTCGGCTTTAAAATCTGCAGAACCTAGTACTTTCGTACCTTTTTTGCCTAGTCCGCCAATAAGCAACAGACTGCCCCCAGCTGTGCGACCAGACACATCGAAACGGGTGCCAGCGGTTAGGTTTGCCCCCTGTTGCAATGCGACTTTAATCACCCCGCCCGTGCCGTTTTGTGCCGCCGCAGACACCGTACCTCTGGTGTCGATCGAATCGCTGTCGATAGTGATAGTCCCCGCATCGCCATAAGCCGCATCAGCGGTGATTCGCCCAGTACCGGTGATGCCCAACGAACCGCCACTAATCGATATACTCCCATCCCGAGAAGATACAGTATTAGCGGCTACAATGCCATTTATCGAAATAGTCTGACGAAGAATATCGGACGCATCGGCAACAGTGATGTCGATAAAGCCGCCCCGGGAGTCGACTTGCCCGCCTAAATCGAGGGTAGCCGAAACTTTATTGCCTTGCGAATCGGTTAGGGCATTCCATGTGTCCGTAGGCACCTCGACCCGTAAAAAATCGCTGTTGCCGAACGACATAACAATTTTTTCACCACCGGCAAAGCCTACCTTACCGACAACGGCTCGAACAGTGCCATCATTTTTAACCGCCCCACCTAGCAACGCCACAAAACCGCCGTCATCGACCGAAATACTACCCTGATTCGAAACAACGCCATTATTGCCATTCTTGGTAAATGTATACGCACCCTTTAAAAAATCGTTGTTGTCGATGTCGAGGGTCGAGGCAACAAAATTGCCCGTATCGACGACCCCATCTGCAGTAATCAGTATACCGTTGGGATTGACCAAAAACACGCTGCCATTAGCGTTAATCCGTCCGGCAATCTCAGAAGTAAAATCGCCCGTAACACGATTTAAAGTTGCCGAATCGCTATCGGGCTGATTGAAGTTCACCACATTGTCTTTACCCACAGAAAAACTTCTCCAACTGATAATCGCCTTGTCCGTGCTTTGGTCGATATTTAGAGTGTCGCCTCGCTGATACATACTGGCATCACCAGCGACCACCCGACCATCACTAGGCAATCCCCCAGCATAAGCAAAATGCCCCGCTAATACACCAACAGCATATAAACAAGTTGTCCTTACAAAATATCTTTTCATTCTAAATTGTTTATTCATCGCACACCTCCTATTACAGTGCTTTTGCAAATCCATTGTATACACTTAAGTTTAACATTATATAGTATACCTTAAATCTTATAGATGTATACATACCTATTGTATCATACCTTAAACAAATTATGCAACCCCCAAAGAAAAAAAAAAAAAACTATCCCCTGATAATTGTGGCAAATATGGTCTATGCACTCCTTATTGTATACATTATAAAACCTGTTTACTAATTGCCATTTTTATTGTACAATCACAAAAATTTTTATGTTGCGAAGGAGAATGCAAATGACACAACTCATGACGGGAAAAAAAGGCGTTATTATGGGATTGGCAAACGATAAGTCGATTGCGTGGGGTATTGCCAAGACTTTGGCGAATCACGGGGCGGAAATTGCTTTGACTTACCAAGGGGATGCGTTGTTAAAACGGGTGCAGCCCCTAGCGGATCAGCTGGGGGTTACGGTGATGGAAGAGTGCAATGTGCAATCACAATCCTCGATCGATCAGGCGTTTGACGCTATCGAGGCACAAATGGGACATATTGATTTTCTCATTCATGCCATTGGTTTTTCTGACAAAAACGAACTGCAAGGCAAATATTTGCATACCACACGGGATAATTTCCTAATGACTATGGACATTTCATGTTTTTCTTTCACCGCCGTATGCAAACGGGTGTACAGTATGTTAAACGAAGGGGCATCGGTTATCACCTTGACTTATTTGGGATCGGAAAAATATATCCCCAATTACAATGTAATGGGGGTTGCCAAAGCGGCACTGGAGGCGTCTGTACGCTATCTGGCGGTGGATATGGGCGACAAGGGTATTCGGGTCAATGCGTTGTCCGCAGGTCCGATTCGCACTTTGGCGGCGTCTGGCATTGGCAATTTTCGCACTATGCTTCGCTGGAATGAATTGGGGGCACCATTGGGACGCAACATGGATATTTGGGATATTGGCAAATCCGCTTTATACTTGACAAGTGAGCTAAGCAGCGGGGTTAGCGGTATACTGCACTATGTGGACGGGGGCTACAATATGGTCGGCATGCCGAAGTTGGATAACGCTGGGGAACTTGCCAAAGTGTTACAAACCATTGCCGACAAGCAACAATAGCATACAAAGGGTATATACGATGGCTGGAAACGCATTTGGCAATATGTTTCGCTTTACCACTTGGGGCGAATCGCACGGGGTTGCCATCGGGGCGGTGCTTGACGGATGCCCCAGCTTAATCCCGTTGTCAGAAGCCGATATTCAACCGTATCTGGATATGCGTAAACCGGGTACCAGCAAGCACACCACCCAACGCAAAGAACCAGATAAAGTAAAAATCTTATCCGGGGTATATGACGGCAAAACCACCGGCACCCCCATATCGTTACAAATTGAAAACACCGATCAGCGCTCAAAAGACTATACACAAATTGCCAAGTGTTTTCGCCCCGGACATGCGGATTTTACCTATATGGAAAAATACGGGATACGGGATCCCCGGGGCGGCGGGCGATCGTCAGCACGGGAAACCGCCAGTCGAGTAGCAATCGGTGCTATTGCCCGCAAAGTCCTTGCCAAAAAAATTGGCGACCATGTGAAAATTCGGGGGGCGTTGGTGCAAATGGGAACCATTAAAATCGACCGCTGTGATTGGGACTGGGATAGCGTATCGAAAAACCCGTTTTTCTGTCCCAGTGCCAAAACCGCCGCACAATGGGATACATATTTATCCGAAATCCGTAAACAGGGATCTTCTGTGGGGGCGGTGATCGAAATACACGCCTCAGGCATACCTGCTGGATTGGGTGAGCCCATATACGATAAACTGGATGCGGATTTGGCAAAAGCCATGATGTCGATTAACGCTGTAAAAGGCGTAGAAATTGGGGCGGGATTCGCCGCCGCCACTTACACAGGCGAACAAAACGCCGATGAAATGCGGGCGGGCAAAAAGTTTCTCAGCAACAATGCGGGCGGTATTTTAGGCGGTATCAGCAGCGGACAAGACATAGTTGTCCGCTTTGCCGTAAAACCCACCAGCTCGATTTTAACCCCACAAAAATCCATCGACACAGACGGAAAAAATGTCGAGGTATTTACCAAAGGCAGACACGACCCTTGCGTGGGCATTCGGGCGGTGCCCGTTGGCGAAGCAATGATGGCGATTGTGTGTGTCGATCACCTGTTACGCCACAACGGCATATATGGCGACACACCGTGCCCTAAGGATTACCCATCATGACACCCTGCGTTGTACACAGCACCCAATGTTCCTATCAAGGCGATACTTTATCGTTGTATAATACCTTGATGCCATCGCCGTATACTTTGTTGCTGGAGGGGGCGGAAATCGACACCAAAAGCAACACGCAAAGTTTGCTCATCGCCCACACCTGTGTGCGTATTTTTACCACAGGGGCAACCACCGCATCGGCACACATGCTAAGTGCAAACGGGCGGGCAGTGCTGGATACTTTACGGCACACATTGGGCGATTTTGTCTGTGCCGAAACCGACAATCGCTTGGATTTTGCCTTTCCCCCTGTGGATACGGGACTAGCCGAACACATACGGGTCACCCAACCGAATGTACTGTGTATTTTGCGGTGCTTAAAAGACGCCTATACCGATGTGTTTATAGGTGGGGTGTTTGGTTTCGACTTACTCGAATGTGCGGAAAATTTACCGTCTGTGCCTGTGGGGGATAACGATTGCCCCAACTTTGTTATGTTTGTCGCCGAAAACCTGATGGTGGTCGATCACATAGACAAAACCACCACCGCAAAAGGCTTTGTGTTTACCCCTGCAGCAGCGGCACAAGTACAAGCACAACACCAGCACTTAGCAACCTTGCCCCCCACCCCCATCGACACCCAAAACCATACAGTAGATACCCCCCAAACGGTCATACCCACAGCCAATATCAGCGATGCGGATTTTTGCCATATAGTGGAGCGGTGCCAAGACTATATTCAAGCCGGCGATGCGTTTCAAATTGTCCCCAGCCGCAGTTTTTCCATGCCTTGTCCCAAACCCTTAACCGCCTACGCCCACTTGAAAGTCTTAAACCCCAGCCCGTATATGTTTTATATGAACGACAAACACTTTGCCACCTTTGGTGCCAGCCCAGAAAGTGCCTTAAAGTACGAAGCCGATAAAAATATCGTCTCCCTGTATCCCATCGCTGGCACCCGCCCACGGGGCAAACACACGGACGGCACTATCAACACAGATCTCGATACCCGCTACGAACTGGACATGTTGCTAGACAGCAAAGAAACCAGCGAACACATCATGCTGGTCGACTTAGCCCGCAACGATATTGCCCGTATCAGTATCCCCACCACTCGACAGGTCAAAAAATTGTTACAAATCGATAAATACAGCCATGTCCAGCACTTGGTCAGCTTGGTACAAGGGGAGCTGCGAGCGGAATATGATTGTTTACATGCGTATCAAGCGTGTATGAACATGGGTACTTTGACGGGGGCTCCCAAAGTGCGGGCATCGGAAATTATTCGGGAAATGGAACAGTGCGGACGGGGATCCTATGGCGGGGCAGTTGGATATATCAACGGCAATGGGGATATGGATACTTGTATTACCATTCGCAGTGCGTTTGTCAAAAACGGTACCGCCCACATCGGGGCAGGGGCAGGGGTGGTGTTACAATCCGTCCCGCAATCGGAAGCACAGGAAACCCGTATCAAGGCTATGTCGGTGATGACCGCTATTAAAAACGCCCATAACTATGTGTTGGGGGATGACAATGTCTAATACCCGTATATTTGTCATCGACAATATCGACTCGTTTATTTTTAATTTGGTGGATTTTTTGTATACCATCACCCCTAACATCACCATTTATCGCAACACCGCCGATGGGGATGCGATATTTGCCGAAATGGTACACGCTGCACGGTGCGGGGAACGCCCACTGTTGCTGTTGTCGCCCGGTCCGAAAAGCCCATCGAGTGTGCCGTTGTTATCGCAGATGTTACATAAATGTAAGGGAAAATTCCCCGTGCTAGGCGTGTGTTTGGGGCATCAAGCTATTGTCGAACACTATGGCGGTAAGGTGGTGCGGTGCGATGATATTATGCACGGTAAAAAGTCCACTGCCACTCTAGTAGACCACCCGATTTTTGCCGATTTGGACAATCCGCATACGCTGCAAGTCGGCAGGTACCATTCGCTAATCGGTACACACCTACCGTCGACACTGCACCCGATTATGGCATGTGGCGACGATATTATGGGGGTTATAGACGATGAAAATACGGTTGTTGGCTATCAATTCCACCCCGAGTCTATTTTAACCCCAGATGGGGAAAAGCTGTTACGCACCACCGTACACTATATGATTTACAACTCCAAAAAATAAGCGACATACAAAGGGACATGCACATGCACCATATATACAAAAAAATATACACTAAAACCCCCTTATCATCAGCAGAATCCGCCACTTTTTTTAAGGCGGTTATGGACGGGGATATAGACAATATCACGCTGAGCTCTGTTTTAACCGCTCTGCACATGCGGGGCGAGACCGCCGATGAGATTGCTGGGGCGGCAAGCGGATTGTTACAACACGCCCGCCCGTTTCCCCGTCCCGATTACAAAATCGGTGAAATTGTCGGCACCGGTGGCGATGGACACCATACCATCAATATATCGTCTGCAGCCGCTATTGTTGCCGCCGCCGCCGGGTTAAAAATATGCAAGCACGGCAACCGCAAAGTTACCTCTCAATGCGGATCTGCAGATGCGTTATCCGCATTGGGGTTTGATTTAGATGCCCGCCCCGACCAATCCCGCACACTGCTAGATACAATCGGCGTCTGTTTTTTAATGGCACCCCATTATCACCCGTCGATAAAAAACGCCATGCCCGTCCGGCAAACGCTCACATGCCGTACGATTTTTAATATATTGGGTCCATTGTTAAATCCCGCCCGCCCCGATTATATCATAAACGGTGTGTTCGACCCCGCCCTGTTACAACCCGTTGCCGACGCCCATATAACGCTAGGGGTAAAACGGGGCATCGTGGTATACGGCAGTGGACTAGACGAAGTTACCCTACACGGTAACACCGATTGTGTAGAATTTTTCGAAGACGGTAGCACACAATCGTACACCGTATCACCACAAGATTTCGGCTTGCCCCCTGTGCAGCTGAGCGACCTCGTGGGCGGTACCCCCCGGCACAATGCCCAAGTTATCCGTAACATTGCCGATAACACCGCCTCAGCTGCCCATATAAACACCGTCTGTGCCAATGTGGCAATGCTGCTGACAGCCGGCGATGGGGTACAGGATTTAAAACACGGTGTCGACATTGCTAAATCGGCTATTATCGACGGTAAAGTAGCAGATATTTTAAACCGTATACAGCTATAATTTTCGCAGGGCAGACCAATCTGGTTCTGTGGCTTTGGTGGGGGTAGCAATGCGGCTTAGGTTGTTGCCATCGGTGTCCATCGACATAATATATGTATCGCCGTCCTTTTGTTGCCGCCCGAATATGATAAATTTACCGTTTGGCGAAAACGAAGGACCTTCGTCTAGGTAGCTGGTGGTTAATAGCCGCTCCTCTGATCCATCGGGTTTCATAATGCCAATGTGAAATTGTCCGCCTTTTTGCTTGGTAAAAGCTATATATTCGCCCGTTGGCGACCATACGGGGGTGGTGTACGCCCCCTTGCCACGAGAAATTTGTTGTACCCCCGTGCCATCGGGATTCATCACATACAATTGTGGTTTGCCACTGCGATCGGACATAAATACTATTTTTTTACCATCGGGGGCGTAAAACGGTGCCATGTCCATATATGCCGTATCGGTTAAGCGGTCGAACTTAATTTTGCCATTGACCCGTTGTAAATACATTACCCAGATGTCTGCTCTGCCATCGACAATATTGCTAAATATGACCTTTTTGTTATCGGGGGCAAAGCGAGGCGTATACGATGTGGTGCGATCGGTGGCGATAAAAGTCTGTTTCTTGGTTTTTAAATCCCGTACATATACGCCGGCGGTGTTGTTTTTATACGACACATAAATAATATACCGCCCATCGGGGGAAAATCGAGGGCTGATAACCATGTTTTTACCATCGCTTAAATACTGCAAATTTCGACCGTCTTGATCCATAACCGCCAATTTTTGTATGGGTTTTCCCGCATTGTCGACAGTCTGTGCCACATATAAAATTTGCGAATCAAAATACCGCCCCCCCGCAATGCGAGCATATATGTCATCGGCAATAACATGCGACAAGCGATCCGTTAAAGAAAATCCCGTCATGCGGTATTCTTTGGTCACCAACAACCGTGCCTGTGGCACAAACCACACATCCATCGTATAAATGTTGACACCCTGTTTTTGCGATACCTGCATAGTCACCAAAATATCGACGCCTATTTCCAACCATTCGGTGAAGTTGGGTTTGACCACAATTTCGAACATGGCTTGTTTAAATTGTGGGTCTTTTACCTGTATAAACTTGTGGCTGTTGATAAGATTGTTTAAGGCAATTTTGTGCATATCAGCCGAATGTTGTGCCAGCTCCTTGTTGCCCGTAGGTTCATAAAACGGCAAAAATGCCAATGTAAACTGGCGGGCGTGTACGGGTGTGGTCAAAACCAGACCCACCAACATACACATAAAAAATTTCATATAGTTTTGCATATCTTGTTGTCCTTATTGCAATACGGATTTGGGGTCGAATTCAATAAATACTTCTTTCCAAGAATCATAGCTGTCCGCATCTAAGCCAATGGGGTTACAATCGGGTCTGTTTACCGCCCGCTGGGCAGCGTCTATCATTTGTTGCATACCCGGTGTGTTTTCGGAAAAACTGGTTTTGGATACTTTTGAAGAGGCAACGGTGCCATCTGGTGCATACCGCACATACACGGTTACTATCAAGTTTTTGGCATTTGGCACCCCTGCGGGAATATCCCAACACTCTGTTACTTTGTTCATCAGCTGTGCCATCAGTTGGTTAGGATCGACAGTGTCGACCAAGTTTTGCTCGATTTGCGATTTGCTGCCGGTTTGTTTGACATCGTTGATAATCTTTTTCGGTTGGGCTTTTTCCTTGTATAACTGGGTTGATTTTTCCGCTTTTTTATCGGATATTTGCGGCGTGGTTTTGTCTTTGGTTTCGAGCAATTTTTTGGTGTTTAACACATCTTTTTTTTCTACCTTAACCGTATTTTGTGGTATCGGTTTGGTCTCCGGTTTAGGTGATTTTTTCGGTGCCACCTTCTGTACCGCTTGTGGTTTCACGGGGGCTTTTTTTTCCACTTTTTTAGCGGTATTTTGTTTTTTTGGGGGGGGCTTTTTTACCTCGACTTTTTTCGGTTGTGGAGCGGGGGTTTTTTGTTGATTAACCAGTTTTTTCGGCTGTTTTAGCTGTTGCTTTTCAGCAACTTTACCCCGGTCGACGACCAGTGCCACATCCAAAATAACCCGATTTTCGGCGATAACTTCTGGCGGTTTATTAAATAAGGTATCTGGTAAAAACACCATTACCAGCAACACTATCACATGTACAAAAAACGATACGAATAAAGGAATGGACATTGTAATTTAGTCGACCTCTGTGATAAATGAAAACTTTCTAAAACCGATCGATTGGATTTCGCCAACCACTGTTAGCACCCCGCCATAATTGGCGTTGGTATCGCCCCGTACATAAATGTTGGTATCCGGGGTGCGTTGATATATGGCGGTTAGGGTGTCTTTGAGTTTTGTCATATCGGTTTTTTTGTCTTCTAGGTATATACTGCCGTCCTTAGCCACCGTTACCACTATGGGTTGTTTTTGGGTGGTAACGATCGACGATTTGGCATTGGGTAAATCGACGGTTTGCCCAGTAATCATCAGCGGTGCCGACACCATAAACACAATCAGCAACACCAACATCACATCGACAAACGGGGTGATGTTAATATCCGCTGATCCCCTGCGGTTGCGGCGGGATTTTCGCCCCCTGTAGCGGCTATTAGTCGCCATTGTTGACATCCTTTAGCACGCTGTAAATAAGGTCATATCCCACCGTGTCCATATCCGATTGTAACACATTTATATCGTGCGAAAATGTGTTGTACGCTATCATGGCGGGAATAGCGGTTATCAACCCCAAAGCAGTTACAAACAACGCCTCAGCAATACCCGGTGCCACCACAGATAAAGAGGCTTGTTTATTGGCGGCAATAGCGGCAAAGCTGTTCATAATCCCCCATACCGTCCCCAACAACCCGACAAATGGCGAAGTAGAACCGACAATTGCCAGTATATGCAGGTTGCCGTCTAATATTTCCGTTTCTTTATCCACCGCTTGTTGCAAAGATTTTTCTAGTTCCGTATCTTTTTTATCGCCTTCGACGCCGGCTTTGCCCAAGTTGCTCCACTGTAACACCACACTTAGAAAAATACGGGACATGGGCAGGGGGCGTTTGACTTCTTCTTCTGTAAACATGCTTTGCAAAGTCGCATCGCTGGCAAACATATTTTGTAACGCACTGATATTTTTTTTGGCCTTACGAACCGCCCGTAACTTTTGGAAAATAACCGCCCAGCTGACAATCGACATAATTATCAAAATGCTGACAATGACCTGTACAAAAGTACTGGCACCTAATATTAATCCGATGATGGAAATGTCCCCTGTCATGTGTTTGAAACCTCTATGTATAGTGTGTTATGAATCTGTTCGGGATATATTATACAATCTTGTTGAATTTATCAATAATATATTTTGGCATCCGCACAGGCACGCCGTTTTTGCCCACCGATGCCACTGTTACCTGCAAGCGAACAATGACGGTATCGCCTTTGACAATGTGTTGATGAAACACCATCTTTGCCCCCTTGAGCAACGATACAAAAGTTTTTACCACCACCGTATCATCCAGCTCCGCATAGCCGATAAAGTCGCTGGTTAAAGATGTTACTACAAAAACCACTCCAGTTTTAGCGATAATATCCGTTTGCTGTACCCCCATCATATACCGCAGCCACTCTGTCCGTCCCCGTTCGGCAAATTGGATATATTGGCTGTGGTATACCCGCCCGCTGGCGTCTGTATTTTCCCAATAAATGCGAATCGATAGGGCATGTGTAGTGCGGGCATTATGTGTCATCTATCAAGTCCCCCATAGCTGTCGACACACTGTGCGGAGGGGCTATGCCCAAGTACTGCCAACCCAATGTGCTGAGCATGCGTCCCCTTGGGGTACGGGTCAATAGCCCCTGTTGAATAAGAAACGGTTCGATGACATCTTCCAGTACATCTCGTTCATTGCCCAGTGCCGCCGACAAGGTTTCCACCCCCACAGGTCCACCGCCATAATTTTCCACCAACAGGCTTAAATATTGCCTATCGATTTTGTCCAGTCCGGTTTTATCAATATCGAGCCGCTGTAGTGCCAAATCCGCCTCGACTGGGCCTACCGTGTGGTATCCCTGTACAGTGCAAATATCCCGTACCCGTCTGAGCAACCGCCCCGCTACCCGTGGGGTGCCACGACACCGCCCAGCAATTTCCAACGCCCCCTCTGGCGACACATTGAACTGTAACAGCCTTGCCCCCCGTAACACAATTTGCGTCAGTTCTTCGGGGCTGTAATATTGCATGTGCATAGGAATGCCAAACCGTTCCCGAAGCGGTGTGGTAATCATTCCCGCCCGGGTGGTTGCCGCTACCAATGTAAACGGCGGTAAATCGATTCGCACCGATCGGGCGGACGGTCCTTCGCCAATGATTAAGTCCAAGTGAAAATCTTCCATAGCCGGGTACAAAATTTCTTCCACCGCCGGCGGCAAGCGATGGATTTCATCGATAAACAGCACATCGTGTTTTTGCAAATTGGTTAAAATTGCCGCTAAATCGCCGGCTTTCGATATGGTCGGTCCTGATGTCGCCCGAAATCCCACGCCCAATTCACGGGCAATAATACCGGCAAGAGTGGTTTTGCCCAGTCCCGGCGGACCATAAAACAAGGCGTGATCCATAGCTTCGCCCCGTTGTACAGCCGCTTGAATAAAAATATACAAATTTTCCTTGACCGCTGTTTGCCCGATAAATCCGCTGAGCGAAGTGGGGCGGAGTGAATCCGTCGACAACGCCGTATCCTGTGCGGTCATATGGGTATCGATGATGCGGTCGTCTGTCATGGTGTAATCCCTTGTGGTATTCTCTACCGTCCATATTAGCCTTGTAATTGGCTGAGTGCAACCTTAATCAGCTGTTCAGTATTTACATCGTCGCCGGCGTCTTTTAAACACGATTGCACGGCACTATACGCCTGTGAGCGGGCAAAGCCTAAATTGACCAATACGGACACCGTATCGTTTACCATGTTGTTTGTATTTGCCCCTGTGTATGTATGGGGGCTGTTCGCAACTGTTATATGGGCGGGCAATTTTGCCTCTTTGTGTTTCAGTTCCAACACAATCCGGCTGGCAAGTTTTGCACCTACGCCACTGGCACGGGCAAACGCTGTGTTGTCGCCTGCCATCACCGCCACATATAAATCATCTGCCGACAGCACAGATTGAATAGCAAGGGCAACCTTTGCCCCCACCCCTTGTACGGCGGTCAAAATTTCAAACCACTGTTTGTCCACATCGGTCAAAAATCCATACAGCATAAACGCATCTTCCCGGACTACGGTGATAATTTCCACCGCTACCGCATCGCCCGTTTGCAGGTTTGCCAACGCATTTGCCGGCATAAACACGGCGTACCCTACGCCGTTTACATCGATAATGATACTGGTGGTGCCTATGGAATCTATAATGCCTTTTAGCCGTGCTATCATGTGGCAATGTCCTGTTGCTGTGGGTGTTGTGTCCGCATGTGGGCGTGGGTTAAAGCAATGGCAAGGGCGTCGGCACTGTGTTCCGAATGCAGCTCAATTGCCCCCAATAAAATTTTTACCATGTAATCCATCTGCCCTTTGTCGGCACGACCGCTACCGGTGAGAGATTTCTTGATGATGCGGTTTTGGTACGATGCCACCTGTAACCCCGCCCGTGCCATCGCCACCATCGCCACCCCCTGTGCCATGCCCAGTTTTAAAGACAAATGCGAATTGGCATTGATAAACACATCTTCGATCGCAGATTCGACCTGTGCCGATACCATATAAGGGACAAGCCTATCCCGTATCACCGTACCCAGCTCCTTATCAATATGCAACAGACGACAATGTATAGGAGATTTTGCCGAAGTTTTAATAGTACCATTGCCAATGTGCGTGTAGCTGTTGCCATCGACGGCAACAATACCCCACCCCGTATGTACCAATCCCGGGTCAACACCCAATATATAAATTGTATTTTGCATACCTCACTGTAACGCCCGTGCGGTGCGTTCGATTTCATTCAGCAAATGCACATAAAATATGGTTTCCGGATACGGTGTCAACACATCGCCCGTATTGGCAATTTGAATATCCAATGTAACCGTAGATATTTTAAAGTCTGGCTCCACAACCGTAGCGGTAACCTGATAATACCCCCACCGCTTACGAATAACCCCGGTGATGGTACCAGCGTCAAAATCGGCAACCAGTGCCGCATCCGCCGGCGACGCATTCTGTAACACCGCCTGTACACTGTCAAACACAGTGCGTTTATCCGCATACACCTCCCGATTTTTCACATCGAACAAATCGTTCGGCGTGACCCGATGGTCTACAACCTGCACACAGCCAGACAACAGCCCCGCCAACAGCAACACCATAGCTATCTTTTTCATAACACCACCGCCCGTACACAACCGCTTAACAAAACAGCCGTACTCCATAATCCTATATATAATACATATCGCATAATACTGTACTCCCTATGTTAGACAGAATATTATCACAACGGTATGGGAGTGTCAATATTTTTTTTCTTGGGCAACGGCAGCATTTATAATTTCTGTCCATATCGCCCGTACCAAATCCGCATCGATGTTTTTTTTCTGAGCTTGTGCCACACATTTATCGATAACCTGTTGGCTCCGTACGGGCAGATACGCCTCTATGTCGTGGGCTTTTTTGATTTTTGCCACCTGTTGTACGACCTCAAACCGTAGGGCTAATAAATCCAGCATAGCGGTGTCTATGCGGTCTATTTGGTGTCTTTGTCGCCGTAATAGTATGTCTTCTTTTTTAGTCATATTGCCTTTTTACATTTTTTTACTTTAAAATACAAGCGTTTTGTTGTACGATTTATTATGTGCATATTATTTGCATATTATTTGCATATTATTTACTTAGGGAGAACGGCTTTAACCCATATGTCATATACGGAAAGTTTAGAAATACAGGACAACCGATTGTTGCCTTTGTTGGTTGGGGCGTGTCATGCCCATATATCGCAATTAGAAAAATATTTTAATATTATCATTCATAGTCGTGGGGGTACTTTGACTCTTTGTGGCACGGATACACAGGTAAAAAAAGCCATAAACGCCCTGCAATTTCTGCACGATAAAGCCAAATCTAGCGGCAATTTGGACGCCGCCGACATCGATACCGCTATTCGCTTTGCCAGTATGCAGCGGGATTTATTGGGCGATGTTCGAAGCACCCATATCACCACCCCTAAAAAAACCATCAAAAGCCGGTCGCCCCGGCAAGCCTCTTATATCCATGCTATGCCTGTACATACCCTGTGTTTTGGGGTCGGTCCAGCGGGTACGGGTAAAACCTATTTGGCGGTGGCACAAGCGGTGTCTATGCTCAGCGGCGGTGCCATCGACAAAATCATTATCACCCGCCCGGTGGTCGAGGCGGGGGAAAATTTAGGGTTTTTGCCGGGCGACCTAAAAGAAAAAGTCGATCCCTATTTACGCCCCATATACGATGCTTTATACGATTGTATGCCCGCTAATGTGGTACACCGCAAAATGGAAACCAACGACATAGAAATTGCCCCGCTGGCGTACATGCGGGGACGGACTTTAAAAAATGCCTGTGTGATTCTCGACGAAGCCCAAAACACTACACCTGTGCAAATGCAAATGTTTTTAACCCGATTGGGGCAAGGATCAAAAATGATCGTAACCGGCGATATGTCGCAAATAGACTTGCCCGATAACACGGTATCTGGATTGGTACAAGCAACACAAATACTATCGCATATAGACGATATATCGATCACCCATTTTACCGCTGCCGATGTGGTCAGACACCACCTAGTAGGCGAAATCGTATCCGCTTATGAACGGGATAAGGCATGAGGGTACAAGATGAGTGTACAAGTGGACATGACCATACTGTGCGACCAATGGCGATCGCATGTGTGGCACCCACCACACACCGATATAACCGCCCCGATTACCCGTGCGGTAAAACACACCATCGCCCTGTTCGACATAGGCATATGTGAAGTGTCGGTGGTGTTGGCAGATGACCCATTTGTGCAAGACTTAAACGCCCGTTACCGCAACAAGAACACCCCCACCAATGTATTGTCTTTCCCCGCTCGTGATAGCTATATGATGGCGGATATGATCGACACTCTAGGCGATGTTGTCCTATCGTTCGACACAGTCATCGCAGAAGCCAAACAGCAACAAAAACCCGCCCTAAACCATTGTATCCACTTGGTGGTACACGGCACCCTGCATTTGTTAGGCATGGATCACGGAATGGCAGCAGAGGCAGAAAAAATGGAAAACACCGAACGCCAGATATTGAAAAAGTTGGGTATCGATAATCCACATATAAACGCATAAAATCCATGCAAATCGATATAGAAATGATGGGGGCAAACCTGCAATGTTCATCTAGATTTTGTTGGTCAAACTGAGTTGCACTGCAATATACAAATAGCGTAGCCATAGGTAAAACCAAATTACTGTGCAAGCACTATCAGCGGTTTGCAAGCCGACTCTAGAAATACCATGTATGAGTGGACTCCTCCACTCATACAAAACAGCCCGTATTTTATAACGAACCTTAAGACCTTGTGTGTGAAATTCAAATAAGAGATTTAACTCCCATTTGTTGAGTATTGGTCGAAAGTCAGTATACCTCTTGACTACGCTTGGTGTCAAGTTCTTTTTTAAAGTCCATTTCATACCAAGTAATAAAAAATAGTATTTTGTTTTTCATTACACAATTTATAATTTTACCTTGTTTATTTTCATCTTTTATGCCTATTTTTTGTAAGATTTCTCTTTTATCAACTTTATCCATGTATGGACAAGAAATAGAATCAAGCACCAAAAATACAGCTTCTGCCAATTTTTGATTATCGCATTCACAATTATCACTTAGCCTATTTTTAAGTACCATAACGACATCATTTTTTAAATCCTCATATGACTTTTTATTACCCACATAATATAAAATAGACATAATGGCAAAATAATTTAGTTCACTATCGGGTTTAATATTCAAATAATTTCTTAATATTTTTTCGTTTATGTAATATCCTTTGCCAAGTTCCTTTAATGCAACTAGTATATACATGGTTTCCAATTGGATATATCTGGATATTTGATTTTTCTTTAAAATCAAACAGCAATTATCATATACACACTTAAATATAACATGTTTATTATTATGGCTCAGTGGTTTGTCTCGAATAAACTTAAAAATAACTGATAAGATTGTACACGCTTTAATTGTTATATTGACTCTTGGATATTCCAAGTATATAAAATACATAAATTCTAGTATTTGAATTATGGCTTTTGTCAGTTCCACTTCTTTACTAACTTTTTTTTCTATTTTTATATCATTTATAATTTTTGCATATTCTTCCAGTATGTCTTTACATTTTTTGTGAATAATTGCCATTGTATAGTTTAAGATGTCTTTGTACTCAATTCCTGTTTCACTAATAATTATTTTGTATTGCGTTATCAAAGAATTAGAGTTTACCTTAATATATTTTGCTTTATTATCTTGTTCATTTGATTCGTTTATATCCATTTCATCGTCATTTTCTACTTTCTGGCATTTTCCATATGTTCGATAGGATAATTTATCATTAAACATGATCTTTATGCGTTCTTTAGCTATGGTTAATTCAGTAATAATAGGTTTTTTATATTCAGTAGTTTTCGCACTATTTAGGAATAATTTATATTTTTTCAATGCCTGTTGTATTGTATCGATGATGATTTTTTTATCGTTACCATTATTACAAAATATAAAATAATCGTCTACATATCTAAATATTTGATAATCTGTTTGATTTTTCAATGGGCGTTCATTATTCAATAATTCTTGCTCAATATGTCTATCGATAGTTTGTAATATGATTTCAGCAAAAATTCGGCAAAACTCAGGACCTATTATAATACCATTAGTTTCATTATGATTTAATTTTTGCATTAATTTATCAAATTTATTTGCGAAAGTTGTTTTATTTTGTTCGAGATTTTTTTTAACCAGATTTTTTCCGAAAATCGCCCATGACATGGAATGTGTATAAATACTGTCAAAGCATTTTAGAATATCTGCCTTGACAAGTATTTTAAATTTTTTTTCTGCTCTATGATAGTCATAATGTTCGTAAAATTTATAAATATTGCTGTATTTTTTATAGGTGAAAAATGACATTAAATTTTCGTATTTTGTTGATTTTTCTTCAATGATTGCATGATCTGAATTTAGGCTTTTTTCTATTCCACTATCTTTAAATACTTTTGTTTTTGCCACAGCACAAGGGTAACGGATAGAAAAATTGCTTCGAGAACAGTAATATAAAATAAGTTCTTTGTACTTTTTATAAAACTCCATAACTTCTATCTGTGACGCAGGATGCGGTACCGCTAACTCTCTAAATTCATTTTCTTTATGGCTGATATTATAAGAAAATGCAATTTTATAACTATCTTTTCCACATCGTAGATATTCTTTGAATACTGCCAATTCATCTCTATCCCAAATAGTTTTATTCATAATTTTGCTCAAGTAAAAATGACGATTGGTAAATATTAAAGGTATCTCGTATGGCAATACATCCGACAAAAATACCCTTTCAATAGGGTATTTAATTTTTTCATATTTTTTCACTACCATATTTTTACAATCCTTTCGATATTTTTTTGAGAAAATTTATAGTATTTTCTGTCTTGGTACCCGCCTACAAACGAACATTTATTTAACTGCTGTTTTAATTTTGCATTATTTATTAGATTGATTTTACACCTCAAATAACAATCTAACCTCTTTAGTAAATGATCTTTTGTTATTAGTGGATTGGAAAAATAAATACCAACCAAAATACTTCTTTTATTACCGAATAGGTGTGTATTGCCTGTTAAAAATTTTATACGCCTAACAAGTAGATACCTAGATTTTTTCTCATTATATTGTGAACCTTTATTGTACGCATCAAAGCTCAATCTAATTCTCTCCTTATATTTGTCCATGCGGGATTTTGTCATATCTATGGCGATACTATTATTATGGTATTTATAATTATATCCCAAATAATCAAATGAAAAATCATTACTAAGGTTACATTGTTTAGTTTTTGTTGGGTTTAATCTTAACCCTAGCCATCTTACTCCAACTTTCAATTCTTTCATTGTCTTATTTAATGTATCTTTATTACTGGATACACCGACAATAATAATATCATCAACATATCTTGCATAATATATTATGCCTGCCTTATTTTTTATGCAGTTATCCAACTCTCGCATATACAGTTCTGATAAATACGCACTTATACCTAACCCTCTAGGTAATCCTCGTTGTTGTTTTGATATTTGACTATAAGAGTATAAAATTTGCTTTATAATTTTTTTGGAGTCAAAACTTAATAAATGGTCAGATTCAATTTTCTTGATAATTCGGTCTATTGGAATGCTCTCGTAAAAATTTGATATATCTGTGCGGATGATATATTTTGGGAATTTATCACCTAATACCTGTTTTAATTGTGCTGTTATTTGGTATCTGTCGGCTTGTTTAACCTTATATAGTTTTTTAATATTGTATTGTATTTGTTTTAGGGAAAAATAAGTTTCTGGGCTATTCTTATCGGCAATGTAGAATCTTTGACTTTTCTGGATGTTAATAACAGATCTACTATCCTGTATTTTTTGAACAATTGTTTCTAATGCTTTTATAATTTCTGCATTCTTTCTATCAATTAACTCTTGTTTCTTTTGACATAACTTATTATAGACTTGACTGTTTTTCTTGTTCCTTTTTATCTCTAAATTATTAGTTTTAATTTTGGAAATAATTTTTTTAACTTTGCTAAAACAGTTAAATTTATCAGCAAGATTATTACCTTTGCGATTCTGTTCTTTGTATATTTTCATAAAATTATCTACTGAAAAAGACTGGTCTAACATATTCTCATGCCCTAAATTTTTTAATCCTACTGCAATCTACACCACAAACACCCAAAATTGTAAATTTTTTTGAAGGTGTTCTCCATATTGGCAATAATCAAATCTGTATCGGTTAATCGAATTAAAATTTTACTTTTGGTCATATGTGATTTCCTATTATTCATACATTAAAATCTATCATAACCATATGAAAATCACAATACAATTTTGACAGTGGGCATTTTTAATCCAATGGCAACCAAAGATTCGCTTTCATATGTAGTGATTGGGGGGGGGGGGGGCTTGACGGTGTGCAAAAATGTTACTTTTTTAATCTTAATGCCATAATCAAGCAATCTTGTTTTTTGGGGGTACACTGTTGGTCTACCCACCAAGATTCGATAGATTTTAACATACCGCCTAGTTTTGCCCCTTGCGGGATTCCCATTTTTATAAGGTCGGTGCCTGATAGGGGAAATTTTGGTTTTTCGTAAGGGTACTGGGAACGGATAGTGTCGAAAAATTGTCGGTTTTTCAGCCTGCCGGCACTTAGCACCGCATCGTAGCCATAATAGTATAAAAACCTGTGTAGCACAGGGGGTACAAATGTGCGATTGCTGTATACAGTCATAATGGTTTGTAAATGGCGTTTCTGGGTGTTGCTCAGCCCCCACACATCGCCCAGCGTCTTTACATGGCTCTCATTGCCATCGCATATAGCGATAATTTTTGCGTATATATCGATGCTGGTGGCAACCCCTTGTGTCATTAAGGGCATAGGGTTACGGATAGGAAACGGTACAATCCGTGCCATTACTCCGCACGCCTGCATAGCGTGTATGGCATCGGTGGCATCGCTTGGGTAGGATAGCATTTTTATCATTTCATCTCGAATCCGCTCACGGGATACATGTCGTATTTGGGGTGCCATTTGTTGAAATATGGGGCATAGGGTGCGGTCGTATTGCCAGCCGGTTTTGACCACAAACCGCCAAAATCTTATAATCCGTAGGGTATCTTCCTGTATTCTTGTACGCACATCGCCGATAAACCGCAGTTTTTTATCGGCTATGTCCTGCATCCCGCCGCAGTAATCATATACACTGCCGTCCGCATCCGCATATAAACCGTTTATTGTTAAATCCCGCCGTTTGGCGTCTGTTTGCCAATCGTCCGTAAAGGCAACCGTTGCATGGCGACCATCGGTTTGTATATCTTGTCTGAGTGTGGTGATTTGGAAAACTGTATGTGTATTTTTGTTGGCAATAACCACTTGTACTGTACCGTGTTCAATGCCAATGGGCAGCACTTTATAGCCCGCCGATGTAAAAATTTGTTGCACGGTTTCGGGGCGGGCGGGGGTTGCTAAATCCATGTCTAAACCGTATACATTTGCCCCCCCTGCCCCCATCAGCATATCCCGTACATATCCGCCAACTATGCGTATATCGTGTCCCGCCTTGTGCATATGGGCAAAAATCGTCCGTACGGGATGATCTGTGGCAATGTGAATCTGCATATTTTATGACCTGTTTATTTGTGTATTCTGTGTTGTGTATAGTATAATGCTACATGGTGCCGCATTTGGCAATACATATATGAAAAAAATCTGTTGGAAAAGCACACAACATATGTTATGTTTCGTCCATACACAAACCAACACAAAAGGATAGACAATGAAATTAGAGCATATTTCTGCGGGTAACGATATACCAAACGATTTGCATGTTATTATTGAAATCCCTGCAGGATCGAATATAAAGTACGAAGTCGACAAAGATAGCGGGGCGGTGTTTGTCGATCGCTTTGTGGCGATGCCTATGTTTTATCCGGCAAACTATGGGTTTATTAATCAGACTCTGGCGGACGATGGTGACCCTACTGATGTATTGGTGATAACCCCGCAGCCCGTTGCTCCCGGCTCGGTTATTCGCTGTCGTCCGATTGGTATTTTAAACATGGAAGACGAAAGCGGTGTCGACGAAAAAGTCGTTGCTGTACCGCACGCAAAAGTAACCACTTTATACGACAGTGTGCACGAATTATCGGACTTGCCTGCCCTGTTGGTCGATCAGATAAAAGCCTTTTTCGAATCGTACAAAGACCTCGAAGCCGGCAAATGGGTAAAAGTCGTTGGGTGGGAAGATAGCCAATCTGCGAAGGACAAAATCAACCGTCACGCACAACAGTACAAAGGCTAATACAGCGACTATAAAAAACACCAAGCCCCACCACAAGTGGGGTTTTTTTATGGCATATACAAAACACAACAAAGGATAGCACTATGACACATACAAAATACGCACCGTTTCCACAAGTGGATATAAACCGTACTTGGCCGACAAAAACCATTGGCAAAGCCCCCATCTGGTGCAGTGTGGATTTACGGGACGGCAACCAAGCCCTTATCGAACCTATGGGAACGGATCGCAAAATCCGCATGTTTAACGCATTGGTACAGATGGGATACAAACAGATCGAAGTGGGCTTTCCCTCCGCTAGCCAAACAGATTTTGACTTTGTCCGCACCCTGATCGAGCACAACCATATTCCCGATGATGTAACCATACAAGTATTGGTACAATGTCGACAGCACTTAATCGCCCGCACCGCCGAATCCCTGCAAGGGGCAAAATCGGCAATTGTACACTTTTACAATTCCACATCGACACTGCAACGGGAGGTAGTGTTTAACAAAAGCAAAGACGGCATTAAAAAAATCGCTGTCGATGGGGCAAAATTGGTAAAAACTCATTGCCAAGCCTTAATCGACGACGGCTGCGACATACACTTTCAATACAGCCCGGAAAGCTTTACCCAAACCGAACTGCCGTACGCTTTGGAGGTATGTGAACAAGTGATGGACACTTTGGGCAGTACGGCACAAAACCCTTGTATTATCAACTTGCCGGCAACGGTAGAGGTAAGCACCCCCAATATCCACGCCGACCAAATCGAATGGATGCATCAAAACTTTTCTGATCGCCGTCGGGTGATACTGTCTTTACATCCCCACAACGATCGGGGCACCGCCGTAGCAGCAACCGAACTGGGCTTGATGGCGGGGGCGGATCGGGTCGAAGGGACTTTGTTTGGCAATGGTGAACGCACCGGCAATGTGGACTTGGTAACCTTAGGGTTAAACCTGTATACGCAAGGTGTCGACCCCAAAATTGATTTTTCTAATATCGATGACTTGGTGGCTATGGTAGAATACTGTAACCAATTGCCGGTACACGACCGTCACCCCTATGCGGGCAAATTGGTATACACCGCTTTTAGTGGGTCGCATCAAGACGCTATTAACAAGGGCTTAAAAACCTTTAAAAACCGCTCAAATGGATTGTGGGCGGTACCATACTTGCCCATCGACCCAAAAGATGTAGGACGGTCGTTTGAGGCGATTATCCGCATTAATTCCCAATCCGGCAAAGGCGGCGTAGCATATGTGCTAGAAACCGATTACAACATTCAATTGCCTAAATTTATGCAAATACCATTTGCCAAAATTGTCCAAAACATGTCCGACAGCAGCGGCAAAGAGCAAACAAGCGACATTATTTATCAAGCCTTTTGCGACACCTACCTAAACAATACAAAACCGTTCGAATATATCACCCATCACGCTGTGGTACACAATGACAACAGTATCGATTTTACCGTAGAATTGCTGGAAAACGGTGAAAAAATCACCCTGCACGACAAAGGCACAGGTCCTATTGACAGCTTGGTAAAAGCCCTAAACAAGCACACAGCAAATGCGTTACGGGTAATGGATTACACCCAACATGCCATTGGCGACGGCAACCGTGCGATGGCAATTGCCTATGTGCATATGCAGGACGGCAACGCCGATACGCCCATATACGCTGTCGGCAAACACACCAATATCACCATAGCCTCCCTGTATGCCATCATATCCGCATTTAATACAAAAATGCAGGCAACTTCCTAGCAAACCCGCAAACATGGCGGGCGGATAATGGGTAAAACCGATTTTTTAGGGGGTAGCACTTTGTGTATTATTCGACGGTGGTCACCTATTAAAATCTAATATTTACTTTTAATTTTGGCTCTAGAGTATTTTGACTTATTTATTTTTCCATATTTTATATAGTAACACATTCAATTTTTTATGTCTATTATTAAACCGCTATTCACATTCTTTGAGATGCACAATAAATTTATCATCAGTTAAACCATTAAATCATGACAAGTCAATGTTTTTTTGCGTGTGGGTATCAGAACAGCGTTTTACCTTTGCAACCGGGGGGGATTTTTGATAGTATGCGTACGAAAGGAATTTTTGGGGAATATGACAGGTGGTTTAATCAAAAGTAAAGATCGGGTTCGCAACCATGCGGAGGTGTATACGCCTGAGCGGGAGGTAAATGCTATGCTGGATTTGGTGGCGAATGAATGCGAAAATGTCGAGTCTCGATTTTTGGAGCCTGCCTGTGGTACGGGGAATTTTTTGGTTAAGATATTGGAGCGCAAATTGGCGGTGGTGATACGAAAGTACACATCGCAACAGGTGTATTTCGAACGGTATACTTTTGTTGCCGTGTCCAGTATATACGGTGTGGATATATTATTCGACAATGTGGTCGAGTGCCGTGAGCGGTTGTTGCAGATTGTCAAAACCCAATACGAAGCGTTATATACGCATAAAACCCAAGATGCCTTTATAGATTCGATTGCGTTTGTGTTATCGAAAAACATTTTGTGGGGTGATGCGTTGTCGTTGAAATCTGTAGATGGAGCGGATACGCCGATTACTTTTGCCGAATGGGCGTTGGTGGGGGGCAATATGGTGAAAAGGCGGGATTATACTCTGGCGAATTTATTGGCGTATCAGCCGATGGTTGAGGACAATGGTCAAGGTGTGTTGTTTGGTGCGGATGTGGGCAGCCCGCAACCGGGGTTGTTTACTTCGGATATGGGCGAGAGTGTGCTTATCCCTCGGGCAGTTGCCGAATACCCGACCACCCATTATTTAGAGGTGTCCCATGTTGGATAAACATTTACAGCAGACCATACAAGACACGGAACGGGACATATTGCAAAACAACAATCCGGATATATTGTCTTGCATTGCCAACCTGAGCAATGACGAAGTGTTTACACCACCGCATATAGCTAGTGCTATGCTAGATATACTGCCGGCGGATTTATGGACAAACCCGCAGGCTAGATTTTTAGACCCGTGTTCTAAAACAGGGGTATTTTTAAGGGAAATTGTCAAACGCTTAGATGTGGGGCTGTTGGCAAAAATGCCCGATGGGCAACGGCGGGTAAACCACATATTACAGCACCAAGTATTTGGCATCGGCATAACCGAGCTAACTGCTTTATTGACCCGCAGAACCGTATATTGCAGTAAAACCGCCAATAGTAAAAACAGCCTTGCCACTTGCTTTACCGATAGGGACGGCAATATCCAGTTCGATTGCACGCCCCACACATGGGGCAAGGGCGACAAGTGCATATATTGTGGCGTATCGAAAACCCAATTCGACCGAGAGGACGGACTAGAAACCCACGCCTACCCATTTATCCACACGGACAGTCCCGCAGAATTATTTGAGAACAGCAAAGGAAACAAAATGAAATTTGATGTTATTATCGGCAACCCGCCTTATCAAGTGTCCGATGGGGGTGCTCAAGCATCGGCAAAGCCTATTTATCAACATTTTATTCAGCAGGCACAAAAATTAAACCCACGATATTTAAGTATGATTGTTCCCGCCCGTTGGTATACTACTGGCAAAGGATTAGACCTATTTCGCCATGACATGCTAAACGACAAAAGGGTACGGATGTTGGTGGATTACCCCAAAGCAAGCGAGTGTTTTCCAAAAGAAGGGGCGGACTTCGAAGGCGGAGTCTGTTATTTTCTATGGGACAGAGACAATCAAGGCGATTGCCTCATTAAAAGTATCGACAATGGACACATTGTATCAGAAACGACTCGCCCGTTAAAAATGGGCGATAGTGATGTGTTTATTAGGGATTATACAGCGGTAAGCATACTGCAGAAAATCACCGATACGGTGGGCAACAAACCCTATTTTGATTCCATAGTCAGTGCCAGAAAACCCTTCGGCATCGACACCACATTTCGTGGCAAAACAACAAAATCAGACCGTAACACCATCAAAATATACACCACACAACAATCGCACGGATATATCCACATGGGCGATATAAAACGAAACGCCGAATGGGTAGACTCTTACAAAGTGTATATTTCTATGGCATATGGTGAAAGGGGTGAAATCCCCGCATGGGTAACCGGCAAGCCATTTTTAGGGGAACCAAACACATGTTGTTCTGAAACATACCTTGTGGTTGGTGCAGGTGCCACCAAACAAACCGCCGAAAACATAAGGGATTACATGAAAACAAAATTTTTCCGTTTTTGTGTATCGTTATTGAAAAATAGCCAGCACGCCACCCAAAAAGTATACAAATTCACCCCCCTAATGGACTTCACCAAAAAATGGACAGACACAGACCTATACACCCACTTTAACCTAACCCCCGAACACATAACCCACATTGAAAAAATGATTAAACCTATGGAGATTGATTATGAGTAGCAAAAAACCTATTACATAGTACGATTGAAACATGAAAAACGGATACAGGGAAATTAAAAATGTAATATATTGACGAACCTATTTGCAGGTTATATAATTTGATATGTGTAAAAATTGTAGCAATAGAAAAAAGGAAAAACAAAAATGAAGTTTTCAGAAAGAGAAGGGTTTGTTCCCATCCGTCAAGTTTTAGGTAAAGAAGAAATGCCACCAAGGTTGCGAAATAGGCTTTGGAATGCTTTATCCCCTACTTTTGAAGAGTTAGATGTTTGGGATGGTAATAGACTTTATAGGTCGTTATGGGGGGATTTTGCAGGTGAAAGTTTAGATAAAATACCCACCACCATACATGATTATGTTCCTGAGGAGGGTCTATGTTTAATTGCTAAGCGTCAAGTGGCTAGTGGACAGGATGTGCGAGACTACCTTCAAAAAAAATGTTGTGCAGAATGGTACCTTACATACGATTTTCTCGAATTTTTATATAGTTACCTTGAAGAGTCTCATTCATTTGATATTTCAGAATTGATAAATCCTGTTTTAGAGCAAGAAAAATCACCATACCGTATGATTGATGGGAAATTTGTGTCATTAACCAGCGAACAAGAAATCGAAGCCATAGAATCTGCATTACAAATACAAGATAAGTACACTAACGCCAAGACGCACTTACAAAATGCTATATCCTCGTATGCAGATAGAAAAAACCCTGATTATGGCAATTCTATTAAAGAGTCTATTCATGCGGTTGAGGCTGTTGCTAAGGTTGTTGTGGGCAATGACAACGATAGCTTTGGTAAGTTATTAGGTAAATTGAAAGGGGATCATAATTTACCTGATTCGTTGAAACATGCCTTAACCCATTTATATGGGTACACTTCCAACGAAGCTGGTATTCGCCATCCCTTGCAGGATGGACAAACTCCACCAACAGAAAATAATACCCGCTTTATGCTGGTAATATGCTCTGCATTTGTAAATTACATAATTGGTAAAATAGAAACTTAGGTACAACCGTGACCAACAAAAAAAACATAACCATTCGTTCCTCGACTGCAGAGTATTTGACATTTGTCGCTGCGACTGGCAATATCGATACCAGTGTGGAAATGCGGTATGAAGACGAGAATATTTGGCTTACCCAAAAAATGATGGCGACCCTTTATGATGTTTCTGTGTCGGCGATACATCAGCATTTAAAAACTGTATTTAACACCAATGAATTAGAACGGCAGGCAACTATTAAGAAATACTTAATAGTTCAAACCGAAGGGGAGCGACAAGTTAAGCGATCCGTTGACCATTATAATTTACAGGCTATTATCGCCGTGGGTTTTAAAATTGAAAATGAACGAGCGGTACAATTTCGAAAATGGGCAAATGGCATCGTTAAGGACTATACTATACAAGGGTGGTCGATGGATGCTGAACGGCTGAAAAATAGGGGGACAATTTTAGACGACTATTATTTTGAACGCCAACTGGAAAAAATAAGGGAAATTCGCCTATCCGAACGCAGATTTTATCAAAAAATCACGGATATTTATGCTACCGCTCTGGACTATGATACTGCCGCAACGGCAACCAAACGCTTTTTTTCGGCGGTGCAAAACAAACTGCACTATGCCATTCATGGCAATACCGCCGCAGAAGTTATTATAAACCGTGCCGATGCCAATCAAAAAAACATGGGGTTAACCTCGTGGGAACAATCCCCACATGGCAAAATCCATAAATATGATGTATCTATTGCCAAAAATTACTTGTCTGATAATGAAATGCAACAAATGCAACGGATTGTATCGGCTTATTTGGATATGGCAGAAATGCAGGCGTTACGCAAAATACCTATGACTATGGAAGATTGGGAAAATCGCTTAAATGGTTTTTTGACTTTATGGGACAGAGATATTTTACAAGATGCAGGCAAAGTAACAGCCGAACTTGCCAAAACACACGCAGAAACAGAATTCGAAAAATACCGTATAACCCAAGACCGCCTGTTCGAATCCGATTTTGATAAATACATACAACACATAGAAAAGGCACCAAAATGACCAAAATGCACTTCCCGCCCCGCCCGGATTATACGCCCCGTATTTATGCGTATACGCTGCCCAATCTGAGTGAACGACAAGGGCAGGTTAAAATTGGCTATACCACCCGTACGGCACAACAGCGGATTCGGGAACAGCTGAGCGTGCTTGGTAATCCTGAGTATACGCTGTTGGTCGATATGCCCGCCATCAAAAATGACGGCACCTCGTTTACAGATAAAGATGTCCATCGATGGCTCCGTAACAATGGATTTACCAACACAGAAAACGAGTGGTTTGCCTGTACCCCCGAAACCGTACAAAACGCCATACACGCCATTCGCAATGGGAAAAGTACCCTAACCGAACGGACACAGACCTTTACCATGCGACCGGAACAACAACAGGCAGTGGATAAGACTATGGCGTATTTTACATCCATTGCCTGCGAAAACAAGCAATACAACCGTAACAACGCCCCACATTTTTTATGGAATGCAAAAATGCGGTTTGGGAAAACTTTTACCACTTATCAGCTGGCTAAAAAAATGGGGTGGACAAAAGTATTGGTTTTAACATTTAAACCCGCTGTACAAAACGCATGGCAACAAGACTTAAATACCCATGTGGATTTTGCCGGCTGGCAATTCGTATCGAAAAAAACCACAGAAGACATGACCACCGTTAATATGGACAAGCCTTTGGTGTGCTTTGGATCGTTTCAAGACTATTTAGGGCGGGACAAGAACAAACATATTAAACCCGAAAACCAATGGGTGCACGAAACCGATTGGGACTGTGTGGTGTTTGACGAATACCACTTTGGGGCTTGGCGGGACGGTGCCAAAGACCTGTTCGCCGATGAGGGCAATGCGGAATTACAAAAAGCTCTCGGCGATGGATTGGGATATTTTGACAAAGACAATAAACTGATCCATATGCCCATTACAACCAACCATTATTTATACCTGTCTGGCACACCGTTTCGGGCAATCGCCAAAGGCGAATTTATCGAAGAACAGATTTATAACTGGACTTACACGGACGAACAATCGGCAAAGGAAACTTGGGACACAGCACAAGGGGACAATCCGTATGTGTCGTTGCCTAAGGTTGTTATGATGACATACCAATTACCCGACTATGTAACCGATATTGCCCGTGGGGGGGAATACAACGCATTCGACCTAAACGCCTTTTTTGCCACCCGTGAATACCTAGACACCAAACAAGCAGAGTTTTTACACAAAGACGAAGTACAAAAGTGGCTGGATATTATCAGGGGATCGGACAAGGGGGCAATTAAAGGGGGCTTAAAGTCCGAAAAACCGCACATGCCGTTTTCGAATGCTAATTTACTGCAAATTCTATCGCATACTTTTTGGTTTTTGCCCAACATAGCGGCTTGTTATGCTATGTATAATCTATTACAACAACGGCAAAACACATTTTATCACGATTACAAAATTATTATCTGTGCCGGCAATGAGGCGGGCATCGGTGTCGAAGCACTATACCCCGTACAAAAAGCTATGGGCAATCCACTAGAAACCAAAACCATTACTCTGTCCTGTGGTAAGCTAACCACCGGCGTATCAGTGAAACCTTGGGCGGGCATTTTGATGTTGCGAAACTTAACCCGTCCAGAAACCTATTTTCAATCGGCTTTCCGGGTACAAACGCCTTGGACTATACACAATCCCGATGGCAATGACCCCAACCATACGGCGGTTATAAAACAGGAATGCTATATTTTTGACTTTGCCCCCAATCGGGCGTTGCAGTTATTGTCCGATTATGCCTGTGCCTTAAACATTGAAAATATCAGCCCCGAACGCAAAGTGCATGACTTTATAAACTTCTTGCCTATTTTGGCATACGATGGCAACAGCACCGCCGAAGTCGATGCCAAAGCCGTCCTCGACATGGCAATGAGTGGCACCACCGCCACCCTGCTTGCCAAACGCTGGAACAGTCCTAAATTGGTGAATGTGGATAACTTTACTTTAGAAAAATTGCTGGGTAACGAACGGGCTATGGACGCATTAGAAAATATCGAAGATTTTCGCAACATCAAAGACGATGTGTCGATTATCATTGCCAAAGCCGAAGCCATCAAAGACCTAAAAATCAAAAGAAACGAAAGAGATTTAACCACCCCAGAACGCAAAAAACTGACAAAAGAAGAGAGAGAATACAACAGCAAACGCAAGGAAATACAAGATAAACTGCGAAAATTGGCAACCCGTATTCCGGTGTTTATGTACTTAACAGACGAACGGGAAGAAACCTTGCAAGATGTCATCAAACAACTGGAAACAGGACTGTTCAAAAAAGTAACCGGCTTAACCATTCCAGATTTTGAGCTGTTGGAAAGCATAGGCGTATTCAACGGTAACGAAATGAACAGTGCTATATACAAATTCCGCCGATACGAAGACAGCAGTATAGGATACGCAGGCAACAACAAAAAAACCCACCAACGCATAGGACTATACAACACAGTCATCAATGTAAATGATGTCGTAGGATGATGTTGCTTTACGGGGGTGGGGTGGGCTAAACACAGGGTGTTTTATGTGTGACGGTTGTAAACACGAGATATACAAAAAGATAATCGACCTAGACATAAAAATAGAAGCCGCAACCTACAAACACAACAAATATGTACCAGACCTAAAAATGGGTTTACTATCGTAAAAAAATCAGCCCCCATCCCATCATAAATATGCGTTCCCTAAATAATATGGGATATGATGCTTGGTTGGTGCGGCCCAAGCCTTGTACTGCATTATCCGTACGCTAGCCCGGTTCCAGCAGGCAATGTATGCATTGCTGCTGGTTTTTACAGTTTAAATCCGCATGGTACGACTGTCCTGTGTCGCCGGCATCACTGCATATGAGAATGCGTTTTTGTCTGCCCATAAACGCATTGGTTTCGTTGATATTTACCGATGTCGGGCGATTCTGTACACACAGATTGCCTGTTTTACTGATAACCTATTCTGTAACCTATCTGCTATGCTTGATAATTTTAGTGTTCGTACCGCAGGACAATGCGTTCTATAGTCACCACTGCGATAAACAAACCGATGGATAACATAGATGACATAACAATCGATGCGTATAGCAGGTCTGATTGGTAATTGTATGTGGCTTGTATAATCAATGCCCCCAGACCCTTGTCTGCCCCAATCCATTCGCCAACGATGGCACCGATAACCGCCGTTGCCGATGCAATCCGCAACGAAGAAAACAACATGGGCATCGATCGGGGCCAATGCAAGTGCCAAAACGCCTCCACTGATGTTGCGGACAGGATATGTAACAGCTCTTTTTCGTTATGGGATGCGGATGTTAAGCCCCTAATCATATTTACCAGCGTAGGAAAGAAACAAATCACGCTGGCAATGATAATTTTTGGGGTCAGTCCCAATCCAAAAATCAGAATAATAATGGGTGATAACGCCAAAATAGGAATGGTGTTAAAGAATAACACAGACGGAAAATATGCCAAACGGATATAGCGGCTGTAAGCAAAAACAATGGCTAGAATTACCGCCATACTATTCCCAAGTACAAATCCGGCAATGGCTTCTAATAAAGTAGGCGTAAAATTATCTATCAGTGTGTCCCATTGGGTGGTAAATACGCTGATAATTTGCGTAGGAGTCGGGGCGATATATTTCGGTACACCCGCCAATGGCAATAAAAATTGCCACACCAACAAAATAGATACTGCCCCACCAATAGGCAAGAGAATTTCTGTAATTCTAGATAAGGGTTTTTCACGCATAATCAGTATATCAATTCGTTTCTAAGTTTTGCCATAGCTTGTATCAATGTGGGGTCATCACGGTTACAGCTGTTGTCAGGGTTTTTATAAGATCGCAGGTCTTCTAATGCCACAATGCGTCCGGGGTCAGATTTCATAACCATACACCGTTGCCCCAAGTATACGGCTTCTTGTATGGAGTGGGTGACAAATAAAATCGTCATATTGGTGCGTCGCCAAATGTCCAATAATTCGTCATTTAGGCGGTCACGGGTGATTTCATCCAACGCCCCAAACGGTTCATCCATAAACAATATATCCGGTTCGTGCAACAACGCCCGAGCAATGGCCACTCGTTGCCGTTGTCCCCCTGATAACTGGTGCGGGTATCGGTCGCCAAAATCAGAAATACCCATCATATTCAACAATTCTTGCACCCGTTTCGGGGTGGTGGGCAGAGCGTTTTTTCCCCCCACTATAGAGGGCAAGCGAATGTTGTCCCATACACGCCGCCATGGCAGAAGGGTACTTTCTTGAAACACAAAGCCGGTTTTTCGCTGTTGCCTCGCTGTACTAGGAGTTTTTTCCAGCACAGTGGCATGCCCTGCAATAGGGTCTAACAAGTCCGCTAACACCCGTAACAAGGTGGATTTTCCACATCCGGAGGTACCAAGAATTGTTAAAAACTCCCCCTTGGGAATATCCAAGTTGACATCCGCCAACACAGTGGTGGCGATCCCTCTGTTGACATAGCCAATATCCAAATTACGGGTTTCAATGGCACTCGACATACAAGAACTAAGCTCCAATCTTCGGACGGGCAGATGCGGTCATTTTTAGAATCTTATCCGTGTACACATCGTTTAGTGCCGGACGACCGCCTTTGTATTGACCAATACGGTCAAACAATACCAAGATTTGTTCCAACTTATCAGGACTAAAAGTTCCCCAGCCATCTTGTGCGGTATCCGCATCAAACGACATTTGCATAATCAGGTCAATAGTTTTCATTTCCCAACCCAAATCAATACCGTCATAGCTGTTTACTAGTGTCTTGACAGCCTGTTCTTGGTTGGCGTGCGTCCACTCCCACCCTTTGGCAACCGCACTGATGAATTTTGCCAAGATGTCTGCGTTGTTTTCGATGGCTTTATCCGTTGCAAAATACACATTCGCATACGCCGGCAAGCCCAGATCGCTAACCAATACATCCACACGGTTTTCGATAACGCTTAACGCTGCTGTGTTGGTAATCCAACCGCCAATAGCGTCCACTTGACCGTCAACCAATGGTACTTTGTCGAAACCCACATTTACCACATTCAATTCAGACATGGGAATGTTGTTTTTTGCTGCTATCGCTTCAATAATAAACCGTGCTGTGGGCTGTATTCCGATTTTTAAACCCCGTAAATCTGCCACACCCCGTAAAGGTTTCGTCGCTTTGGATGCAAATGCGTATGGTCCCGTGCGAAAACCACAGGCGATAATTTTTATGGGAACGCCACCAGCACGGGCATTAAACAGCTGGGCGGTTTCAGAAAACTGCCCCAATGTTGCCGCCCCAGACACCACAGGGGGTACCGTTGCTGAGTTTGGACCACCGGGGCTAAACTTAACCTCTAGACCTGCTTGTTCGAAGAAACCTTTTTTAGCGGCAACCACATCACCAATTTGCCCATTCGACATCAGCCAGTCGTATTTCATAACGACTTTTGCCTTGGCATTAGCGTGTGCGGGTAAAATCAAAGATATACCAGATCCTGCGACCAGTATCGTACCTGCCGCACCACTGATAAAACTCCGACGGTTCATTTTTAGTGTTTTGTTTTCCATGATATGTGCTCCTTTTTGTAAAAAATGCTTATGGATAGAATTTAACTTTGCTGTTCGCTCTCTTTGGCGAAAATGAGATGGGAATATGCAATATCACCGTACCAGTAATACAGTTCCCACAGTGTATCATCCGGATCGTGGAAATAGACACAGTATGCCTGCCACGCAGGATATTTCTTAGGCGGGGCATGAAATCTTACCCCCCGTTGTTTTAATTCAAGGTATGTGGCATCCAGTTCTTCGCCACTGCTTAATTCCACGGCGATACATGTTTTGTTGACGCCTTTCGGGGTACGGGCATTGTTGATACCAGTGTGCTGGTTGATATGATCCAATTCCCACGCCGCCAAAATCACACCGGGGGCATGGAAGTCAACAAAACTCTCTGCCCGACGGCGGACTTCAAACCCCAGTTTATTGGTGTAAAAATCAATGGTTGTTTCCACATCTTCCACCAATATACAGATGTCGGTGATTGCTTTAATATTTTTTAAATTCATTTGTTCTATTCTTTGTTTAATTTTTGTTTGGTTTTGTGCGTTATCGTCCCAGCCAACCGCCATCAACTACCAGTGTGGTACCGCTGATATAATCGGATGCGGACGAAGATAACAACACTAATGCACCGGCTAGGTCTTCGGGGGTGCCCCACCGTCCAGCAGGCATACGGGTCATAATTTCCGCCCCCCGTTTGGTATCCTCTCGGAGGATCTGCGTTTGGCTGGTGTGAATGTATCCGGGGGCAATGGCGTTTACATTGACCCCCCGCCCCGCCCATTCATTGGCAAGGGCTTTTACCAGTTGCGATATGCCCCCTTTGGCCGCTACATAACTGGGGTGGTTTAAGCCCCCTTGGAAACTCATCAGAGATGCGGTAAACACAATTTTTCCATACCCCCGTTTAACCATTTGCCGTCCGATTTCACGGGTTAGAATAAATTGCGATGATAAATCCAGATCAATAATAAAATCCCAATCTTCGTCCACATGATCAAGGGCAGGAGAACGGCGAATAGTACCGGCATTATTGACCAAAATATCTATCTGGGAATGGTTTTTCTGTACGGTTTTAATAAAGGATTTTAAGTCACTACGGTCGGAAAAATCACACTGATAGGCGTTAAATCTCCGCTCCAAAGCGGCAATGTTACCGGCAAGTTTCCCATCTTGTGACAACGAACGGGATACACCGATAATATCCGCCCCCGCCTGTGCCAAAGCGGTTGCCAAACCAAAGCCAATACCTTGACTACATCCAGTAACAAGTGCCACTTTGCCTGTCAGATCAAAACTTTTTAAAACGCTCATTTTCCTCATCCCTATTACGGTGTGTTGTCTCTGCTTAGGGTGGTATTTTAAAAAAAATACCGCACCCTATGCAAGGCACGGTATCCGCATGTGGTTATGCGTATTCTCCTAAAGAATCAGTATATACAAAAGAGTATGTGCTTGTCAATACTTTTTTATTTCTGATACATATTTCCTATTTTACGAGGCTTGTGACCAACCGGTTACTGCTTTGGTTTCGAGGAAGTCTTCCAACCCCCAATGTCCGCCTTCACGACCGTTTCCAGACTGACCATATCCACCAAATGGTAAGCATGTGGAACGGGGAGCTCCGTTTAATTCCACTTGCCCTGTTTTCATTTGGCGGGCAATACGGCGAGCTTTGATTTCGTCTTGGGTTTGGATATAATTTGTCAAACCATATACGGTATCATTTGCCATGGCAACCGCTTGTTGTTCTGTATCAAATGGGGTCATAATCAGCACGGGACCAAACACTTCTTGTTGCCATAGGGTCATATTGGCTGTTACATCGGCAAATATAGTGGGCTTGACATAATATCCTGTTTCAAATCCTTCTGGCTTGCCCACACCGCCCGCCAATAAGGTTGCCCCTTCGTCTATACCACTTTGAATCAAGCCTTGAATTTTATTCCACTGCTGTTCAGAAATCACAGGTCCCATGTGATCGCCATCTTTACTGGGGTCGCCCACAGTTGCCGACTTGGCAATAGCCGTTGCGGTCGTCACAGCCTTGTCATATGCAGACCGCTCCACTAACATTCGTGTAGGGGCATTACAAGATTGTCCAGAATTATGGAAACAGTGTAACACGCCCCGTTTTACCGCATCTGCGTCCGCATCGGCAAAGATAATGTTTGCCCCTTTACCGCCCAGCTCCAAAGATACCCGTTTGATAGTATCGGCCGATGCTTTGGTAATTGCTGTGCCTGCCCGGGTGGACCCCGTAAAGCTGATCATGTGAATATCGGGGTGGCTGGACAGATGACTGCCCACGCCTTCGCCATCTCCATTGACCAAGTTAAATACACCTGCAGGGAAACCCACCTCGTCAATCATTTCCGCCAACAATAAAGCGTTAAATGGGGATAATTCAGACGGTTTCAAAACAACTGTACATCCCGCCGCTAATGCGGGTGAAATTTTTAACATCACCTGATTCATCGGCCAGTTCCATGGGGTGATTAAACCACATATACCAATCGGTTCACGGATAATTTGCGTATTAAAATCGCCACCCATGCTGTTTTCTGTTTCGAACTTTTCCATCGCCGTAATGGCATCCGCTAGGTGCAGACTGCCCACTGTTGCCTGTTGCGAATGGGCAATAGATATGGGGGCTCCCATTTCTTGGCTGATAATATCCCCCATTTGATTATTTCGCTGTTTATATAGTTGCAATAATTTTTTCAGTAACGCTAATCGCTCTGATGTGGGCGTATCCGCCCATGCGAAAAAGGCTTTTTTTGCCGCCGCCACCGCTTTGTCCGCATCCGCCACATTGCCAATGGCAACAGGGGCAATTTCCTGTTCGGTGGCGGGATTGATGACAGATACAGTGTTGGTGGATTCAGGGGCAACCCATGCCCCGTCAATGTAAAATTTTAGGTTATATTTCATGTTTTCTCCTTCTGATGTGTTTGCTGTTAATGCACTTGTAAGAGTATATAAATTTGAACTGAACCCCATCACTTAGACAACAAATGTTTAATGTTAAGGTACGATTTGTTGGTTAAACTGTTCTGTATTGTGATAAACAAGGGGTGGAGCCGTAGGCGGAACCGCTTGTTTATCACAATGCATTGTATACGCTTGGTTTGGGGTTTGCAAGCCAAATTTTGTGTGCGGGTGCTCAAAGTTGTAAAACCGCATCCAAGCCCTTATTTCCTGCGATTCCCTGTCATCATATTTTACTCCTATTACAGTGTAAAACATACCTTAACATATTGTCTAGTTTTTGGGGATCACTTCTTTTCCGTAACCTTTACTATGCGTTTTTTGTACAGTTTATGATCTTTTTTATGCGGGGCATATTGCTTGTAATCGTTTTGTTGCTGGGCTGTAATGCCCAAAGATTCATATGTTATAATGGCACAGCCTAGGGCGGAACTTTGGGGATTTTTGGGAACTCGTATGGTTAAACCGCTTATGTCGGCTAACATTTGTGCCCACCCTTGCAGGTACACTCCACCGCCCCCCGCCATAATATGACAGGTTGCATCTGTATATTGTTGTAATAATGCAACAGTTTTACACGCATCCATAGTTACGCCTTCCAATACCGCCCGTATCATATCTATATGCGTATGCCCTGCGTTTAAGTGTGAAAATACACCGCAGGCATTAGGGTCAAAATCGGGGGAACCAGACCCTAATAGATGCGGCATAAACAATGGGGCGTTTTCGGTTACAGGTACAGACATTGCTTGTTCAATAAGGGTGATTAAGTTTTGGTGTTTTTGGTCTTGGCTTAAGGTTTTACCCCCCAACAATATACTATGGAACCAATCGATACACGACCCACCATTAAAGTGTGATCCAAGTGCAAACAAACTATTCCGTGCAGACATATGAAAGGTGACTTTGCCTTGTAAATCACCAATGAGGGCATGGCATCCCTTGGTTACCGTAAGGCTTGTTCCCATAGTTACGCCGATGGTATCCATTTTATCTGATTGACATGATATTAATGCCGTTGCCATATCCGATGCCCCTACAACCAGTGGAATATTATTGGGCAAGTCCAATTTGTTCGCCCATGCGGGCGATAACACGCCGTCAAGGTCTGTGGATTTTTTCAACATAGGTAGAATATTTTTGGCGATACCCATATTTTTTACATTATCGTGATGCCAATCGACATTTTCATAATCCAGCAACAAAGTATTACAACAATCGGAACAATCGCTATAAAACCCCCCACCCAATTGTAAACGGATATAATCTTTCGGTGTCAAAACAGCCTGCGTATTGGCACCTAATGTAGGGTCATTTTGCAATGCCCACATGATTTTAGGTAAGGTAAAATAAGGAGCAGGTATATTGCCCGTTGCATTGGTGATAGCGTTCTGTTGGCTTTCTGATATATGTGCCACCTGATTTATGCACCGTTGGTCTGCTAAGGTTTGAATGGGGGCGATAACTTTTTTGTTTTTATCGACAAAAACCGGGGCACTCATATGTCCCGTAAATCCCATGCCCGCCACATGGTATCCGTCTTTTTTAATCACAGGACAGACGGTTTTTAAACAATGGGTCAGGGCATACATCCAATCGTCTGCACATTGTTCGGCTAATCGCTCATCCCGTATCATGTTAATCGAGTGGGAACACTCGGCAACCGTATTGTATGCGGTATCAAAGGCAACAACTTTTAAGTTTGAAGTGCCCAAGTCCATCACCAGTATACATGTGTTTAGCGTACGACCCATGCCTTATGCCTCAGTGCTGTTTTTTACCAATTGAGTATATTTTGCATACATATCGTCCACTTGGTCACTGATGTTTAGACGGGGAGTATATACCTTGTCCACTTGCACCATGCGTTTTATGGTGTCTGATATGTCCGCCCTACCATTTAAGGCGTGCATGGCTATGATGGCACCACCACTAGCGGATGTATCTTGTTCGGCAATCTTTTCTACTGGCATTTGTAAAATATCGGCAATAATTTGACACCATCGGCTGGATGCTGATCCGCCTTCGGCAATGCGAATGGTATGGATGCGTACCCCCATTTTGTTAAAGGCGTTTATACAGTCTTTTATATTGAATGCTACCCCCTCCATGACGGCGGTGATTATGTCCATATAGGTATGATGTGTGCGAAGTCCGTGCAACACCCCTCGCATATTATGGGTATGCGGAGGGGCGGTGCCTTCCAAAAAAGGCAAAAAGTACACACCATTCGCCCCTAACGGTACAGATTCGGTCTGCTGTATAAAATCCTCAAATGATATGTTTTGTTCTGACGCCCCTGTTAAGATATTTTTTATCCACACCATGCTTAATCCGCCACTCATAATCAACCCCAGCCAAGTCTCTTTGCCTTTATCCACATAAGATAACCGCCACATGTGGTCGTTATTTTGCTTAGGGGATGAGGGGGATACTGCCACCACATGCCCTGCGGTGCCTAGTGTAACGCCAGCAGTCCCCGTATGGTCAACAGCACAGCCCACAGATAAACTGGTTACATCGCCTGCACCGACCACCACAGGGGTACCTTGTGGCAGGGTGGTTTCTGTGCTGGCGGAGATCTGTACCGTGCCTGCCACATGATGAGACGGTACAATAGGCGGTAAAATAGTGCTGTCGATACCACAATAATCAAGGAGTTCCTGATTCCAAGTGCAACTGGATATGTCCATCATATTTGTGACGGAGGCATCAGATATGTCGGTAACCCAAATACCGGTTAATTTCCATGTGATATAGTCTTTTACAAACATCACTTTATGCGTATGTTGTAAAATCTCTGGGCAAGTATCGGCTATCCATTTTAATTTTGATAATACACTGATACCGGCACTGTCATTGCCTGTTATAGCAATAAACCTGTCCGAAAAAGCTTCTTTTATCTGTGCGGTTTGAACATCCGCCCGTTGATCGAGCCAAATAATAGCATTTTGTAAAGGAATATCATGTGAATCTAATAAAACAAACCCGTTTAATTGCCCGCACATGCCCACCCCCATAATGCTATTAGCGGGTACATTTTGTGTAATGTTTTGACAACACTGCACCACCGCCTGCCACCAATCTTGTGGGGATTGTTCCACATATCCCAAATCATTTCTATGCGTAGGGTAATCGATACTACATTTATATGCAACATTCCCTGATTGCGATAACGCAAGAGCTTTTACAGACGATGTTCCTATATCGATGCCCAAAGTCACTTTGTCAATCATATTATGGGTTGCTTGCGTCATGTGTGTGTCTGCTTTGTATTATATTGATAAATGCCTGCGGAAATGACAATAATAAGTCCTTGAAAAATCAATTTTCCCGGTTCGTCAACCCCAAATACGGTCAACAGATTTAATATCATAATCAACAGCATGGTGCCAAGGAAAGTGCCAAATGCCCCACCCCGTCCGCCACCGAACACCGCACCGCCCAAGATAACCGCCGCAATAGAGCTGAGTACATAATCCGCCCCTAAATTAAGCGATCCCACACCCACAAGACCAGATAATACCACCCCCGCAAGCCCCGCCGCAAACCCACAAAATACATGAGAAAACAGCAAGGTTTTGTCAATAGGAATACCACTAAAATATGCAGATGACGGATTGTCCCCCATGGCGTACACATGTCGCCCCACAATGAGTTTTCTAAGGATAATATAGGCGATTATGGTAAAACCAATCCAGATCAAGCCCGCAATAGGAATGCCCTCGTACCGTCCCCGTCCGATGGTTTTGATAACTGTATGCACTTGGTTTCCCGGGGCTCCGTTGGATATTATATATCCAATCCCCGTTAATACCAACGAAGTACCAATGGTAATCACCACTGAAGATGCCCGAAGCACTGTGACCAAAGCACCGTTTAACATGCCGACTAAGGTGCCAACCAAGATGCCCACCCCGATAATAAGTGCCACATGGCTGTCCGTCCAGTATCTGTCGGTAATAACGATATTCACTAGTGTAATTGTTGCCCCAACTGATAGGTCCAGCGATTTATTAACCACACAAAAGGTCTGTCCCAGTGCGGTAATGCCCAGTGCAGCCGCTTGGCGTAATAGGATTAACATAAACGGTACAGACAAAAAACTGGGGTGATAAAATACCGCCAAAATACATACGCCAATGATGCCAAAAAATGCAGGTGGCAATTTGAAAAGCTGTTTTTTTACCGTTTGTAATAATACCATTTTATAACCCTGCTTTGTCCCGTTTAAATACGCCAACAGCGGTAATCAGCAATCCACCCTTTAACAAAAATTGATAATATGGGGGAATACTCATTAAATTTAATCCGTTGTTCATCACACTGATAATCAATACTCCTGCAATGGTACCAATCGGACCACCAATACCCCCCGATAACAATGTACCACCAAGGGCGGCACCCAATACGGAATCCAGACCAAGCACACTGCCCGCCAGTGGGTCGCCCGATGCCAACCGCCCTGCCAAAAAGGTGCCAGCCAATGCTCCCATTAAAGCACAAATAACATAAGTGGAAATTAAAACTCTGTTGGCGGGGATACCGCTGATACAGGCATTTTCGGGACTGATACCTGTGGCGTACAGCCAAATGCCATATTGGGTACGGTGCATCAAGTACACGGCACCGATAATACCGCACACAATCCATATCCACCCCACATGTAATCCAAACACGGTGCCAGAGGCTAAGCCGACTAAAAATGGCGAAGCTGTTCCCCCTGGTACAGGTAAAATAATCAAAGCAATTCCCTGTACGATGGACATGGTGCCTAAGGTCATAATAATCGGATGAATTTTGAATTTGACAATCCCGATGCCATTTACAAGCCCCACTATGGTGGCACAGCCGAACGCCAATGGCAATTTGATGGCAATCGGTACATTCAATGCCAAAATTGCCGAAGTCATGGATATGACCGCCCCAATCGATAAGTCAAACCCCGCCCCCAAAAGTACAAAGGTTTGTCCCAACGCCGCCAAAAACAATGGGGTAACTTGTCCCAACAAGTTGGAAATATTGTTTTGTGATAAAAAGGTCTGTGGTACTATACTGCTGATGACAAACACCAACAATAATAACACCATATACGAGATAATAGCCCCCCGTTGGCGGTATAATTTTGCCTTTGTGGTTGCGGAGTGTTCGAATAAAGACAACATAATCGTATTCTTTCTTTATGCATATTCATGGATTGCTAAATCCATGATATATTCTTCTTTCATATCCTGCGGATGCACTTCGGCAACGATTTTTTGATCTTTGACAACCAAAATTCTGTCGCACAATCCGATAAGTTCTGGCATCTCACGGGAAGTAATTAACACCCCATTCCCTTGATTGGAAAAATGCCGTAATTGCTTGTAAATTTCCACCTTAGCCCCAATATCTACGCCACGAGTAGGTTCTTCACATAACAAGACTTTGATGCGGGCAATAAGCCACCTTCCTAGGACTACTTTTTGCTGATTGCCCCCCGATAAGGACATCACATTGGCATCGCCCGAAACAGTTTTAATTGCCAAGTCCTTAATCACTTGGTTACATGCCTTGTGGTGTCCTGAAAACCAAGATAACATGGACGACTGTATGCTTTTGCCCGACAGCAAATTGGCAAAAATATCAAGTGACGGGAACAGCCCATCGTCTTTGCGGTTTTCGGGAATAAAGCCCAAGCCATTGTTAATACGGTGCTGAATTTTGGTATTTGACAGGTTTGTATCGCCCACCTGTATGGTGCCCGCCGTGTTGGTGTCAAACCCCATTATCATTTTCATAATTTGTGATTGCCCTTGTCCTTCCAGCCCAGCTATGCCAACGATTTCGCCCCGTGTCACTTGTAACGATATAGCGTGGGGCGATTGGGGGCTGGTCAATCCAACAACAGACAATACGGATGCAGAAGTCGATGGATTTTTCGGGGGAAATAATTGTTCTATGGGGCGACCCACCATTTTTTCAATTAAGCCACCATGGGTGGCGTTACGGGTTTGCACTGTATCCACAAGACCTCCGTCTTTTAAGATAGTAATGGTATCAGACAAAGCAAAAATTTCAGAAAAACGGTGGGAAATATATATGACTGTCTTGTTATCTTGTTTAAGTGTATGGATTAAATCAAAAAGTTTTTTGACTTCATTATCCGCAAGGGCAGCGGTTGGTTCGTCAAAAATGAATACATGGGCATCGTTGTTTAACCCCTTGGCAATTTCAATCAGCTGTTGTTCGCCAATGCTGAGAGATAAAATAGGACGGTCTGGATCGAGGTCTAATTCCAGCTGAGCCATTAAGTGTTCGGTCTTTGCCCGCATTTTTTCATATGTCAAACCTTGCCCTAAAAACAGATTTTCGATAATCGATAAATTGGGCAGTAAGGTCAGTTCTTGAAAAATGGTGGCAACACCCGCCCGCTTAGCATCCAGTGGGTTTGAAAATTGAACAGGCGTACCATGTAATATGATACGCCCATTGTCAGCAGGAAATACCCCCGAAAGGATTTTAATTAGAGTGGATTTTCCCGCCCCATTTTCGCCAACGATAGCATGCACCATTCCTGTATAGGCGGTCATTGAAAAATCTTGTAACGCTTGTGTGCTGCCGAAGCGTTTTGATACGGTTTCAATGACAACAGATTGTGTATTCATTACTCATCATCCCCATATAGGGTTGCACATGCTATGTTCAAGCGTTTTAGTTGCCGTATACTTCTTTTAGGACATCATCTGGCAAGATAGAGCCTACCCAATAGGAATCGTTTAAGTCTTTGCGGTAATATGTATCCCGCTCATGTGCCAAAATAGGATCGGCAATGACCTTATACTCGGTGTAAATTTTCTGTCCATTTAAAACACCTACCGCAGCGGCAACGCCTTCGGCAACCATCCAAGTGGGGTTTTGTGGGGCAATGGAATCGAATGTACCTTTGCCATCGTTTTCGACCCAAATACGGAAGAATCCGTTGTTCGCTTCCCCTGTCATCGGCACAAGCTTACGACCCAGTTCGTTGAACACCTCTACACATGCATGAGTCATGGCACCCCCAGACGACCATACACCATCAATTTTTGGGTGGGCAATTGCCAAGTTTTCACACGCTGTACGCCCTTTTTCATACGACCATTCCGCATACACAGAGTCCACAACCTTAATATCAGGATACTTATTTAGGACTTCCATAGCACCGTCCCAGCGTTCCGTATCCACAGAAATACCAGCAATACCCCGAAGCCCGATAACATTACCCTTTCCGTTCATGGCTTTTGCCAAAAATTCCCCGCCGTCACGACCAAATTTCACTTGGTCGGCAAGGATTCGAACGGTGGCTTTGTCTGTGTTGGCATCCGCCGCCACGATAATTACGGCAATACCCGCATCGTATGCTTTTTCAAGTACATTGACAACCGCAACAGGCGAAGTAGGGTTGATAACGATGGCATCCACACCTTGAGTCATCATATCTTCCACATCAGCAATTTGCTTGTTGGGGTCAAACCCTGCATCTGTTACAATGTATTTTTCAATCTCTGGGAATTGAGCCGCCCGGTGTTCAGCTTCTTTCATCAACTGTTGCACCCAGCTGTTGCCTGTAAATACATTGGAAAATCCAATGATATATTTACCATCACTGCGGGAAGCATAACGGGAAGTATCCACATATGTTGCCCCATCAGCGGGTCCCAATCCAGGGTGGATTTTTACCTGTGTTTGTGCAAACGCAACAGGAACCATCGATAAGCTTGTCATCATACCCAAGGCGATTGCACCATATTTCATGAAATTCTTTTTCATATTCTCGCTCTCCTTTAATATTCACTAAATTTTATTAATATACCTTGCGGTTTTGAAATGCCGAACACGCTGTGTAAAAATTCTTTTCACATATACAAATCGTATACATCAACACTATTCACACAGTATATTAACATTGTGATTTACTATAACATACACAATTTAATTTGCAAGAAAAAAAATTTTCATAATAATTTTTTATGCTTTTATCCATTTGATTTTAATGGTATTTTTTATAAAAAATAATTTTAAAATAAGGAGAAATGCAGTCGATGAAACACATGCCCCAAAACGGGATAGATTGGTAAACAGATTCCCATGATACATAACAAAGCATATATCCATTTAATCAATACCCAATCCTGTTTTTATGCGTTGTAATAATTCGGAGGTATTCAGATCTGTACTCTGCCCAATATGCAGGGTTAATAAACCTGTAATATAATGATATGAGAACTGGGATATATTTGGGGTGTAAATATCGATTTCTTCAAATACATTTACATTCAACAGAATATCCGCCGCTTTTGATAGGGGGGTAAAGGGGGCGGTCAGGCAAATTATGGTGGCGTTGTTTTGACGGGCAAGTTTGGCAATATTTAAAATCTCCAACGATTGTCCTGTATGGGAAATACAAATGACCACATCGTCTTGGTTGGACAGACTGGAAAAGATTTTTTGAAAGTGGCTGTCGACCACCGCTTGGGCGTTAATTCCCAAACGCAACAGACGGATTGCCAAGTCTTGTGCCACAAATCCGGAAATAGCAACACCAAATATTTTTACCTGTTTAGCGGATTTTATAGCCTGTACCGCCCGCAGAACATCTTGATTATTCAGGTTGTTGTATGTGGCGGTTACACTGGCGACCACTTGGTTTAAATACCCCACTCCTAAGTCTTGATTTTCTGTGTTCTCATCAGGCAAATACTGCATGGATTTATGATAATAAGACACCTGTGCAGTTTTTGCTCTGGCAAGTGCCAATTTCAAGTCCTTGTATCCACTATATCCCAACAGGTGGGTAAAACGAGTAATTGATGCGGGGCTGACTTTCGCAGACTCGGCAAAATCGGTGATACTACTTTCTAGTACTTTTTCCACATCCAACAAAATACAATCGGCTATTTTTTGTTCAGTTTTGTTGAATTGTGCAGAATTTCTGCTTAATTTATCAAGTATATTAGACATGCTTTTTTCTTATGTGTGATAATACAACCTGTACTATACATAATTTTTTCTCTGAGTAACAGGAAAATGTGTCAAAGTGGCTCTTATTTTTTTACCGGCGTATCCATTCGTGGACAAATTTCCCATACCAAATCCACAATATTATCTGTAAATTTTTGTAATAAAATCTGTCCTTTTTCCACTGTGCCTAAGGTGGCATCGCCGAACACACCGCTTTTGCTCAGTTCCCCCATGGGGGTACTGCCATGAAAATATCCTTTGTCGTATGGGGGATATTCTTTGCATGCCTTATCCATCTGTACCAATTCTGGTCTGATGGCAAGCATTAACGAGGTTTCAAATTCACACGCATGGACAATATTAAACCACATTTTTGAATCACATACTTCGTTTAAAACCGTATTTAGGTTAGGGTAAAACACGCTCCATACCTGTGTGTCGCAATCGTCCCGTAAATCCCGAATAGCGTATTTCATGGATGTGGTATTTGCCGCATGACCATTGATTAAAATTAGGTGTTTTACACCGTACCGTGATACGCTGTGTGCCACATCTTTGATAACGCTTTTTAAATGTTGTTGTTGTAACGACACTGTTCCCGCATCGTCGCGCCATACATAAGAATAACCAAAAGGCAGGGTGGGTAAAACAATTGCCCCTGTTTTTTTCGCCACTTTGTTGGATAATGCTTCCGCCAAAAATATGTCCACACCCAACGGCATATGATACCCATGCTGTTCTGTTGCCCCCATAGGCAAAATTGCCACAGGGTATTGTTTTACACGACCGGCAACCTCGTCACGGGTCATATATTTGGTTTCTACTATCAATATCTTTTCTCCCTTATTTTTTATGGGGGGGGGGTATCTTTTAAAATCGTGCCAGCCACTCTGCTGGGTTGGTATAAAAGATGCGTTTGATATGGTCTTCGGATACACCTTCGGCAATCATACGGGGGATAAACTTGGTTTTAATATATGCAAATCCCGGTCCACCGCCATAGCTGGTTAAATACGATGCCCGTCCCATATCACCAGAAATTAACATCTGTTTTTCAAAGCCTGCGTTTAACAATTCTTTGACACAAGCAACCCGAGTGGAATCGGGGTAATATTTTACTTTACCCGGTCCATCAAATTGTACATATGCCCCACGGCTTGCCAAGGATTTATGGTAATACGGATCACAATTACGGTCGCTATGTCCCACCACAACTAAGCTTAAATCCACGCCTTCGGATTCGATGATATCAAGCATTTCCATGCCCATAGTCCCAGCCTCTGTATGAATCCACATGGGACCGCCCGTTTCTTTTTGGGCACGGGATGCGGCACGGGTAACCTTTTCTTCCAACGGGTGGATAACATTGTACGAACTGCCCGATTTAATGTGACCGGCTTTGTGGGAGGTGCCGTCCATCCCTTCCATTACATCTTTTACCAATATATCGGTTATTTCTGTAACAGATTTTTCTTCTACCCATTTGGGGAAGTATAAATTTTTATTAAACCCTGTTACCGCAATCACATGGGTATTGGCTTCTTTTGACATTTGTGCCATCTGTTTTGCATCCCGCCCATAATCCAAGGTGGATGCATCAATAAGCGTGTCCCCACCCACTTGTTTGAATATCTTTAATTCGTTCAATGAGGCTTCATAATCGCTAAGTTCTAGATCCCTGTCTAATTGATGAGAGGGGGGGCATGTAATCAAATGTTCATGCACATAAGTAAAGCCCAAGTCTTCTTTTTCAATATCGCCATGTAATGTTCTAATCTTACCCATAATCTGCTCCTTAATACTCAAAATATATTCGCAATTTACAAAAAATATCACAATACATATTTTTTCGCAATAAAATATTAAAAATTATTTTCAAAAATATTTTATCATGTTGTTTTAAATGGTTAAAAATATTTCAAATTTGTACAGCAGCGAGAAATGAAGCAGTGTTTTTAGCGTACCCTGTTGCAATGCCTCGCCAGCGTTCTAAATGCAGAAAAGCATGTTCAACTAAACTTAGCCAATTATAAAGGTATTCATCAGAGGATGAACCTTATAGTGGCTGGCGTCTATTATTAACCATTCATAATCCGGGTCTTTAATCAAAATCCCCAACAATCTCTCCTATATGCCCTTATCACGCCAGCGGATAAAACGGCGATGGGTGTTACTCCAATCCCCTAAATCGGGCGGCAAATCACGCCATGGAGCACCCGTTCGCATAATCCAAAAACCGCATCAATAAACAAGCGGTTGTCTCTTGCAACACCACCCCATGCCCCTCTGCGACCGGGTAAGTGTGGCTCTAATAATGCCCATGTTCTATCTGAAATATCGTGCCGTCTGTGTGCTGGTGTCATATCACTATCCTTGTAAAGTTAATATCAAGGAGAGTATAACATATTTCTTACCTCGTGACTACACTATTTAGGCTGTTTTGGCATCTCTTTTGCCAAGTTGCACACCACAAACCTTTTTGTACCGGCAAGTTTTTATATATATGATAAATTATAAATAATCAATGATATTTTTTCATTTGAATAATTTATCGCACATTGATATGGTTTCGGGGAATATGCAAAACACAAATATGTGGAAGTATATTTTGAATGCTATTAAGCAATATAAAAATTTAGAGCGAAAGTGAGAGTCTTGTGAAAATATCTAAAATTATAAAATTATCTGGTGCTGTCCCATTGTCGTTGGGATTAGCGTTTAATGCTGTGGCGGATGTGAATTTGTCTGGTAAAAAAGTGGAGTGGACAATTCCATTTTCTGAATCTGGGGGATCTGCGAAGTGGGCAAACTTCTTTGCACCGCTGTTAAGCGAAGCCTTACCGGGCAATCCAACAGTAACACCACGATTTATGCCGGGGGCGGGTTCTACCAAAGGGGCAAACTGGTTCCAAAAACAGAGAAATGGCGATGGTACGGTTATGTTTGGGTCTTCTGGATCTACCCAATTCCCATATCTGTTGGACGATCCACGGGTACAGTATGAATACAAAGATTGGGAACCTGTGATGGCATCTGGTACAGGCGGGGTTGCGTACTTGCCTGCGGATTTGGCGAGAAAATTTGATGGGTCTGCCAACCAATTAAAAGGCACCGACTTTATCTTCGGTTCTCAAGGGGCGACTCGTTTGGATATTGTACCATTGATGGCATTTAACATGTTGGGTCTAACCGTTGACCCTGTGTTTGGTATCAAAGGTCGAGGTGATGGTCGCTTGATGTTTGAACGGGGCGAAGCAAATATTGATTACCAAACCTCTTCCAGTTACCTGAGCGGTGTTGTGCCATTGGTGAACGAAGGCAAAGCCGTACCAATGATGACTTGGGGGGCATTGGATGCGAATGGCAACATCACCCGTGACCCAACCTTCCCAGAAATTGCCACCTTCAAAGAAGTGTGTCAGGCAACCGCAGGCTGTAAAACCAGTGGTCCGGCTTGGAATGCATGGAAAGCGTTCTTTGTATCCGGATTTTCCGTACAAAAAATCGCCTTCTTGCCACAAGGCACTTCACAAGAGATCGTGGATACTTTCACTAACGCCTTTCAAAAAGTCTTAGACCGTCCAGACTTTGCAGAAATTTCCGCAACCCGTTTGGGTAAATACCCTGTGTTTATCGGTGCGGATGCGAAAAAAGCCTTGCAAGGTGCCATTACTGTATCTGATTCAGCCAAAGCATATGTGAAAAAATGGTTGAAAGACGATTACGGCGTAGATTTACAAGCACGATAATATACAGTTATATCCGCATGGCACAACCGTACTGTGCAGATATATTGTGTTTTAAAGTGTTGTAACCATTTCATTAAGGAAGTATTTTCATGGATTTTTTACAGGTAACCTTGCCCAGCATAGTACAAGCATTTTCCTTAATATACAACCTTGAAGTACTGTTATATCTGTTGTTAGGTGTATGTATGGGATTGGTTATTGGCATATTCCCCGGATTGGGGGGTATAGCAGGCTTGTCATTGGTTTTACCCTTTATGTTTGGTATGGATCCCATCAATGGGCTCGCTTTAATGATTGGTATGATTGCGGTGGTACCGACCTCTGATACTTTTGCGTCTGTCCTTATGGGCATTCCGGGATCGTCCGCATCGCAAGCCACCGTACTAGACGGTTTTCCTTTATCTCAAAAAGGCGAAGCCGCACGGGCATTATCCGCTGCATTTAGTGCATCGTTATTTGGCGGACTGGTGGGGGCGTTTTTCCTGACTTTCTTTATTTTACTCGCCCGTCCGATTATACTGGCGTTCGGGTTACCAGAGATGTTGATGGTTACCGTGCTGGGATTATCCATGGTTGCCGTTTTATCCGGTCGCATTCCCCTCAAAGGCCTAGCTGCTGCCTGCTTAGGATTGTTGGTTGGCACCATTGGCGAAGCGGATGCGGGCGGGTCGTTACGCATGGCAACATATGACATTGCTTATATTGCCGATGGATTTAAATTGGTCATTGTTGGATTGGGGATTTTTGCATTGCCGGAAATTATTGCTTTGCTAAGAAACGACCGTGCCATTTCCACCGCCCCTGATCTGGGGTCGGGGTGGCTTGATGGGGTCAAGGATTGGTGGCAAAACAAATGGCTGTCCATGCGGTGTGCGGTTATCGGCGTGATTGTCGGCGTTATCCCCGGTTTGGGCGGTTCGGTGGTCGATTGGATTGCGTATGGACACACGGTGCAAAGTACCAAAGACAAAAGCAGCTTTGGTAAAGGGCAAATTCGTGGGGTTATTGGTCCCGAAAGTTCCAACAATGCCAAAGAAGGGGGCGGATTGGTACCGACCTTAATTTTTGGTATCCCGGGATCGGGGTCTATGGCGATTTTTATCGGGGCGGTTGGCTTATTGGGATCTGGTAACATTGAACTGGGTCCACAGATGTTGTCAGCAAATTATTTGGATATGACATATTCCATTATTTGGTTGTTGGCACTGGCGAATGTGTTTGGGACTCTGTTGTGTATTGGGTTATCGGGGGGGATTGCCCGCTTGACGATTATTCGCTTTACCTTGATTGCCCCATTTTTGTTTATGTTAATCACCTTTGCGGCATTCCAATCGGGGCAGAGTTTGGGCGACCTGTTGGCTCTTGCCTGCTTTGGGCTACTAGGGATTATGTTACGGCGATTTGATTGGTCACGACCTGCGTTTTTAATCGGCTTTATTTTGTCAAATCCCGCAGAAACATTTTCCAACCAAGCGTACCAAGTTGCCATGTCCAAATTCCGCCGTGGGTTTGATGTGGGCATGGATTATATTTTCAGTCCTTTGGTGATTGTACTGATTATCTTAACCCTAATATCAATTGTACTTGGCATCAAGCAGGCAAAGAAAATCTTGGTGGAAGGCGATGTAAAAGCCCAAGGGAAAACCGCTCCATTGGTATTTTTATTGGCGATTGGCACATACTTTATTGTCAGCTTATGGGACGCATCCCGCATTCCCGATATGTTGCTGACCGACAAAATATTCCCCATGTTTGTAGCGACCGTGGGTATTTTATGTTCCGTTATTCTATTGTTTAAAATGCAATGGGCGGATGCAGGGGATTCGCTGTTTGCAGACAGGGAAAAATCCGATGAGCCGTCACAGTACAGCCTGTGGAGTACCCTATCCCTGTTTGGCGGGTTGTTAATTTTAACCGCTTTATTGGGCTTTGTATTCGCATTGGTTATTGGTGTATATATCTTTATGACATATCGGGCAAAGTTACAAAAATCCCATGCGATTATGTATACGATTATGTGTATTGTGTTTATATGTTCTATGACATACATATTAAACCGTGACTTCCCCCCGGGAATGTTACAATCGTACTTCGACTTGCCATGGCCATTGCGATAAGGATGCTGTTATGCAAACATCTATACCTTTTATATTCATGCGGGCGGGGACATCACGAGGGGCATATTTTAATAAAAAAGACCTACCCGAAGACCGTGACACTTTGGCACAAGTCCTTATATCGGTCATGGGGTCGGGTGATGCGTTAAACATTAACGGACTTGGTGGTACCAATGCGGTAACAACCAAAGTCGCCATATTGTCAAAATCTGACGACGAGTGGGCGGATATCGACTATTTCTTTGCCCAAGTGTCCCCCGATAAACACGAGGTGGACTTTAAACCCACCTGTGGCAATATCTTATCGGCAGTGGCGGCCGCATCTGTGGAAATGGGACTGTTTACCACCGACAAAAACACCGCAGACATTAAAATAAAAGCCGTCAACACAGGGGCAAGGATTATCAGCACGATTACACTAAAAGGGGGCACGCCTTTATATCATGGGGACACGGTTTTAGCGGGGATTGCCCAAAATGGGGCTCCGGTAACTTTGAAGTTTATGGATGCCACCGGTGCCGTTACAGGGGCATTACTGCCCACCGGTAACAGCCAAGATATTATCGATGACATTGCTGTCACCTGTATGGATGTGGCAATGCCGATGGTAATTGCCAAAGCCGAAGACTTTGGATTGGACGGTATGGAAAGTGTACAAGATTTGGACGCCAACACAGACTTTTTTGCCAAAATGGAAAACATCCGCATCGAAGCTGGTCGCCGTATGGGCATGGGCGATGTGGGTTCCTCAGTGGTACCAAAGTTTGCTGTACTATCGCCCGCACGGGCGGGGGGTACCATATGCGTTCGGTACTTTATGCCATGGAAAACCCACCCAAGTGTGGCGGTCACAGGGGCACAGTGTATTGCCAGCTGCTTGTTGGCACCACAGACCGTAACCGATGATATGGTCGATTGTACCGCCTTATTGTCCCCTGCAACCATCGAACTGGAACACCCAGCGGGAAGCCTTGAAGTGGTGGTCGATTACCAAGATGGCGACGATTTTGAAATCGTTTCGGCGGGACTTATCCGCACCGTGCGAAAATTGGCATCGGGCATGGTGTTTGTCCCCACATATGTTTGGGACGGGGGGTATACCCCCTAATACATACGGTTTGCCTAAGTGTCGATAACAGCTCCCAATGCCTTTAATTTTTGCCGACAGATGTTACAAAATGCCTGTCCCGCAGGTGAAAGAGAACGGTTTTTTAAAGTCACAATGCCAACTTTACGGCTGACCTGTGGATCCAATATAGGTTTTGTAACCAAATTAAATTCTGGGGCTTTTAACCCCGCTATCGTCGGAATAACAGACACGCCGATATTTTTACTAATCAGTCCTAGTAAAGTACTGGAATATTCCACCTGAATATCACCAAAAATATACGCCGCTTGCTGTCCCAATGCCTGTTTTAAGACATGGTTTGAGGCACTTAGTAATCGTAAGTGCATAATGTTATAGGGTTCCAAGTCACGCCACCTAACATTCTGCTGTTTGGCAAGATCGTGTTGGGGATGACAAACCAGATTAAATGTATCGTTGGTGAGGGTTTCAAAATGAATATCAGGGTATCCATCGATAAACTGCACAAGGGCAAATTCGGATTCCCGATGGATAACTTTGTCGATAGCCTGCGAACTTGTGCTTTCATGAATGCGGAGCCGTACAGCAGGGTATTCTTGTCTAAATTCTGCAACAATTTCCGGCAATATGGTATCGGCAATACTCATATTGGTCGACAGAAAAACCGATCCTACACGCATTTTAGCCAGCTCTTGCATATCAGAAATAGATTTATCGAAACTGTTGATAAGGTGTTTTGCTTCGGGTAAAAAAGTATGACCCATGATGCTCATTTCCACTTGGCGGGTGGTGCGATCAAGCAGTTGTACACCCAGAACATCCTCTAATTTCTTTATACGACGGGACAGTGCCGATTGGGTGACATTTAATTCCTCAGCAGCTCTGTTGAAACTCCCTAATTCTGCAATTGTAACAAATGATTCAATATCGTCTAATGTAATTTTCATATGGATACTATATATGTAAAATTGTTAATAATCAATAATATTTTTTCATTTGATTTATTTATTTTTCGTCCATATAATCGAAAATAATAAAAAATATAGTGCATCAGGATATGGGAATAATACCACAAAAAAATATATATGATGTCGTTGTCATAGGCGGGGGACAAGCAGGAATTATTTCCGCTATTGTCGCCTCAGAAAAAGGGGCAAGTGTGTGTGTTCTGGAAGGGGCACCAAAAACCCACCGTGGGGGCAATACCCGTCATACCCGCAATTTACGCCCCATGCACGACGCTCCCTTGTCGGTGCTGAGTGACACTTATGACGCAGACGAATACTGGAGCGATCTTGTCCGTGTAACCAAGGGGAAAACCAATGAAAAACTTGCCCGTATGACCTTACGGAAATCGGCGGAAGCGGTCGAATGGCTGGAAGCCCGTGGGGTACAATTTCAACACCCCTTGGGCGGTACTTTACACTTAGGGCGTACCAACGCTTTTTTTATGGGCGGGGGGAAACAGTTGGTCAACGCCCTGTATCGCCATGCGGAAAGTTTGGGCGTTGAGATTCATTATGATGCCATGGTAGATGACATTGATTTTGAAAACGGTCAGTTTAACAGTGCATCTGTTGCAGGTACTAAAGTATACGCCAAAACGCTGGTTGCCGCCGCCGGTGGGTTTGAGGCAAATATCGAATGGCTGAAACAAGTGTGGGGGGATATAGCGGAAAATTTCCTTATTCGGGGTACCCCATATAACAAGGGGGTTTTATTAAAATTGCTACTGAACAAGGGGGCGGAACAAATTGGCGAAGCCAATCAATGTCATGCGGTGGCGATTGACGGTCGTGCCCCCAAGTTTGACGGGGGTATTTGTACCCGTGTGGACTGTGTATCATTGGGTGTTGTGGTCAACGATAATGCGGAGCGGTTTTATGACGAAGGCGAAGACTTTTGGCCAAAAAGATACGCTATTTGGGGGCGACTGGTCGCCACCCAACCCAATCAAGTGGCGTATGTAATTATTGACGAAAAAGCCAAAGGGGCGTTTATGCCCCCCGTATTTCCCGCCGAAAAAGCCGACACCATTGAAGAATTGGCGGATAAAATAGGGCTGTGTCCAAAAACTTTGAGAAAAACCATCACCACATACAACAACGCCATTCAATCGGGGGATTTTGACCATACTGTATTAGATGGTGTTCGCACCGATGGTTTATCTGTCAACAAAACCAATTGGGCTCGTCCCATTGACACTCCGCCGTACAGTGCATACAGCCTTCGCCCCGGCATTACCTTTACCTACTTAGGGGTGGGTGTGACAGAAAAAGCCCAAATGAAAATGGCGGATGGCACTGTTAGCAACAATATATTTGCCGCCGGTGAAATTATGGCGGGTAATGTTCTGGGCGAAGGGTACTTAGCTGGCATCGGTATGACCATCGGCAATGTGTTTGGCAGAATAGCCGGAAAGGAAGCCGCTGATTATGCGTTCAACACCTAGTACAGAAGCAGCCGGTCGTCTTATGACCATCTGTAATGCGTGCAGATATTGCGAGGGGCATTGTGCCGTGTTTCAGGCGATGGAATTTCGCTTGGACTTTAACGCTGATACGGTGGATTACTTGGCGAATCTGTGCCATAATTGTGGTGCTTGTTATCACAACTGTCAATACGCCCCACCGCATGTATTCAATGTCAATGTCCCCGCCGTGATGGCGGAAGTAAGACAGGAAAATTACGGTGTTTATGCATGGCCCGGCTTTATGGGACGGTTATTTGCCAACAATGGGCTGTTCGTCAGTTTATTGTCCGTAATGGTAATTACGGCGTTTATTGCCTTAACCGCTATTTTGACAGGACGGGATTTCTTTGCTGTACATGACAACGCCTTTTATGGGGTGATTTCCCATGCCACATTAGTCGGTATTTTTGGCATGGTGTGTGTTTTTGTCGGGGTTGCGTTCAGCGTTTCCATTGTCAAATTTTGGCGTACCATGCAGTTGCCAAGCCCGCTGCGTTTGCAGTGGCGAAATGTGTTACAAGGTGTCAAAGATGCCTTGTCCCTGAAAAATTTGGACGGGGGTAATGGGCAAGGATGTTCATATCCCAATGAAAAACCCTCTATGGCACGGCGGTGGTTTCATCAATGTACATTTTGGGGATTTATGCTGTGTGTATTAGCCACTTCTACAGGTACCATACTGCACTATGGGTTTAATATGCCCGCCCCCTATGGATATGTTAGTTTACCGAAATTGTTTGGTATTCTTGGCGGCATAGGGTTGATTATCGGACCTGTTGGGTTGTTAATCCTAAAACACAAAGCGGATAAAGCGGTTATAGGAACAGCAAATAAGGGCATGGATGTAGCGTTTCTGGTTATATTGTTGCTCAGCAGTATATCAGGATTATCACTTATGTTGGTAAAACACACCCCGCTTGTGGGCATCGCCCTTAGCTTTCACTTGGGCGTGGTTATGACTGCGTTTTTATCCGCCCCTTACGGAAAATTCGTACACGGCTTTTACCGCCTCATCGCCTTAATAGTTTTTGCCATTGAAAAAAACACCAATCAGGCTTTAGTGGGTACAGACACAAAACCCACCACCCCTTGCTCAGTCAAGAAAACAGGATAACCCGCCACTAGGATAAAATAGACTTTTAGACCTCAACACGCATCCCTTGATTTCTAATGTACCTTTACACCCCACCATTTTAAGGGTGTATACGATCAATTTTTTAAAGGTTCGTATCTGGATAGTATGCTTAGTATATGGCTTTCATTTTGCTGTGCTGTATCCACAACGCATTTAAAACGCTGGCGAGGCATTGCAACGAGATACGCTAAAAACACTGCGTAGCTTATTTACAGAGCAATTTAGGCAACGCATCAGATGCTGAATTACAGCGATTGTCAGAAGAAATGAGTGACCTAGTAATGGAAAAATGGGACACCCAATATAAACCTAAACAAACTTAAAAATAGGTAATTTTTGGTTATGACAATAGGAATCGCTTCTTAATAAGGCAGTAAATTTAGTCCTAAGTCTAGCAAATATTTATTGTGTTTTTGGATTGCATCTTTACTTTTTCGTTCGACTTCTGCCAATTTTTCATGTACTTCGTGTAAATCGATAGGGATTTCTTCGGGGCTGGTGTCTATGTATCGGGATATGTTTAAGTTGTAGTCGTTTTCGATGATTTCTTCCATGTCTACTCGTCTGGAATAGCGGGTGATTTTTTCACGGTTGGCGTATGTTTTGACGATTTTTTTCACATGTATATCGTCAAGGTGGTTTTGTCGTCTTTCTTTACGGAAGTTGCCTTCTGTGCTGGCATCTATAAATAAGATGTCGTCATGCTTTTTACATTTTTTTATGACTAATATACATACGGGGATACCTGTGGAATAAAACAGATTGCTGGGCAAGCCGATAATGGCGTCTATACATTTATCTTTTTCCAGCAATTTTTTACGGATTCGGGCTTCGGCACCGCCACGGAACAAGACACCGTGGGGTAGAATGATTGCCATAGTGCCATCGTCTTTTAGGTAATGCAACCCGTGTAATAGGAACGCAAAATCGGCGGCGGATTTGGGGGCTACGCCATGGCTTTTGAATCGCACATCGTCGCCTGTGCCGTTGCTTGGTTTCCATTTTAAGCTAAACGGTGGGTTTGCTACAATGCCGTCAAAATACGGTTTTTTCGCCGGGTTAGGTTCGTTTAAAAAGTCCCAGTCGTTTTCAAGGGTATCGCCCCGGTATATTGTAAAGCGGTTTTCATTGACCCCATGTAAAATCATATTCATACGGGCAAGGTTATAGGTAGCGGGGTTTTTTTCTTGTCCATATAAGGCACCGATACCGAATTTTATTTTTTGTTTGTTCACATTTAACAATAAAGATCCCGACCCACAGGCAAAATCAAGGACTTTGTCCAGTTTTTCCCGATTGCCTGATGTGGGATTGTGATTGTCGAGGGCAACAATACGGGATAAAATAGACGATACGGGTTGTGGAGTGAAAAATTCCCCTGCTTTTTGTCCGGCGTTGGCGGCAAATTTTTCGATTAGGTATTCATAAGCATCGCCCAAGTCGTCCACACTATCGGAAAATTTTTTTAACCCTTGATGCAATTTGGAAATAATTTCGCACAGTTTTTTATTTCTTTCGGACAAATCCCGTCCTAATCTTTCGGATTGCAGGTTTATTTCAGAAAACAACCCATGAAACGCATTGTCGAAAGACTCAGTTTCGATATATGTAAAACCTGCGTCTAAGGTTTCCAATACTTTTTCATTCTGCACACGGGATAATTCGGCAATGTTATTCCATAAATAATCGGGTTTGACAACATACTGGGCACTGCGACGCATAAGGTTTTCGAATGCGGCAATGTCAGCAGAGTTTTGGGCATACCACACTTGTAAAGGTGATATTTCTTTTTGCACTGTTTCGGTTTCTGTTTTGCCATTAGCAGTAATTTTTTGTTGATACTCTTCGGTCTGCGGCGTGGGGTATTCATCGCCTAGTTCTTGTGCAGCAATGGTTTCATAATTGCTGGATAGGTATCGCAAGAAAATTAGCGATAACATATAATCTTGAAAAGCGGACGCATTCATACCGCCCCGTAACTCATCGGCAATATCCCATAAAACCGCCCCTAATTGTTTTTGTTCTTCTGTCATTTTTATAGCCTCACTATATATTGATATTGAAATCATACTTTTTTGTAAATCCATTGACTATTGCGATAAATAGTTTTTTTGTATCTTCACCCATTTCTTGGCGTTCATACAAAGAGTAACTACCATGGCTAAGCAGTTGTAATGCCCTGTGTTGTAATACTTCTTCCTCAATGCCATGTAAGCAATATCTAATATTATCATGTCCCCAAAAATTGGCTTGTTTTTCCATAATACTTCGCATGATATTAAAATGGTAGGTATATAACTTATTATTTTTTATCGCCTGTTTTATTTTAGCAAGCATGGCGACATGATAAAAGAAAGGCGTATCATCAGTACTTTGTAATTTGTATATAGTACAGGTTTTGCCTTTTTCAGAATTCAGGTAATATACTTTTTTCTTTTGTGTCCTTAGTTCATTATACACAACATTGAAGAATAAAGAATGGTGGCTGGATATGACAAATTTTATATTTTCTTCATTATCTTCATTTGTTAGCAACAGACATAAATCACAGGCAATAGCGATAATATTGTTGTCATCTAGGGATGACACAGGGTCGTCAATGTATATGTATTTAACCCATTCATATTCTCCATTATCTTTGGTTAAGGCAAGCTCGCATACCGCCAAAAACACACACCATATAAATATACTTTCTTCGCCACGGGAAATTTTAATATTTTCGATTCTTTGTCCATCTATTTCCTTGTAAAATCTAACCTTCCAATCGTTTTCCGTATCGATTCTAAAATTAAATTCTCCATATCTCTGCAAATAATAGTAAATACGAACATTTATATCACTACTGATGACCCGTTGTTGTTTATCACCCCATAGACCTGATATAAGGGCAGATTTTTCATTGATATATAAATATTGTTCCGTGTCGCCTGCTAAATCATTATTCCATGTAAACAAATCTTCGGTAAATGCGTTATAGTATAGGGTCAATTTCTGTTGTGTGTTTTTTTCTTTGACTTGTTTTCTAAAGTTTACAGATAAGCGAGTTTTTCCTATGCCATTATACGCATACAATAATACAAAATCTTTATTGTTTAGATCATCCTTAATACGGTTCGTTAATCCCCGTAATGTTGTATAAGATCGTATTCTTCTTGTATTGGTCATATTTTTATATCCTTATACCTTTGGAAATAATTTTTGCATTAGCCCTTGTTTGTGTTGTTTCAAGGCTTCGATTTTTTTCGATTGGTATTGTATGACCTCGTCCAAATTAGAAAAAAATGCTGCGATACGCTTTTGCTCGTCTAGATGTGGAATATTGACTGCTACATTTGAAACAAGGTCTTTACTTAAATTCTTGACACTACTTCCAGATGCCATAGATATGAATTGGATTGAAACATTATTCGTTGTGATAATATAATACAAAAAATCTTGATTAAAATACTTTTCATATTTGGACAAAGCTAACCACCCATCATGAATACACGCCCGTATATTCATGATATAAGGTCGCCCAAAACTCATTGAATTAGAAAGAATAAAATCACCTTTTTCTACAATTCTAGACTTACTCACCCCCTCTTTTTTAATCTTTTCTGTTGTATGATTTACATATTTTCCATCAACGGGGACATCACCAATTTTCAACCAATTCACACCATTTTCTGCTGTTAAAAAACTACTGATTGGTCGAGGCGAACCGCCCCTGAATATTTCACAAACATCTCCCAACCGCATAACCTGCCAATCGGGGTAATCGGTACCATCGGAGCGTTTAAAGCGAATTTTCGGCACGGTTTCGCCTACTTGGGGAAAAAAGTTTTGCATTAGCCCTTGTTTGTGTTGTTTTAAGGCTTCGATTTTTTCTGATTGGTACTCAATTAATGCACTCAAATTTAATAAACAATCAGCTATAACCTGTTGTTCTTGTATATTTTTAGGTTTTGCAATTATCAATTCTGTAAGTGTGCCTAATTTTATGAATGGCATTGCACCAATATTTGTTTCTTTTGCTATTTTATTTTTTAGGGGGGATTCGATAGCATATAATAAAAATGTACATAGCATCTTTGTACTAAAATTATGAAGTACATATGTTCTTTGATATGCTTCGAATTTTCCTTTATAATAGCGGGGATTCCCTATATTTCCATTTCCCGCTAATAAAATGGCCTCTGTATCAAATGAGTATGTATTACTATATGAATGTTCTTTGGCACATGTAAAAAAAGGATATTTTCCATTATTATTTCCTTCATTGACATCTTTACTACCTGTTTTTATCTTGCACAAATCTGATAATTTCTTTGGTTCCCAATCACCAGTAAAAGGATCGCCCGTTTTTGGGTTGGTTAGTCTTAGTTTTGGGGTGTTTAGGGGGAATATGACTGAGTGGGATTTTACGGCGTTGTGGAATGTGTCGTCTATGGTTTGTATGTCTAGTATATCCACTGTGTAAGGCAGGGGGGAATCGTCGAATGTGTCCCTTAGTGTTGCCATGATATGGTTGGGTATGGGGGTGTCGTCTTCGGGGTGGGCGATGGCTATATCCAAGTCCGACCCTTGATGTGCCGTGTTTTTAGCACGACTGCCAAATACCCATGCTTGTGTCATGGGCGGTAGAGTATCCTTCAGGGTGCTTTGGATAATTTCAAACTCAGCGGGAGTGATTTGGGCGTTTATCATGATTGGGTATGTTTTTCTAATTGCTGCAATACATATTCCATTTCTGTCACAAAATTTTCCAACTCTGCCACAATGGCAAGAGCGTTTTCTTCGTTGTATCCATGTGCGGTTTTGTTGCGGTTGTCCCGATATACGAGCCACCTGTCCCAACTGTTTAACAACAGCCCTTGTTTATATCCCAAACGGATAAGCCCTTGAAAGGTCAACTGGTCTATTTCAACGGGGGCGGATGCGGTCATTTTCAAATGTCGCTTTAACATTTTATGGGACAATTCATATGTGTACTCAAACCGTTTAATACATGCGTCCCGAATGTATTCTCCCCCATCGATATTATAATCCCATACAGCCTGCTTCAAAGACTCTAAGGCATCACGAAAAGGTGTCAAAATTAAGGTATCGGTCATTTGCGTTACTTTTGGCTGTGTATTTTATATAAATCAGTATATCATAAAAAAGTATAATTTGTGTTTTTTTGTTGCGTTTATATGTATTTTTCTGTAGTATTACAGGCAAGCGAGATGAAATCATGGAAAAAGTATTCGACATGCACAATCTGAATTACCCAAGTTGGCAACCCGGGTCGCCACAGGGCGGGTTGTGCGGATTCTAAACAATAAACAATTTTAATCATATAAGTTTAACCCCACTATGTCTTTGCCGTCCGCCATTTTGCGTAATAACGGGGAGAGCTGTTCCATTATTTCCAATTTCTTTTTGGTGCGGTCTTTCCACCCCAAGCCCAATGGCTGTAATAAGGTGGTTAGGTGTTTATCTTCGAAAACTTTCATGTTTAATATGTCATTGATAAATTGGTGTACGGCATCCGCCTGTAGTCCAAAATCAGAGGCAATTTTTTCGATTTCTGTGTTGTAGCTTTGCTTTTTAAATGCCTCGTACCCTTTATATATTTCGTCTTTCGACATACCATAATCGGTGGATAAGGTTTTAATATATTTGATAATGTCGCCCGCCTGATCCATAAACTTAGAGTCAGAACGGATAATTTCCGCTAATTGATCGGGCGTAACCTCGTGCTTGTGTTTAGGTTTGGCGGTGTACTCAGAAATTAAATTCATAATGTAATCATAATCAATATCAACGGATGCAAATAATACCAATTCCAGTTGGGCATTGTCAACTTCCGGGGGCTTAGATTCGGGGCTTTGTTGTCGCTTGCGTAACCGTTGGGCGGTGTCAATGTATGCCCCCCTGAACCCCTTAAAATCACTTTCGGAGACAATGGCATCAATTTCCGATTTATGCACATCGGTTAAATCCGTGTATTGATCTAACTCGGTTTTTAATTTCTGAATCCTAGCGAATTTTTGTACAAATGTGGCACGGGCAATATCCCCTTTTAAATTATGTACATCCTCAGGGGTGGCGGACAAGCCTTTGGTGTGCATAAAGGCATCGAGTTGTTGTTTTTCTTCCGCTAATTCTGTAATAACTTCTGTGGCAGGTCGTACCAACCAGATTTTGCGTTGTTCCATATTGTCTGTGCCAGAAAACATTTCGATGGCTTCGTCGACCTTGTCCATTTGCTGGCGATAATCGATAATATGACCATATGGTTTGGTGTCATTTAAAATCCGATTGGTACGGGAAAACGCCTGTATCAACCCATGATGTTTTAAATTCTTATCCACATACAGGGTATTTAAATATTTCGAATCAAACCCCGTTAGTAACATATCAACCACGATGGTAATATCGATTTTATTGGCGTGCGGATAATCAGTATTTGACCACTGTTGGTCTTTAATACGGGTTTGTATGTCCCAATAGTACAAATCAAAATCGCCAATACTGTGATTGGTTTTATATTTATCATTATAATCGGTAATAATTTTTGTTAGGGCTTGTTTCTTTTGTTCGGGGTTTTTCTTGTTGTCTTGGGTTTCCTGTATACAGTCCTCCGCATATTGTTTGTGTTGTGTATTGCCATCAGCCGGCGGGGAAAACACGCAAGCAATATTTAAAGGCACAAAATCAGGGTCTTTTGCCAATTTTTCCGCTTGTGTGGTTTGAAATGTCTCATAATACTTTATGGCATTGTTAATCGATGCCGTAGCAAACAGAGCATTAAATCGCCGTTTATCCGTCGCCGCAGGGTGTTTTTGCAAAATGGATTTGACAACCGATTTTTTAGGCAATTTATCTGTTTTTGTATCGGTTTCTTCATCTGCTTTGAAATAATCCACATGGAATTTTAATACATTGCCATCCTCAATGGCATGGGTAATAGTATATTGATGTAACAGTTTTTTAAACACATCTTCTGTGGTATACAATGTTTTTTGTTCGCCTGTTACGGTTTTCTGTACAGCATTTTCTTCAAAAATAGGCGTCCCCGTAAAGCCAAACATTTGGGCGTTTGGGAAAAAGTCTTTAATGGCTTTATGATTATCACCAAATTGTGATCGGTGGCATTCGTCGAATATAAATACCATCCGTTTATCCTTGATGCTTTGTAACTGTTGTTTAAAAAATTCCCGTTGTTTTTGCCGTCTTGTACTGGTTGTATCGGTTTCTGTGTTTTTTTCCTTGTCCGTATCCACCCCTAAGGCAATACCCAATTTTTGAATGGTCGTAACAATAACCTTGTCCGCATACTCTTCGGACAACAGACGATTAACCAAAGTTGCCGTATTGGTGTTTTCTTCCACACAGCCTTTTTGAAATTTGTTAAATTCCGCACGGGTTTGACGGTCTAAGTCCTTGCGATCGACCACAAACAAGCACTTATCTATATTGCTATCTTCTTTTAATAGTGTAGATGCTTTAAACGATGTTAAGGTCTTGCCACTGCCCGTCGTATGCCAAATATAGCCATTGCCATTGTTTTCCTCAATACATTTCACAATATTCTGCACCGCATAGATCTGATAAGGACGCATCATCAATATTTTTTCTTCAGTGGCAACCAACACCATGTAACGACTTATCATTTTTGCCAGTTTACATTTTGACAAAAATACATCGGCAAATTTATCAATATGGGCAATTTTCTTATTGTCTGTATCGGCAAAATGATACATAGGCAAGAAGCGTTCATCCGCATCAAAAGTAAAGTGTTCGTCTTTATTGTTGGCAAAATACTGTGTGTCCCTGCCATTGCTGATAATAAACATTTGAATAAAACACATAATTGTTTTTGTATATCCATTGCCCACATCGTTTTTATATTCGACAATCTGTTGCATAGCACGACGGGGGCTAATGTCATAGCCTTTTAATTCAATCTGTACCACAGGAATGCCATTCATTAACAAAATCACATCATACCGATGGTGGCTGTAATCCGTGTTTATGCGTAACTGATTGATGACTTCAAATTCATTTTTACACCAATCTTCAGTGTTTACCAAAGTGTAATATAATGGTGTGCCATCATCTCGTTCAAAATCTTGGCGTTTTCTTAATTTATGCGATGCGTGATAGACATTAGGGGTAATAATATCATCCAATAATCGCTTGAATTCGCTATCTTCTAGTACGACATGATTTAAGCATTCAAAATGCCTGCGAAAATTTGCCTCCAAATCTTGCCTGTTGCGAATATCACTGCGATAGGTGTATTTCAGTCCTTGCAGTTTTTCAATCAAATTATTTTCAATATTTTGTTCTTTTCTCATTGTGTACACTTTTTATATTTACCACTTAAATATAGTATACCTGATAAAAATAACTTTTACAAGATAATGACACAAAAAAGAAATGGTATTTATGTATTGACAAATATGAAAAAATCGGCTAACGCAAAATCCTGTTTTATATTAGTCGAAAAATGTATATACGAAGAACTATTGAAACAACTGACCGCACCCCAGTGTTTGATCCAGTTTTAGGTTAGTGGTTTTTTGTTGTATTGTCAATAATATTTTTCATGTAGCACAGCGGAATGATGGATATTATTGACAATGGGCTTTGACACTGGGGGTTTGTAGCCCAATGTACTGTGGGGGCGGATGTGGTTGTATTCGTATCCGTTTTGGTCTGCATCGTCTGGGTGGGCTGTTACACACAAATATTTTGGGTAGCACCTTGTTTGTCGCCGTATCTGGGTCATCAGCGGCAACATTACATTTCATATGGACTATAATACAGCTTTGCCCATGATTTTATCGGGAAGCCAAGTAACCAGCTCTGGGAATATGGATAAGATAATAATACACAACACCATACATGCAACAAACGGCAGTGACCCTTTTAGTATGGTCTTTAAGGGAATATCCGGGGCAATGCCGTTAATCACATACAAGTTTAAACCCACAGGCGGTGTAATCAAGCCAATTTCCATGTTTATGGTCAGGATAACCGCAAACCAATACGGGTCGAAACCGGCACTTGTGATAATTGGTAACAAGATAGGGACGGACATAATAATAACCGCCACAGGAGGCAAAAAGAACCCCGCACACAACAAGAAAATATTGATGGCAAGCATCAATACCCATGGGGATAGATTTAAGGCTGATATGTATTGTGCAATGGACTGGGCGACGAATAAGTTGGACAACATGAACGCATACACGCCCGCCGCCCCGATAATAAACAAAATCATAACACTTTCCCGTGTGGTATCACGGAATATGTGCCAGATGTCTTTAAACGATACCAATTTATAAATGATTGCCGCCACCACCATACTCATTAACGCCCCAACCGCAGCGGTTTCAGATGGGGTTGCCACCCCGCCATACAACGCATATAATACCCCTATGATAATCAATATAAAAGGCAATGCCCGGGGCAGAATAGCACATTTCTCCGCCCAAGTATAACGCACATATCCCAAAGCCACCTGAGCAGACCCTTGTCGCCATGTATCAAAAACCGCCCACACCATAAACAATGTCACCAATAACACACCGGGGACAACCCCCGCCAAAAACAACCGCCCAATAGAAGTTTCGGTGGCAATGCCATACACAATCATAGTCACAGACGGGGGGATTAAAATACCTAATGTACCCCCCGCCGCAATAGACCCAGTGGCAACCCCTTTGGGATAGCCCCGTTTAAGCATCTCAGGAATACCCATTTTGCCAATGGCAGCACAAGTGGCAGGCGACGACCCAGACATAGCGGCAAACAACGCACACGCCCCTAAGTTAGAGACAACCAAGCTGCCGGGAACACGGGTCAACCACCGTGCCAAAGATTCATACAAATCCGCACCCGCACGAGTCGACGCCACCGTTGCCCCCATCAAAATAAACATAGGGATCGACAACAGGGCAAAACTATCCAATTTGGCAAACAACAATTCTGGAAAAAGTGCCAACGCCCCAAACCCATCAAACAGCACCAAAAAAAGCCCAGACGATACCAACAACCCAGATGCAACAGAAATACCAGAAAACAAAATAAGCGTGGTAAACAACGCCACCAAAACCGCAATCATCAAAGGGTCTAATTCAAACATATGTTACTCCTGTTGTTTGTCGTTGTTTGGCGTATTGTGTGTGTTTAGGTAATCGTTAATATCTTTGCCTTGTACACACAAGATAAGGTCGGATAGTAGCTGTATCCCCATTGCTCCAAATCCGATGGGTATGACACTGTACGGTATCCACAAAGACACGCCCCAAACCGTGTCAGAAGTCAAATTTCTATGCCACGCATACAGAAAATTTTCCGCCCCATAAATCCCCATCACCGCCACCACAATCAGGGTCAATGCTGTGGTTACAGATTGTAAAATCCGCCTGTGCTTATGGGACAGCAACAACGGCACAAAGTCCATATGCACATGCCCCCGTGTCATCTGTACATAAGGAATACCCAATACAGTTGCGGCAATAACTAAATATACCACCATTTCCGTTTGCCAGACAGTCGATTGCCCTAGTACCTTACGCAAAAAAATCATTTGGCATGTAATCAATACAGACAGCACAATCATACCAGCAGACACCACACCAAATACCGTAGACAGCCTGTGAACAGTGCGATGAAACATATCCCATTTACTATGGGGTGGGACATTGGGTGGGGGTTGAGGGGTATTCATGGGGGAACCTGCTTGTATAGTGTGTTTTTATGTTTATTTGACAGACAATGCCATATTTAGTAGTGCCTGTCCATTGGGGGTTTCTTTGACAAATGCCACATAAGAAGAATTTTTTGCCACTTCACGCCATGCCTCGAAGTCGGCTGGGGTCATTTCGGCAATTTCCACCCCGGCTTTGCGAAAAACTTCCACAGAAACATTATCAATTTCTTTTGCCCGTTGCAAATAGTACATCTGTGCTTTTTTGGCACCTTGTAGCAACGCATTTTGTTGTGCGGGTGTTAATCTATCGAACTTAGATTTGTGCATTATCAGCGGTTGATACATAAACCACAACGCTGTATCACCGGCGGCTGTATAACATTTTACTTGTTCATAAATACGGTATGATACAAAACTGGAAGACGATGTGTTCGCCGCCATTAATACACCCGTTTGCAATGCACTGTAAATTTCAGAAGACGCCATAGATGTAATCGATGCCCCCGCCGCCGCAAACATTTGGTTAAACGCTTTACCTGCTCCACGAATAGACAAGCCTTTGACATCCGCCGGCTTGGTGATACATTTGTCTTTGCCGACAAAACCGCCGGCTAAGTACCCGTGTACTAGGGGTATCACATCATCGCTCGCCATCATTTTTTCAATCTCTGCCATAAACGGAGAACGGCTTAAACGGTCGCCATGATCGTGGTTTCTAACCATACCGGGCATCAAAGTCAGGTTGTACGCAGGTTGAAAACCAGAAGCGTACGCCAACGGTACAACCGACATATCCAAACGACCTTTGTTAATGGCACCGTATTGTTCCTTAGGCTTAAACAACGATTTACTGGGATAAATTTTAATTTTTAAATCCACATCCGCCGCCGCTACATAGTCCGCTACTATCTGTGCCACTTGATGCCGTACATCTTTGGTAGACCACTGGTGACTCAGTTTCAAGGTCTCCGCTCGTACCACACCGATGGCAAGCACGGATACCAAAACAGCCGATATTTTTTGTATAAATTTTTTCATTGTATTCTCCTATAATAAAATATAAATTTACGATACAAATGTATCCTGATACATATCCCGCAATACTTTTTTCTGCACTTTACCCATAGTATTACGGGGCAATTTGTCGATAAAATAGATTTTTTTTGGGTGTTTAAATTTTGCCAATCTGTGTTTTACCGCTTCGCATACGGATTGTTCGGTCAATGTGTGCGGGGTTTGCGGCACAATAACCGCAACCACGCCTTCGCCAAAATCAGCATGAAACACCCCAATAACAGCGGATTCCACAACACCCGCCACATCGTTAAGCACGCTTTCTACTTCCTTTGGATACACATTGTAGCCGCCCGAAATGATCACATCTTTGCTGCGACCGACTATGGATATATACCCCTGTTCATCGATGGTTGCCAAATCCCCAGTGATAAAAAAACCGTTTTTACGCAGCTCTTGTTGGGTTTTTTCCGGCATTTGCCAATAGCCTTGAAACACATTGTCCCCCCGTATTTCTAACATACCCACCGTGTTTACAGGCACTTCGACTCCATCATTTTTAAGGTCGGTTATACGCACTTCTACACCGGGTAAAGCAAACCCAACAGTACTCGCCCGGCGTTCCCCCTCGTATGGATTAGAAGTATTCATACCCGTTTCGGTCATACCATAGCGTTCGATAATCGAGTGCCCTGTTTTTTGTTGCCACTGTATGTGGGTTTCGGCTAACATAGGGGCAGACCCAGAAATGAAAACACGCATATTTTTAGTAGTTTCCGGGGATAGGTTGCGATGGAACAACAAGCGGGTATAGAATGTAGGCACCCCCATTAAAGCAGTGGATACGGGCATGGCATCGACAATGGTATCCGCATCGAATGTCCGCATATAACGGACCGCAGCCCCCGCCACCAGCGTTACATGTAACGCCACAAACAAACCGTGTACATGAAATATGGGCAAGGCATGAATCAAAATATCATCAGCCCCAAACCGCCAATATTGTTTTAAGGCGATGGCGTTGCTGTGTAAGTTTGCGTGCGACAACATCGCCCCTTTCGAACGCCCTGTGGTACCAGATGTATATAAAATCGCTGCTAGGTCGTATTTGCCCCGTGCCACAGCGTCTATTCCCCCCGGGTACTGTGCCGCCAGTTGGCACAAGCTACCGCCGCCTTGTGCATCCATAGTTTGCACCGACCCCACAGCACATTTTTGAGCAATGGGCGTCAGCTGAGACATGCCGTCCACATCACAGACAAACACAGCGGGGCGGGCATCGCCCAAAAAGTACTCGATTTCTGTGGGGGTATATGCGGTATTTAAAGGCAAAAACACCCCGCCGGCAATGATAGTCCCCAAATACAATTGCACAACTTCTATGGACTTAGGCACCTGTACCGCCACCCTGTCGCCAGCCGTAACACCCAAAGCTATTAACGCCTGTGCATAACATTCCGCATTGTGAAACAAAGTGCCATATGTCACCTGCGTGCCATTGTCCAAATAAGCAAAAACAGCGTCCTCTCGCCCTAGTGATGCCTGTCGTAAGCTCTGTGCCAAGTAATTATGTGTATACATTAAAACGCTCTTTTCTATGTGCCTTATACATGTGCTGTTACGATGCCAAAATATCAGATATAGTGTCGGATATGGCAATTTTGTTGTGTTCAAAATACTGGTGTATATTGTGTTCTACGGTGTCTAATCGGTAGCGGTAATTGACCATACACCCATAGGATTCCTCCATGCGATTTTCATCGGCAAGTATCTGAATATTGTGAAACTCTGCCCCATTGCCTAGATGAAAATGTGCCACCCTGTTCGGAGAGTGTCGACAGTTGGGCTGGATAATATATTTGGCAATAATTTTTTGCATAATACGGGCGTTTTCATATACTGTATTTTTTTTGTCTTTGCTGGCATGTAGCATCTGTATTGTGTGTTGCTCTTTTGTATCCAAAATCCCTGTATTATCTTGTGCTGCCGCCCAATCTGTAAAATGAGGAATCGGCGACAAGGTCACAAAAGTATCGATATGGGGATATGTGCATTGTATAGTTTTCACCACTTGTTTTATCAGCAAATTGCCAAAACGGATACCCGTTAGTCCTTTGTGGCTTTTTGATATACCGTAAAATACGGCGGTGTCGGTGATACTGGGGGCAGCAATTTTCCTGTCGCTAACACGGGCTAAAATAGCCTGTGCCAAATGGGGCGTGTTCTGCATCAGGGCGACCTCTGTAAAAATTAGGGGTTCGTCCCCTAACAGCGGGTGAAAATAGGCATACATTAGCCTGTCTGACCAAATAATGCGGTTTTTTAAATCCGCTAGCCCATCGATGCGATGAATCGCTTCATAAGCGATGATTTTTTGCAAAATCGCTTTAGGCGTTTTGTCCCAAACAATGCGTTCAAACCTCAGACAACAGCGGTTAAACACAATCTGTAAAAATGTCTTAAATATATCGTCCAAAGGGTGTAATGCGGGGTATTGTGGGATAAAATCCAATAAATCCTGTCGCATGTGTATCAATTTCAGCGTATGATCTGATGGGGCTTGCAACAAACACAGCCCCTTATATCCCCACAGCCCCTGTGTATCGGCTTGCTTAAAAAAGGCGTATTTTGCCCGGTTATCAAGGTGGGCGTATGTATCCATAACTTGTTGTGCCAAAACCAGTCGTTTATGTTCGCTACGACATGTTAACAAGTGCTGGTATATAGGCAATATGGCGGGGTTAGTGTGCATACTTTTATACCCGTTTTGTGGATGTAGGACGCAACTTTTGCAAGGGGGGTGCCTGCATCATTTTTGCCACTGTATCAGACATGGCTATGTGTCCGTGGTTATAATACGCATTGTGATTGTGCTCGATATGTGCAATATCGTATATATAATTGACCATACACCCCCATGCCGTATGCCCCCCCTTTTCTGTTGTGTCTGCCATTGTGTGTATATCGTATAATGCCGCCCCATTGCCCAAGTGGAATCGTGCCACAGGATCGTACACATCACCGCTAGCGTTTCGTGCCTGTATTAGGTACTTGGCGACAATAGGACATAAATGTTGTGTCTTATCGGTTGCGGTATCAAACGATACCCCCAACAGATGCAGGTCTTCGATAAAGTTTACTTGTTCTGGGGATAAAATGCTGTGCGGATTGTCCAGTTGTTCTATTGCCCACTGTTTAAACTTAGGTATGGGGGATAAGGTTACAAAATTTTCTAAATTGGGAAATGCGTGGCGGATATTTTCCACCACTTGCTTAATCAAGAAATTGCCGAAAGACACCCCTCGCAACCCCTGCTGACAATTGGATATAGAGTAAAATACCGCCGTGTTTGCCTGTTGCGGGTCGATACTTTGCCTGTCTGTGTGCAAAATGGTCACAATCGAATGGGGGATGTGTTGCATCAATGCCACTTGCACAAAAATTAACGGCTCATTCCCCAAAGCCGGATGAAAGTACGCATACAACGCTCTGTCCGAAGCCGCCACCCGCTGGCGTAAGTCGTCCCACCCCTTGATGGCATGCACCGCCTCATATGCCATCAGCTTTTCTAAAATATCCGCAGATGTGTGCCAATCGATGCGTTTTAACTGTAAAAAACCTCGATTAAACCACGATTGAAACAGATGTAAAAAATCATTGTCTAAAGCTTTTAATGCGGGAGCATTTTTGGCAAACTGCAATACATCTTTACGCATGTTGACCAAGTCTATGGTGGCATTTGGGGCAAAATTTAAAGTCCGTAACAAATTTTGGCTAGCGGGTTCACTTAAAAAGTGCAATTGCCGGGCAGAAATCGGATCTTTATCCTGCATCCAGTGTTGTACTTTTTTCTCTAACAACGCTATATCCACGCCGAACAGATGGACAATATCGATAAAAAACTGCTGTTTTTCCGCAGGTGTCAGAGATTTATATTGACATAAAATTTTCTGTGCCCGCACAAGATTGGCAACTTCGCTGCTGCTTGCCATCAAATCCTGACATCGGGCAGTAATAGGTTTTTCTGCGACACTCTCTTGCTCAACACCCTTGTACACATGGGCGATTTTTGACAACAATTCACTAAAAATTGCAATGGGCATAGCGTTTTCTCTTTGTAGTCTTTCTATCTATTTTTTCTGTATACAGCCGTGTTACGCTCAGTATAACGACCTGTGTACAGTGTATATGCAAACTCTTTATGAGTCAACAAAAAAATACAATTTTTTATAATTATTGTCGACTAAAACTATAAATATCAACTAAAAAAATGATAAAAAGGCTATTTTTTAATCAAAAAATGGTAATTATTATATTTTTGGTCAACACAAAAGCCACCGTATTTTTGATAACAAATATGTACGCTGTTTTGTATTGTTGACACCCTATGTCATCTGGGATATGCTAGGGTCTGCGAGTAGTCAAATAGCATATATACAGAAAGGTTGACAAAAAAGTTCCACACCATGAGTACTTCACAAGATATTTATGATATACTGAGTAACGAAATCATTTATGGTACATTGCCCCCGAATGAAAAAATTACCGAAAAGGTGTTGGCAGACCGTTTTGGCACTTCCCGTGGTCCTGTGCGAGATGCCTTGCAACGGTTGCAAAACAATGCGTTAATTACCCGCATGCCCAACGGGGGAACACGGGTTGTATCGTTTACCCCCAAGCAGGCAAAAGATTTATTGCATGTGCTGATGTTACTGGAATGCGAATCGGCAAAACAAGCCGCTATACACGCCACCGATGCGGATATAACCCACATAGAAAGTATCCTAAACACACATGGTCACATCATTGCCAAACACAACAAACCCAGTTATTTATATCAGCATTACAACACCGCCTTTCACCTTGCCATCGCCAAAGCCAGCCAAAATGCTTATATCGAAGACATTATGAAAGATGACCTGTATTTACGCTTGCAAGCCTGCCGTAACCAAAATCTATCGACCATCACAGAAAGCCGATATGCCAGCGGCTTTATCGAACACAAAAACATATTCCATGCCATCAAAAACAAAGACAAAAAAATGGCAAAACTGCTCATGAAACGACACTTGCACATATCCCATAGCAATGTGATAAAAACCATCGACAGCCCCTAAAAAAACCGTTTTATCGCTTTTATCACTACAGTATTTTTTTGATGATATTTTGTGTTTCTCGATAAATGTAATGACAATTTTCTGACATGCTTTTGTATTTGTTGGTGCCGATGGCGATGGGGCGTTTGATGACGGGGGTGATTTTGCGAATAGCCAACATGTTTTTATCGATAAACGATGGAATTTGTAATACTTCTGATTGAATGGCGTGTCCTTTGTTGTGGGATATAAGTGTCCACAGTAGGCTAATGTTTTCGATAATGTGAATAAAATTTAAACACACTTTTTGTTGTTCGCACAGCCGTTGTAAATTTTGAATGGGACGGGAATTAGACGCAATCAACGGCAATGTTGCCACATCGGATAAGGCGATTATGTCGCCAAAGGGGATGTTCGACTCTTTATGGCTGATAAGGTCGTATTGGTCGTCATACATGTGGGTTGTGTATAAATCGTTGTCGAAGGCGTCTTGAATATTCACCGCCATGATGATTTTTTCTAGGTGCAACCACTCTCGTACTTCGTCCATAGTGCCTTGCATGGGGACAATGTCGATAAATTTGCCGTCCCGTTCAATGGACTTTAACAATTCGGGAAATAAGATATTGCCCATGCCATGTGTAAACCCCATGCGAATGGTTTCTTTGCTAAAATCCGATTGTAACTTTTGGATGGATTGTTCATATTCTGCAACCAATTTTACCACTTCCTGTAACACCACATGCCCCTTTGGGGTTAAGCGGTGCTGTTTGTGATACCTGTTATACAGCTGTTGCCCCACATGTTTTTCCAACAGCTGTAGCGATCGACTGAGATTCGATTGGGTAATCTGATATTTTAGACTGGCATCGCTGATGCTGTTACAACGGGCAATAGCGATAAAATGTTTTAATATTTGAATGTTCATGTATATATCTCTTTAATAGTATTATACACACATATCAAAAAATGAGTATTTAAAAATCTATTTTTTTGATAAAATCTTATTTTTGGCATATAACACATTGAATTATAAGGTTTTTAATCCATATTTTTGTCTGTTTCATACATTTGACACAGCCGTTGTTTATATGCCATGTTAGGGGGGTTTTAATTTATGCCCCTTAGGAGGAGTCCATGCAACAAGCTTTATCAGGCATTCGCATTTTAGATTTTACACAAATGATGTTGGGTCCGTTGTGTACCCAGACTCTGTCGGATTTTGGGGCAGAGGTGATTAAGGTAGAACGCCCAGACAAGGGCGAATGGATGCGGGGTATGCCTATGGTGGGGGCGTTTGTGGGCGACGAGAGTTCTGCTTTTCATGCGTTTAACCGCAACAAGAAGTCCATCACCGTCGACATGAAATCGCCCGAAGGTGTCAAAGCCTTACTGGACATGGCAAAACAGTGCGATGTGGTGACGGAAAATTTTCGCTCTGGAGTGATGGATCGACTGGGTTTGGGGTATGCAGATTTTAAAGCCGTCAATCCGAAAATTATTTACGCTTCTGGGTCGGGCTGGGGGGCAAACAGTGTATACGCACAGCAAAACTGGCCCGGTCAGGATTTATTGATACAGGGCATGAGTGGGGTTATGATGAACACAGGGCGGGGCGATGGTGCCCCCACAGCCTGTGGCACGCCGGTTGCCGATTTTGCCGCCGCCCAATCTTTGGCAATAGGCATCTTGATTGCTCTGCATGCCCGTAACACCTATGGCATAGGACAAAAGGTAGAAGCGGATTTATACAGTTCGCTACTCAACATGATGGCACAGGAAAATTTTGCCGTTATGAATCAAGATTTACAGCTGCAACGATCAGATACAGGGGTGGCATCATGCTGGAACGACAGCCCCTATGGGGCGTTTGAGACCGCTGATGGGTGGGTGGTAATTGCCCTGTGTCCGCTGCCAATACTAGCGGACATTTTTGACGATGCAGGGTTGCTGGATATGGACGCATGGCATCAACGGGACGCAGTAAACCGCCGCATCGAGAGCCATACCAAGACATACACCAGTGCGGATTTATTGCAAGTGTTGCGGCAGAGAGATGTGTGGACCGCCCCCGTGCGTACCACCCGTGAAGCCATAGACGATGCCTTGCAAAATGAACCGCACCGCTTGGCGGTGATGCAGCATAAAAAAGCAGGGACAGTAACGGCGATTGCCAACCCGGTTACCTTATCCGAAACCCCCGCCCAATACAAGGCGGCGGCTCCCCTGTTGGGGGAGCATACGGAACACATTATTGCCGACATTTTAGGGCAACAGGCATTACAAAAATTAAAGCAAGCGGGGGCGATATAAAATGCAAACACAGTTGCACGACAATTTGATTTTAACGCAAAAAGGGGCGTACGAAATACTCCGCATCGACCGTGAACCCGCATTGGGAGCATTGAACTTTGAAATAATGGCAGCCTTAGAAGCGTACTTCGACACCGTACACAGCCGCTGTAACGATCGTAACGATTCGGTGCGGGTGGTGATTATAACCGGCACCGGCAAAGGGTTTGTGGCAGGGGCGGATATTAAGGGCTATCACCAAGTAGACCAAGTTACTTTTGATAGTTTCCAACGCTTGTCCCGGCAGACCTTTGACAAGCTGCAAAACCTGCCACAAATGACCATTTGTGCGGTAAATGGGTACGCTCTTGGCGGCGGATTTGAGCTGGCATTGGCGTGTGATTTTATCCTTGCCAGTGAAACAGCCAAGCTGGGGCTGCCCGAAGTGAAACTGGGGTTGTTGCCGGGTGGTGGCGGCACGCAACGCTTGCCTCGATTGGTGGGGCATATGCGTGCCAAACAACTGATCGCCACGGGACGGGTGATAACCGCAGACGAAGCCAAACAATACGGAGCGGTGTTGGAAACCTATCCGCCACAGGATTTAATGCCGAAAGCGGAAGAATTCGCCCAATCGCTGGTCGACCAAGCCCCTATTGCTATGTTGGAGGCAAAACGGGTGGTCGATGATGGACTCGATATGGCACTATCGGCGGGCTTAACCTTCGAACAGCGGGTATTGGGGAGTTTATTTGCCACAGAAGATGGCAAAGAAGGTATTCGAGCCTTCATAGAAAAACGACAAGCGGTTTTTCAAGGCAATTAAAAAAAGGCTTTAGAGTATTTTGAAATATTATGATATACTCTGACGCTATTATGGTAAACAGTTTAAGCGAATATAAAGTGAAAAAAATAATTTTATGTAACAGTTTGATTGTAAATGTATTATGGTGCGAAACACACTATAAAATATGTATAGGGGATAAAATATATATAGGGGATATGAGAGGGATAACATGACACAATCTGTATTAGATGCACAATGTGGACCGATTACTGCTGTGGCAATGGGGTTGCCGGGAGATCACGCAGGCAAGACCGCCACCCGGGTGTTTATCGTCAAAGGCAGCGATAAAATCGCTGTCATCGACAGCGGGCTACACGGCGGATTGCCCCATTTAAAACAGGGGTTACAGGAATTGTCCATATCGGTACAAGACTTAAATTATCTGCTTTTGACTCACGAACACATGGATCATGTGGGCAATAATGGTTGGATTCGGGACAACAACGATACCTGCTTGATTATGGGGCATGTGGCACGGGCGGATCGGGTGGCGGACAATATGCTCAATGCCACAGCCATCGTACATGCGTTTCCCGAAGGAAAACATTTTGATTTACATGTGGAATATTTGGATTGGATGGGTCCCACCGCAGGGGCAATCGATCGCTATATTCGTGAAGGGGATGTGATTTCACTAGGTGGCGGCGTGGATTTGGAAGTGTTGGATGTGGGCGGACATGCTATGCACGAACTGGGCTTTTATGAGCGGTCGTCTGGCACTTTGATTATTGCCGATCCGTTGTTACCATCGTTTAACCCGGTGCTCTATTTATACGAATGCCCCCGCACCATACGGGAGACTTTTGATAAGATCGAAACATTTTTAACAGAACGGCATGTCAAGACAGTTATGTTTGCCCATGACGATCCGAAAAATGTGGCAGATACTATGGATTTGATACAGGATTGCCGCACCCGTGTGGACAAGGTGGAACACTCCATATTGACGCATATTAAAGCCTGTGCGGGTATCACATTTGCCGACTTACGGGATAAGGTTTGCGACGACCAACACAAAGTGCACGAATGGCGGGCGTTGGTATCGATCGATGCCAGCTTAAAAGTCTTTACCGATCAAGGACTGGTGGTAAAAAAACACGGGGGTTGGCATTATGTGGGCTAAGGCACCTTTACACTGTGCTGTATTAGGCTCTGGCACTATGGGGGCAGGCATCGCCCTGTCGCTGGCTCTTCGCAGCGGTGCAGACACCACTGTATGCCTGTGGGGGCGATGTACACAGTCGTTGCAAAAGGCACAAAATCGCATCGCCGATGCGGCGGTGTTTATGTGCGAACAAGGGCTTATAGACCACAGCCAAAAGCACCATGCACTAAAAGCCATCGACTATACAACGCATATGCCATCGGCGGTGCAATCGGCACACTTTGTCATCGAAGCGGTAACCGAAGACATTGCCTTAAAGCACCATATACTCACCTCAGCGGAACCCTATGTGACAACGGATACTATTTTGTCGTCGACCACATCTGCCCTGTCGGCAACGGATATACAATCGGCACTGACCCACCCAGAGCGGTTTGTCATTGCCCATTACGCCCAACCCGCCCACTTGGTGGCGGTGGTCGAGGTTGTTTTGGGCAAGCAATCCACTGTGGATGCCGGGCAAAAGGTTACCGATGTATTAAACAGCTGTGGCAAAAAACCGGTGTATTGCCCGGACATAGCAGGATTTTTCTGGGCAAGAATTCAACATGCTATTTTAAGGGAATGTGTGTCGATGGTCGAACGGGGGCTGATGCAGCCTGCGGATTGTGATACGATTTTAAAAAGCGGATATGGGGCAAGAGTGCCGGCGATGGGGGCGTTTGAACATGCGGACTTGGCTGGCTTAGATTTGATGCTGAGCCCGGCGGCACAATCCGTGTGGCAAGATTTATCCAATATATCCGATCCCACCCAAACAGTGATGGGCAAAATGTTGGCAAACGGCGATGTGGGCATGTCCTCAGGCAAAGGTTTTTACCGCTGGAACACGGATACGGTATCAGCGTTTAAACAAACCAGAGACAAAGAAATTGTCCGCCGTGTAAAAATATGTGCCGGCGGTGAAGTACATATGCAAAACATGTGATATGGGGGAGAAAATGATGAGCGGTGTATCGTTACAAAATGTAAAAAAATCTTATGGCGACATAACGGTTATTCCGTCTATTGATCTGGAAATACAGGAGGGGGAATTTTTGGTGATTGTCGGTCCGTCTGGGTGTGGTAAATCGACCACTTTACGGATGATTGCCGGCTTGGAAAACATCACCGATGGGAAAATTTATATTGGCGGTGTCGATGTGACCCATTTACCGCCGAAAAAGCGGGATATTGCTATGGTATTTCAATCGTATGCCCTGTATCCGCATATGAATGTGTACGAAAATATGTCGTTTGCGTTAAGACTTGCCCATGTGGACAAAGCAGAAATCGAAAAGCGGGTACACATTGCCGCCGATATGTTGGAACTACGCCCCTATTTACATCGCAAACCGAAGGATTTATCCGGAGGACAGCGGCAACGGGTCGCTATGGGGCGGTCGATTGTCCGAGATGCGTATGTGTTTTTGTTTGATGAGCCTTTGTCGAACCTCGATGCAAAACTGCGGGCGTCCATGCGTACAGAGCTAGCGTTGCTGCACAAAAAATTAAACCGTACTATGATTTATGTGACCCACGACCAAATTGAAGCTATGACGATGGCGGATCGTATCGTGGTAATGTCCGATGGAGTGATACAACAGGTCGGCACCCCACAACAGCTATACACAGCACCGGTCAATAAATTTGTCGCCGGCTTTATCGGATCGCCGGCAATGAATTTTATCGATGGGGTATGCACAGAACATAGCACAGGGTATACACTGTCGGGCGACGGGTTTAATATACCGCTAACACAGGCACAAACACAGCGATTGCAAGACAAGGGCATTACAAAGGTTACTATGGGGTTGCGACCGGAAAATTTTGTCATGGCAAATGACGGGCAAAAACCCCACCTAATACCGTTACAGCTACAAGTGAATGTGTCCGAATATGTGGGGTCTCGGCAATACTTGGCGGCACAGCTGGGCGATGTCTTAATTTCTGTATCCATTGAAACCGCCCCCGATGCGGATAAATTGACCAGTGGTACTTATTATTTTGACAGTACACAATTGTATCTGTTCGATCGCCAAACGGGACAAGTGGTGTAATGGTTTTTAAGTTTCTAAATAGTATTGCTAACACCAATACGATTGAAAAAATGGGTTTACGAGTAACCCGATATTTTATCAACTATTTCTGAGGGGAGAACAACATGAAAAAACTCTTATTATCGTGCATTGTGGGTGTCGCTGTGCTGGCAACTTCGGCTGTGGCGAATCCATATGCAAAGTACAAGGGGACAACGCTGGTTATCAGCTGGCCGTCACTAGGCGGTTTTAAGGCGGCGGAACCAATTTTAAAACAGTTTACTAAAGAAACCGGTATCAAAGTAGAAGTCGATGCCCTGCCGTATTTGAAGTTACGGGATCGGCAATTGGTGGAAATGTCCAAATCCAGAGGGGAATATGACATTGTATCTTGGGTTGTGATGTGGAAAGGGGAATATGTAAACAAAGGCTTATTGACGCCGCTATCACAAATGTACACAAATGCCAGCCTGATCGATCCAGACTATGATTTTGACGACCTGCCGAAAAAATTGGTGGAAAACGGCAGTATTGTAGGCGGTGAAAAAGGATACCTACCGGGGATAACCGGCGGATTATACGGCATTCCTTTCGAAGCCGAAACTTCTATTCTAGCCTACCGCAAAGATATTTTTGAAAAGTACGGTATTGCCGTGCCAAAAACATATGACGACATGCGGGCGGTGATGAACAAACTGTACAGCTTAGGCATTCCCGCATTGACCTCCCGTGGCAAAACCGGACACCAAGTAACAGCGGCGTATCTGTTACATTTGGCACCAATGGGTGGGCGTATATTCGATGACAACTGGAATCCTATAGTGAATTCCAAAGAGTCTGTGGCAGCTGCAGAATTTATGCGTCTGGTGGCAAAAACAGGTCCCAGAGGTATCGCCACATTCGGATTTGGCGAAGCAACAGCGGCGTTCCTACAAGGGGATGCAGCAATGTACTTAGACAGTTTTAAAGTCGGTCCCCGCATTCGGGATCCAAAAATTTCAAAAGTTATCGGCAAAGTCGGATATGCCCTGCACCCAACCGATGTGCGTTGCGGATCGGAGACCGGCGGTTTTGCGTTGGGTATTCCAGCGAACTCCCAAAACAAAGAGGCAGCATTCTTGTTGATTCAGTACCTGAGCAACAAGGAAAACGACTTGAAACGGGTGGAATATGGCGGCATGCCAACCCGTCTGTCGACATTTAAGGCACTGTCTTATAAGTATGCGGATTATCCGGTGATTATGCGGCAAATGCCCTGTGCGGATCCAGATTGGCGACCACTGATTCCTGAGTGGAACGAAATTAACATCGATGCACTGGGACAAGCGTTGACGAAAGTCATTACAACCGATGACCCGATTCAGCCGATTATGGACGAAGCCAACGAGAAAATCCGTAGAATTATGGAAAGGGAAGGCTACTATGTGTGGAGAAAGTAATTTATAACAAGCGGTGCGGGCAAGGGGGGTATATCCCCCCTGCCTAGTCGTATTAAAGTGAAAGTTATGTAACATGATTGCAAAAATAAAAGATAGACTATCTGCCTTGTCGAATACGCAAGCCCATATGCCCTATCTTTTTATCTTGCCTGCATTGTTTATGATGGTTGCCGGATTGGTCTATCCGGTACTAGATTCGTTTTATCTGAGCCTGTTCGATTGGAAAGTGGGTATGGATTGGCGGGACGCAGAATTTGTCGGCTTTACCAACTTTATACATATGATACAAGATAAGGGTATGTGGGAATCGGTGAGTGTTACCTTGCGATTTGCCTTGTTTACCATTGTTATTGAGATGGTGTTGGGGGTGTCGCTGGCGTTAATGCTGGAACGCCCGTTGTTTGGGGCGTCTGTGTTTCGCACAGTGTTTATTTTGCCTTTGATGATGTCGCCTGTGGTTGTGGGGCTTATTTGGCGGTATTTGTTCGATGCTCGAGTGGGGTGGATTAACCACTATTTGGGCAAAATAGGCATCGAGCCGATTTTATGGCTGGGCGATCCCCAATGGGCGTTTGCGGCAATTGTGATTACGGATATTTGGCAATGGACACCGTTTATTTTTATTATTGTTATCGCTGGCTTGCAAGCCTTGCCCAGCGAAGTCATCGAGGCAAGTGATATTGACGGCACCAATTGGTGGCAACGGATTTTTTATGTCAAATTGCCGATGATTAAATCGATTTTAATTATCGCTTTGCTGATGCGTTTAATCGATGTGTTTAAGGGATTGGAAGTGATGTACATTTTAACCGGCGGCGGACCGGGACGGGCAACCGAAGTGCTGTCATTACACATTTATAACCGGGCATTTGAAACTCAGCAATTGGGATTTGCGTCTGCGGTTGCCGTGTTGCTTATCCTTATCGTATTTGCCCTTAGTGTGCTTATTTTAAAACTTAATAACCCCATGCGGGCGGGATCGGATATATAGGCTATGGTGCAAAAAGTATACACATACCGGGCACATATATTGCACTATGCGGTGTTAATACTGCTAGCGTTTATTTCCCTCGCCCCTATTTGGGTGATGGTTGCTACTTCGTTTAAACAAGAGGTGGTTATCCAATCAGAAGGTCCGTTGTGGCTGTTGTTTACGCCGACTCTGGAAAATTATGGCTATGTGATGTACGACAATAACTTTTTCAGATACCTAAAAAATTCTTTGATAGTCGGCTTATCGGCAACGGTAATAACCCTGTTTTTTGGCAGCTTGTGTGCGTACGCTTTGGCACGGTTTGATTTTAAAGGGCGGGCGGTTGTAGCCAACGCCACTTTGCTTGTCCGTATGGTACCGCCAGCGGTATTGGCAGTACCGGCGTTTTCATTGGTGATGATATTCAGTCTCGATGCGGATTTAATGATTTTGACATTCTTTTATACAGCGTTAAACTTACCGTTTTGCATCTGGTTGTTATATGGGTTTTACAAACAAATTCCTGAAGAACTAGAAGAGGCGGCGATTGTCGATGGGGCAACCCCGCTACAAGTGTTTTTTAAAATTATGCTGCCACTTATGAAATCCGGCTATGCGGTGTCGGCAATTTTTGTGTTTCGCATTGCGTGGAACGAATTTATTTTGGCACTGTTATTAACGGGGCGAACCACCCGTACTTTACCGGTAACAACGGGCAACTATATCACCGATATGGGGGTCGAGTGGGGCAATGTGATGGCATTGGGGACTTTGATTGTTATTCCACCGTTATTGTTTACATTCTTTGCCGCTAAACAAATTATTGCCGGCATGACCGCAGGGGCAGTAAAGGGATAAACCACCATGTCTGAGACACAACCAAATATTATTTTAATCGAAGCGGATCAATTGTCCGCTTTTGTGCTGTCCACATACAATGCCAAAGGGCAGGCGATAACCCCAAACTTGGACGCTTTTGCCAAACAGGGGGTGGTGTTTGAAAATGCCTATTGCTCCTCTCCGTTGTGTGCTCCGTCACGGGCGGCAATGTTCAGCGGATCCCGTCCGTCCGAAAACAAAGTATTCGGCAATGGGTCTATTTTCAGAAGCGATATTCCTACGATGATGCACTTTATGAAATCGGCGGGATACCGCACGGTGGTATCGGGAAAATGCCACTTTATCGGTGCCGATCAGCTGCACGGGTTTGACCGCCGCTTGACTACGGATATGTACCCATCGAATATGATGTGGGCAAGCGATTGGGAGCCACCCGTTGCCCATGCCGAAGGGACTTCGGTACAAAAATTACAAGTATCGGGACTGTGCAGAACCAACAATCAAATTTTATACGATACGGAAGTTACCTTTCGAGCCATAGAATATTTGCGTTACGAAGTGCTGGAGCCAAAACCCAGTCCATTTTTCCTACACATTTCGTACACACAACCGCATGAAGCGTATCAGTCCGTACCCAAGTACATGGATATATATAACGACATAGACATCGCCATGCCCGAAGTGACCGCAGAAGACCCGCACCCCGTATCACAATGGTTAAAAGTGCATCACGGTATCGACCAATTTCCCCCATCGGTGGATACTATTCGGCAATCCCGGCGGGCGTATTATGCTATGGTGACACACTTAGACGCATTTTTGGGCGAAATTATTAGTGAACTGCACCACTTGGGACTGTATGAGGATACGATTATTGCCTTTATTAGCGATCACGGCGATATGTTGGGCGAACGGCAAATGTGGTTTAAACGCACTTTTTATGAACCCTCAGTCAAGGTGCCGATGATATTCCACAACCCGAGTCGTTTTGCTGCCGCTCGAATATCGCAAAATGTGTCCCTTGCTGATATATGTCCCACGCTTGCGGAAATTGCTGGGGTAAAACACCTGTCAGACACATTTGGCAGCACACACAGTGCCAGCTTTGTAAACCTGTTACACGGTACCGCTAACGGGTGGAAAGACACAGCGATTATGGAATATTTCGGCGGCGGCGTAAAACAACCGTGGTTTGCCCTGCGACAAGGGGACTTTAAATATGTATATTGTCGTGGCACCGCCCCGTTGCTGTACAACATTAAAAACGACCCACAAGAAACACATAACCTAATACATACCTCTGAGTATGCCAACACAATACAGCAAATGCACGACACACTATTTGCCGGCATCGACATAGAACAGCTTAATACAGACATCAGGAAAAGCAAAAAAACCCGTACATTTATCCACCAAGCCCTAAATAACAGTGAAGGATATGTATGGGATTACACCCCTGACTTTGACGGCACAAACCGCTATGTCAGGGGGGTAAACAAACCGTCCACAGCATAAGCCAAAAGAACCCGTTGTTTTGTGAGATGTTCAATATAATGTTGTCGACAAAATATTTGTATTATAATACGACACCTGCCGTGATAGGGTGTAGCCTACAAATACAACAGAGAGTACAGTATGACAAAAACTATTTTTATCACAGGTGCCTGTAATACTTTGGTTGATAATAGATCGTAAAGTACGGCGTTGCTCCATTTTTACAGGGCATGTGGATTTTGGTTGCTAATCCCCCTTTGATCTGCCCATACCCCCGCCTGTTTTTATTATATTTTTTCTGCCTTCAAGGTCGGGGAAGGAATTAAGCCGTTGGGACGGCACAACAATACCAAAATCACCAATGCTAAGGCGATGGGATCTCGAAATTCTTGCAGGCTATCGGGTAAGTATGCGGCAAGGAATATTTCGAACACTCCCAACGCCATACCGCCGGCAACCGCCCCCCGCAGGCTCCCCAGTCCGCCAAGAATGGTGGCGATAAAGGCTTTTAATACGGGGATGAACCCCATGTATGGATCCACCGATGCTCGTTGACTGACCCATAAAATCGCCGCAACGCCCGCCAATAAACCGGATAAAGCAAATGCAGCGGCAATCACCGTGTTGGCTTTTACCCCCATCAATCGTGTCATATGGAAATCTTCGGCGGCCGCCCGCATGGCAATGCCATTTTTTTGTTTTGTCATAAACCCATCTAAAAATATCAGCATGACCACGGTTACAACAATGGCTACTACTTTGTTGACACCGATAACAATATCCCCTATATGAAAACCAGACGACAGAAATTCTGGTAACAGAACCGCCTGTGAGCGGCTGGAAATAAAGTTGGTAAACAGTACTTGTAAAATCATCGATACGGCAAAACTGGTAACAAGCATGGTGGCACCGGAACTGTTGCGTACAGGGCGAAACGCAATCCGTTCCATCAAAACCGCACTTATCACGGACGCCCCAATGGCAAGCATCACTGACAACGCAAAGGGCAGCTGCAAAATACCGCATGCCATTAACACATATCCGGCGATAGTCATTAACTCCCCATGGGCAAAGTTAATCAACCCCATGATGGAAAATACAACCGCAAGCCCCAGTGCCAACAAGGCGTATGTCCCCCCCAAAGAAACCGCATTTACCAATTGTTGTAAGAAAAATTCCATATACTATACTCCGAAATATGTGTTTACAATCATATCAGATTGCTGTAATTCTTGTCCCGTACCCGATGCGATTATTTCCCCATTAGAAAACAGGTATGCCCTGTCCGCTATTGCCAAAGTTTTTGTGGCATTTTGTTCCACCAAAACCATAGTAACACCTTGATCGCACAAGGTCTGTATTAAATCAAAAATCTGTTGTACAATAAGCGGGGCTAATCCCAAAGACGGTTCGTCCAGCAATAATACCTTAGGCTGACTCATTAACGCCCGTGCCACTGCCAGCATCTGTTGCTGTCCCCCCGAAAGAGTGCCGGCGTATTGGTGTTGGCGTTCGTATAAAATGGGAAATAAATTATATACCCGATCAAACGATTGTGCCATAGCGGCGGTGTCCACAATCCCATACGCCCCCATCTTGATATTGTCATATACGGTCAGAGTGGCAAAAATCCGCCGCCCTTCTGGGGACAAGGTTATGCCCTTTTTGACCAATTTTTCAGAAGGGAAATGGGTAATGTTTTCACCGTCTAACCGCACGGTGCCACTGGTTGTGGGGACAAGCCCCACAATAGCGTTAAGGGTCGACGATTTGCCCGCCCCATTCGCCCCCAGTAATCCCACAATTTCGCCTCGATTAACGGTAAAGTCCACGCCTTTTACAGCTTGCACAGTACCGTAATGCACACAAAGCGATTGTACAGTCAAAAGTGCCATATACCCATGTCCTTTTGCATCACATGCGGGGTGCGGGGATCAATGTGCTGTTAGGTGCCGGTTGCCCCAACAATTCCCGCTTGCCATTTTTCACACGGATTAAAGTCACCTGACGAATGGGCAGACCGGTGGTGCCTTTGTAAGTGATCGATCCAGTGGCACCTTGCACATTTTCCAAGTTCGCCAAAGCATCACGGATTTTTTGGCTGTCGGTGGAACCATTAGCCGCTGTTACAGCACTTGCAATAACCGTAATTAGGTCATAACCGATAGCATTAAACACGGTTTCTGAATCCCGCCCTGTTTTAGACTTATACAATGTATTAAATTTTTCCAAGTTGCTGCCGGGGGTGGCGTGTCCTGCGGTGGTAAATACCACGCCTTCGCCGGCACTGCCCAATGAGAATGTGGTCGGGCTGTCGATACCGTCAGATCCGATAACCTGTGCAGTAACGCCAGATGCTCGTAACGCTTTGATGAACGATGGAAAATCTGGTTCATATGCAGAAGTCATAATCACATCCGGTTGGGGGTTCAAGCGTTTGATTTTAGCCACAATGGCAGAGAAATCTTGTTGCCCAATGCTGTAAGTGGCTTCGCCCAATACTTTACCGCCCAACTTGTTCATAACATCGGCAAAGTATAATGGCATGGAAGTGTATTGGCTGTCCGGGGAATACAGGATATACGCATTTTTCATGCCCCTGTTATATGCCCATTCTGCGGATACAGTCGCCTGTACATTATCGCCGGGGAAGTTGGCAAACACATACGCACCACCGATTAAAGGCAATGTGGGCGAAGACGCACATGTGGAAATAGCGGGGATTTTGGCAGACGATACAATACCTGCAGCCGCAAGCCCCGGATCCGCATCACAGGGCAGAACGATTACGGATACATTTTCGTCCACCAATTCTTGTACAGCGATGGAAGTTTGTGCCACATCGGATCGCACATCCTTTTCCAACAGTTCAATCTTAATTTTGCCCATAATACCGCCGTTCGCATTGATTTCATCAACAGCGATTCTCAGCCCCTCGATAACCGGCACATCATAGGGGGCAAGCCCCCCCGTTTGGGCGGTTGCCACACCGATTTTTAGTGTTGCTGACAATGCCGGCGATGCCAACATTGCACAAGATAAAGCAATTGCTGATAGTTTTTTATACATGGTTTTTTCTCCTTAAAAGTTTACAAAATTGTTAAGTGCCTATATATGCCTCTATGACCTTAGGGTTGTGTTGTATGTATTCTGGGGTACCTTCGGCAATCAGTTTGCCCTCGTTTAACACCACAATACGATCACATAACGCATTGATAAATTTTAAATCGTGGTCGACCAAAAGGATACCAATGTTATATTGTTGGGCGATTTGCCGAAGAATTTCCATTAACTGGTCTGTTTCTTTGCGATTCATACCTGCGGCGGGTTCGTCCAGAAACAGCAATGCAGGTTTTAATGCCAACGCCCGGGCAATTTCCACCCGCCGTTGATCGCCATAAGATAAAGTACCGGCGTCAACCCCCGCTTTGGGCAACAGATTCATCCGCCCCAACACATCGGTGCATACAGCGTGTACATGTTTTTTGTCATGAACGCTTAGTGCGGATACCAACACATTTTGATATACGCTTAAATGCACAAATAACCGTATATTTTGGAATGTGCGGGCAATCCCCTGTGCAGGAAAACGGTGTATGGGCATGCCCGTCAAGTCTTGTTGCGTATTCTTTATGCGTCCTGCTGTTGGTGCCAGCACCCCCGATAATACATTCAGAAGTGTCGTCTTTCCCGATCCGTTCGGTCCAATCAGCCCCAGTATTTCACCGGTTTTTACGGTGATGGATACGCTATCGAGAGCGGTTAAGCCAGAAAACTTTTTGGTGATAGACTCAGCACGCAAATCACAGTTGGGATTGCCCCATTGTTGCACGGGTGCCTGTTGTGTTTTTTGCACCGAATCCAAACCCGTCCCCAATACGCCACATATTTTTTCTTCCCATTCTTGAAACCCTGTGATGCCGTTGGGGCGTTTAAACATCACCCACAAAATCAACAGGCTGATACCAATATTTGTCGCTCCAAAAATTAACGGCATGTCGACACCAAGTATGGTCACTCCGCCCTCCAGCTTTCGCAGTATTTCCGATACAAGCGTAATCACCACCGCCCCAGTGATAGCACCGCTGACCGTACTCATACCACCGACAATCAGCATCGATAACAACAAGAAAGTATCGATAAAATAGAACTTTTTGGCACTAAATGCACCCAAAAAGTGGGCTAATAATCCGCCCGCTAATGCCATAATCCCTGCACTTATCACCCATGCGATAAATCGTTCACGGCGGATATTGACTCCCGATACTTGACCGGCAATAGGGTTTTCCCGCCCCGCCCGTAACCGCAATCCAGAAATGCTGTCCCGATACAGGCGGGCAACCAGTAAGGCGATAACACAGGATATGGCAATAACCCATAAACTGGCATCTCTTGGTACGCCAAAGAACGATTGGGCACCTCGTGTTACATCTTTCCAGCCGATGATAACACCGTGCACAACAATCAACAATCCGACTGTGGCAATGGTTGCCGCTGATCCTTCGAGTCTGTTAAACGCCATGCCGATAACAACGGATATTGCCATAGTAAATATAACGGCCATCGATAACGCTATCGGTAAATCGACCTGCATCTGCTTTAACCACAGGGGCAGTTGCGACAAGGTGGCGGACTTGATGGCGGGCGGCATGGTCAACAGCGACGATGCGTACGCCCCAATACCCATAAACGACACATGCCCAAAGCTTAAAATACCGCTGTTACCGCTGTATACGCCTATGCCAACAACGGCAATTAAGGATATGAAAAACACACTGGCAATCCGTGCACTGGCACTGCCGTCCCACAGGGCTAATGCCGATAACACGGACACCATGAACACGATACCCAGTATCGCCATTGCCATATGTTGTCGTGTTGCCATAATCATGTCTGTATTCCCAAGTTACCTGCTATAATCCGTTTATTTCTGCAATCAGGTGTGCGGTTGTTACCTGTCGGCAATAGCCCTTGACTGCTGCTATGGAATTTTCATGGCGTTGCCGTGTATAAGTGGCACAGGCATCGGTTACCTGCGTGACCAAATAGCCCAAGTCACAGGCATCTCGAATGGCACTCTCGACACATTGGTCGGTGATTAAACCGCATATGACCAGTTGTTTTGTCCCCAAGTTGCGTAAGATATAATCAATGTGTGTGGACACAAACACCGAAGACGACGACTTCGGCAACACTATTTCGTCGCTTGCAGGGGCGATTTGGTCGATAACTTTGCCGTCCCAAGAGCCTTTTGGTACATGAAAACCGCTGATTTTGTAATCCAGGCTTCTGTCCCGCCCGTCCAAAGTTAGGCTTTCGATACAAGTGTACATCACTTCGATCTTACACTGGCGGCAAGCGGCTTGTAACCGTTGCATGTTGGGAATGGTTTGTGTTTCTAGTTGGGTGAAAAACGCCCCGTAAGAGTCCGTAAATTTTTCGGGATGTAGCCCCTTGAATTCCGCCCCATTGCGGTGGGCAGAAAAGTTCTGCACATCGATAAACAACAAACAGGATTGCCCGATAACAAGCGGCATATTGCGGGTTAAAGTATGTTGGGGTTCCATATTATAATACCCCCATAGCTGTTGCCATTTGTCGTATGCTGTGTGTCAAAATTTCGGCATAGGTTTGTATACCTTCGTCTGTGCGTAAATGGGCGTTACAGACTTCGATAAGGCTGTGTGTGATGTTATATTTTTCTGCGTACCGAACAACAAACCAATCCGTGTCATCGGTAATTTGATACGGTTCATTTAGTGCCATACATAAATCGGGGGCTTGTGCTTGGCAGTATTTTAGCAAACTTTGTGCGGTCTGTGTGTCGTAACGGCTTAAAAACCCAATGTCCCACGGGCGGGCGGGAGCGTTTCGCATGGATTTTGTAAAGCTATGTATGGAAAAGCCCATAACAACGGAGTGGGTGTTAAAAATATGCTGTAATGTTGTGTCATAGGGGGTGAAAATGTCTTTTATACGGCTGTTCCTGTGCGATTGGGATATGTTTCGGTTGCCAATAATGTCGATGGTATCGCTGATTTCGGGAATTGATTGCACATGGGTTGTGGGGCGGTTACAATCGATAACCAACCGACTGTAATTTTGTATCACCAAACGAACACCCAACGCATCGGCAATTTGAATCGCCATGTCCTTGGCACCAATATCGCCTCCCATATGGTCATATAAATATACATCGGACAAGCCCAAACGATTTAACGATTGCGGCACAGCAAAGCCCGCATGCTCACATACCAACACGATAGGAATAGTACTGTCCGCATGCAACACTTCCACAGGCTGTGGGTCTTGGTAGGACAATAATGGCTCTGTTCTCTCGGTATTATACTTTAAGGTACTTATGTTCATGGTAAGACTATGACACAAAAAACTTTTTAATGCAATATTTTTTTCAATGTATATTTAAAAATATCGTTTGTAAAATTTTTTACATAATGGTATGATACATATATATGTAAGCAAATGTACCAACTTAGGGATAATAAATGACTGTTTTAGATGAGATAAAGAAAAATCAAGACGCCTTTACCACTGCTGAACAAAAGATTGCCACTTATATATTGGAGGAGTACCCCAATCGTGGTATCGACACCCTTCAAAACTTGTCGGAAAACATTGGAGTGTCGTTGCCGTCTATTAGCCGTTTTGTCAATAAAATCGGTTTTTCTGGATACAGCGATTTTTATCAGGCGTTGTTACAGGAATTAAAAAACAACAATGTGTCTCCCGTCGATTTATACCACAGCATCAAAGACAGCATGGGTGATTCTATGTCGTTTCGAGATTCGGCAAACCAAGCCATATCCATATTGTCAAAAATGACCGCTCTTATTTCGGAAAACCAATTCGAACGGGTGTGTGATAAAATTGCCGATCGCAAACGCAAAATATACATTGTGGGGGGCAGAATAAGCAATGCCATCGCCTATTTGTTATCGATGGAGCTGTTACAAATCCGCAACAAAGTATACCACTTGCCTACGGATTCTAATATGTGGCCCAAATATATTCTCGAAATGCAAAGACAAGATGTGTGTATTATGATCGATTACCGCCGCTATCAACAAGACTTAGCCCAGCTGGCACAAAAGATTAAAACGCATAAGAAGTCACACATTATCACCATAACCAATTCCCATAACGCCGATGTGTGTAAGTATGCCACAGAGTCTTTTATTACCCCCATCGACACAAAAACCCCATGGGACATCTATTGCGGGGCAATCGTTCTGACCCACGCCATCGCCCTGAATGTGGGGACAAGGGATTGGGACAAAACCAGCCACCGCATCAACCAGTGGGACAGTTTAAACATAAATATGCCATCGTAGGAGAAAAGCCATGATTCAAAAACCGTTAACTTTTGTCGCCACCAGTGATGTTGCCGGACAGGTACGGGGAAAATCGTTTCCCAGCGATCAAATGGACAGCCGTATAAAGAAGGGTGTGGGATGGACACCCACCAATGTAATGATTACCTGTTTCGATACCATCGCCGACAGCCCCTATGGGTCGTTTGGAGATTTAGCGTTAATTCCCGATGAAAGCACACGGGTACAACTGGATTACCAAGATGGCACCCCAGCTGAGGACTTTATGATTGGCACCATCAGACACCTTGATGGCACCGCTTGGGAATGTTGCACCAGATCGATTTTACAAAAAGCCCTAAACACCTTGTACCAAGCCACAGGCATCACGGTCAAAGGGGCTTTTGAACACGAATTTCAATTACAGAATCCCGATGCCATTTTGGGCGGTGCATACAGCCATCGGGATTTTCGCCGTTATCGACATTTCGGCAGGGCATTGATGCAGGCGGTGGAAAATGCCGGTGTAACCCCCGATACCTTTATGAAAGAATACGGTGTGAACCAATTCGAAATTACCAATGCCCCCGCCACCGGATGCCGTATTGCCGATGAGGCGACTATTTTACGGGAAATCACCTATGGCACCGCTGAGCGGTTTGACAACACGGCAACATTTACCCCTATAAGCGACCCGAACCATGTGGGTAACGGGGTACATATCCACCTGAGTTTTATCGATGATGACGGCAATCCCTTGACCTATGATGCAAACGATCCTTATGGTATGTCAGAAATCACAGGGCAGTTTATCGCCGGCGTTTTAAAATACTTGCCTGCCATTGTGGCATTGACCGCCCCATCTAAAATTTCATACGACCGATTAACCCCGCACCGATGGTCGGCAGCCTATAACAATTTAGGATTTCGTGACCGGGAAGCATCTGTGCGCATTTGCCCCATTAACAATCTAAGCGATACAGACACAGCAAAACAATATAATTTTGAAATCCGTGCTGTGGATGCCGCCGCCAGCCCCTACTTAGCAATGGCATCAGTGGTATTTGCAGGCGTACAAGGCATTAAAGACACACTACCCAAACCCAAGGTGACCGAACAAGATTTATCGTTGCTATCGGCGGCTGAATTGACACAACGGGGCTATACACGCCTGCCAGAAACGCTGCAGGACGCTTTGCAAGTCATGCAAAATACCCCCCAAGTCACCGAATGGTTGGGACAACAATTTATCGATGTATATATGGCACACAAACAAGGGGAACTAAACGCCTTAACCGACAAATCCCCCGAGCAAGTTTATGAAATGTACCGATCGGTGTATTAATACAAGGGGCTGTACCAGATAACCAACTCAAATATTTTTTAACCATGTTTGTGCTTCTGTACTAGACAACGCATCGGGGCGGTAGCAGGTCGTTTGTAGGGTGATAAAGGTCTGGCTTTCTGCGGATTGCAAAATAGACTCCATCACTTCCAATACATGCAATGCCATTTGTCCTGAACAGCGGTGCGGACGGCTGGTTTTGATGGCATCCACCATATCGGACAAGCCAGCCCCCCGCCAGTTGGCAAAGCTGACCCCCCAAGGAACGGGGAAGTTTGCGACGCCGAAGGGGTGGAATTGTAATTGTACATCTGTGATTTTCCCATCGGTGGCGGCGGTTTTAATGTCGCCGTCGAACCAGTTGGGGTCAGGGGCAAACAGACTGCCGTCTATACCGTACAGCTCCACTGGTGTGCTATGGGTATGTGCCCACACATCCCAGCTGGCGGATAAGGTGATAATGGCACCGCTATCAAAGGTTAAGACTGCATGTAAAGTGGTCGGCGTATCCACAGGGATAATTTCACCGTTTCGAGGTTCTGAGGTAATCGTTCGTGTGTGGGTTCCCTTGTTTGCCATAGCACACACGGATTTTATCGGACCTAATAAATGGATAAGCAAGGTGATATAATACGGTCCCAAGTCGAAGATAGGCCCCGCCCCCGGTTGGAAAAAGAAATCCGGATTCGGGTGCCACATTTCCATACCGTGGCTCATTACATGGGCGGTACCAGTGGTGACTTTGCCAATAGTGTTGTTGTCCAATAACGCCCGCACATGCTGGGGCGTTCCGCCAAGAAAAGTGTCGGGGGCACAGCCCACCCGTAGCCCCATTTTTCCGGCGGTCTGTAAAATATCTTGTCCTTCCGCCATCGATACAGCAAGGGGTTTTTCCGAATATACATGCTTGCCAGCGTTTAGGATTTTTTTCGACACTTCCGCATGTGCAGCAGGGATGGTTAAATTGACAATCACATCCACATCACTTGCCAAAATCTCGTCCACCGTCATAGCGGTAACGCCGAATTTTTCCGCAAATGCTTTTGCACTGTCCATGTTAATGTCTGCACAGGTGGTTAGTTCCATGTTGTTAAAGTTCGGGATAAACGACCCGTATTGTTCGGATATATTCCCACATCCTATCAGTCCAATTTTTGTCGTTGTCATAATCTTATCCAATCTTTTTTAGTGTATTTTTTAAGTATGGGACGGACACAGATGCAAATTCTGTATCCGATGCGGGGTTGTCGTGTTCCAAGATAAAGTGCTTAACTGTTGTATGTTTACGCACAGCAGTTAGTATTTCGTACCAATCTAAGATACCTTCACCCACATTACACCATCCGTCTTGATCTTTGTTTTGCCCTTCGGGGGCAATGTCTTTCACATGCACTGCACACAGGCGGTCAGCATATTTTTGGATTTCAACGATGGGGTCGACCTTGGCAACATGCATCCATGCTACATCTGCTTCCCACAGCATTTCTGGATATGCTTTTAGCATTTCTGCCATAGGATACGATCCGTCCACAGGGGCATATTCAAAATCATGGTTGTGCCACCCAATTTGCAAGCCTTTATCGGTTAGGGGTTGGGCGTGTGATTTTACCTGTTTTGCAAAATCTTGCCACCCTGTCGCCGTGCTGGGGCGGTGTTGTTCCATCACATATGCCACAATGAAAGTATGGCACCCCAGCACATCTGCACACTGCAACAGTGCATCGGGGTACAGCTGTAAATGATCCACCATAATATGTATAGTGGGCATGGTCAAGGTGTTGGCATCAAGGTGTTGCTTTAAAGCGTGTATGTTTTTCGTGGTTTCGTCCGCATCTTCGGTGATAATAAAAAATGCCACCCCTTCACACTCTGTACAGCCGTATTTGCGGATTAAAGATAAAGTGTTTTCAACGGGAAAAAAGTTCCGTGAACTGTATAATTGGTATGAGATCATTTTTCTTTCCTTTACATTTATAATCTGTGTTTATAATCGTTGTTCTGTTGTGGCATCAAATAGGGATACCCTTGCCATGTTTAAGGTGACAAAGACTTCCATACCCACCGTGTATTTTTCCATATTGTTTGTGCGTACAGAAATACTGGTGCTGTTTGCTAAGTCTAGCCAAATGATATTTTCCGATCCCATAGGCTCCACCAAGCTAACGGTAGCAGAAATAGTGTTGTCAGCGGTTTTTGTATCGCTGATAGTTATATCTTCTGGGCGGACACCCAAAATAACAGGCGTGTTTTCAGGGCAATCTCCCTCGTACGCAGATACATTTTGAGCGGTGGTTTTGGGTAAACCGTCAATAGCAAACTGCCTCTCTATGTGTATGGTGCCTGCAAATAAATTCATTTTCGGCGACCCGATAAATTTTGCTACAAACAAATTTTTTGGTTTGTGGTAAATGGTGTCGGGGGTGTCGACCTGTTCGATAACACCACCATTTAAAATTACCACCCGATCGGCTAAGGTCATGGCTTCTATTTGGTCGTGGGTTACATATACCATAGTATTTTGCAGTTGGGCATGCAGGCGTTTTAATTCAAGTCGCAATTCTGTACGCAGTTTTGCATCTAAGTTCGACAATGGTTCGTCAAACAAAAATACATCTACTTCCCGCACCAACGCCCGCCCGATGGCGACCCGTTGCCGTTGTCCACCACTCAGGGCGGCGGGTTTGCGGTTTAGCAAGTGTTCAATTTGCAAAATTTCACTGGCAGATTTTACCTTAGCCTCGATGTCTGCTTTGGGCATGCGTTGATTTTTTAAGGCAAACGATAAATTGCCTTTTACACTCATTTGTGGATACAGTGCGTATGATTGAAATACCATGCCGATACCACGGTCTTTGGGTTGTTCCCAAGTGACATTTTTGCCATTGATAAAAATCTGTCCATCGTCAATGTCCAGCAGTCCTGCAATACAGTTCAGCAAAGTGGACTTACCACACCCTGAGGGTCCTAGTAATACTAAAAATTCCTTTTGTTTAATGTTTAAATTTAAATTTTTAAATATTTCCAAATTGCCATACTTTAATTGTAATTGCTTAATTTCAATAGAGTTTGTCATTGTTTGTTCCCTATCCTTTTAATGCCCCGGCGGCGATACCACGAACAAACAATTTCCCTGATACTAGATAAATAGTCAGTGGTACCAATGCGGTAAGTAGTGTGGATGCCATATTTACATTGTATTCTTTTACCCCAAATGCTGAATTTACAATATTGTTTAGTTGTACGGTCATGGGATAGGTATCGGGACTGCCAAAAACCACACCCATAACATAATCGTTCCAAATGCCTGTTACTTGTAAAATCACCGCTACGACTATAATAGGCAATGACATGGGCAAAATAATAAATATGAGAATCCGCCAAAATCCTGCCCCATCAATTTTTGCCGCATTAAACAGATCGTCTGGAATGCCCATAAAATAATTACGAAACAATAAGGTTAAAACCGGCAAGCCAAAAATCGTATGAACAACCACCAATCCCGACAAGGAAGAAGACAACCCAAGCATCCGTAACCCCATAAGCAATGGATACATTATCACTTGCATCGGAATAAAAATAGCAAATATGATGATAAAGAAAAATATTTCTGACCCTTTAAATTTCCATTTTGTTAAAATATATGCGGACATTCCCGCCACAACAGTCGATACCAACACGGATGGAATGGTAATAATTACTGAGTTCCAAAACCCTTGTGATACCCCATTACAATCCAAACCAGTACACGCCTTAGACCACGCCTTGACCCATGGTTCAAAGGTAATATCCACAGGTGGGGCAAGAATATTGCCTAGTCGCACTTCGGGCATGCCTTTTAAAGAAGTGGTTATCATAATATATAAAGGTAACAAGTAATATATGCTGACCACAAGCAAAGTACCATAAACCATAATATTACGACCAGAAAATATTGTCTTGGGCTTTTGTCCGATGGGTTCCGTATGTGGTATCCCAGCCATAATTATGCCTCCTTGCGTTTTATATAATTAACCACAAATAAAGGTATCATACAAAGTATAACCCCTAACAATAACATCATGGCTGCTGCAAACCCTTGGGCGATATTTTGCCTGATAACTATTTGATCCATGGTATATAATGCTGGTGTTACCGATGAAAATCCGGGTCCGCCTGCACTCATCACCACGACAATATCGTAGGTTTTTACCGCCGTAGCCAATCCCAATACGATCACCGTAAAAAACGCTGGTTTCATCATTGGGATAATCACGAATATATAAGTCCGTAAGGTGCTGATACCGTCCACTCGTGCCGCCTTCCACACATCGCCATCAATGGCACGCATACCCGCTAACAACAAGCACATGAAAAACCCCGTCGATTGCCAAATACTCGCCGCCGCAATGGCGTATAATACGGTTTCTGGGTCGTACAGGGGATTGAAGGTAAAATCCGTAAAGCCCAATTTGTTAATAAAGTACTGAATGCCCATTTCGGGATTTAAAATCCATTGCCACACCAAGCCGGTCACCACGAATGACAGGGCAAACGGATATAAAAATATGGTGCGAAAGGTATCTTCCAGACGGATTTTTTGATCCAGTAACGCCGCTAAAACAAACGCAACTGTAATGGTAAGGGGCAAACTAACAGCGGTTAAAACCAACAAATTGTCAATGGAAATTAACCATTTATCGCTCGACCATAATTTTTCATATTGGTAAAATCCCACCCATTTTTGTGTCGATGGTAACAGTCTGGATTTGGTAAATGAATACACCAATGTCCAAAAAGTCATGCCGACGAACACAATCAAACAAATGCTCACCATGGGTATCGCCATTATTTTAGCACTTAGATTCTTTAAAAGTGGATGTTTACGAGTCATTTTTTTCTCTTATTGTACATTTTATAACATTGCTGAACGAGGGGGGCACTCCATCCCGTTGCAACAATATGTGACTTAGTCAGCATTTTTTATAATTTTAACGAATTTTTTTTGTATTTCATCAACGGTTATACTGTCATCACCAAAGAATTGTATAAACATATCATTCATTTCTGCCATAGTTTCTGGGTGTAAGTACTGTCCTTTGTCGGAACTCACTTTGCCATCTGCCAATAATTTCAGACCTTTTGCCATACAGTCATCGATGCTGGTTAAGTCCACATCACCCCGAATTGGCAACGATCCTTTGCGTTCGTTAAACGCCACTTGTACGCTTTTGCTGACAATTTGGGATGCCAATGCAAGTTGTGCTTTTTGTACTTCGGGGTCTTTGACTTTCGGGAAGTAAAATGCATCCCCCCCAGTGGTTAATACAGGGTCGATACCTAATCCCGGCAAACAAGTGTAATCTTTACCAGCAACCTTACCAGCAACAGCAAATTCACCCCTTGCCCAGTCGCCCATAATTTGGCTAGCAAATTTACCTTGGATAACCCCATTGGTTACCAAGTTCCAATCGGCTGTATTAGTGCCTTTGGACATTTCCCGAGCTTGGGCTAGGTGTTCAAGGGCTTCACGGACTTTTGATCCTTTTGCTATATCCACATCCAAGTCACCAAACAGTTTTTCCCAACCGTCCTTACCCAAGGAACTCATCAACAGTACATCGGACATACCACCAATTTGCCAATTTTGCGACCCTACGCCCAGTGGTACAATACCTTTTGTCCGTAACTTAGGTGCGGATGCTACCAATTCATTCCAATTGCTAGGTACAGGTACACCCGCCTTGGCAAACGCATCGTTTGACAGCCACAACCACTGCCAAGAGTGAATGTTAATTGGGGCACAATATACCTTACCCTCATAAGTACAGCTGTCGAGTAATGATTTTGGATGGATAATATCCGCCCAATTTTCTTTTTCTGCCAATGTGGTTAAATCCTGCATGTATCCCGCTTGAATCAATTCCTCTGCATCACGACCATGATTTAATTGTGTTGCCCCCATGGGACTGCCACCAGCAATACGGCTAATAAACAGCTCTTTACCACGGGCAACTGCCGTATCTTTCCAAGTGTAAGGGGTGTTGTTGTTAAACGCATCTGCCAATGCCCGTATGGCATTTGCTTCGCCAGCAGACACCCACCAGTGGGCAACTTCTAATTCTGTCGCCTGTGCGGACACAGACATGGTACCGCTGACCAGCAAGGCACCAAGGATTTTTTTTGTTCGTTTCATATGCTCTCTCCCTCAAAGATAATACTAGATCTAAAACATTACATGTGTTTGTCGTATGGCATCGATATATTTTATACTTTCTATGCCCTACGCATAAAAATGTAATCGTTTTCATTTTTGTTGTCAAGACTTTTTTTCATTTTTATTTTAATATTATATGAAATAAGGCTTTCAAACAATATTTATGCCTATTGTTTGTTATGTAATGCTTTTCATTACATATTGTAATACTGCTGCATCTATGCAAACACATAGCAAGATATATAAGAGTAGCCTATCACAGGGCTTATATATGGGAAATGGCGGAATTGCGTTCAATCAAGTAGGTATTAAGTACAATATTTTGCAAAGGGGTACTGCGGTCTTTGATGCGTTGGATGAGGGTACGCATGGCGACCCTGCCCAATTCTTCACGGGGTTGGTGAATGGTGGTCAAGGATGGAAAAGTATGTTGGGCGATTCGGATGTTATCAAAGCCAACAATGGAATATTCTTGTGGCAACTGTATATGGTGTTCTCGGCATGCTGTCATAAAGCCCAACGCAATGGTGTCGCTGGCACAAAATAGGGCGGTTGGGGTTTTTGGATGGGTGCGTACTTTGTCAAATGCTTCTTGTCCCCCATCCGTATTAAAAGTATGTGTGTGGATAATATAGTCATCAGGGCTATCAATACCTTGATGCAGTACAGCGGTTTTAAAGCCTTCGACCCGTTCCCATGACAGCACATTATCTTCGGGTCCTGCAATATGTAAAATGTTTTTGTGTCCCAAATCAAACAAATGTTTGGTTGCCACATATGCGGCGTGTTGATTATCAATGGAAACCGTAGAGATTTGGTTTTTAAATTTTAACATGTCAACCGGATTTAAACGATCGCTCAACAACTCACAGACCATAACAATCGGCAGCAAAGGGCTAATATCGTCCCGTTGTTTTAGGTATTCTATGGGTATAGGTAATTCTCCATTTAAGGTTAAAATACCATCTGCTAGTCGTTGGCTCATATATTTACGGTATACATTCTCGGCGGGGGTGCTGGCGTGGGTGGGAGCGATGAGAATATCATATTTTTCTTTGGTGGCTTCTTCTTCCATACCACGGATGATAGCACTGAAAAACGAATTGCCAATATCGGGCAGCAGAATCGCAATCGTATTCGTACGGGCAAGCCGTAAATTTTGGGCGGTCTTATTTTGTGTGTAGTTTAATTCGGCAATAACTTTTTGCACCCGCTTGCGGGTCTTAGGCGATACTAGGTCAGGTTTGTGCAGGGTACGGCTAATTGTAGCAATCGACACATTCGCCCGTTTCGCCACATCTTCAATCGTACTTTGGCTGAGTATATTTTTTACTGTCATTTTATCCTTGTTATCATATATAATGTCCTCAGATAAATTTGTATTATTTTTGAAAAAAATGCAATATTTTTTTCAAATAGAAATGAGTAGACTCATAAAATTTGTGCCACAGTCTTATTGAAGCGATATCATAAATGTTGAAGCGTGTTTGTCGTATTGTCGCTCGACCTTGTTATAGCGTTTGTACCAGACTCCTACAATCGTAATCGCTCACACACAAAATTTGGCTTGCAAACCCCGAACGAAGTCTATACAATGCATTGTGATACAAAAGCGGTTCCGTCTATGGTTGTGCCGATTTCATGTCACAATAAAACACAGCTTAACCAACAAAGTCTATCTTAGATTTAAGAAAAAATGGTTTAAACAATGGGGATCGGTTCTTACGACTTATAGAAGACAAATACCATGTTGAGGTAATAAATCTTTAAAAATAAACCATCTATGTAAGGTGGCTGCTTGGTGAAATTTATATATATTGGTGTTAATCATTTCTGATGTGTTTAGATTTCTTAAATCTCTTCTTTCTTTTTCCCATGTATTGGAATCGTATGTAAGGTTTTTGTCTGTATCATCTGGTGTACAAAAAGTTCCCTCGTGTAAAGCTTCTAGCCATTTTTCACTTCGTTCATTTTTGCCATCTTCAAAAGATAATATGTCTTTCACCTTGTCGACAACAGCATCAAAGGATTTGCCTTGATATGTTTCCCTATATTGGGCATTGCAGAATTTGGTGAAGTAATCATGCAATCTTTTACACCCCTGCATATAGGTTTCTTGATTGTTTCGGACAGACACTCTATCTGTGCTGTGTTTTTCTTCAGAAAATTCAAACGACCATTTTAGATATGGTCTATCTGGATATGTTGAAACTGCAGCATGTCCTAAATTGCCCGATACCATCTCCGCACTTTTTGAGGCAAATAGGTTAAAAACTCTTTCTGATCTCTTATTATTTGTAAATCCAAGGTGATCAGTTTCTAGAAAATTATCGGATTCTGGGTTTTTACAAGGTTCGAAACGAATACTGTCATTTTCGATGTTATTCATTTCTGAACCTTCCCCAGCAAAACCATAGTGAGCAAAGGTGTCCATATAAACATGAGCGGCTACACCTAAGCTGTACAAACCATAAAGTTTATTTTTCCATGCTATTTGAATATGATGTTCTATCATGTCTTGTGCAATTTGACTGTCCATTCCACAAATCATTTTTTCTTCAAGCGTACTGCCTTGCCCCCCTGGTAAAAAGTGAAATGGTACCCAAATTTGACGCTGCATTACTGCCGCTCTACTGTTTTTCCAAGTATTATAAAATATTTTTCTAAGTGCCCCCCTTATACTCTGCCCATGATGGTGGGCTGTTGCAATACCAAACATCATACTGCCATCTTTTCCTACATCACCATTTTTTTCTGTAGAGTCATCAACAAATTGAGATGAATACGCTATTATATAGGCGTCCTGTGATGGTATACCTGCTGCTCTGGCTATGGCATATGTACCATAAAAGTGCATGTCTTTGTGCATTATATATTCTCCTGTGTATAAAATAAGCATATGTTAAGACCTCAGAGTAAGGTTTTATCTCCAACTTTAAGTATAGGGATTTGGGGGTTATAATGTCAACTACTATTTTTTATGGCTATTTGAAATGTGAATATCAAAGAAATAGCTCTGTAAACATGCTATTACGCTTGATACAGACCTTTGGCATTGTATTTTTATCTGACTTTTTTTATTTTGATGCAATTAGCACAAATCTTTTTGCCATTATGTAGATGTGTTTTGAAATGTATGCCACTGATATTATTTTTCTCTACTACTTGAAGATATTTTTTGTTACTCTCATTTATATGGAATTATTCGCTTTTGTCTTAAAGTTACCAATGTCATTAAAAATTTCATTGGCATAAACTACGACCCAATGGTCGGCATCAAAAGAGATGCGGATTTTGCAGCAATTCAAAGTACTACTAGTGGCAGTGTCAGCAGCGTTAGCAATTCTGATTCGGGCGGTAATCCATTAGTAGGCGGATTAAAAAAGTGGTAAAACGCATTGCCAGTGTCATAGATGGGGTGGCAACAGGTGTCGCTACTGTCGTAGGCGGCGTTGGTGGCACCGCTATAGGGGCAGTTGCCAGTGGTATAAGCAGTGTACTTTCATCTTCATCGAGCAGCGACTCTGATTCTGATAGCGATAGCGGTTCAAGCTAACAAAGCGATTCTGATTTTATATACGAACGGGGATATATTCGTAAAGTTGCGTAAAGGTATTTGTTACTTACATGTTTTTTATGTTATGAAATAAAAATTATTTACATATACATTTTATTTGACAAGTATAAAAGGTTTGTCCTAATATACTGTTTAAGATTAAAAATAATATAATAAATAGTTAACAAAGATTGTTTAGGTGTAGGGTATTGTAACGGTACTTTTATTTTAAGAGGCTAATTTTGACAAAGGAACGAATATTTTTGATATGGGGTTTTATACACTGGCTGTATAGGCGATTCGTTGGTCGTGTTTTTGTTATGGATTTTTATTCGTGCAATTAATAAAGTGTATAATGGTTAAAAGAAAGCGATTTTTAATGAGAAAATTTTGGCAAATTGATACAAAAGAATATGCAAACCCTTTTGACTTGCATTTTGCAGAGGTTAGCAGTATGCAGCCTACACAAAAGCAAGTTAAGGTTACAAGAAATATATTACTTACCATATTGGTAACCATATTAGTAATATGTTGCCTATTGTCATTACACATTGCTTTTACAACGAAGTTTTTCCCTGTTCCCATATTGTTTACATTCTTCGTATTTGCAATACTCTTTTATTTGAGATTGATGCCGATTAGTTTTTATTGTAGCAATACTTTTCTTCGTGATGTGCGGGATATAAGTGGTATGAAAGAAAATGATGGGCTTGATATGGCTGCATATTTCTTGCATGAACATCGCCTTCCTGTGGTTGTTTTGGTTTTTATATATTTACAAATTACTATTTTTTTGTTGTGTGTTTTTATGATTACTGTTTATGAATTTACAGGCTGGTATGTAGACATTTCCACATATGCAAACATCTTACATATATTCCCATATCTATGGGATTATAGTGGTAACACTATTACCCAAGAACCATATGGACTTGCTAATACCATTTATATTATTGTTTACTACTCTATGAAATATGTTTTCTTGCCATTTTGGTTTGTGTATGGCGTTATATCTTTTGTACAGTGGCATTTTAAATTTAAGCATATTTTACATACAGATAATGAAAAAGTTATTCAGATGGTGCAACATGTTGCGCAAAAATATCCCAAAGAATTTGAGTTTAAATATAAGGTTCAGAATTATGGGTTATGTGTATTTGGAATATTACCTGTATTATGGATATTTACACTATCTTTCGAGGAATCCGTTAGGTTATGGTACCCATTTGTGCTAACGAATGGAGCATATACTTTATTGTTTTCACTGTTTATAACATTGGGATTCTTTATGTTTTTTTTAGCGGGATTATTTATAATTCCCATGCAAATGGTAACTCTATATTACTATGAAAAGAAAATAGCTATTTTGAATTACTATAACAAGCAAAACTCACATACAATTTAAAGGAGAATAATCATGTCAAATAATCAAGGAAATAATGGTCAGTCCGTAAGCATAGGGAAAAAATAGGGAAAGTTACCATAGGTGCTATAATCGATGCCCAAATACAGATGATCAAACAATCTAGTATCCCGGGTTCTGCCAAAGTTGCTACTAGTATGGCAAATATGGTGACTGTGTTGAATTTTGGTTTTACAGTTGCTACAGATCGAGATAAAGTCAGAAGCGTTTTTAGGGCATCAGGTAGTTGGGCAGGTACTATAGTGTCTGTAACATACGAACGAGGACATATTCGTAAAGTTGCTTAAAGGTATTTGTTCTTTACATGTTTTTTATGTTATGAAATAAAAATTATTTATATCTATATTTTTTACTTGACAAGTATAAAAGGTTTGTGCTAATATACTGTTTAAGATTGAAAATAATATAATAAATAGTTAACAAAGATTGTTTAGGTGTAGGGTATTGTAACGGTACTTTTATTTTAAGAGGCTAGTTTTGACAAAGGAACGAATATTTTTAATGTGGATATGGGGTTTTATACACTGGTTGTATAGGCGATTCGTTGGCTGTGTTTTTGCTGCGGGTTTTTGTTCGTGCAATTAACAAAGTGTATAGTAACTAAAAAAAAAAAAAAAACGATTTCTAATGACTAACATTCGGAATTTTATAATAGGGTTTTTACTTTGGTTTTCATATGCGTTTGCTTATGCGGGACCTTATGCTATGGGACCTGCATGTTATGGATTGTCTCCATTAAATCGGACAGAGCAGGATGTATTGAATGATTTGAAAACGATATATTTTAAGGATGCTCTTATTAGTGCCGATGATATAACTACGAGATACTACCCATCAAGTGTAGAATGGAATAGTGGAAATGTATATGTACTTCCATTTTATTATGAGCCAAGTTCGAATAATTATGGGACGAGAGGCTTTAGTATCAGAGATACAGAATTTGAGCGTGCTATTTTAAAGGGTTTGTCCGCATATACAGGATTAAGCCTAATGCATTGGAATGATATATCTTCTGATGATCAGACTGTAAATATAGCAAAATTTTTTATTGATAGGGAAAATTTTGTATCCATTGTCCAAAATAATGAGTTTGTAGCATATTCCTTTAATTCTTTTCTTCCTCGAAAAAAGGAAGAATGGAAGCCCATCGATTTTAACCAAGAAAACATAGAAAACTTAGAGCATTTCGGTGATATAGGCTGGGGAGAAGTAGATAAAACGGGTAAAAGATTCATAGTTAGAGATTTTGATGTTATTAATTTATACCTGTCTGATTTGTCCTATAAAGCATTTTTTTTGTGGAGTTTGTTTAACGATTTAACAATGGCTCAAATGTACCCATTGCCAGAAAACGAAGACCCGGACTTGTCTCTCATGGATCTATATGTATTATGTGCTAAATATAGCAAGAATATACCAGTAAACATATCCATACGATCATATTTACCTGCACTATCGCAAGAAATTGCAAAATTGAGTGCTACTAACCATTCAAACTGAGGAGAATGAAAAATGATTAAACTATTTAACGGTGTTATAACCTATTCTAACGGCTCCATAATTTATACTAAGGCTGGAAGTGGAAAGGTCGATGATGTGATAAAACATCAAAGTCTTTTTAATAATTATAATAGCATTTTATCAATCGCTTTTAATCCTACATTGAATAAGATTGTTGGTGCTAGTTTCAATGTCACAATGGGTTTCAAGGTAGCAGCCACGAATTCTACCAATAAAAAATCAGGCGATGGGGCATTTCCGCCAACTTTTATACCGAATGTATTTGCAGCTAACACCAAAAAGGTAAGTGATGCTTTATCCATATCTTACAGCAAAAAGAGTGATGGCGATGGGAATGGTTGGCAAGAATCTAATGCTAATAAAGTGGTGTCGGCATCAAATAAACACAAAAAAGCGGTTTCTAGCACGATGACAGGGGATCCGATAGTTGACTTTAACCTAGTGAAAAATCAAAATATCCAAGACCAGAAAACTCTCCAACAAAAGACGAGTAGCGGTGGCGGTGGTTCTAGTGGCGGATCCGGCGGCGGTGGTTCTAGTGGCGGATCCGGCGGCGGTGGTTCTAGTGGCGGATCCGGCGGCAGCAGTTGGGTCAGTAGGGTTGTGGATACTATTAGAGGTTGGCTCTTTCCAATCGTGTTGGATTTAGACGGTGACGGCGTTGAATTGGTCGATTTAAAGAATTCGAATGTATTTTTTGATATTAACAACGATGGCTATCGTAACAACATGGGTTGGGCCAATGCGGACGATGGGTTCTTGGTTATCGACCTAAATAATGACAAGCGTATTACGGATTTCCGTGAACTTGCATTCAAAGAATATGACGACAACGCCAAAACCGATCTTGATGGTTTAAAACAGTTCGACAGCAACGGTGATGGCTATCTCGACAGCGGCGACACACACTGGAATAAATTTGGCGTGTGGCAAGATAAAAACCAAAACGGCATAACAGACGCCGGCGAATTTAAAACGCTGGACGCATTCGGCATGAAACGGTTAAAGCTGGATAGTGACGGAAAAACCCAAAAAAACAGCAAGAATATTTCGCATGGCACGGGCGAATATGAAATGAATAACGGTACCAAACGCAAGTTTGGCGATATTGGGCTGAGTTATTCGGATCTGGGTTTTAAAATCCGTGCCAATGGCGATGTCGATATGCGGTCTGTAACATACGAACGAGGACATATTCGTAAAGTTGCTTAAAGGTATTTGTTCTTTACATGTTTTTTATGTTATGAAATAAAAATTATTTATATCTATATTTTTTACTTGACAAGTATAAAAGGTTTGTGTTAATATACTGTTTAAGATTGAAAATAATATAATAAATAGTTAACAAAGATTGTTTAGGTGTAGGGTATTGTAACGGTACTTTTATTTTAAGAGGCTAGTTTTGACAAAGGAACGAATATTTTTAATGTGGATATGGGGTTTTATACACTGGCTATATAGGCGATTCGTTGGTCGTGTTTTTGTTATGGATTTTTATTCGTGCAATTGACAAAGTGTATAGTAACTAAAAGAAAGCGATTTTTAATGACTAACATTCGGAATTTTATAATAGGGTTTTTACTGTGGTTTTCATATGCATCTGCTTATGCGGGACCTTATGCTATGGGACCTGCATGTTATAGATTACCTCCATTAAGTGGGACAGAACAGAATATATTAAACAATTTGAAAACGATATATTTTAAGGACGCTCTTATTGATTCTCGTGATGTAACTAAGAGATACTATCCATCAAGTATAAACTGGAATGATGGAAATGTATATGTACTTCCTCTTTATTATGAACCAAACGCAAATAATTATGGAAATAGAGGCTTTAATGTCAGAGATACAGAATTTGAGCGTCTTATTTTGAAGAGTTTTTCTGCATATACAGGATTAAGCCTGATGCATTGGAATGATATGCCCCCTAGTCAAACTATAAACATAATGCAATTTTTTATTGATAGAGAAAATTTTGCCTACATTGTCCAAAATAATGAATTTGTGCAATATGCTTTTAATTCTTTTGATCCCCGAGAAGAATATGTTCCCATTAATTTCAAGCAAGAGAAAAATTTGGATAATTTTGTTATTTTTGGTGATACAGTCTGGACAGAAATGAAAAAAACAAAAGAAACATTCATAGCTAGGGATTTCGATATTATTAATTTGCATAAGTCTGATCTGTCCTACAAAGCATTTTTTGTATGGAGTTTGTTTAACGATTTAACAATGGCTCAAATGTACCCATTGCCAGAAAACGAAGACCCAGACTTGTCTTTCATGGATCTATATGTATTATGTGCTAAATATAGCAAGAATATATCAATAAACATGTCCATACGATCATATTTACCTGCACTATCGCAAGAAATTGCAAAATTAAGTGCTATCAACCATTCAAATTAAGGAGAATGAAAAATGACATTAAAATTATTCGAACCCTTTGGCGGTAATGTCAATTATAATAACGGTTCTATAATCTACACGAAGGCTGGAAATGGAAAAGCTGATGATATACTAAAATATCCAAGCTTCCTTGGTAATTATAGTAGTATTTTATCGATTACTTTTAATACTGAGCTAGGTAAGATTACTGATGTCAAATTTAATGTTAAAACGAATTTCAAAGTAGGTGCATCTATGAATCTTACTAGTCCAAATCAAAGAAAAGATGTTTCTGAACTAACTTTTACACCGAATGTATTTGCAGCTAGCACCAAAAAGGTAAGTGATGCTTTATCCATATCTTACAGCAAAAAGAGTGATAGCGATGGGAATGGTTGGCAAGAATCTAATGCTAATAAAGTGGTGTCGGCATCAAATAAACACAAAAAAGCGGTTTCTAGCACGATGACAGGGGATCCGATAGTTGACTTTAACCTAGTGAAAAATCAAAATATCCAAGACCAGAAAACTCTCCAACAAAAGACGAGTAGCGGTGGCGGTGGTTCTAGTGGCGGATCCGGCGGCGGTGGTTCTAGTGGCGGATCCGGCGGCGGTGGTTCTAGTGGCGGATCCGGCGGCGGTGGTTCTGGTGGCGGATCCGGCGGCGGTGGTTCTAGTGGCGGATCTGGCGGCGGTGGTTCTAGTGGCGGATCTGGCGGCGGTGGTTCTAGTGGCGGATCTGGCGGCAGCAGTTGGGTCAGTAGGGTTGTGGATACTATCAGTAGGGTTGTGGATACTATTAGGGGTTGGCTCTTTCCAATCGTGTTGGATTTAGACGGTGACGGCGTTGAATTGGTCGATTTAAAAAATTCGAATGTATTTTTTGATATTAACAACGATGGCTATCGTAACAACATGGGTTGGGCCAATGCGGACGATGGGTTCTTGGTTATCGACCTAAATAATGACAAGCGTATTACGGATTTCCGTGAACTTGCATTCAAAGAATATGACGACAACGCCAAAACTGATCTTGATGGTTTAAAACAGTTTGACAGCAATGGTGATGGCTATCTCGACAGCGGCGACACACACTGGAATAAATTTGGCGTGTGGCAAGATAAAAACCAAAACGGTATAACAGACGCCGGCGAATTTAAAACGCTGGACGCATTCGGCATGAAACGGTTAAAGCTGGATAGTGATGGAAAAACCCCCAAAAACAGCAAGAATATTTCGCATGGCACGGGCGAATATGAAATGAATAACGGTACCAAACGCAAGTTTGGCGATATTGGGCTGAGTTATTCGGATCTGGGTTTTAAAATCCGTGCCAATGGCGATGTCGATATGCGGTCTGTAACATACGAACGAGGACATATTCGTAAAGTTGCTTAAAGGTATTTGTTCTTTACATGTTTTTTTATGTTATGAAATAAAAATTATTTATATCTATATTTTTTACTTGACAAGTATAAAAGGTTTGTGTTAATATACTGTTTAAGATTGAAAATAATATAATAAATAGTTAACAAAGATTGTTTAGGTGTAGGGTATTGTAACGGTACTTTTATTTTAAGAGGTTAGTTTTGACAAAGGAACGAATATTTTTAATGTGGATATGGGGTTTTATACACTGGTTGTATAGGCGATTCGTTGGCTGTGTTTTTGCTGCGGGTTTTTGTTCGTGCAATTAACAAAGTGTATAGCAATTGAAAGAAAGTGATTTTTTTATGACTAACATTCAGACAGATAAACAAGAATTCGAAAAGAGTTTATATGATGTAGAAATGGAGAAGATCCAATCTGCATATCCTACAGATAGGCAAATAGTCGTGGGAAAGGTACTCTTTTGGTGTATTGTACTGTTTAGCATCTTACTGATGGGGCATATGGTATTTAGCACTGGGAGCCTTGTAGTGTACCCGGTTTTTTATGTGCTTATAGTCGTGATTATATCTTTTTTTTCTGTTCTTTATACTGGGGCATTCTATATGGTGTTTTGGGAACCTATAGGTGCAGCGAATACGAATAATTTCCCACAGACTGGTTCTTCGTGGGTTTATATTTACTTTATCATATATTCTGTCATATTTACTTGGAATTTTTTAAAAAAACACAAGCGGCACATGATGATATTGCTTGCTATAACATATGCGGTATTTTTGTTGCCTTTGTTGATGGCAACTTTATATGAGTCGACAGGTTGGCATATGGATATTAGCGATTATATATCTATTTTGGACATTATGCCCAATGTTTGGCAACAGACAGGCGGCGACTTGTCACAAGAAATGTACCTAGTGGTAAATACAATGTATGTTATTGTATTTTATGGCATGTGTATAATTTTACTATTTTACTATTTATTCTCTGCTTATGAAATATATGTATGGAGAAATAATTTTTATCAAGTGTTATCGAACGCAGATACATTAAAAGTGTTACAAAAATATGCAAAAAAACATCCAAAGAAAAAAACAAAAAAATATGGAAGAGAATGTCTATATATGTTGCTAGCAGGGTTAGTCTTTCTAGCTGTAGGTTTTGATTTTGGATTTAAGGAATTTTACCTTTCGCCTTACATGTATGAATTTAGTTTTGTAAATGGTATTTATAGTATCATGCACACATTGTTTTTTACGATGAGTGGCTTATTTTTTGGTTTAGGTATCCCACTGTGTTTTAGATTTTTTATGGAGCATAGAATTTATGTTAAATATTTTTAAAGGAGACGACAAATGACAAATGTACAACAGAAAAAAGACGATAAAGGCATTGATATTGGCAAGACTATCGATATCAGCCTAGCCACAATCGATGCATTAAACGATAGCCGTGCAGGGCGTTTTTTTACGAAGGCTATTAGTCGGGCAAAAAATATAGTTACATTTTTCTCTGTTGAAAATAAAGCGAAAGTTGTTGCTCAGATAGCTGCCGGTTGGAATGCTGGTAAAGCTGGCGGTGTGGCTGGCGGTGTGGTTGGTGCAAAGGCTGGTGGGGCTGGCGGGGCGACTATTGGTTTATTATTTGGAGGACCACCCGGTGCAGCAGTAGGTGCTGGTACAGGTGCTACTGTAGGTAGTTTTTTGGGTGTTGTTTTGGGTGGGGTATATAGTGGATACCTAGGATTTGAAGGTGCTGGAAAGGCATACGATACTGCTGAAAGCTTCACAGATTCGCAAAATAAGAAAATCAAAGAACAATACAGTGAGACAATGAAAAAAGAGATAGAAAAAGAATATAAAGACACTGTGTCGCAAAATACCCGAGACCAGAAAACTCTCCAACAAAAGACGAGTAGTGGCGGCGGCGGTTCTGGTGGCGGATCCGGCGGTGGTAGTTCTGGTGGCGGATCAAATAATGATGATGGTAATACCTTATATCCAGGCGGTCCTCCAAGAAGTTTTACTGATCCCGATTACTATACAACACCCTCGCCAAGATCAGGCGGCAGCAGTTGGTTTAGTAGGGCTGTGGATGCTGCTAGAGGTTGGCTCTTTCCAATCGTGTTGGATTTAGACGGTGACGGCGTTGAATTGGTCGATTTAAAGAATTCGAATGTATTTTTTGATATTAACAACGATGGCTATCGTAACAACATGGGTTGGGCCAATGCGGACGATGGGTTCTTGGTTATCGACCTAAATAATGACAAGCGTATTACGGATTTCCGTGAACTTGCATTCAAAGAATATGACGACAACGCCAAAACTGATCTTGATGGTTTAAAACAGTTTGACAGCAATGGTGATGGCTATCTCGACAGCGGCGACACACACTGGAATAAATTTGGCGTGTGGCAAGATAAAAACCAAAACGGCATAACAGACGCCGGCGAATTTAAAACGCTGGACGCATTCGGCATGAAACGGTTAAAGCTGGATAGTGACGGAAAAACCCCAAAAAACAGCAAGAATATTTCGCATGGCACGGGCGAATATGAAATGAATAACGGTACCAAACGCAAGTTTGGCGATATTGGGTTGAGTTATTCGGATCTGGGTTTTAAAATCCGTGCCAATGGCGATGTCGATATGCGGTCTGTATCCGGTCGTGTTATACGGGAAGTCAAAAGCGATAAAGGAGTTGTTATTGGATTGGACACAAACAAATTAGGAGGTGTCATAGGCGGTGCCGGTAATGACTACTTGATAACGGGGAACGCTTTAAATGTGTTCTTATCGGGTCAAGATGGCAATGATGTACTGACCGGCGGTGCGGGTGATGACTGGTTAATCGGCGGTGCCGGAATGGATATTCTTTTAGGCGGCGAAGGGCACGACATATTGTTCTTCGACAGCAAAGATATAATGGTAAGCGGCGGCGAAGGGTACGATATTGCCTATGCCACAGGCGATAAAGGGGTTCGTTTCAATGTAAATAACGGTACTACCAGTATCGAGGCTATATTCGGCACCAAACACAATGATAGTTTTACCACCAGCGGTAAACAAGGATACTATGCCAACGGCGGTGCCGGTGATGATAGCTTCACAGGACGACAAGGCAACGACACCTTCATCGGTGGCGACGGCAACGATAGCTTTAATGCTGGTGCCGGCGATGATACTTTAATTGTCGATCACCAAGACACCCACATTAAAGGGGGCAGCGGCTATGATACGGTTCTGGTATCGGACACCCAAGCGGTTACCCTAAACGCTAAGGACATGCAGGCTGAAGTGGTTATCGGCGGCACAGGTCATGATACCTTAACCAATGTAGGCGGGTACCAATCTGTGGTATTATCCGGAGGCGATGGTAACGACACATTAATCGGCGGCAAGGGTAACGACTTCCTGTTTGGCGATGCGGGCGATGACAGCCTGTCCGGCGGCATGGGCGATGACATACTGGTCGGCGGTGCAGGCTATAACACATATAGCTTCAGCCGTAAATTTGGTAGGGACAGGGTTATCAACGACACAGGCAATACGCTTGCCAGCGGTAAAGTGATATTTAAAGACAATATAGCATTGTCCGAACTAACCATTTTCCGGGAAAATAACAACCTTGTTATCTCTATTGCCGGCACAGACGACAGCATCACTTTTGAAAATTGGTACAAAGGTGCCGGCAATCAAATAAAATCGTTTGAAACAGAAAACGGTACCGTGTTGTTTACCAATAATAACATTCCTTATCAAACGGGTACCAAATCGCACTTAACACAAGCTGTAGATGTGCAATTAGGCGTATATTGGTCGTATTGGTCGAATTTTGAAACTGCCAGCAATACAGGCTCGGGACGGTGGATCCAAGACCTAGTATTTAACTATGCCAACGGTCGCAAGGTCATCGACATGAGCAAAATTCGCCAACAACAAACCAGCACCAGTATGATTTACGGTGTGCTAAAAAACAACCGCTCCGCACATATGGTTTTAGAAAATGTTGTAACAACCGACCGAGTACGACACTTGGAAAGTAAGGATACATCAAACTTTTTTATGCACATAAAGAGTGGCGATATACAAGTAGAATATATGGTATCCCGTGATCAAGGCGTAATGTCGTTTAGCACAGATAAAACCGTGAGTAGTACACTGTGGAAAGTCACAGCATACAACAACAGCACCATGACTATTACCTTGGGCGATAAGCAAGACCGCATCGACAAAATGGATGTCAGCGAAAACGCCACCACAAGTATCCATACGGGCGGCGGCAACGATACCATCAACCGAGTATACACAAGCGGTACCAGCAGCACCGATATATCTCTAGGTGATGGCGACGACACCATTCGCAACATCAGTGTCAACGATCAATCTACGGTTACTGTACACGGGGGCGATGGCAATGATACTATTTATGCCATTGGCGGTAATGGTGCCTTGATTCTAAATGGCGACAAAGGCAACGACACCATACGCTCAGGCAGCCGTAGTAGATATGCTGTATTAAATGGCGGCGATGGCGATGACACACTGGTATCTGAATCCGCCAAAAGTGCCACACACATCCTAAATGGCGGCGATGGCAATGATACCCTCGACGGGGGCTATGGCACTGGTGAACGCATACTAAACGGCGGCAAAGGCGACGACATCATCAAAGGCGGAAAAAACGCAGCAAACATATATCAGTTCAGCCGGGGCGATGGCAACGACACCATCTATAATCGTGGCGGTGCCAACAAGAAACCTAACAGAGACTCCGGTATTTCCGTAAGTGCTTTCAATGAACAAGATAAAGTAGTGCTCGATGGGTACGACAAAACCGACCTATGGTTTAGCCGAGCGGCAAACGACTTGCAGATTAAAAGCCTATATAGTAATGACAGCGTAACAATTAAAGGCTACTTTAACAGTGCCGATGAAAAAGTAGACACCATACAACTCAGCGATGGACACGCCTTAACAGAAAGTGCAGTGCAAAAGATGGTACAAGCTATGTCATCGTGGAATCCAGACAAATTAGGTATTGATTCCGGCAAAAAACAATTACCTGAGCATGTGAAAAAGACTTTGGCGAGCAGCTGGAAACCAGCAAGTGCCCCCGCTGTGTTATGGGAAGGCGGCGGTACTTGGGGACCACGCATTGGTCACAGGTAATTTTTAAAAAGGGATATGAAAAATATGCCGATAACGGTAGATTTTGCAAACCCCTATGATATACTGGATCTGTTGGCATTGGGACAGGAATATTACAAAGAACTTTCCCCACCCGGTGTGTCTTTTGACAAAGATAAAGTCATGCAATTCATGCACAGTGCTATGGACGGCAAGGGAAACTCTGTGTTGATAACCAGCCGTGACGGGGAAAACGACATAACGGGATATGTGTACGGATCCATAGGCAGCCACTTTTATTCCAAAGATAAGGCATGTACATTAACACGCCCCCCTCCCCCTGCGAAGACCCACAGATAAAAAGCATATGCGGTGCTGTTTGGTTTTGTGTTACCCAGTGAAACAAAAACCCATCAACTTGTTTTGATGGCACTGTCAGGTATTGGGGTTTATCCTTGATGTTAAAGGTGCGTATGCAACCATTGTCTGATATAATCGGCACTTTGTTCCCAATTCGGTCCCACCATTAGGCAGTGTCCTATGTCCTCCATATAAATATAGTCCGCTTGATAAAAGTCTGCAACTTTTTTATCCTGCATAGGAGGATGGGTGTCGGGAATATCCATACTTGCCTCAATAACCAATGCGGGGCACTTAGACGGTGTCCATGGAATATGACAAGACACATTGTATCTTTGATTTGTTAAATAAGGACTTTCTGGTGTTAATTGGGCGTATAGGCTGTCCAACAACTGTTGATCTTCTATATGGGGCCAAAATCTGGCAAATACCGCATCCTTATCCCCCACTTCTTTGGGCGTGTCAGTGTCCACAGGTGGCAAGGCTTGTGCACCTTCCACTTGTGCCGGCGGAGCAGGTGTCAACAGTATAAGCCCACATACATTATCAGCCTCAGACGCCACCATACCCGCACTCAAAGACCCCAAAGAATGTCCAATGGCAACAAAGCTATTAATATCGTCAATACTTGCCATTGTCTTTCTTAATGTTTTTGATACTTGCTCTACACTCAAATCCAAAAAGCCATCCCCTTGTGGCATGCCTCCTCTGCCGGGAAAGTCTACAGAGGCAATGTTATACCCCAGTTTATAAAAATATTCATAATAATTTTCATAACACCATGCACCATGCTGAGAACCGTGAATAAATAATAAAAAGGGCGTATCCTTACATTGGGTAACCCAATGAAATAAAAAACCATCCACTTGTTTGCTTTGGCTGTTATCCAAGGGCATACTATACATATTTCAATCTCCGTTCAATTTTTCACTGTGTGTAATGACTTGCATTACCACTGTTATGTCCACTTAAAAGGTATTCTCTTTTGATAAAATGGCATGTATTTTTACATAAAAAAAATAAAATGGGTAAATAGATGCTATAACATTTTTTTATATGAATCATAACACTGGGGGGTGCGGTCACACCGCCATTTGGATATGCGTTATTTACCCTCAAAGCCGCCCTGCCATCGTTATCAATGGCAACCGCATACCGATCCGCATGGAGCGTCGTGGCAATCTTTATGATGGTGATTACAATTTTATACTTCTTCCCCAGTATCGTGACATTTATTCCGTCTATATTGATATAAAGACATTGCGAATAAACCCATATCGCATATGCCTAATTGCAAAATTATTATAAAATCAATTATAAAATTGTTATAAAACATATCGCAATTTTATAAACTACATTTTTTATCAAATGTGGTGTAATCTTTCAATTAGAAAAAATTATGCTTGCTTATTTTTATGTGCAATATTATAATGTATGAGAAAATTATAACACATAATGTATGTAAAAAATTAATTAAAATATTTCAAGTGAAGGAAAAAATATGATAAAGAACACATTAAGCATTGTTTTGACTGCGTTGTTAGTTATTGGGTTTACCCCTGTTATGGCTGCACAATATAAACTCGACATTTCATTGGAAACGGGTCCCACACATATTCGCAATGAATCGATTGTGAAATTTGCTGAAACTTTGGAACAGCGGTCTAATGGTCGTTTACAAGTGCGGGTATTCCACGCCGCATCACAATATAAAGGATCCGCTGTTCCTGTGGCAATCGCACAAGGATCCCTTGACATGGGTGTACCGGGATTGTGGCATATCGGTAAATTGGTACCAGAAACAGGCGTACCATTACTGCCTATGTTCTATGGTGCGTCCATTGATACCATGCACAAAATATGGGACGGTCCATCAGGCGATCATTTGAATGCCTTGATTGAGAAAAAAACCCGTGGTAAAGTGATTGGTCGTTGGTTAGACTTAGGCTATGGTACCGTGTATACCACCAAGAAGAAAATTGTCAAAACAAGCGACATGGAAGGCATGAAAATGCGTGTTCCGGGCGGGGCGGCAACCGTATATCGGTATAAAGTGTTCGGTGCGAACCCTGTAAACATTTCCTTTGGCGATGTGCCACAAGCCTTGCAACGGGGTACAGTAGACGGCTTAATGACCAACCAAGAAGGAGCCCGTTCGGCTAAGATGTGGGAAAGTGGCTTAAAATACGGTTTCTATGACCGTCAAGCGTTTTACCAATATGTGCCTGTAATCAGCCTGAAAGCGTGGAACAAGTTTCCAAAAGACATTCAAGACTTAATCGTAGACTCTTGGGAACAAGCCATTGACAGTATGCGTAAACTTGTTGCCCAAAGACAATTGGACGCAAGGAAAGAAAACACCGCAAATGGCATTATCACTATTGAGGCGGATCCTGCTGACTTGAAACAAATGGGTGCCAAGCTGATGGCGGCTCAGCCAGAAATTGTTGAACAACTTGGACTTGACAAAGACTTTGTAAAACAAGTTAAAGCCGAACTTGACAAATTACAATAATCAACACATTGTATATGCCCCCTAATACTACATTAAGGGGCATATGTATTTTCTGATGAGCGGGCATTATGTTACAAGCAATACAAACCATTCCAAAGATCGCAAATATCCTTGCCGGTGCGTTGGCGACAATTGCCTTAGCGTTGGTGTGTTTCGAAGTTTTTGGACGATATTTCGCCCCGTGGATACTGCCCGATTGGGGAACTGAGGTCACCGTATATTTAATGGTCTGGGCGTTGTTTTTGTCGATCTGTAATCTGCCCATGACCCGTGGTCATGTGGCGGCGAACTTTATTGTCGACCGCTTGCCCCCTAGGAAACGATATTATTTCGAAATGCTATCGTCTTTGTGCAGTCTGATATTTTCCGCTATACTGGTATGGTATGGATATGAAGTGGTGGAATTTGCCATTCTCATAGGCGAAGAAAGCGAAAGCACCTTGCGGTTCCCAAAATGGATATATTACCTGTGCATACCGGTTGGTATGACCTTAAATTTGCTTGCTTATATTGTCCGTATTTACATAGATGCAACCACTCCCTCAGAACAGGTATTTGGCAAACAACATCTGCACTAAGTAAGGGGGTATTGTGGAATTTGCACTAGTTGCCATCATATTATTAACATTGCTTGCCTTAGGCATTCCCATTTATGTGGCATTGGGGTTGTTAAGTGTGGGGCTATTCATTTATGAAGGTGCACCGCTGATTGGTCTGACTCAGTTATATGCAGAACACTTGAACTCTGCGACACTGATTGCCATTCCGTTTTTTGTCATTTCTGCTACATTCATGCAACGGGGCGGCATTGCCCGTGCGTTGGTGGATTGGGCAAACACTTGGGTTGGCAGCTTTCGTGGGGGGCTTGCCATCGTATGTGTGATGGCAACGACCATATTTTCAGCAATTTCCGGGTCTTCTGTTGCCACCGCTGTTGCTATGGGTTTAATTTTGGTACCACCTATGCTGGAACAAAAATACGACCGCCACTTTGCCGTTGGCTTGGTGGGGGCATCGGGGACTTTGGGTATTTTAATCCCACCGTCATTATCGATGATTATTTATGCGATTATCGCTGAAGAATCCGTCCCCCGATTATTCTTGGCGGGCGTTATCCCCGGTTTAATGCAGGGGGCATTGTTTATTGCATATTCCGTGTGGTACGCAAAACGCCGTAATTATCCGTTAATGCCCCGGTGTACAAAAGGACAATTTATTCAAAAAAACAAACAAGCCGTTCCCGCATTGTTCATCCCTTTTATCATCTTGGGGGGCATTTACAGTGGTATTGTTACCGTCACCGAAGCCGCCGGCGTTGCCGCTTTAGTATCCATAATTGTAGGTGTTGGCTATTACCGTGGGTGTACAGTAAAACAAATTTTACCGATTCTTGGGGATTCGATGAAATCGACCGCCACCATTATTGTGATTGTTATGTCCGCCTTAGGCTTTGGGCATTGGCTAACCTCCACAGGGGCACCGCAAAAGTTGGTGGATTGGGTGGTGTCGTTTGACTTGGAAACTTGGCAATTCTTGTTGTTAATCAATGTGTTCTTTTTAATCCTTGGTACTTTCTTAGAAGTCATTGCGATTATGTTAATCACCCTGCCGATTATTTTACCATTGCTTGCTCCTATGGGAGTTGACCCTGTACATTTTGCCGCATTGATGGTTATCAATATGGAGCTGGCATTGCTAACACCGCCCATTGGCTTAAACATCTTTGTATTGAGTTCCATAACCAAGACATCTGTATCCGAAACCACAAGGGGCGTGTTGCCGTTTATGGGGCTGTTGTTGATATTGCTGATGTTTGTCACATTTATACCAGAAATATCCTTGTGGCTTCCCAATATGGTGTATGGTGCCAGATAACGCATGTTCGACAATGTAACCGCCGATACAATTGTAACCTTCTTGCCTCATATGTATATTTGGTTTTTACTGCCCATAATTGCCTTTTATGTAGGTATGACTAAGGGCGGCATTGGCAATGGATTGGGATCTTTGAGTATTATATTTTTGACTTTGGTGGTGGATCCGTTACTCGCACTCAGCCTTTCTTTGCCCATATTCTTCATGAGCGATGTGACGGGCTTGGTATCTTGGTGGGGACAGTGGGATAAAAAAATCGCCATGAATGGTATTTTGTGGTGTTTGCTTGGTGTCGTCTTGGGATACTTTTTGTTGTTACCCATTCAAAAAGGGCTTATATCAACGGATATATTAAAATTTTTTCTTGGCTTAGCTGGTATCGGTGTTGCCCTTCGGTGGTGGATTACCACCCAAATCAAGAAAAAAGACTTTGTCAAATTCCCCATATGGATTCAAAATGGATTTGCCGTTATTTCGGGGCTAGCGTCAACAACGCTGAGCTTTGGAGGGATTTTTTTAATAACCTATATGCTGAATTTCCCTTTAAAATCATCCGTTATGCACGCCACAACAGTCGCTATCAGCAGTGCCATTAACGGCATAAAATTAATGCCCTATTCTATGCTCGGATTGTTTAATGTGCAGATTTTAATAATCTCAATATTTTTGGCACCATTTGTATTTTTTGGCGTGCGATTTGGCAAATATATCCACACCCGCATGAATCAAGACCTGTTTATAAAAGTCGCCTATTTTGGGGTCAGTATCGCATCGGTAAAAATACTGTATGATGTGTTGTTATAAGTGTACTATACATACTTTTTTTTGAAATTCATGTCCAAAAAGGCTTGCCACACCCGCTGTTCAATCATTTTAACGGTTTCATCGTATAAGATGTTTAAAACCGTTTCTGTTGCCCGTGAAGTGATTTTATGTGGGGGCATGGCAACAATCAATTGCCTTCGCAGAGGTGGACTTACAAAAGTACGGGCTTCTAGTGTGCCGGCTTGTATGTCTTCGCTGACACTGGATAGGGGGACGAATGCATGGTAATTGCCGCTTGTTACCAGCTTTTTAAGAATAGCAAACGCATTTACCCGTATGGCAAAGTTCAATGAAACCCCCGTTTTCTCAGCACACTTATCCACCAACATACGCAGTCCATGCGGACGATTTGGCACCGCAAGCGGTATATCTTTTATGTCCGTAAAGCGGATTTTATCGCCCAAATACGGTAAACTATTGGCGGCACTTATCAGGGCTATATCTTCATATAACAACGGGGTACAAGGTAAATGAAAATCCACCATAGGCCCATTTAACAATGAAATGTCCAAATCGCCCCGCTGTAACCATTCCACCAAATATCCTGAATATCCTTCGACCAAGTGTAAATCTATGTGCGGGTGTTGTTGTTGCACTCGATGTACAATGCGTAAAATCAATGCCATATTCGAAGTGGGCAATACCCCTATGTTGACCCGTCCTTTAATATCCCCATTGCTTGATCGAATATCATCCACAGACTGTTCTAATTGGGCAATAAGTCCCGATATTTTATCCAAAAACTGTTTGCCTGCCTCCGTCAGCGACATCCCCCGTGCATGTCGAGAAAACAATGGTACACCAATTTCATGTTCCAATAATTTCATTTGACGGGACAACGCCGGCTGTGCCAACCGCAACCTGTCCGATGCGGCACTTAAAGATCCGGTTTGTGCAATACACATAAAGGTTTTTAGTTGCTTAATATCCAAAATTTTATTCCTTTACCTATCTGAATAAGCATTCGTATTTTTGTATATACCCCTTCGAAAATATCCGTTTTATGTATTTCTGTCAATATGATATATAAAAACATGTTATGATACCTATTCGATTATTTTATTTTTTTGAATGTATATTTTTTGTATGTATATTAGGTGTATAATTTTTAAAGCACATTTTATTTTCAACATGACGACAAGGATGATACAATATGTCTGTTACAGATAACGCCTTTGCCCACATGCCAATGGGTACCAAAGCCACAGAACAAGCCTGCAATTTTATTGAAACCGTCACATTTGACAATATCCCAGAAGACGCCCTGTATATCGGCAAGCGGTGCTTGTTGGATGGGTTGGGGCTGTATGTTGCCGGTTCGCAACACCATGCGGTAAATATACTGATTGCCGAAGCCGTTGCCAATGGTGGCACACCGGAAGCCCTTATTTTTCATGGCAACACCAGAGTCCCCGCCCCGATGGCGGCACGCATTCTTGGTACTGCTGGGCATGCCCACGATTGGGACGATAGCCAAGTCAGCCTTGACCCCGCCCACATTTATGGTTTGTTGACACACCCGACAATTCCCCCGCTTACCAGTGCCTTAGTGATGGCACAGAAATTAGCAAATGTAAGCGGTAAAGACTTTATGCTTGCGTTCCTAACAGGGTTCGAAGTAGAGACCAAAATTTGCGAATGGATGCGCCCCCAACATTATATGTCCGGCATGCACTCCAGTGGTACGGTGGGTACTTTTGGGGCGTTTGTCACGGCGGCAAAACTGATGGGCTTAACGGGTGAAAAACTCCGTTGGGGATTTGGTATTGCCGCCAGTTTTGCATCTGGTATCCGTTGTAATTTCGGCACCATGACCAAGCCATTACATGTGGGGCGGGCATCGGAAAACGGTATCATTGCCGCCCAATTGGCATCGCAAGGTTTTACCGCTGACCCAGAGGCTCTCGACGGTTCTTGGGGATTCTTTGCTGTACAGGGGGGCGGGGCAACGGCAGAAAAGTTTACTCAAGGTTTCGGAAAAACTTGGACAATCACCTATCCGGGCGTATCGATTAAACCTTATCCCTGTGGCGTCCTCACCCACCCAACCATTGATTTAATGTTAAAATTGGTAACGGAAAACAACATACAAGCGGACGATATTGACACAGTCACCATCCACGCAGGCACCAATATTTTAAAACCCATTCGATACCCAATAGCCAAAAATCACTTGCAAGCTAAGTTTTCGTTGCCAGCGGCGTTGTCGATGATTGCATTAAAACGGCAAGCGGGCAAAGTAGAATTTTCCGATGCGTTCGTGGCATCAGATGCCATGCAGGCGATGCAAAGACGCATAAAAACCGAACTCGATGCAGACATCGAAGCTATGGGCTTTGACAAAATGCGATCCCGTATTACCATTATCCTAAAAGACGGCAGACGAGTAAGCGGATCCGCAGACGAACGCTATCGTGGGGGACCAGAAAACCCCTTGTCTGATGCGGAAGTGGAAGCAAAACTACGGTCTTGTTGTCAAGGGGTTTTAAACGACTCCGCACAAGATACGCTTATTGCCACAGGTTGGAATGTGTTAGACTTAGACGACTCAGCCATATTGGCAGAGCATATTAACGGATAAATGCTTGCTTATGGGTGTACATATGATACACTGTATGACAGACAGATATATACAAAAAAAGGGGGGTCTGCATGCACAAATACAACACCAATTATCCCAGTTTACAGGATCTAAAACGGCGGGCAAAATGCCGTGTTCCTAAGTTCGTCTTCGATTATTTAGAAGGCGGGTGTACAGACGAAGTGCAACTGTATGCCAATCAACGGGATTTACAACAGGTTACCCTGAAACAAAACTTTATTCGCCCAGCTGTATGGCAACCCAGTTTAAAAGCCTCGTTGTGTGGCATGGAATTTAACGCCCCGTTTGGCATATCGCCAGTGGGGTTTCAAGGCATTATTTGGGGCAATATGTCGACTATCTTGGCAAAAACCGCTAAGCAATACAACATTCCATATATCGTATCCGCATTCGCCACCCAAAACATCGAACACATCGCCAAAGTATCCGAAGGACAAGCACTATTTCAACTGTACCTGCCGACACATACCCATATTCGTGACGATTTAATATGGCGGTTGCAACAATCGGGGTATCGGGCATTGATTATCACTGTAGATATTGCATCACAAAGTTACCGCCCACGGGAAAGCAAAAACGGACTTCTGCCCCCCAAACTAAAAGTCCGCAATGTCTTTGATGCCATGCGGTGTCCCACATGGTCGTTAAATCTGTTGTACCACGAAGGGGTGCCAAAATTTAGCAATTTAATTTCCTATACGCACGGTAAAGACGGATTTCCCAAGCAAACCATGACCGAATTACGCTCCCGTGGCATGCGGGGGGCAACGGATTTTGAAGATTTAAAAATCATTCGTGATTCATGGGACGGTATTTTGATTATCAAAGGCGTATTATCGGAACAAGACATGGAACACTGTATTGCCTTAGGGGTCGATGGGGTGATAGTGTCGAACCATGGGGCAAGACAGTTGGACAGTGGACAAACCTCTATTTCTGTACTGCCCTACCTTGTGGAAAAATATGGCAATAAAATCCATATAAACTTTGACAGTGGCATCGAATCGGGCGTAGATATTGCCCGTGCATTGGCATCAGGGGCACATTTTGCCTTTGCCGGTCGGGCGTTCCATTATGGTGTCGCCGGCTTAGGAGCAAAAGGGGCGGGGCATACCATCGAAATGTTTACCAAACAGCTGACACAAGTGCTATGTCAAATCGGCTGTGACGATGTGCGCAAATTACCCGAGTATCTTATCCGTCAATAACACTATTCTTTAACTGTCCGATACTGTCCGATTCAATGGTTACCACATCCCCTTGTTGTAAAAACACAGGGGGATTTTGCCTAGCCCCCGATCCCCCGGGGGTGCCTGTAACAATAATATCCCCTGCAACCAAAGTGGTAAAAGTAGAAATATACGCTATTTGCGACCGAATGGAGTGAATCATATTTTTTGTATAGGCTCGTTGCCGTAATTCCCCATTCACATGGGCAGTAAACAACAGGTCATCCAGTTGCTCAGCATTCGCAAACGGCACCATCCAAGGTCCCATAGATCCCGATTGTTCAAAATTCTTGCCGGGGGTTACATTAAATTTGGAATGGGCAACCCAATCCCGTACCGATCCTTCGTTACATAAGGTAAAACCGGCAATGTGGTCATAGGCATGCTGTGCACTGATATATCGTCCTTGTTTACCGATGACAACGGCGATTTCTGCCTCATAATCTAATTGTTCAGAAATGTGCGGTTTTGGGCGTACCAGTGGATGACCATGCCCCACAAAAGACCGCACTGTCCGGAAAAATAATGTCATGTGTTCAGGGGGGGTGGAATCACTGTGATAGGGGGAGTTGGGATCCAAGTAATTGACCCCAACACAAATGATTTTTTCAGTATTGGGAATGGGAATATCATATGTATACGATCCATCTGCATGGGTTACAGTCTTGCTTGAGACGGTCTGTTCTAATTGCCTGATACCATCCGCTGCAATCACATCTTTCAGGGTTGCCCACTCAGGAAAATCAGGCGACAGGGCAATCATCCCCCCATCGACTGCATGTCCATAAAACGCTTGTCCATTGGCTGTGTACGATGCTAATTTCATAAAATACTCTTTTCTATGGTGTTGCCAACATCTAGTATACTATTACAAAAATATAAAGATTTTTGCCCGTTAATTTTAAATTAATATCGTATTTACGGATATATTGCAATAATTTATATACAATCATATAAAAATGTGGTTATATTGCAGGATAACAGAAAGGAATATCATGCTAGAAAACTTACAACCACAACCCATACCAGAACTGTTTACATTGGTACAACAATACGCCGAAGATACCCGTTCCCTTAAAATGGATTTGGGACTGGGCATGTTTTGTAACGCAGACGGCATTACGCCCATTTTTTCTGCGGTAAAAAAGGCAGAAAGCCGTATTACCGACACGGAAATCACCAAAGCATACGGCTCTTTAACAGGCAATGCCCAATTTCGCAAGTCATTTGGGGCATTGGTACTGGGCGATGATTTTGATTTTTCCCGTGTTGCCAGTGCTGCAACGCCCGGTGGCACAGGGGCATTGTATATGCTCCTCAATATAATACACGGTGCCCATCCGAACGCCACTTTTTGGATTCCCAATGTCACATGGGTAAACCACCAGACCCAAGCGGAAAAAATCGGCTTAAAAGTAAAACCATACACATATTACAACGCCACTGCCAACGCCTTGGATTTTCACGCTATAAAATCCGATTTAAACACCGTTAAGTCACACGATGTGGTATTAGTGCACGGGTGCTGTCAAAACCCATCAGGCATTGATTTATCTCCGTTACAATGGCAGGAATTAACCGCTTTTTTCAACGACAAAGGTGTAACACCGATGGTCGACATAGCCTATCAAGGATTTGCCACAGGGCTTGATGAAGATGCACAGGGCATGCGGTATATGGTAACCCATTCGCCACAGTCGTTTGTGTTGGCATCTGGGTCTAAAAACTTTGGACTGTACAAAGAACGCATTGGACTTGCTATGGTCATATCAAATCCGACAACCGCCCCCATAACACAAAGCCATTTGGCACAGATTTCCCGTTTATGTTGGTCCATGCCCCCAGATCACGGTGCCAAAGTGATCGATACTATTTTGTGCGATGCACATCTGCGGGCGGAGTGGTCGGCGGAACTGGACGATATGCGGGCGTATGTAAAACAATTACGCACACAATTACGGGACACATTCCACACCTATACCAACAGCCAAGATTTCCACTTTTTGACCGAACAAAACGGTATGTTCAGCCTGTTGCCTATTACAGCCGAACAAACAGTACAGCTGAAAAAAGAATATGCCATATATATGCTACCATCTGGTCGCACCAGCATTGCATCTATAAAGGCAGACCTCATAGAATACTTCGTAAAATCATTTTTGGCGGTAACCCGTAATTAAGAAGTGGTTCCCAAAAACTAGATAAAATATCTGTTTTAATGTATTAATGCCACATTATCTGTATACGGTCACTGTGAAGTACCACTGTCAACAACATACTTTTTCGAGAACATTCTTTATGTTTGGCGATGCCATAATCCCTGTAATACAAATGGTTTCTACACTATTTATATGTGCCGTTGCACTGAATAGTCATCATAAGGGGGCACAGCCCCCCTAATTTTGTATGTGGTGTAAAACCAAATATTATTATCGTGTACGCCAGTATGTAACCACATTTGCGGTGCCTGCTTTGTATTTACCATCAGCAGTTGCCCCAAATGTAAAGGTAAACCTTACCGCTTTGTTAGCATTTTTGCCCGAGCTCTGAATGAATACATCGTTGCCGGGGGCAATGCGTGTTCTTGCAGCAGATGATATTATGGATGCTATGGTGTTAGCAGCCATGCACCCCATGTGTTGCCGCCGCTGTTTTGTTGCCTAGTATTCGATGTACCAAAGGCAAATTTAAAGCCGGCGTATACATTCGTTTGTGCCGATGACGATTTCGGTTTGTCGTATTCGCCCCGAATCGTTATGATACTGTTCGGTTTAAATTCTAAAATTAATTTATTCCCCTGTTCGACCTTGTCGGCAACGCCATCGAATTTATAGGTGTTTAAACCGATATTCAGGGTATCTGTAACAGTGCCTTTGGCGGTCATATCGAAGCCTTTCATAACCTTTCGCCCTAAAATAACCGCACTGCCCATAGGACGATACATATTTGCCGATAGATCGAATCCCCCAGTTTTTAACTCGAGACCAAGCGATAAGCGTTTATAGGCTTTATTGCCGAATGTATAAAACTTGCCGGCACCGTCTTTGCTGTCGATAAATATATTTGCCCCTATAAGGGTGGTTCTGGCATCATTGATAGCGTTACGGGTACCAAAGCCAATATTAAAAGTGTTTTCCGCCCCCTTGCGGCGTAAAGAGGTTTGTAGGTACCGGACGGCACTCTTGTTTTCCCGCAACACCTTAAAGGCAGTTAAATCATAACTGAGTTTTTTGTTTGTATAGCCAAAGCCGCCCTCGAGCCATTGAAAGATACCTTTTTTGTTGACCGAATCGACCAATACGCCGCCGGTACGACTGACTACTGTATCCGTGTCGTTGGTTAATATAGGGGTTGCCCATGTCAGTACAACCGCACTTGTGCTGATAAGAAATATTTTTTTCATTGTCAAAAATCCTTTGTAAAAAAACCAGTTGTTAAAAATGTACACTCTGTAAGTGTAACATATTTTTTTTTTTTTCGGTGTCAAGGTTTTTTTCGATATTTTTTAATATTTTTTCATTTCTATTTTTTGTTGTTTAGTTGAAACCTACAAAAGTATACATAACCATAGGGTATGGCTTGGCAAGCTTCATGGTGGGGGCGTCCCAATCGGACTCCCCCCCATTAGAAAATGCGTGTATAAGATGTAAAATTTTACTTTTTGGTGTATGCGTATTATGCTTTTTTTGGCTGTATCAGGGTGGTTTTGTGCATAACTCTTATGCCATAGCTTTTTGCAAACGGCTGTCCAGTTCGTCTAAAAAGGCGTTGGTGGTCATGTATTGCTGCGTATTGCCGACCAGCAATGCCAAGTCTTTAGTCATTTTGCCGTCTTCTACGGCTTCGATACAGATGCGTTCTAGGGTATCGGCAAAGTGTACCACTTCTGGTGTGCCGTCAAATTCGCCCCGATATTTTAACCCCCGAGTCCATGCGAAAATCGATGCAATCGGGTTTGTGGAAGTTTCCTTGCCTTGCTGGTGCTGGCGGTAGTGGCGGGTTACCGTCCCGTGTGCCGCCTCAGATTCAATGGTCTTGCCATCGGGGGTCATCAGTACAGAAGTCATCAAGCCAAGCGATCCAAAACCCTGTGCCACAATGTCCGATTGTACATCGCCATCATAGTTTTTGCACGCCCACAAGAAATCCCCTTCGGACTTAATGGCAAACGCCACCAAGTCGTCAATCAGGCGGTGTTCGTACCAGATGCCCAGTGCATCGAATTGGGCTTTGTAGTCCGCATCAAAAATGTCTTGGAACAGGTCTTTAAACCGCCCATCATAGGCTTTCATAATGGTGTTTTTGGTCGACAGCAAACAGGGCACCTTGCGGGAAATGGCATAGTTAAAACACGCATGGGCAAAGCCACGAATACTGTCATCTGTGTTGTACATCGACATGGCAACGCCGCCGCCTTCGAAACTAAATACCTCCCGTTCGATGGCTTCTCCGCCGTCCTCTGGTGCAAATTTAACGGTCAATTTGCCCGCCCCCGGTACCACAAAATCGGTCGCCCGATACTGATCCCCAAACGCATGGCGGGCAACAATAATCGGTTTTTTCCACCCCGGCACATAACGGGGAATATTAGAACATACAATCGGCTCCCGAAACACTGTCCCCCCCAAGATGTTACGAATGGTACCATTCGGCGACCGCCACATGGATTTCAGCCCAAACTCTTCCACCCGGGCTTCATCAGGGGTAATGGTCGCACACTTGACGCCCACTCCGTATTGCTTGACCGCACGGGCACAATCAACGGTGATGTGATCGTCCGTTGCGTCCCGTTTTTGAATACTGAGGTCATAGTATTTTAAATCCACATCTAAATACGGCAAGATTAACTTATTCTTAATAAAGTCCCATATAATACGGGTCATTTCATCGCCATCTATTTCCACAATCGGGTTTTTCACTTTAATTTTTGACATGTGTCTCTCCAAATTCAAACGGTTACAAAAAATTCGCCTGCAGCATACCACAAAATCGCTCAATGGTAAATGTAAATTTAAGGGTGTAGGCAACATTTAAAAATGTTATGCTACTATGGCTCTATCTTCTTTAAACACGGTGCGAATGGAAGTGTCTATAGTGCCGTTGATACCGTAAAAATGTAGCGATATGGCAATGTCATTAGAGGTGTTTATCATGCGGTGTACATCTGTGCCGTCTGGAGTCAGCGATACCATCGCCCCCGGGGTGTAGGTGGCGGTGTGTTTGTATATGCCTTGTGCTGTGTATCTGTCCTCGTCCAAAGTGCCTTGATACATGGCAAAGGTGCAAAAACATTTGTGATTGTGAATCGGTGTTACCGCCTGTGGTGCCCAAATGAGAACCTGCACTGACCACGGGTTTTTGCCCGTGTGGGTGTGCAAGGTGATTTTGTTGTATCCGTGTTTTATATCGGCACATATGTCCACACCGTCCAGTAAATGCCGGCACCGCAACACAGGGGGCAAACGGTGTTGTAAAAACCCCCCGACCAATGCTACATCGGTTATGTCGCCCAAAGCCGATAAATTGCCAATAAATTGTTTTAATACAGTGTTCATAGTTATACCTCAATGTTTGTATATGTGGTATAATATTCTCAAAAAACCGTAGAAAAGTAAATATTTTATGTACTTGCAGACAAAAATAAGGTAATATTTTCTTTATATACGATCTTTTAGAAAAATTTTTTATAATGCTTATGAGGGGAATAGGTAAAATAGAAAAATATTTTATGCCCCACCCCATATATATCAGACAAGGAATACAAACTATGCACTTAGACCACACAGATTTAAAAATTTTATCCATATTACAAAGCGATTGCACCGCCCCGTTAAACCATATATCAAAACAAGTAAACCTGTCGCCCACGCCTTGTTGGCGGCGGATTAAGCGGTTGGAAGAATTAGGGGTCATACTAGGCAAGGTCGCCCTCATAGACGGTGCCAAAGTCCAGCGAGGCACAGTGGTGTTCGTCAACATCCGCACCAACGAACACAATCAACAATGGCTGGAATACTTCCGCAAAACCGTGTTGCCTATTCCCGAAGTCATGGAGGCATACCGCATGGCAGGACAATGGGACTATTTACTAAAAGTACAAGTACAAGACCTGCCTCATTTCGACAGATTTTACAAATATTTGGTCAGCCAAATAGATTTATACGATGTGACTTCGACCTTTGCTATGGAGCATATGAAGTATACGACAAAGGTAGAGCTGGAGATGTAGAAAATTAAATTGGCAACTTGACATAATTTCTGTTTTATGGTGTATTGTTCCATCACGAGTAAAAATTTATTTTTTTATTGTTGCTATGTGCAAAACTAGCGTAATGGTCTTTTAGGTTTGTGGGGCTGATGGGTCTTTGGTTTGGAATATATCATGGATTATATGAATCGAGTATTTTTTGAGGACTCTAGGAACATGCAACATGTTCCAGATAACAGCGTTGATCTCATTGTAACCAGTCCCCCCTATTTTAATATTAAAGATTACTCTATGGATGGCTACCAATCCAAAAAAGTTTCAGAATCTATGCAAAACCAAATTGGTGATATTAATAATTATGACCAATACATAGAAAGTATGTTGTCTGTCTGGAAGGAATGTTATCGTGTTCTTGCCCCTAATGGAAAAATGGTTATTAACACACCTTTAATGCCAATGCTGAAAAAAGACTTAAATACGCACTATAATAGGCATATTTTTGACATAAATAGTGATATTCAACATTCTGTTTTACATGGTACAAAATTTTATTTACTGGATATATATATATTTGGAATAGGACAAATCCGTCAAAAAAATTGATGTTTGGTAGTTATCCATATCCGAGAAATTTTTATGCTCAAAACACAATTGAATTTATAACTGTATATGTCAAAGATGGAAAACCCAAAAAAGTTACATGCCCCGAAATTAAACAAAAGAGTAAATTAACGCAAAAAGAATGGGTCGAATACACTAAGCAAATATGGAATATTCCAATACCCAATAAAAATGATTTAGCCTTTGGGGCACATTCTGCCATTATGCCCGAAGAAATTGTACGGCGGTGCGTTAAATTATACACTTTCGTTAACGGTGTTGTATTAGACCCATTTACAGGTTCTGGCACTACTTTAAAAGTAGCAAAAGAAATGCAAAGGAAATATATCGGTTATGAAATCTCTGACTCGTATGCAGATATAATTGATTTAAAGGTAAATTCTATGTTATAGTCTGGTTATGTTAGAAATAAATAAAATATACCATATGGACTGTATAAAATTCTTGCAAAAAATAGACAATGCAAGCATAGATTTAGCAGTGCTTGATCCACCCTATAATATGTCGAAGGCAGATTGGGACATATTTAAATGTCACGATGATTTTTTGAATTTTTCATATCAATGGATTGACCTTATTATAGACAAGTTGAAAAATACGGGGAGCTTGTATATATTCAACACACCTTATAATTCTGCTTTTATATTGCAGTATTTAGTTTCAAAAGGATTGATTTTTCAAAATTGGATTACTTGGGATAAACGGGATGGTTTAGGGTACTCAAAGAGTAAATTTGCCAATGGTCAAGAAACTATACTTTTTTTTGTCAAGTCCAATAAACATACCTTTAATGCTGAGGATATAAGAATACCGTATGAATCAACTTCTCGTATTGCACATGCCAGTAAAAAGGGTATTTTAAAAAACGGGAAGCGGTGGTTTCCAAACTCTAACGGAAAATTATGTGGTGAAGTGTGGCATTTTTCCAGCCAAAGACATAAACAAAAAGTAAATGGCAAGACACCTAAACTAAAACATATAACGCCTAAACCTATTGACTTGGTTCATAGAATTATCAAAGCCAGTAGTAATGAAAATGATATTGTTTTAGATTGTTTCGTAGGCAGCGGAACCACTGCAATAGCTTCTTTTCAACTTAATCGTAATTTTTTGTGTGCCGATCAAAACATAGAATATGTAAAATTAGCAAATGAAAGGCTGAAAAATGGATTATGATATAGAATTTATTAAAAGTTTTAGTGTTGGAAATAGAGCGTTAGAATTTTTGTACGACAGATTAAAATCTGACAAATATAGAGGGGCTCATAAATCGCAACACAATAGAATAGATTTGGATACCATACTTATTGTATTGGAACAATTGGACAAAATTGCATTAAAATACAGAGATAATATACTCTATTCCACCAAAAACAAACAGGTTATGAAAGATTATAATATTAAACTAAATGAAGTGTAACATTGATATAAAAGTATCGAAACATCGTATTTTTCAAAATCAAATATGCCCCCCCACATAAAATTCCGGTGTTACACGGATAAAGTCCCGCACATAATCGCTGGCGGGGTTTTTGATGATGTTTTCTGGGGTATCGAATTGTTCTATTGTGCCGTTGTGCATGATGGCGATTTTGTCTGCCATGTTTAGGGCTTCGTCTTGGTCGTGGGTTACTAGGATGCTGGCGATGCCTACTTGTTTTTGTAGGTCTAGGGTCGATTGGCGTAACGATTCCCGCACTTGGGTGTCTAGGGCGGAAAACGGTTCGTCTAATAACAACAATCTTGGGCGGATGGCTAATGCCCGTGCCATGGCTACCCGTTGTTTTTGTCCGCCGGACAGTTGGCTGGGGTATCGGTCGGCTAGGTGGGGAATGTGTACCATGTCCAGCATATGGGCGACTGTGTGTTGTATGTTGCGTTTGGCAACGCCCCGCATTTTTAAGCCAAAACCCACATTGTCGGCTACGCTCATGTGCGGAAACAGGGCATAGTCTTGAAACACAAAGCCAAACTCCCGTTTTTGTGGCGATACAAGGGTGATGTCCTGCCCATCGGCGATAACCTGTCCACTGCTTAGCGATTCCAAGCCGGCAACAATCCTTAATAAGGTGGTTTTACCCGATCCAGACGCCCCAAGCAACGCCACCATTTCGCCTTTGTCGATCTGTAACGACACGCTTTTTAGAGCGTGAAACCCGTTCGGATATATTTTTTCAATTTCTGCAATCTGTAATGTCATGGGTATACTTTCTGTTTTATGGATATTTCTTTTCTACCTTGTTGCGAATAACCAGTGTTACACAGGCTAGTAAAGCCAACACGGTTGCCGCCGCAAATGCCCCTGTTACATTGTTGTCAAAATATAACAACTGTACTTGTAGCGGTAAAGTCATGGTTTCGCCCCGTATCATCCCCGATACCACACTGACCGCCCCAAATTCGCCCATCACTCGAGCATTGGCAAGGATGATACCATACAGCAATCCCCACTTGATATTCGGTAAGGTTACGAACCAAAACACTTTCAATCCGTTCGCCCCTAATGTTAAGCCCGCCTCTTCTTGGCTGATGCCTTGTTGTTCCATGACTGGTACCACACTGCGGACAATAAACGGGCAAGACACAAACAACGATACCAAGCCAATACCTATCACATTAAACATCAATTGAATATCATACGGTGATAAATATTTGCCCAGCATACCATAGTTGCCATATAACAACAAATACGCCAACCCTGCCACAATCGGCGATATGGAAAACGGCATTTCGATAAGGGTCATTAACCATTTTGCCCCCCGCACTCGATGTTTGGCAATCACCCAAGCGGCACAGACACCAAAGATAATGTTTATGGGTAAAATAATCGCACTTACCAACAGGGTTAGGCGAATGGCAAGCATCGTATCCCTGTCGCTTATCGCATCGATATACGCCCCGATGCCATCGGCAAACGCTCGCTGAAATATGGCAAATACGGGCAGCCCCAACACCAATACCGCAAATGTTACGGCAATAAAAATCAAAGTATATTTTGTATACGGGTGTGTCATGCTTTATGCCCTTAATCGAGCGGTAAACCGCCCTTGTATATATGCGGTGCTTACCAAAGTAAACAGGCTAAACAGCAAAATAACTGTGGCAATCGCCGCCGCCCCCACATAGTCAAATTCTTCCAACTTAATCATAATCAGTAACGATGTGATTTCCGTTTCAAACGGGATATTGCCGGCAATAAAAATAATCGCCCCAAATTCCCCCAAAGACCTTGAAAATGCCACACTTGCCCCGGAGACAAACGCTGGTAAAGTTTGTGGAAACACGATATATCGAAACACTTGGTAGCCACTTGCCCCTAATGACGCCCCCGCCTGCTCCAGATTTTTGTTCAGCGATTGCAACACCGGCTGGACGCTCCTGACGCCAAATGGCAACGAAGTAAAAGTCATAGCAATCATAATCCCCACCCAAGTATACGCCACTTGCCACCCAAATATATCCAAAGTCTGCCCCATAAAGCCGTTTTCATCATACAACGCCACCAACGCCACCCCCGCTACTGAAGTGGGCAACGCAAACGGTAAATCAATACACGCATCGAGAATTTTTTTGCCAACAAAATTATAATGGGTTAATACCCACGCAATGACAAACCCAAAGACAACATTTAACACGGTGGCAATGCCCGCCACTTTCAGGGTCAACGCATACGACACCACCGCCCGCTCATCGGTAACGATATACCAAATATCGACCAAAGAAGCATCAGACAACTGCCACAACACTGCAAGAAACGGCAACACAATAATAAAAGTAACAAACACCAACGCAACCGCCAGCGTCGTATAACGCATGGGCAATGCACTAAATGTAGGGTGTATCCATCGCTTTATCATAACACACACTGTATACCATAAAACACACAACCAAGCCACCAAAAATGCGTTTTTTATTGGTGGTGGGCATTGTCTCCCATTACAAAAACTTCTCTTAAAAAATCAAAACTACATTTTACAGTACAGGTAAGAAAATTATTTTATACGAATTTCACTATTGTTTTTGGATAGATTGATATTGATTGATAAATTGTTTTTTATATTTACAAGGACTGTTTAAATTATGAGAGATTTAAAAATTGATGCTAAAATCAAACCATTACGAGAGATTTTGTGTTCGGATTATATTTTTTATCAAATTCCAGATTATCAAAGACCATATGCTTGGGATAAAGATAATTTGTCAGATTTAGTAGATGACCTAATTAAAAAATAGGGTGGTGTGTATAGTGTATTTCATGGGAATATAAAATGCCGTCATAAGAGCATGACCACCGATACAAACAAGCCTTGATGCACAGCAAGGAAAAGATAACCTGTGCTGTACTTGATAAGACAAAACGGAGCAAGGCAGGTTATGGCAGTCAGAAATTATCCAAGAAACAAGAAAAACGCAACAAAAGGTTTATCATCGCTTCGGGCAAAAGTGGAACATCCATTTAGGATTATAATAAGATATATATCAGACCGTTATTTCACCACCACACTCGAAGCAGAACTTTTCACATTCTTGGCTTTTGGGGCACATGGTCGCCGTATCAAGGTCACAAAAATCACATAGCACATCGTCTTTTTTAACATAAACCGTATTGTTGTCTATCGCTATGCCCATGGGTTCAATCTTTTTTATCACACGGGAAAAAGTTTCGGGGGTTATACCCAAATAATTCGCCACATCTTGTTTCTTAAATGGCAATGTAAAGATGTTGGGGGTGCCCTTTTTTAAATACTCTGACAAAAAATAGTACCCAACCCGTTGTACGGGTGATTTGATGCTTAGAACATCAATATGTTGAATAGTTGCACGGTAATTTATTGCCATAGATTTTAATAGCCTCATAGCAAGAATATCGTTATTGTCCAGCTGTTTTGACACAAATGATTTGGGAACAAATAATACAGTGCTTGGCTGTACAGCTTGCAGATTTATGGTAATAGGCGTTTGCAAAATCAGACTATCTTCTAGACACATATCACCAGAATTAAATAAGTTGATAGTTATTTGTTTACCAGATTCACTAATACGGGTTGTGCGTAATGTTCCTGTTATCAGTACATAGAACCCCTGTGGCATATCCCCTTGTTGGGCAATAATTTGTTCGGGTTCGTATGTTTCGATGATAGCATTTTCCCATATATCAACAAGGTTATTGCTTGTCATTTCCTTTAAAAAAACAGCCCCCCTGCGGGTATTATATGCACAGAAGTTTTGCAGATTCTTTATACTTTTTTGCATGGTCTTATCTCTCTCATTTATCAATATTCTTATACAATATACGATGTAAATATCGTATGTTCGCTTGATTATACTCAATTACAGAACAATACATTTATTATAGGATAGTATAAATTAAATATCAAGTTAAATATTTATAGGTGCTTGAATACCAAGGACATTTAAATGATTTGTAAACTTATTTATGTAATTTAAGGAGGACTTATACCATGGTTACAAAGACGGATCAAAGCAGGGCATTATTCCTGAGTACTTTTGCGTTTACAGTATGTTTTGCGATTTGGACAATTTTTTCTATTTTAGGCGTAAAAATCAAACAAGAATTGGGCTTAAATGATACCCAGTTCGGTATATTGGTGGCAACACCCGTATTAACGGGGGCGTTGAGTCGCCTGTTGCTGGGTATTTGGGCGGATCAGTATGGGGGACGAATTGTAATGGCGTTGACCATGACCGCATCGGCGATTGCCACATATTTATTATCCTCTGTTACAACATATGAAATGTTTTTAGTTGCCGCCCTAGGGGTGGGGCTTGCCGGTGGGGGATTTGCCGTGGGTATAACCTATGTATCCCAATGGTATGAAAAAGAAAAACAAGGCACCGCACTAGGGATATTCGGTGTGGGTAATGTGGGGGCGGCAGTTACCAATTTTGGGGCACCGTACCTGCTTATCGCCCTTGGGTGGCAAGACACAGCAAAAGTATATGCGGTAGTTATGTTTGTGGTTGCTGTATTGTTTTACATTCTGGCAAAAGATGACCCAAAACTAGCGGAACGCAAGGCAAAAAACCAAAAACCCGTTGGGATTATTGAACAAATGGCACCATTAAAGAACTTACGAGTATGGCGTTTTTCATTGTATTATTTCTTTGTATTCGGGGCGTTTGTTGCCTTGGCATTATGGTTGCCACGGTACTATGTGGGCGTGTATGGATTAGACATTAAAACCGCCGGTCTGTTGGCGGCAGCGTATGCATTGCCGGGGTCTGTTTTCCGTGCATTGGGCGGGTATTGGTCCGATAAATGGGGGGCAAGATTCGTTATGTATGCGACCTTTATTGCCTGTGCCATTGCTACATTTATCATGTCATATCCACAAACCACTTATGTGGTACAAGGTATCGACGGCGATATAACATTTTCATTCGGTCTTAGTTTACCCGTATTTGTGTTTTTGACCATTGTTTTGGGATTCTTTATGTCCTTAGGCAAGGCGGCGGTGTATAAACATATCCCCGTGTATTACCCAAATAATGTGGGTGCCGTAGGCGGTATTGTTGGCTTAATCGGTGGATTAGGCGGGTTCTTTTTGCCCATTACATTCGGAATTATGAACGATGTTATTGATGTGTGGACCAGTTGCTTTATGTTGTTATTCTTAATTACCTTTGTTGCACTGATTTGGATGCATGTATCGATTGTAATACAGGAAAAACCTTTGAAAAAATCTAAGTTTTTACCAGAACTTGATGAATCTTAAAATATCAAGGAGGAGTATATATTATGTCCAAAGATTTAATGAATTGGGAACCAGAAAATACCGGTGAATGGACATCGGGGGGGGCTAGTGTAGCATGGCGGAATTTAATTATTTCCATCCCATGTTTGTTATGTGGGTTTGCCGTATGGTTGTATTGGAGCATCATTACCGTACAAATGCTAAACATTGGTTTTGTATTTAGCAAATCTGATTTATTCACCTTAATGGCAATTGCGGGTATTTCTGGTGCCACATTGCGGATTCCCAGTTCCTTTTTTATCCGTTTAGCGGGTGGTCGAAACACTATATTTTTTACCACTGCATTATTGATTGCCCCTGCGTGGGGTGCGGGTGTGGCATTACAAAATATTAACACCCCATTATGGGTATTTCAATTGTTGGCGTTATTGTCCGGTTTTGGGGGTGGTAATTTTGCATCATCCATGTCAAACATCAGCTTCTTTTTCCCCAAGAAAGTCCAAGGTTTGTCCCTTGGGCTAAATGCGGGATTGGGAAATTTTGGGGTTACAACGATGCAAATTTTGGTACCTTTGGTGATGACCTTTGGTATTTTTTGGGGCGATGCCATGGTGTTGCAAAATACATCTGGTACTTTAATTGGTAAAATTCCTGCGGGAACGGATACTTATATTCACAATGCGGGCTTTGTTTGGGTTGCGGTGCTAATACCACTTAGCATTATTGCATATTTTGGCATGAATAATATTAAGGCGAATCATGTATCCCCTGATGTAGATGGGGTGCTACCTGCCATATTCAAAATTTTCATAATGTTGGTAATCGGCCTTGTCATTGCTTCTGGTGGGTTGTGGTTAATGTTACCAGAATCCGCAAATGGTAGTGGATTAAACATTAGTAAATGGATTGTATTACCCCTTATTATTGCCGTAACCGTATTCGGATTAAAACTGATTCCCATCAAAAATATCCAAGAAAGTTTAAAACGCCAATATCAAATTTTCGGCAATTCCCATACTTGGGTAATGACCATTATTTACACCATGACATTTGGATCATTTATTGGCTTTTCTGCGGCATTTCCGTTGGCAATTAAGGTTATATTTGGGTACCAACATGTAGCGGATGCTAGTGGGGTTATGACCCATAACCTGATTAACCCCAATGCCCCCAGTGCGTTAATGTACGCATGGATGGGTCCATTTATCGGGGCGTTAATTCGTCCGATTGGTGGGTGGATTTCCGACCGTTTAGGCGGTGCGTTGGTGACGCAAATTTGTGCCATTGCCATGGTTATTGGTGCATTAGGTGTGGCATACTATATGAAATTGGCATATGCATCGGCAACCCCAGAAGAATATTTCCTACCATTTTTTATTATATTCCTAGTTTTATTTATGGCTAGCGGTATTGGTAACGGATCCACTTTCCGTACCATTGCCAAAGTCTTTAACAAAGAACAAGCAGGTCCTGTTTTGGGGTGGACATCTGCGGTTGCCGCATACGGTGCATTTATCATCCCCAAAATATTAGGCGAACAAATTAAAGCCACCACCCCAGAATTAGCACTATATGGTATTGCTGTGTTTTATATGGTTTGTGTGGTTTTAAATTGGTATGTGTATTTACGCAAAACATCCCACTACCAAAACCCTTAAATCGGTTTTATTCGGTACTTTTTTTGTCTGGTTTAATACTGAAAAACAAAGGGTTAACCGCTTGACTACAATCAAGGATGAATTTTTTGATACGATTTACAGTATCCTTATCTGATTATACTTATGGAGGCTTATTTTAATGAGTTATTTTATAGATCGTATGAGTTATTTTAAACAAAAACGGGAAACCTTCGCCAACGGGCATGGTGTGACCACTTCGGAAAATCGGGGATGGGAACAAGGGTATCGTGATAGGTGGGCCCATGACAAGATTGTGCGTTCTACCCATGGTGTGAATTGCACAGGGTCTTGTTCTTGGAAGATATATGTTAAGAATGGGTTAATCACTTGGGAAACCCAACAAACAGATTATCCCCGTACCCGTCCCGATTTACCCAATCATGAACCCCGTGGGTGTGCTAGGGGCGCTAGTTACAGTTGGTATATATATGCGGCAAACCGTTTAAAATATCCGATGATTCGTAAAAGGTTACTTGAAATTTGGCGGAAGACTAAGGCACAAATATCAAACCCTGTGGAGGCTTGGGCATCCATTCAAAATGACCCTGTTTTACGCCAATCGTATCAAAAAGTCCGTGGTCATGGGGGGTTTGTACGGGCGGACTGGGACGAAGTCCAAGAAATTATTGTGGCGGCAAATATTCATACGATTAAGGTGCATGGACCCGATCGTTTAATTGGTTTTTCGCCGATTCCTGCCATGTCTATGGTGTCATATGCGGCGGGATCACGCTATTTGTCCTTATTGGGCGGTGTGTGTATGAGTTTTTACGATTGGTATTGTGATTTACCGCCCTCTTCCCCGCAAAGTTGGGGCGAACAAACGGATGTACCCGAAAGTGCCGATTGGTATAATTCTGGTTTCATTATTATGTGGGGGTCAAATGTTCCGCAAACCCGAACACCTGATGCCCACTTTATGACCGAAGCCCGTTACAAAGGCACACAGGTCGTAACCGTTACCCCCGATTATTCCGAGGCGTCCAAATTTGGTGATATTTGGTTGAATCCAAAACAGGGTACGGATGCGGCAATGGGTATGGCAATGGGGCATGTTATTTTACGGGAATTTCATTTGGATAATGTATCCGAATATTTTGATGATTATACCCGTAAATACACGGATTTCCCATTCTTGGTAAAATTAGACCCACAAACAGACGGCACATATGCCCCGGGGCGTATGGTTCGAGCATCTGATTTTGATAATAATATGGGTGAAGACAATAACCCAGAATGGAAAACCGTATGCTTTGATGAAAATACGGGTAATATTACGGTGCCAAAAGGTTCCATCGGTTTTCGTTGGGGCGAACAAGGCAAATGGAATACTGTACCCCAAGACGCAAAAACTGGGGACGATATTCGCCCACAAAAAACTTTGTTAGGATCACACCAAGATATTGTCAAGGTTGGTTTTCCATACTTTGCCAATCATGAACACGAACATGGATATTTTGAACCTAATAAACAAGAAGAAATACTGAATAGAAATATTCCTGTAAAATACTTGGAATTAAATGGGGAAAAAGTCGCCGTTGCGTGTGTGTTTGATTTAATGTGTGCCAATTATGGTATCTATCGGGATGGATTGGGTGGTGACCATGTGGCAAAAACATATGATGAAAATATTCCATATACCCCAAAATGGCAGGAAAGCGTTACCTGTGTATCCCCCGAACAGGTTATTCGTGTGGCACGGGAATTTGCCCGTAATGCGGATGTTACCAAGGGTAAATCAATGATTATTATTGGTGCGGCGATGAACCACTGGTATCACATGGATATGAATTATCGTGCATGTATTAACATGTTGGTATTTTGTGGCTGTGTCGGGCAATCTGGTGGCGGTTGGGCCCACTATGTGGGACAAGAAAAGTTGCGTCCACAAACTGGTTGGTTGCCGGTGGCATTTGCCTTGGATTGGGCTCGTCCCCCACGGCAACAAAATTCCACTTCGTTCTTTTATGCCCATACGGATCAGTGGCGATATGAAACCTTAAATGTGGGGGATGTTTTATCCCCACTTGCCAACAAAGATAAGTGGAAGGGGTCTATTATTGATTGTAACATCCGTGCGGAACGGATGGGATGGTTACCATCCGCCCCACAATTACAAGAAAATCCCATTGATTTGGTAAAACAGGCGAAATCCCAAGGCAAAGACCCCATTGAACATGTGGTCGAACGGCTAAGCAAAGGGGATTTACGCATGTCTTGTGAAGACCCTGATAACCCAGCTAACTGGCCACGGAATTTATTTGTATGGCGGTCTAACTTATTGGGTTCATCTGGTAAAGGGCATGAATATTTCCTAAAACATTTCCTTGGCACCACACATGGTGTACAGGGCAAAGATTTAGGCGATCAAGGTCTGGAAACATCCGAAGAAGTGGTATGGCACGACCAAGCCCCCGAAGGCAAATTAGATTTGATAACCACACTAGATTTCCGTATGTCTACAACTTGTTTGTATTCGGATATTGTATTGCCCACCGCCAGCTGGTACGAGAAAAACGACTTAAACACATCGGATATGCATCCATTTATTCACCCGTTGTCCAAGGCAATTGACCCCGTATGGCAGAGCAAATCTGATTGGGAAATCTACAAGGGATTAGCCAAGAAATTTTCTGAAATGTGCGAAGGCAACCTAACCGCAGAAGAAGAGATCGTTTTAAACCCGATTCAACACGATACACCCGGGGAATTATCGCAACCGGATGTCAAAGAATGGCGTAAGGGCGAATGTGACCTTATCCCCGGCAAAACCGCCCCAATGATGAAGGTTATTGAACGCAATTATCCCGATACATATAAACGGTTTACTTCCCTAGGACCATTGTTGGAAAACATTGGTAATGGGGGCAAAGGTATTGCATGGAATACGGAACACGAAGTGGACTTCTTGAAAAAACTAAATGGGAAAAACAAAGACGGACGGGCGAATATCATCACCGACATCGATGCGTGCGAGGTCGTATTAAGCCTTGCCCCAGAAACAAATGGCGAGGTCGCCGTAAGAGCATGGTCTGCGTTAAGCAAGATAACAGGGATTGACCATACACATCTAGCCCTGCCAAAAGAAGACGAAAAAATCCGCTTCTATGATATTCAGGCACAACCCCGCAAGATTATTAGTTCCCCCACTTGGAGTGGTTTGGAATCCGAACATGTATGTTATAATGCGGGATACACCAATGTACATGAACATATTCCATGGCGGACATTGACCGGACGACAACAATTGTACCAAGATCACCCATGGATGATTGATTTTGGGGAAAGTCTGGTATCATACCGTCCCCCCATCAATACCAACACCGTCCAATATACATTGGACAAATATGGGGATGAATCACCAACAATTTTGTTAAATTTTATTACCCCACACCAAAAATGGGGAATTCACTCTACATACAGTGATAACCTGCATATGTTGACCTTGTCCCGTGGGGGATCGATTGTGTGGTTAAGTGAAACGGATGCTCAAAAAATCAATATAAAAGATAATGATTGGTTAGAAGTATTCAATAATCACGGTGTCATTATGGCACGGGCGGTTGTGTCCCAACGGGTCAATCAGGGTATGTTAATGATGTACCACGCCCAAGAAAAACTAGTCAACACCCCCGGTAGCAAGATTAGTAACGCCCGTGGCGGTATTCATAATTCGGTAACCCGTGCGACCTTGAAGCCTACGCACATGATTGGCGGATATGCCCAGTTGTCATATGGATTTAATTACTATGGCACTTGCGGTACCAACCGTGATGAATTTGTTGTTGTTCGTAAAGTGGACAAGATCGACTGGATGGATGAACCTTTGGAAATGGAGGCATAAGCAAATGAAAATTCGTGCTCAAATTGGAATGGTCTTGAATTTGGATAAATGTATTGGCTGTCATACCTGTTCGGTGACCTGCAAAAATGTATGGACATCCCGTGAAGGGGTAGAATACACTTGGTTTAATAATGTGGAAACAAAACCCGGTATAGGGTATCCAAAGGATTGGGAAAACCAAGACAAATGGAAGGGCGGATGGAAACGCCATAAAAATGGTAAAATTCATCCAAAACAAGGGGCAAGATGGCGAATCCTAGCAAATATTTTTGGTAACCCAAATTTACCAGAAATAGACGATTATTACGAACCCTTTACCTTCGATTACGACCATTTGCAAAAGGCACCTAATAGCAAGGCGTTACCCACCGCCCGCCCCCATTCCTTAGTAACAGGTAAGCGTATGGAAAAAATTGAATGGGGTCCAAACTGGGAAGAAATTTTGGGTACGGAATTTGACCACCGCCGTAAAGATTACAACTTCAAAGACATCGAAGAAGAGATGTATGGTGAATTTGAAAATACTTTTATGATGTATTTGCCCCGTTTGTGCGAACATTGTTTAAACCCCACTTGTGTAGCGTCTTGTCCATCAGGATCGATTTATAAACGGGAAGAAGACGGCGTTGTATTGGTCGACCAAGACAAATGTCGTGGATGGCGAATGTGTATGTCTGGATGCCCATATAAAAAGATTTACTATAACTGGAAATCGGGTAAAGCGGAAAAATGTACCCTGTGTTATCCACGGTTGGAAAATGGGGAACCCACCGTATGTTCGGAAACTTGCGTAGGACGGATTCGATACTTGGGCGTATTTTTGTATGATGCAGATCGCATTGAACAAGCGGCAAGTGTGGAAAAAGAACAAGATTTGTACCAGGCACAGTTGGATGTATTTTTAAACCCACACGACCCAGCAATTATTGCCGAAGCCCGCCTTCAAGGTATTCCAGAAAATTGGATTGAAGGGGCACAAAATTCCCCTGTGTACAAGATGGCAATCGACTGGAAGGTCGCATTCCCATTGCACCCAGAATATCGGACATTACCTATGGTATGGTATATTCCCCCATTGTCCCCCATTCAATCGGCGGCACAGGCGGGAAAAATCCCAACCGTGGACGGTATTATGCCTGATTTGGATGATATGCGTATTCCCGTTAAGTATTTGGCAAACTTATTAACCGCAGGCGAAGAAGCCCCCATACGACTTGGGTTAAAACGCATGATGGCAATGCGTCAATATATGCGGGGACAACTGATTGAAAATCAAGACAATTCCCAGATATTGGACGATGTGGGATTGAACGATGAGATGGTGCAGGATATGTATAAAATTATGGCACTTGCCGATTACGAAGACAGGTATGTTATCCCAACGGGACACAAAGAAGAAACCCTTGATGCATATGGTGCTAGTGGGGGATGTGGGTTTAGCTTTGGTGACGGATGTTCCCTAGGCAGTAATAGCCCCCTTGATATGTTTGACACACCTAGCCAATCCCGTGGGCAAAGTGCATCAACGAAATCTAACAAAGTGAATACTTTGTTTGACCGTGATAAATATGCGGCATTTCCCAAAACCCATTCTGGTTGTGGCGGGTCCGCTTGTGAATGTAAGGGGGGATAAGGTATGAGAACGCTAAAAATACTTGGCTTTTTGCTAAGCTACCCCACCATAAACCACAAACATGCCGTAAACGAATGTCGTACTTTGATACAACAAGAAGGGCTGTTAAAATCAAACACCATGCAACCGATTATGGCGTTGTTGGACGATATTAAAAATACGAAATTACTGGATTTACAAGAATCGTATGTGAATTTGTTTGATCGTACGCCGTCATTATCCCTGCACCTGTTTGAACATGTACATGGGGATTCCCGTGAACGGGGGCAGGCGATGGTGGATTTGTCCGAATTGTATGCGGAACGGGGATTAGGTATTGGGTCGTCTGAAACCCCCGATTATTTACCCATATTTTTGGAATATGTATCGTTGTTGGATGCGGATGAAATCAAAGAAAACTTGGGCAGTGTTGTCAATATCTTGTCCGCATTAGTGGGACGGTTGCAAAATCGTAAATCTCTGTATGCGGGGGTGTTAAACGCCTTGATTGATATTCCCACCAAAACCCCAGATATGGATGTTGTACGGGCATCCTTGCAAAAAGATTCTGGGGCTGTGTTAAATACAGATGAAATTGACGAAGCGTGGGAAGAACAATTTGCATTTGAAAATTCCCAACAAACGGTCGGTGATGCGGGTGGATGCCCACAAGCAGAAGAAATGCTTGCCCGTATGAATTTAAACCCCAGTGAAAGGATAGAAAGATGAGTCAATCAGCAAATTATTTTTTATTTCAGATATATCCTTATATTGCCTTAGTGGTATTTGTTGTCGGTAACATCCTGCGATTTGATAGGTCCCCATATTCGTGGCGAACCAAGTCATCCCAGTTATTACGCCGAAAACAATTGATTATGGGGAGCGTCCTGTTCCATGTGGGCGTGATAAGTATTCTTATGGGGCATGCAGTGGGCTTATTAACCCCGATTGTGTTTTTTGACGCACTAGGCATTTCCCACGGTGCCAAACAAATGCTTGCCATTGGTGCTGGGGGGGGTGCGGGTATATTGTGCTTGATTGGATTATTGATGTTATTACATCGCCGTTTGTCCGATAATCGCATTCGCACCAACAGTTCAATGGCTGATATATTAGTATTGGTGTTGTTATTAGTACAACTCTTATTGGGGTTATCCTCTATATTTGTATCGATACATCATTTAGACGGATATGAAATGGTGAAATTTATGTCTTGGGCACAACGCATTGTCACTTTCCGTGCGGTGGATGTTGCTGATATTTCCCATGTGGCACTGATTTATAAAATGCACATTGCCCTTGGGCTAACATTATTTATAGTATTTCCATTTACCCGCCTTGTACATATGCTAAGTGCCCCCTTAGGCTATGTATTTCGTCCCTATCAAATTGTTAGAAAGAGACCACAATAATGACTATCACCCCCTATATAACCGTGAACGGTGTTACCATTCAACAACAAACCGTGATGGAAGAAACCCAATACCATCCCGCAGAAAGTCTATTTTCCGCCCAATATTATGCCACACGGGCATTGGTTATTCGGGAACTGTTATTACAACGGGCGGCACAGTTGCAGTTATGGGATAAAAAATCCGATGAAAACAAAGTAATAGAAGACCTTATTGACGCAGAAGTCGAATTTCAAACGGCTGATGAGGATACATGCCGTAAATATTACCAAAATAATAAAAAACGGTTTATGACTTCACCCTTGTTTGAGGTTGCACATATTTTGTATTTGGCACCGCCCGATAATAAGTCCGCCCAAAAAGTAGCATTGACAAAAGCGGAAATAGCCTTGGAAAAAATTACTAAAAAGCCTGATTTATTTGGACTGATTGCCCAACGAGAATCCGCATGCTCATCGGCAAAAGACAGTGGGCGATTGGGACAAATAAGCCAAGGGCAAACAGCCATAGAATTTGAACAAGAATTATTTACTATGCGTGCGGGACAGATTAGCAGAACCCCTGTTTTAACACCATTTGGGTATCATATCATTAAGGTTTATGAACGGGTCGACGGGCATCAATTGGCATATGAACAGGTTGTCGATTGGATTAAAGACCACTTGGAAACCCAAAACGAAGGGAAGGCATTGCAACACTATATTAAAATCCTTGCAGGACAAGCGAATATTAAGGGTTTTGCCTTCGAAAGTAACCTCAGCCCATTGGTACAATAAAGTTTTTTCTAAGGTTTATCGACAAGTATGGGATTTAACGAGTATCGCTCTTTATATCCACTTGTAGGGTGATTTTTATTGTATCGATTGTAGTACTAATACCATGGCGGTTTTTACCCATTTGTATGAGGTCGTCCACCACCCGATGGGTGATATATATGGACATTTTCATATGGTGTGGTTGCGTATGCCAATGTACGGACAAACATTCTTGTTGCGGGGTATCGACTGTTATAATTTCCGTGGTAAAATCCATATTGTGCATAGACAAGGTCTGATGCAATCCCCCCAATGTGGATAAGCTGTACATTTCAGATTCACTTATCTTGACGGTTATTGCCGTGTCTGTATATTTTATCTGCATGTTTTTACAACCTTTTGCCATTGTTCGGGGGTATTGGTATTTTTCATATATGGTATATATGCATCAGGCAACCCCACCGCAGGAACCTTATAATGGTATAGCATATGGTTTACCGATGTACCGGGGGGTAAAAGTGTCAGTGTATATTGTATTGGGGGCACCACATATGCAGGCAACGGGTACCCCGTAAACATAGCCCCTTGGGGGTGTTGTAATAAACATTTGATAATTTCAGGTGACAATAACGGCATATCCACGGGGATAACCATATACCCATCATAATCAGTATATTGGGTAATAATATTTTGCATGGCATAGGCTGGTCCCGCAAATGGCACCGTATCAGCAACGCATATATGGTCATATCCCGTTATCGCACCACTTATCACTGTATGTGTTATACCAAGGGAATGATGCGTCAATATATGTAACATATGTTGTATAAGCCAACGCCCATTATAATTTAGTAACGCCTTGTTACGACCCATACGGCTAGATTTTCCCCCCGCAAGTATAATACCTAATATCCGTTTATCGGTCATATTTTGCCATGTGTGTTAGAGCGGAGCGAATGCCCCGGTAACCATCTACTTTCCCCATTGATTAAGGCGGTTTGCGTGTCTAGGTGTGTGTCTTGAATACGAATTATATGCATATTATCCCCCACATACAGGCGGTAAAATAGACAATTCCGTTGCCCCGCCGATGGTATCTGTATCTTGTAATATCATAGTATCCGTTGCTAACACAGAATCAGACACGAGAGTACGATGTGTATCACCTATGACGCTAATAATTGCTTGTTTTACCGTTGTTACCGTTGCTTGTGATGGGATTGTAACCGTAATTTCATCGGCAATAGCCCTAAATGTACCAAACGGATGTATTTTTATTTTTGCATGTGTCATATTTATGCTCCAAATCTTTGTTTTTTGATTTTATCTAGGGTATCGCCAATAAATGGGCTGATAATATCCCAACATTCTTTGACGGCGTTGGGGGATCCGGGAAACGCAACCACCAACGATGACCCCACCTTTGGATGCACGATCGCTCATGACCAATACGCCGGCGGTTTTTCCATCCAAAAATGCATCGGTGGGCAATTGGTGTTGCAACCAATCAGGGATGCCGTTTCTGCCCACATCAATCATTTTAAAATGTCCGTCTTGTAAGGTAATAGTATCTGTCATATTTTATCCTCCTATACTTGCCAAATGATTGCGGATACCGCTGTTGTTACTGTGTAAAAAATGAGTAGACCTTTTATAATTCATAGCATCCAAAATCGCTGATTCCAAGGCATATTGTGTGCTATCTGATTGTAATAATTTGCGTAATGGGTATCCTTTTTCCCCAAACAAGCACAGGTGTAAATCCCCTGTTGCGGATACCCGCAAACGATTGCATGATTTACAAAAATCTGGCGAATATGGGGCGATAACCCCCATACTGCCTTGAAAATCAGGATGTATAAATTCTTGGGCGGGTCCCGCATCCAACGGACGATGCTTTAATGTCCACCCATCGGCTATTAAACGATCAGTAATCGTAAAGGCGGGAATATGATGGGCGTTAAAATATGCTTGGTTATCATTAGTACGCATCAGTTCAATAAAACGCAAACTAATCGGACAGTCTTTGGTAAAAGCGATAAAATCGTTTAATTCCCGATAATTTAAGTCTTTTAATAATACCGCATTGACTTTAATCGTTTTAAAGCCTACTTCGAAACAAGTATCAATACCTGTTAAAATTTCACCCAAACGGTCATGTCCCGTAATGGTTTTAAATGTTTGTGGGTTTAATGAATCGATACTGATATTTAATGCCCGAATGCCAGCATCATAAAATGACCTTGCCCGTTCGTTTAGTTTATAGCCATTGGTTGTCATGACAAGTCTTTGAATGCCGGGGGTGTGGGCGATGTGTTCAGCGATTGTTAAAAAGTCCTGTCGCACGGTGGGTTCCCCCCCAGTCAAACGCACTTTTGTAACTCCCAAATGTGCGAACCCCCGTACCAACCGTAAAATTTCTGATTGTGTCATAAAGGGGGTGCATCCATTCGGCTTGTAGCCATTAGGCAAACAGTACGAACAAGCAAAGTTACACACATCGGTTATCGACAACCGTAAATACGGGAAATGCCGCCCAAAATTATCCTGTATACGATGTATAGTATTAGGTGTACAAGACATTACTGCAAAAACTCCTTATCCAAACACGGGAGACCACGGCGTTTCCACCAATGACCCCGGTGCATATACCATATTCACCCATTGAACTTAGGTCATATACACTTCAAAGTTATCGTAATTTTCCTATATTATCATGTGGTGCCAATACACAACATTGATTGCAATCAAATATTTTTTAAAACTTGTAAATACTGCCCTTGATGTTCATATATCAACGCCCTAATCCAATCCGCATCGTATGCCTTGTCGGCTATAACCAACTGATTGGGTTGTAAACCTTGTAATAGTATTTTACTCACAGGGGCATCGTGGGCTTGTCCCGGTGTTGGATGAAACTTTAATGGCAATTCGTTTTCATTAACCGTAGCATGGATTTTAATCGTTAATCCCCCCCCCCCCCCCCCCCTGAACGACCCATACAAGGCTTTTATTTGGTAATAATGGTTTGATAACTTGCCACTCAAAGTCACTCATATCAAAACGGGACATAATCTAATCTCCTAGGGGTTTAGCCTTTTCCGCTATACTTTTCATACGCCTGTTGCAACCCTTTAGGCACGGACTCTAAGTGCATATATCGCCCATAATATGCGGCGTGGTTGTTTTGTAACATGTGCAAGCCGATGTCTATGTCACCGCTATGGGTGTGTAACATACATTGGCTGACATAGCGGTTGTATGTATCGATGTCGATAATGGTACAAGTGGCGGTGCGATTGCCGGATTTTACCGTGTTTATCAAAAAATATAGGGCTTGTTTGCCTGTGGCGGTGTTGTATTCGGGGGCGTCTATGCCGAATATACGGACTTCACTTTTTGTGTAATCGGCGTGGGTCAGACGGATACTGTCCCCGTCTATCACCCAAACTTTTCCCTGTATGGTGTCGCCGACAGCGTGCTTTTGCCCCGCCCACACGGGGAAGACAATGAAAATATATAAAACACACAATACATAACGCATACTGTGTACTATACGCTATAACCGTACAGGAGTCAAAATGCAAAAGACCGTGATATGTATATATTTTTTGCACACATAAAAAAAGATAGACAAAAAAATTTAAATAGGGTATGGTGGTCATGCTAAAGCGTATCTTTGTTATAAGTCATTAAGGAGAATACAATGAACAAATTAGAAGTGTATATTAAACCCACATGTCCCTATTGTATCCGTGTTTTGGATTTTTACGATTCTAAGGGGCTGGAGCCGATTGTGTACGATGTTACAGCCTATCCTGAACTACGGTCGGAAATGGAAGAGCGGGTGCCCAACGCCCGCACCGTACCGCAAAGTCTGGTCGACGACCGCCCTATCGGTGGCTGTGATGAGGTGATGAAACTGGAACAGAAGGGGGAGTTTGACGCCCTGTTTACTTAAAAAGTATATGTGTCATTTGGCTACATTACAACCCGTTGTAACATATTGAAATATACTGTTACTAGCCTTTGCCCTGTATGGGGGTGTATACTGTGGTTCTTACGATACTGTATGGGGTTATGAAAATGTCAGATACACACACAGAACAAGTCCTATCCTTAGGCAAAATAGGTTTTATTATTATGGCGGCGGGGCATGGTACCCGTATGCGTTCCAGTTTAAACAAGGTGCTACATCCGGTGGGGGGGTTGCCTATGGTCAATTGGGTGTTAAATGCGGTGTTAGACACCCAGCCCCAAGACGGTGTGGTGGTGGTCGGTCCCCACAATGCGGACGATGTGGCGGCAACCGTAAGTCCTATTCGGACGGTTTTACAAGATGCTTTTCCCGGCACGGGTGGGGCGGTGAGGGTTTGTCGCAACAGTTTTAAGGACTTTGGCGATGGCACCATTGTTATTTTAAACAGTGATACGCCGTTAATCACTTCGCATATTATCACCAGCCTTGTTGAGACCCGTATCAGAAAAAAGGCACACATGGCGATTATGGGGTTTCGCACTTCTGATCCCGCTGGATATGGGCGGATTGTTGTCGACAATGCGGATTCGGTGCATGCTATTGTCGAGGACAAGGAATGCACCGCCGAACAACGCACCATCGATTTATGTTACAGCGGTATTATGGCGGTAGACGCCACAGTGTTATTCGACTTGGTCGATAAAATCGACAATGCCAACGCTGAGCGGCAATATTACTTGACCGATGTTATACGGCTGGCAACGCAAGCGGGCTTGTCCGTTGCATACGCCGTAGCAGATGCCCATATGCTAATGGGGTGTGATTCTAAAATAGATTTAGCGGTGGCAGAATCCCTGTTTCAAAATGATAAACGCAGGCACATATTAGCCAATGGCACCTTGATGTCCGCCCCTGAGACCGTGTATTTTGCATGGGACACACAAATTGGTACAGATGTGGTCATCGAACCGCATGTGTATTTTGGCGAAGGGGTCAGCATCGGCGATGGGGCATACATTCGGGCGTTTTCCCACATCGAAGACACCCGCATCGGCAATCATGTAACTGTAGGCCCTTTTGCAAGGTTACGACCGGGTACGGTGTTGCAAGACAACACAAAAATCGGCAACTTTGTCGAGGTCAAAAACGCCACCTTAGGACAAGGCACAAAAGTCAATCACTTGTCATACATAGGCGACAGCACACTTGGTACCGATTGCAACATTGGGGCGGGCACGATTACTTGTAACTATGACGGACACAACAAGCACCATACCACTATGGGTAACAATGTGTTTGTCGGGTCAAATACCGCACTGGTTGCCCCAATAACATTAGGCGATAACACCTTAATCGGGGCAGGATCGGTGATTACAGACGATGTACCCTCCGGAGCAGTAGGCATATCACGGGCAAAACAAGTCAACAAAGCCGGCTTGGCGTCTGTCCTAAACACCCGTAAAAAACACCCAGACCCATCGGCAAGCGGTGATATACCCGAAAAACCGTCCATATTTGCCTCTATATTTCGCTGGGTAACTTTTTCACAGGATTAGGTTTTTTGTCTGTCGTATTTTTGCATATTATGGTATAGTGGCGTTGTTGAGAATATTATATAGGGATATAATTAAGGATACAAGGATATGTTAAGTGAACAATATACAGAAAACTTAGTTTTACGAGAGATGAAAGCATTTATAGGAGAAAATGGTTTTGGTTATGTTTGCCCACAAGGCAATGTTCCGACTTTAGATAAAGTAGAAAAATTATTAAAATATGCTGGAGGTAAACCCCAAGAATGCGAATTAAGTATCTATCCATCACATCCCAAAGGTAAAGCACAGCCTGAATTTATCATAACATTTAATGATGATATAAGTACAATTATAGTGGTCGAATGTAAGAAAAGTGTAAAATATCACGCAACGGAAAACAAAAATAAACCAAAATCTTACTCTGTGGATGGTGTTTTGTATTATGCTAAATTTTTAAAGCAAGAGTACAATGTTATTGCTGTTGCAGTCAGTGGTACTAAAAAAGAAAACTTAAAAGTTTCGGTGTTTCATTGGTTAAAAGGTCAAGATAATTTTAGGGAGTTGACAAAAGCAAGAGATATAATATTAGAACCAACGAATTACATTAAGTTGATTAAAGGCGAAAAATTGAAAAAAGAATATTCGATAGAAGAAATAAGAAGTATATCTATCAATATGCACAATTATCTAAGAGAAATAAAAATGCCCGAGAGGCATAAACCGATATTTATTGCAGGTATACTTATTGCACTGGAAGATGAGAATTTTTTAAAGTCTTATAACCACTTAACTTCATACACATCTATTATACAAAATATCGAAAGTGCCATAGAAAATGTTTTGAAAAATAGCGATGTAAAATCCGATAGAATTAGTTATATTAAACAAACATTTAATGTTTTAAAATCAAATACTAAATTCGAAAGTATTCCATTGGGACACTGGAAATCCATCACATGGTATATCGAACAATTAGAGTTAAAGATTAAGCCGATGATGGATTATGCAGATGCAACAGTGGATGCTTTAGGGGTGTTTTATCACGAATTTATTAAATACTCTGGTGGTGATGGAAAAGGCTTAGGTATTGTGTTGACACCACAACATGTAACAGAATTTATGTCAGAAGTTGCAGGGGTCAATAAAAACAGTAAGGTCGTTGATATTTGCTGTGGGTCGGCATCTTTTTTAGTCACATCAATGGCGAAAATGTTTAAGGGTGCCAATCCACATGAAGTGGAAAAAATCAAACAACAAAAATTATATGGCGTTGAAATTGATGACGAATTATACTCGTTGGCTGTTGCCAATATGATTATTCGCCGTGATGGCAAATCTAATATATATTATGGCGATTGTTTTAATAAAAATATAGTAAAAGATCTAAAGAGTAAAAATATCAATGTAGGCCTAATAAATCCGCCATACTCCCAAACAGATAAATCAGAATTGGAATTTACTGAGCAGCTATTAAATATACTTTGTGTTGGTGGCATTGGCGTTTGTATTGTGCCTTTGTCTTGTGCTCTTGGTAGCACTGTGAAACAAGAAAGGGAAAGATTGTTAAAACATCACACACTAAAAGCAGTGTTTTCTATGCCAAATGAATTGTTTTACCCAACATCCGCAGTAACCTGTGTAATGGTTTGGCAAGCCTATACTCCCCACGACAGCACACAAGAAACATTTTTTGGCTATTGCAAGGAAGACGGTTTTGTAAAAAGAAAAAAATTAGGTCGCATAGATTCCCATAACCAATGGAACCACATAAAACAAAAATGGTTATCCTTGTATAGAAACAAAGATGTTGAAGCAGGCTATAGCGTTAGAAAGTGCATCACGCATAGCGACGAATGGTGTGCGGAGGCTTATATGGAAACCGATTATTCGCAACTCAGCGAAAAAGATTTTATACAAAATATCAAAGAGTACATAGCCTATAAGGTCAAAGCAGATGATTAAAGTTACAACATTAAAAAATATATTCGATATTCAATATGGAAGCCAACTAGACCTGAATAAATTGGATATTACCGATGATAAAAATGGTATAAATTTTGTCAATAGAAGTGCCAACAACTTGGGCATATCTTGTAAAGTAGAAAAACTAAAATATAAAAATGTTTTTGAAAAAGGGTTGCTAACGGTCGCTTTAGGCGGTAGCATCTTAGAAACATTTGTGCAACCGGAACAGTTTTATACAGGGCAAAATGTAAAGGTGTTAACGCCTAAAATTGAGATGTCTTTTAATCAGAAAATATACTATGCTATGTGTATAAAAGCCAATGCTTTTAGATATTCAACAATGGGCAGAGAAGCAAATACAAGCCTAAATGATATTTTAGTTCCAGCAATCGACAGTATCCCGAATTGGGTAGAAAAAATAAGTGTACCCCATGTTTCTGAAAAACCGGTTCATAAAAAATCTTTTGGCTTGAATGTCGCACATTGGAAAGAATTTTCTTTTCATAATTTTTTTGATATACAGAAAGGTAGAGAAACACTAGACAAACTCGCTGATGGAAACACTAAAATCATTTCATCCACCGCCCATAACAACGGCGTTAGTGGTTTTCAGGATTATGGAATAAAAATGTTTTCAAAAAATAAAATTACAGTAAATTCAAATGGTTCTATTGGCAAGAGTTTTTACCAAGAAAAGGAATTTTATGCGACTGGCGATGTTAATATTTTAGTTCCTAAATTTAGATTAACCCCTTATATTGCCTTTTTTTTGATAACCATTATATCACAAGAGAAATATAGATATAATTATGGTCGTAAATGGGGGAAACAAAAAATGGAAAAAGATAAAATTAAACTACCTGTCGACAAAAATGGCAACCCCGATTGGCAATTTATGGAGGACTATATTAAATCTCTGCCATATAGTAGTAATTTATAACATTGTGAAATCATGTATATAAATTCTAAATTTTTTATGCAAGGAGGCATACAATATGTGTGGTATTATCGGAGTGATTGGCAATTGTAATGCATCGGCATTGTTGCTTGATGGTTTAAAGCGGCTCGAATATCGAGGGTATGATTCGACGGGGGTTGCTGTGTTGTCGAATGGGGTGCTCGATCGGCGGCGGGCATCGGGGAAAATTGCCCATTTGCAGCGGGCTATCGAGGAAAACCCAATTCAAGGCACTACCGGTATCGGTCATACCCGTTGGGCAACGCATGGGGTGCCATCGGAAAACAACGCCCACCCGCATATGAGCGATCGGGTGGCGGTGGTGCATAACGGTATTATTGAAAACTATCGGCAGCTAATTAGCGAACTTGGGTTACAATCGGCACATCTCGAATCGGAAACCGATACGGAAGTTGTCGTCCATATCTTGACACGATCCCTACAACAGGGTTTAACCCCATTGCAAGCGGTACAAGATATGTTGCCCAAGTTGCGGGGGGCGTTTGCTCTGTGTATGATATTTTCTGGTCATAACGATGTGATGATTGGGGCTAGGCGGGGATCGCCGTTGGCATTAGGTTTTGGCGATGGGGAAACTTATTTTGGCTCCGATGCCCTTGCCCTTGCCCCGTTTAGTCAAGACATTTGCTATTTGGAGGATGGCGATTTTGTCTATGCCACCAATAATACGGTACAAATATACACTGCGGAAAATCACCCCATCGACCGCCCAGTGGTTAAGACCGCTTTAACCGGATCCAGTATCGGCAAAGGCAATTTTCGCCACTTTATGGAAAAGGAAATTTACGAACAACCGACCGTTATTGGCGACACTTTGGCGTCTTTTGTCAATCCAGCCGAACAAACCCTAACCATGCCGCCGCTAGATATGGATATGACCCCCATCGATCGAGTGACAATATCCGCTTGTGGCACGGCGTTTTATGCGGGGTTGGTCGCCAAGTACTGGATCGAACAGCTGCTGGGGGTTGCTGTTGAAATCGATGTGGCATCGGAAATGCGTTATCGGGAACCGCCGTTGTCCGACAAGGGACTGGCGATATTTATCAGCCAATCGGGGGAAACTATGGACACCCTCGAAGCGTTAAAATACTGCAAACGCAACAACCAAACCATTTTGTCGATTGTCAATGTATTGGAATCAACTATTGCCCGTGAATCTGATGCGGTGTTACAGACTTTGGCGGGACCGGAAATTGGCGTTGCCTCGACAAAAGCCTTTACCACACAATTAACCGTGTTGTTATCGGCGGTGCTGTGTATGGCAAAGGACAGGGGGCGGTTATCGGCGGCACTGGAAAATCGTTATGTATCGGCACTGCTTGCCCTGCCGGAGCGGGTGTCCAAAGTGCTTGCCATGTCCGATGACATTAAAGCCATCGCCCGCAAAGTTTCAGAAGCCCGTGATGTGCTATTTTTGGGACGGGGGGTGATGTACCCTATTGCTATGGAGGGGGCATTAAAATTAAAAGAAATATCCTATATCCACGCCGAAGGCTATGCCGCCGGGGAAATGAAACACGGTCCCATTGCCTTAATCGACGAACAGGTGCCAATTATCGTAACCGCCCCCACCGATGGATTGTTTGAAAAAACTGTAGGCAATGTACAAGAAACCCTAGCCAGAGGCGGCAAAGTCGTATTCATGTCCGATGCCAAAGGAGTAGAAAAAATGCACGCCATGACGCACATACCCTTCGACAGCTTGGTAGTACCCGACATAGACCCCCTAGTCACCCCCATACTATACGCCGTACCCGCCCAGCTGTTGGCGTATCACTGTGCGGTATTTAAAGGCACCGATGCAGACCAACCGAGAAATTTGGCAAAATCGGTAACGGTGGAATAAACCTATAAACAGCTTGTACCCCCCGCACCCCTTACAGTGTACCACCCCTTGCGGATATGATATACAGCTGTTTTGTTTTGCAATGCCATTGCCAACGGTGATTTTTGCGTACTCCGCAAAGGCAACAACCATACTTTGCCCATCATTTTGACAATCGACAATGGGCTAGACATGGCTTTTGTTGCTTGCCACCAATATTGTTTTTCTTGTGAGGTTAAGTTATAATTATCCACCCATTGCTGCATTATGGGTTCTAAATCCCGCAGGTTTTTTTTAAGCAAAAACAAACCCATGATTTCTGACACGATAATCCACACAACCACCGAAACAAACACTCCGGCATACACCCACAACCAAAAAACAAAATTCTCATAAGTCATTTTTTTACCCTATATATTTATGTTAAACATTTTTCCCAAGCTTTTAAGGTTTTTACTTAATCCCAATTTACGCACCACCCATAGAAATAGAACGACAAAAAACACGATAAAAACCGCAAACAGCAACGCTAAGCGAAACACAAACACACGATACCCATAATCACAGTACATCAACACTGCCCTCGCCTTGAGTATTAAACCACTCTAACACTGCTTGACAATCCATATCATTTGCCATATTTATTTTCAAAAACTGCCTTCCACTGTTCCGGTTGTATCATACTTTTTTGTGAAGTGCAAAAAAATTATTTTATACAAAATATGGCGTTAGCAATATTCCTTTCTTTTATCGTATGGGGTTTTGTGATATGATGCGTACTTATATATGCGGGAGGTTTGGCTATGTTTAGAAAATATATGGTAATTTTGTCGATATTGGTGTGGGTTGCCCCTCCTGTACAAGCGGGGGAGTATACGGACAAATTGACGGACTGTATGATACAAAACACCACCGAAGCCCAACAAACACTGATGATGCGGTGGGTGTTTTCTGTGTTTAGTTCCCATGCACAGATACAGGACTTTTTTTCTTATCCGTTTGATAGCGACCGGCATACAGCGTTGGATAAACAGATTGCCGCCGTAGTGTCCGATTTGATTTTTGCCACTTGTCGACAACAGCTTGTGGTGGCTTTCATCAGGGAGGGGAAAAACGCCCCCAAGGTTGCCGGGCAAAAATGGATCGAGACGGCTTTTGTGCGGTTTAGCAAAGATCCCATAGTCCGTAACAATTTTTCTTCTCCGTTGCAATATTTGGATATATCGAAATTTAATCTCCAGTTTTAAAATTTTGTGCTATACTTGCAGCTATGACATAGACGGGTATTTTTATTAAGGGACTGAAAACAATGACTCATTTTTCTGATATACAATCTGTTATCGACACGGCGTTCGATACGATTAGCGACATAACCCCCGCCACCAGCGGCGAAGTGCGGGAGGCGGTTGTTGAAACCTTAAACGCTCTCGATGCGGGCGTGTTACGGGTAGCGGACAACGCATCGGGGGCGTGGGTTGTCCACCAGTGGGCAAAAAAAGCGGTGTTGTTGTCGTTTCGCCTAAACCCTATGGCGACAATTAGCGGCGGGCCCGGCGGGGCGGGTTGGTGGGACAAGGTACCGTCTAAATTTTTACACTGGACGGACAAAGATTTTGCCGCCGCAGGGTTTCGGGCGGTGCCGGGGGCGGTTGTACGCCATTCTGCCCACATTGCCAAAGGGGTTATATTGATGCCATCGTTTGTAAACTTGGGGGCGTTTGTCGACGAAGGTACTATGGTCGACACTTGGGCGACTGTGGGGTCGTGTGCCCAAATTGGCAAAAATGTACATTTGAGTGGCGGTGCCGGCATTGGCGGCGTGCTGGAGCCGTTACAAGCGGATCCGGTTATTGTCGAAGACGATTGCTTTATCGGGGCAAGGTCTGAAGTTGTCGAAGGGGTACGGGTAGAAAAAGGCTCGGTTTTATCGATGGGCGTATTTATCGGTCAATCGACTAAGATTATCGACCGCAACAGCGGTGAAATCTTTATGGGCAGAGTCCCCGCCTATAGCGTTGTCGTTCCCGGCACCTTACCCGGCAAACCCTTGCCAGACGGCACCCCCGGTCCGCATTTAGCCTGTGCGGTTATTATCAAACGGGTAGACGCCCGCACCCGATCCAAAACCAGTGTAAACGACTTGTTACGGGACTAACACAGATACATGGCTATCGTAGCATCTGAATTTGTCAAACATTTGGTACGGGTGCCGTCCGTAACCCCGGATGTTGCGGCGTGTCTCGATGTGTTACAAGCACAGTTGCACGCATTGGGGTTCGCCTGTCAGCGCATGGTTTTTGCGGACACAGACACCCCCGATGTAGATAATCTGTATGCGACCATTGGTACGGGTGGTGCGGGGGCGGCGGGAGATAAGCACCTTATGTTTGCTGGGCATGTGGATGTGGTACCGCCGGGCGATGTGACCCAATGGACACACGATCCGTTTTCTGCCCACCAAGATGGGGATACCATTTACGGACGGGGCACTACCGACATGAAAGGGGGCATAGCGGCGTTTGTATCGGCGGTGAGTCAAACCGATGTATCCGCTTTAAATGGACGCATAAGCCTATTGATTACCGGCGACGAAGAAGGTCCTGCCATCAATGGCACGGTAAAAATGGTATCGGCACTGTCCAAGCGGGGCGAAAAGTGGCATGCGTGTATCACAGGCGAACCCACCAACACCAACAGCCTTGCCGATATGATAAAAGTCGGGCGGCGGGGGTCTTTAACGGGCAAACTCACCGTACACGGCACACAGGGACATGTGGGCTATCCCCACCTTGCTAAAAACGCCATACATACTTTAACCACCGTGTTATATGGGTTGCAAAATTTGCAACTGGACAACGGCAACGCCTATTTTGACGCCAGCTCCCTACAAGTGGTCGACATATCCACACCGCATCCGGCACCAAACCTTATCCCCGCAGCCGCACACGCCACTTTTAATGTGCGGTTTTCGTCCGAATATACGGGGGATACGCTAGAATATTATGTGCGGGATTTTTTCGATAAAGTCCTATACGCATACGAGTATGACCTAGATATATCCGTATCCGCAGAAAGTTTTTTGACCGAACCGACCAAAGGGGGCATCGCCCATATTGTCGCTGATGCGGTGGAAAAACACACCGGCACCCGCCCCGTATATGGCACGACGGGGGGGACTTCGGATTCCCGCTTTATCACCAACTATTGCGATGTGGTCGATTATGGGGCAACGGGAAAAACCATGCACGCCATAAATGAATGCACATCGGCAAAGGAACTCGATAAACTGTCGCACATATATGCAACGGTGATTAAAAATTTTTTCGGGCTGTAGGTTTTTGGTGACACATCTTATACACGCATTTCTCTAATCGGGGGGAGTCTATTATAGCGATGCCTATGCGGACGCCCCTATAAGGTTTGTCAAGCCATACCCTATGGTTATGTATACTTTTATAGGTTTCAACTAAACAACTAAAAATAGAAATGAAAAAATATTAAAAATATCGAAAAAAACCCTTGACACCGAAAAAAAAAAAAACTATACTTTGAATAGTGTACTTTTTTAACAATCGATTTTAGTAAAGGATTTTTTACGATGAAAAAAATATTTCTTATCAGCACAAGTGCGGTTGTACTGACATGGGCAACCCCTATATTAACCAACGATACGGATACGGTGGTAAGCCGCAGCGGCGATGTATTGGTCGATTCGGTCAACAAAAAAGGTATCTTTCAATGGCTCGAGGGCGGCTTTGGCTATACAAACAAAAAACTCAGTTATGATTTAACCGCCTTTAAGGTGTTACGGGAAAACAAGAGTGCCGTCCGGTACCTACAAACTTCTTTACGCCGCAAGGGGGCGGAAAATACTTTTAATATTGGCTTTGGTACCCGTAACGCTATCAATGATGCCAGAACCACCCTTATAGGGGCAAATATATTTATCGACAGCAAAGACGGTGCCGGCAAGTTTTATACATTCGGCAATAAAGCCTATAAACGCTTATCGCTTGGTCTGGAATTAAAAACTGGGGGATTCGATCTATCGGCAAATATGTATCGTCCTATGGGCAGTGCGGTTATTTTAGGACGAAAGGTTATGAAAGGCTTCGATATGACCGCCAAAGGCACCGTTACAGATACCCTGAATATCGGTTTAAACACCTATAAATTCGATGGCGTTGCCGACAAGGTCGAACAGGGGAATAAGCTGATTTTAGAATTTAAACCGAACAGTATCATAACGATTCGGGGCGAATACGACAAACCGAAATCGTCATCGGCACAAACCAATGTATACGCTGGCTTTAAATTTGCCTTTGGCACATCAAATACTACGCAACAAAACAGCAGCGGCAACACATGGGGTGCATGGGCAAAACGCTATGATAAGGTCGAGCGAAGTTATGAAGTCAAAACCGCCGAAGCCGAAACGATGCAACCTGTACCGATTGCTGGGCGTTCCTCGATAAGTTCCAAAGGAGGTACAGCGATTCGATCCGGCGATGGGACAACAGAAGATACCGCTTTTCAATTGTCGAACAACAACAAATACGATATAAAATCGTTTGTAAATCTGCCTGATGTGGTTACGCCAACGGTTACAGCAGCCATTGTCGATGGTAAAGGTACAGAGGTTATAGACTTCCAATTTAGAAATAAAAATGATGATGGCGATGTGGCGATTGCAAATGTTAACTATGACAGTATTTTAGAAGACAAAACAGGTGCAGGGGTAGCGGTGTTAAAACTCACTTACACAGCCAGCGGCTATAAAGCACAAGAAGTGTTTGTCAAAACCGATAAGCTTTTCGATGAAAGTGACTTGAGCATGGCAGACCTTGAGGTACCATATGTGTCTGGTGATGGGGTGGTCAGTGCCGATGATATACTTGCCAAATTATCGGTCAGTGGCGACCAAAGCCAAAAATCCGAATGGACACTTAAGAGCCTGACCGACAAAGATAGTGCGGGACCATCTAAGCTTGTCATTGCTGCGGACAAAAAGAGTTTAACCATAAAATCGGCAATTAGTGGCGGTACCACAATTACCGCCGAGTTTTCACACGGAGAATATGGAGATGTGAGCAAAGACTTTAAACTGTCTACAAGTGCAGGTCAAATGAGTCTTGCGGGACAGACTCGAAGTGGTTCAGGCAAATGGGGTAAAGCATATACCACCGATTACAAATTAAAAACTTCTGATACAGTGGGTGATACAACTGTAGATTTTGTCACAGGGGCGAGCGGTGACTTTACCTTTGCCATCCTTGCCAATGGGGCATCGGGTTCTAGTACAACCGCTGGGATTGTTAGTGGGGTGTTATCTGATGCCATTGACAATAAAACAGGTGTTATTGATGGTACGAAACTGACCAAGGGGGGGACTGTAACGGTGCAAATCACCCGTACGGCAAAAGGCGGATTGCCAAAGCTGGTGGAAAACCAAAACTTTACTGTTAGCAAACAAGGATCAGCGGATCATCCTTCCTTTGCTGTATCCGCAAGTGCTATCACATGGGCTGCGGCAAGCCAAACTGTTACCTATACAGAGACGAGCAAACCTGCAGGTATTGCCACGCCCACATACGCATTGACCAATTCAGGCACAACAGCGGGTGCCCTTGCCGGTGGTGTCGGTAGTATCGCTGTTGCGTCCGCTAATGGTAAAATTTCCAACACCGTCCGTAGTGGTGTTGTAAAAGTCAAACTTACCTATGCCGCTAACGATAAGTACGATGCGATTACTAAAGATATAGATGTAACCATCAACCGTCAAGCAAAACAAGCTACATCTGGTAGTGTTTCCTATACGGCGGCTGCATGGGGCGGCACATTTAATCCAGATCTTGGTGGTATGAAAGAAGTTGCCGGTACAGATGTATATACGCCCACATATACCCGTAAATCATCGACCAACGGTGGCACAGCAGATGTAGGCGGCACAGTCGCACCCAGTACGGGTGCTGTAACAAATACGGCATCTTCTGGTACCATTACAGTAACCGTAGCATACCCACAAAATGTCAGATACGAAGCAGGCGATTCACAAGATGTAACAATTGCAGTTAATCGCAAGGCACAAACCGCAGCGGTTAAATCAGGTCATGGCTCATGGAGTACTTCTGGCACGCCACAAATGAAGGAACAAGGAGTCGCAAACGCTCCTCATAAGAGTGTAAGAGATGCAGTGGAGAATGTACTTGGCGGTTGGGGTAGCCATATTACCATGGCTGTCGCCGATGCGGCTGATTCAATAGCATCTGGTGCATCGTATGGTGGTAGTAGTGATTACACACTAGCCGACAATTCTTCGGGGCGTGCCACAACCAAAGCACTTGCAATATCAAGAATTGCTAACGGTAATAATGTATGGATAAGAGGTGGAGGTGTGCAAGATAATGACGACGCAGTTCGTATTACTTTCACCTTTGGGGCAACTGCTGATGGTAAATATGCGGCAGGTACTGCTAATGTGGTTACATTCTGGCGTACAAACTAATAATATTTAGTTTTACACCACATAAAAATTAGGGGGGCTATGCCCCCTTATGATGGCTATTCAGTGCAACGGCATATGTAAATAGTGTAAAAACGATTCGTATTATGGGGATTATAACATCGCCAAATATAAACAATGTTCCAGAAAAAGTATATTGTTGACAGCGGTACTTCACATGTACACTTCAAAGATTATGCCACCAGTCAACCCACCTAGACGAACAAAAAGTCGAATACTTAAAACAGGGGTATTGTACACTTGATTTCACTTTTTGATTATGGTATAATGCAGGCGTACATATGTTTACAAAAAGGCATAAATAGGCTATAAAGTAAGATGAAATTAAGTTTTGACGATAGAATACCACAGGCTAAAAAAGAATATTCTAAAAATATGGAAAAAAGACATGTTGGTAGACTATATGCCATATTGAATAAGATAAAAGAGCATGGTTTTAAAAGTATATCACCAGAGCATGCAAGACATTTGTGGGACGATGTATATGAAATAAAACCAGACAATAGACGAGTAATTTATGTCAAGGTAGAAAAAGACGAAGGCATTATTGTTAAAGTTTACATTAAAAAATCAAATAAAATGCCCACAAATGTAAAAAAGAGTATAGAATATAGAGTTAAGAGTTTATTATAGTAATGTTATGACGAAGGAGCTAAAAAATGGCAAGAGAATCTATTGATATTATAAATGCAAAAATCACTAACAACTTTACAGACCCAGAATATTTAACAGCATTAAATGAGTTTGAAAAGGTGCTAGAAGAACACACTTTAAGAAAAAGTGTCAAAGCGACAGTGACGACGACTCGGACGGTGGTGGGTGCTAGAAGAACACACTTTAAGAAAAAGTGTAAAAAAGAAAACAATAGAGTCTCAAACACTATAAGCTATTTTTAATAGTTTTATCTACTCAGTTGATTTTTTAAATTTCTATAAAAGTTTTCATGGCTACCAAACGATAATAAGGTCAGTATGATTTGGCTATTGTCATACATGTATGATAGGAGAGTCAGCTGTTTTTGCATTTTAAATTTGTATACAAAGACTCCTGATAAATCGCCTTTTTTCTGTTCGCCTATGTATGGATTTTCGACAATATTTTTTACGGCGTTATCTAGGTCTAGTTTTTGATTTTTATGCAGTTTTTTTGCCAGACGGCTAAATTCTCGGGTGGTTATAATCTGCATAGAGGGTTATCCAAATTCGTACGGTTCGGTGTCCCCATTTTTTGCCTGTTCTATGGCAAGCAAGGTACTTTTAATAAAATCAATGGGTAAATCGGGGTTTTCGGTTGCAGTGCGACCCAACATCGCCCAGTATTCGATTTGTTTTGCGGTGGATCGGTGTTCAATTTTGGCGTAAGTTCTTGCCTCATTTACAATTTTATCGCTTAGCCTAATAGTGGTTGTCATATGATAATCTCCTGTATACATTGCATTAAGAACATATACCACATTTCTTATATTGTGTCAAATGGACACAGTATTAAATAGTTCCCCTTTATTGACAATCCACCCGCCGCCTAACATGCGGTTTTTGTGGTAAAACACGCAAGCCTGTCCTGCGGATACGCCAAATTCTGGGGTGTCGAAGCGGCAGATTGTCGGCGATTTTGGGGTGTCTGTCCAAACAGACGCCGGCACCGGCTGCATTATCGAGCGGATTTTTACCGATACGGCGGTCGGGGTCGGGTTGAGGGGGGTGTCGCCGATCCAGTTGACATCTTTTATGGCAATTTGGGCGGTGGCTAGGGCGGATTTTGGACCGACCACCACTTCGTGGGTTTGGGGGCGTAACGCCACCACATATAGCGGATCCGTGTTGTCTTTGCGACCGCCGATGCCGATGCCTCTGCGTTGTCCGATGGTATAGTGGATAATGCCATCGTGGGTGCCAAGCACGGTGCCATCGATATGGACAATATGCCCCGATTCCATACTTTCCGGTCGCAACTTTGCCACCAAGTCCGCATATCCCCCGTTAGGCACAAAACAAATGTCTTGGCTGTCTGGTTTGTCAGCAACGGGTAATCCGTATTTTTTGGCAAGTTTACGGGTGTCGTCCTTGTGCATATGCCCCAGTGGAAACCGTAAAAAATCCAGCTGCGATTGGGTGGTGGCAAACAAAAAATACGATTGGTCTTTGCCCGTATCCGCCCCCCGGTGCAGTTCGCTTTTGTGGTCGCCGATTTTGCGTTGGATGTAATGCCCTGTGGCCAAACAGTCCGCTCCTAATTGTTTGGCGGTGTGTAACAGGTCTTTGAATTTTACGGTTTGGTTGCACTTTACACAGGGAATCGGCGTCTCCCCCCGCATATACGAATCGGCAAAATCATCGATGACATGGTGTTTAAATTGGCTTTCATAATCTAGCACATAATGGGGAAAGTCAAAGCTATCGGCTACCCGGCGGGCATCATCGATGTCTTGCCCGGCACAGCAGGCTTTTTTGTTGTGAATAACCCCGTTGTGGTTGTATAGTTGCAGAGTAATGCCTATGACTTCAAAGCCTTGTTGCTTTAACATACAGGCAACCACAGAACTATCGACCCCCCCGGACATGGCAACGACCACCCTTGTTTGACAGGGTTTTTTATAAAATCCTAAGGTGTTTTTTTCCGTACGCATAGGGGTAATGTAATTTTTTTTTGCGAAAAACGCAAGGTTTGACTAGATTTTTGTGTGAAAAAAAGTCATATTATAACACGATAGTACAAATATACAGGTTTACAACATGAAAAATTTGGTTATTGCCGTACCAAAGGGCAGAATTCTAGAGCAACTGATGCCCTTTTTTGGCAAGGTCGACATTGTGCCGGAGGAGGCTTTTTTTGACGATACCGCACGGCAGCTGCAATTTGCCACCAACCACCCGCACATACGGATTATTCGGGTGCGGAGTTTCGATGTGGCGACTTTTGTTGCCTTTGGTGCCGCCCATATGGGCGTCTGTGGTAACGATGTATTGGCAGAATTTGATTATACGGATATATATGCCCCTGTGGATTTAAACATTGGGGCGTGTCGCTTGTCTATTGCCCAACCGCAGCACATGGATATGGATGCGGATCCTGCCACTTGGTCGCATATACGGATTGCCACCAAGTACCCCAATGTGACGCAAAAATATTTCGAATCCCGGGGGATTGGTACGGAAATTATCAAACTGAATGGGGCGATGGAACTTGCCCCACATATGGGACTGTGCCACCGTATTGTCGATTTGGTCAGTACGGGCAATACTTTGCGGCAAAACAACTTGTGTGAAATGGAAACGATTATGCACATTACCAGCCGGTTGATTGTCAACCGTACCGCCTATAAGACTAGGAACGCCCACATACAGCCGTGGATCGATGTGTTTGCAGAGTGTGTCGCCTAATGGATGTTATACTAGCCTCCGCATCGCCCCGCCGTCAAGATATATTGCAACAAATCGGCATGTGCACATACACGGTGCAAGCGATGGATATAGACGAAACCCCGCATCCAGACGAAAGCGGTCGCCGCTATGCGTTGCGTATGGCACAACAAAAAGCGTTGGCGGTAGCTATGCCATCGGGTACTTGTGTGTTGTCTGCGGATACGGTGGTGTGTACCACCCGTAAAATATTGCCAAAAGCCAACGATGCCGCCACTGCCAAAGCGTGTATCAGCTATTTGGGCGGTCGCCGGCATTCTGTGTATACCGCTATGTGCTTGCGTACGCCTGTGCATACGCATAGCAAGGTGATAAAAACCACAGTGCAATTTAAAAACCTCGACCAAGCGGAAATAAAAGACTATGTCCAACACGGGGATTGGCAGGGAAAAGCCGGCGGATACGCTATTCAAGGCTATGCCAGCCGCTATATTTCTTACATCGGGGGGAGCTATTCGGCAGTGGTGGGGCTGGATGCCCACACCGTGTATAAATGGTTGCGACAGTACGGGTGTATAACATAATGGAATACTATATACAACACAGACTAGGCGAAACGGCGGTAGCGGTGCTAAACGGGCAAGGGGACATGGTTGCCTACACTGTGGAACGCCACCACAACCCCAGTTTCATCGGCGGTATATACATTGCCCGTGTCTGCGAAATGAACCCCGCCCAATCGCTGGCTATTGTCGATTTAGGCGGCAAAAAAGCCATCTTAAACGGCGGTAAAAATCTCACAGAGGGCAGTTTTGTGTTGGTACAGGTGGTACGGGACGGGTTTCAACAAAAATTGCCGGCGGTACATATGCGTATATCCATCGAAAATGCCTATTTTATTGTAAACAGCACCGGTAAGGATGTGTCGTTCGACCGCACCATCGGACAAGGCAAGGCGCGATCCGAACTGCACCGCCGTATATCGCCGATTATCGGTGAAGATACGGGCGTGTTTGTCAAAAAAAACAGCGTCTATGCGGATGTGCAAACTTTACAATCGGCGTATAAAGCGGTGCGGGCTGAATTACAGGATATAGTCAACACCAAAACAAACAAAGTACAACAAATTTGCCCCGCCCCCAGCCTTATACACCGTACTTTACAATCCGCATCGGCGGGGGCGGTGGTGATTGCCGATGATTTACAAACCCTACATTTGATAAAGCAAGCCCAACAGCAAGTCAAAACCCAAACGGATATACAGCACTATAAACAAGGCGATGCGTTCGATGCGGGCGGTATTTACGATATAGTCGAATCGCTGTTACACCGCAAAGTCCCCCTAGTACACGGCGGCAGTGTGGTGTTTGACAGCACGGAAGCCCTTACCAGTATCGATGTCAATACAGGCAATGCCACCGATATGAACAAGGGCGATGAGGCATTGTTTCGGTTTAATAAAACCGCCTGTCGCACTATTGCCCAACACATAGTGTTACGGGGGATTTCTGGCTTGATTGTGATAGATTTTGTGCGTATGAAGAACAGGGGTATGATGAAACAAATGCCCAAAATATTACAATCGCAAATGCGTACATTTGATCCTATTGGCGTTTGGGATGTGATGGATATTACCAAATCCGGCTTGCTGGAAATGACCCGTAAACGCACCCGTCCTAGCTTAGCGGACACACTGCTTGTCCCCGTTGCCGATAGGCACAAAAACCCGGAAACTGTGGGCTTAGAATTGTTACAACAGCTGTTGCGAACTGTGTCTGTGGGCACACCGACAATTTTTGCCCCCAAAGCGGTGGTCGATACACTGAAAATGTCCCCCATCGTCGATGCGTGCGAAAACCGTATACAAAAACCCATTGTGTTTAAAATACACCCAACAACATATATAGATTGGATAGTATAATGGCTGTATGTGTGATATGTAAAAACCCCTATATATCGGAAAAATACCGTCCGTTTTGTTGCAAGCGTTGTGCGGATGTCGACTTGTACCGTTGGTCATCGCAAAGCTATACGGTGCCTGTAGACGATACGACATACGAGGACTCACTGCCAGAACACGATGAAACAACACATTGAGGAAAAATGATGACAGATATACCAAAAGTAACTATTGCAGATATTGAACAGGCTGCCGCACAGATTAAAGGACACATCGTCCGCACCCCGTTTGTATACGCCCCGCATTTGTCGCAACAGATCGGAGCGGAAATGTATTGTAAGTGCGAAACTTCTCAGGAAACCGGGTCTTTTAAGGAACGGGGGGCGTCTTATTGTTTACAAAACCTATCCGCCGCACAAAAGCAAAAAGGGGTGATTGCCAATTCTGCTGGCAACCACGCTCAGGGGCTAGCGTGCCATGCACAACGGCTCGGTATTCCTGCGGTTATTGTCATGCCCGAAGACGCCCCAACGGTCAAGATTAACAACACCAAAAAATACGGTGCCGAAGTCATTTTACACGGGGATTTTGTCTCTGCGGGGGAATATGCGGAAAAATTGATGCGTGAAAAGGGCTATACTTTTGTACATCCGTTTAACAACACATATATTGTAGCGGGGCAGGGGACTTGTGGTATGGAGATGTTACAAGATGTACCGGATTTAGAAGCTATTGTGATACCCGTTGGCGGCGGGGGGTTGATGTCAGGGGTGGCAATTTATGCCAAACACACCCATCCAAACATTAAAATATACGGGGTGCAGGCAAAACGCTATCCATATTTAAAACAGAAAAACCCCAAGACCAAAAGCGATGTAACCATCGCCGAAGGTATCGCCATTAAGCAACCGGGCGGGCTGTCCCGATGGGTAGCGGAACAATATATCGAAGATATTTTTTTGGTATCGGAACGACAAATGGAACACGCCATGTGCCGTACGCTGATTTGTGAGCGGATTTTGGTCGAAGGGGCGGGGTCTGCGGGAGTCGCCGGGGTGATTGCCAACGCAGATGTATTTCGCAACAAAAAAGTCGGGGTTATCTTGTCGGGAGGCAATGTGGATCAAACTACGCTTGCGTCCATATTGCTGAGAAACTTGGTGGCATCAGGGCGGTTAAACAGGTTGCTTATCACCGGTCGTGATCGCCCCGGCTTGGTACACAAAGTAACGGGCATCATCGCCAGCAAAGGCGGCAACATCATCGACCTATACCACCGCCGATTGTTCGAAGACATCGCTGTACAAGAAACCAGCATCGAGATCACCTTGGAAATGCAAGACTGTCACCAATTGCCCCATTTAATAGATGCGTTAAACGCAAACGGTTACAACGCCCGGGTGGTGTAAACACAAGCCCCCCGATTTGCATAGATAAAAAGCGAACCCGATTATAATACATTATAAAGGCGACCAATATACGGTTCAATCCGTAACCACATGCGAAAATGTTTTATATTTGTCGTTTAGCATAGTTACAGTGCTTATTTTTTCATCCATATCATTTGGCTGTTTTGACATTTTAAATATAAACGACACTGCCCATAGCAACATATATAAAATCATTAGTAATACTTTGTACAAAGTCGAAAATAAAAATATTTCTAAGCGTAAAATTAAATATAAGGTCGGACTAGAATACACTAAAGAATCGCCGAAGGCATCGATTGTTTTTGCGTACAATTCTGGGTGTTTTTGTTGTAAGCTGGCACGCACAGAATTAGGGGTATTTTTACGGAGTTGTAAAAATGGTACAAGAGGCACCCACAGTATCAATTTTACAATCAAAAATGGATTTGATATGGCTTTGATGGCCCGCACCAAATATTCAAATTCATCATCGTTTAAATCTTGTTTCGTAACCCAAGAATGCAATAACGACCCCAAATCAGCCAGCAACCGTTTTTGTTTGACATACCCCCGTATTTCCAAAGATAGTACCAACAATACAAACATAACATTCAAAATTATATACATAGTAAAAGTCATTACCTGCTCCTTTCCGCATATGTTTTAACCACAGTTTTAAGAATTTTGCGTGTTTCCTTCCATCTTAAAAATCGTTGTAAACATAGCATGAATAACACAATTAAAAACAAAGACAATCCAAGCAAATATACCCCAAACATAGGCGTGCAAAACCCAAGCACAAGCAAAAGAACTATCTGACCAACTTCAATATAGTTTTCAACACCAAACAGAACAGAATCGATACATTCCTTTGACATAAAAACCTCTCACTTTTTGTGCAAAATCAACTAAATCCCGAACATCTCCGCTACCGGACATTGTAACACATTGAAAACAGTAGTCAAGTGGTAATTTCGATGTCATTTGAATTCTAAACACTGTTTATATCCGCCATCATTTTTGCCGATTGCTGTTTTAAGACGGTGGCGTCATTGGATAGTATTATAAAATTATATCCTTGTTTAATGCGTTTTTTGGCACCATTTATGGTGCCTGTGAAAATGCCGGTGATTTTGCCTTTGGCGTTGGCTTTGCTGGCAATGTGGGTGATAATTTTATCGAATTCTGTGTGGTCGCTGTCTAGTAGCGGTGGGTGTCCTAAATCGATGCTGAGGTCGTTGGGGCCTACGAATATGCCGTTTAACCCGGGTACAGTTAATATATCGTCTACATTTTGCAACGAGTCAGCGGTCTCGATCATGGCAAGCGTTATTATGGCATCGTTTGCTGTTTTGTAATAGTCTGCCCCATAGGCGACGGCACTGCGAATGGGTCCGAAACTGCGGTTGCCCTGTGGGCTGTAGCGACAGGCACTGACGAATTTTTTGGCGTCTTCAGCGGTGTTTATCATCGGGCAAATAATCCCCATTGCCCCAAAATCCAGTAACCGCATAATGTGCGATGGATCGTTCCAGCGGCTGCGGGCAATGGGTATGGCGTTGGTGGTTTGAATGGCTTGAAAAGCCTGCAAGGCGGATTGTTCTGTAAACACACTGTGTTGACAGTCGACGGCAATGATGGGAAACCCCGCATGGGCAAAGATTTCACAGGCAAATGGACACCCCGTATTCATAAAAATACTAAATGCAGGTGTATCTGTCTGCAATAGGTGTTTTAAAGTGTCGACGGTACAGAGGGCGGCGGGATTCATAATAGGTTCCTTCTCATAAAATTATGCACTTTTATTGCATACGGGTTGTATTTTTTCCATAATAGGGTATAATCTGTATTCTGTAAAGGTATTGTTTAAAAATGACACGAGATACTATGGCGAAAAAAGTGACTTCTACGGATGTGGCAAAGGCGATGGGGGTGTCCCAATCGGCAGTGTCACGGGCGTTACATATCGACAGCCCTATTGGCGAAAAAAAACGCATAGAAATTTTACAAAAATGTATTGTCATGGGATACCGTGCCAAGGATGCGGAAAATATCCTCGTTGCCCGCAAATCGAAAAAATTGGCTTTTATTGTTGGCGATTTGCACAATCCTTTTTTTACCAATTTGTTACTGGATTTTACGCAACAAATTGCTGAAAAACGCCATTATTTATTGTCTGTATATACGCCGATGGATATTTCAAAATCGGGTACTCAGTTGTTGGTGTCGACCCTGCAAAAAGACAGTGTACAAGGGGTGTTTGCATCGTCGGTTATGGTTAACAGTGTGCTACCCGAATTGTGTCGGCAAGCGGATATTCCATTGGTTTTAATCAACCGCAAAGTGGTGTCGGAAAATATATCTTCGGTGGTATCCGACAATATACGGGCGGGGTATGATGTGGCACAAATCTTACACCAAAAGGGGCGAAAACACATTTTATTTGTGGGTGAAAATGATGGGGTCATTACCATGAACGAACGGCTGCAAGGGGTACAGCAATACACGGCTGAGTACGGCTTGCCAGAGGTTATGGTAATCCGTAACCACCGATCGTATCAAGGGGCATACGATGCGATAACAGAACACTATGGCACCCTCAGAAAGCAGGGTATTTCTGCGGTTATATGCGGTAATGATATTATGGCGTTTGGGGCGATGGATGCGTTGCGGTATGGATTTAAACACAAAATACCTGCGGATTTTGCCATATTTGGATTCGACGATATTCCTATGAGCAGCTGGCCTTCATATCGGCTGTCGACTGTTCGGCAACGCACCAAGCTTATGTCGCAAGACGCTTTGAGCGTTATGGAGATGATGATGCAAGGGGTAGACGGGTTGCAACGCATGTGTCCGTGTATTGTTATCGAGCGGGATTCTTCATAAGGGACAGGAATATTATGCAATAAAATTGCATAATTTTTCACAAATATTGAAATAAATCCTTGTTATCCGTCCCCGCATGATGTAGTATGGCTGTGCAATATTTGTCACATAAATTTTTTAAAAAAGGAACGGTACATATGCAAGTCATCAAACAAGGTCTTACCGATACGGCAAAGCGAGAACAAAATAAACAAGTGCAACAGAGTGTTGCCAACGCTTTAAATGCAATTGAACAATCTGGCGATAAGGCAGTGCGGCAGCTGTCGGAACAATTCGACAATTGGTCGCCAGAGTCGTTTCGATTGACCAAACAACACATTGAATCCGCCTATTCGCACCTCAGCGACCAAGACATTGCGGATATTACATTTGCCCAAACGCAAATTCGTACTTTTGCCCAACATCAGCTAAACAGTATGCAAACCGTGCAAGTGGAAACCTTGCCGGGGGTGATTTTGGGACATAAACACATTCCCATTGAGGCGGTTGGGTGTTATATACCGGGCGGCAAATACCCTATGCTTGCGTCCGCAAATATGAGTATACTTACCGCCAAAGTGGCGGGCTGTAAACGGGTGATTGCCTGTGCCCCGCCGTTTGATGGCAAACCCCATGCGGCGATTGTTGCCACCATGCACATGGCGGGAGCGGATGAGATATACTGTTTGGGGGGTATCCAAGCGATTGGGGCGATGGCAATTGGCACGGAAACTATCCCCCCCGTGCACATGGTGGTAGGGCCCGGCAATGCGTTTGTAGCTGAGGCAAAACGCCAGCTGTTCGGGCGGGTAGGGATTGATTTATTTGCCGGACCAACGGAAACTTTGGTGATTTGCGATGATACGGTCGATGTGGCATTGGTGGCAACGGATTTACTGGGGCAAGCGGAACATGGTCCCACTTCGCCGGCGATTTGTGTGACCACTTCAAAAGCTATCGCCGATGCTTTGCCGGCGGAAATAGAAAAGCAGCTAAACACTTTGGCAACCGCCCCTATTGCCCGTGTGTCATGGGACGATTGTGGCGGGATTATCCTGTGCGAAGACAACGCAGAAATGCTGCAAGTTGCCAACGATATTGCCTCAGAACATGTGCAGATTATGACCAATGATGACGATTATTTTGTCGACAACATGCAAAATTATGGGGCGTTGTTTGTGGGGGCGGAAACCAATGTTGCCTATGGAGACAAGGTTATCGGCACCAACCACACTTTACCCACCAACAAAGCCGCACGATATACAGGGGGATTATGGGTGGGTAAATTTCTTAAAACCTGCACCTATCAGCGGGTAACCCCAAAAGCGTCTAAAACCATTGGCGAATATTGTTCCCGTTTGTGTGCCTTAGAAGGCTTCGACGGACACAAAAAACAAGCGGATATTCGGGTAAAACGGTACAAAAACGCTTAATCGCCGCATAAGACCAGATTTGTGGTATACGGTATTATGCAGGGACGGTATCCTCCGTATCCTCTGTGTCGACAGCAGCAGTTTTATGCGTTGGTGCCGATTGTTGTACGAATATGCGTTTGATGGTTTCGTACACTTTTTCGTCCATTTCGTAAACAGGTATTGCCTTTTGTCCCTTGATGTTGTTCGCCAAGAACGCCATGTCGTATGTGGTGGTGTATTTGACTTTGTAGTTTAATTGCACCTGAGGGGTGTTAAACACCGATACCCAAAGCGGTTTTACGGCTTGTACGGACGGTTGATATATCGCCTGCATGTCGATACCCCGTAAGTGGGCATATATACCCGTGTTAAAGATAGTTTCGACATTGGCAACACTTTGTGTACCCGTATTCCCTGCACCTGCAATACTGCTGCCCAACAGTATGGCACTGGCACCTAGCAGTATCGTGCCGGCACTGCTACCACCGCCACCGCTGCCACCGTTATTGCTGAGTGTTAGTGTGGATCTTGTCTTGCTGCTGCTACCGTCATAACTCGATCTGGATTGTCTGCTATCACGGGCTCTGTACAGAATACCTGATTTATATTTTGCGTTATCGCCATCAGAAGCCGTGATGGGATTGGGTTGAAAATTGCCCTTTGCGGGGTCGTATGTCATATTATTTTTGCTAAAATCGTAGTGTATACCATTTAGGTGCGTACCTGCAAGGGATTTTGTCCATATTAAGAACCGTCCTTTGTCGCCATTGCTATCCTCTATTTTTAGAGCATACCTGTCTGAATCGTTGGTAAATTTCTCTGCTGCTAGTTCAATAACCACATTGCCTTTTCTGCGGTCGCCTGTGGCGGTTATTTGCCCGCCGCTGCGAATGACAATTTCCGAATCGTTATTAGCGTCTGCTGTGCCTAAGTGGACGATACTGACCCGGGCACCGTCTGCTTTCCAGACAGTAATTTTGCCTGTTTGTTTTTTATCAGCCGTAGCACTGCTTTTGCCTGTAAGCATCTTAATAAGCAAATCGCCCTCGCCCCCAGATATTGTTTTACCTGAGGCAACGGTGATTTCGGCTTTGCCGCTGTCTCTGTCGTTTAGAACAAAACTGCTATCGCTGGCGTCATTGGCTTTCAAGACAAGTCCACCGTTGATTTTTACATCGCTGTTAATGGTAATCGACCGCCCGGCAATTAAGGTCAATTTCCCCGTGCCTGCCGTAGTGATTACGGCATCATCGACGGTAATATCGTTGCTGGCAACAAGGGTTACACTAGCACCTGTTTTCAGCTTTTCTACAATCGGGGATACGGTACTTTTTGACAGCTTATACAGATACACAGCCCCTTCATTTTTATATTTTTCACCGTCGGCACGGGAGGCACCGACCGCCAAGCTATTGCCATCACCGCTTAAAGCAACAGCAAACCCGAATCTCGTGTCCGATGTTAAGGAAACGCCGTTGCCATCGTTTATTTTAAGGCGTTGCTCGACTGTACCTCCCCAACTGGATCCGCCCACATTGAATACATATACAGCACCGGCATTCCACTTATGCTGTGTGTTCTCGCCCCAAGCACCGACTGCTAATCTACTGCCGTCATTACTTAAAGCAACGCTGGAGCCAAAATAATCGTAGTGCGACAAGGAGACACTGACACTGGCACCGCCCCCGATGGTTGTCTGCAATAATAGGGATTGCCCCCAGCCGCCGCTTGTGCCTATGGTAAACAGGTACACTCTGCCTTTATAGTTGTCCCGTCCTAAGGCACCGACCGCTAGCTTCGACCCGTCGTCGCTGAGTGCCACCGCTTCGCCAAATTGTTCGCCAGTCTGTAGCGATAGGGTTTGGGAACTTCCCACACTATCGCCATGTCCATATATAGCAGACTCTTGAAAAGCATTGTTGTTGTCGATAGTATACAATTTGACAACCCCTCGATGGTATGCCTTAGTGTCGTCATAAGGGGCACCGACTGCTACTTTGGTACCATCGCCACTGATGGCAACCGATTCGCCAAAATATCCATTGTCTGAGGACGCTACTTTGCTGAGTTGTGCCACATCTGTACCCCATGAACTGCCTCCAACACGGAACAAATACACCGCCCCATAGTTAGTGCCATTGGTATCATCATAAGGGGCACCGACCACTAATCGACTACCATCACGATTTAAGGCAACGCCAGCTCCAAAGCGGTCGATATTGTTTAATGATACCCCGTTGCCATGGGCAATCTTTGCCGTGTAATACAGATCTTCGCCAAAATTGTCACCGCCGCTGAGTTCAAACAGGTACACCGCCCCCCGATTGGTGCCGCCGGTATCGTTAAACTCAGCTCCGACCGCCATTTTTGTTCCATCATCGCTGAGGGCAACATCTGTACCAAACCCTTCGTTATAGGTGAGAGAAAGATTTTGTTTGGCGAATAGTTTATTTGTTCGGGTAATGTCAAGTCCTACGCTTTCAACGACTTTATTTGCCTGCGTTACAGTGCTGCCCCATGTAGCACCACCGACAGTGTACAGATACACCGCCCCTCTACCATACACATTATGATAATCACCCCCATCGTCATCACCCCTAGCCCCGACAGCCAACTTCGTCCCATCACTGCTTAACGATACACTCTCACCAAACTCATCCCCATTATCCAAAGAAACACTGGCATGACCACTAGAAAGTTTTACCGCCTGCGTTACTGTACTGCCCCATGTAGCACCACCGACAGTGTACAGATACACCGCTCCTCGATTATACCCCCCATCGCCATCACCAACAGCCCCGACAGCCAACTTCGTCCCATCACCGCTTAACGATACACTGTTACCAAACGCATCATAATCATCCAAAGAAATACTAGCATGGCTATCAGAAAGTTTTACTGCTTGCGTTACTGTACTGCCCCATGTGGCACCGGAACCGCCGACAATGTACAGATACACCGCTCCTCGAGCATCACCCCCATCGTCATCACCAGTGGCTCCGACAGCCAACTTCGTCCCATCATCGCTTAACGATACACTAACACCAAACAAATCACGATTATCCAAAGAAACACTGGCATGGCTATCAGAAAGTTTTACCGCTTGCGTTACCGTATTGCCCCATGTGGCACCGGAACCGCCGACAATGTACAGATACACCGCTCCTCGAGCATCACCCCCATCGTCATCCTGCCTAGCCCCGACAGCCAATTGCGTCCCATCACTGCTTAACGATACACTACTACCAAACTCATCCCCATTATCCAAAGAAACACTGGCATGACTATTAGAAAGTTTTACCGCTTGCGTTACTGTACTGCCCCATGTAGCACCGGCTGCATTAGATGTGCCGACAGTATACAGATACACCGCCCCTTTGCTAATGTTATCACCACTAGCCCCGACAGCCAACTGCGTCCCATCACCACTTAACGATACACTAACACCAAAATAATCACTATTACGCAAAGAAACAGTGCCAGATGATAAAAATGCCCCATGCGAAAGTTTTACTGCTTGCTTTACTGTGCTGCCCCATGTGGAATCAGAAGTGCTGATAGTAAACAGATACACCGCCCCTCGATTGGTACCCCCATCGCCATCACCCGTAGCCCCAACAGCCAACTTCGTCCCATCATTGCTTAACGATACACTACTACCAAACTCATCCTTATCATCCAAAGCATAACGGGTAATGGTACCAGATAGGCTGGTACCACGAGAAAGTTTTTTCGTTTGCGTTACCGTACCGCCCCATGTAGAACTAGAACCAGCAACCGTAAACAAATATACTGCCCCCGCATCAGATCTGCCCGTATCATCACCATAGGCACCCACCGCCAATTTGTCACCATTAGCACTCAACGCAACAGAGCTACCAAATTGATCATCATTGGATAATGAAAGTCCGTCCGCTCCATGGGCAATCCTTTTTCTTTGGCTAACCGTATTGCCCCATGTGGCACCACCAACAGTAAACAAATGGACCGCCCCTTTGGAACCATCACCACCAGCAGCCCCCACAGCCAAATTGTTGCCATCATCGCTTAACGATACACTGCTACCAAATTCATCATTATAATCCAAAGAAACACTGGCATGGCCATCGGAAAGTTTTACCGCTTGCGTTATCGTACTGCCCCATGTGCCACCAGAACCACCAACCGTGAACAGATACACCGCCCCTCGATTGGTACCCCCACCGCCATAACCCGGTACCCCGACAGCCAACTTTGTCCCGGCATCGTCTAACGATACACTGCTACCAAACGCATAGTCACGGGATAATGAAATGCCCCCAATGCCCTCTCTGATCTTTGTTGTTTTGGTAACTGTACTGCCCCATGTGCCACCAGAACCAGCAACCGTAAACAAATATACCGCACCCGCATCTGTTGACCCTGTATTATCACCAACGGCACCCACCGCCAATTTGCCACCATCATTACTTAACGCAACGCTGGAGCCAAACAAATCGCCAACAGACAATGTAAGTCCCCCAACGCCACCCTTGATCGTTTTTGTTCGGTTAACTGTACTGCCCCATGTGGCACCACCGACAGTAAACAAATATACTGCCCCACGATCATCTCGCAACCCTGCATCATCACCAACAGCCCCCACAGCCAACTGTGTCCCGTTATCGCTTAACGATACACTACCACCAAACCTATCATCCATATCCAAAGAAACCCCATTGCCATCACTAATGCGATAGGTATACACCACATCATCGCCCCAACTACTGGCAAGGCTGCTGATAGCAAATAAATATACCACCCCTTTACTATCTCTGTCCTCAGCCCCCACTGCCAATTTACTGCCATCACCACTCAAGGCAACAGATCGTCCAAAATTGTCGTCATCAGGTATCGGACTATTCGTACTGCCCCACTTTTGAACAAACCCACTAATGGTAAAGAAATGTGCCGCCCCTGCATTTGTGCCGTTGGTATCATCGCCACGAACACCCACCACCAGCTTCGTACCATCGCCACTTAAAGCAACAGCACTGCCAAACGCATCATCCTTCGACAGCGACACACCGTCATTATGGGTAATTTTGTGTAGCTTGATAACTGTATTCTCCAACGCATAGCCATCAACATTAAACACATATACTGCCCCGTAATTAATATTGCTGCTACCGCCCGTACTATCCCCCTCAGCACCGACCGCTAATCTGTTGCCATCATTGCTTAAAGCAACGCTGCTGCCAAACCCATCACCAGCCGTTAAAGAGACACCAGAGCCAGCGGCAATTTTCGTGGTCTTTGTAATCGAATCGCCCCATGTAGCACCGCTGACACTAAACAAATATACCGCCCCTGCATCGTTGTCCCCGGTATCATCACTCATGGCACCGACCGCTAATCTTAACCCATTATCGCTGAGAGCGACAGCGGATCCGAATGTATCCCTCGAACTTAACGACAAGCCCGCAGTTGTTTTGCCGATGGTTTTTGTCTTACGAACTGTACTGCCCCATGTGCTACCAGAACCAGCAACCGTAAACAAATGCACCGCACCTGTGTCGTTATCATCGCCACTAGCACCCACCGCTAGCTTCGACCCATCGCCACTTAAAGCAACAGCCGATCCGAATTTGTCATCCAAACTCAAGGACAATCCCGAACTTACCTTTGCTGTTTTTGTAACCGTGTTGCCCCAGCGGCTGCCGATAACACTGAATAAATGCACCGCACCTGCATCAGATGCCTCCGTGTCATCACCCGTAGCACCTACCGCTAACTTAGTGCCATCACTGCTTAGGGCAACCGATGACCCAAACCCATCGCCGCTGCTTAGCGAAACGCCGTTGCCGTCACTAATACGGCGGGTGTACAAAACATCCTTGCCCCAAGAACTGGCAAGGGTACTTATTTCAAACAAATACACTGCCCCTTTGTTTTCATGTGCCGTAGCCCCATATCCCTTGGCACCTACCGCTAACTTGGTGCCGTCATCACTCAGTGCAACCGATGAGCCAAAATTACCAGCCACTTTCAAATCCAGTGTGTCTTGATCGCTTATTACCCGTTGTATCTCGACTGTGTCGCCCCATGTGCTGCCCGATAGTTTCAATAAATACACTGCCCCCCGTTTGCTGCCGCCCGTATTGTCATCGATAGCCCCTATAACTAAGCGGGATCCATCTGGGTTTAACGCCACAGAATAGCCGAATTTATCAATACTAGATAATGAAACACCATTGCCATCGGTAATTTTACCCACATTGGTAACCAAATTGCTCGCCGAACCACCATGCACCGTGAATAAATACACTGCCCCTAGATCCTTACTGCCGGCATATATAGAGCCTACTGCTAATTTTGTACCATCATCACTTAGGGCTACGCTGCCACCAAAAAAATCTTCTTTGTCTAAGCTCAGGATCGACCCATCGTGCATCACAGTACCGTCTGCAATCGTAGCAGTACGGGTAAACGATTGCCCCCAGCTGGAACCGCCAACTGTAAACAAATATACCGCCCCCCTGCTGTCATTGGTACCCTCAGCACCGACCGCTAACCTCGACCCGTCACCACTTAACGCCACAGAATAGCCAAACGCATCATAAGCCGATAGGGTAAGCCCACCCGTACCGCTTACAATCCGTGCCGTACGCCGCCGATTGGGCGAAGTTGCCCAATCTTCGCCATTGCCAGACAATTCAAACAACGACACAGATCCCGCACTGTATAAATAGTTTGCATCGCCCCTGTTACCGTTGTTGTCGTGCGACTCACCAACCGCTAATTTGGTGCCATCATCGCTTAACGCAACGCCGGTGCCAAAATACCCATTGTTCCCGTATTCTAAATAAGAGGTGTTGGTAACGCCTTTGCCCCAATCAACAGAATAGAAGAAAATTCTCCCCCTGCCATCCCGATAGGGAGACGCTTTTTTCACGAACGGCATACCCACAACCAGCTTAGTACCATCCGCATTAAACGCTACAGATTTACCAAATTGCGAATTGCCTCCTTTGACATCCAGACCAGACCCATAGGCAATCTTATACTCTTGCGACAGCGATCTGCCCCACTGAGATCCTTTGCCGCCAACGGTGAATAAATACACCGCCCCGTTATCGGGTGCCCCCGTATCATCACCCCGAGCCCCGACAGCCAATTTGCTACCATCTTCGCTGAGAGCCACAGAAGTACCAAAATTATCATTGTCGTCTAAATCCATTTCAAAACCCGCAAGGGGTGTCGTCGACATAATGCGTTTTGCCTGTGCAAAGCCGCCCGAAAACTTGCTAATCACCACATTTTTAGGGTCGAGTAAAATAACCCCGTTGCCCACCTCGACCCGTTTTAAACCGAAGCTATCGACTTTTTTCTTACCCGATATTTCCACAGCCCCGCCACTAGTACCGCCTGTTGCAGTAATTTGGGCATAGTTATTGGTGGTATGATCCGCCCATAATATAACGGTTCCCCCCGTACCCGATGCGGATGATGTATCGATTCGAACGCCCGTACCCAACGAAGTTTTGCCGGCACTGACAAGCCCGCTGCTATCAGACCAGCGGTTGACAAATAAATCTTGGGTTTTTGTGTCTAGTTGGCTGGTTTTCGGATTGTATCCCCCACCTTGAAACGCCCCGCCAATACGAATACGACCGCCTGTAGTCGTACCCTTTGCCGATATGCTACCAGAAAACAACCCGACCAAGCCGTTTTTGTTGGATATATCGATATACCCGCCTGTGCCATCGCTGCCATCAGCAACAAAATCGCCACTGCCGACCAGTTTATAGTATTTGTCGCCCGATAATCCACCGATTAACGACACACTACCGCCCTGTTTACCGCTGGCATCGAGCACCGCCCCACGACTGAGGCTTGCCCCCTGTTGTAACGATACCTTAATCGTTCCCCCGTTGCCTGTTTCAGCAGTAGCAGACATGGGGGCGGACATATTTAACGACTGCACAGCAACATCTATCCGTCCCGCATTGCCATAATCGGCATCAGCAGTGATTCGCCCGTTGCCGGCAAGCCCCAACGAACCGCCACTAATGGATATAACCCCGTCCTGCGAAGATACAGTGTTTGCAGATACAATACCGCTAATAGATATAGATTGCCGAAGAATATCAGACGCATCAGCGACAGCAATGTCGATAAAGCCGCCCCGGGATTCGATTTTGCCGCCTAAGTCAAGAGTGGCAGAAACTTTATTACCGTCTGCATCTATCAGGTCTTTCCATTTGTCTGTAGGCACTTCGACCCGTAAGAAATCATTATTGCCAAACGACATGACAATCTTTTCGCCGCCAGCAAAACCGACTGTCCCCACATGGGCACGGACGGTGCCGTCATTTTTGACCGCTCCGCCCAGCAATGCCACAAAACCGCCATCGTCGACAGAAACAGTCCCCCGATTCGAAACAACGCCATTCGAGCCGCTTTTGGTGAATGTGTAATCGCCATTTAGGAAATCGTTATTGTCTATATCGAGAGTCGAGGCAACAAAATTGCCCGTATCGATAATCCCATCTTTGGTAATCAGTATGCCATTGGGATTGACTAAGAACACGCTACCATTAGCGTTAATCTGCCCGGCAATCTGCGAAGTAAAATCGCCTGTCACCCGATTTAGGGTTGCCGAATCGCTACTGGGCTGATTGAAATTTACCGTATTGTCCTTACCCACAGAAAAATTTTCCCAACTGATAATCGCTTTATCCGTGCTTTGGTCGATATTTAAGGTGCTACCCTGTTGATGAATACTGGCACTTCCATCGACCACCTTACCACCACCGGGCAATTCCCCCGCATAAGCAAAGCCACCCGCCAACGCCCCAACAGCATACAAGGAAGCCGTCACCATAAACATTTTTCTGCTGTAAACTATTTTTTTCATCGTATATCTCCTAGCAATTTTATGTATCAAAAAAAATAATATGTATTTAGGTATCTCATATACTTTTACCAATAACCATGATCTTATAAATGAGACACGAACCCATGTTATCATAGATTAGGGGCATTTGTCAACCCTTAATTTTTGAATTAATACTTATTTTACATATTCATTAAAATAGAGGCTGATTTTTAAATTATAAATAATGGTGCATTTGTAATATTTTTGTAATATTTCTGTGTTAGAGTTGCTCTGGTTGGTACATTAAGGTCATGTGTTTTTGAAACAAAAACTCTAATGTATTGGCGATTATGAAGCAATTGAACTTTTTACCCTATAATTTTGCACAAATTGAAATAGGGCGTATATTTCTTGTTGCACATATGTGCAAAAGGGGGTATAATTGTTGTGTTGTATTAGATTAACTATATGATTTCAATTATTTTTTGTTGCATATTTTGGCAATATATGTTATTGTGTACACAACAGTAAGAGTGAAATAATTTCATGCGTATATCAATGTTTTGTAATGTAAGGAGAGACACACATGCAATGTATTATTAAAAACAGCTTAAAAGCGGTAGTGTTGGCGGGTGCATTTGTTACCACAGTGTATGCGGCTTGTCCAGCGGTAACCGTTAAGGACAATCGAGGGTTTAAGGGAGATGCCGCCCATAATATCTTCGGTTTACAAGAATTTCAAAACAAGGCGAGGTGTACACTGACATTCCGTGAAAACCCGAATATTAAAGCACTAAACGCCCGTATTAAGGGCAATAAGGCTTTGTCCCCTGTTGCCGATCGCCTGCCGGCGGAGCCAATGGTGGTGGCACCGTATGATTCGATTGGCACATATGGGGGTACTTTGACGGGAATTTCCAATGCCACCGAATCGGGTACCAGCGAAAATATTGCCTATCGCCATGTAAACTTAGTACGGCTTGCCGATGATTTTAATACGGTGGTGCCCTATGTGGCAAAAGCGGTTTCTGTAAGTGCGGATAGCACAGAATTCACATTTACGCTGCGTAAGGGGCATAAATGGTCTGATGGGATGCCTTTTACCGCATACGATGTAGAATTTTGGTTTAACGATTTGGTGTCTAATAAAAACATTATGAAAAAGATGAAGAACACTTGGAAATCCGGTGATACGCCGATGGTTGTAAAAGCCATTGATGAGGTGACGGTTGTGTTTAAAATGGCAAGCCCTCGCCCGTTGTTCCTGCAAGAATTGGCGGTAACGGCGTATCAGGCGTTTCAGCCCAAGCACTTCTTTGCCCAGTTTCATCCGGATTACAACCCAAGAGCCAATCAAATCGCCCAGCAAGCAGGGTTTAAAGATGGCTATGAGGTGATTAACTTTTACTATGGGGCGTCCGATTGGAAAGATGTACCGTCCCCATACCTAAAAGACCCCACTTTGGCAAAAGTAAACGCCCTGCCGGGCAAGCGGGCGGTTGTCCCCACTCTCGAAAGTCACTTGGTAGTAGAAGATTCCAAAGACGGACGGCGGGTGGTGGCAAATCCATACTTCTTTGTCGTCGATACACAGGGTAACCAATTGCCCTACATTGATGAAATAAAGGAAATTTACATAAAAGACAACGAAGTAACCGTACTAAAAATGGTCAATGGTGACATCGATATAAAACACCAAAACCTGAACTTGGCGATGGCACCTGCGTTGCTGGACGGGGCGGATAAAGGGGTGTATAAGGTGTACTTCCTAAACAGAGCCAACCATTACGCATTTGCACCAAATGTAACACACAAAGATCCCGAAATTCGGGCGTTGTTCGAACAAGCTGCCTTTCGCAAGGCGTTGTCCATTGCCATCGATCGGCAGGAAATGAATGAGGCATTGTTCTTTGGACAAGGCAATATCGTACAATATACAGGCTTTTCGCCTTCTGCGAGCTTCTTGGACGACTCTCTTGTGAAAAATCGGATTACATACAATTTAGCAAAAGCCAAAGCAGAATTTGCAGCACTAGGTTTAAAAGATACCAATGGCGATGGATTTTATGAGTTGCCATCCGGTAACGCATTGAATTTAACTTTTGTATTCCAACCACAGGCATTCCCGCCAAAAGGGGCTGAATTGCTGGTACAAGCCTTAAACGATGCCGGCTTTAAGACCGGTATTCGTGAGGTAACCACCGATGAACACCGCAATGCTATGTCGGCAAACGACTTAGATTTCTTGGTGGGTGGTCGTGGCAATGTGGCGTATCGTTTGAATGCCACTGATTTTAGACCGCCGTTTTCTGGTTTCTTTGGTACACCTAATGGTGTTTCTTGGGGGCAGTATCTCGATACCAATGGTGCAGAAGGTATCAAACCCCCCACATGGGCATATCAAGTGATGGATTTACAGAAAAAGTTCTCCCAATATGCCGCATCTACACCAGAATATGTCAGCTACGCCAAGCAAACAGCAAGATTGCTAAGCGATAACTTGCCATATATTGGTTTGTTCCAAGCACCTGTTCCTATGTATGTCAATAATACAGTTAAAAATGTACCCCATCACATTTTGGCAAAAGGTGTGTCGCCGAACGAACCACGATACTCTATTCCATTTGGTGGATACCAATATTATCTGAGACGGTAATGACATTTTTGTAATACACATAGCATTCGATACTTATTTGGATGCTGTGTGTATGTTTTCTAGGTTTTTTTGGGAAAACGGGGTATGTCTGATATACTGAGATTTGCACTGCATCGCTTTATAGTGACTATCTGTATGTTGTTTGCATTGACTTTTATCGTCTATGGGTTGATGGAGTTGGTGCCGGCAAATTGTGCGGAGCGGTATGTGGCATATAAAGCCACACAGGGGCAGATTTTAACGCAAGCGGATGTACGGGCGGAAGAAATCCGTATGGGACTGGATAAACCTTTTGTCGAACGGTGGATACATTGGGTAAAAGGTATTGTGCTGGAGGGCGATTTGGGGCAGAGCTGTTTGTGGCGTGTGGATGTAACCGCTTTGATTGGTGATAAGTTTTTGTTGTCGATGGTGCTGGCATATACAGCATTAATGTTGACATATATAATCGCCTTGCCGGTGGGTATTTTAAGTGCCAATCTGCGGGGCGGTTTTGTCGATGGCGGTATCCGCTTTATCAGCTATTTGGGGCTGGCGTTGCCGAATTTCTTTGTTGCCCTAGCTATTATGGTCATATCGACCGTGTATTTTGGCGATACGCTGACGGGGTTGTTTAGTGCAGAATATGAAGATGCCCCGTGGTCGTGGGCAAAAGGTGTGGACATGCTGAGCCGGGTGTGGTTGCCGGTAACAGTGCTGGCGTGGTCGGCAACCGCCCTGCAGTTACAGACGATTCGGGCGTTGATGCTGGACGAGAACGACAAATTGTATGTAACCGCCGCCCGGGCTAGGGGCATTGTGGGGTTTTCCCTAATGATGCGGTATCCGGCACGGCACGCTTTAACCCCTGTGGTCAATTCTATTGGTTATGATTTAAACCGTATTTTTAGCGATCTGCCGATTATTGCAACCGTGCTGATAATAAGCGATGCGGGGAATTTATTGTTGGAATCGCTGGCGGTATCCAACGACCAAACGGTGGCAGGGGCGATTATTTTAATGAAGACAACCGCTATTGTGGTGATGAACTTTGTAACAGATGTGGTGCTGGCAATTTTCGATCCCCGTATCCGTAAAAGTTTCTTGAGGTAGGGAATTTTAAGCTAGGGAAAAAGGCTATATACACATGGACACGGTCAAAGACAATAGCTATTACACTGCCTCTCAGTGGCAGTTAATTTGGCGGCGGTTTAAAAAAAGCCGTACCGCTTTGATAGCCGGTGCTGTGCTGGCACTGATGATTGTATTGGGGGCGTTTTCTGGCTTTATATCCCCATACGACCCGACCGCCGCCGGCAGAGACAAGCAATACTTAAACGGTGCCCCACAGGTGCCAAAGTTTTGTGACATAAACGGCTGTTCTCTGCGTCCATTTATTCACAAAACCGAACGGTACCGCAGTATTGAGACCAATTTTCGCTGGGTGACCAAAAAGACAGACGACCGTATATATATGCAGTTTTTTGTACAGGATTGGCAATATAAAATGTTGGGTATGTCGTTTACAACCCACTTGTTTGGCATGCAAGGGGAATATAAAATTCATCTGTTTGGCACCGATTCGCAGGGTAAAGACATATTTTCCCGCTTGCTGCATTCGATTTGGGTGTCGTTGGCGGTGGGCACATTGGGTATGCTTATATCGTTTGTACTGGCGTTGGTTATTGGCGGTATATCGGGATATTTTGGCGGGCGAGTCGACATGGTGTTACAATCGTTTACCGACTTGGTCAAGTCCATACCCAGTTTACCCATGTTTATGGCGATGTCGGCGTTTATTCCCAACGATTGGACAGCGGAACAGCGGTTCTTTATGATTTCCTGCATTTTAGGACTGATGGGGTGGACAACTTTAGCAAGACGGGTACGCACCCATATTTTGGTCGAACGCAATGCGGATTATGTGCTGGCGGCAAAACTGGTTGGGGCGGGACCCGCCCGCATTATCGGTCGGCATTTGCTGCCCAGTTTTACCAGCTATATTATTGTCGACTTGGTCATATCGTTTCCATATATGATTTTGTCAGAAACCAGCTTGAGTTTTATCGGACTAGGTCTGCGGGATCCGGTGAATTCGTTGGGGGTGATGTTGCAAAATGTAACCAATGTGGATGTGATGATGAATTATTGGTGGTACTTTATTCCCATACCGTTTTTTATTGTATTGGTCATATCGTTTGTATTTGTCGGCGATGGCTTGCGCGACGCCGCCGATCCGTACCGCCATTAAAAAGGATGACACCATGCACAACAAAATTTTAACCGTAAACAATCTGAGTGTCGACTTTAACACCGATGATGGCGTTGTACAGGCGGTACAAGATGTGTCGTTTTATATCGACAAAGGCGAAGTGTTTAGCTTGGTGGGCGAAAGCGGCTCTGGTAAGTCCGTAACCGCCCGATCATTGATGTGTTTAAACCCGTACACAGCGTCTTGTTGTAAGAACAGTGATATTGTCCTGCATGCCCCAACTGCAGATATAAGCGTATTAAAGCTAAAAAACGAACGGGATCGCCGCTGTGTACGGGGCAAACATATATCGATGATTTTCCAAGAACCAATGGCAAGTTTTGCCCCCGCTATTGCCATTGGTAAACAGATGGTGGAAAAACTGATGTTACATACGGATATGAAACGCCCGGCGGCAAAAAAGCACGCTATCGACATGCTGGACAGAACCGGCATTCCCGAACCCCACAAACGGTTTTACCAGTATGCGTTTGAATTGTCCGGCGGCATGCGGCAACGGGCGATGATTGCTATGGCAATTTCCACCTATCCCGAATTGTTAATCGCCGATGAACCGACAACCGCACTGGATGTAACCATTCAGGCTCAGGTGCTGGAATTGATGCTCGATTTGGTCAAAGAATTCGGCATGGGGATTTTGTTTATCACCCACGATTTGGGCGTGGTTGCCGAAACTGCCGATCGTATCGCTGTGATGCAGCAGGGGAAAATCGTCGAACAAGGGGATGTGAAAACGGTTATATCGAAACCCACACATACATACACACAACGGCTGTTGCGGGCTATTCCCCAATTGGCACATATCGTCCCCCATGAAGTGTTACGAAATCACCGCCGCCATCGCACACAACAGGTGCCCGAAGTGACGGAAACCGTCCTGCATGATGGCATTGGTGCGGATTGTGCCGATACCATTGTCGACATACAGCAGGTCAGTGTAGATTTTAAAATGGGCGGGGGATTTTTTCGCAAAGCCAGTATTCTCAAGGCGGTAAAATCCGTATCGTTAAAAATCCCACGGGGCAGTTTTTACGGCTTGGTGGGCGAGAGTGGTTCGGGCAAAACCACGCTTGGGCGGACGATTTTAGGGGCAACGCACATCAGTAACGGGGCGGTGCATTTTCACAGCGAACAGGGCATCTCATACGACATTGCCCATATGCAGCGGGCACAGGATAGACATTACCGATCCAAATCGCAAATGATATTCCAAGACCCGTATGCGTCTTTGTCGCCCCGTATGACCATTCGGGATATTATCGCCGAACCGCTGGAAGTGATGGCGAAAAACCACCCCGATGCCAAGCGAGCGGGGTTACCCATTACCCGCAAACAAATAGATGCACAGGTGGTGGAAATTGCCGAAAAATGCCAGATCGATATTCCCCATTTAAAACGCTTTCCACATGCGTTTTCGGGGGGACAACGGCAACGCATCGCCATTGCTCGGGCGTTGGTGTGTACCCCCGAATTTATCTTAGCGGACGAAAGCACTTCTGCGTTAGATGTGTCGATTCAAGCAGAAATTTTAAAACTGTTAAAACAGCTGCAACAGGATTTAGGCTTAACCGTATTGTTTATCAGCCACGATTTAAGCGTGGTTGCCAATGTGTGCGACACAGTAGCAGTGATGCGACAGGGACAATTGGTCGAAGTGGCAACACCAAAATCACTGTTTAACACGCCTAAACACCCGTATACCCGCAACCTAATAGCCTCTATTCCATCGCTACAACAGGTGTATTTGTAATGTTTATAAAGAAGGTACTATGATATGAAAAAGAATATTTTAATGATTTATGCCGACCAATGGCGACACGATCAATTCGATAGCCCGGTGTCCTATACGCCGCATGTGGACGCTTTGGCGGCACAGGGGACGATTTTTCATCAGCACTACACCCAAACTTTGCCTTGTTCGCCGTCACGGGCAAGTATTTATACGGGGCTGTATGCACAAAATCATCGGGTAAGATGCAACAAATCGCCCCTTGCCAACCGCCATAAAACCATAGGGCAGTATTTGCGGGAATCCGGATACCGCCCCACTTTGTTTGGCTATACGGATACGGTTATCGACCCGACACACCTACACCCCAACGACCCGTATTGTCAGGCACGATTCGAGATCTTGCCGGGTTTCGAAGACGGCTGTCATCAGCCGGATTCGCACCCCTATCGCTGGTGGGCACATGTCCGTAAACAGGGGTTTGATTTCGATAAAAACGACCACAAAGATATATACCGCTGTAACAAAAACCGCCCGAATGGCAACGGCGGTGTGGCGGGATACCCCACCTATTATGACGCAAAAGACAGCGATACGGCTTTTATCACCGATGCGTTACTGGGTTGGCAACGGGAACAACAACAGGGGTGGTGTGCGATGCTCAGCTATTTAAGACCCCACAACCCCACAGTGGCATCGGAACCGTATAACAGCTTGGTCGATCCGAACACTTTGGCTTTGCCGAAGGACAACGGCAATGTCGAGCGACAAAAACAAGTGCATGACTATATCAAATACGCCCTAGAAAACAGCAACGCCAGCACCGCATGCCACCCGGATCTCAGCGGTAAAGTGTGCGATGTATCCGATGCGGACAAACAATCGCTGCGGGCGGTACACTTGGGGCTGATGGCGGAAGTCGACGACAATATTGGGCGGGTATTTCAACAGCTGAAAGACTTGGGCGAATGGGACAACACCCTTATTTTGTTTTCTGCGGATCACGGCGAGCAAATGTTCGATCACAACCTTCGCAATCAATTTGGCTTTTATGACGAAGCTGTGCAAGTACCGTTTATTATAAAACTGCCTGCGGATGCAACCGTCCCGAAAAATAACGAAGTGACAGCATTTACGGAGGCGGTCGATACGGTGCCGACCATACTGGATTGTTTAAATAGGGATATTCCCACACATCTCGATGGGCATTCGCTGTTGCCGTTTATCAAAGGCGAATCGCCAAAACAATGGCGACAATCCGTCCGTTGGGAAATAAATTTTGAACAAGTGTTAGGCACCGATATTGCCAAAAAATACGATTTAAAATCGCCAGACTGTGTGATGAGTATATATAAAGACAAGCACTTTAAACATGTGTTTATACCCAAGATGCCAACCGTATTGTTCGACCTAAACAAAGATCCCTTAGAAACCGTCAATGTGGCGGCACATGCGGACTATGCACCCATCGAACGCCACTATTTGCACAAACAATTGACCCATTATGTGCAACACCTAGATCGATCTGTTAGCAGACAAGTATAAAGGGACAGGAAAATAGTATGACACAATACGAATCGATACCGGACAATCCCTATATTTTGCTGACACCGGGACCTTTAACCACTTCGAAACGGGTGCGGGCGGCGTTGGTACAAGATTGGTGTACTTGGGACGATGCCTATAATCAAGGGGTGGTGCAGGTTATCCGTAAAAACTTGCTGGCACTGGCGACCGCCGCACAGGGATATACCAGCGTGTTGATGCAGGGCTCTGGTTCTGCGTCTGTCGAAAGTGCTATGGGTACTTTTGTACCCAAAACCGATGCAAAAGTACTGATTTTGGCAAATGGGGCGTATGGCAAGCGGATAGGTACCATTGCCGAATATCTACATATCCCCCATACGGTGTTGTGGTTTGACGAACGATCGCCCGTCGATATACAGCAGGTGGCAGCAACCCTAGACACAGACACAGCCATTACCCATGTGGCAATGGTGCATTGTGAAACCACTACTGGTATTTTAAACGATGTGCCAGCGGTGGCACAACTGGCGAAATCCTGCGATAAAATTGTGATGGTCGATGCTATGTCCAGTTTTGGCGGGGTGCCTATGGATATGGACACATGGGGGATCGATGTGTTAATCAGTTCTGCCAACAAATGTATACAGGGGGTGCCGGGGTTTGGCTTTGTGATTGCCAAGCACAGTTTACTGGAAACATGTAAAGGCAATGCCCGTTCTTTGGTACTGGACTTATACGACCAATGGCGGTGTATGGAGAACAACACTGGCAAATGGCGGTTTACATCACCGACTCATACGGTACATGCGTTTTACCACGCCCTGCAGGAACTGGCAGAAGAAGGCGGTGTACACACCCGCTATCAACGGTATCGAAAAAACCACCAAGTGCTAGTAGACGGTATGACCGCATTGGGCTTTAAAACATTGCTAAAGCCCGTATATCAATCGCCCATCATCACTTCGTTTTTAAATCCAGACCACCCGGAATATGTGTTTAAACGGTTTTATGACAGCTTAAAACAAAAAGGCTTTGTCATTTACCCCGGCAAAGTATCCGATGCGGATTGCTTCCGTGTAGGCAATATTGGCGATATAGACAGCACAGACATGCAACGGTTTATCGATGCGGTGGCATCATCGTTATATTGGCAGTAACATAAACAATTATCAGTATCACACAGATTGCAAATTTGCGATGGGCAGACCCGAGGCGGTGTGAATGGGCAAAACGCTATGATAAGGTCGAGCGAAGTTATGAAGTCAAAACCGCCGAAGCCGAAACTATTAAAGTCTTTGGCAGTCCTAGTGTTTCCTCCAAGCAGGGCAACAATCAAATTCGCAATGGAGATGACAACAGCAAAGACACCGCACTTAAACTAAAGAATAACAATAAATACGATGTAAAATCGTTTATCAGTGGCGTCCCTAATGGGGTTACCCCAACAGTTACAGCAGCCATTGACGATAATACAGGTACAGAGGGTACAGATTTCCAATTTACAGACATAGCAGGCAGTAATGTGCCAATTGGAGATGTTACCTATAACAGTATTTTAGAAGACAAAACAGATGCCAATAAAGCCATATTAAAGCTGACCTATCAGCTAGATGGCTATCAAAGCAAAGAGGTATATGTGGAAACAGCTGCCGCCCGGACGGATACCTTGATCATGGCAAACCTTGTGGTGCCATATGGGTCTGGTAATAAGGTGGTCAGTGCCGAAGATATACTTGCCAAATTGGCGGTTGCTGGTGGACAAACCAAAAAATCGGACTGGGCGATTAAAAGTTTAGCTTCTGCCGAATCTAAAATAACCATTGCTAACGATAAAAAAAGCTTAACCATAACGGCTGAAATTACATCCCCTGCTACAATTACTGTTGTATTCGAGCACCCTGAGTATGCAGATGTATCAAAAACCTTTACGCTGTCCACGACAAAAGGTGTTATGAGTTCTAACGGTGCCTCCCGAAATGGGGGCAAATGGGGCAAGAGTGGCTTTAACGCCGATTACAAGTTAAAAAACACCGATTCTGGCGTAGACTTTGACACAGGGGCAAGCGGCGACTTTAAATTTGAAATATTGGCAAATAGCGTGTCTGTAAACAGCTACACCAGTACCACTGCTGGGCTTGTAAGCGGTGATGCCATCACTGAAAAAACGGGTGCCATCGATGGAACCAAATTGACTAAGGGGGAACATTGTTGGTAAAAATCACCCGTGCTGCCAAAGGCGGCTTCCCGGAACTTATCGCCCACCAAAACTTTACTGTTAGCAAACAGGCACTAGGCACCGATGTAACAACAGTGCCAACTGTATCGTTGGCAAGTGGTAACAACCGCTGGAAAAATAGCGGTGATAAATTTGATATGACATATACCAACTTGCCCGTGAGTGGCTTGTTAGGGGGGGCAAGGGTATCAAACTTTACTTGGACGGTAGCAAAAGCAAGCGGTGCAAATGCACCTGATGGCACGCCAGCCATAGATTCAAACGGTAAACTAAGCGGTGTAAGCTCCTCAGGTCAAGTCATCATCACCATGACCGCAAAAGACGGCGATCCAAAATACAGCGGATCGATGACATTGGCAAACTACGCTATCGCCACCCGTAGTTTAGCCGACATGTCCGCACCCACCATAAGCGGTGTCAATGCGTGGAAAGATAGCACCGCAACCAAGTTTACTATGACATATAACAGCATGCCCTCCAGTAAAACAGCAAGTGCGTTTACTTGGGCAGTGGTAAAAGATACCACAGACGCACCTAGCGGCACCATAAGTATCGACCAAGCCGATGGTAAACTCAAAGGTGCTACTTCCGCAGGTAAGGTCAAGATAACCATAACCGCAAAAGCCAACGACAAACACTACACAGCGGGTACCAGCAAACAGCTAGCAACCTATACCATCGACAGACAAGACTACCCCGCAACCGTTAAAACAGCACATGCTTCGTGGAGTCGATCCAGTACTGCACAGATACCTAAAGGCACTGGTCTAAGTATTAGAGATGCCGTAACAGGTGTGCTCGCAGGGGGATGGGGTAGCGGTAAAGTTACAGTGGATGTCGAAGATAGTAGTAGTGGTCTTACAGATGGAGCAAACAACCTTTTGGGCTATAGATTTAAAAAGATTGCAAACATGGATCATAGCAATAATACTTTCCTAACTGCAGATGGTGACGATAGCAACAGTGTAAGTGTAAACGGTAGAATTGCTCAAGGTAACGATGTATTTATAGGTCATAAGACCGCTGATAGTCCTACTGCCAATAAGGCTGTTAAAATTACCTTTACATTTAAAGCCACAAGCGATAAAAAATACAAGGCAAAAACGCTGGTAACATATTGGCGTACACGATAATACAAGGGGTACTTTATCCGTAAAAACAAAAAACCACAAAAGGGGAGACCACACCGTCTCCCCCTTTTTCGGTTCGTATAGCCCTATGGGGAACTTACAAGCCCGCCTTTAACCCATTGTGTATACTCTTTCAATGGGCTATGTGCGACAGCCGCCGTTTAACGATTTCTAAAAAATCTGTGTTTATGTCGATGCCAATGAAGCGGCGGTGTAATTGTTTTGCGACTACACCTGTGGTGCCGCTGCCACAAAAGGGGTCGAGGATAATATCATCTGGATCGGTGCTGGCGGTTATAATGCGGTGTAACAATTTTATCGGCTTTTGCGTGGGGTGTTTGCCATGTGTTTTTTCTGAGGGGGGCGTGTGCGGTATAGCCCATACAGATCGCATCTGTTTATGGGGTTTTTTCAGTATATCTCCGTCAAATACCCCATTTCGCATGTGGTCATAATGAAAAGTATGTTTGCCATCTTTGTGTTTTCTTGCCCAAATTAAAGTTTCGTGCGATGCGGTAAAAAACCGCCGGGATAAATTAGGCGATGCATTAGGTTTAAACCATGCTATATCGTTTAAAATGTGAAATTGGTTTTTTTGTAGGGCATATCCACAAGCATATATACTGTGATAAGTACCGCTAATCCATATAGTGCCATTGGGTTTTAACACTCTGCGGCAGTGTGTTATCCAGTTTTCATGAAACATAAAATCGTTGGCAATGCCTTGCGATTTATCCCAATCGCCCTTGTCGACGCTAACCATGTGCCCTGCTTTACAGCTAAACCCACCGTTTGACAGCATATATGGCGGATCGGCAAATATCATGTCGATACTCTCCGCCGGCAAAGTAGGCAAAATTGCCAAACAATCGCCCAAATATAAACGAGTCCCCGTATGAGAGTAGTAAATATCAATCATATATAGCCAATATCTCCCGAACTTTCCCCCGACTGGATGCGTTGGCACTGATGATGCGGTTGGTTTCGAACGCTATAATACGGGCGTGTTTGTATAATTCTCGTGTGATGGGGGTGTCGTTGTTGGAAATATAAACCTTTGCCCCTTGTCGTTGGGCGTGTCTGGCACAATCGGCTAAGTTTTGTTGGTCTTGCAGGGTGAATCCCTGTTGGGCGTAGGCGGTAAAATTGGCAGTTTCAGACAAAGGAACATAAGGCGGATCACAATACACAATATCGCCCCGCTGTACCTGTGCAAAAGTGTCACGAAAATCCTGTGCCGTAAATGTAGCAGTGTGCAATACATCGGCAAAATGGGTAATTTCTTTTATCGGCATATAAGGTTTTTTGTATTTGCCAAAAGGTGCATTAAATCCCCCCGAACGGTTATACCGACACAAGCCATTAAACGCATGGCGGTTTAAGTATACAAACAACACAGATTTTAAAAACGAATCGTCCGTAGTATTAAAAGTATGTCGCAATGTGTAAAACCGATTCGATATGTTGTTTTCGGGAATAAATACATTGTGAACAGCCCGTATAAAAGTGTCTTTATGGGCGATTATAGTATTGTATAAATCGATTAAATCTGTGTTGCCATCGTATAATAAATAATGGGCATAGTCTGTATTTAAAGCAACTGCACACGACCCAGCAAAAGGCTCGATATACCGTTCGCCCCGTGCAAAATGGGGCAAAATATGCGGCAGTACCCGATATTTACCCCCCGCCCATTTTAAAAACGGTCTCATTCCACCAATCCTTCGGGCAACCCAAGCCATGCAAGAGGGATTTCATTAAACTTGTAATGGCAATTTACGGAATCGATATATTCCAGAGTATCTCGATACGCAGGTTTTTTAAACCAATCGCTCAAGACATAAACATATTCCACTTCCAAATCTAGGGGTTTAACCAGTTTTTGGTACTGTTTGCGTTTAAAACCGGAAGTTTGCAATTTTTCATCCACAGACCCTCCCACTTGTTGGTATTTTACCTCTATAATAAACAAAGTTTTCCGAACGATAACAATTAACGCACTATCAGGTTCCAGTTTTCTGGATAAGATGGTTTTAGCGTCCCGTACCCCCTTACTTTGCAAATACCTATACAGCCCCTGTTTTTTACACAGTTCCGCAACCAGTTTGCCTTGAAAAAAGATATTATATATACCATGTAAATGTTTCTCTTTTTTTTCTGCAACCTCATAGCCTGCGATTTTTTTAAATGTATCGATAAGATCTACTTTGCGTTCAAAATGTAAACCCGTTATTGTCTTGCCACCACCCGTGCCACCTTCGATCATGTTTCACTATCCTTATATGAGCTGATAAATATAAATGTACTATACGATCAAAAACAAAAAAGATCCACCGTTATATTTGGGCAAAAATATAAAAAGACTTGACATTGCAATCCATTACAATTTAATATAGAATATGTATAAAGTTATATGATATAAGATATATGGGTATTTATAAGCAATGGCACCCAAAATCCGCATTGGGAAAAACACATAACATGCGAGAAATTGGCTGCGAATACACAAATAGAAACATAAAAATATGAGAATTTTTCAAATACTACTTACCTTGACTCTTATGTTTATTCCATCGGTCTGTTTTGTTTATGAAATACGGGAGGTATGTGCCACGCATGTTGCCACAGGTCAAAGCCAGCTTGTGCAAGCCCACATTTACAAAGGTAGCGAACTCAACAAAATTACAAATACGCACAGATTTAATAGTCAGGGGAAATATTATGTGGTTATTTTTTGGGAAAACAATCGCATTTCTATTATTGAAATGCCATCGTATTTTTATCTGTTTTCTATGGGGATCGAAGGTACAGACCAAACCGGGCACAAATGGATTATTGAATGGTATTCCTATATGTGCGATTAGGTGTATTAATCGCCCTCACCGGCTTTTTTGCTAAAATATTTTTCGAATTTGTCCTCGACGCCGTTGTAGGCGTCTGCTTCGGGCAGAGCCGATCTTTTTTCGGTTATATTGGGCCAGAGTTCTGAAAACTCTCGGTTCATTTCCAGCCACTGTTCCGCTTGTGCGTCCGTGTCGGAAAATATGGCTTCTGCGGGGCATTCGGGTTCACACACGCCACAGTCGATACACTCATCGGGGTGGATAACCAGTGTATTTTCGCCCACATAAAAACAATCGACGGGGCATACTTCGACACAGTCCGTGTACACACACATAATACAATTTTCGCCCACCACATAAGTCACAGTTTCGCCCCCTTCCCCCTAGTGTTTAAAGTGTCTCATAGCTGTAAATACCATAGCAATACCCGCTTTATTAGCGGTGTCAATGATGGCGGTGTCGTTGCGGCTGCCCCCCGGTTGGATAACCGCTGTTGCCCCGGAGGCGATACACAATTCTAACCCATCGGCAAACGGAAAGAACGCATCGGATGCGACCACAGAATCCTTACAACCGATAAAATTGCTGCCTTTTTCTGCCCCAATCCGTGCGGAATCTATACGGGACATTTGCCCCGCCCCAATACCCACCGTTTGACCGTTCTTGGCGTATACAATAGCGTTCGATTTCACATGCTTACAGGCTTTCCATGCAAACATCAAATCCGCCCACTCTGCATCCGTTGGCGGGCGATCGGTAACGACCGTGCAATCGTCCGGTGTAACCGTGCCACAATCACGGGATTGCACCAACAACCCGCCCGCCAAGTGTTTGATAACGCTGCCTCCGTCCCGCACATTACACACCGCCCCCGTTGCCAACAACCGCAAATTTTCCCGTGCGGATAATATATGCACCGCCTCATCGGTAAAAGCGGGGGCAACTATGACCTCGAGGAATATCTCGTCCAATATATTGGCAAAGTCCGCATCTACGGGTTTGTTAAAGGCAACAATGCCCCCAAATGCGGACACAGGATCGCATGACAAGGCTTTTTGCCACGCATCGCCAACCGTGTCGCCAATGGCAATACCACAGGGATTGGCGTGTTTGATAATCGCACAAGCGGCGGCGGTTTTGTATTCGCATACCATCTCAAAAGCCGTATCCGCATCGTTTAAGTTGTTATATGACAGCTGTTTTCCTTGTAGTTGGGTGGCATTTGTAACCCCCCGGCGATTTTCGTTGGTGGCGTACAGGGCGGCTGTCTGGTGCGGGTTTTCCCCGTATCGTAACCGCTGCTTTAAGGTACCCACCGCAAACAGGGTTTGTGGTGTGTCCTCATTCATGCCCTTCGACATCCAATGGGCGATGTGGCTGTCATAAGTTGCCGTATGGCTAAAAGCCGATAACGCCAGCTTACGGCGGGTATCGAGAGTAGTTGCCCCGGCGTTGCTGTCCATTTCTTGCAGCACCGTTGTATACTGGTTGTAATCGGTAATAACCGTAGTGTGTTTGTGGTTTTTAGCACAAGACCGCACCATCGACGGCCCGCCAATATCGATATTTTCAATACATTCATCGAACCCCGCCCCCGATTCCACCGTATGCACAAACGGATATAAATTGACCACCACCATATCGATGGGCGATATGTTGTGGGCATCCATCGACAAAATGTGCTTTTCGTTGTCCCGATCCGCAAGTATCCCCCCGTGTATCAACGGGTGTAAAGTCTTTACCCGCCCGTCCATAATTTCTGGAAAACGGGTGTGTGAAGACACATCGGTAATGGGAATACCTGCCTCTTTTAACGCCCGTGCGGTACCGCCAGTGGATAAGATATGCACTTGGTGTTTTATCAACCCTTCGGCAAAATCAATGAGTCCGGTTTTATCGGATACAGATATTAAAGCCCGTACAATTTTTATGTCTTTGCGTTTCCCCATGTGTTACATTCCTCATGTGCGTTTTGTGTGTGTGGTTTTATATGCCATAGCCTATGTATATCATATTTTTATGCTATTTTGCTTGATTTCAATTTAGATATGATGCCGTTTGTAAAAAATCACGACACATCTAGGGTCAATGACCAATCTATATGTATGTCCTTCTCACCTAGTACTGTGGGTGTGTGTTGGCATTGTAAAACAATTTGCTCTGTGGGCATATATACAAAATTTTCATCTATGTAATAGCTGGGTTCGAGCAAAATTTTACTATTTTTGGCTTCAAATATAGCCGTATTTTTCTTTTGAAAGGTCAAGAGAACTTGTCCCGATTGCAACTTTGTCGCTTTGACGCTGGGGTGCAGGTGTAAGCGAATGGCAATATCCATCGGCACCGCCTGTGCAAAATCGCCTGTAAAGATAACCGAATCCCGACATTGCACCGTGTTACCGTCCGTGTGGACACCGACTTTGCGTTCGACTCGCACAGCGAAGGCGGACTCGTATCCCGTGTGTGCAGCTTGTATCACTGCCCAATCCCCTGCCGTACTGTGTTTGGTACTGACTGTACAGGCGATATATGGGTTTTTGGCATATGTAGGGTTTTGCAATTTGCCAATGGGGACACTGTTGGTATCGTTGATAACCAAAGTGTTATGGGCAGCCGAATAGCGACTCACAGCCTGCATATTGTGTGTGTGTCCACAGGCTACAAACAACGGCTGTTTTTGACAATGCACGGTTATACCCAACAGCCCCCCGTTATCGGTGGCATATCCCCGACGGTTTTGTGCATCGAGATACAGAGTGATACCAACGGTTTTGTGCATCATATATCCACTGTCGATTAAACACGGTACGACGCCCCGTTCGTTTTTACACAGCCGTTTTATCATATGGTATTGATGGTTTATACCAGTTGCCCCTGCCATGTGGGCAAAGTCCATATTGACATTGTAAAAAAACCGCACGACCCGCCACATTTTGTCCACATATACATCTAAGACTTCTGGGGTGCCTGCCTGCATTTTATGAAGAGTCGATCGCAGGTATAGACATGTTTTTAACACGCTAATATGGGTAGGGAGATGCCCTTGTACAAACCCATCTGCATCCATAATATCGTCCAAAATGGTTAAAATCGTGCCCATCATCTGTTTGATATGTATGGTCGTATCGCCTAGACTCAGCCCCGCACAAATCAAAGCCCGCAAGGCGTGTATACACTGGATTTGGGTGGGCGGTGTCAAGGCGATGACCCGGTGTGTGTACCAATATTCCAAATATCGATAATGGGTGGCAATGATCTTGTGAAAATCTTGACGCTCAGCGTAGGGTATATCACTGACAAGGGCGTCATAATGGCTCAGCCATGCACACAAGCGGTGTGCGGTAATATCAAGACGCCATACATCGCTGGAAAACGCTGTGCCATAAGTATCGTGCCAATCGATAATCCAGCCGATACACTTGGCAAAAGCAGCGGTCGATCGCATGTGTAATAGCCATTCGAAACTATGGGCATGTGCTACCCATACAGGGGGGGTGTTTTGTGGGTAAGCAAACGGGCTATCGGCTGTCTTAAACGCATGCCCCTCCCATGTAAAAATACCCTGTTGATACAACGCCCCTTTTTGGGCATCGGGCGACCAGCATATGGGCAGCGATTGTACGGTTTCGATACCACTTACATCCGGATTAAACAGCCACAGAGCGACTTTGTGTAATGGACGGCGGAACAGCTGCATGGGCAAAATCTCTATTTATGTGGCAGTGCGAATCGCTTCGATAGCGGTTTTATAACACGGCTTGCCAAACACAGCCGTACCCGCCACCAACACATTTGCCCCTGCGGTTTTTACCAATGGGGCGGTCGCTGCAGTAATGCCCCCGTCTACTTGCACATCGATAGGGCGGTCTTGTGCATCTGCCATAGTGCGAAGGGTGCGGATTTTATCGCATTGATTGGGCATAAACTGTTGCCCACCAAAGCCCGGATATACGGTCATAACCACCATATAATCGACCCATGCCATCACCGGCAACACCGCATCGGCGGGAGTATCCGGAGAAAGGGCAACACCCGCCCATAAACCCGCCCGTTTGATTTTTTGCAACACCTGTTCGATACCGTCCGTTTCGATGTGGGCGGATATACTGTCGGCACCTGCACTGATAAAAGCATCCAAATAGGGCAGTACTGGATCGATCATTAAATGCACATCCATGCGTTTTGTGCTGTGCGGTTTAATAGCCTCAAGCACGCACGCCCCAAACGAAATATTGGGGACAAAATGCCCATCCATCACATCGATGTGAATCCAATCACAGCCCGCCGTGTCAATAGCCTGAATTTCGTGTTGCAAACAGGCAAAATCAGCAGCTAATATAGAAGGGGCAATTTTAATAGGGGGCATCGGATAGTATCGTGTATATATGGGGTTATGTATCCTGTTTCGGGTTTAGTAATTGCACATGGTGAATACGGCGGGGATCGCTTTTTTCGATGACGAATTGCAAACCAGAGTGTTCATGGATGATAACTTCGCCCAAGTTTGGCACCCGTCCCGCCACAAACACCAACAACCCGCCTAAGGTGTCGAATTCCTCGTCTTTTTCGTCATCGTTTAAAGCCAGCCCAAATTCTGTTTGTAAATCGTCCAGCTCCATACGGGCGTCGATATTGACAGTACCATCGGTGTTTTTTAAGTACATGATTTGTTGTACATCGTGTTCGTCGACAATGTCGCCAACGATTTCCTCCACCACATCTTCGATAGTAACCAACCCGTCGACGCCGCCGAACTCATCGACAACGATTGCCACATGTTGGCGTTTTACCTGCATCCGTAGCATTAAATCCAACGCCCGCATACTGGGCACCACGAATATAACCGGTCGCAACAAAGCGGTAATCGGGGTGCGTTTTTTCGATATAGCGGACAACAACATATCCTTAATATGCACCATGCCGATGACATTGTCCAAGTCGCCATCGTATACGGGGTATCGGCTGTGTGGGTGTTGGGCGACAAAGCGGGCGGATTTTTCCACCGACCACTTAGAATCCACTTGGCGGATTTCTGCCCGTGGGATCATAATATCTTTGACGGTACAATCGCCAATATTTAAAATATTTTTAATCAGGGCTTGTTCGTCATCGCTGAGCGGTGCGTCCCGATCGTCTTGTTGTTCCAGCAAGTTTTCCAAGCTTTCCCGTACACCATCATTACTGTCCCATCCGATAAGTGATTTTAACAATGAAAATACCCCGCCATTTTTGTTACCACTGGCGGCGGGGGGATCCTGTATATGAGATTCTGTGTTCATCTGTTTTGTAAGACTCCTAACATGATAGGGTATTTTAAAACACTTTGAAAAAATTGTAAACAAAAAAACACACACCAGCAAAAAAGACAACGCTGGATTTTTAGGTTTGTACTTTTTGGAATATGCGTTCTTGTCTTGTCATATAGTGTACCCGCCAGCCGCCCAATACGGCGGTAAGAGCTATGGAAATTATGATACTGCCCATCAGGGCGTGCATTTCACCGCCATAGTGGAACACCCACACATAGCCCACCGCAGGACCAATCACTCCGTAACACAGCCACATAATATACGGCATACAATTGGTGTCGTTCATTGCCATTAAGCTACGGGCAATAATCTGTACATAAGCCTCTATAATAAAACCAACCATTAAAATCGGAAAAATGCCCTTTGCCAACAGGCTAATTTGGGCATAATGCACATCGTTTACATCCAGTATCACACCTATAGGTGCGAGTGGATAAAATATCAACAACACCGCAAATATACTACACCATACGGTCATAAGCCCTATATATATCCAAAATCCTTTTAAATAGGCGGTTCTGTCCCGTTTACCGGCTTCTTGGGCAAGGTAAATGTTACACGCTTCTGCCATACCCAGCACACTGGCAAACAGCACATTCCACACCTGAAACACCACCCCCCATGCGGCAAGTTTGACCGGGTCAAAACCGCCGGCGTATGCGTTCATGACACTAAACAAAATCAGCTCCGAAACAATCAAAAAGCCAATGCCCATACCCAATTTTACAATGCGTTTTTTGTAATACATATCGATATTCGGAAACCCTTGCCACAGGGAAATATTTTGCTTTCTGCCCCGCAACGAAGCAAACAAAATCACCAAAACCATACTGCTACACATGGAAATACCGGTCGCCAAACCGCCCCCATACAAGCCCAATTCGGGCATGCCCAAATTGCCGTATATTAACGCATAATTTAAAACCACATTTAACGGCATCGCCAATATATTGACAAACAAAATATGCCGAAACAGCTTTTGATTTACCAAAAACATACGAAACGGTACCGCCATAATGGCAAACGCACTGTACATCCGCCCGTCTAGATAGGTACTGATGTGATCGATTAAGGTATCGTCGAACCACAACAACGACAGGGCATATTCGATATTCATAAACCAAATAAATAAGATAACGCTAAACAGTATCGACAACATACTACCGGCTTGTACCACCCGCACCATCATCGGGTAATTTTTTGCCCCTGATGCCTGTCCTATTAGGGAGCCCGTCATAATCAAAATACCGACAAAAAACACCACAGACAAAGCATAAAAAGCCCCCGCCAGATTCACAGGACCCAGCAACAACGCATCATAACGGCCAATCATAATGGCATCGATAAAGTTGTTTGAAAACTCTATTATCTGAAACATCATAACCGGCACGGTCATAATCAGTATATGTTGTATATTTTTCCACAAAGTCATAACGCCGCACCTTATCACACTCTGTTATAAAAAGCGAAGTATTTTTTATTGTCAAATACATATATCCGTGATATACTCCGTGTGTCTATATGGTATTTCAAAACTATATTTTTTTTATGTACTCAGGAGGATATTATGATAAAGCACCTTATTATCGGCACCGCCTTGTTGGTGACAAGTGCTGTTTTTGCCAACCCCAAAGCACCCACAGTTACACTGGAAAATAATACGCTATATTACACAGGCGAACTAGAGCAAGATGCCATTGCCCAGTTAAAAAGACTGTATACAAAAGCCAAAACAAAACCCACTGTTGTAGAAATCGACAGCACTGGTGGGGTGACCGATTTCGGCATGGACTTAGGGGCATTTATTGCCGATAATAGCCTTGATGTACGGGTGTTAGGTATGTGTTTTTCGTCCTGTGCCAACTTTGTGTTTCCTGCGGGTAAAACGACTTACATCGGTAAAAATGCCTTTGTTGGCTGGCACGGGGACGGTACCAGCAGCGACATATACAGCCAAATAAAATACGGTATAGGTCCCGAACAGTCGTTACGCACGGCACTGATTGAAATGTACGACCGCATGGGACAGAAATACACGGAAAAAGAATTGCAACGAGAAACCGCCACACAGCTCCGATATATCGATCGACAAAAGGCTCAAGAGGATACATTTTACAAAAAATACAACATAAGCCCGCAACTTGCCCGTTACCCGCACATGACAGAAGCAGGTAGACAGGATCTGGAAAACAGCCCCCAAAACAGTATGGGCTGGACATACACCCCAGAAGTTTTAAAACAACTGGGGGTAAATCTGGTGCTGATAGACAACACATGGGTGTTCGATACGGATACTTACGACAAGCAAAAACCCCATTTTATGGGGGCAACTCTGCATTTGATTCGGGAGATCAAACAATAAATTTCATTTTGTGGCTTGTTTTGTGAGTCTAGGGGGCTATCGCCCTCAGCGGTTGCAACCGCTGGCTTTCTTGTTACGCATATGTGCATATGGATTTTGCGATTTTCTCAACAGCACCCTTAACGGCACGCCCCACAAGTGAAAATCTTCCCGTAACCCCTGTGCCAAGTACCGCACATAGCTTTGGGGCATGTCATGCGGCATCGACACACTTACATAAAAGGTGGGCGGACGGGTTTTAATTTGGCTCATATAGCGAATTTTTAACCGCCGCCCCGCCACCAAAGGCGGCGGGTGGTGTTGCGTTTTATAGCGGAGCCAGTTGTTTAATTTTGCGGTGGAAACCCGCATATTCCACACTTCGAACGCCTCGAATACCGCCTGCATCAACTGTTTGATATTACGACCATTTAAGGCGGACAGGGGTACAACCGGTACGCCCCGCACTTGTGGCAAAGATGTTTGTACCCGTTGTTTTATCTGCTGTAAAGTATTGTGTTTATCCTTGACAATATCCCATTTGTTGGCACCGATAACCAACGCCCGCCCTTCTTCTATGACCGTTTGGGCGATCGATAGGTCTTGTTTTTCCAAGCCCTGCTGCATATCGACAAGCAACACCACCACTTGGGCAAATTTAATCGCCCGTATGCTGTCAGCGGCGGCAAGTTTTTCGATCTTTTCCGATACCCGCCCCCGTTTTCTAAGCCCTGCTGTGTCGACCAAGCGGACTTTTCTATCGAAAATATCAAAGTCAGAGGCGATGCTATCACGGGTAATACCCGCCTCTGGTCCAGTAAGCATTCTGTGTTCGCCCAAATAGCTGTTGACCAAAGTGGATTTTCCCGCATTCGGTCGCCCTACGATTGCCATGTGCAGGGGGCGAGATAGGACAACCGCATCGTCCGCCTGTTCACCCCTGTCGACAAACATATCTGTATCTGTTGGCATTTGAAAATTGTGGTGCTGTAACGCATCGTATAAATCGCCCATGCCTTCGCCGTGTTCGGCAGATATAGCCACCACATCGCCCAACCCCAAAGCATACGCCTCAGCAATATCCGCTACAAAGTGTTTTTTTTCGCATTTGTTTGCCACCAAAACAATGGGGGTGTGTTGCTTGCGTAAAAACCGGGCAAAGTGTGCATCAAGAGGGGTTACCCCCTCACGGGCGTCGATCAGCATCAGTACCACATCCGCATCGGCAATCGCCGCTTCTGTTTGCCCCTGCATACGGGATTCAAGGCTGTTGTCGAGGGCTTGTTCCAGACCTGCTGTATCGATAACCGTAAATTTTAAATCGGCGATTTTGCCATCGCCAACCCGTCTGTCCCGGGTTACGCCGGGGGTGTCGTCAACGATTGCCAAGCGTTTACCCACCAAGCGATTGAACAATGTAGATTTGCCCACATTGGGTCGCCCCACTAAACATACAGTAAGCCCCATAGTTTTACCTTATTCGAGATACAAAATTTGACATGCAAAATTTTTTATATGCCTTGCAAAATAGCCATTGCTAACGATTTGTATTCTTGTGCCGCATCGGCACTGTCAACAAGGCTTTGCAAGATGTCCGCTGCTTGTTGTGTATCGCCAGATTTCAACAATATTTCGGCTTTGGTCAGCTTCGCCAAATCGCCAAATACCAGCGATTGGATGAGATGTGTCGGCACGGTCGTTGTTTTGCCCGCCTCAATTTCTATCCAAATTGCCGACAGCTGGGCATATTGTCGATGTATGGGAACTGTAGTTTGTGCGGCATAAGTATTTAAAGTCTGTATGGCATCGTCATACTTTTTGTCGTCTGTTAAGAGTTTTGCCTTATTGATGACCGCTATAAATTGTACCCCATCTGCACTGTTGGCAATCACCGTATCCAAAGCAGACACATCGCCCAACGCTTTATCGAGTGCCACATTCTGCGATTCCATTTTTTTCGCCGCCGCCGAAGTATACCACGAATACCCCCCAGTCGCCGCCACAATAGCCACCGCCCCACCGACAATCAAGTATTTAAACCGGTGCCAAAGCGTTACCAGTTTTTCGTCTTTAATATCTTGGTTGACTTCATCAATAAATTGTTTAGACATGCTGTTTTCCCCAATATGTATCCTGCAAACAGAGTATACTATGTACCACCCCCTTTTACAATGTTTTTTTTATGACATGTTGGCTACGATACTGTTAAACCCGTTACAAAAACGCTGTAACAATTTGCGGCACAAACAGTATGGTCATGAGTACGATTAACTGCATGCCGATAAACGGCAAGAAGCCCCGAAAAATGTCGACTAAAGTGATGTGGGGCGGGGCTACGGATTTTAGATAAAACGCCGCTGGTCCAAATGGGGGCGATAGGAAGCTGACCTGCATATTGACACAAAACAGGATACCAAACCACACTTGTACCATAGTGCGACTGTCCAGTCCCCCCGTTAGTCCTAGTTCGTCCATAGGTAACTTTAACACGATGGGCAAAAACACCGGCATCACCAACAACACAATCCCCGTCCAATCCATAAACGCCCCGAGCACCAAAAACACCAACATCATAATCAGCAAAATCCCCATAGTGGGCAAGTCGTATCCCAATATTAAATTCGCCACAAAAGTAGGTCCGCCAACGATGGTATATGCCCCGCTTAATGCCGCCGCCCCAAAAGTCACCCAAATGATAGTACCCGTAGATTTAAAAGTACGCATCGACGCCTGTTTAAGCACATCAAAACTAAATTCCCCCCGTAAAACAATCAGTATAAATACGGCAAATGCCCCCAGTGCCGCCGCTTCGGTAATCGAAGTTACACCGCCATAAATAGACCCCAACACAATAAACACAACGCCGATCGGCTGAATAATCCCCTTCGTATGGTGCCAAGTTTCCTTGATGAGTGCCACCCCAAACGCCCGCAACGCAAACACAACACACGCCGCAAACACAGGCAAACCCACATACAAATGATACGGGTTTAACACCGTATCCGGATGTAAATCCGCCGATGAGGACAACACCCAATACCGCACCGCCAAAAACAACGCCAGCCCGCCGATACATTCGATGCCGATAACTTTTCCATACGCCCGCATTTGGCTGCCCGTCATATCGTCGTCAGAAGGATCAGGCAACGGTGCCAATGCAGGATTTATATTTGTCCGCACAAGAATATACAAAATATACAAAGACGCCAGCATAAAGCCCGGTAAAAATGCCGCTTTAAACAACGCACTGACCGATGTTTCGGTTACCAATCCATAAAAAATAAGCACAATCGACGGGGGAATCATCGTCCCCAACGACCCAGACGCACAAATAGTACCAATCGCCAAGTTTTGATTATAGCCAAGCCGTAACATCTGCGGCAAGGCAATTAAACCCAGCAACACCACTTCGCCACCGATAATGCCAGACATCGCCGCCATCACTACCGCCATTAACGAAGTTACAACCGCTACGCCGCCACGAATACGGGACAGCCAAACACTAAACGAAGTATACATGTCTTTGGCAATGCCGGATCGCTCAAGCAACGCCGCCATAAAAATAAACAGCGGCACCGATATAATGACATAATTGGTGGTAATGCCGTATAACTTCTGGGCAAGGATACTCATCGGACCGCTGCCAAATCGGCGGGTAAGCGTGCCTTCGCCGATTTTCCACGCCTCGAAATCGAGCCCGTGTACAAACGGATCCGTAAACAGGGTGGGCTCGAATTTTAAAATCATCACCACCGCCGCCAAAAAACCAGAGGCAAACCCAAGTGGCATACCAATTGCCAACAAAGCAAACATCGCCATCAGCGTTATCAGTGATATAGTCCCCACATCCATTTTGCCATTCCTCTTATTTTTTTCAATCAAGTATATTGTCTTCAAATGGCACCGCTGCCACATGGAAATCCCGTATCAGCCCAACAACAACCGCCACAATTACCACCAGCAATCCCGCACTTATACCATATCGCCATATATCGGGAATACTCGATTCCACCCCACGGGTACCCAACAACAAACCTATAGCATACACGCAACATACGACCACAAGCACAGTTACGCACACATCATATAGCTTACGAACAAGTGCAGGCAACCGCCAATCACGGATAAAATTAGACACCGCTTGTAGGCTAAACAGCAACAACAACACCAATATTAACATTCTGTTTGTGGCGGGAATCGGTGGGTCAAAAAAAGTACCGAATCGCTCCCATGTGAAAAATTTTCTGACGGTGCTGTTTAACCCGCCCCAGACAACCCAAAACACAAAAAACAACAAACACAGAGTCGACAAAATATCAAACACCCGTTTTAGCCACAACGGTGCCATATCATATATGATGGAAATGCGAATATGGCTGCGTTGCTGCATAGCGTACAAACCGGCAAACAAATATATAAATCCCCCCAGCCACAAGGCGGTTTCATTTATCCACATGGTGGATGACACAAATATATATCGATATGTAATGTCCAGCAACATAAGACAAATAATCGCTGCGGGGAGCCACATGGCAACACGGCTGGACCATATGGACAAAGTATCCATAGGTCCATTTTGACGGTGTTCATACATTTTTGGTATCTCTCTATTACATATGGGTATGGCTTATGGTATATATTTTAAAACGACAGGCAACACGGATATACTATCCGCATTGCTTGTATCGTTGTTGTGACTAGTCGATGGCACCAATCTTTTTCAAGTAAGCTTTGTGGTTTGCAACCAATGCTTTTGCTTCTGGAGTTGTGGCAAATTCAGGCCAAGTGGCAACCGCCGCCTCCCGGAATTTACGGACATCTTCGGCAGACCATGTGGATACAGTGATACCTTGTTTACGCAACGCATCCGCCGCTTCTGCGTTCTTTTGTCTAAATGTTGTTACCACATTCAAGGACAACGCCTTTGCAGCGGTTTTTAAAATTGCCTGCTGTTGATTGGTCAAGGAGTCCCAAACCTCTGTATTACACGCCAAGTGTTCGGTCGGCATAGAGTGGAACCCCGGATAGTTTGTATACTTGGCAATGTCGTACATACCGCCATTTTTGTTTACCGCTAATTGAGAATAATCGGCACCATCGATCATTTTGGTTTCCATAGCAGTATACACTTCGGCGAAGTCCATTACAATCGGCTTGGCACCTAATTTTTCAAAAATCTTAGGCTCCATACCGGGGGGGGAACGGAATTTCCATCCTTTTAAGTCTTCGATACCTGCAATCGGACGGGTAGAACTTAGGGATTCATGGTCAGGTACAAACACGCCCACCAAAGTCATACCATAACTGTCATACAATGCTTGTGCGGCTTTGTTGCCACCACCGGTATAAAACCATTCCAGCTGTTGATATGGGGACGCATATCCGCCCATAATATCCGAAACAAATTGGAACGCTGGATTTTTACCCGTTTGGTATCCGACACCTGTCATGTCGCAGTCGAGTACCCCATTCATCGCTGCATCAAATGTTTCTGTGGACTTTACCACAGCAGCGGAATAAAACATTTCTAATGTTAAATCGCCATTCGACATGGCCGCCACATTTTTCGCAAATGCTTTATATAAAATGCCAAAATCTGATGTTTCTGCGAAGTGGGTTTGCACCCGTAAAGTTGTCCCCGCAAGGGCAGTCGTTGCCAACAGACCCATAGCCCCTGCAGCGATTATAGTTTTTCTTAAAAATTTCATAGTATTTGCTCTCTTGTCGTTCATAAAGTTACACTATACACAAGGTAACGGATTTACCTTGTTACCCATATGAAATACATACATATTTCATATAAATCTATTCCTAATGTGCAACGCACTATACCATATCAAAAAAACACTGTCAAGGACCCTATATGGTAAGGCATCACACTATCGTACACCGGTGCTGTACACTTTTGCTTGCGGCTACTGCCACTCTGTGCCGTGCGGGTAGGCAAATCGGGCAATGCTTTCTGGTTTAATATCGGCTGTGTATCCCGGTGCTGTGGGGGCGATGTAGCGGCTGTTTTTTATTGCCGCTGCATTGTTAAAATGTTCGCCCAAGTGATTCACATACTCGATAACCCGCCCCTGCATAGTACCGGATATACACAGATAATCGATCATCGACAAGTGCTGTACATATTCGCACAGCCCGATACCGCCCGCATGGGGACATACTATCTTGCCAAATTTGTGTGCCATCATCATCACCGTGATAATTTCATTAACCCCAGCAATACGGCACGAATCAATCTGTACCACATCGATGGCATCGGCTTGTAAGAACTGTTTAAACATCACCCGGTTATGACAGTGTTCGCCCGTTGCCACTTGTGTGGGGGCAACGGCTGCACGGATGGCTTTGTGTCCCAGTATATCGTCTGGGCTGGTGGGTTCTTCGATAAACCAAGGGTTAAATTGTTGCAACGCATTGACCCAGTCGATGGCTTGCTGCACATCCCAGTTTTGGTTGGCGTCGATCATTAACTTTATATTGTCGCCAATCACTTCACGGGCAATGCGACAGCGCCGTATATCGTCTTGTAAATCGATACCTACCTTCAGTTTAATATGCGTCCAGCCGTCATCGACGCATTGCTGACACAACCGCCGTAGTTTATCATCTGGATAGCCAAGCCAACCCGCAGAGGTGGTATATGCCGGGTATCCGTGTTGTTTTAAATAGGCGATTCGCTCCGCTTTACCGTCAGCGGATTTTTGCAACATCGCCAGCCCTTGTGCACGGGTCAACACATCGGATATGTACGAGTAATCGAGACAATCGTTTAGCTGTTCGGGGGACATATCCGCTACCAATTGCCAGACGGGTTTTTTTGCCGCTTTTGACCATAAATCCCAAATAGCATTCACAATCGCCGCCGATGCCAAGTGCATGACGCCCTTATCGGGACCCAACCATCGTAGTTGGCTGTCGCCACTGGTGATGTGTTTCCACACTTGTCCCATGTTGGTGGTTATATCTGATAAAGTTTTACCCACAAGCAAATGTGCCATCGCCTCAATGGCACGACAACACACATCATTGCCCCGCCCAATAGTAAAGGTCAGCCCTTTACCCTGTAAACCGTCCGTATCCGTATGCAGCACCACATGGGCGGCAGAATAATCGGGGTCTTTGTTAATCGCATCAGATCCGTCCAGATGTTTCGATGTGGGAAAACGAATATCATCGGTGGTAATATGGGTTATGGTAATAGGCATGGGTACATTCCTTCTCTACACTCTCTATATATAAAACACAATTTTACATATAATTTTTAAAAAAGGCAATACATTTTTTACGAATACGCAAAAAAAACACACCATTTTTATGTGTGTGCTTTATCGATACCCAAAAATCGCACAAAAAAGGGCGATTTAATCGCCTGATTTTAAACGGTAGCTAAAACTACACAAAAAAGGGGGCAGCTCAATTGCCACCCCGCTTTTTTCAAGAACAACTCGGTTGTCAGTCTTCGCATTAGAAGCTGATTTTTGTACCGATGTAAGTTGTTTTCTTTTCGCCATCTTTTTTGTCTTCGACGGTCACTTTCAGACCTTCGGCAACAGTGTAGTTTGCAGTGATTGTGGTTTTCTTTGTTTTATCCGCATTGGGTTTGGTTTCTGTACCATATTTCACATCCCAGTTAGATGCGGCATACTTCAATGACATACCTGTACCTGAGTTGCTACCTACTTTTCTTGAAGCATACTCAAAGGTTATACCGCTCATGCCACCGCTAAGTTTCCAGCCACTTTCTTTCACTTTTTCGCCACCAGTAGTAACATCCTCGGAACCATAGCCGAATCCGATGTCAGCACCAGAGAACGCTCCCTCATACTTGATACCAAAGCCACGGGGATCTTTTTCTCCTCCACCATAAGTGTAGCCGCCAGAGAAGCCAGAGAACGAAGGACTGGTGTAAGTTATGGCACTATTCATACTTTCGGTACCCACATCACCTCCAACTGCTTTGTTGGCAAAGGAATCATGATGCCCCAAGTCTACACGCCCCCAAGACCCAGAAACGAACGCAGAAGCCTCAGACTTCGTTGGCTCGTAATCGCCAATGGTAGCAGCTACATCACCGGTGAGTGCACTATCTGTGCCAACATAATTATCTTTGACTGTGCCTACCTTAGACCCATTATCGCTTAGAACATCTCTGTCTTCTTCCTCGTTATCAATACTAAGTCCACGGGTATCCTCAAAGTTAAGATGCGTATTCTCAGAAGTTGCATTGCCAACCTTTACTTTGTAAGTACCGCCAAAAGTCAAACCGCTAGAGGTGGTCTTAGAGTCAGAAAAAACGACTTCACCAGAGGTGCCAAAGCGCTTGCCTTTCTCCACCCCATTCTTTTCACTTTGGTCTGCAGTGTAGTACCTAGTTGTTACGGAACCGGATACAGTTGCCGCAAACGCAGAGCCGGCAAATGCCAACGCTGTTGCTACTAATAGAATTTTTTTCATTCTTGTTTCCTTCTTAAAAATCGAAAAAATTAATTAAAATCTCAAGGGCATCCACAAACAAAAGAATCCGTCAACACCCCCATACCAAGACCCCAAAACCAGCATTCAGCCGCTATTCGGTCAAGGCACCCGTGCCGCCTGACACAGAACAGGGACACCATACACCCGCTAATGTGTATGTGCAAATGTTAAGACGCCTTGACATGCAAAAAACATGTTGGGTGTGATTTTTTTGCAACACCCGCATAGTATTTTTATTATACAAACACAAAATAACATGTTATAGTAAGGCTACATTTAACTTACAACAACTGTTTTAAAAGACTCTGAAGCTTATGTCTGACCCACTCGTAGCACAGGAAAATACAAACAAAATACGCATCATATGCAGCGGTTATATGCTGTGTAACCTGTTTGTAATGTCATTCCTATTTTTTTGGTTTTATGTCATATATCGAAGTGAAAGTTTTAACTCTATAACTGTCATGTGGCTATATACAGCGTTTGTGGCATCGTCAACGATTGTTACGGCTTTTTTGTTACGCCATCAACAGACACCGCAAAATGTGGCTACTGTTAGCCTGTTATTTGCAAGTATTGCCATTATAACCGTTATTTTTAGTCCATTTCGGGATATTCCCTTCGTTGCAGGTATATTTGGTAATATACGGATTCCCCTATATAGCGTATCATTATTTGCCATTGTGTGCCTATCGTTAAAAATTATTGTGCTGTGCAGAAAGCACGCCCCCATAATAACACTGTGGTCGATGTTTGGATTTATTGTTACCTCTTTCACAGTAATGTTTATTGCCGCCAACGATATGTTTAATCAGGACTTCAACGCAGTTACGGGCATTATCAGTCTGGTGATGATTTGTGCATTTGTCGACAGGAACATGTGGCAAAATGCCCATATATCTCATAAGATTTTAATTGTTGCAAGCATCTGCATTACACTATTTTTCACCCTTAGCAACGACAACCGCACCGCCCGGGCGGTGATATTGGTGGTTCCTGTCATGACCTTATGTACAATATATGTATTGCATAAGATTTTTCAACGAAAAATTGCTCTGCGACTTATCAGCTTACTGCCCATATCTGCACTTATGGTACTCACCTTATCGATACTTGTTGCCGCCCGACTTATTGACACACAAGCATTTGAAGGATCCATGTTCAGAACCGTTTGGTTACGAGCCACATTATGGCAATCTATTTTACAAGGTATGTCATGGCAAGATTGGATTTTTGGATATGGATGGGGGTTGTCATATTTGCCATCGATAAATGCAACATGGGTTGAAGGCACAGGGAAATATTTGGGCAATGTGTATACGGGACAGTATGTGTCAAACTATTTGGGTGGCGGATTCGATCACGCCCATAATGAATTGATACAATTTTTGGGGGCGGGTATACTGTCAATGTCTATATATATCCTTATACTGTTTAGGCTCTCTTGGGATAACCGCCAGCGACCGATTGTCATTGCCATGTTGACAACATATACAACCTTGTTGGCTACATGGTTTCATGTGACTGAGGACACCATTTTTTTAATGTTGGCTTTCGGGTTTTTGGCGGCAAGTAACACAAAAGTCACATACACATATACGCCCCCCATACTGATAAAAACCAAAGCGATAGCATACAAATATTTTTCCGTATTCTGTGGCGGGATTTTAATTGTATATGCGGTATTCGCCACCACCATTCATATTCCCTATGTATGGGCTGTACAAAAAAATAAAATTACCCGTGAAATGTACGATAATAAATGGTATACTGGATTTCAAGTGAGCGGATACCGATTGGAATCTGTGTGGTGGCGTAATAGATTTAACAGAGCAGTATACAAATTGCAAAATAGTAAAAAGAGTTTCAATAAAGAATTTACAACCTATTTGGTCGATATGCTGGATACGATGAAAATTGTTGCCAAACAAGAAGGAAGCATCGCCCTATACGAATTGGCAGATACTTATAATTATCTGTTTAATATACGCAGTGAAAATCTGGTGTTAGAGAAAATCCGTGAGCGGGAATATGGCAATTGGGCGACTATTATGTTAATGGTTAATGACGAACTAGACGGGCGACCCGATTTGTTTGTAAAATACATGAGGTGGCATTATCACAACCACTTTGACACGGCAATTTACGAAGTCACAAAACGCATCTTGGCAAAAAATCCCAATAATGCGGTGGCGTTATATTGGCGCTCGGCAATTTTTAGAAGACAAGGTAAAATGGTAGAAGCGGATGCGTACCTTAAAAAAGCATTTAAAAATAACATCACCCGCTATCAAAAAACCACGCCCGATGAATATGAACAATACAAACATTTGATCGACCCTATATATCAACGATAACACGGTATAAAAGTATATATTATGAAAAAACACGCATATACGGATTTACGGCAATTTTTAGATATTTTAGAACAACAAGGGGACTTAGTGCGGGTACAAACCCCTGTTAGTACCCATCTGGAAATGACGGAGATACAAACTCGACTGATTCGGGACGGGGGTCCTGCTGTATTGTTTGAAAATGTCATAAAAGCTGATGGGCAGCCATCGCCCATGCCCGTATTGGTCAATTTATTTGGCACTATCGATCGGGTGGTACTAGGTATTACCCGTACTGTAAGCGGTGATTCGAATGGTGATATATTACGCTCAATAGGCGAAGAATTGGCATTTATGCGGCAACCGCCTCCCCCGCAAGGCATCAAAGACGCCCCCAAATTTATCAACCTTGCCAAAACCGTACTGACTATGGCACCCAAAACCGTAAAAAACGCCCCCTGTCAACAGGTGGTCATAAGCGGCGATGCCATCGATTTAAACACCTTGCCCATACAGGGGTGTTGGCCAAATGAGCCGGCACCGCTGATTTCGTGGGGGGTGTGCGTATCGCAAGGTCCCAACCCCAAAGCGGACAGAACGGACAATTTTAACTTGGGGATTTACCGTATGCAGCAGCTGGGCAAAAACCAAGCCATCATGCGATGGTTAAAACATCGGGGCGGTGCCCAACATCACCAAAGATGGCAACAACACAACACAGATCCCCTACCTGTGGCAGTGGTCATTGGAGCCGATCCGGCAACCATTTTAGCGGCAGTAACCCCCATACCCGATACCCTTAGCGAATACCAATTTGCCGGTCTGCTAAGGGACAAAAAAACCTCGCTAGTCGACTGTAAAACCGTCCCCCTAAAAGTCCCCGCTACCGCTGAAATCATTTTGGAAGGCACCGTGTCTCTGGGCACATACGCCGCCGAAGGTCCCTATGGCGACCACACGGGATATTACAACAGTGTCGAACACTTTCCCGTATTTACCTGTACTGCTATTACCATGCGTAACACCCCCATATACCTATCCACATACACCAGCCGCCCCCCCGACGAACCCAGTGTACTGGGCGAAGCGTTAAACGATGTATTTATCCCCTTGATTCAACAACAATTCCCAGAAATAACCGACTTCTGGCTGCCCCCAGAAGGCTGTTCGTATCGCATCGCTGTTATCAGCATAAAAAAAGCCTATGCGGGACACGCCAAACGGGTCATGATGGGGGCGTGGTCGTACTTGCGGCAATTTATGTATACAAAGTGGATTATCGTTGTCGACGACACCATAAACGCCAGATGCTGGCAAGATGTGTGGTGGGCAGTATCGACAAAAATGGATCCCGCCCGTGATATAACTGTGTTGGAAAATACCCCCATAGACTACCTAGATTTTGCCAGCCCAGAAAGCGGATTGGGATCGAAAATAGGTCTGGACGCCACCGACAAAATCCCCCCAGAAACCCAAAGAGAATGGGGCAAAGGTATATACATGGACAAACAAGTCATACAAAAAGTATCAGACATGTGGGAACAAATGGGCTTGCCCAAACACTCAAAACCCCCCATTTGGTGAGTACAACAAAACCCAATCCAAAAAACAAACGCACAATACGACAAAAACAAGGAGCATAAACCATGAAGTATATAGCAATTTTATGTTTACCAATATTTCTAACCGCTTGTGGCAAGGAATTTAAAGACAAAAATATGACCCCTATTCGTACAGGTATGACTACAGAACAGATTCAAACACGATTTGGCGACCCCCACAAAGTTTCAGTTACCACCTGTGATACCACATTTAGCCTGCCCAAACCGTGTACTATTTGGCAATATACCCAATCCGTTTGGGGGGTTAAAATAAGTGATACCTTTACTTTTTATACGGATGAAACAGATGGAAAATTGTATTTAAAAGACTTTGACATTAACCGATATTAGCTGGTATATTGCGATGTGCTAAAAAATATTTATTGTGCCAACTCCAGATTCTAGTTGCAAAACCAAATATTTTACAGTACACTTAATGCGTAAAACATCAAATCTTAAGGAGAATAGAAAATGAAATATGTGACAATTTTACTTTTACCAATATTTTTAGTAGCTTGTGGTAAGGGGTTTAGTGATAAAAAGGTTATGAGTATTCGTAAGGGTACCAGTGCAGAACAGATTCAAGCAATGTTTGGGGCTCCCCATAGCATTTCAGTTTCTACATGTGGCGTGGAAACTGACCAGCCTTGGAGCTGTACCAATTGGGAGTATGACCGAGCCGGTTGGACTACCACTGACGCAAAAGCCACCTTCACCTTTTATACAGATGAGACAGATGGAGAATTGTACTTAGATAGCTTCGATATCGACCGAGACCACGAAAAAACGCAATTTTAATCGGATACCTTAATCGGCAGTTTTACCGCTATGTGTACATCTTTTAACGCTTGTTCTGGCACTGCGTTGGGGGCTTGCATCAAAGCGTCTTGAGCGTTTTGGTTTAGGGGAAATGCGGTGATTTGGCGGATATTCGGTTCATCTGCCAACAGCATAACGATGCGGTCGATACCCGGTGCTGCCCCTCCGTGTGGCGGGGCTCCGAATTTAAAAGCGTTTATCATACCGGCAAATTTTTCGTCGACAAAGTGTTGGTCGTGCCCAGCAATGGCAAAGGCTTTGTACATAATTTCCGGCAGGTGGTTACGAATGGCACCACTGGAAAGTTCAAAACCATTACACACAATGTCGTATTGGTATGCCAAAACATCCAGTGGGTGTTGGGTTTCTAAGGCGTGCATACCGCCTTGTGGCATAGAAAACGGGTTGTGAGAAAAATCGATTTTGCCCAATTCATCACTGTATTCGAACATGGGAAAATCGACAATCCAACAGAAGTTGTATTCTGTATCGCTGATTATATCTAGTTCCTCGCCGATTTTTGTCCGTGCCAAGCCGGCAAATGGGGCAGCTTCTTTTTCCATGCCACAAGCAAAAAACACCGCATCCCCCGTGTCGATGCCCGCCGCATCGATAATCATTTGTATACGGTCATCGGATAGGTTGTTGGCGATGGGACCGGCGGCACCGTCCGCTTTCAATTGGATATATCCCAGCCCCGCTTGTCCCTGTTGCCTTGCCCAGTCGTTGAGTTTGTCGAAAAACGAACGGGGCTTGTCAGCGGCATGGGGGGCGGGGATTGCCCGCACAACACAGCCTTGCGATACCAATTTGGCAAAGATTTTAAAGCCAGAATCCCGAAACGCAGCGGACACATCGCACATCTCAATAGGGTTGCGAAGATCAGGCTTGTCCGTACCATATTTTAACACAGCGGTGTTATAAGCAATACGGGGAAACGGATATGGGGTTACGGACTTTCCATTGGCAAATTCGGTAAATACCCCATGTAGTACCGGTTCAAGGGCATCAAACACATCCTCTTGGGTAACAAAAGCCATCTCGAAATCTAGTTGGTAAAATTCCCCGGGGGAACGATCTGCCCGGGCATCTTCATCACGAAAACAAGGGGCAATTTGAAAATATCTATCGAATCCTGACACCATTAACAGCTGTTTAAACTGTTGCGGTGCTTGTGGCAACGCATAAAATTTGCCCGCATGTAAACGGCTGGGAACGATAAAGTCCCTTGCCCCTTCGGGCGAAGAGGCGGTTAAAATCGGCGTTTGAAACTCGATAAAACCACAATCGGTCATACGGTTGCGAAGGGAGGCAATGACTTTCGAGCGTAACAAAATGTTTTTCTGCATATGTTCTGTACGCAAGTCAAGAAAACGGTATTTTAACCGCATATCTTCCGGGTATCCTGCGTCTTGGTTTACGGGAAATGGCAACGGATCCGCTGCCGATTGCACGCAAAAATCTTGAATCTGCACTTCGATAGCACCGCTTGCCAAATTTTTGTTGACGGTATCCGCACTGCGGTTGACCACCACACCGGTAACGGTTACTACGGTTTCGTTTGATACGCTCTCGACGGCACCAAACAACGCATGGGTATTGTCGATGACACACTGGGTTAATCCGTGCGTATCCCGAAGGTCTAAAAACAACAATCCCCCATGGTCTCGCACCCGGTGTACCCACCCAGACAAACGAACAGTCTCGCCCGTGTGTGCGGTGTTTAATGCGTTACAAGTATGTGATCGATATGCGTGCATAATACAGTATTCCTTATATTTGGTTTGATAATCCGTATACCCATCGTATATATATTACAGCATTTGTCAAGAAAACAGTTGCATAGTTTACAAATGTAGCCTATATACATACCCATATATACATATAAACAGCTTAGAAAACATATTGCAATGCAGATTATCACCACTACGGCAGATGTGGTCGCCCTGTGCGACCGGTTAAAATCCAGCCCTTATATTGCCCTTGACACAGAATTTATGCGGGAGGGTACTTATTATTCGGAGCTGTCGCTTATACAAGTGGCAACGGACGATACGGAAGCCATCATCGACCCCTTAAACGCAGCTATCGATATATCGCCGTTTTTTGACATATTAAACGATACACACATCGTTAAAGTGTTGCATGCTGCCCGACAGGATTTAGAAATTTTTCATGTGCTGATGGACGGACGAGTCCCCGCCCCTATTTTTGATACACAGGTTGCGGCGGCTTATGTGGGGTATGGCGACCAAGTGGGATATGAAACCCTCATCAACCGCATTTTAAAAGTATCGATTAACAAATCCGCTCGCTATACGGATTGGTCAAAACGCCCCCTAACACAAACACAATTGCAGTACGCTATTGGCGATGTGACCCATTTACGCCATATATATAAACACCTGCAACAGCAGCTCAGCGATAAAAATCGCAGCAGCTGGATTGCCGATGAAATGGCGATGTTGCAATCGCCCAGCACATATGCTATGCCCCCGCATGAGGCGTACCAAAAAATAAAATACGGACGGGCAAAACCAAAGTTCTTGGCGGTTTTACAGCAGATAGCATGTGTACGAGAACAACAAGCCAAACACAAAAACCTAGCCCGCCGCCGCTATATCAAAGACGAAACCCTAATGGACATCGCCGGCACCATGCCCCAAACCCACGAAGATCTATCCCGCATTCGGGGCATTCCCAAGTCGTGGATTCACAAGTATCACGGCAATTTAATCCTAAACGCCGTACAAAAAGCCCTAGACCTAGACCCATCGGCATATCCGCAAGTACCCGAACACACCCCCCTAACCAAACCACAGGCAAACACCATTGAAATATTAAAACTGGTATTAAAAATCTGTGCCAACGATGCGGACATAGTCCCCCGTTTAATCGCCAGCACCCAAGACATAGAAAACATCGCCCGGGGCAAAAAACACATAACCGACCTACCCACATGGACATACGACATTTTCGGCATATACGCCGAAAAAATCCTACAAGGCAAAATCGCCATTACTTTAAAACAGGGCAAAATTTGCCTAACAGATGGATAACGCCCTTGACAATTTAACAACATAGCGTATACAATATGCACAAAACTATTAAGGAAAAACCAAAATGCAAAAAACATATTATGCGGTTATAACCCACAAACAGGGCGATTCGGATTACGGGGTGTTTTTTCCCGAAGTCGACAATTGTTTTACCAGTGGCGGCATGGTAGAAAACGCCTGCGATGTATTAGAATTACATTTCGCCGATTGGCAATGGGCGGACCCAAAGTCTATGCCATTTGCCGATTTAAACATTGAACTAGACCCAGCCGATGGCGAAGTGGTAACGATTGTTCCTGTTTCTGTGCCTGTCAGGGAACATACAACCCGTCCCAACACCACCATTAACCCCCGTGTTGTACCAGCGTAAACGAAATCGGTGAAAACTGTTTGGCGTTTATTGAATAGGTCGTACGGGAAAAGTCACGAAATACCATACGACTATTCCCTCTCCTCACCACCATTCCTATACAAAATGAAGGAGTCTATTGAACATATGGTTAACCCTATTTATTGGTTGCGTCTTTTAACACTTGATGTATATCTGTATCCATTAAATGAGTATTCATCGCCATATAATCCACAGCCTGCATACTTCGCACATCTCTGGCATGGACATCTGCCCCACTATCAAGTAACAGCTTGATAACTTCTGGATTACGACCTAAAAAAGCCCCTGTCATTAATACGGTTATATCACCTGTTTTACGGTTACGGGCGTTGACATCCGCACCAGAAGCAATTAATAACTTGATAACCTCTAGGTTTGTGTTTTGCCATATAGCATTCATTAAAGGTGTATTTCCCTTATTATCGGTGGCATTTATGTCTAGTCCTTGTGTAATATCAGTCTGTAGCACTTGTGGGGTCACATTTCGCCAATAGTATAAATCTTGTAACCATGCGTATGTTTCGTCATCTATCTTATTGCTAACTTTTGCATAATCCTACGCATAAAGTCAATGAAAACGATTTGCTAATAAACTTAATACAGTACGGTTTCAACGGAATTCGCAGAAAGTTAAAGTAACACGAAACAGATAAAACTAAATGTCAAACTTCGGACTATCCAATGCGTCGAGAATCTCTCTCACAAATGGTATTGTAACGGTGGTTTTTTCTGATAGGGATTTGGTGTTTAGGGTTTTTACGAAACTTTGTACCGCCTCATACGAACGGTGTAGTCTTGGGATTATGTATGATACGACTTCGCTGGTTAAGAATATGTTGTAATCGTTTAGGGTTTTTAACAATATGTGGTGCAATACTATATCAGAGGGGTTTTTTAGGGATATGAGCATGGCTTGTTGTAGTCTGGATATGACATCGGGGGTTTTGAAGGGTATTGTTTGTATGGGGTGGGTGCTGGTTAGCACACATTTTGTTTGGTTTTGTTTACATGTATTTAGGGCGTGAAACAGGGTTTGTTCGCACATGGTGTCCACATTGTCGATGACACAATAGGTTTTGTCCTGCACATGGTTTAGGGTGGTGTTTGCCCCTTGCAGCACGGGGATACTGTGTTTTTGTGCATAAATGTGGGCTAGGTGGGTTTTGCCGGCGGCTTTTGTGCCGCACACCAGCAATGTATTATCGCCCCACAGGTGCGGTTTTAGGAGTATATCCAACGGGTTGAGAACGACGGCGGGATCGACAAAGTACGATTCGATACTGTAATCATACACAACGGCAAAATCTAGGGGGAGCTGCGTCATTCCTGTCCTTTATACAGATCAGATTGTACATAATATTTGTATATCACCCGGGCAGAGGTGCCTATAATTGCCGCCAGTGGCACCGCCAGCAGCACGCCCAAGAACCCCATCAGCACCCCGAATACCATCAGGGCAAAAATCAGCCACACGGGATTTAAACCCACCTTATCGCCGACAATGTTTGGGGTCAGCACCATGCCCTCCAGCGTTTGGGCAACCGCATGTACCAGCCATACCCATATCACAGCGGTTACATCCGTAAACTGCACCACCGCCAGCAAAGTCGCCAAAAACACCCCCACAAACGACCCCACATACGGGATAAAACTTAACACCCCTACCAACACGCCAATAGCAACCGCATATTGCAATCCCACCAACCACAGCCCTAGCGTATACAGACTGCCTAAGGCAACCATCACAATCAATTGCCCCCGAAAGAATGCCGACACCGTGCGATCCAGCGAAGTCAACCACTCGACCGCAAAAGCTCGATATTTTACTGGTACACAGCTGATTAAAATAGGCATCACTCGATGTATATCTCGCAACATATAAAACAACACCACCGGCACCAATACCAGCAAAAACGCCCCGTTTAAAATATTGCTAAACTGTTTTGCCGCCACTTGTAAAGATTTGCCTAAATACTGGTTTAACAGCCCTTGCAGCTGCGTTACAATATTGCTTATGTCGGGAATTTCTACGCCATAGCCGGCTAAAATCTGTTGTGTCCTCGATAAAGCGGTGGGCAATAATGCAATAATCTGTTGTGTTTGTTCCAATATAAGAGGCAACAGCAACGCCAAAAACCCGGCAATTAAACCCAAAAAACACAGCACCAACAATAGCGACCCCAAACCCCTTGGCACCCCGTATGTTTCCAACCCGTCGACAACAGGCGTCAACACATAGGCAATAATCGCCGATATAATAAACGGCCACAACACGGATTGCACCGCCCCCAACATGTAAAACAGTGCCGATAGGGTTGCCAATAATAATAATAATCGTATGGTTATAATGCCTTGCATATGTATTTCCAATGTAGCGTTATGCGTTATACAGGCACATCCTTATGATGTTGCCTGTGTGTGGTCGACAATCCACACGGTATCCTGTGTGTTTATATCATACTTTTTTTGTTGTAAGAACAAATAAAAATTTTTTAATACGCCTGTGTATTGTACAGAAGCTGTAACGATGTTGCCTTGTACGCTGTACAGTTCCACCGCTTGCACCATAGGATAGGTCTGCAACCGGGTTTTTAACGCCTGCCAATCGTCGAGGGTGTTTATGGAAAATGTTATTTGAATAATTTTATTGCCTTGTTTTTCGGCTAAGGCGTGTTGTTTTTTCCACTGCAATTCTGCATCTTGGAAAAACCGCACCGCCAAATCGCCTAAAGTATTTAGGACTATGGTGTCTGTATTGGGCTGTCCCATGCGTATGGGGGTGGGGAATTTTTCTATTAAAGTATACTGAGTCCCATCTAAAATGCCGCCAATAGCCTTATACTTGAGTACAATTCCGGTCGATTCCACATGCACGCTGGCAATCAGCACCGTATCCGCCCCGTATGACAATCCAAATCTGAGCATTTTATCCCGATTGGCAAGCACATGCCGATCGACTTTTAGTGAATCTTGCATGCCCCTATCGGACACATACAGCGGCAACAATCCGCCTGAGGAGTCGATATTTTGCAAGGCGGTTTGCCACATATTGGTATATTCGTATATTTGCATAATCCCCTTATAGGTAAACACCGGCACAATAAGGGCGGGAAACCCTTTGTCTTCCACAAAGGCAATGCTTTTTTTGCGTAACGATTGTTGAATCCGCAACGGGTCGAGATAAATAATAATTTCCGCCCGGTATCTGTTCGAGTGGGTTTTTTCCGATAGCACATCGATCTTTTTGATAAACGATTCCCGTTCCGTTTGTGATACTTTACGGGCTTCGTCTGGGTCGAGTAAAATGCGTTGTATCACCTTGTGCCAAAATGTATTTTTTGCCTTTTGAAAACCTTTATTTTTGGCATCTTGTGCGGTCGCCCCTTGTTCATTAATGACAATCACAGACGATGTATACAGGGGGCTAGCGATTGCCCCGCCCAAAAAAAGCAGCCCATATAAACATATACATACAATAAAGCGATTCATAGGACGGATTGTACATCATTTTTATAGCAAAAAAAAGCTATAAAAAACGCCTGCTAAAACATCGATCGCATTCCCCCCGTCCCCGTACCATCGAGGGGAGGGGGGGGGGGCGTATATAGCGGCTATTATGCCGGGGCGTCGTTTGTTTTGCCGCTATATACAAATATGCGTCTCAAGGTTTCGTACATTTTTTCGTCCAGTTCGTACAGGGGCACCACCTTTTGTGCCTTGATGTTGTTTGCCAACAGTGCCATATCGTATGTGCGGTGTATTTGGCTTTTGTACTTGGTTTTGTATGTACCCTGTTGTGCGTTAAATACGGACGATACGGGGGTTTGTGTCGACGGTTGGTATAGTGCCTGCATGTCGATACCGTTTAGATGGGCGTATACACCGCTGTTAAAGATGGTGTCGATGCTGCCGAGCGGGGCACCTAATGTGCCACTTGCACCGCCTGCTCCAGCACCTGCTGCCCCTGCACCGCCGGCGGCTCCTGCTGCGGCACCGGTACCACCTGCGGTTCCCACTGCTGCTGCTCCTGCTGCCGCTGCCGCTGCGGCACCTGTTGCTAATATACCGCTGTTCATCACTGCGACAGCACCAGCACCTAACAGAGCGATACCGGCACCTGCACCGCCACCGCCGCCACCGCCGCCACTGCTACCACTGCGCTCGGGGCTTAAGTCTGCACTACCGTCGCCAGAGCTTATGGCGTCAATATTCCCTTCCAGTCCGGTAGACATACCTTGACGAAGATCTCCATCGCCGTGTCGCAATTTATAGTTTTGGGAATTCAGCACAAACTTGCCTGTATCACCGATGAGTATGGGTTTATTCGATCCATCTTGATCATCATTATATACAAATGCCCCGTTACTTATTTTCAATGTTACGCCGCTATCACCAACCGCCAAATCCCTATCATCAAACCCTTTTCTACCGCTTCTGATAGACACAGGGGCATATACTTCGCCTGGTTCATAGTCTCGGTCTGTTACATCAAAGTCGTCTATTTTTAGTTGTAGAGATTTTGCCGTAATCGATGCACCTGTTGCGTCCTGATAGGCTGCACTCACACCGTATACTGTTTTGTCATTGCCATCTTTGAATACCAGAGTATTGGCGTTGCTGTAGCGTAGGGTCAGACCGGTATCTGCATCTTTTTGTTCAGCTCCGTTTTTATAAAACTTACCAGCTAACGATGCCGCATTTGTTACGAAGAATTTTTTATGTTTATCGCTGCCTGATGATGGCACGGCACCTACTTTGAAGCTCAAGCCGCCATAGGTGTTGCTTACAAATTTCAGATTGTCTCCCGAAACAGCGGGTGCACTGCTGTTGCCGTCATACACTTTGGTTTTTACCTTAGCGGTTACCTGCATGCCGTTACCGGGATTAGCGGTGTATATAAAGCCGTCTTGTTTATTAGACAAAACACCAGTAGCGTCCCAATTGGTACCACTGTGTGACTGGTTAAATTGGACAAACTCATAGTCGGATATGCCGCCCATAGTGTTATCATTGGGGGTTTTTGTCCACACTAGGTATCTCGCCTCTTCCTTGTTTGCTGTTTTTAAAGCACTACCGTCCGCTTGGTTGGTAAATTTGTCTGCTTTGAGTTCCAAGACAACCTCTGCGGATGATGGAGATTTAGTAGCCTCGACTTGCCCACCGTTGCGGATAATAATTTCCGAGTCGCTATTCGCATTGGTTGTACCTGCATACGCAATGCTAACCCGTTCGCCTTTTACTTTGTAGACGGAGATTTTGCCGGTTGCTTTCTTGTCGGCTTGGGCACCTGAAACCTGTGTACCCCTTAGCATTTTGATAACCAAATCTTTACCAGCCTGTAGAACTTTGTCGCCTGCAACGGTGATTTGTGCTTTACCAACGGCTCGTTGCGATACTGTCAATTTTCCATCACCCTTACCATCTGCACCTTTGTATCCACCTGTAACATCGGTTTCGTTATTGGCAATTATATCCAGCTTACCGCCGACTGTTATACTTTGGTTAATTATAACCGATCGCCCGGCAATCAATTGAAGATTACCACCGCCACTAGCATATATGTTCGCATCTACGGTAATATCGTTGCTAGCAACAATTTTCACGCTTGTACCATTATTTAGCTGTGTTTCTATATCCACCGAATCGTCCTGAGGGGAAGGGGGGGTAAGATCTATTAATTCCACATTTCCTTTGTCGCTTAACGAACCGGGTGCCCCAACAACCAACTTCTCGCCAGTTTTATCGAGAGCTACGGCTCTGCCAAAATATCCACCACTACTACTGCCAGTGATTTTTTTCACGAGGGTTATTGTTGCTTTACCATTACCAGCAATACCAGAACCAGAAGCAAGATAGCCATCAAATGTTTTCCAACCACTAATATTATACAGATACACTGCTCCCTTCTTACTACTTTCACCCCATGCTCCGACAGCTAGTCTGGATCCATCCTTATTAAGGGCGATACCACCACCGAAATTAGCATTATCAATACCACTCGCAAAAATTTCCACAGCATCACCTGATGCAGCCTTTGCTACATATTTTGGAACTGGTAAACGGCTAGCACCATACTTAATGGAAAATAGGAATACCGCCCCCCGGTCAGAACCAGAACCATCATAGTAATGATCTCCAACGGCTAGTCTATCCCCACTTTGATCAAACGACAGTGCATCACCAAAGAAGCGTAAATCTTTAAAATGATTGGCATCTATCGCCTTTAAATCACTTACCGCAAGCCTACGATATACCACATCATTGCTGCCTATTGTGTCGCCTTGTGTTGACAATTTACTTCCTATATATCCCCAACCTGATCCCGACTTGTGCAAACTGAATACATATACCGCACCACCGGAACCACCTGAGTTATCGTAAGCTGACCCAACAGCTAATTTGGATCCATCACCACTCAGAGACACAGCACGACCAAATCTAGGGTCAGTAACCTGACCCCGATGAAGATCCATTGAAATGATATCGCCACCAGCATTGCCAACACCACCTTGAATCCGTTTATATCTGGTGGCAACTTTACCCGATATCGGATCCGGAGCAGCAGCAAGACCAAACAGGTACACCATACCGGCATCCTGTGAACCACCTAAAGCAGCACCGACAGCTAATTTGGATCCATCGTCATTTAGTGCTACACTAAAACCAAAATATACACCATCATTTGAATCTTGATAAGATTTTAAATCCATGCTTTTATAATTTCCATCAGCTCCAGTACTCCTCACTGTACCAATTTTAGTACCATGTTTAATGGTATGTGTATTTGTTACTGTAGCCCCCCATTTGCCACTATTGTCTGTATTCACATCATAGATATATACCGCACCTTTATAATTATCAACATTAGTGTCACCTATAGCCATTCTCTTGCCATTACCACTCAACGCTACACTTGTACCAAATTTACCATTTGAACCCGCCGCAATCGTTTTTACCTGTGATACCGAATCGCCCCAACTTCCAGCTGCGGTTGTTTTAATGTCGACATTTTTCGGATCGAGCAAAATAACCCCATTGCCGGCTTTTACCCGGGCTAAGCCGAAACTGTCGACTTCTTTCTTACCAGATATTTCCACCGCACCGCCGCCAGTCGCACCGGTGGCATCGATAGCCGCATAGTTATTGGTGGTGTTATCCGCCCATAAAATAGCCGTGCCGCCTGTGCCGGATGCAGATGACACGACGACATTTACGCCCGAACCTAATGAAGTTTTGTTGGCACTGACAAGAGAGCTGTTATCCGACCAACGGGTTACGAATAGGTCTTGGGTTTTCTTGTCGAGTTGGCTGGTTTTTGGGTCGTAGCCGCCACCTTGAAACGCACCGCCCAGACGGATTCGTCCTCCTTGTGTCTTACCAGATGCAGATATGGTACCAGAAAACAGACCGACCAAGCCGCCCTTGTTACTGATGTCGATATATCCGCCTTTGCCGTCCGTACTGTCGGCTTTAAAGTCGATGGATCCTAATATTTTCGACCCGCCTTTGCCGGATAGTCCGCCGATAAACGACAGAGTCCCCCCAGCGGTGCGACCAGACACATCGAAACTGGTGCCATCGGTTAGGTCTGCACCTTGTTGTAACGATACTTTGATGGTACCGCCTGTGCCATTTTGTGCCGCCGCAGAAAATTGACCATTGCCATCGATAGAATCCACATCGACATTTATAGTGCCGGCACTACCATACTCCGCATCAGCGGTGATTTTGCCATAAACACCCAACGAACCGCCACTAATGGATATAACCCCATCTGTGGAGGATACAGTGTTTGCAGATACCACACCGCTTATGGAAATAGATTGGCGTAAAATATCCGCCGCATCGGCAACAGCTATGTCGATAAAGCCGCCCCGTGATTCGATAGTACCGCCTAAGTCGACAGTTGTAAGCACTTTATTGCCTTGCGAATCGGTCAACTTGTCCCATTTGTCGGTTGGTACTTCGACCCGTAAGAAGTCGTTGTTGCCAAACGACATAACGATCTTTTCACCGCCGGCAAAGCCCACTTTACCCACATGGGCACGGACAGTACCGTTACTTTTTACCGCCCCACCTAATAGGGCAACAAAACCACCATCATCGACGGCGATACTGCCCCGGTTGTCGACAACGCCGTTTTGACCGCTTTTGGTGAAGGTATAATCCCCCTTCATAAAGTCGTTGTTGTCGATGTCGAGAGTTGAGGCAACAAAATTGCCCGTATCGATACCCCCGTCTTTGGTAATCATAATACCATTGGGGTTGATCAAGAACACGCTACCATTAGCGTTAATCTGTCCGGCAATCTCAGAAGTGAAATCACCCGTTACACGATTTAAAGTTGCCGAATCACTAGCCGGCTGATTGAAATTCACTGTGTTGCCCTTGCCCACAGAGAAGCTGTTCCAATCGATGACCGCCTTATCGGTACTCTGGTCGATATTTAAGGTATCGCCACTCTGAGAAATACTGGCACCGCCATCAACGACTTGACCCCCACTGGGAAGACCGCCCGCATAGGCAAAACCACCAGACAACACACCGATGGCATACAATGAGGACGCCACCATAAACACTTTTTTACTATACTTCATTACACATCTCCTAAACTTGTGAATGTACTTCCAGACAAAACGCACCCTCTGCGTCCTGTATGTAATTACCAAAATAAAAACTTAATCTACATACACAACCACATACCGCAAATAACACCGTATACATACTTGCGTACCCACACAGTATGCCATACCCAAATTGGGAATGTCAAGCAAAATTTCATAAAAAGTGCAAAAAAAAAAAAAACTATTTTCTATATGATATTCTATATCATTGTTTTTATAGGACAATATTTTCGACTTTTGTTACATCGGACACCGCTTGTGTGTTATCCAACCAACTCGATACCTGCGAAGAAATAGGCGATTTCTTCTGCGGCGGTATCAATGGCATCGGATCCGTGTACGGAGTTACGGCTTAAAGATTCCGCATAGGTTTTACGAATAGTGCCTTCGTCTGCTTCTTCGAAGTTTGTCGCCCCCATGATTTTACGGTATTTAACGATAGCGTCTTCGCCCTCCAGTACCTGCACCACCACAGGGGCAGAGATCATAAATTCGACCAATTCTTCAAAGAAACTGCGTTCTGAGTGGACACTGTAAAAAGTTTCTGCTTGGGTGCGGGTCATATGGATGCGTTTTTGGGCGATAATACGAAGCCCCGCCGCCTCAATCATCGCATTGATAGCCCCACCCAAATTGCGATCGGTGGCATCGGGCTTAATAATGGAAAAAGTGCGTTGTATAGTCATAGTGGTATCCTTAATGATAAAATGTGCATGCGTGCCCCCCATACCTGAAACATAGCATATGAACAGGCACCTTGAAAACACAAAGCAAGCTGTTACACTTGCGTATATGCGTACATACGGTTATACATCCAAGATTTTTTTACCCCGGTACATCCCGGTGGATAAATCAATGTGGTGTGACCGGCGTAACTCACCGGAGTTTTTGTCTTCCACATATCCTGTTATGCTTAGGCTGTCATGGCTGCGGCGGTTGCCACGGCGATGAGGGCTTACTTTTCTTTTTGGAACTGCCATTGGTATTCTCCTACATAATGTAACAATGGTGCTTAATACACTATTTATGGGGGGGTGTCAACACCTTTTTTAGCCACTTGCCGTTTTCCTGTTGCTGGTAATAGACAAGGTTATATCCCCCATCGGCTTGCAAACTTCGCCAAATGTTGCGGGTGTTTTCGACTATTGCTGTGTCGTCGCTATCAAACACCAGATACGCACACTCTGCCCCTTGTAACCACGCCGCTTGTAGGTCGTTGACAAAAAACCGTACGGGGCGGTGAAAATCTGGGGTATCGGTGAGTTTAATCGGCGTGGTGTCGTCCGCTGCATCGCCCATATCATGTGCCAAGAACGACTCGCCGCCGCCGCCTTGCCACAACATGGCACTATACACAGCGGTTGTCCCCTGTGGCACCGTCAGCGATGGGGTCATACCCGCATCGAGTGCCTTTTGCAACAACGCAGGTAACGCCCGCTCGATAGGGGTGGATTTTAAGTTGTAAAATGATACTTGCATAGGGTGTTATTACCCCGTTTCAAAATCGTATACCAGTTGGTCGAGAGTGGCAACGCCGAATCCTGTGCCGCCCGTTGGCGAAAACGCATCGCCTTTGTTGGTCGATGCGGTGCCGGCAATGTCGAGGTGTGCCCATGGGATATTGCTGTCGACGAATCGTGCCAAAAACGCCGCCGCTGTACACGCCCCGCCCCATGGGCCGCCGGATATATTTTTCATATCGGCAACGGGCGAATCTATCTGTTTATCGAATATATCGCCCATCGGCATATGCCACAGCCGTTCGCCAGCTTGTTCGGATATACGGAGGACATGCTTAGCAAAATCATGGTTATTGGCAAACATCCCCGCATACTCCATACCCAGTGCCACCATCATCGCCCCCGTTAGGGTTGCCAAGTCGACAATCGATTTGGGTTTATATGTTTGTTGCACATAGGTTAAACAGTCCGCCAGCACCAATCGTCCCTCTGCGTCCGTGTTTAACACTTCGATGGTTTGACCGCTCATCGAGGTTACAATATCGCCCGGGCGTTGGGCGTTGCCATCGGGCATATTTTCCACCAAACCTATCACCCCGACCACATTTGCCTTTGCCTTACGCATGGCAATAGCATGCATGGCACCATATACAGCCGCCGACCCCCCCATGTCGAATTTCATATCCTCCATACCTTTGGCAAGCTTTAAAGAAATGCCCCCCGTATCAAAAGTTACGCCTTTGCCGACAAACGCAAACGGGGCATCGCCGGGGGTACCGCCGCTATATTCCATCACCACCACCCGGGCAGAATGTGCCGACCCTTGTGCCACGCCTAGCAATGCCCCCATGCCCATTTTCCGTAACGCTTTCGGCTTTAAGACGGTAACCTTTACCCCCCATTTTTGTAAGCCTTTGGCACGATTCGCATAGGCTGCTGGGGTTAAAATATTTGCCGGCTCGTTTGCCACATCACGGGCGGCAAAAATACCATCGACAAGTGCCGCATGTCTTGTAAATAACGATTCCACTGCCGCTACCGTATCCGTTACAAACAGGGCTTCTGTTAAGGCATCGGGTTTTTTGGTGACGGTTTTATAGCTGTCGAAAGTATACGATTTTAACCGCATCCCCACCGCTACATCGATCACATCCTGTGCCCTCAGACCGCTTACATCGACGACAATGTTTGGGAATTGTTGCACCGCTTGGAAAATAGTACTGCCCAATTCTTGGTATGTGGCACCGTCTTCATGTGCCACCACGCATACGCATTTGGCATCGTACACATTGGCAATTTCCTCCCCAGCAAAAACCACCGAAGACTCAATAGGCACCGCATCACACAACGCCTTTAACGGCGTGTAGGTGCCTTGAAAATCCCCCTGTTTTGTTTTGATGACGGCGATGTTGGCACCGCTTGGCACGGTATCTGTAAACGATATTTTTAACATTATTATCCTACTTTCTGTAAATTGTTGTTGCACTTCTGTGTAATCCCTATACTATTAGGGTATGCACTAAACATATATATCCGCACAGAGAATTATAGGGGATTATATAAGATTCTGGGGTGATTTAAAAGCGTTTTTCTGGTATTATGTGATCATGATAGTTCGTACCTACATATTTAAAAGCATTTTGCACCGTACAGCGTTCTTAACGGGCATAGTGTGTCTGGTCGTTGCCATGGTCAATTCCATCAATTTATTAGAATTTTTGGTCAATAGATCTTTATCTGGGCAGGAATTTTTGTTGATGGTTGCCTACCTAATGCCCCAATATATAGTGATGGCATTGCCGTTTACCGTATTTGTCGGCACCTTAAATACTTACAACAGCCTGTCCCAATCCCGGGAACTGACCATTTTACACAGCATCGGCAGATCGCCCGTACAAATTATCCGCCCCAGTATATACGCAGGGGGTGTATGTGTGCTTATCAGCTTTATCGGATATGGATACTTTATGCCACAAGGGTGGTACCAATTTCAAAGCAAGAAACACGACATTACCAATAAAACTTTGCTGTCGAAACAAGTGATTGCCGGCAAATTTCAAAATATCGGCAATGGCAGTACTATGTTCGTAGAAGCCGCCCAAGCAAACCGCATACAAAATGTTTTTATTTACAACGCTGTCGAAAAAGTGATTCTAACCGCCTCTGAAGGGGAAATTATCGACGGGCAAAACACCACCACTATCGTTTTAAAAAACGGCACCCAACAAAGCAGCCTCGAAGCCAATAGCCAACCGCCAATTATTTCATTCGAAAACTACACCATATCGTTTAACACCCCGTTTCAGTACTATCAGGGCAAGCAAAAAGTCGATGAAATGACCAACACAGAATTGCTGGTCAACGGGCGTATAAAACCCGCATACTATACAGAATTTTGGCGGCGGCTGGTGGATTCTTTGTTGCCGCTGTTGCTCAGCATAATCGGTACTATCACCGTTATCATCAAGCCCATCAGCCGTATACCCCAACACCGATACACGATTGTCGGATCCGCATCGATGGTGTTTTCCATAGCATTTGCCATGACCTTGTCGACCAAAGTGGCAGAATCTGTCTGGTATTTGTATTATAATGCCCTGTTTGTTGTCGGATTTTGCATAGTATTGTGGGTATATATAACCCTCAAAAGTAGCACATATAAAATCAGGATACCCCTATGAAACCCTTAAAAATCGGCAAAACTATGTTTTTTTATATTCTCAAAAAAAACCTGCATGCGTTTATGGTGGTCGCCGTTGGTATGTCCGTGTTGCTTGCGTTTTTGGATATTATGAGTACCGCCTCCCGTCTGCCCCATCTCAAATTTCCCCAACTGCTAGAAATGGAGATATTAAATTTTGCCAGTTTGTTTTTGGCGGTGTTGCCATATATTGTCATGTTTGCGTTTATGTATGGGTTTTTTAATATGAATCGGGAAAAACAAACAACCATTCAATTTAGTATTGGTCTCAGCCCCCTGCAAATCCTCATCCCCTCGATCATCATAGCATTTATACTAGGCATTATATACACCAGCGTTTTAACCCCCGTTGCCAGTATCACCCACAACCAATATAAACAACGCTGGAATATGTACAGCGACACGACAAACACAGCAGAAATCACCATTACCCGTAGCAACTTGTGGTTGCGGGAAAAAATAGCCGATGGCTACCGCATTATCCACAGCCCGCTTATCACCAATGTACCGATTACCCTGTATCAAGCACAAATTTTGGAAATGGACAATCGACAAAATATCCAGCGGGCATATCGGGTGGATAAAATCAGCCTACAAGACGCAGGATTTTTACTGCACAATGGCACTGTGCAAACCCGTGACAGTACTAGCCGACCGATTGCCAACCTGATTATACCCACAACGGTCAACAACGACCTTATTAAAAACATCATTACCAAGCCAGTAGAAATGTCATTTTGGCAATTATCCCCCCACATTCAGTCGTTGGCAACGGGCGGACTAAACGCCAAAGAATATATCTTTACCTATCACAAATTGTTGTCGATGCCGTTTATGTTTATTGCTTTGGTGCTATTTGCCGCCTATTTTACCATGCGACCTTATACCCGTATTGTACCGGCAAAGTTAATAGGTATTGGCACAATAACAGCGTTTTTGCTGTTCTTTTTCTTAAATTTAACACAGGCAATGGTGTTTTTAACACCACTGCCCCCTTATGTATTGGGGTGGTTGCCGACTGTTATTGTCTTGTTGCTGGGCGGGTTTTTAACCCTATCATCGGAAAAAGTGGGATAATTGTGGCAAAAACAGCAACATTTATACTGGGTATAGTCATCGCCACCACCGCGCAAGCCAACAAAATACAGTTGCAAGGGGATAGTGCCATATACAACAGACAACAAAATACCTTGATACTGGATAAAAATGCTTCGGCAAAAAATGCAGAGGGGGTGGTGACTTCGAACAAAATTATATACAATCAAAACACGGACATTGTAACCGCTACGGGCAACGCCTATTTTATCTCGTCAAATGTCGATCGACCGATTACCTTAAATGCGGATACGCTTATTTATAACCAAAAAAACAGCGTATTGACCCTAAAAACCAACGCCCAAGCCCAAAACAATACGGTAATATTACAATCGACATATGTAACTTATGACGGTAAAAACAATATGTTGACAACACAGGGCAATACTGTATTTACCTCTAAAACCGATACCATTGTCCTACGGGGGGAAAATGCCACATACGATGGCACCCAACAGCTGTTGCAGCTTTATAAAAACGCCCAAGCGGAAAATGAACACGCTGTATTACAATCAAACGCCTTGCTATACAATCAAAAAAGCCAAGTGATAGAAACCACCGGCAATACCGTATTTCGTGCCAAAAACAGTCCCATCATCCTGCAAGGGGAAGACGCTGTGTACGATCGCAACGCACAAACCCTTGTGCTAAACAAAAACGCCCAAGCGGAAAATGAGACCGCCTTATTACAATCAAACCGTCTGTCTTACGACCAAATAAACGATGTGATTAACACGACAGATAACACGGTATTTACTTCGAAATCAGATGCGACTGTACTCAAAGGCAACCAAGCGGTGTATGATCGCAAACAGCAATTTATCGTACTCGACAAAGGGGCTAGTGCGGAAAATGCCGATAGCCTATTAACAGCCGATAAAATCACCTACGATCAAAACACCAATATCATGGACGCAAAAGGCAAAGTATACTACAGCAACAAGGACATAAACACAAAAAACCGTTTAACCTTAGCCGGCAATATAGCACAATACAATGGCAATATGCGTACCCTCATCGTGCAAGACAATACCCGTGCCAAAGGGGCAAAAGGGGAAATGACATCCGATAGCATCGTATATGACGAATCGACCGACTTGGTACAGGCAGCAGGCAATGTACAGTACAAAGACACACAGGGTAACATCAGCACTATGGATACCTTAAAATCAAATATCGCTTTCGATACCATGAGTGGTACCAACATTCAACGCACCTTGCAAAATAATGTGCTGGTTTCTGCCCAAGTTTTTAAAACCTATCCCAACGGCAATATGGAAGTGGAAAAAGGCACCTATACATCCTGTTTGGTACCAGAGGGAGAAACAATCCCCACTTGGCTACTAAGGGCGGAAAATGTTACCCTCGATGCAGAAGATGAAAATATTGTCTTTACAAATTCTCGCATGGAATTGGCGGGCGTTCCTGTGTACTATTGGCCGTATTTGGAACAACCCACACCAGATGTGATAAAAAGAGACGGATGGCTGATCCCCGATATAGGCACCACCAGCACAATCGGTCTGTTTGTAAAAGCACATTATTATCAATCAAACAGCGACAATTCAGATATGATCGTAACCCCCATTTACACCACCCGCAGAGGACAAGGATTAGAAATATCCTATCGTAAAAATGGCAATAACAGTATCACCCGAAACAACATATCAGTGATGCAAGATACCGATGTAGATGTCGAAGACAGTGCACAGGGGCATTGGTTTGCGTCTTATGTCAAAAATGCAAGCAATGGCTGGCAATATAAACTGGATCACCAAAATGTGACGGAAAAATCGTACTTCAAAACTTATACCCTGCTCAACAAAGCCATCCAAGACAACTTACGCAGTGGAGCAACCGCAACCAAAATTAACCAAAGCTCCGTCCTTGCCATCGACACCGCATCGTATCGTGATGTGCGACAAGACGCACAACCGGTCACCACTTTATTACCGAGTATACAATATGAAAAAGCCTTTCAAAGTGCCAACGGCAACAACAATATAAACATCAAAACCATCGTCCGATCTATGCAAAAGCGAGGGCTGCTAAAATCCCATACCGCATCGACAACCGTTACCTATTCCCGCCCGTTTGTCAGCAAACAGGGGCTGGTTATCAAAACCGATATAAGCGGACGGGGGGACGCATACAACTACCGATATTACAAATCTACCATAATAGATGGCAGGGATCGTACAATAGGCACTTTGAATCGCTTTACCCCTATGGCAAGCGTGGTGGTATCCTATCCATTAATCGTAGAAAATCAATACAATGTACCAAAAAACCGTCAGGTTATTTTGGAACCTGTGGCAGGTGTATTTATATCGCAGCCAAAAGAAAACCCCGATTGGTTACCCAACAACGACACCGTAGATTTTGAGCTGGACGAATCCAATCTGTTCTCCAATAATCGCTATGCGGGGGTGGATAAAATCGATACGGGACACCGCTATTCCTATGGCAGCCGCTTAAAAATATGGCAAGACGATGCGTATATCCAAGCGTTCTTAGGACAAAATATCACCCGTGCGGTTCAAAACCCCTTATCAGACTTTATCGGTAGCCTGTACGCCAAGTGGCAAAATATCGACATGTATGCAAATTTTGAACTGGACAGCGATGATTTTAGCACCAGAAAAATAGAATCAAATGTGGAATACATACGGGAAAAATATACACTTAGTGGGGGCTATACAAAAATCAACCCCCGTGAAACATCGCAACTACAATCCATAGCACAAACAAAAATGGGTGTTGCCTATCACATCAATACTCGATGGCGATTAACCACAGAACACAGCTACGAATTTGAAGAAAGTAAAAAAGGTCTGATTCGTCAGTCACTGGGCTTAGAATACAATACAGACTGTGGATGTTTTGCCGCCAGCTTGCAATACAAACAAGATTATTCAAAATCCAGAAGCACCCCAGACAAATCGCTGTTTATCCAAATGAAGTTCCGTGAAGTGGGCAACTTTCAAGAACAATTTTAAAATGATTATCGACGCTATTAACGCCTTGCCCAGTCTGCAACAAACCGTACGGGATTTTCACTTGAGTCCCCAAAAAAAGTGGGGGCAAAATTTTTTATACGATATGAACATCACCCACAAAATCGTTCGCTGTGCCGGCGATGTCCGCAGCGGCACAGTGATCGAAGTGGGACCCGGACCGGGGGGACTAACCCGTGCCATACTGATGGCAGGGGCAACAGATGTGATCGCCATCGACAGGGATATACGGGCGGTACACGCCTTGACACCCCTAGTAAATGCCAGTGACAATATGTTACAGGTACAACACGGCAATGCGGGACACGCTGACATTTGGCATATGGGATCCGCCCCCCGGCACATTATTGCCAACCTGCCGTACAATGTGGGTACACAGCTGTTGTTGTCGTGGATAAAGCACCGCCAACACTTTGCCAAAATGACCCTGATGTTTCAAAAAGAAGTCGCCGAACGCATCACCGCCCCACAGGGACACAAACACTATGGCAGGCTTGCCGTACTGTGCAACTGGGCGTGTCATACACAAATTGCCATGACCCTGCCCCCCAGTGCATTCACCCCGCCACCTAAGGTAGACAGTGCCGTAGTAACCTTAATCCCCCGTGCCATTCCCCTAGGCAGGTGCAGTTTACACAGCTTGGAAACAATCACCAAAGCCGCTTTTGGACAACGGCGAAAAATGCTCCGTTCCTCGTTAAAATCGCTGGCGGTCGATTCGCTGGCGTTACTAGAACACTGCAACATTGCCGCCACACTTAGGGCAGAAGAACTGCACATACAACAATTCTGTGCATTGGCAAAAGCCTATGAGGCGATGGTATAATCAAAATTATAGGGAAAATTATATAAAATGATACCGTCTTGGTATACTGTATAATTTTCGTTTTGTGGGATGCATCGTGAGGTTTAAGGGGCTAACGCCCCTCGCTCGTATGATGTTGATTTTGCCGTACTGCGTACGACAAAATACAACACTCGTTACCCCGCTCTGCGCCACAATGCCACTGCGTGGCAAGCAGTGGCAAGCGGTTGCAACCGCTTTTAATATACTCCACAAACAATCGGTTATATAAACTTCACCATCTTACAAAAAACCTCTATTTATACTTACGGCGATTATTAAACAGCTGATCTAACTTGGCATTGGGGGCAAAGTGTTTTGTATTTACCTGTTTCCAACCGCCAAACGCCGTATCAATATCGTACAATTTCACCGCAGGGAAATTGTCCGCATACTTGTTCGATACCACAGGGTGATTTACCCGGTTGTTAAATTGGGCAATAATTTCTTGTCCTGCCTCAGAATATAGAAAGTCTAGATACGCTTTTGCCTGTTGTGTGGTACCTTTTTTTTGTGCCACTTTATCGACAACTGAGATGGGAAATTCCGCCTTTAAAGAAGTTTTTGGCACAATCCGTTGGTATGTATCCGCCCCTTCTTTGGCGATAATATTTACCACTTCTGCCTCAAAAGTTACCAATACATCGCCAATTTTACGGTCGGTAAAGGTGGTGGTTGCCCCCCGTCCGCCCGTGTCGAAAACCTTGACCCTCGAAAACAGTCGACTTATGAAAGCGTCTGTTTTTGCACCTTCGCCATAATTTTCAACCCCATACGCATACGCCGCCAAGTATGTATAACGGGCGTTACCAGAAGTTTTCGGATTGGGAAAAATCACATCCACATCCGATCGAGCCAAATCAGACCAGTCTTGAATGTTTTTCGGATTCCCCTTTCGTACCAAAAACGCCGGCAGCGAATAATAAGGCGAAGCGTTATTTGCCAGTCGCCCTTGCCAATCCGCATCGACAAAGCCTTTTTCCGCCAAAATATCGATGTCCTTCCACTGGTTAAAAGTCACCACATCCGCCCCCAAACCCTGTAAAATTGCTCGTGCTTGTTTGCTGGTACCCGCATGGGATTGCTTAATCGCAATATCATCGCCGGTTTTTGCTTTATAGTCGGCAACAAACGCCGGGTTAATAGTTGCAAACAATTCCCGAGCAATATCATAAGACGCATTCAACAAAGTCGTCGCAGAAGCCGAAGTAACCAACCCAATCGCCACAACAGTAGAGAAAAATATTTTTTTCATGTTTAGTTTCCTTATATTAAAATACAGTGTAAAAAATAATAATTTGGCATATCACAGTCAAATTAAGTACAATTATAAGCAAAATATTTTATTATGCAACAATAAAATATATTTTTATTTTAATTACACTTTTTTTATGTTTAATGTAGATGTAGCATTTACGAAAGTGTGATTTTATTCCATACTAACGGATTATACTCTTTATGCGTACAAATACGACACACCTATCAACAAAAAACACAGCAAATAAAATACATACAAAAAATGTTTGATTTTTGCCATAAACGCATGTATAAGGTCAGTGGCAAACCAAAAAGCACCGCCGTCGTAGCTCAGTGGTAGAGCGCGTCATTGGTAATGACGAGGTCGGAAGTTCAATTCTTCTCGACGGCACCATTTAAAAAGTGTTGTAAATCAATATGTTAAATTCTATTTTGAATTTTTAAACCTTCCATTTTTAAATCTAATTTTTTGACTTGTACCGACAGAATACCTTGCCACAAAGGTGCATATGGGGTGCATAATCGAGTGTTTTTTTTGATATTGTGTGCATTTAGTATAAATTATACCTTGCAATTTGTATAATTTTCATGCAAAATACAAGGTATGTTAAAGCGATATATTACAGATTTTGTACATAAAAGTGTATCCCAAATGCCGGCGGTGGCGTTGTTGGGGGCTCGGCAAGTGGGGAAGACTACGCTTGCTAAGACCTTTATGGCGGATGGGAATGCCATTTATATGGACTTGGAAAATCCTCGGGACTTGTTACGGCTCGACGACCCTTTGGCGTTTTTTGCGGAACATGCGGACAAGTTGATTATTCTGGACGAAATCCAACGCATGCCCAATATGTTTACGACCCTGCGAGGGATGATTGATACCAACCGTGCTAACGGTCGTAGGGTTGGACAGTTCTTATTATTAGGCTCTGCATCTATGGATTTAATGCGTCAATCGTCCGAAAGTCTTGCCGGTCGTGTGCGGTATGTACATATGGGCGGATTAAATGTACTGGAAATCGGGAAAAGCCGTCAAGATATGAATCGCCTGCTACTGCGGGGGGGATTTCCCGAAAGTTACTTAGCGGTCGATGACAGTTCGGCTATGGATTGGGTGCATGATTTAATAAGTACTTATCTGGAACGGGACATTCCGCAAATGGGCTTTAATGTACCTGCAGACAGGTTGCGGAGATTGTGGGCTATGCTTGCCCATTTGCAAGGGGAAACGGTTAATGTCAGCACCTTAGCCACCAATTTGGAAGTACAACGGGCAACTGTCAATCACTATTTGGATATTTTAACTGATTTATTATTAGTTCGTAAATTACAACCGTATCACGCCAATGTAAAAAAACGCCTAGTAAAATCCCCCCGATACTATATTCGGGACACGGGCATACAAAATTGTTTGTTGGGCATAGAAAATCACGATGCGTTATTATCCAACCCCATACTAGGCAAATCATGGGAAGCGTTCATCATAGAAAACATCCACTCTGTCCTGCCGAAACGGGCAGAAACATACTTTTACCGCACGCAAGCAGGGGCAGAAATAGATCTCATCATAAAATTCCCCACAGGCGACATCTGGGCAATCGAAATAAAATACGGACAATCCCCAAAAATCAGCAAACATTTTCATACGACCTGTCAAGACATAGGGGCAACCCAAAAATACATCATATACGGCGGGAACGATACATTCCCCATCAGAAATGGCGTTGTTATGACAGGGGTAAAGGCGTTTATGGAAAGACTTGGGGAATACTAACACCTTGCTTTAACCGTCTGTTTACCATACTTTTTTAAAGGGCTGTACCAGATAACTAGCCTAAATATTTTTTAGTCCACTGTTTTTTTTGTGATTTAAAACCACTGTGATTAAATCGCCACTCACATTCTTTCAAGTATAGCACGAAATTCTGCTTAGAAATACTATTATATGTACGCATATGGCGTTTAGCTTGGTTCCAAAAATTTTCAATGCCATTTATGTGATTATCACCATCTGCAAACTCTGTGCTATGGTTAATCCGCATATGGTGAAAATCTGTAACATCCAAAGCATTATATCCTTTCCAACCATCACTATATACGATACTATCAGGAACAACTTTGCTTTCAATAATTGGTATTAAAGTATCACCACTTGCATCAGGTATCATTTGCGTATAAACCTTTTCGCCCCTTTTAAGTAAGCCAAATACAGGTGTTTTCGCCTTCGCACCCCGCCCCCTTTTTCCTTTACGGCTACCACCGAAATAACTCTCGTCAACTTCTATTTTACCACCAAAATAATTACTGCCTTGCTGTTCCATTTCATAGAAAATTATCTCTCTTAAACGATGAAAATAATATGCTGAGGTCTTATGATTAACACCTATCAATTCATTGGCACAACGAGCTGTCGTTCCTGCAACAAAGTGTTCAATTAATTGCTCTTGCTTATACCAACTTATCCGACTTTTTTTAAATAATCTATCCATAATAACAACCTATCATAAGTTAGTTATCTGGTACAGCCCCAAATTTTAATTTCATGCTTTGCTCTTCTGTATGGAGCACCGAATCTTTATCTAGTGCTAATCGTCTTGTGTCAAACTATGCTGACACTAATTGCTTTGAGTTAAGTCTAATTCACCATCAGCAACGGCTAATAACAAATTAAATACATAAACAGTTGGTTTTCTGCCTGATCCTTTTTCTAACACAGATATTAAATTTTCATCTACTAGTTTCCTCAGAATACTATTTGCGGTTTCCCTGCTCTTAATATCTGCAACTTCCATGAAGTTACTTGAATTGATAATTGGAAATCTAAAAAACGCATCCAATGCCCCGATAACAGATGGAGAGTGGGTTGTTTCAGTAAACTTTTGTTTCATCATTTCATGCGTTCTTAGAACCAATGCGTGTGGGGACAATTGGCTGTTTTTTGGCGATCGCACCGAAGCCAACGATTTTTTATACAGTGAAACCTTAACCACATGGGAAAAACAAGGCAAACTGCGGCTGTCCTTGGCATGGTCCCGTGACCCTAACACCCCAAAAACCTATGTACAAGACCTGATGTTACAACAGGGCGAAGACATTTTTAAACAACTTGAGAAGGGGGCATACTTTTACATTTGCGGTGATGCATCGAAAATGGCAAAAGATGTGGACGCCGCCTTATTAGAAATCGTATCGACACACGGAGCTATGGCAATAGAAAAAGCCACCGCATACATTAACGACCTAAAAAAGAATAAACGCTATGTGCGCGATGTGTATTAAAGTGACCATAGTATCGCTGCAACAAAAAAGTAATCAGACGACCTTTAGGAATTTTTATACATAACTCCGAAAGCCCATCCCCATAAATTGCTACTATATGAACGGAATTTCACCTATATTCCATAAAATATCGACTGTTATCTGCTAGATTTTCTACGATTGCAATCTTTGCATAACATTTGACAGTTTTGTTCCACCGTTTTACCGCCCTGCGACCATGGGGTGATGTGATCGCCTTCCATTTGTTTAATGTCAAAGTGTTCGTTGCAGATTATACATATACCGTTTTGTTTTTGGTATACTCTTTGTTTTATTTGGGGAATAAAAGCCCTTATATTTAAATGTCGTTCGTCATGAGTTAGGATATAAGGATAGATACCCTTTTGATTTTGTACATCTTCGTCTTCAATAAGTTTTGATATTTCTTTTTCTAATTCTGTCGTATCATAAGTCTTATCTTTAAATTCATTATACAGATCCCCCCAATTTACACCTTTCATTATTTTAACTCGTTTTTCTATAAAAGTGCCTTTTACCCAAGTAATGACATTTTGAAAGTATTGCCATAAAGCAAGTGCATTAAGATCATGCTGATGATTCGACATATATGGTTCAATATTTTTTTCTGAAATCCATTTTATTACTGTTTCTAAATAGTCTTGTCTAATAGCAGAGCCGTTCAAATAATCATGTCCAATTTGATAGGCAGGACACCCATTTTTACTGAAATACCTTTTAGCATCGGTGACCCAAGAACCCGAATAAACAGCATTTCTTAATTCTTGTTCTGTTAATTTTTCGCCTGCTATGTTAATAGTTTGAAACCATTTTAATTTTTCACTATCTTTGCCGCTACAAATATAAACCATTAATTTATAATCTAAAATTTGCTGTTGTTCGTCCGATTGCAAATTATGAAAACTTCTTAAATTATAAGAAAAATCACCATTGATATATTGGCATAAGGATAGGGTTCTTTGTTGCCCATCTATAACTTCAAAAGTTCCATTCTCTTTAAGAGCCCAATACATGACATTTAATGGAAAATTGTTTGTTACAGTATTTATAACTGCGTCCCGTTGTGCGTCTTTATAGATAAACTCCCGTTGATAGGGAGGGCGAATATCTAACTTTCCACCATACCCTAAAATGCCATTCTCTTGGTTGTCTTCATATCCATCTGTTAGTTCACGAACGGTTATTTCTTTAAGTTCTATTTTCATAATTTTTTATTCCTTATAATTATGCGTGCGTATATACTAGAATACAATGCACCAGTTTCACAGTCCTTAAATGCAGGTAGTTTTTTATCTTTTGTGGGATTATAAAGTCTATATAAAGTCCCTTTTGCATTCATTGTATATATACCTGTTGATTTCCCGGTTTTTTTGTCTAAAATCTCCATTTTTCTGTTAGTATCAAATTCAATAGAGCCAACAATCCCCAATGCTATAATTTCAAATTGTTCGGGATTATATTTATCCATAAAAGTAATAGGGACACCCATCTCACCAGAATAATCCATTGGAATATCTTTGGTTTTGTCGACATTGATTGCATTAAAATTTTCATATTTCGGGTACGATTCAGGTTCATACATTTTATAAAGAATTAAATCTTCGTAACGAGACTTATATTCCAAGTTTGTAAACCAACGAACACCTTTAACTCGGATAAATTTATTATTATTTTCATCTACTCTAAACCCTGACGCTTTTAATGGATAGTCCTTGGGAACTCCAAATTCTCTGTCGCCACTTTTTATACTTGCCCCTAACCATATTTTATTATCACGAATCAACGAAAAAATTTCCTTATAAGTGAGTGCATTTAAATTTCCGATAATTAAAAACTGTTTATCATATTCGATTAGTTGTGCAACATACTCTCGAAACAGTGAAAATGGGGGGTTGGTAACAATAATATCTGCTTGTTTTAAAATATCGATACATTCATTACTACGAAAATCACCATCGCCATCAAGATAATGAACGCCTATCTCTTCTATATCGGGAACATTGTTGCCATTTTTATCACCATTGTATTCAAGATAAATGGCTTTTTCGCTATCATTTTGACTAAAAAAATCCCTATTTTGATTTTTGTAACAAATGGTTATGAGTTTTTTTAAGCCAAGATGTTCAAAGTTATAAGAAAAATAGTGAAAAAAATTACTTACTCGTGGGTCATCACAATTACAAAGAACAGTTTTACCTTTAAAATGTTCCTTGTAATGTTTCAATTCTTTTTCAATATCCGAAAGCTGCGTATAGAACTCGTCCTTTTTTTGCTTTTTTGCTTGCTGTAAACCCACATTTCTAGTGGGGGGGGGGGGGGGGTAAATATTTGTTTTTGTTGACTATTTTGTGTCATTACGCTATCAATTCCTCATATGTTAATTTATTATCAAAGCCCCATCAAGTAGGCTGTTCGTATGGTCAAGTGTTAGTTCACAATTTCTTGTTTGGTAGCAACACTGGTATTTTGGATCATAATATCCCTGCAAATCGTAAACACAAAAACAGCAATCAGACGACCGCTTTAATCTAAAATTAAAAGTACATATCATGTAACAACATACTCGGATATGGCAATAATCACAGACACTAGCCCAGCGGTCAAGAATATTGTGCGATAACTTGAAATATGGATGTCTCGTTTGGTATCTTTGCGTAGCTGTTCTATATCCTTACGCAAATCAACAATTTCCCTACGCAGATCGGCAATTTCTCTGTGAATATTTGCAATTTCCTCACGCACATCTGCAATTTCTTTTTCGGTTTCCACCCTTAATTTTGCAATTTCCTCATGGACATTTGTAATTTCTCTATGAATATTTGCAATTTCTTGCTTAGTCTCCACTCGTAAGCTTTCAATCTCTTTATGGATATTTGCAATTTCTTTATGCACATCCGCAACCTCCCGTTTGCTATCGATACGCATTTGTTCTATATCCTTGTGGATAATAGCTATTTCTTTTTGAATTTCTGCTACATCTTGTTTGGTAGCAACATTGGTGTTGGCAACCACCGCATAAGCAAGTGCCTTAGCATTTTGTTCTGACATGCCCATTCGTATCAGTTCTTGGGCGGTGCTGTATGTATCTGCAGTAGCAATTTGTAGTTCCATAGATCTTCTCCTTAGATGCGATTTTACCACAGATTTACTTGAGAATCAACAACAGATATTTGTCTTTTGTACATTTATACTTGTCGCCATTTTTTACGGGGGGCAAATAAACATCCACTGTCATCCCTTCCTAAATACCCCTAATGAGATGATAAAAGTATAAATCATAACAAAAAAATCTTATTTACATATGGAGTTAAATATGGGTATAATAGGCTTCGATTTTGCAAAATACACGGGAATATCTATGCCAACATTAACGGAAAAAACCAGTTTACGATTTAAGCATATACGCACCGCACATTTGTCAGAAAATACCGAAGACTATGTGGAATTGATATACGAATTATATCAACAAAAAGGCGTTGCCCGCAGTGTCGACATCGCTAAGTACTTGGGGGTTAGCAAACCAACAGTCAATAAAACCTTAGCCCGTTTGCACAAAGAAGGGTTTGTCATTTGCCAAGCCTATCATCCCATTGCCCTAACAGACAAAGGCACAGAACTTGCCAAATATTGCCAAGCCCGCCACAAAGTTGTTCTCGACTTCCTGTTGGCAATCGGCGTTCCCAAAAATGTAGCAGAAATCGATGCAGAAGGCTTGGAACACCACGCCAGCCCGGAAACACTACAAATGTTTGAAGACTTTGTGCATAGACAAAACAACACCGATACCTAATATATATGGATACGCATAACACATTATACATTATTGGACCGAGCGCATCGGGAAAATCAGATTTCGCCGTACGATTGGCACAGCACTATAATGGTGTCATCATAAACGCCGACAGCATGCAAGTATACCAAGGTGTACGCATAGTAACCGCTATTCCCGATACACACACCCAACAGGGCATACCGCATATGCTGTACGGGTGCGTATCACCCCTAAAACCGTTTGATGTGACCCAGTGGCGACAGCGGGCTGTGGCGTGTATACAACAGGTACTACAAATGGGCAAAACCCCCATTTTATGCGGGGGAACGGGATTATATGCGGCGGCAATCATGCACGGCTTATCGCCGATTCCCGATATAAACCCAACCATTCGCCAAACCGTCCGTAACATGGATGCACAAATGCTGTATACGGCTTTGCAAACCGAAGATCCCATCATGGCAAAACGATTACACAGGGGCGATACACACCGTTTGGCACGGGCATTGGAAATCGTCCGCAGCACAGGTACCAGCCTTGCCCATTATCAAAACATACCGCCGATTCTCATTCCTGCGGATATTCGAATCAAAATGGTGGCACTTTTGCCAAAACGACAGACTCTATACGACCGCATCAACCACAGATTCGCCCATATGTTCAAAAACGGGGCGGTCGACGAAGTACAACAGCTGTTGCAAATGGGCGTCGATGACACCGCCCAAATCTTGCGGGCAATCGGCATTGCCGAAATTGTCGCATATATACAAGGAAAATACGATAAACACACCGCTATCACGCATGGCAAAACCGCTACCCGCCGCTATGCCAAACGACAAATAACCTATATCCGCCACCAATTAAACCCACACATTATTATTGATGATACACAGCTTTTTGACATGCGGGATATACTTTTATATAAAAACAATGTACACTAAAGTGTATATTCTTTTTTTATTTTCTGTTATATTGGTTTCTATTAGGACAACACATATTAGGACAACACATGAAATCACAGCAACAACATGATATTTTGCCAGTAGAGAAAGTCATCGACGATATTACCCTGCACAAGGCAAAAAAAGGCGACATCGGGGCGTGCTTTGATGTGGGCGATGCGTATTACCATTACTACAGGGACACACCAAAATCGTCTGTGGATGTGCTGCACCACGCAGAAAAATGGTTTACGAAAGGGCTAAATTTGGGATCAGCCGCAGGATTTTATCCGCTCGGACTGGTGTACATGGAATATGCGGACGCTTTGTCCGAAACAGAAAAAAACATCAAGCAAAAACTGTCCTACCTGCTGCAGGCAGAATACTTATTTTTAAAAGCATTCCACGAAACTGAGGACACGGACGCCTGTTACCAGTTAGGCAAATTATACTTCGATCATGCGGATGTATTAGAATTCAACATGGAAACCACCCCACACTGCAAAATCGCCAACGACGATATGTCATTTATCAAAAAACAACGACGAAAAAAGTTGGAATCCGCAGAAAAGTACTTTTTATTGGCGATCACCCGGGGGACTCGTAAACCAGAACTCGTCCATTACATGCTGGGCATATTGTATTGGCAATACGCAATAGATGCCAACAAAAAAGAAAAACCAAAATGTGTGGAAAATGCCCAATTCCATTTCAATTACACACTGCACCTGCAACCCCGAATCGCCATATGGACGATATGCAGACTGTTTTTAAGTATCGGAGAATATAAGGTGGCGTTAAAGTACTTTTTGCGTATTTTTATTGGTTAAGTGGTTTTTTTTATGGTGAAAGTTAAACACACTGTAAACAATATTTGACCAAAAATGCTTTTTTAGATAAAAAAATGACAAAATTTCGTTAAAACATGCTACTATTTAAAAAATGTATTGTTAAAAAAGAGTAATATTATGTTAAAAAAGGTAAGTGTTTCTAACTATCATAGCATAGGACAACAAGCAGTTGAAATGTGTTTTGATTCTGAACTACCCATTTATATTGTGATGGGGGGGAATGCATCGGGCAAGACAACTTTATTAAAAGCTATTTCCTTTATCTTTTGGTTTATGAATTCTGATGAACAACATGAGAAAGACGAAATGGTGTTTTTCCCTCATGTACTGCATAAAACATCACCCTCTGTATTTGCAATAGAATATACAGATGGCAAAGCCAAATATCAATATCAACTTGAATTCAAAAATGGTACTTTAGTCAGAGAAGAATTTTCAAAACATGTGACTAGGGGATATTCAAGAGTGTATTCTGTGTTTCGTACAAAAAACAATGTAGAATATAAACTTTCAAACGCATTAAAATCAGTCCTTAATGAAAATGATAAAGTGCGTTATGGCAAGTTGAAAAATTGTTCGTTTTACAGATTTTTGCAAAATACGGGGTATTTTGATTTATTGAATATCGATGTCAATTTTGTAAAAAATATTGTGAGTAATTCTAGTAATATTGGGCGTCAAATCCAACAAGATGGAGTAAACATGTTTTTTAGCTTAGCCAATATATTACAAGAAAATAAAAAATTGCAGGACTTTTTAATTAACCATTTGCAAATGTTCGATTTCAATATATCAAAATTTGTTTTTGATGACAAGCAAGCACTAAGAAATGATAAAGGAGAACTAGAAACTGTAACGACTACAAGCTTGGTTCATAAAACTGAAAGTTCTAAGGCAACACTACCATTGCTCTTTGAATCAGAGGGAACTTATGCAGTGATACCGTTTTTGATCAATTTGTATGAGTTGATAAAAAATGGCGGCGTTATGATATGGGATGAGCTAGAAAACAGTACACATCCATTGGTCGCCAAAAAATTTATATCTGTATTAAAACAATATGTACAACATCATAACATACAAATAATTTTTGCCAGCCATATGAATGCGTTACTGAATGAATTTGAGAAGAAAAGTATATTTTTTGTGGAAAAAACCGATCTGTTGGAAACAGATGTTTATACATTAAATGATGTCGAAGGTGTGCGTAAAGATGAAAATTTTGCTGATAAGTACATTGGGGGGGTATATGGTGGCACTCCAGATATTATGGGAGTTGCCTAATGGGTAAAAAAAGAAATAGAAAGACAGGGTATTTGTTTGTACTTGAAGGTGATGATGAGGAAAAATTATTGTGTGTATTTAAAAAGCTATATACAATACATAAAAAACACATTAGTTTTAAAGAAGTATTTGCCAAGGGAGGCGATCCAGATTCCATTATTACCTCTGCTTGTCACAAAAAGGATACAGTAGACTTTACATATGTATTATTAGACAATGACATACCTATGAAATCAGATAATAAGACACTCTGGCAAGCTTGGACTATAGGAGGGACGCCTATTAATGGGAAAACACCATCACAACTTGTTGTTCTAAATAAGAACGATAGAAATCCAATCTTAATAGTTTCTGAACCATTAGCTATGGAAAATACATTATTGGATTTGTTTTCTATTGAGGTAACTGCTGATAACACAAAGGATTTAAAAACGCAGGTCAGAAACCATCTTGGGACAAATTGGGACAAAAAAATTACTCGAAAAATGTTAGAATCATCAACTAACTCTGTCATTCAAGAATTGGTGAAAATATTTCGAGAAATAGAAAACATTTCGCTCAGAAATTAAAATCTAGCAAAGGAACGCATATGGTAAAAACATTTGATGTTATTGTGATTGGCGGTGGGCATGCGGGATGTGATGCGGTGGCGGCGGCTGCTCGTATGGGGGCGAACGCATTGTTGCTTACCAATGGCAGACAGCACATTGGGGTTATGTCTTGTAACCCGGCTATTGGCGGGCTGGGCAAAGGGCATTTGGTCAAAGAAATTGACGCCTTAGACGGGGTGATGGGCGTTGTTACGGATCGGGCGGGCATTCAATACCGTATGCTTAACGCATCTAAAGGTCCCGCCGTTTGGGGACCCCGCACACAGGCAGATCGTGCGTTGTACAAATCCGCTATGCAGGAGGTGATCTTTCACTACCCGAATGTAACCGTCGCCGATGGCTTGGCGGCAGAAATTTTATTCGACACCAATACAGTCATCGGCGTTCGCACAGAGGACAACGATACATACACTTGCGGGGCGGTGGTGGTAACCACAGGGACTTTTTTAAACGGCAAAATCTTTATGGGCGATGAGTCTTGGGATGCGGGGCGTATAGGGGAAGCACCGGCAAAAAATTTGTCTACTTGCTTGCAAAATATAGGCTTTCAAATGGGGCGGTTAAAAACCGGTACGCCCGCCCGCTTGATCGAGGAATCCATAAACACGGATGGTTTCGATGTACAGTATCCAGACGATACGCCGGTGCCGTTTTCTTATTTGAATACCGTTATCGATATTCCGCAAGTTCGCTGTTTTATTGCCTATACCAACGCCGAATCGCATCGAATCATTCGGGATAATTTACATCTGTCGTCGATGTATTCGGGACACATTAAAGGTGTAGGTCCCCGCTACTGCCCCTCTATCGAAGACAAAATTGTTCGCTTTGCCGATAAGCACCGTCATCAAATATTTCTCGAGCCCGAAGGGCTAAACGACAACACCATATATCCGAACGGTATGTCTATGTCCATGCCCCGCAGAGTACAAGATGCGTTTTACAAGTCGATCAAAGGGCTAGAAAATGTGCAGATTAAACAGTACGCATACGCCATTGAGTACGACTACATCGACCCCCGAGAATTAAAGCCTACCTTAGAGGCAAAAAAGGTCTCAGGGCTGTTTATGGCGGGGCAAATAAACGGCACCACAGGATACGAAGAAGCCGCCGCACAAGGTTTAATCGCCGGTATCAACGCCAGCCTTGTTGCCGGCGACAGCCAAAAACAATTTACCATTTCTCGCACAGATGGATATATCGGGGTGATGATCGACGATTTAATCACCCGGGGCACCAATGAACCCTACCGCATGTTTACCAGCCGAGCCGAATACCGCTTGCGACTGCGACAAGACAATGCGGATCAACGCTTAACCAACACCGGCATCGAAATCGGTGTGGTCGGAAAAACCCGCAAAAAGCACTGGACAAACAAGAAAAACGCCCTGCATACAGTAAAAACAAAAATGCAATCGTTAAAAGCCAGCCCGAATCACTTACAGCGATTCGGTATTGCCATCAACAAAGACGGCAAAGTACGCACCGCCTTAGACATATTGGGGTTGCCGAATATTACCTTTGATACCCTCTGTCAAGTGTGGCCCGAACTGAACGCCCTGTCCGCCCCCATGCGACAAGCAATGGAAATCGATGCATTATACAGCGGCTATATGGTACGGATGGAACAGGATATTGCCGCTTTTAAAAAAGACGAAAATATCCGTTTGCCCATCGATTTAGACTACAAAAATATCGGCGGGTTATCGTCCGAATCCATCGACAAACTCAGCCAAGCCCAACCGGCAACACTGGGAGCGGCAAGTCGTATTCCCGGCATTACACCGGCAGCGGTCATAACCGTGTTGCACTATGTACGCAAAACCTATACCAACAAAGCCCCTGCGGGATAATAACGGAGCGAGATATAACAAGAGGAAAAAATATTTTCACCATGTATAACAAACACACTTTACATAATATTATTCCCTTGACCAATGCGACTGTGCACACCTTACAAACATATGTGGACTTAATCGGCAAGTGGCAACGGGCGGTCAATCTGGTATCAAAACACAGCCTTAAACACATTTGGCACCGCCATATTGCCGATAGCATACAAATATATCCCTTAATACCAACCGCCTGTAAAACCCTTGCCGACTTGGGCAGTGGCGGCGGGTTGCCGGCTATTGTCATTGCCATCTTGGCACAGGACACAGACATAGGGCAAGACATACACATCACCATGATTGAATCAGACAAAAAGAAAGCTTTGTTTTTACGACACTGCATTCGGGAATTGCACTTAAACGCATCGGTGATAAACGACAGAATCGAAAATATACAAGACACACATTTTCACATAGTAACCGCACGGGCGTTATGTGAAGTGCGATCGCTATTGGATTTTATGACCCATCTGCAATGCCCACAAGGTATATTCCTAAAAGGCGAATCCGTTGCCCAAGAAATTGCCAATGCCAAAACCCAATACACCTTTGGCATACGCCAAACCCAATCGCTTACCCACAGCGAATCGTCCATACTGTCGATTGCCTTATAGTGTGCGTTGCCTATGTTTCACATGAAACATTTTTATACTGCTGTGCCACTGAGGCAATGTTTTTTCATAGGTTGTATAAAAAAATTTTATCGTTTTTCGCATTTTTTTGTTGTTTCACATATTTTTCTTTGCTATGGTGGCTGTGTACATTTTTTATATACGAGGACAGCATGACCGCAAAAATATTCGCACTTGCCAATCAAAAAGGGGGCGTTGGCAAGACGACAACCGCTATTAATTTGGCAACCGCATTGGCGGTGTGCGGTAAAAAAACCTTGTTGGTCGACTTGGATTCACAGGGCAACGCATCGACCGGTGTAGGCGTGCAAGACCGCCAAGATATTATCGGCACATACGATTTATTACTGCACACCGAATACTATGACGATGCGGCTATCGAAACCGAAATAGACAATTTTTCGATCATCCCCGCCAGCCTCGATGTGGCAACTTCAGAAGTTGCCTTGTCGAACCTGCCAGACCCGGAGCAAAACCTTAAAAAATCCCTGTTGCCATATCTGCATAAGTACGATTATATATTTCTCGATTGCCCGCCAAATTTGGGGATTATTACCCTAAATGCCCTAGTCGCCGCCGATTATGTATTGGTGCCATTGCAAGCGGAATTTTACGCTCTCGAGGGCTTGACACAAATACTGGGTACCGTACGGCGGGTACGGGACAATATCAACCCTGATTTACGCTTGGGCGGGGTGCTTATCACCATGTATGATCGCCGTAACAAACTGTGCTTGAATGTCGATAAGGATGTGCGAAATCACCTAGGCAGCGTGGTATTTAAAACCCTTATTCCCCGCAATGTCCGAGTGGCGGAAGCCCCGTCATATGGCACACCCGTATTGTTTTACGACCACACCTGTATCGGGGCTCAAGCGTATGCGGAACTCGCCATCGAGTTTGGGCAAAAATTTTAACATACAAGGACAAAAACCATGGTTATTCAAGCAAAGAAAAAACACACACACCGCCACAGCGGCTTGGGACGGGGGCTGGATTCGTTAATTGCCACCACCCATTTAGACAGTCAAAAAAATGATATTTTACACATCGATGTAGCAAGCCTGCGGGCGGGTATTGGACAGCCCCGTAAAAACTTTAACGCAACCAGTCTAAACGAACTTGCCGAATCGATTCGACAAAAAGGGCTGTTACAACCGCTGCTGATTCGTGACATTAACGGTACCAACGCCTATGAAATTGTCGCCGGCGAAAGACGCTATCGAGCGGCAAAAATTGCCGGCTTGCAGACCGTGCCTTGTATCGTCATGCAAATAGACGATGTAACCGCCCACGAAGTCGCCCTGATTGAAAACATCCAACGGGAAGACCTCGACCCCCTAGAAGAAGCATTCGGGTATAAAACCATCATGGAAAACTTTCACTATACCCAACAGCAAATGGCACAAATAATCGGCAAATCCCGATCCCGTATTGCCAATACGCTACGGCTGTTACAGTTGCCCGAAGAAGTGCAACAGCACATCCGTAACGGCACCCTGACCTCAGGACATGCCAAAGTATTGGTCGGCGTCAAAAACGCAACAACAATCGCCAAAAAAATCATCAGCGAAAACATGAGTGTACGGCAAACAGAACAATACATCAAAGATCTAAAAAATCCCACAAAACCCTCAAAAAATACAAACGATACCAGCGATTCGTTACAACAGACCCAACAACAGCTGTTAAGCCAACTGTACAACCGCCCCGTAAACATCAAAATAAACGCCAAAGGGGCGGGCAAAATCACTCTGCCGTTTGACAACAAACACGATATGGAACAGCTGTTAAACGCCCTTGCCAACATGCGGGGAGAGTAAAATAATTTTTTATTATGCCCAGTAAAAACAGAAAAATATTGCTCAAATAATAAAAATATAGTATATTTTTGCTATAATACAGCAATTTTTAAAAGGAAATATACATATGAAAATCACCCCCTTTGCCTATGTTTTTCATGCCGTATGGTTTGTTGTGAAACATATCATCGACATGACAAAGTTGGTTATATGTATCCCGGTTGCCTTGTCTGTTTTTATACTATTTATAGAATATGTTATCAGTGGTGAAATGTTCGGCGATTCCACCAGTGGTAATATGGTACCTGATATTATAATTACCTCTGTATTTTTATTTTTTTGTGTAAAGTATGCCTTAACACAGATACAAACAGACGCACAACCATTTTCCTTTAAAACCCTAGTACAAGTAAAGGACACATCAAGCAAACAACACCCTATCATAAAGGTATTCTTAAAGGGACTTTTATTTTCTATCTTATTGCTTCCCATGTTATTGTTGGGATTTAGTATATATAGTACCCCCCATATGACAGCAGGGGTTATACTTAGTATTTTACTGTTCATGATGGGTATTATATACATTAGATTAAGATTTATTTTGATTGCCACTGCTATGGAAGATATAGCAACAATAGAACATATTTGGTGTATGACCAAAGGTTTTAATGTGGCGTATTTTAAATTTATGATTGCCTTATTGATATTGACCACACTGTGGCTGATTTTAAATGCCATATTTTTTGTACTCTTTACTTTGATAGAATCCACATGGGCAAATACCATTTGGGGTGAATCTGCCTTGTTTATATTTATCGGCACCATATATTGGTTGTTTTACGCTATGTACAATCACGCATTTTTATTATTTTACTTGGACTTAAAAAAGTTATATCATGACACCAACACCTATAGACTATGGGAAATATGATTGTAAAACCAAAACAGATGTATACAGGAGAATTTTATATGCGAATAACACCTTTTAAATATGCCCTAGATGCCAATATTTTTGTCTTAAAAAACTTTGACAATGTGGTGCGATTGGTTTTGGTTTACACGCTTATTAGCACGCTGTTATATGTGACAGACGCTACAAACATAGACCAAAAATTACATCTAGGGCTAGACGATATAATCAATGTGCAATTTGTGTTGGCATTACTTGCCCAACAGTTTTTGTTCATTATGTATATTGTGCCCTACATCCAATACGCATATGCCAAGCACCAAAACCCAAACACAGATGCCCGCCCTAGCGTACAAATGTCGGTGTCGTGGAATACCTATAAAAGTGCATATTTTATCGCCACCTTGAAAATTATTTTCTGGACGATAATAGCCTTTGTTGTTTTATTTATGCCTCTGCTTATATTCGTTTTTTTTGACCCCATGACCAGTGTTTTTAGAATCATTATTGCCGTTATATGTGTAGGGACAATTTTAATATTTTCGCTGATTACAGCCCTGCGGTTACAAATGGCAGCCATCGCCGCCGCATTGGGGCAAGATGCCCGTATCACATACGCATGGGAAATCACCAAGGAACACAAAGGCAAATTGTTTTTGTTGCTGGTATCCAATGTTATATTTGTCCTATTGTGGTATGGGGCGTCTGAACTTGTAAGCCTACCTTTTGCGACAGCGGACTCCCTGTGGGCAAATATTTTTGGTACCTTTATAGAATTTCTTGTCGTTTGCATAGGCACTATAACAGCAACGCACAGCATGATGCTATTTTTTACCGCCCGACAAGACAGCATCGAAAATGCTAAAAAATACACGGTGTAGGGTGTTAAAAAATATGTGCACCACCATTATAAATCTGTTATAATACCGCCGTAAACATACAAGTCTGGAGGATTTTATATGCAGGTAACACCTTTTAAATATGTCATCGATGCCCATGTCTTTGCTGTCAAGAACTTTGAAAACATTGTGCGGTTATGCTTGTTGGCGGGTGTTATTGGCACGGTGTCTACCGTATTGGATTTTGGCACCCCACCACTCCTAGACGCACAAGGCAATTTCACCGCTGTACTCACTTGGGATTTAGCGGTTACGGTGGTTGTGAATTTTATTCTAAGCGTTATGTTTACCGTGCCATATATCCAATACGCCCACACAAAAAGCCAACGGCCCACCGCACATATTCGCCCGCATATTCAGATGTCGCTGGGGTGGAATAAATATAAAACCGCTTACCTTATTGCCAGCTTAAAAGTGTTTGCCATGTGGTTTGCCTTGATTGTGTTGGTGATTGTTGCAGATGCTGTATTAAGTGTGCCACCGCTTGTCAGCATCACCGTATTTTTAATTGCCATAGCGTTTATATTACGGCTGTATGTGATAACAACCGCCGCCGCATTGGGCGATAGCTCTGACATCAAAGCCATCTGGCACATCACCCAAACGCACACCGGAAAATTTATGATTTTAATCGTCTGTAATGTTTTTTTTATGATAACATGGGGGGTGGTCATATCCATACTCAGCACCCCATTTTTAACCGTCGATACATGGTGGGCAGAAGTTGTGGGTACCTTTATACAAATTATGTTGACATACGCTATGACCCTTGCCATTGCCCATAGTTTTTTGTTGCTGTATACGGCGATAAAACCGTCCAAACATACCAATACAACATATGACATATAAGAACAATACTCTCATGAAAAATAAATCTGCTAGATATATCATATCCGTTGTTTTGTGTGTTATTGGGGTACACTTTTTCCCCGCTTATGCCGCCGCTGTCAACACACAATCGGGGGCGGTTATTGTCATGTTTCACCGCTTTGGTCAAAATACGCACCCCAGTACCAATGTAACCCTGCAGCAGCTCAACACTTTTGTATCGTATATACAGAACAACGGGTTTAGCGTTCGCCCCTTATCACAAGTGGTAACCGCTGTGCAAAACGGCGATTTTGTACCGGCAAAAACGGTGGTTATCACCATCGACGATGCGTATAAATCGATTTATACCCACGCATATCCGCTGTTTAAACGGGCGGGGTTTCCATTTACCGTGTTTTTGTCTAGCCGGGAGATAGGCGGAAAAAATTTCCTGTCTTGGCAACAGGTTAGCGAAATGGCAGCCGATGGCGTCGATTTTCAAGCCCACACGCACACCCACGCCCACATGCCCCAACGCACCACAGAACAAAATATAGCAGACATCGACACCAATGTAAAATTGATTGAAAAATACACAGGGATAAAACCCACCTTGTTTGCGTATCCCTATGGAGAGGCTAGTACAGATACTATCGATACGGTTAAAAACATGGGGTTTCGTGCGGGATTTTCGCAACACTCTGGTGTATTTACCCCAACTGGCGATATGTTTTATATCCCAAGGTTTTCCCTAAACGAAAAATACGCCACCACAGAACGGATAAAGTTGGTATTAAACGCCCGCCCCTTTGCCGTTACCGCTTTCAGCCCCAACAACCCACACATCGACAAAAACAACCCGCCGGTGATACACTTCAGCGTCCCCGAATCGCTAAAATCGTTGCACAATATAAACTGTTTTTATAACGGTGTTGCCAAGATGACCACAAACAAAACCTATCCCACCGTCACCTTAACTTTCGACCAACCATTCGGCAGCGGCAGGCACCGCATCAACTGCACCGCCCGCCATCCAGACGGTCGGGGATACCGTTGGCTTGGCATGCAATATGTGGTAACGCCATAAAAAATAACGCTACTTGCCGATACAAAAATCGGCAAATACGATGTCGAGGATGTGTTCTACATCCACTTGCCCGGTGATTTTACCCAATGCCCGCACAGCTAGTCTGAGCTCTTCGGCTGTCAATTCGATACTTGCGGCGGATTTTGCCCGGGTGATATATTCTACGCACTGCTGCAGTGCCACCCGGTGGCGATGGCGGGTAATCATCGGCTCTGATGGCACGGCGAATCGCTTTAAAATCAGTCCCTTTAAATGGGATATAAACGCCTCTAAGCCCTGTTCCGTTAGTGCAGACACACAAAATATATTTTCAGCGGCTGAGGGGGCTTTAAAATCGCTTTTTTCCGATTTGTTGGCAACCACTATCACGGCAGCGGTGGGATTGTCGATGGTCGACAGCCTGCTTTGCACATACCCCTCATTTATGCGTACATCGCTGCCATCTGCGACCAAAACCACAATATCCGCATTGTTTGCCGCATCGATTGCCCGCTTGATGCCTTCGCTTTCGACAGCATCTGTGCTGTGTCGCACGCCGGCGGTGTCCAACACCCGCACCGCATAGCCGCCAATGTCCAAATGCACTTCGATCACATCACGGGTGGTGCCGGCGGTGGGGGACACAATCGCCACATCTCGCTTTGCCAGCGTATTCACCAAAGACGACTTGCCCGCATTCGGATCGCCAATAACAGCCACCTGAATACCACTGCGAATGCGTTCGCTAATACCGCCACAGTGTAGGTGCTTGTCCATATCGGCAACAAGCCCATCGATTTTCGCAAAAGCGTTTTGTGCCACATCAGCGGGCAAGTCTTCATCGGGAAAATCCATATACGCTTCATAATGGGCAAGTATGGGCAACAAGGTATCCGCCCACTGGGTGTATTTTTGCCGCATCCCCCCCTGATATTGATATTGGGCCTGCCGCATTTGCATAGCAGTTTCGGCGTTTATAAGATCCATCACCCCTTCGCTTTGCGTTAAATCCATCTTGCCATTGACAAACGCCCGTTTGCAAAATGCCCCCGGTTCTGCCAAGCTGGCACCGGCACCTTCGAGAGCAGTAAACAGCTTATCGATAACCGCTCGTGACCCGTGACAATGCCATTCGACCACATCTTCACCGGTGAAAGAATAAGGGGCGGGAAATACCACCGCCATCGCATGGTCTATGTCCGTGTTATCGCTGGGATCCACCAACCGCACCCTTCGCAACATACGGGGGGGGAAATCAGACACAGCCGTATCAGCCACCAACCTATCGGCAATAGCGATAGCCGTTGCCCCCGATAGCCGCACCACCGCAACCCCCGCCCGTCCCACAGCAGACGCCAGAGCGTAAATGGTTGCGGATTGTCCCATCGACATCCTACGCTAACACAGAATCGACCCAAGATTCAAGGTCTGCCTTACCGGCGGCACCAACCTTCTGACCGATAACTTCACCGCCCTTAAACACCAGCAAAGTGGGAATCCCCCGCACGGCAAACTTTGCCGCCAAATCTTGATTTTCATCCACATTGACTTTGACCACTTTCAAGGTGTCATGGCGATCGGTTGCCAACTGTTCCAATGCGGGTGCCAACGCCACACACGGACCACACCAAGGTGCCCAAAAATCCAATAAAACCGGGGTATCCGATTGTAATACCACCGCATCAAAATCCGCATTCGAAACCGCTATTGCTGTCATATGTTTTCTCCTTGAAAGTTATATTTTCGCCGTTATTATACCACACAAAATTAAAAAAATCTAGTGTGCCCTTATCCCATATATATAATGTCCCTAGCTGGGCATTTCAAGTAAGAAACAGTTATATGTCCACAATACGGCAGTGCGAATGGTTTTATGGGGATAAATGGCAGTGATTAAATCGCCGTATATTTTTAATTGCCGTTTGTAGATATTTGGCACTTTGTCTATGGTTGCAGCAGCCGGGCGGTTGGATTTAAAATCGACAACCCACACCGTATCGCCGACCACACACAAGCGATCGATAACAGCATTTACGGGGACTTGTTTTCCGTCCACAGAGACAATACCAGACACGGGCACTTCCGCACGGGCGGTCGGGGCAAATATAAACGGGTATTTTTCGATCACCGCTAATATTTCGCTCATATATTCCCGTTGTGTCGCCGCATCCAGTTTAAAACGGGGGGTTTGCAAGTATCTTTGTACAGTATCCGCCCGCTTTTCGGGGGCAATACCGCCAATATTTTCTAGCACCCGGTGCATGATATTGCCCCGTTTATACATATCGTTTACCGCCCCCTTATGCTGTATCAATGGACTGGGGGCAGGGGTCGTATCTTGGGTCACAGCATCGGACGGACGCAGCGGACGGGCGGTAGGGGATTCGGTTTTGGCATCCTGATACGCCCAATCAGGGATAGGCACAACACGGGTAGGTTTTTCGTCTGCTGTGTCCTCCATATTTTCAACTGGCGTAGGCGGTGGGTTATATGCGTACTCGTATATATATTGAGAATAATCCTTGCTGGTTTGGCTTTCGCTTTGCCAAATTTTTTCGTTTTTATAGGATACATAGGGGGATTTTCGACATGATTCTAAGTCCTGCATGCCTCCATACAAGGCGTCATACCAACAGCTATTCCTATGCTTGCGTCCATATCCGCCGCATATGAGTATATCTTCCGCACGGGTCATCGCCACATACAATAACCGCTTGCTTTCCGCATCGGTTTTATCTAGCATGTGTTGCGTAATGTGCAGTTTGTCATAGGCAACCAACCGTTGTGCCGTATCATTGGCAACGACAAGGTGCGTTTTATTCTCATTCCACAGTAAAGTTTCCTTGTACGACTCCGCACGGTAACAATCGGGGACAATGACAATCGGGGCTTCCAGCCCTTTGGCACCGTGTATGGTCATGATGCGGACTTGGGTATTTTGTACACTGTCTGCGTCCCGTTTGATTTCCACATTGTCATTTTTTACCTTGTCGAGTATCCCTTGTATAGTAGGGATATTATCGAGTTCATCGGTCATTGCCAGCTGTAACAATTCATCGATAACATCGGTGACTTGCCCGCCCAATCGGGCGACAAAGGCTTGCCTGCCGGTAAGCGGTTTCACGCCGCCGCCATGCAATACACACGGGCTGTTTAACACAGTATTTATCATTTCAAACGGGCGGGCAAAGTCCGCCATGTCGAGAAACTTTTGTAGGTAATTGACCGCATCCGCATGTTGTGGACATTCCCGTATCGCCTGCCACAGGGTTTTTCTGCCCCGATTGTGGGCAAAATGGCATATATCTTCGTCCGTTAGCCCTACCAAAGGGGATTTTAACACACATGCCAACGACAAATCGTCCTCTGGCAATATGGCAAACTGCAACAGTGCCAAAATGTCCTTAATGGCGATATTTTCATACAGTTTTAAACGGTCACTGCCCGCCACCGCCACGCCTATATAATTTAAAGTGCGAATCAGTGCATCGACAAAACTGCCGATGCGGTTTTTTACCAATACCAATATATCACCCGCCTGTGCCATACGCTGTTTTGACGGCAAATATGTAGGGTGGTGTAGCATATGATAAATTGTATAGGCTATTTCCTGAGCGTAAGCAATCGAAGCTTTGGGAATCATGTTGTTTTGGCTGTACAGCACGGGCAGCAGCAGCACCCGCCCATACGCCGCCGCCCGATGGGCGTCGTGGACAATAGGCGTATCCGTCCCCAATTGGGTCATACCCGCCCGTGCCATAGTCGTATCGACCCATTGTAACACCGCCGGTACCGTACGAAACGACACGGCAAGGGGAATGTCCTGAAACGCATACCCCGCCCCCTCAGACATATTTTTAAAATGGGTTTTGTTGTCGAAAAACCCTTGCGGATCCGCCCCTTGAAAACTGTAAATAGATTGCTTGTCGTCCCCCACCGCAAATACTGTATGGTCAGGATATGCGGTGGTTTGCTGTGCGGGGGCGGCAAAAAACGGCTCGATAATGTGCCGTAATATCGCCCATTGCTGCGGCGAAGTGTCCTGCGATTCGTCAAGCAGTATATGCTGATGCCCCCGATCGGTTTTATAGGTGACCCAATCGGCGATGCCTTGTTTGCTAAACAACCGTTCTGTGTAAGTGATAATATCATCAAAATCCAGTACATTGTGAACCCGTTTTAGCCGTGTATAGCCCCGTATAAAATGGTCCGCCACTTGTAGTAACGATTCGGTGTTTTGTGCCATGTGCAAGCACATAGTTTTATCTTTATATGTTTTATATACGCTCGACACAGGCTGTAATATATGGATATTTTGTTTTAGTATAGCGGGTGCTTTTCCCCTGCCCAAAGAAAAACCTGTGCCATCTGATTTATAAAAACTTTCAATAAAATAATATGCCACATCAAAGGTTATAATGTTAGTAAATAGCACATCAATGGCATTGATATATTCCGCTGTTTTTTTCCCGCTTGCACCTTGAATAGCATGATAAAATTGTTGTATAATCTCTTTCATATCCAAAAATTGTTGTACAAATTGCCGTTGATACATATCGACCGTATCGGACGGTTGCACCCCTAATGTGGCATATATATCGAAACCGTTTTTAAGCACTTTTTCGAAAGCGTAGCGATGTTCAAAAACCGCTTCGATTTTCCCATCGAAACTGTTTTTGCCACCGTGTTTCATCAGCCGTTGCAAATGGGGAATACAAGCGGGGTCTTGTGCCAATATATTGAACACTTGTTGTCTCAGTGCCTGTTCGTCTTCCAGTACTCCAAAACCCACCGGCACGCCAGATTCTAGGGGAAACCGTGTCAGCAGCAATTTACAAAAACTGTGGATTGTTTGGATTTTAATACCGCCCGGCGTGTCGAGAACTTGGGCAAATAGCCTACGGGCGATGGCTGTATGGGTATCTGTGGGAGGGACACCTAGTACAGCGGTTAAGATGCGGTGCAATTCTGTATCCGCACACACCACCCACTGTTGTAGGTTATGGGTAATGCGGTTTTGCATTTCCGCTGCCGCCGGTTTGGTATAAGTAATAGCCAATATACTTTGCGGTTCTGCCCCGTTGAGTAATATTCTCAATACCCGTTGTACCAATACTTTGGTTTTGCCCGACCCTGCAGAGGCGGACACCCACGCATTATATCGAGGATCTGAAGCGGCAATTTGTAATGCGGTGGCTTTTTCGGTGGGATTTTGTCCGTTTTTTCTGTGCTGTGTCATGGCTAGGTGTCCGCCTCTGTAGTGTTCCATTCTTGTTCACGAAATAGGTGTTCATAATCGTTATATGTTTGCGATTTTCCGCTGCGATACTCCGTATAATAAGGGGTATGCACATCCATATAGGTATCGATTTGCCCATACAGCATATGTAAATTGGTGTCAAGAACCGCCATTGTTTCATGTGAAACAATTTTGAATTTGCGTTTTGTCATCCAGTATTCTGCAATGTCCACAGCACATGTGCCGATGTCCGTATATGCCCCTTGTGTTACCATATACGCTTGTAATATCAGCTGTGGGACGGTGCCTTCGTCTATATGTTTTGCCGCAATATCCGCCCCGGTTTTATAATCGACAACAATCGCAGTACCCTCATGTGTTATGTCAATTCTATCGGCTATACCCCTGATTTTAAAACTATTGTTCTGGGGGGTGTGCAGGGTATGGGTGCCGTCTTTTTCGAAATACATACAACGGGTTTGTTGCAATCTTTGCCAAAATTCTTTTACAAAATGGGGGGCAAAGTCGTTAAATTCGGGGATAATTTGCAACCGTACAGCGGCTAGTCCTTGATATGGAGCAAAATGGTCGTGGGCAATTTTATCGAAACACTGTACAGCCTGTTGGTATGTAACGCTGTTTGGGTCGGCAAAGTATGTGTCGCTCAGCTGTTGGGTAAACCGTTCTAAAATAGTATGGATAAGAGTTCCCTTAAAAGCGGGATTCACCTCAGACGCCAAGTCATCGACCTTATACAATTTTAAAATATGCTTGGCGTATATTTGATACGGGTCTTCGTACCAAGTTTGAATATTGGTCATACTCAGCTGCTGCGGGCGCATGGCAAGCGGTGGCGTGGGTTTTGGCACCGATATTTTAACCGCTTGCCGGGTGCTGTCATCGACCGCATCGATATGCAGTGCCAAAGCCGCATAATCCGTATCTGGGGGGGGTAAAGACACACCATACGCCTTGCCCACCGCCTCGAACCGCTGCCACCAGCGGGAGGCAATGGTCGGCGTCCCCCCCTGTTTTGCCGCACGGCTGAATATAACCGTATCGCCGTTACAAGCACTCAGCACATCGTGGGCGGACACCCCGACGAATCGATCCATTGTCGGCAGCCCTACCGCCCGTGCCATAGCATTCGACACCCATATATCCACATGGATACTAGACGGCAAAGTGCCTTCGTTACAGCCGCCAAAAATAACCGTATCCACCGTTTGCAACCGCCCCTCCAACACGCCCCAAATATACAATCGAGGATGCAGACCGTGTATTTTCCGTACGGTTCTGCCCCGTAACAGCGATACAAACAGCTGGGTATATTCGGATATGGAAAATGTCTGTTTCAAGGTGAGTACATCGGTGTTATCCAAAATACTGGCACAGGTTTCCGCCATACTACTACCATCTTGTTTTGCCCACAGCACATCGACCCCCGCCAAGTTTTCCGCTACTTGAATATGAGCGGTTAATATGTGTTTTAAATCGGTATGCGGCGGCGATAGGGGGGTAAAATGGTCGGCGATTTCCTGTAAAAATGCCACTAAATCGGCGACTTTTTGAGTTTTTTTGTCCTTATCGGACACCGCCCGTAAAAAGTACTTATCGGTGTCGAGACGGTGATACAAAGTGTCAATAATACCTTGTAATCCCGCACCCATCACATATCCTCTCAAGGCAATTTTTTCCAGCTGCCGCACTTTGCGTAACAGCACCCCCCTGTCGTATCCCATATGGCACAACGGGTGTTTTAATAGTTTGACGAGAGCGGTAGGGCTAAAGTTTTCTGCCTGTGCCTGTAGTACCAATCGCATAAACACCGCCACCGGGGTTAGGTGTAACGGCATACCGGAACTGTCATCGATATGGATATGCCAACGGTTTAAAATACTTATGACCATGCGCGACAGGTGTTTGTCTGCGGTGATTAACGCCCCAGTTTTGCCTTCCGTTTCAAGGACTTCTCTCAGGGCAAGGGCAATCGCCATCGCCTCCTCGACTGGGGTGCTGCATGTCATAAATCGCATGCCAGAAAATACATCTTGTTCCGCTTTATCGGCGGGGGAAATGGTGTTCCAATCTCGAGTACAAACCGCCGGTAAAAACACTTGGCTACAGATAGTATGCCGTTGCGGACGGGCGGCGGGCAACATCTGCGGGCGGCTATCGCCTACATGGGCTGCCATCACATAATACGGGTGGGACGGATCGTTGCGAATATCATCGGTATAGGCACTATCCGCATAGGCGGGCAAAATCACCGTGCTGTTGGGTAACCCAGCCACCTCATCGATGAGTCTACCGATAATCGGGTATGTGGCAGTAAAGCCAACACAGAATATACGGTTTGTGCGGGTGTGAAGGTGATCGATAAGGTGCCGATAACACTGCATACGATACGCCCCCACATCGCACACCCCTTGTTGTTTTAAATACGCCTGCCACAGGGGATAAAAATGCTGTAAAAATGTGGTGGTTACCGCCCAGTGATCGGACACCGCCCCCCCCATATCCCCCGCACAGTTTAAAAAATCGTCAAACGATACTTCATATAATTGTAAATTATCAAACAATTGGCTCAGCTGGTTAGCATACTCGATCGCCATAGCAAAAGAAATATTTTCTAAAGCAGCGGCAGTGTTATAATACCCCCACACCGCATCCGCTAGCCATAGCTGTCTTTGCGTATTATCGATAGGCGGGGCAATATACGCCCCGCCGTAAAATTCTGTGGTGTCGGTGATGCTGTCGTCATGGGATATACTGATAATGTGGGGCATAAGGGTAGGGGTGCCATCAAATTTCCGCAAAATGTCCGTCTGTAACGCTTTGGCAAGGCGGTTTGTCGGTACGAATATGTGCGTGTCTGCCACCTGCTCAGCGGATATATTTTCCGCATACACCAAACGCAACACTTGCTGTAAAAAATTATCGCCAATGTGGGTCGAATACATTGCCATTATATTGTGTCCTTCAGTATATCGCCTATGCCTATATGGTGCGATTTTTGCGGACGGATGTCGATGGTGCGGGTGTTACCCGTGCCGGTAATCGTGATATGCAAACTATCACAAGGCACATGTGCAGCGGCTTTTTCCGCCCATTCTATAAGGCTGATAGCCGTACAAAACGCCTGTTCCACGCCCAGTTCGAACACTTCATCCGGGTGGTTTAAACGGTACCAATCCATATGCCATATGGGGGCAATTGCTGCCTCATACACTTGTACCAAAGTAAATGTGGGGCTAGGCACCGATACATCGCCCACCAAATAGCGGATAATCGCCCGTGCCAATGTGGACTTTCCCGCCCCTAAATCCCCGTGCAAGCACACCACATCCCCCGCTTGCAAACACACGGCGATAGCCCTTGCCAATATGTCCATCTGCAACAGGGTATATACACGATGGATCATAATATCATGCCCGTTTGTTGCCGATTTTGTCTGTGTAATGCTTCGATGTATGCGGTGCTGTTGCCGTTTTGCATATACTGTACGAAGGCTTTGACGAAATCCACCTTATCCGCAGGGGCATAGGGTATGGATTTGCCAATATACACATCCGCAGGTCCCCACAGCTGTAATTTTACACTCAATATGGCTAGTAGCAACATGCCCGTACCGTCTTTTTTGTATATGACATTTTCAAACGGCACTATATCGGATACATCAGACAATTTTATGTGCAAGCACGCTGTACACAACCGCCATTTTTCCGCCTCTGTTTGGGCGGATTTCCAAGCCTGCTGTACGCTGTCGCACGCCTCCGTTGTGCAGTGTTTTATATGGGCAAGGACGGTATAATATACAGTTTCGTTTTTTAAAGTATTATCCCGTACATACGACAAATGCAACAGTGCCTGTTGCAGCGTATCGGCAACGGTCGATTCGTACAGATACCACAGCGGCGGCATTGTCACTTGTGTATGAGTGGTGTAAAATGCCCGTATAGCCGATAGCTGCCCTGTATCGCTATGACTGATACAGACCTGTATAAACTGTGCAGCGTATGGCGATGATAGCACCGTAGGGATATGTATATCGTATGCCGTATTTACCTGATATGATGTGATTTGATACAGTGGATGTTTTTTACCAAAGGGTTTTAATACGGATGATTTTACAGTGGCATATGCCCTGCCAGCGGCGATGTGTGGTATAGCCGCTAGCTGTTTGTACAGCTTGCGGGTACGGGTTATATAAGCAACACCGGCATGTATCCAACCCAACCCCCGTAAGATGTACCACACGGCAAGGACAAATAAAACCATAAACACCAGTGTTACCCACAACCTTATATGTATTTCATAACCGTACGCATACACAAGTACAGACCCTTGCAGCCCGGCAATCGATAAACTTATGGCAAGGATGATAAACAGCCGTATAAAAAACCACAACGCCCTCATGGCTGGATCCCTTCGTCCGTCCCCTTGTTTGTTCTCTGTGGCAGGTGTTGCCATATAGTATTTAGGGCGTTTAAAACATTTGCCCTATCTTGTATACGGTTTAGGGTGGGTTGCAGCTCGGGTATATGCAACGGCTGTAGCATATCGACTATAGCCGCTGTTTGATTATCATCCAGTGCGGTATACAGAGTTTTTAAAGCGGTATTTTCCGATGTACCGCTGCCACTAGGCGTATCGACAACAAACACCACATGGGTTATTTTTGCCTTTATCCTATCGATAAGGGGTGTCCGTTCTGTTACGGCGTTTTCCGCTAACGCCGGGGCGATAACAAAGGCATTTTTGTACAGCATATCCCGTATTTGCCTATGGGTAATAACCCCGCTGCTATGGGATTGTATCACCTGCCAAGCCTGTTGCGTGGCATCGGTTTTGGGTATGGTTAAGGTGGGCAAAAGCGTACTGTAATCCCCCCCCGTCATAATCACTCCATACATTATCCGCCACTGCATAGCATAAAGGGTACGCATATCGGCAGAGTTTTTAATTTGGGCAATATCCGCCTGCATATTTTCCGCTGTTGTGTGCGTTTGTCGATACAAGTCGGATATGGCATCGGCAGTATGTTGCATACCCTGTACGGTCTGCTGTATCTGTGCCATATCCGCCTCAGTAGCGGCAGTATATGTGCTCAGCCTATTGTTTACGGCGGCTATGTCCGATTGTAACGGTTGTAAAAAAGGCTGTATATCCGTGTATTGTAACGGCACAGATGGGACAACAGGCGGGGCGGTGGTATCCACTGCACTATCGACTGTATCGCCCATAACCGCAGGATACCAATACGGGACGGACACCGCCACCGCCACAGCGGTTATAATACTGATTGCCCCCATTGCCCCCAGCATGTGCCATATCGATAAGGAGGATACCCGTGCCGACTTTGTCGTCGAAGTTTTGGGAATAGGGGAACGGCGAACGGGTGTGGTTTTTTCGTGAGATTGTGGTGTATTGATGGCATTTTCCGCCAAAATTTTAGCAACAGAAGTGTCGAGATGCTGTTTCAAATAGGCATCGATACTCTGCACCCGATCTTTCGGTATCACCTTGCGTTGTTTCCATCCCTGTACGGTGGATACGGATATATCTAATTTTTGTGCCATCGGTCGAATACCCCCCATTTTTTGCAAGATGGTATCGACGATGTCCCCCTGTAAGGTATGTTGGCTGTTATCGGTATTCGTCATGGATGTTGTACTCTCGTTTTATATGTCTGAGCAGTTGGGTAAAATTGGGATAATGGGCAATGTGTATGTGTTGGCTGCTGTTGTCCAGTTTATCGGCAACCGCTTTACTGAGGGCAAAGATGTGCATATTTTTAATGTTTAAATCATATTTTGCTACCATACGGACAAAAATACCAGCGGTTCTGGGTGACATCAAAACCACCCCGCCAATGATTCCATCGTTTATTTCATAGCGTACGACCGCAGGCAAATGCGTACAAGGGGTTACCGTATACACCTTTTCCCGCTGTACCGTATAGCCATAATCAGACAACAGAGTCCCCAAATCACGGGCAACAACCGTACTTGCCGGGTGATAAATATACCCGTCTTGTGGCGATAGTTTTTGTTTTATCATATCCGCTAAGGATAACACATCACCCTGTGCCGTGTATACGGTAGTAAAACCGTTTTCACGGGCGGATTCACAGGTAACATCGCCCACCGCATATACGGGTATGTGCAGAGTGCCGTTATTTTTCACATACGCCCGTACGCCATTTGCCGAAGTAAACACCACCGCTTGGCATGTATGCGGATCGATTCGCAACGGTGTATCGGTAAACGCCACTTGTAACAATGGCTGCCGAAAGCTGTTTATGCCCAACTGTGCTAAAACCTTTATTTGATTATGGGCATCCAATACTGGACGAGTCACCCATATTTTGTGATATTTTTTGTCTAATGCCCGTAACATGCCATATATACACTTATTAAAATACTATATTTTTCCATATCATATATGTTTCACACTGTTTGCGTTTCACACTGTGTGTGTTGCACATTATATGTGTCCCAATTGCCTTGTTAGATTCTGCCCCATTTTGAAGGCGTTGTCAACTGCATTTGTTATGGGGTATGTGTTTTTGTATGTTTTATACTGGGTTTTATCCGCATACGCTACAAATGTGCGTACGCATACGGTATCGTCTTGTATGTGGGCGTGTACACCTATCGGGGAGTGGCAATTGCCACCGATGCCCCGCAAAACCGCCCGCTCCACCATCACTTGAGTATAAGTGGGCATATGACAGATGGGTAGTACCATATCATACGCATACACATCGTCGACCCGACAAGTGATGGCGATTGCCCCCTGTGCCGCTGCGGGAATACACACATCGATAGGCAATACGGCAAACGGCATATTTTCAATAGTGTTGCCACTCATATTGTATTGCAATCTGTGTAATCCGGCATAGGCAAGCAGAGTGGCGTCGACAACGCCATCGGCACATTTTTGCAACCGGGTTGGTACATTACCCCGAATCGGCACAATGTTTATATCGGGGCGTACTGTCTGTATCTGGGCGTGTCGTCTCGGCGACGAAGTCCCCAACACCGCCCCCGATGGCACCCTATCGATCGCCGTTGCTCCGATTAACACATCTCGCACATCCGCCCGGGCTAAAAATCCTATGATTCGTATACCCTCTGTCATATGGGTTTCTAAATCTTTGGCAGAGTGTACACATATATCACATGCCCCTTGCAACAATGCCATATCCAGCTGTCTACAAAACAACCCCTTACCGCCTATATCCCACAGCGGCTTATGTCGAATACTATCGCCAGTGGTATCGATGGGCATAATTTGCGATTCGATGCCCATACGGTGCAGCCGTTCGACCACCATCTGTGTTTGCACCAATGCCAATTGAGACGATCGAGTGGCAATGCGGATAGGACGGTTACGCATACGGGCTTGTGGTGGTGTTTTCATGAGGCTACTGTACCGAATTTTAACAGCTGTTGCCATATTATTTTTTACTTTTTTTGCGTTTTGCGGTACTATGCCCATATGCAGACACACCCTTCACCCCATACAGGCACCCCCCATATAGTGCTTGGCATTGAAACATCGTGCGACGAAACCGCCGCAGCGGTGGTTACCAGCGATAAAAACATCCTGTCGAATGTGGTATACAACCAATACGAAGAACACAAACTGTACGGGGGGGTGGTGCCTGAAATTGCCGCCCGTAGCCATCTGCAAAAGTGCCATACGGTGATTGAGACCGCTATATCTGATGCACACATTTGTTTATCTGATATTACCGCTGTTGCCGCCGCTACGGGTCCGGGGCTGATTGGCGGCTTGCTGGTGGGTATGCAAATGGCAAAAGCGTTGGCATGGACACATAATATACCGTTTATCTGTATCAATCACCTAGAAGCCCACGCTCTCACCGCCCGTTTAACCAATGATATAACATTTCCATTTTTACTGTTGCTGGTATCCGGCGGACATACACAAGTGTTACAAGTAAATGGGGTCGGTGATTATCATGTACTGGGCGAAACCTTAGATGATGCGGTGGGGGAAGCGTTCGACAAAGTGGCAAAAATCCTAAATGTGGGGTATCCGGGCGGGGCTGCGGTGGAAAAGCGGGCAAAAAACGGCAATATTGGCAAAATAAAACTGCCGATTCCCATGCAGGGCAAGAAAAACTGTGATTTTTCTTTATCCGGTTTAAAAACCCGGGTACGGCAATTGGTTACGCAACAGCCGCATATAAGCGATTCATATATCGACAACATGTGTGCAGCGTTTCAACATGCGGTGGCTATGAGTTTGCAAAACCGCATGATACGGGCGTTCGATGTGTTTCGACAAAATACGGGCATACCCACCCCCCCGTTTGTGGTCGCCGGCGGGGTTGCCAGCAATATGTACATCCGCCACACACTTGCCACATGTGCGGCAAAAAAGGGCTTTACCTTTTATGTCGCCCCTGTACAATTGTGTACAGACAATGGGGCAATGATTGCTTGGGCGGGGATTGAAAATATACACCTTAACAGCACTGGCAGCATGCACACCGAAGCCCGCCCCAGATGGCATCTACAGGATTTAAAACATGGATAAAAAAAACATAGCGGTTATCGGCTCAGGGGCATGGGGTAGTGCCCTTGCTGTTCACATGGCAAAAATTGGGCATACGGTACACTTGTATTGTCGCCGCAAGGACATTGCCACAGCCATTAACACCAGCGGTGAAAACCGGCAGTACTTGGCGGGCGTGTCTATGGGCACGGTCATTGCCACCACCGATACCGCCCCCATACGACAGGCGGATATAATGTTTGTCGCCACCCCATCACAATATATGCAAAACGCCCTTGCAACCTTGCCTATTTGCCAGCCCGTCCAAGTAATTTTGTGCTGTAAAGGCATCTGTGCCGACAGCTTACAGCCCCTGTGCACAGTGGCAAAAGCGTACTGCCCCAACATATATGTATTGTCCGGTCCCACCTTTGCCATAGAAGTTGCCAAAGGATACCCCACCGCTATAACCCTTGCAGGCAACAATACGGGGGATATAAAACCCCTAATAGCATCGCCGTATTTCCGTGTATACGAAACAGCGGACACCATCGGGGCGTGTATTTATGGAGCGTGTAAAAATGTGCTTGCCATTGCCTGTGGTATCAGTGTCGGCAAAAAACTGGGCGACAACGCCAAAGCATCGCTTATCACCCGGGGCATGGCAGAAATCAGCCGATTAAACATAGCGGTTGGCGGCAGTCCAGAAACCGCCGCACAGTTGTGCGGCATTGGCGATATTGTCCTTACTTGTAGTTCGATACAATCGCGCAACATGTCGTTCGGGGTGGCATTGGGACAGGGCGAATCGGTGGAAAACATCCTAAAATCCCGCAAAGTGGTTACAGAAGGTGTTGTCAACGCCAAAATTTTATACGCATTTTCACAAAAATACCACACAGAAATGCCCATATGCCACGCCATATATCACATTATAAATGGAGATATTTCTGTAGATAGGGCAATTCAACAGCTGTTAAGCCGTTAGTTTAAATCCATTCTGCCCAACGGTTGCTTTTTTTCGTCCCTTTGTGGTTTATCAATTCGCCTTTTGCTTCCCTTTCCCTTAAAACCAGCTGCATACTGTCTTCTAAGGTATTTCGCATGATACTGCGGCGGGCTTGGGCGTTGGTTTTGGGTCCCCATTCACCGTCTTCTTTTAATGTTGGCTCATAGGGTTTGCGTTGGGCGTTTAGGTTCTTTTGTACGGTTTGCACCGCTTTTTTATGACCGTACTTTTGGGCTGCCCCTGCCAACCCCAAGCCTAAACCTGATAACCCGTATTCAAGGGGGATGTTGTCCAAAGTTGCCTTTGGCTTGGGTTTTGGCTTATAGGGTGCTATCGGTAGCATTTTGCCTGTTACATCATATGTAACCGGTTTATGTTGATACGCATCGGCAAAATACTTTTGTGCCATAGTTATCAACATTTGGTTGTTAGGACTGCGGGTATTTGCATAATCCGATGGCAGCATCAGATTATTTTTAACCATTTCATCGTCTGCGGTTTTGTTGATAACATGTTCAATAGTATCATCCATTTTCGATACGGGTGTCTTAAACAGTTTTGTTGCAATGTCTTGCAATGGGTTGTCTTTGCTTATATTTTCATTAGCCGTATCAGATATGACATCTTTCATTTGAAGTGTACCAGTATCTGTATTGGTGCCATCGAGATTTTTTATTTTTTCATTTTGCGGCGGATGTTTTGTGCGTTCTGTGTTTTCTGTGTTGGATATATTTTTTTGTTTGAACAGCGATGCATATATTTTTTGTGCCATTTCCGTTAATAAATACCGTGCGTTTTTGTCTATCCCTTGCGTTTCGAGTATGCTATCGATACTCTTTTCGATAGATGCCTGTTGCTGTTGTTTGTGTTCGACAGTTTCATTGTCGGGATGTGTAGGAAAATCCGCATCACTTTCTTCTATCGGCTGATCCATATTTTCGTTGTGTCCGCCCATATCGTCGGCAATGAAAGACTCTTGTTGTGGTTTTGTACTTTGTTTTTCTTCATCCACTTTTGGTGAATCTTGCAAAGCTTGATGCTGTTCCGCTTTTTTCCTTATTCCTTGAATAAATTGTTTCGATTCTTCACTACCTTTAGGGATTTTACCATTGTTTTTCTGCGCATCATCGCCAATTTTGTCATAGTGTTGCGAATCAAATTTGTCAAGAGGTGTAACCAGTAAATATACATTTTGGGCAGTGCGTTTTTTCATAACATCGTTACCCAAATGCACAGCTATTTCTTTTAACAACGCATCTACTGGTTCCCCCTTCGACATAGCTTTACTTAAATTGGGGTAAAATTCAGCCTGATAATTTAAGTTTACCAAAACAGCTTTATAGTTGTCAGGCAATTTTTCCCAATTATTTTCTCCAGTTAATAAATCATACTTTTTTTTAACTGCTTTATACTTTTCAGCATAAACACGATCACCCAGCTCCTCTAAAATATCTTTTTCTATTTTTACACCCCGTGGAAATATTTTCTCAATTTGACCATTGGAATATACATTTTTACCATCTTTTTTACTCAATTGTTCCCCACTTTCTGGCAAAACTTTGGGGGCATTATCTTTTGAATTTTTGTTCCATATCTCAATGAGAATTGGCAGATGATGTGCTAAATTGATACCGTACCCAACGCTAATTGTGTTCGCATCTTTGTATGGATCCTGTCTAAATTTTTCGGCTGCATGCACCGTTTGTTTAATTTTTTCATAAGCATCTATATTTTTTTTATTGGAATCTGACATGTTGTATTCTCCTATAATTTAAGTTAGTATTCAATAATAATCTTTTTATGTACTCTATTTATTCTTTTTTGTCAACTTTTAATTTTGTGTTGTGATATATTTTTTATGTGGTATATTACACAATGTGCGTATTTACCGGCTTTGTGAGGATGTATAAATGTTTAAATTTCGCTTGTTTCTACTGTGTTGTTGTGTGATTTTACCATTTTGGGCGTATGGTAACGATCCAGTTATTCAAGAAGATGGATTTTTTAATATCCCTTCATCCGAAGGGTTTGCCAATTACATCTTTCAAACATACACCCACGAGTGTAGTCCAGATAATAATATTTTTTTGGTCAAAGGATACGATTTAAATTTTAAGCTAGATTGGTATGGTAGAAAACAAAAACTTATTACACCACAAAATAAAATGGTGTGGAATGTACATGTTATTTCTGACAACGCATTTGTGGTGGTTAATGGAAAAAGAACATATCCAAAAATGCCCTCTTTTGAGTGTACATTAGCAGGCAATACCATTAAAATACAATATGTATATGGGGCAGGATCTTCGGAAAAAGATATGTATATTGCTTATGGCGATACTTATCCAAAACCCTCTGAGATAACAGAGGATGATGTGTATGTTAGTAAAATTTTTGCAATTTTTGTAAACGATAAACAAATCACCCAATATTGGTCTGTCGATATGGATCGTTATGGCTCATTTCATAAATTCACATATCAATTTGATGAACAAAAAAAACAATACTATATACATATTTTAACGGGAGACTATCCTATTAATGGTCATTATCCTAAAGATACAAAACCCACGCCATATGCCTACAGCCACGGCAACACAGTTCAATACGAATTTGCAAATAAAGGTATGTCCAAAATGTACACCATAAAAATTTACGACAATATAAAACAAAATTGACATTTTTTGCGTTTAAAGAACATAGCACCCCCATTACCCAATCTATTTTTTGCTTGCAGGTTTTGGCGTTAAGTTAATGTTGAATTAAAGTCTTCACAGGTGTACTACTTGTTCTTTTTTGTAAAGTTTTAATTTTGTGTTGTGATATATTTTTTATATGGTATATTGCACAATGTGCGTATTTACCGGCTTTGTGAGGATGTATAAATGTATAAATTTCGCTTGTTTCTACTGTGTTGTTGTGTGATTTTACCATTTTGGGCGTATGGTAACGATCCAGTTATTCAAGAAGATGGATTTTTTAATATCCCTTCATCCGAAGGGTTTGCCAATTACATCTCTCAAACATACACCCACGAGTGTAGCCCAGATAATAATATTTTTTTGGTCAAAGGATACGATTTAAATTTTAAGCTAGATTGGTATGGTAGAAAACAAAAACTTATTACACCACAAAATAAAATGGTGTGGAATGTACATGTTATTTCTGAAAACGCATATGTGGTGGTTAATGGAAAAAGAACATATCCAAAAATGCCCTCTTTTGAGTGTACATTAGCAGGCAATACCATTAAAATACAATATGTATATGGGGCAGGATCTTCGGAAAAAGATATGTATATTGCTTATGGCGATACTTATCCAAAACCCTCTGATATGACAGAGGATGATGTGTATATTAGTAAAATTTTTGCGATTTTTGTAAACGATAAACAAATCACCCAATATTGGTCTGTCGATATGGATCGTTATGGCTCATTTCATAAATTCACATATCAATTTGATGAACAAAAAAAACAATACTATATACATATTTTAACGGGAGACTATCCTATTAATGGTCATTATCCTAAAGATACAAAACCCACGCCATATGCCTACAGCCACGGCAACACAGTTCAATACGAATTTGCAAATAAAGGTATGTCCAAAATGTACACCATAAAAATTTATGACAATATAAAACAAAATTGACATTTTTTGCGTTTAAAGAACATAGTTTCCGATCACCTATTTTATCGATTTTGGTTGGCAGATTTCGGCTGTGCCGCCTTTGTATCGGAGGGTGCAGATGTGTTTGGGCGGATGACTTTTATCCGTTTCTTGGGCTTTTGCTGTGTTGTTACCCGTTGTGTCGCCATTATTCTTGGGACGACTTTTATCCGTTTTTTAGGCTTTTGCTGTGTTTTTACATTTTCTACAGGATTAAATGCCGCCTTATCATATTCAAGGTTGGTCAGCTGTGAAAACAAATCGTCTTTTTCGTTGGCACCTTCGATAGCGTCTATGGTGGGTATATTTTCGGTTTTTTTGCGAACAACCCGAATCCTACTGTTGCCAGATTTTATCGCCGGCTTTGCCGCCACCGCAGACTTAGGGGGGGATGTAGGTATGCTGTCGACCTGCACTACAGGGCATATGTTCAGCAATTTTTGAAAAAAATTACAACGCACCTGCTCGGCATACACCGCCTGTGGCATCCCTAGTACAGCCCCCCCTAATATAACCGCATATATATGTATATTCACCTGCGTATCGTTTAATTTTTACCCATACTGTCGAAGAAGTCCGCATTGCTCTTGGTAAACTTCAATTTATCCAAAATAAATTCTAAGGCATCCCCCGCTGTATTGGGTAAAATTCTCCGTAGTACCCACATTTTAGAAATATGTTCCTTCGACACCAGCAATTCTTCTTTGCGGGTGCCGGATTTTTCGATGTCGATAGCAGGAAATATGCGTTTATCAGCAATTTTGCGATCCAACACCAATTCGGAATTCCCCGTACCTTTAAACTCTTCGAAGATAACTTCATCCATGCGCGATCCGGTTTCAATAAGAGCGGTGGAAATAATAGTCAAAGACCCCCCCTCTTCGATGTTTCGTGCCGCCCCGAAGAATCGTTTTGGGCGTTGCAGTGCAAAAGCATCGACACCACCGGTCAAGACTTTACCAGAACTGGGGATAACCGTGTTATACGCCCGCCCTAAACGAGTGACAGAATCCAATAAAATCACCACATCTCGTTTTAATTCGACCAACCTTTTGGCTTTTTGCAACACCATTTCAGACACCTGTACATGGCGAGAGGCGGGTTCATCAAATGTAGACGCAAACACTTCGCCTTTTACCGACCGCTGCATATCGGTAACTTCCTCCGGGCGCTCATCGATAAGCAATACCATCAGGTGTACTTCTGGGTGATTCGCCGTGATGGCATGGGCGATATTTTGCATAACCATAGTTTTACCCGTACGAGGCGGGGCAACAATCAACGACCGCTGTCCCTTGCCAATTGGTGCCACCAACTCGATAACCCGAGTGGTCATATCTGGTTTTTTGCTGGTTTTTTGCTCGATTTCTAAATTTAACTTTTCTGTGGGATACAGCGGTGTTAAATTGTCAAAATTGACCCGATGGCGAATGTCTTTAATATCGATGTAATTTAATTTGAGTGGGGTCTTTAAGCGAAAATACTTTTCCCCTTCCCGTGGGGCAGAAATTTCGCCCTCAATGGTATCGCCCGTACGAAAACCAAACTTTTTGATTTGCAACGGTGCCACATAAATATCGTCTGGTCCCACCAAGAAGTTGGCTTCGACAGATCGTAAAAATCCGAAACCATCTGATAATATTTCTAGGGTGCCTTGACTGAACACAGGTTCATCCAAAGCACACCGCTTTTTGAGAATAGCATAAATCTGCTCTTCTCGGTTTAAACTAGACACATCTTCGATATCCATTTCCGAACACATGGTTATAAGATCCGAAGCTGATAATTGTTTTAAGTCTTTAATATGCATAATGTAATGTACTTTCCATAAATAATGATATGAGTTTAGAATTTTCCAATAATAATAAATTTTTTTAAAATGAGAATATATGTAAAAATAAAGATTGTTACATAGCCACTTCTGTTTTTGAAGTTGCGATTTTCTAGTGTATAGAAAATTTTTCTGTTGTCAAACACTTTTTTTACTATCAAGTAAATTTTATTACAACACTAGCCACAATACCAATAAAAACAACGGTTGGTACTTCATTTAAAAAACGATAAAATATGTGGCTGTGCCTATTGGTATCGTGTGCAAATCGCCGTCTGTACACATTGAGTCGCATGTGATACCAAACCAATACAGCAACAAATACAAGTTTTACCACCCCCCACAGCTGTACTTCAGGCAGTTCGTTTTGTAGAAATTTTATCCATAACATACAAATACCGCTTAATATGGCGGCAATCATCGCTGGGTACATGATATAAAAGTACAATTTGTACTCCATAATACGAAAAGTTTTATCCATTTGCGATTCGTATGGTGCCGTACAGTGGTATACAAACAAGCGGGGCAGATAAAATAACCCCGCCATCCAGCTGGTAAATGCGACAATATGTAATATTTTAAAAAATGCGTACATGCTGTTTACCTGCCGTAGTTTTTGACCGCTGTAATCAATCTGTGTACATGGTCGATGGGAGTGTGTTTATCTATTCCATGACTCAAATTAAAAATATGTGGGCGATTGTTTAAAGTTTCACAAATATCAAATACATGTTGTTCTAAGTGTTTTCCCGATTTTAAAATGTCGGGGGACAAACATCCTTGTACGGGGTAGGTTTTGGTACTGTTTTTAACCATATCTGTACAGGATAAATTGACAGCATCACAACCGGTTTTTTGCTGAAACACATCTATATCCATATGAATATTTTTTGGAAATACAATAATGGGTGTGTTGGGTTTTACGGATTTTACTTTTTTGATAATTGTTGCAATGGGATAGACTGAAAACATGTCGATGTCGTCACCGTGCAACGCCCCCGCCCAACTTTCAAACAGCTGAATGACTTCTGCCCCTGCAGATATTTGCTGGATGGTGTATTCGGCAATGGCTTCGATTAAAATGTCATAAAAAACCCGCCAAAAATCGCCATATTTTTTGGCAAAATCGACACAGTGCTGCAAGTTTTGTTTGCCCCGTCCAAGTATCATGTATGTTGCCACCGTCCATGGACAACCAGAAAAACCAATTAAGGTGATTCGAGGCGGCAAGGCGGTTGTTAGCCTATCGAGAGTTTCATATAACGGATTGAGCCGGGTATGTATTGTCGGCAAATGGGAGTCTAGGGTAGATAAAAACTGCGTATTATCCTCTGGTATTTGCAATATGGGACCGATATTTTTTTGAAAATCGACTTGTTGTCCTAAGGCGTGGGGAATGACCAAAATATCTGCAAAAAAGATACTGGCATCAAAATCAAAGCGACGAATCGGCTGTAAAGTTATTTCTGTTGCCAATTTCGGATTGTAACATACATCTAAAAACGAATCGGTTGTATTACGGATGTGGTGGTATTCGGGCAAATATCTACCCGCCTGACGCATCAACCACAAAGGCACGGTATGTGACCGTTGTCCAGACAAGCATTGTAAAACAGATTTTTGCAATTCCATATTCCCTATTATCATTATTATTAATAATATGATATAATAAATAGTAATAATAATAAACGGCTGTATAAAGTGTGTAACCGTATTATACAAATATATACTAAGTTATGCACAGAATTATACACCACTTGCGTTGCAGAATATATACCTTATTCATAAAAAGTGTAAAATTGTGTAAAATTTTATACACATGTGGATAACATATTGTATAATGTGCTCTGCTTATGTGTATAACAGTTGTTAACAAAATGATGAACAAACTTACCCACAGGTTTAAACAGTTTTTATACACTCTAGAAAAATTTTATATACTGTAAAAAAAACACAGGAAAAAATATGACACCACAAATAATTCTTGCCAGCACTTCTAAAAGTCGACAAGCGGTTTTGAAAAATGCAGGGATTGCCGTTGATATGACAATAAATGCAGGTGTAAACGAACATATTCTAAAAGATAAAATAGAGTGTGCTTATATGTTGGCATTGTACTTGTCACGGCAAAAAGCGTTGGCTGTATCGGCAAAATACCCTGATGCGTATGTTATTGGCGGCGATCAAACTTTGGCTTTGGGGGATGTGATATATCATAAGCCTGCCAATACACAGGTGTTAAAGCAAAATTTACGGGATTTTTCTGGTAAAACCCATACCTTACATGCGGGTATAGCGGTGGCAAAAGGGGAAAAAATTGTTTTTGACGGGGTATGGCAAGCCCATATGCACATGCGGGTTTTATCTGAATCGTTTATCGATGGCTATGTGGCAATATGCGGGGATAAGGTGTTGTCGTCTGTGGGCGGATACCATTTTGAACGGTTGGGGGTACAGTTATTTGATTCTGTTGATGGCGATATGTTTACCATAATGGGGCTGCCTTTGATGCCGCTGTGTACATTTTTGAGGGAACAAGGATGTCTAAAATCATAACAGCAGGGGTTATTGGCGATCCGATACAACACAGTTTATCGCCAAAAATACATACATATTGGTTACAAAAACACCATATTCGAGGAGCGTACAATGCATATCATGTGGTTGCTGAAAATCTGTCTGAGTTTGTTGATTTTGCTGTGGAAAACTTGGCAGGGTTTAACATTACTACGCCGCATAAACAGGCTATTTTACCCTATTGTGATGAGGTTTCATCGGTGGCAAAAACGGTGGCATCGGTAAATACGGTACGAATCGATAGCGGTAAAATATTTGGTGATAATACGGATGTATATGGATTGCGGACATGCTTATTGCAAAATGCCACAGTGACCCATAAAAATACTGTCTGTATTATTGGGGCAGGTGGGGCGTGCCGATCGGCGATTCAAGCGTTTAAAGAGTTGCACTTTAAAACCATTATTATTGCCAATCGCACTGTTCATAAAGCGGAAAAATTGGCGATAGAATTTGCCGATGATACGGTAAAAATGGTGGCTATACCTTTGTCTGATATACATATGTATCTATCTGGAATAGATGTATTAGTAAATACTTCTATTGCTGGTATGAATGGCGAAAATCGCTTGTCTATCGATTTATCCGTTGCAGAATCGCACATGATAGTTTATGATATAGTCTATAAACCCTTGATGACACCTTTGTTGGTGCAGGCGGAGGCATTGGGACTGAAAACAGTTACGGGAATCGACATGTTGTTGTATCAGGCACTGTTGGGATTTTCGTATTGGTTTGGCACATACCCCAGTGTGGATAACACATTAAGAGAGATTGTATTATGACAAATATTGTCGTGGGTATTACGGGAAACATAGCGTCGGGTAAGTCGACTATATCGGCTATTTTTGCCGATTGTGGATACAGCGTGCAAGATGCAGACAAAGTGGTACATGACATATATAACACGGATAAACATGCAATTTCTTTGATTGCTAAGGATTTTCCAGAAGCGTTTATCGATGGCAAAATATCACGGGATGTGCTGCGGCAAATTTTAAAACGCCAACCACATAAACGCAAGGTACTTGAATCTATTGTACATCCACTGGTGGAACATCGCCGCACCGATTTTATCGGTATGCACAAGCGGGTGGTACTGGATGTACCGTTGTTGTTCGAATCGAGGATTGATCAATTTTGCGATATTGTTGTTGCTGCTAATTGTGAAGATAATGTACGCAAAAAACGGGTGCTGGAACGGGGTGTTACCGAAGACATATTCGAATTGTTAAACGGTGCCCAAATCCCGCAAGCGGAAAAATGTCAACGGGCGGATATTGTTATTAACAGCAACCAACCGTACATATTTATGGAGAGCGAAGTGAAAAATTTAATTTATCAAATTGAGGCAGATTTTTTTAATGCGTGAAATTATTTTCGATACGGAAACAACGGGTTTTAATCCCTATCCACAAAACGGTGCAGAGCCAGATCGCATTGTGGAAATCGGTGCCATTGAAATTTTCGATTTAAAACCTACAGGGCGGACTTTTCACCAATATATCAATCCAGAACGGCATATTCCCGCTGAAGTGGTAAAAATTCACGGTATCGATAATGATAAAGTAGTCGATAGCCCCAAATTTAGGGATATTGTCAACGATTGGATAGCCTTTGTCGGCGACGAATCGCAGTTGGTTGCCCACAATGCCAAGTTCGATATGCGTTTTATCAATGCGGAGCTGTCTTGGTGTGGTAAAACCGCCATCGATAACAATCGGGTTGTCGACAGTTTAGATTTGGCAAAAACCCGTTTTCCCGGGCAGTCTAACAGTTTAGATGCCCTGTGCGATCGATTCGGTGTCAACAACGCCCATCGGGAATTTCACGGGGCGTTGCTGGATTCGGAGTTGCTATACGAAGTATATGTGGAACTGAGAGGCGGTCGCCAGCAGGGATTTGCACTGGACACAGATGCGGATACAGAGGTTGAAAACACTTCACAAAAAACCCGCCCCAAACGGGATTTTCCCATACCTGAGGACGAACTACACGCCCACGAAGTCTTTATACAAGAAAAAATTAAACACGCCCTCTGGACACAAAAGACAATATAGTATATGACACAATGCGGTTGCAACCGCTGAGGGCGTAAGCCCGATGTGGTACTCGATGCGGGGGGGAGTGCGTGTGGTATTTTGTCGTGCTTTAGCAAGGTAAAATCCACATTAAACGCACGGGGGGCGTAGCCCACTAGGGTCGCAACCGCCAACCAGATTTTAAAATGTAATAGGTGATAACACACAATATCACATTACATACAAGCAATATGTACATATTTAAATTGGCGGATACATCGTTGTAGCCGGTAACCGCATACCTGACCCCGTCTATCATATAGAAAAACGGATTAAACAGTACAAATTTTTGAATAACTTCGGGCAAGCGGTCGATGGTATAAAAGGTACCCGATAAAAACGACATAGGCACTATAAAGTATGTGGATATGGACGATGCTTCGTCCCATTTATTTGCCCAAATACCGGTTATCATGCCAATAATTCCCAACAAGGCACTGGACAACATCAAAATAACGATAAAATACAGCGGGTGGGCGATGGAATACGGGTGAAATATATACATGGCAAGCCCCGCTGCACCGCCGACCACCAGCCCTCGACTTATACATGCTCCGATCATAGCGACAATAATTTCCCACTCTTTCAAGGGGGGCATTAAAAAATCGACAATGGTACCATTCATTTTGGCGGCAACCAGAGAGGTTAAACTGGAGGCAACCGTATTTTGAATCACTTTCATCATGATAAAACCGGGAATTAAAAAGTCGATCAGGCTAACCGCCCCCCCGTATTGGGTACGGTCTTGAAAAGACACCATAAATATGGACAAAAACAAAATACTGGTCACCATCGGTCCCAGTATGGTTTGGGTGGGAATAACCAAAAATCTTTTGACTTCCCGCTTGTATAAAATCCAAGTGCCATAGGCATTAAACGCCCCGTATTTGCGAATCTGTATGTGCATGCTGTATTTCCATTGTTGGTGTTATATGTGTGGCGTATTATACTGGGTTTACTTTTGTATGGCAATATATAATAAAATAGGATATATGTAACAGGCAATGACCCAATACCAGACAACACGCAGAATCACGCAACAGCACTTACAACACATTGCTTTACAGTATGTGCAACAGTTTGGCGGCACCGAACAAGCCGTCCGTACTATGCTCAGTCGCCACATTAAAAAATCGTTGCAAGCCCACCCAAACCAAGACATACACACCATACAGCAAGCGGTCGATACGGTTGTTAAAAAATTGTCTGCCTATGGATATATTAACGATGTTTTATATGCACAAAACCGTATAGAAAAACTGTTAAACAGGGGCAAAAGCCTAAAGCATATCACCGCTGATTTACAGGCAAAAGGCATCGCAGCGGATATAATACACCAGCAGCTACAAACACATGACAGCAACGACACAAACGCACATGCGGTACAGGTTTATGTACAAAAACGCCGCTTGGGCATATATCGCTATACAGACCAAGATGACATAGACACATATGTGCAACAGCACCAAAACCACAACAACGATTGTTATAAACAGCATCAAAAAGACTTAGCGAAATGTGCCAAACAAGGATTTTGTTACAGGGAATCGACCCGGGCGTTATTGGGTGGTATTACCGTTTAAAAGTATTTTTCAGCAAAACATAATACGCCCCCGTCCCCCCGTGTTGCGGACGGGCAACGACTATAGTCAAGATATAAGGTTTAAAGGCACTGGTATTTAACCATTCAGGCAAGGCGTTTTTTAAGACTCCTTTGCCTTTGCCGGTGATGATTTTGACCTTGCGGTGTCCCCTGAGTAACGCATGGGTCATAAATCCGTGTAGCTGTTCATATGCTTGTTGTTGGGTGCAGCCGTGTAAATCCAGTACCGAATCGATGGCAATAGTGCCGGCTCTTAATTTTCGGGACTGCGATCGATTGATACGGCTGGTGTCGCCTACTCTTAACTCGTCTGCCCGTCTGCCTGTTTGCACGGTATTACATAGGGGGGCGGATCGGTGCGAGGCGTGTAACAGTTTTTCAAACTCTGTGAGCGGCAAGGGCGGTATTGTCGTTTTTTTGGTGTTGGCGGTGGGCTTTTTAACGGCGGTTTTTGTTGTTGTTGCTATTTTATTGTTTTTCAAAGGTTTAACCGTACTCTTTACCGTTGCCCATGCCGTTTGTTCCGCATCGGACGGCGGGGTTTTATCGCTTAAAACAGGGTGTTTGCGTATCAATTGTCGTTTCCCTTTGATTTTTGTTTGGCTTTTGTGATAGTATGGCAAAAATTTATAGCGAAAGGGATTATAACATGACAACACCTGAACCACAAAAGAATTTTAGTATACTCGAACAGTATGTTAAGGATTTATCTGTTGAGAACTTTTTAACACCGCAGGAGATGATTAACCGGGAGCTGACTCCAAATGGGGAAATTAACTTGGACATGACTTCTGAGGAAATCAGCGACACCATGCACCAAGTGCAGATGAACATCACCGTCACCGCCCGGGACAATGAAGCGGATAAAACTTTATACATGGTACAAGTGGAATATATCGCTATTGTCCACATCGAGGGTTTTAAGGAAGAAATTCCCGCTTTGGTTGGGGTGGAAGCCCCCCGTATCATTTTTCCCTTTGTCCGCCAAATCATCGCCAGTGCCACCGTACAGGCGGGTTTTCCAACTTTGATGTTAAACCCCATCGACTTCCTGTCGCTGTTTTTAGAACAACAACGGCAACAATCGGCACAACAGACCACTCAGTAATATTTGTTAAACAAAGGGTGTAGGGCTATGGGATTATTGGGGACATATGCAAGGCTGGATGTGGACTTGGTCAAAGGCGAAGGGGCGTATGCGTATGATATACACGGCAAAAAGTATTTGGATTTTTGTTCGGGCATAGCGGTAAATGCGTTGGGGCATTGTCATCCACATTTGGTACAAACCATACAACAACAATCGCAAAAAATATGGCACACAAGCAATGTGTTTAGCGCATCACAAGCGGAAGAAGCCGCCGATGTCATTTGTGCCAGCACCGATTTTGCCAAGCATGCGTTTTTGTGTAACTCTGGGGCGGAAGCGGTGGAAGGCACCATCAAAACCATTCGCAAATATTTTCACGACAAAGGCAAGCCCCATAAAAACCGTATTATCACCATGAGCGGGGCGTTTCACGGCCGTACTATCGCCACTATTTCTGCCGCCGGCAAAGGCACAGAAGGCTTTGCCCCGTTACTAGACGGATTCGATCACGCCATATTTAATGACCTCGACAGTGTAAAAAGTCTTATCAGTGAAAACACTGCCGCTATTTTGCTCGAACCGATTCAAGGGGAAGGCGGTGTGGTTGCTGCCACGGCTGATTTTATACAGGGGGTAGAAAAATTGGCACGGGACAATGGCTTGGTACTGGCAGTGGACGAAATACAAGCCGGTGCCGGACGCACGGGGTTTGTCTGGTCGCACCAGTCTTATGGGGTAACGCCGGATATTATGGCGGTTGCCAAAGGTATCGGCGGTGGCTTTCCTGTGGGGGCATTTGTCATGACTGATGCGTTGGCACAGGGCATGGTACCCGGTACACACGGATCCACATATGGCGGCAATCCTATGGCGGCGGCGATTATTATAACGATGTTTAAATACCTTACCGATAGCAAGTTCTTACAAAGCGTAACCGCTACAGGGGCATATTTTAACCACCAGCTGAGTATGTTGTCGAATCGCTATACGGTACGGCAATACGGGCTGTTTATCGGCTTGCAATTTGAACAGTCCATCGACAATGCGGTTGTATTCAAGTTGCTAACCAAACACGGGTTGTTATGTGTACGGGGGGCGGACAATACAATACGGTTATTGCCGCCGTTAAATATTACCACTGCCCATGTGGACGAAGCCATTGCCATACTGCAAAAGGTGCTAAACGAGGTGGCGTAAGCATGCACAAAAAACGGGATTTTATCGACATATCTTTGTTGCCAAAGGACGAGGTAAAAACCATTCTCGACTTGGGGCATTTGTTAAAGCGGCGAAAAATGGACATTACCCGCCCGCTTGACAACAAAACTTTAATCAGCATATTTGAAAAAACATCGACCCGCACCCGCATTTCATTTGAGGTCGGCATTCAGCAAATGGGCGGACACAGCGTGGTTATCACCAACCAAGACAGCCAACTGGGCAAAGGCGAAACGATCGAAGATACAGCACGGGTGTTGTCCCGATATGGGGATATGATTATGGCACGCACAAACGCCCATGCTATGGTCGAAACCTTAGCCGCACATGCCACCGTGCCGGTTATAAATGGCTTGTCCGATTATTCGCACCCGTGCCAAATTATGGCGGATATTATGACCTATGAAGAACACTTAGGGTCGATCGAGGGGGCAACCATCGCATGGGTTGGCGATGGCAACAATGTGTGTAACAGCTGGATTCACGCAGCGGAAAAATTGCATTTTCGCCTGCAAGTTGCGTCTCCGCCCGCATATAGCCCCAGTGCAAACACCGTACAAGGGGCGGCGGGACATGTTACGGTAACCGATGATATAAAACAAGCGGTTACCAACGCAGATTGTGTTGTTACCGATACTTGGGTGTCTATGGGCGATGAGGATATAGACGACAGGGCAAAAATATTACGCCCCTATCAGGTCACCAGTGATGTTATGCGATTGGCAAACAAGCACGCTATATTTATGCACTGTTTGCCCGCCTATCGGGGTAATGAAATGACTGCAGAGGTTATCGATGGTCGCCAATCCGTTGTGTTTGACGAAGCGGAAAACCGCCTGCACGCACAAAAGGCGATTATGGTCTGGTGCTGTCAGGCAGAAAACAACATGTAACAAGGACGATATAGCAATGACGAAAACCAGTGACAGTTTTGATATTTTACTAACCAACAACGCCGCATGGGCACAGGCATCGCTGGCACAAGATAGGCAATTTTTTGCCCGCCAATCCGTACACGCCCCCAAGTATTTATGGCTTGGCTGTGCCGATGCCCGGGTCGATGCGTGTACGATTATGAATGTAGCGGTGGGCGATATGTTTGTACACCGCAATGTGGGCAATGTGATTGCCGCCGATGACCCAAATATCCAAGCGGTGATTACATATGCGGTGCAATTTTTGCAGGTAAAAAATCTTATCGTTGGCGGGCATTATGACTGTGGGGCGGTAAAAGCCGTGTTAAGCGGCGACAGTTTTGGCGACACTATGGACACATGGCTTGCCCATATCGACAAGGTAAAACAGGCACATATCGATAGCTTGAACGCCCTCGATGGGGTGGCAAAAATAAACGCTTTGTGTGAACTGAACGCCAAAGCCCAAGCGAAAAACTTAGCAACCAGCCCCGCCGTACAACAAATGTGGGCAAAGGGCGATTCGCTCACCATTCATACGGTTGTATACGACATTGCAAACGGTATTATAAAAGACTTGGGCTATACGCTACAATCGGCACAGGATATATAAATAGGTGTATGTCGTTACCGCATAACCAAGTTTTACCATTTATCATCGATGCCACCCCGTTAGGCGGACGGGTGGTGCGGTTGCACGACTCCCTAAACAGTATTTTAACCCGCCACAACTACCCCTATGCGGTGTCTGTGTTGCTGGGGCAGTTTATGACATTGGGTGTCAGCTTAGCCACCGCTTTAAAATTCGACGGGGTGTTTACTTTCGAAGCCCGTGGCGATGGTATGGTGCCTCTGTTGGTAGCGGATATTACCGCCAACGGTGCCATCAGAGGCTATGCCCAAATTGCCGACCGCATCACCACCGCTGATATGCCTGCTTATGACAGCATTAAACATGCGTTGGTCAGTACACTTATGGGAACGGGGCATATGATGTTTACCGTCGACCAGATGGGCACGCACGAACGATACCAAGGCATCGTAGCCTTAGAAAACCCATCTTGGGAACAGTGTATGGCGACATACTTTGAAAAATCGATGCAATTTCAATCGGTGTTTCGAGTTGCCTGTACCCAATACAAACATGGCTGGGTCAGCGGCTGTATTGCCCTGCAAAAAATGCCCGAAGAGTCGCAACAACATCATATAGACACAGAAATAGATACGGAAAACGAAAAATGGAATCGGGCGGCTATAGTGTTAAAATCCATTACCGATACAGAATTAACCGATATAAATATACCCCCCGAACACCTCTTGCACTGTTTATACCACGACCAATCGGTACGGGTGTATCCGCCAACCCTGTTACACGACACCTGCCGCTGTTCCCGTCAAAAAATGTTAAATGCCATTGCCCAAATCCCACAACACGAACGCAGCGAACTATTAAACGCCGATGGGGTCGTACAGGTGCATTGTGAATACTGTGCTACCACACAAAATTTTACCGCCGACCATATAGGTTTACGGCAAGTCTAATATTAAAATGGCATAAATATGTGTTGTCAAAAGTTTTAAGAGATTTTATGTACCCATTGTAATATTATTTTGGCGTTGTTATGAAAATTGTATTGGAACCTAAAAAAACATATCGTGTTGAGACAAATACCAAATTCACCTTAAATCCCATTGGTGCTGTAAATAAAAATGCACATGGCGATATGTTTTGGGGGGATAATCTGTTGGTGATGCAGGAACTGTTAAAATCGTACAAAAATAAAATAGATTTAATTTATATAGATCCCCCCTTTGGCACCAATAACGCCTTTAAAATTGGCGATAACCGAACGGCAACAATCAGCCATAGTAAGCAAGACAATTTGGCATATGCGGATACTCTGACGGGCGATGACTTTTTGTTTTTTTTACAACAAAGGCTACAAGTTATGTACCCATTATTGTCTCCCAGCGGCAGTATTTATGTACACATAGACTATAAAATGGGACACTATGTCAAGGTGATAATGGATGACATTTTTGGCACCCACAACTTTAGGGGGGATATTTGTAGAATTAAGTGTAATCCTAAAAACTTTAATCGCAAGGGATTTGGCAATATAAAAGATGTTATTTTGTTTTATTCAAAATCAGGTGATTTTATTTGGAATGAACAAAAAATGCCGCTTGCAGAATCAGATATACACAAATTGTATCCAAAACTAGATGCACAGGGCAATCGTTATACCACCATTCCATTACATGCCCCGGGGGAAACAAAAAACGGTGTTACCGGTGGCAAGTTTAAGGGTATTTCTCCTCCTGCTGGTAGGCATTGGAGAACGGATCCTGCCATTATGTGCGAATGGGATAATAACGGTTTGATTGAATGGTCAAAAAATGGGGTGCCGAGAAAAAAAGTATACTACACTTTGGGAAAAGGGGTAAAGATTCAAGATGTTTGGGAATTTAAAGACCCACAAAACCCGATGTATCCAACGGAAAAAAACCATAAAATGCTCGATTTAATTATTAAAACTTCTTCGAATCCCAACAGTATTGTTATGGATTGCTTTGCTGGATCGGGCAGCACATTATTAGCCGCCCAAAACAATAACAGAAAGTGGATAGGCATAGATTGTTCGCACGAATCGATTAAAACTATCGATAAAAGATTTTCCCAATGGGATTCTCAATTTATGTCCGATGTGGGTTTTAATGTGTTTAAGCTGGAAATACAAAACGCTTAATGTGTTAAATGTAACACTTCGCCGACAAGGTGTAGCGATCCGGCACATAAAACTTCTGGGCTGTCGGCGGTTTTAAGGGCTTGTGATACGCTGTTACAGGCGGTGGCGGCTATGCCCATAGCGGTGATGGTGTGTGCCAGTTCGCTGGGGTCTATGCCGTTGGCGGTGGCAAATGGGTTGGGACGAATGGGGACGGTGTATACGGTGCTGATATAGGGCTGCAGGGGGGTTAAAAATCCCTGTACGGATTTACCTTGTAACATACCGCATATAAGGGGGATGTTGCGGATTTTATCGTCTTGTAGGGTGCGGGCAAGACACTTTGCTGCGTCTGCGTTGTGTCCACCGTCCAGATATATACACACGCCGTCTATATATACTATTTCGAATCGTCCTCGATGTACCGCTTGGGTTAATCCTGTGTGTACAGCGGTAGGGGGGATGGGGAATGGCAACCCTCCTTGTTGTTGCAAGTACCATATGGTATATGCGGCGGTTGCCCCGTTGTCGTATTGGTGGTCGCCGATTAAATTGGGGTGCGGGTACGATATGTGGTTTATGGTAAATCCTGTTGTAGTGCGGTGTACGGGGGGCACAGGGGCATATACCGCCCCAACGGTGTTGGAACACTGTTGCAAGGTGGTATCCGCTTGTGTGTATGTTTGTGGGGCGATAATAGCGGGTATACCTCGACGGAAGATGCCGGCTTTTTCTGTGGCGATGCGGTCGATGGTATCGCCTAAGAACTGTTGGTGGTCGTAGCCGATGTTGGCAATAAGGGTACACAACGGGCGGGGTACCACATTGGTAGCATCCAAGCGACCGCCCAAACCTGTTTCCAATAATACCACATCGGCGGGGCGATGGGCAAACAGGTAAAACCCGGCAACGGTGGTGATTTCAAAAAATGTAATCGGCTCCCCATTGTTGACAGCGTCTACAAACATTAACGCCTCGACTAAATCTGCATCGCTGATTTGTTGCCCCGATACGATAAACCGTTCGTTAAACGACACCAGTTCTGGGGAGGTATAGCGATGTACGGTTAAACCTGCCGCTTCGCATATGGCTTGTAAAAACGACAGAGTCGATCCCTTGCCATTGGTGCCGGCAATATGTATGGTCGGGGGCAGGTTCTCATGGGGCGATCCACATTTTTCCAACAGGCGAAAAGTGCGGTCTAATCCTAAATCGATAGTTTTTGGGTGGTACGATTGTAGCTTCTGTAAAATCGATGCCAACGGGTGCATCACGCTACAACTTTCACCAATAACAGATTTAAAATTTTGCCCAAAGTGTCATGTAAATCCTTTCTGTGTACCACCATGTCGACCATACCGTGTTGCTTTAAGTATTCAGCGGTTTGGAAATCGTCGGGCAAGGTTTCCCGTACGGTTTGTTCGATAACCCGCCTGCCGGCAAAGCCGATAACACACTTAGGTTCTGCTAGGTGTATATCCCCCAACATGGCAAACGATGCGGACACGCCGCCTGTGGTCGGGTTACTGAGTAACACAATATACGGCAACCCGGCATCTCGCAAGCGGTTTACCGCAACGGTGGTTCGAGCCATTTGCATCAGCGATACGATGCCTTCCTGCATTCTGGCACCGCCGGATGCGGGGACGATTAACAACCCTGCCCCTTGCTTTATGGCAAGCTCAGCGGCGGTTACAATGCCTTCACCGACCGCAGACCCCATCGACCCGCCCATAAAAGCAAAATTAAACACAGCGGTTACCAGTTTTACCCCATCGACCGTCCCATGTGCGACAACGATAGCATCGGCTTCGCCAGTTTTTGTACGGCTTGTGCGTAAACGGTCGCTGTATTTTTTCGAATCTTTAAACTGTAATGGGTCGTCCATGCCGGCTGGGGTTTTCACCCGTGTGTAGGTATTGCCATCGTAAATACATTTCAAACGATCCTCTACTGGCATGGGAAAGTGATAATCGCTGTGCGGGGATACGAACAAATTGCTTTTTAAATCCCGTTGGTGGATAATCATACCCGTATCGGGGCACTTTAACCACGCATTTTCTGGAATGTTATCGCCTTTACTTAACAGTTTACCAATTTTAGGCTTTACATAATTTGTCAACCAATTCATTTTTTGTGTTCCTTGCTATAAATCTTTTGTTAGTGTTTGTACATATTGCAGTGTATCTGATACGGTGGTATCGGTGGCTTTGCCGTTTTGTAGGGAGTTGGCAATCACATTGACAATGGCAGATCCCACCACCACCCCATCGGCGATTTTGCTGAGGGCGTGTACATCGTCTGCAGTTTTGATTCCAAACCCTACCGCAATCGGCAAGTTCGTATGGGGGCGTAGCTGTTGCAGCGATGTTTTTACCGCTGATATATCGATGTCTTTAGTGCCGGTAATCCCCGCCATCGATACATAGTATACAAACCCCGATGCGTTCCGCATCACCGTTTGTATCCGTTTTTCCACGGTTGTTGGCGTTGCCAAACGGATAAAGTTAATACCGGCTTTTTGTGCCGGCACGCACACTTCATCATCTTCCTCAGGCGGCACATCGACAACAATCAGACCGTCGACCCCCACCGTTGTACAGGCTTCGATAAAGGCGTCGACACCATATATATAAATCGGATTGTAATAGCCCATTAACACAATCGGTGTGTGGTCGTTGGTGTTTCGAAAGGTTGCCACCATATCCAGTGTTTTTTGCAGGGTTTGCCCGCCTTTTAATGCCCGTTGTCCTGCCAGTTGAATGGTGACGCCGTCCGCCATCGGATCGGTAAACGGCATGCCAATTTCCAAAATATCGACGCCGTTTTGCGGCAGACCTTTGACAATGTCGAGGGCGGTGTCATAATCCGGATCCCCCGCCATGACAAAGCCGATAAAAGCGGTGCGGTGGTTTGCTCGCAGTGTTTCAAAAGTATCAGCAATCCGTGTTCCCATGTTTACGCCTCTTTATGCTCCTTTACGCTTCTGTGTCCATATCAAAACCCAAGTGTGCAGCGACCGCAAATATATCCTTGTCGCCCCGCCCGCACAGATTCATGACAATAATATGATCCTGTGGTAAATTGGGGGCAATTTTTGCCACATGTGCCAGTGCGTGCGATGGTTCTAAGGCGGGAATAATGCCTTCTTTTTGGGTGCACAGTTGAAACGCATCGAGGGCTTCATCATCGGTTACGGATACATATTCGACCCGCCCTTGTTCCTTCAAGTAGGCATGTTCGGGACCAATGCCCGGATAATCCAGTCCTGCCGAAATCGAGTGGGCTTCGCTAATTTGTCCGTCTTCATTTTGTAATAAATAAGTGCGGTTGCCGTGTAATACCCCCGGTTTCCCCCCCGTTAGTGAAGCGGCATGGGCGTTGGTGTCGACTCCTTTGCCGCCGGCTTCGACACCGATAATTTCCACTTCTGCATCGTCTAGGAACGGGTGGAATAAGCCGATGGCATTCGATCCGCCGCCAATTGCCGCTACTAAAGTATCGGGCAATCTGCCTTCGATGGCTTCAATTTGTTGTTTGGTCTCAATGCCGATAACACTTTGGAAATCCCGTACCATTTCTGGGTATGGGTGGGGACCTGCGGCGGTGCCAATAATATAAAAAGTATCGGCAACATGGCTCACCCAATCCCGTAAACCTTCGTTCATAGCGTCTTTTAGGGTGCCCTTGCCGGAGGTTACCGGGGCAATGTCCGCCCCCAATAAACGCATGCGAAACACATTCGGCTTTTGCCGTTCCACATCGGTTTTCCCCATATAAATTTTACAAGGTATATCAAACAACGCACACACAGTAGCCACTGCCACCCCGTGTTGTCCCGCCCCAGTTTCAGCGATAATACGGGTTTTCCCCATACGGCGGGCAAGCAAAATTTGCCCCAGTACATTGTTGATCTTATGCGACCCCGTGTGGTTCAGTTCGTCCCGTTTAAAATAGATTTTTGCCCCACCAAAATGCGTACTTAGGCGGCGGGCGTGGTATATGGGACTAGGACGACCCGTGTAGTGTTTGGCATACCACTTTAAATCCGCCCAAAAAGACTCATCATTTTTCGCCTCGATATAATGGCGTTCGAGATCGAGAATTAACGGCATCAATGTCTCGGCAACATAGCGTCCGCCAAATATACCAAAATGACCGTCTTGGTCGGGCATAGTCGATAAAACCATGTATTATCTCCTGTACATTAAAAACTTATTGTACCACAAAAATATGGTTTCTGCAAGGGCTTGCATCGCCTTGTAATCACTACCTGACATTTAAGACCGATAATCCGCATTGATACGGATATATCCATGCGTTAAATCACATGTCCACACGGTTTTTGCCCCGATTCCCACATTTACATCGACCGCTATGTCGATGTGGGTGCCTTGTAAATGCTTGGCGACAGGGGTTTCATCGTATGCTTCGACCCTTTCGCCATTTTTGGCGATAACCACCCCGCCAATGGCAATTGATAGCTTATCCGCCTCCACATAGGCAGCGGATTTACCCACCGCCATAACAATCCGCCCCCAATTGGCGTCTTCGCCGGCAATAGCGGTTTTTACCAACGGAGAATTGGCAATCGCCATCGCAACGGTGTGGGCATCCGCATCCGTTTTGGCACCGCATACTTTAACGGTAATAAATTTGCTTGCCCCTTCGCCGTCTTTGACAATTTGGCATGCCAGATCGATAAACACCTGTTGTAACGCCCGTTTAAAATCGCTTAAATCGCCATTGGGGGCGTTACCTGCCCTGCCGGTTGCCGATAAAATCACACTGTCGGAGGTCGAAGTGTCGCTGTCGACCGTGATCGAATTAAACGACACCGCCGTCATATCCCGTACCAACGCATTTAACACATCTTGGTCGATACACGCATCTGTAAACACATACGCCAGCATAGTCGCCATATTTGGGGCAACCATGCCCGACCCTTTGGCAATGCCGGTAATCGTAACGGTTGTACCGTCAATTTTTGCCGTTGCGGTTGCCCCTTTGGCAAAAGTATCGGTGGTTGAAATTGCCTGTGCCGCCTGATGCCACGAAGCGTTAAAGTCCAGTCTTGGTATGGCAGTGAGGGGGGTTGTGTCTAAAACTTCGCCAATAACCCCCGTAGAACAACAGACCACCGGCAATACAGACGAATCGCTAGACGGGTCGAACCCACACAACCGCAACGCTTGTTCGGCAAAAATAGTATTGGCAACTCTGCCCGCATTGCCGGTAAACACATTGGCATTGCCCGCATTGACAGCAATCGTCCGCACCCCGCCACAGGCAAGGGCGTGTTGTGCATGCAGCACCGCTGCCGATCGGGTTGACGAAGTGGTAAACACGCCGGCAACGGCAGCGGTGGCACACAAACGAAATAAAGCATAATCCAAACGGTTTGTGTACCTAAAGCCCACTGCTGCCACCGCTATTTCCAGCCCGTCGATGGGCGGCATTTGCGGGAATACAGCCGGTGCCAGCGGTGATACGGGGAGGGTCATATGGACATACCCCTCGTGTTATTGCGACATTTTTGGATCGTATGTTTCCACTTTTACCGATGCCATAATATCGCCGACCAATTGCTGTAAAGCGTCATCGATAATTTGGCTGCGAATGCGTGGTTCTATTTCTTCGAACGAGGGGATTTCCTTGTCTCGGGAATTTTCCCGCTTAATCACATGCCATCCGAATTGGGTTTTCACCGGTTTTTCACCGATGTCGCCATCCGCTAGTGCCAACAACGCATTTTCAAATTCTGGCACTGTTTGTCCAACGGAAACCCAGCCGATGCCGCCCCCAGATGGACCACTGGGTCCGGTCGACTTATTTTTTGCCAACGCTTTAAAATCCGCCCCATTTTGTAAGGCAACGATGATTTCTTCTGCATCTTTGCGGGATTTTACCAAAATGTGGCTGGTGTCTATTTCTGTTTGTCCTTTCCAGTCTGCTTTTAGTTTTTCATATTCTGCTTGCAGGTCGGTTTTTGTCAAAATAGCGTCGATTTTTTTGTCGATATACAGCTGGGACAACAAATCTCGTACCGCTTTGCGTAAGGACGATTTATATTGTTGTGTGTCTTGGAATCCTTCGGTAATCGCTTTGGCGGCGATGGCTTCTTTTTGAATCAAAGAATTTAACAATGGGGCAAATAAGGCATTTTCCCCTTGTTGTTGGGTTTGTTCTGGTAAATTGGCAAATTCGGCGTTCCAATCGAGTACCAAAATATCTGTGCCATTGACAGTTGCCAATTTTTGTTCGGGTTCCAAAAATACCGTATCTTCGGCGGTTGCCACCGCTGCCCATGTGAAAAACGACACCACAATCCATGCAGTGAATGCCTTTGTTAGTTTAAAATGTATAGTTTTCATGTTTTTTCCTTACTACTAAAAAAATTATATTTTACCGCAACAATGTTTAAACTTTCTGCCCGATCCGCAGGGACACGGTCCGTTGCGAGTCGGCAGGTTTGTTACATTGCTTTTTGCCTGTTTTGCCTGTTGCTTTACCCGCTCTCTTGCCAGTTTTTCTGCTTTTTGGCGTTGTTGTTCGGCTTGTTGGCGTTCGGCTTCGATTTCTGCAACGGGACGGATTTGCATATGACTTAGGTATTGTACCACAAACATTTTTGCTTGGTTTAAAAACCCTTCGTACAGCACATAAGCATCGGATTTATATTCGTTTAACGGGTCTTTTTGCCCGTATGCCCGCAGCCCGATGCCTTGTCGCAAGTGATCCATTTGCAACAGGTGTTCTTTCCAAGTTTGGTCGAGAATTTGTACCAAAATAGAGCGGATTAATTCGGCGACACCGTCCCGGTCTATGTCGTATAGGGTATTAATTTTTGTGTCAGACAACGCCTGAATACGGCTGAATATGTGTTGGGCGTCGACGCCGTCCTCGTTTAACCATTCGTCGATAGGCACTTCGAGACCAAAGTATGTCAGGCAGTCGACTTTTAGCTTTTCCGTGTTCCATTGGCTGGGCAAGGTGTTTTCTGGAATTGCCGTGTCGACGGTGGTCTCGAGAACTTGATAGCGTAAATCGTCGACCGTTGCCAAAATGTCCGTATCGGTCATATACGATTTTCGCAGTTTAAACATGGCGTGGCGTTGGTCGTTGGTAACATCGTCATATTTAATCAGTTGCTTGCGAATTTCGAAATTGTGTCCTTCGACTTTCTTTTGGGCTTTTTCTAGGGCTTTGCTGACCCAGCTGTGGGTGATAGCCTCGCCTTGTTCCAAGCCCATTTTTTTCAAGAAACCGTCTAGGCGATCGGAGCCAAAAATCCGCATGAGATCGTCTTCGAGGCTGAGATAAAATTTGGTTTCGCCCACATCTCCTTGTCGTCCCGCCCGTCCCCGTAGCTGGTTGTCGATACGGCGGGATTCGTGGCGTTCTGTGCCAAGTACATACAATCCCCCCGCCTCTAGCACTTGTTGTCTATCGGTGTCTGAGGCGTTTGCACCGCCCAATTTAATATCTGTTCCCCGTCCTGCCATGTTGGTGGCAATAGTTACCGCCCCAAGCGTTCCGGCATTGGCGATAATGTCTGCCTCTCGTTCGTGGTTGCGGGCGTTTAAGGTGTTGTGGGGAATGCTGTGTTGTTTGAGTAAGTTAGAGAAATGTTCCGATTTTTCGATACTGGCGGTGCCTAATAAAATCGGTTGCTGTTTGTTGTGGCACACTTTGACCTGTGCCACCACCGCATCGTCCCGTTCCGCTGAGGTGCGGTATACTTCGTCTTCGTTATCCTTGCGGTTGATGGCTACATTGGTGGGGATTTCCACCGTTTGCAGACCGTAAATTTCGGCAAATTCCCCGGCTTCCGTCATAGCAGTACCGGTCATACCCGACAACCGCTCATACATGCGAAAATAGTTTTGAAAGGTAATCGATGCCAAAGTTTGGTTTTCGGCGGCAATGTTCACCCCCTCTTTGGCTTCGATGGCTTGGTGCAAGCCTTCGCCGAATCGCCGTCCCTGCATTTTACGACCAGAAAATTCATCGATGATGATGACCTGTCCGTCTTCGACGATGTAATCTTTGTCTTTTACATACAGAAAATGTGCCCGCACCGCTTGGTTTAGGTGATGCAGCAGGCTAATGTTTTCGTTGTCATATAAACCGCCATTCTGCAACGCCCCCAAAGCGTCGAGAGCCTTTTCCATATGCTGCAAACCAGATTCGTTTAAAGTGGCATTGCGGGATTTTTCGTCCAGTTCTACAAACTTGGGATCCAAATCCTGCACCAATTTATTGACCCCTTGATACAAAGCCGACGAATCTTCCGCTGGACCAGATATGATAAGCGGTGTACGGGCTTCGTCGATCAGGATCGAATCCACCTCATCGACGATGGCGAAATAATGCCCCCGTTGCACAATATCGTTTAAATTAAGCCGTAAATTATCCCGTAAAAAATCAAACCCTAACTCATTATTGGTTACATAAGTCACATCGCAAGCATAGGCTTTGCGGCGTTCATCATCGGGCATATTCGGCACCACCACCCCGGTGGTCAGACCCAAAAATGCGTACACCGCCCCCATCCATTCGGCGTCCCGCTTTGCCAAATAGTCGTTTACAGTCACCACATGTACCCCCTTGCCAGTAAGGGCATTTAGGTACACGGGGGCGGTTGCCACTAAGGTTTTTCCCTCCCCCGTCCGCATTTCGGCAATATTGCCATTGTGTAGGATAATACCCCCCAACAGCTGCACATCATAATGGCGTAAGCCAATAGCCCGTGTGGATGCTTCCCGCACACAGGCAAAGGCTTCGACCAAAATATCGTCGAGTTTTGCCCCGTCCGCTAGCCGCTGTTTAAACACATCGGTCTTCGCCCGCAACGCCGCATCGCTAAGGACGGCTATGTCCGCTTCTTGGGCGGTGATTTTGTTTACTGTCTTTATGGTCGCTTTCACAACCCGGTCATTGGACGAACCAACAACCGCCTTTACAAGGGAATGTAGCATTCTGTGTACCCCATTATTCTATAACGCACCGCATTATACACGCATGCCCGTCCTATCGTCAACGATAAATGTGCATAGTTTTATAGATAAAGTTAGGGGGTTAGTAATGCTGTTGTAATAAATTGCATCAAATTTACACAGACAAGCTATGTCGTTTTTGTTCTACGGTGTAGTATACATCAAACGCACAGGCAAAGATTCTGAGCAATGCCCGATAGGGGGGTTCTAGGGTTAGGGTGTTGCCGCTAACGGTGATAATGCGGTCGTCGATCAGCGGTTGTAAACGGTGTATTTCGTTGCCAAACGACTCTATGCCGCCAAAGGGGGTGAGGTCTATGTACATGCTACACATAATGATATTAATGATGCGTCTGCGGGTGATGTCGTCTTGTGCCAGTTTGTATCCCCGTTTGATAGGCAGGTGTCCGTTGCTGATGGCGTGTTTGTAGGCGGCGGGGTCGCCGCTGTTTTGCACATATCCCTGAGGCGTATAGCCAATGGCGGTATGTCCCAGCCCGATTAAAGTTTCCGCTTTATCGGTGGTATAGCCTTGAAAGTTACGGTGTAAGGTACCGTTTTTTAAAGCCTGTGCCATGCTGTCGTCCGTTTTGGCAAAATGGTCGAGTCCTATGGCTGTATACCCGCCCCGTTGCAAAGTATCCCGAATGGTTTCAAACATCTGTAACCGCTGTTCTAGCCCCGCTAGAGCCTCTTCGGGAATCAACCGCTGGTGGGGTTTCATCCATGGCACATGGGCGTATCCGAACACACTGAGCCTGTCGGGGGATAAGCATAGCACTTGTTCGATGGTTTGTTTGATGGTGTCTAAGGTTTGAAAAGGCAGTCCATACATAATATCCATATTGACCGATTGTACGCCCTGTTGTTTAAACCAGTCGATGACCTGTTGTACCATCGCAAACGGCTGTATGCGGTTGACCGCTTTTTGTACGGTGGGGTTAAAGTCTTGTACGCCGATCGACACCCGGGTGATACCGGAGTGCATATAGGCATGGATTTTTTCTTTATCGACCGTGCGGGGGTCGATTTCTATGGCGATGTCCGTGTGGTCGTCAATGGGAAACGCCCGCCGCAACACAGCCATTAGATTTTTAAAGTCTGCGGCGTCGACGGCGGTGGGGCTGCCGCCGCCAAAATGTACATGGGTTATGGGCGGACAGCCGTTGCGGTTTTGCTGTAAGGCGGTGCTGACCAAGTCGATTTCTTGTTCGAGAATCTGTAAATACTGTTGTACCGGGCTGTAAGTGTTTACGACTTTCATATGGCATCCGCAAAACAGGCACAATTTTTCGCAAAAAGGAATGTGTATATACAACGACGCCTTATCCGTATTGTCCCCCACATTGCCCAGCCATGTCTTTGCTATGTCCGAAGTGATGTGTTCAGAAAAATGCGGGGCGGTCGGATAGCTGGTGTATCTGGGCGAACGGGTAGCGTCTTGTAAATGGGTTCGTATAATTTTCATAATAGCACACATTATAGCAACAGTATAACCGTCCCCATGATTTTAATCAAGAGACAATTAAAAAAACCTATTTATCATGGGGGGCTACACTATCCATGTCTAACGCCTTTGGCAGCATTTGCGGCAATATGGATAGGTTTATACAAAATTTTACTATATGGCTTGACTATCAGATATTGGGTGCCTATAATGCTGTGCATTTACGGTTACATTATCACGGTAAAGGAATGTAAATGGATTCTACACATACCCCCCCTGTTGCGGTTATCGATATTGGGTCGAACAATGTACGGATGGTTGTGTATGCGGGGGCATTGCCGTTGCACATTTTGTATCTCGAGGGCATGCGATGTGGGCTTGGGCAGGATTTAAGCCATACGGGGGTATTATATGGCAATGGGGCGGCGGCGGCGTTGGAGTATATTCCCTATTTATATCGAACCGCAAAAAACATGGGGTGTCGTCCTATTTGTGCGGTGGCGACCGCTGCTTTGCGAAATGCCAGTGATTGCCGCCAATTTTTGGCACGGTTAAAACGCAAATGCCCGTTGCATATTCGGGTTATATCGGGAACTGAGGAAGCCCGTTTGTCCGCTTTGGGGGCGATGCACCAAGTCGATAATCCATCGGGAATCGTTGCCGATTTAGGCGGCGGCAGTATGGATATTGCCGGCGTACAAGGGGATAAAATCTTCGCTATGACCAGTATCCCCATAGGGGCATTAAGCCTGAATAAATACCCCCCATTATGCGAAGTAAAACCCCTAGTAAAAGCCCAGTTTAAACAGCATTTTTGCAACAAAACTTTTGCCGATGTAGCGACCATATATGTGGTGGGGGGCATACTGCGGGCGTTAATGAGCCAATATATGTACGACACAGTCCCCCACATGCAGCGGGTAACAAAATCAGACCGCAAACAAAAACTACAAGGCTTTACGGTCGCTAGTACCGATATGATGGATATGGTCGATGCGGTATTAAAAAAACGCCGTTCTGTTTATACCATGCCAGATTTGGGCAATATGCGATACCCGTATGCTACGCTTGCGTGTTATATGTTAAAGCAGCTGATTAAAAAATCCAAAGCCCCCCACATAACTGCTTGTACAGGCGGGCTAAGAGACGGGGTGTTTTTGGATTTAGTGCAAAGCGGTTGCAACCGCTGAGGGCTTTAGCCCGATGTGGTGCTCGATGCGGGGGGAAGTGCGTGTGGTATTTTGTCGTGCGGAGCACGGTAAAATCCACATTAAACGCACGGGGGGCGAAGCCCCCTAGACTCATTTTCTTGATTTATCTATAACACAACAATGAAAGGCAACAAATATGAACGAAATTATACTAGCGGGAGGGTGTTTCTGGGGTACCGAACATTATCTTCGGCAAATACCCGGTGTGACTCATACCACTGTGGGCTATGCGGGTGGGGCTGTGGACAGTGCCACATATGAACAGGTGTGTACAGGTGCCACCGGACATGCGGAGGCTGTGCAGGTTATTTGGGACGAGGACGAGGTAGACCTCGATGCGATTTTACAGGTGTTTTTCCAAATTCATGATCCTACCACCCCCAACCGTCAAGGCAATGACATCGGCAGCCAATACCGATCGGCGATTTTTTACAAACACCCCACCCATGCGGATATTGCCCACGCCCGTATAGACAAAATGCAACAGTCACAAAAATGGCGGGCGGATATTGTTACGCAAGTGGTGCCATATACCACTTATGTTGTGGCAGAACCTTATCACCAACAGTATTTGACAAAAAACCCCGATGGCTACAATTGCCACTTTCCACGCACAGATTGGGTCGTGCCATAAAATGGCTGCAGGCAACCATCAGCATTGATGGTTACAGAGTGGTAAAGCAATAAGGGCGTTACGATGGGCACTTTTGTTTCCATTTGCCGATTCGTTCGGATTCGGATTTTAACTGTCCACACGCCGCCATGATGTCTTCGCCCCGGGTTTTACGCACAGGGGCGGGGATGTTATAAGACAAAATCACGGCGGCAAAAGCGTCTATGGTTTTTTTATCGGAACACACAAATGGGCTTCCCGCCCATGGATTAAAGGGAATCAGATTGACTTTTGATGGAATCCCCCGTATCAGTTTTGCCAATTGATGGGCATGTGTGGTGCTGTCGTTTATGCCTTTGAGCATAACATATTCCCAAGTGATACGGCTGGTACTGGATAAATGCGGGTATGTGCGGCACTTTGTTATCAGCTGGTGCAAATTAAACCGTTTGTTAATCGGCATAATTTTTGTACGGGTGGCGTCGTCTGGGGCGTGTAGCGATATGGCAAGGCTTGCCCCTGTTTCGGTGGCTAGGCGGTGCAGTTGGTCGGCAATACCACTGGTAGACACGGTTATTTTGCGTTTGGAAATGGCAATACCGTTCGGGTCGGTCAAGATTTTTAAAGCGGCAATCACATTGTCCGTATTGTACAACGGTTCCCCCATGCCCATAAATACAATGTTGGTTAAAGTGCGTTTTTCGCCCTTTAAGTGCCAGCCTTCTAACATATCCCGGGCAACCATCACTTGGGCAACAATCTCTCCTGTAGTTAGGTTACGCACCAACTTTTGTGTGCCCGTATGACAAAATGTACAGGTAAGAGTACAGCCCACCTGAGACGATATGCACAGCGTCCCCCGGTCGTCTTCGGGGATAAATACCATTTCTGTTTTGCTGCCGTCTGGATACCGTACCAACCATTTTTGCGTGCCATCGACGGACACTTGGTGCATGTCCAATGCGGGGCGGGCAACGGTGTAATGTCCCCGCATTTTGTGCCGTAACGCTTTTGCCAAGTCGGTCATATCATCGACACAAGTTGCCCCCTTGCTGTATATCCAAGTGTACAGCTGTTTGGCTCGAAACGGTTGTTCGTCCAATTCTGCCATCAGCACCTTTAAATCCGCCAGTGAATACCCGATAAGATTTGTGCAAGGCTGTGCCATCCGCCCGCCGGGCAGAAAATCCTCTAAACTATGCGGCACAGATACACTTTTCATGCCCTAATATATAGGATAAAAGCCGACAGAAGTCAATTTTAAAACCGCTCCATTTAAAACACGCCTGCCTGCTGTAACCCGTCCAGTATAAACTGAATCGCCAGTGCCATTAACAGTATGCCCATAACCCGTGTGAGAGCGTCCATAAAACTGGGGCGTAACACTTTGTGCAGACGACCGGCAATAATGAACAACGCAAAACTGATGACAATAATAGTAGTAAATGCCCATATGGTCACAAAAGTTTGTGCCGACAAAGCCCCGCTGTCTGCCGTATATACAACCGTTGCCGATATGGAGCCCGCCCCCGCCAGTAACGGGGTGCCAAGCGGAAATACGGATATGTCTTTTGTAGCATTTTCTGTCATATCGACGGGGGATACGCTGTCGAATAACATCCGATATGCCAATTTAACCAATAACAAGCCACCGCTTATTTTAATGGCACTGATACTGATACCAATACTTTGAATAAGCCAGCTGCCAAAAAACGCAAAAAATAGCAAAATACAAAACGCCACCACACAGCCCCGCAAAGCGATACTGCGTTGTTCACTAGGAGAATTGTGTACAGTTAAAATGGCAAATAACACCGCTAAGTCAATAGGGCCTATGATGGCAAAAAAGGTCGAAACGGTTTTACTGTAAAATCCTAATATGCTGATGTCCATAAGGGGTTTCTCTGTTTATAAATATGGGGTTATTCGACTATCATATGTATACACATTCAAACATAAAGTCAACCCTATTATATCGATGAAGGGGGAAAGGGTTATACGGTGCTACCCGGTGGCATATGAAACCAGAAACATCGAATCGCCTATATATGCACACCCTATTTAAAAAACGGATGGTTTGTGTAGATGGCGTCAACAATATGTTTTTGATGTGGGTGCAGCTGTAAATCGGGTAAATTTTCATAGTCTGTGGCAAAGTCGTCTCCTATGCCCATGTCCTTACCCGACAAGGTTTCAAGGGTTTTATACGCACATATGGGGGTATATGCAAGACAGTATCCGCCCTCATGGGTAAATAGGATACGCCCCTTACACACATGTCCCATAGCTGTAACGATTTCTGTCATTTTGATGAATCCTTGACTGGTAACACACATTCTGCCTAAGGGATCGGTCCAGCCCGCATCGTATCCAGATGCGACTATAATCACATCGGGATTATAGCGGTGCACAGCGGCGACATATATTTTTTCCAACGCATATATATACCCTGCGTCCCCCATGCCTGCGGGTAGCGGGACATTGATGTTATATCCATATCCCTTGTCCGTTCCCATATCACCAATGGCACCAGAATTACGGGGAAACAGGTCGTTTTGATGTAAAGATATGGTTAACACCCTATCGTCATCATAGAATATATTTTGGCTGCCATTGCCATGATGTACATCCCAATCCAGCACCAATACCCGTAAGTCGGGGTGGGATTGTTGTATGCAGCGAATGGCAATAGGGATATTTGCCAACAGACAAAATCCTATGCCTCGATCGGCTTCGGCGTGATGCCCCGGCGGGCGGGTTAAAGCATATGCGGATTGGTTTTTATTTGCACACACCAATGCCAGCCCATAGGTGGCAAGCCCTGCGGATATACAGGCATATGTGTATCCTTTATGACCAAACGATGCTCCTTCGCCGGCTTCACCGCCTTGTTGTTCGGACAAGGCAATAATTTTTTGTAAGTATGTGTCTGCGTGTACCAAGCGGGCTTGTTCATAGGAAATAGGGGGGATGTCATGGGTGTTGAGATGTTTTATAAGACCTGAGACATGTACCAGCGATAAAAATCGCCGTTTGGTTTCGGCACTTTCCACATGTCCCAAGCCCGTCAAAGGCTGTAAATGCCCCTGTGGGGGGGCGTATAACACCGCATCACGGGTGGTGTGCCAGAAGCTTTTTTCGTCGTACAAAAAGTGTGTTTTCATTTTGCTTGGGCTTGTTTGTGGTATGCCATATATGTGTGTTGGGTGGCGATGCGGTCGGCGATGTGCTTGGCGTCGTGCCATACGCCCCAAATGAACGATGACCCCCGTCTCGATTGCCACGGTAGCCCCACAAAATACACACCAGATTCTTTTGACACGCCCCGTTGATGGGCGGGCATGCCTTTGTCGTTAAACGCATCGACCTTTAGCCAACTGTAATCGGATGTAAAGCCGGTTGCCCAAATGATAGCGGTGATGTTTGCCTGTTGTAGGTTTAATTGCAAAATGGGATCGGTGATACACTTTGGGTCGGGTAATATGTGGCGTAACTCTGGTTGTGCTGGTAAGTCCAGCCCGTGCCGTTCGATATATGCGTCCGCCATGTCCAATAATGTAAACAAGGTGTTATCTCCTTGTCGAATGGTGTTTGCCAAATTGTTATGAAACCATACTGTGTCATTTTTAAAGGCTTTGGTGACCCCTACTAGTTGCATGCCGTTATGTGCCAATTTTCGAAAATCGACGGTACCATGCACACCGTGTGCCCCTGTAACAGCGATAGTAACATGTTCTGTATCGGGACTTGATTCCAAATCCCACAGCCCCAATACCCCCAACCACCACACAAAATCCCGTCCCCGATACGAGCGAGGCGGGCGATCGTGGGCTCCAACAGACAAGTATACTTGTTTGCCCGATTGTTGCAGTTCATCGGCAATTTGTACTCCTGAAGATCCCGCCCCCACAACCAACACATTGCCATCGGGCAACTGATTCGGATTGCGATATACAGAGGAATGTATTTGCGTGATACTGTGGTCTTGTGGGGCGATGGGGGGGATGCTGGGGTTTTGAAATGCCCCCGTTGCCACCACCACATGATTTGCCAGAATAGTACCTTTGTCCGTGTCGATAATAAATCCTGTTGTATGCGGATTTTTTTGTACCGATTGCACCGCTACACCCGTGTGAATGGGCAAATTAAATTTTTGTGTATATTCGACAAAATAATCGGCAACGGCTTCTTTGGGGACAAAATCATCATCCCCAAAGTCTTCAAATGCCAAATTGGGAAATCTGTCGTGCCATGCGGGACCGTTGGCAACCAGCGAATCCCAACGGGCGGAACGCCATTTTTCGGCGATGCGGTGTTGTTCGACGACAATATGGGGAATGTGTGCTTTTGTGAGGTGTTCACTGGTGGCGATACCCGCCTGTCCCGCCCCGATAACCAGTGTGTCTATTGCCATATTGTCAAATGTCATGTTGCTTATCCTTATGTATTTTGGTTGCCACTTTTGTATACACGCCACGCACTAAATATACCGCTCTGCCGCCCATAGAAAAAGTATATTTAGACTTTACAAAAACAAACTTTTATGTATGTTACAGTGGGGTATAACGGTTTACATTTATTTGAATAAATTCTCATTTTCACAGCAAAAATCGATAAAATCCCGTCCAGATTCATGCATCGACGGTCCAATGGCATTGACCACATGTATCGAGGACGGCAGTACGGTTTCTTGTAACGGTATCGATACAACCCGCTTGCCATCGTAAGTCATGTTGTTACCGGTATCGGTTGCCAGTAAGGAAATGCCTTGATTATGTCCCACCAACCCCCGTACCATCTCGATACTGGAGACGCTGTGTGCTACATTTAGGGTCAAGTTGTTTTGGGTAAACAAATTGGTAAAGTACTTTTGTGATACTTTGACATTTAACAAAATAAAGGGATATTTAGATAATTCTTGCAGAGATACGGATTCACATGTTGCCAACGGATGTTGTTGGGCAACGATGGCTTTCGGTTGTAAATCGAGAATTTTACGGGCATACACAGAATCTGGTAAATCAAATTGGTATACGATGATAATATCCAGATCCCCTTCCAGCAACTGGGTCATAAGGGTTTCTTGTTCGCCTTCGACGATGGTTACTTTTTTATCGGGATATTTTTGTTTGTAGGCACCGATGAGATTGGGAATAATTCGTGGGGCAAAAGTGGCATAACAGCCCACCCGCAAAGGCATATTATGCACCCGGTGTTGAAACCAATCTTGAAATTCGTTGGCTTGCTGTAATAGCACGCTTGCCCGCTGATAAAATTTTTGCCCAAACGGGGTCAGCGATACCCCTTGAGCGTGATGGCGGATAAACAACGGGGTTTCCAGCTGTTGTTCCAATAAACCAATCGCCTTAGAAATAGACGGTTGCGATATATTTAAGTCCCGTGCCGCTTTTGCCAGCGACCCATATTTTGCCACCAAGCAAAAATACAATAGCTGTTTTAGGGTATATTTTAACATGTGTTGTAAGCCTTTGTATTCGTGTTAAAAAAAGTGTCCGTGCCGATTATACCGCATTGAGAATATATCTGGCACCCTTTTCGCCAATCATCATCGCTGGGGCATTGGTATTACCGCTGGTAATTGTCGGCATAATAGAAGTATCACATACCCGTAATCCTTGCACCCCGTATACTTGTAATGTATTATCGACCACTGCCATCGGGTCATCGGCGGTACCCATTTTACAAGTCCCCGCCGGGTGATATACGGTTTCCGCACAACTTTTTACAAAATCGTACAGGGATTCTGTGTCTGTTTGTGTGGGCGATAAAATCTTTTTTGTGTGTTGTGCCAGAGATGGGGATGCAAAAATTTCCAACACCTTTTGTACACCTGCAACCAATATTTTAGTGTCCGCATCGTCGTTTAAGGATCCCGCATCAAACACAGCGGGACATGTGGGATCGGCAGATTGAATTTTGACACTGCCCCGGGATTTAGGGCGTAGAAAACACACGGTTGCCGACAATCCGTGCATTTTGGTATTTTGGCTGTTATGCACACCGTCTAGTAGGTAGGGCAGGATATGAAATTGGGCATCGGCACCAAACGGGTCGTTCGATACATTGATAAATCCGCCCGTTTCAAGCACGGTCGATGTCATAACCCCCGTTTTTGTTAAGATATATTGTAGCATGTTACGAATCGCTTTAAACCCTTTGTTTTCACCGTAAAAAGAAATAGGTTTGTTTATTGCGGCGGTTACATTAACCAACAAGTGGTCTTGGTAATTTTCCCCCACACCGGTTAAATCGGATATACATTCGATACCGTGTTGTTGTAACAATGCCCTATCGCCAATACCCGATAGCTGTAACAAACGGGGGCTTTCGATGGCACCGGCACAGACGACTATTTCGCCCGCACAGGCGATATATTCGCCACTTTCCAGTGTAACCCCACAGACCTTATGGGCTTTATGGGCTTTGTTGTTTTTAAAGTGCATTTTTGCCACTTTGCACTGGGTGCGAATGGTTAGGTTTTTGCGGTGTTTAATTGGTTTTAAAAACGCTGTTGCTGCACTGCACCGCTTGGCGTTGCCTGTGGTGGTTTGGTAAAATCCGACTCCGTCTTGGCACGCCCCGTTAAAATCGTCATTATATGTGAGCCCCGCTTCTTGTCCCGCTTTGACAAAGGCAGAACTGAGGGCATTGGTATAGCGGCGATCCGATACCTTTAATTCCCCACTGGTACCGTGATAGGCGTCACTGAAGCGTTGGTTGTTTTCCAAGTCTTTGTATACGGGCAAAACATCTTTATATGACCAGCCCGTATTGCCCAATTTTTCCCATAAATCATAATCGTTTTTATTGCCCCGAATATAACACATAGAATTTACCGAACTGCCGCCGCCCAAGACTTTTCCCTGTGGCACGACTTGGCATCTGCCATTGATTTTGTCGCTGGGGGTGCTGGTATAGTTGATAACATCCCTGCCTTTTTCCACGACTCTATAGAACGACCCGGGGATATGAATCCAAAAATCAGAATCTTTGCGACCGGATTCTAATAACAAAACCTTGTGTGCGGGGTTAGCGGACAAACGATTCGCCACCACACACCCCGAAGCCCCACCGCCGATGATAATATATGTGTATGCCATAAGTGTATTTTTCACGGTACAACACGCAAACAAGGGGGCAATAGCCCCCCTGTTGGTGTGTTTTGATTTATTGCATTAACGAAGTCCATACTTTGTCGACCAGCTTTTGTGCCGCAGGGGAACACGCTTTCGACATTTTAACGGGCACCGTTGGGTAAATTTCCGGTGCGTTGCCCGGATTTGCGGTGAGTTTTGGAATGTCTAGCTTGATGGCAAAATCATGCCCATACATATTCGACCACTCGGTGGCAATATCCATTTGCGACATAAAGTTAATAAACTTTTTCGCTCCGGATATATTGGTGGCACCTTGCGGAATAACCGCTGAATCGACCCAGCCTACAAGCCCTTCTTTGGGCATGGCATATTCCACATTTAAGTTGGATTTTGTCCGGGCTTTGATCGATTCCCCGTCCCACCAAGAGGTCGCATATACTTCCCCAGATCCGATGCGGTCACGAATGTTGTCGTTGGTGTAAATTGCAACAAAATCTTTTTGTCTCTTTAACAGTTCGTAGACTTTTTTCATATCTGCACTGCTTTCTGTACAGTATTCGATACCTAGGTAATTTTGTGCCGCAGGAATGACTTCATCAGGGGCGGCGAATACGGCGATTTTGCCTTTTAGTGCCGCCGGGGGCTCGAAGAAGTACTGCCAAGAATCGATCGGTCCTTTGTAATAATCACGGTTTACCGTATAGCCGGCACTGCCGTACGCAAACGGTACAGAGTATGTGTTTTGTGGATCCCACCAGCGTCCCTTGTATGCGTCTCGGATACGGTTGTATGCGGGTTCTTTTTTGGCATAAATGGGCAGCAATAATCCCTCATCGATCATGATTTTTACGAAGTGTTGCGATGGGAATGCAATGTCATAATTGGTACCCCCCGCTTTTAATTTCGACAACAGTTCTTCGTTGGAAGTATAGCCATCGATAATTACTTCGATGCCCGTTTGCCTAGTGAATTTGTCTAAAATAGCCGGTTCAATAGATTGCGACCATGCGTATACATTGATTTTTTCGGCAATCGCCATACTGGCGGTGCCCAGTGCCACAATAGCACTACATACAGTTAATAATTTTTTCATAAGAGTGTCCTTCTCGTTCTAAAAATCTTGCTTCCTTGTGAAGCCGTTAAATTTTCTTTAATTTATTGTTGGTATAAATTAAAGAAAATGCGATGGTTACAACACATAATGAAACCCCCATTATGATTGTAGAAATAGCGTTTAACTCAGGCGTAACCCCCATTTTCACCAAAGAAAATATATACACAGGCAAGGTGGTAGCACCGCCCCCTGATACCATCATACTGGTGATAAAGTCGTCCATAGAAATAATAAAGCTGAGCATTGCCCCGGCAAATATTCCCGGCATTAACAACGGCACCGTCACCAGCCTAAAGGTCGTCCAAGTGTTGGCGTATAAATCGTATGCGGCTTGTTCCATTTCTTTGTTCATGCCTTGCAGTCTAGCACGAATCGGCAAAAACGCAAATGGTGTGCAAAAGGTCGCATGGGCAATGATGAGTTTTATCATACTGTTACGAAGTCCCATTTGCGAAAAGAATATCAGCACAGATACGGCAAGGACAATCTCCGGCACCAACAAAGGCAACTGAATAATCGTTTCCGATAGGTGGGCGTTTTTACGCATACGGCTTCTGTCCAGCAACAGGGCGGATATAACCGATATGCTGGTGGCAATCACAGTGGCAAAAAAGGCAACGGTCAAAGACACTTTCACCGACCGTATTAACGCTTTATTTTCGAAAGCGGATTCAAACCACCGCAGGGAAAAACCGCCCCATTGGGATACGACTTCATTGGCATTAAAGGAATAATACACCACCACGCCAACAGGTATGTATAAAAATGCAAAAAACAACACAGTTACAACGGAAAATATTTTGTATTCGGTGGGGCGGGTCATGTGTTTATACCTCTCGTTGGGGGGTGTTGCGGGCGTTGATGGCAATAATAGTCAGGGCAATTACCAACAGCACCACCGCCAGCGTGGATCCAAACGACCAGTTGCGGGCAACGCCAAACTGCATTTGGATAAGATTGCCCAGCATCATTTTTTTACCGCCCCCCAATAACATGGGTTCCAGCACAGTGCCCAAGTTGGGAATAAATACCAAGATAAACCCTGCATAAATCCCCGCTTTACACAGCGGTAAAATGACCTTAAACAATACCCGCATTTTGCTTGCGTATAAATCCTGTGCGGCTTCGATGTAGGTGTTATCGAGCTTTTCGATACTGGCATAAATAGGTAAGATAACTAAGGGGACATAGCTGTACACCATACCCGTTGCGGTGGCAACATTGTTGTATAAAAATGTCCCCACATTGTCAACCAGCCCGACACTGCGTAAACTGCGTTCTAATACCCCTTCGTCTGCCAAGATAATCAACCACGCATACACTCGAATAATCATGTTAATCCAAAATGGTAAAGTCACCAAATATAACAGTATATTTTTGACTCTGCTTGTGCGGCGGGAAATATAATAGGCAACCGGAAATCCCAACAACACACATATACTTGTGGCAATAAACGCCAGCACCACACTACGAACAATCACCCACACATATACCGGGTTAAAGACGAGGTTTTCATCCCAATCGGTTACATACAGCAGCTGTACATAGGAATCCAATGAAAATATATGCTTAAAGCCCCCGTACGGATCCGATGACATGAACGATACATATATCATTATCACAATCGGAACAACCGCAAAAATACCGATTAAAACATAAGCCGGCATCATGCCTAACAAGGGAAGGGAAATTCTGTTTTTCATACCTACTCCCCCAATACCCGTATGGAACTCAGCTTAAAGCCAATGGTTATGGTGCTGTTTAAGGCGTATGTTTCTTGGTTTGATATGCGGTTGCGATGGGACAGACACAGCTCGATACCGTTGTCCAATCTTACCCGATATTGAGAATATCCGCCCATGTAGCTGCTGTGGATAACGGTGGCATTAAAAGTGTGTGTGTCGCTGTCATCGGTAACCGATATTTTTTCAGGTCGTAGCGATATAACCACGCCCTGTTGGTTTTTGACAATGTGAGTAGCTGTGTGTGTCGCCGGCAGTGTAAAGGTGCCAATCGGGGTTTCTACGGTGGTGACTGTGTCTGATACGGCGACAACTTTGGCGTCTAAGAAATTGGTTTCGCCAATAAAATCGGCAACAAATTTATTGGCGGGATTTTCAAATATATCCCGTGGCGATCCGATTTGCTGTACGCATCCATTAGACAGCACACAAATACGGTCGGACATGTCCAAAGCCTCTTCTTGGTCGTGGGTAACAAATACGAATGTAACCCCAGATTTTTGTTGAATTTGCCGCAATTCCTCACGCATTTTTTGCCGCAACTTTAAATCGAGAGCCGATAGCGGTTCGTCTAATAACAGCACTTCGGGTTTGGGTGCCAACGCCCGCACTAAGGCAATGCGTTGCTTTTGCCCGCCCGATAGCTGTTCCGGATAGCGACTGCCAAAATCAGACATACTGACCATGTCCAGCATCTCATCGACCCGGGCGGATTGCCGTTGGGGTGTCCACTTTAACATCTTTAAGGGAAAGGCAATATTGTCCCGCAAGGTCATATGGGGAAACAGGGCATAACTTTGAAATACGGTGTTAATCGGGCGTTTGTAAGGGGGGACACCGGTCATATCTTTACCGTGTACGGACAATGTCCCTGCGGTGGGGTTTTCAAACCCAGCAATAATCCGTAACAAAGTGGTTTTGCCACAGCCACTGGGTCCCAGCAAAGTAAAAAATTCGTTGTCTTTAATCGACAAACTGACATCGTCTAAGGCAACAAATTTGCCAAAGTGTTTGTGTATGTTTTTGAATTCCACCGCCAGTGACATCGCTTATGTTCCCCTATTGCCATGTTTTTGTATGTTGCTGTTATCGTTGCATGCCTTAGATTGTAAAGTAAATAAGGTGTGAAATACAATCAAATAAATATAAGCAAATGATAGCCAAAAGTTAGTTTAAAGCGGTTTAAAATGAAAAATATTTAATCTATGTGCCTATTTTTGTACCATGCCCCGTGAAAAAGTGCTTAAAATAGAGCATTATTTATAAAAATGTTTTTCATTTTCGTTTTGATTAACTTTTGCCTATGCAGGGCACCCCTTTATGTTTGTTTTAAAAGGATTTTACTTGTGCTATATGTTTAAGTATATATTATGCACGCATATTTTACCGCATGTTTTACTACTGAGTACAAAAGGGAGAATACCATGTCTATCAACGATTTAAAACAGCAAATTTGGCAAAAAGACAAAGATCACTTTATCCATCCGTGGAGCGAATTCGAAACTTTTAAACAACATGGGTCGCTGGTCATGGAAAGCGGCAAGGGATCGTTCGTATACGACATCGATGGCAATGCGTATTTGGACGGTATCGCCGGCTTGTGGTGCGTCAATATTGGTTATGGCAGAACCGAATTAGCGGAGGCGTCGAAAAAACAGATGGAAAAGCTGTGTTATTACTCGATGTTTGGTCACCACGCCACCGAACCGGGGGCGTTTTTATCGGCACAGCTGTGCGACCTTGCCCCCGACCACATAAACCATGTGCATTATGCACTGAGCGGATCGGCGGCAAATGACAGTGCTATTCGTATCATTCACCATTACTTTAACCGTCTGGGCAAGCCAGAAAAGAAACATGTCATTTCCCGAAAAGACGCCTATCACGGCAGCACATATCTTGCCATGTCGATGACGGGTATCGAAGAAGACCATATCGACTTTACCATCGAAGACAAATGGGTACATCATATCTCCGCCCCCAACATGTACCGCCGACCTGAAGGAACAGAAAATTTGGATGACACCGCATACTGTGATTTCCTAGTCGACGAATTTGAGCAAAAGATTCTCGACATTGGTGCGGAAAAAGTAGCGGCATTTATTGCCGAACCAATTATGGGGGCGGGCGGTGTCATTGTTGCCCCCGATGGATACCACAAAAAGATGTGGGATATGTGTCAAAAGTACGGGGTAAAATATGTATCGGACGAAGTCGTTACCGCTTTTGGGCGGCTTGGGCATATGTTTGCGTCTGAAACCGTATTCGGCATTAAACCAGATATTATCACTATCGCCAAGGGGGTAACCTCTGGCTATATCCCATTGGGGGCGACTATGGTATCGGATGAAATATACGAAGTTATCAGCCAACCCCGGGGCGGCTTGGTGTTTACGCATGGGTTTACTTATTCGGGACACCCCGTATCCTGTGCGGTAGCGTTGGAAAATATCCGCATTATACAAGACGAAAACATGTGCGGCCACATTAAACAAGTGGGACCGTACCTGGAAAATCGCCTCAAACAGTTAAAAGATCTGGATTTAATCGGCGATGTCCGGGGCAGTCACTTTATGATATGCTTGGAAAGTGTCCAAAACAAACACACCAAACAGCTGTTCCCCATTGCCGTAAATGTCGGTGGCAGGGTATCAAAATACGCCCAACAAGACGGGGTTTTGGTACGCCCCATTGGGCATAAAAATGTCATTTCCCCACCGCTGACCTTTACTAGGGAACAGATCGACAAGCTGGTCGATACCGTACACAGCAGCATTTTAAAAGTACAAGACGATTTAAGCAAAGAAAACTTATGGTAACATATGATGTGGGAAGAGAATACAAAAGATGACGACTTTAAAACACTTTTTCACCTTTCGGAATCGATACTAATAGGGCAAGGAGATACATGAGATGAATACTTTAAAACACTGGCAATCTGTACAGGCAAAAACCATATTTCCCGATAAGATGTGTATTGGCGGCAAGTTTGTAGATGCCGTTTCAAAAAACACTTTCGATAACATAAACCCCGCCACCGGTGATATAAACGCCCGTGTGGCAAAGGGCGATACGGACGATGTGGATAGGGCGGTACAATCGGCAAGACAGGCTTTTAATAGCGGCGTGTGGTCGGAACTACCTCCTTCGGACAGGAAAGCGGTACTGGTAAAGCTCGCCGATTTAATGATGGCACATGTGGAGGAATTGTCCGTACTGGAAACCTGTGATATGGGCAAACCGATTGGCGATTCATCGACCATCGATATTCCCGGGGCGGCGGCAATTTTAAAGTGGCACGCCGAAGCCATCGACAAAATATATGACGAAGTCGCCCCCGTCGGCGGCGATACCCAAGCCACCATCCGCCGCCAAGCGGTGGGCGTGGTAGCGGCGGTGGTACCGTGGAATTTCCCTCTCGATATGGCGATATGGAAGCTTGCCCCCGCCTTAGCGATGGGTAATGCGGTGATTGTCAAACCGTCAGAGGACTCCCCATCGACTATTTTGCGGGTTGCAGAACTGGCGATACAAGCGGGCGTTCCCGCCGGCGTGTTTAATGTGGTGACGGGGGGCGGCAGTACGGTCGGTAAAGCCTTAGGCGAACACATGGATATTGACTGTTTGGCGTTTACGGGCTCTACAGCGGTAGGCAAACAGTTTTTAAAGTATGCCGGCGATTCCAATATGAAAGCCGTATATTTAGAATGTGGCGGCAAGAGCCCGAATGTGATATTTGCCGATGCGGACATCGAAAGAGCGGCGGCAAAGGCGGCATTTGGTATCTTTTGGAATCAAGGGGAAGTGTGTTCCGCAAACAGCCGTATTTTGGTGGAAAAATCCATTAAAGACGATTTTATCGCCGCCTTTCAAAAAGCCGCAAAAAACTGGTACCCCAACACGCCCTTAGACCCCACTTCGCCTGCGGGTTGTATCGTCAACAAGCAACAGTACGATACGATTATGGGCTATATTGCAGACGGAAAACAACAGGCGGAGTTGGTATTTGGCGGCGATAGTCTGACCATTGATGGGGTTAAGATGTATATTGCCCCGACTTTGTTCGATTGTTCGAACAACCACAGTGCAACGGTGTTGCAACAAGAAATTTTCGGACCTGTGGCGTCTTTGGTAACTTTTGAAAGCGAACAGGAGGCGGTGAAAATTGCCAACGACAGCATCTATGGACTTGCCGCTAGCGTGTGGACAAACAGCTTGCAACGGGCACATCGCATGTCGCACAAAATTACCGCCGGTACTGTGTCTGTCAACACGGTCGATGCGTTGTCGCCGATGACACCTTTTGGCGGCTTTAAACAATCGGGCTTTGGGCGGGATTTATCGCTACATGCGTTTGATAAATACAGCCAACTTAAAACCGTGTGGATCGATTATTCTACGGATTAAAATCGATGCACAACACGGTCAAAACCCATTTGCAAAAACTGGTATCGTTTGCCAGTGTTAGTGCGGAGTCGAACCGTGATATTGCCGAATACTGTATACGGGTTTTACAACACAATGGGTTTTTGTGTCACACAATCCCCGATCCCGACCAAGACAAAATCAATGTGTTGGCTGTGGCGGGAAATATGGCACAAGCCGGCATTGTGTTTTCCGCCCATACGGATGTGGTGCCCACCACAGGGCAAGATTGGACATATCCCCCATTTACCTTAACCGATATGGGGGACAAGTGGTATGGGCGGGGCACAACGGATATGAAGGGATATATTGCCCTGTTGTTGGCGTATGCCAACCGCCTTGTTACCGCTGCCGAAAAATCGGGGCTGCCTGTATATATCTGTTTATCCTATGACGAAGAAGTGGGCTGTCGAGGGGTGCCGTATGCAATTGAAAAATTCCCCGAATTAGTGCCGACAAAGCCTAAATTTTGCTTTGTCGGCGAACCTACCGAAATGAAGCCCATATTGGGACACAAGGGCAAAATGGCGGTGCGGGTATCTGTAGCCGGCAAAGCCTGTCATTCTGCCACTTGCACGGACGGTATAAACGCCATTGAAATTGCCAGCCATATTGTCATATACATTGAAAAACGGATGCGAGACTGTGTACAAAATGGTATACACGACCCGTTGTCGCACCCCCCTCATGCCACTTTGCAAACGGGGCTGATACAAGGGGGCAATGCGTTAAATATCGTCCCCGACACATGCACCTTTTGCTTTGAAATCCGCAGTTCTTACCAGCAACAAATACACGATATATATACCGACATCAGCAAGTATATACAAGATGTACAAAACCTGTATCACACCCGTATTACTTGTACAGAAATAGGTGCCTATCCCCCCCTATCAACAGAGGCGAACAGCCCCATAAAACGCTTGGCGGACGCATTGTGCGGACATGTAAACCCTACCCCCGCCGCTAAAGTCAGCTTTGGCACCGAAGGCGGATTATTTGCCGCATACGGTATTCCCACTCTTGTACTAGGCATGGGGAGTATGGCACAGGGGCATAAAGCGGATGAATATATTGCCGTATCACAAATACGGCAAGGAATACAATTTTTTGAAAATATAACCCAATGGATACACACACAGGAGATACCCCTATGACCATACACAGCAGAATCCGTAAATTTAATACTAAAGACACCTATCCCGAACAAAACATCGATAACGACCTGTGCCAAGTGGTGCGGGCGAATGACACGGTGTTTGTACGGGGGCAAGTTGGGCAAAATATCGATACTTCGGAAAGTGTCGGCATCGGCGATGTTACCGCCCAAACAGAACAAGCCATGCAAAATATCAAAATGCTATTACAACAAGCCGGCAGTGAACTGTCCCATGTGTGCAAGGTGGTAATTTATATTGTCGACCCCCGATACCGTGAAGCCGTATACCGTGTGGTCGGCAAACACTTAAAAGGCGTATACCCCGTATCCACCGGCATAGTCGTACAAGCCCTTGCCCGTCCCGAATGGCTGGTGGAAGTGGATGTAACAGCGGTCATTCCAAACGATAAATAGGGGGAACACTATGACTTTTTCCATTACCGCCTTCGACAAACACACGGGACAAGTGGGCGTTGCCATTACCACCTCCAGTATTTGTGTCGGGGCAAGGTGTCCTTGGGTACGGTCTGGTGTGGGGGCGGTTGCCACCCAAAATGTAACCTTGCCAGCGTTGGCAGCGGATATTCTCGAGTGCATCGCACAGGGAAACACAGCACAACACGCCTTAGATACGATCATCCAACAAGACCCGCACAACGCATACCGCCAAGTGTGCGTTGTCGACACACACGGCAACACTGCCGTATTTAGTGGCACACAATCGTTGGGTATAAATGGCGATGCGGTGGGTAACAGCTGTGTGGCGGGGGGGAATTTACTGGCAAATAATACAATTCCACAGGTGCTGGTAACCGCCTTTGAGACCAGTACAGGACACTTGGCAGACCGTTTGTTAACCGCTCTGCAAGCGGGCATGGATGCGGGCGGTGAAATGGGTTCCGTGCATTCGTCTGCGTTATTGGTTGCCGACAAGCAAAAATGGCCGTTGGTCGATTTACGGGTGGATTGGGCAGAAAATACATGTCCCGTAGCCGGTTTAAAAACACTGTGGCACGCCTATAAACCGCAAATGACCGATTATATAACCCGGGCATTAAACCCCGCCGATGCCCCTAGTTACGGGGTACCGGGGGATTTGTAAAGGTTGCTTTTATTTAGGGTGTGGGGGCTGCAGTTGGTCCCTCATAAGTCCCTTCGGGAGGGGTGTAGGTTACTTCTTCTAACTCACGGGATTTCAGCCATTCCGGTGTTGTCATTTCCAACAATTTTGTCGGGTCGTCCTCATAAGATCCCAATACCCCTAGAACAGACAATGTTACATAAGGGGCACAGGTTAAGGCACATCCTACCTCTCCCGGATTTACCTTTGTAACTTTATACCCTACAAACATCTTTTCGTATTCGGTGCTTTGATCGATACCACACAATGCGGCGGCTGTTGCCATACCGCCACATTTATCGTTCAGGGCTGATATAACTTGGTCTTTGTTCATGTCAGGCTTATAATATCCCGCATCTTCGATAAATAATGAAGAATGTTCCACCCGATCTTTGGCAACGGCAAACAGCAATAATGCCCATACCCAACCGCCTGCTGTTACCTGTTCACCGCTGGTAGTATAGCTTTTTTCCGCACAAATAACATTCGATCCTCTCAAGGGGGCAATGTGTCTTTGTTTTTCCAATCCAAACAATTGCCGTGCGGCTTTTTGTAGCGGCTGCATGGAGTATACGGGAATCGATGTTTCGCCCTCTTCGATATTAAACAGAACCGGTAATTTCCCAGATTTGATTTCAGGATCGATGGCTAAATCCAAACCCCACATAACCCCACGGATACCGTTAAACGAAGAAGTTTGTATCATATTGATTTCACCAATATACGCATCATTCTTTTCCGCCCGGTCATAGCTGACAATATTTTCCAGACCCTGATCGAGAGGAAACTTTCCTTCGTCCATCTTAACAACCCCGGTTGTTAAAATACAGCTGTTGACATACGAATCGCCGGCATCTATTGCCAAACCACCAAAACCATATCCACCCGGCTCCATATACCCACGGGTGGCGTCTTGTGTGCGATTCCAGCATGTGTTTATGACATAGTTTAAGCGTTTTGCTTCATCGGTTAATTTTTCGCTCATTGTAATTCTCCTATAATAAAATATTAAAATAAAATTGCTTGTAGTGTTTTTTATAAATAAACAACCTGTAATATATCATATTACTTTGGTTTTGTCAACTAATATATAGTATAAAAGATACTTTTTTATTTTATAAAAGATATGTTGTTTGTTGTAAAAGATTGCTTTTTAGCAGTTTCTGTATAGAAAAAATTAATCCCCCCGCAACACCGTTGATAGTGTATACTCCACATCAGCGTTAAAAACAATGTATTAGGGAGAATAAACATGAAAATATTATGTGTACTTTTTGACGATCCGACCGCTGGCATGCCAAACAGCTACGCCTTAGCCCATTTGCCTAAATTAGATAAGTATCCCGATGGTACGACATTGCCGTCCCCGAAGGCGATTGATTTTACGCCGGGGGAGTTATTAGGCTGTGTTTCTGGGGAGTTGGGGCTTAGAAAGTTCTTGGAATCTGAGGGGCATGAATTGGTTGTTACGGCGGACAAAGATGGGGATAATTCGGTGGCGGCACGGGAAATTGTCGATGCGGATGTGGTGATTTCGCAACCGTTTTGGCCGTTTTATGTGACCCGTCCGCTGATCGAAAAAGCAAAAAATTTAAAATTGGCTATTACCGCAGGTATCGGCTCCGACCATGTGGACTTAGAGGCGGCGGCTGAATATAATGTCGATGTAGCAGAAGTGACATTTTGCAATTCTATTTCCGTGTCAGAACATGTGGTGATGATGATTTTATCTATGGTACGGGATTACCATACACAACACGCTATTGTCAAATCGGGGGGCTGGAATATTGCCGATGCGGTAAAACGGTCGTATGACTTAGAAGGCATGCATGTAGGCAGCGTTGCCGCAGGTCGTATTGGGCTGTCGGTGCTCAGAAAATTAAAGCCTTTTGATGTACATTTACACTACTTCGATCGCCACCGCCTGCCTGCGGATGTAGAACAAGAATTGCATGTGACTCACCACGATTCTGTCACATCTATGGTACAGGCGTGTGATGTGGTTACCATTAACTGTCCATTACATCCTGAAACCGAACATTTGTTTGACGATACTATGATTGCTAAAATGAAAAAAGGGGCGTATTTAATCAATACGGCACGGGGTAAGATTTGCGACCGTGATGCGGTTGCCCGTGCATTAGAATCTGGTCACTTAAGTGGCTATGCCGGCGATGTGTGGTTTCCACAGCCCGCCCCCAATGACCATGTGTGGCGGACAATGCCGCAACATGGTATGACCCCTCATACCTCAGGGGCAACATTGTCCGCCCAAGCACGCTATGCGGCGGGTGCCCGTGAAATTCTGGAATGTTTCTTTGCAGGTAAACCGCTGCGAGACGCATACCAAATTGTAACCAATGGTAAATTGGCTGGTGTCGGTGCCCATTCGTACAGTGAGGGCAACGCCACCAGTGGTTCCAGCGAAGCAGAAGCATATAAAGCATAAACGAAAATATTTTGGGTGCGTGATTTTGTCGTGTATCGGTCGTGCTTTTGCACCCATCGGGTGTGGTGTGGTGGGCGTGAAAACATTTCTGCCTTGTCTGTTGTTGTTGCTAGCTTTTCTGTGGGGTGGCCCACTCGGCAGGATTCGAACCTGCGGCCTTTTGCGTCGGAAGCAAATACTCTATCCAGCTGAGCTACGAGTGGGCAGTGTCCTATATGTAATGTAAAACGGTATACAAGTAAACAGAAAAATATAAAAATTTTTACAACACGCAATGTGCGGGTGAGTGTGTACACATATGAGATATAAGTGCGGCAGGACAGATACTATAACAACAGGGATACAAAGGTATATAGCAACCGCACAGATATATATAAAATCAGTATGGCGGTTATGGTTTTTACCCATCTTACATCTATGCGAGACGCCCCTAGCCAAGCACCTATTTGTCCGCCAATAAGCACTGCAGGTAATACCCATACATAGGGTATCAGTATCTCCCATGTGTCTGTTTGTTCCCTGCCCCATTGGCTGTGGGCTTTTGTTAGCTGTCCCATCAGACCCGCTACAGAATTTACCCAAATAAACATACTGCACATACCGGCGATGCACTTTGCGGTTGCCCACCGTATATGGTGCAGTATGGGGGCAAGAAAAATACCGCCGCCAATGCCAGTGATACCTGCTACAAAGCCCAATGCCCCACCCACACAAAACGGTAATAAACGATTGTTATGTGCATGTTGCGTATATGTTGCAGTGGGGGGGTGTCTTTCGAAAAACAGCATTTTTATAGCCGATATAAACAATGTGGTACCCAATACTCCCATAAATACGGTTTTGGAGACGGGTATATATCCGCCCACCCATGCCATTGGTACGGACACCGCCACCCATGGCAAAGTGTCCTTGATAGAAAATGCCCCCGATTTGGCAAAGTGCCATACGCCGCCGCTAACCACAATGATATTACAGCTCAGAGCAATGAGCGGTACCAATCGGTAATCGGTACCCGTGAACATCAGCAACGCACTATAGGTAGACCCACCGCCAAAGCCTACGGATGCGTATAATATGGCGGTTATAAAAAACAACAATCCTATCATCGGCGAGTGTCGGTGATGTGTTGCCACTGTTCGGGGGTGTTGGCGTTTTTCATATACGGTTTAAACCTATCCAGCATAGGAATACAGGGCGTGCTACACTGTTGCAGCAGCTGTTTTATCGATGTGTGCGGGTTTATGTAAAAATGGGCATGGGGCGGTGGCACAATATAAGCGGGCAGGGGATACCACTGAAAAGTTGCCCCTTGTGGCTGTTGTAACAAAATTTGTATCATGTCTGGGCGTAACAAAGGCATATCGACAGGCACCACCGCATAGCCATCGTAATCGGGATATGTGTGCATAATCCCGCCAATCGCATGGGCGGGACCTGCAAACGGTATGGTATCAGGCACACACATATGGTCGTATCCTGCAACTGTGCCACTGATAACCGTGTTTTCAATGTTAGCGGATGTTAAAGTGTGCAACATGTGGGCGATAAGGGGCGTGCCGTGATAGGATAAAACCGTTTTATTTTGTCCCATGCGGCGGGATTTCCCCCCCGCCAGTATAATACCCAATATGTGTTTATGTGGCACACCGTTATCCATCGCCTTGTTCCGTTCGTAAACAGTGTCCGGGCAACCAGCCACTTTCGCCGTTGGTGTAGTGTTCGTTTTTCCAAATAGGTACCCGTTTTTTGATGGCTTCTATGACATATCGACAAGCGTCAAAACTTTCCGCTCGATGGGGGGAGGCAACGGCTATGATAATACTGACGCCGCCAACTGGTAAATGCCCTTGATAGTGGGCAACAAAATATTTTGTCTCCGTCCACTGTGCCACCGCTTCGTCGCATATGGTGTACAATAGCTGTTTGGCAAGTGCGGTGTGTACATCGTATGTAATCCCCACCACAGTATTACCCGCATGGGTGTTTCGAACGGTACCAATAAACATATCCACCGCCCCATATGCGGGGTCGCACACCGCCTGCATAGCGGTGTCTGTACACAGGGGGGTGTTCTGAATAACGATCGTGTGTGCCATGTCTTACCCTCCGCACACGGGGGGCAAGATAGACAGGTGTTGTGTGTTGTCGATAACCTCTGTATCTTGTAATACCTTCGTGTCCGTTGCCAACACAGAGCTGTCGATAAGGGGCTGATGGGTGGTGCCAATCACCCGGATAATCGCCTGTTTTACGGTCTTTGCGGTGGGTTGGGGCGGGGTGCTGACGGTTATATTGTCGCTAATGGCACGCAATGCCCCGAAACATTGAATTTTTATGGTAATATCGTTCATATTTTAGTCTCCGAATCCCTGTTTTTTGATTTTGTTTAAGGTGTCGCCTATAAACGGGCTGATAATGTCCCAACACTGTTGTACCGCTTGTGGCGATCCCGGCAGTGCCACCACTAGCGTTGCCCCGACCATACCCGCTGTTGTCCGTGATAACCACGCCGTATCCGTAAAGTGTAAACTTTCGTGTCGTATCACATCGCCCAACCCATCGAGCATGCGATCGCTTATCGAGTGCAGGGCTTCGGGGGTCACATCACGGGGACCCGGTCCCGTACCGCCACAGGCAATCAGTATGTTTAATGTATGGCTACGACACAGGGTTTTTACGGTTTGGGAAATGGTGGCTTGGTCGTCTGGTATCACCTGATAACATATGACATCTGCCCCTGCGGTGGTTAGTTGTTGCTGCAACAAAGCCCCCGATGTGTCCGTATAAGTGCCATCGGATGCCCGGTCGCTCATCACCAGTACTGCCGCTGTTTTGTTTTGTAAAAACAATGGGGCGGGCAGCTGCTGTTGTAACCAATCGGGGATACCGTCTGCGTGTATCCACACGCCCTGTTTGCCGCCCGTTTTAACCAGCAATTTTACTTCGCCAATGCGTAAGTTGGCATCCGTTCCTTTGACCACATCCCAAATGGTCAGTAAAGCGGTATTTGCCCCCACTAAAGCTTCCATTTCCACCCCCGTTTTGGCGAATGCTGCCGCTTGGGCGTATACGGTGATGCTGTTTTCATCGGGGTTTAAGTGACAGTGGATAGTCACCTGATCCATAGGCAAAGTATGACACATGGGGATAAGTTCGGGCGTCAATTTTGCCCCTGTGATGCCGGCGATTTCGGCTAATGCCAACACATCGCCTTTGGGTAGGGTTTTATTTGTGATGGCGGTAAAAGCGGTTGCGTTCATGTATATGGTGCCACACGCTACGGCTCGCCTACGGGTGGGGCGTTTTCTGCCCACATCGATCATTTTAAAATATCCGTCTTGCAAGGTAATTGTGTCTGTCATGTGCTATCCTCCTATACTTGCCAAGTGGTTGCGAATACCGCTGTTGTTGTCGTGTAAAAAGTGTGCGGATTTTTTGTACTGCATCAAGTCTAAAATAGCGTATGCCAATTCCGTTTGCGTGTCATCGGATTGCAGCAAATCTCGAAGCGGATAGCCTTTGTCGCCAAATAAACACAGGTGTAAATCGCCCGTTGCCGATACCCGTAAGCGGTTGCAAGTTTTACAAAAATCAGGGGCATAGGGGGCGATAACGCCCATACTGCCTTGATAATCGGGGTGGGTAAATTCTTGGGCGGGGCCTGCCCCTATGGTGCGGGGTTTTAACCGCCACCCTTGTTGTATCAGGCGATCGATGACCGTAAACGCCGGCATGTGATGGGCGTTAAAGTAGGCTGCGTTGTCGTTGGTACGCATCAATTCTATAAACCGTATGGATATGTGGCGGTTCTTGGTAAAGGCGATAAAGTCGTTTAATTCCTTGTGGTTTAAGTCTTTTAACAACACCGCATTCACTTTAACAGTTTGAAACCCCACCTCGAAACATGCGTCGATGCCGCACAAAATTTCCCCCAGACGGTCATGCCCGGTGATGGCTTTGAATTGGGCGGGATTTAACGAATCGATACTGATATTTATCGCTCTGATGCCCACATTGTAAAACGATTGGGCTTTTTTGTCCAGTTTATACCCATTGGTGGTGATGGCAAGTTTACGGACGCCATTTATATGGGCGATGTGTTCGGCAATCGATAAAAAATCCCGCCGTACGGTCGGTTCCCCCCCTGTGATACGGATTTTCCACACGCCCAACTGTACAAACGCCCGCACCAAGCGGATAATTTCCGCTTGTGTCATAAATGGCGTACACCCATTGGGCTTATACCCATCGGGCAAGCAGTAAGAACAGGCGAAATTGCACACATCGGTTACGGACAACCGCACATATGGAAACTGCCGTCCGAACGAATCCTGTATAGGTGTTGTATACTTTGATGTATTGTTTGATACACACGGCATCACAAAAGCTCCTTATCTACAGATCACGGGTGCCACACATGACCCTAAACATGTACGCCATATTTACCCATCGGATTTAGACTATACACATTTTAACATACTTTAAATGCGAAAAAGTTTCAACTGGTTTTACATATTCGATAGGTCTTTTGGGTGTATTGCAGATGACATTAAACCGTATTGCTTTACAGGAATTATGAAAAATGCCTTGGATCAATTGACAATGGCATTGGTTGCTCATAAACCCGTTTTATTAGTTGCAAACGGTGGCGGACGCTTTGGTGGTTCACCTTGTGAACAATTGAGAGTAGTTGCCCGTGGTCTACACTGTGTGGTTTAGCGTATCCAGAGAGTTTGTGTTATGCTGTCGCATTTAGATAATACAACACCCCTTAAACCCTTACATATCAACGGTTCAAAAGATTCAAGGTCGAAAAATACTGTGTCGAACACATCAGACAAATAACCCATTTATGCGGTATTCCCCATGGTTATCGACATCATGACGGCGTTGTATGTGGGGATGGGGTTTGCCAAGTTTTTGCCGGCTATGTCAAAGGCGGTGCCATGTGCGGGGGTGGTTACGGGGACAGGCAGACCGCCCATTACCGATACGCCCCGGTCAAAACCCATCATTTTGATAGCGATTTGTCCTTGATCGTGGTACATGCTGACCACAGTGTCATAAGCAAATTTGCCATTTTCGTCTTTTTGCAGATATGCCGTATCACTGGGAAAGGGTCCATGTACATTTATACCCCGTTGCTGGGCGGATTTGATGGCGGGGGTTATGACTTCTATTTCTTCCATACCCATCAAGCCCCCATCACCCGCATGGGGATTAAGGGCGTTTACCGCAATTCTTGGATTTTTGTAGCCGGCTTTTGTCAAAGTATCATGTGCCAAGTCGATCGACCTACTGACACGGTCAAAAGTAATAAGGTCTGGGACTTCTCGTAACGACACATGCGATGTAACCCGTCCGTTCCAAATGCCGTCGACCACATTAAATTCGCTGACTACGCCATCATACCCTAAATGGTGTTTACAAAAGTGCATTTCATCGTTAAAGGCGTTTCCGCCCTTGTGCATGGATTCTTTGTTAAACGGCATAAAGCACAGGGATTGTACCAGCCCTTGTCTGTACAACGCCAGCCCTTTTTCCAACCCCAGTAAACTGGACTGTCCGCCTGCGGCGGAGGTTTCAGAATATGGCACACGGCTAATGCCTTCAATATGCAAGTCGAAATGGTATATAGTGTTCGCATTGTCCCCAGAAAAATCGACCTGTTCACTGGTTGTAATGGTCTTTACGGGCATGTCGATACCTGTTGTTTCCACCCCCCGTTCATAGGCTGCATAAGCACCGATAATCACAATATGTGCCCGTTCTCGCACATCGGCACAGTTTAAAACTTTGCACAATAATTCCGGTCCGATACCTGCAATATCGCCTTGAATAATACCAAGCGTTGGTTTTGTCATAGGGTTTTTCTCCTTATACAAACTGTAATGCGGATTTTTTTACCACATATGTTACATCTGGTTCTTCGCCTGCATTTATTGTATCCACTTGGGCGTGGCTGTCGATGTCGTAAATACGGATTTTCTGATCCATAAAGGGTACTATCACCTTGTTGCCATTGTCCATAAAGGATAATGCCGTAGGGTGTGATGCAAATTCAAAAGTATGAATCACATCTCCGTTGTGCGGATTGTAAATAGACATGGTCATGCCTAAGTAATTTATCACCATCAACCTGTCCCGTTTGGCGTCATAAAAAACACGGGTTGGATCTTCGGGGGTGGGGAAGCTGAATTTTAGTTGCAGGGTTTCCACATCGATAACCGATATGGTATTATCCCCCCGATTGGTAATAAACAAAGTTTTTTCGTCGGGGGACAGGCATCGCCCTTCGGGCTTTACCCCTGTTTCTACAGCAATGGGGATAATCGATGAATCATGGGGATCGATGGCGGTTACATTCCCCGATGCCAAGTTGCTGACAAACGCACGGGTGCCATCTTTGGTTAAGGCAAATAAATGCCCTTTGGTACCGCCTGTGGGTACGCTGGTATCAAATGTGGTGTCTTGTGTCGGGTCTTTTTTATAAAACAGCCTGTCGGCAGATTCGCTCAGAACATACAGCCCCCCGTATGCATCCACTTCCACCCCATGCGGGCGGTAACAAGGTCCATGTGTGCCATCTGCTACGCACAAGGTATTGATAATGTCGCCTGTGGTAATGTCCAGTACATAAACTTCACAATTGCCTTGATCGGTGGAGCCCGAATTAATCACCCCATATGCCCCAATGTAGGCATAGGTTTCACATGGGGACACTGTGAACTCATGGGGGAAATCACTCAGGGGGATTTCTTTTAAGACCTGTTTTGTGTGCATGTCATAATAGCGAAAGCGGTGTGATGCTTTTTCTACAATCAATAATACTTCGTTTTCCATGATGTCAATTTCTCCTTTGTATCATATTGAAATTAAATTTTCTTCTATGCTTATAGATGTATCCTATAACGCAAGTATATTTTATTTTTCATGTGTGTCTGGGGGCGGATTATATCGCCCTAGTATGTCAATATGGCGTTTTTTCTTCTGTACTTTCCCCTCGTACTCCAAGCGTAACCGCCGCACACCAAAGTTTATCACACGCTTGGTATTGCCGGGGTGACACCTGTCCACGCCCCACAAAGACTCGTATGTGTCCACCGCATATCCCCGATATTGTAAATAAACGCATGTCATAACCAATACACATAGCCACCCCCCAAGCACAATCCACATCCATATGGGGGCGTTTACATGCCACATCCCCACTGACCCGGTTATCCATGACAATATCAACACCACATACCCTAAGTTTTTATGCGTATATTCAAAAAAGTACCGCCAACCGGTCATAAAATAATGATGCCCCCATATTTGTTGGTGTGTGGGTCCGCCAGAACTGCCCCGGCACAGCCCCAGTACCACTTGTATAAACAACCCAATCATGGTTGCCCATCCTAAGGTTTCATGTACGGGCACATCTCGTTTATTGCCATATATTAACACATATATCAGTGCTAGTACAGCGATTATACTGCCCAAAATTTGTAGCACCAGATGGGAATACCACCACATTTTATTTTCGACCTGCTTGGGAAAATGTTGTTTTGGGGTGATTTTGAAAAATCGTGCAATCAAAATACCCAAAGGCAACAACACCCCCCACGCAAGCACCATCAAACGGGCATGCCATGCAATATAGGGATCGATATTATGGGGACGGGCAGGGTCAAGGGGATGCTGCAACCATTCCCATATGTGCATGATACTCTCCCCCATGCTGTTACCCCTTAACCGCCCCTGCGGTCATACCGGTGATAATCTGTTTTGAGGCAATCAATGTGAAAATAATTGGTGGAATAGCCAACAACACGCCCGTTGCCATAATCGCCCCCCAATCGGTTTCTGTTTCACTGATGTTGTTTACGATAAACACGGGAACTGTACGGGTTCCCCGATCGCCTAAGGCATTTGCCAGTAAAAATTCATTCCATATGACACGAAAAGTCAGCATAAAAGCGGCGGCTAATCCCGGTTTAATGAGGGGAAACACCACCTTAAAAAATATTTGAAACGGTCTTGCCCCATCCATTTTTGCTGCCTCTTCGAGCTGTATGGGGATTTGTACAATAAAGCTTTGTAATATCCATATCACAAACGGCAAATTCATCGCCACATATACCAGTACCAACCCCACATGGGTACCGTCCAGTCCAAATTGGAAAGTCCAAATGCCAAACATCGGTACCAACAGTACAGCCGGTGGTACCATGCGCATTGCCATAGTGGTAAACGACACGGTGTCTCGCCCCATAAATTTAAACCGCACCAACGCATACGCCCCCATACACCCCATTATCAAGGTGATAAAAGTAGCGGCAGTGGCAATAATCAGCGAATTTCCCAAACTGCGACCAAAAGTGGGGTCACAGTAGTCTATGCCTGAGGGGTCATACCACAACACATCACACAGTATTTTTTCGTAATTGGACAAAGTAGGCAAGAAAAATATGTGCCACCCATCCGCCATAATATCCACATTTAACTTAAAAGACGCACTTATCATTAACACAATGGGTCCAACAGACATTAGCACCAAACATACAAGCATCACACAAAATAGGGAAGAAGATTTTTGTTGCATAGTGTGGCTCCTGTTACTCTTGTTCTGCGATTTGTTGTAAGGCGTTTTTACGATGGATTTCGACGATTTTTGTATATGTAAACATGCCCACTGTTAAGAATAGCAACAATAGTAACAAATAATTTGACATGGCGGCGGCAACGCCCAGTTCTTGAAATTCGCCCACCGTTCGGGAAATGCGAAGTGCCATAATTTCTGTCGACAATCCGGGTCCTCCATTGGTCATAACCAAGATAACTTCTAACACTTTAAACGCATCGATCAAGCGTAACAATGCGGTGACAATAAGCACGGGCATCATTAACGGAATTTTAATATAAAATATTTGTTGCCACCCATTGGCACCGTCCATACGGGCGGCCTCGAGGGTACTGCGGGGTAAGGATTGTAGGGCAGCCAGACTTAAAATAAACACAAACGGCGACCACTGCCACACATCGGCAATCACAATAGCAATAAATGCCCAAGTACCATCGGACAACCACGGCACAGCCCCCAAGCCTATAAGGTCTAAGAGTTTATTAAAAGTCCCTGTGGTTGGGTGATACATATACCGCCACATCAACCCCACCACAATCGGGGCAATCATTACCGGCAGGATAAACAAAGACCTAACAGCGGACATACCGATTAACGGACGGTCTAGCATCAGGGCAAGCCCCACGCCGACAATCATTTCAATCAATACCACAAAAAATGCAAAACGAATGGTAACAAAAAACGATTCCCTAAAATTCGGATCGTATAATAGGGTGATATAGTTTTTAAACCCTACCCATTCGGCTTCGCCAATGCGTTGGGAGGGTACCCAGTCAAGGAAGCTGGCATATATCATATATCCAATCGGATACAACAACGCTACCGCCATGACAACAACCGCAGGGGCAAGAAACATATACGGGGTCAGCCGATTCCATGTTTGCATTTTACAACTCTATTTCTCTTTTGTGTCTTTTTTATACAAGATGACACACTTTAACACATTAGGGGACGGGCACACCCGCCCCCCATAGTGTTATATGTGTACAGCCCTATTTCCAGCTGTAATATCCCGCATCTTCCATAATCGCCTTAGTGCGTGCAGCCACGCCATCGAGAACGGTTTTAGGATCTAGGTCTTCTGTAATCATTTTTGACAATGCGGTACCTAGTTCAGCGTTAATTTTCCCCCATGCTGGAATAATTGGACGCCAATCGGGATCTGCATACTTTAATGCTTCGCCAAATGCCGCCATGTGTGGGAATTTCGCATTGACTTCCGCATCGTTGTGGGTGGAATACCGTATGGGGTTACCGCCTTGTAATGCGGCTAGTTTGTCGCCTTTTTTCGATGTCAACCATTGCATAAACAAGAATGCGGCTTGTTTGTTTTGGGCGTTTTTTGGAATCGCCACGCCAAATCCGCCGGTTTGAGACCCCCGCCGTACACCTTTGGGGTGTAGTGTCCAGCCCACTTTGCCAACCACTTTGGATTTTTCTGGATTGTCCACATTGTTGGCGAATACGGAAGAATCTAGAAACATAGCCGTCTTACCTTGTAAGAACGCATCTGCCATTTCTGCAAAGCCGAAGGTTGCTGCCCCTTCTGGTCCACAATGCACGATGTCTTTTAAGGCTTGTGCGGCTTTTACGCCTGCTTCGCTGTTCATAGTCGGGTTCCAGTTGTCATCGAAGATTCGACCGCCTAGTGGTGCCAAGTGTAACAAGAACGCATGTGATGCATGGTGACCAGATGCCGCACGGGACGACAGCCCGCCCATACCCGGTTCTAGGTCTTTGATTTTACATGCGATGTCTAGCATTTCGTCATAGGTTGTTGGTACTTTTAGGTTATGTTTGTCAAAAATATCTTTACGATACCCCAGTACAGATGTTTCAGATCCCAGTGGCAAGCCATATAAGGAGCCGGTTTTGCCCGGTAAGTATCCTTTTTTACCGCCGGCAACACCGATGTTACTGACATATCCATCGATTAAATCTTCCGCATCCCAATTGGGGTCAGATAGTTTTGGATTCATAAAGTACTTTGCCAAGTTTTCCAATTGGTCGGCGTATACATAATCCGCCTTAGAAAATACCACATACGAAATAATATCATATTCGCCTTTGGACTTGGTTAATTCTAGGGTTTGTTTTTGCCGCATTTTCATGTACGACAAGCGATCCACTTCCACTCTGATACCTGTTTCTTTGGTAAATTCAGGTATGATTTTCATAATCGCATCATAGTGCGGTACGGCGGGGAAGTTGGCAACAATCGTTTGCCCCTTGTATGGTGCATAGGGGTTGGCAACCGCTATGGTTGCCCCTATGATCCCCCCCACAGCAACGGATATAATTTTAGATAACAGTATTTTCATGACGCTCTCCTTCATAAGATTAGGCTTCGGTTTATATACATACGGGGACATTTTTACCCTATAATGCCCGCTCTGTATCTGTATCAAAAAGATGTATATGGTGTTGTTGTATTTCGAATCTCAGCACCCCACCAATTTCCACCGGTGTATCGGATTTTAATTCCACAGTGATAAAATCCGCCTGTTGTGAGGCTTTGCACAGCAATACGGAATGGGCACCGATGTATTCGCTGAGTGCGATGTGCAGGTCGACCCCCATGTTTTCATTCGCTTGCGGATTGTACACAATGTCGCTGGGGCGGATGCCACATATGACTTTTTTGTCCGCATAGGGACGGGCTTTTTCGGCGGTATCGCCACTTAGATTTAGGGAAAATCCGTCACATAACAGCGATACGGCATTGCCTGTTACTTGTACAGTGGCGTTCAAAAAGTTCATAGTCGGTGCCCCCAAGAATCCCGCCACAAATTTATTGACGGGGTGTTTGTACAGCTGTTCGGGGGTGCCTTGTTGTTGGATATATCCGCCATTCATAACCACAATGCGATCGCCCAAGGTCATGGCTTCGACTTGGTCATGGGTCACATAAATCATGTTTTTATCTAGCTGTTTGTGCATCAGTGCCAATTCTGCCCGCATTTTTCCCCGCAATTTTGCGTCCAAGTTGGACAGGGGTTCGTCAAACAAAAACACAGGCGAATCACGGGTTAATGCCCGCCCCATGGCGACCCGTTGTCGCTGTCCGCCCGATAATTCGGCAGGTTTGCGGTACAAATATTCGCTCAGCCCCAACATTTTTGCCACTTTTGTGACTTTTTCTTGGATAATATCTTTGGCAACCCATTGTAATTTTAGGGCAAATGACATATTTTCAAAAACAGTCATATGGGGATATAAGGCGTAATCTTGAAATACCATAGCAATGCCACGGTCTTTGGGTTCCAACTGCGATACGGGTTTATCATCGATATAAATCTCCCCTGCGGACACGGTTTCCAGCCCTGCAATCATCCGCAATGTCGTAGACTTTCCGCACCCCGAAGGTCCCACCAAAACGGTAAATTCGTTGTCTTCCATCTCCAGATTGACATCGTGCAGAACTTCTGTGCTACCATAGCATTTAACAAGGTTCTGTAACCGTATTTTTGGCATTTCTCTCTCTCTGAAATAGTACTTGTTTTTTTTAAAAATGTGTTATATGATTGTAACAACATGTTTATGCTATCATGTTTTTTATAATATTGCAATGTCTAAATTAGGGGTATTGAAAAATGTGTGCAACATGTGTAACCTATTGAGAATATACATTAAAAGATACAAGGAGAGACTTAATGTTATATGGAACCATAGAAGGAACAGGGTACGAAGTCATCAAGCCCGAATTTGAACAGTGTTTTATCCCCCATGCCAAGGTAGAACGATTGGCATCGGGATGTCGATGGGTCGAAGGTCCTGCTTACTTTGCTGCGGGGCGGTATACGATTTGGTCGGATATTCCCGGCAATAAGATTATGCGGTATGACGAAAATGACGGGCATATTTCCGTATTTCGTGCCGATTCTAACAACAGCAACGGGCACACCGTCGATAACCAAGGGCGATTGGTCAGCTGCGAACACCTAACCCGCCGGGTCACCCGTACAGAGTTCGATGGCAAGATCGAAGTCATCGCCGATTCGTACAACGGCAAACGGTTAAATTCCCCCAATGATGTGGTGGTGAAGTCGGATGATTCTATTTGGTTTACGGATCCGTCTTATGGGATTATGGGCGATTACGAAGGCGACCCGGCACCGATGGAACAAGGGGGATGTTTTGTATACCGTGTAGATGGACAAACAGGCGAAATTACTGTGGTCAGCAAAGATTTTGTCAAACCGAACGGCTTAGCGTTCAGTGCGGACGAAAAGTATTTGTATATTTCCGATACGGGGGCAAGCCACATGGAAAACGGTCCCGCTCATATTCGTCGTTTTGCCGTGTCCGCAGATGGCAAGTCACTAGCTGGCGAAGCAGATGATAGCCCGTTTGCCACCTGTACAGTGGGATTGTTCGACGGGTTTCGCTTTGACACAGATGGTCGCATCTGGACCAGTGCCGGCGATGGGGTGCATTGCATCAACACAAAAGGTGAACTAATTGGTAAAATCAAATTGCCAGAATTTGTCAGCAATGTCTGTTTCGGTGGTATCAAAAAGAATCGCTTATTCATGACCGCCACCGGATCACTGTATGCCATATACTTGGGGGTAAATGGTGTGTAAGGTGACCCGCCACAAAATGTGAAAGGGGTTTCATTAGCCCCTTTTTTAGTCCATTTTATCCCATCGTTTTCATGGTTTTTTATAATATTTTTGTTTCGACATAAGCCCCACACCGGCATTAAAGGTATTGCAGGGGTCTAGGTCTCGATAAAAGTGCTGCACCTGTTCGGGGGCATGATATTTATTGCCAAAGTTATGTTCGGCAGGGTACATGGCATTTCGCTGTTTAAAGAAATCGATAAACGCTTTGTCCGCTGTGTTAAAATCACATTTTGTCGTATCGATCAAATACGCTTGGTGTACCACATGACAGAAAAAGTGGCTGATATGATTTTTTTGCAACAACGCATGTTCGATATCTGGGGGCACAATGTCATCGATAACATCGTCCGCATTACGGGGATATGCCACATCATAATTCAGCTGTTTCAGGTTGTCATTTTTTAGCATAATTTCAGACCGCACCAACCCGGAACCGGCGGCAAAACGGAAATTCAGCATGGCTTTGTGTTCCCGTGCGTTACAAATGATATAGTCTATACCCTCATGGGTATCACAAAATTCCCGCAGGTATGTTGCCGCTTCCTCAATGCCGTCGTCATATAGTTCAATAATCAGGTGGTGACCGTATTTTTTGCCCATCTGTCGAAGGCGTTTTGGGTATAAAAACTTAAACGGTGTAAACAGGGCTTGTAACAGCCTGTCCGTGGGGGCGTTACTAAATATTTTGCACTTTTTCAGCCGTGCATCCCACTTGCGTTTTATGCGAAATAGGGTGGGCATATAGCTGGGACCAAACAGGGTAAGAATAAAAAAGATGTCTCGGGCGTATGTTAGCGATTGGTCAAACGCAACTTTATTCATGTATTCCGCCAGATTGGGCAAGTTTTTAAAGTGTTGCAACACATGTCGCCGTATGACAGTAAAGTGTTTGGCATCGGTACTGCCCAAATAAAACAACGCCTTGCGTTTAGGGGCTTGGAAAGTATCCAGCCGTACGGCAAATACGGATAATTTGCCCGCCGATCCGCTGGTTTCGTATAAATAATCAGGGTTGGCATTACATCTAGCAGGAGTGGGCTTATCCACCTGTCGTACTTCATAGGCATAATTGGTACCCGACGCCTTGCGGTTGGTGGGCGGTAGATTTTGCTTGTCAAAATTGCCCGTTTCGATGGTGGTTAAAATTTCTTCTGGGGTGGTGCCAAGATCTAGTCCGGTATTATTAATCAGCTGCAGTTTACCCTGTTCGTCCACTTGGGCATACAACGCCAGTTCCGTATACGATGGTCCCCGTTGCAACAACGCACCACCAGAATTGTTACACACCCCGCCAATAACCGATGCCCCAATACAAGACGAGCCAATCACCGAATGTGGTTCACGGTCAATGTCTTCCAGAACCGATTCCAGTTCGTATAAAGCCGTTCCGGGAAACGCTATCACTTGTTTACCGCCGTCCAACAAGTACGGTGTATGGATTTTATGGGTTTTAACAATCACCACAGGGCGGTCGTAATCGTCCCCCATGGGGGTTGAGCCACCGGTTAAGCCCGTATTTGCCGCCTGCATCAACACAATAATATCATGCTTGGTACAGTGTTCTAAGACCTGCCATTGTTGATACAACGATTGGGGAAAAATAACCGCCAGTGCAGAGCCTCCGCCAAACCGCCACCCCGTACTGTGGGGGATAATATCCACAGGCTTTGTTAAAATATTTTTCTTTCCAACAACGGCTGTTACAGATACAATAAAATCCGTTTTATGAGACATATTCTATCCTTCATTTATACTGCGTTATCGTTGTTCTTTTTTAAATCGAGGGCGACATCGATAATCATATCTTCTTGTCCGCCCACCATTTGCAATTCGCCTAGTCGAATTAAGATTTCTCGGGTGTCGACACCATATTGTTCTGATGCCCGCTCTGCGTGTCTGAGGAAACTGGAATATACCCCCGCATACCCCAAAGACAAGGTTTCCCGGTCGATGCGAACAGGGCGTTGTTGCAAGGGGATAACCAAGTCGTCCGCCGCATCCATCATTTTAAATATATCACAGGTATGAGGCATGCCAAGTTTTTTCATAACGGTCATGAGTACTTCTAAGGCGGTATTTCCCGCCCCTGCCCCCATGCCCGCCAAAGCGGCATCGACGCAGGTTGCCCCTTTCTCGAAGGCAACAAGCACATTTTGAATGCCAAACCCTAGATTGTTATGACAATGAATCCCCACGACCGTATTGGGGTCTAGTGCTTGGCGGCAGGCATCGACCCGTTGCGACACGGTTTCGGGATACATTGCCCCCGCCGAATCGGCAACAAACACACAATGTGCCCCATATTGTGCCATTAATTGGGCTTGTGCTGCTAAGGGCAAGGGGTCTGTCATGTGCGACATCATTAAAAATCCAAGTACTTCCATGTCTAGGGAACGGGCATATTCTATGTGCTGTTTGGATATGTCCGCCTCCGTGCAGTGGGTGGCGATATACACACATCTTGCCCCCGCTTCATAAGCTTCTTTGAGGCTGGCTTTGGTGCCAATCCCCGGCAATAACAAGGTGGCAATGGTAGCATGCTTAACCACCTCTGCCGCTGTGCTTATCCAATCCCAATTGCTATGGGCACCGACTCCGTAGTTTAGCGAAGTACCACACAGCCCTTCCCCATGGGTTATCTGAATCGAATCCACGCCCGATTCATCCAAGGCGATGGCAATTTTGCGTACATCGTCTAGACCGTATTGGTGGCGAATGGCGTGCATGCCATCTCGCAAGGTTACATCCCGAATATCGATTTTTTGTTCCATGTGTTACATCTCCCTTTTATATCCCTTTTTACATAGTGTGTTTTGCCCAAGTTTCCGCTACCGCTTTGCCCGCTGATGTCATAATATCCAGATTGCCCGCATATTCGGGGAACCAATCGCCGTTGCCTTTGACTTCGAGGAATATGGTGGATTTTAACACTTTGCCCGTCACATCGCCGACAATTTCTCGCATGTTTTTAAAATCGTTGGTGTCTATGGTGTCAAATTGTACTTGTTGTTTTAAGGTGTATCTGGGCACATATTGTTGTACCTGTTGTACCATATTTTCTACGGATTGTTGGATATTTTCTGCACTGCCCCCTGTGGTTAGGGTGTATATGGTACACCGCATCATAATCGGCGGATCGGCGGGGTTTAAAATAATAATCGCCTTGCTGTTTTTTGCTCCCGTAAGCGTGCGAATAGCCCGTGCGGTGGTTTCGGTAAATTCGTCAATATTCGCTCGAGTCCCCGGACCTGCGGACAGTGAGGATATGGATGATACAATTTCGCCGTATATAAGCGTGTCGGTTGCTTGTTTTACCGCATATATCATGGGAATAACCGCTTGCCCCCCACAGGTTACCATGTTGACATTGGGGTCGTTGATGCAGGCATCAGAATCAATAGCAGGCACCGCATACGAACCGATAGCGGCGGGGGTCAGGTCAATGACCTTTTTGCCATCCTGTTGCAGTATGGTATTGTGGTGTGCGTGGGCTTTGGCACTGGTGGCATCAAACACCACGCCAATATCCTTGTATACGGTCATTTTCCGTAAGCCGTCTATGCCCGCACTGGTGGTTTGAATGTCCATATATCGGGCTTTTTTCAGCCCTTCGGATTCGGGGTCAATGCCCACCAATGCCCCCATTTCCAAGTGTGCCGATGCCTTGACAATTTTCATCATCAAGTCCAACCCAATATTGCCTGATCCCAAAATAGCAACTTTTATTTTTCGACTCATATTATCCTTCTTTTCTTGTTCGGTATGTTACAGTATATTTTAACACAGCTATACGATTTATGTTTACGATAAACATTTTTGACCCGAATATACCCATAAACACTATAAAGCCCATATATAGTTACAACATATCATGTTAACGGTCGCCCGCCGTCTATATTCAGGATTCTGCCTGTTGTAAATGTCAGGTGTTCCACGCCTGTATAAATCGCCATTGCCACTTCTTGTACCGTGCCCAGCCGTTGCATGGGGGTAGCGGCGGCTTGTTGTTCAAAAAACACCTCTGCCCCTTCGCCGTTGACACAATTGGTGCGTAACAAGCCGGGGGCAATGCCTATGACACGAATTTTTGGAGCCAGTGCCCGTGCCAGCGATTTTACCATGACTGCTACCGCCGCTTTTGCCCCGCAATAGGCAATGTTACTGCCAACCCCAGTTTCTGCCGCAATCGATGATATGTTAACGATAACACCGCCATCGTTCAACATCGGCACAGCCGCACGCACGCATGCCAAAGTGCCCCGTGCATGGATGGCAAACATGGCATCGATGACATCATCGGTTAAGGAATCCAAATCCTCATGGGCAATAAATTTGGTCGACCCACCGTTATTTAACAGCACATCCAGTGTACCAAATTGCTGTTTGATATAGGCAAATGCTTTCTCGACAGAGGGGGTGTTGTCGACAGAACACGCCACACTTATATGCCCGTCGCCCGATAGGCTTGTTACAACTTGTTCGGCATCGTGTTTATTTTTTTCGCCATCGGTCGTTTCGGAATGATACCCCACCGCCACACGGTATCCATGTGATGCAAACAATGCGGCGGTCGCTTGACCTATGCCACTGGTGGCTCCTGTGATAAAAATCGTTTTTGTCATATTTCCTCTTTTGTTTATACCTTAATTTATCCATTTACACTATACACAAAATGTTTGCGTATTACAACATAAATTACATCTGTGCTCTATTGACAATACCAATATACTATTGTGGGGTAGGATTTATGATTATTTGAACAAAAACATGCTAAAAATTAGCAAAACAAAATGGCAACAAGAATCAGAACAACACACAAAGTAACCACAATAGATGTGGCAAAACGGGCAGGCGTCAGCCAAATGGTGCCGTCGAGAAGAATTGAACTTCCGACCTCGTCATTACCAATAACATTGCCTATAATTTAATGACATGTTCCAACGGTTTTTTTATTTTATTATGTGGCATTATTTACAGAATTGAAGCCTTATAATAAGTTTCATATTTGGCTTGCATACTTATGAAAAAATTTATATAGTGTATTGTAATAAAACAGTTAGGCTCTAGAGTATTTTGAAATATTATGATATACTCTGAGGCGATTATGTTAAACAGTTTGAGCGAATATAAGGTGAAAAAAATAATTTTGTGTTTTTGTGAAGACATAGATGCAACCAAAACGAGTCGTTTATTGGGGATAAATCGTAAAACTATAAACAGATATTTTCATATATTTAGAGAAAAGATATTCTATGTTTCTTTAACTGTGTTTTATATCCTTGAACAAAAAGATACTCCTGAAATTGTTTATACATCTATCACTCGTTCAAAAAGGAATTTGGTTGTTTTTGATATAAGTAATAAAAATATTGCGTCATCTTTCGTCCAAGAAACAAAATATGTAATTTACAGCAGTACTATGGTCACTTTAATACACATCCCGCACATAGCGTTTATTCTTTTTTAGGTCGTTAATGTATGCGGTGGCTTTTTCTATTGCCATAGCACCGTGTGTCGATACGATTTCTAATAAGGCGGCGTCCACATCTTTTGCCATTCTCGATGCATCGCCGCAAATGTAAAAGTATGCCCCCTTCTCAAGTTGTTTAAAAATGTCTTCGCCCTGTTGTAACATCAGGTCTTGTACATAGGTTTTTGGGGTGTTAGGGTCACGGGACCATGCCAAGGACAGCCGCAGTTTGCCTTGTTTTTCCCATGTGGTTAAGGTTTCAGCGTATAAAAAATCGTTGGCTTCGGTGCGATCGCCAAAAAACAGCCAATTGTCCCCACACGCATTGGTGGCAAAGCGTTGTTCTAAGAACGCACGAAATGGGGCGATACCTGTGCCGGGTCCTACCATAATGATGGGGGTATCGCCGTTTTCTGGTATGGAAAATGCTTTGTTTGCGTGTATAAATAATCCGACCGTGTCGCCAATTGCCAGCCTTTCTGCAAGGAAACAAGACGCCACCCCTTGACATTGTCGATGGTTAAAATCGTATTCTACCGCTGCTACGGTTAGGTGTACTTCCCCCGGGTGGGCTTTTGGTGATGAGGATATGGAATACAGCCGGTGTTGCAGGGGTTTCATAACGCTTAGGAATGTGTCCTCTGTCAATTTGTGGTTAAATTGTTGCAATATGTCGACGGTCTCCCGCCCCCACAGCCAATCGTCGATGGCTTTTTTGTCCGCTAGCAATGTTTGTAATGTGGAATCTTGGGCATTTTGTGCCACTAAAGCGATAAAATCACGGTTGGGCAGGCGAATTTCCCGCTCAACTTTTAAAATATCATAAAAGGGTTTGCCATCGATGATTTTATCCCCGTCAAAACCGCCACTGGCGATAATATTTTGCACCAATATATCACTGTTGATGGGAATTACCCCTAATGCATCGCCCGCTTCGTACGCCATTTCTGGGTCATCGATCTCGAATTCAAAATGGTATACCCGTTTTGAAGAGTCTGCAGTGGACAACAAGGTATGTGTTAAAAATGCACCCATATATGGGTTGCTGCGGGTGTATATGGATTTGTGTCCGCTGCTTGATTTTTTTTGTGTGGGTTTGGCGGTGGGGCTTATGGAAAAAGCGTCCCTAGTGCGGGCGATAATATCGTCTTGGAGATCGGCAAAATCCACATCCAGCGTGACCGTGTCCAGCAATTTTCTACCGCCTTTTTCGATAAGGAATTTTTCCCAGTCCATAGCCGATTGACAGAATAAGTCATACGCCGTATCCCCCAAGCCGATAACCACAAAGTTACAGGCAACTGCTTTTACATTCTGCACAGAATCCCACAGTATTTGTCCATTATCCGGATGTTCCCCGTCCCCATAAGTGCTGGTTACAATGGCGATGTTTTTGTATTCGATGAGGTCTTCTGGTTCCACATCTGCCATATCGTATACTTGGGCATTCAAGGCGTTGCCCAAGTCGGCAGCAAAAGCCTCCGCATTGCCGGTTTGCGACCCAAACAATACGGCGACATCCGCCCCCCCGCCGCTTAAATCACCGCCGATAGCACCCCGCAGGGCATCAAAAGTGTGTGTGGTTTTGGCAATAATATCGTCTTGGAAATCGGCAAAGTCTACATCCAGTTTGACCGTCTCCAGCACCCGTTTTGCCCCCCGTCCTTCGAAGTACTGATCCCAGTCTTCGGCGGATTTACAAAACAAATCATACGCTGTATCCCCCAAGCCAATCACCGCATAATGACACTTTAGGGTGCTCAATTGCTGCACGGCGTCCCACAGTATTTGTCCGTTATCCGGATGTTCCCCGTCCCCATAGGTGCTGGTTACAACAACCACATTTTTATATGTGGCAAAGTCCTGTACTTGCACATCTGCCATGTCTATACATTCGCCATTTGCCACTTCTGCCAAGTCTTGGGCGAACGATTCAGCGTTGCCTGTTTGTGACCCAAACAACACAAACAAAGGCTCCTGTTGGGCGTGAGTCGCTGCCGCCATAGATGCCATAGCGTCCTGCATACCGGCAAAGTAGCCGCCAATCCATGCAGATTGTGCAAGGCTCAGGGGGGAATCGCCAGCGATGGCTTCGATCTTTACATGCTTGTCCATTTAACCTACCCGAGAATCGTTTACTGTCCAATTGTCGTTGCGTATTGTCATTGTATCGATAGGCACGGATTTTACAAGGTTTTTAATAAACGCTTGTCGAATGCGTTGTCTTAGGGTACCGTGTTGCTGGATAATCTGTTTGTTTTTCGAAGAGATGTACTTTATCCATTCGATCATACCCGCATTGTAAATTTCCGTAGTATCCCGCCCCTGTAACGATTGTTTGTAATCTTTGATGCGTTTTTGGCTCAGCCATGCCCCTAGCACTTCGTGGGGAACGGCATTTAAATCGGATTTTAACGCATGGATACAGTCGCTGATAATGTCTTTATCTTCGGTAATAATCAATTTTTTCGCCGTGATATTGATCATATACGAATCCACCGCCATTCCCAGCTGGTGCAAGGTCTTTATCGCCCGTTTTTTGGCAAATGACATAATGCCGAATTGTACCAATAAATCGACGCCTTTTGTGGTGTGTGAAGATTCGGGAACGGCACCATTTAAAATAGCATCGCCGTTTGTATACGACCGTTTTACCGCCCGTATAGACGAAATAGTATAGCTTTTTAACAGTTCTTCGGCAATAACTTTGGCGGGCGAATGGGTTGCCAAGTAATCGGGACACTGGGTTTGGGTAATGGCGATGGGATTTACCACATAAAAATTGCTTATTTCTGTTTGCCACTGTGCCAAGATTTTTTCTGCTAGGGGCGATCCTGTGCGGGTGGCGTGTTGTTGCAAAATATCCTTAACGATGGGGATGTGATAGGCGGTTTGGGTGTCGCCATTGTTTAAACGCACAATCGATACGCTGTCTTTCGAATGTAAAATTTCCAAATTGCCGTTGGGGTCGTATTGGTAGGCGTTGCCGCCGCTCATGCCATTGCCAAAGCCCTTGCCAAATTCGCCCAGATTCATCACTGTGCCATTGACCATGTACTCACAACCAAAATCGCCAATGCCTTCGACAACCGCCAACGCCCCCGTGTTGCGAACGGCAAATCGGTCGCCCGCTCCGCCGTTGATAAATACCTTGCCACCGGTCGCCCCAAACAAGGCAAAGTTCCCCACCAACGCATTTTGTACTTGGTTGGCAACGGATTTTTCTGTACTCGATCCGGGGTTTTTAATCACAATAGTCCCCCCGCACATGGATTTCCCCACCCCATCGTTACAAATGCCAGTGTGAATCAGCTGCATACCGCTAGTGATAAACGCCCCAAACGATTGTCCTGCCGACTGTTTAGACAGCAGTGTCAAGGTGTTAGGCTGTAAAATCGGGCGTTTGCCATTGGAAGTGACCACCGCTGATGCCTGTCGTTGTTGTTCGCTCATTTCCCACGACAGCATCCGTTCGATATCGATAGCGGTTTGTCCGCCAACGGACTTGTTACAGCAATGTAAATCGCCATAATTTAGTGTTACCGTTTTGCCGGCGATAATCGCTTGTTTTACCGCATCGATAATGCTGTCGTCTTTGGCAAAGCAAGGGTGTACATATTTGGGTTTTTCGGGGATTTTTTCCGCTACTGGTGTCAGTAAGGCTCGACAATCGATAAAGCCGGTTAAATCTTTGTGGTCGAGCAGGTGTAACAAATCTGTTCGTCCTCGAATGTGTGATAAGCTGGTAAAGCCTAGATATGCCAAAATTTCCCGTACTTCGTGTGCCATGTTCAGGAAGTATTGTGCCAATGCCCGTCCGTCGCCGGCAAAAATTTCCGGGTCTGTGGTTAGTCCAGCGGGGCACTTCACATTACAGTTTTTTGCCATAACACAGCCAATCATCATTAACGCTGTGGTGCCGAATTCATAACTGTCCGCCCCAAGAATACAGGCTTTTATCACATCGTATCCGTTTTGCAACGCCCCAGAGTTGCGCAAGATAACTTTGTTGCGAAGTCCAGAATCGCACAGGGCTTGATGCACTTCGGCGATGCCGATTTCTGCCGCCCGCCCGGCGTTTTTTAGGCTGGTAACCTGTGCGGCACCGGTACCGCCCGTATTGCCGGCAATATTGATAATATCCGCCCCTGCTTTGGCAACGCCGATGGCAATGGTGCCAATACCTTCGGAAGATACCAATTTTACGATCACTTTTACCCGTGCCGCATGGGCGTCATGAATCAGCTGTGCCAAGTCCTCGATGGAATAAGTATCGTGGTGTGGCGGTGGGCTGACCAATTCGACCATTGGGGTACCGCCGCGCATAGCAGCAATTTCTACGGTAACTTTTTTACCGGGCAGCTGCCCCCCTTCGCCGGGTTTTGCCCCTTGTGCCAGTTTGATTTCAATTTCTCGCACATTTGGATCGGCAAAATATCCCGCCCAGACGCCAAATCGCCCCGATGCAATTTGCTTTACCGCCGAAGATTTAGGCGTGTTGTAGCGGTCGTATTGTTCGCCGCCTTCGCCACAGTTCGATGCCCCGTATACAAGGTTGGTACCTAAGGCAACCGCTTCGTGGGCGTTGCGGTTTAAGGCACCAAACGACATGGCACCACTGGCAAAGGTGCGGGTGATGTCTGATGCCCGCTGTACGGTGGCAATGTCCACAGGTTTGGGGGCTTGTTGTACGGTGTTTAAAAACGCCTCTGCTTTGTTGCCAAACACACGGTGGGCGGCGTTTATAAAGTTTGTATAGCGGGCGGTGTCTGTATCGTCTTTGCTGGGGAGGTGGCGAATCACGGCGTGGTGGGTGCTGTGCCAAACTATCGATTGTAAAATATCTGTAAACTCTGTTTCTGTTTGGCAATTCTCAATATCCACAGGAAAGCCCAATATGTCCCGCAGTGCCACCGGGCGGTGTTGCCGCTCCTGCATGATATTTTTGGAAAAAGTGCGATAATCTTCGGTGATGGTAAATGTGTCGATAAATGCTGCATCGAGGGGCGTATAGCCGAAATCCAAATATTCTGTGGGTTTACCATGCGTATACGAGGCTATGTCTTCGGCAATTGCCAAGTGTTCATCGAGAATCCAAGTGCCTTTGGGAATAGCCGGGGCGTGTTTGGCGTATACCACATCTTTATCGGCAATAGCGACAAATTCTTTGGTGGCACTCACTCCATAAGAATGTCCGGCACCGTCCGATTTTTCTTTAAACAATCCAAGACTGGGCAATTGTTGCGGATCCGTTGCCCCGTATACAAACCAATCTCGATAATTGCCGGCGATATGGGTAAAGCCGACCCCGCCTAAGGGGCTGTCGATATGGGGGAAGTAGTATTTCAAAATCGGGTCGTTTTTGGTGTCGAGAAAATTGCCTTCGAAAAATTCGCCGCCCATATAGCTCTCGACCGTACACAGTCCAAATTTTCCCATAGTTTTCATCAGGGCTTTTTCACAGCCTTTGCGATAGCGTTTTAACGCCCCTTTAATATCGTTTGGAAACAATTCGATCGCCCGTTCATATACGGTTGTGGCACAGACAGCAGACGCCCCAAACCCAAGCGTTGTTGCCATATCGTGGGACGATAGCACTTGTCCAGTCTCGACAATAAATGAGGTGTTAAATCGCACCCCCGCATCTACCAGCCCCTTGTTGATTGCCGCTACTGCCAGCACTACGGGGATCGGGGCTTTATCCGCACTTAGGCGGGTATCAGAGGCGATAATAATACCGTTGTTTTTGGCACATGCCACCGCTTGTTCGCTAAGGGTTTCGAGAGCAGATTTTAGATTTTGGGCATTGGTGGCATCGTCCGCATGGTGGATAAACGCCAACTGCAGTGCGTCCACATGTACCAGCGATTGATGACGGATTTTGTGTAAGTCATACACGGATAAAATCGGCGTATCGATAATAATTTGCTTGCTGTTGTCACTAAACGCAGGTTTTGCCCCTAACGCCACACGGGTGGTCATACCGTCTGCCTCCCGAATGGAATCCAGCGGCGGGTTGGTGACTTGGGCAAACCGTTGTGAAAAATAGCGGCTGATTCCCCCCTCAGCCGGGTTTAAGGGGTTAATGGCAACCCCATAGCCCATAGCAGATACCCGCTCCGCCCCGTTTTCCAATATGGGGTCGACCATAAAGCGGAACGATTCCGCATTGTGTCCATAGGCAATTGCCCGCCCGATGGCGGTGGTTGGGAATGCCGGTAACAGGGTGTCCGCATTCACATCAGGCACATCGCCCGCATCTAAGGTGTCGATGTGTATGATTCTTTGCGACAGTTTTTGCGTATAACAATCTTGTTGTGCCAGCAGGCTTAGGATTTCGTCATTAACTAAGTATTTTTGTATGCTGTGGTCGTATACAACCATATCGCCGGCGGCGATTCTGCCTCGACTGATAACATCGCTGGGGGGGAACATATTTTGTCCCGCCTCTGACATAACCGATATATATTCGGTGGTTTCCGTTTGTCGCAACGGACGCAGTCCCAACCGGTCGAGTTTTGCCCCGACACGGATACCATCGGTAAATATCATGGCGGCGGGACCGTCGACTTTTTCTTCATCGAGGGAGAAAAATGCCAACATATCCCGCACTGCTCCGGTGATTCGGGGGGTGTTTTCCCATGCGGGGGGGGACATGCGGACAAGGGCTTCGACAATGCCCAATCGATCGTCCCGCAACCGCCGGGCTAGAGTTTGATCCATACGGGCACTGTCCGATTGCCCAAAAGGCACAATAAGTCGCTTGCCTTGAGTGCGTAAAATACTGTTTTCGTGAATACGGTTTTTTTTGTCCGTGTTTAACTCCCCGTTGTGTGCCATGCGGGTAAACGGTTGTGCCATGCTGGGACGGGGGGCGGTGTTGGTGGAAAAGCGGGTGTGAAACAGAAAAATCTTAATTTTAAAATCCGGGTCTTGCAAGTCGTCAAAAAAGCGGATAACTTCGTTGGCATTTAACCGCCCTTTGTATACGACCGTACGGGACGATATGCTAAACGGGGAAAATTCCTCGAATCCTTGTTGTTCAAAAAACTGTTCGCCCAGTGCCTCAGTAATGGTGATACAATGGTTTTCTAATTGCTGCCATTCGACGGGCGTTTTTGCTTTTAAAATCGCCTGTTCGATGGGTGGATTTGCCTGAGCGGATGCGGTGTTTACCACCGCCGTATTGACAGGCACCGTACGCCATTTTAGCACCGTTAGGTCGAACTGTTGTGCCAATTTTTCAAACGCCTGTTTTACCGCTTGTGTATGGTGTGCACGGGGGGGCATAAAAAATTGGGCAACAACAAACGCCCCCAACGACAATTTTTCCCCTACGCATTTCGAGAAAAAATCTGCGGACACATCGACCAATACACCGCCCCCATCGCCAACGCCTTGTGCATCCATGCCGCCCCGGTGCGGCACCACACACAAGGCGTCGTGTCCCACCTGTAATAAAGCATGCGTTGGCTTTCCATCTTTGCGGGTGATAAACCCCACGCCACAAGAATCAGACCCGCTGTGTATGTCATATAACCGATCGTCCATCATACCCGTTGTTCCCATAAAATAGTTTTTGTTTCTGCCCACATAGCACACAAAACCAAGTAACAACAATTATTACATTGAAAATATGCGACTTCTAGTGTACATTTACCATAATGCTATGCAAATGTTATGCGGATGTTATCGTAATGGTGTGTTATGTATTCGCAACCAAGCACAAGTATAGTATATAATGGTTTTTTTGGCAATAGATAAAAGTCTATATATTTTGTTGTATTTGCATATGTGGGATGATTAAAGAAATGATGACATTACAAACAATGGTTTTATCGATGATACAAGGGGTTACGGAATTTTTGCCCATATCGTCTTCCGCCCATTTGATAGTACTTGCGAAAATTTTTGGCTGGGTCGATCCCAGTTTGGGGTTTAGTGTGGCACTGCATACAGGGACTTTGTTGGCGGTACTGATGTATTTTTGGCGTGATTTTATGGTGCTGTGTACGGGGGGTATTGAAATTGTGTTGTTTCGGCATACGCACCGCACCCGCTATACGGCAAAGATCATTGTTGCTACTTTGCCGATTTTGGCGGCTGGGCTGTATTTTAAAGACGCCATAGAACGACAGGTTATTCAAGACAATATTGTATTTATTATTGCTTTTACCAGTATTATATTTGGTATTTTGTTGTGGCTCATCGATAAGATGACCCCGCAGGATCGCTATGTACAGGACATATCGTATGTGGAGGCATTGCTGTTGGGGGCGTTACAAGTGCTTGCTCTTATTCCCGGGGTAAGTCGGGCGGGTATTTGTATGACGGCGGGGCGGATGCTGGGTTTAAAACGCACGGAAAGTGCCAAAATATCTTTGTTGATGGGGATGCCTACTTTGTTGGGGGCGGTGGTGCTTATGGCACTGGATTGGTATACGGTTACTCGACAAGCAAACATTACATTTTTTGATGCAGAATCCATATATGGTATGGTGCTGGCGTTTGTGGTGGCGTGTACAGTGATTCACTTTATGATGGTGTGGTTTCGCCGCTTTAGTATGGGGATATTTGCCGTTTATCGTATACTGTTGGGTATTGTGCTGTTGATATTGTTTATATAGGCATGCAGGATTTTGGGGCGATTGTTGACATGGGTATATATTTATGGTACGGTAATTGTATCGTTCGTGTTACAAGCGTGCGATAGTTTGGGTGACATAAAATATATTGAGGGGGCGAATATGAAATTTTCCTGTATTACCCGCAAAAGGGTGGCTTTCGTTATCGGTGTAATAGTGGTGTTGGTGCCTGTTGTCGGGGTGGTGGCATTGGAAAAGATGGTACCTTTGACGCCCGCTACTTACGATGCGGGCAGCCCGGAAAACACCCGTATTATATGGGATGATTTTGACGCTTTTTGGCGGGCAGTGGACGCTTCGAAACAAAGTGACGGCACATATGACAAAGCTATATTCGACCAACAATACGCCCAATATCGCAGCGATGGATTAGACAACTTCGACAAGCTGCGATATGGGGGCGGTGGTGCTGTATATGACAGTCACCATATGATACCGTTTTATCAGTCTTTTCGTGCGGATATGGTGAAAACCGCTGTCGACAAACAAAAAATAGCAGCGGTTTTTACTAAGGCACGATCCTACTATCCGCAAGCCCCGATTGCCAATGTGCGGGTATTTATGGGGCTGGCAAATAATGGCGGAACAATTACCAATGGCGATATTATTATTGCCTATGAAATGTTTGGCGATCCGAAGACAAAAGATTGGGATAAACTGGATGCAAAACCGCAAGTAAAGCAATATTTGCAAAATATGAACTTCTCTATGACTTCGGATATGACCACAGAACTTATTGCCCACGAATACATCCATTACTTGCAACTGAGTTTGAAAAACAGTATCGACCGTAGCCTAATGAAAATCAAGATGATACGGGGCAAGAATACTTTGTTAGATATAGCGATGAACGAAGGTATAGCCACATTTTTACAATCTGTATTAACCGGTACAGATTCACAAATGGTAAAAAATGCCCAATCCTATGTGGATGCAAACGGCGGCACAGATGTATTTTTACAACAGTTTATAAATAGTCAAAACACCACCACATCAGACGGGTTGGGCGATTGGCTATACACACCAAAAACCAGCGATGGCAGACCGCCCGATATGGGATACTATATAGGGGCAGTTATCGCCCAAAAATACTGGCAAAAGATTCCCGATAAACGGCAAGCTTTTATGGATTTAATTGGTAAAAAAACCAGTAAACACATCTTGACCGTAGCCCTGCAATAGAAGCGACCGCCCACTCGAGACATCGCCGCAAACGCAACTGATGTGTGTGTTTCATAATATTTTCTGTTCTATCAGGGCAATGATAATGTGTTGTAGCACATCGACCACAACCGTGTTGCCGAAGTGTTTGTATGCGGTGTTGGGGGTGGTAGCGATTTTGTAGGTTTTGGGAAAACCGCTTATTCTGGCACATTCTCGGGGGGTGAGTTTTCTGATGTGTCCATTGATTTTGTATATGCCTGTTTTGGCACCTATACCGCCGCCATAGGCGGATAGGGTGATGGCGTGCCCATCGGTCGAGTACACCCGTTCCCCCTGCCCGCCTTTGTTGTAAGTGCCGATTCGTATGGGTTTATTAACGGGTTTTTTGTATAGCTTGTTTTTGGGTGTCCAGTTTATGGGCTTATCGATAAGGGTTGTTTTGATGTTTTGCGGGCTGTCGCCTGTGTAGTCTTGTAACGATACGGGCGTGTTTTTGGGTTTTGGAAATATAAAATCTGTGTGCGGTATACGGTTGTGAATGGCGACAATATATATGCGATCCCGCTTTTGCGGTATGCCAAAATCACCGGCATTTAACACTTGATAATACACCGTATAGCCGATTTGTACAAGTGTTTTTACAACAGTGCGTAAAGTATTGCCATTGTCGTGTTTGGCAAAGTTTTTGACATTCTCCAACAACACTATTTTCGGCTGATGATATTTGGCAATTCGTGCCACATCAAAAAACAAAGTCCCCCGTGTATCGTCAAACCCCCGCTGTTTGCCCGATATACTAAACGCCTGACAAGGAAACCCGGCACACAATATATCATGGGTGGGAATATCCGTTGCCTGTATGTGCGTTATATCCCCAGCCGGCATAATACCGAAATTTTGTTTATAAACCGCCTGTGCTTGAGTATCCCAATCACAAGCAAAAACACACCCCGCCCCAAAAGACCCCAAAGCCAAATGAAACCCGCCAATCCCGGCGAACAGGTCACTAAATGTAAGGCGGTTTAAGGTATCTGTATATGGGTGCTGTAACATGAAAAACAGTATAACACAGGTACGAGTTTTATGAAATAGGGGGATTTTTTCTGGGTGTTAAAAAATTGTTTTTTGATGTATAGTGATGGGTGGGAATACATATTATAAATGGAGATTTTGAGATGTATATTTACACATTTAGCGACAGAAAGATTCACTCATACGATAGTATGCCGAATATTCAATTATTGATTGAAAATCATGGTGTGCAAGATAAAGATTGGGAAATTGTAAAAGAACAAAAACCCGAAGGTGATAATTGGTGGTATGATGGCGAAAGGTGGTTTGAAAAAGGTGTATTTGATAGAGGTACTTTTGAAACCAATGAAGTAACAATTACGCCCTTAGACGAATCTTTTCAAGATGTTGAAATTGGAATCAATGGGGAAAATGTCGAAAACATTACACATATCAAGTGGGTAGAAACTAATCGAAAAACTAGGGAACAGATTATTCAAATAGCATATCCCATCGAAAAAGATTATTTCTATGATCAAGGTGAATGCTTAACTATGGTGCGTTTGAAAGGTCACGAAAAATCTGTATTTAAAAAGGATGTCCAGTTTAAAATTACAAAAAGGATAGATTTTAGAAATATACCAAAATATGATTATGATTCTGTTTGGTGGGGAGCTCGGCAGGCGGCATTTAGAGGTACACCAAAATATGATTATGATTTTAATGTAGGTGAAGGTTTTTATGATGCCATTATTTTTGATGTGAATAATGATATTCATATGAATACAGCGGGTATTTTCCAAGCCGAAGAGCAGGGCATAAAAATTGATGAAATTTTTTTACAAAACTTTATGAGAAGATTAAGCTTTCATAACTGTATTTTTATAAACGATTTTAGATTGGTGGGTACTCATTATAAAAGCTACGACATATATTGGGGACATGCAAATATACGAGATAGTGTATTTTTATCGCATGTGCGACTATCTCAAATAAATACAAAAGAATATTCATTATCATTGACAAATAATACATTTCAAAGAGGTATATATTTGGGTGATATAAAAACTGCAGCCGACGACATATATTTAGAAAATAATTATGCGATAGAGACAATCGATTTGGGTGGATGCGATGTTGTGAACATACATTTACAAAAAACACACGCTAATACTTTATCATTGCGATATATTCGATCAAATGTTATTTGCCTAAACTATACTGTAATAAATAATATTGAATTGGATGATACATCACATTTAAAACATATATTTGCTAGTCAAATACATACCAATAATTTTCATTTTCAAGGTGTTGAAACAGAATCCCTCGTTTTAAACGAATCTTTTATTGATAAAATATATTTTGAATATACGCCAAGTATTAAACATATTAATACTTATAATACCATGATAAATAAAGCACATACCTATCAAAATTTTACAATGTTAAAAAATATTGCTGTGAATAATAACGATAAAGTACAAGCATTAGAGTATCACATTAAAGAAGCCAATACACATTTATATGAATTATGGTCATATCGACAATGGCATCAATTGGATAAAATGATTATTTTAGCATTTAGCAGAGTCATCAGTCAGCATGGGACAAACCCTTTTCGGGCTTTGTTGGCTTTGGTATTTTTGCATATTATAAGTGCTATAATACTTTATTACTCTGCTAACCTGCCTATAAATGAATGGCATTTTTTTAATGCACTTGGGGATAGTATACTCGATACAAATCCATTCAAGCCAAAATACATTTTTGAAGAGGGTTTGAGATGGTTGGTATTGTTTAAAACTGTTATGCACTATATTTTATTGTATGAAATTATCCAATCTTTCCGACAATTTAACAGGAAGTTTTAAAATGTCTTACCTAAAAAGCACCCGATAATATGCAAATACTCTCTACAACACCATATAAACCATGTACACACAAGTTGTAAAATTATCGTATCCGTTGTTTATATCCGGTGTCTTTGCGTCTGCTATGGGGTTGATCGATACGGCTATTGTTGGGCATTTGCCGTTGGTGGAGTCGATTGCTGGTGTTGGGGTGGGCGGTACAGTTATATCGATGTTGGCATTTTTGGGGTTTTTACGCTACAGCGTTTCCGGTGCCATAGGGCAAGCCTATGCGGCGGGGCGGTATGGGTATTTAAAAACTTTGTGGTTACGGTGTGTGGTGTTGTCTGTGTGTGTTGGCGGGGTATCGGGGGTTTTGACTTATATAGTATCGCCGTTAGCGGTTGTCCTGATGGGGGTAGAGGGACTTACCGCCTCAGAAGCCATTGTGTATATGCGGGTGCGGTTGTGGGAGTTCCCATTTGCTATGTTTCATTATTTTATGTTGGGGTGGTTTGTGGGCTGTGGCAATACGGTTTATGCTATGCGTTCTAGCATGCTGATGGTAGCGTTAAATGTGGTGTTGTCGTATGGGTATGCGATTGTTCTCAATATGGGCGTATTTGGCGTTGCCCTTGCTACGGTGCAGGCGACTATTTGTGTATGTTTATATAACGGTTGGGTGTTGATGGACAACTATAAACCTGTTTTGTATGCCGCTGTGACGGAAAAAATACACAACTGGCATGATGGTGTTAAACTTGTTGTTACAAGCGGGTTACGGATTGCCGTTCGCAACATATTTTTATCGCTGTCGTTGGCAATGTTTATCGGGTCGCTGGCGTCATATGGCACTGTAGTACTGGCGGCAGCGGCGATTTTTATGCAAATATTACAAATGACCGCCGATACTCTCGACAGTGTCGCCGATGCCAGTACCGGTCTGATCGCTAAATCGATCGGCGGTGGTACGCCTCCTTTGTCTGCAGTGGTACACGCCACCACCGTTGTTGCTTTTGCCAGCAGTATTTTATTTGGGGCGGTAGTGTATATACTATCGCCGGTGGTGTTTACACTTATGACCGATAAACCATCGGTTATTCAAGTACTGTTACAGATAAGATTTTGGTTGTGGATATGTCCGGTTGTGATCATATGGGCGTTTTTATACGATGGGTACTTTATCGGGGCGGGATTGACTACTGAAATGCGAAACGCCACTTTTATTGCCTGTATCACATATGCCATCAGTTTATGGGTTATCAAACATTTTCCCATAACCGATACAGTACACGACCCGCTATTTGCATTTTTTGCCGTGTTTTACACAGCACGATTTTTACCCCTATATATGTGGATGGGACGGATTCGCTGTATGGTGTAGTGTTACATCAATATACTTTCATCTAGGGATTTTACACTCGAATCAATGGCGTTTATGGGGAGTACATATGTGCCGTGATTGTTGCGGATAATATCGGCATTCACCGCATAGACGGTTTTTAACATCTGGTTTTGTAACACCTGTTCGGCGGTGCCATAGGTATATAGCCCCCCGTTGTGCAACACCATAATATAATCCGCATACCGCCCCGCTAGCCCTAAATCGTGCAACGATACAAAGGTTGTCATCTGGGTTTTTTGCGTTATCAGTTTGATGAGGTCGAGGGATTCTATTTGGTGGTTTAAATCAAGGGCGGAAGTCGGTTCGTCCAATAACAACACACTTGGTTTGCGGACTAAGGTTTGGGCAAGGCTGACCAATTGGGCTTGTCCGCCACTTAACCCGGATACGAATCTGTCCGATAAATCATCGATGCCCAAAGTATGTAATATGTGTGATATGGTGTCGATATCTGTGTGCGATACGGATTGCGAACCGGCAAATTTTTTCGCCATTAAAACCACTTCGAACACGGTTAGGGAGGCATTGGTATAGGTATTTTGCGGCATGTAACAAATATGGCGGGACAATGTATCCATACGGATACTGCGAATGTCTTGTCCATCGTATAGCACGGTGCCGTTATGGATTTTTACAATCCCGGCAATACACTTAAACAAAGTGGATTTTCCGGTGCCATTGGGACCAATCACCGCCACTACAGAGCCTTTTTGTACAGGGGGTAAGGTGATGGCTTTTAAAACTTCTGTTTTTTGGTATTTGCAGTGTATATTTTGTAGCTCGATCATGCGTTATATGCCCCATGTTACCAATTTTGCCGCCGCACGCTTAAAATCAGGCTGACGAAAAACGGAATGCCGATAAGCGATGTGATAATGCCAATGGGAAATATAGCCCCGTCGATAATGTTTTTACTGACTATCGATGTAAGCGACATAATAGTCGCCCCCGCTAATGCTGACATGACCAAGAAATACCGCTGGTCTTCGCCGACAATCATACGGGCAATATGCGGACCCACCAAGCCGACAAACCCCACAACCCCCACATAAGACACCGCTAGTGAGGACAACAGCGACACCGCTAGCAGCATTTGCAAGCGTAATTTGCCTACATTAATACCCATACTGCGGGCTTTTTCATCGCCCAGCCGCAAAGCGGTCATCGACCATACTTTGGTGGCAAAAAACATACAGGATACCCCAAGCACAACAATACACACGGCAATTTTATTCCATGTGGCTTTGCCCAGACTCCCCATTGTCCAAAAGATCAGCTGTTGCAATTGGGTTTCGTTCGAGGCGTATTGTAACAGCGACACCAACGCCCCAAAAGTAAACATCATGGCAATACCAACCAACACCATAGTTTCAATAGTAACCCCCCGCAACTTGGTAATCCCGTACAATATAAGCGAAGTTAAAAATGCAAAGACAAACGCATTGGTGCTGATAACCAAATACGGTTCTACCGGCAATCCGACCCCCATGATAATCCCTAGTGCCGCCCCGAAGCTGGCGGCGGATGCGATGCCTAGTGTAAACGGATCGGCTAATGGATTGTTTAAAATAGTTTGCATTTGGGCACCGGCTAAGGCAAGCATAGCCCCAATCAAAATCGCCATAATAGCAATCGGCATACGGTAATCCCAAATAACAACTTCCATCTGTACGGATATGGCATTTTTATCGACTATGGTAGCGATAACATCGGCTATGGGATAACGACCACTGCCATCGCTAATATCAAATAAAAACGACAGTACCATGACGGTCAAAAACACCCCTATCCATACCATTTTTTTGCGTATGGATTGCAAGTATTTTATACCACTGTTTAGCTCTTGCATAAGGGCGTTTCCGTATAATTATGCAGACAGCAAGGGTATAACAATACCCCCGCTGTATACAATTACAGTATTATTTATATGCCGCCCAAAACTGCCCACTGTATTCTATGGGCAAGAATATGTCGTGGAATTGTTTAAAAGTGGCGTTCGGGTCTAGGTTGGCAAAGTCTTCGGGGTAAAACGCTTTGGCAAAGTGTTGTACGGCTACGAAGTTATAGGGGCTGTTATAAAATTGGTGATATACACTGTAAAAGCGTTTGTTTTTCACCGCATCCAAAGTTTCCCACCCCTTGCGATTGGCCAGGTAAGAAATGCGGTTTTGCACATCGTATGGCTTGGCTTCGTATCCTAATAACACGGCTTTTGTGGTCGGTTTGGCTTCGCTCCAATTGGCACCCGTACCGATAATCACATCGGGGTTTTGCTTAAACAAGTATTCGATGGAAATTTTACCACTAAATCCCTTAAACAGCTGTTGCCCTAAGTTGTTACCGCCGGCAATAGCCACAAACCGCCCCATATTGTTATCGCCAAAGGTCGACAATTCGTTTTCTTTACCCCAACCGGATGCGGCGGCGGATTCGATGAATACTAGGGGACGATCAGAGTCTTTTTTGTTGGCAACCACCGCATATACTTTTTGCATCTGTTGTACATAAAAATCTATTACTGCTAAGGCACTGTCTTGTTTATCGAAGATTTTACCTAAGGTCAACAGGCTGGGAATAGTATTTTGAATCGGTGCTTGGCGGAAATCAATAAACACTACGGGGATGCCGGCTTTTGCCAATTTATCGAGGGATCCAGATTCTTGGGCTCTAAACAAATTGCCCAGATTCATAATGACAAGATCCGTGTTTAAGGCAATGGCTTTTTCCAAGTCAAAATCCCCCTTATAGGGGCTGCCGAATTCGGGAATATAGCTCAGTTGTGGAAATTTTGCCGTGTATTTACGGTACGCATCAGGGTCATACAACCGTAAATCATTTTTGGTGCCAACAATGCGGTCAAACATATTGCCATCTTTACCAAACAACGGGGCAATAGCATATACCATCCGCCCTTCGCCTAAAATAACCCGCTCTGGATTTTGTTTCAAGGTTACCGTCCGCCCGGCAACATCGACCAGTGTAATATCTTTGGCAAATACAGGCACAGCAACGCCCATCGCCATCGCCCCTATTGCCATAACAACGGATTTACACACAAACTTACATACAAATTTCAACATAATACTAAAGCTCCTTAAAAAATATGGTGTACATGAGATACTAAAAACAGTACCAAAGGAATACTATTATATAAGGCTTTTTTTAACTGTCAACATATAAAATGTACTAAAATGGTACCTATATAATTTTTTGACATCAGCCAACGGATTTTATGGACAATTTTTTTGTATTTGTGTCCTTGCGTTTGTCCTTGCGTTTTGTGGTGAAATATATATACTGTATACTGTGATGCAAAATTTGATAAAGTCTACTGAACGGGTGCGTACTCATGGGGAAGTGTTTACCCCTGATGGGTTGGTCGGGGATATGCTCAACTTGGTACAGGGGGAGTGTAACCGTATCGATTCACGGTTTTTGGAACCTGCTTGCGGAAATGGCAATTTTTTGGCACAGGTTATCGCCCGTAAATTACACATTGTTCGACAAAAATACAAAAATAACGAATACGATTTTTGTTATCATAGCTTTTTGGTGTATGCTAGTACTTATGGTATCGATATTATGATGGATAATGTTGTCGAATGCCGTCAAAGGCTATTAGATATTTTTACCAATTTGTACACAGCATTATTCACGGACTGGGAACGAAAATATATCGATTGTATCGAATTTGTGTTGTCGAAAAATATTGTATGTGGCAATGCACTGGATTTGTTGGATACTCATAAAAACCCCATCGTATTCAGCGAATGGAATACGGAAATACCCCCATATTATATCGTAAGGAAACAGTATGAAATGGCGGATTTAATGGCATATGCCCCTATGCAGGAAAGCGAAAATCATATGTCTTTATTCAGTGATGTAAATGAGAGGGTATTATTACCCAAGTGCGTCATGGCATATAAACCGATTATATTTTATCGAGTACACGAATCGTAAAAAATTGTGTAGTATAGTGCTATGATTGATTATAAAATACCCAATTTACCATTGCCATACGATTTGGAACAAAAGTCCATTTTAAAACAACTGGCAAAATCGCATTCTGCGTTAGCGGAACTAAAGGGGTGTTGTGCGATTGTTCCCAATGAGGATATTTTAATTCAAACGCTGGGATTGCAAGAAGCATGGAAAAGCAGCGAAATTGAAAACATCGTAACCACACAAGACGAATTGTATGCCAGCGATAACACCGCACAAAAGTTTATCAGCACAGAGGCAAAAGAAGTATATAATTATGCAAATGCGTTGGTAAAGGGATACCGATCCGTCAAAGATACAGGATTGCTATTAAACCGGCATATCACCCAATTATATAAAGACATAGAACAGGTCGATAATGGCTTTCGTACGGTTCCCGTGTACCTAAGAGACAACAGGGATAACATAATATACACGCCCCCAAAAAAACACAGCGATATAGTACGATATATGGGAAATTTAGAAAAATTTATCAACGATGACGCTATGTCTGATGTGGACAATTTAATAAAAATGGCGATTATCCACCATCAATTTGAAAGCATACATCCCTTTGAGGACGGCAATGGACGGTCAGGGCGGATTATAAATATTTTATATCTTGTGCAGAAAAAATTACTAGATTTACCTGTTTTATATTTATCCCGATATATAAATTCGAACAAACAACAATATTATACATTATTGCAATCGGTGAGACAAAACAGCGATAATTGGCAAAACTGGATTATGTTTATGCTACAGGGTGTCGAAGAAACAGCCATTGAAACCAAGCAGCTTATTTATAATATACGGAATGCTATGCGTGACACAAAGGCTAAAATGAGACAACACGCCCCAAAAGTATACAGCCAAGATTTAATAAATACGCTGTATTCTTACCCGTACACAAAAATAAAGTATGTCGCAGATTCCTGTCTGGTTTCAGAGGTAACAGCCAGCAGATATTTAACACAATTGGTGGACATGGATATATTGACAAAACATAAATTTGGCAGGGAAAACTATTATTTGAATCATACTTTAATTCAATTACTAATACGAGTCGGTAGGTGAAGTTTACCTTCAAAAAAGGCGATTTTTGAAGTTGTGTATTGCTATACCTTCAAAAAAGGCGATTTTTGAAGTTGTGTATTGCCATACCTTCAAAAAAGGCGATTTTTGAAGTTGTATATTGTCATACCTTCAAAAAAGGCGATTTTTGAAGTTGTATATTGTCATACCTTCAAAAAAGGCGATTTTTGAAGTTGTATATTGTCATACCTTCAAAAAAGGCGATTTTTGAAGTTGTGTATTGTCATACCTTCAAAAAAGGCGATTTTTGAAGTTGTATATTGTCATACCTTCAAAAAAGGCGATTTTTGAAGTTGTATATTGTCATACCTTCAAAAAAGGCGATTTTTGAAGTTGTGTATTGTCATACCTTCAAAAAAGGCGATTTTTGAAGTTGTATATTGCCATACCTTCAAAAAAGGCGATTTTTGAAGGTATTATATTTTATGAACTTCACAAACTGTAAAAAACGGTGTAATATACCCCAATGATTGATAAAAACTTGCCCTATTTACCGGATATTTTAGAATGTATTGCTAATCTCAGCAATGATGAGGTTTTTACGCCGCCCCGTTTGGTAAATCAGATGTTGGACATGTTACCGTCTCATTTGTTTACCTGTCCGCACACGACTTTTTTTGATCCATTTACCAAATCGGGGGTATTTTTACGGGAAATAGCCGAACGGTTAAACAAGGGTTTAACGGACACAATCCCCGATAATCAGCAGCGGATCGATCATATTTTTAAACATCAGCTGTTTGGTGTTGCCACTTCTGAGTTATCTGCTTTGATGGCACGCAGAAGTGTATATCGTGCCAAAGCCGCCAACAATCCCGTATATGCGGTAAGTAAAGTTTTTACAACAGAGCAGGGCAATATATTATACGACGAATATGACCACGATTGGCAAGGCACCAAGTGTGCTGTCTGTGGGGTCAGCCGTGCTGTGTATGACAGGGGCGAACACCTTGAAAAATACGCCTATCCATTTTTACATATGGATTTGAAAAATCCACACTTCGAACATGGGAATAAGAATATGCAATTTGATGTTATTATTGGCAATCCACCATATCAGATGGACGATGGGGGGGCTCAAGCATCGGCAAAACCCCTGTATCATTTATTTGTTGAACAGGCTAAAAAACTAAAACCCCGTTATTTGACTATGATTATTCCCGCCCGCTGGTACGCAGGGGGCAAGGGACTCGATGATTTTCGTAACACTATGATACACGATACAAAAATATCCCATTTGGTCGATTATCCTAAGGCGTCCGATTGTTTTCAAGGGGTTGAAATTAAGGGCGGCGTATGTTATTTTTTGTGGGATAGGGATAAAACGAATGCGGATTGTATGGTAATAACCAAACGCCAAGATATGGCGGATAACATAAAAACCCGCCCCCTAAAAATCGATAACACGGATATTTTAATCCGTAACAATGATAGTATCAGTATACTAGAAAAAATACAACAAAAACAATCTATTATAGCATCTGACAGGGGGGGGGGGGGGGGGTATATTCCAAGCTATGGTTTAACGGGTGTGTAAGTTCCCGTAAACCTTTTGGACTCGACAGCAAATATCGGGGCAGAAATACCCAGAGTTCCGAAAACCCCATAAAACTATATGCCAATAAATCGGTTGGCTACATAAACAAACGAGATATTATCCGCAACCACCATTGGATACCCAAGTATAAGGTGTATATGAGTAAGGCATCAGATGGAAGTGGTAAAATACCAGCGGATATTTTAGGCAAACCCTTTATCGGCGAACCAAATACCGCCTGCACAGAAACATACCTTGTGATAGGTACCTATGACGATTACAATACCGCATGTAATGTGTGTACCTACATATCGACAAAATTCTTTCGCTTTATGGTCAGTTTTGTTAAAAATACACAGGACGGCACAGCAAAAGTATATCGCTTTGTCCCCGTGATCGACCTAACGAAATCGTGGACAGACACCGCACTATATGCCTATTTTAATCTCGACAAGGACGAAATCGCCCTTATTGAATCGACCATCAAACCCATGCAGTCGGATTTTAAAAACCCTTATGAAAATATGGGGGACGACAATGGATAACACCTATTTTCCCGATCGCACTATCAATCCACGCATTTATGCGTATGTATTGCCTGAATCTGTGGAACATCAGGGGCTCATTAAAATTGGATACACCACAAAAACCGCCAAACACCGTATAAGGGAACAATTAACAGTACTTGGCAATCCCACATATACCATATTGCTAGATGAACCTGCCATACGGGCGGACGGTACAGGTTTTAAAGACCATGATATACACACCTATTTAAAATCCGCAGGCTTTCAAAATACCGCTGGCGAATGGTTTAAATGCCGTGTCGATGATGTCAAAAACGCCATAGTGTCCATTCGTAACAACACAGCATACACGCCAGAGCGGACACAAGATTTTTCTATGCGTCCCGAACAACAACAAGCGGTCGATAAAACGGCTGATTATTTTCATCGGGTGATTGCCGACAATCAAACCCCAAAATTTTTATGGAATGCAAAAATGCGATTCGGCAAGACATTTACCGCTTATAAATTTGCCGAAAAAATGGGGTATAAAAAAATCTTAATCTTAACCTTTAAACCAGCGGTACAATCCGCATGGCAAGACGATCTTTTAACCCATATCGACTTTGAAAATTGGCAATTTATTACCGCTGATACAGTGGAGTCGCCAGACAATCAAAAGCCATTTGTATACTTTGCATCCTTGCAGGACATATTAGGTACAAACCCCATAACTAAGGGATTAAAGCCCAAAAATGAATGGGTGCATGCTATAAATTGGGATTTGGTGATTTTTGACGAATACCATTACGGGGCATGGCGGGACAATACTCAGGACCTGTTCGAACAATCCGATACAACCGCTATGGAACAGCGATTCGATAAAAAATCCGCTGCATTACAAAACGCTGTAACCCATGATAGCATACCCATTACAACCAACGGATTTTTATATCTCTCAGGGACCCCATTTCGTGCCATTGCCACCGGTGAATTTGTCGAAGATAACATGTTCAATTGGACATACACGGACGAACAACAAGCAAAACAAAAATGGGATAAACACTCCCCCAACCCATACGCCCCTTTACCACAAATGGTTATGTTGACCTATAAAATGCCCGAATCCATATCGCATATTGCCCTTGCGGGGGAATATAACGAATTTGATTTAAACACTTTCTTTAAAGCATCGTATGACAAGGACAAACACATCGAACAACACGCTGTATTTGATAAGGAAAAATATGTACAGAAATGGCTAAACTTTATACGGGGGACAGATATGAAATCGATTATCAGCGACCTAAAACACGATAAAAACAAAGCCATATTACCATTTGAAAATATGCAGGTGTTGCAACACATGAATCATACCATATGGTATTTGCCCAATGTGGCGTCTTGTTATGCCATGAAAAATATGTTATTACACCCCCAAAACACATTTTATCATGACTATAAAATTGTTGTATGTGCCGGTGCATCTGTGGGCAATGGGGTCGATGCGTTGCCCCCTGTGCAGCGGGCAATGTGTGAATCGGATAAAACAATAACCCTGACTTGTGGCAAACTTATGACGGGGGTAACCGTCCCCCCGTGGTCAGCCATATTTATGTTGCGGTCGCTAAAATCCGCTGAATCGTATTTTCAATCTGCATTTAGGGTACAATCCCCCCATACAGTAAAAAATGAAGATGGCAAAACAGAAATTATGAAACAGACTTGCTATGTGTTGGATTTTGCCCCTAACCGGGCGTTACGGTTGTTATCCGCATATTGTGATACTTTGTCGGGTAACGATAATAAAACCAAAAATACAGAACAATCTGTCAAGGACTTTATATCATATTTGCCTATTTTATCCTATGATGGGGGCGTTATGCAAGCCATTGACGAACGGGAAATATTAGATATAGCAGTGGTCGGAACATCTGCATCGCTACTGGCAAAAAGATGGGAATCCGCCGTATTGGTCAATGTGGACAACAATACGCTGGATGCGGTCTTGCAAAACGACCAAGCCATGCAGGCAATCGAAAAAATAGAAGGCTTTCGCAATCTAAAAGGCGATATAGAATCCATCATTTCCCGCACAAAAGAAATCGATAAGATTAAGAAAAAACAAAATCCCACACAACAAGATAAAAAAATATTAAATGAAGCAGAAAAAGAGCGTAAAACCAAACGACAACAGATTCGGGAAAAATTGCTACAATTCGCCACCCGTATACCCGTTTTTATGTATCTGAGCGATTATCGGGAATATAGCCTCGAAGATGTTATTCGCAAACTAGAACCAAAACTATTCGAAAAGGTAACCGGCTTAACCATAACCGATTTTGAAAAATTGGTAGACTTGGGGCTATTTAACCGATCGCACATGAATAATGCGGTTTATGCCTTTAAACGCTACGAAGAATCCAGCCTAACAATCGCAGGTATCACCAGCCCCAGTAACCTGCAATAACAAATATGTAATGTAACGATTTCACAATGGAGATAAGGAATTTTTTAATATTTTTTAAAGATTAAGGGTTGCAATTGTATTTTTGTTAGGGTATAAAGGGCAACACATGGCGATGAGGTACTGATGTTTTGGTGTTTTGCTGATGTTTTTGGTATTTTGTTGCTGTGTATTTTTTTGCGATGTTTTAAAATAAAGTGTTGCAAATGCTGTGGGGCTTTGGTATTTTTGGGGTCTTGCTTATGGTTGTTTAAGATTGTTTATAAGAGAAGAGATACTTGGACGGTGGGGAGCCACTGTTTTAGTATAACACACGCAAACAGTGGGTTTAGATATTGTTTGATGTACCTTATTTTTTTGGTATATTGGATGAATGTGTTAAATTTAACTTGAGAGTTTGATTCTGGCTCAGAACGAACGCTGGCGGCAGGCCTAAGACATGCAAGTCGTACGGGAACGCTCTTTCGGGGGTTATTATAGTGGCGAACGGGTTAGTAACGCGTGGGAACATACACGGCACAGGGGGATAACCATTGGAAACGATGGCTAATACCGCATACGCCCTGAGGGGGAAAGGTGATTTATCGGTGTTGGATTGGCCCGCGTTAAATTAGTTAGTTGGTGGGGTAATGGCCTACCAAGGCGACGATTTATAGCTGGTTTGAGAGGATGATCAGCAACACTGGAACTGAGACACGGTCCAGACTCCTACGGGAGGCAGCAGTCGGGAATATTGTGCAATGGGGGCAACCCTGACACAGCCATGCCGCGTGAGTGACGAAGGCCTTAGGGTTGTAAATCTCTTTCAGATGTGAGGATGATGACGATAGCATCACAAGAAGCTCCGGCTAACTTCGTGCCAGCAGCCGCGGTAATACGAAGGGGGCAAGCGTTGTTCGGAATTACTGGGCGTAAAGGGCGTGTAGGCGGATTATCTAGTTAGGGGTGAAATCCCGGGGCTCAACCTCGGCACTGCCTTTAATACTGATAATCTAGAGTATGTGAGGGGATAATGGAATACCTAGTGTAGAGGTGAAATTCGTAGATATTAGGTGGAACACCGGTGGCGAAGGCGATTATCTGGCACATAACTGACGCTGAGGCGCGAAAGCGTGGGGAGCGAACAGGATTAGATACCCTGGTAGTCCACGCTGTAAACGATGTATGCTAGTTGTCGGACCTGTGTTCGGTGACGCAGCTAACGCATTAAGCATACCGCCTGGGGAGTACGGTCGCAAGATTAAAACTCAAAGAAATTGACGGGGACCCGCACAAGCGGTGGAGCATGTGGTTTAATTCGAAGCAACGCGAAGAACCTTACCCACCTTTGACATGGTAGTCGGAGATAGTGGAGACACTTTCTTTCAGTTAGGCTGGACTACGCACAGGTGCTGCATGGCTGTCGTCAGCTCGTGTCGTGAGATGTTGGGTTAAGTCCCGCAACGAGCGCAACCCTTGTTTTCAGTTACCATCAATTCGGTTGGGGACTCTGGAAAGACTGCCGGTGATAAACCGGAGGAAGGCGGGGACGACGTCAAGTCATCATGGCCCTTATAGGTGGGGCTACACACGTGCTACAATGGCATTTACAGAGGGTCGCTACTGTGCAAACAGATGCTAATCCCAAAAAGATGTCTCAGTTCGGATTGTTCTCTGCAACTCGAGAGCATGAAGTCGGAATCGCTAGTAATCGTGGATCAGCATGCCACGGTGAATACGTTCCCGGGTCTTGTACACACCGCCCGTCACACCATGGGAGTTGGTTTTACCTTAAGCCGGTGCGCTAACCTTTCGGGGGCAGCCGTCCACGGTAAGATTGATGACTGGGGTGAAGTCGTAACAAGGTAGCCGTAGGGGAACCTGCGGCTGGATCACCTCCTTTCTAAGGATATGTCCGGTATAATATACATACACTGTAAGTGTATTATATATCTGGATATGCCGATATAAAATCCTTTCCACCGTCTTAGTATCTCTTTTCAGCGGTTTTCGGATAGCTCCGTAACCTCTAATGTATGTACGGGGGTATAGCTCAGTTGGGAGAGCGCTTGCTTTGCACGCAAGAGGTCGTCGGTTCGACTCCGTCTACCTCCACCAGAATATATCTCAATTTAGGCGGTTGCAATATGCAATGGGTAAATTGGGGTGTGGTTCCTGTATTGGGACATGGATTTGGCGGCGTGGCTTTATGCTGTCGTTATTTTCAAAACTCTTTATTTGAAGCGGTTGTTTAACATAGTGAATAGGTAATTAGCAAATGAACACAAAGTAGGTTTTTTCGTGTTCTGTCCGTGCCATAAGGCACATGTTACTAAGGGCAGAACATACTAACGAAAAGATTTGCGGGTTCTTTGCTGAGAATGTGTGATTTTGTCGAATTGTAAGTAAACATAGAACCAAGTTTTATCAAGTAAAAATCCAAGTTTTACTGTATGTATACAAGATAACAATATATCGTCTGAGCCATGAAATATCAGGATAGACGCAAGATGTGCGTCTATACTGTGAACTTTCAATTCTCGGTCGAAAAAATTGAGAAAATTATCTCTGTATATGTGAGAAGTAAGATAAGGGCATTTGGTGGATGCCTTGGTGCATAGAGGCGATGAAAGACGTGATAGGCTGCGATAAGTTCGGGCGAGGTGCCAATACCCTTTGACCCCGAAATGTCTGAATGGGACAACCTAAGACTTTTGTCTTATCTGCATCTGAATATATAGGGTGCAGAGGCGAACACGGGGAACTGAAACATCTAAGTACCCGTAGGAAAGGAAATCAACGAGACTCCCGTAGTAGTGGCGAGCGAACTGGGATCAGGCCAGCGATGTATGGTGTGTAATGAGAATGTGTTGGGAAGCACAGCCGTAGAGGGTGATAGCCCCGTATTGATACAGCACAGTATATATCCATGAGTAGGGCGGAACACGAGAAATTTTGTCTGAATACGGGGCGACCATGCTCCAAGCCTAAGTACTCCTATGCAACCGATAGTGAACAAGTACCGTGAGGGAAAGGTGAAAAGCACCCCGACGAGGGGAGTGAAATAGACCCTGAAACCGAATGCCTACAATTCAGTGGGAGCCCCGTGTGGGTGACTGCGTACCTTTTGTATAATGGGTCAGTGACTTAGTCTTACTAGCCAGCTTAAGCCGATAGGTGTATGCGTAGCGAAAGCGAGTCTGAATAGGGCGTATAGTTAGTGGGATTAGACCCGAAACCGAGCGATCTATGCACGGGCAGGTTGAAGATGCGGTAACACGCATTGGAGGACCGAACCAGATAATGTTGAAAAATTACTGGATGACCTGTGCTTAGGGGTGAAAGGCCAATCAAGCTCGGAGATAGCTGGTTCTCCGCGAAAACTATTTAGGTAGTGCGTTGTGTGTATACCTTGGGGGGTAGAGCACTAGATGGGCTAGGGGGGCGCGAGCCTTACCAAACCTTACTAAACTCCGAATACCCAAGAGTATTGCACAGCAGACACACTGTGGATGCTAAGGTCCATAGTGGAAAGGGAAACAGCCCTAATCACCAGCTAAGGTCCCTAAGTTATCACTAAGTGGGAAAGGAAGTGGGAAGGCCAAGACAACCAGGAGGTTAGCTTAGAAGCAGCTATCCTTTAAAGAAAGCGTAATAGCTCACTGGTCTAAATAAGCCGTCCTGCACCGAAGATGTACCGGGGCTAAAGTGATACACCGAAGCTGTGGGTTTCAGTTTATAACTGGAGCGGTAGCGGAGCGTTCTGTAAGCCGATGAAGGCACACCCGCAAGGGGTGCTGGAGGTATCAGAAGTGAGAATGCTGACATGAGTAGCGATAAAGAGTGTGAGAGACACTCTCGCCGAAATCCCAAGGGTTCCTACGCAAGGCTAATCCGCGTAGGGTGAGTCGGCCCCTAAGTTGAGGACGAAAGTCGTAAACGATGGGAACTAGGTTAATATTCCTAGACCTGCCAGAAGTGACAAATACAGTAAGCCGTACATGCTTATCGGATTGTAAGTGCGGCGAATGTGTTTCAGGAAACAGCTCTGGCATTAGACCGTACCCGAAACCGACACAGGTGGGATGGTAGAGCATACCAAGGCGCTTGGGAGAACTGCGTTGAAGGAACTCGGCAAAATACCTCCGTAACTTCGGGAGAAGGAGGCCCCAGTTTAAGGCAACTTTTATTGGGGGGCACAGACCAGGGGGTGGCGACTGTTTACTAAAAACATAGGTCTCTGCGAAGTCGTAAGACGAAGTATAGGGACTGACGCCTGCCCGGTGCCGGAAGGTTAAAAGGAGGTGTGCGAGCACCGAATTGAAGCCCCGGTAAACGGCGGCCGTAACTATAACGGTCCTAAGGTAGCGAAATTCCTTGTCGGGTAAGTTCCGACCTGCACGAATGGCGTAACGACTGCCCCACTGTCTCCAACGCAGACTCAGCGAAATTGAATTCCCCGTGAAGATGCGGGGTACCCGCGGTTAGACGGAAAGACCCCGTGCACCTTTACTACAACTTCGCAGTGGTATTAGGGATTTCATGTGTAGGATAGGTCGGAGACTTTGAAACCGGTACGCCAGTACAGGCGGAGTCGCCCTTGAAATACGACCCTTGAACTTCTTGGTATCTAACCACGAACCGTTACCCGGTTCTGGGACCCTGCGTGGCGGGTAGTTTGACTGGGGCGGTCGCCTCCCAAACAGTAACGGAGGCGTGCGATGGTAGGCTCAGGTTGGTCGGAAATCAACTGTTGAGTGCAATGGCAAAAGCCTGCCTGACTGCGACACTGACGGGTGGAGCAGAGACGAAAGTCGGTCATAGTGATCCGGTGGTTCCGCATGGAAGGACCATCGCTCAACGGATAAAAGGTACGCCGGGGATAACAGGCTGATACTTCCCAAGAGTCCACATCGACGGAAGTGTTTGGCACCTCGATGTCGGCTCATCTCATCCTGGGGCTGGAGCAGGTCCCAAGGGTATGGCTGTTCGCCATTTAAAGAGGTACGTGAGCTGGGTTTAGAACGTCGTGAGACAGTTCGGTCCCTATCTGCCGGGGGTGTTCGAGAACTGAGAGGAGCTGTCCCTAGTACGAGAGGACCGGGACGGACATACCTCTGGTGGACCTGTTGTTACGCCAGTAGCACAGCAGGGTAGCTAAGTATGGAAAGGATAACCGCTGAACGCATCTAAGCGGGAAGCCCCCCTCAGAACTAGTTCTCGCCATCAAAACCGAGGAAGACCACCTCGTTAATAGGCTGGGCGTGTACATACAGCAATGTATTAAGCTTACCAGTACTAATGTTTGACAGAACTTCTTATCATATACAGTGATAATTATCTCAAAAAAACAGGTCGTGTATACAAACAAACACAAAATCACACAAAACAGCAAAGAGCCCACAAAACATACAGCATGTCCCAGCATGCAACACAAAACATTTGCTAATACAGAGTACATATATGGGTTGGTGACCATAGAGAAAGTCCAAACACCCGATCCCATCCCGAACTCGTAAGTGAAAACTTTCCTCGCCAATGGTACTTTGTCATAAGACACGGGAGAGTAGGTCGTCGCCTGCCCGTATATGTACTCTTATTACCTATCACATACAAAAAAACAAACCCCACAAAGCAATACGCATTGTGGGGTTTTATTTTGTTTAATGATATGCTATACTGTGGCTTAAACAGTGGGAGATACCAATATGATACTAGATAATAAACTGAACATTACGGATCAAGTGGCGTTATCCATAGCAGAAGAAAAGTTAAGTAAACGCAAAGCAAAGCAGCTGTTCGACAGTGGCGATATTACCAAAGTTGCCATTGGGTCGTTTGCGGGGCTGTCGTATATTCACGCCTATTTGTTCGAGGATATTTATGATTTTGCGGGTAAAATCCGCACCGTAAATATAAGCAAGGGCAATTTCCGTTTTGCCCCTGTTATGTATTTACAACAGGCTTTACAGCATATCGATACCATGCCGCAAACGACTTTTGATGAAATCATAGAAAAATATGTGGAAATGAATGTGGCACACCCATTCAGAGAAGGCAACGGACGGGCAACACGGATTTGGCTAGACCTCATATTAAAGCATGAAATAAAAAAAGTTGTCGATTGGAATGCGGTGGACAGGGAAGAGTACTTGTCGGCAATGCAACGCAGCGTGGTAAAAGATTTGGAAATCAAACACCTATTAAAACCCGCCCTAACCAACCGCATTAACGATCGGGAACTGTTTATCAAAGGTATCGATGTCAGCTACTATTATGAAGGCTACACAACATTTAAGACACAAGAAGTATAAGGTTGTCGCCTGCCCTCATATGTATATGAAATATTATGTAATTTATTGTTGACAAAACGCAACACAGGTGTTACACTCCTATAGGAATTTACTCCTATAGGAATTTACTCCTATAGGAATTTACTCCTATAGGAATTTACTCCTATAGGAATTTACTCCTATAGGAATTTACTCCGTTTGAGTTAATTTTATATAGGAGAACATTATGATTAACAAAAAAGCATTTTCAAAAGCCGATTTAGAAAATCGTATTGCAAAAGCAGATATTACCCGTCTAGAAAATCGCAAACAGTTTTGGATCTTGGTTAGTATATTCGTTGTTACGCTAGTTTCTTTGACTGTTGGTGTAACATGTTTCGATGGTGAAGGTAACACTACCAACAGTTGTGGTAAGAGCAGTACTGACAAATAAAACCTCTTTTATTCTGCGTGTATACGATGCTTGATGTGTGTACTTTGGGTAACTATAATAATATGTACTCTTAGTTGCCCATCACATAAAAACCAAACCCCACTCGGTGATACGCTGAGTGGGTTTTGCTGTCCATTTAGAGCATGATACACATGTACAATCTTTTTTTGTCAATAGGTTTAAACTTGCTGGTTTTATGCCATACCTGGAGAAAGTTACAAACCTTGACTACTATCCGATTGTGTGATAGCGTCTTTTGAGTCAAATTATTAAATCTAGCAAGGGGGAAATTATGAATACACTTTCACCTAAGCATACTTTTTGGCATGACCTATACGCCCTATTTCTGGGGGGGAGTTTGATTGTTTTGGCGTTGGTTATGTTGAAGTCGGCGGGGGTGTTTACTTCGGGGCTTAGTGGCTGGGCGTTTTTGTTGTCTGCGGTGACCCCGTATGCGTTTGGGGAAATTTTGTTTGTTATTAGCGTGCCGTTTTATATCTTTGCTTACGGGTTACTTGGGTTTTGGTTTACTTTACGGACGGTGGTTTTGATTACCTTGATTTCTGTGTCTGTGGCAACCTATATGCGAACCATGACGGGGTTAGGATTGGATTATATGGTGGTTACAGATGGGAAATGGGGTGCTTATATGGGGTGTCAACAGGATATTTATTTTGTTCTCTCTATGCTGTACAGGTGGCAGGTACTTTAAACAGTGCATCGGTGGTATCCCACACGGACGCCCAAACATGCCCCTAGACCAATTGGAACAACGCATTACCCCTGACCTAATAGACGATGTTATCTTTATGCCCTATGAAGCATAAAAAAAGGTAGCATACAAGTGTATGCTACCTTTTTTTGATATTTTATATCTACTGGGTCAGTAATGTTAAAAATGATACGCTTTGACCATCAGAGAACAATACCGATACCCGTCTTTCATTGTTGTGTACAAGGGCATCTGTAAAGCGAATACTATGATTGTTATTTTTATGGTTAAGAATTAAGTCCCCGCCATCACGCTGTGTAGTGAAGTCATTTAGAACATACTTACTCAACTGAATGGTAACAGACTGTTTTGTGTTGCTTAACCCAATAATGGCAATCCGTGGTACATCACATGACTTAGCAAACAGATGAACCTCTGTCACATCGGTTGCCAAAGCGACTGTTAAGGCGGACAAAGCAGGGGAAAAGCGAGTATCTGGCAAATCACCATCTTGTACATAAACACCAAAAGCGTTCAATTCAGCCATTACCAACAAACCCCATTGGCTATCTTTTTCATAGGTAGGCCACTGTTGAGGCGTAGTCGTTTGTGACGATGACGACCCCTGTTGTTGCGATGATGACCCCTGTTGTGGTGGTGACGACCCCTGTTGTTGCGATGATGACCCCTGTTTCGGGATATTATAATGACTGAAATTGACATCCTGACGGGTCCATTGCATGGGATAACGAATTAAAGTATCACTTTGCTTATCATGAACAAAGTTAATGCTTTTTGTTTCTTCCAAAACGACTTTACCCGTAGGTTTATCGTTATCGTCAACCTCATCAACATAACGGGTATCGTCAATTTCCATAGCAAGCACCATGCCATGACCTGCAACATAACCATCTACAGAAGACTGCAGAGCTTTCCAATCAGCAACAAGCTGTGCGGTTATCTTGAGTCTACCCTCAATGCTACCCTGCCATGTGTACTTCCATAGACAAGAGAATCTATCCCTAGGCACGGTAATTTTTGTTAACAATATTTCAAAGCGGTCTTTACCCGTTGCTGTTGTTGTTTGCTTTTTCTTAACCTGTCCTACTGTGGTGTATCTGTCTTTGTCTTTTTCCAAATCAGCGACTACATCCACAGTCCCAAAGGGCGAATTGGGTATACTATCAAGTGTATTGGCAAAAATCAGAATATCATCCACATAGCTATATCGCATACCCTCCCAGATGTCTGCCAAGAACCAATTTAAGAACGGATTAGTACACTTATTAAGCCCCGTTTTAGTAAAGGGAATAAAGGCTATTGTTGTCCATTTTGCACTTAGGGGATCAAAGACCATCTGAATCCGAACAGCACTGCTATTATCTAATGTGAATTCTAATATAATCTTTTTAAAGGTATCATTAAAGGTAATATGCTGACTGCCTATGGTAAGCACATTGTTGTGGTACTTTATGGTTTTGAAAATATTATTCTTAAAGTCACCGACATGCAATTCCTTATCTTTGGTCGTTACCTTTTTCAAGGCTTGGTCACAAATAATAGTTACGGATGCAGGGTTCCCATCAGAATCATTATACATATCAACCCAAGAAGGCTTGTCAGCTAAAACAATCTGTTGGCTCCCACCAGAGAAATGTATGCGATAATGTAAATGGGACCGTAGCGTGGAATTACTAACAGACGGCAAAATAAGAGTGCGTTGTTGTAAATCCAAGATTACCTTTAAAGATTGATAGTGAATCTGTTGTTGCACATTGTGAAGGGAATAGTTACAAGCCTGATAGTATCCCCATTGGAAGCGGTCTTCATAATGATCATGCAACTTGCCTAATGCCTCAGGCTTTTCTCTCCTTTCATCACCCGAATAGGCTTGATAAGTCAGCTTATAGTGGGAAGAAGATTCATAGGGTAATACTAAGATATCCACCTCACTGGCATTAAAGCTTTGGGTTTCTGATACCCCAAAACCTTCATAAACATCAATGGGGTCACCGGTGTATGGACCATTAGTAGCATAAGTGTACCAATAATGTCCCTTGGTTTTACAACGGGTACGGTTACTTCCCCCTGTTAAACTATCGGTTGTTACCTTGGCATATTTATATTCTCCTTTCAAAAAGTCAATTTCTGCGACCGCAGCACCAGCGGTAATAGAAGAAACACCATCTTTTTTGTGAATACCTGGGTTCGATACTGTGTCAAGGATACGGTCAAACAATTCTACAACTTGGTCAAACTTCTGCTGGTTTTCTAACAAAGAGCCAACCAAATATGGTATGGCAAAACCAATTCCAGCTAATGGAACAGCCACTGCCCCCAGAACAGCTGAAAGTGTTGCCGCCCCAGCAAAGCCCGCAATCATCGCCCCAAAACTTACACCAGAAGAAATAACCGCAATACCCAGTTGTGTGCCATATACGGCTTTTTCCGCATCCGTTTTACTATGATGTAAGGCAACAGCGGAGGTTACAATATTGACGACATCAAGGGCAACATTAATCCCCATGCTTACTCGACCAAATACACCCAATACTCGGCTAAACATTCTGGAGTTAAATTTACTTGCTTCTGCCACCAAGTTTACAAGGCTAGCCATATCTTCCACAATGCCAAAAGTATCTTGTGTCAATTGTACATACATTTGCACTTTCATGACGGTTGCCAATTCACCATAGTTCATTTCCTGAGAATTATTCCCTTTGGATAATTCCAATATGGTTTGGAAGAAAAAGGCAGCATTCAGCGTATTAACCGCATCGGCATCACTGATGTTGTCCTTGGGGGTAATTTTGTGTTTGCTCCGGTCATAGGTAACACCCTTTTTGAAGTCTTTTAACTTTTGCTCCATATTCTTGGAAAATTCTGTGAAAACAGGGTCATTTGCGGTTATCAACTTACTTTGACCTGTTTCTTTGTTGATAAACTGGATTTTTGGTGTGTTTGCATTAGGAATATTCCAAAGGGGTAACCAATTTGCCCCCAGATTATTGTCTTGTTTCAATTTTTTTACTTTATCAAGCCATGTCAGGGCTTGGTCAATACTTCCCACAAGCAAAGCTGTGGTTTTCTCAACCATATTGCGGTGCTCCGCAGGGGGTTGAGGCGTATCAAACAATTGTTGACGGACAAGAGAAATAATTTGGTAGTGTAGCTCAGCTAAATGTGCTTTTTCTGAAACGGTTAGAGTCTTATCTTGCAAAGCCCGTTCCACTTCAACACCAATTTCATGGGCAATGCTAACATCAGGCATTTTCATGATAACGGATTTAGAGTTTATGTCCCAAGCAAATACATATTTATGTATTGCGTCCCATAAACGGGCGTCCTCTTTAACAATCCATCGCCCATCGCTGGTTAGAATTTCTTTTTTACCTGCACTGTTGACCCGAACGGGATATTCTCGTGCTGTTATGGTAATTTTGTCTTTGGCAATACCATAATCGCCTTGTTTATCCATCAGCCACTGGGCTAACTTACCCGGAATGGTATCGGTTGGCTTGTATTGAGGCTGTGCCAATTGACACCCTAATAGGCTGACTCGTAAGCTACTTATATCTCCCTTATTAAACTTACTTAACAAGGCATCTAGGCTCTTTTGAACATCCGCAAGGTCTAGGTCTGCAAAACGCCGACTTCCGTCTGCATTTGTGATGGTATGTCCCACAAGTGTTACCCGAATACCCTTACCGCCATCAGCAGGGAAGGTATCAACAGTTCCAATGTCACTTGTTTGATTACGCCAACCAAATGTATCCTCTATCTTACCCTGACGGATTTGTAGCCAATCGGTCTTTTTGGGGTGTTTGCTAAATAGATTATAAGACGACTTGTAGACGGCATCATCACCATTCAATTGTAAGATATACTGACGGTCATAGCCGAAATCACTATTATCTCCCCCTTGCTGGGCTAATCTGGTCAAATCTTGAATATTGGGTTTATCCCAAGTTTGCGTAGGCAATGCCGACAAAATACCAGAATTTGGACCAAGACGACTATCATAAACCGGCAATCTGTCATAGGTATCCGTGGCATCATTATAATAGGTATAAAAACCATAGCGTCGATTAGTGGATAATATAGGAGAGAAATGTCCATCAAATCCCGTTCCTTCATACCATAAGTGAATGGCTCTGGAATCTTCGGTATGCTCTGGTAAGGTTGCTTGGTATTCTAGACCATGCCTAGCATGAATAATAAGCGTATCGTTTGCTTGGAACGACCCAACATGCCTGTCTTGACGCAACACTTTTACAAGAGCCGTCATTTGATGAGAGTCCGTGGCATCAATTTGCTCCGTATCCCCAATCACTCTTACACTTGGATCTAAAATATGCATTTCTTGCATTTCTGTAATCATATTTTTACGAATACGGTTTGCAGTATCTTTGACAAAATCTGCATTGTACTGGCTATGAACGGAGTCGTTTGTTGCCAAAATGATAGAGTGAATCAAGCAATTATTACCCCGCCCACTGGCTGTTCCAATATAGAAATCTACACTTTCACGAGCAGCAGACAGTGTCTCACCAAAGTTATTATATTGTTTCATTTGTTCCGCTTGGTCTTTTATTCGGAAGTCTCCAAAAGAATCCATGTCTGTAATCGGTTGCCCGTCAAGTTCCAATGTCACTTCTTTATTGTAACCTGATCCTTGTGATGCAATCTCTATGGTACGATAGCTAATTTTAACGGTTCGCTTGTTATCACTATGTGTCTGTATGGGAATTAAAGCCCATTTCGCTTGTCTGTTTTCAGTAGACCAATAGGCTAAGGTACTGCCTAGGTCTATGGCAACCATTTTTTGCATACCAATAACATTTTGTGGCGAGCGTTTAGCAATGGTTATTTGAGAGCCATCACCAATAAGCAAAGCACCATTTCGTGGTATAGGCAACCATACCTTTTTAGAACCATCTGGACTTTCGTATATTTCCGCTGCTAGAATAGGTGTAAAGCCAGCCATATGAAGCGTCCAAATGTTCCCTGGGCGCACAGAGTCTGAAAGTAGGGTCGTATTATAATAGCCATCGACTAAACGATCCACCTCATCATAATAATGACCGGTAATCAGCGGGATTTCATCGAGACTCGCAGGTTTGCTATAGTATTGTCCTTCTTGCAGGGCAAAATTCTTATCACCCCAGTGCCAATAGCTTAATCCCCCTCTGCTGTCTTCCATAATATGTAAGGCAGCCTTTGTTGGAACATGTGCGAGCTTAATGTTTTCAATGCTTGCAGGTCTATGCAATCGTACGGTTATGCGATATAACAAGGTGTTACCATTGGGACTGTAATACCAAAGAGATATCAAGAAATGCAATAGGTTATTGCCTTGTAAAATATCGTTAACACTTGTGATATTCTTTCCTTTTAGCTTCTCTATTGTTCTGCTCACCAAGGGGTCGTCCTTGTTGGGTTTCAAGCCTAGAACACCATAAAATTCTGCCACAAAATCACGAAGTGATGCGTTAGTTAATGGGGTTACAGCAAAGTTTTTACCCTGTTGTTTTAATCTATAAAACTCATCATCGCTATCTAACCAAATCATTTGATTGTTTGTATCAAAAGGTACGCCTGATGTATCTAGAGCAACCACAGGCTTACCCTGCCAAACAAGCGATGCACTGTTTGTTCCTTTTTTATTATTAACAATAAACTCTTGTGCATTTAGGATAGTTTTGAACTGATATCCCCCGCTTTGCCATTGTGCATCAACGAAGCTTGCTTTCCAGCCCGATGTTACAGGATCCCAATAACTTAGACTATCCGCCCCCTTAATCCAATAGGCATGCAAAGCATATTTACCATTAGATAGGGTAGGTGTAGGGCAAACCGTCCACTGGTATGTATTGCGGTCAAAATCAATCAATTTTTTCGTTTTTTCATCTAGGGCGATGATATGATTGCTTTGTTCAGATTGGGACATAACACTAACGAACATATAAGTATTGGGTGTAATTTCCAACAGATGTCGTCCCGTATTTTTCCCATCAAATTCAGCTTTTACCAACAGGGCATGGCGTTTAGGATTATTAAAAGCATTCCCAAAATCTTGGCTTTGTACAATTGTATTTAGATTTTTCGTATCTAATGTCGCCTGTTTAGATCCATCATCAGAAGAAATTTCTAAGATGCCATTATCCTTAATCTTGTCAATATGCCATATGTTGTTATCCATCATAATAAAGAAGGAAAGCTTTTTACCATATTCCTGACTTTCTTGAACGGAAATAGACAAGCCATTAACTTCAATTTGACCAATAACACGATGAGACTTGGATGCTTTTACGGGTATAAAGGTTCTGTCAGAGATTTTTTGTATGGGAGCCACTTTAAGAATTTCATTTCCATGATTATCGGTACTGGTATAAACAATATCCTGCCCCATAATTCTTGGAGCTTCGCCAGCATACATAAACTTAATACGCCAACGGTTGCCGTCTTGCTCGTCAGTACGGTATTGCCAAACCTTTACCTGTGTATTGGATACATGTTCCATAAACTCATAATAGGTTACATTATTACCAAATTCAGTCTTTGGGCGATTTCCCACATACCGCAATTGTTTCCAAGTATCCTCAGTCGATACGGATTGTACCCATACATAAGAACTCTTACCCGTTGTATCAGATAAGTCTATAAAGGCATAAGTCTTGCTTGTTGGGTCTTGCAGGTGTCTGAATCCTGTCATCTCACGCACAGGGACAATTTTCTCATCAACAGATAAGAACAGATTGTAATTGGCATCTATTAATAAATTACCACTGGGGTCATGATCAACAGGTTTTAATGTGGGTGCATTAGGGGGCACAAACGCACTACTTTGTACAGTCTGTGTAGAACGATCCCAAATAAAGAACCGTTGTTTGACATCCGCTTTGGGGTCTTGGTTCTGGAAAACCAATGTATTGGGGGCATCACTTTTGTAATCAAATCCTTCATACAAAGTAATAGGGATATATTGGAGGTCTTGTGAACCTTTTGTTTGCAACCACAAATCATTAAATTCATCTTGTAACACATAGTCTATGTTCACCACATGGTCCCCTGTGCCGGCTGTTTTTTGTGTCATGGGTATGGGACGCTTGGCAGTGTTAATAACACTTTGATCAAAAATCTTGCGTTGGTATTGTATGGGTAAAGTACCCTCATCTAAAACCTTAGGCGTTACAACCCGGTCTATGGTATCATCTTGAATTAAGGCATCATAGAAACTTGCCAAAGCATATTGATACAAATCATAATCAAAGTTTGCCAGCTGTCGCATTTTATCTACCAATGCCCCATAACGGTTACCCGCAACTGTGTCAAAGGTGTCAAATACATTACCAACCGTAGGGTTACTTACACCATACCCTTGCCCATTAGCACCAATATGAATGGCGTGAACAAGGCTTTCCATTGCCCCTGAACCAAATTTACGGCTCCCATTAGGTATATTTTGATTACTAGTCTCAAAATCACTTTTGAACCAACGGGTTCCCGACAAGACATTGGTATTTGGCTGTACATCATTTACATTCATGTTGATATAGTAACTTTTATGTCCATTTTCTTCATAAAAACCAATGTTAATGGCGGGATATGCTGTGGAATCTCCAACATTAGACAGGGAAACACCATCATAAGATGTGTCTGCCACAAATTCAGGGGTCTGTTGGGTAATAAACCGTCCGTCCCCATTGCGATTTAGTGCAAACAAGGTAATCTTACGGCGTAACACATTAGCCATTTGCCAGATGAGTAGTTTTTCCTGTTGTTTGATGGAAATTGGGGTTTCTCCCTCAAGCATATGGGGGTCATTCAAGATTAACTTAGCATCATCTGCATTTGCTTTTTTCTGCATTGTATATTCATAACGGAACTGATTAATATCCATTAGTTCCACAGCATCAATGTCTCGGTATTCTTGACGGAAATGTTCATGATGCACATTTTTAACGGCATCTTCTAAGTGCCTCTGCAAGAACGAATCTCTTTCAACCCAAGCGGTATAAATACCATCTCGCATGCCTTGGGGTGTGGACGGTGAATCAAAGGGGCGGAACCATGTAGCCACCTCTCCTTCCCGTTGTTTAATTCCCCAACCTAGGAAATAGTTCTTCACAGGCATAAAGTATTTATCATGCTTCGTTTGCCCACCTTCTGCTTCATAGGTTACAAATTGGTATGTAATACCTGTAATGGGGTCCATGGCTATGGGAAGGTTTTGTCCCGGTGTCTGAACAATTTTGTCGTACATACCTTTTTCAAGGTAATAGAAATTACGCTCCCAATCAAAGGTATTAATTTGTTTAACATAGACCACATTACCTATATCATTACCATGGGTTCGACCCTCTATCTTGTCTATCTGGAAAACAGTTCCAGGTGTAAAGATAGCTTCTGCCTGATTAAGATCGCTTAACTCGGTAACATTCACAGATGTTTTACCTATAATGACTATCTTTTGTCTGGTATCAGTGCGTAATTGGGCTTGGTCAATACCCGTTCCAAAACTTTGTGCCAACCATTCTGCTTGTGAAGCGGAAAACATTTCCGTATTGGTGATAATATCTCCTTGTCTAATATGATCGGGCATTTTTTCACCCGCCTCAGGATTACTTAAGGTATTTGGGGCGTAACCTACTATGGTATTCACACCACGATACAATATACCACCATACTTTTGGACTTGTTGGGCCAAAAAGTTAGCCGCCAAAACAGATATGGGTGTGATAATATGATCGGGATTGCCTCTGCTTGTTTTTCCATCAGTCATAACCTGACTTTTCATACCAATACCCTTAACAATATCAGTATTTTTAGTTGTGCCTGTTTGATCATAGCGTAACAAATAATGAAATATGTTTGATTCCACTGTATATCCATTTATGGCTCTACGAATATCGTTACGGGTTTGTGCACTTATTTTCCCTGCATCTTGTAATTTTTTCAAGTCAGCTTCAAGGGTTGCTCGCCCTCGCATAGCCAGGCTAATATCACGAATGACAACCTGAAAGGCAGTAGAGAAAGTTCCCAATTCTTGCGGAACACGACCGCTTTGTACCTCTCCTGCATAGGCACTTGCCAGACGCTGAATAAAATCAGGACCTGCCTGTACCATAAATAAATTGGGTCGCCATTTTTGATGGGTTATCCATTCTCTAAATTGTGGTGGCAAATTAATATCCCAATTCATATGTGGCTTTGTATCCACATCGTTGGCAGAATTTTTAAGGTTTTCATAATCTGCTTGCAGGGCATCATAACTGCTGTCAGTACCTTGTGCATATGTCAAATCCCGTTTTAGAATGGCCTCACTGATTTTTTTATAGTCGCTCATTTGCATGCTAGCCCCTGCTAGATAGGAGACTAAATGCCAAACAAATGGTTCAAATAGCATAGCACTGGTCCATAAACTCTTAATTTTTTGTACAGGAAGCCATGTGATTGTGCGTGTGGTATCGTCCCATTTTTTCAAGATCCCTTCGTCAACCCGTGCAACAGAACGCTTGGCTTTTGCTGTCCAATCGCCAGCTTGATTTTCTTGGGCATAAGTAAGTCGATATTGGTCTATCAACGGGTCGCTTGTTCCAATGTTCTTATCAATACGGTTTTGTACAATCGTCTGTAATCCAGGCAAAAATGCACGGTCGAAAGAACGCACCAGCATACGCTCCATAATGGCCCTACCAATAACATCAGTCCACTCCGCATCATTGGTGGTAAGTGCATTCAAGGTCCCCCGAGATATACTATCCACTAGAAACTGCATCATTTTCAAAGCACCATTACGAAGGTCAATGCCGTCTACTTTTGGATTATGGGTTTGAAGGGTCTCTAAAAGTCCATGTAATCCAGAAGACAACAAAGGGATACCCCAATCACTGCTTGAATCCCAATCTCCACGCGGGAAACCTGCTGTTTTTTGAAGCATAAAGTTTGTTTGCAAACGCATATATTGTTCTGCAGAATACCCCAAAGCAGCCAACACATAGTGGGTAATAAACCTATCACGAGAAGAAAGGACATCAGGTATATTTTCCCGAATTTTTTTAAACATATATGTCATTACTTCCTGCACCATAACCATTGCCGTAATTCCGCCCCAAAAATGACTGTCTTGGGGGTCAATATCACCAAACGCACCGAGACGAATTTCATTGTCTCCAACAATGGAATCTCGCAACTTTGATGCATAATGAATAAGCAAAACTTTGCGGGCAACAATCAAGGCTTTATCAATCACCCATGAGACAGAGTTGGAACCAGCGATTCTATTTGTACCAATGCCCAAAAGCCCATCAAGTAACAATTTCCGTGCCATATAGGAAATGCCTTCTTGCCAATGACCTTTATTGGTTTCGGATGGTGCAGGCAATAATAAAGGTGCAACAGGAACTCTATCACCATTATCAAGTAATAGTATCGGGTTACGAGTCCCTGTATCAGTATAATCGGTTCCCAAATAAGAACCATTATAACTATAGGTATCAATATTCACAAAATTGTCATCTGCGGTACCTGTACCAAGGATTTGTGCATAGGGGTTAAATAAAACCCCTAAATTAACCATACGAACCGCTCCTTCTTTGATGTAAATAAGATGCTTTGATTTATCTTGCAGTTTAACATGTAAAACAATGGGATACTTTTCATCAATATGAAGCTGTACATTTCTTTCATCATTTGGCGTACCAAAAATACGACGCAAACCATCAAGAACCGTTCGCTTACCAGGCAAGTTGGGATTACTCAAAACCTCTATACTTTTTACACCCATTAAACGGGAAAGAATAGGTCCGTTTGTAAATTCACCTGCTTCGCCTTGTGCAGATGCACCTGCATTGCGGTTTCTTAATCCATGATATAAGATAAGTTGTTGTTCGGCTTTATTATAAGTTAAATAAATAGAGTTTCGGTTACTTGTTACAGCAGAAGAGCTAGGCTTATCTATACCTGGTACCGAGAAATCACTGTTGGTATATCCCCCCCAGCTTGCAATAGTTTTATGAATTTCTGCCAATGATGGTGCATAAATATCCAAATGGGAAACGGTTGGCAATTGCCCTGTTTGCCCTACTTTTTCATAATATTGCGAACCAGAAGACAACATCAAGACCAAATTTTGTACGGGTAATTTATGACCATAACGAGATTCCAAGTGCTGTCGTAATGTCTTGCTATTGTCCCCATCAACAACAAGCGGTTTATCAAGATTTTGATAAACATAAACTAATAATTCTGGATTGATAAGGCGACCTCCAAAACCCCGAATAAAGCTACGATCTTGCGATAAACCGCTCTCTTTTCCATAGGTTACAACAGGGAACATAGTTTTAACATTTACCCCCGTATCAATAGGGTTAGCAATTTGTAAAATACCCTGTAAATAATCATGGTGTCCAGGCTTAGAAGCCACAGGAACAAATTTCATACCTGATACATAAGTACGCACAAAAGGTATATCAGCCCGCCGTGAACCCTCACGAGAGAAAACTTGCTCATCAATCGGTGTATTCAGATAACTAGGATTGAAACTTTGTTTCCAAAGGGATTCTAAGGGGCTTGTATAACGGATATAATTGCCACTCTGGGCATCAGTTCGTATTAAAGAACCCGTATAATGCAATGTGTTTGGGTCAATCTCCTGCCATAAATGCCCAAATATCCGTTTTCCAAGCACCCATTCTGATTGATCATGATTTTGTAATTTTAAAATTCGGGTATCATAGCCTTCATCATCGTCGCTGTGGAAAACCATTTCTTTTCCATCAACTGTAGCTTTAAACATCGGCTTGTTATAGGTGGCAATTTGTTTCAATACGCCGTTCCATGAGGTCAATTCTGCCCCTGTGTCAATCGGCTGAGTTACAATCTTTTTTAATTCAATATCCGTATTAAATCCTTGATTGACTACGGATTGCACAAAAGGCTCAAAATGGGTACCATCAGCATTACGCCTCAAATAGGATAATTTCTCCTCAACCAAAAGAGGCTTATCACTGCCTGCTTCCATTCGCACCCAAATTTCCGCACCCGTATCATCTTGACGCGCAAATTGAACCTTGAAAATATCACCACTATCCGTGGCAATATGTTGTATATTCTGCTTTTTATCCACCTGTTGGTTAAAGTGCATCACCGTCATAAATTGGTCATTTGCCCCTTTGACAATGGATACTTCTTTATTGTTTTGCATCACGGGCAGACCACTATTTATGTCAATCAAAAGATAGTTTCCTTGTACCTGTCCCAAATCATCATAGGGCGTGCGAACAACTTGCAGACCAGTCCTAGCAGGTGTTAAAGTGTCAACCCCCAGAATATTCGCTATGGTATATTCATAATCTGCCGTATGGAACTTATGCTGTTGTCCATCAGGAGACCCTTTTGCCTTATTGTATTCCGTTATTATACGATTTTTTTCATCCAAATTAGGGGGGGTGCCTTCTGGTGAATCAATACCCAAGGCTCCATCATTGGGCATAACAAAATCAGCGACCTCTCGCATTTGTTGTCGCATGTTGACCATGGGATGCAAAGCCCCAGTGTCATCTTGTACTGTAACATGACGGTAGTCTAATTCCCCTGTTCGTCTATTAATGGCAACCCAATCTTTTTCCCCGATTTGTTTTAAAGCAAATATTTCTTCGCTTTCAGGAACAGCTGTTAGAATATGTCCATTGGTTGTTTTTTTGAAACGACGAGAGGTATAAACCTCTCCATCAGGACCTTCCCATTCAACAAATTTGCCTGTTTGCTTTTGTTGTCGTGCGGCATCGGCTATTTCTTGCCATGTATTTTGGTGGGTAAAGGCAATCCGCCCCAACCATGCCCCACGAGCAGGCATAATCAATTCTTGCTGTTGTTCATCTTGTTCAGATCGTGATTGTATAACAGCTTGGGCAGCCACTTTGTTAATGAAGGTATAATATGTTCCTGCGTCATCATTTTTAACAAATAACCCAGCAACACTTTCCCCTGTTTTTGTATCAATAACGCATGCATATTGGAAGCCTGTGTACTCAACGGCATAAACCTTAGGCTTACCTGTCTCATATACTGTAATAAGCCTTCGTATACGGGGGAAATAAGCTCGTCTTTCTGTACTATAAACAAGCCCGTCTGGGGCTGTCCACTCTACGATATGTTGCCCTTGCAACACGCTTTGGCTTACCTCTTGCCATGTGGAGGACTCATCATGGGAAATAATCGTTTGTCCCGTTGGGGTTGGACGATATAATGAATCGCTCACCTCATCGTATAGCCATGCTTCACCTGCAACAATTTGCCCCGTACTGGGGTCTACCTTGAACCACTTTCCACCACGATTCCATACTGCAACTACTGAATCGGTGATACCCCCTGCATCATCTTGCAATACATCCAAATCAGGTTGTCCTGATACATTAACCAAACGATGGGCATTTAAATCATAGGAATCAGACCGTCTTTTTGTTGTATAGACCGTTCCGTCCGAGGCTGTCCACTGCACATACTGTTGTTTTTCAGAAGCATTCAGAACAGCTTTTGCCACCGACAACCACGGTGAATCCGAAGCAAAAGTGATTGTTTCATAGTACTCTGTTACCACGCTATCGGTCACAAATTGCATGGCTTCTTGGTTCCACTGCCACGGTGTATCAGAGACTGGTCTGGAAGTTGTGGTGTCTACCACAAACCAATTACCATCAATATAACGCAAGGGAACAACTTTATCCAACTGCTCCACATAACTTAGAACATGCTCTGACCTGCCAAGAGTGGTACTTATTTCAGGAATAATGCCTGAACTATATAAATTAGAATGCTCATCTTGCCATTCTATCAGTAACCCTGTTTGAGGCGTTTTTTTAATGGCTTCAACCACTTGGGACCATTGTGCCACCCCATAGAAGGTTTTTTTATCAACCCATGCATCACTTAGGGGCCAATTCAAAAATTTAGTCTGTAAAAACTTATCTTCTTGCAAAGAACGAATGAAGACAAATCCTGCACTATAAGGACCTGTTTCTACCCAGATTTCCGCACCTATCTCGTTGCGATAGACAAATTTTAATGTGTTTGTCATATGACCATCGTCCGTAACACAGGCAACTCCTGTATCAGAATCTGTTCGCTTGATAGAGGCATTATAGGCTTGCGTTGTTTGATAGGCTGTACTATCCGTTGTATCCAATCCTTTAAACACCCAGCCTTGTTCTGCTGATTGCTCGCCTGCAACAGATTCGCCTGTTTGGGCATCTAGCAAAGCATATTGTTGAATGTTGCCATCAGTGTATTCATGGTTTAAGACATAATCCGTGGGTTCAAGAGTACCGTTTGTCCCCTTAATATCAGCCCCTAAAATATAATTTTTAGTATTCCAAGTAAATGTAATTGGTTGCTTGTCATCAGCATCTAAATAAGCCTGACGGGCAGAGGCAACGGCTTGCACATAGGATTTATCTGCATATAGCAAAATTAACCCTCGTACAGGAACATAAGCAATAATGCGATGCTGTCCTGTCAAGGTATCGGGGTATACCATAGGCTTACCTGTGGCAATGGCTTGCAAGGCTTCTGGGGCTGTAATCCACAATTCAATAGGGGTGGTTGTATCAACGGTAAATTCTGCCCAATTTTGTTTGAATGTGTCACCCGTTTGGTTATGAAAAGGTATGACAATGCGTAATGCACCATGGGAATTTTTATAAAAATGCGCTAAGCCCGATTGGGTAAGCGATGTTAAAATATCTTGGGGTACGGCATGGCGTTCACTTTGATTCAAAACGACCCTTTGACGGGGTAACGCACTGAAATTTTTCTTATAGCCATAGGTATTGTCATAAAATTTACGATTACTTTGTACATGCATAAGTGTATCAGACCAAAACCAACAAGGAATGGCATTTTCCAGCTCTGTCGCCTTATCATCAAGGGATTTATACCATACAAGCAATTGTGCTTCGCTATTTTGGTAATCAATTCTTTTGACTTGTAGTTCATTATTAATATAAAGGTTTAAGACTGGTAGAGCCTGCTCATAATTCTGCTCTTCAATATGGGGGAAAGAGCCCCCTAAATCTTTGTGCATATCCCGATATAGTTGCATATGACCCGCAAAGAAAGTTTCTAACTTCTTTTTTACGGGTGCCAAAAGATGCCTTACCTGTCCAAATGTTTTAATATCAGACTCCGACATATGGGACAGATATTGTGTTTGCTGGGCACAATATTCAGCAATATTTGCCACCTCATATTTAAAATCAAGCAAACTTTTTTCTAAGGAATCTAATTCCTGGATATACTCTTGAATATGGTTAATTACAGCATCATAAACATCATAAACTGCCAAAGATTCGGGTAAAGAACGCAAACGACAATACCGTTGTTTATATTCATTTAAGGGCGAACGCTTTTCCTGATAGGTGTGTACAAGCGTATCAAGGGAACTTGCAACGGATGTCATATCTTGGACAAATAGGTCTAACCCTGCTTGTACAGCCTGAAAATCAGATTGGTCTATATCAGCATCGTTAAGATCGCCCCCATCATAAATATTGGCAAGCCCGTCTAATAAATTCGCCAGATGCTGTGTAGGGATATTTTTACCAATAAAGGATAATTGTTCAAGCCTATGATATTGAGACCTCTTCTTTTGACTATCTGCATTAATATTCAGTGGTATGGTATTTTCCAAATCAAGCTGTTCGCTGGATACAAGCCAGAATTTTTCCAACAAATCAGGACGCCGTATTACATAAATGGGGTCGCCTTTCTGTGCCAAGGGGCTCCCCTGAAATGCCTCATCATCAATACGCCATATTTCATTTTCAAAACTATCCTTTCGCATAAATTGTGCATAGGTATATTCTCTATTCATAAGAATAATTTCTTGCCTTTGTCCCACTTTTGCAACAACAGCTTTATTGCTTTGTTGCTCTGCTTTGGATAGGGGGGATAAATCTTGATAATCCGTTTGTGTCAACTTCGCCTGATAGGGGTGTTTTGTACGAGAAGTCATAGTCATTCCTTTCATAAAATATACAGATTGTCTGAACACTAAAACAGCGTGGAAAAGCCTATTGGATAACAGTATAAGTGGCTTTGAAAAATAGTCCATGCTGTTTTCATAATCTATAATACGCATATTTGAAATTTAAAACATACTGCATGGATGCGGTACTAATCGTAAATATAATATGTGGCTGTATTATATATTTTTCCGCACCGCCCATGCGTATCCTAGCGACTCCACTAGGCAGTAGATTCAGGCAACCACTCCGCAGATATTGGCAATGCTGAATGCCCCGTCGATTTTACATCGCAATTCAAAAAAGTGGACACCACCCCATGTCTGCCGTATGTATAAAAAATCCGTTTATAAAGGTCTTTTCATTTGGGGAACAACCAATAAAATCCGTAACCCACTCACCAAGACAGTCGAAAAAGTTGCCGTCCCCCAAGAAAAATGGACAGTCCGTGAGTATCCAGAATTACGGCTTGTTAGTGATGAGGACTGGGAAAAGGCACAGCCCAAAAAGAATAAGACCAAGGCGAACCCGACCAAGCAGGATATGGCGTACCCTTTGTACAATAAAGTAACCTGTGCCGAGTGTGGCAACAATATGAATATATCCCATTCAAAAAAAGCACAGCAGATAAGGAGAAGTTTGTAGGATAAAGGGCTGTTTAGGTCAATCGTTTGATACAATCGGCATATAAACTTAGGAAACCGTCCGCATCAATTTTAACGCCTGCTTGCATGGGTGTCCGGTTTTGCCAATATGCATTTGGGACAGTGTCGTTTAGACGCATGATGGTATTGCCCCTTGACATATCGTCGGTTGCCACACGAATTGTTCCTTGTACGCATTCAAACATCTCAGGGTTTGTCATCATGGCAACGGCAATGGCATCGTGACAAAATACGCCGTCTACGCCTAAACCTTGTTCGTAAATTTTCATGTAAAAGTCTGCACATTCCGCCATCCATTTAGCCATAGGGTTAGCGGTGCTTAAATCCTCAATCCATGTGCGGTGCATGGGGGCGGAGTATGTAATGTCCAATCCGGCAATGGCACTGGATTCATGCCAATCCCCCCCAAACACCATATCCGCAGCATGAGGGTCGTTGTAAATATTGGCTTCGGCACTGGGGCTAATGTTGCCTTGTCTAAAAAACGATCCGCCCATAATAAATATATTTTTACATAATTTAGGCAGGTTAGGTTCCAACATCATGGCAAGGGCGATATTGCCTAATGGTCCAACGGCAATCAAACTAATTTGATGGGGGGATTGTCGTACGCTTTCAATAATGTACTCGGCACCACTGATGGTTTCATAGGGGGTGTCCACTTCGGGAACAAACAAGCCACCCATGCCGCCATCCCCATGTACAAATTCTGCATACCCTTCGGTCGTTTCGTACATAAAGGGTTTACATACCCCCTTATACACGGGAATATTTTTGCCCACAAATGGGGCAATCATTTGTGATAAATAGCGAGCGTTCTTGGTGGCAGTCTTTACCGATACATTACCAAAAGTGGTGGTAAATCCCAATATATCAATATCTGGATGCCCCGCCATCATTAAAATCGCCATAGCGTCATCCACACCCGGATCTGTATCAAAAATAACCTTGTATTGTGCCATATTTTCACTCCTATTGTATTAAATGTTTCTGTGTTGAATGTTTCTGTGTTAAAATTCGAAAACCGCCCTATACCATCCATACTTTTTGTAGATAACAGGATGGTATAGTATATATTCTTGTATTTCAAGAAATATAATAAATCTGCGAGAGGGTTACCCTCAGTTGTAGGTATGTACCACTTGCAGATTTTAAGTATGTACCACTTGCAGAAGTTCTCAAAAAATAAACTGTAATCCTTTCTAATTCAAATAACATAATTACCATAAAAATCAACAATTATTTAAAAAAATTAAAAAAAACTTTACAATTCCTATTTTATTTGTTACAAATTTGATAAAGCATGTGGTATGTACCAGTTAAAACTTGAATGTACACATTGCTCTCGCTTTGTGGTTATGCGTCAAAGACTTTTTTTGAAAGTATTTTTACCTAGCCAAAATATTTAGGGACAAAGTCATAATGGTAATACCATATTAACGACAATGTCTGAGAGAATTAAAACTTAATGAAGGAGATTTTTAATTATGAAGTACAAAACTTTTTTTCGTAATGTTTCTGCCACAATAATGATGACAGCCATAGCAGGTGCGGTTCTGGCCGCAGATGTGGTGGTTTCATTCGTTCATACGAACGATGTTGATTTAATGTCTAATCACAAGGGGGGGCGTGGTGGTCTTGATAAGGTGTTATCTGTTGTTAATGCAGAACGCAGAGAAAAAGGCAACAAAGCCTTGTTTATTCACGCTGGTGATGCCTATTCCCCGTCTTTGATGTCCCGTTTTGACAAAGGTCAACATATTGTTGATTTGTTAAACATTGAAAAACCCGATGTATTTGTGCCCGGTAACCACGAGTTTGATTTTGGCGAAGATATATTCCGCCAACGCATTACTGATTCTCAGTTTTCTGTTTTGGCGGCCAACTTGACCCACCCAGAAGGTGATAAAGCCATGGCTGGTATCAAAGCAACAAAATTGATTGAAATTGATGGCGTAAAAATCGGTTTCGTTGGCGGTATAGAAGAAGACGCTGCGGAACTATCCAATGTTGGCAGATACCGAATCGGTGATGTATTGACAACGGCAAAAACACAAGCGGCGGCATTACGAGAAGCAGGTGCCGATTTTGTCGTTGCCGTTTTAAGCACTAGCTGGGTAACCGATAAAGAAGCCGTCGACAGTCACGAATTTGACCTTGTACTATCTGGTGACGATCATGATTTAGTGGCGTTTTATGATGGTAAAACAGCACATGCTGAATCCGCTTCCCAAGGTGATTTTGTAAACATTGTGGACATCTCCTTTACCTTTAACAAAAGCAGTTGGGGTCCCCGTGTTAAGTGGCGTCCGAACTTCCGCATTATTGATACTGAAAATATAGAGCCTCTGCCTGCGGCCGCTGAATTAGTGACCAAGTTGAACGACAGTCTGTCCGCTGAGCTTGATCAAGTGGTATTTACCGTACCCTCTGAACTTGTTTCCACCAAGTCTATCGTTCGTACAGAAGAAACCTCTTTGGGTAACTTAATTGCCGATGCCACACGGGCGGCGACCGGTGCAGATGTATCGATTATCAACACTGGATCGATTCGTGGTAACAAAGTATATGAGGTTGGACACAAATTTACATATCGTGATGTGTTAACCGAGTTGCCATTTGGTAACACCACTTTGATGCTTGAAGTAAGTGGGCAAACCCTTTGGGATGCCTTCGAAAATGCAGTCAGCCAAGTGGAGCGAAAAGCCGGTCGTTTTGCACAAATCTCCGGTGCAAAATTTAGTTACGACCCCAGCAAAGATGTAGGATCCCGTCTGATTTCTGTTTCAGTGGGGGGCAAGCCTCTTGACAAGTCTGCGTCCTATAAACTGGCTGTAAACAACTATGTATATGGCGGTGGCGATGGATACAAAATGTTTGCCGATGCCAAAGTTCTGATTAACAAACAAGGTGGCGACAAAGTGTCCAACCAAGTTATCCAGTTCTTGCAAAGCGGACATCCAAAAATCGGCCTATTCGGCCGTGTTAAACCTATTAGATAAAATAATAGGTCAGAAATCCACCACTGAGTCCTCTTCTCTCTCTACTGGCTCAGTGGTGGTTTTTTCTTTGTAAAAGGTATGTTAGAATTAAAAATTCCTCAAAAAATAATTTAAAAAATGGGAAAAACTTCATATAATTTAAATTTTTGAATATCCTGTAAATAAAGAATATGAAAGAGTTTTAATGTTTGATTTAATTGTTTTTGGCGACCCTGTACTTGATTATGTTTATAAATTATCCGATCCCACCACAAAAGGCGGAAAAATGTTGGGAAAACATATCGGTACCTTACCAGGAGGTACCACATCCAATGTTGTGTGTGCGGCGTCTCGTTTTGGTATAAGGGGCGGTATCATCGGTCGGGTTGCCAAGGGACAAGAATACGAAATGCATACTCAAAGTTTTGATGCGGATAATGTAGACAGTTCTGGTCTGCATGCGGTCGATACGGAAAAAGGGGCACACACCATTATCTATATTGACCCTGACGGTGAAAAAACACTTATTTATGTACCTATGGAACATGACAAAATACACGACAGTGTTATCATACAAGCCCTTGCCCGTACCCGTTTTGCATATGTGATGGCCGCTGATTTTTATCAAATTGATAAATCTAGTCTGGAAAATAGCAAAAGCACCGCACCCGCCCGCCTTTGTGTGGATGTTGATGCAGGGGCGGGAATGTCAAGTAATGATTTTGAAAAAATCCGTCATCGGACTGATATAGTATTCATCAATGATGTTGGCTTTTTAAAGTTAACAGGGCAACACCCAAGTGAACAGTGTGTGGCTAGGTTCTTATCAGATAATGGACAAATCATATGCTGTACAGGGGGTGGTGGCACCACCTATATGGCCGTTCGTACCAAGGATGGTATAAAAACATATTCCCAATCAGCCCTTAATGTGAATGTGGTCGACACCACAGGGGCGGGTGATTGCTTTAATGCTGCCTTTATGAGTGAACTGTTGCAGGGTCGATCTGCAAAAGAAGCATTGGACTTTGCTATGGTGGCGGGGGGATTAGCCACTGAAATTATGGGGGCAAGACAGTCTGCTCCCACTCGTAAAACTGTTCTAAAACACCTAGGGTAACAAAGACATGATACAGCAACATAATAATATAACACACCCTATGTTTGTTACACTCACGGGGTCGGACAAAACAGATTATATCCCCCCTATGCAGGCTTTGTCCGCAACATACAACGGACAAATTGAATGGGGTATATTAATTTCAAAAGACAAACAAGGACACCCCCTTTTTCCTGTGCGAGAAGTTATCGATGTTTTTCGCACATCGGGGTTACGCTTATCCGCCCACATATGTGGTACTTTGGCGGAAGATATTTTTGCGGGTCGGGATATACAGTTTGATTTTTCGGGTTTTAGGCGCATACAAATTAATAAATTCGACCAACACCCCAATCCAGAAGAAATTGAAAATGCCATTACCTTTGGTCGTAAGCATGGCATAAGAACTATTTTACAATGTGGATATGATTTACCCATAGATACACGAACGGACTGGCTCATAGACAATTCATTTGGTCAAGGAAAGTTTCTTAAAACCGTGCCATCATTTCAAAAAACAAATGCCTTTTGTGGTATATCCGGCGGATTATCGGCGGACAATATACAAAATATTTTAAAAGATTCTGCCCTAAAAATACACAATCGCTCGTATTGGATTGATGTGGAATCATCTTTGTGTGTGCGTTCACAATTTAGCCTTACGGCATGTGCCAATTTTGTCGCAAAAGTTTTTCCCCCTAATACGCCTTAAAAAATGAGATAAAACATAAAGGCATTTTGTTCAAAAAAAGGGGTTCCATCAAAATGATGAAACCCTTAAGAGAGAAATTATACCTTTTTATTCTTATTTCATAATAACAAATTGGTTTGTTTGACGACCGTCAAAGTTGTTATCAGAAGCAAAGATAATAGTTTGTTCACCATCAATAACAGGACCTAAAGCAATTGCTTCAATGTTGTCAACGCTTTCTAACCCTAATTCTGCAAAGTCAACCAATAGGGTTTTCTTGGCAGGCTGAACACGATTCGCCACAGGATAACCAAGGGCAGCTAAGGAGTAATGATCTTTTACATCTGTTGCACCATTAATGTCAACCAAGTACGCTTTGATATTAAAGTGAAATTCAAATCCACCAACATGCCATCCATTGCGTTCCACAGAGATAAATTGACCATTGCCCAAGCTGTATAGTTCGGATAAACCATTATCACTCCAAGGTTTTTCGTCCAGTTGTGAAACCTTGCTTACGCTGTCCACAACATAAACATATTCTGCCTCAACTACACCAGTTTTCTTGTTAATTTGATAAATACGGGAGGGACTGGAGGCAATACCAGACGCCTTTGGACCGTCCTGTTGCAGGGCATTTTCTGTGGCAGCATACAAAGTATTACCGTCTTGGGCTAATGCCTCAAGGGATGCACTGCTTACATGTCCATTACCCTTGCCCGTGCTGAATAATTTTTTGGGCAAATCAAAAGCACCTTGGTCTTTACCATCCATACCCATTTTGCGTAACATAGGGTTTTTCTTGGAATCAATTTCACTTGTCCAATATAACATACCATTTTCATATCGTATGGCTTCGGGGTCCACAGTTTTCTTGGCATAGGCACCACCATCAGCGGTTTGAATGGTTGTTACACCGTTGATAGTCACTGTTTTACCATCAATAGTCAAATCATAAAATCGTGCATCACCTTTTTCAGAACGATCATCAGAAAGGGCAATATATGTGTTGCCTTTTACATGGTCAAGACCGGAAATACCACCGAATGGTACGCCGTCAAATTTCGTATCACTGGATATGCGAATTTCGGATACTAAATCCAAACCATCGTTGACATTAACACCGCCTGCAGTTGCGATACCAAAGGAACCGGCAACAAAACATGCTACCATAGTGTGTTTTTTAATTAGCTTCATATGAGTTCTCCTTAAATTTTAAGTTTTAATTCGCTCAGACATTGTCGTTAATATGGCATTACCATTATGACTTTGTCCTTAAATATTTTGGCTAGGTAAAAATACTTTCAAAAAAAGTCTTTGACACATAACCACAAAGCGAGAGCAATATATACTTTGTCAAATTTTAACTGGTACATACCACATGCTTTATAAATCTTGTAACAAATAAAATAAGAATTGTAAAGTGTTTTTTTATTGTTGAAAAAAGTTGTTGATTTTATAGTGATTGTGTTATATACAAAGGGTGTAACCTGTTTTGTTTTTGGCGAATTGCCACAGGTGGTATGTACCTAATAGCTTATTGCAAGTGGTACATACCTAGTATTTATTAAGGGGACACATTTATAGTATGTCAAAGTTTCGCTACAAAGAAATAGCCAATGAGATTGCTCAGAAAATTGATGGTAATATATACCAAGAGGGATCTTTATTGCCTTCTGAGCGGGGCTTATCCGATTATTTTAATGTGAGTCGGGAAACCGTTCGCAAAGTTATTAAATTGCTTGAAATACAGGGGTATCTTGTATCTCGTCAAGGGAAGGGTACTTTTGTTACACTGAATACTTTACGCAAGGTACAACGGCATGTGGAAGGATTCAGTGACGAAGGCATGCGGATGGGACAAAAAGTGGGTCAACAAATATTGTTTGCAGGCATTGTGGCCGCCCCCATTGCAGTGGCAAGTTCCTTGGGGATTACCGTTGGTAAACAAGTTTTCCGATTACATCGGATTCGTACTTTGGACGGATTGCCTGTGGTCATTCAAGATTCTTATGTCAATGTTGATGGCATTCAGCGAATGACCGAAGAAAAAATCCATCAGTTTGGGAGTCTGTACCGCTTTCTTAGGGAAAGTTTTGGTGTTGTTTTAACCGACGCAGGGGAAAGTATCAATGCGGTTTTGGCTACGGGCGATGAATGTCAATTGCTAGGCGTTAAATCCAACAGCCCCCTGTTACAGATTGAACGGATTGCCATCTCTGAGGATTTACAACCCATAGAATTTTGCGTTACGAAATATGCACAAAGTTACAGTTACAGAACAGTTGTGCGTAGCCATAATACGCAATCTTAGTATTTAACCCAAATTTTAATGTTTAAACTAAATTGAAAGTAGAGGAAATTATGAAAAAAATTCTAAAAACTTTTTTGGCAATTATAAGCGTATGGGCATTTGCTCTTATTACCCCGGTTTCTGCTAATTCCAACCCTTCTGTTGCGTTATTTGTTAACGGTACCTTGGGGGATAAATCATTCTTTGATAGTGCCCAACGGGGCATGGTACGCTTAAAAGACGAACTGGGACTGGCAACCCGTACAGTGGAAGCAGGGCATGACCCCACCAAATGGAAATCCAGTTTAATTGACTTAGCCGACAGTGGCGATTACGATGTAATTATCGTGGGTACATTTACCATGGTATCCCTAGTGGAACAAGTGGCATCTGAATTTCCTGAGGTAAACTTTATTTTGTTCGATGGCGTTGTTGATTACAGCAAAGGTCTGAAAAATGTACATTCCTTGGTATTTGCCCAAAACCAAGCCTCTTACTTGGCGGGTGTTGTCGCGGCGAAGGCGAGCAAAACAGGAACACTAGGTTTCGTTGGTGGTATGGAAATTCCTGTAATTAACGATTTCTTGGCTGGCTTTAAAGCCGGTGCAAAATCCGTAAATGGCAATGTTAAAATTTTGACACAATACGCTAACAACTTTGGTGACCCTGCGATTGGTAAAGAAATTGCCTTGGCACAATATGGTCAAGGGGCTGATGTTGTATTTGCCGTTGCCGGCGGTACAGGTCAAGGTGTCCTAGAAGCTGCGGCGGAACAAGGTAAATTAGCTGTAGGGGTTGATTCTGATCAGGCGGCTATTTTTGCCGCATCCAACCCAAAAATCGCTAGTAGCATTGTAACCTCTGCCCTAAAAAATGTAGACAACGCTATTTTTGATGCTGTTAAGCGATACTCTGGCGGGGAAAACATTTTTGGTAAGATTGAGGCACAGGGTCTTGCCACAGGTGGTGTAGGAGTGGTTGTTGACAATACGACTCGCATGTATATCTCTCAACAAGAAATCGATGCAATCTCTGCTGATGTTGTAAGTGGTAAGGTTTCTGTACCTACTGCCTTCTAGCACAACAGAATGTGTCTTGGCGGGGGTGGTAAAATGTATTGTTACCCCCGCCTGTGCATAATATAGTGGAAAAAATAATAAATATGTCAAAATATAATGTAGTTTTAGAAGTGAAAAACCTCTCCAAAACTTATCCCAATGGTACACAGGCGGTCATTGATGTGTCTTTTGACTTAAGGCGGGGTGAAATTCATGCTCTTGTGGGTGAAAACGGTGCTGGAAAGTCAACTATTATGAAAATGCTCTATGGACTGGAAAAACCCACTTCTGGGGAAATTTTGGTGCGTGGAAAGCCTGTGTCTATGAATGTACCACAAGATGCGATTGATTTACATATTGGTTTGGTTCATCAACATTTGATGTTATTGGAAAATTTAACAGTCGCAGAAAACATCGCACTTGGCAACGAAACCATTAAAGGGATATTTCTGGATCAAAAATCTATGCAGGCGGAAACAAAAAGCTTGGCCGAAAAATACGGTATGGAATTGGATCCAACCGCCCAAGTAAGTACCCTTGCCGTGGGATTAAAACAACGCATAGAAATTTTAAAAGCATTATATAAAGGGGCTGAAATTTTGCTTCTTGACGAACCTACTGCGGTTTTAACCCCCCAAGAAACCCACGATTTATTCAAAGCAATTCGGGGGTTGACGGAACAGGGTATGACGGTTGTGTTTATTACCCATAAATTAGCCGAAGTAAAAAGCGTTGCCGACCGTATTACCGTTATGCGGGATGGACAATTAACGGGATTGGCTGAAGCAAAAGATGTAACACCATTGCAAATTGCTGAGATGATGGTTGGTCGTCCTGTTGCGTATACGCCCGCCCCCAGAAAGAAGCCGACTGTTGACCCGTTGCTTGACATACGGAATCTAACGATTATTTCCCCCCGTGGTCGTGTGCGACTAAATGATATATCCCTACAAATTAAAGCGGGGGAGATTCTTGGGATTGCAGGAGTTGAAGGCAATGGACAAGCGGGATTAGGGCAAACGCTAATTGGGTTGTTGAATCCCATAGAGGGCGAAGGATATATTGAGGGACAGAAATTTACCGGAAAAGGGGTTGCCCACACCCGTTCTTTGGGAATTTCGAACATTCCCGAGGATCGCATTCATGACGGAATCGTTGCGGAGATGTCCATTGAAGACAACTTTATCGCCGCCCAGTATCGCCAAAAACCCTACTCCACAAAAGGGGTGATGAATTTAAAATCGATTGGAACATCCGCCCGTAAAATGATTAAAGGTTTTGAGATTAAAACCCAATCGGAACAAACACTCATAGGATCCTTGTCCGGGGGAAACATGCAAAAGGTTGTTTTAGGACGGGAGTTCAGTTCCAATCCAAAGGTTGTAATTGCCGCACAACCCACACGGGGTGTTGATATTGGAGCCGCCGAAGGATTACGCCAAAGGTTGGTGGATTTACGGGATGCGGGTGCGGCCGTGTTATTGATTTCAGCTGACCTCGAAGAAATAATGGCATTGTCTGATCGTATTGCTGTATTATCCAAGGGGGAAATTGTTGCCCATTTTCTTGCGGACACAGTGGATGAAAATGAATTAGGTCTTTATATGTTGGGGGCAAAAAAAGACGCAGAAGCATGTGCAAAAATTGATAAGTTTACGGAGATAAAAGTATGAATATGCAAACAAGTACATGGAAAAAAAGTGTCCTTGAATTTGCCAAGGTAATGTTTGTAATTATAATCGGTCTGCTTATTGGTACAGTGATTATTTTCTTTGTCAGTGACGAACCGGTAAAAGCGTATAAAGCCATCTTAATGGGGTCTTTGCCTAAGGTATCTTTATCTGGGGATTGCGGTACATGGCTGTCTATTTTTGGGGAAGATTGTCAATGGAAATGGCGTCGTATGAGCCGTTTTGGTATATTTTTGGAAGACAGTATTACCCTTGCCCTTGTCGGATTAGCCGTTGCCATTCCCTTTCGTGCATGGCAGATTTCACTTGGAGCCGATGGTCAATTATTTATGGGAGCTTTGGCATCTGGTTTTGTTAGTATTTATGTCCCCCTTCCACCATACGCTTTGTTACCATTGGCGTTCCTAATGGCGATGTTCGCAGGATTTATATGGGGATATTTACCCGGTGTCATGAAAGCCAAGGCGGGGGCAGATGAAATTGTAACAACCTTGATGTTAAATGTCATTGCGATTCAAATTTTTAGCTACGCCGTGTTACACCTCATCAGAGATCCCAATGCGGGCTTTATTGTTAGCCACTGGTTTCAAGACGGGGCAAAACTTGAACCCCTTATCAGGCGTACGAGTGTAACATGGATGATTCTGGTTGCACCTGTTATATGTGCCATAGGGTATTATATGGTATCCCGTACCACGATTGGTTATGAAATTCGTACGGTTGGATTCAATGCTAATTTTGCCCGACAAATGGGCATGCCTGTTGATCGTACCATTGCATTATCCATGGCAATTGGTGGGGCGGTTGCAGGTGCGGCAGGCTTCCACATTGCCAATGCTCTTTTACACAGATTACCGATTGATTTTCCTGTTGCCCTTGGTTTTGAAGGCATTGTGGTGGCATTGATTGCCCGCAATGACCCCCGTTGGATTATTCCTGCCGCCATGTTTTATGGATATTTGCGGGCGGGGGCTCAGGTAATGGAACGCACAACAGATGTGAGTCGTGAAATGGTTCTGGTGGTACAGGCCATTATTATCCTGTTAATTATTTCTGATGGGTTATTTCCCCGACTTGCACAGATATTTAAACTGAAAAGAAGAGGTGCATAATGTTTACAGAATTTATAGAAACCTTTTTAACCGCTTCTTTCTTTGCGGCCATTCTAAGGGCGGCAACTCCTATGGTTTTTGCTGCGTTGGGTGGGTTGATTTCTGAATTGGCAGGTGTGATTAACATTGCCCTCGAAGGCATGATGCTTATTGCTGCTTTTGCTGGGGTATTTGGATCCGCTTGGGCGGCATATATGTGGTCTGATGCAGGGATACTAACATACGCCCTGTTTGGGGCGTCCATCGGTATTATATCATCGGTTATAATGGCATTGATATTGGCAATATTTTATCTTGAATTTGATGCAGATTTAATTATTGCGGGAGTGGGTATTAACTTCTTGGCACTTGGCTTAACCGTCTTTTTGTTGTTTTCTATTTCTGGTGACAAAGGGTCTTCTGCTGGCATTACCAGTTACTCCTTACCCGAAGTCCCCATTGGCATTTTGGTACATGTTCCCTTGTTGGGGGATTTGTTGGGTGGGGCAAATGGACAAGGGCATCATATTTTAATTTATGGGGCAATTTTGGCAACCGTTTTGGTTTGGATATTTTTAAAAAAGACCCGTTTGGGATTACGGCTCAGAGCAGTAGGTGAAAACCCAGAGGCTTGCCGTACCGCAGGACTGCCCGTAAAACGCATTCAGTATTATGCTATTTTACTGAGTGGATTATTGTCCGGATTTGGCGGTGTGTACTTGTCAATGGGGTATTTAACACTGTTCCAAGCAAATATGACAGCAGGTCGTGGTTTCCTTGCCCTAGCGGCGATTTTCTTGGGGGCTCGTTCCGTGCTTGGAACCGCAGGAGCGGCCTTATTCTTTGGGCTAGCAACAGTATTCGCCACCCGATTAGGGCTGTGGGATGTACCAACACAATTATTAATGTCACTTGCCCCCGCTGTAACAATCATTGCACTACTTGTTTTTGTCTGGCACTCACGGCTTGTACAATCCAGAAAAATGCGTCAGGCTTTGGAATCTTTGCGTAAAAAAAGAAAGGAAAAAAAGAATGTCTAAATTACAAAACAATGCAGAAAAGATTTATTCTGGTCTGTTGGTTGCTGGAATCGGCGATGCCTTGGGAGCACCTACAGAGCAATACACAATGGATGAAATTCAAAATCATTTTGGTAAAGGGTTAATCAGCGAATTTTATGCCCCCCCTTGGGATACTTTTGCAGGAGCTAATAATGGTAAAATTGCTGAAATAACAGATGATGCTAGTCAGATGTATTATTTGGCACGAGCTTTAGGGGACAAGGGAAAATCATTTGATAATGATGATTGGATGGAATGCCTTGTGTCTTGGCATGATACATCACCCAAAGCCGGATTTATGGGTCCCAGCACCGAAGCATTAATTAACGCATTGAAAAACGGCGATGACCCCACCCGTTTTGGCTTAATTGGGGATTCTGACCGGAAAATGACAAATATTGGTGCAACAAATGGTGCGGCAATGCGTTGTGCCCCCATTGGCATGTGTTTCCCCGGGGATATAAAAACCACAGCTGAATATACCTTACAGACCTGTTTACCGTCTCACGATGCTAGTATTGCTATTGAAGCGGCCTGTGCTATTGCGGGGGGGACATCTGTTGCGATGCAGGTTGGTACATGGCAAGAGGTTATTGAGGGTTGTCGTCAAGGTGCAATTGTTGGTCGTGGATTAGCGGCTAAATATGCCCGCCTAGAAGCGGGATCTCGTTTTCAAGCACGCATGGACAGAGCGTTGGAAATCGCAGAACAAAGTTCTAATGATTGGGCGTTCATGGCGTGGCTTGAAGCGGAAGTAGGAAATTCTGTCTTAGCATCCGAATCTGTGCCATGTGCTGTGGCCATTATGGCGTATAGCAAAGGAAACCCATGGAAGGCGTTACAATTATCTGCTACTATTGGTAATGATAGCGATTCTATTGCGGCAATGGTGGGTGCGATGGCTGGTGTTCTTAATGGTCATGATAGCATTCCTGATCATCTTGTAGAAACCTTTATCAAAGCAAATCATGATTTTGATTTACAGGATTTAACTGATGGGTTGGTGAAATTTTCATCATAATCTAAAGGAGATATAGAAAATGTGTCTTAAATCATACTGTAAGGATATTCCCAAAGCGGAACTGCATATTCATATTGAGGGAACACTAGAACCAGAATTGATGTTTCGATTGGCCAAGAAAAATAATATTGCCATTCCTTTTGCTTCGGTGGAAGAGGTAAAAAAGTCTTATGAGTTTGATAGCTTACAATCTTTTCTTGATATTTATTATCGGGGGTGTGCAGTTTTGGTTACAGAACAAGATTTTTACGATTTAATGTGGGAATATCTTGAACGGGCGGTAAATGATTCTGTAAAACGGGCGGAGATTTTCTTTGACCCTCAAACCCATACAGAGCGGGGTATTCCTTTCGCAACGGTTGTAAGAGGGTTAAGACGAGCCATTGATGACTTTGAAAAACAGGCAGATATTTCTTGTATGCTTATCATGTGTTTCTTGCGTCATTTAGGTGGTGAAGAAGCCTTAAAAACCATGCAAGAATCCTTACCTTACAAAGAGTATTTTGGAGCTGTTGGTTTAGATTCTTCTGAGGTTGGATTTCCACCCAAGTTATTTAGACAGACCTATGACCTAGCACGAGAAAACAATTTAAAACTTGTCGCACATGCGGGCGAAGAAGCAGGTCCCTGTTACATACACGAAGCATTGGACATTTTGCAAGTTAATCGTATTGATCATGGTGTACAATGTGTAAATGACACAGAATTGGTTAAAAAATTGGCACGAATGCGTAAACCTTTGACCATGTGTCCCCTATCCAATGTGCGATTGAAGGTGTTTGATGATTTGACCCAACACCCTGCTAAAATTTTGCTTGATAAGGGTGTATGTGTTACGGTAAATTCGGATGACCCCGCATATTTTGGGGGGTATGTGGCTGAAAATTATATACAACTTGCCGAAGCATTGAACCTGTCCCACCAAGACATTTATCAGTTGGCAAAAAATTCGTTTGAGGCTTGTTTTGTTACCAAACAACAACGGCAAGTATTATATCAAAAATTAAAAGAGTATGCTACCCGTTATCAAGGGCTTGAACAAAGTTAAGGAACCAAAAATGAAGCATATCACAATCGGAACTGCGACCATTGATATTATTATGCAAATAGCCCCGCATGATGTGGAACGCATGACCATGCACAATACTAATATTTCCTTTATGATGTTGCAATTAGGGCAAAAAATGGACGCCACTTCCATCGATGTGAGCGTAGGTGGGGGGGCGGTAAATGCAAGCATTTGTATGGCACGATTGGGACAACAGGTTTACCCCATCGTAAAACTGAAACAAGATGTAAATGGCAAAAAAGTTTTGCAGTGGCTAGAACAAGATAACATTGATCGATCATATATATTATGTGATGCCACACAACCTACGGCTACTTCAGTTTTGCTGTCTAGTGTAGAGCGGGATCCAACGATATTTACCCACCGTGGTGCCAATACGCAACTGACCGTGGATTGTATAAATGCATCGGCTGTGGACGATGCAGATGTGGTGTATATAACCGCATTATCAGGTGAAAGTGCTAAAATTTTTCCAGATTTAGTGAAAAAAGTACATGGCGACACACGATTTGTTGCAACCAATCCCGGCATTTTGCAAATCAGACGGTATGGAGCAGATATTATTGAACACATCCCATACATTGATTGTTTAACAATGAACAGCCATGAAGCATCAGAGATGATAGGTCATTTATACCATAATGTGTGTGACAAGGCACAGTTGGTTGTGAATGATGCCTATGCACACGCAGACAAAATGAGCGTTCTGAAAACTGGATTATCCACCCAAAATCATCATATGAGTCTCGCCAGATTTATGAATACTATGTGTCATTTTGGTCTAAAATACATGGTTGTCACTGACGGGAAAAATGGGGCATATATGGGAACTAAGGACGGGGTATATTTTTCACCTTCTATCAGGACCAAAGTAAATGGGACTATTGGTGCGGGGGATGCATTTGCTTCCACACTGGTTACATTTTTGGCGGATAGCACAAAAACCGACCAACAGGCTTTGGCTGCGGGGGCATTAAACAGTGCGTCTGTGGTGTCATATGTGGACACACAACAAGGTTTACTAGATACCGATGCGTTAAATAGTCGTATCACTGCTGATGTACTAAACGATATAATATTTATGCCATATGTGGAATAAACAGTATATGGTTTTAAAGATATTATATTTTACGAGTGACATAAAAATTGAGAAAAGTATAGTAAATGAAACAAGTTTGTACAACATTTTTAGCAAATTTCAAACAATATTTATTGGCATCAATTTATTTGGGATTAGGCATTACCATGTTGAAATCTGTGGGAATTATATCTGGTGGTTTTCCTGGTATGGCATTGATTATGTATGGCATATGGAGCAAGTTAACAGTTGGTACCATTTTGTTTTTATTAAACCTATTACCCTTGTTTTTTGTATACTATATCAAGGGTAGGAATTTTTGCATACTTGTTGTATTGTGCATGACGCTAATATCTATTATGACAGATGTTGTTTTATGGATTGTTGGTGACAGCTTATTATTCTTACAGACCCAGAGTTGGGGCTTATTATTTGGGTCGGTTGTTGGTGGCATATTAGGCGGCATGGGATTAATAATTTATGTACAAAGAGAGTCTAATTCTGGTGGTTTAATGATTGTTTATGTATGGTTATCAGAAAAAACTAAGATCCCATTATCGTTAATTGTGCTTGCAATAGATACATGTATTTTGTCGTGGGGGTTACATACTATTTTATCATGGGAACAGTTTCTATACAGCTTTGTTTCCTTGTTTTCCTTGTTTATTGTCATGTATGTTATGGATAAACAAAAACTCAGACAAAATTTTATAGGACAGGAGTAATATTATGGCAAGAGTTGTTGTATGTGGTAGTATCAATATGGATTTTGTTGTCATCTTGGATACCCATCCCATGCCAGGGGAAACTATATTAGGCAAAGAATTAAAATACTTTATGGGCGGCAAGGGTTGCAACCAAGCCGTATCTGCCAGCCGTTTAGGGGCGGATACTGTTATGATTGGTCAGATTGGCGAGGATGCTTTCGGGGATACTATGCGTACTTTTTTACAGTCCGAGAACATAGATACACACCATGTTAGTACCGATTCGAATGTGGCAACGGGAATGGCACTTGTCACCATTGATAAACAGGCGGAAAATGCGATTGTGGTTATCCCCGGTGCAAATGGAACTATGAAGCAACAAAATATAGATACTTTTGTGTTCACAGAAACGGATATATTGGTATGTCAAAATGAAATCCCAACAGATATTATGATAACAACTTTTGAAAGAGCAAGTGCCATTGGGGCTAAGATTATATATAACCCCGCCCCTGCCGTTAAAGTTCCCGATGTATTATTTGCACTAGCAGACATTATCGTTGTCAATGAATCAGAATATGATTTTTACCAACATTATTTACAAATTAACACTAAAACACTTATCCAAACTTTGGGTAAAAAAGGTGTGTTTGTTGCAGAACAAGGTGCACAATACGGCGTGTCGGGACGATCTGTTAAAGCAGTGGATACAACTGGTGCAGGGGATTGTTTTGTGGGGGCGATTGCATGTCGTCTAAGCAAGGGTGATACTATAAAGGATGCTGTTACATATGCCAATATATCGGCCAGCATCGCCGTCACCCGTCATGGTGCTAGCAATGGCATGCCGTACGCACACGAATTGAATATTAAAACAAAATATAGATGTTAGAAAAGGAAAAAATATTATGAACTATAACAATATGTCAAATGCAATCAGAGTGTTGGCTATGGATGCGGTCGAGCAGGCAAATTCTGGACACCCCGGTATGCCGATGGGCTTTGCCGATGTGGCGACCGTACTGTTTAGCAAGTATTTAAAATATGATGCTCATACCCCCGATTGGGCGGATCGGGACAGATTTATTTTGTCCGCAGGACACGGATCGATGTTGCAATACGCCTTGTTGTATTTAACCGGGTACCCCGATATATCGTTGGAAGACATTAAGAATTTTCGCCAATTAGGTTCAAAAACCCCGGGACATCCCGAATATGGACATACGGTGGGTGTGGAAACGACCACGGGACCTTTGGGGGCGGGGATTACCAATGCGGTGGGCTTTGCCCTTGCAGAACGGCATTTAAATGCCCAGTTTGGCGATGATTTGGTCAATCACAAAATCTATGTAATTGTGGGTGATGGCTGTTTAATGGAAGGGATTTCGCAAGAGGCGATTTCTATGGCAGGACACTGGAAATTGAAAAATTTGATTGTGTTGTGGGACGATAATGATATTTGTATTGATGGAACCATATCCATGTCCGCATCGGATAATCAAAAAATGCGGTTTGAAGCAAGCGGGTGGCAAGTCTTATCCTGTGACGGGCATGATTTTGACGATATCGATCGGGCGTTGGCACAGGCTCAAAACAGCGATAAACCGGTACTTGTTGCGTGCAAGACGGTGATTGGTAAAGGATCGCCAAATAAATCGGGTTCTGCATCTTCACATGGGGCACCTTTGGGGGCGGACGAAATATCCCTTGCCAAACAGCAGTTGGGATGTGATTGGGGCGATGCGTTCGTGATTCCCGACGAAGTATTAGCAGATTGGCGTGCAGTTGGCATTCAAGGGGCATCGGCGGTGGCGGAATGGCAGGGTCGTTTGGATAATTCGGATAAAAAACAAGCGTTTTTAGACACCTTAACCATCGACACCAGTAAAATTGATATGGTGATTAACGATTACAAAAAACAAGTGTCGAGCGATGCCCCTAAAGTGGCAACCCGCAAGGCCTCACAAATGGCATTGGAAGTGTTAAATCCCGTATTGCCCCAATTGATTGGGGGGTCTGCGGACTTAACCGGGTCTAATTTAACCAAAACTTCTGATTTACAAGTATTGTCTGCGGATAATTATGGCGGGCGTTATATCCATTATGGTATCCGTGAACACGGTATGGGGGCGGTGATGAATGGGCTCGCCCTGCATGGGGGATGTGTGCCATATGGGGGGACTTTCTTGGTGTTTACCGATTATTGCCGTCCGTCCATTCGTTTGTCGGCGTTAATGGGTGTGCGGGCGATTTATGTTATGACACACGATTCGATTGGGCTGGGCGAAGATGGACCGACCCACCAACCGGTGGAACACATATCGGCGTTGCGGGCGATTCCCAATCTGTTGGTGTTCCGCCCGGCGGATGTGGTGGAAACGGTAGAATCTTGGGCGTTGGCGGTACAATCAGAAACCGCCCCCAGTATTTTGGCGTTGTCCAGACAAGGGTTGCCAACCGTGCGGACAACCCACACAGATGAAAACTTAACCGCCAAAGGGGCATATGTGTTGTCCTCTGCCAATGGTGATGTGGTTGCCACTTTGATTGCCAGCGGTTCAGAAGTGGAAATCGCCCTAAACGCCCAAGCACAACTGATGGAACAAGGGATTTTCGTATCCGTGGTATCCGCCCCATGCTTGGAATTGTTTAATATGCAGCCGGACGATTACAAACAATCCGTATTAGGCACCGCCCCACGGGTGGTTATCGAGGCAGGCATCCGTCAAGGGTGGGAAGGTATTCTACGACCTGATGATGCGTTTATCGGCATGAGCAGTTTCGGAGCCTCCGCCCCCGCAGAGGAACTATACGCAGATTTCGGTATTACCGTTGATGCAGTTGTGCAGGCGGTACAGCATGTTTAGTATAAGGGTAAATACACATTTGTGATAAATATATAAACACTCTTATATTGATTGAGTCATAGAAAAAAAGACAGAACAAAATATTTAATAATGTATGGTGAATTGATAATTATACAGAATATGAATGAAAGGAAATAAAATAATGAAACAGATTGCAATTAACGGATTTGGTCGTATTGGGCGATTAACTGCACGGGCTTTATTACAATCCAAAGCTCGGGGCGAAAAACAAGATTTAAACATTGTAGCAATTAATGACTTAGGTAGTGCAGAATTGGCAGCACATTTAATACAGTACGATTCCACACATGGTATACTACAAAATGAAGTAACTTATGGTTCCGATTGGATTGATTTTGGTTTAGGCAAGGTAAAATTGACTGCTGAACGCAATCCAGAAGACTTAAACCATGCAGAACTTGGTGTGGATGTGGTTCAAGAATGTACGGGATTTTTTACGACCAAAGACACGGCTTCTGCTCATTTAAATGCAGGTGTCAAAAAAGTTATTATTTCTGCCCCCGGTAAGAATGTGGATGCAACAGTGGTATATGGTGTAAATCATTCTGTATTAACGCCTGATATGACGGTGATTTCTAATGCATCTTGTACAACAAATTGTTTGGCACCTATTGCAAGTGTATTGCATGAAATTGCTGACATCCAAGCGGGAAATATGACCACAGTACATGCTTATACGGGTGACCAACGCTTGTTAGACACCGCCCACATCGATTTGCGGCGTGCCAGATCAGCTGGTTCAAATATGATCCCAAGTGCCACTGGTGCAGCTGCTGCTATTGGTTTGGTATTGCCTCAACTTGTAGGAAAATTAGAGGGATCTGCCATACGAATTCCAACCGAAAATGTATCGTTTGTAGACTTAACTGTACAGGTGGCAAATCTTGTCACAGCAGAAGACATTCACCAATCCATGAAAAATGCTTCTGAAAGATCCCTACAAGGTGTATTAGGCTATTGTGATAGCCCACTGGTATCTGGTGACTTTAACGGCTCTTCGTTTAGCTCTATATATGATGCCAGCCAGACTCGTGTTATCAGTAATAATTTGGTGCGTATCGGAGCATGGTACGACAACGAAACCGGTTTTTCAAACCGTATGAACGATACAACAGAATTGTTTGCTAATTTATAATTTAAAGGAGTCCTTATCCCATGAAAAAAATCCCAGCAGGTGTCGTAACAGGCGAAGCGAAGTTAAGCCCGAGAAAAAAAGAGGCCCCCTGTTGGGGACCTAGTATATAAGCAATTTTGAGAGAATAGAGTAGGTCTAAAAAGACCTAATATGAAAAAAACTAAAAACTTAATATTCAAATAGACATATTTGAAAAGTATGTTCAAATGTTTCTGTCATTACAGACACATGTAACGATGTGCTGTATCAATCTATGTACTTATATATACAGGGTTTCGTCTATAATAAAAAACATAAAAAGTGCAATATTGGTATGTAATTTATGCATAAAAAATAATGCACTTGCATAAAAAATGGTAAAACTGCATAGAAAACAGTCAGTTAACATGTGTAATATATATATATGGATATTTTGATTTTATGGGTTGTTTGTGTTGTCATTTACACCTGTTTTGGCAAATGTTTTAAGAGATTGGGGTAAATCCAACAAAAAAGGTGGTGTTCTTAAAAACGCTAATAAAGTTGCTTGTAAATATTTTTCAAATGTATTAAATCCAAACACAAATAATTCACATAAAAATCATTTTCACCTTGATACAGGGTTTGGCATTGCGTGCTTGACTCTGCCATAAGTTGTATTTATAATTGATCGCCCGCTGACCTTATACTGAATTTTCTATAACAAAGAATCTGGGCTCAATTTCGGGGAACAGGTCGCCGCTTCGGTGGGGGTTTCCATTCTCCCCATTCTCCCCATTTCCCACAATATGGACATTTCATATTAAACTAGTTGTCTGCTTTCGCCGCATGGTAGCTCCAATCACGACCATTTTTTATAAGCCTATTTTTTATAAGCCTATTTTTACAGGGGCAATGTTGATATATTTTATGTAAACCACAATCAGGATTAACACACTCCAAAGATACTCGTTTATTATTTGAAGATGTATTGTTTTTTGTCGCATAATCTTCTTTATCTTTAAAACCTACTCCGCCACACCCCATACAGATTGAGACTGCTTCCATTTTATCATTTTCTTTGTCAGATGTATTAGTATTTTTTGGCACTGAGAACTGGATCCCGTTGTTTAGACCGTTTTCTCTTAAAGTTAAGATAGATTTTTGTGGTTAAACTGTGTTTTATTGCGATATGAAAGTGGTGTAGCCATAGACCGAACCGCTTCTACATCACAACGCATTATATAGGCTTCGTTCGGGGTTTGCAAGCCAAATTTTGTGGTGTCCCTTATGCCTGTTCGTTTGGCGTGGACGCTTTTTGCGAAAATCTGCATAACCGATACGGCGTTTTGGGTTTTTTCTGTCCATGGCATAGGCTTTTAATGCCCATTTTAATCGGGCAATGATTTTTTGTATGATTGAGGTAACTTTTTGCAGTAGATTTTTGGTTTTTTGTGTATTGCTATCTATTTTCGAATCGATATATAGGGAATCGATTCGAGTATTTTACGCCCTATTATACAATCAAATAGCGTGCCAGAATCGGTACTTTATCACACAATTTTTTTGTCAATAGGTTTAAACCTGTTAGTTTCATATACCATATCTAGAAAAAGTTGACCATTTACAAACCTTGACTATTACCCGATTGTGTGATAGTGTTCTTTAAATCAAATTATTAAATCTAACAAGGGGAGAAAAATGAATACGCTTTCACCTAAGCATGCTGTTTGGCATGATATATACGCCCTGTTTCTGGGGGGGAGTTTGATTGTTTTGGCGTTGGTTATGTTGAAGTCGGCAGGGGTGTTTACTTCGGGGCTGAGTGGTTGGGCGTTTTTGTTGTCTGAAATTACCCCATATGCGTTTGGGGAAATTTTGTTTGTTATTAGCATACCGTTTTATATCTTTGCTTACAGGTTGCTCGGGTTTTGGTTTACTTTGCGGACGGTGGTTTTGATTACTTTGATTTCTGTGTCTGTGGATATGATCGGGGCGGTGTTACAAATTACTGTATACAACCCCCTCATCACCAGCATAGTCGCCGGTGGCGTTGGCGGTATGGGATTGTTGGGGGTGATGCGTCATGGTATGAGTTTAGGCGGTTTTGGCGTGCTTGGGGCGTTTTTACAGCACAAAAATATCCTGCGGGCAGGCGTGGTTATGATGGGGGCGGATGTGGTGCTGGTTGTTTTGTCGGCATTTGTGTTTTCATGGGAAAATATTTTGTATTCCCTTGCGTCCATGATAGCGGTAAATATGGTGGTTATCGTAAACCATAAACCAGATTGGTATATCAGTGTGAGTCACGGTATGGGATAGTATGTGTTGGCAAGTCTTGACTATTCCTTAATCGTATGATAGCATTTCGTCAAGAATCACAAAGGAAAAAATTATGGACACACCTACGACTTTACCTAAACATACTTTTTGGCATGATGTGTATGCTGTTTTTTTGGGTACGGCGTTGATTACCATAGGCTTGGCGATTTTTAAGTCGGCGGGGTTGTTTACTTCGGGGCTGAGTGGTTGGGCGTTTTTACTGGCAAAAGTTACGCCGTATTCTTTTGGGATATGGTTTATTGTTATCAGTCTGCCGTTTTATTTCTTTGCCTATAGCCTGCTTGGATTTTGGTTCACATTTCGCACTGTTGTTATGGTGGTGATTGTGTCTTTGTCTGTGGATAAAGTCGGCTTGATGTTGGATATTACTGTCAATAATACCTTAATCGCCAGTATCGTTGCCGGTGCTATTTGTGGTATGGGGTTGTTGTCCATCATGCGTCATGGTATGAGCTTGGGCGGTTTTGGCGTGCTTGGGGCATTTTTACAGCACAAAAAGATAGTCCGCACGGGGGTGATTATGATGGGGGCGGATGCCTTGTTGGTGGTGCTGTGTATATTTGTGTTTTCGTGGCAAGATATATTGTATTCGTTGGCGTCTATGGTCAGTGTGAATCTTGTTCTGATTGTAAACCATAAATCCAGTTGGTATGTCCCCACCAGTCGGGGCATGGGGTAATAGTGTTGCCACACAAGCGAAAAGCATCTCACATGGATATAATTTGGGCTATATTTCACAAACATATACATTGTATTATATCATTTATTGTTGACAAGACGCAATACAAGTGTTACACTACTGCGGGGGATTGTCCCATTTAAACTAATAAATGAAAGAGAGAACATTATGATTAACAAAAAAGCATTTTCAAAAACCGATTTGTCGAATCGTATCGCAAAAGCAGATATTACCCGTTTAGAAAATCGCAAACAGTTTTGGATCGGGTTTAGTATATTCGTTGTTTGGCTAGTTGCTACCACTGTGTCTTTGACATGTACAAATAGTCAGGGTAGTTACGATGCCAGCGGTTGTGGTAAGGGCAGTAGCGACAAATAAAACCTTTTTTATTCTGCGTGCGACACTTGATGTGCGTACTCTGAATAGGTATATGACATATGATATTATTTACTATTGACATAGAGCAATGTAAATGGTAGGCTACTGCTGCAAGTTTTTTTATTTAGTCTTATCAGTGAAGGAGAAACCATTATGATGAACAAAAAAATTTCAAAAACCGATCTATCGGATCGTATTGCAAAAGCCGATATTGCCAGCTTAGACAATCGAAAACAGTACATTTTCGGCATGGCATTATGGGTTCTGTTACTTACTTATCCCCTACCTATGGAATCAGATTCAGATGATGAGTCTGAATCCGATAATAAATAAAACATTTTAGTGGGATATTTTGGATAACACATTAAAACCCTGCAAAAAAAACATGCGTTGTAGGGTTTTTTTGTGTAACAGATGTGATACTGGGGAGAGGTGTGTATAATCCCTTAACCATCGTCATTACCGCCGGTGGTGTTTGCGGCTGAGTCCGCAACTGTTTTGCTGTCGTGCTGGCTGGCGACCAGTGATGGCAACCGCCTGTTTGTGTTGGCTTCGTCGATATATTCGTACAAAAGGGGTTTCAATTCTATGGCACGGCATGGATGGTATCGCCGACCTGTGCGGCGTATACTGCCCAAAAACACATACTGCAAAACATAGCGGGCGATAAAACCACTTGAAAAAGCCTAATGGCTATGTTATTGCTATCAATGGGATTGATGTTTAACAGGAGTATGGATTATGGATGATTTTCTTACAGGTTTGGAATATGCTATTTTTGACAACATTACTTGGGTTGTGTTGGCACTGGTTTTGTTGTTTTTACTGTTTAAGACATACCGTATTGTGCCGCAAAATCAGGTGGAAATTGTTGAGCGATTTGGCAGATATGGGCGGACTTTGGGTTCTGGATTAAACTTTACCATCCCGATTGTAGAAAAGATTGCTTACACTCGATCTTTAAAGGAACAAGTATACGATGTTCCATCGCAAGCGGTGATTACTAAGGATAATATATCGATTGAAATCGACGGGGTGGTGTATGTCAAGGTGATTGAACCGGCGAAAAGCTGTTATGGCATCGAAAACTATAGCTATGCGATTATGCAGTTGGCACAAACGACCATGCGTAGTGAAATTGGCAAAATGACTTTGGAAAAAACTTTTGAAGAGCGGGATAATCTAAATGCCTCTATCGTCAATGCTATTAACGAAGCATCACAAGAGTGGGGTATGGTGATATTACGCTATGAAATCAAAGACATCAAACCGCCCAAAACTGTGTTACAGGCAATGGAGATGCAGCTGAAGGCCGATCGGGAAAAACGGGCGGTGGTGTTAGAATCCGAAGGGCAACGGGAATCGGAAATTAACCGGGCAGAAGGGGAAAAACAAGCCCGTATTCTCGAAGCCCAAGCGGTACAACAAGAACAAATCCTAAAAGCAAAAGGACAAGCCGAATCGATCCGTTTGGTGGCTCTGGCACAGGCAGAAGCACTGCGGGTGGTCGGCGAAGAAGCGTCCAGTAAAAATGGATCTGCGGCGGTGTCGTTGTCGTTAGCTGAAAAATCCATCGAAGCCAAACAGGCTATCGCCAAGGAAAGTTCTATGGTCATCGTACCCGAAAGCAGCACCGATATTGCCAGTATTGTGGCACAGGCGGTAGGCATTTCGGAAAAAATCAAAACCAAAGGCAATACGGATGTTTGAAGCAGATGCTTTAAGTTTCGGGCAACTCCTTATAATACTGGGGCTGATATGTCTTGCTGTAGAAATTGTCCTGTTGGGGTTTGGTACGATTGTGCTGCTGTTTTTGGGCGTTTCCTTAATAGAATTTGGTATCATTACCCACTTTATTTATGCGGATTTACGGGATGCTATCGGACCTGTCGCAGCCGTATTGATGGTGGTTGTAACCTTGCTAAACGCAGGGGCGTTGTCCTATGCCTTGTGGAAACCATTAAAGCGATTCCAATCCGCCCGTTCCTATAAACAAGAAACCAGCAGTGACTTTATCGGTCATCAATTTGAGCTGTCTGAGTCGTTGCCATCTGAACGGGCGGTATATCACAAATTATCCGGCATATATTGGCGGTTATACAAAGACGATTCTGCTCCATCCTGCATAAACAAAGGGCAAAGGGTGCAGGTCGTACGGGTATCCGCAGGAAAATTGTGGATCGCCCCTTTATAAAGTGCGTGTAGGGGGGGGGGGGAGATACCTGTTGATGGGATTGGCAAATACGGCTTATGTATGCCGTATCACATGCCATATAATACGGGCACCGCATACGCCTATACCGATAACGGGCAACAAAAATACATGTTGGCGGGCAATGTCATAGTGTGTTGTGAACATGGCAACCGCCTTTTCTGTAGTTGTTATTTTTCTATAATTTAAGCCTATTTGAACATAAAATAATACGAATCTTAAAATAAATCGAAAATAGGGGTTGACAGACGCTTTTTATCTATGGTATAAGTGTACATGTCTTGTTTATAAGATTAGAGTTTATGGTTTAGGTATATAAGATATATGTTATTTAATCAACTTTTGTAATTAGGAGATGTATGATGAGAGAAATGGCTTATAATAAAAAAATGTTTATGGTGACGGCTTCTTTGTGTGTTGTCGGGGCGTTAACAGGTGGCTTTGCTTATGCGGGGGAACTCCCCAGTGGTGGTGAGGTGGTCGATGGAAATGTCCATATTTATCAACGGGGTAGCACCTTAAATATCGATCAAAACACAGACAAAGCGATTGTTAATTGGAACAGCTTTTCTGTGGGTAAGGACAACACGGTAAACTTCAATCAGCCCAGTAGCGATTCGGCAACTTTAAATCGTGTTACGGGGGATTTGACTTCTGATATTGCCGGGCGAATCAATGCCAATGGCAGTGTGTTTTTGGTCAATCCCAATGGTATACTGATTACTGCCGATGGGGTTATCGATACGGGCAATTTTGTTGCCTCGACCCTCGATATTGATAACAACGACTTTTTGAATGGCGATTACACATTCACTAAAAGCGGCTCGAATGGCGTTGTTTCGAATCGGGGGACTGTTTCTGTCGACGATGGCGGTTTTGTAGCGTTGCTTGGCGGAGCGGTCAAAAATGATGGCACCGTCCGTGCCCATGTGGGTACGATAGGTTTTGCTGGCGGCGAAAAGATTGTCATGTCGTTTGGCAATAACGATTTCTTAAGGGTCGAAGTGCCTACGGACACATGGCAAGACTTGACAGATGTGGACGGCAACAAAGTTTCTGCCACCCTTGACTTAGGCGGCAAAATCGAATCACGGGGTGGTTTTGTCGATATAACCGTTGCCGATGCTTCTGATATTCTTCGACAGTCTATATCTATTAGCGGTATTGTCTCCGCAAACACTGTATCCTCTCAGGACGGGGTTATATCCATTAGCGGCGGTACTCTGGGAATTGCTGGCAACGGGCGAATCACCGCTGATGCCGATTATGGCAATGCGGGACGGATAGATGTTGCCGTGCAGTCGTTGAATATGTCCGCTCCCATATCTGCCACCGCCGCAACAGGCAGCGGGGGAACGATTAAGGTATCGTTACAACAGGGGGCAAGTCTCAGTCGTGGGGCGGTGCTCGATGTCAGCGGTAAACAGGGCGGTAGTGTGTCTGTAATCGGTGGATTATCGGGCGACAAATACTATAAACTGGTCGGATCGGGCGATTTTGTTGCCGATGGCAGCGATGGCACAGGCGGGTATATCGATATATCCAACAAAAACGGCTTGGTCGGGCTGTTTTCTGGTAGTGTATCGGCAAAGGGTACGACTATGGGCGGTCGCATCCGTATTGGCGGGGCGTTTCAAGGCGGTTCGTACAACGCAAAAACCAGCCAACTAGACAAAAAGGCTCAGGATTTATTTATAAACCGCTGGTCGGATAGCAGCGGGCTTACCAGTGCCGGCAAAACTTCGTTGGGTACGGGCGTACACATCGACACATCATCCGAATCGGGTACAGGGGGTACTGTCGTACTGTGGGCGGATCACACCACCAATAACTATGCCCAAATCACCGCAACCGGTGCCACTGGTGGCGGGGCGGTGGAAATATCTGGCAAGAAAAAAGTCGACAGCTTTGGTTTAAAACGGGTCGAGGTGGGCGATGGGGTTATTTTGCTCGATCCTAAAAATGTGGTGATTAGCGGTTTTTCTGGCGGCTTTGCACAGGCAAAACGCATTATGTCGTCCACACCCCTTGCAGGTTTCGAACTGGATTTAGATGACAATGACAATTTTGGTGCCTCTGTTGCTCTTAGCGAAGATGGTAGCAAATTGGCTGTTGGGGCTCGGGGTGATGACACGGGGGCACCCGATAATGGGGCGGTGTATTTGTTCACTGTTGGCGGCAAGGGGTCTCAGTGGGGCAGTTCGCTGTTACAAGAACATAAAATCGCCTATGGGTCTGGTCTGAATGTCAGAGGCAGCAATGCACAATTTGGTAAATCTGTGGCATTTAATGACGATGGTACCAAGTTGGTCGTGGGTATGCCATATGTGAAAAAAGTGTCTCCCTATCGGAGCGGCAGGGGGAGAATTTTCTTCTTTTCTGTCGATTGGGGCAGAGATGTTACCAATACTTCTTATTTAGAATATGGGGGCAATGGGTATTTTGGCACCGGCGTTGCGTTAAGCGATAACGGCACCAAACTAGCGGTTGGTGAAACCCATGATACGCAAAATGGGGTGTCTGAGGCGGGATCTGTGTCGTTGTTTGTGTTGTCTGGTGATGGCAAAGACTGGGGCACTTCGCCCAATCGGCGGCGTACAGGACGGATTGTAAGCGGCAGTGGCAGGCTTACCCTGTCGTCTTATGATTCGTTTGGCTATTCGGTTGCGTTAAGTGGTGATGGGTCGAAGTTAGCGGTCGGTGCTGAGGGTACCAATGACAGAAGAGGGGCGGTGCATTTGTTTACGGTTGGCGGCTCCAGTTGGGGTCAATCGTTTACCTATACTGCCAAGATTGCCGATAGATTTGCGGCACTGGACGAGGATGACTTTTTTGGCAGCAGCGTTGCACTAAGTGATGACGGTAGCAAATTGGCGATAGGCTCTATATTTTCTGATTTCGGCGGTAAAGATCGGGGGGCTGTATATTTGTTTTTTGTTGGCGGCATCACATGGGGGGGTAAAATTGCCCGAACGAACATCATTACCAATGGTGCGAATATTGCGTTGTCCAGTACCGATAAATTTGGCTATTCTGTGGCATTAAACCCGGATGGGTCCCGTTTAGTTGTCGGGGCTATCGGTAACAGCAGCGGCGGTACGAAACGGGGGGCGGTGTATTTATTGGGTTTATCGGGTGGTAATGCGTGGGGCAGCACGGTTGCAGTACAGCGGATAATAAGAGATCAAAGACCGTTGCGATTAACCGCTGGTGAAGCGTTCGGGTCATCGGTTGCGTTGAGCGATGACGGCAGCAAGTTAGCCGTAGGTGCGACAAACTACAGCGGCGGCGGTGCGGTGTATTTGTTCGGAGTAAATACACTTATACATAAATGGGGCAGTGATATTTCGTACACCCGCCGTATTAGCAATGGCAACGGTGTTACATTAAGCAGTAGCGATGCGTTTGGGGCTTCTGTGGCACTAAACAACAACGGTACAAAGTTAGCGGTCGGTGCCAGCGGTACAAATTCTAACAAAGGGGCGGTGTATGTATTTAGTGTCGGTGGCGATACAGTTACACAAAAAACAAAGATTGCCTCAGGCACCGGGGGTTTGTCGTTGGGTGCAGGCGATGGTTTTGGTGCAAGTGTTGCCCTAACTGGCGATGGGACAAAATTAGCGGTCGGTGCCGATGGGGATAATCGTAGTGAAGGGGCGGTGTATCTGTTTACAGTTACAGGGTCTAGCAGCGTACAAGTTAGCAAACTCAAAAAGATCGATGGCAGCGTGTCGGGGGTGTCGTTACAAAGAGACGATTATTTCGGATCAGGTGTGGCATTCAGTAACGATGGCAAGAAGCTAGCGGTAGGTGCCGATGGCGATGGCAAAGGGGCGGTATATGTGTTTACTGTAAATGGTGCTACTGTTAGAAAAACCGCCAAAATTGCCAATGGTGCCGGCGTTACATTAAATGCGGGTAACACAAGTTTTGGTAGTAGCGTATCGCTGAGCAATGACGGCAGCAGATTAGCGGTAGGTGCCGATACGGGGGATGCCGGGGCGGTATATTTGTTTGATGTAAGCGGTGCCACCGTTACCCATGTTACCAAAGTTGCCAACGGGGCGGGTGTATCTTTGTCAAGCGGCGATGGATTTGGGACGGCTGTTGCCCTAAGTGGCGATGGCACCAAGTTAGTAGTAGGGGCTAAGGGCGACGATACCAATGGCAATAATGCCGGTACCATATATACATTTACCGCCAGCAAAGCTGCGGATACATGGGGCAGTACAATAACGCAAGCGGTAAAACTGTCGCATGGGGCAACTCTGTCGCTCGGCACTGTTTCTTTGGATAATTGGGATAATTTTGGTAGTAGTGTATCGTTAAGTGCTGATGGGACGAAATTGGCTGTCGGGGCTCATGGCGATGACGATGGGGGGGCGGTGTATCTGTACACTGTCGGCGGTTCTGGTGCCACATGGGGCAGTACAGTAACGCAAGCGGTAAAACTTTCTGATAGCCATGCCAGTGTTTCTTTGGATTATGATGGTTGGTTTGGTAGTAGTGTATGGTTAAGCGGTGATGGGACGAAGTTGGTTGTCGGGGCTCCCCGTGATGACGATGGGGGAGATAGTCGAGGGGCGGTGTATCTGTACACTGTCGGCGGTTCTGGTGCCACATGGGGCAGTACGGTAACGCAAGCGGTAAAACTTTCTGATAGCCATGCCAGTGTTTCTTTGGATGATGATGATAGGTTTGGTAGTAGTGTATCGTTAAGCGGTGATGGGATGAAGTTGGCTGTCGGGGCTTCCCGTGATGACGATGGGGGCGGTAATCGAGGGGCGGTGTATCTGTTTACTGTCGGCGGTTCTGGTGCCACATGGGGCAGTACGGTAACGCAAGCGGTAAAACTTTCTGATAGCCATGCCAGTGTTTCTTTGGATGATAGGGATTGGTTTGGTAGTGGTGTATCGTTAAGCGATGATGGAACCAAGTTGGCTGTCGGGGCTTATGGCGATGACGATGGGGGAGCTGGGGCGGTGTATCTGTACACTGTCGGCGGTTCTGGTGCCACATGGGGCAGTACGGTAACGCAAGCGGTAAAACTTTCTAATAGTCATGCCAGTGTTTCTTTGGATAATGGTGATTTGTTTGGTAGTAGTGTATCGTTAAGTGCTGATGGTAGTAAGTTGGCTGTCGGGGCTGCGGGTGATGGCGATGGGGGATATCATGCTATAGGGGCGGTGTATCTGTACACTGTCGGCGGTTCTGGTGCCACATGGGGCAGTACGGTAACGCAAGCGGTAAAACTCTCTGACAGCCATGCCAGTGTTTCTTTGGATAATGGCGATCAGTTTGGTAGTAGTGTATGGTTAAGCGGTGATGGGACGAAGTTAGCTGTCGGGGCTAGGTATGATGACGATGGGGGTAGTACTCATTCAGATCGAGGGGCGGTGTATCTGTACACTGTCGGCGGTTCTGATGCCACATGGGGCAGTACGGTAACGCAAGCAGTAAAACTGTCGCATGGGGCGTCTACTCTATCACCCACTGTTTCTTTGGATAATTATGATTATTTTGGTAGTAGTGTATGGTTAAGCGGTGATGGGACGAAGTTGGCTGTCGGGGCTGCGGGTGATGACGATGGGGGTTATGGTCCAGGGGCGGTGTATCTGTACACTATCGGTGGTTCTGGTGCCACATGGGGCAGTACGGTAACGCAAGCGGTAAAACTTTCTGATAACCATGCTAGTGTTTCTTTGGATGATAATGATGGGTTTGGTAGTAGTGTATCGTTAAGTGCTGATGGGACGAAGTTGGCTGTCGGGACTCCCTATGATGACGATGGGGGAAATGGTCCAGGGGCGGTGTATCTGTACACTGTCGGCGGTTCTGGTGCCACATGGGGCAGAACAGTAACGCAAGCGGTAAAACTTTCTGATAGCCATGCCAGTGTTTCTTTGGATAGTGGGGATGATTTTGGTGCTAGTGTATCGTTAAGCAGTGATGGGACGAAGTTGGCTGTCGGGACTCCCTATGATGACGATGGGGGTAGTGATCAATCTGCAAATCGAGGTGCGGTGTATCTGTACACTGTCGGTGGTTCTGGTGCCACATGGGGCAGAACAGTAACGCAAGCGGTAAAACTTTCTGATGACCATGCCAGTGTTTCTTTGGATAATCATGATTATTTTGGTAGTAGTGTATCGTTAAGTGGTGATGGGACGAAGTTGGCTGTCGGGACTCCCTATGATGACGATGGGGGTAGTGATCAATCTGCAAATCGAGGTGCGGTGTATCTGTACACTGTCGGTGGTTCTGGTGCCACATGGGGCAGAACAGTAACGCAAGCGGTAAAACTTTCTGATGACCATGTCAGTGTTTCTTTGGATAATTGGGAACAGTTTGGTAGTAGTGTATCGTTAAGCAGTGATGGGACGAAGTTGGCTGTCGGGGCTAGGGGGGATGACCATTACAAGGGGGCGGTGTATCTGTACACTGTCGGTGGTGCCGCATGGGGCAGTACAGTAACGCAAGCGGTAAAACTTTCTGATAGCCATGCCAGTGTTTCTTTGGATAATGGTGATGAGTTTGGTAGTAGTGTATTGTTAAATGCTGATGGGACGAAGTTGGCTGTCGGGGCTGCGGGTGATGACAATGGGGGTAGTAGTCTTGGGGCGGTGTATCTGTTTACTGTTGGCGGTTCTGGTGCCACATGGGGCAGTACGGTAACGCAAGCGGTAAAACTGTCGCATGGAACATTATTATCCCGCACTATCTCTTTGCATGATAATGATGAGTTTGGTAGCAGTGTATCGTTAAGCGATGATGGGACAAGATTGGCTGTCGGGGCTAGGGGGGATGACCATGACAAGGGGGCGGTGTATCTGTTTGCTGTTGGTGGTTCTGGTGCCACATGGGGCAGTACCATAGCACAAGTGGTAAAACTGTCGCATGGGACAAAACTTTCTTCTGGCACTATTTCTTTGGACAATTGGGATATATTTGGTACCAGTGTGTCGTTAAGCGGTGATGGGACAAAGTTGGCTGTGGGGGCGTCCCGTGATGACGATGGGGCTAATTATCACGGTGCAGATCGAGGGGCGGTGTATCTGTACACTATCGGTGATCCCGGTGCCGCATGGGGCAGTAAAGTAACGCAAAAAGTAAAACTTTCTCATGGTCATGCCGGGATTTCTCTCGAGGATGAAGATGAATTTGGTACCGGTGTATCGCTCAGCAGAGATGGAACCAAATTGGCTGTCGGGACTCCCTATGATGGCGATGGCGGGTGGAATCGTGGGGCGGTGTATCTGTATACTGTCGGCGGTTCTGGTGCCACATGGGGCAGGACAGTAACGCAAGCGGTAAAACTGTCCAATAGCCATAGCGGTATTTCTTTGGATAATAATGATAGGTTTGGTTGGAGTGTATCGCTTAGTAATGATGGAACCAAGCTGGCTGTCGGGACTGAACAAGATGACGATGGCGGGTGGAACCGAGGGGCGGTGTATCTGTACACTGTCGGCGGATCCACATGGGGCAGAACGGTAAAACAGGCGGTAAAACTGTCACATGGGGCGACCCTAACCTCCGGCACCATTTCTTTGAGCAATGGCGATTATTTTGGCAGCGGTGTATCGCTAAGCGGCGATGGGACGAAGTTGGCTGTCGGGGCTCTTGGTAGCGACGGTGGCGGCCATTGGCGAGGGGCGGTGTACCTGTACACTGTCGGCGGTGCCACATGGGGCAGCACCGTAACCCAAGTGATGAAACTCTTCGATGGGGCGTTCTTGTCGTCCGGTGCTACTGTCTCTTTGGATGATTACGATTGGTTTGGTACTAGTGTATCGCTAAGCGGCGATGGGACGAAGTTGGCTGTCGGGGCAGAACAAGATGACGATGGGGGTAGTGATCAATATGCCAACCGAGGGGCAGTGTATCTGTACATTGTCGACAAGACAGTTACCCAAACAAACAAGCCAAAAATGTTTAGCAGAAAAAATCTTTCTCTCACCTATAACGAAGGGTTTGGTACCGATGTTGCCCTCAGCGATGACGGTACAAAAATGGCGGTCGGAGCTGAGTTTAACGATACCGGCGGCACCAATCGGGGGGCAGTATACCTGTTCGAGATGAGCGGTGGTAAAAACTTTGGCGAAGATCTGTATTACACGGCAAAAATCGCCCACGGCAACGGCGTATCGTTAAACAATATCGACCGCTTTGGAGCTGGCGTTGCCCTAAATCATGACGGCAGCCGCCTGCTGGTCGGTGCCCCCTATGACGATACCAACGGCAACAACTATGGGGCGGCGTACCTGTTCCGTGTCGGCGGCAGCTCATGGGGTACAACCGTAACCAAACTCAGCAAAGTAGCATCCGCAAACAATGGACACTTCGGCGAATCGGTTGCTATCAGCGGCGATGGCACCAAAGTAGCCATCGGTACCCCCTATGACGACACTAAGGCATACCATCGAGGGGTTGTCAAATTATATACTATTGCCAGCAACAATGCTTTCCGATTGTCCGCTATATATGGACATGGCGATAGTGTGGGAAGTTCCCAAACCCTATCGCTACAGTCTGGCGAACAATTTGGCGAAGCGGTGGCACTCAGCGATGACGGGTCGAAGCTAGCGGTCGGTGCCTTAGGACGGGACAGCTATAAAGGCAGAGTATACCTGTTTACTGTAGGCACAAGCGGCGGCTGGGGCAAATCCTTAGCACTGCAAACAACCATCGGGGGCAGCACCGGTGTTTCCTTGTCGGACTACGATTATTTTGGCTCCAGCGTTGCCCTAAGTAATGATGGCAGCAGGTTAGCAGTAGGTGCTTGGGGCGAAGACGCCCCCAATAAATGGGGAACTGGTGCCGCATATATATTTGATATAAGCGGTGCCACATGGGGAACTACAGTTACGCAACGCCAAAAAATAAACGATGGCAACGGCGTTTCCTTAGCATCAAACACCAGATTCGGGTTTGCTGTTGCTTTAACTGGTGATGGCAATAACCTAGCGATAGGTGCCTCCCGTGCCAATGGTAAACAATACAATAATGAAGGGGCTGTATACCTATATAAATTGACAAAAAGTACATCTGGATTTTCAAGAAGTACATCCAGATTTTCAAGAAGTATATCTGAATCGCCAAAAGATACCCTATCGCCAATCATAGAAAAGCTAAAAACCGGTGCCAGCGTATACATCACCGCCAGCAACGATATTACAGTCGATGACGCCCTTATCACCACAGCAGGCACAGGAAAATTAACCTTAATCGCCGGGCGGTCGATTAAAATTAACAGCGATGTAAAAATCAATGGTGGACTTATCCTAAAAGCCAATGACGCCAGCGATAGCAGTTTTGCTATCAGCGACAGAGACACAGGCAAAGCCGAAATCACCGTTGCCTCAGGTAAAACCGTATCCGGCGGCAGTGGCGATTTGCTTATCAAGATGCTTACGGGCAAAAGCAGTGCAGCGGCGAACAAAAAACAAACGGGCAAAATAACTGTGTGGAAAGCAGACGGTGCCCGTGTCAGCATTGTCCACTTAGGCACAGCAAATGCACAAAACGATTCGCAAATTGTCATTCGCAACGGCGGACAAATAACCGCTAATGGCGACTATGACAAAGGCGATGTGGTTATCGAACTAGCAGCAGAGAAGTTTACCAACAACTCAGATAGCAATGCCCTAAAAATAAATGATAGCAACGGCGACAAAGGACGGTTCTTAATATGGACAAAATCCTCTGCAGGTAACACCCTAAATGGTATAAGCTACGATTTTAGAAAGAGTAATGTAACATACGACCCCGCAAAGGGCGATTTTCAAGCCAATCCCGTCACAGCGTCTGATGGCGACGACAAGAAATATAAATCAGGTGTTCTGTACAGAGCCAGTAGTAGCAGCCTATCCAGATCGAGTTATGACGGTAGCAGCAGCAAGACAAAATCCACCTTAACACTAGGCAACAGCGGTGGCAGCGGTGGCAGTAGCACCGGCACAATACTATTAGGTGCCAGTGCCATACTGTTGGGCAGCAGTATTGCAGGTGCAGGTACCACAAGTGTTGCCAGTGTGGACAATATATTCACCACCGGCATATACGCCCACTTACGGGGTATAGACATGCAGGCGATATATCACCCACCCGTACAAACCACAACCCCCCGTTGGGCATCGGTGTTTGACACTGCACAAGTGGCGAAATTAAAGTACAAAGTCAAATACACCACCACATACGACATGGCGTTCTTGGCACATAACATCAAGGCACACAAGGTGGTACCCTTTTATGAAATGGACGAAAAACTGTATGAAACCATGAAACGCATATTCGTACAACAATCGGCACCAACGCATAAAACTGCTGCTATCGACACAGAGGATACTATCCCTGCATAACAGTGTTATGCAGGGTGTGTATAACTGAGTCAAATAACACCCCTGCTGTTTAGCCGATGCTGTGTGGGGATAGCCAAACATTTCTTGTTGTATGCGTCTATGACCACCAATACACGAATGGGCTTGCCATTCTATAATCTGTCGTGTACAAAAAGGCTTTTAGTGTTACGGTTCTCGCACTTGTGCGGATTATGTTCATGAGTGTCAACTATTATCCAAATACATTTTTAAATGTATCAATGGACGATGTAAATCCGTCTTCAAAGGTACCCCCTTTGGGGCGGTATACGCTTTCGAGTGATATACTTCCATCATAGTTTTTTTGTTTTAGCCAATTGGCGATGGTTTGTAAGACAGGTCCCATTTGTCCTTTGCCTAAGCTGCGATTGGATATGGTGGCTTGGTGAATAGCAACTTCGATATCTTTCATGTGTACATGTCCTAAATATCCACCGTCTAGGCTTTGTAAAGCGTCGATGGGGTCTTCATTACAAAATAAGCAATTTGCCGCATCCCACATGATTTTTAAATGGCTGGTACCCAAATCATCGATGAGTTTTCGCCCCAAGTAACAAGAAGTAATAATCGCATTATTGCTCGCTTCTCATGGGGGTGAATGGTGGCGGTTATTATGATAGTACTGCCCGATTTCAGCTCCCCTGCACATACATCGTTAACAACAGATTGGACTTGTTTGCCATTCATAACCATAACAAAAACCACATCGGCATTGCCCAGTTCTTGGCAACATTGAACCACTTGCCCACCCATCTTCGCAAACGCATTTTTGCGGTTTTGGTCGGGGTCAAACCCCATAACTTGAAATGTATTTTTCAGTAAGTTTGCGGCGATGCCAGACCCCATATCACCCAAACCGGCTACTGCAATTTTTGTCACACTTTTTTCCTTTCATTTAAGGTTTTGCCCTTCATTTAAGGTATGTGTTTTGTATAACCATATTCTATGTGTGGTTCATTGTATCGGGTTCATGGCTGGAAAAGCAACCGGAAAATTCTCCAGTGATACCTTCTCTCAAGGAGAGAATTTTACGCTTGGCGTACGAAATTACAATACCTGTAGTGTTACGAATGCGTTATCTGTAAAAATGTTTGCACATTAAAGTGAAAAGTACAATTTTTGGATATTGGCGTTGGGAATTTTTTCTCTATACGGGTGCACAGGTGCATTTCCGCTTGTATTTCGGTTTGTAACAGGTTTTTGTATATGAGAGTGTTTTTGTTAGTTTTTTTGCGTTTGTTGCGTATGGGGACGATGTGTTTTGCTTCGTAAAACTGGGCGTATTTCGTCATCTGTATGATGGTTTTTTTGTGCATGGGGGAGTGATGATAGTCGTGCCACATACACCATAACATTGCCATACTGGGGGTGTGATACATATCTTGGTACCACAAAATGGTATCTCGCACAGTGCGGTTTTCCCATATGTGCCATATGAAAAATCTAAACCGTGCTGTTTTTTTTGTATTTATTATCTGCATGCGTACTGTTATACCGGTATAAGAGAGCGGAGTCAAATTTTATCGACTGGTAAAAAACCAAATCGTCTGTTTACACGGACATATTTTGGTGTAAGTGCGGTAATCGTTTGGGGGTGGGAGTATCTTGATGGGATGCGACTAAGTCTTGAATGATGGTGTGCAGTTTTTCAAATGCTTTGTTTTCAATTTGGCGAATCCGTTCGATGGATACTTTAAAGTGTTGCGACAACGCATCAAGGGTCTGGGGCGGGTCTTGCAGACGGCGGGCGGCAATTATTTCCGCTTCTCTGGTGGTCAGTTTTGATAACGCTTGTTCCATTAACAATCGGCGGTATTGCATTTCGTTGTCTTGTTCCAGTACCACATCTTGGGTCGGTTTTTCGGATTCTAGCCAATCTTCCCATTGGCTCGAGTCGTCTTGGCTGGCGGAGCGTTTGCTATGTAGGGATAAATCGCTGCCGATTAAGCGGCGGTTGGCGATTTGCACATCTTTTGCTGGTACATCCAGTTCGGCAGATATTTGTTGGATTTGGTCGGGGGATAAATCGCCGCTTTCCAAAGCACCGATTTTTTCTTTGGTTGCCCGTAGCCTAAAGAACAATTTCTTTTGGGCGTGTGATGACCCTAGTTTTACCAACGACCAGTTTTGTAAGATATATTCCTTAATTGCCGCATGTATCCACCAACTGGCGTAGGTGGCTAGCCTTGCCCCTTTGTCTGGGTCGAATCGCTTTACGGCGTGCATGACGCCGATATTGCCTTCGCTGATTAGGTCTTCATATGGCAAACCATACCCCCGATAGCCGGAGGCGATTTTTGCCACCAACCGCAAATGGGACATGACCAAGCGATGGGCGGCGTTGGTGTCGCCATGTGCAATCCACGATTTGGCAAGGTCGTATTCTTCCCGTTGTTTCAACATAGGTATTTGATTTATTTCAAATAAATACCTTTTTAAATTGCTCTCGGGGGTTACCGAAGGCGATGGGATACTGATGTTGGTGTTATGCTGTACAATAGTGTTCATGGGTATACTCTAAGCGATGTCAAGCAATTTTTCAAGGGCTTTTAGGTCTTTTGGTAATTTTGTATCGACAAAAATATATTTTTCGGTTACGGGGTGGATAAAGCCCAAGCTTTTTGCGTGCAACGCTTGGCGATGAAAAGATTGTAAAAATGTATGCAGCTGGGGGTGGGTGCGGTGTAAGTCCTTCGGCGATCCGCCATACATAGGATCGCCGATAAGCCCGTTGCCACAATCGGTCATATGCACTCGAATTTGATGGGTTCTGCCCGTTTCGAGAGTGCATTGTATGTGCGATGTTATGGCAAATTGGCACAGGGTTTTATAATGGGTGGTGGCGATTTTGCCAGTGCTGTCGTCAGGCGGGACAACTGCCATTTTTTTCCGTTCGGTTTTGTGGCGCCCGATATTGCTGCTAAGCGTGCCGTTTGCAGGCTGCATATGCCCCCATATAAAGGCTTCATATGTGCGGTCTATGGTATGGGCTTTGAACAGGGCGGATAACCCGTTGTGGGCACGGTCTGATTTGGCTATGACCAATACGCCAGAAGTGCCCTTGTCGATACGGTGGACAATGCCCGGACGGTTGACACCGCCAACGCCGCTTAGGGTATCGCCTGCGTGGTGGAGCACCGCATTTACCAAAGTGCCGGTCTCATGACCGGGGGCGGGGTGTACCACCATGCCGCTGGGTTTGTTAATCATCAGTATATGTGCGTCTTCGAACAATATATCAAGGGGAATGTCTTCTGGTTCGGCAGGCAGAGGGGTGCTGTCGGGAATGGTGATGGCAATTTCCATGCCTTGTCGTACTTTACTCGATCCCCATTTGCCCGATTGATTATTGATGGTCACCATACCCTGTTTGATAAGGGCTTGTATACGGGATCTGGAAATGTCGGATATATGTATACTGATAGCCATGTCTAGACGGTATCCGTCTAAATCCCTATCGATAACAAAACGGTGTGTGATATTTTCTGTCATTGCTCATTATTATATGCTATATTGGCAAAAAACACAATATCGTAGCCGTTATGCCATGTTATTATACTGTTAAGGAGTTATACCGTGAAGGTGACCCATATTGCCAAAATTGCCATATTTGTACAGACTGTTGCCATTATTGGCTTAATTGTACTGATTATAGTGCAGTTGCGGGCATAGTTGCTTATTGTCTGCGTACTTTTATTAACTGCCGAGACGATGGTTGCGGTGGGGGCGGCGGGGGCGTTTGCAAGGCGTTGATTTCTGCTGTCATATCCGCATCTGCCACATATGTTGCCCATTGTCCTTTGGCAATAGCGGTTAGGGTGGGGGTGGGCAAGTTATATTTCAAACGGTACATCCAATAATTCGACAACACAGTTTCCAAGAATTGTCGATTTTCGCTACTGGGAATCGATTCGATGAGCAATAAAGGGTCGTTGTTATACTGGGTATTTTTACGCCACTTTTGAATATTGCCGGGTCCGGCGTTGTATCCCGCTACCGTTAAGATAATATCATTTTTATACATATCGAGTAAATACGCCAAATAGGCATCGCCTAAGGTGATCGATATGTTTGGTTCCATCAGCAAGCTTTTTGAATATCCAGATTTAAAAATGCCCAAAGATGCTTGGTCGTCGATAAACCGTGCGGTTGCCGGCATGACCTGCATTAAGCCCCTTGCCCCCACACGGGATACGGCAAACGATTTAAAACTGGATTCCTGTCGTATAAAAGCCAGCACCAATGAGCGGTTGGTTTTGGTATCGGATATGCTTTTGTATGGAATATCCGGGTACGCATAGCCAGCGTATAAGCGTTGGGCGTCCATAGTTAAGATTTGGGCGATATGCCGTTGTATATATGGCAGGTTTAAACTGTAAGCAAATTGTAACAACGGCGTTTGATAGGCTTTTTTAATTGTCCCTTGTACTTGGCGAAATTCCATTTCTGCCAAACTGTGTTGCCCTGATAACGCCAGTGCATAGCCCCGTTTGATGGCGGGTATGGTCAATAACATGTCTTCGTCTGCACGGCTGGCACCAAAGGTTTTAAAGTCAAATTGTGGGCGGCTGTTTAGGGCTTGGTGGGCAAGCAGCGTATAAAATTCCGTACGATAGGGCATGCGGATTTGCACCGCTTTTGTCCAGTATGTTTGTGCTTGCGTTGCGTTGTTGGTGCGTTGTGCGGATCGTCCCGCCCAAAAGTACGCCGCTGCATACATGGGATCACGGGATACTTCCGCCCCTTTGGCGGTACGGACAAAGTATGTTATCGCTCGGTTATACTGTTGTTGTCGAAACGCTTCCAGTCCCGCCCACCAGCTGGCATACATGGAAGTTTCAGGGTGCATCTTATACGCCTCTTCGGCGATTTCAAATACTCGACTGGTTTTGTGGTATTTGTAATACCCACGGGTAATGGTGCCTAAGGCGTCCGCATGGGCTTTGCGGCTGAGTTTTTTGCGGTTTTTGTTTAAGTAGCCATAGGCAATTGTTACCCGTCCCCGACTGACAGAGCTGGAAATAGTCCCTAAAATCCGCCGCATATTTGAGGGATAAGTGGGGCTTATTTGAATTTTGTATTTAAACACATCATCCGCCTTATAAGTGCGATTTAATCCATTGGGTACAGTGGCTTTTGTGGGTTTTGGCAGTGGTTTCCAGCCACTGGCAGGGCGGCGTTTTTGTGCCAATTTATGAATAGAGTCCGCTTTCGGGTGATCCGCATACGCTTTCATCCACAGGTGTAATTCTTTATAGCTGGATCGATATTTTGTCGGATGCATATAGCGTTGATATAACACATGCCCCATTAATATAGTGTCGTTTAATTGCTTGATGAGGGCGTCTGCCTGTTGCCAGTTACCATCCGCTTGTAGGGCAAATATACGGGTATATATATCGGCGTCCTGTGTGTTGATGGCCTGTGCCATATGGGGGCTCAATATCATCCATATGCCCAGAGAGAGTAAACAAAACCGTTTTTTAAACGCTATTCTCATTGAGGTTTCTCAGATTTCAAATGCGGATATTTTTCAGAGCTTGCCACACATGGTGTTTGCGTTTCGGATTGTCAAATATGGATTTAAAACCAAAAGTAGGCGTGCAGGCGTACACCGTATTGGCAATGGATATATGGGTGGTTTTGCCATTGATTTTCGCCATATTTTCCCGTGTTTGTAAAACGGTTTTTGCCGTGTCGTTGCCCAGTATCAAAATATGTTTGGGCTGGCTGAGTTCGATGATTTTTTTGACAAACGGCATACAAGTATCCGCTTCGCCCTGTGTGATAGTACGACCGCCGGGGGCGTACCAAAAGGTACGAGGGGCATAGGCAATATCTGTCTCCTTGAGGCGAATAGATTTTACCATGCGGTATAACAATGTTTGTTCCTCGTTTAGTAACCTGCCATTTTGTTCGTCTTCGCTGGTCGGGCAATCGCCGATACACAGTAAAATTGGTTTTGGATTGCCCGTATACATAAGAGTGTGTTTGGCGGTATTTTTTAAGGCTGGACAGCCCGTAAACGATTCTAAGGTGCGATGTAGTCCGTCCAAGTCTGTAATGTGCTGTACCACTTGTTCGGCAATTTTAATCGATTCGCTGCTGCCCAGTATGGGCGGTGCTGCCGCTGGTTGTTGGGGTTTGGGCACGGTGTGTACGGGGGGCTGTGTGGTCGATTTAGGGGGGGACAAGCGGTTTACAGGGGCGTCCGTCACCACTTCGTCGACGCCCATTTCGTACAGCCATTGCAAGGTATGTAACGGTTCCATTATATGCTGTTCCATCGGGTTTGTCGCAGGGCTTCGCCCAACACCATTGCCCCAGCGGTGGCAATATTTATCGATCGCATGTCCCCCTGCATGGGAATACACAATCGAACGGCGGCGGTTTGATGTACGGTTGCAGGAACGCCACAGCTTTCTTGTCCTAGTAGCAGAATATCTGTGTCCGTAAATGTACACCGTGTATATGGGGTTGGCGATTGGGTTGTTAGCAACACGATACGGTGGTCGATATGGTCGACAAAATCTAAAAACGCTTGCCATGAAGTGTGGCGGTGATACTGTACATGGTGCAAATAGTCCATACCCGACCGTTTTAATTTTTTGTCGTTCCATAAAAATCCGCACGGTTCTATAATATCCATATGCACCCCCATGCAGGCACTTAAGCGCATCAAAGTTCCCACATTTTGGGCAATATCTGGTTGGTACATGGCTAATCGCATGGGAATATGTTTTGTCCTTTCATAAGTGGCGTTTGTGCAGTGTGCAAAATCTTTACAAAATGTAGTTTATAGCATATTTTTACTGTATTATGTGTAAATTCGTATTATAATTGTCGTATCGCCCGCATTTAGGGGTATAGGGGCTGTTTTTTTATGCTGGTAGGTAAGGGATGTTGCATATTATTGGCAGATTGTGGTTTTTGTATTTTTCCGTGTCCGTATTTGTGCTGGCACGGGGTATTATGGGGTCGTATATTCCCCTGAGAGCCGACATCGAGGGGTTTTCTATCACCGCTATTGGTATTTTACAAGGCACTCCGTTTTTGGGCATTGCCCTTGGCGGTATGCTGTCGCTGTACATGATTCGCTTGGTGGGGCATATTCGTACTTTTGGGGTGTGTTTGTCGCTGGTATCGGTCGCCCCGTTAATCCAAGCCATGTATACCGATATATATTGGTGGGTATTTGCCCAAATTATATTTGGATATGGTACCGCCGGGGTATATGTGGTTATCGAGGCGTGGATAAACCACGCTTGTCCGAATGTCCATCGTGGCAAGGTATTTTCCGTATATAGTTTGTTGTTGGTTGTTATATATGCCCTTAGTCCGCTGGTCATCAATGCGGTGGGTATTACTAAGGAAACACTATTTTTGATCGCATCGATTGTAACTTCGTTGGCATTTTTACCGGTTGCCTTAGTGGCACGGGAATCGCCGGAGCAAGATTACAACGCACGAATCGGTTTAGCAACTTTATACACCCGTAGCCCGTATGGGGTGTGCGGTATTTTACTGTGTTTGTTCGCCATTGGGGTATTTAACAGTGTGTTTGTTGTGTACGCTATTAACATGGGGTTTGATTCTAAATATGCGTTGTTGTCGATGGTGGTATTTGGTGTGGGCTCAGCGGTGTTTATGTATCCGCTGGGCTGGGTATCCGACCGCATGGATCGGCGGCGGGTGATATGTTGTGCCAGTTTTTTGAGTGTGCTTGGATGTATGGGTATTATTTATGCGGGTATTGTCAAACAGCCCCCCATATTGTTGTTATCCGTGTTTGTCATCGGGGCGTTTATGGCACCTTTGCACCCTTTGATTACCAGCCACATTAACGACCGCCTAAAACAGCATGAAATGTCTTCCGTTGCCGCATGGCTGATACTGGCGTTTGCCACAATGGGCGGATTTGGTACTATTGTTGTCGGTGTATTGATGGATACAGTGGGCAGTTTCGTATTGCCATGGATACTGTTAAGCGTGTTGTCTATAAATACTCTGTATTGCGTACATGCCATGCGTACCCGCCGCAGCGTATCCGAACAATACCGGGGCGACTTTGTCGGGGTTACCACTATGTCGACCACTTCCCTAAGACAAGGGGTATTTGACAGCGACGATGTGGAAACGGGCGTAACAACCGATAGCACAGACCCCAATACCACACAGGGGACATAATCCCCTAAATTCATAATAAAAGGTATTATAACGCTAGGCTTTAGCGTTCAAGGGACATATTTTTTCGGAGGTGACAAATGCTTTTAATCTATGGTGTGCGTGTATATTCGGTTTTAAGGTATCTTTAATTTTATCGTTGACAAATGCCTTTAATCTGTGGTATGCGTGTATATGTCTTGGTTATAAGATTGAATATCCTATACATTCAGGATATAGGGTTAAATAAATTGTTAGGTAGATTATGGAGTGTTTCAATACGAGTATCGATGCGGTACGGTTTTGGCAATTTGTGCAGTGGCTCGTTCAAGTGGTAGCATGTGCGTGGTACACTGGAGATCCAGTACCGATTATATCTATATTGGTGGTTTTTTTGGTGCTGTCTTTATTTGTGCGTGGTATTGGATCCATCAGGGCGTTTCGTGGTTTGTTTAATTTTAAAAAGAAGGATAAATAAGCATGACATATTTGGCAATTGTTGTATTGTTGCTGGTTGTATGTATAGAGATTCCAGCAATATTCAGATATATTAAAGCCATCAACAACATGAGTCGGTTGGTTTTGACTTATGAAAAACAAAACGATTTAACGGATGAAGATGTGCGTTTATTGCAACATATGGTCAAATCTGTATATGGTCCGCATAAGGTTTGGTGGGGTGCGTTGGTTCTTCCGTGGCGGTTATTACATTACCAGCCAGACTCTGTTTTAAAGTCAGGTTCAGAATCTTTGTGCGAACGACACCCGAATTTGTATGAAAATTTTTATCGTGAGTGGCATCGGGCGTTGTTTTTTGCAGGACCGACTATTTGGTTGATTTCTATGGTTCAAGTGTTCTTAATTGTAGGGGGGATAATGATATACATTGCTATATGTGGTAATGTACGCAACGCTGTACATCAAGCCCGCAACACACTTAAATATATTGGGACACAAATATTTATAAAATGTTGACGCACATAAGTTTTGCCTTAGCGTATTGTTAGATAAGCACTATTTTATATGGGTTAATGTTTTTTCACATTGTTTTTTAATTTCTAATATATGCGGCGTGCAGGATGTGAACATCACTCATTCATAATAGAGATTTCTCATTTATGCGTTACAACCCCATGTATACTTTGCGTTTGGTGACTAAGCAGAATTTGCCTAAGCCTTGATCGGTTAGGTATCCGAACAGCTGTTTGTCCCGGCGAAAGGTGTATACTTGGGTGTTTTTCATTTTGCCGATGAAGTGCCATTTTTTAAACAGTTCTTCCCGGGCAATTGGGCATGGTTCTGGGAAGGCAAAGTTTTCCATGTACACCACATCGCATTTGCCATCGGCGGTGGGGCTGGCGGTGAGGGTTATGTGGCTGTCATCGCCCCGGTAATCGACGACTATTAATGCGGAAAAACTGTGGGTGGTGGGGGAGGTTGTGTCGACAATCGGGTGGGTGCGTATGGGCACATCGACAAAGTGTGCTGCTTCGACGGTTTTTACCGCTTGTTGACAGGCGTCTGTGCTGATGCCCTGCATGCCGGTGCTGACGGCAACCGAATCGTTTGCTTGTATGACAGGGGATACCAGTAAAAATATAAGCCAAATACATTTATAAAATCGCATGGATTACTCCATTCAAAGCAAGGGATACACTAAACGCTACAGAAATAAATATGGATTGGAAAAATATCTGTTTGCCCCATTTTTCTATGGGCATTGTATCATACTTTACCAATGCGGTATACAGCCATCTGCCCGCCAGTAGCAAACACACCAACGCCGGCACCCAATGCAAAAAACCTACTATCGCAAAGGCGAACATCAACACTAAGAACAAGGCGGTATGGACGGTAATCGATAGGCGGGTAGCGTCAAAGCCCTTGACTACGGGGAGCACATTGATACCGGCATTTTTGTAATCTTCGAATCTAAACAGGGCAATGCCATACGAATGGGGCATTTGCCAGATGGCAAAGATGATAAATAAAAACACGGTGCGGATGTCGATGACGCCGCTTACTGCCACATAGCCAACGACCAACGGCACAGATCCGGAAAAACTGCCGATGGCTGTACCGTACATGGATTGGCGTTTTGTCCACAGGCTGTATACGCAGACATAAATAAACACGCCAAATACACCCAAATACACGGTCATCGGGTTAGTAAAAACCCACAAAATCGCCAGTCCTATGGCGATCAACACCAGCCCAAAGGCAAATGCTATACTAATGGCAATGTCGCCTGTAACTAAGGCACGGGTTTTGGTGCGCGACATTTTGGCATCTATATCACGGTCGATAATATTGTTGAGCACACACGCCCCGCCGACAATACCAATAACCCCAAGTACCATAGCGAAAAATGAGGCGGCGACAAAGGTACTGTTCGACGCATAAAAGTATCCGCCAATAGCAGACACCAAATTGCCCATAACAATACCCGGTTTCATAAGCCGCCAATATTTGTACATACCGTATATTCCTCGATAAGGTTAGCAAAGTGCGTATAAAACAATTGTGCAATACGCACTACAGCGGTTGCAACCGCTTTTTATACACCCTCTAAACAATCATTTTATAAACGCTTGGAATTTCAGGGGTCAAAACCCGATTTCCATGTTCATATACAGGTGCCACATAATCCATGCGGTACCCAACACCAAAATCAATACTTGAATAACGGTAAATACGCCGGTGGCAATAGACCAAGTGCCATCAGGGGTGTTCTTAATATGCAGGAAGTACACCAGCTGTGCCCATAATTGGCTAAACCCACTGATTGCCAAGATGGTGATGGCTGTGCTTTTGTCGAAACTCCCCGTCATTACCACCCCGAATGAAATCAGGGTAAAGATGACGGATAACACGGTGCCTTTCATGTACTCGGCAAAAGTACCGTGCGGCACATTTAATTGGTTGCTGTGATCTGCCATTTTACAATACTCCTATTAAATATACTATGGTGAATACACCAATCCAAACCAAGTCTAAGAAGTGCCAAAACAGGCTTAAACAAGTAAGCCGTACTTTGTTGTCCAGCGAAAGACCGCTCTTCTTAAAGTGTACAAACAATGTTACCATCCATACGCTGCCTGTGGTTACATGCAGTCCGTGCGTCCCCACTAGGGCAAAAAACGCCGCCCAGTAGGCATTGACCCACCACCCGGCACCTTCTTTCGACAGGTGGTAAAATTCGTACAATTCGACACTCAAAAAACCGATACCAAACGCCAAAGTCGGTATCAGCCACATAACAATACCTCTTAAATTGTCCTTTTGCATGTGCAACATTGCCATACCGAATGTTACGGAGCTGGCAAGCAAGAACGCTGTGTTTAAGAAAATAAGGTTTATATTAAACAAATCTTTTGAAAACAGCCCGTGTTCGCTGGGCATTTGTGGCGTGGTTGCAAACACCGCAAACAAAGTGGCAAACAACAGACAATCGGTCATCAGGTATATCCAAAACCCAAATACGGTGGTGGATTTGGTATCCACATGATGGTCATCCTCGTACAGAGTCATATCTTGCGGTTGTATATCGATATGTGCCATTTTATATATTCCTTTCTATACCTGATGTTAGCTGACTTTGCCCGCTTGTTTTAGAGCTTCCCAACGGGCGGTTTCGATGGCTTCTACTTCTTCTGCCTCCACATAGTATTCCCGTTTGGCAAACAGGGTATGCAGGATAAAGGTACCGATGATGGCTATAAAACTCAGTACAAACAGCCACCAAATATGCCATACAGCGGCAAAACCTAAGGCGATAGAAATCAAACCCATAATCGGTCCCGCCCAAGTATTACACGGCATGTGAATGCGTTCGAAGGTGGTTATTTTTTCATACGCTACGCCATTTTCTTTGCGTAACGCCCATTCGTCAACAGCGTGAAAATGGGGGGTCTTGGCAAAGTTGTAATAGGGCGGCGGCGAAGAAGTAGACCACTCCATAGTCCGCCCTTCGTTGGCATCGCCGCAGACATCCATATTTTTGTGGCGGTTTAGGAAACTGACAATTAAATTCACAATTATTGCCAATGCTCCTAAGAACAAAATAACCACGCCAAATGCGGCGATCATGAAATACGGTGCCCATTCGGGGTTGTCATAATAGTTTAAGCGCCGGGTTGCCCCCATAAAGCCAAGAGCGTAAATCGGCATAAAGGCTACGAAGAAACCGGCTGTCCACAAAATGGCTGCTATCTTGCCCCAAAGTGGGGTGAGTTTCCAGCCGGTGAATTTCGGCCACCAAAAGTGTACAGCGGTTAAGTATCCAAACACCGCCCCGCCAATAATCACATTGTGAAAGTGGGCAACCAAGAATAGCGAATTGTGCAACACAAAATCCGCCGCCGGAATAGACAGCATAACCCCGGTCATACCCCCCACTGTAAACACGATAAAGAAACTCACCACCCAATATACTTCGGCGGTTAATTTCACCCGTCCTTTGTACATGGTGAGCAACCAGTTAAACAGTTTTACCCCGGTTGGAATAGCAATCATCATAGTGGCAATACCAAAGAACGCATTTACCGATGCACCAGCCCCCATAGTAAAGAAGTGGTGTAACCATACAAGCATCGACAACAACCCGATAGCGGCGGTGGCATAGACCAGCCCTTTGTAGCCAAACAGCGGTTTACGGGAAAACACCGGTACCACTTCGGAAAACACCCCAAACGCCGGCAGCACAAGCACATATACTTCTGGGTGTCCCCAAAGCCAAATCAAGTTCACCCACATCATAGCATTGCCGCCCAACTCGTTGGTAAAGAAATTTGTATCGAGATACCGATCGGTGGTCAATAAAGCAATGGTTACAGTTAAAACAGGGAAAATAATCGCTACTATCGTTGCCGCCGTTAAGGTTGTCCATGCGGATACAGGCATCATCATTAACTTTAGACCGGGGGCTCGCATGCGTAAAATCGTTACGATAAAGTTAATCGCAGTCATGGTGGAACCGATACCGGCAATTTGCAACGACCATATCCAGTAATCGACCCCGACCCAAGGGCTGAACTCGATTCCCGTCAGCGGTGGATATGCCAGCCAACCAGAGGCGGCAAATTCGCCCACAAACAGCGAGATATTTAACAAAATTGCCCCAGAGGCAAAAAGCCAAAATGCCAAGTTGTTCATAAACGGAAACGCCACATCTCTGGCTCCAATTTGCAACGGGGTTAAGTAGTTCCAAATCGCCGATACTAACGGCATCGCCACAAAGAAAACCATAATCACAGCGTGGGCGGTAAAAATCTGGTCATAGTGTTCTGGGGGCAAATATCCCGATCCGAATTTTTCCGAAGATGCCAACGCTTGATGCGTACGCATTAACACCGCATCGGCAAACCCTCGAATCATCATAACAAGGGCGACAATACCGTACATGATACCGATTTTTTTGTGATCGACGGTGGTAATCCACTCTCGCCACAAGTATCCCAACAACCGGTATCTGATGAGTGCCACCACCACGCACAAGCCAATTACCCCGACAACCGCACCGGTCACCAACACAATCGGGTCATATGGAAACACTTCCCAGTTTAAACGCCCAAATATGGGATCTGGATCCATTACAATATTTCGTTCTTTAACTGCCATAGTTGTATTCTCCTGTTACGCCAGTTTAATGTGTTTTCTTGTATTTGCGGATAATGTTGTTAAACTGGTCGTTGTCGACAACATCGGCAAAGTGTTCGACGGGGTGGTCTTTGGTCTGTTTGCCCCGTAACCGTTGATATGCGTTTTGATCGAATACTTGTTCGGCGGATTTGACTTTGCCGATCCACGCATCGTATTTTTCATCGGAAACCGAATGCACATCGAACTTCATGCCGGAAAATCCAAAGCCACTATAGTTTGCTGAAATCCCCCGCATCAATTTTTCCTTGTCCGCTATAAGGTGCAAACGGTTTTCCATACCCCCCATGGCATACAACTGCGACCCCAATTCGGGAATAAAGAACGAATTCATCACCGTATCCGATGTGATAATAAACTTGATCGGCGTATTGACAGGAATGGCAATTTCATTGACTGTGGCAATGTCTTCTTCGGGGTAAAAGAACACCCATTTCCAATCCATAGCCACCGCCTGAATAGTGATTTCACGGTCTTTGGTGTTTTCATACTTGCCCAACAGCGATTGTCTGGGATCCATTGAGTGGGAAGTCTTGTAGGCGGTAACCGCCAACACCGAAACGATGGCAATCGGCACCCCCCATGCAAAAAATTCAATGGTATTCGAGTGATTCCACTTGGGCAGGTACTCCGCATGTTTGTTGCTCTCCCGATACCAAAACGGGAACCACACCGCCATTATCAAAGTGGGAATCACCACCAGCAACATCAAGAAAAACGCCAGCATAATCAGCAAAGATTGCTGTCTCCCCAATTGTCCATTGGAATTAATCAATACAAACACATCGTCTCTGTACATGGCAACAATGGGAATCAGCAACAGCGTTATAAAAAATAAGCCGATAAGCGTAAGCAAACTATATTTTTTTAAATTTGACATATAAACACACTTTCTGAATTGAGTTTCATTTACCATTTGCGAATCACGCACACAGTATACAGTAAAATAGTGTAAAATACAACCCATTAAATATATATACTGTGATACATAGCACAGTCAAAAAATAACAGAATCCCGCCCTTGCCACCTTGATATAAATCAAGATGTTAAAATTTTTTGTCGTATATGGATATGGGTTAGTACAGATTCCCACGATAAAAAATACAAGTTGTTATGTTTTTGTGGTATATGTGAGATTTACAACTATATAAAGACGATGACGAATACACCAAACCCAAAAATCCGTTTTAAACGCTCCGATGGTACCGATTACCCCAATTGGCGGGTTGTGCGGTTGGGGGATATTTGTGATATTATTGGTGGTGGAACGCCTGCAAGTAATATAAGAGCTTATTGGAATGGCGGTATTGTTTGGTATACGCCTAGCGAATTGAATTGTAAATTTATGTCACATAGTCAACGCACTATTAGTACTTTGGGACTGAAAAAATCATCAGCTAAAATATTGCCCATTGGCACATTGCTATTATCTAGTCGTGCAACAATAGGCGATGTCGCCATCGCTACGACACCATGTACAACAAATCAAGGGTTTCAAAATTTAATAGTACATAAAAATCAGTGTAATGAATTTTGGTATTACTGGATATTAAAACATAAACAGGAATTTATGCGGCGTGCTAGTGGTTCCACATTTTTAGAAATTAATAAAACAGAAATAGCAAAAATAAAAGCACACACTCCCCACCTAGACGAACAACAAAAGATAGCGGCGTTTTTTTCTAATCTGGACGCTGTGATGACCGCCCATGCACAAAAAGTTGAATACTTAAAACAATACAAAAAATACTTCATGCAAAACCTTTTCCCCCAAACAAGCGAAACCACCCCAAAAATCCGTTTTAAACGCTCCGATGGCACCGATTACCCCGATTGGCGGGTTGTGCGGTTGGGGGATATTGCCGATATTAAAATGGGAAGTTCGCCTAAATCTGAAAATTATAATTCTGTCGCAAATGGTATGCCATTATTTCAAGGAAACGCCGATATAAAAAATCGTCGAACACAGCCCAGAATATGGACGACTGAAATAACCCAAAAATGTTATGTCAATGATATTTTAATGTGTGTCCGTGCCCCCGTTGGGGACATAGCCATTTCTAAACATAACGGGGTGATTGGTCGTGGTATGTGCAGTATAAGCACGCAAAATAATAAATACCTGTATCAATATTTAATATTTGTGGAAAACAAATGGGGTAAGTATTCACAGGGAAGTACTTTCGAATCTATAAATTCAAAAGATATAAAAAGTTTCAAATTGCTTATTCCCCACCTAGACGAACAACAAAAGATAGCGGTATTTTTTTCTAATTTGGACACTATGATAACCGCTTATACACAAAAAGTCGAATACTTGAAAAAATACAAAAAATCGCTTATGCAAAATATGTTTGTTTGAGATAGTGCCACAAACAAGACGATAAAACCAAAAAAACCGTCCCATTTGGGACGGCTTTTTTTGGTTTTGTTTATGTGGTGAAATTATTTGACTAATTTTACGGAGGTCAGACCCGAGTCGGTTACTGTGTTCCAGTTGTAAATACCTTTTACATCGCCGTTGTTATCGAAGTCTAAGTTGCCCGATGCCCCTTCGTAGTTGATGGGGACGCCCTCCAGAATAAGTGCTTTTGCCTTTGCCCATTCGCCGGGGTAAATCACTTCGCCGGGAGCCGATGCCACCTCCCGCAATGCAGAAGGTAATTTTGCTTGGTCTCCGCCCGATAGTTCTAAGGCAAGTGCCATCAAGAACAGGGCATCAAAACCGTTGGCAGCAAAAGCGGCATCGTGCTTGGCAATATTTAGGGCCGCATATTTCTTATAGCCCATAGAAGTTACATCAGAAGCCGGCGTGGTGCCTTTATAAATGCCTTTCAAGTTGGCAACCCCGATCTGATTAATCATAGCGTTATCCGTCAGCGACTCCGCCCCGTAAAACTTGGAAAACAACCCTAGTTCTAGGCTGTTTTTCAAAATGGTCGTGCCGCCGCTGCCATAGTATGAAAACACCACTAAGGCATCCGCTCCCGACTTCGACAGAGTCGACAGCTCAGAACGATAAGACGCTTTTTTCGGTTCGTGTAATTGTTTTATGGCAACCTTACCGCCTTGTGCTTCGAAGGCTTTCATAAACACTTCGGCAATACCGATGTTGTAGTCATCGTTGGCATAGGTTACCGCCACAGATTTTGTCCCATCTGACAGTACCGCTTGTGCCAACGCCGCCCCTTGATAGGCATCGGACGGTGCCGCCCGGAACGCAAGGTCGCCATCGATTAAGCTTGTATATGAGGGAGCGGTTGCCGTGTCAGACAGGTTGGTAATGCCTGCTGGTACAGTTACGCTGCTGACCATAGCAATGGTGGCACCAGAACAAGACGCCCCGACAATTGCCACAACTCGATCCACATTGATGGCTTTATTCGCCGCATCTATCGCCGATTTGCCATCACACTTCGAATCGTAGCTGACCAAGTCTAATGCCCCTTTTGTTAAACCGCCTTGAGCGTTAATAATTGCTGCCGCCGCCACCCGTGCCGCCGCCACAGGGGCAATTAAGTCTGGAATCGGACCCGTTACCGCCGCTAAGCTCCCCAGTTTCACAGAATCTGCAAATGCAACGCCCGACACCATTGTCAAAGCCATCGCACCAGTTGATAAAAGTTTTCTCATATCTGTTCCCTTCGTTTGTTTTAAATGTGTCCAGTACACTATAGGATCGCATAATAGCCCTAAAGTACACTATACTATAACATATATATTTTGATAATACAAGATAATACAATACATATAGCAGTGTTATAAAAAAACCGCCCCATATGGGACGGTTTTTTTGGTTTTGTGGGGGCGATATACTTATTTGACCAGACCCACAATAGTTAAACCCGAATCGGTTACCGTATTCCAGTTATAAATACCGCTTACATCGCCGTTGGCATCAAAATCTAAGTTGCCCGATGCCCCTTCGTAATTGATGTTCTTACCGGCGGCGATAAGGGCTTTTGCCTTTGCCCATTCGCCGGGATAAATCACTTCGCCGGGGGCGGATGCGACCGCCCTTAGGGAGGCGGATAGTTTCGCTTTATCGCCATTTGCGTGTTCTAATGCCAGTGCCATCAAAAATACAGCGTCAAAACCGTTGGTAACAAACGACACATCGTCATTGGCAATGTCGATATTGAGTGCCTTGTATTTTTTAAAACCTGTGGAAGTCTCATCAGAGGCGGCGGTGGTGGCTTTAAAATTGCCTTTTAGGTTGGCAATACCGATTCGGTTTATCATGGTACTATCCGCCATCGAAGACGCCCCGTAAAATTTCGAAAACAACCCCAGTTCCAAGCTGTTTCTTACAATGGTCGTGCCGCCGCTACCAGAATACGCAAATACCACCAATGCGTCCGCTTTTGCCCTTGATACGGTCGACAGTTCGGAACGATAAGACGCTTTTTTCGGTTCGTGTAGCTGTTTCATGGCAACCGTACCGCCTTGTGCTTCAAAAGCGTTTATAAACACTTCGGCAGTGCCGATGTTGTAGTCATCGTTGGCATAGGTTACCACTACGGTTTTTGTACCGTCCGCCAGCACCGCCCTTGCCAACGCCGATCCCTCGTAAGTATCGGAAGGTGCCACACGAAACGCAAGGTCATTGTCGGCTAAATTTGTGTAAGACGGGGCGGATGCGGTATCAGACAGGCTGGTAATGCCTGCGGGTATGGTTACACTGTTCGCCATAGCAATAGTGGCACCAGAACAAGACGCCCCAACAATCGCCACAACTCGATCCACATTGACGGCTTTAGTCGCCGCATCTACAGCGGATTTTGCCTCACACTTCGAATCATAATTGATTAAATCTAAGCTGCCTTTTGTTAAGCCGCCTTGTGCATTGACAACTGCCGCCGCCGCCACCCGTGCCGCTACCACAGGGGCGATTAAGTCTGGAATCGGTCCCGTTACCGCCGCCAAGTTTCCTAGTTTTACAGAATCCGCAAATGCAACGCCCGACACCATTGCCAAAGCCATCGCACCAGTTGATAAAAGTTTTTTCATTTTAATATCCTTTCGGTTGTTTTATGTTTTTCGATCGTGGTGCCGATTTTAATAGATAAAATGCGATACCACCTTAGAATAATGGCATATCGTTGTCAGATCGACACAGTATACGCCACTATAAAGATAGGATTTTTAATGGCTGGTTGGGCGTTTTTCTGGCAATATTCCCTGTGGGAATTTTTGCAAAATCACCTGTAACACCAAACCAATTAAAAATACCCGTATATACGCCCCTCGAGTTGCCCATTCCAACGGCAACATCCCCGTCAGCAACTCAGAACTGGACCACACAATCCACATAATGAATGCCCCGAGTATGGCTCCTTTGTTATTGCCACTGCCGCCCATAATCAGCATCACCCAGACCAAAAAAGTATAATGCACCGGATCGGTCATGGTCGGTTCGGCAAATTTTATATAGTGTGACATTAAACCGCCCGCCAGTGCCATAATCATAGCCCCAATCACAAACCCCTGCATGCGAAAGTATTCGACATTTTTACCGGCGGCTTTAGCGGCGTCTTCGTTGTCCCTCAAGGCGGTCATCGCCCGCCCCCACGGCGATTTATGGGCTTGTTGTGCCAACACATAGACAACCAGCAAACACAGCACAACCATCCCTAAAAATGCCAATTGATTATACGGCTCTGTCCAGCTCTCAAACGGTTTCGGTACATTAAATATACCCCGGGATCCATTGGTCAGCTCGATTTCGTTTTTCAGTATCAATTGAAATATCATAGCAATCCCCAAAGTGGAAATGGCCAAATAATCACTCTTTAAGCGTAAACACACTTTTCCTACAGCAATGGCAAGCACACCGGCGATAACCATACCAAATATCACCCCTACGCCGGCGGGCATATCGAAACCGCCTAAATGGGCAGTGTTTTCGGGGCTGGAAAAGATGGCGGTGGTATACGCCCCCACCGCAAAAAACCCAGCAATCCCCGCATTAAACAAACCGGCAAACCCCCACTGTATATTTAGCCCCAGCGCCAGCACCGCATAAATACCGCCAAAGGTCAATAGGGAAATGCCATATAAAAACAGACCGTATGCTTGTTCCATAACCTATAATACCTTTCCTTTAAATAGCCCACTGGGACGCCATAACAACATAGCAATCATAATCACAAACGCCACGCCGGATTTATACCCCGGTTCCAATAAAGCGGTGTTGCCAATCCATGGATAGGTCGCCAGCTCTTCGGCAATGCCAATAATAAAGCCGCCGGCAATGGCACCATAAGGCTTGCCAATACCGCCCAAAATAGCTGATGCAAACATGGGCAGCAACAACGAAAACCCCATAATGCTTTCCAGCTGCGTATCCATGCCCAACAAAATACCCGCCACAACTGCCAACACACCGCCCATCGTCCATACGGTTTTGATGACAAATTCGGTGTTAATGCCGGTTAACCGTGCCAGTTCCGGGCTGTCGGATACCGCCCGCATGGCTTTACCCAATTTGGTATAGGTTAGCACCAAATGCACCGCCAACACCATCGATACGGTCGTAGCAATAATGGTGATGTGTCTAGGCGAAATCCGCAGGCTGTCGAACAACACCATCGGGCGTTGGATAACGCCGGGACTCATACTTTGTGGGGCGGTGCCAAAAATCAGTTGAATCAGCGATTGCACCATTAACATCACCCCAAACGATGCCATAGCAATTAAAATACTGGGGCTGTTTCGAAGCGGTTTATAAAACGCTCTGTCGACAAACAACACAAATGGCACCGTGCCTACAATGGCAATGCCCACCGCCACAATCAGCGGTAGTCCCACAACAATATGGGCTGTCCACGCCAAATACGCCCCAACGGTCATGGTTTCCCCATGGGCAAAATTGGCAAACCGCAAAATGCCAAATACCAGAGTAATCCCCACCGCCCCTAAGGCATAAATACTGCCCAGCACCACACCGGGGATAAGATAAAAGTTAATAAAATCTAATATCGTATACATTATTTTTGCCTTTAATGTGTATCCTTTGTCGCCATACCGCCAAGGAACATTTCCGCTACTTGCGGATTGTTCAGCAGGTTATCGCCCGTGTCTTCGTAGGCATTCTGTCCATCGACCAACACATAGCCCCGATCGGCAATTTTTAAAGCGGGCTTGGCGTTTTGTTCGACCATTAAAATAGGCACCCCTGCCTCTCGCACGGTTTGTACGATGGTAAATATTTCTTGTTGAAATTTGGGCGATAGCCCGGCGGTGGGTTCGTCTAGTAACATCACTTTGGGGGTGGTCATCATGGCTTTACCCATAGCAACCATCTGCCGTTGCCCGCCGGACAAGCTGCCGGCGGTGGCTTTGCGTTTTGTGTATAAAGCTGGGAACAGCTGGTAAATTTCTTGCATGCGGGTGCTGTAGTCGTCCGTGCGGATATACGCCCCCATTTGCAAGTTTTCTTCCACCGATAAACTGGCAAACACATTGCCCACTTGTGGCACAAATGCCACCCCTTGCCGTACGACTTTTTCGGGGGGGGTGTTGGTGATGGGCGTACCGTCTAGAATCACTTTGCCACCGGTGATGTGTAACAGACCAAACACGGCTTTCATAGCGGTCGACTTGCCCGCTCCATTCGGTCCGACAATAACTACAATTTCATTGGCTTTAAGGGTCATGTTGACCCCGTGCAGAATCTGGGTTTCCCCGTATCCACCAACCACATTTTGTAATTCTACCACACAATCGCCCATAGGTTACCCCCCCAAGTACGCATCGAGGACTTGTTTGTTTTGGCGAATATCATTCATACTGCCTTGTGTTAAGATGGTGCCTTCTGCCATGACGAACACCGTATCACACAATGCATCGATCATTTCCATGTCGTGCTCGATAAGGATAAAAGTATAGCCCCGCTCATGCCGCAACTTGGCAATCATATCCCGAATCTTTAGGGTTAAAGACGGATTGACCCCCGCCCCCGGCTCATCTAGTAACACCAGTTTAGATTGGGTCATCATCGTCCGCCCCAATTCCAAAAGTTTCTTTTGCCCGCCCGATAACCGCCCGGCAAGTGTGTCTTTTACATGGCTGATGTTTAGGAATGCCAGTACTTCGAGGGCTTTGTCCCGTACCTGTCGTTGTTGTTCGGCAACGGTTTTACCTTTAAACCAGACGCTGAATAAGTTTTCCCCCGCTTGGGCGGGCGGTACCACCATCAGGTTTTCTAGCACCGTCATACGGGAAAATTCATGCGGGATTTGAAAGGTACGGACGATGCCACGGTGAAACATCTCATGGGTGGCAAGCCCGCTTAAGTCGTTGCCGTCAAAAACAATCCTGCCACTGCTGGGCGTCAAGGATCCGGCAATCATATTAAAAGTGGTGGTTTTGCCCGCCCCATTAGGTCCAATCAAACCGGTAATCGTTCCCTGCTTGACTGTAAACGAACAGTCGTGTACCGCCTGAAAATCACCAAACTTCTTGCCAAGTTTTTCCACACGCAAAAGAGAATCGCCATCGCCCATAAGCATACCTTTAATTTTATTGTTTTCTTTGTTTAAAATCGTCCCATAACACTGTACTTGTTTATCAGGGAAGTTGCAACCTTTTTTTGCAACAAAATTGAAGTCTGCACAAAAACAGATATGCCTGTATTATAATGGAATAGCCACCCAATTAAAATACATTTTTGTAAAAAAATATGGTGTTTTTGTCGTATTTATAATATTATTTTAGTCTCGCATCTTTAACGGGTGATTCATAAACGGCATATATTCGGTAAACTTGGCTAGGTGTTTCGGGCTTTTTAGGGTGCCTAATCGCAGGGCATCTGCAATGCGGCGATCGATATATGCTTCAGTTTCTGTATTGCTGTCGTCTTGTAGCCAATAGGATACGCTGGTAAATATCACCCCACACAGAATCAGGCGTTTGGTGTAGTAATTGCGGTCATTTGGGGCGGTTGTGTCACCGATAGCACACCACATGTGGTGGGCGGTGTCCCACATGTGCTGGGTGGCAAACCCCACATTGTGCGGCAGGGCAAATTGGGCAAAAATATCCCGTACAACCGCTTTATACGGTGCCATTTGCGTCAGCAGTCGATGCTTTACCAAACGGGCAATTTTGTTGCGGATACGGCAATTTTCCGGCACTGTTGTAACATATGTATATAAATCTGTATCCAAAAAATCCCACCAGATTCGGGGTATGTCGATTTTGACATCTTGGATGCGACCGTATACGATCGTATGCGGTATGTGTAAGGCGTCCGCTGCCGACAAAAGCGATTCTTGAGTAAGCCCATCGAACAGGGCATTATCGAGAGTCTTGTGTACCAATTGTCGCCATAAATCGTCAGTATTTGCGTGTTTGTGCATATTTATTGTCATAATGGCATTATTTTACTTTACAAATGGGAAAAAATCTATACATTGTTTTCTGTATTTGCTGTTGCAGGCAAAAATTTAAACCAGAAAGGATGTGATCACTATAATGCAAATTAATGTACGGGACAACAATGTCGAACAAGCCCTGCGTGTGTTGAAAAAGAAACTTCAACGGGAAGGGGTGTACCGTGAGATGAAAAAACGGCGGCACTTCGAGAAGCCTTCTGAAATAAAGAAGCGCGAAAAAGATGAAGCCGTAAGACGGTATCGTAAATTGACCCGTAAGCGATTGGAACGAGACGGTTTTTAATCATATACGGACATAATAAAAAAGGCTCATTTCTTGTGTGGGCTTTTTTTGTCTGTTTTTATCTATTTATCTGTGCTACAAAGGCACTAAGGCGTTAGCGGTCGTCAAAAAAAGTCTTTTTTTATCTATTTATCTGTGCTATAAGGGTACTAAAGGGCATTAGCGATCGCCAAAAAAAGCCTTTTTTTATCTATCTGTCTGTGCTATAAAGGCACTATCCATACAGTATCTACTCACAAGTCTAATATCTATTGACGCAGGAGATTTATTATGAAAGTACAAATAACAGAAATCGAAACCATCAATGTGGCGTTGGCACAAACTATGTTGCCGCCGGATTATGAACCTTCGGAGCACGAACAATTTATGTGTTCGAAGCACTTGCAATACTTCCGCAAAAAATTGTTACAGTGGAAACTGGATCTGATTTGCGAATCTTCACAGACCATTGAAAATTTACGCCAAGACTCATTGGCAGCAGCGGATTTAAACGACAGGGCATCGCTGGAAACAGAACATGCGTTTGAGTTGCGTACCCGGGACAGATACCGCAAGCTGATCGCCAAAATCGACGAAGCGTTACAAAATATCGACAGCGGCGATTATGGATATTGTGAAATTACCGGCGAACGCATTCCCTTAAACCGTCTGAAAGCCCGTCCCATTGCCACCATGACCGTCGAAGCCCAAACCCTGTACGAAAGGGACGAACGCACCCGCAGGGATTTTCGGGAATAGCACAGCAAAGTTACCATAAAGCGATTGCTTATGGGGTGTTACAAAAGCGGTTGCAACCGCTGAGGGCTTTAGCCCGATGTGGTGCTCGATGCGGGGGGAGTGCGTGTGGTATTTTGTCGTGCGAAGCATGGTAAAATCCACATTAAACGCACGGGGGGCGAAGCCCCCTAGACTCACGAACAAGCCACAAACGCAAACCAAACAGTATAATACAAACTCACCTGCAATTTTTGCGTTTAAAATTTTAAAAATGCGGTTGCAACCGCTGAGGGCTTTAGCCCGATGTGGTGCTCGATGCGGGGGGAGTGCGTGTGGTATTTTGTCGTGCGAAGCACGGTAAAATCCACATTGTACGCACGGGGGGCGGAGCCCCCTAGACTCACACGCAAGCCACAAACGAAAATCAATCCGTGCAATATAGAATTATTTTATATCCTTGCACAATATATACATAATGTGATACATTCGGTTTTTAATTTTTTGACGGTATGACACACTATGACTCGGGTTTTGGATGCACAGCACATGGCACACCTTATTGGCGTGCATGGGTTGGAGACGACTATTAAGGATATTATCGACAGGCTTCGCATCGATTTTGCCAATTGGCAGCGGTTCGAACATATCCCTCGCCCGGCGTTTCATGTGCCTGATGGGGTGTTGGAATTGATGCCCGTACTCGACGATGAATACTTTATTTGCAAGACCGTAAATGGACACCCTAAAAATCCTGTGATGGGCAAACAAACGGTGGTGGCAACGGGGCAATTAAACACGGTTGCGGACGGATATCCGGTGCTTATTTGTGAAATGACTTTGGTGACTGCCATGCGTACGGCGGCGGTGTCGGCTTTGGCGTCTGATGTTATGTCCCGCCCAGATGCCCATGTATTGGCAATTGTCGGCACCGGTGCCCAGAGCGAATACCAAACCATCGCCCACAAAGCCATTCGGGATATTACCCGCATTCAGTACTTCGACATCGACCCACAGGCAATGGCAAAATATCGGGACAATATGGAGTCGAATTTTGCGGGGGCAAAAGCCGATCTTATCGCCTGTGCGGATGCACAATCGGCGGTGCAAGGGGCGGATATTGTGCTGGTATGTACCGCTTGTAAATCGCATGGGGAAGTGGTAAAAGATGCGTGGCTGTCGAGCGGACAGCACATTAACGGCTTGGGGGGCGATTGCCCCGGCAAGACCGAATTACAACTGGACACCCTGCGGCGGGCAAGGGTGATGGTGGAGTTTTTTGAACAATCCTTCATCGAGGGCGAAATCCAACGCATGGACGAATCAGAAGCAAAAAACACCGTTGATTTACACTTGTACGAAGCCATTGACGGCACCAAAACCGCCCGTGAAAATAATCACCAAATCACTGTATTCGATGCGGTGGGAATTGCTCTAGAAGATTTTTCCGCCTTGATGGTACTCAAACACTTGGCACAAAAATACGATGTGGGCAATATTCGACACATGGTGCCAAATATATCAGATCCCAAAAATCTATTCTCAATGCTTAGAAAATAGGGCTTGGAAAATAGGGCTTGGAAAATAGGGCTTGGAAAATAGGGCTTGGAAAATAAGCTTTGAAAAATAAAAAATATAATTGCAATCGTTTAAAAATAGTGTATACTAGATAATGTCTAAAATATCTGAATAGGTATTCTTTATTATGTTATAATATATTATAAATATGTGTGTCTTGTAGTTGTTTGATTTTGTGTCTATTGTCCTACAATGTATTAAGAAAAAAATGTACGCAGTATAATAATAATAAAAACGATTTGTTTGAGGACATTAGAAAAATGTGGAACGAAAAGAGCAAAACAGAATTATATTTAAACCGTGAATTGTCGTGGTTGTCGTTTGAAGATCGCATTCATGAAGAGGTAACCCGTACCACTTTGCCTTTGTTGGAGCGGCTGCGGTTTTTGTCTATTGCTTCGTCGAATCTCGACGAATTCTTTATGGTGCGGGTGGCGGGTATCCGCAACCAAGTGCAACAGAGTGTACAAAAAGTGTCCATCGATGGACAAACCCCCATGCAACAGCTGCAAAAAATCCGCATGAAGACTGCCCAACTGTACGAACAGCAACAACAGATGTGGTTCGATTTACAAGCCGCACTAAATTCCGAAAACATACATATTGTCAAGCCTTGCGACCTGTCGGACGACGAGCAACAATGGGTAACGGATTGGTTTACCAACGAAGTTTTTGCCTCTTTAACGCCGCTGGCTATCGATTCTTTACGCCCGTTTCCCAATGTGGTAAACGATGGTTTGGTGGTGGTGTGCGATCTTATCAATACGGCAGACCACAGCCAAATGATGGCATTGGTGCCGATTCCCTTAGGCTTAAATCGCTTTGTCCATATCCATCGTGCCGATGGGGATTACTTTGTGGCAGTGGAAGATATTATTGTTGCCCACATGGATATTTTGTTTTCCGGCTTTACCTTGAATGGGCATGGGATTTTTCACATCGTGCGGGATACGGGTCTGGAAATGAAAGACGAGGCAGATGACTTGGTGGGCGGCTTTACCGAAAGCCTACGGCAACGGGCATACGGTCAAGTGGTACGGTTGTTTATTCTGGAAGGCATGCCGCCACAGGTACAAAAATTTATCACCAAAAAATTAAAAGTACAAGATATACAAGTGTATACGGCAAAACACTTGTTAGACATATCGGACATTGGCGAATTGACCAAGATCGACCGTCCCGATTTGGTGTTTGCCCCGGCAAATATTCGCTTTCCCAGCCTGATACGGGAAATGGAAAACGATTATTTTGCCGCTATTGCCCGCAGTGATTTTATCGTCCATCATCCATATGAAACTTTTGATGTGGTGGTCGATTTTTTGGCACAAGCCGCCGCCGATCCGCAAGTGGTGGCGATCAAACAAACTTTGTATCGCACTTCTGATGATTCGCCGATTGTACGGGCGTTGTGTGAAGCGGCACAACAAGGCAAAAGCGTAACCGCTGTTATCGAAATCAAAGCCCGCTTTAACGAAGAAGCCAATTTAAAACTGGCAAAACAATTGGAACAGTCCGGGGCTCAGGTGATATATGGGTTTGTAAAAACCAAAATTCACGCCAAGCTGTCGATGGCAATACGACAGGAAAAAGGCGGGCTAAAATCGTATTGTCATATCGGCACCGGCAACTACCACCCCAGTAACGCCAAAGTGTATACGGATTTTAGTGTATTTAGTTGCGATCCTATGGTGACCCGTGATGTGGCAAAGGTGTTTAACTTTGTTACCGGATACGCTATGCCCAAAGGTTTGGAATCGTTGGCGGTGTCCCCATACGGTATTCAAAATATGTTATTAGAGTGTATCGACGGGGAAATCGACAACGCTAAACACGGCAGACCCGCTCATATTTGGATCAAGATAAACAACTTGGTATCGCCGATTATTATCAATAAACTATACGAGGCGTCCTGTGCGGGGGTGCATATCGAATTGTTGGTAAGAAGTATTTGTTGTTTGCGACCGGGCGTACAGGGGATGAGCGAAAATATTACCGTCCGTTCTGTAGTCGGCAGGTTTTTAGAACACAGCCGTATGTACTGTTTTGGCAACGGAAACTCGATACCACACAAGAAAAACATTTTGTATGTGTCGTCCGCTGACCTGATGCCCCGTAACTTGGAAAGACGCATTGAGGTAGCGATGCCGATCACTGCCAAATCTGTTCGTAACCAATTGTTAAATCAAGTGATATATGCGTACAAAAAAGACACAGAACAAAGCTGGTTTATGCAGGCGGACGGTACATATATGCGTAACTTAAACGCCAAAAACCCGTTTTCTGCTCAGTATTTCTTTATGACCAAAGAAAGCCTGTCCGGTACATCCGGCAAGAAAAAGAAAAAACAAGGTAAAAAACACATGCACATGCCATCGCCAAAAGAATTTTTGCACGATATTGATTTCTAATTTCCGTATTGGTGGAGGGCGGGGGCTACGCCCCCATATCGAGCACCTTCGGCATTCTCCCCCCCCCCCCCCCCCCTCACGCTTCGAATGTGCTCATCGCAAATGCGTAATTCGGGGGTACCCATAGGGGGTTGCAATTATCTTATATGGGCTTTGCTATATTTTCTTTTAAAACCTCCACTAAGTCTAACGCTTCCCATGTAAACAAGCCGTTTTCTGCCTTGCGACCAAAATGTCCATAAGATGAGGTTGGCACATAGATAGGGCGGTTTAAATTGAGGTGGGTGCGAATGCCTTTGGGGGTTAAATCCATCGATTTTAAAATAGCGGCTACCAATGTTGTGTTGTCGATTGTTCCCGTGTTGTAGGTATCGACGAAAATCGACATGGGTTCTGCTACGCCAATAGCGTATGACAGCTGCACCAGGCATCGCTGTGCCAAGCCTGCGGCAACGATGTTTTTTGCCAGATACCGCCCTGCGTATGCGGCGGAGCGGTCGACTTTGGTGGGGTCTTTGCCGGAAAATGCCCCGCCCCCATGTGGGGCAGCCCCGCCATAAGTGTCGACAATAATTTTACGCCCTGTTAAACCCGCATCGCCATCGGGACCGCCGATAACAAATTCACCGGTGGGGTTGACAAACAATTTTTCCACTGCATAGGGCAATACTTCTGTGACAGCTTTTTCGACAACCGCATACACGCCGTCACGAAATTCTGGAGTGTGTTGGGCGGACACCACCACATTGCCGATACCGATGATTTTGTCGTCTGCACTGTACTTTAAAGTAACTTGTGATTTCATATCTGGACCAAACCCCGGATTGTCGGGGGATTTACGGATGGCGGATAATTTTTGTAAAATGCGGTGGCTGTAATAAATTGCCGCTGGCATGAAGTCCGGGGTTTCTATAGTGGCGTATCCGAACATCAGCCCTTGATCGCCCGCCCCTTCTTGTTTGTCTTCGCCTGTGCCTTCGTCTACGCCTTGAGCGATGTCTGGCGATTGTCCGTGTAGGCGAAAGTTGATGTCTAGGTGTTGCCAGTGGAATCCGTCCTGTTCATAGCCAATGTCCTTTACTGCTTTTCGCACTAGGGTACATATATCGTGTTTAGCATGTGGTAAAATGTCACCGTTTGTATCGGTGATACCGTTGCCCCGTACTTCGCCGGCGATGGTTACATGGTTGGTTGCCGCCAAAACCTCTGCTGCACAACGGGCAACAGGGTCTTTTGCTAAGCAGTAATCGAGAATTTCATCGGAGATACGGTCGCAAATTTTATCTGGGTGTCCCTCAGATACGGATTCGGAAGTAAAGTAATAGTGTGTCATAATGACCCCCTTTTTAAAAGCCTACTGCCCACAGTTTTATGGGGGTCGGTGGTGGGTTAAAAATAATTCAGTCGCCTTTGCGAATCAAAGACGACTGAATATAGTCAGTTTTACCGGTTTTGGCAAGGTATTTTTATGCCCCGTATACAAAATAAATCCCATACGCTACGATTATGGCGGGTACAGTGCTGTATGCGGTTGCCCACAGGGCGGATTTGGGGGCAATCGATAACGCTGGGAACAACGCATCGCCGTCATTGGAAATGGCATTGCCCATCAGAGCAGAAAACGGAATAACCCCATTGATATACAGAGTCGTTACCACAATCTGTGGTCCACAGCCGGGTAGCCAGCCGATTAAAATACCCACCAATGGTAACAGCGGGGCGACACTGCCGAATAACACTTGTAAGTCCCACTGCATATAGTGCATGGTGGCGTCATACAAGAAAAAACTCAGTAATACCCATGCGGAAATAAACCCTGTTTCTGCGACAATACGGCGACCGTGCGATACATTGCGGGCGATGAGAGTCATGGGATTCGACTCTCGGGGGGCGGCGATAAAAATTGCCAGTGAAAAGGTCGCCATAAACACCGCTAATTGGTTGGCAAAATCCGCATATACAAACGATAAAACCGCATTCGCATCCGCCCCGGTAGCATCGATAATCGTCATCATTAAACCGGGAAACAACAACAGCAACCACGCCGTATCGATGGGCTTCCAAAATCCCTGTTTCAAATCTGATGCTGTGCCGGATACACGACAGGCAAGGTCTTTAAAACAACATTGGTTTAAATTTTTGCTATGCGGTAACATGTCTATGATATATCCCGTAACAGTACCGACAACAATACCGCCCAAAATCACCAACACCGCCACATCCGGTTTGGCGGCAATCAGCAAAAACGCCGCATCGCCCATAGTAGCGGTCAAAGTCGCCACCAACGACCCAAACGATGCGGCACCCCGGGCGTACTGGGTGGTGATAACAATAGCCCCCCCACAGCCGGGCATACCCCCCAATGCAGCGGCAATCAACGGTTGCCATCGCTTGTGGCGGTGCATAATATCAGCAAAGTCGACTTTAAAATATTTTTCCCACCCATACAGCATCGCCAAAGTTAGGGCCACCCAAGTACTCACCCCCACATAGGTATCGATCATCGATTGGTATAACACCCCGGCAAATTCTGCATTAATAGCCGGAATCGCTGCAATAACCACAAACACCGCCACGAATCGCAACCCTGCGGATATTTCTGCACGGGATCTGTACGGGGTTATCTGTGCTTGTGTGGTTTTAATAACAGTTTGTTTCATAATGTGTAAAATCCTAAAAAATGTCAAAAATAATGAGTATTAAGTGTACTATATGTAGGTTTTATAGGCATGTCAAGTAAAAAAGTTAGATAAGGCTAACTTTTTTATATATAGCTAACTTTAACACACAGGGTAAAACCGCTATTGTCCAATGGACTGAGGGGGATTGCAGATAAAACGGGGGCATTTTTTATGCACATCACCCTTACTATAAACAGCATGGCACAATTTTATACAGCGGACACCATATAAATGTTTATCACATACATATTTTTTGTTGTATTTTTTGGGAATCACCCGTATAACCCCTGTGTAAAGCATACATATATACGCACCACACATCGAAGATATATAAAGGAGACTGTTATATGAATACCACCACCAAGTATTTGGGTATGTTATTAACCCTGTTTGTGCCTTCATTAGCATTTGCCGCTGAAGCGGTCGGGGATTTTACCACCAGCGTATACGGTTTTGTTGCGGTGGCTATTTTTATTGTCGCATACGCTTTTGTCATCTTGGAGGAGCAATTACACCTAAAAAAGTCTGTGCCGGTGATTATCGCCGCCGGTGTGATTTGGTTTATTATCGCCGCCGCTTTGGCACAACAGGGCAATACCTATGCCGCCGCAGACAATTTACGCTATGCCATTGTTGAATTTGCCGAATTGTTTTTGTTCTTGTTGGCGGCAATGACTTTTATCAATTCGATGCAAGTATTTGGCGTTTTCGAAGCCATTCGAGCAAAAATTATCCGCATGGGGCTGTCGTTGCGGGGGATATTTTGGATAACGGGGTTGTTGGCGTTCTTATTGTCCCCGGTTGCCGATAACTTAACCACCGCATTGGTTATGGGAACTATTGTGATGGCGGTTGCCAGAGACAACAAAAAATTTATTGCCGTTGCCTGTATTAACATTGTCGTAGCGGCAAATGCTGGCGGGGCGTTTTCCCCGTTTGGCGACATTACCACCTTGATGGTATGGCAGGCGGGTAAAGTACAATTTACCGAATTTTTTGCCTTGATTATCCCCAGTGTTGTCAATTGGTTGGTGCCGGCGGTGCTGATGAACTTTGTCATCGACAGCCAAAAGCCCGAAGGCTTTGTCGGCGATGCCACCGTTGCCCCCGGCGGCTTTACGGTGATTGCTCTGTTTGTGTTTTCTATTTTTATGGCAGTATCCGCCCACAACATGTTCCACTTGCCCCCCGTATTAGGCATGGTGACCGGTTTGGGGTTGTTACAGCTGTATTCTTGGGCATATGATCGGGATTTACGCTTTACCCGTTTGGCACATGTAGAAACAGACGGCGACGAACAACGCCATCTGGAGCGGGCAAAACGCAAATTCGATGTGTTCCACGAAGTCGAACGGGCAGAGTGGGATACCCTGTTGTTTTTCTATGGCGTTGTGTTGTGCGTTGGCGGTTTGGGTGCCTTAGGGTATATGGCGTTGTTGTCTGATGCTATGTATACGCAATTGGGCGTGTTTCCAACAAATGTTGTTGTCGGCGTGTTGTCGGCTATTGTCGATAATATCCCGGTGATGTTTGCCGTATTAACTATGGATCCCGTCATGAATTTAAACGAATGGCTGTTGGTTACTTTAACCACAGGGGTTGGCGGTAGTTTACTGTCCATCGGTTCCGCCGCAGGCGTTGCCATGATGGGACAAGCCCGTGGAGTATATACTTTTTTTGCCCACCTAAAATGGTCATGGGCAATTGCCTTAGGATATGGTTTAAGTATATGGGTGCATACCTTGATAAACGGTATATAGACTATACTTTGCAAATTTTGTGTTTTGTGATATTGTGTGCCTATGTGGCTATGGCGAAGTTTTAAGGGAGCGGTGTATTGGGGCGGTATACTAGGTAGTATATCGGTGCTGGTGTATGCGGTATTTATCTGGCAATTTCCGTGGTATATATATGCGGCAGGTACCACATATTTGCAGGGGGCGGCGGTGCAGGTGTTTAAACCTGTGGACGCCCCTGATATTAGGGTCGGTGCTGTGCATCGAAGAATTGCCGAACCCCATAGTTTGGTTGCCAAAGACCAGCTGTTGTTTTCTGTACAGGCGGATAAAATTCCCAATATGCAGGCGTTGCAAGATTTTTATACCCGCAACCAAGATATTTTGTTTAACGCTTTGTTGACCGATACTGAACCGGTGTTTTTAACCGCACAGAACGCTTATGAACAAAGGGTTATCGAGTATTATCGAGTAGCGTATCAACAGGACAGAACGCACATCGAGAATGTGTACCCATCGTACATGGATAGGGTAAATATAAATGCTTATGTGGCATATTTAAAAGCCCAAGCCCCCGCCGTACAACAACAGGTTTTTGACCATATTATCACCCCGCCGATTACAGAAACCGTATTTGTTGCCTCGCCCGTAAACGGGTTTATCGAATATGTGCAGACCTATACGGATATACATATGCCTGTAGCGGTGATATATCCCATCGATGCCCCATTAGCGGTAAAAATATATGTGCCTGCGGACACCTTTACCAGCTTGACCGAAAATAAACAAGTGACCGTATATTATGGGCAAACTCTCCGTATCAGCGGCAGTATATCGGCTATGGTACCGGACGACACCGATGCGGACGGGCATATGGCGGTGGTGGTACGGGTATCCGATACATACATATATGAAAACAGCACCCGTATAGCCCCCAAAACCCCTGTGCAAGTGGCGATTCCTCAAGGTAAGGGCAGTGTGTATGCGTATGTACGGGACTTTTTGACCGTTACATTTTAAGGTTATCGGCGGCGGCGGTTGCGGCGGCTGGCGGTTTTTTGTTCGATGGTTTGTGCCGAAGGTGCCGTGTGTAGGGGTTTGCCCAATGTGGCGATAATACGCTGTTTGTCGATGGGTTGCGGGGTGTAGCCCTGAATGGCATCGTGTATAGCCCTGATGACATCGGCGGTCGATCCGCAACATCCGCCAATAATTTTAACCTCCATATCGACCGCAATACGGGCGTAATCCGCCATCAGCTCTGGCGTGCCAGTAAAAGTGAATGTACCGTCTTTGTATTTGGGCAAACCACAGTTGGCTTTGCATATGATAGTAGCGTTTGGGTTTGCCTGTCGCATTGCCATAATCGACAACATGGTATCCGAAGGTCCTACCCCACAATTGGCACCGATAGCGATTGGCGGTGTCGACAGGGTGGGTAAGACTTGTGCTGCCGATTCGGGGCTAACCCCCATCATGGTTTTGCCGGCGGTGTCAAAAGTCATAGTACACACAACCGGTAATCCAACCGTTGCCGCCCCAGCAATAGCGGCGGCGGCTTCTTCGTGCGAAGACATGGTTTCGACCCACAACACATCTGCCCCGCCGTGTTTGAGTCCCGCTGCTTGTTCAGCAAATGCGGCGATGGCGTCTTGCTCTGTCAAACTGCCAAGCGGTTGCAACAGCTCACCGCTAGGACCTATCGATCCGGCTACCGCCACCGTACGACCACAGCTGTCGGCGACCTCCCGTGCCAGTGTGGCGGCGGCTCGATTAAGGGCGTGGACACGGTGTTCCGCTTGATGTAATTTTAAACGAAACCGGGTACCGCCAAAAGAATTGGTTAAAATAATATCAGACCCTGCAGCGACAAAGTCCCGATAGACGCTTTGCACTTTTTCCGCTGCATCCACATTCCACAATTCGGGGGCATCGCCCGTCTGCAACCCCAAAGCAAACAAATTCGTCCCCATCGCCCCATCGGCAATAAGGGTGGGTTTGGTGTCCATAAGCTGCATAAATCGATTGTCTGTCATAGTAATTTTTTTCCAACGCATGTATGTTAATGTCTAGCACTCATACACTGTTGTGCGACAAATTACAAATGAATAATGTCCAGATTGCCCCATTTGTGTTGCAAGTATTCGACAACCAATCGGCGATGGCAATGGTGGGGGGTGTCTTCGCTGCACAACAAACAGGCACCGTCTAGTGTATGTGGGTTTAATTTTTCTATTTTGCGCTTTTTCATTAAGTCAAAAAACGCATTTTCATAGTCTTGCCAGCTGCCTTTGTGTTTTTTGTAGGTATCTAAAATATCTTTTGTCGGAGCAAGTACGGGCAAATGTTCGTAATCCATGTTACAGATAGTTTTGGAAAAATATTGTAAATCTTTGCTTTTGGCAAACCCGGCTAGCTGCGACACATTATTAAGTCTTACATCGATAATTTTATGTGTGTTGGCGTTTTGTAACCGTTGAAAAAAATTTTCTGCAGTGGTTTTGGTAAAGCCTATGGTAAAAATTTGCATGTTTTACTCCTGTACTAATGTTGTCGGTAAGCGATAACAGATTCTTGTTTTTTGTAAGCCTCTTCTACCTGTTGTTCGACCGTGTGGAAAAGGTCGTTATTGGGATTGACCAAAGATTTTAACACTTCCTGTTGGCTTTTTAAATCGCCATTTGCCAGTATGTGCATGACATTTATAGCAAGTTTTTCAATAAGATACCGAGATACTAAAATAGTACGATGACAGTCGATGGGATCTTTTTCCGAACACATCAAAGCAATTTTATAACATTTTATCCCCTTTTGTATTCTGCGTAAACCGTTTTTAAAATCTTGTGTGTTGGCTATTTTTTCATATTGCATTCGACCTTGCACATAGCACTCAGAATTTTCCGTCCGTGCCCCGAATTCTGCACCTAGAAAAACATACTGTATGGCGTGTTGCTGTAAAAATTTTTTAACAGTATCTGTATTGTATTGGGGATTGAATTCGCTATAAGGGACGCTCCTGACATCGGCGACAACTTCGATACTGTGCTGTTGTAACAAACGCAAAAAGGTTTGTTGGCTATGCGTAGAATGCCCAATTGTATAAATGGTATTATCTGTCATGTGATGCCACCAATGTATTGATTTGTAGCCAATATTTTTCTTGATATTTTCGTGTTAAACCAAATCGTATAAAAATGTGTGGATGTTTGCGTGTGTATGTGTTTAAACCATCGATCTTATCTTGTGTTGCTGGCATATTTCTAATACGGTTATCAGCAATTGGGATATTTTTAAGATAAAAACCATTTTTTTCTTTATATTGCAATCTGATAGAATTTCCTTTCATATTTGAGTGTAAACAAAATAAAATATTTTCTATTGGAACCTTAATAGTGATAATACTTTTCTTTGGGGGATTGTCAACAGAAAGTGTTCGGTCGCCACTGGTCATATCAAAACAAGTTGTGATACTTTTGCAATCTGTACGCTCCAAAATATCAAATGGATGGATATGATAATCGGTTAAAACGGTAAAACCACCCCGTATATAGCAATCTTCTATGTGCGGTTTTGTTTGTTTGGGGTAACACATATCAGAACAATCTATCTCCATTATGCTTAAAATGTGCACATTTGTTTTTTCTACATAGTCTGTTTTGAAAAATTTTGGCGTACATGTGGAATGGGGATGTAGCGGTCTGATGCACTCGAGTGTTTGTATATTGACCATCGCCATACAAGTATATTCCTCACCATAAGAAGTTATATCCGTAACTAAAAAATTTTTCCACCCTTAATTTTTCCCCAATTTTTTCACTAACACAAAGTATTATACATCAAAATTACTCGCAACGGGGAAATTTTTTATAACTCGTACGGCATTATAATATTTTGCTGCAATATTTTTATATTGTGGTATAGTTGCTGTGTTATGACACTTATTAGATTTTTTGCCTTTTTGTTTTTTATGAGTGTATCCCCGTGGGTATTTGCCGAAGGCGGTAGTGATGGGGGGGGGGATGACGGTCGATATAGTGGTATTTATATTGGTGGCGGGCATCCTATGGGGTTGCGGTTTGCTACTGCGGGTAGTGTGTGTATGTTGGTTGCGGACGCCGCTTGTAGTGTGCTGGCAAGTGGTGATTCTTTGCAATCGCTTGATGCGTTGGCGGCTGGGGTGGTGGATATGGCGGTGGTGCAGAGCGATTGGCTGTACCATGCGGTCGATGGTACCAGTCGGTTTAGGCAGCTTGGGGCAAATGCTGATTTACGGGTGTTGGCGGTGTTGGGAGTGGAAACCGTGTTGGTTGCAGTGCGAAAGTCGTCCGGTGTGCGTACCGTTGCTGACTTACGAGACCGCACTTTTTTTATTGGTGCCGACAAGACATACCGGGGGTTGTTTGGCAAAGCCCTATTGAAAGCCGCTGGTATCCGTCAAAAATCCGTAACTCTTGTCCAGTCGACCACAGACGAAGCGATTCAATCGTTGTGTTCTGGCACCGCTGATGCGTCCGTGTTTGTGGTATCTACCCCAAATGGTATGATGGATACTTTGACCGCCCAGTGTGATGTGGTGTTTTTATCGCTAGGCGATACAGTCGTTGGCGATATACAAAAATCTTTTAAAGGTGTGTTTCCATCGACAATTGCATCGGATGTGTATTGGAATCAATCGACCCCGATTCGCAGTTTGGGATTGTACACGGTGCTTGTAACCACCGCTGGGCTCGATGGGGAGAAAGCAGGTGTAATACAATCGGCGATTTATAACAATGTGCAACAATTGCGTACAATGCATCCGGCGTTTTCCGTATTTTCCAAAGATTTTGTCGTGTATGATGTGGGGGTACCCTACTATACGCCCCCTGTGCCATAAAGAGGAAGGGGGCAATATGGATACTGCGGACAAAGCCTTTCATCGTATCAAACGGGACTTAGATGCGGTTAGTGCCGAATTGGCACAGCTGATCAGCACCTATCAGTTACAGGTGGACACCCCCCTCGATATTATTCAAACCGCTAGGGACACCATTACCAATGGGGAAGACTATGTCAGATTTTTGGAACTTTCCCTACAAGGCAGGTTGCTTGCTGAGGCGGCGGATTATATTTTACAGGCGAAAGCCCACCCACCCCCTCTACATTGAAAGTATATGAACATGACAACACCCCCACGATTTCAGGTTGGTATTATTGGTTTTGGCAAGATGGGCAAATTGCACGCCAAAGGCTACACGGCGGTGGGGGCACATGTCCGTTGGGTTTTGGATCCGCATGTGGATGCGGCTGTATGTCCGTATGCTATGGCGGGCGATATAGGGCAGCTGCTGCAACAGTGCAATGTGATTTCTATTTGTTCCCCGTCGTCTACGCATGTGGATTGGGCGGAACAATCGTTTAAAGCGGGGATTCATACTTTTATCGAAAAGCCGTTGGCGTTGACTGCTGCTGATTGTTTGAATTTGGTACGGATGCACAAACAATCGGGGTTGTCTTTTCGGGCTGGGGTGGGGCATATCGAAAGGTTTAACCCGGCGTTTCAAGTGCTGTTGGAAAATATCCACAGGGTGGGTACTATTGAGGCGGTACATGCCGTGCGCACCAATCCGTCTTCTGGGCGGATTTTTGATGCGGATGTGGTGTCTGATTTGACCGTACATGATTTAGATTTAATGCGGGCTGTATGCGGTGGGGATAGGCTGGACAATGTGGATATTTTAGCTGTGGATTACCAACGGGAAAATGGTGTGTTGGATGCTATTACCTTAGAGGCGATTCTAAACCGGATACGCATAACCGCACACACCAGTCGAGTTGATAGCGAATCGCAACGGCTGTTTACGGTGCAAGGAAACAAAGGTAAGCTGTCTGCGGATCTGCGACAAACACAAGTGGTATGGACAGGCAAAGACAAACAAGATGGTGCCATACCGGTACAACCCTGCGACCAAATCATCAGCCAAATGGGGGCGTGGTTGACAGCGGTTACACGGGCGACAAAGCCGGTGGTCGGCTTAACCGATGGGCTGTTTGCGGTACGGGCATGCGACAGTATCCGCCAAGCGGTTGTAGTACATGATAGCAAATTGTATTGACAAAATGCTTGTAACATTCTATATACAGTATGATTTTGACAAAACAACAACAGGATGTACTATATGACAGATATTCAAAAACCCAGCCGGGAACAAGCCGAACAAGCGGTGGCGGTGCTGATAAGATGGGCGGGGGACGACCCTGATCGACTTGGGTTGCAGGACACGCCAAAACGGGTTGTAGATGCGTTTAGTGAATACTTTGTGGGCTATACGCAAGACGACAAAGCCGAATTAAACCGCACTTTTGAGGATATTTCCGGCTATAAGACGCCTATTATTATCCGTGATATTCCGTTCGAATCCCACTGTGAACACCACATCGCCCCGTTTATCGGCAAAGCGTGGGTGGCGTATTTGCCGGGCGAAAAAGTATGCGGGCTGTCGAAATTGGCACGGGTGGTGGATATTTATGCAAGACGGTTACAAAACCAAGAGATGCTCACCTTGCAAATTGCCGAAAGCCTGTATTATAACCTACAAGCTCGGGGCGTAGCGGTAGCCATCGATGCGGTACACCACTGTATGTGTACCCGGGGCGTTAGAAAACACAGCAGTAGCACTGTAACCAGCCATTTTTTGGGCGAATACGAAACCGATACGCAGCTGCAACAGCACTTTTTTAATGTGGTAAATACGGGTATACAGCGATGACCTTATGCCCAGAAGTTATAGAAAAATGGGATCCAGTGGCACAGTTTATCATACACTTTTTGCAATCTGCAGCGGATCGTAAACCCGTTAGTATCGAACAGGTGGCAAAAGCTTTTTGGCTGACTCGCTGCCGCCAACAAGACGGCAATACCGCATGGCGAAAATACCTAAACCCCACCAAACAACAAGCCATATTCCTTGCCCGTCAAGGGGCAATAGACATCACCAAACGGGGCAAACCCGTCGACCCCAACGACTTTAAAGGCGTGATTCGGTTACAGCTGAAATCTTGATATGTGTTTACATTTTGCATATAACAGTTATTTTTTTACACTACTTAAAACATAGAATAGGTTACAGCCCCATCATAGCGTTTGTTCCAAACTTTTATCTCACTTTTTTCTGGATTTTGTTTTGTGCTTGCATTTAGCCATGGCAACCCTATAAATTCCATTAATTGTCCTGTTGTAGCTCTAAATCGTACATAAAAAAATAATGTAGATGATTTTTTATCTCTATAAGGTAGTATATATTTTGCTCCGAATATTGCATTTTTAAACGACAATTCTCCGAATACTGCCTTGCTCGAATATACAAAATTGGATGTAGTCACCCCAATATTAAATTTATCATATGGCTGTACTTCAAGAGTGAGATCGTGTGTATATTTACCATTTTCTCCTTTTCCGCAGGTTGGTTTTTGGCAATACTGATTAAAAGAGATTTCAAACGAATTGTGTTTTAACTCAGCCCCCCAACTGAAATGTTCATATACAGATTCATCACCAACTGTTTGTTTATTAAGCAAAAATCCTTTAAGTCCCAACAAAAATTTTTCACCACCTACTAGCTTGCGAAAACCACCTCCTAAATCTAGTCTATTCGTGGTGCTATAAAGAACAGGAAGTTTACTTTGTAAATACCATAAGCTCTTATCTCCTTCGAGAAAAGGTTTAAATAAGTTTACATGGAACTTTCTTGTGGTAACGAACACCAGATCAGCATAAGTAGGCTTTGCTAGTTTGTTTTGTTCTGTTTTAGTATCGTTCGCAAAAGACGGTATTGCTATGATGCTACTAAGTAGCAATGTTACTAATGACAAAAATTTTTTCATTTCCTATCTTTCCTTATTATCTCAGTTAAAAAATAAATGTTATAACAGGGCAATCGATTCACTTGGACATCCTCTCCTATTTTAAAAAAATATCGGTGAATAGACACTCAAAACTGCCCTGCAATTTTGAGCATACCGCATTTTTTTTTTTTTCGTCAAGATTTATTTTCATTTTTTTCAAAAAATCATTCAAATCCTGCAAAAACCGCCCCAAAAGAGCGATGCAAAAACCAAAAAAGAACAGTAAAAACCGTTCTTTTCTGAATGAGGTATATTCAAGCGTAGTTGCAATACAACAACCATGTCCTATTTTGTATATCTGTGCAACTATTTCAATGTGTACTGCCCCGTAGAAACTGAAATAAACCTAAAAGAACACGAAAAAAACCGCCCTTTGGAGGGCGGTTTCGCAATGGTAGAAAAATCCGTTTTTTTACACGGAACAATTGTCCCATAAACAGTATTTTTACCAACGGGCAGCTGCGTCATAGCGGGTACGCCACACGGTATCCTGTCTGTCGGCAAATTGTTTCCACTGTTGCCGCCAAGGTCTGTTGAGTCCGAATTTCACTTCCATAGACACTGAATTCGTTACTTTCCCTTGTTTTGGTCTGTTGTGTTGGGCACTGATTGTCAGTATCGAATTGGGTTTGAATTCGACAAATACTTTGTTGCCCGTAACCACAGCCCGCCGGTCTTTCATAAAGCTGTTTAGGCGGTATTTGCCGCCGCCAATCGAAATATTGGGTTTTAGAAACAGGGTTTTCTTAGCGGTGACATCCCAGCCATTTTTCAAGTTTTCGGGGGCTCGAGGTATGTATAAATTAGAGGTTATCTCAAAAGACTCTCTTTTTATTTCCAGTCCCACGCTGTGTTGATAATGTGCTTTTATATCAAAGTCTCTTTTTAAAGTACTCATGTCGAAAAAAAACATATTGGCACCGAAAACCGTATTCCCCGATAACCGCCGATAGCCAAAGCCGATATTTGCGGCGTTTTCGGATACGGGCTTGCGTTTCGTTTCTTGGTATGTGCCCTGTACATACAAGACACTTTTTGATGTTTCGTAAAAGGCACCCAATCCGTTTATGCCCCATTTTTTCTGACCGCTAGCGTAATCTCCAAATAAACTGAACCAGCCCTTAGACCTTTTTATCGGGGTGTCGTCGGCAAGCGATGGTATCGCTATAAGGGGTGTCATCGCCGCTGTTATAAATAGTAAAGATTTTAATAAAAATTGTTTCATTTGTTGTATTCCTCCGTATGTGAATTTAAGGTGTATTTTTAAAAGTTTCTGATTTTAAAAATTCTGAGTACCACGGGAACACCAGCCACTGTTTACATTCTGCGGGGGTTAATAACCGCCCGTAATAATCCAGTAAATGCACGCTGTGGGGTTTGGCGAATAACACCAAGTGTTCGATAGTGGGGTATTTTTGTTTTAAGTATGTGACGGTTTTACCGCTGTCGATAATGTCGTCTACAAATATGTATTGTTGCAGTTCTTCCGCTGCTGGCAAGGGCAGTACACATCTGACCTTTCCTTGAGTGTTTGTGGTGTCTGTGTAGCTTTCTAGGCATACGACTTTGACATTTTTAATTCCCAGCTGTTGGGCGATAAACCCTGCGGGAACCAGCCCACCACGGGTAACGGCAATAATGCCTTTGATGGGTCTGTCTAGTTTTTCTAATGCGGATTCTACCGCTTGTTGTATCTGTTTCCATGATATATACAAGTATTGCATGGGGTGTCCTTGCTGTAAGTGTGTGCACGCTCTTACGGGAATATATCATATTTTTGTATTTGTGTGTATATTTTTTTCGGGTACAGGATCATACCCGTACCCACCCCCCGGACGACACCGCAACACCCGTCTTAAGGTTAATCGACTGCCGTGCCATGCCCCGTGCGTTTTTAAAGCCTGTATGGCATACACAGAACAACACGGGTCGAATCGGCACTGGCGACCAATAAAATACGACAGGGTATATCGATAAAAATATATGAGAGCAATAAGAATATATTTCATAGCGAACAGTATAGCGACTTTTATTATAAATGTACACAGTCATAAAAGTATTTGCTTTTTACTGTTTTTTGCGTACACTGTGTGTGTACACAATGCGTGTGGTATCGCATGAGAAAACAACAGGATACTTTTATGAGCAAAAACCCCCCCGCTACCCGAGAAGAAAGCGATTTACTGGGTGTCCGTCAGGTGCCTATGTCTGCTTTGTATGGGGTGCAAACCCTGCGGGCGTTAGAGAACTTTAAAATTACCGATATTCCACTGAGTCACTTTCCCAATTTGGTCATCGCCTTAGCGATGGTGAAAAAATCTGCTGTGCGGGCAAATAACAAATTGGGCATGATAGACGATGCACAGGCAAAAGTTATCGAACAAGCCTGCGATGAAATTATCGACGGACAGTGGCATGAACACTTTGTGGTCGATGTTATCCAAGGAGGGGCGGGAACATCGACGAATATGAACGCCAACGAAGTCATTGCCAACCGGGCATTGGAAATTATGGGCAAACAACGGGGCGATTATACACATATACACCCGAACAACCATGTCAATTTGTCCCAATCGACAAATGATGCGTATCCGTCTGCGTTGCGATTGGGGATTTTGCTGAGCTATGAACAATACACCCAAGCCTTGTCCGAACTGTGTTATGCGTTAAAGCAAAAGTCTGTGGAATTTTCCGATGTTATAAAAATGGGGCGTACCCAATTACAAGATGCTGTGCCTATGACACTAGGGCAGGAATTTGGGGCATGGCATGCGACCTTAAAAGAAGATATTCAACAAATGAAAAATGTCATTGTGGGGTATTTTCGTGAAGTCAATATGGGGGCAACCGCTATCGGTACAGGCATCAATGCCGACCCCGAATATTCTAGTTTGGTGATCGAAGAATTGTGCCAAATATCTGGATACGAAATGGTCGGTGCCAGCAACCTGATCGAAGCCACATCAGACACAGGGGCGTTCGTCACATTCAGCAGTGCGTTAAAACGCAATGCGGTAAAAGTATCAAAAATTTGTAACGATTTACGGCTGATGTCCAGCGGTCCAAGAGCGGGATTGCAAGAAATTAACCTACCCCCCGTACAACCGGGCAGTTCGATAATGCCCGGCAAAGTAAACCCGGTTATCCCAGAAATGGTAAACCAAGTGGCATTCCAAGTTATCGGCAACGATATAACCGTTACCCTAGCGGCAGAAGCCGGTCAGTTGCAATTAAATGTCATGGAACCGGTGATTGCTTTTAATGTGTTACAATCGCTCGATTTACAAACAAGGGCGATAAACACCTTAACAGAAAAGTGTATCAAAGGCATCACCGCCAACCGCAGCCACTGTTTACAAACTGTAGAAAACAGCATCGGCATCATCACCGCTTTAAACCCTTATATAGGATACGAAAACGCCACCAGAATCGCCAAAATGGCACTAAAAAACAACCAAAGCGTCAAACATATTATCATCAGCGAAGGCATCATGACCGAAGCAGAAGTAGCCGATGTCCTAAGCGTAGAAAACATGACCACCCCAAGACGCATGCGAAAAAAGTAACAAAGCCCCCGAAGGGAGGCTTTATAAAAAAGGCAAAACTGTATTTTTCGATTTTAATTGGCGATTTTGCCCGTTCGACTTGGCTCACATAGCACCGCTATGCTTCACCAAGCTGAGCGGGCAAAATCGCTCGATTAAAACCGAAAAATTACATCATGCCCGGCATGCCGCCCATTCCCCCTCCTGCTGGCATAGCGGGGGCTGCAGCGGGATCGGCGGGCTCATCGGCAACCATCGCCTCAGTGGTAACCAACAAACCGGCAACGGATGCGGCATCTTGAATGGCACAGCGGACGATTTTTGCCGGGTCGATGATACCAGCGGAGACAAGGTCTGTGTATTCGCCTTTTTGGGCATCGTATCCCCATGCAGTGTCTTTAGATTCGAGCATCTTACCGACAACAATCACACCATCGACACCGGCGTTATCGCAAATTTGACGGGTTGGCGAAGTGAGAGCCTTTTTGACAATGTCCACGCCCACTTGCTGATCGTGGTTGGCAACGGACACGGAACCCAGTGCTTTTGATGCGTATAGAAGAGCGGATCCGCCGCCGGGGACAACGCCTTCTTGTACCGCTGCACGGGTTGCGTGCATGGCATCTTCGACCCGGTCTTTGCGTTCTTTTACTTCTACTTCTGTGCTGCCACCGACTTTGATAACCGCTACGCCGCCGGCAAGTTTTGCCAAGCGTTCTTGCAGTTTTTCTTTGTCGTACTCAGAAGTGGTGGTTTCAATGTTGGCATTGATTTGGGCAATCCGTCCGGTAATATCGTCTTTGGAACCGATACCGTCAACGATGGTGGTGTTGTCTTTGTTGACAGTAATCCGCTTTGCCGACCCCAACATATCAGAAGTTACATTTTCTAGTTTAATGCCTACTTCTTCGCTGATAACCGTACCGCCAGTTAAAATGGCAATATCTTCGATCATAGCCTTACGGCGATCGCCAAAACCGGGGGCTTTTACCGCACATACTTTTAGCCCACCCCGTAGTTTGTTAACAACCAACGCCGCCAACGCTTCGCCTTCGATGTCTTCGGCGATGATTAACAACGATTTACCGGATTGTGCCACCTGTTCCAACACCGGTACCAATGGTTGCAATGTGGAAATTTTTGCATCGTGTACCAATATCAGTGGGTTTTCCATATCGCAAAGCATTTTTTCCGCATTGGTGACGAAATAAGGCGACAAGTACCCACGGTCGAATTCCATGCCTTCGACAACGCTGAGCTCTGTGTCCAGACCGGACGCTTCTTCGACGGTGATAACACCGTTGTTGCCGACTTTTTCCATAGCTTCGGCAATCATAGTCCCCACTTCTGTTTCCCCGTTTGCGGAGATGGTTCCCACTTGCGATACTTCTTCGCTGGTAGAAATGGTTTTAGACGAAGTTTCGATGTGTTTTACCACTTCGCTGACAGCCAAATCGATACCCCGCTTTAAATCCATCGGATTCATACCTGCGGCAACGGACTTTAAGCCCTCTTGTACAATCGCTTGTGCCAGCACGGTTGCGGTTGTGGTACCATCGCCCGCCAAATCGTTTTGTTTCGATGCTACTTCTCGCACCATCTGTGCCCCCATGTTTTCAAACTTGTCGGACAGTTCGATTTCTTTGGCAACGGTAACCCCATCTTTGGTAATACGGGGGGCACCGAATGCTTTTTCGAGAATCACATTACGCCCCTTTGGACCCAAAGTTACTTTTACTGCGTTTGCTAGGATATTTACGCCTTCCGCCATTTTTGTGCGGGCGTCAACCCCAAATTTTACATCTTTTGCCATGATTTATATTCCTTTCTGTTGTGTATATATAGATTAGCCTTCAAGAACGCCAATGACATCGGATTCTTTCAAGATGGTATATTCATTGCCTTCGATTTTTACATCGGTGCCTGCCCATTCGGCAAACATCACCACATCGCCTTGTTTCACATCCAACGCCCGCACGGATCCGTCGTCTTTGATATAGCCATTACCCACCCGTAACACTTTGGCTTGTGTTGGCTTTTCCTGTGAAGAGTCAGGCAAAATGATACCGCCTGCGGTAACGGTTTCTTTGGCAACCCGTTCAACCAAGATACGATCATGTAAAGGTCTAAATTTCATTTTATTTCTCCTATCGTTAAAAAATGTTTTACACGCTAACAATACACTATATAAGGGGTATTTACGGAGATTCAAGGGCTTTTGAAAATTTTTTTTATGTATTTATGTATAAGGGGGTTTTGCCTTTTATATCTCGACAATTTTAGTGTCCGTATTTGTAAATACAGCAAAGAATTTTTGCGGGGTTTGGGGGGGCATTTCTACGGTTAGTACAGCTCCGGTTTCGTCATAATGTTCCGATAGTACTCGGGATTTGGATTGTATCCAAGCGTTTTCTGCCCCAGCGGATATGTCGAGGTATATACGATATTTTTTATTGTCCCGCCGTAACGCATTGGACATGGCATGCAGTATGGTGTCGATTCCCTCCCCTGTATGGGCGGAGATGATATACGCATTTTTGTGCATCTGCACACGGGTGTGTAAGGTGTTACGGTGTGTATCGTCTATGGCGTCCCATTTGTTCCACAGCTGTAATATGGGGACGGAATCCGCTCGCACGCCAAGGGCGTCTAGGATATTGTCCACATCGGCGGCGTGGGCGTCGAATTGGCTGCTGCTGGTATCCCGAATGTGCAGTATTACATCTGCCGATTGTACTTCTTCTAGGGTGGCACGGAAAGAGGCGACCAAATCGTGGGGTAAATCGGAAATAAAACCCACCGTATCGGACAAAATCACTTGGGCACCGCAGGGCAATTTGAGTAACCGCATAGTGGGATCCAAAGTGGCAAACAATAAATCTTTGGCAAACACATCCGCTCCCGTTAAGCGGTTAAACAGAGTGGATTTTCCAGCGTTTGTATAGCCCACCAACGCCACAATGGGGTACGGCACTTTTTTTCTTGCCCCCCGTTGCAATGCCCGGGTGCGTTTGACATTGTCCAGTTTGCGTTTAATTTTGGCAATCGCATCATCGGCTAATCGGCGGTCGATTTCCAATTGGCTTTCGCCCGGACCGCCGACAAATCCCATACCGCCCCGCTGCCGTTCGAGGTGCGTCCACGCCCGTACCAAACGGGATCTTTGGTAGGTAAGGTGTGCCAATTCTACCTGTAATTTGCCCTCAAAAGTCCTTGCCCGTGCGGCAAAAATTTCAAGGATTAAACCCGTGCGATCGATGACTTTGATGTGTAGGGCTTTTTCCAAATTGCGTTGCTGAATGGGGCTGAGCGTGCCATCGACAATCAACAGCTGCACCGCCCCACCTGCATCGGTGGCGTGGGCAGAGTGCGAATCGCCAACTGGCGACGGGTTATACAGAACACCATACAGGCGATCCAACACCCCTTGTCCAAACAAAGTGGCAGGCTTTGGGGCGGTGATATACACACACTCCGCATGCACCACAAGCAAGTCGATAGCACAGGCAAGACCGATAGCTTCTTGCAATCGATACTCAGCAACACCCCCAGACGATTTATCTAACACCGGACAGACCACAACAGCCCGTACAGGGGCGGTGGCATCGGTTACATCAATCTGGTACGAATCTCCCATGTATTACGAATCGGAATCCGTAGGATCGTCTTCGTCCTTAATGTCTTCATACAATTTTAAGGGTGCCATCGGCATAATGGTCGATACTGCATGCTTGTAAATGATTTGTTCTTGATTGTCCCGGCGTAACAAAATACAGAAGCTATCAAACCAAGTGATAATCCCCTGCAATTTCACACCATTCACTAAAAAAATAGTCACTGGCACATGCTTTTTACGAGATTTATTCAAAAACAGATCCTGCAATTTGGGCTGTTTATCAGACATATTTATTATCCTTTTATTCTAAAGTTTTAATATTTTTCGTACACTAGCCCCAATTATATACACATATTGCACATACACAAAAAAGGTACACAACCCCCTCCTAAATAGGGCTAAGTATCGGCAGTGTAATATAAATATTTATAGATTGCAACAAAATTATGTATCGATATATAAATTTATATATAAGTCAAATAACCGCCGTAACATTTTGGGCACACCGGTCTCGATAACCGTAGTATCAATATGTGAGACAGGACATAAGAAATGCGATGCAGAGCTGATAAAAGCATACTTTGCCCGCTTGGCGTCCGCCAGCGAAAAATGCGTTTCCTGCACAGGGATTTGTAATTTTTCCGCACAGGCAATTAATCCATGCCGGGTACAACCCAATAAAATATCCCCAGCGGGCGGCGTGTGCAATACTTCGTTTTTATCCAAATAAAAGAAATTCGACGACCCGCATTCGGTAACGATCCCATCTTTGACAAATAAAATCTCCCCATATCCCGAATCGTGGGCTTCGGTCTTTGCCATGCAATTGGGCAGCAACATCACCGTCTTAGTCGCCACCCCAGCCCAACGGGTGTCTTCGAACGATTTGATTTTTATCGGTGTTAATTGTTCGCTACTGGACTTTAAGTGCAACCAATGGGTGGTGATAATCACATTGGGGCGTAAACATACGGCGGTGGGATATATGTGTTTGCGATTCATCGTCCCCCGACTGATTTGTATGTACACCATACCGTTTTTTAAGCGATTGCGGTGTACCAATTGGCGACAAATAGTGTGTAACGCTTTATCGGACATGGGCATGGGCATGTCTAATGCTTGCAAAGACCGATGCAGACGATCTATATGTGCCTGCATATCGATGGTTCTTCCGTTTAGAATACTAAACACTTCATACACCGCATCGCCAAATTGTGTTCCCCTGTCGTCAATCGACAGCATCGCTTGGCTGTGGGGTATATACCGGTGGTTGACATAAGCAAGTCGTGGCATAAAATCTTCCTTTTTATCACATATATTTTTAAGTAGTTATATATCTATATATAGGTATCATCCGTAAACATTTGGATAATACGATTGATATTTCTAGGTGATATTAACATAATTATTCGATCGTGTCCATGTAATTTTAAACTATCGTTGGGCAATATCATACGCCCGTCGCCATTGCCTTTGTTGCTGTCGTTGTGTTTGCGTATCACCATACCAATGTATGACCCTCGAAACATTTTTAAATCCCTCAATTTGGTACCGACCACTTGGGCGTTTGCGGACACTTCCATTTCGACAATCTCAGCGGTGTTTTCCTGCAAACTGTACAGGTTTTTTACCGCCCCGTGACGGGTCGATTGTAACACAATAGAGCCCGTAACCTCCATTGGGTGTACAGTGACGGATATACCGACCTTGCGTGCCAAAGTCTCATAATAGGCGTTGTTTAACAAACAAATTGTCCTATCGACCCCCGCTTCACTGGCGTGCAGACTGGAAATTAAGTTCACTTCGTCGTTGCTGGATACGGAAATACAAATATGTTTTTGATGGACGGTGGCATCGCTTAGCACTTCGGGTTTTAGGGCGTCCCCTTGAATCACCACGCTGCGGGGCAGTTTTTCAGCCAGTTTGCGGGCAACCATCGGATCGCTTTCGACAACGGTTATTTTGCAGTCATCGGATAGGTCTTCTGCCAAATACCCCCCCACATTGCCACCGCCAATGATCAGCACATCACGGGCGGTGCGTTGTTCGTGTCCAAACAGTGCCAACGCGTCTAAAATGTTATCGTCAGGACAGACGAAATACACTTCGTCGCCACATTTTAACACGCCGTTTGGTTGTGGTACCTGTACCGAATCTGTGTGTACAATTGCCATAATGCTAATTGCCAAGTGCTCATGGGCGGCAACCACCCGTTCTATGGTGTCTTGTAACATGGGGCTATCGTCTGCGACAATACACCCGACCAGTGACACATTTGGCGTATGCAGGGGGACGATGTCAGTTGCTCCGGGGGCATATACCCGCCGCATAATGGCTTTTGCCACCTCTTTTTCCGGCGATATAATTAGGTCGATGGGCAGGTTGCTGTCGTCGAACAACGCCCGCCACTTGGGATTTAGGTATGATTGCTCCCGAATGCGGGCAATTTTTTTCGGGATATGAAACAGGTGGTGTGCCACCTTACACGCCATCATATTGACTTCGTCATCACGGGTTACGGCAATCGCCAAGTCCGCCCCGCTGCCGATTTTTTCCCAAGTACTAGGGGCGGATGCGTGTCCCACAATCCCCCGACAATCGAGGTTTTCATTGATTTTGGCAATAAGAGACGGATCCGTGTCGACAACGGTCACATTATTGTTTTCTTCGATCAAATACCGGGCAATGTTGTATCCAAGCGATCCGGCACCACAAATAACGACTTCCATATTGTTTTCTCCCTTCGCCCCATTATAGTATATTTTATCGCAATTTTAAAGCTTTTATTTTACGGCTTAGCGATGCCCTGTCCATTTTAATATTGTGGGCGGTTTCGCTGACATTGCCGTGATGGCGGGTCAATTGGTATTGTAAGTACCACTTTTCAAATTCTTCCCGGGCGGTACGGATGTCCATTTTTAAAACCGCCCCCCAATCAAAGGGTACTTCTTCCATATTGCCCGATAAAGCGGTTTTTACCATAGATATATCGACCACATCCATATCCTTTGCGGATAATAATAGCGTATCGAGCATAGCAATTATTTGCCACGCATTGCCCCGCCAGTGATATTCGGATAAATACGGTAACACATCATCGGCAAATACCAGCGGTGTCATACCTTTTGATTTTGCCCGATATGTCATTAATTGTACTACCAACGCTGGAATATCTTCGCACCGGTCTGTAAACGGTTTCATCTGCAGGGTGGTGTCCGCTATTCGGGCATATAACGCATCGGCAATATGGCTTTTGTCTGGGGCGATACACACCACTCGAGTGGTGGTGGTAATTTTTGCCCCATCGACGGTGGTGACTTCGCCGGTCTTCAAATAATGGGCAATTTTTAAGTGTTGCGATTCGGATAACGCATGGATTTTATTGAGCACCAACATTCCCCCAGACGCCTGTTCGAAGGCACTGGTTTTACGGGGGTGCATCGATCCGAAAATCACCGTATTTACATCGTCCTCAATGGCACAATTGACAACTACATATTGCCCCCGATAATTGCTCCGCACAAACAATTGGCGGGAGACGATTTCTTTGCCTGTTCCCCGTTCCCCTAAAATACACACGGGGTCTGGGGACGATGCCAGATGGGTAATGCGGGTTTGTATATTTTTGACAAAATCGCTGTTGCCAATTAAATCCATATCGCCCAACCCCAATTTTGCCTGTAACATTTGGTTGTCTTTTTTCAAGGAGTGGGCTTCCAAGCCCCGGGCAATGGTGTGCAGCAGGGCATCGGTCTTAAACGGTTTTGACAAGAAATCATATGCCCCTTTTTTGGTGGCAGCAACCGCTAAATCTACCGTGCCATGCCCGGAAATCATAATCACCGGCACATCGTCATACATATCGACCACCCGCTCCAAAATGCCCACTCCGTCCAGTTCAGAATTTTTCAACCACACATCTAAGACAATAAGATTGGGTTTTTGTTGCTGTATTGCCGTTAATGCTTCGTGTGAATTTGCCGCTTGGCGGGCGTGATAGCCTTCATCTTCTACGACACTTGCCAAAATTTCACGAATGTCTGCTTCATCGTCTACGATTAAAATATCAACTGCCATCTTCTGTTTCCACATTAAATTTTATGTCGACGAATGCCCCTCCCAATAGGGGAGAATCCAATAATACAATCGTACCATGGTGGTCTTCGACAATTTTTTTCACAATGCTCAGCCCCAAGCCCGTACCATGCGTATGGTTGGTCACATATGGGTCAAATAAAGTATGGCGGTCCTGTTTGGGGAATCCGCAACCATTGTCGTGGATACCCATACACAGACCGTCCTGTGATTGCTGCACCACCAGCACAATTTTTGGGTCTGACACCTGATTTTCCACCAACGCATTTAAAGCGTTTTTCATTAAATTCGTTATCATTTGCGATATTTGGTGATAATCGTGTACCCATGCGATATGGTCGGCACCTTGTAGAGTGTATTGTATGTGGGGGTGGGCATTTTTTTGCAAACTAAAAGCGGACTTTACCGCATCCATCACATTGTCCAGTGCCATCTTAGGGGCGGGCATGCGGGCAAAGTCATCAAATTCATTGACCATTCTGCCAATTTCTTCTACTTGACGAATAATAGTGTCTGTACAGGTTGTAAATATGTCATCATTCGTACCCATAATTTTACCATATCGGCGTTTTAAGCGTTCGGCGGACAGCTGAATCGGGGTTAGGGGGTTTTTAATCTCGTGTGCCATTCGCCGTGCCACATCTGCCCATGCTGCTTGTTTTTGGGTGCGTTCCACATCTGTAATGTCGTCGAACGATATCATCAGCCTATCGATGGTTTGACAGCTGTGGGTATCTGGGCTGTATTCCAGAGCAATGCGTACGATATATTTGCGATTTTCTAAGCCCTCACCATAGGAAATCTGACCCATAAAAGGAGTTTTCTGCGTGCGGACTGCGTCGATAATCGGGGCAAAGGGCGGTATGGCGTCGCCGATAGATTTACCGACCAAATCGGCTATTTGCTGTTTTAATAAGTCCGCCCCATAGCCGTTAATTAGTAACACCGTACCGTGTATATCGGTGGAAATAATACCGGTTTTAATATCCGATAACAGGGTTTCGATAAATTTCGATCTGTCGAGTATGTCTTGGTTTGCCTGTCGCAAGCCCTGCGTGGTGTCGTGAATGGTCTTAGACATGTCGTTAAACGATTCGATAAGACGGCGAATTTCCCGGTATTCTGTGTGTTGTTGAATGTCTAAACCGTATCGCCCTTGTTTAATATCCCGGGTCGCTGATATAAGTGTCCGCAATGGTTGCGATAAAGTATGGGCGATGCCCAACCCCATCCACACGGCAACAGTCAACAACATCATTACCACCATGACAAATACAAATGTGAACGATACTTGTAATTTATCCCGGGATTGCTCCAACATTTCATATTCGGAAATAGCAGAGTTGGTATTATCGATATAGCCGATAACTTTCGGATCGACAAATCGCCCGATAAACATATAGGTACTGTTAAACCCATTTAGACGAATCAACGCCCGTACCCGCTTTAATCGAGTATCGGCAAACAATACCACTTCCCCTTGTTCTGCTTTGGTTAAATCGTCATAAGAGACAGGTTCTAGCTCCAACGCCGCCGTTAAACCATAACGGCCATACACCCGTCCCACTGTGTCAAATACCAATACTTCGGTTAAATCCCTAAGCAGTCCCTGATTTAACAAAAATTGTTCCAATTCGTCTTTTTCGAGGGTTAAATCTTTTAAGTTGCCGTCGATGCTACGGGCAATTGCCAACGCATCGGCAACAATGTTATTTTGGTGTTCTTGTAAATAGGCTTCTGCTACCACTCTGCTGGAATACAACGCCCCACTGACCCGCTCACTAAACCACGATTTCAAACCGAAGTTAAAAAATACCAAAGAAAAAATGGCAATAAGAATAGTCGGTACCAGCGTCAACACAGAAAACAACGCTACCATCCGCTGTTGTAAATCAGAGATACGGGCTTTGGAGTACCTAGATAAAAAGATATTATAAAAACGGTTGCCTAACATCGCCACAATCAATACCAACAACGCCGCATCGATAACAATCAGCTGATTGATGGTGGCATCTTGACCGGCAATGTCGTTGCCTAATAACCACAAAGTATAAATGGCAAAAACCCCCGCAATGGTGATTAAACCAACGGGCAAATACCGTCCCACACGGAACATTTTAAAGTTTCTATAAAAATCGACAATCGTATTCATGGTGTGTAGTACAACAATGTGTGCAGATGCTAACAGCATACCCCATTTACCGTATTATACAACAAAAAAACGCTTATATTTTATTTTTCTTAATCACATCAATATCCAGCACTTGGATGCGTTTTCGCAAGGTGTTACGGTTAATCCCCAATAAATCAGCGGTTTTAATTTGATTGCCGCCACAATAATTGAGTGCCATTTGGATAACAGATTTTTCCACCTGCATCACAAAGTGGTTATAGACAGTACCGTGATATTTGTGTACATCTTGTTCGTATTCTGATTGGAAGAACACATGGGCGTATTGGGTGGCAACTTGGTGAAAGTGTGTCGATGCCATATCGCTAATGGTAGCCACAGAAAAATTGGGGAAATTAGGGAAATTGGGGAAATTGGGGGTGTTGGGGGCGGTGTACGACACGGGGGTATCGGCGGCGGCGGTCTGTTCAAAATTCCCCTCGTTCAAGATAACATGTACATTGTCCGCATCGACTTGTGTGCCGGACAACATGATACTGGAGCGGCGGACAAAGTTTTCCAATTCTCGCACATTGCCGGGCCAAGCGTATTGTTGCAACAACTGCACCGCATCGGCGGTAAAAGTCTTTACCGCTAATCCAGATTTTACCATCTCATTTTGAAAGTATTTAATCAGGTCTTGTATGTCGTCCAACCGCTCCCGCAAGGGCGGGATATACAGGGGCATCACATTTAGGCGATAATATAAGTCTTGGCGAAAAGCACCGCTGTCGACCATTTCCATCAGGTTGCGGTGGCTGGCAGAAATAATCCGTACATCACTCTTATAGGTTTTGGTGGAACCGATGGGCGATACTTCCCCTTCTTGCAACACCCGCAACAAGCGGGTTTGCGAATCGAGGGGCATATCGCCGATCTCATCTAAGAATAATGTACCACCATCCGCCTGTAAGAATTTGCCTTTACGGGCAACATCTGCCCCTGTAAACGCTCCTTTTTCATAGCCGAACAGTTCGGATTCGATTAAGTCCTTAGGAATCGCTCCCATATTTAGTGGTATAAAGGGTTTGTCTTTACGATTGCCAAAATTGTGTAAGGTACGGGCGACCAATTCTTTACCCGTTCCCGATTCCCCGTGTATCAATACGGTTTCGTCAGAGATGACCAAACGGGCGATGTTGCGGTACAAATGTTGCATACTGGGCGAAGAGCCAATAATAGGCAACTTGGTCTCCAGAGGCGGTAAGGCGGTTACAATACCTTTTTCAAACGCTTTTTTTAAAGTGTTTTTTAAGTCGTTTAAATCAAAAGGCTTGGGCAGGTATTCAAACGCTCCGTGTGAAGACGCTTGGATAGCGGTTAACACGGTATTTTGTGCGGACATAACCACTACCGGCAATTCGGGGCGGGTTTTTACCGCCATCTGTAAAATATCGATACCGTTGCCGTCCTGCATGGTCACATCGGTGAGCACACAATCGCCCAATCCTTGTTCGATCCAAGCGGACAGCTGCTGGGCGGATTCGGTAATTTTTATGGCAAACGGCATGTCTTTTAGGGCGTGCATTAAAACCGTGCGAATGGTTGCATCGTCATCGGCAATAAGTAAAGTTTTTTCCTTAGTATTCATTGTTGCACTCCTTAAAATAATAGTGTTAGGTATTTTCTATAGGTAAAATAAGCGAAAACACGGTGCCTTGTGGTGAGGTATCGAAGGAAATGCGTCCCCTATGCGACGATATTATGCTGGATACTATCGACAGCCCTAGTCCTTTTCCGCCGGTTTTGTGGGTCATATACGGGGCGAAGATATTGTGTTTTTCCACATCGGAAATACCACACCCCGTGTCCCGAATATCCACCCGCATTGCCCGATATTGTGCCCCTTGTAACGACAAATACACCCCTTGTGCGTATGTGGTGCCGATAACAATTTTGCCATCGGTTTGTCCCGCCATCGCCTCCGCAGCGTTTTTAATCAGATTTAAAAATACCTGTGCCAAGCGGTCTTTTTCGCCCCATACATTGGGTAGGCTGGGGTCGTATTGTTTGACAATCTGGCAATCGCTAGCAAACCCCGTTTGGGCAAGCGATACAACCGAATCCAGCACTTGGTGAATATTGACCGATGCAAAGGACATATTTTTCAGCTCTGACAAGTTTTCTAAATCGTTTACCAATTTGGAAATGCGGTCGGTTTCTTGCGTAATCAAAGACGCCAAGCACCCGTCTTCGCCCGTATCCAACAACTGAGACGCCCCCCGAATACCAGATAACGGGTTTTTAATCTCATGGGCAAGCATTGCCACTAAGCGATGTACATATGCACTGACCCCTTGATTGGGCATCGATATATCGACAATCGATAGGATAAAGTGGTTGTGATATGCACTGACAAACGCCACATTTTGGGTATTTTCCACATTAAGAGTCGGCATGTGTTGCACATTTACCCGCACGCTGATACCGGCAATAGCCACCTGTTCAATAGCGGTGATAAGGTCTGTGCTGCTGGGAAAAATATCGCTGATGTGTTTGTCTTTTTGCGGCGTGGAAAACACCTGTTCGGAGTGGGTATTTTGCCACACGCATACCCCTTGAGTATCGGTAACAAGCACCGTATAAGGTAAAAAATCCAAAAGTTCAAAATGCGTATAATCCATCATTGTATATTCATATGTTGGTGTTTCATACGATAAAAATCGTCGATACATGCCAACACCTGCTCCGTATCGGTCATTGTCATAATATCCGCCCGTACCCTTGCCGAATCAGGTATCCCTGACAGATACCACGACAAATGCTTGCGTGCCATTAACATACCCCTGCGGCTGCCGTGATGTGCTATCATCTGCTGGTAATGCTGTACCACTGTTGCGTGTTGTATGTGTATACTAGGTTCTGCAATAACTGTGCCATGTTGTACATATGCCATAATTTGTGACAACAGCCACGGTTTGCCCTGTACCGCCCGTCCGACCATCACCCCGTCCGCCCCCGATATGTGTAAAGCGTGTACAGCGGTTTTGCCGTCTGTAATATCGCCATTGGCAATCACGGGAATTTGTACCGCTTGTTTTACCTGTTTGATAAACGCCCAATCTGCCTTGCCCGTGTAGTGTTGTTCCCGAGTTCTGCCGTGTACAGTAATCATGCTGATACCTTCGGATTCTGCCATTTTTGCCACTTCTGGGGCGTTTAGGTTTTGGGCGTTCCACCCCATGCGCATCTTGATTGTCACCGGCACAGGTACCGCCCGTTTGATAGCCCGGATAATATGTAACATAGTTGCCGGATATTGCATAAGGGCGGATCCGCAGTACTTGCCGGTCAGCTTTTTTGCCGGACAACCAAAGTTTATATCGATAATATCGACCCCATTATCCACACACCACCGGGCGGTATCCGCCATACAGTTGGCATCATTGCCTATTATTTGTGCATAAGCTAGGGTTTCCCCATAAGTGCCTAGTATCTTTTTGGTTACCTGTGGGGTTTGGCGGATGGTTTCGTTGCTGGACACCATTTCCGATACGGTCAATCCTGCCCCAAATTTTTTGACTATGGAGCGAAACGGACGATCGGTTACCCCGGACATAGGGGCTAAAAATACGGGCACTTCGATCCCATGTGTGCCAATACATATAGGTTTTATCATGTCATACTATGTTGCCCAAAAAATAGGCATTTTTCCTGTATTCTTACATTGCAATGGGCAACGCTATTGGGTATACTATACCACATGCAGACAAAATATCCAAATCACATCAGCTGCGTATACAGCGGTTTTATGCCCCGTGTAGGGTTTGGCTATGATGTACATGCGTTTGGCGATGGGGATTATATTGTGCTGTGCGGGGTAAAGATCCCACACACACGAGGGTTTGTTGCCCATTCTGATGGCGATGTTGCCCTGCATGCGGTAGCGGACGCTTTGTATGGTGCCAATGCAGACGGCGACATCGGACAGCACTTCCCCCCGTCCGATGATAAGTACAGCAATATGGACAGCAGCATATTTTTACAACACGCCTGCAACCGCATCCGCAAACAACACGCATACATCGGCAACATAGACATCACCATAGTTGCCGAAGCCCCAAAAATCGCCCCCCACTGTATAGCTATGCGGCAAAATATTAGTAAGGTGTTGCACATACCCACAGAAGCAGTGTCCGTAAAAGCCACCACTTCGGAAAGTATGGGATTCATAGGTCGCAAGCAGGGCATAGCCGTATACGCTGTTGCCATTATATTTAGCAAAATATAATCATAAGGAAAACACAATAAAATGATAAATACAGTGGCAAAATTAACCGTATCGTTAGGCGGTATAGGATTTTTAAAACCCGCCAGCGGCACATGGGGATCGCTAGCCACTTTGCCTGTTGCCTATGTTATTGCCAGTACATTATCGCCCGTATGGTTAATATTTGTATCGGTCATAGTGTTTATAATCGGCTGGAGTGCCACCGCTATATACGAAAAAGCCAGCAAAAAACACGATGCTAGCGAAGTGGTTATCGACGAAATGGCAGGTATGTTATTAACCCTAGCCATTATCCCCACCGATATAACCTTATACGCCATAGCATTTATAGCTTTTCGTTTTTTCGACATAGTAAAAATATTTCCCGCCAACTTCATCGACCGACAAAAAACCCCGTTTAGCGTTATGTTAGACGACATAGTAGCCGGCGTATACGCTATGATAACCGTATGGGCAATATGGCAATACATTATTATGTAAAGGAAATACACACATGGATATAGCCGAAAAATTGGTAACAACGCTTAGCCAACAAGGTAAAACCCTATGCACCGCCGAATCCTGCACCGGCGGACTAATAGCCGCCACCATAACCGACATCCCCGGAGCAAGTGCCATATTCGACAGAGCCTTCATAACATACAGCAACCAAGCCAAACAAGACATGATAGGCGTACCCGCAAACACCCTAAACAAACACGGTGCCGTATCCTATGAAACCGCCCAAAAAATGGCAGAAGGGGCATTAAAAACCGCCAACACAGACATAGCCATAGCCTGCACCGGCATAGCCGGTCCCGATGGCGGCAGTGCAGAAAAACCTGTGGGGTTGGTGTATATTGGTATTGCCTACAAAGGGGGTGATACGCAGGTTTTTAAGAAAAAATACATTGGCGACCGCCAAGCGGTACGGATGCAAACTGTACAGGACAGTTTACAGCATACATTAAAACTAACCTATTTACTTAAACAAACCTTTTACAGCTCCTTTTACAGTTTCAGATGATTTTTCGACCCAACTTTTTTCCTTTTGGTCACATACTTTTTTAACATCATATTTTATTACACGCAACTTGCCTGTGTTATTGGTTTGATCCAGCGAATATCCTACCAGTTCATATCCTTTTTCTTTATAATATTCAATTTTCTTATCAATCAGATATTGACTAGTTTTATTATAATCCTCTCTTTTGAAATCGACCACATATTTGTAATACTCACATTTTATTATTTCATTGTCATTTGCCTGCACATACCCTGCTACAAAAGCAAGCAAAAAAATACCAAATTTTTTAATAAACATAGATAACATCCTCTCTCATTATCAATCAATCAAATGTATTGCAACTAAAATCACAGATATATACTTAACAACAGGCACAACTTTAAATAAAATTGAGCATATTATAAACGGAATAGTTGCTGATATTTCAAACAAAAAAAACCGCCAAAGTAAAAATCTTTTTTCCTTAATGTAGTAACACGCATGTATAGGCAAATATACAGCCACAACCATAGGCACCATATAGGCAATGATTACAGGGACCATCTTGACAAATCCTACTACAGAATCCCTTCCCAAAATACCAAAAAAACTCCTCGAAGAGTCAACAGATTCTGGAAGTACCAGTTTCAACCACAACGCATATATAACAAACGCATTAAACCAAAGCAACACTTTAAATGCTTTTCGTTTATCCTCCAAATATTCAGTATTTGCATCTAGGTTTTTCATTCCTTTTTTCAAGACTTTTGCTCCTTTTTTTGGAACCTCCGCTGTGGCAGAAACTCTTCTTGTCGCTACACTTCTTAAAGGCACTTTATCTGATTCATCCATAACTTAAAACCCCAACAGCCATAAGACACCAATCGCAATAAACAATAATATAAGTAAATATTTCATAATGTCATATCCCTTTCTCGTACTTCACTGAGACACAACCTACAGACAAAAAATCAGGTAGCGTACTCGTAAAACAAACTACAGTGCGAACTCTATGAGTACGCTACCTAGCTATCTACATTAACACTAATTTTTATAAAATTATATCAACCATTGTTAATCATCATCATAATCACTACCTTTAAATTCTGGATGATTAGGATTTAATTGATTGGCACGATTATTTTTATTTTTCTTAAAAACAGGATCCAATGGGTTGTTGGCTCTGCTACGGTCTTTGTTAGCTTGCTTTTTTTATCTGTCATAATAAAATCTCCTTCTTTTGTTAAATTTTTTTAGGGCAAAAAACACCCCAAGGATATGGTAGTCCAAAAAACGCATTTTGTCAATAAGAAAAATGTATAAAAATTAAGAATACAATGAAATTGCCCGATTTTCAAACGCCTGTACCATTTTTTCTACCGCATTGCCGAACAAGGGAGTTAGTATTTTGTCTAGGATTCGGTTTTTGAATTCGAATTCTATGTGAAAATCTACTTGGCATTGGGTGTCGCCATCTGGTTTGAAAATCCATGTGTTGTGTAGGTGTTTGAAGGGACCATCTCGATAGTATACTTCGATGGTGTGTGTGTCCGCATTGTATACTACACGACTGGTAAAGCGTTCGGTTCTGCCTTTAAAGCCTATGCACATTTGGGCGGTTATTTGGTTTTTGGTGTGTGTCAGTATGCGTAACCCGTCGCACCATGGTAGGAATTCGGGGTATTTTTCTATGTCTAGTACCAACTGGTACATCTGTGCGGCACTGAACGGTAGGGGGCGGATTTCTGTGTGTTTAGGCATTTTGGGCTATTTTTTCTGCACGGGCTTTGCGTAATGCTTCGAAGTCGTCGCCGGCGTGGTAGGATGACCGGGTTAGTGGCGTTGCCGATACCAGTAAAAACCCTTTGGAGCGGGCTTTTGCTGCCAATGTTTCGAATTGTTGCGGGGTCATAAAGCGGTCTACCACACTGTGTTTTACCGTTGGTTGCAAGTACTGCCCGGCGGTCATAAAGTCCACATCTGCCGCCCGTAAATCGTCCATCATTTGCGACAGCTCCATATCGCTTTCGCCCAGCCCTACCATAAAACCGGATTTTGTAAATATGCTTGGGTCGAGCTGTTTTACCGTTGCCAGTAATTGCAACGAAGTAAAATACCTTGCCCCCGGTCGTATGGTTGGGTACAGTCTAGGTACAGTTTCGATGTTGTGGTTAAACACATCGGGTTTTGCGGCGACAACCACTTCCACCGCTCCGGGTTTGCCTTTAAAATCGGGGGTTAAGACTTCGATGGTTGTATGCGGGTTGCGTTTGCGACATGCTCGAATGGTTTCCGCATAATGTGCCGCCCCGCCGTCTGTTAAGTCGTCCCTGTCGACAGAGGTAATCACCACATGTTTTAACCCCAATTTATACACGGTTTCGGCGACATTAAACGGTTCGAAGGGGCTTAATGCTCCCGGTTTGCCGGTTGCCACATTGCAAAACGAACAGGCACGGGTGCAAATGCCGCCCATAATCATCATTGTGGCGTGTTTCTTTTCCCAACATTCGCCAATATTGGGACAGCCCGCCTCTTCACACACGGTGGTTAGGTTGTGGGATCGCACCACATCTCTAGTTTCCCTATAGCCCTTCGAAACAGGGGCTTTAACACGAATCCAATCGGGTTTTCGCCGTATGGGATTGTCGGGGCGGTGGCGTTTTTCCGGGTGCCGTTGTGCCCGTTGCTTGGGGGCAACTTTGATGTCATCGGGTGAAAAATCGGGTGAATGTGTGGTACGCATACTATAACCTTATAGCCCCATGCCCGTTAAAAATGAATCGCCCGTTCGTAAGCGGCAAGGACAGATTCATGCACCATTTCCGATAATGTTGGGTGGGGAAACACGGTGTGCATCAGCTCTTGTTCGGTGGTTTCTAAAGCCTGTGCCACACTAAACGAGGCGATAAGCTCCGTAACTTCCGCCCCGATCATATGTGCCCCCAACAGGGCACCGGTTTTTGCATCGAACACGGTTTTAATCAGACCTTGATCCTCGCCAAGGGCAATCGCTTTGCCGTTTGCCATAAACGGGAATTTTCCTATTTTTACGGGGATTTTTTTTGCCTTTGCCTGTGCTTCGGTTAAACCGACACTGGCAATTTGCGGGTGGCAATAGGTACAACCGGGAATACGATCCGTATCAAGAGGATGTACGCCCTTGACGCCGGCGATTTTTTCTACACAAATGACCCCTTCGTGTTCCGCTTTGTGGGCAAGCCACGGGGCACCCGCCACATCGCCGATAGCGTACACGCCCTTTTCGCCCGTTTGCGACCACTCATCGGTTACAATATGGGTGCCATCGACCTTGATGTTGGTGCCTTCGAGTCCGATATTTTCCACATTGCCGACAATACCCACTGCAGAAATTAGGCGATCCGCTTTAATCACTTCGCCATTGTCTAGGGTAATGTCCATATCGTGCGTATTTTTTTGAATATTTTTAATGCCGGTTTTGGTGAAAAATGTCATGCCTTGTTTTTCAAATTCTTTTTGGGCAAGGGCAGAAATTTCCGCATCTTCGACCGGCAAAATACGGTCTTGTACTTCGACTACAGTCACATGGCTACCGAAAGCATTAAAGAAGCTGGCAAATTCGATGCCAATGGCACCGGATCCCAACACCACCAAGTTTTTTGGCAGGGTATCGGCAATGAGAGCCTCCTTGTAAGACCAAATAAATGTGCCATCCGGTTCGATTCCCGGCAGCACCCTTGCCCGTGCCCCTGTGGCAAGAATGATGTGTTTTGCTTTGATTTCGTGGGTATCGGTGTTGTCTTTGGCAACGGTTACGGTCTTTGCCCCAGACTTTCCCGTCAAGCGTCCAAAACCGTCGATGACGGCAACTTTGTTTTTGTTTAGCAAATGTCCCACACCGGCGTTTAAGCGTTGTGAAACCGCCCGGGAACGGTCGATAATTTTATTTAGGTCATACCCTGCAGAACAAGTCAAACCGTATGCTTGTGCGTGCTGCATTTGGCGGTATACCTCTGCCGATCGCAACAATGCTTTGGTGGGAATACAGCCCCAGTTTAAACAAATGCCGCCAAGATGAGTACTTTCGATAATAGCGGTTTTTAACTTTAACTGTGCCGCCCGAATAGCGGTTACATAGCCCCCCGGTCCGGCACCGACAACGACCACATCAAAATCCATTTTTTCCATAACAGTCCTCCATTCGTTTAAGGCTTACACCATAAGGGCAACCGGTTGTTGCAACACTTGTTTTATCGCCGCTAAAAATTCTGCACCGACACTGCCATCGACCACCCGGTGATCGGCGGATATGGTAACATTCATAACGGTAGCAACGCTGATCTGTCCATTTTTTACCACCGCCTGTGCGGATCCTGCCCCGACCGCAATGATACAGGCTTGTGGCGGATTGACAATGGCACTAAACTGTTTTACCCCGTACATGCCAAGATTCGATACGGACACGGTACCGCCTTGAAATTGCTCTGGTTTCAGGCTGCCGGCTTGGGCTTTATTTACCAACTGTTTCATTTCTTGCGAGATGTCGACCACTGATTTATAATCGGCGTTGCGGATAATCGGGGTGATTAAGCCATCAGGAATGGCAACCGCCACAGAAATATCGACCGCATGAAATTGTTTAACATAGCCGTTGTCTGTCCACGCTTGGTTTGCCGCAGGTACCTTTTTTAAGGCAACCGCTACCGCTTTTAGCACCATGTCGTTTACGGAAATTTTATACGCCCCGTCGCCCAAGTCGTTCAGGTATGCACGGGCGGACAACAAGGCATCTATTTCCACATCGGCACTGACATAAAAATGGGGGACTTGTTGTTTCGATTCGCTTAACCGAGAGGCAATCACTTTACGCATATTGCTAAGTGGTACTTGGTCAAACGCTGGTTCAAACGGCGTGGGACGGGTGGGTGCCGTACGGCTGGCAGCAAACACAGCCGTTGCCCCGCCTGTTGCTTGGTAATTTTCAATATCCCGTTTGACAATCCGCCCATGCGGTCCCGTACCGGTTACAACAGATAGGTTAATATTATTTTGTTCAGCCAACCGCCGTGCTAGTGGCGATGCAAAAATGCGAGTTTCAGTCATTGTATATCCCCTATCCTTTTGGTATATTGTAACATACAGCTGTGGCTGCGTCTATAATGTCTTGCACCTGTGGTAAGGCAAGTTTTTCTAAGTTTTCCGCATATGGCAATGGTACATCTTTGGCGGTTACCCGGGTGACTGGTGCATCGAGATAATCAAAAGCGTACTCCATCATCTTTGCCGCCAGTTCTGCCCCAATACCCGATTGTGGCCATGCTTCTTCTACGGTGACCAAGCGGTTGGTTTTTTGCACCGATTCGACAATTGTTGCCGTATCCATAGGGCGAATGGTGCGCAAGTCGATAACTTCTGCACTGATACCCTGTTCTGCCAGTTGCTGTGTCGCTTGCAAGGCTTTGCCAACCATTATCGAGTAGGCTACGATGGTCACATCAGAACCGACCGTACGGATTTTGGCTTTGCCGATGGGTACTGTCCAATCGTCCGTATCGGGCACCTCGAAAGATTCCCCGTACATCAATTCGTTTTCTAAAAACACCACCGGGTTATCGTCCCGGATGGCAGATTTTAATAAGCCCTTGCAATCGGCACTGTCCCATGGGGCAACGACAATCAAGCCGGGCACTTGCCCATACCACGCCGCATAGCACTGGGAGTGCTGTGCTGCCACCCGGGCGGCGGCACCGTTTGGTCCCCGAAACACCATAGGCGACGCCATTTGCCCGCCGGACATATAGCGGGTTTTTGCCGCTGAGTTGACAATTTGATCCATCGCCTGCATGGCAAAATTGAAAGTCATAAACTCGACAATCGGGCGTAAGCCCCGAAATGCAGCCCCAATCGCCAGACCGGTAAAGCCGTGTTCGGTAATCGGCGTGTCGACAACCCGTTTATCGCCAAATTCTTCTAGTAACCCCTGCGATACTTTGTATGCTCCTTGATATTCGGCAACTTCTTCGCCCATTAGGAATACGGTTTCATCGGTTCGCATTTCCTCTGCTATAGCGTCCCGTAACGCTTCCCGCACGGTTTGGGTTTTCCATGCCCCGTTCCATTCGGGTTCGGCGGCGACAACCGCTAAATCGGGCGGTGTGTGGCTGGTATCTGCGGGCTCGACTGTTTCCGTGTTCTCCGTATCCATAGCAGCGGACGCTGAGTCGCCAGTAGTGGCAGGCGGGGCGGATATATCCATACCGTCGATAACGGACGCATCTTCGTCCTCTTCCAACAACACGGCGATAACAGCGTTTACCGCCACATTTTCCGTACCTGCGGCGACAACAATTTTGCCGACCACACCTTCGTCGACCGCCTCCACTTCCATAGTGGCTTTATCGGTTTCGATTTCGGCAATCACCATACCCGATTCAACCGTATCGCCCTCGTTTACCAACCAGTTCGACAAGGTGCCTTCGGTCATAGTAGGGCTTAGGGCGGGCATAAGAATTTTAATAGCCATAATTTATATTCCTTTCTTCACAGCACATCAAAATTACGCAACCACATCGGTCCACAATTCAGCAGTGTCTGGCACGGGGCTTGCTGTGGCAAAATCTGCGGATTGGGCGATTCTTTTTCTGATGTCCTTGTCAAAACCTTTTAAGGTGTCCTCATCCGCATATCCCCCCTCGATTAACAAGCCTTTTATATACTCGATAGGATCCCGTTCGGATTTCATGGTGTTTAATTCTTCTTTGCTGCGGTAATTTGCCGGATCGGACATGGAATGTCCCCGATAGCGATAGGTCATCATTTCCAAAATATAAGGTCCTTTGCCAGAACGGCAATATGCGGCGGCTTTTTGCGTTGCTTCGTATACAGCAAGCACATTCATACCGTCCACCTGTTCACCGGGAATGTCATATGGCTTGCCCCGGATGTGATAATCGGGCAATGCGGAGTGTCTGCCGGTAGAAGTCCCCATAGCATAGCGGTTGTTTTCGATAATAAATACCGCTGGCAATTTCCACAGCGACGCCATGTTAAATGTTTCGTATACCTGCCCTTGATTGACCGCCCCATCGCCCATGTAGACGGTGCTGATGCTGTCGTTGCCCAAGTATGCATCGGCAAATGCCAAGCCCGCCCCGATGGGGACTTGAGCCCCGACGATACCATGCCCACCGTAAAAGTTTTTCTCAGCCGAAAACATGTGCATCGACCCGCCCTTGCCTTTCGACAGACCGTCTTTGCGACCGGTGAGTTCCGCCATCACGCCATCAGGGTTTAACCCACATGCCAGCATATGGGCGTGATCACGGTAAGAAGTAATCACCGAATCGTCTTCATCAATTGCATCTTGCACCCCGACAACCACCGCTTCTTGCCCGATGTACAAGTGGCAAAATCCGCCAATTAAACCCATGCCATACAATTGACCGGCTTTTTCTTCAAACCGCCGAATCAACAGCATATCTTTATAGTATTGTATCCATTTTTCAGAGTGTATATTGTTTCTTTTGTGCGTCGCCATATTTTTTGTCTCCTCAGGCAGGTTTTAATACAGGATTTTCCTATTGGGTCGCATTATACTCTAAACGCCCCCCAAGTTTCAAGTGTTTTCATTAAGCAATATATTATTTTAACCATATAAACCCACCATAAACATACCCACATAAAAAATAGACAAAAAACACAGCCATGCCGTATAAAAAAACAACCGCACAACAACAGGCATAGCACGAAGGCTAGAAATACGCTCAATCTAATACAACTTGGATTTCACCCTGTTTACTGGTGTTGAATAGACGGCGATTCTGTTCTTCCAACATATCGAGATCCATATTGTTTTCCCGCAACAAAGAAATACGATGCTCCTTTTGTAGATTGTCTTGTTTTAACATCGACAACCTTTGTTTTTCTGTATACAACTGCTGTTGTAACGCATTTTTTCTTAATACTCCAGATTCCCCAAAAACAATACCATACAGCAAAAACATGATACCAAAAACCAGCAAAATATTCACGGCACGCACCAAATATGAATCAATAAACACAATCGGACTCTCTTTCTCAATATTAATAATATGTCATCCCATAGCAACCCAACATATCAAGCTTTTAAAGCACTGTCAATACTTTTTTCGATTCGGACATTAAAATTAGGTGCTGTGCCCCTGTGTTCTCATGCCCTGTTTCATAAAATAAACAGCAAAAAAACTATGCCCGCCAAAAAGACGGGGTTAATACCACCAAAACGGTAAACACTTCTAATCGCCCGATGAACATACCAACGGTAAATACCCATTTAAAGCCGTCAGATACGGATTGATAAGTGCCATTGGGACCGATAAATTCGCCCAGTCCGGGACCTAGACATGCCAAACTGGTAGTGGCGGCGGACAGGGCGGTTACCAAATCGTATCCCAACATGCCAAAAATAATAGTAAACACCAATACCAGTAATAAAAATATAATCGTATATGCCATCACTGATACCGCTACAGCGTTGTCGATAACTTTTTTGCCATAGTATGGCAAAAACACCCCATTTGGGTGGATAAAGCCTTTCATTTGCACGCTAATACTTTCCCATATGACTTTTAAGCGGAACATTTTTAACCCACAGGTGGTCGACCCTGCACAGCCCCCCAACAACATCACCAATACTGCCATAGGAATAGCAATGCCGCCCCATTGGTCGTATGCTTGGGTGGCGTAGCCGGTGCCGGTCATGATGCTGGTCATATTAAAGGCAGTGTGTAGCACATTTTGCCAAAAATAGGTAAAATACGGCTGGTTGTTCCATATCATCACGATAATCACTGCACACAATATGGTAAAAAACCAGCGGGCTTGCGAATCGAGCCAAAATTCTCGCCAACCGCCCCGAATGGTGGTAATTAATAGTACAAACGGCAGGGACGCCACAATCATAAAGGCGGTCGAAGTGGTCAAAATTTGCGTGTTGGCAAAATACCCCATCGACGCATCATGGGTCGAATACCCCCCAGTGGCAATAGTGGTCATTGCATGGTTAATAGCGTCAAAACCGCTCATGCCGAATATGTAGTACAACGCCGCACACAACAAAGTTAAAATACTGTATACCAACACCACAAACAGTGCCAATTGGGCGGTACGGGGCAGGGCTTTTTCCATTCTGGGGTCGAATTCTAATTTTAACAACTGCATACCGCCAATTTGCATAATCGGCAGCACCCCCGATGCCATCACCACAATGCCCACCCCGCCAATCCATTGCAACAGCGACCGCCACATCAAAATCCCTTTGGGCAGCGTGTCCAGCCCGGTCAACACGGTCGCTCCAGTCGTGGTCAAACCGCTCACCGTTTCAAAAAACGCATCGACAAAAGACATGTGCAGTGCCGATACATACAACGGTATGGTCGCCATTAGGGCAAGGGCAAACCACGCCAGTGGAATCAAAATAAATATATCCCGTATGCCCAGCGTATCGGTGTTGTTACGGGTTGCCAAAAACAACGCCCCGCCGACAAAAATACACAACAACGCAGATATTAAAAACACTTGCCAGTCCGAATCAGCAAACACCACATCGGTTATAAACGGAATCACCATAGCACCGCCTAATAATCCGATCATAATACCGATACAATATAATATTTGTCTGTACGCAATCATGGCAAAACCATATCACAAAAGCAAAAATATAAAAATATATTTGTATATTTTTTTGAAAGTAGGTATATAGAAAAGCGGTTGCAACCGCTGAGGGCGTAAGCCCGATGTGGTGCAGAGCCGGGGGGAGTGCGTGTGGTATTTTGTCGCACGCAGTGCGGTAAAATCCACATTGTACGCACGGGGGGCGAAGCCCCCTAGACTCTGGTTGCAACCGCTGAGGGCGTAAGCCCGATGTGGTGCTCGATGCGGGGGGGAGTGCGTGTGGTATTTTGTCGCACGCAGTGCGGTAAAATCCACATTGTACGCACGGGGGGCGTAGCCCCCTAGACTCACAAACAAGCCACAAACAAAAATCAACCATTAACCACAGACCACAAAAACCCATGTTACAACCGATTTTAAACACCCTGTCCATATCAGAACGCACAAATGTTAAGGTGTTTGTTCCCTTAGTTGTGATATATGGGGTGGAATTTGCGGCGATTATCAGCTTTGGCTTGTTGTGGCTGACTTATAAGCAAGTCCCATTACATATTATTGGTATTATCGGCGGCGTGGTGCCGTTGCTGACCTTTGCAGTGGGCAATTTTGCCGGATCTATTGGCGATTATACGGGCAACCGCCGCCGGGTGTTGGCGGTTATTTTTGGTGTCTGTATTGCAATGGTGCCGATTATTCATACTGTGCCTAGTGGCTGGGTGCTGTACATTGCTGGGACTGTATTTTTGGTTGGTGCCAATGTACAGCTGCCGTTATTCGATGGGATTTTGACTCAGCTGTTTCCGCTGCAAGAAAACCGCAGTTTTAGTTTTTTGTGGATTCGAGGGCTTTTGACACTGGGGTTTTTAATCGGCACTTTGTGGGTGGGCAAGTTTTACGATGTATATGGTCTTGTCGCTTTGCCTTGGGTGGGGTTGGCATTGCTGGTATGCACTTTGGTTTTGATTATGGGGTTCGACGACAGCACCATTCCTAAACACGGTCGGGACATGCCACAAGACACTTTGTGGCACACGGTTAAAGACCTGTTACAGGTGGCGTGGTTTAAAGCGTTTTTGTTGTATAACATACTGTATGGGGTGGGCAATGCGTTTTATTTTGGCTTTTTTCCGATTCATTTACAAACTATTGGATTTAGCAATATGCACATCGCCCTGACCATCAGCTTAGGGGCGTTGACTGAAGTTATTATGTTTTTTATCGGTCATACTTTTGTAAACCGTTATCGTCCGACCCAAATGATGATTGTGTGTGCGGTGGTTGCCCCCGTGCGGTGGGTGCTGTTTTCCCAGTTTACCGATGTGGGGGCTTTAACTTTGGTGGCGTCTTTACACATGATTACTTTTTCCCTGCACTGGGTGGTGTGTGGATCGTTTATCCAAAAGAATGTACCTATATCGTTGGTGTCGACCGCTCAGAACGCATGGCAATCGTGTTGTATGTTTATTCCTATGGCGGTGGTGCTGCCCATCAGTGGGGTTATATACCCTATAATCGGGGGCAACATGTTTTTAATCGGGGCAGGGGTGAGTTTTGCGTCCGTATTTGTCGCCGTGTATATGTGGGCAAAAAGATAATGTTGTATAATATAAAAAATTCTCGTATGATATGCAGCAAAGCTAATATAAAGTGGTTTAATATAGTCTGCTGGTTGGTTTTGGTTTGTGGCTTGTTTGTGAGTCTAGGGGGCTTCGCCCCCCGTGCGTTTAATGTGGATTTTACCATGCTTGGCATGACAAAATACCACACGCACTTCCCCCCGCATCGAGCACCACATCGGGCTTGCGCCCTCAGCGGTTGCAACCGCTCTTAAAACAACTCTTAAACATCATTTTATATTAGCTCCTGTTAGGATACCCGAACATACAGAAAGATAAACCTATGCTTCTTATTCCACTACCCAATAAGTCCCGATGGCTGACCACTTTAACCATTCCCGAACGCCATAATATTGTATTTTTTATACCGTTATTGTTGGTGTATGGTATGGCATTATCTGCCAGCAGTACTTTTTCTTTGCTGTGGATGGTCGACAAGGGGTTTTCTTTGGTGACGATTGGCATTATTGGCGGCATTATCCCGCTGTGTCTAGCGTTTGTGGGCAATATTGCCAGCACGCTTGGCGATGGCACCGGCAAACGCAGAATAGTTATTATATATATGCTGATTGTATGTATGTTGTGTGTGCCGGTGGTGTATTATTTATCGCCCGGATTTGCGTTGTATATCATTGCTATTTTATTTTTTGTCAGTGTGCGGGTGGCACTGCCGATGCTGGATTCGATGATAAGCCAGCTGTTTCCCATTCGCAACGATCGCAGTTTTAATTTTTTGTGGTTGCGGTCTTTGACCACCTTAGGGGCGATTGTCGGGTTGCTGGGGGCGTCAAAAGTTTATGACACCTATGGTGTCGACAAGCTGCCTTGGATAAGTTTTTCCTTGATGGCAATATGTCTGCTATTGATGCTGTGGTTTGACGACACGGGCATTCCCCGTCACAATCGAGGTGCTAAATACAGTATGCGGGCGGTGATTTCCGATTTGTTTCAAGTGCCGTGGTTTAAAGCCTTTTTACTGTTTAACGCCCTGTACGGATTGGGCAGTGCTTTTTACTATGGATTTTTTACCATTCACTTACAAAATATCGGCTTGACAAAGCTAGAAATCGCTATTACTTTTGGGGTCGGCTGTGCTATGGAAATGGGGATGTTTTTTGTTGGCAGACGGCTTATTCGCAACTTTCGCCCCACCCATTTATTGGCACTGTGTGGCGTTGTAGCCCCCATACGGTGGGTATTATTTGCCCAGTTCGACGATGTGCTATCGCTGAGTTTGGTGGCATTGCTGCACGGGATAACATTTTCGTTGCACTGGGCGGTGTCGTCCTATTATATTCAACGCAATGTGCCGCCTTCCTTGTCGGCAACCGCACAAACTGTATGGCAGTCGTCCTGTTTGGAGATTCCACTAGCCCTGATGATTCCACTGAGCGGGTTTTTATACCCCATTATCGGGGCAAATATGTTTATACTAGGGGCGGCGATTACCGCATTGTCGGTGTTTGTTGCCATATATATGATTGCCCAAAAACCCGTAGGTAAGGATGTGTGATAGCAGGGGCTATTTGCGATTTTTTGTCCATAGACAAAACAATACAATTGTGGTACTCTATTTTTTGTTTTTAAAAAGAGAGGTAATTGTATGGCTGTGGCTGTTAAAAATATATACTTTGCCTATGGCAATACACAGATTTTAACAGATGTTAGCGTGTGTTTTGAAACGGGTACATTTTCCGCTATTTTGGGACCTAATGGTTGTGGCAAGAGCACTTTGTTTGCGGTTATGTCTCGTATTCACAAGCCCCGTCAAGGGGTGGTAAAAATTAACGGCACGGATATATACGATTTGACACCCCGTCAACACGCACAACATATGGCGGTGTTATCACAAATGGGCAATATACCCGAATTTATGAGCGTACACGACATGGTTATGCAAGGACGGTTTTGTCACCAGTCGTTTTTGTCTAGGTACAGTGATACAGACTTATCAATTGTGGCAGATGCCATGCGTTGTATGGATATTATGCATTTGGCAAATCGCAAAGTATCTGAACTGTCTGGTGGGCAAGTACAGCGGTGCCGCATGGCGATGGCACTGGCACAGGATGCGGAGATTATTTTACTGGACGAACCAACAACACATTTGGACTTAAAGCATCAATATGTACTGCTTGACATGGGGCGCAGTCTTGCCCAGCAAGGTAAAACGGTCGTTGCCATTTTACACGACATGACACAGGCGGCATTGTACGCCGATAAAGTTGTGGTGTTACACAATCAACGCATATATGCCATCGGCACGCCACAGCAGGTGATAACTGTCCGTATGATGGCGGATGTTTTTGGCGTCGATACGGTTCGTATTGGCAATCAAAAGGCAGGTTTACATGTCCCAGCCCACCTTGTCTAATGCCCCATTGCCGGCACAAAAATCGATGTGGTTTTTTGCCGTTGTGTTTGCGGTGGTTTTGATGGTGACTGTTGCTATGTCGTTGTTTCACATGACCATAGGGGCAAAGTATATCGCTTGGGAAATTGTCCTCGATGCCATATTTGATTTTGATAAAAAACAGTTTGCTCACCACATAGTCATAAAACAACGCTTGCCCCGTTTGGTGGTGGCGATTGCCTGTGGGTCGATGCTGGGTTTAGCCGGATTCCAAGCACAAAAACTGTTTCAAAATCCGCTTGTATCTGCAACCACTTTGGGGGTAACGAGCGGAGCGGTGTTTTTTGTTGTTGCGGGTATATATGTGTTTAATTTGTCGGATACAAATGTGTTTGTGCCGTCCCTCGCAGGGGCTGTGTGTGCGGGGGCGTTGTCGTTTGGCATGGCACGGGTTATGACCAAGTCTATGGTCAGTAAAGGGGTGCATATCGTTCTAGCAGGCAGCTTGGTCGGCATGTTGTTTAGTGCATTAGCCGTGTTTGTTATGTCATTAGACCCCATCAGATTTCAACAACTAAAATCATGGCTGTTAGGGGATATTGTCCCCATAAATTACCAAGCCTTACAAACCGTGTGGGTAATAGCGGTTTTGGGTGTGGTGCTGTTATTATCCCAATCTAGGTCATTAGATGCGTTGATGTTGGGCGATACGCAAGCAACCACATTGGGCGTATCGGTTAAACGGACAAAAATTTTAACCTTATTGGGGATATTTGTTTTGTCTGCTCTGGTGGTATCTGTGGTCGGACCGATTGGCTTTGTCGGATTGGTGGTGCCACATATTGTAAAAATGTTTGTCAATGAAACCGGTTTTAAAGGGGCGGTATTTGCCATGATATTGGGGGCATTTTTGTTGGTGTTGGCGGATGTGTTGGCACGGTATATGTTTGCCCCAAAGGTGGTGGTTGTCGGGGCGGTAACGGCGACTGTGGGCGGGGTGTTTTTTATGACATTATTGTTTATAAGGGCAAGAAAATATGGATAGTATAAAAAGTCAAAATGTTGTTGTGTCTATCGGTGATAAAGTCGCTTTGCCCATTTTAAAGCGGTCATGTGTCGTGGGTATCGTGATGCTGATGACATTGGTAGTAAGTATTTTTGTGGGTATGAAAATGGGGTCTGTATCTGTATCTTGGCATGATGTGTGGTTAGTGGTACGGGGCGATGTGCATGCCAATGATGCGACACAAACCATATGGCAACTACGGATTCCCCGATTGTTGGGCGGTATGGTTGCCGGTATGTTGATGGCACTATCGGGATATATGTTGCAAATTATTGCCCAAAATGCCTTAGCCGATCCGGGGGTATTGGGGCTGTCGTCTGGGGCGGTATTGTTTGCCATACTTGCCATATTCTTTGCCCCCCATGTGCCGAAGGAGTATATGACCGCCGTCACTTTTTTAGGGGCGATACTAACTGGGGGTATGGTTGTTATTGTTGCCAATGGCAATATACAAGGGGCATTTGTGGTATTGGTAGGGATTGCAATAAGTGCCGTTATCGGTGCGGTGATAGACATTGTCTTTTCGGTGATGCAGTTTGAAGATATGATCGCAACTATGGCAATGATAGCGGGGGATTTTTCGTATTTATCGTTATCAAATACTTGGTTTTTAATGGTCTGGTTTTGTCTGTGTTTGGGTATTTTTATAGGCTATTGTCGATTGATAAATCCGCTCAGTTTAGGGGCACAACAGGCATCGTTTTTGGGCATTAGGGTAAGGTCATCGTTGGCGGTGTTGTTGGTGTTGTCTATTGTGGCTATGGCACCGGTAATAGCTTTGGCGGGTGCCATTGGTTTTATCGGTTTGGTTGCCACTTTTTTAACAAAAAATTTGATTGGCTATCGGGGTACGGAACTGGGTATTATAAGCATGCTGTTAGGCGGTATTATGACCGTTTGGGCGGACACACTGGGCAGAACTCTATTTGCCCCTATAATGATACATGCAGGGGTGTTTATTGCTTTGATTGGCGGTGTGTTTTTTGTGTTGTTTATATATTTAGGCAAACGGTAATACAAAAAACGGACTGAAAAAACAGTCCCTTTTTTGTTTTGTACACCGCATTTATTTTGCGTATTTTGCAAATTCATCTAGTACATATTTATATGTTTCAAATGAACTGGGGTATGCTTTTTCACGGTTAAAAGCAATAAAAGTGTTATTTTGATATGCGGTCATATACTCCCGCCACCCCGGTGCCACATCGTCCATGTCTTTGTATACGGTTTCTAGTGTTTCGCCAAATTGGTTACGATATGTGGACAGGATATAATCTGCATTTAATTCGCCGATAATTTCTGCACTTAACTTGCCCCCGACGCCATTATTGGGGAATTGTTGTTGTACGAAGGGCAGTATGTTAAATCCTAAATCGTACGCCACTTTGGTGAGGGCACCGTAATGTTGACGGACAAGCAAAGTTGCTTTGCCCGCATAGGGGGCAAGATACACGGCGGTCATATCCGCAGGGTTGGTGGTTTTAAATTTGGCTTTTACTGTGGCTAAGTGCTTTTTATATTCTGCGTATTTTGCATCGAAGACAGCTTTTTTGCCTACCCATTCGGCAACATCCCTATACATTTTAAACATATCAGAGTTAAAGTAATCGACAAATACTACGGGGGCGATGGCTTCTAATTGCTCTTTGGCTTTTAAGTGTTTCACAGTTGCCACAATTATATCTGGTTTAGACGCTTTAATCTGTTCCATATCAGAACCAAATTTACCATAGTTAAACAGACCGGTATCTTGGAATTTTACTCCATAGATTTCCTCCACAGAACGGATATAAGGGCGGTTTTTTTCGTCCGTCTTCATACGGGTTGCCGTGCCGATTAACCGCACGCCCAAATCCCACAGCATAACCGTTGTCGACATGGTGTGTAAAGATGCTACTCGCTGTGGATTTATGGGGACTTCTACGCTGCGACCTTCGTGGTCTATGACCGTTTTTGTTGCCCCCGCATAGGCAGAATTTACCCCTACAAATAACACAAGTAAAATAAAGTATACCTTTTTCATTATTAATCTCCAGTAAAATATGTGCAAACAATACATGTTTAGTACTATATCATAGTATATGTACACAGACAACAAAAAAACGATAGACACAAAACACTTTTGACAAACACCCAATTTTAGAATACAATGTAAACCTTAGGTAAAAAAGGGGGCAGGACATGAACGAAAATGACATGAGCAAAAATATAAACAATCAATGGATTTCACAAGACGATACCATATTAAAGCAGTACGCCGAAAACAAGGCGTTATATGTTATTGGCGTTAAAGATTGTATCGAGACAAAAGATTTTTCCACCACAGGGGGGACTAAAGCGTTACAGGGATATATGGGCGATCGGGATGCGACAGTGATTGCCCGTTTACGCAGTGCCGGTTTTAAAGTTGCCGGTAAAAACAACTTGCACGAATTGTGTTTTGGTATCACCAGCAACAATCCCCATACTGGAGCGGTCAAAAACCCCCATAATCCCGATTGTGTCGCTGGGGGCAGCAGTGGCGGTACGGCGGTTGCCATAGCCCTTAATCAGGTGCGGGCGGGCGTGGGAACGGATACCGGCGGATCGATTCGTATTCCAGCGGCGTTTTGCGGCATATATGGGTTTCGCCCAACTACGGGGCGGTACCCGTCCGATGGCATTATCCCCATATCCAGCACCCGGGACACAGCCGCAGCGATGGGTAACACCTTAGACGATATGTGTACAATGGACGCTATTATGGCGGACAAACCCACCGCATATGAGAATATACCCGCTGTGGCACCAACAGACATACGGCTAGGCGTGCCAGATACGGACAGCTTGGGCATTATGGATACGGATGTAGCATCGCTATACGAACAGGCGTTGGCAAAAGTAAAATCCGCCGGGGTATCGTTGGTATCTGTGTCGTTAAAACAGATACAAGCACTGGTCGCACAAACCAGTTTTCCCGTTGTGCTATATGAAGTATACCACGACCTGACCGCTTGGCTGTTGGATAGCCATGCGGGGGTATCCCTAGACGATGTTATCGCACAAATCGCCAGCCCTGATGTAAAAAGCGTATTACAAACCCATCAAGGGCAGGGGGCTATCCCACAGGATATATACGCAACCGCCCTGTATACAACGGTGCCGAAATTACAGGCAACCTATGCACAGCTGATGGCGGACAATCGCTTGGATGCTATCATATCGCCAACGGTACCTGTGCTTGCCCCCAAAATTGGCGAAGACGCAACCATAACCGTACAAAACCAAACCGTCCCCACATTCGCAACAGTTATCCGCAATACGGACATAGCCAGTAACATCGGCATACCGTCCGTATCTATGCCAATGGGTGTAGTAACACACAATTTGCCGGCGGGTCTCATGCTGGACGGTTTGAAAAATCAAGACGAAAAATTGTTGACACTGGCAAAGGTCATCGATTGTATGGTACATGCCTAAATGTCCCGTGCACGCATGCAAGATATAAAGGACTATCTCAGTGTATTTGCCATACAAAATACGACTTCGATACGGAAAATCACAGCAGGCAGAATCGCACATAATTATGTGGTACGCACGGTACAGGGGGATTATATTTTACGACTGTATGACATAAATAAAGGGCAAAAATTGCTATACACGGCAAAACGCTTTATTTTTGAGGCAGAATCGCTAAAATTTTTGCAACAATATAGGGAGGTGTCTGTGCCTGTGCCGCTGGCGGTGCCACATAATCCGCTGCAAAATTATTGGCAAACCGATACCTGTGTGGTTATGGTGTATCCCTATATACAAGGTACGCCTTTGACGCAGGGGGAGCTGTGTCTGCAAACTGCCCAACGGGCGGCAAAGTACCTGAAATCTTTGATTCGTATTACCCAGACATTTTCTACTAAAGATCGACCTATTGCAACAATGCCCGATGGGGATATAGCACATATTGCCCGCATTACCAACACCCTTGACCAGCAATTTTTTACCCATAAGACTCTGGCAAAAATGCACCATTATATCAATCATTATCCCCATAAAGAATTGTTGCACCTTTCCCCAAAGGGGCTGGTACACGGGGATTTTTTCTTTGAAAATACCCTGTGGACAGACACAAAAGAAATTTGTGCCATTATCGATTTTGGGGATTGCTTTTATGGGGCAGTTTTAAACGATATTGCCATAGGGGCAATGGAATTTAGTGTGCAGAACAACAGGGTATGTAACCCAGATTTTTATTGTGGGTTTATCGAAAACTTTCACGATTGGTTTGTAAAAAATAAGATTATGTACGCTTTGTTTAAATCGGTTGTGCTTGCCAATTGTATTCGATATAGTACGCATTTGATAAGGCTGGGCATAGAACAAGGAATATCGCCTGAGCAATGCGTCAACGCAGACTATAACCCCTATATAAACAGATTCGACACATTCCTAATGACCGATATTCTAGAGTGTGGCAGATGCTATTTTCCCTAGAGTATACACATAAAGCTATACACATGATTTATGGTGGACAAAAAACAGCATGTGTTATTACACTATTTTTTTATGTGCACCATATAACGCATTGATTTTCGGGGGGCAGGAATTGCCTAAAAAATATCGGTAATCTGCCGAATATTTGTGCATGGTAAATTGTATATGACATGCGTAACGGTGTAAAACAGCTGTATTTATAACATGGTACAAAATTTGCATAACTTTACTGCCACAGGGGACATTTTCCCTTATAACACTGTGGAAAGGAATGAGCAAAATGACATTTTTAAAATCGATGATTGCTGCTGTTGCAATGGCTGCGATGGGTGCGGTTGCAACGGCTGCGGATACAATTAAAGTGGGGGTGTTACACTCTTTATCGGGGACGATGGCGATTAGTGAAACCACTCTTAAAGATACTATCCTGATGCTGGTACAGGAACAAAACAAAAAGGGCGGTTTGCTCGGTAAAAAATTAGAGGTGGTGGTGGTCGACCCGGCGTCGAATTGGCCGTTATTTGCGGAAAAAGCCCGGGAACTTATCGAAAAAGAAAAGGTAGATGTTATCTTTGGGTCTTGGACATCCGTGTCCCGTAAATCTGTGTTGCCGGTGATCGAGGAACTAAACGGTCTGTTTTTCTATCCAGTACAGTACGAAGGCGAAGAATCGTCTAAAAATGTATTTTACACCGGGGCAGCACCGAATCAACAGGCTATCCCGGCGGTCGATTACCTGATGAATGAAATCGGTGTCGACAGGTGGGTACTGGCGGGTACGGATTATGTATACCCCCGTACGACCAATAAAATCTTACAAGCCTACTTACAGGCAAAAGGCGTTGCCGCCGCAGATATTATGATCAACTACACTCCCTTTGGGCATTCGGATTGGCAATCGATTGTCTCTGATATTAAAAAATTCGGCTCCGCCGGCAAGAAAACCGCTGTGGTATCTACCGTAAACGGTGATGCCAATGTACCGTTTTATAAAGAGCTAGCGGCACAAGGGGTGTCCGCCGAAGACATCCCCGTAGTGGCGTTTTCCGTAGGGGAAGAAGAACTGTCCGGTATGGATACATCTGCATTGGTGGGACACTTGGCGGCATGGAATTACTTTATGAGTGTCGACACGGAACAAAACGAAGCGTTTATCGAGGCATGGCACGACTTTATCAAAAACGAACAGCGGGTCACTAACGACCCTATGGAAGCCCATTATATCGGGTTTAACATGTGGGTAAAAGCGGTCGAAGCCGCAGGCACCACCGACTCCGATGCGGTACAACGCTCGATTATCGGTGTTACCGTACCGAATTTGTCTGGGGGCTATTCGGCAATGATGCCCAACCACCATATTACAAAACCTGTACTCATCGGCGAAATCCAAGACGACGGGCAGTTTGAAATTGTCTGGGAAACTCCCGGTTTGGTGGTAGGAGACGCATGGTCTGATTTCCTACCCGGTTCCAAAGATCTTATTTCAGACTGGAGAAAACCCCTATCTTGTGGCAGCTATAATGTTATCACCGCCAAGTGTTCGGGGTCGCAATAAAAGTGTAAAGAGGACACAACAATACCATATGCAGTGTATATATACTGCGTATGGTATCGTGTCATACATATACGAGGAAAAAGTCGTATGAAAAAAAGTTATATATATGTTTTTTGCACTTTATGTGCCCCGGTGCTGTTTCTGCTGCACAGCATGCAGGCACAGGCAAATATAGGGTCGTTTGACACGGCAAAAACATATTTAATGAGTAAAAAAAGTGCAGACAAAATACAAGCCCTCGATTGGGTAGTGCAGAACCTGCCCACAGAACAAGCCCGCCCGTTATTGGAAATTTGGCTCGGCGGTAAACTGTACTATCAAAAACAAACTATGGATTTATACAAAATCCCGTCCCTTCGCAAGGATGAACCGGCGTATACCCTGTGGGAAAACAGACACATTACCATCACCAACAAACGGGCGTTTAAAAAAATCAGCGTCAATAACCAGTTGCGAACAGCGATTAAACAGACTTTGGCAACTATGGATATTTTTTCCTCAAATCCTGCCGTCCGTTACAAAGCGTTACAGTCGTTAGTCGGTAAAACCGATGCAGATACTGTGCAAATGGTACAGAAATTGCTGATGACAGAAACCGATACACGGGTAAAATCAATTGCTGCTTTAGCGGTTGCGGTCGCTGACGCACAACACCAAGATACCGCCGCACAAATGCAGGCTATCGGTGTGTTAAAACAGTCTAAAAACCCGATTGTGCCGATTGTCTTGAAAGACATTATCGTTACCACTGCCGATACAGACATTGCCACCCGTGCCGAACAGGCATTGCAGTCATACGAATCGACCCGCACATTTTACAACGGTGTCGAAACCGTGTTTTTTGGGTTAAGTCTGGGCAGTGTACTGGTGCTTGCTAGTATTGGGCTTGCTATTACTTTTGGGGTTATGGGGGTTATTAACATGGCACATGGGGAATTGATTATGATTGGGGCGTATACGGTGTATGTTATACAAGCCGTACTGCCGGATTTTGTCGAATATACATTGTTGCTGTCTATTCCCGTTGCGTTTGTGGTGTCCGGGTTTGTGGGGATAGTCATGGAACGCTTGGTTATTCGCCATTTATATGGCAGACCGTTAGAAACTTTACTGGCGACCTTTGGGGTTAGCCTGATTTTACAACAGGCGGTACGGACTATATTTTCGCCCCTAAACCGTTCCGTATCGACGCCGGATTGGATGGCGGGGTCTTGGCACATCAATGACATGTTATCTTTGACTTATAACCGCTTATATATTATTATATTTTGTGCCGTGGTGTTTGGCATGTTGTGGTTTATTATGCACAAGAGCCGATTGGGACTGCAAGTGCGGGCGGTATCGCAAAACCGTACAATGGCACAAGCGATGGGGGTGCGGTCACACAGGGTGGATATGATGTCTTTTGGCTTGGGATCTGGCATTGCTGGTATTGCCGGTGTAGCGTTATCACAGCTTACCAATGTGGGACCGAACATGGGACAAGCCTATATTGTCGATTCGTTTATGGTGGTGGTGTTTGGGGGCGTAGGCAACTTGTGGGGGACTTTGACGGCGGGACTGAGTTTGGGGATTTTAAACAAAGTCCTTGAACCGTCAACCGGGGCGGTGCTGGCTAAGATATTGGTACTTATATGTATTATTGGCTTTATTCAAAACCGCCCCAAAGGGCTGTTTCCGCAAAAAGGGCGGGCAGCGGAGGAGTAACCCTGTGATACACAGCACTTTAAAAAATGATATAGGCGGGCAGTGGATGTTGGCGATTTTGTTTGCCCTGATTATACTGATGCCGGTGTTAAATTATACTATGCCGGTGGGGCATATATTGCATGTCGATACCTTTACCATGACTTTACTGGGGAAATATCTGTCGTATGCTATGTTGGCGTTGGCAGTGGATTTGGTGTGGGGGTATTTGGGTATACTCAGTTTGGGTCACGGGGCGTTTTTTGCCCTTGGCGGCTATGCTATGGGTATGTACCTGATGCGTCAAATTGGCGATAGAGGGGTATATGGACACCCCTTACTACCGGATTTTATGGTGTTTTTAAATTGGCAGCAATTGCCTTGGTTTTGGTATGGTTTCGACATGTTTTGGTTTGCTGTGCTGATGGTGGTGTTGGTGCCGGGGCTGCTGGCACTTGTGTTTGGATTTTTGGCGTTTCGATCCCGGGTATCGGGGGTTTACCTATCGATTATCACCCAAGCCTTAGTGTTTGCCCTTATGCTGGCGTTTTTTCGCAACGAAATGGGCTTTGGTGGCAACAATGGCTTAACCGATTTTAAAGACATACTGGGACACAGCTTGCGGGATACAGAAACTAAAGTGGTGTTGTTTATGGTTACCGGGCTTGCGTTAATGGCGGCATATGTGGTGTGTCGTGCTATCACCGAAAGTCGCTTGGGGCGGGTGGTGGTTGCCATTCGAGATGCGGAGTCCCGCACCCGTTTTATGGGCTATCGGGTTACGCAAGTAAAAGTGGGTATCTTTGTCATATCCGCTGTGATTGCCGGCATTGCCGGGGCGTTGTATGTGCCACAGGTAGGTATTATCAATCCGGGCGAATTTTCGCCCTTAAATTCGATTGAAATTATTGTTTGGGTTGCCTTAGGCGGACGGGCGACTTTGTTTGGGGCGGTAGTGGGGGCAATTGTCGTCAATTATGCCAAAACTATTTTAACGGTGCAGTTTCCAGAAGTATGGTTGTTTGTATTGGGAGCGTCCTTTGTCGTATGCACCCGCTATTTTCCCTATGGGGTGGTGGGTGTATTACAGGACTGCATCGGCAGGTACAAAAGCAAACAAACGCCCTGTCATATGACGGACAAGGACAACGCCCATGTTTAAAAATATGCGTACAAAATCGCCTGTGCGATTTCGCCCGAACATCGATGCGGATACGGTGCTTTATGTAAAAGGGGTGCACAAGTCTTTTGATGGCTTTAAAGCGATTAACGATTTAAACCTGTTTATCAAGCGGGGGGAGTTGCGGTGTATTATTGGTCCTAATGGGGCGGGTAAAACCACTGTGATGGATATTGTCACCGGTAAAACCAAGCCGGACACGGGTGAAGTATGGCTCGACGGCACCTTAGATGTGCTGACCATGAGTGAAACAGATATCGCCAACGCTGGCATCGGACGGAAATTCCAAAAGCCGACAGTTATCGAGTGTTTAACCGTGTGGGAAAATCTCGAACTTGCCCTCGAAGGTCCCCGCACCCCATGGGCGGTGTTTCGAGCCGAAATGTCTACGGATGAAACTTTAAAATTGCAGCAGGCACTGGAAACTATCGGCTTACAAAATCATAGGCATATACGAGCGGGGCAATTGTCGCACGGACAAAAACAGTGGCTAGAAATCGGTATGTTGTTGGTACAAAATCCCATGTTGTTATTGATCGATGAGCCGGTGGCGGGCATGACACACCAAGAAATGGATCGCACCGCTGTGTTGTTAAAATCTTTGGCGGGCACCCATTCGGTAGTGGTGGTCGAGCACGACATGGACTTTGTCCGTTCCTTGCAATCGCCTATTACCGTACTGCATCAAGGCACTGTACTTGCACAAGGAACTATGGCACAGGTGCGGCATAACCGGCAAGTACAACGGGTATACTTGGGGGAATAGCTGTGATACGGATACAAAATCTCAACCAATACTATGGGCAGAGCCACACTTTACGGGATATGGATATGACCATTGAGACGGGCAAATGCACCGTGTTAATGGGGCGAAATGGGGTGGGAAAAACCACTCTGTTACAATGTATTATGGGGGTGTTGCCGCTAAAAAGCGGATCTGTGTCGCTTTATGATAGCAATCTCAGTGCCCGTCGATCGTCCGATCGTGCCAGACTCGGCATCGGCTATGTGCCACAAGGCAGGCAAATTTTTCCATTGCTGACCGTGCAAGAAAACTTAGAAATCGGCTTGCCTATCCGCTTGAGAGCAGACCGTAAAATCCCGCCGCTGATTTTTGACTTGTTTCCGGTACTGAAGGACATGTTACAGCGAAGAGGCGGCGATTTATCGGGGGGACAACAACAGCAACTTGCCATTGCCCGGGCGTTGGTTATCGACCCCAAAATCCTGATACTCGATGAGCCCACCGAAGGGATTCAGCCGAATATTGTCCAGCATATTAGTGACATTATCCGCACCCTTAACAAAGAGTTCCATATGACCGTATTGTTGGTGGAACAAAAACTGCCGTTTGCTCGGCGGGTGGGCGATTCGTTTATTATTATCGATAGGGGGGCTGTTATGGCAACGGGTGATATGTCGGTACTCGACGATAAAACGGTACAAAAATATCTTTCGGTGTGATATAGTAAACATATATGCGTATGCCGAACGAAAAAAACATATCCGAATCATCGCTTGTCAATCCTAACGGATGGTACGGGCGGTTGTGTATGGGGTTTGCTCGGTCGCAGGGGCGTACCGTATTGAAACACCGCCGGCAGATAGGCCCCCTAGCCACCCAACGCCCGTTGTATCCAGAGGGCGGTATTTGCCATACATATATACTGCATCCGCCCGGTGGTGTGGTTGCGGGCGATACCCTTGACATACACTGTACCGTGCATGAAAACGCCCATGCTGTATTGACCAGCCCTGGGGCGACAAAGTTTTATCTGTCCACTGGTGCCGTTGCTATGCAACAGCAAACCTTGCACATTGCAAACGGGGCGGATATGGAATACTTGCCACAAGAAAATATCTTTTTTAACGGCTGTCATGCCCGTATACAGACGGATATACACTATCAAACGGGCGGGCGGTTTATGGTCTGGGAAGCCCACTGTTTCGGCAGACCCGCCAATCGACAAACATATACTTGTGGTACTGTACACGGTCGTACCCGTATTTTTATGGACACCACGCAGGTTTTAAACGAAACTATCGCCTATGACGCAACCAGCGAGGGAATACGGGCGGTGGGGTTACAACACTATCCCATGCAGGCGTCCTTTTATATCAGCTGTGATGCCCGCACCCCAAACCTTATAGACACTATTCGCAATCTGATTACAGACAGGCAACTGCTCCGCCAAGAGGGTATATGTGGGGTCACACAAATGGGGGATATAATTGTGGTGCGGATGTTTAGCGTGTGGGCGGAAACCATCCGTTGTATGTTTGTCCGTATCTGGCAATCTGTGCGATTCGCCCGCTATAACACTGCCGCAACCGTACCTAGAATTTGGCATACATAAATTTTTTTACAGGAGATACACTTATGCACTTAACAGCACGGGAAAAAGATAAACTGCTCATATTTTGTGCCGGCATGCTGGCACAGCACCGTAAAGACAGGGGATTAAAACTCAATTATCCAGAAGCTGTCGCCCTTATTAGCAGTGCCATTGTCGAAGGGGCAAGGGAGGGAAAGACTGTATCCGAATTAATGGATTATGGGCGGTCGTTGTTGTCGGCTGAGGATGTGATGGACGGCATCGCCAGTATGATACCCGATATACAGGTCGAAGCCACCTTTCCCGATGGCACTAAGCTGGTAACCGTGCACAACCCGATTGTATAATTAAGAAAGGTTTTATAACATGGCAACGGCATTGGTAAATACCCCTATTTTTGCCCCCGGGCAAATAGAAACCGCTAGTGGCGATATTGAAATAAATCAAGGATTGGACACTGTAACTGTGTTGGTGAAAAACACCGGCGACAGACCTGTACAAGTTGGTTCCCATTATCATTTTTATGAGGTAAATTCTTACTTGCAATTCGACCGCACCCACACATTGGGGTTTCGCTTAAATATTGCCGCTGGTACCGCTGTGCGGTTTGAACCGGGACAAGCCCGTACTGTCGAATTGGTGGCATACGCCGGCAAAAGAGAAGTGTACGGGTTTCAAGGTAAAGTTATGGGTAAAATCGACATGTAGAACAACAACATTAGGAAATATAACTATGGCACAGATGACTCGCACCGCATATGCGGAAATGTTCGGACCGACCACAGGCGATAAAATCCGCTTGGCGGATACAGAATTGTGGTTACAAGTGGAAAAAGACCACACCGTATACGGGGACGAAGTAAAATTCGGCGGCGGCAAAGTTATTCGGGACGGTATGGGACAATCGCAAGCCCCCTGTTGTGAAACCCCGGATACGGTGATTACCAATGCGGTTGTTTTGGATTATTGGGGTATTGTCAAAGCAGATATTGCCATTAAGGACGGGGTTATAGCCGCTATTGGCAAAGCCGGCAATCCGGATATACAACAACGAGTGGATATTACCATCGGTGCCGGTACGGAAATTGTCGCCGGCGAAGGCTGTATCGTAACCGCCGGCGGTATCGACAGCCACATTCACTTTATTTGTCCGCAACAGGTCGATGAAGCGTTGGCATCGGGTATTACCACTATGATTGGCGGTGGCACGGGGCCTGCTACTGGTACCAATGCCACCACCTGTACGCCGGGGGTGTGGCATATGCACCGCATGTTACAATCGCTGGATGTGATGCCGATGAACTTTGGGTTACTAGGCAAGGGAAATGCCAGTAGTGCCATTCCCCTCAATGACCAAATCCAAGCGGGGGCGGTGGGGTTAAAGCTGCACGAAGATTGGGGGACAACGCCGCAAGCCATCGATACCTGTTTGCAAGTTGCCGAACAGACAGACACGCAAGTTGCTATTCATACAGACACCTTAAACGAAGCAGGATTTTTAGAAAGCACTCTTAATGCCATTGGCGATCGAGTGATTCACACCTATCACACGGAGGGTGCCGGCGGCGGACACGCTCCGGATATTATCAAAGCCTGTGGACGAGCCAATATTTTACCGTCTTCCACCAACCCCACCCGTCCATATACGGTGAATACGGTCGATGAACACCTCGACATGTTAATGGTGTGCCACCACTTGTCCCCTGCCATTGCCGAAGATGTGGCATTTGCTGAATCCCGTATTCGCCGGGAAACCATCGCCGCTGAAGATATTTTTCACGACTTGGGGGCGTTTTCGATGATTGCATCGGATTCGCAGGCTATGGGACGGGTTGGCGAAGTGATTCTCCGCACTTGGCAAACCGCCCATAAAATGAAACTGCAGCGGGGGACACTAGACGGGGACAGCGATAAGAATGATAACACCCGCCTAAAACGCTATGTGGCGAAATATACCATTAACCCCGCTATTACACACGGCATGGCGGCACATATTGGGTCTGTCGAGGTGGGGAAACTGGCGGACTTGGTGTTGTGGCAACCGGCGTTTTTTGGCGTCAAACCCAGTATGGTTATCAAGGGCGGTATGATTGCCCTTGCCCCTATGGGCGACCCCAATGCGTCCATACCCACACCGCAACCTGTGCATTACCGCCCTATGTTCGGGGCGTTTGGCAACAGCGTACAAAAAACCAAAATCACATTTATATCAAAATCGGCATATGAAAACGATGTACACAACCAATTGGGTTTAAACAGTATTATCCACCCGGTGCAAAACTGTCGTCATATTCGTAAACGGGATATGATACACAACAATTGGCAACCGCATATCGAAGTGTGTCCGCAGACCTATAAAGTCTATGCGGACGGGCAATTGCTAACTTGTGAACCGGCACAAGTGTTGCCTATGGCACAGCGGTATTTTTTGTTTTAGGACGGGTATATGTTGGCATTTTACACCGTGCTAGATATACCTCTCAACACATGGGATACCACCGTCTCTCTGCCCTTCGACAGGCGTATAAAAAGCCGCTTAAAAGTTACCTTAGACAATGGAGAGCAGGCGGGATTATTTCTGCCCCGGGGCAGTATTTTACGACACGGGCAAGGGTTGCAAAGCCCCTGTGGACGGGTGGTAAAAATCCTATCCGCCATCGAGCCCGTAGCGACCGTATACAGCGATGATTCGTTGTGTTTAATACGGCTTGCCTATCACTTGGGCAACCGCCATGTGTGCTTAGAAATAACTGCAACATACATACGGTATCAACCGGATCATGTGCTGGATGATATGGTGGTGACCTTAGGCGGCGTGGTGACCCATGAACACAAACCCTTTGAGCCAGAAGCCGGGGCATATCACCCCCACAGCCATTAGGCGTATATGTCCATGAAAAATACCGCTAACCTATCCACTATTCGCCTGTTTCAGCTGATAAGCAGTGCATCACCGACAGGGGGATTTTGCTATTCTCAAGGGGTGGAAACCGCTGTACACATGGGTTGGATTGCCACCGCCGACAATATGTATGATTGGCTGTGTGTGTGCTTACACAACGGTTTTGCCCGTCTCGACCTGCCCGTATTACAACGGTGTTACCAAGCGGTGCAATGCGGCAATAGCACGGATTTTAACAGCTGGAATCACACCTTGTACAGCCATCGGGAAACTGCCGAATTGCGGGCGGAAGAAACACAACGGGGGCGGGCGTTGTGGCAGCTGTTACAACAATATGAGTTGACAGATATAGATACTTTTCAGCCGCCATATACCCCTACCCAAATCGCAGGGCTTGCCTATGTGGGCTATCGTTGGGGCATCGATATACAGGATTTACAAGCCGGATATATATACAGCTGGGCGGAAAATATGGTGATGGCGGCTATAAAATTGATACCGCTTGGGCAGTCCGCAGGGCAAAATATACTGTTTCGCCTGTGTGCACAGATACCAGAAACCATCGAAACATCGTACCACATAAACGATGCGGACATAGGTGCCTTTACCCCTATGGTCAGCATTGCTAGCAGCCTACACGAAACCCAACCCGTACGACTGTTTAGGTCATAACCATAAGGGCTATACAACATGCAGTCGAATTTCACAAAACCCCCCTTAAGAGTCGGCATCGGCGGCCCCGTTGGCAGCGGCAAAACATCGTTGTTAAAGTGCTTGTGCAGTGCTTTACACAACACAGTCAGTATCGGTGTTATCACCAACGATATTTACACCACCGAAGATGCCACCGCCTTAACCAACGCCGGCGTATTAGATGCGGATCGTATTATCGGTGTAGAAACCGGCGGTTGTCCCCACACGGCGATTCGGGAAGATGCGTCTATGAATCAAGGGGCAATCGCTGATATAACCGCCCGCCATCCAGATATACAAATCGTGTTTATCGAAAGTGGTGGAGATAACCTAGCCGCTACCTTTAGCCCTGAATTGGTCGATATGACCTTGTATGTTATCGATGTGGCATGTGGGCAGGACATCCCCAGAAAAGGCGGACCAGCGATCACAAAATCCGATATGCTGGTTATCAATAAAATCGACCTTGCCCCGTTTGTAGAAGTCGATATGCACATAATGGCACACGACACCAAAGCCCAACGGGGCGATCTGCCGTTTGTGTTTACCAATCTAAAAATCGCCGAAGGTGTCCCCACAATTGTCGATTTTATTATACAAGCGGGCATGATAGATATGTAAGATACTCATACTGTCCAAAAAGGTATTATAGTACTTTTTTTAAAAAATGTATTGGCGAGTGTATAAAACTGTGCTATTGTCATAATAATATAACAGCACATAAGCATTAGGAGATTTTTGAATGTACAATACGGAATATTTACCCATCGATAAAATTTTGGTTGCCAACCGTGGTGAAATTTCTATTCGTGTCAGTCGGGCGGCGAATGAATTGGGGTTAAAGACGGTGTCGATTTATGCCCAACAGGATCGGTTTGCCCTGCATCGGTTTAAATCGGACGAGGCGTATTTGGTTGGCGAAGGCAAAGGTCCTCTGGAAGCGTACTTGGATATGCACGATATTATCCGTATTGCCAAACAGGTGGGGGCGGGGGCTATCCACCCCGGCTATGGGTTTTTGTCGGAAAATCCACAATTTGCCGATTTGTGTGCGGAAAATGACATTATTTTTGTCGGTCCCCGCTCACAAACCATGCGTCAATTGGGTAACAAAGTATCCGCCCGTGACATTGCTATACAAGCCGGCGTACCCGTAGTACCCGCATCGGCGGCGTTGGATGTGTCGGATATGGAATCTGTATACCGTACTGCCACAGATATTGGCTATCCGCTTATGTTAAAAGCCTCTTGGGGCGGCGGTGGGCGGGGCATGCGTGCCATTGAATCTGAGGGCGACATCGAACAGCAAGTGCGGGACGCATCTGCAGAGGCGAAAAAAGCCTTTGGCAACGGCGAAGTGTACTTCGAAAAACTTATCCGCAACGCCCGCCATGTGGAAGTGCAGCTCATCGGCGACAAATACAATAATCTTGTGCATCTGTTCGAGCGCGATTGTTCGATCCAACGCCGCAATCAAAAAGTTGTCGAGAGAGCCCCCGCCCCCTACTTGGAAACCGATGCCCGCAATGCGTTATGTGCGGCGGCGATTAAACTGGGACGGGCGGTAAAATACGAAAATGCCGGCACTGTAGAATTTTTGATGGACAAGGATTCAGGAAAATTTTACTTTATCGAAGTCAATCCCCGGGTACAGGTCGAACACACGGTAACCGAAGTTATTACCGGTATCGACATTGTAAAATCACAAATTTTAATCGCTTGTGGGGCAGAAATTGGCACCGCCGAGTCACCTGTGCCAGAACAGCCCGATATTAAAATGCACTGCCATGCCTTGCAATCCCGAGTCACTACAGAAAACCCAGAAAATAACTTTATTCCCGATTATGGACGGATTAACGCTTACCGTTCGGCAACCGGTTTTGGTATTCGCTTGGACGGGGGCACGGCGTATTCGGGGGCTCAGATTACCCCGTTTTACGATTCGATGTTGGTAAAAGTTACCGCCTATGGGGCATCGCCAGAAGAGGCTATTATCCGCATGAATCGAGCATTGGCCGAATTTCGTATCCGGGGGGTGGCAACCAATTTGCCATTCTTGCAACAGCTGTTACAGCACGAAAAGTTTTTGTCCGGTGCCTACACCACAAAATTTATCGACGAAACCCCAGAGCTGTTCGATTTTCCCAAACGCCGAGACACGGCAACCCGGTTATTGACCTTTATGTCCGAAGTGTTGGTCAACGGCAACCCAGAAGTGAAAAACCGCCCCGCTATTGCTGCTGATGTGCTCAAATCGCCGGTGGTACCCGCTTATGATAAATGTGCCCCTACCCCCAAAGGCACCCGTGATGTGTTTTTGGAATTGGGGGCGGCAGGTTTTGCCAAATGGCTGGGCAACAATAAAACACCGTTGATTATGGATACAACCATGCGCGATGCCCATCAGTCGCTGTTGGCAACACGGGTGCGTACCTATGATTTGGAAACCATATCGCCGTTTTATGCCCACAAGTTAAACACCTTGTTTGCCGTCGAGTGTTGGGGCGGGGCGACTTTTGATTCTGCCATGCGGTTTTTAAAAGAATGCCCGTGGGAGCGGCTGCAACACTTGCGGCAAAAAATGCCAAACCAGATGTTACAAATGCTCCTGCGGGCAAGTAATGCGGTGGGGTACCAAAACTATCCAGACAATGCGGTTACATATTTTATTGAAAAAACCGCCGATAATGGGCTTGATATTTTTCGGGTGTTCGACAGCTTAAATTGGACCGATAATATGAAAATTGCCATCGATGCGGTGTTAAATACCGGCACCGTATGTGAGGCAACTATTTGTTATACGGGTGATGTGTTCGATAAAACCCGGGATAAATTTAATCTCGACTATTATATTCGCATGGCAAAAGACTTGCAACAAACGGGGGCACATATCCTTGCCATCAAAGACATGGCGGGGTTGTTAAAACCCGCCCAAGCTCGTACTTTGGTGACCGCCTTAAAATCCGAAGTGTCGATGCCGTTGCACCTGCATTGCCACGATACTAGCGGGGTGGCAGCGGCAACCTATTACACAGCAATCGAATCTGGAGTCGATGTGGTCGACTGTGCTATGGACAGCATGTCTGGTACCACATCGCAACCGCCGTTGGGATCGATGGTAAAACTGTTAGAAGCCACCCCTTATGCTACCAATATCGATTGGCACGCCACCCGTCAAGCCTCTGCTTATTGGCAACAGGTACGGCGGCTGTACGGGGCGTTCGAAGCGGATAACACCTCTGGTGCGTCCGAAGTGTACTTGCACGAGATGCCGGGCGGGCAATACACCAACCTAAAACAACAAGCCCGTGCCTTAGGGATTGGCGACGACCGCTGGCACTTGGTAGCGGAAATGTATGCACAAGTCAACAAAATGTTCGGCGATATTGTCAAAGTAACACCGTCCTCAAAAGTGGTCGGCGATATGGCAATTATGATGGTAACATCAAACCTAACCCCTGCCGATGTGTTAGACCCCGACAAACATATCTCATTTCCCGAATCGGTGGTACAGCTGATGCGGGGCGACTTGGGACAAAATCCGGGCGGCTTTCCCGCAGACATACAAAACAAAGTGCTTAAAGGCGAGTCGCCCCTAACCAAACGGTATGGAGAAACCGTTGATGATATGGATATGGTCGGCACCCGCCAAAGCTTAAACAAAATTTTACGCCGTAAAGTCAGCGATACGGAACTTGCGTCTTATATTATGTACCCAAAAGTGTTTGAACAATACGCCCGCCACTTTAAAAAATACGCCCAAGTGTCGGCTATTCCCACCTACCCGTTCTTTTATGGCTTAGCACAAGGCGAAGAAGTCGAGGTGGAAATCGAAGCAGGTAAAAAACTGATTGTCAAATACTTAACCACTGGTGAAGTAGATAACGAAGGCACTCGGGAAGTGTTCTTCGAACTAAACGGACAACCCCGCACCATCCGTATCGCCGACAAAAAAGTATCGGCACACTTGACGGTACAGCCAAAAGCAGAAGACGGCAACCCCAAACACATCCCCGCCCCCATGCCCGGCATGGTGGTTACCGTCGATGTAACCATCGGACAAAAAATCAAAAAAGGCGATCCGCTACTGTCCTTAGAAGCCATGAAAATGCAAACCGCCGTAACCAGCGAACAAAACGGCACCATAAAAACCATCCACATAAAAGCCGGCGACAGCGTAAACGCCCACGATCTGTTAATTGAATTGGAATAAAGGTATAAATCTAAAATCATCCATGCGTTGTTGTGTATGAATGATTTAGTGCGTAAGGGATAAAACATCTTGTAATAGGATATGTTTTGTAATATAAACCACCTGCGGATTGCATATGTTTGAGATAATTTTGGAGACTATCATGAATTTTCATTACTATACCATACCCAATTATGAACCCAATGCTTACACGCAGTTTTTACTTGGAAATACGCAAGATTATATTGCTATTGTTTTTGCTGTATTATCTATTGTGTCCATTGGGGCATATATGGTAAAGTCGCACAAGGTGTATTTGTATACAGCTTATGCCAGTTTAATCACTGCTCGGTTTTCATTGCAATATTTTGTCGTTGATGAAGCCTATGTAAATTTTTCTCATCCTTATAACTTATGGCATAATGGTATATTTTCATTCAGTCCCACCGAAAAAATTGGCGGTACAGTGGAAATATTGTATTTCTTGTTGCTCACGCCTTTTGCCTACAATCATATTTCACTGTATATGGGCAGTATGATATTGACCGCTGTATTTATAACAATAATTGTGGTGTATGCGTATAAGATAATATTACACTATACGGATAAACAATATGAGAAAATCTTAGGGATATGTTTGTTTGTCGTAATATACCTATTATTTTCGCCACTCTTATTAAGTGTACATAAATATATAGCGGGTTTTATGGTACATTCTGATACAAGCATTTTAGCACGCATTGTAATAGTAGGTAGAATGGTTTTAGCCGGAATAAATGCGATGACAATTTTTAATTATGGATTTGGTACAGCTATGTCTACTATGTTGTTTGTGGGGTTTATATATAATGTGTTGCATAATAGAAGTGCTACCAAAATTGGTGTATTTGGATTTTTATTTGCTTTTGCTCGTCCAGAAAATATGTTGTGGGCGGGGTGTGTATTGTTCGCAAAAATGTGCCATAATCGTCAAATTCCACTAAAACAGAGTATGATTGTACTATCTGGTACCATATCGTTTTTCCTTGTGTATTATCTATATTTTGGTGTTGTAATCCCCAATCCTATTGCATTAAAAATGGGCATAGGGGGTGATATAGTATCAAAATTACAAAATATATGGGTGTATGTACACCAAAACATAGTAGTGTTAATGTCAGTACTTATTGTACTTATTGTTAACAGCTATAAAAAAGGTATATTTTTTGTGATGTTGTCGCTCTCGACCTTTGTGTTATCTGTTGCGATTATTAGCAATCAATTGGTATATGAAGTATCAAAATTACGCTATGTAAGTAATTTTATGATTGTGTTATATATGGGCATTGCTATTTTTATATCAGATATATGCAGTCCATATGTGTATAAAAAAAGACATTTTGTAAATGTTTTTGTATGTATTATAATTCTATTGTTACTGTTACAAAGTGGTCATTTTGCGTATCGCACTATGTATAAACAGAAAAATCTTGATTTCTTTTCAAGACATATTATGGGGAATATTATCCCTAAAAATATGTCTCTAATGTCCAATCAAGTCAGTGCGATGTTTTATATGCGGGATAATTATAATATATATGAAATTTGGGGGTATACAAACCCAGATATTGTTTATGCACAATGTAAAATGAGAGCAGACAATGGTTATATTTATAAACACCACCCAAGTATTATACCAACATATACACCGGATGTTGTGTATATGGGCAATTTTAATAAAGTAGAAATGCACGCCCAAGATGCCATTTATAAAGGGAGGTCGTTCTTGCATCTTGGCAAAGATACACCTAATGTCAAGGCACTAAAAGACAGTTATAAGCTGTTTTTGTTGGAAATAAGCAAGCAAAATTACCAATCGGTTATGTTGATGATATGGGTTAAAAATACCAAAGTTGAAAAATTAGGGTCGTACTTTAAACAATTTGGAGGTTTACACAAAGTATATCCTTTACCACAGGATTATTTTGACAAGGTATTTACATCACAATTGTTGGAATGTTGATATAGTATACCCATTTTGGGTGTATATGTAACATAATAGATGGGTTGCAATATGGATAGGAGAAAAATATGCACTTAATTACGGGTGGATCTGGGTTTGTTGGGTCTCATATTGCCAAGCAATTGGTGGCACGGGGTGAAGCGGTACGGGTGCTGGATATTTGGCGATCGGACGATTTGCCTGATGAGGTGGCGTTTGTTCAGGCGGATATTTTAGACATAAACGCAGTGGACAGGGCGTGTCAAGGGGTCGATTATATTCATCACAATGTGGCATTGGTTCCTTTAACTAAGGCGGGTAAAAAATACCAAGCGGTGAATGTGGGGGGGACAAAAATTATTGTCGATATGGCAAAAAAGCATCGTGTCAAAATGTTGTGTCACATGTCGTCATCGGCTATATTTGGGGCACCAGATACCATGCCGATTGCCCCTGAATCCCCTATGGGGGCATTGGAAATTTACGGGCAAGCCAAAGCGGATGCGGATGCGTTGGTGCAAAGTGCTATCAAAGACGGGTTACCCGCTTGTTGCATCCGTCCTCGAACAGTCATTGGCGAAGGGAGATTGGGTATATTTGAAATATTGTTCGACTGGATAAAGGATGATGCCAATATCTTTATTATTGGCAAGGGTAACAACCTGTTTCAATTTGTCCATGTGGAAGATCTTGCCAATGTGTCTATAGAATCGGCACTGCAAAAAAAATCTGGTTTGTACAATGTGGGTACGCATGAATTTGCTACGCTACGGGAAGATTTGGAATATATGATACGGGCGGTGGGGAAAAAATCCAAAGTTATTGGCTTGCCGGTGGGGGTGTCAAAAATGGCTTTGTATACACTGGATAAATTGGGGCTATCGCCGCTAAGCCCATGGCATTATTTAACATATCACAAAGCTTTTTACTACGATACAAAACACATTCAAGATGCTTTAAATTGGACGCCAAAACACAGCAATCGGGATATGATGGTGCATGCGTATGCATGGTTTGTCGATAGCTTTAACAAACACGCTATCAAAGCCGATGCGTCCAGCCATACCAAGCCCGTAAAACAAGGTGTATTAAAAATGTTAAAATACATATCACGGATATTTTAATATGTATCATATTGTTGTCGTTCCCGATGGATTGCAAGCAGACGATAAGGGCAATACCACCGATAAGCCGTCTTTTGTGTACAGGGCGGTATTGGACGCTGTGCTAGATTTTTATACAACCCATGCGGATACCGTTATATATTTGGCACCTGCCAACGCTTTTGGCGGCATGGTACCCGAACACATATCGGCAAAAATGTATTTGGTGCAACGGGGGGTTATGGCGGATCATATTATAACTTGTACCCCCCAATTATCGACATATATAGATACTATGGGTAATGCGGTATTTTTAAAACAGCACCTGTGCCATAACAATATCCCGGTACCCACCTGTAATAGCCATTTGTTTGTTGCCAAGTATCACACCCGCCGGGCGGGATTGTGTTTTACCCACTGTGGATTTAAGTTTGACAAAATCCATTCGATACAGTACGCTACTGCCCGTAATGAATCGATTGTAAACCGTTTGTTTTATTATCGCTATCCCGTTTTGCATAGGGTATATGAAATGCTTGCTTATGTACGGGATTACATGCGGATTTTATGTAACAAAATATGATATGTGTACCTTATATGATTCGTAAATCCATGCCCGCTTCTGTGGATGCTACCCGGGCGGTGCGGCATGCGGATTTTGTGCGTTTGGCGTTGTCAAAAGCCCCTGTTCATGTGCGGTTGGCAATTTTTGTATTAACGCTGGTTTTTGTACCTTTATCTATGGTTGGGTTGGGCGGCGTGGTGCGAAAATATATCCCCTTGTTTAACCTGTTACTTAGGGTGTATCGGTCGTTGGTGTTTTTACAGCTGTTCGAACAAGGATGGTGTTATGCACATTCCCGCCCCACAGAATAACCACGCTGATGTCGTTATCGTTGGCACAGGTGCGGGTGCGTCGGTTGTTGCCAAAAACGCCTTAAAATCTGGGTATAGTGTGTTGATGGTTGAGCAGGGCATACACCACACAGAAGCGGATGTAAAAACCAGTAAAGACTCGTTTACCAAAATGTGGCGGGGATGCGGTTTAACCGCTGGCTTAGGCAAGCCTCCTATTGCTTATGCAGAGGGCGTATGTGTGGGCGGTACTACGGAAATAAATTCTGCCATATACCAAATACCATACCGGCAAACCATCGATGGCTGGGTGAGCGAGTACAACTTAGGCGATGATTGGCGATATGACAATTTAAAACCGTATTATGATAGGGTGTTTGCATATATGAGCGTATCAGAAACACATCCGCATTTTGAAGATACGGAGATTCTGTTTAAAGGGGGCAAAAAATGTGGATATAAAGTAGAACACTTGCCACGGGCAATGGATGTTACGGCATCGCTCCCTCCCCGCACCTATGCGTGTCCCACACGGGGCAAACAAACGATGAGTCGTACTTTACTGCCCGATGCGTTTCGAAGCGGGGCAACTTGTTTAACCGATTGTTGGGTACATAAAATTCACACGAAAAATCGCCGGGCAACCCACATAACCGCTGTACAAAATGGCAAAAAAAGGATCGTAAAGTTTGACAAACTGTTTGTCTGTGGCGGCAGCATTCAGACCCCTGCATTATTGCACCGTTCCAGCATACGGAAAAATATAGGTACGACCCTACAATTACACCCCACTATTAAGGTGGTGGCACGGTTTGACCAAGTGGTACAAACAGGGGAATCTATGGTACCCACCGCTGCGGTAACAGAGTTTTTACCGGACATTCGCATCGGCGGATCTGTGTTTGACACGGGGTTTTTGGCGATGGGGATTGCCAACAATTATCACCATACGGCAATTTTGATGCACAATCCCGCACATATTGGGTCGTACTATACCATGATAAAACCGCAAGGCAGCGGACGGGTGATGGCGATTCCTTTTATCAAAGAACCGTTTGTCAAATACGCCCTAACCAAACAAGATTTTAAAAATTTGCAACAGGGCATTTTATACACGGCACAAGTTTTATTTCATGCAGGGGCCAATTTGATATTTCCCGACATAGCCGAGCACAGCGGTTGGACACATATCGACCAAGCCATCACAGATTTACAGACTCCTATAAAGCCTGCGAATTTTAACCCTATGTCGATACACTTAATGGCATCGTGCCGTCCCGGGGGGAGTGCGGAAACTTCTGCCACAGACCCAAATGGTAAAGTGTGGGGATTTGACAATATATATATTTGTGATGCTTCGCAAATTCCTACGGCACTGGGGGTTAATCCACAGGCAAGTGTGATGGCGATTAGCGAACATCATACACAACGGATATTTGACTAATGGTTTTGTATACGGTACAATGTGGGTAAATATAACTTTATGAAAGTCCAAATGTCATGATAACAGCCGTTTTACAACTATTACGCCCAAAGCAATGGGCAAAGAATGTGTTTGTGCTGGGACCTTTGGTGTTTTCCGAACGGTTTTTGTATCCAGAATATATATTTAAAGCAGCGGTGGCGTTTGTGGTGTTTAGTTTTGTGGCGTCTGTGTTGTATATCTTTAATGATATATGCGATCGCAGGGCTGATATGCAGCACCCGACTAAAAAGTATCGCCCCGTTGCCAGTGGTGCCGTGTCTGTACCGTTGGCGGTGGGTATAATGGTTGGGCTTGGGGGTATATCGGCGGTGGGGGTGTATATGGTGCCTGCTATTTTGCCTATGTTGGGTGTGTATGTGGGGATGATATTGCTATACAGTGTGTGGTTAAAACATACGGCGGTGGTTGAGATGTGTATTGTGGCATCGGGGTTTGTGTTGCGGACTTTTGTTGGCGGTGATGCTATATCGGCACCGCATTCTAATTGGATGACTATCACGGTGTTTTGTCTGGCGTTGTTTTTAATTACCAGCAAACGGCGACAGGAACTTGCCCATGTGGGCGATACAGCTCGTACAATCTTGCGACAGTATACGGTGCCCTTATTGGATAAATTTGTTACTTTATCGGCGACGGCGACCTTTGTATTTTATACTTTGTTTGTGGCGTTAAACAAACCACAATTAGCCCCCAGCGTCCCCTTTGTGTTATTCGGGTTGATGCGATATATGATGTTGTTAGAAAACAAAAATATCGAAGACCCAACGGAAGCTGTTATCAAAGATATACCCATTTTGTTAAACGCTTGGTTATGGGGTATTTCCATATTGTATTTTTTAGCTTGACAACGCAAATCGTTTAGTATATATTGGGCAGTATCTTTATATGTAGGGCGTATTTTTTCTTTGCCTTACTTCTTTCTTTTATTCTTTTTTTTCTTTTACATTTAGGGAAGTAACTATCATGCTATCTAGAAAATTATCAATTGCTTTTATATTTATGGTGTTTGTACATGGGGCTGTTCAGGCGAATACCCCTACATCGAAAATGACACAAACCAAGATGTTTCCATCGGTTGTGGAAACGACTATAAAACGGGGACAGAATCGCTCTATGGGGGAAATTAGCTTTCTTGCCCCGTTTAGACAGCAAAGCGACAAAATCCACTTTTTCAATTACATTGGCAAGCGGTCTAACATTGGCGGAGCGGAATTTAACTTGGGGTATGGCACCCGTACCGTTCGCAACAATGCGGTACACGGGTATTATGGATTTTTTGATGTCCGCCGTACGCCCAGCACCAATACTTTTTATCAGCTGACTTTGGGGCGGGAAAAGTTGTCCAAGAATTTTGATTATCGCATCAATGGGTATGTGCCGTTGTCTGGTAAAAAATCTATGCTTAATACGGTGCGTGACAAAGAGGTTGTCGAAACTTCTGGCGGCGGATTGAGTGTGGTATCGGATCACTATGAATATCCTATGGGCGGTATCGACCTCGAAGTCGGCAAGAAATTTTCTACGGGCAGCAGAGAAATTGGCGTTTGGGGCGGGGCGTACTATTTTGGACACAAGGCGGTAAAAAATATATACGGTCCGATGATACGGGCGGAGATCACCCAAGCCTTTGAGAGGTCACGGATTAAATTTGGCATGCAATACCAAAACGATACAGTGCGGGGGAAAAACTTTATCAGCCAGCTGACATTTAGTATGGATTTATACGACACGCCAAAATCTACCAGTGTGCAAAAATCCCGCCAAAAACCCAGTCGAAAAACCTTGAGCTATTTACAACGCCGTATGCTCGATCCGGTGGTACGCGATGTGGATATTGTTACCAACCGGGACAAAATCACCGAAACCCCAAAGAGCCTTGCCACCGGTAAGCAATTGAAAAAAATTGTGCGGGTTACAAAGGGATCCGAATTGTTTAATAGTACCAATAACGGCGAACAAAATACTTTGGTTGTGGTCGAAAATGATATTAAAACTTCATTAGAAATCAAACCCAAAGCCGGACAAGTGCTGGTATCTGGCGAGAAAAAACTTATTTTAACCACCGATTCTGGCGTGGTTATGACCATGCGGGTAGGTACAGGCAAACAAAAGAAAATCACCGCCAAAACCAACAACCAAAAAGTCATGCAAAACATGACAGGAGCATTGGTGACAGGCATTAAAGTACAAAACAAACTTGCCAATGGCACGGTTGTCAATGCCCCAGCAGATTTGCCAGCTGGCATTAAGGAACAGGTTGAAAAGGAAAAAACATATAATTTCTTGCGAACTGAACCTGGGAAATACAAATTTTCCAAACAGTGTGAACCCGGTGAAAGTGGTAAAAATTGTCGTAAAAATGTGACCGTTGACCCGAAAACAGGGGCGTTTACTCTCAAAAGATCGGCGGAAGAATTATCGATGTTTGCGATTGTTGCCACTGATGCAGGTGGTAACCGGCACCAAATTATGACAAAGGTAAGCACCCCTTATGCCAAGCAATTGGCAGAAAAACAACAACAAAACACTTTACCAAATGAGGAAACTTATAAAGGTATCCGATTGTTATACGGTAACGATTTTAAATGTAGTAAGGATAAAGGCGTGTTTATGACCTCAGGGGGAAGTGCCTGTGGTAATGGCGGTAAAACAAAAATTAGATATGTCAAAGATGTGATTGATGGATACTTGGATCCCAACCACAACCCAAATGCGGAAAAAATCATTGCGGCGTTGAAAAAAAATCAAGCAACCATGACCTTATTTAATAAAAAAGACGATAAGAAAAAAGTGGTTGTGTTCCGTGAATTGATGGGCAATAACCAAGATTTACAAGCGGATGAAACTTTTGTAACTGCTGGCAACGATGGCAAGGGGTTAAGTAAGGATGGCAGTGCCCGTAATGCGGCATTAGAAGAAGTTGTCCACTTGATTCAAAATTACGGTATGGATTATGCCGTCCCCGATTGGCAAGAGCGGCTAAATGATGCCACAGACAAAGCTCTTAGGGATGATAAATTGAATTGGCAAGACAAAGGGGAGTATGGTGAGTATGAGGAGAATGGCAAGGAGAAAAAGGGAGTAATACCGGGATCTAATCCAGATGGCACTAGTGATGACGATAACGCCTTGCCCCGCCGTGACTTAGACGACGAATATTTTGCCGATGCGGTCGAAGCGTACTTTAATATGCGTGGTGGTAGAGGATATATTAAAGACACCTTCGTATGTAGCAGCGGTGGTCTTGGCGATGGCTTGCGCACATGTGGTAAAGGCGATGCAGCAGGTACAACCGCCCGTGAAGAGCTGGAGCTAAATCACAAAGTGGTATACGACCTAGTCGAAGAAATGTTCGGCAAAAACAGAAAGAAATTCTTTTTAACAGAGTAAAGGAAAAATGGCAGGGGTGTCTGATAAAGGCACTCCTCAAAAATTGTTTGACCAATGCTATATTTTCATGGTACACTCCCCGCTGTGAATATATGGCAATTCTTTGATAAAAACCCTTGGTTGTATGTAGTAACTTTATTTGTACTGTTGTATGTAATAAAATTGCTTGTCGACGCATATATGTACGCAACCATCGGGCTTAAAGAATATAAAATCGATTTTAAACAACCGCATCAAAAAAGGGATAAAAAATGGATACAGTTTTATTTTATATATTGCCCACTGTAATTTTTTTAGTAGAAATATGGGCTTTTAGCAAAAGGAAGAAAGCTATCCAAAATCTTTATAGATGTGCTACCCGTCTTGCGATTACAAGAGATAAAATCGTCTTAAACACATGTACAATGGGATAACCCATGACACAAATAACCTACTTACCCCTTATTTTAACCGCTGTTTTTTTAAATGCTGCTGCCCAGCTTGCCTTAAAACAGGGGGCGGGGCGATTGGGGGGGATGTCGTTTAGCCTCGATAACATTGTCCCTATTGGCATACAGGTTGTGTTTAATGCGTGGATATTTTTGGGCTTGCTGTTGTATGGGGTATCGGTGGTGCTGTGGATTTTGGCGTTGTCCCGGGTCGAGGTGTCGTATGCGTATCCGTTGTTATCGGTGGGCTATGTTGTTGTCGCCATTGCCGGCTATTTTGTGTTTCATGAACCGTTGTCGGCTACTAAGATATTGGGTATTGCCTTAATCGTTGCCGGGGTTATTTTTCTGTCCAGACCGTAAAAAAGGATAAACCATGTTATCTGTTGTCATTCCCGTTTACAATGAACAAGAAAATTTACCGCTGTTGTTCGACAGAACCTATAAAGTGCTCGATGGGTTGCATATCCCCTATGAAATTGTGTTTACCAATGATGGCAGTACCGACGAATCGCTACACTTATTACACCAGCAATACACCGCTCGCCCCGATGTGTCGTGTGTTATCGATTTCGAAAACAATTATGGACAGCACATGGCGATTATTGCCGGTTTTGAAAATGCTACAGGCGATTATATTATCACTATGGATGCGGATTTGCAAAACCCGCCCGAAGAAATAGGCAAAATTTTAACGGCGTTACAATCGGGGCACGATGTGGTCGGCACTTATCGTGCCCACCGCCAAGACAGTTTTTTTCGCAAAAATGCCAGCCGTATTATCAACGGTATTCGCCACGCTATTACCAACATCGAAATGAAAGATCAAGGCTGTATGTTACGGGGCTATGCCCGCCCCATTGTACAGCGGATTTTAAAAACCCATGAAAGCAATATGTTTATTCCCGCTACCGCCCAGAGCTATGCGAAAAACCCAATAGAAATTGAAGTTGCCCATGCGGAGCGGGCATACGGGCAGAGCAAATATTCGTTGTACAGCCTGATTCGTTTAAACTTTGATTTAATGACCGGCTATTCGTTGGTGCCATTGCAAATATTTACCCTGTTTGGGGTGTTTGTGTCCGGCGGGTCGTTTGCTTTGTTCTTGCTGTTAATGTATCGGCGATTGGTGATGGGGGCGGAAGCGGAAGGGGTATTTACCCTGTTTGCCATATTGTTTGGCTTAATTGGGGTGATCATCATCGGCATTGGCATTATGGGCGAATACATCGGACGGATTTATCAACAAGTGCGGGGGCGACCCCGCTTCGAGATTCGCACTATTCACCGCCCCAATACCCAACCCAACCGCAAAACCCAACCCAACCGCAAAAAACAGAAAACATCATAAATCGTATGCGTGTTGTATTTTTCGGATATTCGGATATTGGCTATGAAGCGTTGTCGGCGTTAATTGCCCATAATGTCCCCGTAATCCGTGTGTATACCCATGCGGACAACCCCGATGAAAACAAATGGTTTCGAGATGTGGGGAAATTAGCGGCGGCACATACCATACCCGTTTATACTCTCGTTCCTACAGTGCAAGACCTGCAGCGGTTGGGGGCGGATATGGTTATTTGTGCCTATTATAGACAGCTGTTGCCCACCGATTGGTTGCTCAGCCGCCCATTTGGGGCGTATAACATACACGGGTCGCTGTTGCCGGCATTTCGGGGGGCACAACCGACAAACTGGGCGGTGATAAGCGGTGCCAGTGAGACCGGTATCACCCTACACAAAATGGCAGAACATATCGATGGGGGCGACATAGTCGCACAAATAGCCGTACCGATTACCGCTACCGATACCGCCCATACGGTGATGCAAAAAATCACCCCGTTGGCAGGGGTGTTAATCGCCGATAATATTACCGCTATGTTAAACGGTACGGTAACCGCTACCCCGCAAGATATAATCCACGCCCGCATATACCCCCGCCGTACCGCCGCCGATGGTGCCATCGATTTTCGCATGAAAGCACAGGACATTTACAACCTTGTACGGGGCGTTTCAGAACCATACCCGGGGGCGTTTTTTTACCTGTGCGACCAGAAAATAACCGTTTGGGAAACGCATATAAACCCAGATATTACCACCGGCGTTACCGGCATGGTGCTATGTGAGGGGGCGATTAAGTGTGCCGACACCGCTATCACCCTCATGCGGGCAACCACCGACAACGGCGATGATGCGTTGCCGATGGTGAAGACGGGAACAATAGTACAAAATCCGTGATGGCATAAATACATGGACAAAATGTGTAAACCTGTGTATAACACCATATATAACACAGCACAGGAACCATACTATGAAGATTTTTATGACAGGGATAAACGGCTTTATCGGGGCAAATTTGCTAAGAGTCATTTTGCAAAAAACCGATTGGCAAGTGGTGGGCTTTGATATAAGCGATAGCAACATTGCCCCTTTGTTACCCCATCAGCGGGTGCAATTTATCAAGGGCGATATTTTTACCAGCCGTGCCATTGTTCGGGACTGTGTACAAAAATGCGATGTGGTGATACCGTTGGTTGCTATCGCTAATCCGTTGCTGTATGTACAACAGCCGTTACAAGTATTTCAATTGGATTTTGAAGAAAATCTTAAAATTGTCTATGATTGTATCGACTTTAAAACTCGACTTATATTTCCGTCTTCGTCCGAAGTGTACGGTATGTGTACGGACGCCCAGTTCGATGAAGACAGGTCGAATTGTGTTACCGGGCCCATCAACAAACCCCGCTGGATTTATGCCACTAGCAAACAGATGCTAGATCGGGTTATTTATGCGGCGGGGCACCATCAGGGGTTACAATTTACTTTGTTCCGCCCGTTTAATTTTATCGGTCCCTATCAGGACAACCCGTTTCACACGGGCAAACAAAATCGAGCCATTCCTACTTTTATATCGAACATTTTATACGGCAACGATATTACATTGGTCAATGGGGGCAATCAAAAGCGGTGTTTTTTATATATCAAAGACGCTGTCGAGGGGCTGTTAAAAATCATTGCCAATGACAACGGCATAGCGGACGGGGAAATCTTTAATATTGGTGCCAGCGACAACGAATACAGCATTCGCCAAATTGCCGAAATGGTGCTAAACAGTGCGGAAAAAATTACCGATTATCAGGATGTAAAACAGCGGATTAAACTGGTTGTTACCGACCAAGATACATACTATGGCACTGGATACCAAGATGTAACCCGGCGGGTGCCCGCCATTGGCAAAGCCCTTGATATATTGGGGTGGCGACCGACAACGGAGATTGCCACCGCCATCGATGAAACGGTGCGGTTTTATGTACAGCACATGGCAGCCGCCCGCAACCATACCCCATACAATGACTAAATAGCGTTTATGACCAAGTATCTTGCCTTAAAAATTGATGTCGATACCCACCGTGGTACTAGGGTGGGGGCACCGATGTTAGCGGATATATTACACAGCCGTCAGATAGCGGCAACTTGGCTGTGGTCGTTGGGTCCCGATACTACGGGGCGGGCGATCTTTCGGGTATTTCGCCCCGGTTTTTTGCAAAAAGTATCCCGCACTTCCGTTGTATCCGTATACGGGCTGCGGTCGTTGTTATACGGTACGGTGTTGCCCGCCCCGCACATCGGCAACCGTAACAAAAGCATTATAAAATCTCTCGACATACCGCTGTTCGAACACGGGATTCACTGTTGGAATCACACCAAGTGGCAAGACCGTATGTATACATGGGATAAACACCGTACGCATACGGAACTACAAAAAGCCCAACACATGTTTAGCGATATATTTGGCAGAGTGGCGGTATGTGCGGGGGCTCCGGGGTGGCAAGTACAGCCACAATCGCTGTACGCATACGATAAAATTGGTATACACTATGCGTCCGATACCCGTGCTATCGACAATGTCTGTAAAAACGCCCAACCGTTTTTGCCCCGCATGGGCGGACAACATTTTACCGCCCTGCAAATACCGTCTACCTTGCCCACCTTAGACGAACTCATCGGTCGTATACACTATCCCCTAAACAGCTTACAAGGACAGTATTTAAACTGGATACAACCGGGGTACAATGTGATGACCATCCACGCCGAACTAGAGGGCATGGCATATATCACATGGTTTACCAAATTTATCGATGCGTGTATCGCCCAAGATATACAATTTGTAACATTAGGACACATATACAAGCAGACAACATCCCCCATAAGACGGGATATAACCATCGGTGCCATAGACGGGCGCAGTGGTGTTTTAGGGCTGTGATATGGTTGTATCTCTGTGAAAAAATAAAGAATCGACCCTAACCTGTTGTTATATATAACATAAAACATGTATATATACCCTAAAAAACCTCATATTTTGCATATACCTATTTGTTCGCATGTACTTTTTTTATGCGGCGACAAAATATGTATAACTAAACATAGCGTTACCATTTGCTGTGTGCGTTATTTATGGCAAAATCTACGACTATTTATAATATATTCAATGTGTTACTTAGTGTTACACAGTAAAAATGCTGTAAAAGAAGTATACTTTTAGTTGCTGTATATATATGATGTTTTGTACTATAAAATCCCTCGATACAATGTGTTATCTAAACATAATGGTATAATAATACCAAAAAATATGCTACAATGCCATTAGCACATTGTAGAAAAGGCGAAACAACATGGATTACAAGCAAAACACCAACAGCAACGATACAGGCGATTATCGGGCGATGCTCGATATGGTATTTGAGTCCGCAGGGGGCAGAACCGTATTGTCCCGTTGTCAAAAGGTCGGTTCTCTCGATACGCAACCGCCCTTGTATCCAGAGGGCAATAGGAATATTTGCCACGCATATCTTATCCACCCTCCCGGCGGGGTTGTGGGGGGCGATGTATTGGATGTGCAGTGTACTTTAAAATGTGGCACCCATGCGGTGATTACCACATCGGATAAAACCAAGTTTTACCGATGTGCCGAGCATGTCGCCGTGTATAAACAGGTACTCACCATCCATCCGCATGCGGAATTGGAATATATTGTACAAGAAAACATGTTTTTCAATGGCTGCAACGCCCGTGTCGATATGTTGATCGATTGTAAATCGGGCGGTAAGTTTATGGTGTGGGTGTGGCACTGTCAAGGTCAAACCGCCAATACAGAATATAAGCAAAATGGTACTATTCAAGGAAAAACCATCGTGCTGATGAATTCTAAGCCGGCGGTAGCAGAAAATATTTTGTTCGATTTCGATAACCCTATTACCATTTGCCAACAAGGTATCGAATACCCCGTGTCCGCATCGTTTTATATCAGCAACGACACCCCGCACATGCTGAGAGATATTCGAAATATCATAGACGCCATGCCCTTTGATACCAGCGAAGGCATATGTGTAGCGTGTTTGGAAAACCATGTGATTATTATCCGTATGTTTAGTACCACATCGGCGATCACCCGTATTGCCTTTACCAAAATATGGCAATACATTCGCAAGTCCCGTCACCAATCCGAAACCGCTATACCCTGTATCTGGCGGGCATAAGGGGCATGCTCATATAACCTGCGGTTAGCGTCGTGGCGACGAATAAGAGTAATAACCACAGCATGGAAAACCCCCCCCACTGCCCATAAACACACCAATAAAAGTATAGGCTATGGCACAAAATATTAGGCTTGGATATTGGTTGTTTATGGTGTGGAAATACACGCTAATTTCTCATTTCTTATTGTTCGAATGTGATATTTTTTCGTATGTTATAGTAACAATTTGATAATTATAAAAAAATAGTAAATAAAATTAACGGGTAAAAAAAAGGTTGACATTTCACAAAAATGTAGTATAACTTAGTGTACAGTTTCAAGTGATGTTGTGCAGTTAGAACAAAGTACCTACTTCATCTTAGAGAAAACGCCATAATCAAATAAAAAGTACATTGTTCAACATTATTGAGGAGAGATCTTATGAAAATTACTAAAATCCTATTGGCTTTAGGCGTTTTTGGTGCGTTTGCATTTTCTGCGTCTGCGGCTGAGCTTAAATATGTGCTCCATGTAGGGGACAAGGAGCAAGACTTAAAAAAACTCTTTAAACAATGGGAAGATAAGACCGGCAACACCGTTAAAATAATCCCAGCAGTTGACGATTATAACGATCGCTTCGCACAGATCCGTCTGTGGTTATCCAGCCAAGCGTCGAATGTTGATTTATATCAGGTTGATGTGACTTGGGCGGGAAGTCTGGCGAAACATTTGGTCGATTTAAAACAGGATGCCAAGTATGTGGCTCCGTTACACTTTAAGTCTGTGATTGAATCACAAACATCTGATGGTCGTTTGATTGCGTTACCTCTGTATACAGATGCACCGGCGATGTTTTATCGCAAAGACTTATTGGCGAAGTATAACAAGCGGGTACCTACGACTTGGAAAGAATTTACCGAAACGGCACAATATATCCAAGACGAGGAACGCAAAGCCGGCAACGACAAAATGTGGGGCTTTACTTTTCAAGGTCGGGTTGGATCCCTGTCCTACAACGGTCTAGAGTGGGTACATTCTTATGGCGGTGGCAGCATCGTTGAATCTGACGGTACCATTTCCATTAACAACCAAAATACGATTGATGCCTTAAAGATGGTAAAATCTTGGATAGGAACCATTGCACCGAAAGGGGTGTTGGCGTATGCCGAAGAAGAATCCCGTGCGGTTTGGCAAAATGGCAATGCCGTATTCCACCGTCAATGGCCATATGCGTACTTCTTGGGGGCGATGGATGGCAGCCCCATTAAGGGCAAATTCGGGGTGGCAAACATTCCCGGTAAAAACGAAGGGCAATCCGCACATACCCTAGGTGGGTGGAATATTGCCGTGTCCAAATACTCGAAAAATGTGGATGCTGCGAAATCATTTGCCGTGTGGCTAGCACAACCAGAAATCCAAAAGCAATATGTCATGTTACGGGGGGATTTGCCGACGGCATTATCTTTGTATGAGGATGCCGATGTACGGGCGAAAATTCCTTGGGTCGTCGACTGGAAAGCGTTCTTTTTGAAAGCGGTACCACGCCCAAGTGCACCCACGAAAACCAAATATAACGAAGTGGCAGGCAAGTTTTCAACAGCCGTACACAACGCTATTTCTGGTAACGGTAGTGTAGAAGAAAATATCGAACTACTAGAAGCACAGCTGATAAAACTGAAAGGTAGAGGTTGGGAATGATAATCCATTCTAATACTTAAAAACACAACAGGGCGGGTTTTACGAGAGTAACGGTCTCGTCCTGTATCTTACAGCACATTTTTGTCATAATGCTATGCTGTCCTTAATAACAAGGTTATAGTCGGTGTGAGATACAAAAAAATACAATATTTGGCATAGATAACGGTGCTTCGTATACCGTTTCTGGTCATATTTATATACAAACGAGAGCCATAAATGTTGCTTGATATTAAATTATTTTTTCAAAATTTTTGGATGCCAAAAACGCTTACCCTGCACCAACGGCAGGTGCGGTCGGCGTGGCTATTTTTGATACCAGCATGTATGGGGCTGATGTTGGTTGCCGGCTGGCCGTTGTTTAGATCCATATACTTTTCGTTTACAGATGCGTCTCTAGGGGATTTATACAACCACGAATTTGTTGGATTTGACAATTACCTATCGTATATGAAGCTAAAATCAGGCAGGGTAATATGGGATGGGACTTTGGCGGATCCCACATGGTGGAATGCCGTTTGGAATACCATTCGTTTTACCCTTATCTCCGTACCACTAGAAACATTTTTGGGCATTGTGATTGCCATTATGTTACATGTAGAATATGTGGGGCGGGGGCTTATGCGAGCCATTATTTTGGTGCCATGGGCTATCCCAACGGTGGTTGCTGCAAAAATGTGGGCGTGGATGTTCCACGATCAATATGGGATTATCAATGATGCGTTGCTAAGATTACATATTATTTCTGAACCTGTTATTTGGATGGTCAATTTACATACGGCTATGTGGGTTGTCATTGTTGCAGATGTGTGGAAAAACACTTCTTTTGTGGCATTGTTATGCCTTGCAGGGTTGCAGATGCTACCCCACGATATGTACGAAGCCGCAAAAATTGACGGTATTCACCCCATTAAAGTATTTTGGAAGGTTACATTGCCGTTGTTGGTACCTGCGATTTTGGTGGCAATGATTTTTCGTACTTTGGATGCATTACGGATTTTTGATCTGGTGTATTTATTAACGCCTAATTCCACAGCGACAAAAACCATGTCTGTGGTGACTCGTGAAAACTTGATTGAATACGATAATTTTGCCTATGGTTCGGCACAGTCTACCCTATTGTTTTTGATTATTGCTTTGTTTGTAGTATTCTATTTATATTATGCCAAATGGGTTACAAAAGATTAAGGAAGAGTGTATGTATTTATCTTATTTACCAAATAAAATATTGTTTTATGTGTTGTTGGCAGTGGTGGCATTTTTTTGTTTGTTTCCATTTTATTATGCTATTGTTTCCAGCTTTGCCACCGGGCATGATTTATTTAGGGTAAATTATGTGCCTCCCTCTCTGAGTCTTGAAAATTATGTCAATGTGTTTACACAAGGGAATTTTGGCAGGAGTATTTTAAACTCTGTTATGATTTCAGCCGCCACAGTTATTGGTGCCATGTTTTTGGCGGTTATTGCTGCATATGCTTTGGCACGGGTACACTTTCGAGGACGGGGATTATTGTTGTTGACTATTTTGTCAGTGTCCATGTTCCCACCTATGGCAATTTTACCGGGGTTGTTTGAATTGGTACGGGCATTCGGGGTATATGATACCCCATGGGCAATGATTATCAGTTATACCGTCTTTACCCTACCCTTTACCATTTGGGTATTGACCGTATTTGTGAAAAATGTCCCCGTTGAAATTGAGGAGGCGGCAATTATCGATGGTGCTACGCCGATGCAAATCGTTATCAAGGTGTTTTTACCCTTGTTAAAGCCGGCAATTGTAACAACGGGATTGTTGGCATTTATTGGTGTTTGGAATGAGTTTTTATTTGTCATGACATTTGTCGTCAGCCCAGAAAACCGTACGGTACCATTGGCAATATCTATGTTCTCAGGCATTGCACAACACGAGGTGCCATGGGGGATTATCATGGCGGCATCGGTGGTTGTAACATTGCCATTGGTGGGGTTGGTATTGGTATTCCAGAAGAAAATTGTTTCGGGATTGGCTGTGGGTGCTGTAAAAGGATAAAATAATGGCAAAAATAGAATTGAAAAAAATCAGTAAGTGTTTTGGCATATTAGAGGTTATAAAAGACATCGACTTAACCATTGAATCTGGTGAATTGATGGTATTTGTAGGACCTTCGGGGTGTGGTAAATCAACACTTCTTCGTATGATTTCGGGCTTGGAAACTATCACTGGTGGGGATTTGATTTTTGACGGGGAGCGGATGAATGATATGATGCCTGCCGATCGCAAGGTGGCGATGGTATTCCAATCGTATGCGTTGTATCCACATATGAATGTATACGAAAATATGGCATTCGGTTTGAAGATTAGCAAAAGGCACAGCGAAAAAACCGTACAAGACAGAGTGCATGAAGCCGCCCGGATTTTACAAATTGAGGAGTTGCTTGATCGCTTGCCAAAAGAATTATCAGGGGGGCAACGACAACGGGTTGCCATCGGACGGGCGATTACCCGTAAACCTCGAGTGTTTTTATTAGACGAACCGTTGTCCAATTTAGATGCAGCATTGCGATCTGAAACACGACTGGAAATTGCCAAATTACATGCGGACATAAAAGATGCTACGATGATTTATGTAACCCACGACCAAGTGGAGGCAATGACCTTAGCCGATCGAATTTGTGTGTTAAAGGATGGAAGTATTGAGCAGGTAGGATCCCCCAAACAAGTCTACGAAAAACCTGAATCTGTGTTTGTTGCAGGATTTATTGGCACCCCAAAAATGAACTTTTTTGGCGAGCATTTTGCCCAGCAGTATAAATGCCATACCATAGGAATCCGTCCAGAACACATTGTAACAACCACGCAACAGGATGCCATATATACAGGTATGGTAGTCCATCAAGAATATTTGGGATCGGATCATTATTTATTTGTCGATATCGATGGTGCAAACACGATTACCGTAAGATATGATCGACAAACAGAAAAGGCAAAAGGCGATACGCTACATTTGCGATTTGACACAAAATATGTACATCGTTTTGATGAAAATGGTCGCCGTTGTAGCTAAATAATATACATGACAGGCAGGAAAAAATGACAATACGCATTTTAATATGGAATGAAAATATCCACGAACAAAAAAATAAAGTGGCACAAGCCGTATACCCAAGTGGTATCCATAACGCTATCGGTACTTTTTTAAGGAATGAAACAGATATACAAGTGGAAACCGCCACCTTAGCCGATCGCAACCATGGTATCGATGCTGAACGGCTTAGCAATACCGATGTGTTAATTTGGTGGGGGCATATGGCACATGAAGAAGTGTCTGACCAAGCTGTCGACTTGGTACAGGATGCTGTTTTATCGGGTATGGGAGCGGTGTTTTTGCACTCGGCCCATTTGTCCAAACCGTTTACCAAATTGATGGGAACCGCCTGTAATTTGTATTGGCGTGAAGCGGGTGAGAGGGAGCGCTTGTGGGTGACTTCGCCAAACCATCCGATTACCTATGGTATTGGGCGATACTTTGACATTGAAATGGAGGAAATGTACGGGGAGCCTTTTGGTATTCCTGAGCCATTAGAAACCGTCTTTCTAAGCTGGTTCGAAGGGGGCGAGGCGTTTCGTTCGGGGGTCACATACAAACGGGGTGCGGGCAATATATTTTATTTCCGCCCGGGGCATGAAACATACCCTACCTATTATAATGCAGATGTGCAAAAGGTCATTAAAAATGCCGTCCGTTGGGCATACAATCCGTCCTCTCGTATCGTTGACCCCCGCCAAGTACCAGAATTTCCTGTACAAGATGCTTTGGAATCGCTTGTCGCCAAAGGCGAGCGGTTATATGTAGATGATACAAGGATGCTGTGATAATGACAACACAAACGGTACGATTGGCAATTGTTGGCACCGGCGGTATGGCACGGATGCACGCAGAGGCGTATACAAAAATGGACGGCGTACATTTGGTTGCTGCGGTCGATGTGAATGTGGATAATTTGACAAAATTTTGCACAGATTTCAATATTCCCCATCGCTTTTCCAGCGTAGAAGATGCCATTGCATGGGGGGCATTTGATGCGGTGTCAAATGTAACACCTGATAAATTTCACTATGAGACAACTTTGCCTTTGTTGCGGGCAAACAAGCATGTTTTATGTGAAAAACCTTTGGCAACCCATTATGCCCATGCCCAAGAAATGGCGGACTTGGCAAATGCACAGGGGGTTTGCAACGCCGTAAACTTGACCTATCGTCAGGGAAGTGCCTTGCAACACGCCCATAAAATGGTTAAGCAAGGCGTACTTGGCAAAATACGCCACTTTGAGGCGTCTTATTTGCAAAGCTGGTTATCGCAACCTGCATGGGGGCAATGGCGTACAGAAGACCAATGGTTGTGGCGGTTGTCTACTGCACACGGATCCAAAGGTACTTTGGGCGATATTGGTGTACATATTTTGGACTTTTTATCCTATGTGGCAAACAGCGATATTATCCCGCTGTCGTGTGTGTTAAAAACCTATGACAAGGCGGAAAATAATCGAATCGGTTCGTATGTCTTGGATGCCAACGACAGCTTTATTATGACCGTTGCGTTGGATGCAAACAGCCCCTTCGGCGATGGGGCGGTTGGCACGGTTACCGCAACCCGTTTTGCCGCCGGGCATCACAATGATTTAAGCCTGCGGATTTATGGACAATATGGTGCGTTGGAAGTTACCGACCGCATGTTTGAGGTGAAATTACGGGCGTGTATTGGTATGGAAAATATGACCAATGCCACATGGGAGGATATTCCATGTGAGGATGTTTTGACCAATTATCAAGGATTTATTGCGTCTATACGGGGCGAACAAAATAATGTACCAGACTTTAACCGTGGGGCGGTTTTACAAAAGGTTCTGGACGCAACGGAAAATATGGCACGGTCATAAAAAAAGACTGAGAAAGGAAAAAAATTATGCGTTTAAAAGATAAAGTGATTATTGTAACAGGCTCCAGTCAAGGTGTTGGCCGTGCGATTGCAGAAGCTATTGTACACCATCGAGGAAAAGTTATTTTACATGGCCGTGATAGACAAAAATTACAAGGCGTTGCCGATGCACTAGGGGCGGAAAATGCCGTATGTGTCGCCGGGGATTTGCAGGATATTACCCTGCCTAAAAAATTGGTTGCAATGGCAATCGATACCTTTGGACGACTGGATGGTGTTGTCAATAATGCGGGCGTGTCGCCCCGTGAAACCATCGACAATATGACGGCGGAAAACTTTGACTTCATTTTTAACATTAATGTGCGGGCACCTATGTTATTGGTACAAGAAGCCGTCAAACACTTTCGCAAAAATGACACAGAATACCCGGGAACGGTTATCAACATTGGATCGATTACAGGATTGGGAGGACTGCCCAAGATTTGTACATATTCTGTATCCAAAGGTGCGTTGTTGACATTTACCAAAAATGCTGCTATCAGCTTGGCAAGTGATCGCATTCGTGTGAACCAATTGAACTTGGGGTGGACACACAGTGAGGGGGAACACCAAGCACAACTTGCAGAGGGACAACCAGAAGACTGGTGCGACCACCTGCCCCCTGTACCCTGCCCATGGGGACGCATTTGGCGACCAGAAGAAGTGGCAAACCATGTGACGCACTTGTTATCAGACGCAGCGGGACCAATGACAGGCACTTCATATGAATTGGAACAATACCCTCTGGGTGGGCATAATTTTGGCTAATATGTATATATACAGAAAGGATAGTGAGAATATGAAATATTACAACATAGAGGGTATCGACACCCCCATATCAGCAATGGGATTGGGGACTTTGGTTTTCCACCCAAATTCTGCAGAACGAGATTGTGCCGTACTCAACGCATTTGTCGAACAAGGGGGCACTTATATTGATACGGCAGAACTGTATGGGGCTGTAATAGAACACGGATATTCTGAAATAGTGATTGGTGAATGGTTGCACGCAAACCCCGGCATACGGGACACATTGGTTGTGTGTTCCAAAGGGTTGATTCCAGACTCTTGCGAAAAATTTTACCCCGGTGGTGGGGCAAAAATCACCCCCGGATTTATTCACAAATCTATCGAGGGATCCTTAAATCGCTTAAAAATCGACCATTTAGACATCTGGATGTTGCACCGTGATGATATGTCCCACCCGGTGGCTCCCTTAGTTGATGCATTAGACGAAGAGGTAAAGTCTGGGCGTATTAAGGGATATGGAGGCTCAAATTGGACGGTGCCAAGAATTGCAGAAGCGATTGCTTATGCACAGGAAAATGGCAAGGAAGAAATGATGTCGTCGTCACCAAACTTCTCATTGGCACGACCTAATGAACCGTTTTGGTCTGATACGACAATTACGACCTTGGAAGATGAAAAATGGTATAAGCAACATAACTTCTTAGTCGCCGCATGGTCGCCAATTGGACGGGGTTTTTTTGACCGCCCAGACCGTGAAGCTGTCGAAAACGGCATGCCAATAGACACAGAATTACACCAACGGGTGTTTCACAACCCAGACAATCTTGAACGCCGCAAGCGGGCGTGGGCATTGGGCGAAGCCAAGTCGATGACCGCTATTGAAATTGCCTTGGCATATGCCACCAGTCAAGATTTCCCAGTGATTGCCATCAATGGGGCAGAAACAGTGGATCAGGTGGCTTCGTCCGCACGGGCAACTTCGGTACAGCTGAGTCAAGCGGAACGAGATTGGCTCGATTTATGTACCGATGAACACCCATTTTAACACACAATACTTGCATATGTAATATATTATTAAGGAGAGAACTATGAAATCACAAATTAAAGGACCCGCTATATTTTTAGCACAATTTGCACAACACGAGGCTCCATTTAATACCCTAAAAGGCATTACAAAATGGGCTGGTGACTTGGGCTATAAAGGGGTGCAAATCCCGACTTTTGACGGACGGTTGTTCGATGTGCAAACCGCATATGAGAGCCAACAGTACTGTGACGATGTCAAGGGTATCTGTGCAGATGCAGGCGTGGCAATTACCGAATTGTCTACGCATTTACAGGGGCAATTGGTTGCCGTGCATCCTGCATATGATATTCCTATGGATGCATTTGCACCCGATAGCGTAAAACGCAACCCAAAGGCCCGTCAACAATGGGCAGTCGACCAAATGATAAAGGTGGCAAAAATTTCTAACCGTATGGGGCTGGAACGCAGTGTCTCGTTTACGGGGGCATTGGCGTTCCCGTATGTATACCCATGGCCACAACGCCCAGCGGGGCTCATTGACGAAGCGTTTACAGAGCTTGCAAGACGCTGGCAACCGATTTTGGATGCATATGAGGATGCGGGGTGTTTCGTGGGATATGAAATTCACCCCGGGGAAGATGTGTTCGACGGGGCAACTTTTGAAATGTTCCTAGACAAATTAAACGGACACAAGCGGTGTACCATTAACTATGACCCCAGCCACTTTGTGTTACAACAATTGGATTACTTAGAATTTATCGATATTTACCACGAACGGATTACATCGTTCCATGTGAAAGATGCAGAATTTAACCCCACTGGTCGTCAAGGGGTGTATTCTGGATACCAAGACTGGGCAAACCGTGCAGGTCGCTTCCGCTCCGTTGGTGATGGACAGGTTGATTTTAAGAGCATATTCGCCAAATTAACCCACTATGGCTATGATTATTGGGCGGTATTGGAATGGGAATGCTGTTTGAAGAGTCCACAACAAGGGGCTCGTGAAAGCGTTGATTACATCAACAGCTATTTGATTGAACCCCCTAACTATGCGTTTGATGACTTTGCCGAAGACGCAGAGAGCGGATCGCAAATTAAAACTTTACTAGGTCTAGAATAAACTTAATAACAGCAGGAGAAAATTATGTCTGATACTACAATAGCAACCCCCCCCATTCGCTTAGGTATGGTAGGCGGTGGACAAGGTGCCTTTATCGGTGCTGTACATCGTCTTGCTTTTCGTATGGATGGTCAGTACCAATTGGTGGCAGGGGCGTTTTCCTCGACCCCAGAAAAATCACTGGCATCTGGTTTGGAACTAGGCATTGAAGAAAGCCGATGTTATCCAGATTTTAAAACCATGGCGATTGCAGAAAAAAAACGCCCAGATGGCATTGAGGCAGTGGTCATTGTAACCCCAAATCATATGCACTTTGAACCGATTAAAACTTTCTTAGAAGCCGGTATCCATGTATTCTGTGATAAACCGATTACCGCCACTTTGGCTGAGGCTGAACAGTTGCAATCGGTTGTTGAAAATGCCTCAGTATATTTTGTTTTAACCCACAATTATACGGCGAATCCCTTGATGCGTCAGGCGCGTGCAATGGTACAAAATGGCGACTTGGGCGACATTCGTGTATTACAGGGGGAATATGTACAAGGGTGGTTATCCACAGAATTCGAAAAGGAAAACAAACAGGCTGCATGGCGTACGGATCCAAAACAAGCAGGTGCTGGTGCCATTGGTGATATTGGGTCGCACACCTACCAATTGTTGTGCTATGTTTCTGGATTGCATGTGACGGGTTTACACGCCAACCTAACCTCCTTTGTTGCAGGTAGACAGGTGGACGATGATGCCCAAGTGTTACTAGAATTTTCTAAGGGTGCCAAAGGGATGTTATGGGCAACACAAGTTGTCGAGAGCGGTGAAAATGCCTTAAAAATGCGTATTGCCGGTACCAAAGGTGCTCTGGAATGGGAACAAGAAAACCCCAATATTATGTGGTTTACCCCAGCGGGCAAGCCAAAACAAGTGTTGACCCGTGCCGGTGCTGGTGCGGATGATGCCAGTAATGCGGTTATTCGTACGCCATCTGGACACCCAGAGGGATACTTGGAAGCGTTTGCCAATTTATATAATGATATGGCACCCCTTTTAAAGACTGCCCGCAGTGGGAATAAAATGCCTGTACCTGATTATATGCCCGGCTATGGGGACGGTCTTGCGGGGATGCGATTTATTGATGCGTGTATTAAATCTAGCCAATCAAAACAATGGATTTATTTTTAAGGTATTCTCTTGATATTTAAGTATAGAGCTTATTTTTTTATTGACATATTGCCGTATTGTGTAATACAGTTTATGCAGTCATTAAGATAATACCTTAAGGAGTAAGGGGAAAATGGACATCTATTTATCAGCTGCAGAGTGTGCGATATGGCGACCCTAGTACAGCGTAGATTCGGTTTTTTGACTTCTGATCATCCGTTGCCATGGCTGTTTCCTGCCATTGCTATTTTGGTGGTTTTTGCTTTGTTTCCGTTTTTTTATAGTGTTTGGTTAAGCTTTCATGAATTTGTACCCCGCAAGCGGACGGTGGCATTTGTCGGTTGGGAAAACTGGGTGACCTTGTGGCAAGATCAACGGGCGTGGGATTCTTTAAAGTTCACCATGTTGTATAGTGGGGTCGGTTTGTCTATTCAGGTGGTGTTGGGCATGGGCATTGCTTTGTTGTTGGATACGGACGAGACCGGTTTCGGTATCTTGCGGGCGTTGTTGACGCTTACGCTGGTGGTGCCGCCGGCTATTGCAGGTATGATGTTTTTGTTATTAGAAGACGCACAGTTTGGTTTCTTTACATGGGTTTTAAAGGGTATGGGGCTGTTGCAAAAGGGGTCGATTTTAGGCGATCCGACTATGGCGTTTTGGGGGGTGATGATTGCCGATGTATGGCAATGGACACCGTTTATGGTGCTGATTTTTATTGCCGGTTTGCGGGCATTACCCCGTGACCCGTTTGAAGCGGCATCTATTGATGGGGCGTCCGCATGGCAAACTTTTAAACGCTTAACTTTGCCGATGATGGGCAAGACCATTGGTATTGCCGTGCTTATTCGAGGTATCGATTTGTTCCGTACATTTGATTATGTGTTTGTGATGACGGCGGGCGGACCCGGCACATCTACATATACCCTAAGCCTATATGCGTGGAAACAAACTTTTAGTTTTGTCAAATGGGGGTATGGGGCGACGATTAGTTTACTCAGCCTGTTTGTCATCTTGATTATCGCTAATATTTTTGTATCTGTTACTAAAATGAAATGGTAGGATTCTATGTGTAATGATAAAATGACAGCTTTTCGCACATTCCGTATTATCACCGCTTGGGTGGTGGTGGCTATGTTTATATTTCCTATTTACTATTGGGCAACGGTGGCTTTTAAAGTGCCGGCGGATATTTTTGCACTGCCCCCGAAAATTTTCGATTTTTCCATCAGCTGGAAGTCGTTCGAACAGGTATTTGGATTTTCCTTCGACGGGTTGTCCGTAACACCGGGGGGAGGCGATTTTTATATGACCCCCCGTTTACTAGACAGCATTATTATTGCCGTACTCTCCACCGCATTAACTGTTTTTATTGCCACATTAGCGGCATATGCGTTGTCTCGTATGCCTTTTTCTGGGCAACATCATTTTGTGTTTTGGATTTTATCGACCCGTATGATGCCCCCAGTGGCAGTGGCGATTCCTATGTTTTTTATGTATAAGGAGATGAATTTGCTGGATACTTATATGGGGATTATTTTGGTACATGCGTTAATGAATATGCCATTAGCGGTGCTGTTATTAAAAAGTTTCTTCGACGATATTCCCACAGAAATCGACGAATCGGCGTTGGTGGCAGGGGCGTCTCGCATTGTGATTTTCCGCAAAATTGTATTGCCTATGGTGATGGGGGGTGTGGCTGCCACTGCGGTTTTATGTTTTATTTTTAGTTGGACAGAATTTATGTTTGTTTTGACATTAACACAGACTTCATTAAAAACCGTACCCGTTGTGTCGTCCACATTTGTAACCTCTATCGGCACCGCATGGGGCAACATGGCGGCACTGGGTACGGTGGCAACTATTCCGGCGTTTATTTTTATTTTGCTGGTACAAAAGAACTTAGTACGGGGGCTAACATTGGGATCCATTAAATAATGCCACAGGTTTCACAGCTTAGGACAGCCATCGTCTAACCCGCCCCCATCCCCACACCCATTAAGATGTGATTGCGGAGGTTGGTTTAGGAATGTTGACACAATAAGTAATATGTAATATAATGCACACATATAGACAACACACCAAAGGGTAAAAAAACTATGCGACACACACAAGAGTACTTGGACACTTTAAGCAAGCAACAGCGGGGTGAATTGTGGATACAAAGTGTGCTTGAAAAAGAACCCGATTACAATGTACAAGACTTGAGAGACATTTGGGATCAAACAGAAAATACCTGCGAAACCTACGAACAAGAGGCCGATAAAATTAAATGGATGGACGACAAACTCATACGAGCGTTAAACAGTGGATATGTTGAATACAATAGTTGGGACGATCTCATCGCAGATGTGGAAAAATTAGGCGAAAAAATATTATCCGATAAACAAAAGGTGATTTCAAAAACTGCCTAACATACAATGAATACATACATTTTAACCAATAATGCAAAATTCGATTTTGCAAGCATATATACATACACAACAGAAAACTTTGGCTACCATCAGTGGCAAAAATATAATGCGTTCCTCCATAAAAAATTTCAAACCATCGTAGATATACCTACAATCGGCAATCAGAATCACATGTCCAAACAACAAATTAAAAATAACCTGTACAAGATTACAGCTGGTAAACATTATATTTTCTATACGAAAAACCCAAAAACGCACAATATAGATATTATCGCTTTAGTGCATACAAGCCGTGATATTAAACGGGCATTATCCAACAGATACTTGAATTACAGGACAGAACCCATCTAAAAACAACCACCATTTACAAAACAGATTATATGTGATACAATGCGTATATACACAGACAACACACCAAAGGGTAAAAACAACCATGCAACACACACAAGAGTACTTGGACACTTTAAGCAAGCAACAGCGGGGCGAATTGTGGATACAAAGTGTGCTTGAAAAAGAACCCGATTACAATGTACAAGACTTGAGAGACATTTGGGATCAAACAGAAAATACCTGCGAAACCTACGAACAAGAAGCCGATAAAATTAAATGGATGGACGATAAACTCACACGAGCGTTAAACAGTGGATATGTCGAATATGAGAGTTTAGACGCACTATTTGACGATGTGGAAAAAGAAGCCTTGGCAATCATACAAAAACAACAACAATAATAATATATACATGCAACAGAATTCACTAAATTCTACTATCCCTTGTATTTTTGTGTTATACTGGGGATATACATAAAAAATTTAACGGAGGATACTATGTCAACACGAGTATTAGTAGATGTGTTTATCATCGATGACGATGCGGATTTTCGTCAGATGCTGACCACTTTTTTTCAAACAAAGAATGTAACCTGTCGGGATTTTGCTTGTCCCGTACAAGCGGTAGAAAACTACGCCCCCGCCCAAGTGGGGTGTGTGTTGGTCGATATTAAAATGGCAAAAATGAACGGTATTCAAGTTACTAAAAAGCTAAAATCCATGGATCCCCTAGTCCCCATTATAGCGGTCACCGGATATGGCAATATCACCGATGCCATAGCAACCATCAAAAGCGGTGCCATAGAGTACATTGAAAAACCGTTTAATGTCGATACGCTGTATGAAAAAGTCATGGCGTGTCTGTCGGTAACCGATGCTGTCCGCAAACAACGCTTGCAAGATTCAAAAATGCGTATTAACTTTGAAACTCTTACCTTCCGTGAACGACAGATTTTGACTTTGTTGTCCATAGGGCTTAGCAACAAAGAAATTGGTCTGTCCATCGATATATCCTACCGTACAGTAGAGGTACATCGAGCAAAAATTATGGAAAAATTGGGGGCAAAAAATATCGTCGATTTGGTGCGAGTGATGCTGTATATGGGGGGATAAATGTATATATCTACGGAAAATTATGGCGATCTGCATCCCGTGACCTTGTTTTTTAAAAACCGGGAAATGGAACGCCTATACAAGCGATACTTAGCGTCCTACCACCGTAAATATTTGGTGTGGTGCTTTGTTATTTTAGCAGTGTTAAATACACTGATGTTTATTGTCGATATACGCAATATCCCATGGTCAGAAGGCTGGGGGCTATTCGTGTTAAGGGGGCTGGCGTACCCGTTTTTGGCAGTGGTTAGTCGCATGCTGCTTGTCGGTGGATTTAGCTGTTGGTATTGTCGTTCTGTGTTTGCAGTTGTCGGCTTAATGGCGGCGATTGTCCTATACCGGTACGATATTTTATACCATATGGGACATCAAGGTTTTGACTTTGGATTTCAAGTATCTACAATGATGTTGTTATACATTTTATGTGCCGGTATGATAATATTGCCCATTATGGCACAATATATGTTGTTGGTTATAACCATCAGTGCATTGATATTACATACCGTGTTACACGAACCGGACGGGTTTGTCGTCCATAAAATGTCTTGGGGAATATACACTATTAGCACAGTGGTTATTACAACCTTTGCCATATGGATACGCCGCCATAGCAGAAACCAATTTTATCACCTGCACCTAAAACCAAAAGCATACGCCCGGGCAACAGAAAAAAATACTGTGCTTGGCAAAATGCAAAATGCGTTTATGGCAAATGCCACCGCCCAAATTTTGGCACACGAATTAAAATCCCCTTTGGCAACTGCATACGGATACGCCCAGATGAACAACGATACACACACACAAAAGTCGTTGGAAAAAATGCGTACCATTATTCAAAATATCGACTACTTGGGCAAAGGCAAAATTAAAAATGTGTGTTTACATGTACAAGCCGTGTTACAACGCACTTCTGATTTATGGTTAAGTGCCTGTCAACACATGCAAGGCACTGTGCATATTGAAAATACTTTACATACCCATGATGCGGGGGCTATCCGTGCGGACGATGTGTTGCTACAAGGGGTTATTGCCAATATCGTCAGAAATGGGCTGCAAGTACGCAAAAAAAGTATCGTAACACTCACCGTTGGTGGCGATGACACCCACATACATATGCGCATCAGCAACGACACCGCTCGCCCCACCTACCTAAATGACAATGTGTTTATGCCCATGTGGGGACAGGATATGTGGCAACAAGACATGGTGTTCGACACAGACCCGCCACCGCTGCAAAAATCCGATTCGATGGGCATAGGATTGGCATTTGCCCACGATGTCATGATCCGTATGAAAGGCAAAATATATATCGATTACAACCGCAACAGCACCACAGACTTTGTCATTGAAATACCCAGATGTTGATGGGGGACATGCCCCCCATGCTTCGACAACGACAAATTTCGTTTGTCTGCTTTGCAGCACACAATCAACAATGGTTGAAATACTTCCGCAAAACTGTATTGCCTATCCCCGAAGTCATGGAGGCATACCGCATGGCGGGACAATGGGGCTATTTACTAAAAGTACAAGTACAAGACCTCCCCCATTGCGACAGATTTTACAAATACTTGGTCAGCCAAACAGATTTATACGATGTAACCTCGACCTTTGCTATGGAGCATGTGAAGTATACGACAAAAATCGATACAGAGAGGTTGGAGGGGTGGGGTGGGGTAGGTTGCCATATGGTGGTTGTGTATTTACTTGAAAAACTGTGTGTAGGAAATATGTTATTATTCTATGCAATATATTTAAATGTAAGGAGAGAAAATAAAATCCACCTATTGCTATTTTTGGCAACATCTGATACATTATTTTTGAGTACGCATGCAAAAAATCAATTGCTTGTGGAGATGATATAATATTACATACACATTAAGGAGTTTATAACAGAATGATAACCCGATTTAGACACAAAAAATTGCCCCGATTTGTTGCCCACCGTGGGGCGGTAACACACCGTTCAGAAAATACCAAAGAAGCATTTGATGTAGCATATAGTTACAAACACCAGTTTGAAAATATTGGTAGTTCGGTTTCATTTGAATTTGATGTGCGACTGACCAAGGATAATATGCCCGTACTTATTCACGATCCAAACACCATACGGACAACGGGGGTGGATTGCGTGGTAGCAAATACCACATATGCGGACATGCAACAGATTGATTTTTCCCTGCAACATCCGAATCACTCCGCCACTCTTATTGCCTTAGAACAGATGTTTCAGACATACCCGGATGTGGTATTCAACTTGGAAATAAAGGAAACAAACGCACGGGGTATACAGCTCGCAGACATTATCAATACATTGATTCGCAAATATGACTCCGCCCATCGGATGATAGTACATATTCCCTGTTTTCGGGTATCTCAATACGCCCAAAAGACTTTTCCTAATCCATGTTTGTTCGAACTGCCATCGAAACTTATCGACCGCTTTACCCATGCCGTATACCAAGACGAGCCCGCCCCTTATTACACAGGATACCACCAAATGTGCATGTGTTTTATGAAAAAAGATTCGCAAAATCCAGATATACTACACACATACACAGACAAAAAATACGCAGATGCCAGCCGTAAAGCAGGGTATAAAATTCTCACCTATTGGCAATATGACGCACAAGGCGACCACACGGAACAAACCGTTCGCAACGCTATTGAAGTGGGGGCGGACAGCCTTATTTTGGACGACATCGAAATGGCGTTACGGGTGTTTAAAGAATACACATAATTATAAGATTGTAAATAAATTTGCATGCGTATTCAAAAATATGTTGCAATCGACAAAAAAGTGTTATACGCTATGGATTGTTACACACAGCCGTAACATGCTTTTAAACATTGCAGACAAGGGCTATTTGCACTCTTTCTCGATGGGGCATATTGCCTGTAATGTTTTTGAAAAAATTAATTTCAAATGATTAACAGGAGAAATATATGAAAAAAATCTTAACCTTATTAGCAACAACTATCCCAGCGGTCGTGTTATCCGCAGACTTGGTTGTATATTCCCCGCAAGCGGATGCAAAACGGGGGGATTTCATTAAATCAGAAGCCACAAAAGCCTTAGGCATAGAAGTTACATTCTTGTCGGCTGGTGGAGGCACCTTGCACGATCGTGTGGTTGCTGAAGGCAAAAACCCACAAGCAGATGTGATTATGGGCTTGACCCAACCGGGCATGTATAGCCTGCAAATGAAAGGCTTGTTGCAGCCTTACAGCCCCCCATGGAAACAAGGCTTGCCGGCGGCGTATCAAACCGCAGACGACAGCTTTACTATGTTTTGGCAAACACCGATTGTCATTGCGTACAGCCCAAAATGTCTGCCCGCAGACAAAGTACCAACCGCATGGACAGATTTAATCAAGCCAGAATACAAAAACACCTATGCCATCGGCGGCTTGGGTTCCCAAACCACCCGTTCGTACTTGGCGGGTATCTTATCCCAATATCGTGACGGTGATGATATATCCGATGCAGGTTGGGAAACCATGAAGACATTTTATGCCAATGGTATTACCGGCAAAGAGTGGGCGGATGTTGTCAAAGGATGGAGTGATTGTAGCATCCCTATCATGCTAAACTGGTTTGGTGGTGTGTTCCGAGTGGCAAACAGCTCCGGTCTGGAATTTAAAATCGTCGACACCGAAGGCGGTACCCCTGTAATTGCCGAAGGTATCGGTATCATCAAAGGCACCGAAAACCTAGCCTTAGCACAAAAATTTGTCGATTGGTGGGGTTCCCCAGAATTCATGGCAAAATATGCCAACGCATTTGAGCAAACTCCTGCACACCCAGAGGCAATTGCAAAGTCTAACGACAAAGTAAAAGCATATGCGAAGATGGTAACCGCACAGCCTGTCGATTGGTTGTGGGTAACAAAAAACCAATCCGACTGGCTAGAAACCATTGAATTGGATATTATGGAGTAATCTTTTATTCCTTACATAGGGGACTCGTCCCCACCTGTATTTGATAATATCATAAACAAAACAACATAAAAAAGCATCCTTGGGAATAGGGTTATGATAAGATTAGAAAATATCACTCTGCAATATGGCGATATTATGGTTATTGAAAATCTGAATCTGCATATTGGCAAAAAGGACTTTTACACTTTGCTCGGGGAATCGGGCAGTGGTAAAAGCACCTTGCTAATGGCAATCGCAGGGTTTTTAAAACCGACACAAGGACGGATTTATATCGACGGCACCGATGTAACCGACCTGCCCCCCGAACAGCGGGACATTGGGATTGTATTTCAAAACTATGCCCTATTTCCAAACATGAGCGTATGTAAAAATGTAGCCTTTGGGTTAAAAGTACGCAAATACAGCAAACAAAATATTCAAGACCGTACGGAACAGGTGCTAAAAACGGTGGGTATTTGGGAACACGCCCACAAGAAACCGGTGGCATTATCGGGGGGACAACAACAACGGGTTGCCATTGCCCGTGCCATAGTGTTAAACCCGAAGATTTTACTGATGGACGAACCGTTATCCAACCTAGACGCAAAATTACGGGTAGAAATGCGTTCAGAACTGATAAGATTGCAACAGCAATTTGGTTTTACCATCGTATTTGTTACCCATGACCAAGACGAAGCGTTGTCCATGTCGTCCTGTGTTGCTTTGTTAAATCAAGGCAAAATAGAACAGTTCGGTAAACCACAAGATTTATATTACACCCCTGCCACCGCTTATGCCTGTAATTTCTTGGGTGAAGCGTGTGTGTTTTCAAGCGGTCTAAAACAGGCGTTAAATCTGCCCAAAAATGCGTTTGTTGCTGTCCGTCCCGAACGCCTGCCCTTGTGTAACACGGGCAATGCGGTCGACTACACAATCGACGCCACCATCACAGATATTGTATTTCGGGGGACAAATGCGTTAATTTATGCCACCCTTGAAACAGGCGAGACCATACACAACACCCTATTCGGACATCATGCCATATCGTTAAACATTGGTGACACAATTACCGTTGGCTGTAACAAAGACGATCTGATTATCATATTGTATGCGGTGTAAAGGAGGACATTATGGACAAAGCACTTCCCCGCCGTAATCCGATTGTACAAAAAGCGATAAAATACGGTTTAATCGCCTTTATCATATGGGTGGCATTTGCTCTGATGCTTATTCCTGCGTTTGAAATTATTGTTGAAGCATTTTTCCACAAAGGACAACTAGATACCCGTAACTTTCAACGCTTATACGAATCAAGCCGTGTGCGAAAGTTACTGGGTAACACGGTCAGTATGGCATTTATGACCTTGGTTACGGTCAGCATATTGGGACTTTTCCAAGTGGCGGTGGTCGAGTACTTTAAAGTTCGTGGGGCGTTTTGGTTAAAGATTGCGTTCTTAACGCCGTTGATATACGAAAGCATCGCCATCGTAACGGGATATAAATTCGTCTATGGTAACAGTGGCATTGTTACCAACATGTTGATTATGATATTTCCCGACCTAGATCCCGATTGGTTCAGGGGGCAATCAGCTGTCCTTATTCTACATAGTTTTGCCATGACCGGCGGATATATTTTATTTGTACGATCTGCCTTACAAAACATAGATTTTTCCATCGTGCAGGCAGCACACAGCTTGGGCATGGGATCCGTTGCCACCTTTATTAAAGTGGTTATTCCATCGTTACTGCCCACCTGTTTTGCCATCAGTGTATTATTATTGCTGGGGGCATTGGGATCGTACGCCGCACCGGCAATACTGGGCGGTAAAGAGTTTCAAATGATAAGCGTAATGATTGTATCGCTGGCGGGCATGGGACGATTAGGCATGGCGTCCATGCTTGCCTTAGTATTAACTGTCGTGTCGATGGCGTTATTGGTACTGTTAAAATATATTCAAAAAGGCGGCGTGTACTATTCGCTTGCCAAAACTAAAAACAGCAGTGAAAAAGTCAAAATCACCAACCCACTTTTAAATACCGTAGTGCATGCCATTTCCTATGTATTATTTGTCATTTATGTGTTGCCGGTGGTGTTTGTGGTGCTGTTTTCGTTTGCCCCCGTGCAAAACATTATTATGGGAATATTGCCAAGTACATTTACACTGGAAAACTATGTAGCGGTGTTTACATCAGGCGAAACCCTAACCCCTGTATTTAACAGTTTTATTGTCGGTAGCAGTGCCACCCTTATGGCATTGGGGTTCAGTTTATTGTGTGTGCAAATGATGCACACTGCCAAACCGTTATACGCTATCCCGTTGGAAATCGTTACTTACATTCCATGGTTTATCCCGGGGCTAGCGTTGGCATTAGGATTTATTATTGTCTATGGCGATACCCATTGGATCATGCTAAATAAACCGTTGGTGGGTGAATTTATCCTGTTGCCATTGGTGATGGCGGTCGGTGCTATTCCATTTATGGTACATATGTTAAAGTCCGCTTTTGCATCTCTCGATCCCAACTTGGAAATGGCGGGCAAGTCTTTAGGAGCAACTCCATTTACTATATTTAGGCAAGTAACTTTCCCTATCATAGCCCCATTTGCCATTATCATTGGGGCGTTATCGTTCCAAAACACCTTAACCGAATTTGTAGTTACGCCTTTGTTGTATAACATCAACAACCGGACTTTGGGTGTTGCCCTAGCCGATGCCACCAGAGCCGAACAACCAGAAGACATTGTCACCAGTCTTGTATATACAGTGCTGATTATGCTATTATCGATTGTGATTATTGGGTTGGCAAACTATTTTGGGCTAGAACGCTATAAATCTAAATAATATAAACAAAGAGATGTAAATATTATGGACATATCAAAACGCATTAGCGACCGATTACAGCTGACCAAGTCTTTCATACGAAAGACCGGTAAAATGGCAATCACCTTACGCCAAAAAACGCCCCCTACTGCGTTTATATCGCAAAAATCACAGCAAGACTTTTTGACACTGGCGGATACGACTGTACAGCAATGTTGGCACGATGCCATCGCTGCCCATTATCCAAACGATGTGATTTTGGCGGAGGAAAACAGTACAGAATGCTGTGCCATGTCGACCTTTGACATACAAAAAACAGAGCAAGGGTTATGGGTTTTGGATCCCATAGACGGCACTGCCAATTTCATGCGGGGCATGTCCGAATGGGCGATTTCCATCGCTTATATATATGATGCAGAAATTCAGTTTTCTGCTATTTACTTACCAGAAATAAAACGCTTGCTGTGGGCGGTCAAAGGGCAGGGGGCATTTTGCCAACCCAAAAATAAACACCCCCACCGTATTTATGTATCGAACGAAGCCAAAAAAAATCGCTCGACATTCATACTCAGCCGTTCGCAAAGGTGGGATATTGACAGCCACTTGGCAAGTGTAGCCAACTTGGAAAAAGAATCCATAGCCTATCGCCTTTTTGGTTCCGCATCGTATTCGCTGGCATGCGTAGCACAAGGGCAAGCAGAAGGCTTTTTTGAACCGCATATGCACCCTTGGGACATTACCGCTGGTTTATTGTTGGTACAAGAAGCCGGAGGCAAAACCAACACCGCCCCCTTAGCCCATATTTTGCAACATGGGGGCAATTTGCTGGCTTGCAATGGCAAAATAGATTTTTCTCAAATGGTTTTATAAATATATGTGTGGGTATATCATTAACATATTGACTTTATATGGTAAATCTTATATTGTTGTTTGCAATAACTTAGGCATACCATGACAAATAAAACCAAAAAAATTGCAACCTCTTATGATGTGGCAAAGCTGGCAGGCGTATCACAGTCTTCTGTGTCCCGTGCGTTTGCCGGCGACAAGAGTATCAGCAAAAAGAATCAAGAAAAAGTGTTTAAGGCGGCAAAACAGCTGAATTATCGGGTCAATTACACGGCACAAAGCCTATCCAGTCCCAAAAGCCGATTGGTGGGCGTGGTCGTGTCGCACCTAGACAACCCCCTGAGAGCTTTACAAACCCGCTTAATCACAGAGCGGTTGGTCAAAAAACGCTATCATCCGATTTTATTGTCCATAGACGAACCGAAAAATTTGCAAGAATTACTGGAAGATTTATTGGGTTATAACCTGTCGGGCGTTGTCATTACCTCTGGACGGGTGCCCAAAAAAATTATTGACGAATGCCACACTTTAAGTATACCTGTGGTCACTATGTATCACGATACAACCCTAACAGGCGTAGATCACATCGGACTAAACATAGCCCATGCAGGGCAACTGGCGTTTGACATGCTGTATGCGTGCAAAGCCCGCCGTATGGCGGTGGTCAAAATAGACGACTTTTCCTATACTATGGGGGCAAGAGCAGAACAGTTTATACAGGTCTGTGCCAAAAATAATATCCCATGTCGTATCTTTAACAGTGATGGCAACACCTATGCGGATGGTAAAAAATTATCATATGCCATATATCAATACCTAGACACAATAGACGGCATTTTCTGTTCCAACGATGTCATCGCCATGGGGGTGATGGATGGCTTAAAACAATTTGGCGTATCTATACCAAGCGACCTGCAAATACTAGGCTTTGATGACATAACTATGGCAGAGTGGGACGGATATGCCCTGTCGACCATACATTTGCAAACAAAACAACCAGCAATCCAAGCGGTGGACATGCTGACCCATCGCATAGAAAACCCGACCATAGAGTATAAAATATATTACGCTACTCTAAGCCCTATATTTAGAAAAACCACAATGACACCATAAAAGATTAGGCATTACAACAATATCTCATATCCATACAGTAAAAAGTTGCGGATTGACCTTTTTTTCTAATATGTTATAATGGGTTATTTTCATCATGAACAGGGGGACAGGTTGCGGATTGACCTTTTTTTCTAATATGTTATAATATTCGGGAAGACAAGCGTAGAACGATTACAGTTGCGGATTGACCTTTTTTTCTAATATGTTATAATATTCGGGAAGACAAGCGTAGAACGATTACAGTTGCGGATTGACCTTTTTTTCTAATATGTTATAATTCTAAAATTTGTTCAATGCGGACAATTATTGTTGCGGATTGACCTTTTTTTCTAATATGTTATAATGGAAGTGAAAAAAGATCATCGGATCAAGATGTTGCGGATTGACCTTTTTTTCTAATATGTTATAATGATGGGGTGATTCGGGTACTTGCGGTTGTAGTTGCGGATTGACCTTTTTTTCTAATATGTTATAATCAATGCCCGCATGTGGACATAATTATTGCAGTTGCGGATTGACCTTTTTTTCTAATATGTTATAATTCTTTTCTGATGTTCCATACAAGGGGTTTTGTTGCGGATTGACCTTTTTTTCTAATATGTTATAATATTTGACGGCAGTAAGTTTGTTATCATGAAGTTGCGGATTGACCTTTTTTTCTAATATGTTATAATTGTATCGGGTCAGCACGCTTTTTTGCAGGTGTTGCGGATTGACCTTTTTTTCTAATATGTTATAATGTACCTTTACACACTATATCAATGTATAGAGTTGCGGATTGACCTTTTTTTCTAATATGTTATAATCAACGAATGCAACGAATGTAGGTTGCGGATTGACCTTTTTTTCTAATATGTTATAATGCCTCCATTCGGTGTACTTAAGACTTTACAGTTGCGGATTGACCTTTTTTTCTAATATGTTATAATGCTATCAGCAACGGCAGGCACCCGATTCTGTTGCGGATTGACCTTTTTTTCTAATATGTTATAATTGTTGAAACATCCACACCCTGTTACAGGCAGTTGCGGATTGACCTTTTTTTCTAATATGTTATAATTTTTTAAATCGGTGGGGCAACCATTAAAAATAGTTGCGGATTGACCTTTTTTTCTAATATGTTATAATTAAAACTGAATGCTTGTATGTCCATTTTCCGTTGCGGATTGACCTTTTTTTCTAATATGTTATAATATTTTGTTGGCATCGGCGGGCGCCGTTCGCGTTGCGGATTGACCTTTTTTTCTAATATGTTATAATTGATGTCTTTGGTGATGTCTTTGGTGATGTGTTGCGGATTGACCTTTTTTTCTAATATGTTATAATATAATGTTATATAATTATTGATGTCCCTTTGTTGCGGATTGACCTTTTTTTCTAATATGTTATAATGTCATTTTAAGATCATTGTAATGATCGTATGGTTGCGGATTGACCTTTTTTTCTAATATGTTATAATCCACACGGATATAGTCCGTTTACAGGCTTGGTTGCGGATTGACCTTTTTTTCTAATATGTTATAATCAAAAGCGTTTTTGAAAGATTGCAAGATATGTTGCGGATTGACCTTTTTTTCTAATATGTTATAATCTATCCGCATACTTCATTATGTAACAAGGTGTTGCGGATTGACCTTTTTTTCTAATATGTTATAATTCAGCTGTGGGACGGTGCCTTCGTCTATATGTTGCGGATTGACCTTTTTTTCTAATATGTTATAATGGAACCTTGCGGCGATGCATCGGCACCAGAGTTGCGGATTGACCTTTTTTTCTAATATGTTATAATTAAACTTCCCCAATGCGTCACGGCACATGTGTTGCGGATTGACCTTTTTTTCTAATATGTTATAATTGTCGGTGATTATTGCCGCCTTGCGCGACGGTTGCGGATTGACCTTTTTTTCTAATATGTTATAATGTACTTTTGAAAACACAAAAAGTGTTGACAGTTGCGGATTGACCTTTTTTTCTAATATGTTATAATCCAATAACCTCTAAATATGAACCCCCAAAGGTTGCGGATTGACCTTTTTTTCTAATATGTTATAATCCACAGCGGGGACAGTTGCAAATATTGTAAGTTGCGGATTGACCTTTTTTTCTAATATGTTATAATAAGACGACCGCCCGCAAGGCGACCGCCCGCGTTGCGGATTGACCTTTTTTTCTAATATGTTATAATTAAAACAGACGACACCGTATACATTGAGAAGTTGCGGATTGACCTTTTTTTCTAATATGTTATAATTTCGTTTTATCCGTACCTCATACCTGTATGGTTGCGGATTGACCTTTTTTTCTAATATGTTATAATGCGCTTGTCTTTCCAAAAACACTTGTTTTTGTTGCGGATTGACCTTTTTTTCTAATATGTTATAATGCAGCGGCGGCGATACCCAAACAAGACATAGTTGCGGATTGACCTTTTTTTCTAATATGTTATAATCCCTTGAGATGTCTGCCATTGTCCGCTCTTGTTGCGGATTGACCTTTTTTTCTAATATGTTATAATTGCGGTTATAAGCACGAGGATATAACGCATGTTGCGGATTGACCTTTTTTTCTAATATGTTATAATAGCGATGCCCAGCACCAGCGGGCGACGATGGTTGCGGATTGACCTTTTTTTCTAATATGTTATAATCAACTATATTATTAGGAATAGTAGCCTTAAGTTGCGGATTGACCTTTTTTTCTAATATGTTATAATTAACGAGCTTCGATTGTAAACGCGCCTGCTGTTGCGGATTGACCTTTTTTTCTAATATGTTATAATTTGCCCAACAGGATAACGGCGGGTATAATCGTTGCGGATTGACCTTTTTTTCTAATATGTTATAATTCGCACCGAGATCAAGGACTAAAGTAGGGCGTTGCGGATTGACCTTTTTTTCTAATATGTTATAATGAGTCCGAAGCATTTACCCCAACCAGCTAAGTTGCGGATTGACCTTTTTTTCTAATATGTTATAATACAGGCTGTTCACCCAAATGAGCCAAAGCAGTTGCGGATTGACCTTTTTTTCTAATATGTTATAATATTTTTAACATCCATTAACGCCGCACTTGTGTTGCGGATTGACCTTTTTTTCTAATATGTTATAATTTATACATAACAGGATCGACAACCTCAAGCGTTGCGGATTGACCTTTTTTTCTAATATGTTATAATTATAAACACCAATACCAGTAAAACCGCAGTGTTGCGGATTGACCTTTTTTTCTAATATGTTATAATTAAGCTCGGCAATGATGCGTAGCGAACACCGTTGCGGATTGACCTTTTTTTCTAATATGTTATAATATATTTATAGACATATATCGCAACAGTACAGTTGCGGATTGACCTTTTTTTCTAATATGTTATAATTAACTACATAGATACTTTTCCATGGCTATTGTTGCGGATTGACCTTTTTTTCTAATATGTTATAATTCGAGGAGACAGAGGGAGCAGTGGCACCAAGTTGCGGATTGACCTTTTTTTCTAATATGTTATAATCAATATTCGCAAGACCAAAGCCACCAGATAGTTGCGGATTGAACTTTTTTTCTAATATGTTATAATTATCGCCGGTGTCAGCTGGCACAGTTACATGTTGCGGATTGACCTTTTTTTCTAATATGTTATAATAAGATCAAAAGTTGCTCGAGGAATAGCAGAGTTGCGGATTGACCTTTTTTTCTAATATGTTATAATACACTGTCGGCGGTGCTGGTGCTACATGGAGTTGCGGATTGACCTTTTTTTCTAATATGTTATAATTATTTCGTTCGAGTACACAGGTTGTTCTCCGTTGCGGATTGACCTTTTTTTCTAATATGTTATAATTGATCGCCAGAGCTTCGCAATATATGTATTGTTGCGGATTGACCTTTTTTTCTAATATGTTATAATCCATCGTCGTCAAGTGATAATGAGAAAGGTGTTGCGGATTGACCTTTTTTTCTAATATGTTATAATTACTCACAAATAAACACGGTTGCCATACAAGTTGCGGATTGACCTTTTTTTCTAATATGTTATAATGCGCTTGTCTTTCGAGAAAGACTTGCTTCTGTTGCGGATTGACCTTTTTTTCTAATATGTTATAATAGAGCGGCTTGAGGTGATGCATCGCCACCAGTTGCGGATTGACCTTTTTTTCTAATATGTTATAATCTAAATATGAAGTAGCAGGGGGAAGGTGCTGTTGCGGATTGACCTTTTTTTCTAATATGTTATAATACCTTTCTATAAATGGCTACAATCAAAGTTGTTGCGGATTGACCTTTTTTTCTAATATGTTATAATTTGCCGACAATACAGGCAGTATAAGATTGTGTTGCGGATTGACCTTTTTTTCTAATATGTTATAATCGATGTGTTTCGGATTGCTTTAAGAATCTCGTTGCGGATTGACCTTTTTTTCTAATATGTTATAATTGAAGTACTTCACACGACAAGCTTCAGATTGTTGCGGATTGACCTTTTTTTCTAATATGTTATAATGGAGCACTCGAGTACTCAGTACCCAAATGCGTTGCGGATTGACCTTTTTTTCTAATATGTTATAATTTTAAGGTTTGCGTATAGCTTCCCAGTTCGGTTGCGGATTGACCTTTTTTTCTAATATGTTATAATTACGATTATAGGCACGAGGATATAGCGCGTGTTGCGGATTGACCTTTTTTTCTAATATGTTATAATTCCACATTTGCACCTAAACTCTGATGCTGTGTTGCGGATTGACCTTTTTTTCTAATATGTTATAATATAATTAATACTTTCTAAGTGTCTAAATTCGTTGCGGATTGACCTTTTTTTCTAATATGTTATAATTAATAAGGACTTAGTTTTCTTCTGTCTCTAGTTGCGGATTGACCTTTTTTTCTAATATGTTATAATGTACGCAAGTACCGGCATTAATGTGCATTGGTTGCGGATTGACCTTTTTTTCTAATATGTTATAATCTAGGGGTACATTTGATACGCTGGTTATTAGTTGCGGATTGACCTTTTTTTCTAATATGTTATAATACCTGAGCCCTACCAGCCAAAGCAGCTTGAGTTGCGGATTGACCTTTTTTTCTAATATGTTATAATTCCCAAGAAGCGACGATCGCCGCCATATCCGTTGCGGATTGACCTTTTTTTCTAATATGTTATAATCATTTATCCATGTAAATACTAGCAAAGCAGTTGCGGATTGACCTTTTTTTCTAATATGTTATAATGGGGAAGACCTGAATAATATATTTGATATTGTTGCGGATTGACCTTTTTTTCTAATATGTTATAATCTAAATACACTTCAGATCTTATACGCTATGGTTGCGGATTGACCTTTTTTTCTAATATGTTATAATTGGAGCTAATTGTATCAGTTGTATCCCCCCGTTGCGGATTGACCTTTTTTTCTAATATGTTATAATACTTCTTTAACTCTTCCGCTGATTTGAAATGTTGCGGATTGACCTTTTTTTCTAATATGTTATAATAACTTTGGACGCCGATGCATTAGGTAATGAGTTGCGGATTGACCTTTTTTTCTAATATGTTATAATATGATCGATGCCAACTCCAGAGTGATAATAGTTGCGGATTGACCTTTTTTTCTAATATGTTATAATAACAATCGCAACCGACCGACCTGCAGCTTGGTTGCGGATTGACCTTTTTTTCTAATATGTTATAATACAATTGCCGCCATATCAAGAGCGGCGGCGGTTGCGGATTGACCTTTTTTTCTAATATGTTATAATCGATTACCTCACCGGTAACATCATCAATATGTTGCGGATTGACCTTTTTTTCTAATATGTTATAATTGGGTAACCATGCGCTTTGTTGTAAAAGTGGTTGCGGATTGACCTTTTTTTCTAATATGTTATAATCAAAATTACCGGATGGATTTGTTACTACAAGTTGCGGATTGACCTTTTTTTCTAATATGTTATAATGGGGGGTTTTTGAACCCGAATCGCCTGCATGGTTGCGGATTGACCTTTTTTTCTAATATGTTATAATATTTCTAGGGTGGTGTTTGTCATGATGGGTGTTGCGGATTGACCTTTTTTTCTAATATGTTATAATATACTGTATATTTTCCAAATGGTTAAACTCGTTGCGGATTGACCTTTTTTTCTAATATGTTATAATAAATGGTGACCGCTAGAGATATCAACATTAGTTGCGGATTGACCTTTTTTTCTAATATGTTATAATGAATGATACGAATGTTTAATATAATGTGTGGTTGCGGATTGACCTTTTTTTCTAATATGTTATAATAGATCCATTTTTAATTGAATGTACTCGGATGTTGCGGATTGACCTTTTTTTCTAATATGTTATAATGTGCGGGCAAGCAAATCGAGGCTGTGGTAAGTTGCGGATTGACCTTTTTTTCTAATATGTTATAATTTCAATTCCTGTCTCAAATTTGTAGATTGAGTTGCGGATTGACCTTTTTTTCTAATATGTTATAATTAAATCTTGTAGAAGCATTTAAGTGGTATAGTTGCGGATTGACCTTTTTTTCTAATATGTTATAATCACTAGTACCAACGGCACCAGCAGAATTCGGTTGCGGATTGACCTTTTTTTCTAATATGTTATAATCTCTTATTATTTATCAAGAAACAAACGGCTGTTGCGGATTGACCTTTTTTTCTAATATGTTATAATAAAACTTGAGCACGACCAGCGAGAGCAGCTGTTGCGGATTGACCTTTTTTTCTAATATGTTATAATTAGAGGGGCGTCAAGCCACTCTCCCTACTTGTTGCGGATTGACCTTTTTTTCTAATATGTTATAATGCATAGCGAGCAAACGAGATCCGAACAGTAGTTGCGGATTGACCTTTTTTTCTAATATGTTATAATCGAATATCGAACGCCGAACCGACCAAATGTGTTGCGGATTGACCTTTTTTTCTAATATGTTATAATACGGTTAGGTACAAAAAACCAATGTAAAGTGTTGCGGATTGACCTTTTTTTCTAATATGTTATAATGGCATCACCCAAACGGGCGGGGCACTAGATGTTGCGGATTGACCTTTTTTTCTAATATGTTATAATCACCAGCACCACAAACCAAATGGCTCGAAGGTTGCGGATTGACCTTTTTTTCTAATATGTTATAATTACCTAAATCTAGCTACAATAACCATTAGCGTTGCGGATTGACCTTTTTTTCTAATATGTTATAATTTTTGAGACCGCTGGAAGATACAGCGTTGTGTTGCGGATTGACCTTTTTTTCTAATATGTTATAATAAGCTTCACAACCGACTGACCTGCAGCTGGGTTGCGGATTGACCTTTTTTTCTAATATGTTATAATAGAATAATCGATCATATGCGATTTAATCCCGTTGCGGATTGACCTTTTTTTCTAATATGTTATAATGGCAATATGTCCAAACTGCCAAACAGACTGGTTGCGGATTGACCTTTTTTTCTAATATGTTATAATTTTCGATAACAATTTAATACCCCTATGCTAGTTGCGGATTGACCTTTTTTTCTAATATGTTATAATTAACTTCCTTGCATTCCATACTAATATATAGTTGCGGATTGACCTTTTTTTCTAATATGTTATAATAAGCTTCACAGCCTACCGACCTGCAGCTGGGTTGCGGATTGACCTTTTTTTCTAATATGTTATAATGGATATGTTTACCTCAATCCAAACAGATCTGTTGCGGATTGACCTTTTTTTCTAATATGTTATAATTTTATCGCCGTTACAGGGGCGGCCCAGTCAGTTGCGGATTGACCTTTTTTTCTAATATGTTATAATTTATTTCGAACCCGCGCACCATAAGTTGGGGTTGCGGATTGACCTTTTTTTCTAATATGTTATAATATAATGACCAGAGGGCAGATCAGGTAAATCGTTGCGGATTGACCTTTTTTTCTAATATGTTATAATGAATACTCATACAACCGTGTACTCACACAAGTTGCGGATTGACCTTTTTTTCTAATATGTTATAATTGTATTCGTTGTATGAGTGTATTCGTTGTAGTTGCGGATTGACCTTTTTTTCTAATATGTTATAATATTAAAACGGGCATCATCTGGATAAACTCCGTTGCGGATTGACCTTTTTTTCTAATATGTTATAATTAATCGATGCATGCTTTTCTGATGTCTGAAGTTGCGGATTGACCTTTTTTTCTAATATGTTATAATTAATCGATGCATGCTTTTCTGATGTCTGAAGTTGCGGATTGACCTTTTTTTCTAATATGTTATAATCTCTCTTCTCTTCTAGCCTCCCCTATTTTGTTGCGGATTGACCTTTTTTTCTAATATGTTATAATAGGAGAATATATGCCACTTTACAACAGACCGTTGCGGATTGACCTTTTTTTCTAATATGTTATAATCGTCTGTTAAACGGGATAACATGTTAGAAAGTTGCGGATTGACCTTTTTTTCTAATATGTTATAATCAAGCCCCCCCAAGAAAGGGGAGGCTATAAGTTGCGGATTGACCTTTTTTTCTAATATGTTATAATTTAATTATGAAAACGCTGTTGAGATTTTTGGGTTGCGGATTGACCTTTTTTTCTAATATGTTATAATCGCCCCGGCGGTCATCCCTCGATCGCCCCCGTTGCGGATTGACCTTTTTTTCTAATATGTTATAATTCATGAAGGATAAAGGGTATACACATTTTAGTTGCGGATTGACCTTTTTTTCTAATATGTTATAATTTGTGTGAGTATAACCGTTATGGCATACAAGTTGCGGATTGACCTTTTTTTCTAATATGTTATAATTTGGGGCGACTGGACCGCAGGTATTCGCTAGTTGCGGATTGACCTTTTTTTCTAATATGTTATAATTTTTTGCATAATGACTGTGTAACTGTTCTAGTTGCGGATTGACCTTTTTTTCTAATATGTTATAATAACCGTGTTTTATTCGTATGATTGATACAAGTTGCGGATTGACCTTTTTTTCTAATATGTTATAATTAATGTGCGTCAAACCTGTTTATATTTGCAGTTGCGGATTGACCTTTTTTTCTAATATGTTATAATGAAAAAAAGTTTTTAGTATAAGATGGATAGTTGCGGATTGACCTTTTTTTCTAATATGTTATAATACCGTAAACGCTTGGTGCTTATTGCATGTAGTTGCGGATTGACCTTTTTTTCTAATATGTTATAATAACATCGCAGCAGTATCCACATGGGTCACTGTTGCGGATTGACCTTTTTTTCTAATATGTTATAATAAATTGTTTTCATCCCAGCCGTTACCTGAAGTTGCGGATTGACCTTTTTTTCTAATATGTTATAATAACTCACAACAAAGCACTCGAAGAAATTCTGTTGCGGATTGACCTTTTTTTCTAATATGTTATAATCAGGGATGTTCGTAGGAGACCTGCGGACTAGTTGCGGATTGACCTTTTTTTCTAATATGTTATAATTTGTAGCTGAGTATAACGGTATGGCACCAAGTTGCGGATTGACCTTTTTTTCTAATATGTTATAATTGATTAAAGTTAAAAAAACAAGCCCCCCCAAGTTGCGGATTGACCTTTTTTTCTAATATGTTATAATTAAAAATATCTGTTGCAAAGCCTAATTTAAGTTGCGGATTGACCTTTTTTTCTAATATGTTATAATACTCGCCAGTGGCTGGATCCACATGATACTGTTGCGGATTGACCTTTTTTTCTAATATGTTATAATTGCAACGAATACAACACGGTTGCAACCTTGGTTGCGGATTGACCTTTTTTTCTAATATGTTATAATGCAAGGGTACGGCGGCGGGCAAGGCGGCGGGTTGCGGATTGACCTTTTTTTCTAATATGTTATAATAATTCGGGCGGCACAGCATTGCCAATTTGAGTTGCGGATTGACCTTTTTTTCTAATATGTTATAATTTACAAGTTTCGACTGGAGGCGTGCTTGCTGTTGCGGATTGACCTTTTTTTCTAATATGTTATAATTTCAGCAGTTGGGATTACAACGCCGTCAATTGTTGCGGATTGACCTTTTTTTCTAATATGTTATAATTAACAAGTTTAGAATGGAGGCGTGCTTGCTGTTGCGGATTGACCTTTTTTTCTAATATGTTATAATAGAGGGTGTAAATCACATCGATATCCAGAGGTTGCGGATTGACCTTTTTTTCTAATATGTTATAATCATGAGAAGTAGGACACGGCACCTCATCCTGTTGCGGATTGACCTTTTTTTCTAATATGTTATAATGTGTGTGTGTGTGTGTGTGTGTGTGTGTGTGTTGCGGATTGACCTTTTTTTCTAATATGTTATAATGTTGCAACCTTGCGAATACAACGAATACAAGTTGCGGATTGACCTTTTTTTCTAATATGTTATAATTTCCCCTAAGTTATTCCATTGATTTGTATGGATAATTTGGGGGTTTTTATTTTGGTTTTTTGGTATCTTACACTTTGGATTTTTCAAAAAACTGGTCTTTAGTGTGTGATAGTTTTGGTATTATAATACCCACTATGACATGAAAATGTGTTTTAAAATAGGTGCAATTGGGATTTTTTCTTTGGGTGATTCGATTCGATTTTTTGTTCATAGCGGATAATATTTTCGTATTGTTTATCTGTAAAGCATAAAATATCTATGGATCCGCTTTTGGGAATAAAGGGTTTTATGTCCCGGCATATACGATCGACAACTTCTTTACCTGCACAACATTTTGCGTACACGGAAAATTGCACCATGTTAAAGCCTATGTTTAGTAATGCGTTGCGGAATGTGCTGGCTTCGGATCGTTGTTTTTTGGTGCCTACGGGTAAGTCGAACATAACATATACCCACATGATTTTATATCCGCTTAGCACTTTGCGGTGTCCACATTGTTTATGATGCTGTGGATGCTGAGTTTATCGGGCATTTGTGGGGAGGTGATTTTGGGGGCTTGTCCTCCGGATTGTACGGTTGTGTCCATGCTGTCGTATATATGTTTTGTATAGTCGCATACGACTTTAAATAGGGGGGCGGTACCTTTGGCGGTGGACATATCAAGGGCGACAATATTGGCTAGCACTTGTTTTGTTTCTGGTGTAATATCTGTTTTACCATAGTGTTGTAACATACATACAACCACATCCACCAAAGGGCGAAACGGTTCCATAAGGTCGTCTACTAGGCACATGGAATTTTTCTTATTTTTGTGGTGTAATCCAATAGTTGGATGTAATCCTGCCCCACATACTGCCCGTGCGGTCAAAGACCGTAAAATCGTGTAGCCATAATTTAACAAACTGTTTACTCCCTCAAGGCTGGGGTTACGGCGAAACCCATTGCCCAATAAGAACTTCCAATATACGGATGCAGCACTGCCTTCTGCGTTGGTTTTATCGCCAGATTTTACTTGTCTTGCATAGCCTTTTATAATTTCTATGCCTTCGCAATCGCACATGTGCAATGCCCATGCTTGGTTTAAGATTTTGTGCTGGACAATTTGTTTCCAGATGTTGTTTTTGGTGGTGTCTTTAGTGGCAATTTGCGTGCGAAATCGCTCTGATTGGGCGTGGTGTCCGCTAACGGGCAGTACAAAAGCGACCGGCGTATAACGGGTGCCACAAATGGCAAACGATATGCCTTTGTCCATACACGCCTGTATCAGGTTCGACGAATGGGTACAGCCAAACCCCGTCACCACAATACCCAATATAGTATCAAAGGGAATTTGGGCAACCACCACTTTATCTTCGGATATTTGCAGAAACCCCCGATATTTAGACAAGTGCTTATTAGGGGTGGCAATTTCAATTATTTGTCCTATCATTGTCGTATCCCCTTTATGTTTTAGTGTGTTATTTTATGCTCTGTTCGTGCCACAAGCCACTAGGGCTGATGTGTATTTTTTTGGGTGAAAATTGTTTTATGGTATTCATACTGGTTTCTAAATACCCATTTTGTTTGGTACTAACTGCACTATAAGGAAATGGATTTTTTTCTGGGTGGTACTTTTTGATTGCTCTACTAGCAACATTTGCTTCATTATGATGTGCTAAAAATATAGCACCTCTTACATTCATTTTTACCACACGCATAATATGTTTTCTATCTTCAAAATACATAGATACAAGATTATTTCTTTGTAACCGCATAATCCTTTTAAATTCAGGATGTTTTTGTTTCCACTGAGGCACGAAATTTGGTTGATTGGCATGATAAGTTTGTACCACTTCCCCCATCCACTTATCGGGATTTTTCGGATCGATATAAATGTCGATTGCCCAATTGTTACCTCCTATTACATACTTGGTGCCAATTTTGATAAGGTTGAGTTTTTCTTGTAGTACTCTTATCTTATGTATACCGGTATCTGTAATAAATTTTTGTAGCCAATCGTCTTGACGGTCGGCAAAATGAAAGCGGTCTAATAGATCTTGCCTAATGATAGGATCCCGGATTTCTCTTATTTTCTTTTCATTGTTGAAATTATCCAGTGTTACAGGTTTGCGAATAACGAATTGTTGTTTATGCGTTGGGTTGCCTTTTTTATCCACTAGTACTTTTTTTGTGCGACCATAAAATGTTTCTTCGTGTAGTTGTCCTTCGGGGTATGGGTCGGGTTTGTGGGATATGACAATTTTGTCTATGGAGTCTTTCACATCGTCCCTGAAACTATCCCACGGGGTATCGAATCCTGATAACAATTTTTTTTCGTCGTCAAAATTTTGTCCCGAAAGATGGGCGATTTTCTGTAACATACCACGGGTGGTACAGCCAATAACCACCGCATCGATAGCATGGTGGCGGTGGTCGTTGCGGTTTTTCTCGAACACATTGCCTTCAGATTTTTTGTGCAACACTTCGTCCAACCCCCATTTGCCCCGCAACATAGCGGTTAATTGTCCGGGTATCACATGAATTTTGTCTTTGTGAATAACCAAGCCCAGATATTTTTTTGCCACCTTTGATAAATATCGGGTGTCGTTTAGCTGTCGTTCTTGTATAAACGACCCATCTGCGTATTTATCCATAGCCGTTGGACTAAATCGCCGTGCTTTATTTTTGGGCAAGTGCTGGGCACGAGTATAAACATCGTCCCAATCGTATCCATCGGGGCTGGTGCCAAATGCCTCATAGGGCGACCTATTGCCCTTAAAGCGGTTTGCTGTCCGCATTGCCACAGTTTTATTAGCAGGGTTATCGTCAAGGGTACGGGCATAGGGAAGAATATGTTCAATTTCCACACTGTCGCTAAATAACATGTGCTTACTAATCTGCGTACCTGTATAGGGGCATTTTCTATTATTGATATTGTCCCAATCCAATTCATACCACAATCGCATCCGCAAGCGGTTTTCACGGTCATTTTCTAAGCCCAATTCTGCCAGTTCTTTTGCCCATTTATCGTTGTTATCTTTGTTTTCTTTTTGCCGTTTTTTATAGGCATCTTTCTGTTTTTTGTTATTTTTTAAATCCCGAGCAAACTCCACAGTGGCAAAATCGGGTTTGCCATGTATGCGGATAATGTCATTTACCACCGCTTGCAGCTGTACCAAGCCGATATGTACAGTGGGATTGGCAATCCGTCCCCAAGTTTTAATGTCCTGCAAATGTGGCGGTAATTTTTGCGTTTGCGAATCGCTTGGATCCCCATGACCGCCCGTACAGTGTTCCGGTAACTCTTGGGCATAATAGGGCAGTTTGTCCCGTGACCCATCGGTCTTGTTTAAGTCGCTGTGGTGTTTGTCCGGGTATACTTCTGGTATCGCCATATCATATCGCAATCCTTGGTCTAGCATAACGGGTTGTAAATCGTTTAGGGCCTTTTCACACAAATTGCCATAGCCATCGGGCATAGGAGCATTTAAAACTCTGTTGGCAGTGTCAATGTCTAAATTAAAGTCGTCCTGTAATTTTTGCAAGGCTTGGTCATCGTCCAAGGTGTCCGTGTCCAATAATACTTTGACAAGGTCGGTTTGTTTTTGTATATCCCATGTATCCCACTTATCAGATAGGGGGGCATCTTTTTTGGCTGATAATATATAAGCGGTTTCATTGCCATCAAAGCCTTTACGGGTATCGCTTTCAAAATTTAATTGCCATCGGTCATCGGCGATAACCCCTGCTTTTAACAAAGCGGTTTTTATTTGTTTAAAGCTTTGGTTTTTGCCCGATGCCAAGTTTTCATATACCGTGCGAAACACGGTGGGGGCTTTTTTGATAATTTTATGGTCGTATCCCTGTGGGTCGATATAGGCAAGGTTTACCATATCTTGTACAATGCGAAAATTTTGGTATATGGGTAATGCTTTGCTTGCCCGTATTTCGTCCGCAAACAAGGTACATTTACCAATATGCTCTTTTTTACTTTTTAACGGGCGTTGGTGGAATATGATATGGCGTATGGTATCGTATGCGTCTTGTGTATAGACATCAGGGGAATAGGTTTTTTGTTTTTGCCAAATTTTATCGAACTCCTCTTCAAGCATCTTGCGTTGGCGGTAAAATTCAAATTCGAATGCACTGCCTGTATTGCTGATATTACGGATTTTTACCGGTTCACCTTGTTGCTGTCGTTTATGTAAATATTCGCCAATGGTTTGAGAGTTGTCCTTTAGTAACAACTGTTGTGTATTTTCGATGGCTGTTTGAATGGCACCGCCTTCTTTGTTATCGCCTTGTTGCTTGCGATTCGATTTAAAGCCTCTGCCTTGATTGATGTGGAAAAATGCCCGTCCGATGTGGTGTGGGGGTAACGGGTCGTATAAAGCGTTCCGCCTTAACTCATAGGGATTTAATGATGCCAGTTTCTTACGCTCCGCTTCATCCGCTGGCATAAAACCGTATTTTACCAAGTACTTTATTAGGGCTTTTCTGCGTTGCACCGTACGGTCTTGGCGGCGGCGAGCGGAACGGGCGGATTGGCGTTTTTGATTTAGGGGGGCTTCGCTTTTATCGTCCCGCCCGCTGGAAAATATCCGCACGCCAGTTGTTATAATGCCTTCGGGTTCGCCCTCTGCGTCTGTTGCCAATAATGCCCAACCGATGGAAGTGGTGCCCATGTCTATGGCAAGTCGTGTATATTTTGTCATATTATGCTCTCCATTCTGCTATTAATACATGTTTGGTAGTATAATCATAAAAAAATAGTTGACAAGCGAAAAATACAATGCTAGTATGCTTTCAACATGTTAGAAAAGGCGGTCAATTCGTTAATAAGTGGATTTATTCGCAAAAATCGATAGGGGGATGTTCTGCATCCCCCTTGTGTTTTCGAGAGTGTATCAGCCCCGTCTGCGGCGACCACCCCGGCGGTTACCCGTGCCTTCTGCGGACGGTGTGCGGTTGTTTTTGATCCAGTGCATACAATCCGGATCGTTACCGGCGATGACATCTGCACTTTTGACGGCGTGCATTTCCGCTTGGTGACAGGGGTTCATAATGGCACTGGTCATACCTGCCCCGATTGCCATAGATAAGAATGCGGCGTTAATGTGGGTGCGATTTGGCAAACCAAAACTGACATTCGACGCCCCGCAGGTGGTGTTGACTTTGAGTTCTGTTCGCAACCTACGGATTAAATGCAGGGCTGCCGTCCCTGCATCGCCCCACGCCCCGACCGGCATAATCAGCGGATCGACTACCACATCACAGGGCTTAATACCGTAATCTTGGGCGTGGTTGACAATCTTTTTTGCCACAGCGAATCGCACATCTGGATCCCGGGAAATACCTGTTTCGTCATTCGATATGGCAACCACTGCACAGTCGTATTTTTTCACCAATGGCAACACCCGTTCCATTTGTTCCGGCTCCCCTGTTACCGAGTTTAACAACGCCCGCCCTTTGTACACGGACAAGCCTTTTTCCAACGCTTCGACAATCGAACTGTCGATACACAGAGGCACATCCGTAAGCGATTGAATGTGTGTAATGGTATCTGCCAGTATTTGCGGTTCGTCCGCAAGGGGGATACCGGCGTTTACATCTAACATAGTCGCCCCTGCTGCTACTTGTGCCATGACATCGGCGGTTACCGTATCATAAATGGCGTTTTTCATGTCTTCGGCAAGTTGTGTACGCCCTGTGGGGTTAATGCGTTCGCCGATAACGCAAAACGGCTGGTCAAACCCCATGATGATTTCTTTGTTGGCAGAGGCTAAAACTGTACGAGTCATAAAAAATTATCCTTTTGCTGTTAATAATGGGTGAAAAATAGTATATTTTGCGATATTATGCAATTGAATATTTATTATAGCCCACGCAAAAATAACGGAGAACCCTAAATATGCCATCACCTACCCCCGAACAGTCCGCAGTAAAATCCGGTATGGAAAAAATCACCAAAATTTCTATTGTCATAATTTTGGTTGCTATGTTTATACTGTTTAAGCTGTTGTTTGGCGGCGGGGCTTCCGGGGACGGAGTGATTGTGGGCAGAACTATGGGAACTTCGTATCAGGTAAAGTACTGGTACAAAGATGTAAAAAAAGTCCCAGAAAACGCCGCCCTACAGACGCAAATAGAAACCGTATTACAGGGTATTAACGATGAAGTATCGACTTGGAACAAAAACTCTACCATATCCAAATTTAACCAATCGACAGCTACAGATTGGCAATCGGTGAAACCGTTTTTTGCCACTATGGTGGCACAATCTATTGCCGTGTGTCAAGCGTCTTACGGGGCGTTTGATATTACGGTGGCACCGCTGATCGATGTGTGGGGGTTTGATGCCAAAGGACGCATCGAAACCAAACCCGATGCCCAAGTCTTAGCCAATGCCCTAGATAAAATTGGCTGTGATAAGATCGAGGCGGACACGCAAAAATCACAGATTCGAAAAACCGACCCCGCCGTACACATTAACCTATCGGCAATCGCCAAAGGCGATGGGGTCGACCAAGTGGCAGAGGTTTTAAAACAACACGGTATCGTTAATTACATGGTGGAAATTGGCGGTGAAATTGTCGCATCTGGCACCCGTTTAGATGGCAATGCGTGGAAAATCGGTATCGAAAAGCCGGACACCGCAAACCGCAGCGTACAAAGCGTATTGCCGATCAGTAACATAGGTATGGCAACCAGCGGCGATTACCGCAATTACTTCGAAGCAAATGGGGTGCGCTATTCCCACATCATCAATCCCCAAACAGGTATGCCCATATCCCATAAATTGGCAAGTGTAACCGTGTTGGCAGACACTTCCCGCACCGCCGATGTATGGGCAACGGCGTTTTTTGTATTGGGCGAAGGACGGGGATTGCAGCTGGCAAACAAAAACAAACTGCCGCTGATGATGATTGTACGGGGCGACAGCGAAACCACTCCCTACAAAATCATAACCAACAGCCATTGGGATACCTACACAAAACAACACGGTATGCCATAATTTTATCTGGGGGCGGGTACAGATTGTAACCCTATAACCTAGCTTGTGTTAGGTATGTGTGCTTGTCCCTGTCCGCAACAGGGGCAAGTGGGGTTTTTCTGGGTTTGATAGGTTTTAAACTGCATAGTTTGGGTGTCGATGGTTAGGATTTTGTTGTACAGTACGCCGTTTAGGCGTAAAATTATCTTTAATACTTCGGTGGCTTGCAGAGTGCCTATGACCCCCGCCACACTGCCCAAGACGCCGGCGGTTTCGCATGTTGTGGCGTGCTGTGGAGCGGGGGCGGTTGGGAATGTGCATTGGTAGCAGGCGGTGTTTTTGCCCACGCACAACAGCTGCCCACAAAACCCTTGTAACGATCCGCTTACTAGAGGTTTTTGTGTCCTTACTGCCACACGGTTTATGGCATATCGGCTGGCGAAGTTATCGGTAGCGTCTACTATTATATCGTATGTTTTTGCCACTTTTGCAAACTGTGTTTCGTCCATACGGGTATGGTGCGTGTGTACGATTGTTTCCGATCGCAAGGCGGCTATACTGTCTTTGGCGGAGGACACTTTTGCAGTCCCCACATCGTATTCTGTGTGTAGTATTTGCCGTTGTAGGTTGCTAATGTCCACCGTGTCGAAATCGACAATGCCCAATGTTCCCACCCCGCATGCGGTTAAATACAACAGTATGGGCGATCCCAACCCACCGACCCCGACCACTAATACTCTGGCATCGAACAGCTTCTGTTGTCCGTCCGCCCCCACCGCATCCATGACGATATGGCGAGCAAAGCGGTGTTGGTCTGCGGCGGACAACGACATTTTATGACAGACAGTTAAATGCCATCGAACAACGGCGTCGATTGATACCGTTCTGCTGTGGATGCTACAATTGCTACAATGCGTTTGCCGGCGTTTGCGGGCATTTCGGACAATTCTAAGGCGACCGCAATGGTTGCTCCAGACGAAATGCCTACGGGCAGCCCGTCGCTTTTTGCAACTGCCCGGGCGGTGCTGAAAGCGGTTTCGTTTGCCACTTGGTAGACCTTGTCGACAACGGTGCTATCATAATTTTCTGGTATAAAGCCCGCCCCGATGCCTTGAATCTTATGAGGACCCGGACGCCCGCCCGACAATACGGGGCTGTCTTCTGGTTCGACAGCAATAATCTGTACCGCTGGGTTGTGGTGTTTTAATACTTTCCCTACACCGCTGATCGATCCGCCCGTACCTACACCGGTAACGAAAATATCCACTTTGCCGTCCGTATCCCGTAAGATTTCTTGGGCGGTGGTGGCTTCGTGAATGGCGGGATTGGCAGGGTTTTCGAATTGTCCGATGGCAGTATAGCCCTCAGATTCCAATTCTTTTGCCCGGGCAATGGCACCACTCATACCTTTTTCGGGGGGGGTTAATTCCAGATTTGCCCCTAAGAATTTGAGCATTTTACGGCGTTCCAACGACATGGATTCAGGCATCACCAAAGTTAAATCCAATCCTTTTGCCGCCGCCACAAACGCAAGGGCAATCCCCGTATTTCCAGAAGTAGGCTCGACCAGCTTGACATTGTCAAGTGCCACGCCAGATTTTTCAATAGCGTTTAACATGGCAAGACCGATACGGTCTTTGACACTGGATAGGGGGTTAAAAAATTCCAGCTTTAGGGTGATTTCCGCATTGCCCTTGTTTAGGTTGTTTAACCGCACTAACGGGGTATTGCCGATAACATCTAATATAGAATCATAAATTTTGTTGTGTTGCATAATGTACCTCACTTTACCTTTTGTTAAATTACATAGTCTAAATTTTTTGGGGCAGAAGCGTGTACCCCTTTTTCCCGTGCCACATCGCACAAATCTTGCAAGCTAACGGATGCGAGTTTTTCCATATTTTCCCGTGCCATTTCCTGCCACAAGGGTTTTAGGATTTTTTTCGACAAATCAGACCCATTTTCTAAATTGTACAGATTTTCCCGTCCTTCCAGTTCGTCGACCACTTGGACAATTTCATCCAGTGTAATTTTCCTGCGTTCTCGTGCCAAGTGGTATCCGCCCTTTGGTCCACGGGTGCCTTTTAAAACCTGTTTGCGAACCAGTTTTTGTAACACCTGTTCCAAATACCGGCGGGGGATATTATGGCGATCGGCAATGTCTTTACTTTGCACGGGGTCAAACGAAGTATGATAGGCTATATCCAGTACCGCCTCCACCGCAAACATAGTTTTTTTGCTTAACTTTAAAACCATTTTTATGTGTTCCTATATATTGTTTCCATATTACACACCCGTCGAGCCAAAACCGCCCGTTCCTCGTGTGGTGTCGTCCAGTGTATCGACCACTTGCAATGTGGCACGCCATACGGGGGCAAGAACCGCTTGGGCAATACGCATGCCCCGGGATACGACAAAATCCGTGTCCCCATGGTTTATCAAAAGTACTTTAACTTCCCCCCGATAATCCGCATCGATGGTACCCGGCGTATTGGGCAAAGATATACCATGTTTAAATGCCAATCCAGAACGGGGCCGCAGCTGCCATTCGTACCCAGACGGCAACGCAACGGCAATTCCCGTAGGTATCAACGCCCGCATACCCGCCCGAATAACCACATCTGCATCGATCGCCGCCAATACATCCACACCCGCCGCATCAGCGGTTTCATAACGAGGCAAAGGCAACCCGTCCGCATGGGCAAGTCGTTTCACCCGTACACAAATATCCATCATATATATCCCCAATTACATGTTTTATCAAAAAAATAACACCTTTTTTATGTATATAAAACAATTATGACAAAATAGCAATCAAAAAATAAGAAAAAAGCAAAAAAAAGCGAAAGGCGATGACAAGCGAAGCGAAGTCAAGCCCGTAAAAAAGGGCGAAGTAAAATTTTTCGGGGTGTTAGATGTCTAAATTTGCTACATTTAACGCATTGGTCTGGATAAAATCTTTTCTAGGCTCGACCACATCGCCCATCAGGGTTTCGAAAATGGTGTTTGCCTCTTCTATTTGGTCGACTTCCACCCGTAGCAAAGTGCGGGCATTTGGGTCGAGAGTGGTTTCCCACAATTGGTCTGGATTCATTTCACCCAGTCCCTTATACCGCTGTACAGTGATGCCTTTTTTGCCCTGTTCGTTGATAGCGGATACAAATTCGACAATGCCGTTTAGGGGGATTTGGGTGCCTTTCATGTTTAACGCCGCTGGTGTAAAGAACGCCTCTGAAATGTCCGCATATGCACGGTGTAATTGGTGGGCATCGCCACTCTCGATGACTGTTCTTGGCACCCGTATTACCTGTGGTACGCCCCTTAAAGTGCGGTTAAAAGTGTACCCGTCCGCATCGGCTGTGCCGACCCACCCCCGTTCTAATGCCGTACTGATGCTGTCCAAGCGTTCGGCAATTTGCGTGGCTTTTTGCATACAAGCGGGTATATTGTGCAACAATTGGCTGTCGAATCCACCGCACAGGGCAATATTTTCGATAACTGTTGGATGTCCGGTACTGCGGGTGATAGCGTGGATGTGTTTGTATGCTTTGTGGGCGGTGTGGCATAGGCTGCGTAAATCTTCGTTGCTTCTGGTACCGGAGGGGGTGTCGAGGGTGGCGTGCACAACCATATTTTCAATTAGGTAATTTTCCATAGCGGTGTCGTCTTTTAGGTACAAGCCTTTATCGCCCCGCTTGACTTGATACAAGGGGGGTTGGGCAATGTATAAATAGCCTTTGTCGATAATTTCGGGCATTTGCCGATAAAAGAATGTCAGCAACAGGGTACGAATATGTGCCCCGTCTACATCCGCATCGGTCATGATGATAATTTTGTGGTATCTTGCTTTGTCGATATTAAAATCGTCCCTGCCAATACCGGTGCCAAGGGCGGTTACTAGGGTGCCGATTTCTTGGCTGGACAACATGCGGTCGAATCGTGCCCGTTCGACATTTAAAATTTTGCCTTTTAGGGGTAAAATGGCTTGGTTATGGCGGTGTCGTCCTTGTTTTGCCGATCCGCCTGCGGAGTCGCCTTCGACGATAAACAGTTCGGATTTTGCCGGGTTTTTTTCTTGGCAATCTGCCAATTTCCCCGGTAGCGATGCAATGTCCAGAGCCCCTTTTTTACGGGTGAGGTCCCGGGCTTTGCGGGCGGCTTCCCGTGCCATAGCCGCTTCGATAACTTTTTGGACAATTTTTCTTGCCTCAGTGGGGTTTTCTTCGAACCATTCTGCCAATTTTTCATTACAGACGGATTCGACCACTGGGCGAACCTCGCTGGATACCAATTTGTCTTTGGTTTGGCTGGAAAACTTGGGATCGGGAACTTTGACGGATACAATACAAGTCATGCCTTCTCGAATATCACCGCCGTCGAGAGTGATTTTTTCCTTTTTGGCAAGCCCACTATTGACCACATAGGCGTTGACCTGTCGGGTTAATGCCCCCCGAAACCCCGCAAGGTGGGTGCCACCGTCCCGTTGGGGAATGTTGTTGGTAAAACACAGGGTGTTTTCGTGGTAGCTGTCGTTCCACTGCATGGCAATTTCTACAGTGATACCGTTTTTTTCCCCCTGCATGTACAACGGGGCGTTTAACATGGAAGTTTTGGAGCGGTCTAAGTGTTTTACAAATGCTCGAATCCCGCCTTCGTATTGTAAGTCGACAGATTTTTCTGGGCTTTCCCGTTTGTCTTTTAGTAAAATATGCACCCCAGAATTTAAAAATGCCAACTCCCGCAAGCGGTATTCGAGAGTAGAAAATTTAAAATCGGTCATGGTAAAAGTACCTGTACTGGGCGTAAACGAAACTGCCGTACCCGTTTCATCACCACAATCGCCCACAACTGCTAATGGTGCTACTGCCTCTCCGTGCTGAAAATCCATACTGTAAATTTTACCGTCTCGCTTGATGGTCAGGTTAAGGTGGGTCGATAACGCATTGACCACCGATACGCCTACACCGTGCAAGCCACCGGATACTTTATAGGCATTTTGGTCAAATTTGCCGCCGGCGTGCAGCTGCGTCATAATCACTTCGGCGGCGGAAATCCCTTCTTGTTCGTGAATAGCGGTGGGAATGCCCCGCCCATTGTCGGTTACTGTGCACGACCCATCGGCATTGATAGTTACAGTTACCAAATCACAATGCCCCGCTAAGGCTTCGTCGATAGCGTTGTCGACAACCTCGTACACCATGTGGTGTAAACCCGTGCCATCGTCCGTATCGCCAATGTACATGCCCGGGCGTTTACGAACCGCCTCTAGACCTTTTAAAACTTTGATGGAACCCGCACCGTACTCAGAATCTTGTATTGTGTCTGACATAGATTTTCCCTTAATCTTACATGTTATGTATGTGTGTTTTATACACCCCTGAGACACTATACCATAAACGAGTACACCATAGCAACAAAAAACCATCGAAAACCGATAAAAATAAAACCATCACAACACATTGATTTTATTGGTTTTTATATGGGTGCAGTGGTTTATAATTGGGGCGAAGGCATGGCTGTTAATACCCGTGTACCAAATTTGCGGTTTTAGGGTGGCTAAGGCATCGAATAATGCATGCAATCTCAGGGTGTCTAAGTGAGCGGCAATTTCGTCTAGTAGTAACACCGGTACATGTCCCGTTTCCGCTTGGTGCAGGCGTAAATTGCCGAGGATGATAGCGATTAACAAGGCTTTTTGTTCGCCGGTCGAGCACAACGATGCGTCGATATTTTTGTGCATGTGATGCACTTGTATATCGGTTTTGTGTACGCCTATGTTGGCACCGCCATATATGCCGTCATGGGGGCGATTGGTGCATAATTGCTGGCACATATAGTGTTCTGTGTCGAGGGCATTTTGGGTTGTCAGCATATTTTCTATGCTGCCATTTATCGTAATTTTTGCTCCGGGAAAGGAGTTGTATCCGTCTTTAATCAAGTGGTTTAAGCGGTCGGTTATCAGGTTGCGGGCGGCGGCAATAGCGACCGCACGGCGGGCAAGGTCTTTTTCGAGAGCATTTAGCCATACAGGGTCGGGATTGGGGGTTTTTAGGACTTTGCTACGGTTACGCATGGCTTTTTCATATTCTTGCACACGGGCGGCATGGGCGGGGTCGAATCCTAATATGAGACGGTCTAAAAACCTGCGGCGGTGGCTGGGCGATTCCAAGAATAATTTATCCATTTGTGGGGTTAGCCAAATACAGCTCATATACGCCCCCAATTGATTTTGAGAACATTTTTGCGTGTTGATCTTAACCATCCGTCGATTGGGATTTTGTGCATCGTATCCGGTGCCAATGGTGCTGTTACCGACAAAAGTTTCACAGCTGGCAGACACCCCCCAAACGGGCGTAGGTTGGGTGCGATTGGCAAACATATCCACTTTTGCCCCCCGTATGCCCCGCCCGGGGATTAACAACGATAGGGCTTCTAAAATATTGGTTTTTCCCGTGCCATTGTCACCGGTGATAATCACCGATGTATCATAGGTTGGCAACCGCACAGACACATAGTTGCGAAAATTATGCAAAGTCAAACAGGACACAAACAACGCCGCATCACACAAGGGACGGGGGGCAGGCGGAGGTGTCATAACAGGGTTTGGCACGCTTGTAGTGGGCGGTATTTCCCTTCCCCTACACACGCATGGGCATCAGTACATATAAAACGCTATCATTTGTGTCGCTGCGGATGATACAGGGGCAATTTTCGTCTTTTAATTCGAGCACAATGTCGCCTTCTTTAATTTGGTTGGCAATATCGAGCAAATAAGACGCATTAAAGCCAATTTCAATGGCGGTGTCGTCGTATGTGACTTCTATTTCGTCTTTTGCCGTGCCAAATTCCGAATGGGAGGCGTGTAATGTCAAGGTATTGTCGGCTAATTCGATCTTAATCGGACGCATCTTGCCATCGGATAAAGTTGCCACTCGATCCACAGAACGGGCAAATGCACCGCAAACAACGGTTAGCTTTTTGTCGTTATCTTTGGGGATAACCCGTTCGTATTCTGGGAAAGTGCCATCGATAAGTTTGCTGGTAACAACCGCTGATTTTAGGGTGAATTCAATCTTGTTTTCCGATAGGCGGATGGCAACATCGCTGTCGGTTTCTTCGAGCAGCTTTTGCAATTCGATAACGGTTTTTCGGGGAATTATTACCCCGGGGATACCGCTGGCATCCGCCCCGATGGGGGTAGAGGCTTTGGCAAGGCGGTGCCCATCGGTGGACACAGCATATAGTGCCCCTTCGCTCTCGTGCATATAAATACCGTTTAGGTAATAGCGGGTTTCTTCCATAGAAATAGCCAACTTGGTATAGTTAATCAAGGTTGCCAATTCAGACGCCCCAACAACAAAGCTGTGCGGCAGGTCGGTGCCGGTCATGGTGGGAAAGCTGTCCGTTGGCAAGGTGGGCAATTTAAATTTTGATCGCCCTGCGGATACCAGTAAAGTTTCCCCGTCCAGATGCAAGGAAATCTCCGCTCCGTCCGGTAATTTTTTTACCAAATCAAACAACGGTGCCACAGGGGTGGTGGTTGCCCCGCTTTCATGGACTTGGGCAAAGGCTTTGTCGGTGATGGCAATATCCATGTCGGTGCCTTTTAGATGTAAGGTGTTTTGCGATGTTTGCAACAACACATTTGCCAAAATATGGGCGGTGTTTTTGCGTTCAACGATAGCGTTAATATGACCTAACGCATTCAAAAAAGGCGTTTTTTCAATGGTAATCTTCATAATATCTCCTTCTGTGTCATTTCCCTTGTGGTTGATATGTGTATGCACTGATAGCATTGTGTGAGTATACCACCATTTACATTTTGTGCAACACTATTTTTGGTTTTAATCGGTGATTTTTTCCGTTTTGGCATGTTCACATAATGCTGTTATGCTTCACATTCCGAAACGAAAAAAATCTCTCGATTAAAACCAAAAATTATTTTAACGATTGGGTTATTTTTTCTATATCTTGCTGTAGTATTATATCCTGTTGCATTAGGTTTTCTATACGGCGAATGGCGTGCAATGCGGTTGTGTGATCTCTGCCCCCGAAGGCTCTGCCTATGGTCGGCAAGCTGTCATTGGTTAGGATTTTTGCGATGTAAATTGCCAGCTGTCTGGGGCGGGTGATGGATTTTTGCCGTGATTTTGACAACAAGTCCTGCACGGTAATATTATAATACTTTGCCACAGTTTGTTGAATGTGGGCAGTGGTGATGACTTTGGTATCCATAGACAAAATGTCGTGCAAAATTTTACATACGACCTGTTCGGTGATGTCGGTTTCCATCAGGCGGGCATAGGTTACAATACGGTTTAGGGATCCTTCTAAATCACGGGTGTTGGTGGTAATCCGTCTTGCCATAAAGGTGACAATATCATCGTCCAATGGGTACTGACTTTGCTTTGCTTTGGTTTGTAGGATTTGGCATCGCAAAGCATAATCGGTTTTTTCAATTTCAGCCACAACCCCCCAATTCATGCGGGATATGATGCGTTCGTCGAAGTTTTGCAAAAAAGAGGGTGGGGTATTGCCACTTAGGACGATTTTACACTGGCGGTCGATCAGGTGGTTAAAGGTGTGGAAAAATTCTTCTTGGGTGTTGGTTTTATTGGCAATAAAGTGGATGTCATCGACCAATAGCACATCGGTTGATCGCAGGGTATTTTTAAAATCGGTAATGGTGCGGTTGCGAAGGGATTCGGTAAATAAATTCATAAACCGTTCGGCGGATAAGTAGACAACGGTTTTTTCTGGGTTGACACGGTGCATATGATCGGCAATGGCATGCAGCAGATGGGTTTTTCCCAGCCCTACGCCGCCGCAAATATACAACGGGTTAAATGTGCCGGTGGTATCGGCAACGGCTCGGGCGGCGGCGTACGCCAATTTGTTGGTAGTGTTCATGACAAACGAATCGAAGGTAAACTGCGGATTTAAGGTATACACAATCTGCGAACGATCTTGGTGTTGCACGGCATCGGTCAGCCCCGTGTTACCAATGGGGGTGTCGGCTTCGTCGTTGCTGGCGTGTAGCGGGCTACACTCGACAAGGATTTTACAGGTGTGCGGGTGTTGTTGCATCCACAGCTGTTCGATACGATTTAGGTATTGGCGTTTTACCCAAGATTGCAAGGTGGGGCTGGGGGTATTAAGGCGTAATTCCCCGTCTTCAAAAGAGTGCAAACGAATATGTTTTAGCCAACTCTCAAAAGCCACATTTCCATATTCCGATCGCAATCGTCCTAATAGCAGGTTCCAATCTTTATTATGCACTACAGTATTCATTGTATTCCTAAATTCTTGTACAGTAAAACCATTATGTGACGCTTTTTACAACGCATTCTTTAGACAAACAACAGCCGCATACGCACACCACAATCTGGTATGCCATATATGTGTGACAAAACCCTGTACAAGTATGTACAGACTTCTGTTTTCTTGTATTTGTATCTCATATGTGTTATGATGTTTACTGTAACGGTCCCCATTGCACAGTGTACAACAACACTACGGCACAAAAGCACCACAGTACAATAATACCACACGCTACGGGTGCCACACTATTTCACATAACACCAACGCTTTTTTTATTAACACTACACATGCACAAAAAATTTATGTTTACAATATTTGTAACAGTGTATATCTAGACCATTTCCCAGTTCACAGCCAGCCACACATCTTACCGTATCCTAAATAAGCCGTGTTACCCCCATATATTTAGGCACATACAACAGGATCCCCGAACACACAATGCCAACACACAAATACGCTACCTCAGCATACAAGTGGGCTTTTCAACACATGTAAAAGGTCTCCCGCCGTTTCATCGTTTGCCTATTGCTTTTTTGCATAAACGGGCTGTCCAACGGGCGAAAAGGGTTACAACCATGCTATCATCCGCTTGTCATGCTCAACACAAACAGGTTTTCCGCCAGCACAAAGGACATTTATTAGTACAAACGACCTATCCACTAACACAAACGACCTGCCTACTCGCATAAACGGGCTGTTCAACGGGCGAAAAAAGTTGCAAACCCAACAGTATGTCCGCAAAGGGTACTCTATCACAAGAAAGTATGCAAAAATATCTCTGCTGACATACACACATTATAACTGGAAAATAAAACAATGTGTAGATAAAAAATGTTGAGAAATTGTGTTTTTTTACTTGTCAGTTGCTTTTTATGTTGCGAATCATGGTCGTCTTGTATGTTGGAAAGGGTGGACATACTATATATATTATACAGTTTTTTTGTGTATTATGTGGATGTGGTAGATTTGAGAGGATGACCCCCGCCTCCGGTGGGGTAGACAACTGATAACCGTTTACAACCCTAGAAAAATCAACGGATTGACAAAAACGAATCGCTATAAAGGAGGATTTGGGGTGGGCAACTGCCCTGTGTGAAATATATGATTCGAATAAGGTTTTCTGCGGGGTCTAGGGGATTTTGCAGCCTTTGGGACGGAAATCCTACCGGGCTTTTGTGTATATCTTTGACGAAATATATTGGCGGTATACTCTCAGTGGTTGCAACTGCTTTTTATTTAGCACTATACAATCATATGTTGCAGGAGTTGTACAAAAAAAGCCCCACAATACTAGGGGGCTTTTCAAACACACATACATATGCGTGTGTATGCAAAAACTACACAAAAATTACACAGACATTACACAGACATTACACAGAGATTACATTGCCTTGACACGGGCATTTAAACGAGAAATTTTGCGTGATACGGTATTTTTCTTCATAACACCTTTGCGGCATGCAATGTGCAATTCTGACATGGCAAGCCGGAAGGCGGCGGATGCGGATTGTTTATCGCCACTGGCAACCGCTTGTTCCAATTTGCGGATATAAGTATGTACACGGCTACGCACGACACGGTTACGGGCGGTGCGAACCGCAGTTTGTTTGATGCGTTTTTCTGCTGATTTAATATTCGCCATTTATAAATCCTTTAAAGCTATAAATTTGTTAGGAGTTGTGTGTTCCTCTGTGTGTGCTTATAAACGAGATTTTGCGTTTAGTCAAGTTATTTTCTGGCATTTTTTACAGAAAAATGACGATCGCCCCGATTGGGTGATACGGTGTATGGGGCTGTGGCAGATTTTACAGGGGGCATTTTCCCGCCCGTACACATCAAAAGTATGTTGAAAATAGCCCATTTTGCCGTTGGCATGTTGAAAATCTCTCAACGATGACCCGCCGGCAGTGATAGCGTCTGCGACAACTTGTAGAATGTGGGTGGTTAGGGTTTTTACCCGTTGTTTACTGAGGGTTTTGGCGGTGGATGCGGGGTGGATTTTTGCCCTAAATAACGCTTCACAGACATAAATATTGCCCAGTCCGGCAACGATATTTTGATTTAACAAAGCGGTTTTAATCGGGGTGTTTTTACACCGTAACCGGGTGTATAAATAGGTGTGGTTTAAGGTGTCGGCAAAAGGCTCGACCCCCAATACGGATAAATGCGGTTGGGTGTGTTCTGTGTCGGTGCGACAGCTGAGGATAAAGCCGAATCTACGGGGATCGTTATAGGCAATACAGCTGCCATCGGTTAAATGTATCAGGCAATGGTCGTGTTTTTTCGGCGGTGTGTTGGTGCCACGGGGATATACGGTATAGGTACCAGACATGCCCAAATGGCAAATCAGTGTCCAGCCGCCGCTCAGGCGAATAAGGATATATTTTGACCGTCTAGTGATATGTATAATATCCGCACAGGTACATATATCGTGCAAATTTTTAGGAAAATCATATCTTAGATTAGGGCGGTAGGTGGTGATTTTGTCGATGGTTTTACCGATCATATGGGGGCGTAATCCCTGTACAACGGTTTCGACCTCTGGTAATTCGGGCATGGGGTTTCCTTGCTGTTACAGTTTGTTTTGGTATTTTTTATGGGGCTATGATATACATATAAAAATTGTTTTGCAAGGATATATGATACTATGACCGATGATGCGGATTTTGACCCTACCCCCCCCCGTAACAGCGAACACGGGGATGTACATACCACTTGTTTTGGCTTTCAAGATGTGGATAAGACGGAAAAACCTGCCTTAGTGCAGGGTGTGTTTGAATCGGTTGCCCGCAAGTATGATATTATGAACGATGTGATGTCGGGGGGGATTCATCGGCTGTGGAAAGATACTTTTGTGCGTATGTTGAAGCCGCATGCGGATATGGTGTTATTAGATGTGGCGGGCGGTACGGGCGATATTGCCGTGCGGTTTTTACAACAGGGTGGAAAATCGGTAACCGTATGCGACCTAACCGAAGGCATGGTCACGGTAGGACGCAATCGAGCATTAGACAAGGGGATATGCCACAATATTCACTGGACGGTGGGCGATGCGTTGCACTTACCGATTGTCGATAATGGGGTCGATGCGTATACGATTGCTTTTGGGTTACGCAATGTGGCGGACATCGAAGCCGCTCTGCAAGAAGCGTACAGAGTGTTAAAACCCGGTGGGCGGTTTATGTGTTTGGAATTTTCCCATGTCAGCACGCCTATACTGCGTAAACTATACGATACATATTCGTTTCATGTGTTGCCCGAATTGGGGGCGTTTATCGCTGATGATAGGCAATCGTATCAGTATTTAGTGGAATCCATACGGCGGTTTCCCGACCAGCAGACAGTGTTACAGCGGATGGAATCGGCGGGTTTTTGCGAAACGGGGTATACGAATATGACGGGGGGGATTGCCGCTATTCACAGTGGTTGGAAAATATAAATTTATGCTGTATCGTTTTATACGGTTTTTTTTGGTGTGTATGGGGTTGGTGCTGGTGGCAAAAATGGCACCTACAGCGGTGCGGTATCGCATGGGATTGTGGCTATTTTGTCGTGGTGGGGTGAGTTTTATTAAATTGGGGCAGGTGTTGTCTGTACGACCGGATGTGGTCGGGGCGGATTGGGCAAACAGTTTAAAATCCTTGCAAGACAGAGTTCCCCCATTTTCTGCTAAAACCGCCAAACGCATTTTTGAACGCTGTTGTGGGGTGAGTGTATCCGCTGTGTTTGCGGATTTTTCTGAAACCGCCACTGCGTCTGCCTCGATAGCCCAAGTGCATAAAGCGGTGTTACACGATGGCACGGCGGTAGCGGTAAAAATTTTACGCCCCCGTATACGACAAAAATTTTTAGGGGATATTCGAGTTTTTTATGTTGTGGCGAACATACTAGAAAAAGTATCGAAAAAATCCCGCCGCTTACGCCCGTATCGCATTGTGGCAGAGCTGCACAGCTGGGTTAAAGCGGAGCTGGATTTAACTGTCGAGGCACAAAACGCCCATCGCTTGCGGACAAATTTTGCCGATGACCCCAAATTTTATGTACCGTCTGTGTATAAAGCCTATACTGTGCCGGATATACTGACCACCGAATGGATCGATGGGGTACGGATTGACGATGTTGCCACTATCAAGCGGTGGAATCTCGATCGGACACAGCTGTTGACCGACAGCACCCGTATATTTTTCTTGCAAGTGTTTCGAGACGGGTTTTTTCATGCCGATATACATCCGGGCAATATGTTTGTTCGATCGGATGGGGTGTTGTGTCCTGTGGATTTTGGTATCATGGGGTATTTGACCAAAAAGACTCGTATTTACATAGCCGATTGTTTGTATTATTTGTACAAAGGCGATTATACACGGGTGGCAGAAGTGCATTTTATTGCCGGATATGTGCCGTCGACTTACGGTGTACAGGCGTTCGCCAGAGAGTTACAAAAAATCGCCGTCGACAGGAGCGGTACGGATTGGTCGGCGGTGGCAATGGGGCAGTTGCTCAGCGATTTGTTTCGTGTTACGGAAAAATTTCAAATGTGGGTACGACCGGAATTGTTGCTGTTACAAAAAACGCTGATAGTTGCCGAAGGCACGGGCAGGGTGCTTGCCCCCCAAAGCAACATGTGGGGGCTTATCGCCGACACTATGGAGGATTGGATGCGGGTCAACAGGGGCATATCGTCCCGTATAGAAACCTTGCTAACGGATATAGTCGACGCCCACAGCCCATAACAGCAGTTATGATTGTTGGCATGACACTCCCCCCGTTCCCCCACCCTTCGTTAAAAGGGTGGGGTAATAGGGAGTTTAGGTTAAGGTAACTGCTATCCCCTGCATAGATATTATGTAGGGGGATTATCTGTATTGTCTTTACTTCTGTGGTACACCGCCGTTTTGTGCGGTTTTGGCGGTGTTTGTTGCACAAATATATGTTTAATGGTTTGATATAATTTTTCATCGATTTCGTACACAGGCACCGCTTTTTGTGCCTTGATGTTGTGTGCAAGAAACGCTAAATCATATGTGGCGGTTGTTTTTGTATTATATGTTACAGTGGATTTTATACCTGTGTTAAACACGGATACATATTTTGGTTTTGCGGTTTGTACACTCAAGGGATGGGCAATCGCCCGCATGTCGATACCGTTTAGATAGGCATATATCCCGGTGTTAAAAATATTTTCGATACTGCCAATAGGGGCAGCAATTAAGCCGCCGCCGGCACCTGCTCCTCCTGCGGCACCTGCCCCCGCTGCACCCGCCGCTCCTGCCGCCCCTACTGCGACTATGGCACCGCCACCTACTACAGCGGCACCAGCAAGAACGACATTGGCACCGCCCACACCATTATTGTCAGCAGACGGGGCGACATACAAGGTGAGTTTACCCGTTACGCCGCTCAGTTCATCGCCATTTTCGTATTTGATGTCTAATTTATAATTGCCTGCATGTGGCACATCGTTAAGGACAAATTTTGTTTTATCCTTCACGAATACTTTTTTATCTTCGCCAACTTGTTTATCCCCATATTTGGCACCGCCATATTCTACGATCGCCCTCAGGTCATTATGTTGCGGTGTAACCAGTGCACTTTTATCGTATCCCCATTTGCCTTGTTTCAATACAAGCACTGCAATATTTGAGTCGTTTGCTGAGGGTTTTGCTTCGAAGTGGTCGGCAATAAAGGGTATGGGTTTGGGGGTAATTTTCGCAACCATCGCCACCACATTATCCGGGTTTGTGTTTTCCGCCCCAAATACAGGTTTGTTGTTTGCATCTGTAATAGTAGTTTTGATACCGGTAAACATTATACGGCTGGCTTTGCCCACATCCGATTGTTCCACACCAGACCCATTTGCATATTTTCCCTGCATAGCACTGTCATCAACACCCAATTTTATGTCGAGGTGTTTGTCGGTAGCACCGCCCTTTACACCGTCTAGGGTAAAATACAGACCATAGACACTGTCTTGGGTTTTATCGGCATTATTTGTACCCGACAAGTATACTTTTCTGCCTGCCATATCGGCAATGTTATTGCCATTGTACACTTTTTCCATCTTGCCATCGACCGCTAAATCGTATTTTGCTGTATGTCCATAAATAAACCCGTTGCCCGTTTTGCGTACATCGGTCTCAGAGGTAAAGTTTTGCTCCGCAAACGCCGCTTTTGTAGCATCATACTTGTTGTTAAATTGTGAAAAATCGTAAGCAATAGTGCCTAATTTGTTATTTTTCGCATATTTTGTCCACACCAAAAACCGCCCGGATGCCACCTTTAATGTGTTGGCAAAAGTGGAGTTGTTGGTAATACCATCAGCTTTTAATTCCAATGTAATATCGCCGTTATTTTTCGCTGCATTCGTTTCGGTTGCCTGCACTTGCCCGTTGCTTAGAATAACAATGCGATTGCCTTTGGCTTTATCCGCATCGGAGGCAAATGTCTTGCCCTTGTGGATAATGCTGACTTTTGCCCCGTCTGCTTTCCATAAGGTAATATCACCCGAATAACGGAAAGCGTCCGTATTCGCATCTGAAGATCCATCGCCCATAGTTATAATCAGGTCTCCGCTACCCGCAGAAATGGTTTTTTTGTCTTTAACTGTAATAACCGCTTTTGTTTTACCGGGATCCCGTCCCCCCACATCGATACTGGGTTGTTTATCATATTCGTTTTTCTCGATATTAGCATGCAGCTGTAATCCGCCTTTAACTTTTACATCCTGATTGATAAAAATAGACCGCCCGGCGAACAATTTTAAAGCACCATTGCCCCCACTGCTGGTATCCTCCAGTGCCGTATCGATGGTAATATCATTTGAGGCATATAGTGTAACATTTGTCCCTTTATTTAATAAATCTGTATACCGTTTTTTGAGATTGTGTTCCTTAAATACCAGTACAGATCCCCGCCCATCTCCATCTGATGATATGTGTATATCCGATCGTCCCACCATGATAACACTGGCATCGTTGTTTACGGCTAAGGCATACCCATATAAACCACCACTACTGAAGTAATCTAATGTTTCACCGAAAAAGTTTTTGCTATCAAAACTATCGTCATCGCTATCGCCATATTTTTTTACATTTGCTCGATTTACAGTGCCGTCACTTTGCCAAGTTAGATCTTGGGTAATCAATGCCCCAATATCGCCCATACCCGGTGCCCCGATGTATAATTTTGTCGCATCACCGTCAAACGCAACAGACCATCCAAACCGATCAAGGCTCTTGTTACCCGGGATTGCCGAGCGTTTTTTTGCTGATTTTGCATCGGCGGCAACGGTAAGTAAATATACAGATCCCCGTTGTGTTTCTCCTTCGGTGGTACCTTCACCAAATGCACCGACAGCCAATTTTGTCCCATCATTGCTTAGGGCTACACTGGCACCAAAAAATTCGTCTGTTTCCAATGTTAAACTGCTATTTCCGTGTGTAATTTTTATATTTTGCGTGATTTTGGTTGTATCTGACCAATCCAAATCGAACAAGTATACAGCCCCTTTATCATTATCAGTACTGGCACCGACCGCTAAGCGGTTACCCGCCCCATTAAAAGCAACAGACTCTCCAAATCTAGTATCATCGCTAATGGCTGCTCCACTTAAGGCTTTATCTATTTCAAAATACTTTTGTTTAAAGTCGACTTTCGAATCACCAGCAGACCACTCCAATTCAAAAACATATACTTTACCAGAATTGCCAGATGTTCCCGGTGATCCGACAGCTAAATATTTACCGGCGTTATCCATACTTAAGCTGGCACCAAATTCATCGCCGTAGTCTTTGTCACCCCCCTTGTCGATAACAAGGGTTTTTGCGTTATTTTTGGATGTGCTACCATTGGCAAGGCGTTTTACTTGCGTTGCTTTACCTGTGGTATAATCCATACTAAATAAATACACGGATCCACCGGCTTTATCATCGTCACTGATAAATTTACGGGTGGAGCCAATAGCAATTTTTGTACCGTCATCGGACATGGCAACAGATTGTCCAAATCTATAGCGTGCTACTTTGTCTTGGTGGGAGGTCAGACCTTGTGCAGAAGAAAATATGCGGGTTATAAGGTTTAATCCCGAATCATCTTTAATCACGATGTTTTTTGGATCCAGCAACAGTTCGCCATTGCCGATTGTTACCTTGTGTAATCCGTATGTGTTTAGGTGTTTTTTACCAGAAATTTCTACTGCCCCGCCTTTGGTTTTGCCGCTTGCGGTGATGCGGCCCAATTGGTCGGTGGTGTCGTCAGACCAGATAATCGCTGTGCCGCCTGTGCCATCAGTGCTGGATACATCGATGTGTACGCCGTTGCCTAATTTTGTTGTCTGTGAGGCGTGTAAACGGCTGTTGTCCGCCCAGCGGTTGACAAACAGGTCTCTTGTCCGTTGGCTTAATGGGCTGCTGTCGTTTTGAAACCCGCCGCCTTGAAAGGCACCGCCTAAGCGAATCCGTCCGCCTTGTGTTTTGCCTGTGGCGGATATGTTGCCGGATAACAACCCGATATGTCCGTCCTTGCTGGTGATGTCTATATATCCCCCGTTGCCATGTGTGCTGTTGGCGATAAAGGCTACCGATCCGGATATGGATGCGGGTTTGTCAGTGCCGGCGATAAATGTTATATTGCCGCCGCTTTGCTTGCCCATCGTGGTAAATGTTGCCCCGTGGTTAAAGTTGGCACCCTGTTTTAAATGTACACGCAGTGTCCCGCCGTTGCCATTTTCGCTTGTTGCAGTGATTTTGCCGCTGCTGTCTAGGGTGTGTGCGGCGACATGTATCCGCCCCGCATCCGCATACGCCGCATCGGCGGTGATTCGTCCGTTGCCTGTAATCCCTACCGTACCGCCACTGATGGATATGACGCCGTTTTGAGAACTGACTGTGTTTGCGGACACAATTCCATCGATAGAAATGGTTTGGCGGAGAATATCTGATGCATCGGCAACAGCAATATCGATAAAACCGCCTTGTGATTCGACTTTTCCGCCTAAATCAATGGTGGCAGAGACCTTGTTGCCGTCCGCATCGGTGAGCGTATCCCATGTACTCGTAGGCACTTCGACCCGTAAAAAATCGCTGTCGCCAAACGACATGACAATTTTTTCGCCACCGGCAAAACCTACTTTACCGACAACAGCCCGAACCGAGCCACTGCTTTTGACCGCCCCACCAAGCAGTGCAACAAAACCGCCATCATCGACAGCAATACGCCCCCGATTGGCAACAACGCCATTGTTACCGTTTTGAGTGAATGTGTAATCGCCGTTTAGAAAATCGTTGCTATCAATATCAAGAGTCGAGGCAACAAAATTACCCGTATCGACAACCCCGTGTTCAGTAATCATAATACCATTGGGATTGACCAAAAACACACTGCCATTACTACGAATCCGCCCAGCAATTTTCGAAGTAAAACCGCCCGTAACCCGATTTAAGGTTGCCGAATCGCTAGCGGGCTGATGAAAGTGTACCGTATTGCCCTCAGCCACAGAAAAACTTTTCCAATCGATAATCGCTTTGTCTGTACTTTGGTCGACCCGCAGGGTATCACCATCATAAGCAATCTGTGCCACTCCGTGTTGCACCAAGCCCCCTTGCGGCAATCCGCCCGCCAGTGCCATACCACCAGCACCGAAACAAGAAACAGCGAATAACGCAACTGTGTTTATGTGTTTTCTAATGTCGTCTTCCATAATTTCCACCCAATACCCCACAAAACATTCGCAACCTAAGCGTGTTTAAATTTATACATCTTGTGCTTATCTATGTATTACTCATAGCACAAAAAATATCTTTGTGCAAGTTTTATTCAAAAAAAAACGACTCGTTCATATGAAGCAAGCCGTTTACTGCAAGTTGAGAGATAAAAAAAATCTATGATATACTAAAAATCATCTTTGCCAATTTTTACTGGTTCTTTTATATCTATGTTTTCCAAGTCTTTTACATACGATATACGCAGTACCATCGGTTGTTCGCTGTCTTTTTTCACATCGACGATGACCTGTTTGTCTTTTTGTGTAACAGAAACATTTGACAAAGCGATTTCCAATGCTTGTGGGTGTGTTTTTGATTTAGGCAACAACCCAAATAGCACCACCACATTTTCTTTTTCCAGTGCCGCACTATCTATCACTTTGTATGCGGATAAATCGTTTTCTTTGAAATAAGGTACCAATTTGTTAATTGCCGTATTCAAAAAGCTACCCTGTGCGTTTGCCTCTTTGGAAGCGTTGACAATTTCCACATTGATGGTTGTCAGTCTTTTGCTTTCGTAGCCAAATATATACGATATGGTGGTTGGGCTTGCAAATGCACTTAAACTGGGTTGTTTAACGACGAGCAAATCTGTGCCATTTTCTATATTTGTATCCCGTATAATTTTAGCATCGGACACTTTAAAATCTTTTTTAATAGCGTCAACAACTTGGCTTTTGGTCATGCCAAATTTGGCAGAACGAAATCCTTCTATCACATACGGGGACGCCATGGCAACAGTCGTCAGCATGGATATGCACACCGCACACAATACATATTTTATGTTATACAAAAAACGCATTATCCTTCTCCTTCTTGGATAACTTCTTCTGCGGTGTTTTGTTTGAATCGCAACCGCAATTCTACTTCACGCCAGTTGCGTTGTGATTGAATCATCCAACTTAGCACCGTCAAGTAGTTATTTTCTTTCCACTTGCCAATGGTGTCTGCGTCTAGTTCATTGAATTTTTCCACATCGATACGGAAGAATGTTACATTGCCAAAATCGCTGTTTTCTGTGTGTTCTTGCAGAATGTTTTCCTTTGCAATATCAGCAATAAAACGGCGGGTTTCGGCCATAGATAGTTCGTATTCTTCGTTCATGCGTAACGCTTGTTCGGTGATTTCGGTTGCTTCGCCTTTGGCATTGAACAACGCTTTTCCACCTTTGCCGGCAAAATGTGGGGCATCTTTGTCGATACACAGCACACTTTTGTCTGGATCCTCAGTCGTTGGCAACGAGATAAATGGATACCGTCGGATGTGTGCTGGTACATACTCGGCCAACCAATCGCCTTCGTCAGAAACATACGCATTGCTCTTTTCGGCAAAACCTAGTGCTGTAAGCAACACATACGAATCCTCTGCATTCTCAGAATCGCTCGCATCTTTGGCAATTACCACTGGGTATTCTTTTGCCAGTAACGGCACTTCTATTACCACAGCAGGAATCGCATGTGCCGCCGCACTAAATGCGTAATTGACATCTCTGCCAATTTTGACATTTTTATGTGCATCGCTGTCGAGAGCGACCACATTTGCAAAAAATCCTACATTTAAAGTCATATTAAAATCCTTTCAACTTTATTGTCTAATGATAAATTTAACTAAAATAACCGCAACACATTTAGACTGATGTGCTCGTCATCTTCCCACTTTGTTGTGTGTTTGCGGGCCTTAGCATACCCTACTTCCCACTTGTTTTCACCAATATTGGTACTGATCCCCAACTTGATAGATCTTGCCCGTGGGTTGGCATTTTCTACCGCTGTGGCGTTGTATACACGACCTGACGCATATGCCACATCCAAAGTTGGGGAATATCCACGCTCGCCCACCTTTACCGTTTTAAAGGTAAACCCGGTGTTGACAGTCAAACCAGAATCGGCAGACATACCATCACCGACAAAACCGGCAACCTTGTCCCCCCCCATAAGTGAAAATTTCTGTGAGGACAACACGGATTGCTCATTCGAATATTGTCCATTAACTTTTACATGATGCAGAAATTCTGCATACGATTTTTTATAATTATACGATGCTTCGAAAATCGGATTGTTGGTAATCGCATTGGCCTTCGAAGGCGGTGTGTTGCCTTCTGTACCCGCTTTTGCCCCAAATATATCCATGCCAAATTTATAGCTGATCATCACATCGTGTGCGATATTGCCCACCTTCTTGTCATACAGTGCGGTTATACCCGCCGTTGTCAAGCGGTCTTGGTACTGAAATTGTTCTGTGTTTATGTTGTATGACGCATCTCGTATCACATCAAAATTAAACCGCATGGTAAAGTTGGAATTAAATTTGGTGGTAACGGGTGTGGTATATGAAATACCATATGAATCGTTGTTTCCTTTGGATTTGGCGTTTTCCGCCGCCACAGACGCCGTGCGGTTTAGCGATGTATACGCACCAAATTCCACCCCGTTTACCCACTTTCTATTATAATCCAATTTTACCATACGATAATACACTTCATCCGTTTGTTGCAAAGAAAATATCGAAGCGATTCGCACTTGTTGCGAATACTGCGGTTGTACCCAGTTAAACATACCTACATACTGTGCCGCATAGCGATTAAATCCGGGTCCCAAGTTGTTTTTAAACGATACAAAGTTTACCATTGGATTGTATTTTACCGATACATTCAAATTAAATCCCCCTAGTGCCTTACCCGCACTTACAAACAGTTTCGGTTCAACCCCATAATGAGATTTTAAGGTCAACAAGCTGCGGTTTAAATCCTCACTGTGCAAGTATTTATCTGATTTTATCTCGTCCCATCCGTTGATAATAAAGGCTTTAATGTCGGCTTTGACGGAGTCTTTTACATCGTCGCTGTCGGGAAAATCGATCAGTATATTTTCGATGTGTCCGGACACTACATTTAACTTTACCACGGCATCCACAGCGGTGAATTTTTGTGCCGGCAATATCACCCGTATAAGCGGGTATCCGAATTGCACAACTTTTTGTTCCACTTCACGGCTGATTTTCACAACCTGTTGCAAAGTCAATGTCTGCCCATTGTACTGCGACAGGGTGTCCGCAACCATCTGTTGTAATTTTGCGGGCGGCGGTGCAGCGTAAATCACATTAAAGTTTTTAACCGATAACTGGGTCTGGTTGGTTTCCAACGCCCCGTATTCGGCACTGCCCAATGTGGGGATTTGAATATCCTCAGCTTCCGGCAACACGGACTCCAAGTCCTGTTCCAGATCCTTCGTAATATCCTGCGGATTTACGGCAAACGCCCCTGTATGCAACAGAGCATACACCACAAGCGAAAGCAAAAATCTAGCGATTCTTAACCCCATGCGACACTCCAACTCTGATCCCGTCCGATAAAACAAGATTCGATTACCTTTCCTAAAATAACATACTCAATAAATATCTTGCAAGACTAATATAATACCACTTTATAATTATTTCAAGAGTATATTTTAGAATAGACCATTAATTTATTATGTCTTCGTAAAATGCTTTGGTCGAATCGCTGTATAACCGTCCCAATAATACACAGTTTCCAGCCACATCGTCGATGGTGTATTGTTGTAACAAAATAGGCGTTTGGGCAGAGACACCCAGATGTTTTTGGCACTCTTCATCGGGCAACACAGCTTTTAGGTGATTCGTCGATGTGTATAAGCTGTTGCTAAACAGGGAATCGAAGTGGTTGTCCAAGAATTTACGCATTTCTTCCATATTGTTGGTGTTATCTATTGTACCGAACGAATCTATTTGTACATATACCACTTTGTATAGGGCAATACCCTCGCCCATATGGTGAATGCGTTTTACGGTTATGCAGTCCGTATCATTACTGGACAATTTTTCTTTGACAAAGTCCGGCGTGGGTGTTTTTTTAATACTCAAATATTGGGTGTATTCCACCGTATGCGACCCGTGAATAGTTTTGTGCTTCCAAAACCTTTGAAAATCTACTTTGGCGACAAAAGTCCCCTTACCTTGACGGCGATCTAGTACTTTTTCATCGGTTAAAATATTTAATGCTTTGCGAACAGTACCTTGACTGACACCAAGTTCTTCGGCTAGTTCAAATTCATTTGGCAACGAATCGCCGGGATTCCAATACTTATTGGTAATGCGTTTTAGAATTTCCTGTTTTACTTGTTCGTATAACGGCATCATTAACATGGTAAAAAAACCTTTCTGTGATACAATTACCTACATTTACAAACCAAAACATCACGCATGAAATACGCAACTATCTTAGATGAAATGCAAATAATTTTTTATTAAAAAAGTGAATTGAATATCCCAGAGAAATTGGGCGTATCCATACTAAAAGAAGTGTATAGATTAAAACATATACAGCAGTATTATAACATATTTAATATACACATGCAATAGCGTATTTGATATAAAAATGTCCTTACTGCGAAACATTAGAGTATACATTAAAACATACACAGGGGTATTGTAGCATATCTCATATAGATATGCAATAGAAAAATTATATAATACTTGATATAGCTAAATTTTGGTCAGCGGGTTACCCATAGTGCAGCTGGTCGACAACCTTTTTGCGTACCACTTTTCGCACCGCAAACATCGATCCAAACGCCCCTAACCCACACATCAGCCCGACAATAAATGTCATTGCCCAAATATCAGGTAACAACAGCAATTGATAGGGCAAAGACCGCCCCGGCGGCGGCGGTAACATAATTTCTGAGGTATTGACACCATATGTAATCGTCAGTGCCAGTACCAGCCCAATTGCCGACCCCATCATACCAATCATAGACCCTTCGATCATAAAGTTACGGGTTATACGGGAACGGGAAATACCAAACGCTCTCAAGGTGCCAATTTCTGATACCCGTTCCAACACCGAAGTACTGAGCACATTATATACGGACACCACCACCACAATCGCCAAGATGAGCCCCATTACAGAAAAAATGGTTGTATAAATTTGTTGCACTTTTTTAAAAATGGGTACCAATTCGTACCAAGTCTGCGTGCCATTTTTATCGCCAATTAACGAATCGATAAGCGGGCGGTGTGTGTCGGTTTGTGTATACTCGTTGAGTTCGACCACTAAGCGGGTAACTTTTTCCACCTCCATCAGCTGTTGGGCAAATAGGATGGGGACTCGCATAAACAATCGGTCTTGTTCGGGAATACCGGTGCTATAAATGCCTACAACTGTGGCATCAAGGGCGTTAAATCCGCCATATTGGGTGGTGCCATACACAAGAAGTGTATCGCCGATGGTAACTTTTAACCGCCGTGCCAGATCTATTGCCAGTTCAATTTGATAGGGGTCGTCCCCTTGAATGCCCGTACCCTTGATATACGCCCCATAGGTGCTGTCGCCGCGCAGGGCTTTTTCCCGTTTTGTGTCGACCCCTTCGCCGACAAAACTGGTGGTGCCTTCACCGACCGATAACAGCCCGGTAAAGTTTATACGGGGGGTTACCAATTTTATGGCGGCTTGCGATTCGAGTGTTTGTATCAAGGTATCGGCTTCGTCGCTGGGAATACCGTATTGCAAAGCCGTTTCTTCGAAGTCTTCGATATAGCGGTTGTCCATTACTTGAATATTGCCGGTGCCGCCTTGAATGATGGAATTTTGCAACGACCAGAAACTGGACGCCACATATCCTTCGGCACATATCATTGCCGCTGAGGCGATGGCAATGGTTATAACCGCTGTCATCGATCGGCGTTTGTTGCGGCATACACTACGCCATGCTATTTTTATCCATTTGTTCGTCATATGACTCCTCCGTCAACCAAGTCGATACTATATTTTACATTTTTTGACACTGTACCCAGTGCATACCTCCCCTGCGATGTGCTGGAACACCTATTTTAAGGCATCTATGGCACCCATAACAAAAGTTTTCTGTATATTTTGAAACCCTACTTAAAGATATATACTTCCTCTTTTGTCTATGTGTTTACGGCTATCGCCACACTTGTTATACGGGCGATTGTACACTATTATTGGAACTGTATCAAGTGTATTATATATTATTTATCAATTTTAAATGTTACGGTGGTATCGCCCTGTACCACAAACGATGCTTTGTCAAAACTAGGGGGTAGTAAAATGCCTTGTGCATCGTTGCTAAATCCATAGGGTTCTTGGGGAATGCCCAAAAATAAATCCATTTTACCATTTTTATTTATATCTTGATACGCCGCCAACGCATACACGCCATCGGGTATGTCGACAGTGAAAGTCATTTTATCCAGCACAGCAGGCTTGGACACATCATCGGGGTTGGCAAATATCATATTGCCTTTGTATGGGAAACTGCCCGATGCGTGCCGAGCATACACAGCCAAATTAACCACACCTTTTGGGGATTGTACATTAGATATATGAACAGTCAGCACCGCCCCATATGCGGCACTTACAGGCAGGACACATACGCCCACAAGTAAAACACATATTTTCATAAGTTGTAAAAATGACATGTGAACTCCCGATAGTTTTATGTGTCCATATCATACTATATTTTCAAACATAAAAAAACCCCCTTTTTTATGGGTGAAAAAGGGGGGTGGGGGCAATGCGGGATAAAATTAAAAATCTCGGCGGAAGAATATAGTAAACCTGTTGGTATTGACCTGATAGGTGCCATATTCTGTGCCTGCCCCGCCGGAGTATGTATTGAATTCTGCCCCGATGGAGGTGTTTTCGAAACCTTCATAGTCGGCACTGAACGACCAAAACGCCGATCTGTCGACCCCGATTCGCACCGATGCGGATAGGTCGTAAACGCCTAGTTCTTTGCTGACATTGCCCCACAGGTATTGTTGCCGTAATCCTCGGTCGTGTAACAGCGATGAATTCCATGACAAATTGGGGGTGCGTAACGCTGCCCTTGCCCCGCTTAGTCCCTTGTGGGTGTCGACCAAGCCTTTATAAGTTTGCCATTGTTTGTTGTCCATACCCCGCTGGTCGTGTCCGTACTCCAGCCAGTATTGAAAGTTGTTTTGTGTGGTATATTGCAATCCAAGTATGGCATTGACATAGGTTTTGCCATCGTTGGCACGGTATGCATCGATGGGGTTGGTTTGGCTGACCAATTGTGAATCGCCGTCGAATACGCCTTTGTGTATCGCCCGCATGGTGCCTCTTCTGACAAATGCCGACCCGTACAGTGCTAAGGCGTCTGTTGTTATGTTGCGAAACCCTGCCCCAACGCCTAAGGTGCTTTGGCGGTATTTTTGTGCTACTAAAGTCACATCGGTGTCTTCGCTGACAAAAGTATTGGCTTTTACGGCTACCGATTGGTATCCGGTGTGATCGACGGGGTTTTCCTGCCGTTGGTCGCCATTGACATACAAGGTGTACACGGTGTCTCCAGACGGGGCATAATAGCGCACCGCCATACCTAGTACGCCGTTGTCTTCGTTAATGGGGTTGGACATTTGTACTGTGCGGCTGCTAGGGGAAGCGAATGAGAACGGTGAAAACGCATTGCCGATTTGCCAATTTTCGGTAAATTTACCGACTTTGACACTGACCGAATCGCTGACATCAAAATCCCGATATAGGGATTTAATTTGCAGATCCGAATCGACCATTTTTACCGTATCGTCTGCGTTGGCATCGTTTTCTTTAGTTTCCGACCGCAGGTGGTATACAAACCCTTCTGCTTCGCCAGTAAAGCCCACCCCATAGCGATGTTCTCGTTGCGATATACGGGTATTATTGCCCAGCTCCTGTTGCCAGATTCCCGTGCGTTGTTGGGTTTCCCGTTGTCCGAAAATATATGTTTCAATCGCCATAGCTTGGCTGGCAACCAGCCCGCCCATACATACGGCACATATCTTTGTAACAACGGATTTTTGTTTATTATAAAAAGACATGATATTGTTTCCTTAAATGTAGTCCCTCCATATATTATCGAATTTAGGTATAGTATATGGAGGGGAGTTACTTATCTGATTTTATCACGCATACCGTCTGGACGGAAATAACGGGCGGGTAGTTTTTTCTCCTCTAGGCTGGTGATATTCATGATGGTTTTTTTGTTGTCGATACCGGGGTCTGTGTAGATAATTTGGCTAACCAAATTCCCATCGAAAACATATTTGATTTTTTTAATCATTTTACCACTGGCGAGGAACGCCTCAGAACGGATTAACCGTGTGGTGTCTTTTGCGAGCCACAGATTAAGCCTGCGATAGGTTGCCTTTTTGGTTTTGGCTTTCAGTTCAAACAACAGTTCGCCATTTTCCTCAGCAACAAAAGTCGGGGTATAGTCCGCCGCTAGTCGCAACGATGCCAAGTCCCCGTAAGACGCTTGCCCCATTAACCGCTGCAGCGGTGTAATCCGCACTGGACGGGACGCCCGTTTGGTCGCTACATACATGCCTTTTTCGATAAGCAGTACTTTTTGTCCTTCGCTGCGTCCGGTTAGTACATCGACCAAACTTTCTGCGTCATTGGTATGCACCAAGAAGTCTGTCGAATCGTCTAGTTGCCCGTCTTCATAGGATTCCATCGTAACCGTTAAACGACTGGCAACATATGGAGATCGCCCGGCATCCGCTTGTTGTAATATCGCCACCGCATCGATGGCAAGGGCTCCGGTGGGCAACACAAATGCTGCCCACAATATGGAGAGAGTTTTTATAAATACAAATTTTTTAAACATGGCTTAATTGCTCCACTACTTTTTTGGTTATCACTTTGCGAACCGCCCACATCGATGCCAAGCCGCCTAATAGTACCATAACACCGCCTATGACTAAGATACCCCGTATTTCAAAGAATATCAACAGCGGATACGGTTGCGACCGTCCGGGGGGTGGGGGTAACATAACATCTGCTTGGTTAATGAGTATGTACAAGCCGGTAAACAGTACCACACCCAACAACGATCCTATAACCCCAATAATAAACCCTTCGGTCATAAAGGTACGAGTGATTCGGGATCGGGATATACCAAACGCCCGCAAGGTACCAATTTCAGCAACCCGTTCCAGCACAGTACTGCTTAACACATTATATACGGATAGTAACACGACCGAAATGAGAATAATACCCATAAAGGTAAAGATACCGTAGTAAATTTGCTGTACAGATAAGAAATACGGTTCCAATTCATACCATGTTTGCGTGCCGTTTTTATCGCCTATTAGGCTTTCCAGCGTGGGGCGATAGGTATCCGTTGCGTCCATATCGCTTAGCTGTACCACCAATCGGGTGATTCTGTCCGCCTCCATTAATTCTTGGGCAAATTCTAGGGGGGCTTTTATTTCAATGGCATCCCGTTCGGGAACGCCGGTGGTATAAATTCCCGCCACAGTGGCATCGATAGCGTTAATACCGCCAAATTGGGTGGTGCCAAGCAAGGTTACCACATCGCCCACTTTGACATTTAGTTTGCTTGCCACTTTTTCCGCTAATTCCACTTGGTAAATGTCATCGCCCCGTGCTTCACGGCCTTGTAAGTACATTCCTGAGGCATTACCCGCCCGCAAGCGGCTTTCCTTTTTTGGATTTACCCCTTGTCCTTGAAATATGGCGGTGATTTCGCCAAAAGATACCAAGCCGGCAAAGCTGATTCGGGGGAGTACTGAGCGGATCTCCGATTGTGATTCCAGTTTTTGTGTTAATGTATCGGCTTCTTCGTTGGGAATACCGAATTCTAGGGGCGTTTCTTCAAAACCGGTGATATAGCGGTTATCCATTATGTGATAATTGCCCGCCCCTCCTTGTATAATCGAAGTCTTTAACCCCCAAAAGGTAAAAGTTAAAAACCCATATGCGGCAATCATCGCCGCCGCTGCGATAGCGATTGTTAAAACCGCCGTCATCGACCGTCTTTTGTTTCTTACAACCGACCGCCATGCTATTTTAAACCATTTATTCATCGACGACCTCCCCGTCTACGAGACTAATAATATTTCTAACATTTTTTAACAGTGTTTGATCGTGCGTGGAAAATAAGAATGTGGTTTTTAACTTTTCATTCAATTCCAACATCATATCAATCAACTGCATGGTGTTTTTTGTGTCGAGGCTGGCGGTCGGTTCGTCCGCAAGCACCAATTTGGGCTTGCCCATTAACGACCGTGCCACGCTAACCCGTTGTTGCTGTCCACCGGACAAGCCCGATGGCATGTTGTGCATGCGATCGGCAAGTCCCACTTGTTCCAACAAATATTCCGCTTGTTGCCGCCGTTCTGCCGCTGGCATCGAACTTTGCATTACCGACATTTCTACATTTTCCACCGCCGATAACACCGGCAGTAAATTATAATTTTGAAAAATAAAGCCAATGTCATGGCTGCGAATGCGGTTAATTTGTTGTTGGTCATCGGCGTCTATCAATTCTGTGTCGAAATAATAATCGCCGTTTGTTGCTGTGTCTAGGGTACCGATAATATTTAACAGCGTGGTTTTGCCGGAGCCACTGGGCCCACTTACCGCTGTGAACGATCCCTGTTGTACTTGCAAATCCACATTGTTTAATGCCCGTACCTCAATTTCGCCCATTATAAATATTTTATCGATACCTTTTAGGTCAATAAGTGCCATGTGTATCTCCTTAAAATTTATTATCAGTGACGAACCTTTTGTGGTTCATCACTGGGTTAAAAATGTTGTTTCCGTTATTTCATCACATCGAATTCTATGTCTGTATTGCCATCGACATCAAATGACGCATTGGCAAAGCTGGGTGCCCCAAATTGTCCCCGGGCGTCATTGGAAAATCCATAGGGTTCCAGTGGCAATCCGACAAACGGTACCCGATTCATTTTCCCATCGCCATTGACATCGTGGTATGCGGCAATCGCATATGTACCCGCCGGCACATCGACTTCTAAGGTTACTGAGGGCGTGGTGGCTTGTGCCATTACGCCCGGTGCCATAGATCCGTCCGGTTGTGGTAACATCACCCGTCCTTTATCGGGAAAATCTGCTTCGTACCCCGATTCGATAAGTGCCACTTGAATAGTACCTTTTGATTGCAAGATATTGTTGACAGTAATTTTAAGTGTATCGGCAAAAGCATTGCCAGCCAATGCCAATATAGCGGTTGTTAATAAAACTTTTTTCATGATTTAATCCTTTCGATAATTTTAATATAAACTACATTGCGACTCGGTGATATACCATGTGTCGCACTGTATAGGTGTATAGTACAATGTAAAAAAAGTAATAAAATTTTATTTTCGCAAAGGGGCTGTTTTTATTCGTAGAAACCTTTATATGTAAAGTGCTTATTAACACCCACTTTCGCAAAATACACTTTTAAAAGCGTCAACAACACAGATCTTTTTTTCTATATATCAGCACCGCAACATATTTTTTTTGGTATTATGCAAAAAACAATATATTTTGGTATAGAAAATTGCAAAAACTCCTAATCAAAATTTTGGGGTTGCAATTACCCATATTTTGTGGTTAAATGCAGCGTGCGAAGTGTACGCATTTATGCGGAAGGGTAGTTTAGTGTGGTTTAGGTGTCGCATGTTGCGTGAATACGAATCGCTTAGGTGAGGGTAATGTTTAAAATAAGAGTGCTTTTTTTATGAAGGAGTAGTGTTTTGGGATATTGGAAATTTTTACTAAATGAAATAAAGCAGGCAAAATCCTATCGAATCATGGTCTTGATTGTTTTGATCTCGATGAGCTTTATGATTCTGTTCGGTCCCAGATTGTCTTTTAGGGGCGTCATAGCATCACCTGTGGTGAATAATGTGTTGTGGATGTTATATTTGCTGGTGCCCACTATTTCAAATACCATTGGTGGGGTGTATTTGTTGTACAAAAAACGGGAAGACAACCTGCTTGCCATTTTGGCGGTGTTGGTTGTGTCTTATGTGTTGTTGCTGGCTCTTATAGGGTTGTTTCAACCTATTACCCGGGATGTTTTGCAAAATTCAGCCATTATATACACAATTATCGCCACATTTTCAGTGGTGGTGCAGCGGCAAATTTTAAAAATTGAAAACCTGATTAATATCGAAAAAAAGTATTGTCCCGATATTTTAAAGACAATCCCCTTGCCCAAACGGGGCGATTTGTGGGGGCTGCAAGCCAGTGATCACTATGTAAACATTATCACATCTAAGGGCAATCACATGGTGTATTCGTCCCTTGCAAACGCCATCGATGACAGTGTCCCGGTTAACGGCGTGCGGATTCACCGCAGTTATTGGATTGCCCAAGAGGGCTTAAAAGACATTACCCGTAAAAATAACCGCTATGTGTGTATTTTAAAAAATGGCATGGAAATTAACGCCTCTCGCAAAGGGGTAGAGGAGATGAAAAAGCTCGAATGGATTAAATAAATGCCATTTGTGTTATCCTTAACAGTAGGTACAGTTCTTATTGTGTTATGCGTTTTTTTACAAGGGTATGGGTTGCGGTTTATCGACCGTGTATATCGATATATGATGGTACACGAAAACCCTGTTTTACACATGTTTCGAATCAATAAGTATCGTGTCGATATAGTGGTGCTTGCCATTCTTGCCATTCACACGGTGCAGGTCTGGGGGTGGGCGGTGTTTTATTATGGGGTCGGTCTATTACCATCGTTTGAAACCGCCCTATATTTCAGTGCCACCACCTTTTCCACATTGGGGTATGGGGATATATTGTTACCAGAGGGCTGGCGTTTAACCGCCACCCTAGAAGCGGTCAGTGGATTGTTGCTATTAGGCTGGTCGACGGCATTTATATTTTCCACCTTGCGGCACTTTACCAACGATGGGGCGGCGTAATCCGCACTGTACACAAAATATTATGGAGAACCTGTTTTATGATTATGTTGTTGTTACTAGCCATTCAAATATATACTTATTTGATTCTTGCATCGGTTATTATCAGTTGGCTGAGTGCATTTGACATATTGCCCAACAACCGATTCGTATTGCATATGGCTATGTCTATAAACCGCCTGACTGCTCCAGCATTTGAAGCGGTGCGGGCGGTGATTCCCACACTGGGCGGGTTGGATTTTTCCCCGATTGTGATTCTACTCGCCTTACAAGGGCTGCGAATAGGTATCGTTAGTATGTTTGGATAGCGGTTGCAACCGCTGAGGGCGATAGCCCGATGTGGTGCAGAGCCCCCTAGACTGATGGTTGCAACCGCTGAGGGCGTTTTTAGTTGTACTACCGCCTAACGATGACGGTGATGAATTCTTTTGCATATTGTTCCATAGCGAGGATGTTTTTTTGGCGGGTGCTGTTGCACAATGCCCCGTCTATGACAGTGCTTTTGTAGCCCAATAAATAGGAGGACATAACGCTGTCGGTGGAGTGTAGACTCATGGTAAACACCGCACAGACTTTTGTCTTCTGTGGGTTGGTAACAAGGGCGTATTTGATGGTGCCGCCGGCATCTGGGTTTATCGGGCTGAGAGTGACGATACTGTTTTCGTAGTGGTCTTTGACCGTGTCCATGACGGGGTTTGCCCCGATAAAATCGACAACAAATGGCGATTGCATAATGCGGGTTAAAATCTCCGCTTTGCCAGAATAAAAGGTTACGGGATAGCGAAAATCAAAAATAACGCTGACCCGTCCGCCGCTAAATGCGTGTTGCTCCATAACAATTTTGTTGTCTCCGGAGGTCGACAATTTTATCACTTGGGTGTGTTGCTGTGATTCGGTTAACGGCAACACCAAGCGGGCAAAACGAGGTTCCATGTACTGTTTTTGGGTAACGATCGGTCGACCGCATGCGGACAGCACAGCCGCTATACCTACCCATACGCACATACGATACACACTATACATCTTTTATTGCCCTTGTGTGGTGTGGGGTGTCGGGGTGTCGGTTATGGCTATTTTATCATGCCGTACAAATAAAAAATCCGTAGGCACGGTATCTGGCGTGTTTTGCACCACCTGTGCGGGCGACACGACGACAACCACCGCCCATGCCACATAAGGCATCGACAGCAGACCCAAAACCACTAAAATATATAATCGCACATCTATTCTCCTCTGGGGTATGCTAGCACTGTTTTGTCTGTAAAGCAATAAAAAAACACCGCATGTAAAATGCGGTGTTTTTTGCGGTGTTTTTGCTATAAAATTATTGGCTTTCTAGTTTATCTAGTTCTGCTTCCAATTGTTGGAAAGCGTCTGATTCAGCCAAAGTATTGGATAGAATCGCCTCCTTTTTCACTGCTTCCAATGCCAATTTGTTGACCCGTTGGAAAGGCAGTTTTAACAATACGAACACCCGGTACTGTCCTTCTTCTTCTTGCACTATAATTTTATCCCGTACATACCCGGCTAAGTCCGCAGCGGTAACAGCGTTTAGACTGATTTTTTCGATGGTGGCAATGATAGTTTTGTCTTCGCCTGATCCCACTTCTTTAGAGAATTGTTTTAAGCGAGAGGACACCTTACCACTTGTTTGATCGGCTAGGGACACTTTACCTTCTAGCACGGCTTTGTCGATGGCGATTTGCATGTTAGGTGAAATGCCTGTACCCACGCCGTACACTTCTATGTCAGAAACGGGAATGTCCAAAAACCAACTCGGGGTGGCTTTTAGATTTTTTTCGACCATATACGCATCGTATTCTGGGGTGCCTTTGTCCGGTGTGCCACAGGCAACCAATACAAAAGCAACCACAGAAGTTAGGGTGAATTTTAAAATACTTTTCATAGTGTTGTCTCCTTAATATTAAAGTATAAATGTTAGCCCTATTTTGAAATAGTGTAGCTAATGGTTTTGAGATCCCAATTTTCCCGTTCGATTTTGAATAACAGCGTATTAAATTCTTGGAATGTGTACGATGCCAAAGTATCGACCGGTCGTTTGGTCGCCAGTATATATAGTGTGTCTATATCTGCGTTGTTTCCCACGCTTTCGGACACCAATTTCCATGCGACATTATCGGGTAATTTGGTTTTGTCAGAAATAGGTTTTTGCGATTGGTATATTTTGATGTATTCTTGCCGCATTTCGTTGGGTTGCCATAAAAATACTTGCATATACATACGATTGGACGGGGTTATGTCAAATTCCAATAAATCCCCATCGTAATATTGTGTGCGCGGCAAGGTTACAGAAAAAGTAAAATTCGGGTCTGCATTGGTTTTAAACTGCTTGACTTCTGCTTGCAGAGCGACCGCACAGACGCTGTATTGTTTGTCCGAATCGGTTAGTCCTTTTTGGCGGGTCAGCTGTTGGGTCTTGCTGATGACCTGTTCGAAATAGGCACTGCCGAATTCCACACTTTGTTTGGTCAAGGTGCCATCTGGGTTGTCATCTGATGAATCCAACACTGTGCGGTGCGAAAACGAAGTGTTGCCAATTTTTTCCATAATGCTTTGACGGGCTTTGATTTCGGCCTGTGAACAGGCGAAGTTTTCGGTAATATCCCCATCGAATATATATTCCCCTGCACCGGTTACCACTTCTGCATGGGCAGTGCTGATAAACACGGGAAGGAGTAAAGAGTATACTATTTTTCTCATGTGTTGTTCCGTTTCTTTAATGCTGTCATAAATTCTTTGGCATAAAATTCCATAGTGATGGCGTTTTCTTGTGCTGCTGAGCGGCACAATACCCCATCGGTTGTGATGTCTTTAACGATATGCGGGTGTATGTATGAAAAAGAAAATACCACACAGTATTTGGTTCTATTGGTGTTTTGCACCATAGCGTAAATGCCTGCCCCGATGTCGTCATTAAAGTGGTTTTTAATCTCGCCCATCGTACGGCCGTCGCCCATAAAGTTTACCACGAATGGGGAATCCATAATCTCTGTTAGGGTTTCCTCTTTACCTTTATTTCTAAACACGGTGCGGTTGGAATAAAATATGGCTGTTACCCGTCCGTCCTTGAATGCGTGTTGTTCCACCAACACATCGCCCCTTTGGGCGGTGGACAATTGGGTGACCTGTGCCTCCTTTTCTTGTTCGGTTAAAGGCAGAATAAGGCGGGAAAATTGGGATTTAGTGGTCTGGGTATTTTCCAGAACAATAGTGCTTGCCCCCCCACATGCGGACAATATAAATGCGGTTGCCAGCATCCATCCAAGGCGTTTTACAAATTTCATAGTCTCATGTATCCATAGTTTGTTCATTGCGTCCAATCTTTTAGAGTACTCTCAATCTGGCGTTCTATCTGTTGCCCAAGATCGTCTTTCAAGTCCTCTTGCCAATTGTCTTGACCGTCTGACGGTGGGCTGTTGCCATCAGACCCACCCCAATTCGAATCACCACCCCCCGAGGTACTGTCATTACCGTCATAGCCATTGTGGGAACTGTTGCTATTATCGCTGTTCCCACCATCAGACCGTGACCCATAAGACACGCTAATGACCCGATCGATAAATAAAAAATCTGCAATCCGCTCAGACACATCGCTTGCAGACTGCACAACTTCGGCTTTTGTCATAATACGAACCGCTGCCAAAGCGTGCGTCGAAGCCACCATGAGACTACCGATTAGCAGGCTGATTGCCATACATAACCGCATTACTGAACTTATCATTTTTCTAGATATTCCTTATAATTTTCGCTAGTAACAAAAGCACCGTATCTCATATCCCATGTGAAGTCAATACAAATTATTTATAAAACATACATTTTATTCACATGTGATAATATTATCACACTCGGTGGGGATTCGTATGCTGTCTTTTTTATACCCATGTACAGCGTATGGGCATCACTGCACATTCCAACCGTAATCGTCTTTCGCACTGCCATTGAGTACCACCCATCTCTATTACTTGCCCTGTACATTCCAACCGTAATCGTCGTCAGCACTGCCCCAATTTTGGCTGTGGTCGTAATCGAGATCATCACTGCCCCGATTGTCGCTGGTGTCATATTCCGAATCATCATTGTCCGATCCGCCCCAATCGTCATTGTCCGACCCGCCCCAATTGTCATTGTTAGAACTGCTTTGGTCATTAGAGGCATAGTCCCTATAACTGCTATCATCGGAAGTATAGTCGTCATCACTGTCATCGTCCACACGAGAGGCTGTGGTCGTAGAAACTTGCCGATTTACAAACAAGAAATCCATATTAGGCATGGATTGTTGTAAAATATTTCCTGTGTTTTGTAACACTTCTTCGGCAGTGGTTATTTGAATGCCTGCCAGAGCCTGTGAAACAGACAAAACCGTCACACAGCCCGTTATATATATATATCTCCTCATACCTTGTGATATCAATCGTACAGTCATAATAATGTTTCCTTTTTTTACAATATTTTTACAATGGACAGAATGCCACATCTTTAATGGATGGTATATAACATACCACAGCGGATATGAATGGCATATTATTACAGGATTACTTATTTGTCAAGGATATATTTGTCAGGGACATAATTTTTTATTTGCGTTTGCGACCACCGCCTTTTGAGGGGCGAGATGGGCGAGATGATGCTTTGGGCGGTTTGGGTTTATCGTGTCCCCGTGTCTGTGGTTTTGTCTGTGGTTTTGGAGCGGGGCGATGGCTGTTACTAGACGGGTAGTTTTGCGTGTGTGTCGACAGAGACTCTCGATCGGCGGATGTGTTGGTGCTATCACTTGTTTGCATACGGGGCATGCTACTGTTTCTGATAGTCCGTTGTACCAGCAGATAATCACTGTATGTTTTGTTGTTGTGGGCTTGTAACACTTGGGCGGATTTGGTGACTTTTATCGCCCCGTATGCCATGTTGAATGTTGCTAAGCAGCCGATAAGTATCGATATTTTTTTTATCATAATGTACTCCTTTAGTAGTATGATGTTTAAGGGTATACACCCACAATATGTTTTATTCCCCATAACGACAACAACAATATGCAGAGAACATAGCCCCATGTAGCGTTTTAGCCAATACTTAAGGTGTTTGTACTAAGTATCCGTGCGTATTGTATATGTGTGTCCTTTGTTGTATAAAATAAGGGAAGCCTCTCACCGCAAAAGTAGGGAGGAAAATTTGGAAGTATCTAAGTGGTCATATGTTATGTCATTACATCAAAGAAGACCCTATAACTGTAAAAGCAGAGGGGAAGTTTGGAAGTATCTAAGTAGTCATATGTTATGTCATTACATCAAAGAAAACCCCCCAACCGCAAAGGTAGGGGGGGAGAAAGTTTGGAAGTATCTAAGTAGTCATATATCATACTAACACATCTTGGTAGTATTACATATAAAAGAAATGAAGTCCTGAATAAGGATTCAATGCCTACAGTACCAGCGTACCTTATCACATGTGTGTGTGCAATGGGATAATACGCTAAAATTTATAAAAAATGCGTTAAATTACAAAATATATCATATATTCTTCGTGAAATACTATGGTAATGTCATTCACGGAGAATATTTTTGCCAAAAACTTCGTGAATAACATACAAAAAACTTGGCAATCTATTGATCTCCATTATAGTACTATGATACTATGTACGGGTATGTTGCAATGTACGATTATACCACATTACAACATGCCATGCAGAATTATAATTATTAGGAGATGTATAATGAGAGAAACGGTTTGTAATAAAAAAATGTTTATGGTGACGGCTTCCTTGTGTGTTATCGGGGCGTTGACGGGTGGCTTTGCTTATGCGGGAGAACTTCCCGGCGGCGGCGAGGTGATCGATGGGAATGTCCATATTTATCAGCGGGGGGATACTCTAAATATTGACCAAAGCACGGATAAAGCGATTATCAGTTGGGAAAATTTTTCTGTGGGTAAGGACAATATAGTAAACTTTAATCAGCCCAGTAGCGATTCGGCAACTTTAAATCGTGTTACGGGGGATTTTACTTCTGAGATTGCTGGACAGATTAACGCTAATGGCAGCGTATTTTTGGTCAATCCCAACGGCATACTGATTACTGCGGACGGGGTTATCGATACGGGCAATTTTGTTGCCTCGACCCTTGATATTGACAATAACGATTTCTTAAAGGGCGATTATGCGTTTACCAAAGACGGTGATAATGGCGTTGTTGCGAATCAGGGGCGTATTTCCGTCGACGATGGCGGTTTTGTTGCGTTGCTGGGCGGAGCGGTCAAAAATGACGGTTTTGTGCGGGCACATGTGGGGACAGTCGGTTTTGCCGGCGGTGAAAAGATTGTCATGTCGTTTGGCAATAACGATTTCTTGCGGGTCGAAGTGCCTACGGACAAGTGGGAACAATTGACCGATTCGCAAGGTAACAAAGTGTCTGCCACTCTTGACTTAGGCGGTAAAATCGAATCACGGGGCGGTTTTGTTGATATAACCGTTGCCGATGCCTCTGATATTCTTCGGCAGTCTATATCTGTTAGCGGTATTGTCTCCGCAAACACCGTGTCCTCGACGGACGGGGTTATATCCATTAGCGGCGGTACTCTGGGAATTGCTGGCAACGGGCGAATCACCGCTGATGCCGACTATGGCAATGCGGGACGGATAGATGTTGCCGTGCAGTCGCTGAATATGTCCGCTCCCATATCTGCCACCGCCGCAACAGGCAACGGGGGAACGATTAAGGTATCGTTACAACAGGGGGCAAGTCTCAGTCGTGGGGCGGTGCTTGATGTTAGCGGTAAACAGGGCGGTAGTGTGTCTGTAATTGGCGGATTATCGGGCGACAAATACTATAAACTGGTTGGCTCGGGCGATTTTGTTGCCGATGGCAGCGATGGCACAGGCGGGTATATCGATATATCCAACAAAAACGGCTTGGTTGGGCTGTTTTCTGGTAGCATATCGGCAAAGGGTACGACTATGGGCGGTCGCATTCGTATCGGTGGGGCGTTTCAAGGGGGTTCATACAACGCAGAAACCAGCTCTCTTGACAAAAAGACTCAACATTTATTTGTTCATCGCTGGTCGGATAGCAGCGGGCTTATCAGTGCCGGCAAAACTTCATTAGGCACAGGCGTACATATCGATACATCATCCGAATCGGGTATGGGGGGTACAGTCGTACTATGGGCGGATCACACCACCAATAACTATGCCCAAATCACCGCAACGGGCGGCACTGGCGGCGGAGCGGTGGAAATATCGGGCAAGAAAAAAGTCGACAGCTTTGGTTTAAAGCGGGTCGAAGTGGGCAACGGGGTACTGTTACTCGACCCTAAAAATGTGGTGATTGGCAAGTTTGCTGATGGGCTATCACAAGCAAAACGCATTATGTCGACCACACCTCTTATGTCACCTTTTGACCTAGACGACAATGATAATTTTGGCGTTTCTGTTGCTCTTAGCGAAGACGGCAGCAAATTGGCTGTCGGGGCTCGGGGTGATGACACGGGGGCACCCAATAATGGTGCCGTGTATTTATTTACCGTTGGCGGCACAAAATCGAGTTGGGGCAGCATGCTTTCACAAGAGTATAAAATCGCTTATGGCTCTGGTCTGAATGTCAAAGAAGGCAATGCACAATTCGGTAAATCTGTGGCATTTAATGACGATGGCACTAAGTTGGTTGTAGGCATGCCATTCGTCGATAAAGCCTCTTCTTATCGAAAAGGTAAAGGTAGGATTTTCTTCTTTTCTGTCGATTGGGGCAAAAGTGTTGCCGGCAATTCTTATCTAGAATATGGGGGCAATGGGTACTTTGGCACCGGCGTTGCATTAAGCGATGATGGCACCAAACTAGCGGTCGGTGAATCGGGTGATAATACCGGTAACAAGGGCGATGCGGATTATGTATATCAGGCAGGTTCTGTGTCGTTGTTTGTATTGTCAGGTGATGGCAAAGATTGGCAGACTTCGCCGTATCGCCAGCGTACGGCACGGATTGTAAATGGTACGGGTGGGCTTTCTCTATCGGCTTATGATGCATTTGGCTATTCTGTGGCGTTAAGCGGTGACGGATCGAGGTTAGCGGTTGGTGCTGAGGGTACTGATAGCAACAGAGGGGCGGTGCATTTGTTTACGGTTGGCGGCTCTACATGGGGCAAGGCAGTTAGCCACATCAGTAAAATTGGCAATGGCAGCGTAACAGAAAATGGGACGCAGCTTAAATTCAATAAGAGGGACTTCTTTGGCGGTGGCGTAACATTAAGTGACGATGGCACCAAGTTAGCAGTAGGTGCCATATACGATGACACCGCCGGGCAAAATTTAGGGGCAGTATACCTATTTACTGTTGGCGGCACCACATGGGGCGGTAAAGTTGCTCTGGCAGGCAAAATCACCGATGGTGCGGGTGTTTCGTTGTCCAGTGTCGATAAATTCGGTTATTCTGTGGCATTGAATACAGACGGATCCCGCTTGGTTGTGGGTGCTGTCGATGACGACAGTCATGGTAATAACGCAGGCACGGTATATTTGTTTACTGTCGCTAGTACCACATGGGGCAGTACAGTAACGCAAGCGATAAAACTTTCGCATGGGGCATTTGTATTAGGTACTTTTCCTTTGGATGATCATGATTATTTTGGCAGTAGTGTATCGTTAAGCGGTGATGGGACGAAGTTGGCTGTCGGGGCTCATAGTGATGACGATGGGGGAGGTGATCGAGGGGCGGTGTATCTGTTTACGGTTACTGGCTCTGGCAGCACATGGGGCAGTACAGTAACGCAAGCGGTAAAACTTTCGCATGGGGCATCTCTATCATCCGGCACCATTTCTTTGGATGATGAGGATTATTTTGGTAGTGGTGTATCGTTAAACAGTGATGGGACGCAGTTGGCTGTCGGGGCTACGGGTGATGACGATGGGGGTAGTAGTCGAGGGGCGGTGTATTTGTACACTGTCGACGGTTCTGGTGCCACATGGGGCAGTACGGTAACGCAAGCGGTAAAACTTTCTGATAGCCATGCCAGTGTTTCTTTGGATAATTGGGATTATTTTGGTAGTAGTGTATCGTTAGGCGGTGATGGGACGAAGTTGGCTGTCGGGGCTGTGTATGATGGCGATGAGGGTAATTATCGAGGGGCGGTGTATCTGTTTACGGTTGCTGGCTCTAGTAGCACATGGGGCAGTACAGTAACGCAAGTGGTAAAACTTTCGCATGGGGCATCTCTATCATCCGGCACCATTTCTTTGGATAATTGGGATGAATTTGGTAGTAGTGTATGGTTAAGCAGTGATGGGACGCAGTTGGCTGTCGGGACTCCCTATGATGACGATGGGGGGCTTGATCGAGGGGCGGTGTATCTGTATACTGTCGGCGGTTCTGGTGCCACATGGGGCAATGCGGTAACACAAGCGGTAAAACTGTCGCATGGGGCATCGCTATCATCCGGCACTGTTTCTTTGGATAATGGTGATAGGTTTGGTAGTGGTGTGTCGTTAAGCGGTGATGGGACAAAGTTGGCTGTGGGTGCTGAAGGCGATGACGATGGGGGCAGCAATCGAAATGCAAATCGAGGGGCGGTGTATTTGTTTACGGTTGCTGGCTCTGGTAGCACATGGGGCAGTACAATAACGCAGGTGGTAAAACTGTCGCATGGGAAATTTTTATCATCCGGCACTGTTTCTTTGGGTAATGACAATTATTTTGGTAGTGGTGTATCGTTAAGCAGTGATGGGGCGAAGTTGGCTGTGGGGGCTTATTTGAGTGACGATGGGGGTAAGGATCGAGGGGCGACCTATTTGTACACTATTGGCACATCCAGTGCAGCTGGTGCCACATGGGGCAGTAAGGTGACGCAAGCGGTAAAACTTTCGCATGGGGCATCGCTATTGCCCGTTACTGTTTCTCCGGATAATTGGGATATGTTTGGTAGGAGTGTATCGTTAAGCGGTGATGGGACAAAGTTGGCTGTGGGGGCTTATTTGGATGATGATGGGGGTAGTAGTCAAATTGCAGAACGAGGGGCGGTTTATCTGTACACTATTGGTACATCTAGTGCAGCTGGTGTCACATGGGGCAGTACAGTAACGCAAGTGGTAAAACTTTCGCATGGGGCATCTTTGTCATCCGGCACTGTTTCTTTGGATGATTGGGATATGTTTGGTAGCAGTGTATCGTTAAACAGTGACGGGACGAAGTTGGCTGTGGGGACTCCCCGTGATGACGGTGGGGGTAGTAATCAAGGTGCAGATCGAGGAGCGGTGTATCTGTACACTGTTGGCGGATCCAGTTGGGGCAGCACGATAACGCAAGTGGTAAAACTTTCGCATGGGGCATCTCTATCATCCGGCACTGTTTCTTTGGATGATGATGATGAGTTTGGCAGTAGTGTATCATTAAGCGGTGATGGGACGCAGTTGGCGGTGGGGGCTCCCTATGATGACGATGGGGGGCTTAATCGAGGGGCGGTGTATCTGTACACTGTTGGCGGATCCAGTTGGGGCAGGACGGTAACACAAGCGGTAAAACTTTCTGATAGCTATACCAGTGTTTCTTTGGATGATGGTGATGAGTTTGGTAGTAGTGTATCGTTAAGCGGTAACGGGACGCAGTTGGCTGTGGGGGTTCCCCGTGATGACGATGGGGGGATCGATCGAGGGGCGGTGTATCTGTACACTGTTGGCGGATCCAGTTGGGGCAGGACGGTAACACAAGCGGTAAAACTTTCTGATAGCCATGCCAGTGTTTCTTTGGATAGTGATGATCGGTTTGGTAAGAGTGTATCGTTAAGCGGTAACGGGACGCAGTTGGCTGTCGGTGCACTTCGTGATGACGATGGGGGGCGTTTTCGAGGGGCGGTGTATCTGTACACTGTTGGCGGATTTAGTTGGGGCAGGATAGTAACGCAAGCGGTAAAACTTTCACATGGGGCATTTTTATCATCCGGCATTATTTCTTTGGCTGATTGGGATGAGTTTGGTATTAGTGTATCGTTAAGTGCTGATGGGACAAAGTTGGCTATCGGTGCTACGGGTGATGACGATGGGGGTATTAATCGAGGGGCGGTGTATCTGTACATTGTCGGCGGTTCTAGTGCCACATGGGGCAGTGCGGCAACACAAACACATACAGAATTCGTTATACACAATGTTACCCTTACTCTTACCAAAAATGAAACATTTGGATCGGCTGTTGCCATTAGTGACGATGGGAAAAAATTAGCGGTGGGTGCCCAGTTTAACGATACCGGCGGCACCGATCGGGGGGCGGTGTACCTGTTTGAGTTAGGCGGCGGCGATTCGTTTGGTGACGATGTGTATTACACCGCAAAAATTGCCGATGGCAATGGTGTGTCGTTGGACAATGGCGATAAATTCGGAGCGGCTGTTGCCTTAAACAACGATGGTAGCACATTGGTTGTGGGTGCCCCGAAGGATGATACAAACGGTACCAATTTTGGGGCGGTGTATGTACTGAGTGTCGGGGGTGTTGCTTGGGGGGATACGGTTGCACAGTTGGGTAAACTTGCTTCGAACACGGCTGGTAATTTTGGCGATGCGGTTGCCGTTAGTGGCGATGGCACTAAGTTAGCGGTTGGCATACCGAAGAATAATGCCGGTGGCACCCGTCGGGGGGCAGTACGGTTATATACCATCGAAAATTCTGGTAACGCATATAGTTTCAAGCCACAAGCCACATATACGCATGGTAGCGTTTTAGAATCGACCACTCTTTATCTTAGAAATAGTGAACAATTTGGCTATTCTGTGGCGTTAAGTGGCGATGGGTTTAAATTAGCGGTGGGGGCGATTGGCTATGACGGTTACCGGGGCAGAGTGTACCTGTTTAGGTTGAAACAAAAGGACGCAAGTTGGGGCATAACACCTAAAAAAGTAGGCGAAATTCGCCATGGTGATACGGGTATTTCTCTGTCGAGGACGGATTATTTTGGCGGTGCTGTCGCTCTGAGCAAGGATGGTAACAAATTAGCTGTGGGGGCACATGGCGATGACACAGGGGGGCGTTCCTATGGGGCGGTGTATATATTTAGCGTGGGGGGATCTGCGTGGGGCAATACGATTACTAAAAATTACAAGATTGCCCATGATTCGGGTGTTTCACTTGCCCCGTCTGGACAATTTGGTTGGGCACTTGCATTGAGCGGTGATGGCAAAAATTTAGTGGTCGGTGCCCCTAGAACCGATGGGGCGTTGGTCAATGAAGGTGCCATATACCTACTAAATCTGTCAAAAGACACCGTATCGCCGATTACAGAAAAGTTGAAAAAAGGTACCAACATACACATTGTCGCCAGCAACGATATTACAGTCGATGATGATATAGTCACCACTGCAGGTGCGGGGAAATTAACTTTAATCGCTGGGCGGTCGATTAGAATTAACAGCGATGTAAAAATCAATGGCGGACTTACATTAACAGCCAATGACGCCAGCGATAGCAGCTTTGTCCTCAGTGACAGAGACACCGCTAGAGCCGAGATCACTGTTGCTGCGGATAAAACCGTATCTGGGGGCAGCGGCGATTTGCTTATTGAGATGCGGACTGGTAACAGCAGTGCTCCGATTAGCACAAAACAAACGGGCAAAATAACTGTGTGGAAAGCAGACGGTGCCCGTGTCAGCATTGTGCATTTAGGTGCAGTAGACGCCCATAACGATGCGGAAATTGTCATTCGCAGCGGCGGACAAATAACCGCCACAGGCGACCATGACAAAGGCGATGTAGTTATCGAACTAGCAGCAGAGAGATTTACCAACAACTCAGGTAGCAATGTCTTAAAAATAGCCGATAGCAATGGCGATAAAGGACGATACCTAATATGGACACTATCCTCTGCGGACACGCACCTAAACGGCATAGCCTATGATTTTAGCAAGGGTAATGTGACATACGACTCTGCAAAGGGCAATTTCCAAGCAAATCCCACCACAGCTGCTGATGGCAACAACGAAAAGTACAAATCAGGTGTTCTATACAGAGTCCGTAATAGCAGACAATCCAGACTGGGTTATGACGGTGGCAGCAGCAAGACAAAATCCACATTAACATTCAGCAATAGCGGCAGTGGTAGCGGTGCCGTCAATACTGGCACAATACTACTAGGTGCCAGTGCCATACTGTTGGGCGGTAGTGCTATAGCCACCGCAAATAGCAGATTACACAGCAGTACCGACAGCATCTTCACCACCGGCATATACGCCCACTTACGGGGTATCAACATGCGGGTGATATATCAACCGCCCGTACAAACTGCAACTCCCCGTTGGGCATCAGTGTTTGACACCCCCCAAGCGGTGCCATTAAAATACAAAGTCAAATACACCACCACATACGACATGGCATTCCTTGCACATAACATCAAGGCACAAAAGGCAATACCTTTTTACGAACTGGATGAAAAACTATACGAAACCATCAAACGCATATTCGTACAGCAATCGGCACCAACAAACAAGACTGCTGGTATCGACACAAAGGATACCGCCCCTGCATAATTTTGGTATGCACAGCACTATATGCTACATATTATCCATGCCCAGTCGCCAAGCGAGAGCGGATTCCATGAAAGGGTCTAAATCACCGTTTAGGACATTTTGGGTTTGGCTGGTTTCTATGTTTGTGCGTACATCTTTGACCATTTGATACGGGTGTAATACATAGGAACGGATTTGGTGTCCCCAGCCAATATCGGTTTTTTTGGCGTGATTTTCTGAGGCTTGTTGTTCTCGTTTCTGCAGCTCGATTTCATATAATTTTGCTTTTAGCATTTTTATCGCCTCATTACGGTTTTTGTGTTGCGAGCGTTGGTTTTGGCACTGTACTACGGTTTTTGTCGGCAAGTGGGTAATGCGCACGGCACTGTCGGTGGTGTTGACATGTTGTCCCCCTGCTCCAGATGCTCGATAGGTATCGATTTTTAAATCTTTGTCTTCGATGACGATGTCGATGCTGTCGTCAATTTCCGGGTATACGGCGATGGAGCAAAAAGAAGTGTGACGGCGGGCGGCACTGTCGAACGGGGAAATCCTTACCAGCCGATGGACTCCAGATTCGGTTTTTGCCCATCCGTATGCCTGTTCGCCTTTGATGTGCAGGGTTGCCGATTTAATGCCCGCCTCTTCGCCCGTTTGGTATTCGATGGTGTCGGTGGTGTACGCTCGAGATTCTGCCCACCGCTGATACATGCGATATAGCATTTCCGCCCAATCGCAACTTTCCGTACCGCCGGCACCGGCGTTTATTTCAAGAAAACAATTACATCCGTCCGCTTCCCCACACAGTAATGCCTCCAGTTGCACGGTGCGGGCGTGGTGCTGCATGTCGACAATCGACTGTTCTGCTTCTGTAATCATTGCCACATCGTTCTCTTCCATAGCTATTTGCAGTAATTCGACACTGTTGTCAAGGGCGTCTTGCAGGGTGTTGTGGACTTCAATTTTGCGGGACAATACTGCCCGCTGTTGCATGGTTGCTTGGGCGGAGTCTGGGTCGTTCCAAAAATCGGGGGCGGCAATTTTTTGGTTTAAATCCGCCAAGTTTTGTACCGCCCCGTCCCAGTTTAAAGATTGTCTTAACAGGGCAAGGGCGGATTGGATAGTATCGATACTGTTTTGTATTTCTGTACGCATGGGTTAGTATACACCGTCTAAATTGGTTGAGGTATTGTAGCTGTCTTGGGTATCTTTTGTCGGTTCTGTGCCGGGGATAAACGCTTCGACTTGGCGATTTTTGGTGGCGTTTGTTACCACCCCGCCGGTGTCTTTGTCGATGGTAACCATGCGGACATTTTGGGGGGTGCGGAACGGTATTTTTGGCAACGAGTCGACGATACTTTGATAAAATGTCTTGACCGCAGGCAGGGCTACACTGCTGCCGGTTTCTTGCGTCCACCAGTTGTAATCCGCACCGGGGGGGCGTTGTCCCAGCGGTTTTGGCGTGTCGAACCCCAGAAACGCCCCGACTACTAAATCGGGAGTTACGGATATAAACCAAGCGTCTTTGGTGCTATTGGTGGTGCCGGTTTTGCCGCCTATGGGAATATTTACGGATCGCATTTTTTTACCCGTACCGTTTTGTACCGCTCCTTCTAGCATCGTCACCACCTGATAGGCGTTAATCGGATTGGCAATTTGGACACGGGTGTCGTTTATTTTGGGCATGGCATCTGCCATGATATGACACGCTTCACAGCTGTTGTTGCTGTGGCGATAAATGACCTTGCCGTATCTGTCTTGTACTCGGCTGATAAGCGATGGGGATATTTTTTTGCCGCCGTTTACCAATGTGCTGTAGGCACTGACCATATCTAACAGGGTGCTTTCGCCCGCCCCTAACGCATACGACAACATGGGTTGAGGGTTTTGGATAACACCGAATCGCTTAAACACGCTGGATACCCTGTCCATGCCGATTTCTTGTGCCAAGCGGACGGTCATTAGGTTACGGGATTGTTCCACGCCAACCCGTAAAATGCTGAGCCCATAAAACTTCTTGGAAAAATTTTGCGGTTTCCATTTGTCGCCATTTGCCATAGTCAATACGAATGGGGCATCTAAAATACGGGTGGCGGGGGTCATGCCCGATTCTAAACCCGCATAGTATACAAATGGTTTAATCGCCGATCCGGTTTGCCGTTTGGCTTGGGTGGCACGGTTAAAGGCACTGGATTTAAAGTCCCAGCCCCCGACCATGGCAAGCACGCGCCCCGTGTGCGGATCCATAGCAACCAACGCCCCATCGATTTCTGGAATTTGGCGTAATTCATATGTGGGTTTGTCCGCATTTGGGGTGATATTTTGTAACAATATAACATCGTGTTTTTTGACCACATCGCTCATTTTTTTAGGCTTTGCCCCCGCCCGGGGGTGTCCGTAAGGTCTTGCCCACGCCACCGCCCGAAACGGCAAGGTGATTCGCTGTGTATTTTTTAACAACACAGTGGCGGATTGGGGGGTGACTTCGGTAACAATTGCCTGTATCCAGTCTTTGCTTTTGGCTTGGGTGGGGATGTTGTAAAACCGCTGTTGCCAATCGCTATATTTGTTTAAATTGACCAACGCCCCCCGGTATCCATGCCGTTTGTCGTATGCGACAATCGCATCGGCTAAGGCACTATAAGCGTGCTTTTGATAGTTTGTATTAAGAGTCGTGTGAATGGTCAATCCGCCCGTATATAGGGCATCGGTGGAAAATGTAGCGGCGATACTACGGCGGGTTTCTTCGACAAAATATTGTGCCGATACCATTTGCGGTTCTTGTCCCTGCATGGCGTCCAGAGGGTCGCTTTGTGCCGATTGCATGTTTTCGGCGGTGATAAAGCCCTCTTCGAACATGCGACTAAGCACCCAATTTCTACGATTGATTGCCCGTTCGGGGTTATTTTCCGGGTGGTAGTTGTTGGGGGCTTTGGGGAGTGACGCAAGGTAGGCAATTTGCGACAATTTTAAATCCGCTGGCGGGCGGTTAAAGTATTTCATAGCGGCGGCTGCCACACCGTATGTGCCCCGCCCCAGATATATTTGGTTTAGGTACAGCTCAAAAATGCGATCCTTGCTCAGTTCCTGTTCGATGCGAAACGCCAAAATAGCCTCTTTAATCTTACGGGTAAAACTGCGTTCGTTGTCGAGGAAGAAATACCGTGCTACCTGTTGGGTGATGGTCGATGCCCCTACGCTGCGGCGGTCTTGGATTTTGTTTCTGGTATTGATAACAATCGCTTTTATCAGTGCCATTGTATCGATGCCGTTATGGCTATAAAAGTTTTTATCTTCGGCGGAAATAAAGGCGTGTTTTATTGGGTCGGGAATATCGCTTATGGGGATAAACACCCGCCGTTGTTTGGCAAATTGTTGCAACAATTTACCATCGCCACCATATACACGACTGGACACAGGCGGTTCGTAAGTTTTTAAATAGCCATAATTGGGCAGGTTCTTGCCAAAGTATAAAAACATGCCAAACAAAACCACAGGGGTAAGCAATATGAAACACATCGACAAAAGGGCAGTATTTTTCGCCCACCATGCAAAAGTCTTGCGGGGTTTATAAGATTTTGTTGTGCTGGTGTTTGTTGCTTTGGTTGCCTTTTTTTTCGCTTTCTTATGCGTCCCTTTATTTTTTGCCGGTTGTTGTGAGTCGCTCAGCAACTTTTCCAATGACTGTTCGATAGTCATTTCCGTTGGGGTTTCCTCTTCTGTATTTTGCACGGGTTCGGGTTCGGGCGGTGCAAATTGTTTTTGCAGCTGCTGAAAGATTTCATTGTGTGTGTCGTCTTTATTACGGGTCATGTGTATACTTTATTTTCCGTTACCTGTGTGTATCATACACTATATGTGGGCGTTTGTATATATGGGTTTTATTGCACTAAGGGGTGGGCGTCAAAATAGGCGATAATGGCGTCTGACAACCCTTTGGCGAAGCGTTTTCGCCATCTGGTCGATTGCAGATTTATAATATCGTACTTGTTTGACATATAGGCGGTTTCTACCAGTACGCTGGGGGTTTTGCGGGCAACCAACACGCCGAGACTGGCTTCACGGGCGGGATTGCCCAGCGTTATAATGTTGTTTTTCTGCATGCTTGTTACCAGCATTTTGGCGAAGGTATCGGCACTTTGGTTGTTGGCTTCTAGTCCCAGTTCGCCTAAAATACCGCTTACATCTTGTCCACCCACATGGTTAAAGGTTTGTTTTACTTTGTTGTTGGCGGTTTTGTTTTGTTTAATCTGGCGAATTTCCCGTTGTTGTCGATCGTGGTTTAAAGTGTAGACACTCATGCCTCTGACAGACGGGTTGGAATGTTTGTCGGCGTGAATCGATATAAACAAGTTGGCGTCCACCCGATCGGCAATTTCAGAGCGTTCCCGCAGGGAGATAAAGCGGTCGTCGGCACGGGTTAACAACACATCGAAGGTACTTGTTTTTTCCAGCGTTGCCTTGACATGCTTGGCAATTTCCAAGACCACATGTTTTTCGTACAGCCCGTCCCTGCCGATTGCCCCCGGGTCGTGTCCGCCATGTCCTGCATCGAGGACAATTTTTATGCGATTTTTGTTGGCTTTTATTTTTGCATAAGATTGATTTTGCACCTGTTGCCGTTGCCGTTCTGCGACAGTGTTTTCTTGCGATATTGTATCCCAGTTGGCGGTTTGTTTGGTGGTCGATTGAAATGTATCGGTGGGGGTAATGGTGATGGAGAGCTTGTGGCTATTGGGGGATATATCCCGCTGTAAACTGTCGATCGACAGGGGTTTTTTGCTCTCGATGACAATGCGGCTGATGTGCGGGGTGTAGCTGCCGTATCGCACTAAGGTGATAAAGTCCGACCCGTTCACCGGCAAAGACGGTTGCATTTTGGTTTTAAAATATGGGGTATCGATCACCAAGCGGTATCTATCGCTTTGGGCGTGTTCTGCCCGATGTTTATCGAGAGTCATCATGCGAAATTCGGAAATTTCTGAGAGTTCCAAAATCAGCACCGTTTTATCTTTGCCCTGTGCAATCTGAATATTTTTTAATTCTGGGCTGGCAGACGCCACCGTATACAGCAGCAGTATACTCCCGCCCACAACAACAGACAGGGCATGCCTATGCAATCCCCTAATAAGGATATTATAAACGGTCGAAAAGTACAGTGTCATCGCCATATAGTATTTAAATTTTGCTGTGTTGCAACATATTACCGCATATTTATGCCATATAATAACATTTTTTAAAAGATTATAGTTGCCAGCTGCAAATATTTTTTGTATTGTGTAGCATAATGCACATGTAACTGTGTATTGTGGGTTCCCCTAACCCACTTAATGTTTAGGGGATGAGGACTAACATCTTATACAATTCTTGTAATTGTGTATATTATATGGAAAAAATACGGTTTTTTTGATTTTTTTAAAAAAACACATGCAGTGGATATAAATAGCCTAAAATATGTTTTTGGTTGTTTTTTGGGTGTGGGGGATACACATGCGAAGGGTGTAATACACCTTTTTCAGGTTCCTTGTTTTAAGAGAAAAATGTTTTTTTCCATGCGATGGTGATACAGCAATCATGTGTATGAATCGCCCTTATACTGAGGCGGTGTACTGTTTTATATAGAGGAGAAAACATGGTAAAAAAAATGTTAATCGATGCCACACACGAAGAAGAAGTACGATTAAGTGTGGTGGCAGGCAACAAATTGGAAGAATTCGATTTTGAAACCAACAGCAAACGGCAAATAAAAGGCAATGTATACTTGGCACAAGTTACCCGTGTGGAACCGTCTTTGCAGGCGGCATTTGTCGAATATGGGGGCAGTCGTCAGGGGTTTTTGCCATTTAGTGAAATCCATCCGGATTACTATCAAATTCCTGTGGAAGATCGGCAACTGGAAGAACAAACCGTCGATTATGACGATGACGACATTATCGAAACCAATGGCGATATGGAAGTGGAAAATCTTGGCGATGACAGAGAGGAAGTGGAAGTACAATCTCGTAAATCCCGCCCCCGCTTAAAACGCCATTACAAGATTCAAGAGGTTATCAAAAACCGCCAAGTGGTGTTGGTACAAGCGGTAAAAGAAGAACGGGGCAACAAAGGGGCGGCAATGACCACATACTTGTCGCTGGCGGGTCGCTACTGTGTGTTGATGCCCAATTCGTCTCGGGGCGGTGGGGTCAGCCGTAAAATTACCAGTGGTCAAGACCGCAGCCGCTTAAAAGAGATGTTAAAACAACTGGGCGAAGGCAAAGCCGGTGGGGTTATTGTCCGCACCGCAGGGGCGGGGCGTACCAAAGTCGAGATTAAGCGGGATTATCGCTATATTTACAACCTGTGGGATAAAATCCGGGAAAAGACTTTAAAATCCATCGCCCCAGAGATGATTTATGAGGAGGCGGGTTTGGTAAACCGTGCCATTCGTGATATATACAACAGCGACATCGATGAAATTATCGTCGCCGGCGACAACGGCTATAAAGCGGCAAAGGACTATATGAAAGACCTGATTCCATCGCATGCGAAAAAAGTACAAAAATATAAGGAGGAAAGCGGTATTCCCCTGTTCCAAAGATACCAAGTCGAAAGCCAAATTTCCCACATTTACGACAGCCAAGTTTACTTGCCCAGTGGCGGCTCTATTGTGTTGCAACAAACAGAGGCGTTGGTGGCAATTGATGTCAATTCGGGACGGTCTATTGGCGAACGCAATGTGGATGCCACCGCCCTTAAAACCAACTTGGAGGCGGCGGAAGAAGTGGCACGGCAATTGAGGTTGCGGGATATGGCGGGCTTAATCGTTATCGATTTTATCGATATGGAAGACCGCAAACTTAATATATCGGTCGAACGCAAGCTCAAAGAGTCGTTAAACATCGACCGTGCCAGAATTCAAGTGGGGCGAATCAGCCAATTTGGATTGTTGGAAATGTCCCGGCAACGCTTGCGACCCAGTTTAATCGACGCATCGTCCAGCTCTTGTCCGTCTTGTGGCGGGTCTGGTATGATACCGAACTTGGAAGTTTCCGCTATGGCGACCTTGCGGTCGGTGGAAGAAGAAGTTTTCCGTAAACGCTCCGCACAGATTCGTGTGACAGTGCCGACCGATGTCGGGTTTTATTTGCTGAACAATAAACGCCGTAATCTGGCACAGCTGGAACAAGATTTTGGTATACACATTGCATTGCAAGTGTCCGATGATTTTGTCGCCCCAAAATATGAAATGGTACGGATTGACGAAGACGGTAACGCTATTGTGGTCGGTGCCGCAAGTGAAAACAATAAAAGCACACGGGGACGACCACGCAAAAAAGCCCCGGTGTCTGATAGAAACAAATCCACTCGTAACAACCGCCGTAGCACGGGTAAAAAATCTGTAAACACCGTTGCCCATAAAACGGATACCGCAGATGTGGACAGTGCCGAAACAGTGGAAAATACCGCTACCGATAAGCCAAGGGGCAGACCCCCTAAAAGCAAAGGGCGTAAGTTTTGGGCGAATCGCCAAAAAACCGATAAGACCAGTAGCGAAAATCCGTCCGCTGGAAATAAACCTGTCGAAAAACATTTGCCAGATGCGGGTGAAACCCCGTCAGAAACCCCCCGTAAAAAGGGTAAGAAAGGCAAAACAAAAGCCAAAAAATCTGTCGATACACGAACAACAGGTAAAGATACACGGCAAAGCGATTCGTCCGATGTGCAGGCTAATACAATAAAACCTGTGGCAAGCGTTGAAAATACCCCTGCAGACGATACAAAGACCCCCGTCAAGAAAACACGGGCAAAAAAAGCGTCGACGAAAAAAGCCACCGCCAAAAAAACATCGGCAAAGAAGGCAACAGCGAAAAAAGCAGTTGCTAAAAAGGCAGTTGCTAAAAAAGCCAGTGCCAAAAAAACCGCTGTTAAGAAAGCCAGTGCCAAAAAAGTCACCGCTAAGAAAACATCGACAAAAAAGGCATCGGTGAAAAAGGCAACAGCTAAAAAAGTGTCGACGAAAAAAGCGGTGGCAAAAAAACAGCCCGCCAAAGCATCGGCAACAAAAACCACTAATACCTCTGACACTTCTGTCGCTACCGAACGCAAAGGCTGGTGGTCATAAAATTAAGAAAATATAAAATAGGGGTGTATCCCCTATTTTTTTGTGGTATACTGGGGGTATGGGATGTGTTTTGTCGGTAGTGGTATATGGTGCTAAGATATTTTAGCAAAAGTTTATTATGTTATTTCGATTGAGAATTTTTGTACTGTTAGTGGGGGTATGGGGTGCTAACATCACATACGCCACACGGGATGCGGAAACGGAAGGGGCGTTTTTGCAATTGGCGACGCCGTTTGTGCAAGCGATGGGTCTGCAAGATCGCAATATCCAATATCGCTTGATTATATCCCCTGAATTTAATGCTATGGTTATGGGTGGCGACAATGTGTTTTTTAATTCTGGATTGATTTTGGATATCGACACAGCGGAACAGTTTATGGCGGTGATAGCACACGAACTTGCCCACATAAAATCGGACGACTTGCAAAAATTAAACACCGCCCAAGAACGATCCAAAAAGATGGCGTTAATCGGTGTGGTTGGCGGCATTGTCGGCAGTATAGCCTCCAGAGATACGGATGCCACTATTGCCACCGTATCGCTGGGGGCACAGCTGGCGGATCGCAGTTTAAAACGCCGTTTGCGGATACAGGAAAAAGCCGCAGATGCGGTGGCTTTTCGGGCGTTTTCCGATTTAAAAATGTCGCTGCGCGGGCATATCGAAGTGCAGAAAAAACTGTTAAGTCAAGGCGGCTATGTGACCAAGCAACAATCGTATTCGATGACCCACCCGACCAATCTCGAACGGTTGCGAAGTGCAGAACGCTTAAACGAAAATTCGGCGTTTAAAGACGCCGCTGCCGATGCGGAAAAACAGGCTTTGTTTCAACGCATTCAAGCAAAATTGTTTGGCTATGTTAAGGAACCAGAGGTGGTGTTGGCAAAATATCCGATAACGGATACTTCTGATGCGGCTCGATATGCCCGGGCGATGAACGCATTTGCCCACAATAAACCAAAGGACGGGATTATAGAAATGCGGGCATTGTTGGCAAAGTATCCTGATGATATATATTATCTCGATAGCTATGCCACTTTGCTGAGCAACGATACCCAGTACAAAAAAGCCGCTGAGGTGTATGATACCATACTAAACAAAAACCGTACAACTGCCCTGTTTTACATAGAATATGCCCGGGCGTTAATCCAATTGGGGGATGAAAACTCTCTAAATTCTGCAGAGTGGGCACTATATCGGGCAAGAACACTTGAAAAATTAGCCCCCTATGTGTATAAAAATATGATAGACTTATACCGTGCCAAACAAGATCAAGGGCGATTGATGTTGGCAGAAGCCGAATACGCATTTGTATTAGGTCGCCCCGATGCAACGGCACTGGCACAACAAGCAAAAACAATTTTATCCGAAGATTCGCCCGAATATATGCGTGCAGACGATATAATACGGGCGGTACAATAGAAAAGAAAGGTGAAGTAAATGAAGGAACAAAAAATACATTTTTTAATGCGATGTTTACAGGTGGTGTTTGTATTTAGCCTGTTTATAGTATTACTGCAGCTGTATATATCTTATTATTTACCCACAGTGGTAGATAAATATACAAAGAAATATACAGAGATAACCGTCAAACAGGCAATAAGCCAAATCGAGCAAAACTTGCCAGAAATTATAAATCCTTATGTGGAGCAAAACAATGCCCGGTTGAGCGATTCGATAGCGGAAAAATACACCCAAGAAACCGCCCAAAAAGTCGCCCGTGAAATCGAGCAAAAACTGCCTGCTGTTATTGGCTCTTATTTGGAGCAAAACAACATTCGTTTGACCGATTCGATTACACAGATTTTGCAACAAAATGCTACGGCTATATCCCGACAGCCGTCGACTATTCAAGACAAAATCGACACATATATGGCACAGCTGTTAAAATTAAAATTGCCGGGGCAATCACCCGTAGTCTTAAGCGACACAGCCGATGTGGTTATATTTGAATTTATGGATTATCAATGTGGATTCTGTAAACGGTTTTATACATCTGTTGAAACCACTAAGGAAATGTACGAGAAATTGCAAGTCAAATACATCGACTACCCCATATTGGGGGATATGTCGTACCTGTCGGCAACAATTGCTTTGGCGTTGTCGGAACAAGGCTTATATGAAGCCATGCACCACGCTTTAATGCGGCATCAGGGACAATTAACCCCACAGGGCTTGGAAGAAATTGGCGATACGATAGGTGTCGATAAACAAAGGTTGGCACAAAGTATCAAAAATGCCGAATTTATCAACGCTATTCGCAACAACTTACGCATGGGTAAAGTATTCGGTCTAGAAGGCACCCCGTACTCGTTAATTGTCAGTTTTAACAAACAGGGAAAACTGGTTGGCGAAGACATCAATGGTTATGTAAATGCACAAACACTGTCTAGGTTGGTGCAAAAGTACAGCAATGATTAATATGATGTGTGAAATGATTATGTGTAGTAAGATTGTATTAAAAGCGGTTGCAACCGCTGAGGGCGATAGCCCGATGTGGTGCTCGATCGGGGGGAAGTGCGTGTGGTATTTTGTCGCACGCAGTGCGGTAAAATCCACATTGTACGCACGGGGGGCGAAGCCCCCTAGACTCGCCAAACAAGCCACAAACCGAAAATGGTATACACAATCATTTTATACGATATAGACTATATGCTGGAAGTAATATGATGTTTAAAAATATAACTATAGGGACTCTTATAAAGCGATACAAGCGGTTTTTGGTGGATGTGCGGTTGTGTGATGGCACGGTGGTAACCGCCCATTGTGCCAATTCTGGGTCGATGAAATCTTTGTTGGTTGCGGGGGCGACTGTGTACTTGTCGCCAAATACCAACCCAAAGGCAAAACTGGATTGGCGGTGGGAAATTGTCGATGTGGGTACCAGCTTGGTGGGTATCAATACTTCTCGCCCCAACCACATTGTTACCGATGGCATAACGGCTAGGGCAATACCTGAATTAAAGGGTTATGCACATTTGACACAGGAAGTAAAGTATGGTAAAAATTCCCGTATCGACATCTTGTTAACCGATGATAGCAAGCCCGCTTGTTTTGTCGAAGTCAAAAATGCGACCATGTGCCGCACAGCAGGGGTGGTAGAATTTCCCGATGCGGTTACCGCCCGGGGGGCAAAACACCTGCAAGAGCTGTCCGATATGGTAGCGGAGGGCAAGCGGGCGGTGATGGTGTATTTGGCAAACCGCACCGATTGTCAAGTGTTGCGGATTGCCGCCGATATTGATCCGCACTATAAGGCGTGTTGCCTACAAGCCCAGCAAAACGGTGTAGAATTTTTGGCATACAAGGTGCAATTTATCAGCGATAATAGCGGGCATATTACCAACATAGCCGTCGACGCCCCGATTGCCGTGGATATGTAATATAGTTTGATACCATGAACGAACATTACGACGCCTTACAAATACGCATTTATGACGAAGATGCCATCGACGGATTGGCTAAGGCAGGTCGGTTGGCGGCGGAAACGCTGGATTTTATTACACCTTATGTAACAACGGGGGTAACGACCGGGGCATTGGATCGCTTGATGCACCAGTTCATCCTAGACAACAATGCCATTCCCGCCCCATTACACTACAAAGGATACCCCAAGGCGACTTGTGTTTCGATAAACCATGTGATTTGTCATGGCATTCCCAGTGATGCCCGTACATTAAAGGCAACCGATATGTTAAATATCGATGTGACGGTGATTGTCGACGGGTGGTATGGGGACACAAGTCGCATGTTTTATGCGGATATAAAAAAAACCCCGGTTAAAGCCAAACGCATTACCAATATTGCCTATGTATGTTTACAACGGGCAGTGGCTGCAGTTGCCCCCGGCAATACATTTGGCGATATTGGGCATGCGATTCAATCGTATGCGGAATCGCAAAATTGTAGCGTGGTGCAGGACTTTGTCGGGCATGGTATTGGACGGGCGTTTCACGAACCGCCTAGTGTGTTTCACTTTGGCGAACCGGGAACGGGGGCTGTGTTGCAACAAGGCATGGTGTTTACCATCGAGCCGATGATTAATTTGGGGGCAGCGGATGCAAAGATTCTCGACGATGGCTGGACAGCGGTCACCAAAGACCGCAGTTTATCGGCACAGTGTGAACATACTTTGATGGTGATCGCCGATGGGTGTAGGGTGTTTACCCATTCGCCCAAAGGCTATGACTGTCCCCCGTATGATGTGCTATGACTGATACGCAAAAACCCCATTATTACGGACACAGACAACGCCTTCGCCATCGCTTTTTGGACGCTATGGGCGATGGGTTGGCAGATTATGAAATTCTCGAATTGTTGTTGCAGTACGCTATTCCCCGCCGTGATGTCAAGCCGATTGCAAAATCTTTGATCGCCCAGTTCGGATCGATTCGGGGGGTGATGGGGGCAAGTCTGACCAGCCTGACAAAAATTGACGGTATCGGTGAAAATACCGCCGTATTGCTGAAAGTCGCTCACAAAGCGGTTGTCCTTGCCAGCAAACAAGAAATTCAAAACACGCACATTTTGGGGACTTGGGATAAGGTTATCGAATATTGCACTTTGCATATGGCATACACGGATACAGAGCAGTTTCGGGTGATTTTCCTAAATAGCCGCAACCGTATCATTGTCGACGAAGTCCAAACCACCGGCAGCATCAACGAAACCGCCATATATCCCCGGGAAGTGGTCAAACGGGCATTGGAACTGGGGGCTGTATCGGTGATTATGGTACACAACCACCCCAGCGGCGATGCCACCCCCTCACAAGCAGACATCGACATGACATACCAAGTAAAAGACGCCTGTGCCACCGTCAATATAAAAGTCCACGACCACATTGTCATCAGCAAAGAAAATGTCGCATCTTTTAAGACGCTAGGTATTTTGTAACATATTGCTAAAACTATAATTTTTGTGTATAGTATGTCAACACACTTTAATAGGAAACCCACACATGAATATTCATCCGTATGCACAACAGATTTTTACAGAAGTTACAAAGTGGCGTCGCCACATGCACGCCCACCCGGAAAACAGCCTAGTAGAATATGAAACTTCGGCATTTGTAAAACAAAAACTTGACGAAATGGGCATTGCATACCAACATTTTGCTGATACAGGTATTGTTGCCACCTTAAAAAAAGGCAGCGGCAATCGAGCGATTGGGTTTCGTTGTGAGCTAGACGCCTTGCCGATGACGGAAGAAAACGACCATCTGCCCTATAAATCGCAGAATCAAGGTGTTATGCACGCCTGCGGACACGACGGGCACACGGCGATGTTGCTGGGGGCGGCAAAAGCGTTACAACAAGTAGGCGAATTTGACGGTACGGTATATCTGATTTTCCAACCGGGTGAAGAGGGCGAAGCGGGGGCTAGCAAGATGATAGCCGATGGCATGTTTGATGTATGCCCGATGGATGAAGTGTACGCTATTCACAATTGGCCCGGTATGCCTTTTGCCACTGCGGCGGCGACTAAGGGGGCGATTATGGCGGCGGCAGACGCATTTCGTATCACCGTAAAAGGACAGGGGGGACACGCCGCAATACCTCACTTAAGTACGGATCCGGTGGTGATTGCATCACAGCTGGTAACCGCCTTGCAAAGTATCACTGCCCGCAATGTCGACCCGGTAAAAGCGTGCGTGGTGTCGGCAACTGTGCTACAGGGGGGATCGGCGTTTAATGTGATTCCTGACACAGTGGAAATATTGGGCACTGTCCGTACATTTGCCTCGGATATACGGGACTTGGTGGAAACCAGAATGGGCGAGATGGGTAAAGGTTTTGCGGTGGCGTTTACTTGTGATATAGATGTAGAGTACACACGGGGCTATCAAGCCACCATCAACAGCGATGCAGCAACCGAATACGCAGGTAAAGCCATGGGGGAAATTGTCGGCAGCCAAAATATTATTTGGGACGCCCCTCCGTCTATGGGCGGTGAGGATTTTAGCGATATGTTGGAAAAAGTCGAAGGCAATTACATATGGTTGGGTGTGGGTGATATGGGCGGGCTGCACACCACCCGGTACGATTTTAACGATGATATTATCCCGATTGGTATATCGTATTGGTTACAAATGGCACATTCCCGCTTGCCGGTGAAGTAAATATATGGCTGAGTTATTACACTATTCGACAAAGACTTTATTAAAGCGGTTTTACATCACATATCTCCCCCCTTATGTGGCGAGATTGGCGGTGGCGTTTGTCTGTATGGTTATTGTTGCCGTGATTACCGCCATACAAGTACAAGCCATCGAACCGATGATTAACGATGTACTGAGCGGTGTCAACCCATACATAGTATACATTGTCGCCGGCGGTCTGATTGTGGTCGGTTTTATCAAGGCGTGTGCGGTGTATGTCGAACGGGTGTTTATGAACCGTATTGTATTGTCCGTAACCAAAGATTTACAAGTACAGATATATGAAAAGCTGATGGCGGTAGACACAGAGTATTTAGAACAACAAGGCACCGCCCGCCAATTGTCCCGATTTAGTACGGATATTGGCAACCTTGGCGGGCTTATCAATTCTGTGATAACCGGCATTATTAAAGAATTGTTGACCTTTATCGCCTTGTTGGGGGTGATGCTGTACAATTCGTGGCAGATGACTTTGTTTGTGATTTTTATATTGCCCTTAACCTTGATTCCCATCGGTAAAATTGGTCGTAAGCTGGAACGCATCTCCCTTGAATCGTTTGAAGAAGTCGGGCATATGACCGCATACTTAGACGATACCCTAAAGGGGGCAAGACAGGTAAAGTCATACAATTTACAAAACCATGTGACCGATTTGGTAAAACACACTTTTCAAAAGGTATTTGCCATTAGCTATCGGGGGGAACGCACGGCGGCGATTGCCAACCCTATATTAGAGGTAACCGTTGCCCTTGTTATCGGTGTTATATTGATATGGGGGGCGTACTTGGTAAAAACAGGCGATTTAGATGCGGGACGGTTTATGGCGTTTTTTGTGGCTATGGGGGCGGCATATCGCCCCCTAAAAGCGGTGAGCACCCTCAACATGATTATCAGAAACGGTATGGCGTCTTGTAAGCGGGTGTTTTCCTTGCTGGATATGCCAAATACCATTCAACAAAAGCCCGATGCTGTTGATTTTACATTGCAACGGGGCGATATGGTATTGCAAGGGGTGCATTTTCACTATCAAAACGGCATTCCCGTATTGCAGGGGTTCGATGTGCATATACCGGCGGGGAAAACGGTGGCTTTTGTCGGGGCAAGCGGATCTGGTAAATCGACTTTATTAAACCTTATCCCCCGTTTTTATGACATCAGCGATGGTGATATAACCATCGATGGCACCAGTATATATGACATGACATTCGAGTCCTTACGCAAACACATTGCATTGGTAAGCCAAGAAACCATACTGTTTAACACCACCGTACGGGACAATGTGGCACTAGGCAATTTACAAGCCTCAGAAGCCGATATTATTCAGGCGTTAGAGGATGCGTCTGCATGGGAATTTGTCGACAAATTACAACACGGTTTGGATACTATGGTGGGGGAGCGGGGATTGCAATTGTCCGGCGGACAACGCCAACGCATATCGATTGCTAGGGCGTTTTTAAAAAATGCCCCGATTGTGTTACTCGATGAAGCCACATCGGCACTGGATACCAACAGCGAACGCCACATTCAAAAATCACTCGACAGCCTGATGCAAGGGCGTACTTGTGTGGTGGTTGCCCACCGCTTGTCGACAATTCAGAATGCAGATATTATCTATGTCATGCAGGCGGGCAGCATTATGGAACACGGCACCCACGACACACTGCAACGGCAAAACGGTATATATGCCAGTCTCATTAAGGCACAGACATTATAATGCACATATTCGTTACAGATTTTGACGGCACGGAACACAAGTTGGAGGCAATCGAGGGCTGGCGGGTGATGGAAATTATTCGGGATTGGCAATTGCCAATAAAAGCAGAATGCGGCGGATGTTGTAGCTGTGCCACCTGTCATGTGTATGTGGACGAGGCATGGATGCCCATGTTATCAGAACCAGAAGCCGAAGAATGGGATCGTTTGGATGAGGCGTTCGAAGTAACAGAAAACTCCCGCCTGTCGTGTCAAATTATTTTATCCGAACAGATGAACGGACTAAAAGTTACTATGGCACCGGGATCGGAAAAAGATTGATTACCCTGTTATATCCCCTAATCCATCTGGCACAATTGGGTATTGATATGAAACAACGCATCGTGGGCTTGCTTGTATATGTGTATATAGCGTTTATACTGTGCCGTTTTTGCGGTGTCTGCTGTCCAAGTTTTCTCAGCACTAAATACCTGTTGTATATCGCTGATGTGCCAGTGTTGCATGCCGATTGCTGCTAGGATTGCCGCCCCCATTGCTCCGCCGTGCGATGCGTTGCGGACTGTTGCCACATCACAGCCAAAAACATCCGCCTGCATTTGGTTCCAAAAATCGGACGCTGTGCCGCCCCCAGAGGCGTACACCTTTACGCCATCGGTTTTATTGGGCATAATGACATCCATTATATCATTGAGGGCATAAGTAATGCCTTCTAGTACAGCCCGGTTAAAATGCTGTGTCGTGTGTTCATAGCGGGCACCGATAAATCCCCCCCGGGCATTGGGATTCGAATATGGACACCGTTCGCCCATCAGATAGGGCAAATACAGCAATCCCGCCGCTCCGATGGGGGCATGTTGTGCTTGTTCGATAAGGGTGTCGTACGATATGTTTATATCTGTGTCCGCTTGTAATATATCGTGCCACCACGATAAGGCACTGCCCGCACACAGGGCAACGCCCATAGTGTGCCATGTATTTGGCAACACGCTACAAGACACTTGTATTTTGCCATGTGGATTATCGATGGGGGTTGTATGCACCGCCGCCACAATACCGGCGGTACCGATAGTGGTTTGGGCAATACCCGGTTGATAAATGCCACAGCCTAAGGTCTGAATAACCGCATCGCCACCGCCACCAATAACGGGAATACCCGCCGGCACGCCAAATACAGATGTGGCACGGTCTGTGGTATAACCGCTTACTTCGGTGGATTCGTAACAGGGGGGTAGTAGAGATTTATCGATACCTATGGTATCCATAAGGGCATTTGCCCAACGGCGATTGACCACATCCAATAGCCCCGTCCCTGAGGCTTCGCTGACTTCGGTTGCTATTTCCCCTGTTAGGCAAAACCGTAAGTAATCTTTGGGGTTTACAATGTGAGCGGTTTTTTCAAACAGCTGAGGTTCATGTTTTTGAAACCACTTGATTTTGCCGGCTGTAAATCCTACTAGCATAGCATTATTGGTCATTTTGGTAAGGGCATGCACGCCCCCAACCGTTTCTGTGATGGCATCGCATTCGACACTGTTGCGTTGGTCGTTCCATAAAATACACGGTCGCAACATATTTCCGTCCGCATCCAACGCCGTCATACCGTGCATTTGTCCCGACAGCCCAATACAGGCTATCCGTATATTTTGTTGCCGTTTTAAAATCTCCTGCAGACAACGGGCGGTTGCATCTACCCACAGCTGCGGGTTTTGTTCCGCCCATCCGGATTGTGGCTGATCGAAACCGTAAGATACAATGGCGGTGTCTATCACATGCCCCGTATGGTCGATAACAATACTTTTGGTGCCTGATGTGCCAATGTCGATGCCTAAAAAATAAGTCATAGTTTTTGTCCTTGTGTTTACCGTAAGCTGGCTTCGATATTGCCTCCGTCAACTGTCAATATATGGGCGGTTGTGCGGTGGCTTGTTGCCAATGCTATAAAGCCATCGGCGACATGTTTGGCGGTAACCTCCCGTTTTAACAGATTGCCTGCCATATAGTCTGTGGCACTAACCCCTCGAGCGGTCGATCGTTTTGCAATAAAATCATCGGTCAACAGCCCAGAACGGATACGATCCGCATTGATACCATTGACTCGGATACCTTCGCCCCCCAATTCTAATGCCAGCTGTTTTACCAAAAACATAGTGGTGGCTTTGGGCAATCCATAGGCACCGAAATCTTTGCCGGGGTTTACCGCTTGTTTTGACACATTGAACAACATCTGTCCCCCTGTGCCTTGTTGCCGTAACAGGTGGGTAAATTGCTGTGATAATTGTTGATGGGCAAAGAAATTGAGTTCGAAACTGTTGCGAAGGGAAGTATCGTCCATGTCTGCCATGCTGCCATTGGTGGCACTACCTGCGTTGCTGACCAGAATATCCGCCCCGCCAAATGCTTCGATACAAGCGTGTATCACTTTATGTGCCGCTTGCGGTTGTGTCACATCGATGGCGATTCCCTTGTGTCCACCGCCCATAGCAGACAGGGCAGCATTTAAGGCATTTGGGTTTATATCGACCAAAAACACACTGGCACCTTGTTGTTTAAACGCCTGTGCCGTCGCCAAGCCGATAGCACCGCCCGCCCCCGTTACAATAACCACTTTGCCATTAAATACAGGGGGTTTTGTTTTGCCCAATTTTGCCTGTTCTAGCGACCAGTATTCCATGTCGAATAGATCCTGTTGGCAAATGGGGAAAAAGCCCCCTTGATCTTCTGCCCATTGTATCACTTGACAGGTTTGTTCGGCAATATCACCGATGATAGCCGATGCGGAGGCATTGGCACCCATAGCAACCATACCCACCCCTTGAATCCATGCCAGATTCGGTGTGGGGTCTAACATGGTTTTACCATCTGCAAAACGGACGACTTGTGTTTTAAAATAGGTTGTGTAATCGTCTATAAACCGCTCGACTGCTCGTGTGATGGCGTCCCGACCGCCGCCGATAATGTTGTGGGTGAGCAACAACGGGTACCCCTTAGTGCGAATAACATGATCGGGGGTGGCAACGCCTCGAGTTGCCAATGTGGCAATATCGTCCCGTTCTAAAAACGCCAAAATATCGGTGGATGTACGCACATCAAAAACCGGCAGAGGCACATTTTCACCGCCGACAACCCGTTGTCTTTTTTCGCCTATAACCCCCCGTAAAATGGGTAAAATATCCGCAGGGTCATAGACCTTTTGCACGCAAACAGCCGGCGGGGCGGCGTTTTGTTGCACCCACTGTTCGACCGCATTTACATGGGCAATCATTAGGTCATAGGATTTTTTCGCCGTATCCGCAAAAGTAAAATGCCCGTGATTTACCAACAACAGCCCCTCTACATGGGGGTGGGTATCGAAAATATCCGCCGCTGCTTTTGCCAAGTCAAAACCGGGCATGATATAGGGGACTAGAGCGACTGTATCGCCAAAGATGTCCCGCACATGGTTTGCCACATCGGGCAAGTTTGCCAAGGCTAGCATGGGGGTAGCGTGGGTGTGATCGACAAATTTATGGGGGATATAGGCATGTAACAACGCTTCCACCGATGGATTGGGAGCGGTGCAGTCCAATAAATGGGCACGGTGCATATGCACCATATCCGCATCGGACAGCGTATCCAGTTGCCGCAATTTCATAAGCGGCTGTATGGCAACCGCTGGTAGCCCCGGTGCTTGAATCGTTTGTAAATCCCAGCCGCTGCCTTTAATATGCAGCACATCGATGGGGGTGCCAAAAATATCGGCACGGGTGACTTTTACTGAAGTATTGCCGCCGCCGTGCATGACCAAATCTTTGTCCCGTCCCAACAATTGTGATGTAAACACCCGCAACGCTAAATCTTTATCTGCGGGGTCGTTGCCTGCCTGTTGTATAAAGTGCTGTGCCTCTGTGTCTGTCCAAAGATTTTGTACCATTGTATATATTCCTTTTTGCGTTTATTTCTGGCGTCTATTGTTTGCGTTCATTTTTTCTGTGCATCCATTTTGTTAATCAGGTCGACCTTAGGCAGCGATCCTCCCCCTTGAAATGTCGAAGTCATCCACTCATCGACAATCATTTTTGCCAGTTCTGCACCGATCACCCTTGCCCCCATAGTCAAAACCTGTGCATCGTTACTGCGTTTTGCTCGACTGGCAGAAAACATATCGTGGCAACAGGCGGCACGAATACCGGCGACTTTATTGGCAACGATACTCATACCAATACCGGTGCCACACAACAAAATCCCCGTGTCATAATCACCGTTGGCGATGCCTTCGGCAACCGCTTGGGCGATGTTGGGATATAACACGGGCGATTGGTCATAGCAGCCACAATCTATCAAGGTGATACGGTGTTTTTGTGCCACATGGTCGATAATGGTCTGTTTTAAAGCAAATGCGGCTTCGTCGCAGCCGATGGCAATTTTTTGCTGTATAGTCATGATGGTATTCCTTATTTTTGTGTAATTACTGTACCGTGTAGCCCCCGTCTACCACAATGTTTTCGCCGTGTATCATGGCGGCAGTATCGCCGGTTAAGAACAACACCGTATCGGCAATTTCTGAGGGTTCGGCAAACCGGCGGGCGGGAATTTTTTGTTTCATAGCAACGGCAACATCCCCCGACCACGCTTTTTTGCCCAATTCGGTCATAACCACTGTCGGCGATACGCTGTTGACATTGATATTGTGCTGTGCCCATTCGATGGCAAGTACTTTGGTCATGCCGATCACCCCGAATTTAGACGCACAATACGCCACATGTTTATCGATGCCCACAACCCCCGCTTGTGATGCCAGATTGACAATTTTACCAGCCGTGTTTTGTATCATATGCTGCCCCACCACCTGACACATAAAAAAAGTGCCTGTGAGGTTAATATTGATGGTGTCGTGCCAATATGTTGTCGGCAATGTTTCTGCATTATCTAGGGCAACAATACCGGCACAATTAACCAAAATATCAATGGTGCCAAAGCGGTCGACAACCTGTGCCACCGCTTGTTGTACATTCTGTAAATCGGTTACATCACAGGCAAAACAGGCAATATCCTTATTGCTACTAGGGGCAATATCGAAGCCTGCCACCTGTGCGTTTCTGTTTGCCAATTGGCGGCAAATTTCCGCCCCGATACCACTGGATGCCCCGGTGATAACCGCCACTTTACCAGAATAATCGTCCATGTTTTTTCCTCTATACTGTTATGTTAATTCGGCTACAAGGCTATCTGCCAGCGTAACCCATATAATGCAGCAGGAACACGCCCCTGCGTCTAGTACGCCACGGGAGCGATCGCCCAACCGGCTTGCCCGTCCCACTTTGGCGATGAGATCCTTTGTAGAGTCCCGCCCTATAATGGCGTGGTGTTTTAAAGTTTTCAAACACGCCGCCAAATCCGCCCCATCGGCAACCGCCTGTGATACGGCGGTTTGACAAGGTACCAATACATCGATTAGGGTTTTATCGCCCACTTTTGCCCCGCCAATTTCGGCGACGGTTTCGCTGGCAACCGTAACCATACGATCGACATGTGTAGGGGTGATGGTGTCGACCCCCTGCATGGCATCGCCCATTTCCATAAATGCACTGCCATATAACGGTCCCATAGAGCCGCCAATTTCATTGAGCAATATCATTCCCAATGCGTCCAACAATGCGGCAAAAGACATGTCGCTGTCGCCATACCGTTGCTTAAAAGTATTAAATCCCTTTGCCATATTGATACCGTGGTCGCCATCGCCAATAGCCCCATCTACTTCGCTGAGCATCTGTTTGTTGGCGACAATGGCATCGGCGATGGCAAATAGGGCTGTTCTGGCGGTGCTAGTGGGGATAGACATTGTCGACCTACACTTTCAAACCCACAGAAGTAGCGGGGATTTGCAACAGGTGTTTTAATTCATCGTCCAGTTTCATAAGACTCAGCGTAATTCCCGCCATGTCTAAAGAAGTAAAATAATTGCCGACAAACGATGTATAAATGGCAATCCGCATATCGCCTAAAATACGGGCAACATCGTTATAAAACACATACAATTCGTTAATAGGTGTCGCCCCTAGTCCAGATACCAGCACGGCGACCTCGTCGCCTGCTTGAAACGGTAAATCGGGGGCGATGGCGTGTACCATCCGCTGTGCCATTTGGTGTGAGGATTCGATGGCACAGACTTCTATACCCGCTTCGCCGTGGTGTCCGATGCCTACTTCCATAGTGCCGGCTTCGATGGTGAAATTGGCGTGTCCTACTTCTGGTATCACACACGGGGTGAGTCCGATGCCCATCGAACGGGTGTTATCGATGGCACATTGTGCGGCGGCGATAACTTCACTTAAAGACGCCCCCATCGATGCTTTGGCAGCCCCGATTTTCCACATCAAAATTTCACCGGCAACGCCCCGCCGTTTATGTTCTTCGCCTTTGGGGGCGGACACCACATCGTCATTTGCCACCACCGTTTTCATCTCAATACCCTGTTTTGCCAGCATCTTCATTGCCATTTTGACATTCATATTGTCGCCGCTGTAATTGCCATACAGACAGGCGACTCCTTGCCCCGTATCACATTCTTTGGCGGCATCGGCAAAGGCTAAGGCGGGGGGTGATGAAAAAATTTCACCAACCGCAACCGCATCGAGCAAATTTTCCCCCACATAGCCAATAAACGCCGGTTCATGACCGGATCCGCCGCCTGTAATCACCCCAACCCGGTTGCTATTTTTACATGTGTGCGAGGCGATAACCCGTTTGTTGTTGTGCCCATATCGCACTATATCCGCATGGGCTTGCACAAAGCCTCTTAGGGTGTCGTCTACAACTGTGGTGGGGGTGTTAAAAATCCGTTGCATGGGGGTTATTCCTGTGTGTTTATGGTGGGGGTGTCCGCTGTGGCAATACGGGTTTGCGTAGCTTTATCAAATAGGTGTACGCACTTTGTAGCCATATAAAAAGTAAGCGGGGTATCGACCTGTACATCGACCTTGCCGGCGGCAACCACACTGTATTCTATGCCGTTAAACAACAGGCGAATATGTGTTTCCGTGCCGGTTTTTTCCACAAACGATACGGTACCCGTACAAGTATTGACCACATCAGACTTATCGAAGCTGTGGGTATTTAACTGAATATCTGTGGGGCGGATGCCGAATAAGATTTCTTGTCCTGTGTGCAAATTTTGGCTTTTTGGCAATTTTAAGGTGTTGCCGTTGCCGTCATCGATAACAAAAGCCTTGTCTTTTTTGGTGACAGTACCCGCCATCAGGTTCATCGACGGCGACCCCACAAACAGTGCCACAAAACAAGTTGCCGGATAATCATAGACCTGTTCGGGGGTGCCGATTTGTTCGATGTTGCCCTTGTTCATAACGACAATTTTATCCGCCATTGTCATCGCTTCAATTTGGTCGTGGGTCACATAAATTGTGGTCGATTTTAGCTGGTTGTGGATACGGCGAATTTCGTAACGCATCTGCCCCCGCAACTTGGCGTCCAAGTTCGACAGCGGTTCGTCGAACAGAAACACTCGAGGGTGTCGCACCAACGCTCGCCCCATAGCCACCCGTTGCCGCTGCCCGCCCGATAACGCTTTTGGATAGGCGTTTTTATATGCGGTTAGCCCCAAAATTTCCAGAGCCTCCTCGACTTTTATTTTTACCTGTTTTTTTGGCATTTTTGCCACTTCTAGACCAAAGGCAATATTGTCGAACACAGTCATTTGCGGATACAACGCATAATTTTGAAATACCATAGAAATATTGCGATCCCGGGCGTGTATGTGGTTCATCACTTGGTCGTCGAACAGCACTTCGCCACCGGTGATACTCTCCAGCCCCGCCGTCATGCGTAACAAAGTGGTTTTGCCACACCCAGACGGCCCTAGCAAAACGACAAATTCTTGGTTTTCGATGGAAAAATCAATATCTGATAAGACGGTGATTTTGCCATAGTCTTTGCGAATGTTGCGATAGGTTACTTGTGCCATGTTTTTTTTCCTTGTGTGTGTTTATGTACAGCTGTGGGCAAAATCTGTTAATATGTGTGCGTCGTCCGCAAGGTCCAGTATAGAAAAACGGTTGCGGGTATAACGGGCGTATTGTACGGCATCGCCAAAAAATCCACTGGACAGCCCCAATTCCTGTCCTGTGCGGGGGCAGTTGGCATGGGTCATAGCCTCATATATGCGGTGTGGTGGCACCATTACCGCCCGCAAGGGGGCGACGAAGTGGTGCCATGTATCGGCAAACAATTGGTTTATACGGTCGGCTTCGGATGGTGAAATGGCTTTTTCTGTTGTTTGCTGTACCATCGTCTGTACATGGCGGGGGAATTTTTGTGCCAGTATATCTTGTGGTATATGGGTCGGGTGGATTGTGGGCGGTGTGTCCGCCTGCAAGATGTGATGGTGCAATCGGGACACCGCCAAAGTGGCAACGCCCACTTGTTCCCCGTGCGATGTGCCGGGGTGCTGTTCGCCAGCAAACATATCGATATAGTGGGAAATCATATGTTCCGCCATCGATCCGCTGTGTGTGGTACCGGCAAAATAGGTACCCAAGCCCATAATCGAGGCGATACGGGTTAAAATTGCCAATGCCTCCCTGTCCCCGGTTACGATTTTATCCGCTTTGTTGATCATGTGGTTTTCATCATATGCCAACAAGGTATACGGGGTTTCTACATAAGGGGTGTCAAACAGCATATGCGACAACAGCCAATCGACCTGTGATGTGGTGCGGCAAATGACATCGGCAAACGCTGCTGCAATCAGGCGGGGCGGACATTGTGCCAAAATTTGCAAGTCGAAAAATACGCCCGTAGCCCCCTGACAGGTCAATGATTTTTTAAAGCCGTCAAAAGACACCGATGCGGTGGGGGTGGTATAGGCATTCATCGGCGATGTGGCAAAAACCGAATACGGGCGATTGTCTAAGAATGCGGCGTACTTCACACTGTCGCTAATCGTGCCAGAGCCAACGGCAACCATAACATCGGTGTTCGGACACAACCGCCGCAGTTCGTCGACACCTTCTGCACTACAGCGGGGATTTTGCCAAATAAAATAGCGTACAGCGGGTAAAGATTTTAGGTTGTCGATAATCCGTTTGCCTAAGGCGTCGTAGGTATAGGTATCACAGACAACGGCGATAGTCTGTCCCCGATGCAATGTGCCGATAAGATCCGCTTCCATACCGTCTAAGCTGTCTTCGATAACGATACTTTTAATGGGTAGGTGTATGGTGTTACCGGTTGTGGGATCCGTCCATCGCCCTTGTAACAGGGCGTTTAACACGCCGCCATAAGTGGAGTTGTTGTGTATGCTTGCCGGTATCATTGGTGTCTCCACTTTTCGGCAAACCGCAGCAATTTTTTATGTACCGATGCGGTGGCACCATACAATTCGCTGTAAATATTTATCAATTCTTGATACTGCACCGTGTTATCCGGGTTGGGGGTATATGTTTTTACACCCGTAGGGGACACCACAGGCGACATGGCATTCGATGCAGCGGCGATGGATGGGTACCATCCGACTCCATACGCTGCCACCATGCCCGCCCCAAGTGAGGATAGCTCTGTGGCATCGGAGACAACAACGGTCTTAGCGGCGGCATCGGCTATCATTTGCGTCCACAATGGGCTTTTAGACCCCCCGCCGACGGCAAAAATGGTTTCTATACAATGTCCCGTTTGCGATTCGAAGGCTTTAATAGCCGATACTTGGCTGATGGTGATAGCCTCGATAATGGCACGGAAAATATGGTACTTGCTGCGGCTGGCAGACAAGCCGACAATAGCCCCCCGAGCGTCTAAATCCCAATGGGGATCCATCACCCCCAACCAATAGGGCAGTACCATCACCCCATCGCTGCCGATAGAAATTTTTTCTATTTCTGTAAACAGATGTGAAAAAATATTGCTTTTTGTATCGGTATTGGCGATAAATTGTTTTACAAACCAATCGAGTAAGACAGTGCCGGATCGCATCACCGACTCATATAAATAGCCATCGTTGTTTACGGGTACTTTAATCCGCCATGATTTGCTGATATTAAAATCGGGGCACCAGATGCCGGATACTGCCGCCGATCCCAAATTCATATAGGCACGGTCGCTGCGGATACAGTTGGCACCGATAGCGGCACACTGCCCATCGCCCCCAGCAGCAAATACCGGCATGCCCTGTGGCAAGCCTGTACGGTTGGCACTGTGCTCACTGATTTCCCCGACTTTGGTACCCGAAGGCACGGGGGTTGCCAGCTGTTTTTTATCGATGGCGACTCGCTGTAATAGTTCCGCTGACCACTGTTTTTGTTGCACAGCGAAAAATCCCATAGGATCGGCACTGGCAAAGCTGGTTGTATAGGTAGGGGTGTTACACAGCCGCTTTGTCAAAAAGGCATTAACATCGACAAAATGGGCAATGTTTTTATATATATCAGGGGCATTTTTTCGCAACCACTCACAGGAAAAAATCGCCGGGGTTACATCTGGATATACCCCTGTAATTTCATGCAGGCGGGTATCACCGGGGTTTTTACATAGCTGTTTCACCTCATGGCGACAGCGATTGTCCATCCAGCTGATGGCGGGGTATACAGCGGTTCCCTGTGCATCGATAAACCCGATGGTTTCTCGTTGGTTGGCAATAGCCATGCCGACAATGTCATACCCTTCCAATGTATCGACACAGTTTTTTAGGGCATCACAGCTGGCGTGCCACCAGTCTTCCACCTGTTGTTCGAACCAGCCTTTGTTCCGATTTTGCGTGTCGATAGGGGCGGTGCCTTCGGCAATCATGTCGCCTTGTTGTGTCCATGCTACCGCTTTGGCAGACTGGGTCGAACAATCTAATCCAATGACAACAGAGGGGGGGCTGGTGGTACGCATGGGTGTTTACTATGGGTTTAATATTCTTGGCGGGTGGGGGTGATGACCATTTCTTGTACCAGCACATTTTGCGGCATGTTGTAGGCAAATAGGGTTAAATCCGCCACATAATCAGGCGAAATACCGCCGCCCATACGCAGTTTATTTTGTTTGTAGTCGGCAAGTGTTTTTTCATCTGTAACCGCATTTAGCACTTCGGTTTCGATCACCCCGGGGGACAGGACAATCACCCTGACATTATAGGGGGACAAATAGCTGCGAATGCTTTCAGAAATGGCGTGGACAAAATACTTGGTGCCACAGTACACCGTGTGATCGGGGTAAATTTTGCGTCCAGCAATAGAGCTCATATTAAAAATGGTGCCGTGTTTGCGGTTTTTCATACTATTTAGCACTGGGTGTAGGGCGTTCATGACGCCTTTGGTGTTAATATCGATCATTTCGTCCCATTCCTCTGCGGGTTGGCGGGCAATGTCCGCCAAACGGGCGATACCCGCATTGTTAAACAAACAATCGACGGGACCATACAGGGCTTCTGCCTCTGTTACAGCCGCTGCAACAGCGTTGCGATCCCGTACATCCACTTGCCGGCACAGACAATTGGGTAGGTTTAGGCTGTGCATATGGTCTAAACGGCGGGCTAACAACAATAGGGGATGCCCCGCCGCCGAAAACGCTTTGGCAACCGCTGCACCAATGCCAGAACTGGCACCTGTAATCATTACTAATGGTTTGTTCATAGCTATTTTTTCCTGTGTCTCACATACATTGATAGAGTAAAGGAAAAGGTCAGACGCACGGATGAACATGGTGTATAAAATGATTCCATATATTGTACTGGTCGATTTTTGCTTGTGGCTTGTTGCGTGAGTCTAGGGGGCTTCGCCCCCTGTGCGTTTGGGGTGGATTTTACCGTGCTTACGCACGACAAAATACCACACGCACTTCCCCCCGATCGAGCACCATATCGGGCTACCGCCCTCAGCGGTTGCAACCGCTTTTAATCTACAATATACCCCGTTTGTCCAGCTCTTATGTTATCCGACCCTTTCCTTGTGGTTTTCTAAAAAGCCGCTTGGTTATGAAGCGACAATTTTGTCAACTTTTTTGGCGATGGTGTCCATAGCCGCTTTGGGCGATCGGTATTCTCCTGCCCAGAACCGTCCTAATTCTACGGGTATGACATCGTTCGATAGCTCCGCCCATTCTGGTAAATCAGGCTCTGACCCCATGTGGTTGGCGATTGTGTCTCGTACAACATCTAGGTGGCGGGTGGTGCCTTTGCCCACTCGGGCATTGGCTTTTATTCTTGGGTCGTCGTACACGCTGGTACGGGTGGGACCTGTGCCGCCGCCTAGTGTAGTGATGTACACTTGCGTATCGATAGAAGTCGCCCATTGGGAGAACAGCCATGCCGCATCTTGCTGTTTGGAATATCTTGACACTGCCAGCGATGACCCTCCTTGGTGACCGACGCCGGGAATTTCACCGAAACCGGTTTCTGTGCGTAAGGGTTTGGTCGGTGCGGGGGGCACATGTGCCTCCATTAAGCCGGATACTTTCGACGCATCGGGATCGTCAAAGAACGGGAAGAACTCGCCCCATGTCAGCGATTGCCCGATAATGCCTTGTGCGGTCGATTGCCCTTGTCCGTCCCATGTCCAAGTGGTTACTGCATCTGGCATGGTTTCTTTTAATTTTATCCAGTATTCCATGGCTTCGAGACCTTCTGCATCGTTGCCACTAAATTTACCATTAGCGGCAAAGATAGATCCCCCATGTCCCCACAGCCATGCTGTCCAATCGGTTTCGAGGCTGTAATGTCCGGATTTCATCTGCCCATTGGTGCCGTATACGCCCGGTATTTGGGCGTTTTGAATGGCAACCGCATTGCCTAGATATTGTGCCATAGTCGTTGCAGGTTTGAGCCCCAATCTGTCATAAATGTCTTTGCGGTACATTTGGATAAAGATAGGAATATCATAAGGCACCCCTACCATAACCCCGTCATACATGGAAATACCATCGACCAGCGATGGGACGAAATCGCCCATGTTGTAGTTGGGCATTGCCAATTCTCTGTTTGCCGCATATTTTTCCCGGGGATCGATAACATCGCCATAGAAACTTGCCATCCAGCTTTGGTCGATATAGTACAAGTCGTAAGTCCCCAATCCAGATGCCACATCTAATGTCAATTTTTGCAGTACCTGTTCTAGGGGCAGCACTTCGATTTTGACCCTGATGCCCGTTGCCTGTTCGAAATAGCGTTTTAACACAGAATTAATGGCATTCGATGGCGGTGTGGATTCTGTTGCCAACCTTACAGTTTGCCCCCGTAAGGGTTTGGCGACCTCTTTTAACCACGCCATCATATTCGCATCTAGGGTGACATCCGCCGCATTGGCAGACGATATAAGCCCCCCAAAAGGGGCAAACCCCATACCCAGTGCCGATGCACCTAGACCTAGTTTTGCCGCACTGTTTAAAAATTTGCGGCGGGACATTTTGCCCTTTACAAACTTATTAACAATCGAGGCACGGTATAATTTATCATTTGAGTTTTTCATTCTCTTTACGCTCCTTATTTTGGTTGTATAATGAATTTCGCTCTTTGCTTAGGGGGCAGGTATTGCCCACCTAATGGATAGATTATAGTATATATTAATAATAATGTCAATATAATAATGTGGTAACATGTTGATAAATAAAGTCTGTATTTTTTATGCACTTCCTGCCCATTTGTCTGTGGTACACACTTTACAAGCTTACTGCCAGCAGCATTCTCCCCCATTCTAGTATTGCAACCGTGCATTAAGGTATGATACAATGGGCGTACACGCATCTAATAAGATTCGGGGTATATTGTTACTATCAAATTGAGTGTGTATATGAGATGCATTATTTGTAAATGCACTATAATTTAGGATATGTACGATGATTAAACGCTATACAATGAAAAGATATTTTATAAAGACGGCTTGTCTATATGCGGTTGGTGCATTAGCGGGTCATTTTGCTTATGCTGGGGGGCTGCCTAGTGATGGGCGGGTGGTTGCTGGTGATGTCAGTATGTATCAGTGGGGTGATACCTTAACCATCGACCAAAGCACGGACAAGGCGGTTATCGATTGGAAAAGTTTTTCTGTGGGCAAAGACAACACGGTAAACTTTAACCAGCCCGGTAGCGACTCGGCAACTTTAAATCGGGTTACGGGGGATTTGACTTCGGAAATTGCCGGGCGGATTAACGCTAATGGCAGTGTGTTTTTGATTAACTCTAACGGTATTATGATTACCAAAGACGGGGTCATCGATACGGGCGGTTTTGTTGCTTCGACTCTCGATATAGACAACACCGATTTTTTGAATGGCGATTATACATTTACCAAAAGCGGCAGCAATGGTGTTGTTGCCAATCACGGTAGTATTTCGGTTGATGATGGCGGTTTTGTGGCGTTGCTTGGTGGAGCGGTTAAAAATGGGGGTACGGTTCGAGCCCTTGTGGGTAAAGTGGGTTTTGCCGGCGGTGAAAAAATTGTTATGTCTTTTGGCAACAATGATTTTTTACGGGTCGAGATGTCAACGGACAAATGGGATACCTTAACAGATTCGCAAGGCAATAAAGTTTCGGCTACCCTTGATTTAGGCGGAAAGATCGATTCACGGGGTGGATTTATCGACATCACTGTTGCCGATGCCTCCGATATTTTACGACAGACTATTTCGATCGATGGTATTGTATCGGCAAATACTGTGTCCTCGACAGATGGTGTTATATCGATTAGTGGTGGTACGGTGGGGATTACCGGCAACGGGCGAATCACCGCCGATGCGGCGTATGGTAACGCTGGGACGATTGCCATCGAGGCGAATACCATCGACAGCAGCGGTATAGTATCTGCGGTGGCACAAAATGGCGTTGGCGGTACGGTCAAAGTATCGTTACAACAGGGGGCGAACCTAAACGCTAGTAGCCGTTTTGATGTGTCCGGTGGCAGCAAAGGCGGCAGTCTGTCGTTTATCGGCGGTTTGGGCAAAAGCGGTACAAAAGTATTAGGCTCTGCGGATTTTAAAGCCGACAGTACGGACGGTAAGGGTGGTTATATCGACATCAGCAACAAAGGCGGCTTGGTCGGGCTGTTTTCTGGTACCGTATCCGCATCGGGGAAAACTCAAGGCGGACGGATTCGTCTAGGTGGGGCGTTTCAAGGTGGGGGATACAATCCGAAAACCAGTTCTCTCGATAAACGCACCCAAGACCTATTTGTTACCCGTTGGTCTGATAATAGTCCCCTTGTACGGGCGGGCAAAACTTCATTAGGCACAGGCGTAAATGTGGTTGTATCGTCCCAATCGGATACAGGCGGCACAGCGATTTTATGGGCGGATCATACCACCAACAATTATGCGGCTATCGATGCCAGCGGTGCCACTGGGGGCGGAGCAGTGGAAATATCGGGTAAAAAACAAGTCGATAGCTTCGGTTTAAAGCGGATTAAGGCAGGTGGCGGGATTATTTTACTCGACCCGCAAGATGTGGTTATAGGCAACTGGGGATCCGCAGTGGCACAGGCAAAAAAGATTGCACATGGTGCTAGCGTTTCCTTGACCGATTTGGATATGTTTGGTAGTAGTGTATCGTTAAGCGGTGATGGGACGAGATTGGCTGTCGGGGCGACTCGTGATGATAGTGGAGGTCTTGATCGAGGGGCGGTGTATCTGTTCACTGTCGGCGGCTCTGGTGCTACATGGGGCAGTGCGGTAACGCAAGTGGTAAAACTTTCTGATAGTCATGCCAGTGTTTCTTTGGATAATTATGATGAGTTTGGTAGTAGTGTATCGTTAAGCACTAATGGGACGCAGTTGGCTGTTGGGGCTGTGCGGGATGACGATGGGGGTAGTAATCGAGGGGCGGTATATCTATACACTGTCGGTGGTGCCACATGGGGTAAGACGGTAACGCAAGCGGTAAAACTTTCTGATAGCCATGCCAGTGTTTCTTTGGATGATCATGATTATTTTGGTAGTAGTGTATCGTTAAGCGGTAATGGGACGAAGTTGGCTGTTGGGGCTGGAGGTGACGGCGATGGGGGGTGGAATCGAGGGGCGGTGTATCTGTATACTGTCGGCGGTTCGGACTCCACTTGGGGCAGTACGGTAACGCAAGCGGTAAAACTTTCTGATAGCCATGCCAGTGTTTCTTTGGATGATTATGATTGGTTTGGTAGTAGTGTGTCGTTAAGCGGTAACGGGAAGAAGTTGGCTGTCGGGGCTGAAGGCGATGACGGTGGGGGTAGCGATCGAGGGGCGGTGTATCTGTACATTGTCGGCGGTTCGGACTCCACTTGGGGCAGTACGGTAACGCAAGCGGTAAAACTTTCGCACGGGGCATCTCTATCATCTGGTACGGTTTCTTTGGATGATTATGATTATTTTGGTAGTAGTGTATCATTAAGTGGTGATGGGACGAAGCTGGCTGTCGGAGCTTATGGTGATGGGGGGTCTAGTCGAGGAGCGGTGTATCTGTATACTGTCGGCGGTTCTGGTGCTACATGGGGCAAGACGATAACGCAAGTGGTAAAACTTTCGCATGAAGCATCTCTATCCTCTGGCGTCGTTTTATTGGATGATTATGATTATTTTGGTTGGAGTGTATCGTTAAGCGGTGATGGGACGCAGTTGGCTGTCGGGGCTAGGGGTGATGACGATGGGGGTAGCGATCAAAATGCAGATCGAGGGGCGGTGTATTTGCTAAATGTACCCGTCGGTAACCTAGCAGGTATTAAACAAAAATTACAGGGTATCGCTGGTGCTAATCCTGTTGCCGCTGCCGATGTTACGATTGTTGCCGATCGGGATATTACCATAAACACTGATTTTGTTACTACCACAGGGGGTAAAAAATTAACTTTAATCGCTGGACGGTCGGTTACCCTTAACAACGATGTAAAAATACATGGAGGGCTTGAAATAATCGCCAATGCTAATAAAGCAAAAGTCGACAGCGAAACCGATTACAACAATGACGGCATGAACAACAATAACCGTACCGCAGGTATTGCCAAAATCACCGCTGCCAAAGGTACAACCCTATCGGCAACCACCGGTAATGTCATTATCACAATGCAGGAGGGGCATACAGATAACAGTAATGACAAACGCTATGCCGGCACTATCACCATCGACAAAGTCGAAGGTCAAAAGGTCAGCATTATACATAACGGTACAAAATTCAATACCAATGAATCCAAATCGGAAATTATTATTTTAGACGGTGGCAAAATAACATCCAAAGGTGCCATAAGTAAAGGCACTGTGGCTATCGAAATAAAAGCAAATATATTTACCAATAAATCAGATAAAGATGTCTTAGCCATAGTCGAATCAGACAGTGGTAAAAATGATAATAAAGGACGATACCTAGTATGGACAACAAGCCCTGCGAATAACCAAATGGGCACATCAGGGTCGTTCATAAGCGGCTACAGTTTCGCCCAATTTAACAAATCATACAATACTAGCGGTGGCTATTTCCAATCCAACGCCATAAGTGCCGATACCGATACACAAAAAAATACATCTGGTTTTATATACAGTGACAACCCCAAGCTGGGACTAACCGCATCGGTTACCACAAAAACCAAAGTATATGACGGCACGAACACCGCCCCAAGCGGTGCCAATCCTACATTTACATTCAAAACGCCGGTCGGTGGCTTAAAGTTCAAAATCGGTGGTATCGTAAACAATGATAATAAAGAGAAACATTATAACTTTAGTGCCAAAGTTGCAACAGCCCCTACAGGCTATTTTTACAAAGGCAATACAAAAACAGAGGATGCAGATACAGACCTAACCATCAAATACGAGGGACACGCCGTCACTTACAAAGACGGCAACAATGTACCCGTATACGGTCTGGCAAATACCCCAACCATTACCCCCGTAAACAGGGCATCGATTACGCCAAAACTGCTACAACTGGAACCAGACGAATTGGCTGTAAGAGACCGCCAATATGAAAGTAACAACAAAATTGCCCCCGTGTATATCAAAGACGATGAAGACGGATACAGCGGTACTGTGGTGAGCGGTGAAACCGTAACATTAACCATAACAGACGGGGCATTCGTATACAGTGGCAACGATGGCGACCAAGTCGGATCGGGTAAATCTATAATCATAGGCGATCCGGATAAACTTACATTAAACTCACAAAATTACAAATTGCAATACAACAATGCCGATCTGTATCTGAGTAGCGGGGTTATTAGCGGCTTAACAGGTACCATATTAAGAGCTACCGGCGGCGGAAGCGGCGGCGGTGGCGGCGGTGGGGCAGCCATCGCAATAGTAGGCGTCGGCGTTGCTGTTGTAGCCATGGGCGGTATCGGTGGCGGGGCTGCTGCAGCCGCTGGGGCAGGTGCCGCCGGTGCTACCGGTGCAGGCGGTGCAAGTGGCGGCGTAACCGCCCCCGTTGGCAGTATCGACACTATCTTTAACACCGGTATATATGCCCATTTAAACGGTATCGACATGCAGGCACTATATCGACCACAAACTCCTGTACCCTCTGTATTTAACACATTCTATAAGGTAACCTACAAAGCCAAATACAAAAGCCAAATACATCGCACATACGACATGACCATGTTGGCACACAACATCAAAGCACAAAAGGCAGTGCCTTTGTATGAAATAGATGAACACCTATACAAAACCCTAAAACGCATAATGACTTAGGCAAAAAATAAAAATAGAGGCGGACTATAATAGTCCGCCCCTACGGGAATGATGATATATAACACCCACCCCTATGCTCATTGTTATAGGATAGGGGTGGGCATTGCTAGATACTTCCCGTAACTGTTACGCCGGTGCGTTGTCTGTTGTATTGGCACTGGCGGTTTTGTCTGTTGGTGCCGATTGTTGTACGAATATTTGTTTAATGGTTTCGTACAAATCGTCATCGATTTCGTACATAGGTACGACCTTTTGTGCCTTGATGTTATGTGCCAAGAACGCCATGTCGTATGTGCGATGTATTTTGGCTTTGTATGTTATCTGTGTTTTTTGTTTGGGTTTAAACACAGATGTTAAAGTATGTTGCGTTGGCTGTTGCGTTGGCTGCTGTATATCCAGAGGGTGTGAAATTGCCCGCATATCGATACCACTCAGGTGGGCATATATACCTGTGGTAAAGATGTTTTGGATGCTGCCCAGAGGAATACCCAATCCGCCCCCTGCACCGCCTGCACCACCGGCGGCACCCGCCCCGCCTGCGGCACCACCGGCGGCACCAGCAGCACCGCCCGCTGCTCCGGCGGCTCCACCGGCGGCACCGGCGGCTCCGGCAGCACCTGCCCCTGCTGCGGCACCCGCACCCGCTGCACCAGCAGCCCCAGCGGCAGCAGCCCCTGCCGCTGCTGCTGCCCCACCGGTCATCGCCACAGCAACTCCAGCACCTGCCGCTACGACAACAGCAGCCCCAGCACCAGCTCCACCACCACCACCGCCAGCATCATTATCATTGTTGCCAGCTGATACTATTTTACCGGTAAGTGCAGGTAAGAGAGCATTCTTCGCTAACGGATCGGAGGTAGTTAATTGTAATTTATAGTTACTTGTTTTGAATTTGGAGACACCAGACGCATTAGAAATCAAGCTAAATTTATCCGGATCAGTGATATATACTTTTTTCTTGTCGCCAACATCGGGACTGTCATATTCTGCAGCACCGCTGTCTATTTTTAACTTTAAGGGTTCACTAGCCAATGCACCGTTCACACCTGTTATATTGTCCCCTGTTTTCAGTTTTAAGGGAGCGGTTTTATCGTTGGCTTTAAATTCCCGCTCTGCCATCAAATCGGCAATTTTTAAGGTTACGATTTTCGGATTGATAATGCCTTTTAAGCCTGCCACATCGACACTAGTGCTTAGATCGCTACCATCTGCCATTTTAAGTACATAGTTACTAGAATTGTTGCCCGACAGTTTAAGTTTATTGACATTTTTAATTCGAATAGCTTTTTTCTTATCGCCAACGGTATTTACATCTGCATTCACATATGTAAAGGCGTCTGATTGAATATCTAAGGATACAGATTTACCACTTACTAATCCTGTGGTGGCATCAGCGGCGGCAAAACCAGTTTTATTGCTGCCTTTGGTTACAGAAACATCTGTGTCCCCATTATACTCACGAAGTGCAGCCACCAAATCGCCACCAGCCAGTTTTAACACCCGGGGTTTAATTGTACCTTGTATGGTTTTTCCGTCACTTTTCTTGACATCCCCAGATGCATCTTTTAACGCTTTTCCATCGCTTAGAACAAGCTCATAGTTACCCTTGCTTGTGCCTTTTAAAGTAAGTTGTGTAGCATCATCATAGAAGACATCATATGGTCCCCCTGCATCGGATTTATCACCTTTAAATTTAAATGCCCCTGCACCGATAACGAGTTCTAACGCACTCTTGTTAGCGTCCACTGAAACCGCACCATTTTTGCCACTGGTGTTAAAGCCTCTGCCGGATTTAACTTGCAAATCAGCTTCTGCTTTACCATCATATATCTGTTCATCATCCTTACTATCTTTGCCCTTTACATGCAGATCATCTATTTTCAAGTACAATTTGCGTTTGGTGATTTGAAAGTTGCTTAAATTCGTAGGCAAGCTGCTTATTTTATAGTTGTCATACTTCTTACTACTACCACCAGACTTTAAGGTGCCACTAAACACTACTTTTGTTGTACCCACATCTTTTTTCTCAGCAACAGCTATAAGACCGTCTTTTAATGCCGAATCTGTGTCTTCTAGGGGATTACTATCATCATTATTTTGATACTGTTCATTGCCGAGAGTGACCCAACCTGAAATTTTTGCATTTGTAAATGTTACATTTTTGGTACCGTCATATGGTCTGGATGTTCCGGTGGCTGTAATGGTCAATCCTTTTTTCATGATTTTGGATTGTAAACCTTTAATCTCAAAACCAGTTGTTACGCTTGCGTCAGTTATATCAACAGCCTTGCTATCGGATTTTTTAATCAGTTGCAGTTTATAGTTGCCTTTGTCTGTACCATCCAAGTCAAATGTAGACTTTTTGTCGAGAACAATCTGTTGTGCGGTGCTCTCATTGGCATTTTTAGTAGTTTTATACTTAAACGATCGATTACCAACCGTACCGCTGTTATCTATTTTTAAGGTTACATCATCTTTATTGGCACCCGTACCGACAACACCCGTATTATCGCTGTTGTTTGCTTTAAAGCCATCACCTTTGCCACTGTCACTACTTGTGTTTACCGTAACAGTTGCTTGTTGTGTACCATCATATTCACGGTTTGCAAGTGTCAACTCGGTTACATCAAGAATCAAAATCCGTTGGGAAATATCGGCTTTGAAGTTGTATACTGCTTGGTCTTTCGCATCAGCCCAAGCACTACTACTAGTGGGTACTTGTAACTTATAGTTAGGGTTGCCTACACTAATCTTTGATATGTCATTGACAGATAGCTGGTTGTTCTTACCTGTGGTTACATTGGAACTATTAAATTTAAATGCCGTGTTGCCGGTGAATGTCAACTTAACAGTATCTCCCAATATTTTACCATGACCCGAACTGCCAACAACAGCATCGGATGTAAATGAAAATCCATCGCCTGAACTATTTACAGACACAGTCGCATTGGTGGTGCCATCGTATATATGGGTAACTTTCAATTCGTCTATTTTTAAACGCAACGCTCGTTTGCTAATCGTAAAGCCCGTTATAGCGGCAACAGGTGTTGATTTTAGTTTATAGTTTGCATACTTGGCTTTGTTTGTATTCATACCTGTCAAGCCACTAAACGATACAGTACGATTCGATATACCCGCATTTTGGTTGTCCGCTGTTGCTTTCAGTGTACCTGCAAATGCACTGCTTATATCTTCCTCTGCACTACTAGGCCCACTTTTATACTTGTCATTGCCGATCCAACCTGAAATACTTGTGCTAGCAATACTTACATCTTTGGTCTTATCATATGTCTTTGCAGACAAAGTCGGTGTTATGGTCAATTCTTTTTTGGTAATCTTGCTTTTTAGGTTTGTAACCTTAATACCATCAGCCGCTAGTTTCTCCTTGTTACTATCGTCTGCGTCTTTAACATGCAATACATAGTTACTTGCAGCCGCCCCACCGATAGAGCCTACTTTTAATTCCAAAGTACTTGCCTTGTCGATCTTAATCTGCTGGGCGGTGCTTTCATTGGCATTTGCAGTGTTTGCATACACAAACGACCGTGCACCCGGAGCACCCGTATTGTTAATCTTTAACACAATCGTTTCACCAGAAACAACACCTTTATTACCGGCTGCGGTTACAAAAGCATCTTTGCCATCTGTAACAGTTACGGTTGCTGTTTTTGTACCATCATACGCACGATCAGAAAAAGTCAACTTACCTGTATTCAAAACCAATACCCGTTTGCTAATCGTAAAGCCCGTTATAGCGGCAACAGGTGTTGATTTTAGTTTATAGTTTGTATACTTGGCTTTGTTTGTATTCATACCTGTCAAGCCACTAAATGATACAGTACGGTTCGATATACCCGCATTTTGGTTGTCCGCTGTTGCTTTCAGTGTACCTGCAAATGCACTGCTCACATCTTCCTCTGCACCACTAGACCCACTTTTATACTTGTCATTGCCGACCCAACCTGAAATACTTGTGCTAGCAATACTTACATCTTTGGTTTTATCGTATGTCTTTGCAGACAAAGTCGGTGTTATGGTCAATTCTTTTTTGGTAATCTTGCTTTTTAGGTTTGTAACTTTAATATTATTAGCTGCCGCTTCTGCAGCATCGCTTTTGTCTGCGTTTTTAACATGCAATACATAGTTAGTTGCAGCCGCACCACCAACAGAGCCTACTTTTAATTCCAAAGTACTTGCCTTGTCGATCTTAATCTGCTGGGCGGTGCTTTCATTGGCATTTGCAGTGTTTGCATACACAAACGACCGTGCACCCGGAGCACCCGTATTGTTAATCTTTAACACAATCGTTTCACCAGAAACAACACCTTTATTACCGGCTGCGGTTACAAAAGCATCTTTGCCATCTGTAACAGTTACGGTTGCCGTTTTTGTACCATCATACGCACGATCAGAAAAAGTCAACTTACCTGTATTCAAAACCAATACCCGTTTGCTAATCGTAAAGCCCGTTATAGCGGCAACAGGTGTTGATTTCAGTTTATAGTTTGCATACTTGGCTTTGTTTGTATTCATACCTGTCAAGCCACTAAATGATACAGTACGATTCGATATACCCGCATTTTGGTTGTCCGCTGTTGCTTTCAGCGTACCTGCAAATGCACTGCTTATATCTTCCTCTGCACCACTAGACCCAATTTTATACTTGTCATTGCCGACCCAACCTGTAATACTTGTGCTAGCAATACTTACATCTTTGGTTTTATCGTATGTCTTTGCAGACAAAGTCGGTGTTATGGTCAATTCTTTTTTGGTAATCTTGCTTTTTAGGTTTGTAACTTTAATATTATTAGCTGCCGCTTCTGCAGCATCGCTTTTGTCTGCGTTTTTAACATGCAATACATAGTTAGTTGCAGCCGCCCCACCGATAGAGCCTACTTTTAATTCCAAAGTACTTGCCTTGTCGATCTTAATCTGCTGGGCGGTGCTTTCATTGGCATTTGCAGTGTTTGCATACACAAACGACCGTGCACCCGGAGCACCCGTATTGTTAATCTTTAACACAATCGTTTCACCAGAAACAACACCTTTATTACCGGCTGCGGTTACAAAAGCATCTTTGCCATCTGTAACAGTTACTGTTGCCGTTTTTGTACCATCATACGCACGATCAGAAAAAGTCAACTTACCTGTATTCAAAACCAATACCCGTTTGCTAATCGTAAAGCCCGTTATAGCGGCAACAGGTGTTGATTTTAGTTTATAGTTTGCATACTTGGCTTTGTTTGTATTCATACCTGTCAAGCCACTAAATGATACAGTACGATTCGATATACCCGCATTTTGGTTGTCCGCTGTTGCTTTCAGTGTACCTGCAAATGCACTGCTTATATCTTCCTCTGCACCACTAGACCCACTTTTATACTTGTCATTGCCGACCCAACCTGTAATACTTGTGCTAGCAATACTTACATCTTTGGTCTTATCATATGTCTTTGCAGACAAAGTCGGTGTTATGGTCAATTCTTTTTTCATGATTTTGGATTTTAAATCTTTTACTGTTATACCGTCAGCTTTAATTTTGACTCCGCTATCGCTGTTGTCTGTCACATGCAGTACATAGTTTGCTGCTGCCCCTTTGTTTGGTGTTAGTGTTAGCGTGCTTGCTTTGGCAATTTTAATTAGTTGGGCGGTGCTTTCATCGGCATCCGCAGTGGTCGTATATACAAATGATCTGTTTGCTTCGGCACTACTATTATCAATATTTAAGGTAACTGTTTCACCAGAAACAACACCCTTGTTACCGGCTTTGTTTACAAAACCATCGCCATTAGCCCCGCCGCCTTTAACAGTTACTGTTGCCTTTTTTGTACCATCATACGCACGATCAGATAATATCAACTCATTGGTATCCAAAACCAATACCCGTGCTGCGATGTTTGCTGTTAAGCCCGTAACTTTAATATTATTAGCTGCCGCTTCTGCAGCATCGCTTTTGTCTGCGTTTTTAACATGTAATACATAGTTTGTAGTATCGCTAATTGTTAATTTATTAATATCGGCAATTTTAATTCCTTGTGTCGCATTTGCATTCGCAGAAGTCAACTTAAACGCACCAGATGTAATGGTTAATGTAACGGCTGCACCTGATACAACACCTTGACCATTGCTGTTACCGGCAACAAAACCATCGGGAGATCCTGATGTTTTTTTGGCAACTGTTATACTATCTGTGCCGTCATAGGTACGCCCTGTAACTGTAAGTTCGTCTTTATCCAGCACCAATATGCGTTTTAACACAATGGCTTTTAAACCGCTAATATTGCCACTGATAACCTTGTCATCTAGTTTTGTATCACCGCTGGCACCAGCAACGCCATTTTTCAGATACAATTCATAGTTTCCTGAATCCGACTTGCTAGTATCTAGTGTAATTTTGCTGCCATCTTTAATAGAAACCTGTCTGTCTGCCACAGATTGATTCGAACTAGCACTCTTGTTGTCGATCTTAAACGCCCCTTTATCAATCTTTAACGCAACATCGTCACCTTTAATCATAAAGCCATCGGTTGGTGTATTTTTTTGGTCAAAACCTAAGTGCTTATTGCTGTCGGTTTCGCCTGTACCTTCTTTTGCTTCAACATACGCAATGGTATCATTGTTAAAATACTGTTTGCCGACTGTATTGGTGTATTCACCCTTCACTTGCAATTCTGATATATCTAAATACAACTTGCGTTTTTTGATTTCATAATTGGTCTTATTGGCAAGTTTCGCCTTAGCTAATTTATAGTTACTGTATTTGCCTCCCCCTGATATGTTACCTGTTTTCAATGTCATATTAGAAAACGATACAGTACGGGTTTTTCCTGCATGCTCATTGTCTGCTGTGGCACTTAGATTGGTCGTGATATGGTCGTTTACGGTTGCACTACCTTCGCTATTTTCCCAACCTGTAATACTGGAGCTTGCAATATTTACAACAGTGGTGCTGTCATACACTTTGTGTGCGTCTAATGTGGCAGAAACCGTCAATTCTTTTTTCATGATTTTGGATTTTAAATCTTTTACTGTTATACCGTCAGCTTTAATTTTGACTCCGCTATCGCTGTTGTCTGTCACATGCAGTACATAGTTTGCTGCTGCCCCTTTGTTTGGTGTTAGTGTTAGCGTGCTTGCTTTGGCAATTTTAATTAGTTGGGCGGTGCTTTCATCGGCATCCGCAGTGGTCGTATATACAAATGATCTGTTTGCTTCGGCACTACTATTATCAATATTTAAGGTAACTGTTTCACCAGAAACAACACCCTTGTTACCGGCTTCGTTTACAAAACCATCGCCATTAGCCCCGCCACCTTTAACAGTTACTGTTGCCTTTTTTGTGCCATCATACGCACGATCAGATAATGTCAACTCGTTGGTATCCAAAACCAATACCCGTGGTGCGATGTTTGCTGTTAAGCCCGTAACTTTAATATTATTAGCTGCCGCTTCTGCAGCATCGCTTTTGTCTGCGTTTTTAACATGTAATACATAGTTTGCAGTATCGCTAATTGTTAATTTACTAATATCGGCAATTTTAATTCCTTGTGTCGCATTTGCATTCGCAGAAGTCAACTTAAACGCACCAGATGTAATGGTTAATGTAACGGCTGCACCTGATACAACACCTTGACCATTGTTGTTACCGGCAACAAAACCATCGGGAGATCCTGATGTTTTTTTGGCAACTGTTATACTATCTGTGCCGTTATAGGTACGCCCTGTAACTGTAAGTTCGTCTTTATCCAGCACCAATATGCGTTTTAACACAATGGCTTTTAAACCGCTAATATTGCCACTGATAACCTTGTCATCTAGTTTTGTATCACCGCTGGCACCAGCAACGCCATTTTTCAGATACAATTCATAGTTTCCTGAATCCGACTTGCTAGTATCTAGTGTAATTTTGCTGCCATCGTTAATAGAAACCTGTCTGTCTGCCACAGATTGATTCGAACTAGCACTCTTGTTGTCGATCTTAAACGCCCCTTTATCAATCTTTAACGCAACATCGTCACCTTTAATCATAAAGCCATCGGTTGGTGTATTTTTTTGGTCAAAACCTAAGTGCTTATCGCTGTCGGTTTCGCCTGTATCTTCTTTTGCTTTAACATACGCAATGGTATCATTGTTAAAATACTGTTTGCCGACTGTATTGGTGTATTCACCCTTCACTTGCAATTCTGATATATCTAAATACAACTTGCGTTTGGTGATACTTGCACCGCTGGTTTCTGCGTAGGTTGGGTTGGTTAGACCGTATACGGGTTTGTCGTTACCGTCTTTGTAGGTTACTGTGAAACCTGTATATCTTATTTTTAGGTTGTTACCTGCGTTTGATTGTTCGGCATTGCCTGCATTGTTGTAGAATTTACCTGTAACATTACCGCTTACGGTGGCTTGAAAATTTCTAAATGTTTTTGGATCATTTGCAACAAATGTGTCTACGAATCCGCCTACTTTGAATTTTAAGCTGTCAACTGTTGAATCTTTGAATGCGTAATCGCTGTTGTTGAGTGTAACTGCTGGGGCGTTGCCAGAATTGCCGTCATATACTTTGGTTTTTTTGTTTGCGTCTGACACTGTTGCAGTAAAGCCCAATGCGGGGTTTATACTGTATATGAAACCAGATTTATTTGTTAAGTTACTATTGGGACTAGATATACCAACAGTATTTGAATAAAACGATGTGCTTTTATCGTGTTTTCTGTTAAATTGGGCAAAATTGTAAGCTATTAATGGTGACCCTGATTTAACTATTGTGTTATCCACAGGAGTTTTTGTCCATATTAAGTATCTTCCGTTACCATTACCATCCGAATCAGCTAAATTTAATGCTAATGCAGCGTTACCGTTATTGTTGGTAAATTTTTCTGCTACCAATTCGATACCTATGTCTCCGGTTTTTAGGTCTCCTGTGGATTTTATTTCTCCATCAGTTCCTGCATCATTGCGAATGACAATTTCTGATTCATTATTTGCATCGGCACCTGTGCCTGCGTGTATGATGCTGACCTGTTTACCGTCTGCTCTCCATACGGTGATTTTGCCGGTTTGTTTTTTGGCGTCGACATTGCCGTTGCCTGTTTGCATTTTGATAATTAAATCTTTGTCGCCGGCGGATATGGTTTTGCCTATGGCAACTTTGATTTCTGCTTTGCCTGTGTCCCGGTCGGCGACAGTCAATTTGCCATCGATGTTGCCAACACTTGCTCCGGAGTTTCCATTGCTAATATCACCACCGGTGTAGTTTGCGGTTATCTCCAGTCCGCCTTTGATTTTTACATCTTCGTTGATTATAACAGACCGTCCAGCAATAAAGGTCAATTTGCCATTGGTATTATCTGATTCACCGCTGGTATCTATTTTATCATTTATGGTAATATCGTTACTGGCAACGATTTTTAAGTTTGCACCTGTGTTTAATACTGTTTTCCAACCTGATGCATTCACAGTGATGGGTACACTTGTTAAGTACACGGCACCCCGACTGGATCCGCCCGTTTCATCACCACTAGCACCAACAGCCAATTTTGTACCATCGTCGCTCAACGATACGCTCGCACCAAAATTATCACCACTTTTCAGTGAAAAATTTGCATGATTATTATCAATCTTTATTACTTCTGTTATCGTTTTTGCCCACTCATTCGATGCATCCTTGGGACTAAGAGTATACAAATATACTCTGCCACCGTTGGTTTTACTAGCACCAACAGCCAATTTTGTACCATCACCGTTTAACGATACACTTTTACCAAAATGTTCATTATTAGCCAACGCAACACTACCACTTTTAAGAAGGGTCCCATGCTCAATCACTCTTTCTTTTTTTATTGCGTTATTTGCCTTTCCCCATGTATTCCCAGATCCTGTAAGGCTAAACAGATGTACCGACCCTTTGGCATCATTGAAATCTCCAGCACCACTTGTATGCTTACTCCCAACAGCTAAATACTTTCCATCTTTACTTATCGATACACTTTCAGCAAATGTAGCACTATCACCTAATGCAACATGGTGAATCTCTGCAGGACGAGAAGAACGCTCATCATGGGCAATTTTTCTTGTTTTGGTAACTGTATCCCACGCCCCTGAAATATGAAACAGATATACAGCACCACGATCTGTACCTGAACTCCCATCGCTTTTAAAACCGCTATCTTGTGTTGCTCCAACAGCCAATAGAGAACCATCATCACTAAGTGATACACTGTGACCGAAATTCCCATAACTATTAGTAGAACCGACACTCCTGGCTGTAATTTTTTTTGTTTCTTTTATTGTAGGCGTAGCCCAATTGGTAATAGTGTACAGATATACCGCTCCGTGTTGAGTATCGTTCCCTGGATCGTTGTTATCGTTATCACCGGGTGTACCAACAGCCAATTTAGACCCGTCACTGCTTAACGACACGCCTCGACCAAAGCCATCATTCCCACTCAATGAAATGGATTTACCCGAAATCGCAGTACCATGAGCAAGCTTTTTTGTTTGTGTTATCGTATTACCATATGAATCTCCGATTCCATCAACGGTAAACAGATATACTGCCCCATATTCTCTATTATTATCAGCACCATCATCACCAGCAGCACTAACAGCCAATTTTGTACCATCATTGCTTAACGATACGCTACGACCAAATGTATCTTCATCATCCAGTGAAAAACTGCTTCCCGAAACGGTAACACCGTGAGCAATCTTTTTTGCCTGTCCCAATGCGGATCCCCATCCGCCTACACCTGTAATAATATCTTTCGGGTCGAGTAAAATCACCCCGTTATCGGCTTTAACCCGTTCGAGACCGAAACTTTCAACGGTTTTTTTAGCGGATATTTCCACCGCTCCGCCGCCTGTGCTGCCGGTGGCATCGATACGGGCGTAGTTGTTGGTGGTGTGATCTGCCCATAGGATAGCGGTGCCGCCTGTGCCTGCTGTGGCTGTAACATCGATGTGTACGCCCGTGCCCAGCGAAGTTTTGCCGGCACGGACTAAGGCGGTGTTATCCGCCCAGCGGGTTACGAATAAATCTTGGGTTTTTTTGTCTAGTTGGCTGTTTTTTGGGTTGTATGCCCCGCCTTGAAACCCACCGCCCAGACGGATTCGTCCGCCTTGTGTTTTGCCCGCTGCGGATAAAGTGCCGGAGAACAAGCCCACTAAGCCGCCTTTGTTGCTGATGTCGATAGTGCCGCCGGTGCCGTCCGTGCTGTTGGCTTTAAAGTCGGCGGAGCCTAATACTTTTGTCCCCTGCTTGCCTAGTCCGCCAATAAACGACAGGCTGCCCCCAGCGGTGCGACCGGATACATCAAAACGGGTACCGGAGTTTAAGATTGCCCCGTGTTGTAAGGATACTTTAATGGTACCGCCGCTGCCGTTTTGTGCCACCGCTGATACAGTGCCGCTGCTGTCGATGGTATCGGTGTCGATGGTGATGGTGCCGGCGGTGCCATAGTCCGCATCGGCGGTGATGCGGCTGTTACCAGTAATGCCCAACGAACCGCCACTGATAGATATAACCCCATCTTGTGAAGATACAGTATTTGCCGATACAATACCATCGATGGAAATAGTTTGTCTCAGAATATCGGACGCATCGGCAACGGTTATATCGATAAACCCACCCCGGGAGTCGATTTTGCCGCCTAAATCAAGGGTAGCCGCAACTTTATTGCCTTGCGAATCGGTTAGGGTGTCCCATGTGTCCGTTGGCACTTCGACCCGTAAAAAATCGTTGTTGCCGAACGACATGACAATTTTTTCGCCACCGGCAAAGCCTACCTTACCGACAAGGGCTCGAATCGTGCCATCGTTTTTCACCGCCCCACCCAGCAACGCTACAAAACCGCCATCATCGACCGCAATACGGCCCTGATTGTCGACAACGCCATTGTTGCCGCTTTTGGTAAATGTAGTATCGCCATTCAAAAAATCATTGTTGTCGATGTCGAGGGTCGAGGCGACAAAATTGCCCGTATCGATAACACCGTCCTTAGTGATCAGTATGCCGTTGGGATTGACCAAGAACACGCTACCGTTAGCGTTAATCTGTCCGGCGATTTCCGAAGTCATATCGCCCGTTACCCGGTTTAGGGTCGCCGAATCGCTGTCCGGTTGGTTAAAGTTTACCGTATTGCCCTTGCCGACAGAAAAGCTTTGCCAATCGATAACCGCTTTATCCGATTGCTGATTTATGTTTAGGGTATTGCCCGTATACTGGATACCAGCCGATCCCTGCTGGACTGTACCGCCTTGTGGTAGGTCCGCCGCAAAAATCGCCCCACTGGCACATAGGGAAGACACCGTTAATAATGCAAACTTAATAGATTTTTTACTTACTGTTTTGATCATTTCTTTATATCCTTCATAAAATGTAGTACGAAAATTAGGAATAGATTACTAAGAGCACCTGTTATCGAGAATGATGACAGACGACAAAAACGCTTAGTAGATAGGGAAAAACATAAAATCGGAGGGGGGGGGGGGGGGGGGGTATATACCATGTCAGACCCTACACGCCCCCACTCACACGCAAGCACCGTTAGGATATGCACTGTACGCCCACGCACGCACCGCTGCAGTGTACGCAAAGCTGCAAACATCGCCATAAAAGTGACATATTTTTTCATTCGATCTTCAGTCCTTCTCTAAACTTGTCGGTTACAAATATAACTCTAAAACACCTAGAGTCAATAATAAAAATTAAAAAATATCAGATATAATATTCAGAAAAAGTACATAAAAAAAACAAAGCTATTTTTTTACATAACAGATTGTAAAGTGTACCTAAAGAAAACCTAAACAGGAAAAAATACACTATACAAGATATACCATATAAGAAAAACTAGGATAAACCGCCAGAACGGCAGCGAACCACCAGAACAGCAGCGAACCGCCAGAAAGGCAACGAACCGCCAGAACGGCGACCCTGTGTGTTTATAACAGACAAGATATAGCAATGCAAGAGAAAAATTGTAAAAAAATCGATTTTTTTTGTAAGTCATTGAAAACATGGATATATATATGATTTTTTTAAAAAATGGGTGGGAAACAGAAAATATTGTGCCAATGGGATAGTCGTTTTTGTGTTTTTGGGGACTGTTTTACAACCGATCGACCCCCTCATACCCGAAGGTAACATGGCACCGAAATAAGTATATATGTTAGGCAGTTATATCCGCCCCTAAACTCTAATACTGAGAGCGGTTATGTTTTGATATACCTTAAATTGTAACGAGATTTCTATAATACAACTCATTTTAGAATAAAATATATAATGCGTTTGATATATTTTTATTAGAAATATATAAAGAGCTGGTTACAACCCGTATACACCCTGAGAAAAAACTGTCTATTTTCTGTAACTTTTTGAAAAAATATTTAGGGTCTTGTGGGGGTATTTGTTACCAGAAAATCAAAAAAAAAAAAATAGGACGGGCAACAACAATAAAATATATATGTTATATTATTATGATATACACATAAATTTTTTTATATATTGGTACTATTTTTGTTGTATACCGTCATTTTTTATGTTATGTTTATATACAGATGGCTAGATCAAAACTGAATAACAAAAGGAATTGTGATTATGTATAATAAATCTGTAAGGTTTGCCTTGTTGGCTGTGTCTTCGTTATATGCCAGTAAAATGGCGTTTGCGGCGGATTTGCCACAAGGGGGAGCGGTGCAAACGGGTGCTGTTGATATGCACTATAGCGGCGACACTCTAAATATTGACCAAAGCACGGATAAAGCGATTATCAGCTGGAAAGATTTTTCTGTAGGCAAGGGCAATACGGTAAATTTCAATCAGCCGGCTAGCGATTCGGCAACCTTAAATCGTGTAACGGGGGATTTGACTTCTGAGATTTCTGGGCGGATTAACAGTAACGGCAGCGTGTTTTTGATTAACCCCAACGGTATCATGATTACCAAACACGGGGTTGTCGACACGGGCAATTTTGTTGCCTCGACTCTCGACATAGACAACAACGATTTTTTGAATGGCGATTATACTTTTACCAAAAGCGGCACCAATGGGGTTGTTGCCAATCGGGGGGCTATTTCGGTCGATGATGGTGGTTTTGTGGCGTTGCTGGGCGGGGCGGTCAAAAATGACGGTACTGTTCGGGCCCTTGTCGGTAAAGTGGGCTTTGGCGGCGGCGAAAAGATCGTTATGTCATTTGGCGATAACGATTTCTTGCGGGTCGAAGTGCCTACGGACACATGGGATAAACTCATCGATTCGCAAGGCAATAAGGTTTCTGCTACGCTGGATTTGGGCGGAAAAATCGAATCACGGGGCGGTTTTGTCGACATAACCGTTGCCGATGCCTCCGATATTTTACGACAGACTATTTCCATCGATGGCATTGTATCGGCAAATACTGTGTCCTCGACAAACGGGGTCATATCGATTAGCGGTGGCACTCTGGGCATTACCGACAATGGGCGAATCACTGCCGATGCCGATTACGGCAACGCCGGGCGTATAAATGTGGCGGTGCAATCGTTAAATGTATCGGGCATGGTGTCCGCCGCCGCCCAAACCGGCAACGGCGGTACCGTCAATATATCGTTGCGACAGGGGGCAAGCCTCAGTCGAGGGGCGGTGTTCGATGTCAGCGGTACACAGGGCGGGCAAGTGTCGCTTGTGGGCGGATTGTCCAGCGATAAACCCTATAAAGTGGTCGGCAGCGGCGATTTTATCGCCGATGGCAGCAACGGCAACGGCGGGTATATCGATATATCCAGTAAAAACGGCTTGGTCGGGCTGTTTTCCGGCAAGGTGTCGGCAACGGGTACCACTCGAGGCGGTCGTGTCCGTATCGGTGGGGCGTTTCAAGGCGGTACATACAACGCCAAAACCAGCCGGCTTAACCAAAAAACACAAGATTTATTTGTAACCCGTTGGGCGGATACCAGCACCGTTGCAAGTGCCGGCAAAACTTCGCTGGGTACGGGCATGGCTGTCGATGTGTCGTCCGAATCAGGGGCGGGGGGAACCGTTGTGTTGTGGGCGGATCACACTATGAACAACTACGCCCAAATTACCGCAACCGGTGGCACTAATGGCGGTGCTGTGGAAATATCCGGCAAAAAGAAAGTCGACAGCTTCGGTCTAAAACGGGTGGAAGCCGGCAATGGGGTGATTCTACTCGACCCGAAAAATGTAAATGTCAGCCGGTTTTTTGACGGGCTATCACAGGCAAAACGCATCATGTCGATGACACCGTTTGCCGGCTTTGCATTGGACTTAGCCGATAACGATAACTTTGGGGCGGCGGTTGCCCTCAGCGAAGATGGTACCCGATTGGCAGTAGGGGCACCGGGCAATGACGGTGCCGTGTATTTACTTAACATTGGCGGGCAGGGATCGAAGTGGGGTATGTCGCTATCATACCGTAATAAAATAACCATCGGCAAGCTGAGTGGTAACAAATTCGGGGCGGCTGTTGCGTTTAATGACGATGGTACCAAGTTGGCGGTGGGTATGCCCTATAGCGGTTCCAGAAATAATGCCAGAGGGCGGGTGTATTTGTATGCTATCGGTGGTGATGGCGACCGCTGGGGCACAAGCTTCAACAAAAATACCTACATAGCCACTCAAGGCACAGGGTATTTTGGCACTGGTGTCGCCCTGAGCGATGACGGTACCAAATTGGCAATCGGCGAAAAAGGCAATACGGTTAATAGAGTAGACGGTGCCGGATCGGTTTGGCTGTATGTGTTGTCGGGCGATGGCAACGCATGGGGGGCGACTGTGCGTGATGCCGATGGTAGATGGACGACCAATTGCACACGCACGGCACATATTTCACACAACACCGGCGATTCGTCCCTTGCGTTGCAATCGTATGATGGCTTTGGTACCTCCGTTGCCTTAAGTGGCGATGGGTCGAGGCTGGCGGTAGGGGCAGAGGGTGATGACACAGCAGCACAGGGGGTAACCCCTGAGAGTTCGACAGGGGCGGTGTATCTGTTTAATATAGGCAAGGATCCCAACGATGATGACAGCACATGGGGGGACAGTGTTAGCAAAACGCTTAAAATTCGCAATGGTACGCCTATTACATTTAGTCGCTCCGGTAGTAACCCCGTACAATGTTCCAACAATTATTGTGGTCTTACACTTGTCAAAGACGGTAATTTTGGCAGAAGCGTAGCACTCAGTGATGACGGTAGCAGACTAGCAGTGGGTGGCGGATTTTCATCGGGTCAAGATGCTGGAGCGGGACGGGTGTATTTCATGCAGGTAAAAGATAATGGCGATGAGGTGGATTTGGCTCGGGTATATTCTACTGGCAATTTTGGGTTGCAGCTGTCCGGCGGGGATAGTTTTGGGGCGGCGTTGGCGTTCAATGCGGACGGGACGCAACTGGCGATCGGGGCAACCGGCGACGATTCAGGCGGCAGCAACCGAGGAGCGGTGTATTTGAAAAATATAGATGGATGGGATTTTACCATACAGCGAATCATAACCCATCAACAACAAGCCAATATAACCAGCGTAAAAGATACACAAAACAGACGGAGAGGTTATATACCTTTTATGTTTGGGACGAGTGTAGCACTCAGCGGTGATGGCAACAAATTAGCAGTGGGTGCCAGAAATAGTTACGACGGCAAAGGGGCGGTGTATCTGTTTGAAATAAACAAACATACCAGCGTTTGGGGATATGATGTGTTGTACACAAACCGTATTGGTGACGGCGATGGGGTATCCCTTGCAAATGACAGTGATGCAGGGTTTGGCGTATCCGTTGCCCTCAGCGATGATGGGACAAAATTGGCGGTTGGTGCCACCGATCACTACAACGATAAAGGGGTCGTGCATTTGTTTACCATCGGCGGATCCCGATGGGGCAATAAAGTACGCCAAACAGCAAAGATTAACAAAAACACCGTCATCGATGCGGGTAACAATAAACTGTCCTTAGCGGAGAATGATTTTTTTGGCATGGATGTTGCCCTCAGCAACGATGGCAACACACTAGCCGTTGGTGCCAGTGGTGACGGTCAAGGGGCGGTATATGTGTTTACCGTTGCCGGCGGCACATGGGGCGGTAAAATTACCCAAAAGGTAAAGCTTAAAAAAGATGCTAAGGAAATACATGTTAAAAACGATGCATCGACAACCACTTTGTCGCTCAGTGAAAATTTCAAGACAAATGCAAACTTTGGGACGAGTGTTGCCCTCAGTGGCGATGGATCGAAACTAGCCGCTGGGGCGACAACCGGTAGAGTAGGGGACAAGGACGGGGCGGGTGCCATGTATCTGTTTCCTATTAATGGTGCCACAGTTGGCTCTGTTACACCTGTTTACATAAATAGTGTAGGACTTCTCGATTTTTTTGGCGTTGCAGCCGATCTGAGTGACGATGGGAAAAAACTGGCGGTAGGTGCCACCGGCGACGACGGAAATAGTGGTTACAATCAAGGGGCAGTATATTTGTTCGAAATCGGCGGCAGCGGCAATACATGGGGAAGCAGTACAAACTTGCGTGCCAAAATCAGCAGTAATTCTAACGATGTATATGTGGCGTTGTCGACCGCTGATAGCTTCGGAGGTGCCGTTGCCCTAAGTGGCGATGGCAGCAGATTGGTGGTGGGTGCCGATCAAGACGATTCCAGTGGCTATGATGTGCGTTCTATTGAGGACGGGGTAAACGCCTACAATTCGGGGGCGGTGTATATGTTTACCATCGGCGGCAGCACATGGGGAGCACAAATACAACAAACCAATAAAATATTTCACAAAAAAAATCTATCCCTCACCCTTAACGAAGGATTTGGCGGAGCTGTTGCCCTTAGCGATGACGGGACAAAAATGGCGGTCGGTGCCGAATTTAACGACACCGGCGGTGAAAACCGGGGGGCGGTGTACTTGTTCCAACTCAGCGGCGGCGATGCTTTTGGCAGAACCCTATATTACACCGCAAAGATTGCCCACGGCAATGGGGTAACCTTGTCAAATACCGACAGATTCGGCGAATCCGTAGCCCTAACCAACGATGGCAGCAAGTTGCTTGTCGGTGCTTCGTATGACGATACACACGGTACCAATTATGGGGCGGTATACCTGTTAAGCTTAGGGGGCAGTAATTGGGGTGTCGATGTGGCACAGCTGCACAAACTCAGTTCCCAAACCAACGGACACTTCGGATCATCGGTTGCCATCAGTGGCGATGGCACAAAAGTGGCGATAGGTGTGCCTTATGACGACTCTAAGGCATACAATCGAGGGGTTGTCAAACTGTACACCGTTGGTGTGAGTGCCGACGACAACGGTAATGATGTCTATACATTTAGCCCTCAAGGCACATATGGGCATGGGGACAATGTGGGGGTTTCGTCTGATGAACTATCGTTACAGAGCGGAGAACAATTTGGCGAATCGGTGGCACTCAGCGACGATGGCAGCAAACTAGCGGTCGGTGCCTTAGGACGGGACGGATATAAAGGCAGAGTATACCTGTTTACCATAGGGACAGCGGGAGACAGCAGCTGGAATCAACCGTTAGTGGTGCGTACAAACACCATCGAATCGGGCGTTGCCGGTATTTCTTTATCAGATGATGATCACTTTGGTGGCTCTGTTGCTCTGAGTAATGATGGTACAAGATTGGCAATCGGTGCTTGGGGCGAAAATGCAGTCAACAAGTGGAATACCGGTGCCGTATATGTGCTGAGTGTGGGCGGCAACACATGGGGCAGTACCGTTACACAAGACCGCAAAATTGCCGACAATTCAGGGATTTCACTACCAAATTCAAACGCTCGATTCGGACACGGAGTCGCCTTGACCGGCGATGGGCGAATACTAGCGGTCGGGGTGTCCAGACTCAACGGTAAGGTCGACAATGAAGGGGGCGTGTTTTTGCTCGACTTATTGGAGGAAAACAACAGACTCATCGGTCAAAAACTGCAAGGCGACACCGACATAGAGCTTGTTGCCAACAACGATATTTCTGTAAGTAGCGATATAATCACTACGCAGGGTACGGGGAAATTGACCCTAATCGCCGGGCGGTCGATCACCATCAATGCCAATGTAAAAATTAAAGGCGGACTGAAAATAATCGCCAACGACAACAGCGATAAAGTCGACGAAAACGAACGGGACACAGGACAAGCAAAAATTACCGTTGCCCAAGGTAAAACCCTATCGGGGGGCAATGAAGATGTGCTTATCAAAATGCTAGCGGGTAAAAGCGGTGCGGATGCCAACAAAACACAAGCCGGTAAAATCACCCTGTGGAAAGTGGACGGCAAACGGGTCAGTATCGTCCACATGAAACCCACAGCCACAGGCAATACCCCATCGGAGTCCGGCATTGTTATATTGACAGGTGGAAAAATAAAAGCCACAGGCGACCACAACGAGGGCGTCGTTGCCATCGAACTCAAAGCAGACACATTTACCAATCGAGCGGACAGTGCCGTCCTGTCCATCGATGACAACAGTGACGATGGCGAAAAAGGGCGGTACTTGGTGTGGACAAAAACCCCTGCGGGTAACACCATGAACGGTATAAGCGATTACGGCTTTGCCCAATTTAACCAAACATACAAAGCCGATGGCGGCGATTTTCAAGCCAATGCCGGCAGCGCCGATGACCTAACCAAAAAATCGGGTTTTGTGTATGTGTACGCCCCCCCAATTGCACTTAAAGGTAAAACAAAAACCAAAGTATATGACGGCAATTCGAACGCCCCAACCGATGCCGCAGGCAATGTCGAATTTGAATTTGTAACAAAAACCGTTGGCGGCTTAAACTTTCAAGTAGGGGGATCCGTTAGCAATAGCAACAAGTCAAAATCCTTTTATGCCACCGTAAGCGGCTCTGGTAAATTCTATGATGACGATGGCAATGAACAAAGCGATGCAGGTGTGGGTTTAACACTCAAATACACGAACACCGTGTCCTCGTATAAAGACGGTAACAATAAACCCGTATACGGGATAACAACTGCCGCACCCGCAGATGTTACCGGTGCCTATATCAACAAACGCCAGTTGCACTTTTTGGAGGCGGATTTAGCCGTGCAGGGGGGGCAACAAATATACGATGGCACTGCAGAAGCGGATGTGAAAGTTTTAAGCGGTCGTAAAGGATTTAAGACTAACGACGACAAAGACGAAGACAAAAATGGGTTGGTACCAAATGACGATGTCAGCCTAGTCATCGGCAGCGGGGCGTTTAAATACGATGATGCCGATGTCTATTACAGCGGCGGTAAAATAGCACTCAAAGGTGTGTCTTTCGATAAGACGGAGGCATTGAAACTCAGCGGTGCAGATGCAAAAAATTATGAGCTTGTTAATATCGATGGCAATGTGCTGAGTTTTCTTGCAGGCACATCTGCAGGCATAACTGCGAAAATTACGCCCCGGATGTTAAAACTGGACGGTACCCAGCTGCAACCCCCAACCCCCCGTATTTATGATGACAAAAAGACGGCTGATGGTGTCGCTTTGAAAACGAACAGTACGGGTTTTGCCGCCAAAAACGATGCGGACAATTCGGGTTTAATTGCCGGCGACACGGTAACATTGGATATAAAATCGGGAGCTTTCGAATACCAAGATGCCGATTCGGGCAGCGGTAAAAAAATACGAATTGCCGATGCGACAAAAATTACCCATATAGGGGGGAAGAAAGATAACTATGTGCTAAAAATAATCAGCACAGGCGGTGCGTTGCGAGATAATCAAAACGGCGTTGTCGTCAACGGATTAACCGGCACTATAACACGGCGGGTATTGGTTCTAAAAGCCGATGATTTTACAGTAACCGCTTCGTCAAACAATTCGAAAATCGTAGACCTGTCGTTAAAAGGCAACTCGTGGGGATACAAAGAGAACGGCTCGAATAACGGCTCGAAGAACGGCTTGTTGGACGCACATAAAGGCAATAGTAGATCTATAAGAGTAAGATTGGAAAAAGGGGCGGCTGAGTATGAAAATAAAGAAGCCGGTTCGAACAAACCCATACAGGTAAAGGATAAGGATAAATTTATTCTCGAGGGGGCTGTATACGCCAAAAATTATGTACTCAATGTTAATGGTGATGGTAAAACGCATATCGCAGATGGTCAGGTAATATCCGGTATAACAGGCAAATTGACCCCATATATGGGTAATTCTGAAGGTTCATCAGACTTGGACAGTGGCGGTAATAGCGGCGGCGGTGGCGGTAATAGTGGCGGTGGCGGTAATAGCGGCGGCGGCGGTAGCAACGCCGGTGCGGCGATTGTGCTGGTAGGTGCCGGCGTTGCCGTAGCCGTAAATAGCGGTGCTCTGACCGCCGTAACAGGTACGGGAGCAGGGGCAGCAGGGGCAGCAGGTGCCGCAGGGGCAGGCGGTGCCGGCGGACTGATCGTTCCTATGGGCAGTATCGAGTCCATCTTTAACACCGGCATATACGCCCACTTAAACGGTATCGATATGCAGGTGATTGCACAACCCGTTACGCATACACCCCCCAAACAAACCATATTTAGCACCGTTTTACCGCCAAAGGTAAAATATAAGGTAAAGTATACCACCACATATGACTTGGCGTTTTTGGCAAATAACATCAAGACGCAAAGGGTGATACCGCTGTATGAACTGGACGAAAAACTTTACGAAACCATTAAGGAGATATTTGTCCAACAATCGACACCAATACGCAAAACCGCTGGTATCGGCACGGACGATGCCCCAGCGTAAATATACACTATAAAGGAGCTGCAATGAGAAAATCTTACCTAACAAAAAAGGTGTTTATGGTGACGACAGCCTTATATGCTGTTGGCAATTTCGCCTATGCAGGTACCCTACCTAGTGATGGTAAGGTAACCGATGGCACAGCTAGCATTTATCAACAGGGCAACACCTTAAACATCGACCAAAGCACAGATAAAGCGATTATCAGCTGGAAAAGTTTTTCTGTGGGCAAAGACAATACGGTAAACTTTAACCAACCCAATAGGGAATCAGCAACCCTAAACCGGGTTACAGGCGATTTTACTTCTGAGATTGCCGGGCGGATTAATGCCAATGGCAGTGTGTTTTTGGTCAACCCTAACGGTATCATGATTACCAAACACGGGGTGGTCGATACGGGCAATTTTGTCGCCTCGACTCTCGATCTCGATAATAACGACTTTCTAAATGGCAAGTACACATTTACCAAAAGCGGTAATAATGGGGTTGTTACCAATCGGGGGGCTATTTTTGTCGATGACGGTGGTTTTGTGGCGTTGCTTGGCGGGGCAGTGCAAAACAAGGGTACTGTCCGTGCTTTTGTGGGCAAAGTGGGTTTTGCTGGTGGCGAAAAAATTGTTATGTCATTGGGCGACAACGATTTTCTGCGAGTCGAAGTGCCTACAGACAAATGGCAACAGCTGACCGATGCGGACGGTAACAAAGTTGCCGCCACTCTTGATTTAGGCGGCAAAATCGACTCCCGGGGCGGTTTTATCGACATAACCGTTGCCGATGCGTCCGATATTTTACGGCAAACTATTTCGATCGATGGGATTGTATCGGCAAATACAGTGTCTTCGCAACACGGGGTCATATCGATCAGTGGTGGGACTCTAAGTATTACCGGCAACGGGCGAATCACCGCTGATGCGGACTATGGCAATGCCGGCACAATTACCATCGACAGCGATTCGCTGGACAGCGGCGGTACGGTGTCTGCGGTGGCACAAAGCGGCACTGGGGGTACAGTTAAAATAGCCTTACAACAGGGGGCAAGCCTCAATCGGGGGACGGTGTTCGATGCCAGCGGTAAACAAGGCGGTAGTGTGTCGTTCATTGGCGGATTGGCGGGCGATAGGGCTTATAAAGTGGTCGGTAGCGGCGATTTTATCGCCGATGGCAGCGATGGCAGCGGCGGATATATCGATATATCCAGTAAAAATGGCTTGGTTGGGCTGTTTTCTGGTACTGTGTCGGCAACGGGTAGTTCTCGAGGCGGTCGTATCCGTATCGGTGGGGCGTTTCAAGGCGGGGCATATGACCCCAAAACCAGTGCATTAGACAAAAAAACACAAGATTTATTTGGCACCCGTTGGTCTGATACAGGCGGTCTGGTAAGTGCGGGCAAAACTTCATTGGGTACGGGGGTGCATATCGACATATCGTCCACATCGGGTACGGGGGGAACCGCCATATTATGGGCGGATCACACCACCAATAATTATGCCAGCATAGACGCAACCGGTGCTGTTGGGGGCGGAGCGGTGGAAGTATCGGCTAAGAAAAAAGTCGACAGCTTCGGTTTAAAACGGATCGAAGTGGGTAACGGGGTGATTTTGCTCGATCCTAAAAATGTGCTTATCACTAGGTTTGCTGGTGGGCTTTCACAGGCAAAACGCATCATGTCAACGGCACCTATAACAGGTTTTCAAATGGCTTTAAACGATGGCGATGCCTTTGGCACATCCGTTGCCATCAATGAGTACGGTACCAGAATGGCGGTCGGTGCCCCCGGCGATGATACGAGTGAAAACAATGCAGGGGCGGTGTATTTGTTTACAATCGGTGGCAAAGGATCCAGGTGGGGTGCCACATTGCAACAACAGTATAAAATAGGCGGTGATAATCTTAAACTAGATAAATTAGATTTGAGCGATTATGACAAACCCGGCAGCGGTTACGACAGCAAACGCTATGGACATGCAGATGCTGCCAACGGAAAGTTTGGGTCTTCGGTGGCGTTTAATGCGGACGGTACCAAATTGGCGGTGGGTATGCCATTTGTCGACAAAAGGGTCAATGATTGCGGTGATTATTGCTATGGGTATGCCCCTTATGAAATGACCAGCAACGGTTGGGGCAGGGTTTTGTTGTTCTCTATTGCCGATAAGGATTGGGGCAGCAGCGTTACCAAAACAGCGGAAATCGAAACAGGGGGATCGGGATATTTCGGTACAGGCGTGGCGTTAAGCGATGACGGCACCAAATTAGCGGTCGGTGAAATCCATGACGAAGGCGGTCACAGGGATTGGTATGATTGGGTTTATGGCGATAAGAAACATAAAGTAAATGACGGTTGGAGAAGTTATGAACAGACTTTCGTAGAGGATGGCGGTTCGGTTTCTTTATATACTTTGTCCGGCAGCGGCAACAGTTGGGGGAAAACCAACGAGCGGACAAAACACATTTTAAACAGTGTCGGGGGTCTTAAATTGTCAGGATCCGATGAGTTTGGCTATTCGGTGGCGTTAAGTGGCGATGGGTCGACCTTAGCTGTGGGGGCTACTGGTGATACTACGGGGACAAATTATCAATCAGCCGGCAGTGTGATACCAAAAAGTTTTGTCGGTGCGGTGTATCTGTTTAGCGTTGGCGGATCCAAATGGGGCGAGACGGTTACCAAAACCGCTAAGATTGATGATACATTAGACTGGAAATCCAACGGGTTATACCTAGATGCCCATGACAATTTTGGCAGTTCGGTGGCGTTAAGTGATGATGGTAAAAAATTGGCGGTGGGTACCAAGTACGATGATACAGGCGGCACAAATAAGGGGGCGGTATATTTATTTACCATTAGCGGCAATACACCCAAGTATCGCAACAAAATCACCAGCAATGCGGTTTCTATTTCTGCGGTTGCCAAATTTGGTTCTGCTGTTGCTCTAAGTCCAGATGGAAAACAATTAGTGGTCGGTGCCGTTGGTGAAGATACGGGCGGGACGGATCGAGGGGCGGTGTATTTGTTGACCATAGATTGGAACAAAAACACCGTGTCTAAGCACCGTATCATAACCCATTGGAATAAGCTGGATTTAAGCAATTACAATGACGACGCATTCGGCAGATCCGTTGCCATCAGCGAAGACGGTACCAAAATGGCGGTCGGTGCCGCCGGCGATGATACAAAGGCAACCAATGCAGGGGCGGTGTATTTATTTAGAATAAGCGACACAGGATCCAAGTGGGGGTCGTCCCTACAACAACAGTACAAAATAGACAACAGCAATGTTACCCTCGATTACAAGAAAAGTGGCAATCCTTCAGATGTTAAAAACGGCAGATTTGGTGCTTCGGTAGCGTTTAATGCCGATGGTACCAAATTGGTTGTGGGTATGCCAAGTGTACAAAAATATGCCGAGACTTATATAGATCCGACTAAAGATTATCCTTATATACCCTATAAAGGTGTAACCAGTGGTTGGGGTAGAGTGCTGTTGTTTGCCATTGGTGGCAACGATTGGGGTACAAGCGTTACCAAAACCGCTGAAATTGAACAGGGCGGTTCGGGGTATTTTGGGTTTTCTGTTGCCCTGAGTGATGACGGTACCAAATTAGCGGTTGGTGAATTGGGGGATGACGGTGGTCATAAAGATACCCAAAAGTATCCTCAGTACAAAAATACTTATGTAAAAGACGGAGGTTCGGTTTCCCTATTCACTCTGTCCGGCAGTGGCAACAGTTGGGGAAGCACCAACACCCGAACGAAACATATTTTAAGCAGTGTGGGCGGACTTAAATTATCCGCTGGCGATGAATTTGGCTATGCGGTTGCCTTAAGTGGCGATGGCACAACTTTAGCTGTAGGTGCCACCGGTGATGACACGGGGGTACAGTACCAATCCGCCGGCAATATAATCCCCAAGAGCACTGCAGGGGCGGTGTATTTGTTTAGTGTTGGCGGATCCACATGGGGCAAGACGGTTACAAAAACCGCCAAAATTGATGATACATTAGACTGGAAGTCCAATGGGTTATACCTAGATGCCTATGACAATTTTGGCAGTGCTGTGGCGTTGAGTGATGACGGTAAAAAATTGGCAGTAGGTGCCAAATATGACGATGACGGTGGCACAGACAAGGGGGCGGTGTATTTGTTTACCATCAGCGGCAATACGGCTAAGTATCAGGAGAAAATTACCAGTGGCTCGGTTTCTATTTCTGCCGCTGGTAAATTTGGATCGTCTGTTGCTTTTAATGCGGATGGGACACGATTGGCGGTAGGGGCTACGGGGGACGGATTGGGCGGTACCAGACAGGGGGCAGTGTATTTATTGACCGTAGATTGGGGCAGAAAGACCGTGTCTACAAACCGTACTATAAAAAATACTCTGTTGCACTTTGGTGGTGCGGTTGCATTAAGCCGTGATGGCACCAAGTTAGCGGTCGGTGCCAAAGGATATGGAAACAAAGGGGCGGTGTACCTATTTGAAATAAACAATCGTATGGGTGCTTGGGGCGAAGAGGTGCTGTACACCAGCCGTATCAGTAGTGGCAAAGGTGCTGGGGCATTAAGCAGTGGGGCAGATTTTGGCGATTCCGTTGCCTTAAGTGCCGATGGATCGAGGCTAGCGGTGGGGGCTTCTGGTAGCAGTTCTCGCAAGGGGGCAGTACACTTGTTTACCGTTGCGGGCGTTCGCTGGGGCAGTGAGGTTGCACCGGTAAAAAAGATCGATACAGGGGTGTCGGGATTGTCTTTGGTGGCAAATGATTATTTTGGATCGGGTGTGGCGTTTAATGCAGACGGCACAAAATTAGCCATTGGTGCCCGGGGCGATAGTTCTAGGGGGGTGTCCTCTGCTGGTGCGGTGTATTTGTTTACGGTTGGCGGCAACACATGGGGCGATATAATTACCAAAATAAATAAGATTGATACTAGATTGTATGGACTTGCCCCTGCTTCGGACGATGGTTTTGGATACTCTGTTGCGTTGAGTGCCGATGCCACCAGACTAGCGGTGGGCAGTATTGGTGCCGATGCCAGTGTGTCTAAAAAAAATACAGGGGCGGTGTATCTCATTAACATCCCTATGCGACGGGGGTACGCATGGGGGGCTTTAGTTAAAATGAGCGACAGAATCGCCGATGGAGCCGGCGTTTCCTTGAATGTGGCAGACAAGTTTGGCAGAGGCGTTGCTTTAAGTGATGATGGCACCAAATTAGCGGTCGGTGCTGAGGGCGATGATACGGGTCATAATGATAGTGGGGTGGTATACCTGTTTACGGTTGGCGGCAGCACTTGGGGCAACACAGCAACCCAAACGGGCAAAATTGCCGACACTAGGGGTGTATTTGTATCGGACGGAGACGCCTTTGGCACCGCCGTTGCCCTAACGGGGGACGGATCTAGGCTGGTGGTAGGTGCCCCGTCCGATGACAGCAGCTATGTCGATGCGGGAACCACACATGTGTTTAGCATCAGCGGCAGCACATGGGGCAATAAGGTCGACCACATACATAAGGTGCGGGACCAACTGGGATTTTCACTGGCTAAGTGGGAACACTTTGGGTATTCGGTTGCCCTAAATGGTGACGGGACAAAAATGGCGGTCGGTGCCCCCCTTAATGGTACAGGCGGTACGAAACGGGGGGCTGTATATTTGTTCGAAGTAAACGATGCGGACGGGTTTGGTAAAAGTGTACATTACACAGCAAGAATCGACAATAGCAATGGGGTATCGCTATCAGATGACGACAGATTTGGAGAATCCGTTGCCCTAACCAACGATGGTAATACATTGGTGGTCGGTGCCATAGGTGACGATACGGGCGGTGCAAATTATGGGGCGGTGTATGTGTTATCGATAAGCGGCAATGTGTGGGGCAGTACGGTTTCACAGTCAAAAAAATATCATTCGACAACACAGGGGGAATTTGGCAGATCGGTAGCTATTAGTGGCGATGGCAGCAAGTTAGCCATTGGATCCCCAGAAGACAAGACAAAAAATACAGATAACAGGGGTGTTGTCAGATTGTATAGCCTTGACAATTCTCATAATTTTACTTTGGCGGCAACATATGGACATGGGGACAGTGTAGGAGGGGGGACAACACTGTCGCTGGGATATAAGGAAGACTTTGGCGTGTCCGTTGCGTTAAGCGGCGATGGATCCAAATTAGCGGTCGGTGCCTTGGGCGATACACGCAATAATGGTAGAAAAGGCAAAGTGTACCTGTTTACCGTAGGCACAGGTGCCAGCTGGGGGACAACACTCACGCAAACAAATAAGATCTATCACGGTCAAGGGGTTTCTTTGCAACCTTACGATCATTTTGGCAGTGCTGTTGCCTTAAACAGTGACGGTGATCAATTGGTGGTGGGTGCCAGAAGCGATGATACGGGTGGTGGTGAACGAGGGGCAATGTATATTTTTAGTGTAAGCGGATCCACATGGGGCAAAAAGGTTGTGCAAGATCGTAAAATTGCCCACAATGCAGGGATTGTACTTACAGAAGAGATGGAATTTGGCACCGCTATTGCTTTGAGCGGTGATGGCACAAAATTAGCCGTTGGGGCACCCAAAATGGATGGTACATTCGCCGATGAAGGCAGTGTGTATGTATTCACTGTACAGGGAAGTAACGCTGTACACATCGAACGCAAACTTAAACAAGGCACCAACATAAAAATTGTTGCCAGCAACGATATTACCATAAGTGGCGATATAACCACGACAACGGGGGCGGGCGTATTGACTTTGATTGCCGGGCGGTCGATTATCGTTAATAAGGATATAAAAATAAACGGCGGGCTTAAGATGACCGCCAATACCACCGCCAGTATCGATATGACAGATCCCAGCGATGGCGATTATGGCGATGATGAAGACCTCAATATAAACGATCGGGAGGCGGGCAAAGCACAAATCACCGTTGCCACAGGTAAAACCTTATCTGGCGGTGGCGGCGATTTGATTATCAAAATGCTAACCGGCAAAAGCGGTGCCGATGCCGACAAAACACAAACGGGCAAAATCACCGTGTGGAAAGCAGACGGGCAAAGGGTTAGCATCGTATATGCAGGCAGTGCCGGCAATGCTTCGGATTCAGAAATTGTTATCCTAAACGGTGGGCAGATAAAAGCCACAGGCGACTTGGCAAAAGGGGCGGTGGCTATCGAATTGGTAGCGGACGCATTCACCAACCAATCGGATAATACCGCCCTTGCCATTGAGGATAGCACGGGCGACAAAGGCCGCTACTTGGTATGGACAAAAACTCCAGTGGGCAATACCATAGGGGGGATACCATACGCTTTTGCCCAATTTAACGCAACATACACCAGCGGCGGTGGCGATTTTAAAGCTAGTCCGATAGTGCACACAGCCAATATATCTGGTTTTATATATAGTGCCGATCCCACATTGTATCTAAAACTGACAAACAAAACTAAAGTGTATGACAGCACTTCTGACGCCCCAACCAGTAAAGATCTTGCATTCGAATCCGCAACCGTTGACGGCTTAAAATTCAAATTGGGCGGGTTGAGTGGTAATAGCAAGAAATCTATTGATTTTCATGCCACTATAACCGGTGCTAGGGGGAAATTCTACGATAAAAATGGTGCCAAACAAGAACATGTAGGCAGTGACCTAACAATCAAATATACCACCGCACATACGGTAACTTACAAAGACGGTAACGGCGTACCCGTATACGGTTTGATAAAGTCCCCAATCATTGCCGATACGCCCGCTGCGTCTATTACCGCTCGTAAGATATACCTGCACAGTAGCGAATTGGTGGTGGCAAACTCAAATTTGTACGCTGGTATCGGTATGTATTACAGCGGTACCACTGCCCTACATCTGGCAACGCAGGCTGGTGACGATGGCTTTGGTAAATTTGGTTCGAAGCTCGGTGATGCCGGTGACAGGATAGTGGGCGACGATGTGCAATTGCAAATAGCACCCGGGGCGTTTAAACTCAGTGCCGCCGATTATGGTGCCCGAGATGTTATGTTTGACAATGTCAGTGGCATTACACTCACTGGCAGCGATGGCAATAATTATGCACTGTATTTAAGGGGAAATATACACGGTTTGGGGGGTACGGACAAAAAGATAAGCGACATAAAAAGTGCCGATAACCAGCGGACAGGCAGGTCTGTTATCGTGTTAAAACGCCACCTTATCCTCGATGTCAATGAGCTGGAATTTAAAGACCGTGCCTATGATGGTACGGCTAGGGCTTTTGTAACCGTGCGTACCAATCAAGACGGGTTTGAGAATACCACCAACGATGGCGGTGTGCTGGCGGGGGACACGATAACCTTAAGCCTGAATAACAGTGCGGCGGTGGGGAAACGGGCGTTTAAATACAAAGACAAATATGCCGGAGACACAAGCAAAGACATACTCATCGACGATGCGGGCGGGTTTAGCATAACGGGTGCAAATGTTAAAAATTACACTTTACGCATTAGGAATAAGGCTGGCGTTCTTGTGCATCCTTATAACAACAGGGGCGAGGCGGTCAAAAATTTAACATCTACTATCACCAAACGCAAATTGTACTTTGAGGCTGCGGATTTAAAAGCGAAATTTACAGGTGCTCTCAGAAATGGATTCGACATGATTTATGACAGCACCACAGACATAAATTTCACAGACGGCAAAGTCGGATTTAAAACGGGGGCTGTGGGTACCGATGGTGTGATGATAAGCGGCGATGATCTGGCACTGCAATTTCAATCTGGGGCGTTTAAGCGGGACTCTGCCGATTATGGCACCCGAGAGGCTCTATTTGCTGATGTCAGTAAAATTACCTTTACGGGTGCCGATAAAGATAACTATGCACTGTATTTGCGAAAAGGTGTCGGGCAACTGGCTGCTGACACTAAAGTCAGCGATATAAAAGGTAGCGACAACCAAAACATAGGTAAAACGATAGCCGTCGACCAACGGGTGTTAATCCTTGATGTAGCCGAGTTGATACGCAAAGATCGGGCGTATGACGGCACGGCTGGGGCGATTGTAACCGTCAACACAGCGGCGGGCAAAGACGGGGTTAGCGACAGCACCGCCAACAACACCGGTTTAGCGGCGGCGGATGCGGTAACATTAAACCTGAATAACAGCGAGGCGGTGGGCAAGCGGGCGTTTAAGTATGCGGATAAGAGTGTAGAGACAGACAAACAGATATTTATTGACGATTCGAATGCCATTACACTAACGGGTATAAAGGCAAAAAACTATACTTTAAAAATGGTGCTTGCAGATGGCACCCTTGTGCATGCAAATGGAAATACGGGCAAAGCAGTAAAGGATTTACAGTCTAGTATCAACAAGAGAGCGTTAATCGTTACCGCAGCAACCGTGCAGTCGACCCGTGTATATGATGACAGCACCGCTGTAACCCTGTCGGGACGGGTGCTCAAGACAGCCAGTGGCGACAGTGGTTGGGTCGGCAGCGAAGGCAGTGGTATATCCTTTGATAGTATTGTAACTGGCAGTTTGCAGGGGGCAACCGCCGATGCCAATGTGGGCAATAATAAACCGGTCATCTTGTCTGGTCTGTCATTGAAAACAAGCGGTTTATCTGCGGCAGTAACAGACATATTGAAAAACTATATATTGGTACACGATACCAGCAAAACCACCACAATTACCCCGAAAATTTTGACTTTAGATCCCAGCCAATTTAAGGTGACGCCATCGCCAAACAATTCGGATATTGCAAACCTGTCGTTAAAAGACGGTAACTCGTGGGGATACAATAAGAGCGATTTGGTAAAGGCAGCACACGGCAACCTAAAAATAAGGTTGGTCAATGGGGCGGCTGAGTATTACGATAAAAATCCCGGTGCCGGCAAACCCATACGGGTAAGAGATAAAGATAAATTTATCCTCGAAGGTGCCGTATACGCCGGCAATTATGCACTAAGTGTCGCAGGTGACGGTTCGATCATCGCAAATAAGCAAAGAATACCCGCTATAACAGGCACATTGACCCAGTTCGTAAGCAAAAGTAAGAATACAGATTTGGGACAAAGTGGCGGTAACAGCGGCGGTATTAGTGGTGGTGGCAGCGGTGCGATGGCTGGTGTGATATTGCTGGGTGCCGGTGCCAGTGGCGTTCTTCCCTTTGGGGGTATCGCCACCCTGTTTAGCGGCGGGGGCATATACGCCCGCCTAAACGGTATCGACATGTGGGCGACCGCACATCCACAACCCGCACCTGTCTCCATATTTAACACCGTCCCATCTATACAGGTAAAATACAAGGCAAAGTACACCACCACATACGACACGGTGTTCTTGGCGAATAACATCAAGGCACAAAAAGTGGTACCGCTATACGAACTCGATGAAAAATTATACGAAACCATTAAGGAAATATTTGTCCATAGCAAAGGTATATCCGACAAAACTGCTGGTGCTAAGCTAGCAGACAACACCCCGGCGTAATATCCATTGTGCAAGGGGGGCTTTCATAAAACACATCCCCAAACGGTAATGGCGATAAGACTTTAACCAACATTGCACAAGGGGGGCTTTCATAAAATACATCCCCTGATTCACACCTAAACGGGTGTGGAGATGGGTTTTTTGCTTTCCTATCGATGTAGACTCTTTAATCTTGCGATTTGGCTAGCTGTTCTCGCAGGTCTTTTTTTGATAATTTGCCGATGATTGTTTTGGGTAAATTTTGGCGAAATTCTATTTCTGTTGGCATTTCCATAGGCGATAGGTGGGGTTTGATAAACTCCAGAATGTCGGTTTTGGTGGGGGTATGTGCCAACCCTGTCTGTAGGCTGATAAAGGCTTTTGGGGTTTCGCCTCGGTATGAATCTGCAATGCCGATGACGATGACTTCGCTGACATCTGGGTGTAAGGCGATGGCTTCTTCCACATGGCGGGGGTACACATTGTAGCCGCTGCATATGATGACATCTTTGATGCGGTCGACCACATAGCAAAAGCCGTTTTCATCAAAGTATGCCACATCGCCGCTGCGAAAATATCCATCGCTGGTAAAGGTATCCCGGTTGTGATGGTGCCAATATTCCCGCATCACTTGTGGGCCTTTAATGCACAGCTCTCCCCGTTCGCCATCGGGCACACTTTTTTCTGGATCGTTTAAGTCGCGCAAGGACAATTTTGTCTGTGGCATGGGCATGCCAATACAGGCGGCACGAGAACTCCCATCGAATGGATTGGCACAGGCAATGGGGGAAGTTTCCGACAACCCGTATCCCTCCACCAATTCGATACCTGTTTGTTGTTCGAATATGGTTTTTGTGTCTACGGGCAAGCCGGCACCGCCACTCATACCGATTTTGACGGATTTTAATTTATGCCGTTGCTGTTTTGGTAATTGGGTGATGGCTTGGAATATGGTAGGCACGCCGGGGAACATGGTTACTTGTTGTTTGGCAATCAGGTTTAAGGCGGTTTTTAATTCAAATCGGGGCATCATAACCATACAGGCTTTTTTCTTAACCGCAAAGTTCATACACACGGTCATAGCAAACACATGAAACAGCGGTAAAAATGTGGCAAGCCGTTCTTCCCCCGTTTTAAACTGTGGTATCCAGTGGATAGCTTGGCTAATATTTGCCGATATGTTGGCGTGGGTTAAGACCGCCCCTTTTGCCCGTCCTGTGGTACCGCCCGTGTATTGTAAAACGGCAATGTCGTTTACATCTACGGCTACAGGCGTTGGCGGCGGCAAGTCGACACCTATACTAGCGATGGTGTGGATAGTGTCGCATGCGGTTACCTTCGCCTTTTGTTTCGATTTTAACAAGTTAAACAACAGGCGTTTTACCGGTGGTAAGTGCTTATCGAACGGACATACAACGATATTTTGTAACGCCCCCTTGCCCAAAAACCCCGTTAAAGTGTCATACAACAGTGCCAGATCGAGAGTCATCATAACTTCCACATTCGAATCTTCAATCTGATACAAAAGTTCGTCAGCCGCATACAACGGATTAAAATTCACCACAATCCCGCCCGCTTGCAGTATGGCATAATAACAAATAACATACCAAGGACCATTTGCCATAAATATACCCACACTGGTACCCTTGTCAACGCCCAGTTTTTGTAATCGGGCGGTCATCACAGTAATTTCGTTTTGGACTTCTGCAAACGACAAAGTGGTACCCATAAAGGCAATCGCATCGTTGTTTTTATACATATCGGGTATATCGTCCCACATAGTATGTAAAGTATATGTATCAATAGGGGCGTCCCATGTGGTATATTTTGGATAGCTTTTCAGATAAATAGGCAGTGTACTATCAAATGTTTTGGGTTTCATATGCTCTCTCCTTGTCTACATTTTGGGCTATATTTTGTACATGGGGTATATATACCATAAAAGAATATGGTATACTATAAAAAACATACAGTTACGAAGTATCGGGTGGCGTTGTGATATAGCGGACAATATCTTGTACGGGGCGAATAGCCTGTACATACCGTACGCTTTTGCCCGCACACCAAATATTTTTATAATCGGCATCGAACGCCGATTTTTGCAACATTTTCACCCCCCGTATAAACCGCCAAGACTTTAACAGCCGTTTTAGTCGTTTGTTGCGATTGAGAAATTTTTCCACAATGGTTTCATCCAGCCGCATTTTTTGTACGGTTGGGGTGTTAATCACTGTACAAGGCGTACCCGACAAACGGCTTGTCATCACAATATCATCGGCACCGTAATCGACAATCGCTTGTTTGTATGCGTGTTGCACACCGCATTCGTTGCTGGCAATAAACACGGTGCCGACTGATACCCCGCATGCACCGCTTGCCAAACGGTTTTGGTATGACACATAATCGCCGACCCCGCCGGCGGCAACAATCGGGATGTCAAACTGCTGTTGTAACATTTTTACCAAGTCGACAACGGCAATAGTCCCCGCATGTCCGCCCGCATCTGCCCCAACGGCAATCAAGGCGTCCGCCCCTAATTGTACCACTTTGTCGGCGTATCGCATATTGGTGACATCGCAAAACACTTTAATGTGGTGATGGTGGGCGGTGTCGATAACATGCTTGGGATTGCCCAGCGAAGTAATAATATAATCACACCCCACTTCACAGGCGATGCGTAATTGCCATGCGTACTGGGTATTGGATGTATGGACAATGATGTTTACCCCAAAGTGTATGTCTTGGTTTTTTAAAGCCGTCAAAGCGTCCCTATATTGTGATGCGGTGCGGAAATTGTGGGCGGGGATACAGCCGCTAATACCGCTGTTGTGGGCGGACACCAGCATATCGACATTCGACACCAAAAACATCGGTGCCATAATAATCGGGTGTTTAATATTTAAAATCTCTGTTAAGCATACCATAATTTATAAACATTTCTACATATATGCGGTTTAAACTGTACACACTATATCACAGTGCATGCCGTAATACAATTTGTATAAAAATATAAGGCGTTGGTGCATTAGAATAGATATTGTATCCAATTTTTAATGAAAAATATGGTTAAAGTAGCTTTGACCATATGTGCTGTTTTGGCATCTCTTTTGCCAAGTTGCACACCACAAACCCTTTGCCCATCTCGGTCATAGGCTAGCCAGACCCAACATTTGTTCTTTTTTTTGAATAAAATGCCACATCTCGTCTAATTCCATTATACTAACAGTATCATTATCCTCGCTATCCTCTCGGAACCGTTCAATATCATCACCAAGTTTCTTAACCCAACGCATAACTGTTGTATGTGGGACACCTGTAAGACGAGATATACCACTATTATAGATGATGCCTACAGTTTGGTGGCTGGGGATAAGGTAACGCTTAAAATTGCCAGTGGCACAATGCAGTTTGCAGACGCAAACGCTGGTACCCATAAAATCAGGATTAAAAATAAAGATGGGTTTACACTAACCGGCGATGACGCAGGCAACTATGAAATTGCCATAAAGGGATATTCTATAAAATATCCTATCCCGTCACATACGCCCACTTGAATGGTATCGATATGCAGGCAATTTCACAGCCGCTGGATATACAGCAGCTCACACAAACGGTGTTCAGCACCGCCCAATCCACACAGGTAAAATACAAGGGTAAATACACCACCACATACGACATGACGATATTGGCAAATAATATCAAAACACAAAAGGCGGTACCCTTATACGAACTGGACGAAAAACTGTATCAAACTATCAAGGAAATATTTGTGCAACAATCGCCGCCAGCAGAAAAAACCGCCGGCATCGATACAAACGATACCCCCCCCCTGCATAATATCCATTATGTACGGTATACGCCAATCGGGGTGCAGGCAAAGTGGTTTGGTAAATTGCTACATGTGTACACCGCATAAAATGGGAATCAAACCGCTTTGCGTGCTATGGTGTGTATTGCAATGTGTACAGCCCATTTGGTGTCAATTGAATGTGTAGGCGGTCTGATAGAGCGGATATTTTTTTGCGTATTCTGGATATGTGGGTGTGGGCGGTATGGGTATGCACTCCGTCTGCTATGCCCCATACGGTGTGTAACAAATCGTCTTTGTCGATGCTGTCTCGGGTCATAAGAGTTGCCATAATTTTTCCTTCGAGGGCGGTAAATTGGATATATTTTTGCTTGTTATACAATAGGTTCTTTTCTGGATATAAGGTAAAATCTTGCCATATAATCGGGTGCTTGTTTTTGTATTGTCGGTATCGTATATCCACATATGCCACCAATTTTTTAATGGTTGTGGGCAATACAATGTGCGTACCCAAAACGATTACGGGGCGTTGGGCATGTTGTTTAGGGGCGGGGGGGGCATTGGGCAGGGTGCCATCATCGATAATAAGGTGGCTGTGTTCTAAATCAGTAATGCGGATATGTGCCACAGCAGACAACAGATGGCTGAGGGTCTGATGGAGAATCGGCGATGCTATGATGTGTATGTGTATAACCATAGTGTATATGTACACACAAATGTGTGTATCGGCAACAAAAAAAGCGGGGGACGACCCCCCGCTTGTGTGTGATGGTTGTAAAGGAGCGTTAATATTGCAATGGCAATGTGGCGATAAGCCTTGCCCCATTTGCGGTTTGCAATACAAACATAACTTGGCGTTTTTTGCGTTGCTTGGCATCGTCGATGATTTTTTTCATCATCTGTACAGAGTTGATCTCGATGTTGTTAATCATCACAATAATCCCGCCTTGTGGCAAGAATTGTCGGCTAAACTGCCCTTTGTTGCTATTTGCGTGACCGGTGATAATCACCCCTTTAATTTTTGGGTCTATGTTGTATTGGTTGGCAATTTCTGGGGTGATGTCGCTGACTTCTAATCCAAATTCTTCAATGGTTGCATTGGTGGCAAAATCGCCATTGCCGAATCCTTGTTGTATGCTGGCAATATCGTTTGAGCGTTCTACCAACACCACTGCCACATTCATAATTTTGCCTTGACGCCAGATTTTAACGGGAATTTTTTTGCCAATAGGTGACATGGCAATAATCCCCGGCAAGCGTTTTTTGCGGGTGATGTTAATCCCGTTGATTTCCAAAACCACATCGCCGGGGCGAATACCGCCTTTGTATGCGGGACCATTTTTTTGGACACTGGTGATTAAAGTACCACTTTTTTGATCGAAATCGATGCTGTCGGCAATTTCTGAGGTCATGTTTTCAAAGCCAACGCCAATCCAGCCCCGTACAACCTCGCCATTTTCAATAATTTGTGTCGCCACATATGCCACCAAGTTCGATGGAATCGAAAACCCAAGCCCGATACTACCGCCGCTGGGGGACATAATCATAGTGTTAATGCCCACCACTTTTCCTTCCATGTTGATAAGAGGACCACCGCTATTGCCTCGATTGATGGGGGTGTCTGTTTGAATAAAGTCGTCATACAGCCCCATTTGAATGTTGCGACTGCGGGCGGATACGATACCTTTGGTGACGGTGAATCCCAATCTTAAGGGGTTGCCGATAGCTATCACCCAATCGCCCACATATATTTTATCCGAATCGCCAAATTCCAAAGTGGGCAAGTTTGCCCCTTTTACATCGTCGATCTTTAACACCGCCAAATCGGTTAAAGCATCTGTACCGACAATAGTGGTTGCGTATTCTGTGCCGTCTTCCAGTACCGCTTTGATGTTTGTCATTCCCTCCACCACATGGTTATTGGTGATAATATATCCGGATTTTGTGTATATAAAGCCACTGCCGGCACTGCCCCCATTGTTTTGAGTGTTGCTGTTTTGCATATCTGTTTGTCCCAAGATAGACACCACAGCGGGCAAAGTTTCCCGTACTAAGGGGGCAAAGCTGGTTGGGTACGCCAATGCAACCGTAGTCCCAAACAGCCAAAATATCATAGCATATAATTTTTTCATATTGTCATAGCCTTTATTAAAAGTTAAAATATATGTGTGTAACATACCTGCGATGGTATATAAACCTATGTGTAATATAAAGATTTACATGTGCAGTTTCAATACAAAAGATAAAAAAGTGCTATTTTTTTATCCCTGTGTTTTTGGCGTGCAAAAAATATTCTTGGCTGCCATCGCCCCCCAATATGGGACAGGCTACTGTATTGGTAACCGTCCAGCGGTGGGCGATAAAAAAAGTTTTTATGGTGTGTATGGCGTTTTGTACAGCGGTTTTGTCGGTGACCATACCGCCTTTACCGATATATTTTTTACCCACTTCGAATTGTGGTTTGATTAAAAATATGCCGTCACCACCATTGGTAACTCTGGCAAGGCAAGGGCTTAAAATTTTGGTCAGCGATATAAAACTCACATCGGCAACAAGGATGTCGACCGCAGGGACAAGGGCAGCGGTCAAGGTGCGGGCATCGGTTTGTTCCATACGCACAATGCGGGGGTTATGGCGAAGGCTGTGGTGCAGCTGATTCGTGCCCACATCGACAGCGTATATTTTTTGTGCCCCCCGTTGTAACAGCACTTGGCTAAATCCGCCGGTGGACGCCCCGATGTCGAGGGCAATTCGGTTTTTGACGGGTATGTGAAAATGGCGTAGGGCAAAATCCAGTTTTAATCCTGCACGGGACACCCACGGGCATGGGTCAGCGATGATTTTAATAGTATCGCACACATGTACAACGGTATTCGGTTTGGCAACAACGGTGCCGTTAACCGTTACCGCTGATTGTTTAATTAACGATTGGGCTTTGGTACGGCTGGATACCAATTTTAGACCGCACATAACTTTGTCCAAACGGTCTGTATCAGTCCACATGGGTGGTATATTCCCGTTCGTATCGCAACAGTTCCGCATATAAAAACCGCCCAATCCATATGATACCTATACATACGGCGACCGTATGTGCCACCATCACCCCATAGGCGGACAACGCCGTTAGGCTCAGCACATATCCACCAATACCGCCCACACACCACATAATCGCCAGCAACATAGACGACGACCGCTTGGTATCGCCCATGCCCTCGAACGCCCCCATAATCACCACCTGCATCAGGCGAATCGTATGAAACAATGCCACCAAAGCAAACATTTTAACCAAGATACTACGGGTGGCAACGGTGGTGGCGTCCATATCCGGTAAAAACAGCGTGGCCAAAGGCTCAGAAAATATAAATAGGCTCAGCGATAACGGCATCATAATGCCCATAAGCAACACCATACCCGATATAATAATCACCACCATATCCCGACTGTTTTTTGCCCCGACCGCTCGCCCCATTTCGCTAATAAGCGTGATGCTGATACCGATAGAAAACAGGCTGACCATAGTTTCTACCTGTGTTGCCGCTTGGTAAGCGGCGGCAAAGTTGGTGCCTTGACTAGCGACAATAATGTAATATACACTTGCCAGTAAACTCTCCCCCACCATACGCATACTAATAGGCATGCCAGTAGATAGGATTTTGCCCACTTGCAACGAGGCGGTGGCAAATATTCTGCGGGTGAATATGCCCGTGAACAAGCGGTACTTGGCGTAGGGTTTTAGGGTATATATACACCATGTCAACCCCGCCATATGTAACACGGACACTATAAAAGTTGCCAGCGATGCCCCCTGTATGCCGATAGCAGGGATAAACCAAAACCCAAATATTAATACATAATCCAAGACCGCATTGACGACCACCAACGCAAAACCGATAATCACAAATGGGGCGGTACGGTTTAACAACGACATATACAACCGATGAAACGACACCAAGCCCGCAAATGGCAACGACAGCCATATCCAAAATCCATAATCATAGGCGTATGTTTGAATCTGTGCGGACGGATTGACCAGCGACAAATACGCAGGCAACGCCAACGCCATCACCGATGCGGATACAACTGCAATACAGCAAACGACCCAAAATATTTGTTGGGCGGTTTGGCGGGCTCGAATGCGGTCTTTTGCCCCAATCGCCCGCCCTACTAGGGACAAGACGGTAATCGATATGCCAATGGTCATTAAAAACCCCAACAAGAACAACCGTCCGACAAACCCCGATGCGGCAAGCTGTTCCACCCCCAACCAGCCCAACATCATCACATCGGTACTGATAATCAACGCCTGTGCCAAGTACGCCAGCGATACGGTCAGTGACGGGGCAAGTAACCTTTTTGCCTTAGTGTATATGTCGGTGTAAGAAACGGAGGTTTGTGTGGTCATAATCATAACCCATTATATGTATCAATAACGGTTTGGGCGATGTTTTCTGCGTCCAGTTTTGCCGCCGTATACTGTTGGGCGGGGCTGTCGTGGTTTTGGAATATATCGGGTAGGGTTAAGGTCTTTACCCGGGCAAGGTGCAATATATCCATATCCGCCGCTGTTTGCAGTACCAATGCCCCAAAACCGCCTCGAGTGCCTTCCTCGATGGTAATAACCGCCCTATGGGTGTTAAATATATGGTGTATCATCTGTGTATCGAGGGGTTTTGCCCACCGCATGTCGACAACTGTGGGGGTGATACGGTGGATTTTTACCAAATCCACCGCCCGCATCACTTCGCCCATACGGGTACCTAAGTTTAACAGGGCGATTTTTGCCCCTTGTACGGACATGTGGGCTTTGCCGATGGGTAAGGGGGCAATATCGGTTTTCCAGTCGCAACCGGTGCCATTGCCCCGTGGGTACCTGATGGCAATTGGTCCGTCTGTGTAGGCAACGGCGGTTACCACCATTTTTGCCAGTTCTGCCTCATCGCTAGCGGCACCGATAACCATATTGGGGACACAGGCTAAGTACGCCACATCGAACATGCCGGCGTGGGACGCACCGTCCGCCCCTACCAATCCGGCACGGTCGATAAAAAATCGCACCGGCAGATTTTGCAACGCCACATCGTGGACGATCTGATCGTACGCCCGCTGTAAGAATGTGGAATAAATGGCAACACACGGTTTAAGCCCTTCTGCTGCCAGCCCCGCCGCAAACGCAACCGCATGTTGTTCGGCAATACCCACATCAAAACACCTGTTGGGGTGCTGGGCTCGAAAAATATGCAATCCCGTACCATCGGGCATAGCGGCGGTGATGGCGACGATTTTATTGTCGCTGTTGGCACAGTGGGTTAAGGTTTCGCTAAATACTTGCGTGTATGTGGCAATATTTGGGGTTGGGGACTGTTCTTTTTCGCCTGTTTCGATACAAAATTTCCCCACACCGTGGTATTTGTCTGGGGCGTGTTCAGCGGGGGGATAGCCTTTGCCTTTTTGGGTCACCACATGTAACAAGATGGGGCGGGGTTCGGTCATATCCCGAATGTTTTCTAATATGGGTACCAATTGGTCGATGCGGTGCCCATCGACAGGTCCTACATAATAAAAGCCCAATTCTTCGAACAAGGTCCCGCCGGTCATCATGCCCCGGGTGTATTCGTCCATACGGCTGGCAATAGTGGTTAAGCGGTGGGGCATTTTTTGCGATAATTTTTTGGCAATATCCCGGGTTTTCATCCACGGGTGCGATGACATAATACGGGACAGATAACCACTTAACGCCCCGACCGGTGGGGCAATCGACATGTCGTTGTCGTTTAAGATGACCAACAAGCGGCTGTGCATATTGCCGGCGTTGTTCATGCCTTCGAACGCCATACCTGCCGACATAGCCCCATCGCCAATCACCGATACCACATGGTGGGTGTGGTTTTGTAAATCCCGTGCCACCGAAAAACCCAACCCCGCCGATATGGAAGTGGAAGAATGCCCCGCCCCGAAACAGTCGTCGACACTTTCACTACGGTTGGTAAAACCGCTTAATCCCCCGCCCTGTCGTATGGTGGGCAACAAGTGTTTACGACCGGTAATAACTTTGTGGGGATATGCTTGGTGTCCCACATCCCAAATGATTTTATCCTGTGGGGTGGTAAACACTTTGTGGAGGGCAACGGTCAATTCCACTACCCCCAAGCCCGCCCCTAAATGCCCGCCGGTTTTTGAAACGCACTCGATAATATGGGTACGCACATCATCCGCCAAAGTTTCCAATGACACAATATCCAAACCGCTGACATCAGCGGAACAATTGACAGAGTCGAGTATATTTTGATGGTGGTGTGTGCACATTGTGGGCTGAGTATACCATAATTATAGGGGTTGTGGGGGGTTTATTTATCCCGTATATAAATAAAGTCCGCTATATCGCATAAAGTATCCGCATCTGTGCCAAAGGGCTGTAAGGCGGATTTTGCCTGTTCAACCATCTGTAAACACAGTTTTTTGGCGTCTTTAACCCCCAATAAAGAGACAACCGTTGCCTTGTTCATATGGGCATCTTTGCCCGCTTGTTTGCCCAAAACCACACTGCTGCCCAGTGTATCTAGCAGGTCATCTGATATTTGAAACGCCAGCCCCAATGCGGTACCATAGGTGTTTAAAGATGCAGTGGTGTCCGCATCCGCCCCGCCAAGTACCGCCCCCATGTGGACACAAGCATTTATCAGACAGCCGGTTTTTAACGCTTGAATTTTGCGAATGGCGGTTTCATCGAGGGGCGTGTTTGCGTGTTCTGCACATATATCCAACATCTGTCCGCCAACCATGCCGTTAAAGCCACTGGCACGGGCAAGCAACAAACACAGCTGCGACCGCACCAGCGGGTCTTTGTGGGTGTGCGGATCGGATAAAATTTCAAACGCCAACGACAGCAACCCATCGCCCACCAACACAGCCGTAGCCTCATCATATTTTTTATGAATAGTGGGCTGTCCCCGTCGCATATCGTCATCGTCCATAGCCGGCAAGTCGTCATGTACCAACGAATAACAATGTACACACTCCACCGCCGCCGCCGCCCGCAAAATACGGGGGTCATGCACCGCAAACAACTTCGCCGACTCGATAAGCAAAAATGGCCGCAAGCGTTTCCCCCCATTCAACAACGCATCTCGTGTGGCGGTTTGCAAGGTGGCAGATGCGGATTGTGTGTCGATAATCTGTGCCAATACATCGGTAACGGTTTTACCCGTTTGATACAGTTTCGACATCAGCTTATTGGTCGCCACACTCATACAAACGGCAATCCCTACGCATCCGTGTCAAAAAGAACAGTTTGAGAGGTACCATCCGCCTGGGTCTGGATTTTTTCAATCTTATCGACAGCAGATTTTAAAGTGCGTTCACAATGGGTTTTCAACTGTACCCCTTGCTCATAATAAGCAATCGCCTGCTGCAAAGGCACATCGCCTTTCTCTAGCTGCGACACAATTTTTTCTAACTGTTGCAGAGCGTCTTCAAAAGATAATTGGTGTATGTCCTGTGTCATAATAGAATCCTAATCATAATTTTGATACGGGGACAATATCATAATAGACAGGTTTTCACTAGATAAATTTTTCGTTTTTTGTGTAAAAAACGGTGCTAATCGTTTACCAATATGTATTTGGTTTTGAAAATAGCAAAAAAAATATTTATGTTGGTTCTGTATATTTGTTTGCATAAGGTAGTTTTTTATGATAAAAAAATATATTGCAAGTGTTTTTTTATCCTGTCAATTAAGGGGAGAGAGTATGAAATTTGAACCGACCACTATATTTAGCCTCATGGAAGATAAGGCAAAAATTTTCATTCCTATTTATCAGAGAAACTACTCTTGGGATGAGACTGACTGTAATCAAATGTGGCAAGATTTACATGACCATTTAGAAAATAAATATTTTTTTGGCACATTAATTTGCAAAGAGGAAGAAGGGAATATAAGAGTCGTTGATGGTCAACAAAGAATAACAACATTTTCTTTGTTATTATTGGCAATTAAGAAAAATTTTCCACATATTGGAGATATTAAAAAAATAGATGGATGTATATATTGCTCCCCAGATGATGATCAAAATATAAAATTGAAACAAGTCGATAGCCATGCAAAACATTATCGTGAGATTGTTTTTAACAATACAGAAAAAAATGATGAAAATAGGCAATCCCAAATATTTAAAAACTTTTGGTCTTTTGAAGTTAAAACTAAGCAAGAGTCAGAGGAAAAAATTAAAATGCTATTAAATGCTCTAAAAGAATATATTGAAATTATTGTAATGTACCTTGAGCCAGAAGATAAAGCACAGATAGTATATGAAAAATTAAATGCCACAGGGAAAACACTGCTTGAATCTGACAAGATACGCAATAATATATTCATGAGTATTCCCGAATCCAAACAAAGGGAAATGTTTAATATGTATTGGATCCAAGTAGAGAAAAATACTAATAATAGTAGTTCTGATATAAACGATTTTCTTTTAAAGTTTTTATCTCTGGAAAAGAAGACAGACATTGTGAAAAGTGATATTTTTAAAACTTTTAAAACAGTTTTTTCAACAAAGTTGAGGAACGATGGATATGAAGATGTGTTGAAAAGACTTAAAAAATTCAGTCGGTATTATTATTTGTCAGGTTATATTGAAAAAAACTTGGAAGATAACGAACAACTCAAATACGAAGATTTTTTTGCAGATTTTACATTCTTGCTAGAAAATCGACAAACTACACAAATTACATATTTTATGTCTATATTGGAATGTTACGATGATGGTAAAATGGAAAAAGAGGAAGTTGTAAAGGTATTCGATTTTATTAAAAGATATTATGCTACAAGACAAATAAAACATATAGCCCATCAAGGCTACAATAAAATGTATACTACATTGCATAGGGATGTATTAAAAATACAAGAGGAAAAAGGATGTAAGTACATAGAAGCTTTGAGCATACATTTTTTCGAACATGTTACCGATGCAAAAAAAGCCATCAAAAAAAGTGGTTTTGAAAATAGTATAATACATGTTAATTTTTACAGATTGGGTCATATGTTCATGAGACCTCTCGCAAATGAATTTCAACATGATACTCAACTTAAGCCATCTGAAAAATATCATATTGAGCACATTATGCCTAGGAATAAGGAATTATGGGTTGAAGAACTTGATGACAGTGCAAAAAAGAATTTTGACGAAATGCACGAAAAATATGTTGACACAGTTGGAAATTTAACAATTTTAAGAGGAGAGGATAATAGGGATATTTCTAATGCTATTTTTGGAGAGAAAAAAAAGGTTTATAAAAAAAGTAATATAAAAATTACCCAAGAATTGTGTCAATCGAAAGTATGGAATGAAGAGGAAATATTAAAAAGATCGGAGAAATTTAAAAAAATTGTAATCGAACTTTGGGGGCTACATGAGTATGAAGATATATATGAAAAAGTAAAAGAATGAACCAATACCCATTGGTCAAACAAAAAAGTTACAGTGTATTAAAGGGGCTTTAATCGTTTATCAAGCGTTTTCCAAAGCTGACAACCGTTTCTTCGTCATATGCAGCCGTCCTATAAAAGTCGATGGCTTGGGTGTTGTCATGGCGGATTTGTAGGTTTACTTTGGCACAGCCTAATAAGCGTAACTTGTCTTCGCCGTATTGTAACAGCTGTTTACCGATTCCCTGTTGCTGAAATGTGGGTAACACGGCAAAGTAATTTAACCACCCTCGATGTCCATCGTATCCAAACATGGCGGTAGCGATAATGTCCTTGTTTATTTCGCCGACAAAAAATAAATCGGGCTGAAACGACAATTTGCGTTCGATGTCAAGGTATGGATTATTCCAAGTGCGAGTCAATCCGCATTGGTGCCAAATATCGACAACAGACTCAGTGTCGGCAACTGTACAAGAGCGTATTTTTAACATAGTATATTCCCATTGTTTTACTGATATAGTGCGACATATAGCACAAAATTATTTTTGTGTAAACCTATTGTGGTTTTATGAATAATCCGTTTTAGGGGGATTTTTACGATATACACGACATATTATGGTGGGGTGTTTTTTGTATATTCTGTATAACATGGTGTCGATAAAATATATTAGGGTATCCAGTACCGTCCCAATCTTGCCTATACGGGTGGCAAAAGTGCCTAAAGACACCACGCCAAAACAGTTTTTGCAGTGTGTCGTATTGTGTGGGGTGTCTATATCATTGGGGGTAAAGTATCGCCAATCGTTTTTTCTTGCCCCATATGCAGACAGATATTTTTCTAAAAATGATGCCCCGTTGTCTAGTAATATCAGGTACCCTTCTGTGTTTATGTGGTTGTCGATAACGGTTTGTATATATGTTTGTACTTGTGATATATCGGTGGCGGGGGTTCTGAACACTCCGCCTAGTACACTTTTCATGACAATCACATCGTATGTGCCTTGTATGTTGTGGGCGTCGACATAACATACATTGTACTCGGCTTGTAGCTGGTGTCGGTGTATTGTTGCCTGTAATGCTTGGGTGATGGACTGGGCATTTTTATAATATCCGATGGTGATTTTGTTGTGCGGTTTGTCGAATACAGTGGCGACCATACTGATGGGGCTGGCACCGATTTCTAGGATATGCAGGGTATCTTTGGCAAGGATTTTCGATATATATGGCGACCGTACAAAAGGGTGCGACCACGCCCGATAAGCCCACCCGAAAGCCCGTTTTAAGCGTGATTTTGATATGTGGATACGCATATAATCCGCACTTCCTTAAATTGTGTTTTTTGAATCGATAATGTGCCAATTTTCCCATACAAATTTATAGCACCATGTTCGCATATGTGTTTTTGACAGATGGTGTGTAATAAAATTGTATTTATGTTCTGCATCATCGACAAAATTGTGAAATTGTATTTGATATGCACGGGCTATATGTAACATATTTTTTTTGATAAGATATTCTAATAAGGGGTATTCTCCCCCTTCGATATTTATTTTAATGAGATCGATATGATGTACATTTAAATCTTTGAGTACCTGACAAAATTCCTTAATTTTGCATGTTATAGCCCGCTGGTCGGCAGAAGATACATGTAAAAAAGAAGAGGCATCTGCGTCATCTGAAATATCAAAACTGCCGGTCACATCAGATATGCCAAAGTTAAACGGTATGATTTTGTCGTTATCTTGAAATCTTTCCACACAGTGTCGATAAAATACGGGGTGGGGTTCGAATACATATATGGTACATTTATACTTGTCGTGGATATTGGATGCAAAATCGCCTTTATATCCGCCTAAATCAAAGACTACTGCATTTTCATTTAGTTCGGGGTAATCGTACCTTAAACTTTCCCCGCCGCCTTTTTGCGTATCTTTAAACCATTGTGTTACTTCACGGGTAAATACATCTTTTTGTATGTGATATTTATACAAGTGTAATGTTTTTTTTAAGTATCGTTTTATCATAATTTATTCCCATTCGATAGTGCCGGGGGGTTTGGAAGTATAATCGTATACCACACGGTTTATGCCTTGTACTTCGTTGATGATACGGGTTGCCACACGGGATAGGAATTCTCCGTCGAACAGGTACGCTGATGCAGTCATACCGTCTGTTGATGTGACTGCCCTCAAACTGCATACAAAATCATAGGTGCGGGCATCGCCCATGACGCCTACCGTTCGTACGGGTAACAATACGGCGAAGGCTTGCCAAATGTGGTTGTATAGTCCGGCGTTGCGGATCTCTTCGATGTATATAGCGTCTGCCTTGCGTAAGATGTCGCATTTTTGTTTGCTAATGGCTCCGGGAATACGAATTGCCAACCCCGGACCGGGGAACGGATGGCGGTCGACAAAAGCGGCGGGCAGCCCCAATTGTTTACCCAACAAACGGACTTCGTCTTTAAACAACTCCCGCAACGGTTCCACCAACTGCATGTGCATACGATCGGGCAAGCCCCCCACATTGTGGTGGGACTTTATTACCACATCGTCATGGGTGAAAGACACGGATTCGATAACATCCGGGTATAAGGTGCCTTGTGCCAAGAAATCGACGCCGCCGATTTTTTCCGCTTCTCTCTCGAACACGGCGATAAACAATTTGCCGATGATTTTGCGTTTTTTTTCTGGATTGTCCTGTCCTTGCAATGCCCGTAAAAACATCTCAGCCGTATCCACATGTACCAAATTTATATGATAGTGTTCCCGAAACAGGGTAACCACTTGCTCCGCTTCCCCTGTGCGTAACAGCCCGTGATCGACAAAAATACAAGTCAATCGATCGCCGATGGCTTGGTTTAACAGCACCGCTACCACCGCACTATCGACACCGCCACTTAACGCACAGATGACTTTTTTATTGCCCACTTGCGTTTGTATACGGGCAATCGCCTCGTTGCGAAATGCGGACATGGTCCAGTCATTGGCACAGCCACAAATGTTATGTAAAAAATTGCCGATGAGTTTCGATCCGTCTGGGGTGTGTACCACTTCTGGATGAAATTGCACCCCGTAAAAATGGCGATTCGTATCGGCGATGATGGCGTATGGTGCTCCTTTCGAGGTGGCGTATACTTGAAAATTTTCTGGAATGTTAACCACTTTATCCCCGTGCGACATCCACACAGAGGGGGTGGTGTCCGTGTCCCAAATACCCTCAAACAGCGGGCAAGCGTGCTGTATAGTGATGTGTGCCTGTCCAAATTCCCCGTGTCCGTTTTTGCCGCCGGCAACTTTGCCGCCCAATTGGACACACAGGGTTTGTTGTCCGTAACAAATCCCCAAAATCGGCACGCCCAAATCGAATATGCCTTGTGGTGCCCGTGGCGAGTTTACCTCGTGTACAGAGGACGGTCCTCCGGATAAAATAATGCCTTTGGGGTTGTATGCTTTAACCGTGTCGACAGTGGTTTTATTAAATGGATGAATTTCGCTGTACACGCCGTTCTCCCGCACCCGCCGGGCAATAAGCTGCGTAACTTGTGATCCAAAATCGATAATTAAAATGCGTTCCATATTGTTTTGTGTCCTTGTGGTGTGTACTATACCCTTTTTCGCACCATTATGGCAATAAAAAATCCATCGCCATCGTATGAGGGCTGGGCGGTGTTATAGGGGGCGGTTTGTGGGCGAAATCGTAAACTTTTGCCATAATTTTTCCCGTTTTGTGGCACGGGCATATCCGTAAATACATCTTGCCATATGTTGCGGATGTCGACCCATTCGAATTGCCTATTGTGTTGTAAAAAGGTCTGTACTTGCTGTTCATTTTCCTGTTGTAACAGCGAACAGGTCATGTAAATCAACCGCCCGCCGCCGACAACCAGTCGAGAGGCGGACTGTAATATGCGGCGTTGCAAGGCGGTTAATTGCTGTATATCTTGTTTGGTTATCCGCCATTTTTGGTCGGGGTTTCTGCGCCAAGTGCCTGTACCTGTACACGGGGCATCGACAACCACTTTGTCAAAGCCTCCGTCGAAGCGGTGGCTTCTGCGTTTTATCCACTTGTCTGTTTCCGATGTTAAGGGGCGACATTCGGCATTGTGTACTCCCGCCCGTTTTAAGCGGATTTTTGCCCGCTTTAAGCGGTTTTCGGACACATCACAACAAATAATCCGTCCCGTGTTGTCTAAGTCTTGGGCGATGGCTAAGGCTTTGCCGCCCGCCCCAGCACAAAAATCGACAATCTTATCGCCCCGTCTGGCGTCTACCAGTTTGCTTGCCCGTTGTGAACTGGCGTCCTGCATTTCAAACCACCCCTGTTTGAAAGCTGGCAATGCGGACAAGTTGTGGCGGTTTTGCACCCGCAACCCGTGCGGTAAACCGTAAATGGGACAGGTTTTAATACCCTGCGTATGCAGGGCGGCGGTTACCTGTTGTACAGTGGCTTTTAAGGTATTTACCCGAATGTCGACGGGGGCTTGTTGGTTTAAAGACAACAATACGGCTTTGGTGTCGTCGCCGTATACGGTTTCGAACAACGGATACATCCACTGTTGTACATTGCAATAGACAAAGTCGGGCATGTCGTCCCGATACAAACCCACATGGGCGTGTAATTTTTTATATAACCTGTGTTGTGCCTTGTTTAACGGCGGTGGGCTGAACGGATTTTGGCTGTCAAAAAAGGCGTCCTGTACACTATCTGTGTGGCAAAAATATATGTATACTAACACCAGTGTATAGGGGGTAACAGGGGTGTTATATTTTTCACACCACCACACACACGCCATACGATTACGCAAAATATCGTATACCACACGGGCGATAAAATTTTTGTCTTTTGCCCCCGCATAGCGGTTGTGTGCGTTCCAGTGCGACACCACTCTATCGGCGGGGATTGCACTGTTGTCGATAGTCTGTAGTATATGGATGACAGCACGGATACGGGACGATATTTTCATATGTGTCGAATCGCATATATTAGGTTTGGCGATAGTTTGGCGATTCACGGGTGATGCTGACATTATGCACATGGCTTTCTCGTAGTCCCGCATGGGTGATACGGCGGAACACACAGTTTTCCCGCATGTGTTTAATGGTGTCGTTACCCGTGTAGCCCATAGATGCTTTGAGCCCGCCAATCAGCTGGTGGACAACCGCCGACATAGCCCCCTTGTATGCCACCCGTCCTTCGATGCCTTCAGGGACAAATTTGTTGCTGTCTTTTATGTCGTCTTGAAAATAGCGATCGGCGGATCCTTTTGCCATTGCCCCTTCGGATCCCATGCCCCGGTACGATTTATACGATCGACCTTGATATAAAAACACTTCGCCGGGGGCTTCTTCTGTGCCGGCTAACATAGACCCAATCATGGCGACCGATGCCCCGGCGGCGATGGCTTTGGCAAGGTCGCCAGAAAATTTAATCCCCCCATCGGCAATCACGGGAATGCCGATAGAATCGGCGTATGCACAGACCTCGAGTACGGCACTTAACTGTGGCACGCCGACGCCGGCGACAATCCGGGTGGTACAAATGGATCCGGGACCAATGCCCACTTTTACCGCATTTGCCCCGGCGGCGATTAAGGCTTTTGCCGCCTCAGGGGTGGCGATGTTACCGCCGATAATTTCTGTGTCTGGAAAGCTGTGTCGCAAGCGATATACTTGGTCGATAACCCCCTGTGCATGCCCGTGTGCGGTGTCGACAACCAGTACATCGACGCCCGCATCTACCAACAATGTCGCCCGTTCGAATCCCTTGTCGCCGGTGCCGGCGGCGGCGGCAACCAACAACGACCCGTGGGCATCTTTGGCAGCGTTGGGATATAAAGTGCTTTTGTCGATGTCTTTTAAGGTCATTAAGCCCACACAGTGTTTTTCCCCATCGATAACAATCAGCTTTTCGATGCGGTGCTTGTGTAATAAGCGTTTGGCGTTTTCTTGCGAAGTGCCTTCCGATACGGTAATCAAGCGTTTGGTCATCAGTTTTTCAATAGGTGTACCCATATCGTCGACAAACCGTACATCACGGTTGGTTAAAATGCCCGCTACTTTGCCAGAGCGTTTGGTGATAACGGGAATACCGCTGATTTTGTATGTCCGCATCACTTGTAACGCCTCACCCAAAGTTTTATCAGCGGTAATAGTGATGGGGTCACGGACAATCCCAGATTCGAAGCGTTTGACTTTTCGTACTGCATGGGCTTGGTCGGCGGGGGAGAGGTTTTTGTGGATAACGCCAATGCCCCCCACCTGTGCCATAGCAATTGCCATTTTGGCTTCGGTTACCGTGTCCATAGCACTGGACATAAGCGGGATATTCAAACGGATTTTTTGGGTTAAATGGGTGCTGACATCCACTTGATGGGGCAAAATTTTTGAATGCCCGGGGGTCAACAACACATCGTCAAAAGTTAAAGCTTCTTTAATTTTCATGTCTTTTCGCTCCTAAGTTATAAGGGGGTGTATTTTCACATAAAAAAAGTCGACAATCAACAAAAATTTTACAATTTGTTACATTATTTTATCGACAAAATCAGAAAATTGGGATTTTTGTTGCGTATTTTAAAGTAAAAAACAAACCCTATTGCCAATTTCCGTCCCAATTGTCTTTAAAACCGGTTGCCACCACATACATTTCTGGGGACTGTTTGCGTGATGCGGGGGGTTTGTAGTGGTAAATGTGCGAAAAATGTTTTTTCATAATGTTTAAAATGTGGTTTTCTGTACCGCCGGAAAACACTTTAGCGACAAAAAACCCGTCTTTATGCAGTGTTTCTAAGGCAAACACCAACGCTATTTCCACTAGGGCGATAATCTGCAAGTGATCGGTTTTTTTGTGTCCTGTGGTGTTTGCCGCCATATCGCTGAGCACGCCATTAGCCGCACCGTTTAGGTGAGATTTTAACATGTCGGGGGCGGTGTCGTCGGTAAAGTCCCCCTGTAGTATCACCGCCCCATCGACAGGGTCGACGGGCAGTATATCGATACCGATGACTGTGCCTTTGGCACCGACTATGGAGGCGATAACTTGTGTCCATCCGCCGGGGGCACAGCCTAAGTCGACAATCGTATGGTTGGGTTTTATCAGGTTAAATTTTTGTTGAATTTGTTGGATTTTAAACGCCGCACGGCTGCGGTATCCCAATCGGCGGGCTTCGATAACATAGGGGTCGTTGAGCTGTCGTTGCAGCCATAAAGTCGAACTGTTTTTACGCTTGCGGGCGGTTTTTACCTGTACGGTTTTATAGCGGCGATCGGAAATACTGCCCTTGTTTTTTTTAGCCATGCGGTGGGTGTCCTGTGTTGTCTCCTGTGTTTTCTGTGCGGTGCATCAAACCCAGCAAGATACCTTCTCGAATGCCCCGATCTGCCACCCGTATTTTTTGCGTGGTGTTTTGTGTGTACCACGCTTGACAAATAGCGTGCAGTATCACACACCCCGCCGGCATAAGCGGTGCTCTTTGTACCCCAATACAAGGTTCGTTTGCCCGAATGTGGTTGTCGATTTTGGCTATGTGTTTACTTAGGTGTATCACCGTGTCCATATCGATACAAGTACCGTCGATAGCCCGTCGGCTGTACCTTCGCATTTTTAGGTGTGATGCGGTCAAGGTGGTAATCGTCCCCGATGCCCCCAACAGCTGTAGGTGTTTTATATGTGACATACGATCGGCTAATGGGGTGATATAAGATTGTATGTATTGGCTGTATTCTTGAAATTGTATGGTGTCTAGGGTGCGTGTACCCATATGATCCTGCAGGGTAATCACCCCATAGGGAATCGATATAGAATCGACAAAACGACCGTTTTCTAACAACACCAGCTGGGTACTGCCGCCGCCAATATCGAAGATAATGCTGTGTTGAATGTCCTTCGATAATAGGGGGATACATCCGTCTGATGCCAATCGGGCTTCTTCGGCGGATGAAATCACTTCTAGGGCGATACCGGTGTGGTGTTTGACCCGTTCGATGAACGCATCGGCGTTCGACGCTTGGCGGCAGGCTTCTGTTGCCACCGCCCGAATCGCTACCAAATTGTGTTTATTGAGTTTTTTCTGAATACATCTCAGGCTGTCGATGGCACGATCCTGTGCATGGGGGCACAATGTCCCCATGCGTTTTAAATTTTTGCCCAAACCCACCGCTTCCGAGTGGGAATCGATAATGTCCCATGTGTCGGTGGCGATTAACAATCGGCACGCATTGGTGCCAAGGTCAATGGCAGCGTAGCTCTTTGGCGGGGCGGACACAACTTTTGCCCGCCACTTAATGTGTGACATATACGCTCCTTACATATAAATCGTGTTTATATGTTAGGTATTATGAACAAGGACGATACGCCATTTCACAGTGTTCGGTACAGTACGGACGCCCCGGTTCGCTGGGGGCGTGACAGAAGTGAAATTCTTTGGTGCCGGGCTCCCCATGTGGCCACTGGCACAAATGCTCCCGTGACTTTGGCGAATACGATGGCATATGCGAAGGGGCGGATCCCGTTGCCGATGGCTTCTGATTCGCAGCTGCACTAGGGGTAAGAGGAGGCAATTCGTCCTTCGTTTTGGGCGTACTCAGCCCCATACGGTTTGCTTTGCCGATAACAGCATTGCGGGAAAACCCGCCCAATTCTTCGCCGATCTCCCGTGCAGTCCTACCAGAAGCCCACATCTCCCGCAGTTTCTCAGTGGTTTCAACAGTCCATTTTGGCATATCTTCCCCATGCTTCCTTTCCCCCGTGTCCTCATACCTGTATCTTACAATATGTTTCGGTGTATCGTTGTTCGGATCATAATCCTAACTTGCTTGTAGTATAGTACACTTCAAGCATAGAATCAACAAAAATGATTCCATGAGAACTTTGTTCCCCCATATCATAAACTACAATAGCCTTACAAAGTGTTTTACTACCAGTATGATACAGATTTGAATACACAGAACAAGAACAGACACAAATCCTCTCACACCAGAATGGGTAAAGGTAAACCTGAATCGATAGCACCAAGCAGCTCTGTACCCACGACACACCGCACCAATGGTTTAACAAGCCATTTTAACTGCTGTCGTAACCACTGGCAAATACAGCAATCGATTAAGCCACTTTTTTAGATTTGGCTTTATGTTTTGCTACTTTGCGGTGCCACTCAAAGCCCGTTAAATGAATTGCATTTTGAACGCCACCAATGGCTGCAAAACCTCTTTTTACCGCATATAAACATACTTCGTATGTTATGCCATTATATTTGTCTTTGTTATCCATGTTTAGCTCCTTTATTTATGTGTTTTTTTACCAACGCAGTCCATCTACCTTGATACTGTACAGTACGATCAATATTTTCCACATCTACAAGTGTTTTTAAAAACGCATACCACATTTTCATGTCAGACGAACGAGGCGTATACACTTTTATGTTATTGCACCCCTTATCTATTGATTTCCGATAGGTAAATAGAACAGCCGTTGCATACATATGATACATTTCTGCTTCGTCTACTGTATCAAATTCAAACTTTGGTGCAAACGCTGATCTTGTAGATCGTAAAGTTTTGCCCGTCATGCCCGGCAGTTGTACAACAACCAAATTCGTTACCATCAAAGGATAGTCTTTATCATCTGAAACCAATAAAATTTCCCCACACTGTTCATGAATAGATGGCAGGTAAGACAAGTCATCACTAAACGCCTGTGCATCAGCTTCCCATTTGACTTGTACCTTTTTCTACTCGATCTGATTAATAATTTTGGTTTTCATGACACTGACCATTCCCTAGATAATTAAGCACATACTGTTTCCGTATCACAAATGTATTTGCTTGTCAATAAAAAATATGTAAAGAATCGAAAAAATTATGTGTGTACTGCCCGCTTGTGTACGGCTAGTGCCGCTTCTTTTAGAGCTTCGCTTAGGGTGGGGTGGGCGTGGCAACACCTGAATAGGTCTTCGGCGGTGCCGCTGTATTCGATGATGATGACCGCTTCGTGAATCATGGTGCCTGCCTCTGCCCCGACTATGTGTACGCCTAGTATTTTATCGCTGGTTTTTTCTGTGATGATTTTGACAAATCCCTCTGTGTTGCCTGTGGAACGCCCCCGGCTGTTTGCCATGAACGGGAATTGCCCGACAGTGTATTCGATGCCGGCGTGTTGGACTTGTTGTTCGGTCATGCCGGTCGAGGCGACTTCTGGGTGGGTGTAAATGACCGATGGGATATTGTTGTGGTTTATATGTACGGTATGTCCTTTCAAGAATTCTGCTACTGCAACGCCTTCTTCTTCGGCTTTGTGGGCAAGCATAGCCCCGCCGGTAACATCGCCAATGGCGAAGATACCGGGGATGTTGGTTTGAAAGTTTTTGTCGACCTGTATAAAGCCCCGTTCGCACGCACGGACACCGACCGCCTCTAAGCCTAGCCCTTTGGTATACGGTATGCGCCCGATCGCTACCAATACTTTGTCGCAGGTCAGGGTTTCGGCTTTGCCGTTGTCCCGTCCCTCGATGTGTACGGTTACATCGCTTTTGTTTCGGGTAATGTCGACCACTTTGGTTTTGGTTTTGATTTTAACTTTTTGTTTTTTGAGGGTGGTGGTGAATTGTTTAATTATATCCTTATCCATTTGTGGGGTGATGGTGTCGGCAAATTCGACGACTGTTATGTCTGCCCCCAACCGCCCCCAAATAGATCCCATTTCCAGCCCGATAACACCGCCGCCAATCACCACCATGTGTTTGGGTACTTGGCTAAATTCTAGGGCTCCGGTGGAAGTTACAATATCTTTTTCGTCTATGGTAATGCCGGCAATATCCGTAGGCACAGACCCCGTGGCAAGTATAATATTATCGGCAACCACAGTGTCATCGCCCGCCGTGATGGTTTTGTCAGCGTTTAGTGTCGCAGATGCGACAATGCGATCGACTTTGTTTTTCTTTAACAAGAAATCGATACCTTTGGTTAAATCCGCTACTACGGATTTTTTGCGGTCTTGCATTTTTGCCACATCCGCTACCACAGAGTCGGCAACAATGCCCATATGGGCAAAATTGTGCTTGGCATCGTGAAATTTGTGGGTGGTGTCCAACAAAGCCTTCGATGGAATACAGCCCACATTTAGACAAGTCCCCCCAAGGGTAGGGCGTTTCTCGATACAAACAGTTTTAAACCCTAATTGGGCACAGCGAATAGCACTGACATAGCCACCGGGTCCCCCACCAATAACCGCTACTTCATATTGTTTTGACATTTTATATGGTCCTTAAAAAATAAAAATTTATATACCTATCGACACATACTGTGCCTTAATTGCGACAAAGTATAAAGGGCAAGTGAAAAAAAATCAATGGCTATTTATGGCAACAGACATGTAAACAGAATAGCACTTATAAAAATCCCGACAAACCGATTAAGACGAAAGAATGTTTTACACGATTCGGCACATTCTATCCGCAGGGTGCGAATCCATATGGCGATCGTAATGCCCATGCCGACAATGCCCACATAGGGATATATCCCGCCCCGAAATACCCAAACAACAGCGGTTAAAATGGCAACAATACCACCGTAACATACCCACAACACCATATAAGTCCTGTCGTCAAAAGCAATAGCGGACGATTTTACGCCGGCTCGTATATCGTCTTTGCGGTCTTGGTGGGCGTACACGGTGTCGTATGCCAGTGTCCAAAGGAGCCCCAAAACATGCACCACAAACGGTATCCACAGCGTGTTTAGTTGCAAGGCAACATCCGCAGGCAATACACTAAACCACCCCACCCAAATCCCCCAGTTAAAAGTTACCCCCAACCACAATTGTGGAAAATAGGTAAGGCGTTTAAAAAACGGATACATTATTGCCGGGATACACGCCATTAAGGCACTGATAATCGCCAGCGGCGGCAACAATACAAGCACTACCGCCCCGATGATGAGTAATATAATTACAAACATATATGCCTGTGATACGGTGATGTGTCCTGCGGCTAAGGGGCGGTTTTTGGTACGGGACACTCGAGCATCAAAATGGCGGTCTTGAATATCGTTCCATGCACAGCCCGCCCCGCGCATCACCACTGCCCCCAGCAAAAATAACACGCTGTATATAACCACTGTATCCCATATCATTACCGGCTGTACATCGTACCTAGCCCTGACATTCCAGCTGAGCATAAGCCCCCAAATACACGGATAATACAACAACATATAGCCAATAGGTCGGTCGAGTCGAGCAAGACTGATATAGGGGTGGTATTTGTGCGGTACCCAGCGGTACAAAAAGTGGCGTGTGTTAATGTCCGATGCCATAAGTATATATCCATCTAAAAATACAGTTGTTATACACCGTATAAAAGTGTATTATCCATAAACTATACAGCAAACGGGCTGGTAATGAAACGGAATTTTTTGGGTGCTATGTCGAATAAATTTGTGCCTCGCTTATATGTAGATGCGGATATTTTTGCAGGTGCAACACTGTGTTTATCCGCACGGGTTGCCCATTATTTACGCACGGTTTTACGGCTGCATTTGGGGGCAGAAGTGTTTTTGTTTAATGCACAACACGGGCAGTTCATAGCAAAAATTACCGCTCTTAATAAATCGCAAGTGGATTTTGCTGTGGGGCGGTGTGTACGGGAACCGTATATGGGGGCGGATATTACTTTACTGTGCAGTGTGATACAAAAGGACGCTTTTCGCTTTGTTATCGAAAAAGGCACCGAACTAGGGGTGCGGTCGTTTCAACCGATTATAACCGCCCACACCAACGCCCCCAAAATACGGCTAGACAAAGTACGAGAGTACGCTTTGCACGCCACGCAGCAATGTGAACGGCTGGATATACCACAGATTCACGATGCGGAAAAAATGTCGACGGCAATGCGGCGGTGGCGTATGGATATACCTATTGTACACGCCTGTGAACGGGGCGGGCAACAGATACCAGAAATAGCCGATACCATTGCCCATTGCCCATTTGCGGTACTCACCGGTCCCGAAGGGGGATTTAGCCCAGAAGAACACGCATGGCTAGCACAACAACCGCACATTCATGCGGTGTCGTTGGGACCTCGCTTAATGCGGGCAGAAACAGCGGTGGTGGCGGCACTGTCCGCCCTGCAGTGCTTGGCGGGCGACTGGATAGATGATATAACTTATGTTGGGTAACACTTAATGTGTGCACTTGGGGGCGTAGCCCTTTTATAGGCACTATTAACGAAAAAGTTGTATTTAAAATACATAATATAAACTAAAAATTGTTTTTTACGCAAAAAAAACGAAAATATTTCAAGATTCTGGTTTTTTTTTTTTTTCGCAATTATGGTAACATACGAATCGAAGCGTGCTGTACACGGCATTTTGTGCCTATAAAACAGCATTAAATTTTTGTTAATTGTAAATGCGTAAAGGAATAGAAAACGATGACGACTAAATCTGTAAAATTTGCCTTGTTGGCAATATCCGCACTGGGTGCTGGTGGCACCGTGTTTGCCAACACTTTACCACAAGGCGGCGTGGTACAACAGGGGGCGGCTGGTATCCAGTATACGGGCGATACCCTGAACATAAATCAGCAATCGGATAAAGCGATTATCGATTGGAAAGATTTTTCTGTGGGTAGGGATAACACAGTAAACTTTAACCAACCCAATAGCGATTCGGCAACCTTAAATCGGGTTACGGGCGATTTTACTTCGGAAATTGCTGGGCGGATTAACAGTAACGGCAGCGTGTTTTTGGTCAATCCCAATGGCATACGGATTACTGCGGACGGTGTTATCGACACGGGCGGTTTTGTCGCCTCGACTCTCGACATCGACAATAATGATTTTTTGAATGGCGATTATACATTTACGAAAAATGGTAAAAATGAGGTTGTTGCGAATCGGGGTAGTATTTCGGTCGATGATGGCGGTTTTGTGGCGTTGCTGGGTGGGGCGGTCAAAAACGATGGCACTGTTCGAGCCCTTGTGGGTAAAGTAGGCTTTGGCGGCGGCGAAAAGATTGTTATGTCATTTGGCAACAACGATTTTTTACGGGTTGAAGTGCCTACGGACAAGTGGCACACCCTAACCGATTCGCAAGGCAACAAAGTTTCGGCTACTGTCGATTTAGGCGGTGCCGTCGACTCACAGGGTGGATTTATCGACATCACTGTTGCCGATGCGTCCGATATTTTACGACAAACTATTTCGATCGATGGTGTTGTATCGGCAAATACTGTGTCTTCGACAGACGGGGTTATATCTATTAGTGGTGGTACGGTGGGGATTACCAGTAGTGGGCGAATCACTGCCGATGCGGATTATGGCGACGCCGGCACTATTGCCATCGAGGCGGATTCCATCGATAGCAGCGGTACAGTTTCGGCTGTGGCACAAAACGGCACAGGCGGCACAGTTAAGGTATCGTTACAACAGGGGGCAAACCTAAACGCTAGTACCCGTTTTGATGTGTCCGGTGGCACCAAAGGCGGCAGCTTGTCGTTTATTGGCGGATTGTCTGGTAAGGGCGGTACAAAAGTATTAGGCTCTGCAGATTTTAAAGCCGACAGTGCGGACGGCAACGGCGGTACTATCGACATCAGCACCAAAGGCGGCTTGGTGGGGTTGTTGTCCGGTACCGTATCTGCAGCGGGCAAAACTCAAGGCGGACGGGTTCGTCTAGGCGGGGCGTTTCAAGGTGGGGGATACAACCCGAAAACCAGCCCTCTCGATAAACGCACCCAAGACCTATTTGTAACCCGTTGGCGGGATAATAGTCCCCTTGTCAGTGCGGGCAAAACTTCCTTGGGCACGGGTGTAAATGTGGTTGTATCGTCCCAATCAGGTACAGGCGGTACGGCGATTTTGTGGGCGAATCATACCACAAACAATTATGCGGCTATCGATGCAACGGGTGCCGCCGGCGGTGGTGCGGTGGAAATATCGGGCAAAAAACGGGTCGATAGTTTCGGTTTAAACCGTGTTACAGCAGGCAATGGGGTTATTTTACTCGACCCGAAAAATGTTGTTATAGGCAAATGGGGATCCGCATTAGGACAAATAAAGAAGATTTCTAACGGTGCTTCTAGTGCTTCTAATATTAATGTTTCATTGAATAAGGATGATTATTTTGGCAGCAGTATATCATTAAGCGATGATGGGTCGAAGATGGCTGTCGGGGCAGGGGGTGCTGATGGCAAAAAGGGGGCGGTATACCTGTATGAAGTTAGCGGATCCACATGGGGCGATACGGTAGCACAAAACAAAAAAATTGCCAATAATGTTACGATCACTGGATATAATGGTAGTGCTAAAGATCTTGCATTGAGTGGTCAATTTGGTTCTAGCGTATCGTTAAGTAAAGATGGATCGAAGTTGGCTGTTGGTGCATTTGGTTATGATAGCTACAAAGGTGCGGTATATCTGTTTACTGTTGGCGGTGCCAAATGGGGGGATACGATAACGGAAAGTGAAGAGATTCTTACGCATGATGCCAATATTATTGTCAATAATAGTAATACTACACTTGCATTGAGTAATAATGATAATTTTGGTGCGGGCGTATCTTTAAGCGGTGATGGGAATAAGTTGGCTGTTGGAGCGATGAAACTTGGCGACGAAGGTGCGGTATATCTGTTTACTATTGGCGGTGTTAAATGGGGAGATACGATAACACAAAAGAAAAATTTTACACATGCAGGATCTAGTGATAGTTTTGGTAAAAGTGTATCCCTAAGCGATGATGGTGGAAGATTGGCTGTTGGGGCAAGTAGTCATCGAATAGGGTTAAACCGTAAGGGTGCCGTATATCTGTTTACTGTCGACTGGAGTAATGGTAACACAGTAGAAAAACTAAAAATTGCTGATGACCTTCAGGGTGTTTCGTTGGCTAATAATGATAATTTTGGTTTTGGCGTATCGTTAAGCAATGATGGAACAATGTTGGCTGTTGGTGCTATTGCCGATGACACAGGCGATCTTGATAGGGGGGCGGTGTATCTGTATACCGTTACTTGGGGGAATAGCCCTACAACAATATTGCAAGTGAAAAAGATCACGACCAACGATATTACAGGAGGATTGAAAAATGCTGATAATTTTGGTTCTGCTGTATCGTTAAGTGCCTATGGGACGAAGCTAGCTGTAGGGGCATATAGCGATGATGGTGTTATAGGTGATAGTAGTGATGATGGTGCGGGGGCTGCGTACTTGATAAATCTACCCCATGCAACGGGGTATCAATCGCAACTAAAAGGGGGTACAAATGTAACAATCGTTGCCAGTAACGATATTACTATAGATGATGCTATAAATACAACAACGGGTGCAGGTATATTAACCTTAATCGCCGGGCGGTCGATCAAAATTAACGCTGATGTAAAAGTAAATGGCGGGCTTGTAATAAAAGCCAATGACGCCAGCGATAGTGGCTTTGTTCCAAACGATCGGGACACAGATAAAGCAGAAATCACTATTGCCACAGGCAAAACCATATCTGGGGGCGGTGGTGATTTACTTATCAAAATGCTAAAAGGCAGTAACAGTGCCGCTGCCAACAAAAAACAAACAGGTAAAATCACCGTGTGGAAAGCGGAGGGTGAACGGGTTAGCATTGTACACTCGGGAACAGCCGATGCAAACAATGATTCGGAAATTGTTATTCGTAGCGGTGGACATATCGAATCCAAAAAGGATCTTAAAACTGGCGACATAGGTATCGAATTGGTAGCGGACAAAATCACCAATAATGCCGGTGCCGATGCTTTAAAATTAAATACCACTGATGGGGGCGAGGGTAACGGACGCTACTTGATATGGACAACAAGTGTTGCGAATGATGACATAGGCGGTATAAAAGCCGGTTTTACTCAAACCAAAGCCTACAATTTCGCAGGTGCAGATTTCCAATCCAACACGGATGACAGTTCTGGTAACCGCAAAGAAAAATCCGGTTTCATATACAAGCCCGTATCAAGCGGTGATGGCGGCGGTAGTGGCGGCGGTGGTGGCGGCGGTGCGGCTATCGTATTGATAGGTGCCGGCGTTGCTGTTGTAGCTATGGGCGGTATTGGCGGCGGTGCCGCAGCAGGGGCAGCAGGGGCAGGTGCCGCTGGTGCTACCGGTGCTGGAGCAGGCGGAGCAAGTGGTGGATTAGCTGCCCCTGTTGGCAGTATCGACTCCCTGTTTACCACCGGTATATACGCCTATTTAAACGGTATCGATATGCAGGCGATATATCAACCGCCCACACAACCCTCCGTATTTAACACCCCCCACAAGGTAACCTACAAAGCCAAATACAAAAGCCAAATACGCCGCACATACGACATGACGATGCTGGCACATAACATTAAGGCACAAAAAGCGGTACCCTTATACGAACTGGATGAATATCTGTACGAATCCATAAAACACATATTCGTACAGCAATCGACAACAACAGACAAAACCGCCCATGCTGGTTAGGTACTGTCATTAAGTTGGTGTAAATATATTTATACAAAAAACCTCCCCATGCGGTGCAAGGGGAGGAAGTTGTGGCTTTTATAGCTGTTTTATTGGATAATGCCGGCTTCTTTTGCCAATGTGTTGATTTTTTTGGTTTGTGCCTCTAAGAAGGATTGGTAGTCTTTGTATTGTACATTTAGCAAGGTCATACCATCCGCTTCCATGCGTCTTTTAAATTCTGGGTCTTGGTTGATTTTGTGAATCATGTCAGACAATTTAATGCGTAGAGCTTCTGGTGTGGATTTCGGTACAGCGATACCACGATAAGCACCGGATACGATGTTAAAGCCTAGTTCTTTGAATGTTGGTACGGCTGGAAAACTTGGGTGGCGGGTTTCTGTGGCAACGGCTAGTACCCGTACTTTGTCTTGGTGTTTTTTACCTACGGATGTGTAGCCCCACTCCGCTTTGACTTGCTTACCTAATAGAGCCGTTACCGCTGCACCCGTACCCTTAAAACTTACATAGGTGGTTCGTGTACCAGCGGCTTTGTCAAAAGCAACCTGTGCTAAGTGGTTGGCGGTTCCCTTACCGCTACCAGAAAGGGTGAGTTTTTTCGGGTTCTCCTTAGCATAATCAATGACATCTTGAATGGTTTTGAATGGGCTGTCTTTGTGTACAATAAGGGCATCTGGCGTGTAGTGGAACATGTAAATACCCACTAGGTCTTCGGTTTTAAAACCAACATCTCCGGTTTGCGGTTTTATAACAATGTGTGGCAGATTGATACCCATCATAGTATACCCATCACCCTTCATACTGTTTAGAGATGCCCAACCCAAAGCACCCCCCCCACCGGGTTTGTAGGAAATGACCAAGTCTTGACCGAAGTAGTCCTTAAAGAAAGATTGCTGGTGACGGGCGGTAATATCGGATTCACCACCGGGACCAAATGGAATGACATAATTAATGCTCTTGTTTGGGAATCTGTCTGCTTGTGCGGCTGCAGACATCGTCAATGCCCCACCCAACATCGCCATAATGGCTGTTTTTATCAAATGTTTTTTCATAACTATTCTCCTAAAATGTTACTCTATTTGAATGTAAATGTTTTCGTATGTGCCTGTTGTATTTTAAGTGTTTAGGCAAACACTGTACCTTGTGGCAAGGGAACCATGAGAACTTGCGTAAACAACAAGTACAATCCCAATACCACCAATAGACCATATCCACTGTGTTTTATCCATTTAGATATAACCCATTTTTCAAATTGACTAAGAGTCATAATGGCTATGTATATCATCATACTAGACACCAAGAACCCTGAGTATGGCATTATTACCAAGCCCCCAATAATACAAATTAACATACCGACCATACGCCATTTTTGCGTGGTATCGACCACAGCGGGTGTATGAGTATTGGTTTGTGCTTTGCGTATACGCACCCATGTGCGTCCCACATACAGCGGACATAAAATTATCATACAGGCGGTGACAAATCTTGGGAAGACATACGAATCCATCTCGTGCATACGCAAAGTATCCCAAAATCCTAACCCAGCAAGGATAAACATCACGATGGCAATGAATATGCCTTTTTTATATTGTGCCACATCCTGTACTGTATCTTGTGGCGATAATAAGGCGTTGGATGACAGCATCTTGTTTTTTATTAAGGGCACCAACAATGATATGACAATCAGGGCAATTAATACCATAGAAATAGGACGCAAGAAGAAAGTTGCAAACAAAGTCTCAGTGGCATCACCAATAACATAGCCCTGCACAAATCCCTCTTCGGCTATTCGCCCCAAGATTAAGCCCAATACAATGGGGGATGCTTCAAACCCCCCACGGGCGATTGCCCATCCTGTAACCCCCAATCCTATCATAATATATACATCAAAAATATTGTTGCGAATGGCGTATGCACCGATTAAGGTTAAAAAGATAATGCCCGGAACCAAAGCGGTTTTGGGAATCCCAACAATAAATTTATACGCATATCGCCCGATAAGTAACCCGACCGGCAACATTAATACAGTGGCAATAAATAGCCCAATCATAAATGTATACACAATGGGATTATCCGGTTGGAACATATCCGGACCCGTACGAATGCCTTGTATTAACAACGCCCCTAAGATAACCGCATCTGGGGGTGTGCCGGGAATACCTAATACAAAGGTTGGAATAAAGCCGCCGCCAACGGTGGCATTATTTGCGGATTCTGTGGCAATGATGCCTTCTGGATTGCCCTTGCCAAAGGTCTCTTTGTTTTTTGAAAACCGCTGTGCCTCTGCATAGGAAATTAAGCTGGCAATCGATCCCCCTGCACCGGGTAAAATCCCTGCGAGCGTACCAATGACCGAACTGCGGATGACATTTATTTTGTTTTTTCCCAAAACCCGCACCGCCTCAAATAATTGATACCCTTTGGTACCAGAGCTTTTTTGCAAGTGTGCGTTGCGAGTGGCAATCATATCCATCACGACTGGAAGACAATATAAACCGATCAGTGCAGATACTATTTCTATACCTCCCAATAATATTTGTGAATCAAAGGTAAAGCGTACTTCGGCTCCGATAGCGGCAACACCGACGGTCGATATAAACAAGCCCAAACAGGCACCGATAATACCTTGTAACAGGTTGTGGGACGACAGGCTAGAAATAAGGGTTAAGCCAAATATAGCAAGCCAGAAATATTCCACTGGTCCAAAAGATAAAGCAATTTGTGCCAACGGCGGCGATAACAACCAGAGTGCTAATGCCCCAACCAAACCCCCAATCACTGAGGCTAAGCATGCCAAGGTAATAGCCAGTTCACCTTTGCCATTTTTGCTCATGGGATAGCCATCAAAAGTGGTGGCGATAGCCGAAGGTGTTCCGGGAGCATTAAGTAAAATTGCCGAATATGCCCCCCCATAAATGGCACCCGTATACAACGCCCCCATTAAAATAAGGGCAGGAATCGGATCCATAGTAAAAGTCACAGGAATCAGAACAGCGATTGCCATTGTAGCGGTTAAACCGGGCATAGACCCAATAACGGTGCCCACAATAACACCCAACAACGCCAACCCCAGATTCATAGGGGTAAAGGCTTGATATATATATTCTATCATTGCAATTCTCTCTTGTTATATCACTTTATATTCGCCTAAACTGTTTACCATAACAGCCACCATAACAGTCTTGGAGTATATCATAATATTTCAAAATATCTAGAGCCTTTTACATTTTTTACGCAGTCCCCGTATGACAACGCATACGACCATCCCCCATTATAATGTATATTATGCACTTCTGTATAATTTTGTCATTGAAAATTCACGGTGCCCTAAGGCTTCCGCAGCGGTTAAGCGTCCATTTGCGGTACGACGAATGGATTCAATTAACGCATTGCCTGCCTCATTCAATGTCATATCACGGCGTAGAATGCCTGACACATCCACATCCACATGTTCGCCCATGGTACGCACTGTGCGTGGATTACCCGTGATTTTAATAACGGGGACGATTGGATTGCCGACCACATTGCCTTGTCCCGTTGGGAAGGTGTGGACTACATAGCCCGCAGCCGCCATCAAGGTAACACATTCCGCCGCCGCAGAGGATGTATCCATGTAATACAAACCGGCACCTTTTTGTGGTGCTTGTGCAGGGGTTAGAATATCGACATAACGGCATTGTTTACCGATCTTTTCTAGGTTGCCCAAAGCTTTTTCCTCAATGGTGGTCAGACCGCCTTCGATATTGCCTTTGGTGGGTTGGCTGTCGGATAAATCGTCCGTTTGGTGGGCGAAAATAACCTCGTCCTGATAGGCTTTCCACATATCATACCAACGGTTGCCTACTTCTTGGTTGATTGCCCGTTGTTTACAAATATGTTCTGCACCAGTGATTTCAGAGGTTTCACCAAAACATCCATAAATGCCTTCGGGGATTAACTTGTCATACATGTTGCCGACAGTCGGGCAAGAGCTCAGACCCGTTGTGGTATCGCTCTCACCACATTTTGTCGACACCCACAGATCAGAAATAGGACAAGTTTGTCGTTGTAATTCACTTGCCCACTGGGTGTATTCTTTAGCTTTCCAGCTCACCGCACGAATGGTCTCGAAATCGCCGTTTTGTTCGATAGAAAAACCAGAAACTGGCTTGCCTGTTTTGGCGATACCTTCTACGATGCGGTGCGTCCAACCGGCTTCGATACCGACAACGACTACGGCTGCCACATTGGGGTTGGCACCGGTACCAATAATCGTATCAAAAAATAGATCCAAGTCGGCACCAAACTGCAACCGCCCATAAGCATGGGGGATCGCCAAAGTACCCTGCACATTGTTTGCCACCGCCTCACAAGCGGCGTTGGAAATATCGTCAACGGGCAAAATGACCACATGGTTCCGTACCCCAACCCGTCCGTTTTCACGGCGATACCCTTGAAATGTCATATCTGAATATGTATCCATAGCTTTACTCTCCCCTTGTGATTACCAGCGTTTGGTTTTTAAATTGTGGGTGTGCACATGCTCGCCTTTTTTTACATCGGCAACAAACCGCCCAATATCTTCACCGTATTTAATGGCGGTATCGCCGGCGTTGATATGTGTTAAAGCAACCTTGTGACCGATGGGAATATCCATCGACACATCTACGGTAAAGTCGCTGTTATCTTCAATGTTAACGCACAATGCACTTGTGCCTGCTGACAGACCTTCAACGACCGCAACGGCTATGTTGTCGCCCGCCTCGTGTATTAATAAATGTGGAATCGTCATAAAATTTCTCTCCCTTAAATCCAATATGTTATTTCCCACCCCATCACATAAGTTGGGGGTTTTTGACGGTATTTACAAGATGATAATAAACTAAAATTTTAGAAATTGCCTAATGTTATTTTGAGATATGCTTATGCAAAAATTACATTATTAAGGCACTTGTCATACGGGGCATTAAAGTATATATTTATAAAATATTGTCGTTAGGGTGTGGTTTTAAGGGGTACACATGAATTTAAGGGGTACGCATGAATATGCAATCGCTACAATACTTTGTTGTATTGGCAAAATGGAAAAACTTTACTGCGGCAGCACAGGAATGCCATATTTCGCAGTCTGCGTTTTCCCGTCGCATTAAATCATTGGAAACAGACATAGGGGTTGACCTTATTGTGTCCAATAAGAAAGAATTTCAGCTCACTACAGCAGGCGAGCGTTTGTTGGTACATGCCCATCACATTTTAGAAGATGTAAATCAGCTAAAAGACATCGTCTGTAACGAAGGGCATACTTCTAATAAAAATATCAATATAACCTTGATGTATGCAATAGCGGTGACAAAAGCCGGGGCTTTGCAAACTCAGATCTCTGCCCTAGATAGGGATATTTGTCCTAAGTATTGTGTGCGTACCGTGTATGATGGGTTGGACATGCTAAAGAAAAAACAAACGGATTTGTTGGTTATCTATGGGGCACAACACTGGTCGTTGTCCGTAAATAAGAGTCAGTACGACTTTCAGGTCATTGGGCGGGAAAAAATTATCCCCGTGTGTCATTGTACGCATTATTATGATTTGAATAAGGAAACAGATGAACCGATTCCTATGCTGGAATATACGGCAAATAACACAATTCTCTCTATATCCATAAATCGCATGTTAGAAAAATGCAGTAAAATAAGATTTAAATGTATTGCACAAAGCGACTTTTCCTATACATTGTACGATATATTGAAAAATGGGCATTCTGGGGTGTGTTGGATCCCTGAAACGATGGTGAAGCATCATATAGAATCTGGGGAATTTTTACATTTGGGCGATGGCAAGTGGGATTTTGAATATGACATTCGTGTGTATACTAACAATGAAAATATCAATCCGATTGTCGGTCAAATTGTTAAACAACTGAAATTATAAAGGGTTTAAAAGATATGTATGCTAAGTATCTGGATTAATCCCTAACAATGTATAGAACAAAAATTATAGAATACGAAGAGAGAAAAATAGTGTCATGAAATATATTTTTGGAATTGCTGTATGCTTTGTGTTGGCGATGTTTGCCCACATAGGTGCATCATACATAGGTGGTCCTTATATGTTATACGCTCTGGTAATGGGGGTTTTGGTACAACGCCTGTGTTTTAAGCCCCCCTATAAAGCCGGTATAGAATTTAGTGCTAAAATGCTTTTGTGTATTGGGGTTGCCTTACTGGGGACTCGTATTACATTTACGGAAATGTCTTCGTTGGGAATGGCTGTGGTTTGGGCGACTGCAGGGGCGGTCATTGCCACTTTGGTATTTGGGGTGTTGATGGGACGCTTGCTTGGTGTAGGTATGCGTATGGGAGTGTTAACGGGGGGATCCACAGCAATTTGTGGTGCCTCTGCGGCTATGGCGATTGCCTCTGTATTCCCCGAAGACAAAAAATTGGCACAACAAACTTTGTTTACAGTAGTAGGGGTAAATGTACTCAGCACCATTGCCATGGTGGTTTACCCATTAATTGCCATCGCCTTAGACTATAATGCGTTGCAAAGTGGCGTATTTTTAGGGGCAAGTATCCACGATGTGGCACAGGTGGTAGGGGCTGGTTTTTCCATGTCCACAGATGTGGGCAATATAGCCACTATTACCAAGCTGTTGCGGGTTGCTATGTTATTGCCGGTTGTGTTTACATTAGGGGCGTTGGTGTATTGGTTGTGGCGTCAAGCACATAAAAACAAACACTGTTCCCATGTAAAGGCACCGTTTCCATGGTTTTTGATAGGATTTTTGGCAGTGGTCGGTTTAAACAGTTTTGGTCTGTTGAGTTTTCAGTTAATGCCCCCGTTGAACATGCCTGTGTCTGCGATGTTAGCGACAATCTCTAAATGGTTGTTGACTATGGCAGTGGTCGCATTGGGTATGAAAACATCTTTTGGTGGCATTGTGTCTGTGGGCGGTCGTGCGATGGTGTTATTGATATTAGAAATGATTTTTATTGCCGTGTTATCCTTATGGATTGCGTCTTATGTGATTGGTGGATAATGTTTTAGGAGCTGACACAGTGGTAAAGGACCATTGTAACGGTTGTTTATCAAGATATAAACAAAAAATAGAATATGCCGTATAATATGACGAAATATTTTATATGAATTTAGCTATATGATTAAAAGTTATAAATACATTTTGAGAAAGAGAGTTGCTTATGATAGTTATTACTGAATTTATCGATGAACGGGCTTTATCTGTGTTTCAAGACCAAAATAGGGACTTTATGTACAACCCTAATTTATGGCAACACAGCGATAGCCTGTATGCACATTTACAGATGGCACAGGCGATTATTGTGCGTAATAAAACGCAGGTAAATGCGGATCTGCTATCCCATGCTCCGAATTTAAAAGTCGTAGGTCGTTTGGGGGTTGGCTTAGATAATATTGATATGGAGTTGTGCCAACAAAAAAATATTGCCGTATGCCCAGCAAGCGGTGCCAACGCCGATAGCGTTGCTGAATATGTTATGGCAAGTACCTTTATTTTATTACGGGGGGCGTATATGTCGCAAGCGGCGATGGTTAATGGTCAATGGCCCCGTAATCAACTTATCGGCTATGAGGTACAGCAAAAAAAAATGGGGTTAATGGGTTTTGGATGTATTGCCCGTCGGGTGGCAATGCGTGCTCAGGCAATGGGTATGTATGTTATGGCGTATGATCCCTTTATCCCAGCAGATTCTGATATTTGGAATGGTGTAGATAATGTGGATGTGTCCACTTGTTTAACACAGGCGGATGTTATCAGTTTGCATTGTCCCTACACCCCAGAAACTAAGCATTTTATCAATGAAAATACCCTTGCCACCATGAAGCCAAGTGCTGTACTTATCAATACATCTCGGGGCGAGGTGGTGGATACACAAGCCTTGGCACAGGTGCTCAGGTCAGGTCAATTAGCAGGTGCCGCCTTAGATGTGTTTGAACAAGAACCCCTGTCCGCCACACAAGCACAGTGTTTAAAAGATATTGAAAATATTATTTTAACACCTCATATTGCTGGGGTTACGGTTGAATCCAATGTTCGGGTGAGTGCCATTACCGTAAAAAATGTACTGAATCATTTATAGGCTTGCTGTATACGAGTCCTATCAACCCATCATAAATCCCCTAATATATCCCGTGAAAATGGGACCACTATAACACACATATTTTAATACAGGAAAAATACCATGCCACATATGAAACCACAACACATGTTAAACCTCTGTCAGCAAATTTTTTACCGTCACGGTGCCTCACAAAGTGTTGCCCATCGCATAGCACAAGCTTTGGTGCGGGCACAATTGGATGGGCAATCGGGACATGGTTTGGTACGGGTACCTTCTTATGCGGGACAGTTGCGGTCTGGCAAGGTGGATGGTACCGTGTTGCCGACCCATCAAAAACTGCGTGCCGGATTTTATCATATCTGTGCAAACGGAGGATTTGCATACCCCGCCTTGGACTTAGCCCAGCAGATTATAGAAAAATCCATTGTAGATCAAGGTATTGTCGCTGTGGGTATCAATCAATCCCATCACTGTGGTGTTGCTGGTCATGTGGTAGAGGACTTAGCCAACAAAGGCATGATGGCAATGCTGTTTTCCAATGCCCCTAAGGCGATTGCTCCATGGGGCGGATCACAACCTTTGTTTGGTACCAATCCTTTGGCATTTGCCGTAGGCGATGTGGTGGTGGATATGGCAATGTCGGTTGTGGCACGGGGCAAATTGATACAAGCCAGTAAAAATAATGAGAAAATCCCCACGCATTGGGCGATTGATACGGACGGAAACCCCACCGACGATGCGGGCAAGGCTATGGCGGGATGTATGTTGCCATTTGGTGGGGCAAAGGGGTATGCTATTACCGTAATGATTGAAATTTTAACCGCTGTTTTGTGTCAAGCACATTTTAGTTTTGAAGCGGATTCGTTTTTAAATACCGAAGGCACATCTCCCAATGTGGCACAGTTGATTATTGCCATAGACACCACTATAATAAATGGTGATTATTTTGCCCAACGCTTGACACAGTTAATATCGGAAATCAAACATCAGGATGGCACTCGCATACCGGGGGAAAATCGTAAAATCATCCGTGAACGCAACAAAAATGGTATGGATATTGACGATAACTTGTATAGGGACTTAAAATCGCTGCTAGCATAACTGTCCCTGTAAAACCGAAATAAAGGGTCTGCAGACTATTTTTATTGTTTAGGGCGATGTCATAGTGTGTTGTGAACATGGCAACCGCCTTTTCTGTAGTTTTTATTTTTCTATGATTTAAGCCTATTTGAACATAAAATAATACGAATCTTAAAATAAATCGAAAATAGGGGTTGACAGACGCTTTTTATCTATGGTATAAGTGTACATGTCTTGTTTATAAGATTAGAGTTTATGGTTTAGGTATATAAGATATATGTTATTTAATCAACTTTTGTAATTAGGAGATGTATGATGAGAGAAACGGCTTATAATAAAAAAATGTTTATGGTGACGGCTTCTTTGTGTGTTGTCGGGGCGTTAACAGGTGGCTTTGCTTATGCGGGGGAACTCCCCAGTGGTGGTAAGGTGGTCGATGGAAATGCCCATATTTATCAACGGGGTAGCACCTTAAATATCGATCAAAGCACAGACAAAGCGATTGTTAATTGGAACAGCTTTTCTGTGGGTAAGGACAACACGGTAAACTTCAATCAGCCCAGTAGCGATTCGGCAACTTTAAATCGTGTTACGGGGGATTTGACCTCTGAGATTGCCGGGCGAATCAATGCCAACGGTAGCGTGTTTTTGGTCAATCCCAATGGCATATTGATTACTGCCGACGGGGTTGTCGATACGGGCAATTTTGTTGCCTCGACCCTCGATATTGATAACAACGACTTTTTGAATGGCGATTATTCGTTTACAAAGAGTGGTCAAAATGGCGTTGTTTCGAATCGGGGGACTGTTTCTGTCGACGATGGCGGTTTTGTAGCGTTGCTGGGCGGAGCGGTCAAAAATGACGGCACCGTCCGTGCCCATGTGGGGACAGTCGGTTTTGCTGGTGGTGAAAAGATTGTCATGTCGTTTGGCAATAACGATTTCTTGCGGGTCGAAGTGCCTACGGACACATGGCAAGACTTGACAGATGTGGACGGCAACAAAGTTTCTGCCACCCTTGACTTAGGCGGCAAAATCGAATCACGGGGCGGTTTTGTTGATATAACCGTTGCCGATGCTTCTGATATTCTTCGGCAGTCTATATCTGTTAGCGGTATTGTCTCCGCAAACACCGTGTCCTCTCAGGACGGGGTTATATCTATTAGTGGCGGTACTTTGGGAATTGCTGGTAATGGGCGAATCACCGCTGATGCCGATTATGGCAATGCGGGACGGATAGATGTTGCCGTGCAGTCGTTAAATATGTCCGCTCCCATATCTGCCACCGCCGCAACAGGCAATGGGGGAGCGATTAACATATCGTTACAACAGGGGGCAAGCCTCAGTCGTGGGGCGGTGCTCGATGCCAGCGGTAAACAGGGCGGTAGTGTATCCGTAATTGGTGGATTATCGGGCGACAAATACTATAAACTGGTCGGCAGTGGCGATTTTGTTGCCGATGGCAGCGATGGCACAGGCGGCTATATCGATATATCCAACAAAAACGGCTTGGTCGGGCTGTTTTCTGGTAGTGTATCGGCAACGGGTACGACTATGGGCGGTCGCATCCGCATTGGCGGGGCGTTTCAAGGCGGTTCGTACAACGCAAAAACCAGCCAGCCAACTAGACAAAAAGGCTCAGGATTTATTTATAAACCGCTGGTCTGATAGCAGTGGGCTTACCAGTGCCGGCAAAACTTCGTTGGGTACGGGCGTACACATCGACACATCATCCGAATCGGGTACGGGGGGTACGGTTGTGTTATGGGCAGATCACACCACCAATAACTATGCCCAAATTACCGCAACCGGTGCTACTGGTGGCGGGGCGGTAGAAATATCGGGCAAGAAAAAAGTCGACAGCTTCGGTTTAAAACGGGTCGAAGTGGGCGATGGGGTTATTTTGCTCGATCCTAAAAATGTGGTGATTAGCGGTTTTTCTGGCGGCTTTGCACAGGCAAAACGCATTATGTCGTCCACACCCCTTGCAGGTTTCGAACTGGATTTAGACGACAATGACAATTTTGGTGCCTCTGTTGCTCTTAGCGAAGATGGCAGCAAATTGGCTGTTGGGGCTCGGGGTGATGACACGGGGGCTACCGATAACGGGGCGGTGTATTTGTTCACTGTTGGCGGCAAGGGGTCTCAGTGGGGCAGTTCGCTGTTACAAGAACATAAAATCGCCTATGGGTCTGGTCTGAATGTCAGAGGCAGCAATGCACAGTTTGGTAAATCTGTGGCGTTTAATGACGATGGTACTAAGCTGGTTGTGGGTATGCCATATGTGAAAAAAGTGTCTCCCTATCGGAGCGGCAGGGGGAGAATTTTCTTCTTTTCTATCGATTGGGGCAGAGATGTTACCAATACTTCTTATTTAGAATATGGGGGCAATGGGTATTTTGGCACTGGCGTTGCGTTAAGCGATAACGGCACCAAACTAGCGGTTGGTGAAACCCATGATACGCAAAATGGGGTGTCTGAGGCGGGATCTGTGTCGTTGTTTGTGTTGTCTGGTGATGGCAAAGACTGGGGCACTTCGCCCAATCGGCGGCGTACAGGACGGATTGTAAGCGGCAGTGGCAGGCTTACCCTGTCGTCTTATGATTCGTTTGGCTATTCGGTTGCGTTAAGTGGTGATGGGTCGAAGTTAGCGGTCGGTGCTGAGGGTACCAATGACAGAAGAGGGGCGGTGCATTTGTTTACGGTTGGCGGCTCCAGTTGGGGTCAATCGTTTACCTATACTGCCAAGATTGCCGATAGATTTGCGGCACTGGACGAAGATGACTTTTTTGGCGGCAGCGTTGCACTAAGTGATGACGGTAGCAAATTGGCGATAGGCTCTATATTTTCTGATTTTGGCGGTAAAGATCGGGGGGCTGTATATTTGTTTTTTGTTGGCGGCATCACATGGGGGGGTAAAATTGCCCGAACGAACATCATTACCAATGGTGCGAATATTGCGTTGTCCAGTACCGATAAATTTGGCTATTCTGTGGCATTAAACCCGGATGGGTCCCGTTTAGTTGTAGGGGCTATCGGTAACAGCACCGGCGGCAGCAAACGGGGGGCGGTGTATTTATTGGGCTTATCGGGTGGTAATGCGTGGGGCAGCACGGTTGCAGTACAGCGGATAATAAGAGATCAAAGACCGTTGCGATTAACCGCTGGTGAAGCGTTCGGGTCATCGGTTGCGTTGAGCGATGACGGCAGCAAGTTAGCCGTAGGTGCGACAAAATACAGCGGCGGCGGTGCGGTGTATTTGTTCGGAGTAAATACACTTATACATAAATGGGGCAGTGATATTTCGTACACCCGCCGTATTAGCAACGGCAACGGTGTTACATTAAGCAGTAGCGATGCGTTTGGGGCTTCTGTGGCACTAAACAACAACGGTACAAAGTTAGCGGTCGGTGCCAGCGGTACAAATTCTAACAAAGGGGCGGTGTATGTATTTAGTGTCGGTGGCGGCACAGTTACACAAAAAACAAAGATCGCCTCAGGCACTGCGGGTTTGTCGTTGGGTGCAGGCGATGGTTTTGGTGCAAGTGTTGCCCTAACCGGCGATTGGACAAAATTAGCGGTAGGTGCCGATGGGGATAATCGTAGTGAAGGGGCGGTGTATCTGTTTACAGTTACAGGGTCTAGCAGCGTACAAGTTAGCAAACTCAAAAAGATCGATGGCAGCGTGTCCGGTGTGTCGTTACAAACAGACGATTATTTCGGATCAGGTGTGGCATTCAGTGACGATGGCAAGAAGCTAGCGGTAGGTGCCGATGGCGATGGCAAAGGGGCGGTATATGTGTTTACTGTAAATGGTGCTACTGTTAGAAAAACCGCCAAAATTGCCAATGGTGCCGGCGTTACATTAAATGCGGGTAACACAAGTTTTGGTAGTAGCGTATCGCTGAGCAATGACGGCAGCAGATTAGCGGTGGGTGCCGATACGGGGGATGCCGGGGCGGTATATTTGTTTGATGTAAGCGGTGCCACTGTTACCCATGTTACTAAGGTTGCCAACGGGGCGGGCGTATCTTTGTCAAGCGGCGATGGATTTGGGGCGGCTGTTGCCCTAAGTGGCGATGGCACCAAGTTAGTAGTAGGGGCTAAGGGCGATGATACCAATGGCAATAATGCCGGTACCATATATACATTTACCGCCAGTAAAGCTGCGGATACATGGGGCAGTACAATAACGCAAGCGGTAAAACTGTCGCATGGGGCATCTCTGTCGCTCGGCACTGTTTCTTTGAATAATGGTGATCGTTTTGGTATGAGTGTATCGTTAAGCAGTGATGGGACGAAGTTGGCTGTCGGGGCTACGGGTGATGGCGGTGGGGGAAACCATCGAGGGGCGGTGTATCTGTACACTGTCGGCGGTTCTGGTGCCACATGGGGTAGTACGGTAACGCAAGCGGTAAAACTTTTTGATAGCCATGCCAGTGTTTCCTTGGATAGTTATGATGGGTTTGGTAGTAGTGTATGGTTAAGCGGTGATGGGACGAAGTTGGCTGTCGGGGCTACTGGTGATGACGATGGGGGTAGTGATCAAAATGCAAATCGAGGGGCGGTGTATCTGTACACTGTCGGCGGTTCTGGTACCACATGGGGCAGTACAGTAACGCAAGCGGTAAAACTTTCTGATAGCCATGCCAGTGTTTCTTTGGATGATTGGGATTATTTTGGTCGTAGTGTATCGTTAAGCAGTGATGGGACGAAGTTGGCTGTCGGGGCTACTGGTGATGACGATGGGGGTAGTGATCAAAATGCAAATCGAGGGGCGGTGTATCTGTACACTGTCGGCGGTTCTGGTACCACATGGGGCAGTACAGTAACGCAAGCGGTAAAACTTTCTGATAGCCATGCCAGTGTTTCTTTGGATGATTGGGATTATTTTGGTCGTAGTGTATCGTTAAGCAGTGATGGGACGAGGTTGGCTGTCGGGGCTCAGGGTGATGACGATGGGGGTAGTAATCGAGGTGCGGTGTATCTGTACACTGTCGGCGGTTCTGGTGCCGCATGGGGCAGTACAGTAACGCAAGCGGTAAAACTTTCTGATAGCCATGCTAGTGTTTCTTTGGATGGTTTTGATTATTTTGGTGGTAGTGTATCGTTAAGCAGTGATGGGACGAAGTTGGCTGTCGGAGCTTGGGGTGATGACGATGGGGGTATTGCTCGAGGTGCGGTGTATCTGTACACTGTCGGCGGTTCTGGTACCACATGGGGCAGTACAGTAACGCAAGCGGTAAAACTTTCTGATAGCCATGCCAGTGTTTCTTTGGATAATTTGGATTATTTTGGTAGTAGTGTATCGTTAAGCGGTGATGGGACGAAGTTGGCTGTTGGGGCGTATGGTGATGACGATGGGGGTAGTGATCAAAATGCAAATCGAGGGGCGGTGTATCTGTACACTGTGGGCGGATCCAGTTGGGGCAGGACGGTAACGCAAGCGGTAAAACTTTCGCAGTGGGCGTCTCTTCCCGTCACTGTTTCTTTGGGTCATAATGATCGGTTTGGTGATAGTGTATCGTTAAGCGGTGATGGGACGAAGTTGGCTGTCGGGGCTTCCGGTGATGGCGATGGGGGTATTGCTCGAGGGGCGGTGTATCTGTACACTGTCGGCGGTTCTGGTACCACATGGGGCAGTACAGTAACGCAAGCGGTAAAACTTTCTGATAGCCATGCCAGTGTTTCTTTGGATGATCATGATTATTTTGGTGGTAGTGTATCGTTAAGCACTGATGGGACGAAGTTGGCTGTCGGGGCGTCCCGTGATGACGATGGGGATACCCATAGTAATAGTTGGTATGGTAGAGGGGCGGTGTATCTGTACACTGTCGGCGGTTCTGGTGCCACATGGGGCGGAACAGTAACGCAAGCGGTAAAACTTTCTGATAGCCATGCCAGTGTTTCTTTGGATGATGATGATTGGTTTGGTGATAGTGTATCGTTAAGTAGCGATGGGACGAAGTTGGCTGTCGGGGCTACTGGTGATGACGATGGGAATACCCATAGTAATAGTTGGTATGGTAGAGGGGCGGTGTATCTGTACACTGTTGGTGGATCCACTTGGGGCAGTACGGTAACGCAAGCGGTAAAACTTTCTGATAGCCATGCCAGTGTTTCTTTGGATGATGGTGATGCGTTTGGTAGTAGTGTATCGTTAAGCAGTGATGGGACGAAGTTGGCTGTTGGGGCTATGGGTGATGACGATGGGGGTAGTGATCAAAATGCAGATCGAGGGGCGGTGTATCTGTACACTGTCGGCGGTTCTGGTGCCACATGGGGCAGTACAGTAACGCAAGCGGTAAAACTTTCTGATAGCCATGCCAGTGTTTCTTTGGATGATCATGATAGGTTTGGCGAGAGTGTATCGTTAAGCGGTGATGGGACGAAGTTGGCTGTCGGGACTCCCCATGATGACGATGGGGGTATTGGTCGAGGGGCGGTGTATCTGTACACTGTCGGCGGTTCTGGTGCCACATGGGGCAGTACGGTAACGCAAGCGATAAAACTTTCTGATAGCCATGCTAGTGTTTCTTTGGATAATGGTGATTGGTTTGGTAGTAGTGTATTGTTAAATGCTGATGGGACGAAGTTGGCTGTCGGGGCTAAATATGATAACGAGCAGGGGAGTGTGTATCTGTACACTGTCGGTGGTGCCACATGGGGCAGTACGGTAACGCAAGCAGTAAAAATTTCGCATGGAGCATCTCTATCAGTCACTATTTCTTTGCATGATGAAGATGAGTTTGGTAGCAGTGTATCGTTAAGCGATGATGGGACGAGATTGGCTGTTGGAGCTAGGGGGGATGACCACGACAAGGGGGCGGTGTATCTGTTTACTGTTGGCACATCTAGTGCAGCTGGTGCCACATGGGGCAGTACGGTAATGCAAATGGCAAAACTTTCGCATGGGGCAAAACTTTCCTCCGGCACTATTTCTTTGGACAATTGGGATATATTTGGTACCAGTGTATCGTTAAGCGGTGATGGGACGAAATTGGCTGTGGGGGCATCCCGTGATGACGATGGGGCTAATTATCACGGTGCCGATCGAGGGGCGGTGTATCTATACACTATCGGTGGTGCCGGTGCCGCATGGGGCAGGACGGTAACGCAAGCGGTAAAACTTTCTCATAGCCATGCCGGGATTTCTCTCGAGGATGAAGATGAATTTGGTACCGGTGTATCGCTCAGCAGAGATGGAACCAAATTGGCTGTCGGGACACCCTATGATGGCGATGGCGGGTGGAATCGTGGGGCGGTGTATCTATACACTGTCGGCGGTTCTGGTGCCACTTGGGGCAGGGCAGTAACGCAAGCGGTAAAACTGTCGAATAGCCATAGCGGGATTTCTTTGGATAATAATGATAGGTTTGGTTGGAGTGTATCGCTTAGTAATGATGGAACCAAGCTGGCTGTGGGGACTGAACAAGATGACGATGGCGGGTGGAATCGTGGGGCGGTGTATTTGTACACTGTCGGCGGATCCACATGGGGCAGAACGGTAAAACAGGCGGTAAAACTGTCGCATGGGGCGACCCTATCTTCCGGCACCATTTCTTTGAGCAATGGCGATTATTTTGGCAGCGGTGTATCGCTAAGCGGCGATGGGTCGAAGTTGGCTGTCGGGGCTCTTGGTAGCGATGGTGGCGGCCATTGGCGAGGGGCGGTGTATCTGTACACTGTCGGCGGATCCACATGGGGCAGCACCGTAACCCAAGTGATGAAACTCTTCGATGGGGCGTTCTTGTCGTCCGGTGCTACTGTCTCTTTGGATGATTACGATTGGTTTGGTACTAGTGTATCGCTAAGCGGTGATGGGACGAAATTGGCTGTCGGGGCGGAACAAGATGACGATGGGGGTAGTGATCAATATGCCAACCGAGGGGCAGTGTATCTGTACATTGTCGATAATATACCTGTCCGAACAAGCAAGCCAAAAATGTTTAGCAGAAAAAATCTTTCTCTCACCTATAACGAAGGGTTTGGTACCGATGTTGCCCTCAGCGATGACGGTACAAAAATGGCGGTCGGAGCTGAGTTTAACGATACCGGCGGCACCAATCGAGGGGCAGTATACCTGTTCGAGATGAGCGGTGGTAAAAACTTTGGCGAAGATGTGTATTACACAGCAAAAATCGCCCACGGCAACGGCGTATCGTTAAACAATATCGACCGCTTTGGAGCTGGCGTTGCCCTAAATCATGACGGCAGCCGCCTGCTGGTCGGTGCCCCCTATGACGATACCAACGGCAACAACTATGGGGCGGCGTACCTGTTCCGTGTCGGCGGCAGCTCATGGGGTACAACCGTAACCAAACTCAGCAAAGTAGCATCCGCAAACAATGGACACTTCGGCGAATCGGTTGCCATCAGTGGCGATGGCACCAAAGTAGCCATCGGTACCCCCTATGACGACACTAAGGCATACCATCGAGGGGTTGTCAAATTGTATACTATTGCCAGCAACAATGCTTTCCGATTGTCCGCTATATATGGACATGGCGATAGTGTGGGAAGTTCCCAAACCCTATCGCTACAGTCTGGCGAACAATTTGGCGAAGCGGTGGCACTCAGCGATGACGGGTCGAAGCTAGCGGTCGGTGCCTTAGGACGGGACAGCTATAAAGGCAGAGTATACCTGTTTACTGTAGGCACAAGCGGCGGCTGGGGCAAATCCCTAGCATTGCAAACAACCATCGATGGCGATGCTGGTGTTTCCTTGTCGGACTACGATTATTTTGGCTCCAGCGTTGCCCTAAGTAATGATGGCAGCAGGTTAGCAGTAGGTGCTTGGGGCGAAGACGCCCCCAATAAATGGGGAACTGGTGCCGCATATATATTTGATATAAGCGGTGCCACATGGGGAACTACAGTTACGCAACGCCAAAAAATAAACGATGGCAACGGCGTTTCCTTAGCATCAAACACCAGATTCGGGTTTGCTGTTGCTTTAACTGGTGATGGCAATAACCTAGCGATAGGTGCCTCCCGTGCCAATGGTAAACAATACAATAATGAAGGGGCTGTATACCTATATAAATTGACAAAAAGTACATCTGGATTTTCAAGAAGTACATCCAGATTTTCAAGAAGTATATCTGAATCGCCAAAAGATACCGTATCGCCAATCATAGAAAAGCTAAAAACCGGTGCCAGCGTATACATCACCGCCAGCAACGATATTACAATCGATGACGCCCTAATCACCACAGCAGGCACAGGAAAATTAACCTTAATCGCCGGGCGGTCGATTAAAATCAACAGCGATGTAAAAATCAACGGTGGACTGATCCTAAAAGCCAATGACGCCAGCGATAGCAGTTTTGCTCTCAGCGACAGAGACACGGGCAAAGCCGAAATCACCGTTGCCACAGGTAAAACCGTATCCGGCGGCAATAGCGATTTGCTTATCAAGATGCTTACGGGCAAAAGCAGTGCAGCGGCGAACAAAAAACAAACGGGCAAAATAACTGTGTGGAAAGCAGACGGTGCCCGTGTCAGCATCGTCCACTTAGGCACAGCAAACGCACAAAACGATTCGCAAATTGTCATTCGCAACGGCGGACAAATAACCGCCACAGGCGACCACGACAAAGGCGATGTGGTTATTGAACTAGCAGCAGAGAAGTTTACCAACAATTCGGATAGAAATGCCCTAAAAATAGCGGATAGTACAGGCGACAAAGGACGGTTCTTAATATGGACAAAATCCTCTGCGGGTAACACCCTAAATGGTATAGGCTACGATTTTAGAAAGAGTAATGTAACATACGACCCCGCAAAGGGCGATTTCCAAGCCAATCCTGTCACAGCGTCTGATGGCGACGACAAGAAATATAAATCAGGTGTCCTATTCAGAGCCAGTAGTAGCAGCCTATCCAGATCGAGTTATGATGGTAGCAGCAGCAAGACAAAATCCACTTTAACACTAGGCAACGGCGGTGGCAGCGGTAGCAACACCGGCACAATACTATTAGGTGCCAGTGCCATACTGTTGGGCAGCAGTATTGTAGGTGCAGGTAGCACAAGTGTTGCCAGTGTCGACAATATATTCACCACCGGCATATACGCCCACTTACGGGGTATCGATATGCAGGCGATATACCAACCGTCCATACAAACAAAAACCCCCCGTTGGGCGTCAGTGTTTAACACCCCCCAAGTGGCGAAATTAAAATACAAAGTCAAATACACCACCACATACGACATGGCGTTCTTGGCACATAACATCAAGTCACACAAGGTGGTACCCTTTTATGAAATGGACGAAAAACTGTATGAAACCATGAAACGCATATTCGTACGAAGTGGGGGGACAGACGACTACGCCCCTGCATAACATCCATTGTGTAAGGTATCCTAACAGGTTTAGGGGGGAAATGGTCATGATTAAAATAACTGCAATCAAACTATGGTGCGAATTTTATGCGTCCGCTACCTAGTTCGTCTAGATCACGCATTGAGACGGTTAATCTGATCCGCCAGCTTAGGTGATAAAGTTTCCAGAGCCAATTTAAACGCACATCCAACCGCATTGCTGGCAATGGCTTTTAAGGTAGCGGTCATTTGAGTACTGTTGATATGGCAAAACCCGTGCCAGCCATGCGGACAAAAATGGCATTGTCCGCCCGGCTGATGATGCGTTCTGGGACGATTTGGGTTCTCTGTTTTTGAAATGGAAAAAGATACATGGACAGGTAAGACTATTTATAATGTTGATCAGGAATATATAGACAATGAGCCAGTAGCAAAAATAGCCCTATACAAAAAAGACTCATAAGGGCAATCTTATGAGTCGCAATCATCTGTTATTTTTGCCACACCAGCCGCCGCCGAATGGAGCTGTTATCATACAAGCGAATTTCTCAAGGGGTTGGGAGTTCTGGCGATGACTGGTGCATTTGTGTATTATTTGTATTTGAAGGACAAGAGGGAAAAATGATTGCACCAAAAAACTAACGGAAAGGGGCGGTGAAAGTTTACGATAAAAGTAGCCCCCTAGAGGGGTAGTCCTTGGAGGGCACCATCTAACTGGGTTGCAGTAACTACCTACCTACTATCCACAGAAAGACAAAACCAATGTACGCCACCTGTTGCAAAGACTGTTTGTCGCCAGTGTCTTGTCCGATATTTTCAAGGGGCTTACCTATGTCTTTTATGCGAATGTCTAAAAACTTGCCTGCCTTATTTATTTCATGGACGATATTGTGCATACCTTGCTGTATATGGTCTTCACCAACGGTATTTTCTGTGTCTTTGTACAACCGTTTTATACTGCTGACCATGTTTTTATAGACTGTGTCCACCGACCAATTTTCACGGCTATTCCGCTGTTCGAATAAGTACAGTTGTGCAGTCATATTGCTGTGCAGATTGTTCGCATATATATAAGGTCGGGTACTTTCAACTTTTCATTTCCTTTCAAAAAAATAACTTGACAAACCTTATGGTGTCCATTTACCATATATTGCGGGAAAGGTCTGAACCGAATCGATTCGGTACTAAATATTGAACTGGGCTTACAGCGTTGTCGGTGTGCCGCCGCAAGGCAGACAGGCGGGGTTTGTCGCCGTTAGAGCGTGGGGGGAACCCACCGCAGGTGGGTGATATGGGGGGCATAGTCCCCCATCAATAAAAAAGGAAAAAACAAAAATGGTTACACATATTACAGAAAAATCGCAGCTGATACAGTACTTTCAAAACGCTTGTAAACCCCAATCCCAGTGGCGGATTGGTACAGAACATGAGAAGTTTTTGTTCCATAAACAGACAAAAACCCGTTTGGGATACGATACGACCCCGGGGATTCGACAGGTGCTGTGTGCTTTACAGAATGACGGCAATACGCCGATTGTCGAAGAGGGCAATATTATTGGCTTGAGATTAAAGGATGGGGGCAGTGTAACTTTGGAACCGGGCGGACAGTTTGAACTGTCGGGAGCCCCCTTGCAAACTGTACATGAAACCTATGCAGAAATTCAATCGCATATTGCCGATGTACATAAGGTTTGTGCCGGGTTGGGGGTGGAAACCGTGTGTTTGGGATATGACCCGCTGAGTAGCCTTGATGACATACAGTGGATGCCTAAGGGGCGGTATGGGTTGATGAAAAAGTACATGCCTACTAAGGGGGGCTTGGGGCTGCATATGATGACTTTGTCGTGTACGGTACAGGTCAATCTGGATTATGCAGATGAAGCGGATATGCGTAAAAAAATGCAAGTTTCGAATGCGTTGCAACCATTGGCGACTGCGTTGTGGGCAAATTCTACGGTGGTGCGGGGCAAAGCCACCGATTACCAATCGTTTCGATCGCATCTGTGGACGGATACGGATGCGGATAGGTGCGGTATTCCCAAAGTGGTATTCGATGCGGATTTTGGCTTCGACAAATGGGTCGAGTATGTGTTGGATGTGCCTATGTATTTTGTTTACGATAATGGTGTATACAGGGATGCGTTGGGGTTGTCGTTTCGGGACTTTATGCGGGGCAAATTGCCGGGGTTTGCGGGACGATACCCCACTTGGTCTGACTGGGAAGATCACCTGACGGTGGTATTTCCTGAGGTACGGATGAAAGGCTTTATCGAAATGCGTGGGGCGGATACGGGCTGTTTAGATATGCTGTGTGCGTTGCCGGCGTTTTGGGTGGGATTGCTGTATGATACGGACATTTTGGACAAGGTGCACAGAGCGATTACAGATTTTCAGTACACGGATATTGTTGCCTGTCGCACGGCGGTACCGACTATGGGATTGCACGCCCCTTTAGGCGATGGGGTGCTGGGCGATATACTGCCGCAAATATTGGCGTTTGCCAAACAAGGATTACAAAATCGGCGGTTTTGTGATTCTGCGGGCAATGATGAAAGTATGTATTTGGCACCGTTACAACTTATTGCTGACGGCGGTAGCAACAAAGCCATGCTCGATAGGCAAAATTTAGGTAAGGCGGATATGCGGACACAAGATGTATTAAAATTGGGTATATATATGCACTGTGGCGATTCGCCACCGTGATTCTAGCCACTGTGATTTTAATTGCAACAAATATATATTCGGGTATGTACAACCCCGTTTTTTGTGGTATAATGCCCCCGCAATGTGCATTTAAATTATAGTATGAAGGAGAAATTTATGGCTGAGGAAACGAATCCAGAGCAACAACCCGTCAAAAAAGCATCGACAAAAAAGGCTGCTGCAAAAAAGACTAGAGGCAAAAAAGCATCTGCTAAGAAAACGACAGCGAAAAAGGCGACCGTTAAGAAGGCTCGAGCGAAAAAGGCAGCTGCTAAAAAAGCAGTGCACACCCCGGTAACCGAACAAGGTCAAACCCCTGAGACACAACCAACACCGCCGCAACAGCTCCATGAGTCATTTGCTTTAAATGCGAAAAAATCGCAAAAGTACAGATTTATTTGGCTTGCTATTGTGGCATTGGTTGTGTTGTATCTGATTTTTCAAGTAATATCTTGAACAGAAAAAATTTGAGACACCCTATGCAGTATATCTCTTCCCGTGGTACCGCCCCTGTACTCAACTTTAGTGAGGCTTTGTTGACAGGGTTAGCCACAGACGGGGGGTTGTATGTGCCGAAATTTTATCCGCAACTAACGCCATCCGATTTTCGGCGGTTTCAGGGCATGTCGTATGCACAGGTGGCGTATCATGTGATTCGCCCTTTTGTCGGCGATTGTGTTGAATCGACGGTGTTAAAACGGCTGATCGATGCTACATATGACAACTTTGCCGATGCCCAAGTGGCACCTGTCCGCCCCATACAGGACACAGCGGCACATGGACAGCCTTTGTTCGTCTGTGAGTTGTTTCACGGGCCGACCATTGCATTTAAAGATTTTGCCTTACAGTTGCTGGGGCGGTTGTTCGATACGGTACTGGCACAGCGGGGCGAGCGTATTACCATTGTCGGGGCGACCTCTGGTGATACGGGATCGGCGGCGATCGAAGCGTGTAAAAATCGCCCCAATATGGACATTTTTATGCTGCACCCGTTGGGCAAAACTTCGCTGGTGCAACGCAAGCAAATGACGACTGTCGACGCCCCCAATGTACACAATATCGCCATAAAAGGCACTTTTGACGATTGCCAAGACTTGGTAAAAGCCATGTTTAACGATGCGGATATGCGACAGCGGCTGCATTTATCGGCGGTCAACAGTATCAATTGGGCACGGATTATGGCACAGGTGGTATACTATATATATGCGGCAACCCGTATCGGTGTACCGGATACCAAAGTGTCGTTTTCTGTGCCAACGGGCAATTTTGGCAATGTGCTTGCCGGGTATTTTGCCATGCAGATGGGACTACCCGTAGATCAATTTATGGTGGCGTCGAATGCCAACGACATATTAACTCGATATTTTGTCGACCGGGATATGTCTGTGCGGCAAGTGGTCGAAACTTATAGCCCCAGTATGGATATTCAAATATCGTCTAACTTTGAACGCTTAATTTTTGAATCTGTTGGACGGAACGGTACCAAAGTAGCCGATATTATGGACAGGTTCCGCAAAACCGGCACAATGCCTGTGGACGATACCATGTGGGCAAAAATGACGGCAAAATTTCAAGGTTTTTCTGTCGATAACTCCGGCACGGTGCAGGCGATGACAAAATGGCACCGCATCAGCGGCGAAGTGTTCGACCCGCACAGCGTGATTGGTATAGAAGCCGGATCGGTAATGCACACAACAGCACCGGTTATCTGTATGGCAACCGCCCACCCCGCCAAGTTTCCAGAAGTGGTAACCACCGCCCTTGCGGGTACGGATATTCAGGTACCTGATGTACCCGCACACATACAAGGGGTGATGGATAAGGATGAAAAATATGACATCTTGGAAAATGACTATACAGCGGTGAGCGGCTATATAACCGCTGCACTGGGTATGTAATATATAGGGGTGTTGGGGGACAAATAGGTATGCGGTTAGAGGATATTTACACATTTAAACAGTCCTCCCTTGGTACCCATATGGTGTCCAGTATCAGCCGTGCCTTAAAACCGTGGTTGCCAACGGATATAGATGTAACACAAGTGATGGGGATTGGCTGTACGGGGGTGTATATGCCAGATACCGCATATATCCATGTGATGCCGCCGGTGTATTATGATACTTTTCACTATATTGATATGTTTAACACCGCCAATACAGTTGTAGCGGACGAAGACCATTTGCCGTTTCGCAATACCAGTATGCACACAGCGGTGTTAATACACGCTTTGGAACATGCGGACAGCCCGTGGGCGATGATAGCGGAAATAAATCGCTTGATGGTATCAGGCGGGCGGGTAATTGTGGTAGTGCCAAACCGTGTAAGCCTATGGTCACGGGTGTCGAAAGCCCCGTTTTCACACGGGCAACCATACACAAAAAAACAGCTGGAACAGCTGATGCACTCAGCCGGGTTTGTGGCAATTACCCACGCATACGCTTTGTTCTTCCCCCCTGTGCAGGTACCGTTTCAATCGAAAGTATCCCGTTTTTGTAACCGCATGGGCAATACTTTTTGGCGTGAAAGTGGTGGCGTGATTATTGGCGTTTATGAAAAACAAATCGTTCGCAGGGTCAAACAAAAATCCCAGCAGCCAAAATTATCCGCATTAGGGGCAACAATCTTGCCCCAACCTACCCCAGAACCGGAAATAACCCCCAAGATAAAAAATTACTTGAGGGCTAGCCAAATGCCCACCCCTATCAATAAACCGCCCGATACCCAATCGACTATATTTTGATTTTTTAACAGGCGATGTAACGCCCGCCCACCAAAGGCATATATGGACAGGGCAATAATTTCTGAGGTCATAACAATCGGCAACATAATTAAGAACTGGTTAAACAATGGTTTTTCGATGTGGATAAATTGTGGAAAAAATACGCCAAAAAATAATATGGCTTTGGGGTTGGTAATGATAGCAATAAACCCCAATTTCAAAAAATATATATCAGAAGTCCCCTTGTACACAGAATATGGTGTATCGCTGTTGTGGGCGTTTTTCTTGCGGATAATTGCCCATGCCCCCAAGTATATCAAATACGCCGATCCTATGTACTGTACAACGGACAGGGTCGAGGGGTATTGGGACAAAAACGCCCCGACCCCAATCATCGATAGCACCACATACAACGACAGCCCAATAAGATCGCCCAAGCCGGTAAAAGCGGATTTGCGAATCCCCATAGCTAAGGCAGAATTTAACGCCAGAGTCATACAAGGTCCCGGCGTTAAAGATACCAAAAACATAGTGATTATAAATTCCAGCATGGGCTATGTTTTCATGTGTGGCACCGTATTAATCCCGTTGATTTTTTAAGAATTCGGGAATTTCTGTGGTTGCTACGGTGCTGTCTGAGGTGTGATGGGGTGCCCGTTGTTGTTTCGGTGGGGTGGATTCTGCTGGCGGTGTTTGAGGGGATTTGTTGCGGTTAAACCACTTGCCAAGCAAGCCGCCCGATTGTTGTTTTTTTTGCTGGGTAAAGACAGTGTCTTGGTCGAAATCAAAGCCATCTGATTTTAGGGTATCGATATTTTTATCGACCGTGTCATATATGGTTTTTTTATCGGGGATTGCGGGAGGGTTTTCCGCTGCAGGCGGTGCGGTATATGCGGGAGTCGATAGGGTAAACGGGTGTTGCGGTTGTGTATCGGAAGTTTGCGGGGCATGTTGTGCCTGTACTGTAGGATCCATTGACGAATCCGCAGCGGGCGAGTCGACGGCTGCTGTGTCCTCGATGGGGGGGGAGTCAGATGGTGGGTATACATCAGCGGGGGGATCCATGTCCGCATTTGTATCCTCAATCGATTGTAGATCATTCAAATAATCTAAATCTTCATCGGTCTGTGTAGGTGTATCCGTATTTATATGCGTGTCCGCATCGGTATCGACATGTTCTGTTTCTGGTGCGGCAGTATGGGCGGGCATCACCTTTGATCCGATTTGGGTTGTTGCGGTTGCTTTTGCTTGATTCGATATACCGGTTGCCAACACCGACAAACGGATAATATCTTCAAATTCTGGATTGGTATTTAGGGACATACCGAATATGACATTGGCATCTGGGTGTACGGATTTTCGCACCGTATTACAGGCGGTGGTCATGTCGATAAACGACAGGTTTTCCGATGCGGTTACATTGACCAGCACCGCCCGGGCTTCGCCGATGTTGTTGTATTCGAGTAGGCTGTTGGAAATGGCAAGTTGTGCCGCCACTTCGGCGGTTTCTTCTTGGTATTCGGATTTTTTCACTTCGCCGATACCGATGATGGCTTTACCGGATTCTTTTACCACCGCCCGAATATCGTTAAAGTCGAGGTTAATTTGTCCCGGCTTTAGCATCAAATCGGCAACCGCCCGTACACCCATTAGCAACACATCGTCGACGGTTTTTAACGCCTCCGTAAAAGTGGCATCTTCTGCCACCAAATTGATAAGATTTTCATTGGGGATAACGATTAAAGTATCCACATGTTGTTGTAGGTCTTCGATACCTGCTTCTGCCACTTTCATACGGTGGGTGTTTTCGAAGGAAAACGGTTTTGATACCACCCCGACACAAACTATATGTTTGTTTTTTATCATTTCTGCGATAACCGGTGCCGCCCCTGTGCCGGTACCCCCGCCCATGCCGACAGACAAAAACACCATGTCCGCCCCGTCGATAAAGTCCTCGATGTCTTTGATGTCTTCTTCTGCTGCCTTGCGACCGACTTCTGGATTGCCCCCCGCCCCTAAGCCTGCGGTTAGCTGTTTGCCCAATAAAAACTTGTTATCACACGGGGATAGGTGCAGGGCTTGTGAATCCGTATTACAAACACAAAACTCACAGCCTTCAAGGTGTTGTTCGATCATGTTTTTGACCGCATTACTGCCGCCGCCGCCGATGCCAACGACAACCACTCGTGGCATTTTGTGTGCCTGTGCCTGTTTCTCCAACGAAATACCTTCCAACATTATAATTCTCCCCTCAAAAACAAACTGTGAATAAAAAACAATAGCAAGTGTACAATATATTTTTTATTAAGGCAACAGGTTAATTACCGCCCGTCGACTATCAGTGAAAACGCTCCCATATGCCCTGCTGTTATGGTGGTTTTTGTATTTAAGGGAATCGGGTGGTTTTGGGCGTCATGTCCCACGCCTTTTAGGCGAAATACCGGGATGGGGACTTTATCGGCAAACCGTTGTACCACCGTATCCAGCAAATTGCGGTAGTCCTGTGTGTCCATACGGGGGTCATAGGTGACAAAATCGCCCAGTATAACGGCATCTATATTTTGCAATTCTGCACTGTATGCCATAGAATCGAGCATGCGTTCTGTCTGGTGCAAGCCATTGCCTATGCCTTCTAATAACAACGAGTATGGGGTTTGATAGCGACTTTGTGGATAAAATATACTGCCGTGCAATTGGGTTGCCAAAGTTAAGTTGCCGCCAAGTATACGGGTGTGCAATTTGGTTATCGACTGTGCGGGGGCATTTAAAGGTTGTAAGTGGCTGTATGTAACCGTTGTGGTTTTGCCTGTTAAAATGTCGATCACATCGTCGATATTGGCTTGTTTGTTGATAACTTGCCCGGTTTTTTCGGTCATTTGCTGGTTGTATTGGGCGACCACGCCGTGCAAGGTGGGTATGTTCCATTGAGTGTTCATAAACATGTGTAGGGCGGTGCTGTCACTAAAGCCAATAAACGGTTTTGGCGTGGCGGGCGGCGGCATGGTCAGTAGGTATGGCAACAAGTTTGTTGCCCCGCCACCGCCCCGCATAATCCACACTGCATCGGAATCCGGGTCATTTAAAGCGTGTGCCAATTGGGCAAAGCGTTTTTCGGTGCTGTTGCTGTAATACAATTCGAGGCGTTTTTGCTGTTGTATATATTTGGTGCGGACAATAAACCCCCGTTGTTGCAGTATGTCTTCGGCGGTGCGGACATAGTTTTCTGGGTATGCCGAAGACGGGGCAACCAAGTCGATCACCGATCCGGTTTTTAAGTATTGCCACGGGCGTTTTTGCTGCAGTCCCACGCCGTAAAAACGGTTGATAAAGTGTAATGCTCTGGGCGTTTTGTTGTATACCATGATTTGCGTCATGGTGCGATAGGGCGTTGGGTCGGCAATTTCTGCGACTTCGATACCCGCCATATGGGCAAAATTTTGCAAATTGTTGTTGTTGGTAATCATATCCAGTCCTTGATAGACGGACGGGGTGTGGACAATGACGATACCAGCGGGGGTGTCGTATCCGTTGCTGGCTGTGTATTGCACCCAATCGGCGATTTGCCAGATAACTTTTTTGCCGGCGGCGGGCAAGGTATCTGGCAACGATTGCCACGCATACCGCCCCCCAAGCAAGTGAATATCAGACAGGTTGACCTCTATATGCGTATTGCCCGCTTTCACCTTTACAGACGGGGTTAGCAGCCAAAACGCCTTGCCCCCATACAGGGTCAAAATGTCTTTGATAACCGTTTGTGTGGTGTCGCTTATGGTGCCGGTTAAAAAATACCGTAAGCCTTTTTTATTGGCGTTTTCCACCATCTGCATTTTAACAACAGTGCTGTCGACAGAATGCGTAAGCACCCGTTGCGACAACGGCACCGCCCGTGCTGGAATCGTATATAACAACACATACCCAGACAACAAAATAAACAGAAAGATACGCATATCTGCACTATACGCTACCGCATATAAATATTCAAATGGTTTTTTTATATCTTATACTTTATCGTATCTTTTTGGGTGGAAATGGTGTATATGTATTTGAGAGGTGTGGGTATGACCGCATTTTTATGTTGGAAACGGCACAAAATGAGGAAAGTCCGGGCTGCACAGACAAAGGATACCTGTTAACGGCAGGCGGGGGTAACCCTAGGGAAAGTGCCACAGAAAGCAAACCGCCACCATATGTATTATGGTGGTAAGGGTGAAAGGGTGGGGTAAGAGCCCACCGCCATCCCAGTAATGGGGTGGGCATGGTAAACCCTATTCGCAGCAACGCCTAAGGTCTTATGGTGTGATTCGATGGGTGTCTGCATCCACACCAGACTAAGGGGGCAAGAGGCGGATGGCGACATGCGTCCCAGATGAATGGTCACAAAAACAGAATCCGGCTTACGCCCCACCTCTGTTTTATTTTTAATGATATGGGTAGGGGTATTTTTTTAACCATTGAAACCCCCAAAAAACCTCCTTATATGTATAGTATGAAATATGCAATACTGTATAAGGAGATATACAATGGATATAGAAAAACTAACGGACAGAGCCAAAGGGTTTTTACAGGCGGCACAAACCATCGCCGTGCGGGAAAATCATCAGATGCTCACACCGCAACACCTGCTGAAAGCGTTGCTAGACGACAAACAGGGCATGGTGACGGCTCTTGTAACCAAAGCGGGTGGACGCCCGCATATTTTAAAAAATGCTGTCGATACTATGGTGCATAAACTCCCTGTTGTTACGGGGAATGTACAGCTGGGTATAGACAGCAAAACTGTTAAAATTTTGGATGTTGCCACCAGTATTGCCGAAAGCGATGGCGATAGCTTTGTAACGGTGGAAAAAATCCTGTTGGCGTTTTTTGAAGATGCTGTGATTGCCTCGTTATTTAGGGACGCCAATATACAAAAAAATGCCTTGCAACATGCCATAGACACCATGCGAGGCGGACGGCGTGCCGACAGCCCATCAGCCGAAGAGTCCTATGACGCCTTAGAAAAATATACCATAGACTTAACCGCACATGCCAAACAGGGCAAGTTGGATCCGGTTATTGGGCGCGAAGAAGAAATTCGCCGATCGATACAAGTTCTGTCCCGCAGAACAAAAAATAATCCGGTGCTTATCGGTGAACCGGGCGTGGGTAAAACCGCTATTGTCGAAGGGCTTGCCTTACGCATTATCAATGGCGATGTGCCACAATCCCTAAAAGATAAACGCCTACTTGTATTAGACTTAGGGGCGTTAATCGCCGGGGCAAAGTATCGAGGCGAATTCGAAGAGCGGCTAAAATCCGTGCTGCAAGATATACACAAGGCAGCAGGGCAGATTGTTTTGTTTATCGACGAACTGCACACTTTGGTGGGTGCCGGGGCGTCAGAGGGATCTATGGATGCGTCGAATATGTTAAAACCCGCCCTTGCAAGGGGCGAATTGCACTGCGTGGGGGCAACCACTCTAGACGAATATAGAAAATATATCGAAAAAGACCCGGCTCTTGCCAGACGCTTTCAATCGGTGCTTGTCACTGAACCCACCGTCGAGGATACTATTTCTATCCTACGGGGGATTAAAGAAAAATACGAATTACATCACGGCGTGCATATTGCCGATTCCGCATTGGTAGCGGCGGCGACTTTATCTAATCGCTATATTAGCAACCGCTTTTTGCCCGATAAAGCCATAGACTTAATGGACGAGGCGTCCAGCCGTGTACGCATGCAAATAGATTCAAAACCCGAACACTTAGACGAAGTCGACAGACGCCTTATTCAATTAAAAATTGAACAGCAGGCGTTAAAAAAAGAAGGCGATGTGGCATCACAAAAACGCTTAGAAACCCTAGAAAAAGACCTAAAAGATTTGCAACAAGAGTCTTTAAAATTGACCACCGAATGGGAACAGCAAAACGCCAAACGGCAACAGCTATACACTATCAAAGAACAGCTGGATACCTACCGTACGGAGCTAGAAACCGCACAAAGGGCAGGCAACTTTGAACGGGCGGGCGAACTGTCTTATGGGATTATTCCAGAGTTAGAAGCCAAACAAAATGCCCTGCAACAAGAAAATGCCGACTCCCTGATCCTCAGAGAAACGGTTAGCGACAGTGCCATCGCCCAAGTGGTCAGCCGTGCCACCGGTATTCCCGTAGACAAAATGCTCGAAGGCGAAAAACAGAAGCTGTTACACATGGAACAGATTTTGACAAAACGGGTTGTCGGACAAACGGCAGCGGTGAAAGCTATTGCCAGTGCCGTCCGCCGTGCTAGAGCCGGCTTGCAAGACCCCGACCGCCCCATTGGGTCCTTCCTGATGTTGGGACCCACTGGTGTCGGTAAAACCGAATTGACAAAAGCGGTGGCACATTTTTTATTTGAAGACGACAACGCTTTATTGCGGATCGATATGTCCGAATTTATGGAAAAGCACTCTGTGGCACGGCTTATAGGTGCCCCGCCGGGCTATGTGGGCTATGACGAAGGCGGTGTACTGACAGAATCCGTCCGCCGCCGTCCCTATCAGGTCGTCCTGTTCGATGAGGTGGAAAAAGCCCACCCCGATGTATTTAATATACTGTTACAAGTCCTAGACGATGGACGGTTAACCGATGGACACGGTCGTACGGTAGATTTTAAAAATACTTTGCTTATTCTCACTTCCAATCTGGGGGCACAGCATATAATCGCCCTAAAAGATGGCGACAGTGTAGAAAAAGCAAGATCCCATGTAATGGACTGTGTCAATGCCACATTTCGCCCAGAGTTTTTAAACCGTTTAGATGAAATTATTTTGTTCCAACGCTTACAAAAATCCACAATGGGGGATATAGTGTCTATGCAATTAAACCGCTTGCACCATATTTTACAGCATAAAAATATTGCTATTGAACCCACCGAACTAGCGATAAAATGGCTTGCCAACAAAGGATACGACATAACATACGGGGCAAGACCGTTAAAACGGGTGATACAAACCCATGTGCAAAATGCCCTTGCTGAGAAAATGATTAAAGGCGAAATAAAACAGGGGGACACCGTCATTATAAGTGCCAATATTTCGGAGATAACCCTTTCCGTAAAATAGCTGTGGACGATTTATGCCACGCCTATACCCCATATGTGTATACTAACCCGCATGTTGTTACAGTGTATGAGATTGCATATAGCTGTGCCAGTCGAGTACAATAAAGGGGTGTTTGATGTTTTGCGTGCGAATATCGTTATAAAGATCGTTGGGAGAATGGGGAGAGGCGATGTGAATTGCCCCGTCTAAATTGATACTTTTATGGGCAATCCACTGTAAAGACCGGGCAAAACCAGAAAAGATACTGTGGGCAGAATTGTTATATCCTTCCAGCAATTGTTCCCAAGCAAAATCTTTTTTGTCGATGGGCAGGCTCCACTCCCAGCCGCTTTTTAAGGTAACTAAGTTCATAAATACCGCATGCAGTATTTTGTGTGCTGAAATATCTGTCATTTGTTTCCACGGCACGCCGACTAGCACAACTTCGCCATTTTTACGGACAATTTTACACCCGTCTAAAACCGCAGATTCACAACCGGAACAATCGATAAACAAAGCAACTTTTGATAGCAAACTATCATCGTCGAATGGCATTTTTGCGTAAGTCTTAAAACTGCCCGATTTTTCCAGCTGAGCCCGGCGTAAAGGATTGGGGTCGACAACAGAAACATCGTAAAGAGCAATATTGAATAAATGTGCCGCCAAAAATCCAACGGGACCTGCCCCTGCGATGACGACTTTGTCGCCGGGTTTGGCTTGTGTTGTAACAAATGTGGTCATAGAAACCCCCATTAAACGAGCCAACACAGCGGTTTTTGCATCGACACCTTTGGGCAAGGGCAGAGTATATTTTGCTGGGTGTTGTTGTGTTGAACGATGGCACCCCATGCAAAAACGCATTTCCCCGATTGCTATATCTGTTACCTTGCTGCCGATTTCGGTTACTTTAAACACGGCGGCATATCCGGGGCGTAGGGGCAATTCGGCACTCTCCGCCCAATTCAATTCGGTTCCCGGCGAAATCAGCGTACACACAGTCTGCCCCCGAATTTCATCGGGTTGTAGCGTTGAATCTTGGTAATCGGACAGTTCAAATACGGACTTTTTCCACACGATAATTTCTTTTTGCATTTTTTACCTCTGTATATTTAGGTGTATTCTTGTTTTGGAGAATACATTTTAGGTCGATCATCTGCTTCATACCCCAGTGGCTTTGTTATGCTAAGCACCTCTAAGTACTGTCCCCACGGCGTCCGCAAGTACAGCCATGCCAGCCCCGCCATAGGACCGGACTCTATAAGTGTTGGACCTTTTAAGATGTCCACATTGGCGTCCCGCATTTTTTCAGCCATAGCAAAAACATCCGCAACCTCAAAAGCAATATGCATGGCACCCACTTCCCCATTGTGCTTAATAGGCGTGTTTGCGGACACCCCAGAATATTCAAACAGCTCCAACGCCCCACCAGTACCAATTTGTAACACCCGCTGATCTGTGATTTTACAGCCTCGAGGAACCCCCAAGTGCAACATCATAAAGTCGTCATCAACATCGACCGACCCGCACTCCATAATGGTTATCGCCCCAAAAACAGTTGTAAAAAAATCGACGGCTTGCTCCATATCTGGAACAGTAAAGCCAATGTGTTGTAGTCCATAAATTTTTGTCATATTATCCTCTCTCGATCGATGAACACTGTAGCACAAAATACCGAAGAAGTCGAGTATATTGTATTGTGGTTAAAAAAGATCCATTTTTTTGACTATAAAAATGTGCGGGTTTGCAAGGCGTGCATCAATGCCCTTATACCGAATGTCCACGGTGTGCATTCGGTCGATAAACGAACGGTGTTTTGCAAGTATCCCAATTGTGCATTGGCAATGGTAACCACATCGCCTATTTTGTGGGTAAAGCCTTGTCCTGTTGTGTCTCTGTCTTGGGTGGGGGCAAATAAAGTGCCTAAGAACAGCATAAAGCCATCGGGATATTGGTGGTGTTTGCCGGCGGTTTGCGATACCAAATCAAGGGGCGATCGGCTGATTTCTGTCATACTGCTCTGCCCGTGTAGGGCGTATTGGTCTTTGCCTTTTATGTGCAGCGATATGTGGGCACGGCACACATCGTCCATACCGTATGTGTGGTCGAACAAGCGGATAAAAGGTCCAATGGCACAAGAGGCGTTGTTGTCTTTGGCTTTGCCTAGTAACAGGGCGGACAAGCCCTCAATATCCCGCAAGTTTACATCGTTGCCTAAGGTTGCCCCCTTGACCACAGCGTTTGAATCCACCGCTAGGACAATTTCAGGTTCTGGATTGTTCCAATTCGATACGGGGTGCAATCCTACGGACATACCCCACCCGACCGCCGATAAGGGTTGGGCTTTGGTAAACACTTCTGCGTATGGACCGATGCCGACTTCCAAATATTGCGACCACAAGCCTTTTTTGATGAGTAATTGTTTTATTTGCTGTGCTTGTGCGGAGCCTGCGGTAATGTTGTGTAAATTGGTACCGATCTGTTGGGCGATTTGTTGGCGGATAGCGTGGGCTTTGTCCGCATCGCCTTTGGCTTGTTCTTCGATAACCCGTTCGACCATCGATTTTGCAAAAGTTACGCCACACGCTTTAATCGCCTGTAGGTCATTGGGGGACAGCAGATGGGTTTTGTCCGTGTCCCCATCTGCGTTTAAACTGCTATGTTGTAAATCGCCTAACGACATGATGGGGGTACCCGTTACAGAGCGTACATAATCGGCGGGGGCGTCCAAGTCCAATACATCGGACATGGTTTTTACTTGGGCGGTGGTAATGTCATATACCGTACCGTTTTGTACAGTGACTAAACTGGGACACTGCAGATGGGCGTCCCAAATGCGACCGACATATACGCCGGTGTTGTCGTCTTGTATACAGGGTTTCATAGTACTCTCTTTCTGTTTGTAGTGTTATGCCATATGTCCATTTTACTATATGTGTTGTTTTTCTACCAGCAATAAATGTTGTGTTGCCATGACGCATGCGTCCTGCTGATTTAAAGTTTCTATAGTTTCGACCACAAAACCATATGCAGGCTTTTTGGGGTGGGGGTATTTGTCTGATACAGTAGCGGTAACCCGAATAGTGTCGCCGATGTATACGGGCTTGGGGAATCGCAGTTTTTCATATCCGTATGTCATTGCCCGTGTGTTTATCACCCCCGCCACCATGCCAATGGATACGGCAAAAGTCAAAGTGCCATGGGCGATGCGTTGTTTAAACGGTTGGGTTTTACACCACTCTGCATCCATGTGATGGGGGTAAAAATCGCCCGTTTGTCCGGCGTGGATGACAATATCGCTTTCGGTGATGGTTCTGCCGATGGTGGTGTGGGTGTCGCCCCGTTCAAAGTGTTCGTAAAATTTTTCCATAAACATTAGAGTTCTCCTGTTAGAATGTCTTGATTGTGTTCGCCAATGGTGGCAATGCCTTGTGGGCTGGTCATATACTGTCCATCTATTTTTAGCGGGCAACGGGTGGTGTGTACGGCGGGGTAATGGGGGCTGGTAACGGTTTGTTCAAAGTGTAATTGTCGATAGTGTTCGGATTGGCGTAAATGGTGCCAATTATATACGGCGGATGCGGTGATGGTGTCTGATTGTAGCACATCTAGCCAATGGGCGGTGGGGGCGGTTTTAAACCTATCGGCAATATCTGGGGCGTTTATATGGGTGCATATGTGGGCTATTGAGGGGGCTAGTACCGCTATATATCCGTCTTGTGTTTGGTAAATATCTCGTACTTCGCATGCGGATTTTGTGGTGTATGTATTTAAAAAATGAGTGCACTGAATGGCTTGATAGCTGATTAAGGTTTCGATCAGGCTGACTTCCGTATGCCCACCCGTACCGGTTCTGCCCCGTCTTACCAATAGGGATAAAATGCCTTGTGTTACATCATAGGCGGTGGTTAAATCGGCGATGCTTAACCCCAACGGACAGGGGCGGGTATTGTCGTTTGTATAAGTGATGCCCGATAGGGCTTGTGCCAATAAATCTTGTCCCGGTTTCTGGTGCCACAAGCTGTTATCCGCCCCGTATCCCGATATGGATGCGTAGACAATGCGGGGGTTTATCTGTTTGAGGGCGTTATAATCAATGTCTAGGCGTTTGGCAACGCCGGGGCGAAAGTTCTGTACCACCACATCGGCGGTTTGTATCAGTGGGTACAGTTTTTGTCTGTCTGCGGCGTTTTTTAAATCGAGTGCCAGCGATTTTTTGTTGCGATTGATGGCGTGAAACAGGGTACTTTCGCCGCCTATTTTTTGTTTTGCTATATACAAATGGCGGCAAATATCGCCTGTTTCTGGGCGTTCGATTTTGATGACTTCTGCCCCCAAATCGGCTAGTCTTAGGCTACAGGCGGGGCCTGCCAAAAATTGGCTAAAATCGACAACACGGATACCTGTTAACGGTTTCATGTATACTATGCCTCACTGTTTAAGGTGGCATCGATATGCTGTGTATGTTGTCCCAGTGTGGGGGCGGGGGTGGCGTTAAACAGACGGGTGCCATCGATACGAATCGGGCAACGGGTCATTCGCACAGGGGGGGTATGTGTTTGTTCTGTTTTTGTGGCGGTGGGGTGTATGTCTTGTATCATTTGCAGGGTTTTAAAGCCTTCGCTTTGTATCAAGCGGTGCCAATCGAGTACATCTGCACACCAATAATCCGCCGGTTCCAGTATATGTAACCAATGGGCGGTGGATTGGGTGCGTAAGTGCTGTTGCAGGATGTGTTTTATGGTGTCCCGTTTGTCGAACCAGTCGTCCGCATTGGTGTATGTGGTAAGCGGTGGGCAGTGCAACAATTCCCCCAATGTTACCACCGACCCCATAGCAAGGGCAATGTGTCCATCGGCGGTGGCATATATCCCATACGGTGCCCCCAAGTACGCATGGGCGTTGTTTATGGCACTACGGTGGGGCAATTTACCGCCATCGTTTAGGTGGGTGGTCAGCACTTCGAACTGAAAATCCAGCATCGATTCGAGCAGGCTGGCTTCGACCAATCCGCCCCGATTTTGTACGCCCCGTCTTACCAGTAATGCCAAGATACCTTGTACCAAGTGGGCACCGGTTATCAAATCGGCAACCGCTAAGCCGAATGGTTGCGGCGGTTGGTCGGCGTTGCCATTTAGGTAGCATGCCCCGCTGATGGCTTGTATCAACAAGTCTTGCCCCGGTTTGTCCGCCCACGCCCCATCGGTGCCATAACCAGAAATAGACGCATAAATAAGCTGTGGATTCAGGGTTTTTACCGCATCGTAATCCAGCCCTATTTTCTGCATCACCCGGGGGCGGAAGTTTTGCACCAGCACATCGGCTTTTTTGATTAAGGCGATAACTTTTTGCTTGTGTTGTGGGTTTTTTAAATCGGCAACATAGCTTTGTTTGTTGCGGTTGATGGTGTGGAATAACACGCTTTCTGCGTTTATGTTTAAGTTGGCAATACTTAACTGACGACAGGCATCGCCCCCTTGTGGGCGTTCGATTTTAATCACCGTCGCCCCCAAGTCTGCCAGCCGTAAAGTGGCAGAAGGCCCCGCCAAAAATTGGCTAAAATCGATAACAAGTATGTCTTGCAAGGGTAAATTATCTTGTGCGGGTAAATTGTCTTGTACGGGTATATTCATATGTTTTTCTCCAGCTGTTATAGTATACGGGTGCGGCGGTATAGGTGCTGCAATTTTTGTATGGTTTGCGATGTATTCCTATCGCCCTTGAGGAAATCACAAAGTATATCGCTACTGCGGGTCTGAAATTGCAAATAGCCGTTGTAGCGGGGGCGTACCCATGCCCGTTCTAGGGTTTGTAAAGTGTTGTGCATAAAATTATGGGTAATAGCATTACAATCGGGGTGTGTCCACGCCATTTTATTGCCCGGCTGTCCGCTCCGTTGTACCCAAACTTCTGTTTGACAGGGGGCGGATGCAATTTCAAAAGCGTACGAAGTGGCAATATCTTGGTGTTTTGACAAGGCAGACACCGCAATGCCTGTCCCCCCTAACACCGATCCGCCAATGGTGCCGTTTTGTAGGGGGACGATGTTATCAAATAGTATCACATTGTCCCGAAATCCCGTATGGGCATAATTGATATAGCCGTAAATATGCGGACAGTAGGCAATCTGCGAAGCGGTATCCGCCATGGCGTCCAACAGGGCAATCGGGTCGCTGCTATAACACCATATGGGAATATGGGCGGTAAAGTCGCTAAAAATATCTAGGACTTCGGCAATATGTGTATCTGCCATAAGGTGTTCCGTATCTGTGGCAATGGGCATATGCAGGGCATTGGCAATCCAGAAAAACATCATTAACGCATGCGGGGATCGCAAAGGTACGGCAACTCGACCCGATTGTGCCAACGATATGACCTGTTGCCAATCTGTCGGCGGTGTCTGTATTAGGTCGGGACGGTAACAGGCAACCGGTGCGGCGGCGTCAATGGCAAGGGCGTACTGTCCACCATTTATACTGTAAGAAATATGCGATTTTCCCACGCTTTGTGCGGCGATACGGTGTAATTGTTGTGTATGGTTGGTTTGGCTTAGGTCTAATAACAGCCCTGCGGCGACCGCTTCGCCCAAGTGGGGGTGGTCGATAACAATCACATCGTATGTCTCGGCAAGTTCCTTGAGAGGTTGACTTTCAAAATCTTGTAGGGATCGCCCGTCCCATGTGAACGACACAAGCGGATTTTTTTTGCTATACACATCAGCAGTTGCCACCATCGGTGCCATTCCCCGCATATGCGACCACGACATACCTTTTAAGACAATTTTTGACATTCTATTTCCGATTCTGTTCACTGTTTACCAATGTGCTATAGATCTTTATTTTATATACAAAAAATATTTTTTTCAAGTAAAATATTTTCGTACATGCAAAAAAGTATTCTGTTTAGGTTCTTGTTGACAGGAGGGGCAGCCGCTTCCTATTCGTGGGCTGGCTTTGGTGCGGAAGTCAAAACGCCTGTGTTTGGCTTGCTTAAAAGGGGTGGCAAGGTTTATACAAAGATAATCCCTGATGCTAGTAGTAAGACTTTACTACCTATAATTAGGGACAAAGTGATACCTGATAGTATCGTGTATAGCGACTGTTGGAGAGCATATAATGCACTGGATATTTCGGAGTTTAAACACATGCGAATTAACCATAGTAAAGAGTTTGTTCATAAGCAAAATCACATTAACGGTATTGAGAACTTTTGGAGCCAAGCCAAACGGCATATGCGGAAATTTAATGGTATACCCAAAGAGTATTTTGTGTTATGCTTGCGGGGGTGTGAATGGCGATTTAATCACAGTGATTTTAAATCGCAAGAAAGACATAGCCATAAAACAGACAACACCTATAATGGTGTTGCTTATGGCGGTACAGTGGACTAAAAAATATTTAGGTTAGTTATATAGGTCAGCCCCAAGATAACAAAATAAAATGATGTAACAAAGAGCAGAGAGATGAAACAACCATACGCCATTGAATTACGCAGTATCAGCAAGTCCTTTGGGGCTGTGTGGGCAAATCGGGATATTGATTTGTCTGTGCCGACTGGGACGATTCATGGTATTATTGGTGAAAATGGGGCGGGCAAGTCTACGCTTATGGGTATCCTTTATGGGTTTTATCAGGCAGATACAGGCGATATTTTGGTCAATGGCACCCCCACAATTATTGAAAATTCCAGAGATGCTATTCGGGTGGGTATTGGTATGGTACATCAGCATTTTATGTTGGTGGATAATTTTACAGTATTGGAAAATATCGTCCTTGGGGCGGAATCAAACAAACGCCTTAAAACCAGTTTTGCCCACGCCCGCAAGGTTTTACAAGATATATCCAATCGTTATGGGCTGTCTGTGGATTTGGATGCCATTACGGGTGATTTGCCAGTGGGACAACAACAGCGGGTGGAAATTTTAAAAACCCTGTATCGACAAGCCCATATTTTGATACTGGACGAACCAACGGCGGTTTTAACCCCACAAGAAACTTTACAGTTATTTGAAATCTTAAAATCCCTGCAACAAGATGGGGTAACAGTAATTTTAATCACTCACAAATTAAAAGAAATCATGGCAATTACGGAAAATGTATCCATCATGAGATTAGGTAAAATGGTTGCCCACCACCAAACCCACGCCACCACCCCAAAACAATTGGCGAACGACATGGTGGGGCGGTCAGTTCTCCTTAAAGTTGATACGCCCCCTCTCTCTCCCCTTACAAGCAAAGATATAAAGTTATCCACCAAAAACATTTGTTATTATGACACTCAAAGGGTGAAACGGCTAAAAAATATTTCGTTCGATATCAAATCTGGTGAAATTGTCGGTATTGCCGGCGTATCAGGTAATGGACAAACGGAATTATTGGAAGTATTATCTGGTATGCGTTCATTTGCCAGTGGGGAAATGTCCATTAACGGTCGGTCTGTAACCCCAGAAACCCCCATATTTTCTAATGAAGTACGGTCTTTAAAAGTCGCCCACATCCCCGAAGACAGGTTGAAAATGGGGATTGTGAAGGACTTTACAGCCTATGAAAACGCTATTTTAGGTTACCACCGATTACCTGCGTATAATACAGGTTTATTTATGGACAGTAATGCCATTATCAACAGCACCCAAGATAAAATAGACCATTTCGATATTCGTCCCCCCGATGCGTTCTTAAAGACTGTTAACTTTTCGGGGGGCAATCAACAAAAACTGATTATCGCTCGTGAATTTTCAGCCGATCCTGATATTTTACTGATTGGACAGCCCACTCGTGGCGTAGACATTGGTGCCATTGAATTTATCCATAAAAATATCATTGCCATGCGGGATGCGGGCAAAGCAATTGTGTTGGTATCGGTGGAATTGGACGAAATAATCGCTTTATCAGACAGGGTGTTAGTAATGTTTGATGGTGAAATTGTTGGTGAAGCCGTTGGTGATGATATTAACGAAAAAAATATCGGTCTGATGATGACTAATGCACACAGGTAAGGGAAATTATGCATATGACAACAGCACCAGAACAGAAAAAACAACTGCCCAAAATTTTAGATTATTTCGCATTACCTTTGTTTAGTATCTTGCTGTCATTTTTTTTGGCAGGCTTGGTAATTTATTTGGTTGGGCAAGACCCTTGGGAGGCATTCGGATACATGTTTGTGGGTGTGTTCGGATACAGCGAAGGCTTGGGATATACATTGTATTATGCCACTAATTTTATTTTTGCTGGTCTGGCGGTTTCCGTGGCATTTAATGCCATGCTATTTAATATCGGGGGTGAAGGACAGGCATATATGGGCGGACTTGGTGCGGGATTGGTCATCTTGGCATTAGACGGTATTTTACCAGGAGTGGTTGTAATAATTCTTGCCATAATTGCCTCGATTGTCTTTGGGGCATTGTGGGCGTTTGTGCCGGCGTATCTGCGGGCAAAACGGGGATCGCATGAGGTTATTACCACCATCATGTTTTACTTTATGGCAAATGCGATTATGTTGTATGTGATTGTCGAATACTTAACCAGACCGGGTCTTGCCAACACAGAAAGTCGTACCTTTGCCGAAACGACATGGTTACCATATATGCATGAAATCACCGCTTGGTTTGGATGGCAAACCGCCGAAAGCCCCTTGAACCTGTCATTTATAATAGCGATTGTAACAGCAATTGGTGTATGGGTGTATGTATATAAGACCCGTTGGGGATATGAACTTCGTACACTAGGCAGGGGCGATACGGTGGCAACATATGCAGGTATCAACCCCCATCGTATTATTATTATTGCCCTGTGTGTCAGCGGCGGATTATCGGGCATGCTTGCCATTAACGAAATTATCGGTGTTAATCATAAATTATTAACCGGCTTTGTGGCGGGGGCGGGCTTTGTGGGTATTGCCGTGTCGTTAATCGGCAGAAATCATCCGCTTGGTGTGGTTTTGGCATCATTGTTGTTTGGATTTTTATATCAAGGGGGGGCGGAAATGTCATTTGAAAACCCTGATATTTCCCGTGAAATGATTGTTGCCATCCAAGGTATGATTATTTTATTTGCCGGGGCGTTGCCACTTATGTTTAAGCCTATATTTGTTAAATTATGGCATGCTCATGTCAACCGCCAAGCAAAAATAGAAACAGCAAAGGGTGCATCATGACCGAATTGTATTTATCCTTTTTGCAAGTCATAGACGCCACCATTCGATTGTCCACACCGTTAATTTTGGCGGCGATGGCGGGATTATTCAGCGACCGTTCGGGTATTGTCAACATCGGACTAGAAGGCAAAATGTTGGGCGGTGCGTTCATATCTGCGACTGTTGCCTACATAACAGGGGATGCGTGGTTGGGCGTATTATCCGCTATGGCATTAGGGATTTTATTGTCCTTATTACATGGGCTTGCTTCCATTACTTATCGGGGCGACCAGATTATTTCTGGGTTGGCGATTAACATGTTAATGAGTGGTTTTACGGTGGTGTTGGCAACGGCTATATTTAAATTGGGTGGACGCACCCCATCGTTACCTGATGACAGCAGGTTTATGCCCCTGCAATTCCCATTTGTCGAAACCATTAGCAGTATCCCGATTATAGGATCGTTTTATACAGAGGTCATATCGGGGCATAATATCCTTGTATATATAGCTTTGTTGTCTGTACTCCTATCTTGGTGGATTTTGTATGATACCCGTTTTGGGTTAAGATTACGGGCAACAGGGGAAAACGCCCATGCGGTGGATACGGCGGGTATTTCCGTATCCTTTATGCGATATATGGCAATGATTATATGCGGTGTTTTGGTCGGCATCGCAGGGGCGTATATTGGTACCGCCCAAAATGCAGGATTTATTCGGGAAATGAGTGCCGGTCAAGGCTATATGGCATTGGCGGCGGTTATTTTTGGAAAATGGCATCCACGGACTATCTTGTGGGGGTGCTTATTATTTGGCGTGTTGGACGCATTGTCCATTCGCCTGCAGGGGGCAGAACTGTTTGGCTTAGGTGCCATACCGGTACCCCTTGTACAAGCAATGCCCTATGCATTAACCGTGATTTTATTGGCGGGATTTATTGGTAAAGCCACGCCCCCGAAGAACTCCGGTATGCCATTTGTTAAAGAAAGATAATTTTTAATTTAGAAAGGCTTAAAATATGAAAAAAATCTTATCAACAATGACATGCTTGTTTATGGCAACAACCTTATACGCAGGCGATATAAAACCTGCCCTGCTGTTTGACACAGGGGGCAAATTTGACAAAGGCTTTAACGAAGGTGCCTACAACGGTGCGGAAAAGTTTAAGGCAGAAACCGGTATTTCGTACAGTGAATTTGAAATTCGCCAACAAGCCGAAAGTATCCAAGCGGTACAACGCATGGCATCACGGGGCAAAAACCCTGTTATCGGACTTGGGGCGGGTCATATCTCTGGTATCGCCGCAGGGGCGGCAAAATACCCTGATACATCTTTCGTATTGGTTGGTTTTGCTGTGGATGCCCCCAATGTACAATCAATTTTATTTGAAAATCACACGGGATCGTTCTTGGTGGGTATGCTTGCGGCGATGAAGTCCAACACGGATACTATTGGCTTTGTCGGTGGTATGGATATTGGACCCATCCGTGACTTTGCCTGTGGGTATGAACAAGGGGCAAAATATGTGAACCCGAATGCTAAAGTGGTTGCCAACTATGTGGGTATGGATGGCAGTGCGTGGAACAACCCCACCCGTGGGGCAGAATTAACCCAAGCCCAAATCCAAAAAGGGGCTGAGGTCGTATATGCTGTTGCCGGCGGTACCAACATGGGTATTTTCCAAGCGGCAAAAGATGCGAAAAAGTATGCCATTGGCGTATCCGTAAACCAAAACCACTTGTTCCCAGGAACGATTTTGACTTCTATGATTGCCAGCAGTGAAGCGGCGGTATATCATGCCTTAAAAGAAGCACAAGCAGGTGGCTTGAAACACGGTATCAAAAATATCGGTTTGGCGACAGGTGCAGTAGGCTGGTCATTAGACGAACACAACAAAGGCTTGATTACAGACGAAATGAAAGCCAAAGTTGACCAAGCACAACAAGATATTATTGATGGCAAGATTAAGGTGCTAAGCTATTTAACCAATAATAATTGTGAATACTAACTACAATTATGGAGGAGAGATAGCATGAGAATAGACTATTGCCCAGTGGACAATTGCCAATAGTATTTGTAACCATGCGATGTACGAAGTACAAGGTATGTTCTTCGTACTCTCCTTTTCATTTTTTCAAATATGGTCAATTTCATATAAAGTACAACGAAATAGGATATAAAGATGAAAACAATTTTGTGTTTTGGTGATTCAAATACATGGGGGGCGGGTATATACACAGGTACGCTCCCCCGTCATTCATATGAACACCGTTGGACAACGATTCTGGAAAATACCCTTAACCAAAATGGTGCGGATGACCCGTATCGTGTTGTGGTAAATGGAGTAAATGGCAGAACGATTGCATCCACCGATACCACCCGTGGCGATGTGATAAATGGTTTACAGGCATTACCAACGATTATATCTGCACACTATCCTATTGACACTTTGGTAATTATGTTGGGTACAAACGATGTAACCGACCAATTCGAACTGTCCGCCAGACAAGTAGCATCACACATGATGCAGTTGATTATCAGTGCCATGCACTGGCACACGGTACAAAACCCTACCTTTGACACTTTGGGCAAAATGCCTCAAATCATATTAGTATGCCCCGCATATATTCAAAATACTAGTATCCCTTGTATCACAGACCAAACAAATATGCAGGAAAAATCAAGGGCATTACAGAGATTGTATAAAAGCCTAGCCAAAAACATGGGTATTGACTTTGTTGATGCCAATGCAGTCGTGACTGTTACACCCGAAGATGGCGTACACTGGGACACAAAAAGCCACCAAAAATTCGGTTCATACCTAGCCACATTTATAAAATAACAAGGGACTGTACCAGATAACTAATTTAATATAAAAGATCTGTTTTAATAATGTGTTTCAACTTTCCGATAGAATCGAAATTGAAACAAAAAATCCCAAGTCAAAATCAAAACACAAAAAAATCTAGGGATTTCCTAGCTTTGACGGTGGTGCCTCCGGAGAGAATCGAACTCTCACTCCCATACAGGAACTAGATTTTGAGTCTAGCGCGTCTACCAGTTCCGCCACAGAGGCATACAGTGTGTGTACACTGAATCGCTGTGGCATGTCAATATGTTTTTACATGTTTTTACTTATTTTTTATGCTCGACTGTAGCCGATGGCTTGCATGGCGTTTAATCGGGACAATGCCCGGCTGAATTCGAAGGCGACCAACCCATTGGGGTAAATATGTTTGGGTGGGCAGGTGGCGGTTATCACTAAGCGGGCTTTGTTTTCGTATAGGCAATCGATAAACACGATAAAGCGTTTGATAAAACTGGTATTATCCGCCGTTATGGGGGTTACATTTTTGAGTATAATAGTGTGATATTTTTTGGCAATTGCCATAAAGTCTTCTGCCCCGAATGCCCCCTCGATAATGTGGGTGTACTGAAATACGCAAGTGCCATTGTTGACCTGTGGCACAGGTACTCGCCTGTCTCTTACAGCCACTGTGTCTTGGTGCCATGCGTCTTTGACAATATGCTTGGCGGCGGTGGCAATAAAATCGTCTAACAGCTGTTCCCGCTGTGCCAGTGTTTCCGCATGCCAATAAAACCGCCATTGGTTATCGTCCTCGATGATGCGGTAATCGGTGGGGCTGTTCATATCGTGGGTGTGCATGTGGGCAAAAAACCGTTTGGCATAGCGTTGAAACACATTATTGCCCACCCCGCCCCGAGGTTTTAATAAGGCGGGCGAAAAGTTCGAAGTGCATACCAACACCCCACCCCGTTCGATAATACCCGTAACAATTTGCCCAAACAGCATAGCATCCGCCACATCACCGACCACACATTCGTCGAAACAAAACACCCATGCTTGTTTTATGTACGATTCGATGACTCGATTCATTATATGTGATTCGTTGACGGTGTTATCGCTATACTGTTTTAAGCGGGTGTTGACATCGAGTAAAAATTGATGCAGATGAAAATACAGTTTTTTGTCTGTAGGGGCGGTTTCATAAAAGCACTGTAACAATACGGTTTTCCCATTGCCCACGGTGCCGTGTATATATATACCTTTGGGTGGGGCGGGGGCGGTATCTACAGGATACTTTTTTTTAGCAAAAAACCATTTAAACAGCCCCTGTTTTTGTGGCGGTGCATATGTTAATAATTGCCGATGCAAAAAGTCCATGTGTACTAGTGCCTGCCGCTGGTTTGTGTCGTTGCGAATATCCCCCGCTGTTACCATTTGGTCATAATAATCAGAGGGCGATTGCATTGTCGGTATCCGTATGGGGGTAGGTGTTAGGGAAACTTATCTGCCGATTGCCAAGAATTTTTCCGCCCGCTTGGCAACCAGCTCGTCGACCGGCACATGCAGCAGGTCGTTTAAAGCGGTATCGAGGGTTTTTGCCACTGCATCGATGGTCTCGTGCTTGTGGCGGTGGGCACCGCCCACAGGCTCAGCGATAATACCATCGATTATCTTTAATGCCAACAAGTCATCAGCGGTCATTTTTAAGGCGTCTGCTGCATCCGCTGCATACTCTGCGGATCGCCACAAAATAGACGCACAGCCCTCTGGGGAAATGACCGAATACACAGAATTTGCCAACATAAACACTTTGTCTGCTGTGGCGATAGCGATGGCACCGCCGCTGCCCCCTTCGCCGATGATAACCGATACGAACGGTACTTTAATACGCAGACATTTTTCGATACCTGCGGCGATGGCTTCGGCTTGTCCCCGTTGTTCTGCTTCTTGACCGGGAAAAGCCCCGGCAGTGTCGACTAGGGAAATGACGGGAATACCAAACCTGTCCGCCATATCCATTAAGCGTTGGGCTTTGCGGTATCCTTCGGGTTTGGCAGACCCAAAGTTATGTTGCATACGGCTGGCGGTATCGAAGCCTTTTTCCTGTCCTAAAATAGCAACGCTTCGCCCTCGAAACCGCCCAAAGCCGGCGATTAACGCTTCATCCTCACCAAAACGGCGGTCGCCGGCAATGGGTATAAAATCCTCGATTATGCGATCGATATAATCGACAAAGTGTGGACGGTCTGGGTGTCGTGCCACTTTTACCCGTTGCCATGCGGTCAATTCAGAATATATTTTTTCCAATTGTCGATCGACTTTTTGTTGCAAGGCGTCCAAATCAGACAAAATATTCACCCCGTCCGTGTGGGTTATTGCCTTTAATTCGGCAATTTTTGCCTCCAAATCTGCAACACTTTTTTCAAAATCAAGATAAGTCATAATCCCTCGTAGCTTAAAACATCCATCGACAGTGTTATACCACATAGTTACTGTAAAAAAAACCTTTTTAAATATTATCTACTTCGGTAAGGGGATGATTTTCCCCCACCAGCTGTTTAATACGGTGATTGAGAATATGCGTATATATTTGCGTCGTGGAAATATCAGCGTGTCCTAGCATCTGTTGCACTGCCCGCAAATCCGCCCCCCCGTGTAATAAATGGGTGGCAAACGCATGGCGCAGGGTGTGGGGACTGATATGGGTCGGGTCAAGCCCGGCACACACCGCCAAATGCTTTATCATTTGAAACACTCGTTGGCGGGTAAGGTGCGGGGTTTTGGTGCCACTGGAGGGAAACAAATAGTCTTGTGATTGCCGGTGGGTTACAAACGATTCCCGAATATCTAAATACGCCAGCAACGCCGACTTGGCATCAGCGGATAGGGGGACAATCCGTTGTTTACCACCCTTGCCGGTGATAAACAACACATCGGCAAAATCGCCCTGTTGCCGCAACATATTATACACCGCCGACACGGGCAAGGTCACCAATTCGCTCACCCGCAACCCTGTTGCATATAATATTTCCATAATACAGTACAGACGGACTTCGTCCGTGTTGGTGACATGTTTGGCTTGTTGTAACAACATATCTACGGCGTCTATGGACAAATCGGTCGGCAATTTTTGTGCCAGCTTTGGGGTGGGAATAGGGTGGGCGGGATCGGTTTTTATATGTGTGTCTAACACCAAAAAGCGATACAGTTGTTTTACCGCCGATACATGACGGGCAACACTGGTCATACCCAACCCATCGTGTTGTAGCGTTTGTATCCAATCGATAATATCTTGAGTGGTGATGTCTGTTACTTGTTTGTTATGGGCGTGGGCATATGTGATAAACTTTTGTAAATCCCGTTCGTAGGCTAGTACCGTATTGTGGCTGATACCTTGCACCGCTCGTTTGTATTGTAAAAACTGTGTAATAAGATGGCTCATACTTTAGCACAGCTGCCTTACCACGGATTATAAGTGTTGCGTTCATAGGCAATTTGTGCCGCCAGTTTTGCATATCCAATGTCATATAGCAGCGTATATACCTTTGCCATTTCCATATGGCTGATGTCCACCCGTTCGACAAACGGCTTGATAGCCAACACCACCGGCAAAGCGTTTACGGCTCGATTGTATTTTACTTGCAAAGTGCGTATATGGGCGGGGGCGATAATGTCTTGTATAAGCAACGGGGTCATGTCCGCCAGCTGTTGCCAGTAGGCATTGCCGACCACACAGCCAAGCGATTCCAAAGTCATAAATGCTTCGCTGATGCGGTATACGGCGTTGTCCGCATCTGTTTTGGTTACATATGCCATCCATTCACTGGGGTTTAGGGGGCGGTCGCCGCATCCGCCTTTGGCGGCGGTGAATGTTTTGACATTGTGGGTGGTGTCTGGTGCAGATGTTAAAATTTGGTACAATGTCCGTTCGTACCATAACCGCATGGGGTTGTGCTGTGCCCAACTCTCAGCCGTATCATAATACCCAGATGCGTATAAAATGCCGGCGATGCGTTTCGATTGAGGGTGAGTATAAGCGGGGATTTTTTGCAACAACGGGGCAAACAACCGCACAGTGGTCATACGGTCGTTATAGTTGGTTTCCCTATCTATTTGTTGCAATATAATATCAATTAAGCGATCCGTGTTGGCGTTTGGGGTGCGGGTGTCTTGTTCCGATACCCGTACTGCTTGTTGGTATGATAATGCCCGTAGCCAGTACGGCATGTGGGCATAGCGTATATCTTGCGTTTCTGATTCTAAGGCAACATCAAACGGCATTTCCCCTGTATTAGGGGTGGGCACATACGGGACAACGGTCTGATACACTACACCGACAAATGAAGCGGGAATCGACCGTTGTTTAAACAACTGATACGCATAATACGCCCGTTGGTCATCAGGTACCGCCAAGTTTTGTAACAGCCCATAATAGGACGCCATATCCGCATCGACCGGCACATCGACACCAAATCCCAATGCCCGCATCAAATGCACCGTCCAAATGTTTATATCGATACCCGTATCAGGGTCAATATCTGTGCCTTTTAAACCAAATTCTATCAGTGCTTGAAACCCTTCGGGCAATGGATTTTGTGCATTTTTAAACGCTTCTTCGACCCCTGCCACATTGCCATCGAGAGTCAGACATAAAATATGCGTGCGTTCCCAAAATGCTTGTGTTTTGACTTTATCGGGCTGCATATGCCACAGCCCGCACAAAGACGCATTGTCAAAATAGGCAATATGTATTTTTGCCAACGAATCCGCATAGCGGGTTACCCGCATGTCATAGGGGATAGTGTGCAACAATTTTTGGGCATCGACCAACCGTCCCGCATTCATTAACGCTTGCAGGCGAAACGCAAAAATGTCGCCCGCTTGTTGTGTGCTTTTGGGTACGGGGGTGCCGGACAACACCACCCGCTTTAAAGTTTGGTCGTAGGCATAAGAACTGCTCCCCGAATCCGCTTGTTGCAACGCATTTAGCACTTTTACATAATCGTAATCTTGCCAATATGTGGCTTTGATACCGCCGCTTTTTGGACTGTATAAACCGATGGTATCGGCTTGTAAAAGGCTGATTTTTTTGGCTTTTTTGGGCAGCGGATCGGGCAGCGGATAAAACACCCGATGCGAATCGCCAAAGGTGTAAAAGAAGTTCGCCTCATCCGCTAATCGTGTCACCATTTGTTCGTGGGTTTCTGGGTTGACAACCACCACCTCTTCAAAGATGACCTCTTCACCGATAGTCTCTGCATCAGTTGTATCTATGGTTATATCTGTGGTTGCATCTGTTTTTGGCGGGGGCGTATCGGGTGTAGGCTGTGGGGCGGTTGGGGCGGTTGCCCGCTCTTGGGGTGCCTGTGTGTCTCTAGGTTTTGTGGGTTCTGCAGTTTCTACAGTCTCTGCAGGCACTGTTGCCGCTTCATTTTCTGGCGGTTGCGGTATGGTGGTGTTTTGTGGTTCTGTTATTGCCGTTGGTGGTGTTGCGTTATCGCCACAGTTGGGATCCGTGTTAGGCACTTGGAAAATTTTACCGTCTCTGGTGACGATTTTCGGTTTACACACCACCTTTTGTGGCGTGGGTGTGGTCGCAGGCTGAGGCTTGGCGGGGGGGGCATCGTCGACAACAATCACATTGTCCAACGACAACGATTCTAAGCTCTCGGGCAAGTCCATGCCCAAAGGTTGTGATTCGTCTTCTTTGGTACGGGCGACGACAATATTTTCACTTTTGTCCTGATATATGGAAGTGTCTTGCTGCACCGTATCATCAGCGTACACGGATACCCCGCCTAGACATATAAAACTTATGACAAATCGAAACCGCATATGGGTATACCTATTGTTGTACCACATCATTTAACGAATGGTTTTTACGACCGTTTGCTGGATGACAGAATCAGACAAAAAACCCGCATAAATAAACACCGCTAGTACGGCAACAATCACCACAAATATAATGGCTTTTAACAAGAAAGACATGTTCTTTTTCCCAATGTTAGTAAAATAATATGTTACATTATACATTTTTTTGTCGTTTTTGCAGTACAAAAAATATATAATGTGGTTTATGACACATAAATCAGCAAAAACCCCCCTAATGCCCCTGTCGATGCCCGTGTGTCTGGTGGGCATGCCGGGGGCAGGGAAGTCGGTGACAGGGCAAGAAATTGCCAAGCGGTTGGGGGTGCCTTTTTTTGATGCGGATACGGAAATTGAGATTGCCGCTAATATGTCCATATGCGAATTGTTTGCCAAATATGGCGAAGATACTTTTCGACAAGGGGAATGTCGTGTGATGAAACGGTTGTTATCAGATAAACCCTGTGTCGTTGCCACAGGGGGTGGGGCGTTTATCAACGATACCACCCGGCAGGTGATTCAAGCCGCCGCCACCAGTGTATATCTACATATTCCCCTGTCGATTTTGTGGCAACGGGTGCGGGAAAAGGCACATCGTCCGTTACTGGCAAAACCCAACAGTCAACACATATTGCAACAGATGTACGCAACCCGTACCCCTATTTACCAGCATGCCCATATCAATGTGTCCTATCATAATGAAGATATAGCGGAAAACGCCGACCGTATCACACAACAGATTTTAACATATATGAAAAAGCACCATGACACCCCCTAATACAGATGTTCCTATACCCTCCGTACAGACTGTTCCTGTGGCACTTGACAACGCCCGCAGCTATGATATTCACATTGGCGAAGGGTTGCTACAAATGGTGGGTGTACACGCCCGCCGTATGACCCCGCTGGCATATATCATAGTGGTCATCGATGAAAACGCCCTAAATAGCGGGCATTTTGATAGTGTGCGTACAAGTCTGCAATCCGCCGGTATATCCCCCCGTGTGTACACAGTCAAAAGTGGTGAAGACTCAAAATCTTTTGCCGTGTATACACGGCTTATGGAACAGATTCTTAATGACGGTATCGAACGCCAAACCGCCTTAATTGCTATGGGCGGGGGCGTGGTGGGCGATTTGGGCGGATTTATTGCCTCCAGCCTGTTGCGAGGCATACGCTTTATGCAGATTCCTACCACCTTGTTATCACAAGTCGATAGCTCGGTGGGTGGTAAAACTGGTATTAACGCAACAGCGGGCAAAAACTTAGTGGGGGCGTTTTATCAACCGTCTGTGGTGCTGGTCGATATACACACTTTAAACACTTTGCCCGCCCGTCATATGGCTTCGGGGTATGCGGAAATTGTCAAATATGGCTGTATTATCGATGGGGCATTTTTTCACTGGTTGTCGACACATGGCGACAAAGTGGTACGGCGTGACCCGTCCGCCCTCATCCATGCTATTCGCACCAGTTGTCATTGTAAAGCCGACATCGTTAGCAAAGACGAACATGAAACCCATGTACGGGCGGTGTTAAACTTGGGGCATACTTTTGCCCATGCCCTAGAAACTGTCACCAAATACAGTGGCGTACTGTTGCATGGCGAAGCCGTGTCTATCGGTATAATACTGGCGTATAAAACTGCCCACCACATGGGGGTAAGTACCCCATCGGATGTACAACAAGTGATACAAACCTTGCGGTTGGGGCGGTTAAAAACCAACTTGGGACAAGTGGATTTTGCGTTTGATGCGGATACATTAACCGCTGCCATGTATAAAGACAAAAAAGTATCACAGGGAAAAATCCGTTTTGTTATCCCCCGTGGTATCGGCGATGCAACGGTTACGGACAACATCGATATGGACTTTATCCACCGTTTGTGGCAACAACACATTGAGGTACGGCTATGACCATTATCGAAATTGGTATTCACATTGTCAGTATTGTATTGCTTATTTGCATATCTGGTACTTTTTCTGGTACAGAAACCGCTATTACCGCCGTCAGTAAAGCCCGTTTGACTCGATTAAGCAAAGAGGACAACCGCAAGGCAACCGCTTTGTTACAGCTCCTTGAAAACACAGAACGGTTAATCGGGGTGTTGTTATTAGGCAATAACTTTGTCAATATTTTGGCATCTGCTTTGGCAACCAGCTTGTTTTTATACCTGTTTGGTGATGGGGGTGTGTTGGCGACTACGGTGATTATGACCGTATTGGTGGTGATTTTTGCCGAAGTGTTGCCCAAAGTATACGCTTTGTCGAATACCGAGCGGATGGCGTTGTTCATATACCCGCTGCTAAAATATGTGGTTATCGTCTTAACCCCGTTTAATGTGGCGGTTATGAGTGTGGTCGATTTCCTGTTAAAGCCGTTGGGATTGCAGCAAAAAGACACCAGCCAAGAACAGGAAGAAGAATTAAGGGGTGCCATCGAACTACACGATGGCGAAGACCCGGATTACAAACACGAACGGGATATGTTGCGATCGATTATGGATCTGGACGATATGTCGATTAACGAATGCTTTACCCACCGTCAAAATGTTATTAGCCTCGATGTTAACGATGCTAGTGAAACTTTGATAAACACTGCAGTACATGCCCCGTATTCGCATTTTCCGCTCACCGATGGCACAGAAAATATCATCGGTATCATACGGGAAAAATCCTTGATGCAAGAATACCGTAGGTCGATCGTTAAGCAAAAACACATCAACCTAAAACATGCCACCTTAGACCCGTGGTTTGTCCAAGAAAGCACCTCGATTTTAGACCAATTGCAATCGTTTCGGGATACGGGCAATCACATGGCAATCGTTGTCGATGAATACGGGTCGTATATGGGGGTGATTACCCTAAAAGACATTTTGCATGTCATCGTTGGCGATGTGCAGCAAACGGACGCTTCGCCCAATTTACGCATGCTTAGCGATGGCACTTATGTATTCGACGGCGACGAATCCATTCGCAACATCAACCGGGAGCTGGATTGGGATATATCGGACGAACACGCATCGACCATAGCAGGGTACCTTATCCATCGCTGTCAAGCCCTGCCGAAACAAGGTCAAATATTTCGCTTCGACGACATGGAATTTACAGTTGCCAAAAGAGAACAGCAACAAATTACCAAATTAAGGGTAAGAATCGCAAAATAATTCTCCCGTAATCGGGTATATGAGAATATATATACTGTGTTTTGTTATCCTATCTGTGCGAGTGCTTGCGTAAGATCGGCTATTAAGTCATCGGGGTTTTCTATGCCTATGGATATTCTCAGGTAGTTTTCTGTGATGCCGGTTTTTGCCATTGTGTCGGCATTTAATTGGGCGTGGGTTGTCGAGGCGGGGTGGATGATGAGCGATTTGTTATCACCTAAGTTTGCCGCATGGTAAAACAGCTGTAAATTTTCTACAAATTTTACGGTTTGGTGTATATCGCCTTTGATGTATACCCCCATCATAGCCGATTCGCCGCCCAAGTATGTATCCGCCCATTGTTTGTGTTTGCCTGTGGCGGTGCTGGTGTGGACGACTTTTTCTATTTTTGGGTGGGATTGTAGAAAATTTGCTACGATTTTGGCATTATTACAGTGTTTTTCCATGCGTAACGGCAAGGTTTCGAGATTTTGCAACGACAAAAACGCATCGTGTGGGCTGGGGGTAGCCCCTAAATCCCGCAACAAAGTTGCCCTTGCCCGCAACAGATAGGGCGAAGCCACACCGTCCATATCAGACCATACCAAACCGTGATAGGTAGGGTCGGGGGCGTCCATCATCGGGCTGTTGCCCCGCCAATCAAACGACCCGTTGTCGATAATACAGCCGCCGATGACGGTACCTTGTCCGGCGATGTATTTGGTTGTCGAGTGGATGATAATATGTGCCCCGTGCTGAAATGGACGGCATATAATTGGGGCACAGGTGTTGTCGACGATGAAGGGGAGTTTGTTTTTGTTGGCAACTGTGGCAATGTCACTGATGGGCAACACTTTAAATCTGGGGTTTGGGTATGTTTCCCCATAATATAAACGGGTGTTGGCATCGGTTTTTGCGTCCCAATCCGCTGGCGTGTCTGGATCGGCAAACCGTACTTCGATGCCGAATCGCTTAAACACATGGGCAAATAGGCTGTATATCCCCCCGTATATGGCAGGCGATGCGACAATGTTATCGCCGTGTTGGGCTATGTTACAAATGGCAAGGGTTGCCGCTGATTGCCCAGACGATACCGCCAGTGCATCCACCCCGCCCTCCAAACAGGCAAGGCGTTTTTCAAACACATCGACGGTCGGATTGCCCAAGCGACTATACACAAACCCCGTATCCCGCAAGGCAAATAAATCGCCGGCGTGTTTTGTGTCTTTAAACTGATAAGCCGCAGTTTGATAAATGGGTACCGCCATTGCCCCTGTTACCGGATCACAGCGAAACCCCGTATGTAGTAAAGCAGTGTCTAAATGTTTATGGTGCATACTATTTTCTCCCTATATGTATAAATATAGATATTACACCACAAAAAAACAAAATTTTAAATACATATTGTCAAATGACTATAAAAATGATAAATATAAAAATATACCCGCTGTGAATATTGTTTTTTTATAAAGCAAAACCACATTTGTTTTTAAGAATACAAAGGAGACACTATATCGTGATAGAACTGGACAGATTTGATGTGCATATCTTGCATATTTTGCAACAAAACAACAAAATCACCTTGCAGGCTTTATCAAAAAAAGTGAACTTATCCGTACCCCCCTGTCAAAAGCGGGTGCAGAATTTGCGGGATTATGGCGTTATTACCCAAGATACAGTATTGCTGGATTTTAACAAAATACACGCCCATATGACGGTGTTTTCTCACTTGCGATTAAACAAACACACCAAGCGGGTTTTATCGGATATTATCGATACTCTTACACATATCGATAACATTATCGAAGTGCATAACATCTCCGGGGATTATGATTTTATTCTCAAAATGATAGTCCGTGACATGGAACATTACAGCCAAACCATATTTTCTATATCGGAAAAACATGCAGAAGTGATGAGTTTTAAAAGCGAATTCGTGCTCAAAAAACACAAAGAAACCGCTCAAATTCCTGTGTCATATTTTACCAATGGTTAAAGCCGCATCTTCGAAAGGCTATCCCATCGTGTTTTTTATAAAAAAATCTTGCAAAAATGTATCATAGTGGCAAAACAATCGCCTGAATCTTTTTAAAATAATCTATTTTATAGCATGGATAATGTATGTATGGACTCTCACAGGCGATTGTTATAGGCTTGTTTATGCGAAATGCAATTTATTAGAGAATAGGAGAGTGAAAACATGTTAAAAAAATTTTTATGTATTGCAAGCGTTGTGCTTGCGACAACGGTCACAGCGACCGCAGGAGCGTTGTCAACAGACTTTAAAATTATCGATTTAACCCACCCACTGGGTAACGATACAGTATTTTGGCCCGGTGGCGTGCCATTTACCATGACACGATTGGTGGATTATGACCACGGATACCGATTGCATAAATTTGAAATGGGGGAAAACACAGGTACCCATGTGGACGCCCCTAGCCATTTTGCCGAAGGCAAACACAGCATATCTGATATACCCATTTCTGATTGGGTGGCACCGTTGGTGGTGATAGATGTATCGGCACAATGTGCCCAAAACCCCGCTTATGAAATTACCCCAGCGGATATTTTGGCATGGGAAGCCAAACACGGTAAAATTCCCCAAGGGGCGGTACTGATGGCGTATACAGGGTGGTCAAAGAAGTTTACCGATAGTGCCGCTTATATAAACTTTGATAAAAACCTAGTCATGCAATTCCCCGGATATGCCCCAGACACAGCCGATTTGCTGATTGCCCGCAAAATCAAAGGGGTTGGCATCGACACCCTAAGCCTTGATCCCGGAACGAGTAGAATGTTTGCTTTTCACCATCAAATATTAGAGAAAGATATTTACCAAATTGAAAATGTTAACAATCTGGACAAGGTACCCGCAACCGGTGCCGATGTGGTTATTGGCGTACTGCCCATTATCGGCGGGTCACAAGCCCAAGCACGAATTATGGCATTTGTACCTAAATAGTAAAAGGTAACCCATTTGGAATATGGTATATACGCAACATTTACGGAGTTGGATACGCTGAAATACCCAAGATACGGTGGTGCTGGATTTTAACAAAATACATACCCATATGACCGTGTTTTCCCACCTGCGATTAAACAAACACACCAAGCGGGTTTTATCGGATATTATCGATTCTATAACGCATATAGACAATATTGTTGAAATACATAACATTTCTGGAGACTACGATTTTATTATCAAAATGATAGTCCGTGACATGGAACATTACAGCCAAACCATATTTTCTATATCGGAAAAACATGCAGAGGTAATGGGTTTCAAAAGCGAATTCGTACTCAAAAAACACAAGGAAATTGCCCAAATGCCTGTGTCATATTTTACTGACGGTTAAAGCCATAAACAACAATCAATCAGTACAATACATGGACTCGTTTCATGTAATTTTCGCTATATATTTCTATAAAATTGACAATAATTTTTATCAGCAAAATGAAAAAAAATTCATTTTATTGTTGTAATAGTATTAAAATATATGCTATAACAAGGGTGCTAGTACTGTTTTAACATTTAGTTTATATGAAGGAGAAAATTGTTATGATAAGCACAAATTTTAAAAATTTAGATACAAACATTAAAGTTATGTACTTAAACCCTGTGTCTACATCTGCCTATGATCAGGTATTTGCAGACATGATTAAGGCATATAAATATCCATTCACAGATGCCTATGTCACATCTTTAAATCCGGCGACCGTTCCCGAGAAGATGACCAATTTAGAATACCGTACATACGAAACATTTACGGAGTTGGACACGCTAAAATCCGCCCGTTATTGTGCAACTAATGGTTTTGATGGATTGGTTATCGGCTGTTTTTATGACCCAACGCTTGCCGCATCACGGGAGATTGCCGGCACATGCACAGTGGTAGCACCTTGTCAAAGTTCTTGTCAAGTGGCAGTGGAAATCGCCAATAGATTCTCCGTTGTCATTGGCCGTTATAAGTGGGAAGATCAGATGCGGCAAACCATATATGACTATGGGTACAAGGACAATTTGGCATCGTTCCAAGCGGTTGGTTTAACGGTCGAAGAATTCCAAAAAGATCCCGCAAGAACAAAGTCACTGTTGTATGAAGCGTGTCTCGAAGCGGTGACTTTCCACAGAGCCGAAGCTGTTGTGCTTGGGTGTACATTAGAGATCGGGTTTTATGCGGACTTAATGCAACAACTGGAGCGGGCGGCTGGGGTACATATCCCTGTAATCGACGCATCTATTGCGGCGTTTAAGGCTGCTGAAAATGCCGCTATTAGGGCAAAATTTGGCTGGTCTAATTCCAAAATGTACGGCATGGAACCCCCTCCAGAAGCACAGTTAAAACAATTCGGCATTCTACAAGAAGAATACAAATTCGGCAATATGATTCATGTGGGACCGGAGGCGTAAGGTATATACGGCATAAGTGAAATTGTGCAATAATATCGCTTAAAACCATTGCACATGGTGCATGTGCAGTGGGTTTTTGGCAACATAAATAACTTACAGTAGATTATTATTTTAATAAAACACCATAAAAGAGAATATGATATAACCAAAAATATAAGGAATTAGCAGAATATTTTTTAGTAAAACGGTGTTTGTACATGGATTCGTCTCGTTGACAGAACTACAGTGTTTAGGTGGGAGAGTATGTTGTTAAGACGAAAAGAAATATTTGTAATATTTTGGCGTTAGTGAGCAACAGACAGAACCGATAGTGTTCGTGTTTGTAGCGGTATGATGGGCTAAAAAGTGTGTTGACCAATGGTTGGTGCAGCATATGCTATACGGTCTAACCCAGAAATACCCAATTAGTAACCAGACCGTAAATTATATTTTGAAGGAGAATAATGACATGAAAAAATACAGTTTATTAATAGGTGCATTTTTAGCACTAAATGGATGGGCTTTAACCAGCCACGCCGAATCTATGATTCTGGGCTTAAAACGGGGAATCATGGCGGATTATGGGGCGACCCCTTGGTATACAGATAACCTTATCATGGGGACAAGTGAGATGAATTTTACCCTTGATACGGGTACCACATTGTTTTGGGCAACAACCACAGAATGTACGAATGTTGCCTGTGAAGCACACCCACGGGTAGATGTGAATCAAAGTGGATATGAACCTATACCCGCACCGGGGTATCCTAAGACCGTGAGTTTTGGACCGTGGGGATCCATGCAGGTGAAATTGGCTGAAATTGCCCTCAATGGTGCTGCGGGAGAAGATATTGAAAAGGTCGATTTTGCCGCATCGTATCAGTACTCAGGATCTAAATTTCAATACTTAAGCTGGGGCGGGGGCATTGGTTTCCCATCAGAAACATCACAGGTAGATAAATACCAAACTTCGTTTATGCGGGATTTGGTAAAAAAGGGTTTGGATCCTCTCTTCTCGGTTACCACCGATTTTGGCGGGTTAGGTGAATTTTGGATTGGTGCAGAATCGCCCAAACGGGTCGAGGAAACAATGGTACGGTTGCCTGCGAAGAAATCTACTCTTCCCGGATTGGGATATTTGTGGGGAACGAATCTCATCGCAGCCAAATTGGGCGAGACATATTTTCCGAATGTAAGCAATTCGTTGCTATTTTTAGACACGGGATCCTCTCGGTTTAAAGCCCGCTCACAATCTATTTTACCCATCCTAAATGAATTTTTGAAATATACATACGAGGGCGAACCTATTTTTACCAAAATTATAGAAGAGGGTCAATTTGTCGGGCTGCAATATGCGAACGGCAAAAATCCAACCGATTACCAAGGTATCTTGCCAGAGTTTACCTTGAATATTGGTGATATGTGTAAAGGAAAAGAAGCACAATCGCTTGTCGCTGGATTAAGCCCGTTGCAGTACTCTTACTATGTGCAAGAAGGCGATCGGGCTGAAAGTTGGGTGCTGGCATTTCATATATTAGAGGGCGTCGATGGATTGTTGGTCGGATCTACATTCTTGGATAATGTGGTTGCCACTTTTGAACATGTCAAAGGTACAGGCGATGATTTATCACAAGGGGATATGTACTTGTATCAAAAGTCTTCAGGAACAAACCTAGCAACATACAAATGTGCGTTTATGGCACATGCAAAGTAACAGTGAAAGGAAATACGCATGAAAATTTTAAAAATACTTAAAAATGTCAGCTTGCTCATTGTGAGTGGGCTGATGCTGGCACCTGTAACATATGCAGGTGAAAATGATGTGCCTATTGCGGGGACATGGTATAATTCTTATTGTTCACAGGTAAAATTGTCTGTGCAAGATAGCGGGCTTATCACGGGTGTATATACCTCACATACGGGCAGTACGGGGTCTTCAAATGTATTGGGATATGTGAATCTAGATGCAGGTGTCGATAACACAGGCGATGCGACAATGGGTATTCCGTTTGCATTGGGCGTAAATTGGCGTTTAATCAATGTGGATGTGGAAAAAGCCGATGGCAGCTGGCATTGGACTTCGACATTTTCTGGGCAATATCATCCGGCACAGACAATTGCGGTACCGGGGCAAAAATCCTATGAAATCCCAGAAACGCTGGAAATTTTAAACGGTTTGATTGCTACGGCGACAACGCCATTTAATGAGACATCTCCTGTCATGTGGCCTCAAACATTGCGATTCCATCGGGATGCACCCGAATACTGCGAATCTGTATCGCCCCCGTCTCCTGTGCCTTATACGCCTACGGCGGCGGACTATATTTCGGGTAACTGGTATGAGCTAAGCGGTCCGGGACATATGATATTAAGTGCCGATTTAGAAAGTGGTCAAGTGTCCGGCACTGCTGTTCTAAACGGTATAGAATATGCTGTTTCCGGTTTGTTTGATACCATTGCCCCTCCGTCATCGACAGCTTATATGGTAACACATCAGAGCGTGACTTTGGCGCTTGCTCGAAAAGATGAATTTGGCATTAAGATGTTGTCAGGAGGAGCTGATATTAGAATTGGCGAGTTATTGTTCGCTTGGTCAAGCGATCAGGTATCGACAACTTGGGTCGACCGTTTTACACAAGAGCCTTTGGATAAAATTTACTTCTTTAGGGGCGATTGATAAGCAATATAGCGACCATATCAGGCTTGTTAGGGGATGTTTTTTCCATCCCCTAATGGGTTTGATTGCAAAAAAAGTGGCACACTCCCACCGTTTCGAATGTGGCGGTCGGGAGTGCGTCATTTGAGCGGTACCGGCAATTTTTCACAAGCATTTTATACGCACTTTGCTATACACATGCCACACACCAGTATATAAACATAGGAATTGTTGTATATGTGTGTTATGATGGGCAGGTAACAATATAAACGCAAAATACAGGGTGTAAAAGATGCTAACAGCCATTGTTATAACTATTGTCGGTGCTATTTTATCTGGTTTGATTGCCGGGCTGTTGGGGCTTGGCGGTGGGGCGGTTTTGGTGCCGTTGTTTTTTTTCTTGTTTCCGCTGTTTGATTTTTCGTTGCACCTGAAAAATGTGGCTATTGGTACTTCGTTGATGTGTATTATTTTTACATCGGTGTCTTCCATATACTCCCATCACAAAAAGCGAGGTATTGATTTTCGGGTGGTGCCGTCTTGGGGGGCATTGCATTTTGTCGGGGCTATGGTTGGGGCATTCGTGGCGGTGGGCATTAGTGAAACCAGCGTCAGAATAGTATATATCGTTTCCACATTGGCGTTGGTTACATATCGATTGGTACAACCGAATCGAGCGTTGTTTGCGTATAAAAACCTGTTTCGATGGGCGTTGCCGATGCCGTTTTTGTCTGGGTGGCTGTCGTCGACGATTGGGCTTGGGGGTGGCAACAATGTGCAGATGCTGGCGTTATTTGGTGTGCCGGTCAAAAACGGGGTTGCCACTGCATCGGTGATGGGGTTGTTGATTGCTTTGCCGGGGGCGTCTGTATATATTATCGAGGGGTGGCAATATATGGACGATTTACCCCCATACAGTTTGGGATATGTCAATATGTTAATGGTGGCGGTGATTGTGCCGATTACTATGGTAACCGCATCGATTGCCGCCCGCATAACTTATATGTTTAAGCCGTTACACTTAAACACTTTGTCGTGTGTGTTGGGGTTGTTGCTGAGTTTGCGTATGGCGTACGGTTTATTTTAACGCCGTATTTTTCCTTTATTTTGTTGTATGGTGCGTTTCTCCAGTGCGGTTAAGGGCAGTTTTTCGCTAAATTTTTGTTCCCGTACAACCCGCAGATTTATCTGTTGCCATAATGCCGCTACAGGGGTGTTGAGACGGGCGGATTGGGTTTGTAAAAATGCCATAAACAGTTTGACATTTGAATCTAGTACCGCCCCGTTTGCAAACGGAGATAAGGTGTTTTTTATTTGGCTGTGTATATGCGGATTGCCATATGCTCTATAGGTGGCAAACATATTTTGTAACACAGCGGTTATGGCGGGCGTTAAAGAGACTTGTACCCCTTGTGGCAGCGATGCGTTTTGTCTGCTGTCATAAACATGTCGATCGACAATAGGCAATCGCATCGGGTTATCGGCAAACAGCCATTGTAAAGCGGCTTCGACCAATATTTCGTGGGCGTCTTTGCTAAGAAAACCGCTGTGAAAACCGCTGTGAAAACCGCTGTTGTTGTCCACATATGCCAAGATGTGTTGCATCTGTTGGCGGTGGTAGGGGCTGTTTTTTGCCCACATTTCGTATTGGTGGAAATACAAGTGTATCATTTCATGCAGCAAGGTTATAGTATCCATACCATCAAACAGGCGGATAAGATTTTCTGGGGGTAGTCCATAATTGCGGTTGCGGTATAAAAAGGTGCCTTGAATATTGGCGGTTTTACCCAATGTATTTGGCAAGGTTGCCCCTGCGGTTTTTAGGATGCGGATAATATCGGTAAAATCTTGGCGGGTGGCGATGGTCAGGGCGTTGACCCCGTATTTGTTTTGGGTGTGTACGCTGCCCCCCACATCGATAAAAGCGGCGACTGCATCTGGGTTATTTTGTTGCGTGGCTAGTATCAATAAAGTGTTGCCATGTGTATCGAGGTAATCGATTTTTGCCCCTCTGCGGACAAGGATACGGATGAGCTCCGTATTGTTTGCCTGCACCGCCCATGCCAAAGCCGGCGTACCTTTGTAAGCTATGTCGACATCCGCTTTACCGGCAATTAAAATTTTTGCCATTTGGGTTTTATGGCTGTTAATAGTGGCAATCAAGGGGGCGACACCATATACATTTTTGGCGTTTACATCCGCCCCAGCAACAACCAATATTTTTAACACCGTTAGATTGTTATCGTTTATTGCCCATTCCAGAGGGGTATTGCCGTTGCTGTCCTTGACATTGACATTTGCCCCCGCAGATGCCAATAAATTGATAATGTGGGTGTTGTTGTTTTGCAATGCCCATATTAGGGGGACTCGATTGTCCGCATTGCCCACATTGACATTTGCCCCTGCGGATACCAGCGATTTTACGATGCTTGCGTTGTTTTTATGCACCGCCCAAATAAGCGGGGTGTTGCCGTCTTTACCTGTAACATTGGGGGTTGCCCCTGCCGACAACAACGCATCGACTATTTGGGTATTGCCGTTATGCGATGCCCACAACAGCGGCGTGTATCCATATTTGGCATCGGCTGTGTCGATGTCTATATCGCCCCGCAGTAAAGAGATGACAGTATTTATATCGTTGTCGTATACGGCTTGTATAAGGGCGTTGTTCGCCTGTGCCACAGAAATAAACAGGACAAACACGCACCCACATATATATCGTATATATGCAGACATCAAAACAGGCAGTATACGGACGGATGGTATCGACATCGAAACGCCCTTTCGTTTTTGTCGTTTTTGTCGTTTTTGTGGTGGCGGGGTATGCGTATAACACTTGACGGGGCGTGTTACGGGCGGTGGGTTTTTAGGCGGTGGTTTTGTTTCATAAAGTTGCGTAAAACATATATTCGAACCGCACTGGACAAATTGCCATCACGGTTTTCATCTATTTCGGATAACAGCTGCGAAGTGCTTCTGCCTTGTGCTTCGGCAATGCTGATAAAAGCCCGCCAAAAAATGTTTTCCAGTGTAATCGAAGTGGCATGCCCATTTAACACAATAGAGCGTTTTTTAATATCATTATCATTTATCATAGTATATAATACCTCTTTTCAGTTGATTTATCAGTTACATACACTCGCACCATAATAAATACAGATGGGGGGAGATGTCAAATACTTTTTTCGATTAACTGACTGTTTTTGTGTATTTTTTATGGAAATTGCTAGAATTTGGTAGAGCGTAGTCGAAAATAAGCGAAAAATTGCCTATATCCGCACAACATAATGTTTGCATTTTCCTTTCCATTTCAAAATGTAAAAAAGACACAAAAAGGATATGGACACATGCACAGAAATACAGTACATTGACACTTGACAATATACAAAGGAGACAAAACAATGGCACAAGCATTGATACTGGAAAAAAAAGGGCAGCTGTCGATTCGTGATATAGATATTCCCTTAACTGTGGGCGACAATGATGTCAAGATTGCCGTTCACACGGTCGGCGTGTGTGGCAGCGATGTGCATTATTATGAACACGGTGCCATTGGGCCTTTTGTGGTGCGGCACCCGATGATTTTGGGACACGAAGCCGCAGGCACAGTGGTAGAAATAGGCAAAAATGTCGAACACCTGGCTGTGGGCAGCCGTGTATGTATGGAACCGGGCATCCCTAATGTGCACTCAAAAGCCTATAAACTGGGCATATATAACACGGATCCCGATGTGCGGTTTTGGGCAACACCGCCGATTCACGGGTGCTTAACCCCCGAAGTTGTGCACCCTGCCGATTTTACTTTCGCCCTGCCGGATACGGTTAGTTTTGCCGAAGGGGCTATGGTCGAACCCCTAGCCGTAGGCATGCAGGCTACCGCCAAAGCCAAAGTCCGCCCCGGCGATATTGCCTTAGTGATAGGGGCGGGACCGATTGGCATTATGAACGCTCTAAGTGCCTTAGCGGGGGGCTGTGCCAAAGTGTATATCGCCGATATTGTCGCAGAAAAATTACACATCGCCGCCCAATACGATCGCATCATCCCCATCGATGCGACAACAACCGATGTGGCACAATACATGATGCAACAAACTAAAGGGTGGGGAGCCGATGTGGTGTTCGAATGTGCGGGGGCAAATCCTGCGGTGCAAACCACCTTACAAGCGGTCTGCCCCGGCGGATGCGTTGTTTTTGTCGGTATGTGTACGCAAAATGTACAGTTCGACATGGTGTTGGCACAATCGAAAGAAATCCGCATGGAAACCGTATTTCGATACGCTAATATGTACGACCGCACCATACAGCTGCTGGCATCGGGACAGATCGACTTAGCCCCCCTCATTACCGAAACCTTTGCCTTTAAAGACAGTATTAAAGCATTTGATCGGGCTTTAGAACGCCGATTGACCGATGTAAAATTGCAAATCGTATTAGGGGATTAAAAGTTTGTACCGCCTATGGCAATGTCTTTAGGGGCATTTTCTGTTCATGGGCTACGCATGACGAAATACCCTAAATGCTTTTAAACAGGGTTTGGTTTTCTGTGTGTTTTGTGGACGGTGTGTTGTCAAAATCTGCAAGGATCCGTTGTATGGAAAACCTGCCCCTGCCAAATTCGCTTGACAATATTTCGACAATGTGTTTTTTCGTTTTGTGTTGCTTTTTTAAATCTACATATTTTGCCTGTATTTTAAGCCGTTCTGCTTCGGTGATAGGCTGTCCCGCATTAAATAGGGTATTTTTAGGGGGCTTGCGGATGGTATCCAGCAAATAGCCGGATTGCAAGCGGTCGAATGCTGCGACCTGATACTGAAAAGCATGTGTACTGATTTCAAAACCACAGCTTTTTCTGCCAAGCCCTTTGGCGACTTTGGCGGTCGAAAAACTGCCCAAAAACATATCACAAACCGTATCGCCAGCGTTGCTGGAATATTGAATCATTTTTATTAATAAGGCGGTTGGCAATTCGTTTTTATTTTTGACCTGTGCCGGTTTGTATTCCCTGTTTATTATCCACACATCTTCTCGGTCTTGATAATTTAACGACCCGTTTTTGTTGTCCCGTTCCGAATCTGCATAGCGACAATAGGTATTAAATGTATGTGCCGCCCCCGGTTTGACATAGCACAATATATGATAATGCGAAGATACAAATTTGTTTTTTGTATACACGCCGAAATTATATTTCCATATGATGTGGTTTAATTCTTGTAACGATGTCTGTTGTAACGCACGCAAAACATCCCCCAAATGCGTATAGCCCGATACGATATACATAGTGCCCCCGGGCTTTAAAATCCGTTCGGCTTGCCGTATCCAGTCCACAGAAAACTGAGAATATTCAGATGCGGGGATTTCTACATATCCATCGATGACAAAGTCTTCATTGCGGTTATAATGTTTATCGAGGGTTGCCCCATCGATACCATACGGGGGATCGGATATTATCAAATCTATCGAGTTGTCTCGAATATACTTTTTGGCACCCGATATACAGTCTTCGTTAAAAAATGTGTGCATTTAAAACATACTAACCGCCAAAGTCGTCCAACATAATGTCTTCTCTGTCCACTCCCATATCGAGCAACATGTCGATGACGCACTTGTTCATCATAGGGGGACCGCATAGGTAGTATTCGCAGTCTTCGGGGGCTTCGTGGTGTTTGAGGTATGTATCGTGTAGGACATTGTGGATAAACCCTGTTAAGCCCGTCCAGTTGTCTTCTGGTTGCGGTTCGGACAGGGCTATGTGCCATTCGAAATTTGGGTATTTTTCTGCCAACATATCGAAGTCTTGGCGATAAAAAATTTCTTTTTCGGACCTTGCACCGTACCAGAATGTGACTTTTCTATCGGTGTGTATCCTCAGGAATTGGTCGAATATGTGCGACCGCATGGGTGCCATGCCGGCACCGCCGCCGACGAATACCATTTCTTTTTCGGTTTCACGGGCAAAGAATTCCCCGTATGGACCGGAAATGGTCACATCGTCGCCGGGTTTTAGTGACCAAATGTACGATGACATTTTGCCTGCTGGAATGTCTTTCATTTTGCCGGGGGGGGGGGAGGCAATACGGACATTAAGCATAACAATCCCCTGTTCACCGGGCCAATTTGCCATCGAATATGCCCGTTCGACCGCTGTGTCGACTTTCGATTCCACTTCGAACAAGCCAAAATGCTGCCAATCCACATGGTATTCTTTATCGATGTCAAAATCCTTGTATTTTACATGGTGGGGCGGGGCTTCGATTTGGATGTAGCCGCCCGCCCGAAACGGTACGGATTCGCCCTCTGGCAATTCGACCACGAACTCTTTAATAAAGGTTGCCACATTGTCGTTTGATTTTACTTTACAATGCCATTTTCGCACCCCGAAGATGTCGTCTTCTACTTGGATTTTCATGTCTTGCTTGACCGCCACCTGACAGGACAACCGCTTGCCGGCACGGGCTTCCCGCTTGGTGATGTGCGACTCTTCTGTGGGCAAAATATCGCCGCCGCCTTCGTGCACTTCCAGCCAACACTGACCACAGGATCCGCCACCGCCGCAGGCAGAGGGAATAAAAATCTTGTTATCCGCTAAAACCCCTAATAACTTGCCACCAACAGGCACCTCGATGGTTTTTTCGCCGTTGATTTCAATCTTGACATTGCCCGAAGGCACCAAATACTTTCGTGCGGTTATAATTATCATCACAAGTATAGTTACAATTGCAATGAATACGCTAATACTGAGTACCAATTCACCCATAAAAGTATCCTCTTATTATAACTTTACGCCGCTAAACGACATAAAACCAAGTGCCATCAAACCGGATGTGATAAATGCAATGCCCAGCCCTTGTAAGGCGGGCGGTATATCGCTGTATTTTAATTTTTCTCGAATACCGGCAATGGCAATAATCGCCAGTGCCCAGCCCACACCGGCACCGCCGCTGTATACAACCGATTCGCCAAAGCTGTAATCCCGCTCGACCATAAACAAAGACGCCCCCAAGATGGCACAGTTTACCGTAATCAACGGTAGGAAAATCCCCAATGCACTATATAGCGGCGGGAAAAACCTGTCGAGTATCATTTCCAAAATCTGTACAATCGCTGCAATCACCCCGATATACGCCAAATAGCCAAGAAACCGCAAGTCTATATCGCCCAGCCCCAACCATGCCAACGCCCCAGCGTTTAGGAAAAAAGTATAAATCAAATTGTTGGCAGGCACGGTAAAAATCTGTACAAACACTACCGCTATACCCAAACCGACAGCGGTTTCGACCTTTTTTGACACGGCAAGAAAAGTACACATACCCAAGAAAAAGGCAAGTGCCATGTTTTCCACAAAAACCGCTTTAACAAATAAGCTGATATATTGTTCCATTAAGCGTGTCCTCCTTCTGGTGCACGAATTTTAAACTGTGGCACTTCGACCTGTGCCGGTTTCCACGCTCGAAATACCCAAATGATAATACCGATTAAGAAAAATGCTGATGGCGGCAACAACAACAAGCCATTGGGCACATACCAACCGCCATTGTTTACGGTCTCGAAGATGGTAATGCCAAACAATTTGCCCGCCCCAAACAGCTCCCGTACCACCGCTAGCATAATCAGAATAAGGCTATATCCCGCCCCATTGCCGACACCGTCTAGAAACGAGTCCTTGATACTGTTTTGCATGGCAAACCCTTCCGCTCGTCCCATAACGATACAGTTGGTAATAATCAAGCCGACAAATACTGACAAGGTTTTTGACGCTTCGAAGGCATAGGCTTTTAATATTTGGTCGACGATAATCACCAGCGAAGCGATAACCACCATTTGAATGATAATCCGCACACTGGAGGGCATAAAGTTGCGAATGCTGGCAATAATTGCCGAAGAACAAGCGGTTACAAAAATCACCGCCACCGACATAATTACTGCCATTTTTACTGAGCTGGTAACCGCTAATGCGGAACAGATTCCCAATACTTGTAAGGTAATGGGGTTGTTGTCCACCAACGGATCCAATAAGACTTGTTTTGTGTTTGCCATAATCATATCCCCTTAATGTAACAGCCCTTGTCTAAATTTACCCAAGAACGGGGCAAATCCCTGTTTCCCCATCCAAAATCGTACCAAGTTATGCACCCCGTCTGAGGTTAAAGTTGCCCCGCTTAGGGCGTCCACTTGATAATCGCCGGATGCCCCGCCCTTGACCACAGAAATAGCCACCTTGCCCGTATTAGCAAAGATTTTTTTGTTCTGCCATTTTGCTTGCCAAGTGGGATTGTCCACTTCCCCCCCTAAACCGGGGGTTTCGGCGTGGGCGTAAAATCTCAATGCTTCAATGGTATTGCCATCGGGCGATACGGCAATAAATCCATACAAGGTCGACCACAACCCATAGCCCTGAATCGGCAAGATAACTTTTTCGACCGTACCGGCTGTGTCTTTTACCAAGTATACAACCTTGTAATAAGATTGTCGTCGAATGGATGCTATGTCTTGTTTTTTCGGTAACGCTCGGGAAGTTGTCGGGTCTTTTGCCCCTGCTATTTCGTCATAGCTGGGGGGGACGGCATCGGTAAAATCGCCTGTTCGCATGTCGACGACTCGGGGTTCGATACGGGTAAACATCTGGTCGATGGTTTTCCCCGGTTGCCACAGCCCGGCAACTTGTATAATGTTACGGCGTTTGTCGTTGGTCTTATTCAGTTCCTGAGTATCCCGTAAGGAGATAGCCGCCGCCGATACAAACACCGCCGCAACAAAGCATATGGCAACCGTAATCACCAATGTTTTGACCGGGTGTTCTAGGGGCATGCGTTTAAATCGGGCAAATATATTAGACATCTCGTTTTACCCTTCTTTTAAAGTTTGCCTGCATGACAAAATAATCTATCAAGGGGGCAAAAATATTACCGAATAAAATAGCCATCATCATACCTTCTGGGAAGGCGGGGTTTATCACCCGTATCATCACCACCATAAAGCCGATTAACGCCCCGTATATCCACCGTCCCGTGTTGGTCATAGCCCCGCTGATAGGTTCGGTCACCATAAACACCAACCCAAACGCATAGCCGCCAATGACAAAGTGCCAATACCACGGCATCGCCATCATCGCATTGGTATCGGAACCGATGGCGTTAAACAACAACACCGTTGCAACAGTGCCGATGACACACCCCGCCACCATGCGATAATTGGCAATCTTGGTAACCAGCAAGAACGCCAACCCCATTAAAATTGCCAGTGTAGATGTTTCACCTATCGACCCTTGAATGGTGCCAATAAATGCATCGACCAGCGAAATACCTTCGCCGACAATAGCCTCGACACCGCCTTGATTGCCCAAGTTCAGAGCGGTAGCCCCCGAATATCCATCGACCCCAACCCAGACTGCATCACCGGAAATTTGTGCCGGATAGGCAAAATACAAAAACGCCCGCCCCACAAGGGCTGGGTTCATAAAGTTTTTGCCTTGACCGCCAAATACTTCCTTGCCGATAATCACCCCGAATGCGATACCTAGCCCCACTTGCCATAACGGCAGCGTCGCCGGCAAACACAGGCTGTATAACATGGATGACACCAAAAAACCTTCGGTAACTTCGTGGCGGCGAATGATGGCAAACACCACTTCGATAACACCGCCAACCGCCAAAGTGGTAATGTATATAGGCAACCAATACAACGCCCCTAGTAGCATATTTCCCAACAGCGATGCGGGGTTATAGCCATAGCCGATCCCCCCCAAAACCCAGCCCCGCCAACCGCCAACCGTATCCACACCCATAGTTGCCAACGCCAGATTGGTTTGGTATCCCGTATTCCACAGCCCGAACAACAACGCCGGCACCGTTGCCAGCACCACATATGTCATCACCCGCTTGGTATCGACAAAGTCCCGGGCGTGCGGGGCAACTGTTGTTACTGTACGGGGGGTATACGCAAAGGTTTCTACCATTTCGTACAACGCATAATACCGTTCGTATTTACCGCCGGGGGCAAACAGATGGTGTTTATCGTCAAAAAACTTTCTTAACCCCATAATTACCCTTCTTTTTCCACTTTTGCCAAGCATTCTCGAAATGCCCCCAAAAAATCGTTTTTGCCAATGTCCGCATAGGCAAACAAGGCGATGTCTTCTTCGCTTAATTCTAACAACCCCAATTTTTGTGCCGTATCCGTATCGCCGATTAACACATACCGCATCAGCTGGGACGGCAAAATATCTAGTGGCGTCAGCTGTTCCAAGTGCCCCACAGGAATTAACGCCCGATACGACCCGTTTAATGCGGGATCAAAATACTGTAATTTTTTGCGGTTAAACGCTGACAAGTGGACATTGAGTACAGAAGAAAACTTATCGAACCAAGGAATAACCCAGCCCAATGCTCGGGTTTCGGTGTGATCGGACATAATCGATACCTGTGTGGTTGTTCGTCCCAAAAACGCTGTTTCGGCACTTACCGCATCGCCGGTTAAGATTGACCCGTTAATAATCCGTATATCGCTGCGACCCTTCGGGTTGGCAATAGCCGATATATCCGCCCCCACAGTGGTATGTACAAATGCCGGGGCGTCTGCCTCTGGACCAGCAACGGAGACGAACCTGTCGAAACATAAGGTGCCTGTTTGTGCTAGTCGCCCGATATTTATCACATCTTGATAGCCGATTGTCCACACGGTTTTATGGGCGGATACGGGGCGTAAGAAATGAATGTGCGTCCCCACCATACCCGCCGGGTGCGGGCCGCTAAACCTTTCCACACGAACAGTGCCGCCAAATTCTGGCAATAGGGTATCGGGGGAGGCGGTTACGAAGGTCATACCATCGGTCAATCGGGACAACACTTCCGCTCCAACTTTTAAATAATTGGCATTGTCCCCATATGCCAACACCACTTCTTCATCCAGTGCCAAAGGGTTTGTATCCATAGTATTGATAAAAATAGCCTCCGGTCGCTGTGTGGGATCGGGCACATTGTCATAGGGACGGGTTTTTAAATACGCAAACAACCCGGACTGTACCAGCATATCGACAACAGTATCCGCATCCGCATCACCAGTGAGAGGGGAAAATGCCTTAACGGGGGTATTTGCCCCATCGGATTCGATAACAACCGATTGCAACGCCCGGCGGTGTCCCCGGTGTATGTCGATCACTTGCCCCGACACAGGGGCAACAAATGGCACCGCCACATTACTCTTATTTACATAAACAGGCTGCCCAACTTTAACTGTATCACCGACCTTAACTTGCATTGCCGGCTTCAACCCGTACACATCGATGACACCCCGTATGGCATACAAAGACGGCACATAAGGCTTGATGGTCTTATCCTCAACCAACCCCATCACAGGTAAATCCATACCTTTTTTAAATTTCTTCATGTTGCGATCACTACCCGTTCAATTATCGACATATGATAACAATATCACACTTCGCAAGCATATTGCCACAAAAGCACATCAGAATCAAACAAAAATAAAAATTATTTTTTACCCGAAAATCCAATATTTACAAGGCGGTTTTATCAAAGCGGCTGCATTAAAATAGGACAAAAATTGTCTTTTTTATAAAGAAAAATACAGTCGCTGCCGATATGGGCTATGCCGTCCATTTTGTCAAGTTTAGTCGATGGGGGGTTTTACCGTGCTACAAACCAAAAAATGAATGGTATAAAATTTATTTCACATGACATATGCCGTATGTTGTAGTATAATGTGGCTTTAAGATTAAGGAAAAAGCACATGACTCATAAAATATTTAGCGTTCAGCAAAAGGTACGGTTTCAACATACAGATCCGGCGGGCATAGTCTTTTTTCCCCGTTTTGTGGAGATGATGAATGCGACAAACGAAGATTTTTGGGAACACTTGGGGTTTCCATTTTCGAGTTTACACAAACGGGGGGCGGCTCCGATTGTCAATATATCTGTGGACTTTAAAAAGCCGGTATTTTTGGGTGAAATTCTGACTAAGTATTTGGAAATAACCCATATTGGCAGAAGTTCGCATACGCTGCACTATTGGTTTGAACGGGACGGCGAACGGGTACTGGACGCCAGCCAAACCAGTGTATTTGTTACATTACAAGCGGACGAATCGTTTGTCTCCGCTCCAATTCCCGATGATATAAGGCGGGCAATGCAGGCGTATTTAAAGGTGTAAGCGGTTGCAACCGCTGAGGGCGATAGCCCGATGTGGTGCAGAGCCGGGGGAGTGCGTGTGGTATTTTGTCGTGCGAAGCACGGTAAAATCCACCCCAAACGCACGGGGGGCGAAGCCCCCTAAACTTTGGTTGCAACCGCTGAGGGCGATAGCCCGATGTGGTGCTCGATCGGGGGGGAAGTGCGTGTGGTATTTTGTCGTGCGAAGCACGGTAAAATCCACCCCAAACGCACGGGGGGCGAAGCCCCCTAAACTTTGGTTGCAACCGCTGAGGGCGATAGCCCGATGTGGTGCAGAGCCCCCTAGACTCACGGACAAGCCACAAACTAATGACACTGTTTTACAAGACATGCACACAAGACATGCACTATGTATCCGCTGTCGAATAATTATAAGCGGTTGGGTTGGCGTTTACCACTGGATTATTGGCGACTATGTTTGTGCATTTTTTCTGGTGGGCAAGGCTGATGAGTACGGCGGTTGCCGCATTTAGTCCGGTTTGAAATGCCCCCTCGATCCAGCCCCCATAAAACGATACGGAATCGCCGGCAAAGTATACTTGTGAATCTTTTTCTGGAGTATGGGCTTTGATATAGTCCCAATATATGTGTTGCGTGTCTGTGTGTTGCCCCGGGTAGTTGACTTTAAACGCCCCGTGGTACAGTTCGTCTTGCAGCCAAAAGATACTTTTTACATCTATCATGTGTTGTTTGACTTGGGCGATGGTTTTTTCTGCCCCCTTGATGCCCGCCAAAGTGTCTAGGATATAATGGGCTTTTTCCCTATCGCTAAGCGATTGCAGGGCGGATATTTTGTGGGCGTCGTCTTCCCAAGTATAGCTGATTAACACCACTCCGTATCCGTCTGGGTCGTCTGGGTTGTAATCCAGACAATAAAACCCTCGACTGATGGTATCCGATTGAATATTGGGAAAGCACTCCGGGTCGTTTAGCCAAAATTTGGTTTTTGTTTGCACAAATATTTTTGTCGACGCCACTAAGTGCTGTTGGGCAATTGCCCGCAACTGATGGCTACCGAACACCGGCACATGGGGTTTTATGTGTGTCGATTGCAAGCGGGCGATACCTCCTTGATAATGCACTTGTAACGCCCATGTGGGCAACGCACATATGATATAGTCGCAGGCAATCTGTTTGTCGCCAGCGGTTAATAGATAGCGGTTATTGCCCGCATCATCGGTGATAATGTCTGTATGTATGGTCGATGATGTCATGTGGTGGATATTGTCTTTTACACATTGGTTATACGGTCCCACACGGTGGCGGGCGATGGTGTCGATAACCGATTGAATGCCGGCGGGGATAAATTGTTGGTCTGTTTCCAGTTCGTTGTTAAACAGGTTTAATTTGTGGATAAACGACACGCCGTAAAACGGGTTAAAGCCGCCGGATCCGACGCCCAAAGTCCCAAACAGCTGCATGTCTTGTTCCGTCCATTTTTCGCCGCCGGGGGGCGTGTCTGAGTGTTGAAAAATAACGCTGAGCGACGCCCGAAACGACAGCCCTTCGAAGCGGTCGATCCACTGTTGCCACAGGGGGATGACCGCTTGCGTTTGCTGTTGTTTTAGCATTTGGGCAATTTGGGCGGGGGCGGTTAGGGCGGTGCCGTCTGCGGTGACAAAACCTTCATTAATCAGCGATTCCCACCCCTTTGCCACTTTGCCAAACATAGCGGGGGGCGGGGCGTCCGCTTGCCACACATAGCTTTTACCGTTTGTCCGCAGTAAAGTATTGACTTTCCCCGGGTTGGGAAAACGGCTGGTATAGGCAATGTCGAACGCCTTCAAATAGTGAAACAATATCACCGACGAGATGGGAAACCGCATCGCCCCCATCTCCGCTAGTACCGGGTGGTTCGCATCGGTTTGACGGTCGAATGCCACCGAATGGCACCGCCCATAAGGGCGGGTTTGCACATCATCGGGGGTATATAGGTGGACATTCTTAACACCGGATCTCAACAGTTCATAGGCACTCACCACGCCGGCAGCACCGGTGCCAAGTATGGCAACGGTTATATTGTCATCCGTACAGGTGCCTATCCCGTTGTTGGTGTCGATATCACGCATGTACTGGGCATAATCGAACAAAATATCCGAATATGGATAGTGTTTGGGAATGGCTAAATTTTCGGTTTCGATGTTTGGGCTGGTCATTGTACGCTCCCTTATACTTTTGTTGCGGGTATATTTTATATGTACAGTATATACTATGTAGGTACATATTGTCAATGTATTTAAAAATAATGTGTAACTCTTTGTTTTGCAACAATAAAATAATACATTGCAACAAAAAGACTATATTTTTTGACAACAATACCATTTCATAAGAACATAAAATGTAATATAATTTTGATGACAACAAATATGTATAGTGTTGTTTACGACGATTCGTATGTATTTCACGAATATATTATATATTTTGGCGATTTAGGTTTTTTGTTTCGATGGCATTCACGCATTATTAAGAGTACTTACGAATATATCCATGCCAACGAATATATATTGTATATAATACCAGTATCTTTAAACATAGAAGTTGCAATTAGTGATTAACATATGTGTTTTTACGGGGTTGCAACTCAATAATCAGAGGAGATGGCACAATGTCGGTATTATCAAGAACCATAATTATAAGTTTTACGGCTTTATTCCTAGTCGCCTGTGGTGACGGTGGTGGCGGTGCTTCGCCGGCAACCAGTGGCGACTCCGCTCGAGACGGTAGTAACAGCAACGGCGGCGGCAACACGGACGGCGGCGATTCTGATAATGACGGCGGCAACAACGGTGGCAACAACGGTGGCAATAATGGTGGAAATAATGGCGGTAATAATGGCGGTAACAACGGTGGCAACAATGGCGGCAACAACGGTGGCAACAATGGCGGCAACAACGGTGGCAACAATGGCGGCAACAATGGTGGCAATAACGGCGGCAACAACGGTGGCAACAACGGTGGCAACAACGGTGGTAATAACGGCGGCAACAATGGTGGCAACAACGGTGGCAACAACGGCGGAAATAATGGCGGCAACAACGGTGGTAATAATGGCGGTAATAACGGCGGCAACAACGGCGGCGGCGGAAATAATGGCGGCGACGAAGATTCTGATAATGACGGCGACTCCGATAATGATGGCAACGCTGGCGGCGGCAAACCTGATAGCGGTATTGTTTGTGCTAGCGATGGACAATCCCGTACTTATCAACCGCACCAAACTGCATCGGGTGCCAATCTTATAGCCTGCGATGGGGCGGGTCAGACAATTGCCATTTTGGAAGGCGGGGCGTTACAAAATACCCAATCGGAATACAAAGACAGAATCACACTAGGTATAAAAATCAAGGGCGGTGATTCCCCTACGGATAACAACAAACCTTTAACTGCTCCCACTGAGCGGGATAGCCATGCGGATATGGTGGCGGCTATTTCCATTGGCAAAACCTATGGCATTGCCCGCAAGGCAAACGCTGTCTCATATGCTTATGATTTTCCCGACAGGGGTCACGACAGAAACCATATTGATTTAGGGGGTATGTACACGGATGTAAAAAATCGCTCTGTGGTGGCGGTGAATAACAGCTGGGGAACAGATGTATCATTTAGACGCTTAATAACCGACGAAGGCTACACGAAGGTAGCAGTCGACAGGTTAACAATTATCCAATGGGGATTAGCAGTCGATGAGGATGGCGATGGTACCCCTACAAGCCGTATAGCTATTGCCGGCAAATGCAGTTTTTATAAAGAATATATGGACCATATGGATCAGAATAAAGAAGTATATAACATGAATAGGGGACTTGTGTTGCGATCAGAACTAGAAAAAGTTTATGATATGCGATGTAAGGGCGGATACACGGACGAAGTAACCCGTGCGGTATACGAAGACTATCTCGGCAAGGACTTTATCCGTAAAATCGAAGCGGACAAAGACAACGACCGGGACGCCCCTATATGGGTGTGGGCAGCAGGCAATGACAACGAAGAAAACGGCGGATTGCTAGCATCCGCCCCATCGAAACTCGACAAGGTCGAGGACTACTGGTTGTCTGTGGTCAGCGTCTATTATCGAGAAGGCAACAGCCAATACAGACATGCCAGCTATTCAGCACAATGCGGACAAGCCCGCAAGTACTGCTTGGGTGCCGTATCCGAAGGGTCTAAACATATTCGAGACGGTGACCAAGAAAGCGAAAACGGCGGCACTTCAGGGGCGGCACCATCGGTAACCGCTGGGCTGGCAGTGATAAAACAGAAATTTCCAAACAGAGATCGCCGCTGGGCAAGAAAACGCATGCTGGTAACCGCATCGCACACCACCGCCGATGGCAAAAAGTTGCGGGACAAAGACGGTAACATCATCAAACCCGACGAAGACGGATACTCAGATATATTCGGCAGGGGCATTATGCGTCTGGACTTGGCACTTAAACCCGTAGGGCGGAGCTCTTTATCTGTATCAGGGGCAAGCTTAGGCAAATCACAAAAGTACCTTGTACAAAACAGCATGGTAAAATCATCACCCATATTTGGCGATGGCATCAAAAACGGATTGTCAACGATTACCGCCAAAAAATTCGATAGCATGGGGGCAGACTTCGACTACAACATGGGCGATAAAGCCTATACGACAACAAACGCCACCGTATCGACATTTTTTAACTTCGATGGCAAAAATGTATCCTATACCCCGACTGTTGCACCCATTGGCAACAGCAACCTAGCATTTGTCGATACAAAACCCCATCGCTTTAAAAACTTTACCTACACAGAACAAACCATGCCGTTTATGCCACAAGTGCAAAATCGCAAATCTGAGCCGTTGTACATGTCATACGCATACGGGGAAGACAAAGCCATAAACATAAGTATACCCAATCGCACAGATGGCAAACAAAGCGACTCCCTATCGTTACAGTTTGTATATGGCAAAATGTCCCCAAGCCGCACATATGGCACTGCACACAGTGTCGGACTGCACACCGAACAAGGCACGGTTTTAGGCAGTACTTTTCAAGGGGCGTATGGCGGTATAGGTCGCACCAACACCGCTTATGTAACCCGCACCACCCATCGCCAATGGGGCGATTGGAATGTCCGTTACAATTCTGTATTCGGGGCAACCACCAGCAACGGTGTTGGCGGGCGTAGCATACAAAACATATCCGGGCTGCTGTCCAGCAGCTTTAGTATGATTGCCGAAAAACAATACAACGCTGGACAATTAGGTTTTGCCCTGTACCAACCGCTACGGGTCGAGCAAGGCAGTATGGATGTGTCGTTCGTATCTGATATTGACAGCAACATGCAGCTATCGTACGACACCAAAGCTATAAACATCACCCCTAGTGGCAGACAGGTATCGTTTGAGGCGTACTATGATTTTGCCAATAGCCCGTTTACCGTAAAAACCCACTTTAGCAAAGACAAACACCACATCAAAGGCAATGACGATACCACCGTGTTACTGCGGTATTTCAAGGCTTTCAAATAAAGGAAATAAACCTATGTTAAAAATTATGTCCATACCCAAAATTATAACCATAGGTTTTATAACCATGTTTCTGGTCGCCTGTGCAGACGGGGGCGGCGGGGCATCGCCAGCCACCAATAGTGAATCCAATAGGGAGGCTGGTGGCGGAAACTCCGGCGGTGGCAACACGGATGGCGATAATGGCGGCAACAATGGCGGCAATAACGGTGGAAATAATGGCGGCAACAATGGTGGCAATAATGGCGGCAATAATGGCGGCAACAATGGCGGCAATAATGGCGGCAACAATGGCGGCAATAACGGTGGCAATAATGGCGGCGGCGGAGATTCTGATGATGACGGCGACTCTGACGGCGGCGAAAATACCGACAGCGGCGGCGGTTCTAGTAACGGTATTGTTTGTGCTAGCGATGGCGAAACCCGTACTTATCAACCGCATCAAATTGCCTCAGGTGCCAATCTCGTAGCCTGTGATGGAACGGGGCAGAAAATCGCTATTCTGGAAGGCAAAAGCGTATACGCAAATAACAACGAATACCGCAACCGTATCGAATATGGATTATCGGTGCAAGGCGGCTCAGGAGAACACAAAGTTTCCGCTAATATCTCCCCCTCATCAAATAGTAATGATTTCGGCTCTGGTCATGCGGATATGGTAACCTCTATTGCCATTGGCAAGACATTCGGCATTGCCCGCCAAGCAAAAGTTGTCGATTATGATTACCAATTTGTGCGTAAGGACGGGGCGATTAACAACGACCACATCGAACTAGGCAGGATATATAGCGATGCAAAAACCCGTGCCGTAGTGGCTGTAAACAACAGCTGGGGGACAATGCTACACGCAGAAGAAACCCGTGCCAAACACGGATACGATGACAATGCAATAAAACGCATCCAAGCCGCAACATCCGGATTGGGGGTGGATAAAGAAGGCGATGGTATAGAGGATAATAGAGTGCTCGCAATAATGCGTAATAAATGCTCCAAATATAAAAAATATATACAGCACGCCGAAAAGGGCTTACAGGTATATACGATTGCCGACTCTAAGTATAGTCGCATATCGTTACAAGAATTACAATCGAACTATGATGCCAAGTGTAAGGGCGGGTATTCCCCATACGCCAGCCGCAGTGTATATGAAAAGTACATCGGGGCGGACTTTATCCAACAAATCGAAGCCGACAAAGACAACAACCGGGACGCCCCCATATGGGTATGGTCGGCAAGCAACTATAACGAAGAAAACGGGTCGTTACTGTCCACTTTGCCGGCACAAATTCGCAAGGCAGAAGACTATTGGCTATCTGTAGCTGCCACCGAATATACCGGCGAACAATACCGACATGCCAGCTATTCCTCAAAATGCGGACTGGCTAAGGCGTATTGTTTAACCGCTGTGTCAAACGGATCGAAATATGTTGATTATAGTGGAGGACAAGGAAATAACGGTGGCACCTCAGGGTCGGCACCGGTTGTAACGGCGGGGTTGGCAGTAATAAAACAGAAATTTCCAAAAAGAGATCGCCGCTGGGCAAGAAAACGCATGCTGGTAACCGCATCGCACACCACCGCCGATGGCAAAAAATTGCGAGACAAAGACGGTAACATCATCACCCCCGACGCAAACGGATACTCAGATATATTCGGCAGGGGCATTATGCGTCTGGACTTGGCACTCAAACCCGTAGGAAAGAGCTCTTTATCCGTATCAGGAGCAAGCTTAGGCAAATCACAAAAGTACCTTGTACAAAACAGCATGGTAAAATCATCGCCCATATTTGGCGATGGCATCAAAAACGGATTGTCAACTATTACCGCCAAAAAATTCGACAGCATGGGGGCAGACTTCGACTACAACATGGGCGATAAAGTCTACACAACAGCAAACGCCACCGTATCGACATTTTTTAACTTCGATGGCAAAAATGTATCCTATACCCCGACCGTTGCACCCATTGGCAACAGCAACCTAGCATTTGTCGATACAAAACCCCATCGCTTTAAAAACTTCACCTACACAGAACAAACCATGCCGTTTATGCCACAAGTGCAAAATCGCAAATCTGAGCCGTTGTACATGTCATACGCATACGGGGAAGACAAAGCCATAAACATAAGTATACCCAATCGCACAGATGGCAAACAAAGCGACTCCCTATCGTTACAGTTTGTATATGGCAAAATGTCCCCAAGCCGCACATATGGCACTGCACACAGTGTCGGACTGCACACCGAACAAGGCACGGTTTTAGGCAGTACTTTTCAAGGGGCGTATGGCGGTATAGGTCGCACCAACACCGCTTATGTAACCCGCACCACCCACCGTCAATGGGGCGATTGGAATGTCCGTTACAATTCTGTATTCGGGGCAACCACCAGCAACGGTGTTGGCGGCCGTAGCATACAAAACATATCCGGGCTGCTGTCCAGCAGCTTTAGTATGATTGCCGAAAAACAATACAATACGGGACAACTAGGTTTTGCCCTGTATCAACCGTTACGGGTCGAGCAAGGCAGTATGGATGTGTCGTTCGTGTCTGATATTGACACCAACATGCAGCTATCATACGACACCAAAGCGGTAAACATCACCCCTAGTGGCAGACAGCTATCGTTTGAGGCGTACTATGATTTTGCCGATAGTCCATTTACCATAAAAATCCACTCTAGCAAAGACAAACACCACATCAAAGGCAATGACGATACCACCGTGTTACTGCGGTATTTCAAGGCTTTTAAATAAAGGAGATAGAACAATGTTGAAAATATCAAGAATTATAACTATAAGCTTTATGGCTATATTGTTAGTCGCCTGTGCAGACGGTGGCGGTGGGGCATCGCCAACAACCAACAGCGAATCCAATGGAAATGGCGGCGGCAGCTCCAACGGGGGCGGAAACTCCGGCGATGGCAACACGGACGACGACAATAACGGCGGCAACAATGGCGGCAACAACGGCGGCAATAATGGCGGCAATAATGGCGGCAATAACGGTGGCAACAACGGTGGTAATAACGGTGGCAACAACGGTGGTAATAACGGTGGCAACAATGGCGGTAACAACGGTGGCAACAATGGCGGCGACGAAGATTCTGATAATGACGGCGATTCCGATAATGATGGCAACGCTGGCGGCGGTAACCCTGATAGCGGTGTTGTTTGTGCTAGCGATGGGGAATCCCGTACTTATTACGCCCATCAAAAGGCATCGGGTGTCGACCTTATATCTTCTTGTGATGGGGCGGGACAAAAGATTGCTATTCTAGAAGGCGGGGCGTTGAGAAACACCGAAACAGAATATAAAGACAGAATCGAACTGGGCATAAAAGTTAAGGGCGGTGATAACCCCGACAATAATAACCAACAGCTACCCACCCCCACTGAGCGCAACAGCCATGCAGATATGGTGGCAAATATTGCCATCGGCAATAAATATGGTGTCGCCCGCAAAGCAAAGGCTGTGTCATATGCTTGGGAATTTCCCAGCAGTGGTGCCGACCGTGACCACATGGATTTAGGCGGCGTCTACAGCGATGCAAAAAACCGTTCTGTGATCGCCATTAACAACAGCTGGAAAACTACTGTAAATGCACAGCGGTTAAAACAGATAGCAGGATACTCAGATGAACAGGTGCAAAAATTAGACTTTAACCGTAAACCCGATGGTAGTGGCAGACTTTATAGTCAAATTTATGCTCACAAACCGGATGGCAGTAGGTTGGATTGGAATCTAGTATCCGGTGTCAGTTGTTCGCTTTATAATAGATACATCGGATACTCGAAAGCTGGCAACAAAGTATCTGTGCAACTTGGTACGGCAGATGGTCTGCCTTACAAACAGATTACTACGGCAGAATTACAAAAACTTTACAATGTAAGATGTAAAGGCGGATACGCAGACGAAATTACCCGTGCCGTATACGAAGATTATGTGGGGGCAGACTTCATCCAAAAAATCGAGGCGGACAAAGACAACAACCGGGACGCCCCCATATGGGTATGGGCAGCAGGTAATAGCAACGAGGAAAATGGCTCGATACAGGCAACCCTACCATCGGTGATAACCAAAGCAGAAGACTATTGGTTATCGGTGGTTAATATTGTATATAACAGCAGAGACACCAACGCCCCATACAAAATGTCAGCGGATTCGGCACAGTGTGGACTAGCCCGTAGGTACTGTTTAGGTGCCGTATCCAACAGTGCTAAGTATAAAGCCTCCAATGGTCAGGAAGTAAGCAGTAGCGGCACTTCAGGGTCGGCACCAAATGTGACCGCTGGGCTGGCGGTAATAAAGCAGAAATTTTCATCGAAAGATAACCGCTGGGCAAGAAAACGCATGTTGGCAACTGCATCGCATACCACCGCCGATGGCAAAAAGCTGCGGGACGCAAGCGGTAAGATTGTAAACCCCAATAAAGACAAAGACGGTAATATTGTAGGCGAAAATGGCAAATACTCAGACGCATTCGGCAGAGGCATTATGCGTCTGGACTTGGCGGTCAAACCGCTAGGGCAGAGCTCCTTGTCCGTATCAGGGGCAAGCTTGGGCAAGGCACAAAAATACCTTGTAAAGAACAGCATGGTAAAATCGTCCCCCATATTTGGCGATGGCATTAAAAACGGGCTATCGACTATTAACACCCAAAAATTCGACAGCATGGGGGCAGAATTCGACTACAACATGGGCGACAAAGCCTATACGACAACAACCGCCACCGTATCGACATTTTTCAACTTCGATGGCACAAATGTATCCTATACCCCCACCCTTGCAACCATTGGCAATAGTAACTTAGCGTTTGTCGATACAAAGCCGCACCGCTTTAAAAACTTCACCTACACAGAGCAAACCATGCCATTTATGCCACAGGTAAAAAATCCCAAATCTGAGCCGTTGTACATGTCATACGCATACGGGGAAGATAAAGCCGTACACATAAGTATACCCGATCGCACGGACAACAAACAAAGCGAATTTATGTCGCTACAATTTGTATATGGCAAAATGTCCCCAAGCCGCACATATGGCACCACGCACAGTGTCGGACTACACACCGAACAAGGCACGGTGTTAGGCAGTACTTTTCAAGGGGCATACGGCGGTATAGGTCGCACCAACACCGCTTATGTAACCCGCACCACCCATCGCCAATGGGGCGGTTGGAATGTCCGCTATAACTCTGTATTCGGGGCAACCACCAGCAACGGTGTCGGTGGTCGCAGTATACAAAACATATCCGGGCTCCTATCCAGCAGTTTTAGTATGATTGCCGAAAAGCAATACAGCACTGGACAATTAGGCTTTGCCCTGTACCAACCGTTACGGGTCGAGCAGGGCAGTATGGATGTGTCGTTTGTCTCCCGTGTCTACAACAACACGCAAGTATCGTACGACACCAAAGCGGTAAACATCACCCCTAGTGGCAGGCAGGTATCGCTGGAGGCATACTATGATTTTGCCAACAGCCCATTTACGGTAAAAACCCACTTCAGCAAGGATAAACACCACATCGAGGGCAATGACGACACCACGGTACTAGTAAGATATTTCAAACCCTTTAAATAGGGCATACATCATGTATCGTACAAAAATACACTTGCTATTAGACATACAGCTGTGTATAATATGGGTTCGGTACAACTTGTACCATCGACATATATGTTTATGCGGTTGTACTCGAATAATTAGGAACATGTAACAATGCCAACAGCTGTTTTATCAAAAATTATTGGTGCAGGTTTCATTGCCATATTACTAGTCGCCTGCGGGGGCGGGGGCGGTGATAGTACACCAACCGATCAGGGTTCCCAACAACCGGGGGGCGGCGATAATAATGGTGGCAACAATGGCGGTAATAACGGTGGCAATAATGGCGGCAACAATGGCGGCGATTCTAACGATGATGATGTGGTGTGTAAAGACGATGGGGTATCCCGTACTTATTATCCCCATCAAAAAGCATCGGGTGTCGACCTTATATCTTCTTGTGATGGGGCGGGACAAAAGATTGCTATTCTAGAAGGCGGGGCGTTGAGAAACACTGAAACAGAATATAAAGACAGAATCGAACTGGGCATAAAAGTTAAGGGCGGTGATAACCCCAACAATAATAACCAACAGCTACCCACCCCCACTGAGCGCAACAGCCATGCAGATATGGTGGCAAATATTGCCATTGGTAATAAGTATGGTGTCGCCCGCAAAGCAAAGGCTGTGTCATACGCTTGGAAATTTCCCAGCAGTGGTGCCGACCGTGACCACATGGATTTAGGCGGCGTCTACAGCGATGCAAAAAACCGTTCTGTGATCGCCATTAACAACAGCTGGAAAACTACTGTAAATGCACAGCGGTTAAAACAGATAGCAGGATACTCAGATGAACAGGTGCAAAAATTAGACTTTAACCGTAAACCCGATGGCAGTGGCAGACTTTATAGTCAAATTTATGCTCACAAACCGGATGGCAGTAATTTGGATTGGAATCTAGTATTAGGTGTCAATTGTTCGCTTTATAATAAATACATCGGATACTCGAAAGCCGGCAACAAAGTATCTGTGCAACTTGGTACGGCAGATGGTCTGCCTTACAAACAGATTACTACGGCAGAATTACAAAAACTTTACAATGTAAGATGTAAAGGCGGATACGCAGACGAAATTACCCGTGCCGTATACAAAGATTATGTGGGGGCAGACTTCATCCAAAAAATCGAGGCGGACAAAGACAACAACCGGGACGCCCCCATATGGGTATGGGCAGCAGGTAATAGCAACGAGGAAAATGGCTCGATACAGGCAACCCTACCATCGGTGATAACCAAAGCAGAAGACTATTGGTTATCGGTGGTTAATATTATATATAACAGCAGAGACACCAACGCCCCATACAAAATGTCAGCGGATTCGGCACAGTGTGGACTAGCCCGTAGGTACTGTCTAGGTGCCGTATCCAACGGTGCTAAGTATAAAGCCTCCAATGGTCAGGAAGTAAGCAGTAGTGGTACCTCAGGGTCGGCACCAAATGTAACCGCTGGGCTGGCGGTAATAAAGCAGAAATTTTCATCGAAAGATAACCGCTGGGCAAGAAAACGCATGTTGGCAACCGCATCGCATACCACCGCCGATGGCAAAAAGCTGCGGGACGCAAGCGGTAAGATTGTAAACCCCAATAAAGACAAAGACGGTAATATTGTAGGCGACAATGGCAAATACTCAGACGCATTCGGCAGGGGCATTATGCGTCTGGACTTGGCGGTCAAACCGCTAGGGCAGAGCTCCTTGTCCGTATCAGGGGCAAGCTTGGGCAAGGCACAAAAATACCTTGTAAAGAACAGCATGGTAAAATCGTCCCCCATATTTGGCGATGGCATTAAAAACGGGCTATCGACTATTAACACCCAAAAATTCGACAGCATGGGGGCAGAATTCGACTACAACATGGGCGACAAAGCCTATACGACAACAACCGCCACCATATCGACATTTTTTAACTTCGATGGCACAAATGTATCCTATACCCCCACCCTTGCACCCATTGGCAACAGCAACCTAGCGTTTGTCGATACAAAACCGCACCGCTTTAAAAATTTTACCTACACAGAACAAACGATGCCATTTATGCCACAGGTAAAAAATCCCAAATCTGAGCCGTTGTACATGTCATACGCATACGGGGAAGATAAAGCCGTACACCTAAGTATACCCGATCGCACGGACAACAAACAAAGCGAATTTATGTCGTTACAATTTGTATATGGCAAAATGTCCCCAAGTCGCACATATGGCACCACGCACAGTGTCGGATTGCATACGGAACAAGGCACAGTGTTAGGCAGCACCTTTCAAGGGGCATATGGCGGTATAGGTCGCACCAACACCGCTTATGTAACCCGCACCACCCACCGTCAATGGGGCGATTGGAATGTCCGTTATAACTCTGTATTCGGGGCAACCACCAGCAACGGTGTAGGCGGTCGCAGTATACAAAACATATCCGGGCTATTGTCCAGCAGTTTTAGTATGATTGCCGAAAAACAATACAATACCGGACAATTAGGCTTTGCCCTGTACCAACCGTTACGGGTCGAACAGGGCAGTATGGATGTGTCGTTTGTCTCCCGTGTCTACAACAACACGCAAGTATCGTACGACACCAAAGCGGTAAACATCACCCCTAGTGGCAGGCAGGTATCGCTCGAGGCATACTATGATTTTGCCGATAGCCCGTTTACGGTAAAAACCCACTTTAGCAAGGACAAACACCATATCAAAGGCAACGACGATACCACCATATTGGTAAGATATTTTAAACCGTTGCCGTAAAAAGAAAAAATTTTCTAACAAATGTGCACAAGGTGATCACAGGTGTTGTTATCTTGTGGAGCGGGCATCAAAACCCAACGGTCATATTTTTTATCGCATGTTGTATAATCGCAAAGCATTATTGGCAAACATGTTGTCTTTTTCTGAGCGGCTAAAATCGGCGGTTATCGATAGGAACGCTTGCCAAATGTCGTTTATGGGGCTGAATTGTTTATCGGTGGGGGCGTTCGAAGCAAAGCATACTCGATCTGTGCCGAATATGTCGATGGCTTGTAGGACATATGGACGGATGCTGTGTTCAGTCCAGTTGCCAATGGTATTGCCCAGTCCAGATATTTTTATGGCGGTGTTATCGCAGGCGGCGATTTTGCGTAACCCCTCCGCCCAAAAGGCTTTGCCTTGTTCTGTGTGGTCGTGCGGCATGCCCGTGTGTTCTAATATGATGAGAATATCCGGATTATTGTGGGCGATTTGTGCCAAGCCGGCAAAGTGATTGGAAAAGCACATGGGGTCAAACGACAACCCGTATTTTTTTAACAACCCTATGTTTTTAACCCATGTGGGGTTTTGCATATAGTCTTGACTTGCCCAACACAACGCAGGCGTATCCGCTAGGTAATTCATCATCTGTCGGATACCCCGGATATTTTTATATTGGCAGTGCTGTTCTAAAATACGGTCGACTGCATCGCTGGAAAAGTCGGCAAAACCAACAATGGCTAGGGGGTTGCCACCGATTTTATCATTGTCTACCAGATGTTGTAGCCACTTGCTTTCCCCTACGGGGTCAGACGGATCCCACTCGGCTTGTATATGCACAAAGCCTTGTACGGCGTACCCATCCATGTCCTGCATATACTGGTTGTACAAATAAGTATGGGCGATACTGTCGACGCCAGACAGCCCACCTTGTTCGGGTTTTGCGTCCATCAGCCACGGATAATAATTGTTTTCTAAATCCCACCAATGAATATGAGCATCGATAATTTTTTGTCTGTTTGCTGTCATGATTCTTTTCCTCGTTTATGTTTGTCGTCAGATAAAAGCCCGTACATGCGGTTGTCGTCCACAAATAGCAACCACCAACACACTTTCTCCCTCGTTTATGTTTGTCGTCCACAAATAGCAACCACCAACACACTTTCTCCCTCGTTTATGTTTGTTGTCAGATAAAAGTCCGTATATGCGGCTGTCGTCCATAAGTGGCAACCACCAATACAATCATCGCCCCTAATGCGGATTGTACCACAGATTGGTCGAAACCAAAACCGATAAGTACGGTATTTAATTGAATCAGCGATAATGCCCCGGCGACGGTGCCTAGTATACTGCCCTTGCCCCCGGATAAAGCGGTGCCGCCAATCACCGCCGCCGCTACGGTTTGAAACAAATAGGGTCGCCCTACATCGGCAAACGCCGCTCCAGAAAAGCCCAACAACAATACGCCGGTTATCGCCGATACCACTGCCGAAAACGCAAAGCAAAACACCCAAATACGCACAGGTCGTATACATACGAACGGGGCGGCGGTGGGGTTTGCCCCCAACGCATACACCTGTCGCCCCAACGGGGTACAGCGTTCAAATACTGCCAGCCCTATGACCAGTACTATGACAAACGGTATTAACCACGGTATGGGTACTATGCCAATCGATGCCCCAATCGATACAAATTCGCTGATATAAGCAGGGGCGGATCCGGTCGGGTACCCCTTCGTCCACAACAATACCCCGCCCAGTAAAGCCGTCCCCGTCCCCAAAGTTACAATTAGCGGATGAATCTGTAATATGGCAGAAATTCCCCCGTTAAACATACCAAACACCACAGCTATACCCATAACAAGCAAAAACGACACGGCAAATGGCACGCCGATATGTCCCAGCTGTGCCACCGCTACATTGGCAAAACCGACCATAAACGGTATCGACAAATCGATGCCGCCAATTAACATGGTCATATTTTGCCCCGCAGATGCGATAATCAAAAACGCTGTTAATACCAGTATCGCCCGTATGGAAAAGGCACTGGTATATCCATCGATACTGAAAGCACCGATGGCAAAAATCACAAACACCATAATATATGCGGGCGGCATATGTTTTAAAAATCGTATCATAGCTACTGCCCTTTGTTTTTATGTAAAAATGTATGGGTGAATACATCGGAGTTTAACGCTACTGCTATCACTAAAATTGTGCCATAGACAATTTGCAATACAAACGCAGAGACATTAAAATGCGTGATTAAATTCTGCAATAAGAATATATCGATCGCCCCAAGCGTTGCCCCCACCATAGTGCCTTTGCCCCCTGCCAAACTGACCCCGCCAAGAGCAGCGGCGGCTATGGCAAGCAAAGTATAATTGGGTGCCACCTGTGCATCAGCAGACCCCAATAACCCAGTTAAAGCAAGTGCCGCCAGCCCGGCAAAAATCCCCGCCATAGCATAGGTTAAAAACCGTATAAAATCCGCATTTGCCCCGCTGGCGTACACCGCCCTATCTTCGCCGCCTAAGGCTAAAATATAAGTGTATAACGGCAAACGGGTTATCGATAGCCAAAACAGCCCCGCCACAAGTAACGGCACTATGGAATACCCTTCCGACACCGCCCGCAACCAATTTGGCACTGGTCCCAGAGGCGATGGTAAAATCCAACTTGCCAATCCAGACAACACCAAATACATCCCTAGTGTGGTTACAATCGGTTGCACCCGTATATACACGGCAATATAGCCATTAACCGCCCCGATAATTGCCCCTATGGTCAAGGCGAGCGGTACAATAAATAGCGGGTGGGTAACACCCAAGTCGACTATACATATTTTAACTATAACCACGCTGATAAAACCGATTGAAGGGCCTATGGATAAATCGATACCTTCCCGTCCCGCCAAAAATACCGGCGTTACCGCACATGCCGCTAAAATAAGCGGTGCCACCAAGCCCAACGAAGTTCCCAAATTGTCCCATGCAAAACGGCTAGGGGTTACAATCAGGGTAAGCACCATCAAAATACCAAACAACACCACCGCAAAGCGGGCTTCTCGTATATATCGTTGTAGCATTTTCATAGGGTTTTCTCCGTTTTATGGGTGTTGTCCAAACATTGCCGACATCAACGATTCCATACACATATTGTCGGTGTCCAGTTCTGTAAAAATATGGTAATCCCGAAACACTAACACCCGGTCGCACAATTGCAAAATTTCGTCTAGTTCTGTGGACAAAATAACCAGAGTCAGGGCTTTTTGTTTAACGGCTGTACGGAAATATGTATATAGACTCCGCCGGGTGTGTATGTCGACCCCTCGAGTGGGATCGTTTAACAACATCACCTGCGGATTTTGTGCCATTGCCCGTGCCAGCAGTACTTTTTGTTGGTTGCCCCCCGATAAATGGCTGATGGGAATGTGCCGATGGGCGTATGATATAGACAGTTCTTGTCGATAGCCATCGACAGCCGTATTCGCATGGGACTTTTGTAGCCAGCCCCATGTGGAAAACCGTTTTAAATTGCCCAACATAAAATTATCTTGTACGCTTAATTGGGGAAAAATACCGTTTTTCTTGCGATCGGACGGCATGTATATAACTTTTTCTCGCACCGCATCGAACAGGCTGTTAATAGTTTTGCCCGTCCCCGTTGTTACCGTGCCCGTCAGCGGACTATACACCCCGGCTAAGGCTTGTAAAAACGCCGATTGCCCGTGTCCTTCCAGCCCCGCCAGTCCCAATATGCGTTGTTTTTTTATCCGTTGGTTTATAGGGGGACAGCCGGCTTTTAAGCACATATCAGATATGTGAAGGACATCGGTCATCAGGACTCTCCTTGTGTCAATAATTGTAACAAATGCTTTGGGTGTATATCATCGCCCTGTACAGTTGCGGTGTGGATACCGTTGTGCAGGATATATACCACATCGGACAAAGCGATAATTTCTGGCATACGGTGCGATACGAACACCACTGCCCCGCCGTTTTGACAAAAGATGCGGATTTCACCAAACACTTTTTCCCTGTCCGCTAAATCGAGGGCGGCGGTGATTTCGTCGAGTATCAGTACTTTTGGGCGGGTCATAAATCCACGGGTGATGACCAACAGCTGTTGTTCATTTAACGATAATGCCCCGGCGGGCTTGTCTAAATCAATGGGTTTTGCCGACAATTTTTGCACCCATTCGTCCGCTAGCTGTTGGTAGTGTTGGCGGCTTTTTTTGTGTGCAAACATCGGGTTTTGTCCGATGAGGACATTGTCATAGCCGCTGATATTTGCGGCAATCAGCACTTCTTGCAGCACCACGCACACGCCCCGTGCCACCATATGGGCGGGGTGGGTAGGGTGTATTTGGGTATCGCCACAATATATATGTCCCGAATCCGCTTGGATAATCCCCGATAACACTTTAACAAGCGTGCTCTTACCGGAGCCATTTTCCCCCAATACGGTATGTACTTTTCCCGCTTCGATAGCCATCGACACTTGTTGCAAAGCGTGCGTTTGCCCAAAACTTTTACTAATCGCCCGTGTGGATAAAACCGCCGACATATGAACCTTTTCTGTTACGCACACCAGCCCCTACGAGTTCGGAGGGGCTAAGTGTATCGTTAGACTATTTACACGCAGGCGGCACCTGAGAATAGTCCCACCCCCGGGCGGGTGCGGTGCTGTTGAAGTAGGCGTTAAACACCGTCTGTGGCACCGGGTCTGAGGTTGCTACCGGGAAAATACCTGCAGAATCCGGCTGCATACAGCTGTCATACCAATCGGCTTGTTGGTCTTGGTCGACTGCGGGAATGGGAATCATGATGGTATTTACAGATGGTTTTTGTCCGTCCATAATGCGGCTGGCGGTGCGAAACATGGCTTGTCCAATCCAAGTGGGCAATAGTGCCACTCCAGTAAACTGAAATGCGTCTTGGTTTTGATACCAAAATCCAAGTGAATCGCCGGATATACTGCCGGTGATAACAGGTAGAGGACGCCCCGCTTGGCGAAACGCCTCTGCCACCACCCGGGTTTCCGATCCAGTTGTCCACACCCCTTGAATGGGTGCCGGGTGGGTTGCCAGAGTTTGCAAGATCACCGCTTTTGTTACCGATGGTGTCCAGTTGCCATTGACCATACGGACAACTTTTATACTGGGGTATTTGGCAAATGCCGCCTTTGCCCCGTCCCGTTGTTGCTGTACAATGGACACTCCAGCGATGCCCTCAACCATCACCACATTGCCCTTGCCGCCCAGCCGTTTGGCTAGGGTGTTCGCCATGTCATATCCCCATTTGTAGTAATTCGAATCCACATTAAACGCATAGGGGCTGGTAACCGATGCGGCGGAGGTTACAAAGGGAATACCCGCCTTTGCCGCCGCCTCAATCGCCGCATTTAAACCGGTCGGCGATCCGGGTACAGCAGTGATAATATCACAGCCTTTTTCCGTAAAGTTGCGAATTTGTGAAATTTCTAAACTGACATCGCCGTTCGAGTCTGCCATTTCAAAATCGGACACCACCCCTTGCTCGATTAAGCCCTGTACCAACCGTTTGACTTCGTTGGTCAGTGCCACACGCCAGCCGTTTCCTTGATAACTTTCCGAATGGCACCATTTATACGCCCCATTCGGAGCGGTAAAATTGTCCAACATCGGCGATCCCACAGGGGTTGTGGAATTTTCATATTCCGCTTGTAAATGTGCCGGCAAATGGGCAACGGCACTGGCATGTACCGCAGGCACTGCCACCGCCACGAATGCGGCACATGCCACATATTTTAAAAAATGAAACTGCATTATAAAATCTCCCTATTTCTATTTGGTATAACACACACTTATTTTGTATAGTAAAAATAATTTTTACATGTAAACAATAATGGAAAATATACCCATTGTCAATACCAAATAAAAAATATTTTTACCCGCAAAAAATCACCTATGTATGGTATAGTATCCGTTTGTAACACACAAATACACAGATATATGATGCAAATAGGTATATGATGACAGACAACAACGACCCTCAAACCCCAACAAAATACGCTGTGCCGGCGGTGGACAAAGCCTTAGACATACTGGAACTGTTATCGACTCAATCCGCTGTGTTGAGCCAAACGCAAATTGCCAAAGCATTGGGACAATCGCCCAGCGGTGTGTTTCGCACCCTTGAATGTTTAAAGAATCGGGGCTATATTGCCCAACAAGCGGGCGGTTCTGGGTACCATTTGACTATGCAGCTGCACCGATTGGTGGACAGTTTTCCCATCTCGAATATTTTAATAAATGTGGCATCCGCATCGATGCATGCGTTGGCGACCCGTACCCATTTATCCTGTCATTTATCCGTATACAACGGGGGAAAAATATATATTATCCACCAAGCCAAAAGCCCTCTGCCCGTATCCCTAGACATTAAAATAGGGGCAGAATTTTCCCTGCATCGCACCGCATCGGGGCGGGTACTATTAGCATTTCAAGAGCAAGAAAAATATACCCATTGGCTGAAAAACAGTATTCGAGATGAAAAAAAATACGACATACACCACTTGCAACATCGCATAGATACCATTCGCAAAAACGGCTACGAGATGTCCGATGGCGACCGCATCGAAGGGTTGAAAGATATTAGCTGCCCGATTGTAAATACACAAGGGGTGGCGATTGCCGCCTTGACCGTACCGTTTTTAGATTTTATCAATGACCATATCGACATCGAATATGTGACAGGGTCGCTGATTGAAACTTGCAAACATATTTCCGCACAAGTGGATATATGAGGGGCAGGGCGATTGCAGCAGCACAACACCGCAATACCAATGTGTGTGTTATTACCTTTCTTTAAACGATTCATCCACTGTTTTTACCAGTGGGGACAGAATGTATTCTATGATACGGCGGTTGCCTGTTTTTATTTCTGTGGCTAAAGTCATGCCTGATGTTAAGGGGATCTGTGTGTCTTGGTTCTTGCGTTGTAAGTATTGTTTGTCTAGGGCGATATGTACTTTGTATACATCGCCTAAAGTCTTGTGGGAAATAGCGTCGCTGGATATAAACGATACGGTGCCTGTTAGGTATCCGTATTTGGTAAACGGAAAACTGTCTATCTTGACACGGGCGGTTTGTCCCGTGCGGATAAAGCCCGCATCTTTGTTTAAAATGTAGCATTCTGCCAATAGTGCCGTATTGTCAGGTACCACCGTAGCAATAGCCTGTGCCGGCTGTATGACACCATCGATAGAATGGATTTGTAGCTGTTCCACAGTGCCGTTTATGGGCGATTTTATGACACTTCTGTCAAAGCGTTTTTGTTGTAATTGCAGGTTGGTTGCCGCTTTGTGAAACGCATTCTTGCTGTTAATATAGCCGTTTACCACATCAGCTCTGGTGGTTTTTTGCAAGGTGTCTTTTTTGTGTAACACATTGCTTATCTTAGCATTGGTGCTGTCTAATACCAGTTTTTCTATTTCTATGGCTTTGGTGATTTCACCGCCTTCTTGTTGCACTTCCTGCATCTTGTATTTGCTACTCAGTTTCTTTTCTTGCAATTTCATTTCTGCTGTGTATTTTAATGTCCACAATTGGTGCTTCTTCTCTAAGTTTTCAATTTTATGATCGACGGCTTTTAGGTCTATGCGGTGTTGGTGTTCTTGTCCGTCAAAGGTCTCCATCTGGCTGACATACGATTGCCATTCAGAGTGTAATCGCTTGGTATACACCCCTTTTTTGTCGCTGGCAAAATTTATAAATAAATCTTGTTTGTCGTTGGGGGTATAGGACAGTCCCATCGTACCGGATGTTTCTAACAGCCCCATAAAAGTCTGATAATACGCCAGTTCGTGTTTTTGTATATCGTATTCGGTTTGGGCATTGACATAGGCGGTTTTTATCTCGCTGGCGTTAAATTTGATAATCGGATCCCCTTGCGATATTTTATCCCCGTCCTTGACAAATATCTGTTCGATAATACCGCCATCGGCAGACTGTATGACCTTGACATATCCCGAAGGGGTTAATTTGCCAATAGCCGTAGTTACTGTTTCTGTCCTGCCCAGTACAGACCACCCTAACGCCACCAAAAAGAATGCTACTATACAATATATAATGCGTCTGCCCAAAGGATTGGTGGGCGTCTCCAATACTTCCAGCACAGAAGGTAGAAACTCCCGTTCTTCGACTGTGTACACTTTAGATTTAGATACGATTTCCATAGGGTTTTTCCTACCGTACCTGCTGGGCGTGTAAATTGGCGTATAGCCCTTGCTTTTCTATCAAATTTGCATGCGATCCAGTTTCCATGATACCACCGTTATCTAGCACGCATATCATATCCGCATCCCGTACCGTCGACAAGCGATGGGCAACGATAATAACTGTTCGTCCTTGACAAATAAATTTCATGTTATCTTGAATACATTTTTCCGACTCATAATCGAGGGCGGATGTGGCTTCATCGAGGATTAAAATCGACGGGTCGGTCAACAACGCCCGTGCAATAGCGATGCGTTGCCGTTGTCCGCCCGATAGATTGCTGCCCCGCTCCTCTAGTAGCGTGTCATAGCCATGCGACAGTTCACTAATAAATGGGTGGGCACCTGCCAGCTCTGCCACTTTGGTAACTTCACTCAGCGGGGCGGTGGGTTTGGCTAGGGCGATATTATCCCGAATACTGCGATTAAACAGGTAATTCTCTTGTAACACTACGCCAATTTGTGATCGTAGCCAACTGGTGTTCATTAAGGTAATATCGTTGCCATCGATGTATATCTTGCCATGTTGCGGTGTGTACAACCGTTGTACCAATTGGGTTAGGGTACTTTTGCCCGATCCCGACCTGCCGACAAAGCCAACAGTTTTGCCCGCAGGTATATCGAGAGTGATATTTTTTAAAATCTCCCGCCCGTTGGCGTCATAGCGGAAGGACACGCCCTCGAGGCGGACATGCCCTTTTATCGGCAGTAACGATTCTTTTATGTCTTCGTTGGTGTTCTCCCCTGTGGTGTTTAGAATGTCCCCTAGTCTGTCTAACGATATGCGGAACTGTTGAAAATCTTGCCACAGCTGTGCCAAGCGGATAATGGGGGCGTTTACCTGTCCTGCCAGCATATTAAACGCTATCAATTCGCCTACATTTAAATCGCCGCTAATTACCAATTTTGCCCCAAAGAACAACAGTACTGTCGATGTGACTTTGTTGATAAATTGTACGCTGTTGCTGCCGACCAGCGATAGCTTTCGCATCTTAAAACCCGATTTTACATAAGCGGACAACTGCCGTTCCCACTGTACCCGCATTTGCGATTCTACCGCCATACTTTTTAGGGTTTCCATACCAGAAGTGCTTTCCACTAAAAACGATTGGGTTCTGGCACCCCGTTGGAACAGTTCCTCGACTCTTCGCCGTAACATAGGGGTTATTACCAACGATAATACAAAATAAAACGGCAAACTCAGTAACACCACCATCGTTAAAAACGGGCTGTATATAAACATCACTGCAATAAAGATAAAAGTAAACAGCACATCCATAACCACTGTTAAAGCGTTGCCGGTTAAAAATTCCCGAATGCTATCCAGTTCTTGCACCCGGGCTACGGTCTGACCCACAGGGCGGGAAGTAAAATAATTGAGGTGCAGACCTAACATGTGTTGATACAGCTTTGCCCCCAATTCCACATCGACACGGCTGGTGGTGTGTATTAGCACATAGTCCCGCAAGAAATTTAATAACGCCTCGAATATGTAAATAAATATCAAGCCAATGACGATAACATACAGGGTACTTAGTGCTGCATGGACAAGCACTTTGTCGATGACCACCTGAAAAAATAGCGGGGTTATCAGGGCGAACATCTGTACAAAAAACGATGCCAACAACACATCACGGAACAGAGCCTTATATTTTACGATAACGGGGATAAACCACGATATGTCGAATGTGCGTTTGGCGGCTTTTAGCACATCTCTGGGAACAGCAAATATAGCGGTGTACGATGGGATTTTGACAATGTCTTCATACAGTATCGCCTGAGTGTTGCCGTTGCCATCGGCGTATAACATGCCTTTGTCATCGGCTTTTAGTGCCAAATAATAATTTTGCTCGATTTCGATAAAACAAGGTAAGGGCATATAGGGGATACGCTTTTGGTTTACTTTGACCTTGCGGGCTTTGAAACCAATAGACTTTAACGCCCGTACGCAGCCGACACAAAAATCCAGTTTTTCGTCTTGAAAATATGTGTTTTGCAGGTTGTAAATATCGGCAACCACATTGTGTAGTTTTAAAAAATTCGCCACCAACAAAGCATATGTTTTCATATCTTGCATATTGTACTGTCCTGTTTATACACTCAGCATATAATTGCCCCCGGTTAATTGAAACCCCATTTTGCGTAAAAATGTATCGGTTTCTTGCATGCGGATACCAGATGCCACATTAAAATAAAACACTTTGACCCCGTTTTGCGTCCCCCAGCGTTTAAAGGCATGCATCAGTTTTACCGCCGACAATCCGCCCCGGTGTTTGGGGGATACGAACATGCTGTTTAATGTACATGCCCTATCTTTGGAGTAAAAATGGCTGCCTATGGATCCGTACACATATCCCGTTATGTCGTTTTCCCCGTCACGGCTGGTTATCAACACAGAGTTCCCCTTGCCGTCAATGGCACTGTGCATGGATTGCATGACTTTATCTTTATCAAAAGACACACCGGGTGGGGAAAGTTCTTTGTAATATTCCTGTCCCAATGCCAACAAATCCAGTATGTCATAGGGGTTTGCAAAATCTACCGTTATCGACATATTTTCCGTATCCCTTTTTAAAAATTACCTGTAACCAATGCTTGGTCCCCAAGTACTGCCGCCTTCCCATAACACAGCGGGGGCACTTGCTGGTTTCCAGCTGCTTGCCAAAGTCTTTTTCACATGTTCAGGTAATTGTTTTTTGCCGGAATCAATACCTAATTTGTCTGGATTGTACGATGACATGGCTTGTACCATCTTTTGCACTGCACTTTCTGTTAAGGCGTATCCATCGCTGAGTTGTATGGTGTCTACTTTTTCATCGGCACTGTTAAAGTAGCCTTTGATTGTTACGCTGTCGTTAGTGTATAGGCTCTTAATTTGCAAGTCGTTTGCCGCTCGGCTAAACCATAGGTCGGTTTTGTCGTACCCATCGAGCACTACTTTATCTTGTTCATTGAAACCACCACTTACGGAAATACCGGAGTCTCTTCTAGGTCTCTTATTAGCACCGCCACGATTATAGATGGTGTCGTTGCCATCGCCCCGGCTGAACTGATATATGTTTGCTGCGTTTTGTCCACCTTTGATGATGTCGTCGCCTTTGCCGCCGTTTAGTATGCGTTCGCCAGTGCCATAGCCCCCGTCTAGGTTGTCATTGCCTTCGCCGCCATTTAGGGTATGTGTGGCACTTTGGGCGGATTCTGATACCAGTGTGTCATTGCCTTCGCCACCGTTGAGTACGGCATATTTGCTGCGGCTGCCTGAGTGTATGGTATCGTTGCCTTTGTCGCCATTTAGAACTAAGGCACCATTACCACCAATGGCATGAATAGTATCATTGCCATCGCCCCCGTGTACGGTAACTGTGGAGTGACCGTTGACACTGATGTTGCGAATGGTGTCGTTGCCATCGCCCAGAGATATATCAGTGCTGCTGGCACCGTTGGTGTATACCCGGCTGACGGTGTCATTGCCGCCGCCCATGTGGATACTTGCGGTGGCGTTTTCGCTGACATCGATACTGTCGATGGTGTCTCGCTTATCGCCTAAGGCAATGGTCATGGTGCTGTCGTTATATGCTTTGATGCCCCGTAGCCTACTGCTTACGGTCGCATCTGTGCTAAACGACATTACGCCTTGGTCACGGGATACAATATCACCCACTCGTATATCGCCACTCTTTATGTTCATAAAGAAGTTTGATGTATGTTTACTTTCCAAGTGCTTTACTTGGTCGGTTGTTAGAATATTTTCTAAAACCATATGTGCAGAGCGGTTATCTTTTAGCACGCCGTAAATCCAATCGGCACTGGTTTGTTGTTGGCGGATTGTGTTCATGTCGATGACCTTGCGACCGTTGGCATAGTTAAATACTAGGTCTTGGATCCACCATCCCGAACTCGTCTTGCTGGAATCTTCAAAATTCGACCAATATACGCCCAATTCCACGCCTACGGCTTGTGTTAAGTGCGATTTTGTACCCGTTTGATAAGGAATGTTATCGTTGGTAAATAGCACGGTACCGTTTTCTGTTTCGAACGATTTTATTTGGTTGCCGGCACCTTTGTACCAGTTTTCAAAAGTAATGCTGTCGTCTGTACCGGCAATAGCGATAACGAGGTTGTTGTTTTCCCGGAAAATGGTTAGTTCGGACAACGCTATATTGTCTTTAAATATCACTTTACCGCTGGCAACTGTATCGCCTGTGTCGTTGATAACCCTGTCTTTACCGAATTTACGACTAAAACTATATGTGTTATAGCCTGCACCGCCGACCAGCATGTCATCGCCCATGCCGCCGGACAGGCTGTCATCGCCCGCATCGCCAAATAGGAAGTCGTTACCCTTGCCACCGATTAAGGTATCGTTCCCATCGCCGCCGGATAGTACCACAGATTGGTACCCGTCCACATTGGTTAAGGTATCATGACCTGTGCCGCCGATAACGATTTCTGCCTGCATGTCCTTAGCGTTTAGGGTAACCGCTTGGTCGTCCGATACCAGAACCGTATCATAGCCGCTGCCTGCCTTGATGTGGGTGTCTTGGTGATCGATGATTAAAGTATCATCGCCGGCACCGGCATTAAAACTGTCGTTACCATCGCCACCGATAAAGGTATCGTTGCCTTGTCGTCCTGTGAAGCTGTCGTCACCGGCACCGCCGTTGGCGAAGTACCCTTCTCTACCGCTGGTGGTAAAACTATCGTTATGTTTGGTGCCGAATATGGCTTCGATACTAGTAAGACCGTCATTTACATTGAAACTAACCCCTGTATCGCCTACGGCATAGGCAACATCGTACCCTTCGCCGCCGCTTACCATTATATCTTTGCTGTCGAAGAACAATATGTCGTGCCCTTCGCCGCCCGAAAGAATATCCATTCCGGCACCGCCGATTAACCAGTCATCACCCGCACCGCCGGTGAGTATATCATTGCCATCTTGACCCGATAAGAACACATTTAAAGCGTTCCCCGTTATCAAGTGGTCATTACCGGCACCGCCTATAACGCCTGCTAAGTTGTTTGTGTCCAGTCCGACAACAACCCCCTTATCGCTTTTAACTTCCCGTATAACACGACCGGTTACAGACCGCATATCGACAGAACCATTGGCATATATTTTAAAACCCAGATCCGAATAGCCTAGTCCAATATCACCGAATTTTCGTTTGGTACCGTCATTCATTTCGTATTCGCCCGTGCCATGCGAGACATTCTTACCGTGATGGATGATTTTTCCGTCACTGCTCAGTTTTAACCGTTTCATGCCGAATTCGTCCAGTGTTTTAAATTCACCGGCGTCTGTTATGCCGTTTTGGTTTTTATCTTGCCAAACGCCGAATTTCTTCCAGTGTGTGTCGCCTTTGTCTAGGTAGCCATCGCCATTGCTGTCAAATATCTTTAAGCCTTCGAGATCGGTTTTGGCTTTATCGTCATATTCTTTAAATGCAAGTTCACGAAAGTCAGTAATACGCTTGTCACCATCTAAGTCGATGACTAAGAACCCATCGTCCGCATTGGTCCAACCCATGTTGTTACGGTAGCCATCGTTGTTTATATCAAAGAATATGTTCGAATTCTTTAAGTCGACCAATTCAACGCCGTCACCGTCTAGGTCTAACACGATTGGAGAGAACAAACTCCAAAATCCACCGCCACTACTGCTACTGCTGCTAGAACTACTACTACTACTGGAACTACTGCTAGAACTACTTTTACTAAACCAAGTCGAAGGTTTAGTCCATTTGAATCCACTCGATTTTGGCTTACTCGGTTTTGGTGTACTCGGTGTTGTTTTCAGGGCTAGAGAGGATCCAATCTTCTTATACTTACCGCTGTAGGATATACCCATAGCCACCTTGGATTTTTTCTTTTTCTTAAATGGAGGTTGAGAACCGCTTGTGCCGCTATCAGAACCGCTACTGCCAGAACCAGAGTCGCTGCTGCTACTGCTTGAGCCGCTACCGCCATAGGATATACCCATTGCCACTTTGGATTTTTTCTTTGATTTAAACGGCGGGCTAGAACCACCTGAGTCGCCACCGCTACTCTTCTTTTGTTGGAGAGCTTTCTGGTCTTGGGTATTTTGCTGATTTACATTGTCAAAATCCGCATCGATGTCGACTGTCACATCGTAGTCTATACCAACGAACTCTTTAATGGCATTGGTGACTTTTCGTACCATTGACTGGTTGCTAAACCATGTAATCGCACCCTCTGCCATCTCCTGTTGTTTTTGCAGTTTTTGTATCTCCGCTGAACTGAGATCACCATTTTTTAACTTTTCTTTGACATCTTTGTATATTTTAGCGGCTGCGTCTACAAGTTTCTTGTCTGCATCTTTTCTGCCATCTTGGCGTGCCTGTTCCGCCGCCTTCATTGCATCTTTGTATGCTTGACTGTTGACATCATGGTTTCTTTTGATTTTTTTAACATCATCCTTATATTTCTCTTCCGCCAACCCGTATCCTTCATCATGATCCCACGCTGCTGCATCCATAGGGTCTCCCTTTGGTCTAGGATCCTTAGTCCGATTACCTCTACCGAAACTCTCACCTGTTTGAGAAACACCTCCTAGAATTCGTGTTCCATGATCAAGAAGTCTATTCTCGAAACCAATTTCCTTTTTGGGTGGTGGTACGAGTTTTAGGCTCCCGATCCAATTCATAGCGCCTCTAAGTAAAAATAAATTTCCAATAACTTGTAACATAATCGTTCTCCTTCGCTTACTGGTTGATTGATTTAATATATCTTAATGTATATGGGTCAATATTATCAATATCCCCATGAAATGCCCATTTTTTGCCAATTTCAGGCAAACTCATTATCTGTATATCTTTTATAGTATAAGGGGTCTGTACCCAATTGCGACTGTATCCTAACGGCAAATATCGTACTTCATTTGTGTCATTTGTCTGCATACCCAATATGTAATCTACATAAATATCATATTGTTTTCTCTCTTCCTCATCCATACGATACATACCAGTTGAAACCATACCTACTAATTTATCTTTATATATGCTTTCTCCAGTTAACCATATGATATTCCATCTGATTTTGTTTTTGTATATATCTTGTTCACATTCATTAACACAAAGGGGTATGATCTTATCCGCAGGCATCTTGTCGATATCATATTTTTTTAAATCTTCCACTTTTATCATCATGGCAGTGGCATTTAGCTGTTTCAAATGGTTATATGATGGGCGTTCTCTAATACCCGAAATATATCGAGAAACAACATAAGTACCATCAAAAGATAGTTGTGAATCAACTTTATCAAAATATTCCTCATCTGTGTACTTGGACAATAAGGGAATCGGCGATTTATACATACAATTTATGATATTTTGTTTCATATTATGCCTAGTGTCAAAATCACAAATGTAATTACCTTTCCTCCAAGAATAGACTAATGTACGAATAGTATGTTCGTCCATATATAAAAAATGGTTTTGTGCAAAGCCTCTAAATGGCGTAGAAATTAGGTTCTTAGGAACAATCGGAGTCAAAGTATTATCCGATAGATGCAATTCCCAAATCATTACATCTAAAAAGCCATTGGATTCTGTGTACCAAGTATCGTGCATATATGGCATAAAAGCAACTTTTTTACCGCTAGGGCTGGGTACCGCATACCATACATATGGCATCTCATCATTTTTGCTTATAATGTATTTTTGCATTTCGGCTTTTGCAATATCCAGCACAAATAAATCTTGTGGCGGCAATAACCGTTCCATATACCAAATAGGTTTCCTTTTGTCTTTTTGCCAAGGAAATGCCCAGCCATAATTCATGCTACCCGTAGTAAAATAGCCATAATCGACAACAAACGCCACATGTGTACCCGTCCTATTAAAAGAAGGTTCTAGAATATAAAACGCATTTGGCAAACGATAGTTATATACAATTTTATTTTGCACCAAATCATAAATCGCCACCCCATTATATTCTAAATATTTGGGCGGGTTATATGTATCGGTAAAATAATTTTTTCCTACTTTTATCCTATAGAATGGTTTAAATATGCCTTCGTCTTTCATTTTATCATTATACTTTTGATAGGCAAAAACGATCCTATTCCCATCAGGTGAAAACGCATTCGGTCCGATATTAAACCGCAAATTTTCCACCTCAAACCCATTGGCAAGCAACGACTGTATAACCACATGATCATCCACCTGTGCCACCGCTACGGATATATTCAAACATACCCCCGCAACGAAAACACAACCAACGAATCGCCTATACAACAAGTGTATAAAATCCCATATCCACATTAAAAATATCCGTTCCCTTTTCAAAATAAGCCTCTTAAAATAAAAGTACCGTTACAATACCCTAAAACCAACAACTTTTATTACTTATCCATTATATAATTTATACCTTAAATGGTATATTAACACAAACCTTTTACAACTGTCAAGCGAAAAAATACATATTCAAATAATTTTTATATCATAGTGAAAAAAAAAAAAACAATACACATACATATAAAGAACAAATGCTTTACGCAACTCTACGAATATATTCCCATTCGTATGTTTTTGTGCAGCAAGTTTTTAAAACATCATCGCCGGCACCGGCATTAAAACTATCGTTGCCTTGTCGTCCTGTGAAGCTGTCGTCACCGGCACCGCCGTTGGCGAAGTACCCTTCTCTACCGCTGGTGGTAAAACTATCGTTATGTTTGGTGCCGAATATGGCTTCGATACTGGTAAGACCGTCATTTACATTGAAACTAACCCCTGTATCGCCTACAGCATAGGCAACATCGTACCCTTCGCCGCCGCTTACCATTATATCTTTGCTGTCGAAGAACAATATGTCATGACCCTCGCCGCCTATAAGGACATCACGCCCATCGCCACCGATTAACCAGTCATCGCCGGCACCACCGGTGAGTATATCATTGCCATCTTGACCCGATAAGAACACATTTAAAGCGTTCCCTGTTATCAAGTGGTCATTACCGGCACCGCCTATGACGCCTGCCAAGTTGGCGGTATCCAGTCCAACAACAACCCCTTTGTCGCTTTTGACTTCCCGTATAACACGACCGGTTACAGACCGCATATCGACATCGCCATTGGCACGGATTTTAAAACCTAAATCCGAATAGCCCAATCCAATGTCGCCAAACTTGCGTTTGGTGCCGTCTGTCATTTCGTATTCGCCCGTGCCGTATGAAGTATTTCTACCATGTTTGGTAGTAACTCTGTCGCTGTCTAGTTTTAGCTGTTTCATACCGAATGTGTCCAGCGTTTTAAATTCGCCGGCGTCTGTTATGCCGTTTTGGTTTTTGTCTTGCCATACGCCAAATTTACTCCAGTATCTGTCGCCCTTGTCTAGGTAGCCATTGCCGTTGCTGTCGAACTGTTTTAAACCTTCGAGGTCGGTTCTGGCGTTGTCGTCCCATTCTTTAAACGCAAGTTCACGGAAATCGGTAATAAGCCCGTCGCCATTTATGTCAATAGCCAAGAACCCATCATCTGCATTGACCCAACCCATGTTGTTACGGTAGCCATCGCCGTTAATATCAAAGAATACGCTAGAATCTTTTAGATCGACCAATTCGATACCGTCTCCATCTAGGTCTAATATAATGGGTTTACCTGACCCGCCGCCGCTATCGCTATCACTGCTGCTTTCGCTATACTTTCCCTTATATCCTATCCCCGGCACTAATCGTGGCTGATTAAACACAGATGGAGGCCTACCCGGGTCTGGCGGTTGTGGTGCTGGTGGAGCTGGTCTATATGTTATCGGTGGTATTGGATCCTTTGGTTTTGGCTTAAATGGAGGATTGGTACCACCGTCATCATCGTCATCGTCATCATCGTCAGGCGGTGGCGTTGGTTGCGGATCATCCGAATTGTCATCATCGTTATTTTGGGGTGGGAGAGTTTTCTGGTCTTGGGTATTTTGATCTTTCAATGTGTTAAAATCACTACCGAGTACAGTATTCTTGGTTTTTATTGCAGCATTTGCCACAGTGTTGTAGGCTGCATCCGTCACTTTTTTAACGGTTTCTGATTTATCGTATGCCATGCCAGCTGCCTTACCACCAAGCCAACTAGCAGCTAAACCTACACCAATACCCACAGCAGTGACCACAGCAGCAGGTAACGCAATGGGTACAAGTGCTGCTGCTCCAAACGAAGCAACTGCTCCAGTAACTGCTCCAGCAGCCGTTCCTAATCCTATCTGCAAAGAAGTTTTTGCCCTATTATCGGATACAGCCAGCTGAACAATATTTAAAATACCCGCCTTGAATTTGAAAATTTTACCGCCAACCGGATCCAATGAGGCAACTGCACCACTTACATCATTAACTTTTTTAAAAGCATCAACACCACCTTCTATGGTTATTGAACTGTCTTTTGTTTTTTTATCACTCATAATTTATTTCTCCTTGAATATATTATTAACATAAAATAAATGTAAAAACTGTATGGGAAGCATATAAAACACTGCCATAATAAAAAAAATACATGTCATATAATTTATTGTGTTCTTTAGCACTTGATATGGACCGTACGAAACAGCTGATGTTATCTGATCAAAAATATCTAATATTTTGCTACCGAATGTGACTATCCCTGCATAATACGCCCAAATCATTCCCATACAAAACAAGATAAGCCATAATAAAATAAAAACACGCTTTATTTTGTATGTCATGCCGAGAGGAATCTTATTTCCCGGGAAATTATAGCCAAGCAAAAAATCATATAGCACATGCATAGACCTAGATTTAATTAAATTCCAATAAGTATAAGAACAAAAACAACATCCAATTACTAAAATAGGGGTTACAACAAAAAATATACCGTAGTGCATCACTATGTAAATAGTATTAGCAAAACGGTAGTTGTCATAATATTTTAAAACATCATTGGTATCCCAAACATAAGGGAAAAGTGCGGGTATATTTTGCCACGACCATATGTCTATGTACCAGCCCGTAAAATCGTAAATGAATAATAAAATCACAGCCAAAACCCACAACAAAACAAATAAAATGAATGGTAATGAAAATATAGGATAACGCACGAAACCTATATAAAAAATCGCAAAGCAATTAGCATAAGTGGGGTACTTCACTTTTTTTGGCAATCTTTGTTCTATTTGCTCATGGGTAACATAGTTAGACCATTTACTAATATCAAGATTGCGAATTCTCCTGATATAATCTTCACGATTTTTTTGCCGTACTGGCTGTACTGGCTGTACCAGATAGTATTTTCTCACATCATATTTTATTCGACATAATGCAAATAAATACACAGTAACAAAAAGCCAAACACCCATGAGGAAGAAGAATATTACAAAAAAGGGATATACATCCGTTGCAATAATCCGCACTACTAAAATTATACAAACAACCTCTAGGAAGCGAAGTAACAGGTTAAGCCGCCCTATCTGCTTACCAGATAAGCAATCCGCAAAAACATCAGGACATATAGTAAATTTTTTCATTAAAAATCTCTCTCTTTCAATTGCCATACACTGCACAAACAAAAATACGACCAACGAATCGCCTATACAGCAAGTGCATAAAATCCCATATCCATATCAAAAATATTCGTTCCTTTGTCAAAACTAGCCTCTTAAAACAAAAGTACCGTTACAATATCCTAAAACCAACAACTTTTATTACTTATTCGTTATATAATTTACACCTTAAATGGTATACTAACACAAACCTTTTACAACTGTCAAGCGAAAAAAAACACAAATTCAAACAATTTTTTGAATAAAACCGAAAAAAAAAAAAATACATTTATAGAACAAACGCTTTTACGCAACCTGACGAATATGACCCTGTTCGTATGTTTTTGCGTAACTGGTTTTTAAACTATCATTACCGGCACCGTTGTTCTGGGTTTCGAGAGTTTTCTGGTCTTGGGTATTTTGATCTTTCAATGTGTTAAAATCACTATCTGTGACGGATGTATCACTACCACTGACACCCACACCTGCATTAACAGCGGCATCTTTTGCAGCAAACATTCCTTGATTTTTTCTCTCTTGTTTTTGTTTTTCAAAATAACTATCCAAGAGTTTCATCTCTTCTTCTTGCGATATTATACCGCTACCGTCGAATAGAACACTCGCAGCAAAAAGAGGTCCTCTTAGAAACCACGATATAGCACCTTCTACTATTTCCTTCAATATAGATTCTTTGGGTGAGTCTGAAGTCGCTACATCTGCTTCTTGTAAACGATTAGCCGCTTGTTTCAAGAGAGGTATTCTATTTACACCGGGAATCTTACCCGCCTCAGACAGAAACTCCCGAGCCCCTTTTATGTCTTCATTCAGTTTTTGTTTGGCGGATTTTTCAGTTTTAATTTCAGTCATTGGATTCTCCTAAGTTTAATGTTACATACTTTTGTAAAAATCTATCGTACCAAGTTTCATTGGTCTTTTGTTCGAGTAGTTCTAAGGCTTTGGTTCCCTTGAAAACTTCTCGTCTTCTAGCATAAAATAAAGGCTTTGCTCCTACAAATATCCCTATTTGATGTAAGGCACCCGGATCTCGCATATTAACATCTGCCCCCAATTCTATAATTTCTTGAACAATATCGGGTTGATTATACCTAGTTGCACGCGCTAAAGGAGTTGATTTAAAGCATCTCCTATCATTAATGTTCATATCCGATACTTGCAGAAGAAAAGAAACCATGCCAACATTGCTTGTTACAGCTGTTGCTATCCAAAATACACCACATCCATTCTTGTCTAATACATTAAAATCAACCCCATTTTCATGTAGGAATTTTAATATAGCTATATCTCCCGATGAAATAGTTTCAATCGCAACATTTCTACCTCTACTATTGACCCAATCAATATTTACACCATTATCCAATAACACCTTGATATTTGCTGTGTCTAAAGAGCAATAGGAAGCAACAAAAAGGACATTTTCACTTTCATCCGCTGCTACCGCATTTACATCAGCCCCCTGATCAATGATTGCTTGTACTTTGTCAGGTGTTGCATTTATCCAAAATTCACAAGACAATAGGGTATCGTTTAAATCATTAGCATAAGCCAACCGGAACACGGACAACAAAATCCACATAAACACGCTTATCAAAATTCTTATAAACTTTTTCATTAAAATCTCTCTCTTTTAATTGCTACACACTTTTTAATTGCACAAACAAAAACCCATACCAAAAACACGACCAACGAATCGCAGAACCTGCAAGACCAGCTGTGGCTACATTAGCTATTGCTTTTAACTTATTATCTGCTGTTCCTACTGATATTGCCTTAGACACCCAGCTGTGAACACGCAAATAATTCGCAGAAGTTTTAGTTACATCTAATAATTTTATGGCTAAATTTTTTGCACCCATCGCTTGATCTGCCCAAAAAATAGCTTTATCTTTTTTGCTCATTTTATTTCTCCTTGTTTATAACTTAATAAAATATAATAAAAAAATTCAATTCCCCTTAAAATAAAGCCTAAAGACCCAAGATACATAAATACTATCGTAGACAGTATAAACAAGCTCGTTAACATAATATAAGGGCTATCGTTTAGGTATGTAATACTTATTTCCTTAAATGCTATTTCAAACATATTTAACACAGCATATAAAATTAAAAACATAGTTAATATATAAGAGAAAAAAGTTCTATATCGGATCTTTTGAGGATTCCTTTTCAAGTCACTAATACGATAAAAATCTAGCGATCCATCACGCAAAGACAAGCGAAAATCTTGCAACCACCTATATCCGCATATGACAAAGACAGTCAATGAAATCGGAATAATAATAAATTTAATACTGTAGTACAATATGGTATAAATAGTATTTGCAAAGGCGTATTGTTCCACATCAACTGTATTGCCGCTATACTCCCAAATATTCGGAAATAAAAGGGATATATCATAATAATTGGAAATATCTATATAAAGACCAGTGACTTCGTAAACAATTATCATACTTAAACACATCATGAAACAAAATATAATTACGGTTGGTAAAATGGCTAAGTATTTACATTTTCTGTATATGTTATAGGGATAAAGAAATCCATTTAGAAAATAATCTATGCTAATCCATGTACCTTTTTGTTTAATATCTTTGTGGTAAAAATTCTGGCACCAGCTCAAATACCTAAAAGCAACAGGGAATTGAATCAAGATAATAAAATTCAATAAAAATAAAAATAAAAGACCACTTAAAATTAAAAATGTAACGACATTTTGTACAGCAAGAAAAATGTGTGCCACCACCAACAGTAAACTTACACAGAAAATGGGGATATACTTACGAAAAGATTTCGTTTGTGCAACGCTAGGATAACAAGAACCTAAAAAATGCAACCTATTATATAAATGCCCTTTTTCGGTTTCAATATCTACTTGACTAAAATTATTCATCTATCTCACCCCCTTGTGCTACCACTGCGGCTATATCTAAACATAAACCCACAACAAACACACGATCAACGAATCGCCTATACAGGCACCCAATACCCCTTCTATAAGGTTCTCAGCACCAGAAAGTCCAAGATCTGTCCCCTTTTCTTTTAAATCGCTCATTTTTCTATCCTTTCACATTTAAATTTTTTGAAAAATAATATATTTTTAATGCAGTATATAAATTGTTAATATACAACACACAAAATATCCCTAACATATAAATTGTAAATATTTTCAAAACATTATAGATACCACCATATATATCTATGTAAAGAAAAGTGTATAATACTTTTATTTTTTCGACATTATCCAGCATATAATAGGGTATAAATATCCCAGCAAGAACAATCAGCAATGTCAAAAGTATGATGTGTATTGGTTTAAAACCTTTCTGATAAAATGACTCTAAAAGTAACAAATTATTCATATCTGCCATCGAATAATTTTTATTTTTTAACTCCTTGTATGTCCAGTATGTCAATAGAATGAAAAAAATAAGCGACAAAGGTCTTATAAAATATGCAAAATAATAGTGAGTCATAATGTATATAGTATTTGCAATCTCAAATATTTCTTGTTGTACATTGTCATTTGGTGCGGACCAAATAGTCTTAAAGTCACCACTTTTGTATAAATGTTCCGTCACACTCCAATACCAACCCGTCATATCATAAACAGTTAAAAATATAAGCGTTGATATAAAGGGGAGTAAAAACAAAATATTTACAATTCTTAAAATCCTTGACCTAAAACAAATCATCAATATTTCAAAGAAACTCTTCATACTAGATATGCCTTTTTTACCCTTATCTGGATAAAATTCTATTATTTTATTTATAATTACAATATTGGTAAAATATACACCAAATACAAAAATTATTAGCCCGACAAATAAACTTACAAAATCACCAACATTCAGCGATGCCCGATACATTACAAACACAGAGAATAAGGATATAATAGCAAAGCACACTGTAAACCAAATTCTATATTGTCGACTTGGCTCAAGTAATACAATGTCCATATCTTGTTTTATAATGTTAATCATAAAAAATTTCTCTCTTTTAACTGCTACACACTTCGTTAATTACACGAACGAAAACCCGCAACAAAAACACAAGCAACGAATCACCTATACAGCAAGTGTATAAAATCCCATATCCACATCAAAAATATTCGTTCCCTTTTCAAAATAAAAGTATCAATACCCTACACCTAAACAGTTTTTATTACTTATTCGTTATATAAATCATAACATAAATAGTATACTAATACAAACCTTTTACAACTGCCAAGCGAAAAAAAAAAAAATTATACAACAAACGCTCTTACGCACCCTTACGAATATATCCCTGTTCGTATGTTTTTGCGTAACTGGTTTTTAAACTATCATTACCAGCACCGCCTATGACGCCTGCTAAGTTTTCTCTGTCCAGTCCGACAGGTGGATAGCCACCCTTGGGCATGTTCCCTTTGAGTAATCCGAATATCTCCTAAATTGCCATAATGCTCGAATGGGATTGGTGCACATGTGGTTGGCGGTGACGATTGCCACCACTTCATCCCATCGGGGTGTTTCGATTCCACCCGTGCTATAGCTTTAAAATTGGGGTAACATCTATCCTCAGCTATGCCCAATTCCAACCCAAATGCTACTGATTTTTTAGGCAGATGCGGAAAACGCCACCGCCACCAGTCGGCAATGCCCATCAAGATGGGGTGCGATAGACACCGCCAATAAATTCCCCCTTGTCACCTGCTAACCACACCTAAACAAATGGGGTTTGTATCATTTTTTATCATGCAATCGTCCCTTCTTTATAGAGTCAGTATGTGATATTCTAGGGGTATTGTCGACTTGGTTATGATTGCCTGTTTTCTGCTATATTTGCCATTTGCACTGCATCACCGACGCCGGCAATGTTTGTTATTTGGCTGTGTTTTGCTTGCTGTAACTGTCGTGTTGTGTCGCCACTGGCGATGGCGATTAAATCGTCTGTCAACAGCTTGCCAATCAGCTGTCGCCCATTTGCCACTGCGGCTGCCCTGTGGGGGGATAGGATGACATTTTCTGCCTGCCGTAAGCTGTCGCTTGTGGATAAGGGTTCTTGGGGGAATACATCAATGGTTGCCTGAATATGTCCGCTGTCAACGACCTGTTTTAAAGCGTCGAAATCCACCAAGTGGGCACGGCTTATTAACACCAATAGTGCCCCTTTGGGCATCATTGTAAGTTGCTTCTTGCCTATCATACCTTTGTTTTGGTTAGTGGGGGCGGCGGCAATCATTAGGACTTGGGATTGTTGCAATACGCTGTGTAAGGATATGGATTCTACTCCCCATTTTTCCGCCATATCCGCACTTAAGTACGGGTCATATACCCGCACGGTGGGGGAAAAGGGGAACATCAGCCGATGGGTTTCACGGGCAATTTGCCCGTATCCCACAAACCCCACCGATGTATCAAATAACGAAAAATCTCGATCCGTAAAGTCTTCCAACCACGATTCTGTGCTGTTTCGAAAACAGCGATCCTGTTGCACCAACCCCCGACATGCCCCCAATATCATGGCAAGTGCCATTTCCGCCACTGATTGGCGAAATCCGGGGGCACAGCATAAAATTTCAACCCCTTTATCCGCACAGGCTTGATAATCAATGGTATCGGGGAACGCCCCCGCCACTTCCGCAATGACTTGTAGGTTTTTACAGTGTTGCAAGCGATCTTTATCCATATGCGGGGGGGCGGACACATATGCAGTAGCGGTTTGTAAAGCGGTCATCAACTGGGCTTTGGGCATGGGGGTGTCTTGACCCCAAATAATATCATATACGGACTGTAATCGTTTTAAATCCGCATCTGAAAACAGTTCGTTTAGCCGTCGCCAATGGGTATCCAAAATCACTTGTGGTTTTGTCATGTGTATTCCTTTGCAAATAACTGGGCTTTGGTGGGGCAGAATGTTACATGCAATGTTTCGCCCACCTTAAACATACAGTCTTCGCCCAGTGAGGCGATAATGTGGCTGTTATCTGTCAAGGACAATTTTACCACTGTTTCACTGCCTAGCCGTTCGTTTAATACCACTTGACCAGACAGCATTCCTTGTCCTTCTGGGGCGATATTCAAATATTGTGGACGAATACCCAGTATAACTGATTGCCCCACTGTAAATACTTTATCGGGACAATCAATGGATATGGGCGACAAGGTGTTGTTGGTGACGGTTACGGTTTTTTCCTCAATGTCTGTTACTTGCACTTCGATAAAATTCATGGATGGGGCCCCTAAAAAGCCCGCCACAAATAAGTTGGCGGGGTTGTGGTATAAGTCCATAGGCGATCCCACCTGCATTACTTCGCCGTCTTTTAGGGCGACTATTTTATCCGCCAAAGTCATCGCCTCCACTTGGTCATGGGTCACATAAATCATCGTTGCCTTTAATTTTTCATGCAGTTTGCCAATTTCCATACGCATATCCATGCGCAAACTGGCATCTAAGTTTGACAATGGTTCATCAAACAAAAATACATTGGGGTTTTTAACAATCGCCCGCCCGATTGCCACCCGTTGCCGTTGCCCGCCTGATAACTGATTGGGGCGACGATCAAGCAAGTGTTCTATTTGTAAAATTTTCGCTGCCGCATCCACCTTTTCTTGTTTTTCCTGTTTCGACGCACCGGCAATGGTCAAACCGAACGCCACATTTTCCCTGACGGTCATATGGGGGAATATGGCGTATGATTGAAATACCATAGCAACGCCCCTGTCCTTGGGCTGCATTTCGTTTACCACTTGATTGTCGATGGTTAAAGTGCCATCGGTGATACTTTCAAGCCCCGCTATCATCCGTAGCAAAGTGGATTTGCCACAGCCAGACGGTCCAACGAATACGACAAATTCGCCGTCGTTAATGTCGATGTCAACGCCCTTTATCACATCCACAGTGCCGAACGATTTTTTAATATTTTTAAGCGATAATTTTACCATTGCTTTACCCCTTATTACCCGTTGCAGGGGCGATGGATAAGTATCCGTCCCCATCGGCTGTAATGGGGGTGGGGTCTGTAATTTCACCGACAAATGTGTTTTGCCAGTTATCATCGAAACCCATCATAACTGCCCCTGTGTCTGTGTGTAAAATCCGCCCCGCATACCGTCTGCATGGGATTGCCCCATCCATAAACCCCGGGGCAACCTGCCAACAACCGGTGGGGCTGTCACCGATAAGGTAATGATTGCCGATAACTGGGGTTACGCCTGCGTTTTGCATAAATGTATCTGACCAGTGTATATCCGCTGTACAGAACAAACAATACCACCGCCCATTCAGTTCAAACACCTGTGGCACTTCCAATTGTCCAAACAAGCCTTGAAACACAGGCGTTTGTAGTTTCCAAGTGTATAAATCGTCTGAGGTGGCAAAACCGACCGCCCCGCCCATATTCGGGTCGCTCTCATCAGGCACACGGGCGGTAAAATACATTAGCCATCCGTTGCCGTTAGGGTCTTTTATTACCCAAGGATCGCGCATGGCACGGTCGGACCAAAAGCCGACCATGTGGTCTTTTTCATAATATTTTGCATTGTCCCCTATCATATCCAGACACAGCCCATTGCCCACCCGTTGCCAGTTATGCATGTCCGTAGATATGGCATGCCCTATGCGTTGATATAAGCCGTCTTCCGCTTGTGACCCACCAGTGTAAAACAGGTGCCACAGTCCATCGTCATCTTGTATCACCGATCCTGTCCAAGTGGTCATGTCGTCCCATGCAGGAGCAGGGGCGGGGGCAAAACAGGTACCATGATAATCCCAATCGATAAGGTTTTTCGAAGTGGCGTGTCCTTGACTCACATGAAAATGGCGTAAGTGCGGATCGCCCAATGCCTTATCTGCTTTCAAGAAATAACAGTGCCACATATCGCCGTCTTTGGCATACCAACTGTCCCATACCCATTCGTTTTTTAGTGCTAATGTCATGATTTATCCCTTTACACCTGTCGAGGCAATCGAGGCAATAAATGTCTGTTGCAAAAATAAGTAAAATACCAACACAGGTGTGGTAATCAGCGTTAAGTATGCCATCACTTCGCCCCATGCGATATTTAATTGGAAAAAGTATTGCAATCCGACCATGACCGGTCGTAATTCTTCTTGTTGTACCACCATCAAGGGCCATAAGTATTGGTTATACATGACCAAAAACTTTAAAATCGCCACTGTCGCCAAAATAGGACCCGATAATGGCAGAACAATAACCCGATATACCTGCCACCAAGATGCCCCTTCTGCACGCCCCGCTTCGATTAATTCTTTGGGCAGATCACGGAAGTATTGGACAAATAAGAATATGGACAACCCATCGGCTATAAACGGTACAATTTGTATGCGATAAGTGTTTAACCAGCCAAATTGTAAACCGTCAAGACCTATCCAAGGCAGGTACGCCGATAATAGCAATAACGGTATGGCCAATGCCTCGAACGGCAGGATTAAAGTCGCCAAAATGATGGACAAAACAACTTCCCGACCCCGCCAGTTTAAAAATGCTAACGAAAATCCTGCCATAGAACAAACGGTAAGAGTTAGCACCACCGTTACCCCAGTGATAAACACAGAATTCATCATAAACAACCACACCGGTGCCCGTTTAAACGCAGACACATAGTTGTTAAAACTTATATCCCCCACCGGTAAAAATGCCCTTAGACTCCCCGAATCTACCAATAACTGCATATCGGGCTTTAACGACGACATCGCCATAAAAATCAGCGGAAAAATAAATATGATGGCGATGAAGGTAAGTATCATATATTGTACGGTTTTACGAATGTCTATCATGTGTTTTTCTCCTGCGTTAGATACCGTTGCAATAATGAAATGCTTAAAACAATCACAAAAAGCACTACTGATATGGCGGAACCGCCAGATATATCCTGCTTACCATATCCCCGTTCCATTGCTTGGAAGACGATGGTTTGGGTGCTGTCCAACGGTCCACCGTTGGTCATCACATCAATTTGAGCAAAAAGGGCAAACGCTTGCATGGTAATGACAATCAGCACCAACACTGCCGTATTGTGAAGTCCCGGCCAAGTAACATAACGGAAGACCTGCCACTTTGTTGCCCCTTCTAAATCTGATGCTTCGTACAAAGTGGGACTGATGGTTTGTAAACCTGCAAGCCATATGACCATATGAAATCCCACCCCTTGCCATATGGACATTGCCACAATCGCCCCAAGGGCGGTTTCTGTGTTGCCCAACCAATCGATCGGTTTAAATAGGTCAAAACTTATTGCCATTAAGATATTATTTAGTAATCCATCACTGCCATCATAAATCAATCGCCACAGTAACGACACCACCACAATCGATATAACCACGGGCATAAAATATATGGCTCGGTATACATGGATGCCCCGTAATTTCTGGTTTATCAATAACGCTAACACGAGGGCTAGGCCCGCTTGTATGGGTACTACGAAAAATACAAAGGTAAAGGTGTTGACCAATGCTTTCATGAACACCACATCACGGGCAAGCACGATGGTTTTATTTTCGTTGTTGTCCCCCGATTGCCAAGAAAACCATTCACGCATGCTCTGTAAGTGCGGATAATCTGGATTGTTGCGGGTATACGATCGAAGTCTTGGATATTTAATATCACCATTCGGTTTTGCCACCACTTCGCCTGTGTCCGAACGGATGGGTTGCAAGGTTATCACACCCACAGACAACAGCTGTTTATAATTTTTTAAACCGACAAATTCCGTGGGATTAGGCGATACAAGCCGTTGGTTGGTCAATGAAAAACCAATGGCAAATACGAATGGCAAAATAATAAACAAGCATATCAATCCAAACCCCGGCAGGGCAAAACCCCAACCAGCCTTATGAGAATGTGTTAATTTAGACTCTTTTGCCATGTGCATAATTCCTTGTATCTGCATAAGGCTCTGGTAATGCCAGAGCCTTATCACAGATTTGGATTTTAGTGACCATAGTCACTATTCTTTTCAATATCCGCATTGATTTCATCAACTGCTGCATCCAAGGTGTCGGCCACATCTGCACCGCTTGCTATGTCGGATAAGGCTTTTTCAAACACTTTCGCCGCTACCACATACCCGGGGGTTGCCGGACGGATTAGGGCTTGCCCTTTGGACAGTCCGAAGAACACATTTAGCGGTCCGCCGTCTTTGTACATATCGGTCATCGCCGCCGCCGATGCAGTGGATGGGATTAAACCAATGCCATCACTGAACGCCGCCAAGTATTTGTCTTGTGTGGCAAAACGGATAAATGCTGCCGCACCGTCTGGATGTTTGGAAGTGGCGGTTACACCAAACTGCCAAGATGCAGCACCGATCTTAGAACCTTTACCTAAGTTTGGTGCGGGTAAAAATACGGTATCATCGTGTGCTTTCAACGCACCCAGTGCCGCCCAGTTACCGTTCCAGCTGAACGCATATTTGCCGGTTGCAAATCCTGTGTCACGATCTGCACCATCTTGGGTTGCTTGTGCATATCCGTTTGCAAACAGACCTTGCCACCATTCACCGAATGCTAATGCTTCATAGCCATTTAACACGCCTTCTGCGGTTTTATATGTGGAGCGGTCAACAATATCGCCGCCAAACGATTGCAACAGTGGAGAAAACGCATATGGATACCATTCGCCTTTCCACGCCATACCCAAGTCAATGGCATATTCAAATTTACCCGAATCTTTGGCGGACTTTAATGCACCCATAAATTCATCTTTGTTCCATGGATTGTCTAGGGTAGGGGTGCGAAGTCCCAACATATCCAGTGTGGATTGCCGTGTTACCAACGCAACCGCCGCATCCCACAGACCGATGGAGTACAATTTACCATCCCAATAGCCTTTGGTACCGGGTAAAAAATTATCAAATTCTGATTCTGCAATCGGCAGAGGTTGCATGTACCCCGCCCATGCCCAGTTTGGCATCACAGGACCATCCACATCGATAATGTCGGGTAAATTCCCTGCCAGTGCAGCTGCCACAACCGCATCATTGTATGCCCCTTGTGGGAAGCTTTCTAGTTTGGTGATCCAATCATTTTGGCTGGCATTAAAATCGCTGATTATCTGATTGACAATCTTTGATTCCGTTTCGTTACCCGCCCCGTGATACCACATGGAAAGCTCGGTCGCCGCATATGCAGTGGTGCTGAGCAAACCCGCAAATAAGACTGTTCTGGCACATTTCATAAATTTCATAGTCTTCTCCTATTCTGTTACATGTTATAAGTGTGTGCAATTACGCACTGGGTAAGGCTTTTGTCGAAAGCCTCCATACAACCTCCCCTGATACCAGTATGGGGGATTGTTGAAATGGTTTTTTATCTGTTGTCTCAGCGGTGCTGTCAATCAGTTGCAACAACACCTCCGACGCTTGTTTGCCCATTTTGTCATAGGGCAGGGCGACGGTGGTTAACGCTGGGTATAAGGTTTCGGCAATCACACGGTAATCATCAAATCCCACCACAGATACCTGCTCGGGAATGGCGATGCCTTTTGCCCGCAGTAATCCATACAACCGCAATGCCATTTCGTCGTTACCACAACAGTACACGGTGGGGGGATTGTCCAAGGCAAGCATAGTGTCAAGTCCCTTTGCCAACGCCTTATAGGTATGGTTTTTGACCTGGGCATATCCTTCGATGACAATGTTTGCACAGTATGGAATTCCCCCCTGTTGCAGGGCGTCTTTGTATCCTTGCAAACGGAGTTGAGATGCATCCATTTGCGGGTTCAAGGTTAAAAATCCAATCCGTGTATGCCCTTGTTCAATAAGACGGGCGACCAAATTTTTTTGTAGTGTGCGGTCATCGGGCAAAACACAAGGAGTGTTTTTGTCGTCATAACAATTGACCAATAACACAGGACAATATAACATGTTTGTGTCAAAATCCACTTGGCGGTGATAATCGGCAACATAAATTAAGCCCTCCACACGGTGTTCAGAAAAAATTCGCACAAGGTCAGGTACCCGCGTACTATCGCCCCCTGTATCAGCAATCATTAAAATTTTACCAGATGCGGAAATAGATTTTTGAATCGCTTGGACAATATTTAAATCGGGCAACCCATCAGGTTCAGCAGAAATGCCAGACTTGGAAATCGCTCCCGTAATTAGCCCAATCAAACCCGATTTGCTGGAACGCATCATACGGGCGGCGTTTGAGGGGACATATCCCAATTGTTGGATAGTGTGTTCCACTTTGTGGCGGGTTTTATCAACCACAGCAAGATCACCATTAATCACACGGGACACGGTTTTCGGGGATACCCCCGCCAATCTCGCTACATCGTAAATGGTTGCCATAAATACTCTCTCTGCTTTAATATACACTCGTAAATGACATCGGTGTCATAAATTGTTAAACCGAGTATAAACACAAAATGACACCGATGTCAATAGTTATTTTACAATAACATAAAATTATTAGTGTACACACTTAAACTTTGCGACAAAGCGGTATGTATACAAGTTATCTATAATTTTTTGTACTGCAATGGCAAATTAAGCCGACCGATTTACCATTGCCTAATTTCCGTAAATCCTCGATAATGTTGTTTGCATTCAATTTTTCCAATTGTGCTAAAAATTGCACCGTGTATTCTGTATCTGAAATTTTTCCGTTTTCGTACCCAAGCAATAAATCTTTGTTGGGGGCTAACATTTTGGAGTCGTTTTTTGGTTGTTTTGCAGGTTGTGTGTGTCCAAACTTGTTGCATCTTGGTTAAAAAAATTTGATTTTTTCTGTAATCCTTGCCCATTTTCATCAAGCATGGTGCGATTTACGCAGGCAATTCATAAGTTACTCATTAAAATTGTATTCGGCAATTGTTTGGGCTGTTATTTCATCGGTGATAAGATAGGAAGGCTTTAAAAGTCGAAGGGTACCGATTAACGATTCTACTTTTTCCGCCCCACCTGAAATTAACACAATATCTCTTGCCCGTTTAAGCTTTGCAATATCAAGACAGATGGATCGATCATTGATAGGGTGTTCTATTATCTCGCCTTTAATGTTGATGAAGTTATAAAGGACATCGCCAACTACGCCCTCTTTGATAAGGGATTTGCGATCGGCTTCGGACACATGCCCCACCCGATAAGAGGTGTTTAAATTCATGATACCACCCGTACTGACGAAGGCAACATCCAGTGAATTTGCTTGTTCAAATATCTGGGCAATACCGCAATGTTCCAATAGAGCATGCTTTGTTTCGGCACTATCCACCAAGGCGGGTGCAGGCACAAGATAGCCCTCCCCATTGAACCTTTCGGCGAACTGCCAAGCAAACTCAGCGGGGTTAAATCTTTTTGCTTCTGCTATGCCCCCAAGCAGGGAAATCACCCGACCGTCCTCTAAATCCCGCCCTTCAATATGAGGCAGTGTTGAATACAGTGTGCGTCCCCAACCAACCCCAATTGTCATGCCAGGTTGCACATAATCAGATATAAAACGACCAGCTGCCATAGCAATGGACTTTACCGCATCAGAGGTTGGGTCAGAACGGGGGGCAACGATAACTCGACTAACACCATAGAGTTTTTCAATCTTTCGTTGTATTTCAATAATTGATTGCAGTTCAGAATTAATCTGAATAACAATTTCCCCCCGCTTGCGTGCGTCTTTAAGCAACCGTGTGACTTGCAGTCGAGTGGTGCCGAGAATATCTGAAACTTCTTGCTGATTCATACCTTCAACATAATACAGCCACGCCGCTCGAATGCGTTGTTCTTGCGTGGCATCTATGGTCGAATCTTCGTACTTTTTTCTTGGCTTTTTTGCGTTTGTAACCACGGTTTTGTCACTCCTAAAATCTTTTGTGCATGCAATGTGTTAAAAAAATCATAAACTATGTGAGATAAATAGTCAATGCACCTAACCGAAATATAATGAGGTCAATATTCCAAATCCATACTCAGCAGGACAGGGTTTTCTACAAACCGTTTGAATTCGGATAACCACTTGGCACCCAATGCCCCATCCACAACACGGTGATCACATGACAGCGTAACCGACAGAACAGTCGTACCAACAGGCTTGCCATTGTCGTTTTCGATAAAGCATCTTTCCGCCTTGCCCACAGCAAGAATCATGCTTTCGGGCGGATTGATAATGGCACTAAACGACTTGACCCCAAACATACCAAGATTTGAAATAGAGAAAGACCCGCCCTGATACTCATGGGGTCTCAGTTTGCCAGATTTGGCACGGTTGGCAAGGTCGGCAATCTCTTCGGAAATTCTGTTCAAAGATTTGTTTTGAGCCTGTCTTACCACTGGTGTAATTAACCCCCCTTCAATTGCAACGGCAACAGAAATATTGGCATCCTTATAGCGGATAATTTCATCCCCCGCCCATGATGCATTGGCTTCTGGAACCGTTTTCAGTGCCTGTGCACACGCCCGTACCAACATGTCATTAATGGATATTTTTCCGCCCCCTACGGCACTTAGGGATTTATTTGCTTGTTGTCTAAATGCCAAAAGAGCATCGAGCTGACAGTCCATTTCCAAATAGAAATGCGGAATTGTCGACTTACTTTCCGTCAATCGTGTGGCAATGGTCTGACGCATACGATCCGCAGCAAGGGTTTCATAGGCAATACCAAGGTCATCCAACAGTGATTTTAATGCCACAGATCCTTCTGTCCGTATAGCACTTTGGACAACAGAAGTCGGTAATAATGCCTGCTCAGCGTTTTCCACATCAGATTTGGTAATACGACCCCGTGGTCCCGTACCTACTACTGCTGCAATATCTATGCCTTTTAGCTTGGCGATACGACGGGCGAGTGGCGTTGCCCGCACACGGGTGTCAGACATATGTGCGTCTGGTTGTGGGGTGCTTGTGGTTTCGCTGATTTTTGTGGTTTTCGCACCAACAGGCGGTGTTTCGGGGGGTGCGGATTCATCAAGGTCTGATGTGGGATTTTCCACAGATTCTCCTTCTTCAAAAATCCATCCAACGCATTTGCCGATTTTCACAACATCACCACTTTGTGCAGAAACAAAATGTAATTTCCCCGATGCAGGGCTTTCCACTTCCATAGTGGCTTTATCTGTTTCGATATCAAAAAGGATTTCGCCTTTTTCAACGGACTGACCTTCCCCTATATACCAAGTGGCGATTGTTCCGGTGGTCATATCCATATCGACCTTAGGCATGATAACTTCTATGGGCATTTATAGTTCCCCCTTGTAGAGTTTTTTGGCAGTCGTCACGATGTTATCAACTTGCGGAACAGATGCCTTTTCAAGCATTGGATTATATGGAATAGGCGATTCTGCACCCCCCAACCGTATGATGGGGGCATCGAGAAAATCGAAAGCCTCGCTTTCTGATACAAGGGCACTGATTTCCGCACCGATACCCAAGGTCTTTACGCCTTCGTACACACATATCAGCCGTGATGTCTTTTTTACGCTTTCAACAATTGTGTGCGTATCCATCGGTCTAATCGATTTTAGGTCAATGACTTCCAATGAAATACCCTCTGTCGCCAGAATTTTAGAAGCTTGCAACGCCTTATGCACCATGATGGATGAGGCAACGACCGTTACATCCGTCCCCGAACGGCGGATTTCAGCCTTGTTTAAGGGCACTGTATAGTGCCCTTTTGGCACCGGACCTTTCATTTTGTAAAGAATTTTGTGTTCAAAAATCATCACTGGATCTGGGTCTTCCAACGCCGCTAAAAGCATGCCTTTAACATCGTGTGGGGTTGCCGGTTGCACCACCTTTAAACCGGGGACATGTCCCAGCCAAGCCTCTAAACTTTGGCTGTGTTGGGCGGCGGCACCGGTGCCCGAACCAGCTGGAAAACGCATAACCACCGGCACCGATACGGCACCCCCCAACATATATCGCATCTTGGCGGCTTGATTACAAATTTGTTCCATTGCCAGCATGGCAAAGTCAGAAAATTGAAATTCAAAAATGGGTCTGAGACCCGTTGCAGCGGCACCAACCGCCACACCCGTACCGCCAAGTTCGGAAATCGGTGTATCGATGACACGGTCTTCACCATGTTTGTGCACAAGGTCACCAGTTACTTGAAATGCCCCCCCATACACACCAATGTCTTCGCCCATAAGTACAACCCGTTCATCATGGGTCAGGGCGATGTCTAGAGCATCCCGAATGGCCTCTGCATATGACATATCGACGATTTCATCTGGTGTCGTTGTATTAATGTCTTGCATATTCATACTGCAACCTCCGTATATACATCTCGTGTCACTTCGTTTGCGATGGGGTCTTCGCTGGCTTTGGCAAATTCAATGGCTTCTGCGATTTCGTTGTCCACATCAGCCTCTAAAGCATCAACCTCCTCTTGGGACACGATTTTATGGTCTTGTAGGCATTTTGAAAACCGTCGAATCGGGTCTTTATCTATCCATTCATTAATCTCTTGTTTGGTGCGATAGCGGTTTCGGTCAGATTTTGAATGCCCCCGCCAACGATAGGTCATATTTTCAATCAGCGAAGGTCCTTCGCCTGCCCGTGCCCGTTTAACGGCATGATGCACCGCCTCGGCAACCGCAGAAAAGTCATTGCCATCCACTGTAACCCCCGGCATCGCATACGCCGCCGCCCGATCGGCGATATTTTTGACCGCTGTGGAACGCTCCGTAGAGGTGGACATGCCATATTTATTGTTTTCACACACAAAAATAACCGGCAGTTTCCAAATCGACGCCATATTCAGCGATTCGTGAAACGCCCCTTCATTGTTTGCCCCATCGCCAAAAAAACAGACAACCACTTTGCCCAGATTTAAGCGTTTGGAGGTCAAGCCAGCCCCAACAGCAATCGGAATTCCGCCCGCTACAATACCATTTGCCCCTAAATTTCCCTTTTCGAAGTCGGCAATGTGCATGGATCCCCCCCGCCCTTTGCAGTAGCCATTTTCCTTGCCAAAAAATTCAGCAAACATACGGGCAACATCCGCCCCCTTGGCGACGCAATGTCCATGCCCACGGTGGGTTGAAGTAATCTGATCTTGCTCAGACAGGGGCATACAACTGGCGACGGCACTTGCTTCTTGTCCAATCGACAGGTGCATGGTGCCGTGAATAAGACCGCGCATGTAAGAGTCTTCGGCACCTTGTTCGAACTTGCGAATAAGGAGCATTTTTCGTAACGCCTGTTTCAGCTGTTCGGGTGTGTAGGTGTCTATTGCAAACGGAATATTTGTGATTTTTCTCTTTGTCATTTTCTTAACTTTTCATCGTTTTTTAGGTTTCATATAGCCACTTACAAAATCATACGATTCTGTAAGTTTCTAAGTTCTACAATTTTTGAGGAAGCATCCGGTGTTACCGCATTATAGGTCAGTAATTGCCCTTTTTTAATTGGGTGTAAAACAGTTGCACCCGCCAGCAAACCACAAGGAACCGCCTGTTTAGTCTGGGCATCTTGGGCGTCCATAATCCAAGCTCGATAACAGTATTCGCCCATCTGATCCAATTTTTCACCGGAGTGCAAATCCCGTTTGGCAACCGCACATACTTCGGCAACGGGTTTGTCCAGTGGCACCATGTCGGCTTTTCCGTGCAATACGGCTCGGGCACAGCTTAATGGTACTTCTAAGGAGGTCAGGTGGTATGGGCGAATGAAAGTGAAGTATGGACCCTTGCCCATTTGCAGGTCTTCCATGCGTTCATGTATCCGTGGATGTGCCATTTCTGCAACGACAAAAACCCCTGGGGCAAGACTTTTACCAATGGAATAATCCACTCGTCCAACCCCGGATAAGACACCGCCATCCTGCTGTGGGATTAACACAGATGAAAGTGTGTCCTCTGTGGCGGATACCCCGTGCATACCCGGTTTGTCAGGAATTAAACCGGTGGCGTTGGCAATCGCTGCCATCTCGACCATGGTTTTTGAACCGTCGACAAACTCAACCAGCATACGAGGGTTCATATTTCTGCGAATCGCTTCTTCTTCATAGGCGTCCGGCGTGGCATCAAAGTTCAGCGGGTTATTTTTCCCCTTGCCAGCAGATACAATCTTATGACCCATAGCAGACACAAATTCAATCAGCTCCATACATGACGAAGGCTCATCCCCCGCCCCAAGTGTATAAACAACGCCAAGCTTGTCCGCCTGTGTTTTCAAATAAGATCCGATGGTAACATCTGCTTCCACATTCATCATGACAAGGTGTTTTCCCCGTTCCATCGCCATGATACCCAGTTCTGCCCCAATGCCGGGCAAACCCGTCGCTTCAATGACCACATCAATAAGCCCGCTTTCAAGCATTTTGTGGGCATCTTCAACGATAGCAACTTTTTTAGCCTCAATCACCGTATTAAGGGCGTCTGTGGTTGCAACTGTTTGTGAATGCCCTTGTTCTCGATAGGCGATTTCTACGGCATTAGTGGCAACATCGGGGCGAATATCTGCAATTGCCGCCACTTGAATGCCATCCATCAGGGCTGTGCAGGTGACAATGTCGGTTCCCATTTCACCGCAACCAATCAACCCAATACGAATAGGTGCGTGGGTCGATGCGTGTTTTGCTAGATCCCATGCCAGACCGGTAAGTGCAACATTTGATGCCATGTAAATTCTCCATTAGATTATCGTAAAATTAACTTGTACTTTTGTCATAATATCAATACAAATGTATAAATGCAACAATTTTTTCTAAAAAACAAGGAATTATTAACGAAAAATTTACTTGACAAGGGAATAAATATAAATTATTGTTACATGAGATGACCTTTTGTTCAAGTTAAATATACATGCAGAAATGTCGTCTTTATGAAAATTTGTTTGACAATTTAAGGGAGAAAACTTCATGTTTCGAACATCACAACCAAAGAAAAAACGGGAACCGGTGAATCGCCGTTCCTTTTTGAAAGGTACAGCAAGGGTCGGTGCGGCAACCGCCATTGTGTCCTTGTCAACACCATTTGTATCCACAGCCTTTGCATCAGGGCGTGACCCGCAGGCTATTCTTGACGACATCAGTGTCAAAAAATATGTCCGTAAGGACTATCAAGCACTCTATAATATGAGTGGCGATCCCCTCTGGGATCCGGACAAGGACTGGATTCGCACCGTCGATTGGAAAGCCGTTCGCAACGCCCAAGCGGGTAAAACCGTACGGTTTGCCATCGGTGCCGCCGATCGTGAATCAGCAGCAGAAGGCTTAAAACCATTTGAACAATTGTCTGGTATCAAGGTGGAGCTGGTTCCTATTCCTGATGACAGCTTGTATGATAAAGCGGTTGCTGAATTTATTTCTGGCAACGCAAGTTTTGATGCATTACAGTTCTTCTCGCCATGGCTTGGTGACTTTGCAGCTCCGGGATTCTTGTACCCACTGGACGATCTGGCGGCTGAGTGGGGTCTGCCACTGGACGATTTCTATGACACATATCGCTTGAACTATGGGTACTTTAATGGCAAGATGTATGGCATTCCATTTGATTGTGACATTCAGATGGTTCATTTGCGCAAAAGCTATGTTGAGGAAGTCCTTGGTGGACCTGTTGACAAAGCGAATTCTGTACCGACTTACGACGAACTTATCAGATTGTCTGCGGAACTTAACAAGGTTGCCCCCGGTGTATCTGGTGTTGGCTTGATGGCAGCCCCCGGTTTCTGGGCAACATACACTTGGGAACACATCGCTGCACAAGCAGGCATGATGCTGTTCAACGAAGATTGGGAGCCTATTTTTAACGGCGAACAAGGCATGAAAGGTCTGGAAATTATGCTTGACCTTGCCAAAAATGCCAATGAAGGACACGCTGGTGCCGGTTGGCCAGAAAACCGTGCCGCATGGTTGGGGGGTCAAGTGGCGACCAATATCAGCTGGCAAGATTCTGGTACACAGGCTATGCGTCCGGATCAGTCGCAAATTGTTGATGACTTCGTTACGATTTATGAGCCTCGTATCGCAGGCGGGCGGTTTGCACCGCCAAATATTGCCGGTTCAACTTCTGTGGTTGCAGCGTCCGCTCAGAACCCAGAGGGGGCATTCTTGATGCTGGCGTTCTTGACAACATCGTCCATCATGGCGATGAACGAAGCCAACGCTAATGGGGTGGCACCGGGGTATCGGTCGGTGTTGGAAAACAAGAATTTGCAGGCGGTTTCTCAGCCAGCAGAAGTTTGGGGTAAATCCCTGGACCACGCATGGTGTTCGCCTCGTCTGCCGGGTGCTAATCCAATGGAGTTGGCGATTGGTAATGAAATTAACCGTGCTATCGTCGGTAAAATTTCTGCCAAAGAGGCACTGGACAACGCCGCAGCGGCAGTCAAAAAGATTATGGCAAGCAATGGGTTCTATAAAGGAAACGATCCTGTTGAGTATGCGGCAACAGCACCGGGACTGTATGTGGGCGGTGGTAAAAAACTACCATTCTAATCTTACAGAACCAAAAAAATCCTCGATCACATTTTTGTGGTCGAGGGTATATTAAGTATATACATATTTGGACATAACATATGACACACGCATCCGAAACAGATACAAGGGAAATAAAGTTTAAACGACGAAGCAAAACAGCCAAGGCGTGGTTTCCCTATTTGCTTGTTGCACCAGCGGTCCTTTATTTGATGATGATTACGCTTTATCCCGGTGTCTATGCAATCGTACAAAGTTTCCATGCGGTAAAATTTGGTCCATGGAACTATGTTGGTTTGCAAAACTATGCGGAACTGTTCAATGATTATCAATTCTGGGGGGCGTTGGGTAACACATTTATAATCGGGGCGATTTCCCTTACATTACAATGCAGTATCGCACTGGTGCTTGCCTATTTTGCCTATCGGGATCCGTGGGTGAAGGGGTGGCGTATTATGTTTCTTGTCCCCATGTTGTTCATGCCATCCGCTGTGGCGTTTATTTTCAAACTGGCATTCCATGATGCCCGTGTGTTTTCGGATATTTTAATATCGCTGAGGCTGATAGACAGCAATCTGGCGATACAATCTTCGGTGTGGATGAGCAGGATACTGTTAGTTGTTGCTGATGTGTGGCAATGGACACCATTTTTATTTATTATTTTCGTTGCCGGCTTACAAGGTCAAGACCAAGAAGTCGAAGAGGCCGCAAGGCTGGACGGTGCCACTTGGCGGGAAATTTTTTGCAATATTTCCCTGCCGATAATGAAGCCCATCATTGCGGTTGCTCTTGTCCTGAGAGGTATTGATATTACCACCATGTTTACAAATGTGTTTGTCGTGACAAAAGGGGGACCCGCTTTTGGTACAGAAACAATCAGTTATTTTATTTATCGTACAGGTTTTAAATCTTTTAATTTTGGGTATGCATCCGCAGCCTCTGTCATCATGTTGATTTTAACAATTGTGATTGCACAGGTCGTGGTTAAACGCACATTTGTTTCTGTGAGGATGTAATCATGACATCCGTTCGTAAATCCAAAGGTGAAAGCCTGCTTATCCGTTACCTTATATTAGGATCATGGGCATTGTTCTGCCTATTGCCCGTATTGTGGTTCCTTACAATCGGCTTACGCCCACGGGTGGAAATTATCACGCCCACACCCATTTACTGGCCCACTTTTTCCCTCGAAGCGTGGGAGATGATTTGGCGGGATTGGCCGATGGCAAAGTATTTGTTGAACTCTGTCGCTGCTATCTTTGGGTCGGTGGTGATTGATTTAATCTTGGCAATTCCGGCGGCGTATTCGTTGGCACACTATGATTATAAAGGTCGAGATAACATTGGCTTTTATATTCTGTCAACACGGATGATGGCACCGGCGATTGTAGCGATTCCCATATTCTTTTTATTCCGCAATCTAGGTCTGTTAGATTCCGTATGGGCACTGATGCTGATTTATGCGGCAATTAATTTGTCCATTGTTACATGGATTATCCGATCTTATATGATTGACATTCCCAAAGAGCTGGAAGATGCCGCCCGTACTGACGGGGCGGGGGATTTACGCATCCTTTGGGAAATTATCGTGCCTGCGATCCTACCCGGTATTATCACTGCGGGGGTGATTGCCATGATTTTTGCGATTAACGAGTTCCTGTTTACTCTGCTTATTGCATCCACATCAAATGCGTACACGATGTCTGTTGCCCTTGCCAACTTTACAGGCGGGTCGGACGGGGTCATTTACAATGCGATTGCTCTGGTATCTTTCATTGCTTTCTTGCCCGTGTTCGTCGTGGTACTTCTGGTGCAAAAACACCTGTCCCGTGGTTTGACCATGGGGGCAGTCAAAGGATAAAAACGAAAGGATAGAAAAATGGCTCGCATACAGCTTAACAACATTCAGAAACGATGGGGCGAATTTTATGGCGTTCGCAATGTCAATATCGATATTGCAGACGAGGAATTTTTGGTCCTGCTTGGTCCATCTGGGTGTGGCAAGACCACAACTATGCGTATGATTGCCGGATTGGAACACCCTTCGGAAGGCGAAGTTATCATGGACGGCGAAGTCATGAATGATGTGGATGCCCGAGATCGGGATGTTGCTATGGTATTTCAAGGTTATGCCCTGTATCCGAATATGAGTATTTATGAGAACATCCGCTTTCCCTTGCGGATGCGAGGTGTACCCAAAGAACAACAGGATGCCCGTATCCGCAAGGCTGCTGATATGGTGGAAATGGGCGAATATTTGGACAGAAAACCGGCGGCTCTTTCCGGTGGGCAACGGCAACGGGCGGCTCTTGCACGGGCTATTGTTCGTTCCCCGCAAGTGTTTTTGATGGACGAGCCCTTATCGAACCTTGATGCCAAGTTGCGTCAGGCAATGCGTATTCAAATTAAACAATTGCAACGGCAATTAAAAATCACATCTGTGTATGTAACGCACGACCAGATCGAAGCCATGACTTTGGCGGATCGTATTGTGGTGATGGATCGGGGGTCTATTCAGCAAATTGGCACCCCAGACGAGATTTATTCATATCCCGCCAATACCTTTGTTGCCAGCTTCATTGGCTCACCGCCCATGAATATTATGGATGGGGAAATCAAAGACGGCATATTCACCGCCAATGGGGTTACAGTGGCAGGGGTAAACATCAACTGCGAAGGGCGTTGTAAACTTGGTATTCGCCCAGAAGACTGTTCCGTGTCAAGTGCCACATCAAAATCCCATCTTACAGGGGAAGTTTATGGGGTTGAGCCGACAGGTGACATGACCTATTTGACCGTTAAGCTTGGGGATTTGAATTTTGAAGTCAAAGCAGATCGTACCTATCGTGCAGAGCTCGGGTCTGCGGTGCATGTGGCGTTTGACACGGGTCATCTGTATTTCTTTGATGCCGATACGGGCGAGCGGTTGAGGTAACACCATGACTTTTGATTACACTTCCATTGGATTTTACACATTCGACTGTCTTGGGCGTCCCGTCAATGATATTCCTCCCGGTGGAAATACATACTTTATTGACGAGTTGACCCTTGCTGTGTCGGGGGCGGCTGGATCTGCATCCATCGTTGCCGCCAAACATGGTCTATCTGTACAGGCGGTAGGGGGTGTCGGTGCAGATGATATGGGCGACTGGGTTTTGCAAAAACTGAAAAGTTTTGACATTGATATTCAGAATATGGAAATGTGCCCCGACTTTACCACATCCTCGTCTATCGTAACAACCCGTCCTGACGGTGCCCGTCCTGCCTTGCACAAAAAAGGGGCGACCGGTGGTTTTTACATCACAGACGATCAGGTGGATCGTGTCATTGACACCAAGATGTTACATGTGGGGGGTGTCGGTTTGATGGACGCTATGGACAAAGGGCGTACGGCTGAAATTATGAAAACAGCCAAAGACAACGGCTGCATCACCACCCTTGATGTGTTTGCGTCCACAAGAGACGACCTTGCACTTATTGAACCGCTGTTGCCCCATACAGATTATTTTATGCCCTCAGAAGAAGAGGCTATGGCTCTGTCAGGTTTGACCGATTTTAACCAGATTGCCGGTTACCTTCTGGGCAAGGGTGCAGGGTGTGTCATATTGACATTCGGCGAACAAGGGGCAATGTACCGCCACCGCTCTGGTGTACAATTTGAAATTCCCGCCTTTGACATTGATGTGGTGTGCACCTGTGGTTGTGGCGATTGTTTTAATGCGGGTTTTGCCACAGGTTTGTATCTGGGCATGAATCCAGAAGACTGTGTACGACTTGCACAGGCATCATCGGCACAAAACGCTATGGGACTAGGGTCGCAGGCGGTTGTCAAAGACCTTGAAACCACATTGGAATTTATGAACACAACCAAAACGAAATCCATATCGTAAATGGCAAGGTGTATGTTAAAAAAGGCAATTATATCAATGGGATTTAAAAAATTTTGTAATCAATATAAGTATCGCATGCGTAAATTTAAGGGTGTACCAAAGGCAAATTTTGTGTTATACTCGACTTAAGTGTCATTATTGGGTACACCTTACATTACAGCGAACGGAAAAAGGAGTTTAAAAATGGCTCATCATTCTACAATCGGTTCTCAAATTTACCATATGGCAGGTCTTGTGATTAAAGATATGTGCCGTGGTCTGAGATACATTTTGCTGTATCTGCGTTCTATTGGAATACGGGTTATTTCAGTATTTCCAGCGTTTTTGAAGAAGCCTTCTAAGTCCGTTATTCGCCATGTGGATACGCTGGCGGAGCATGTGGAACGCCGTGTGGGAAATGCCATTCATCAATATCTGGATCCAGCAATTACACGAGATTCAGAAATGGCTACATTTGCCAAGATTGTCATTCAGGAAGATGCCCCTCGCCTGTTTGCCAAAACGACTTATGACAATCTGAAACTTACGCTGGCATATGTGCAACAACGGGCGGGATTAAAGGAAGAGTTTTTTATCAGTGAAATGTTATCAGCGTGTGCTTATAGCAAAGCAGAAATCGACGCATCGGCAAATGAAGACGCATACAAAAATGCCTCGTCGGTTCTGATTCAACTGATGAAGCAAGGCGTTATCCGCACCCACAGAAGCCTTAATGCGTACCGATCCAGCGACCCAGAGATACAAAAAATTGCTGAAATAACCTATTTTGCCCATATGCTTTGGTTGCTCTTAGCACGGGATTATGAACTCAAACGGGAGTATCACTTACTGCATGCGTGTTGCGACTTGTCGTCTGTTATCCATGCTCAAATCAGAGCAGCGGGACATGACAATAAAGCCCTTGCCCAATTGCTTCGTACACATGCGGAGATAGTCTGATGCCCCCAAAACAACAGAAAGATCCATTTGCCCTTAAAGTACCCAGGGATCAAGCATATCGAAAATCGCTTCAACGCCTGCGCTGGTTCCGCTCCACATTCGAAGAGCAAATAGAAGCAATCGAAGTCAGAACACAAATTACATTCAAACTAGACCCTGAAATTCTAACAGAATGCTTTATCGAATGGATACGCACAGTCGAACAGATGAAGCCCGCACAGTCTAAGCAACGCATTGCATATGTGGGGTTTGCGTCCGGGCAAATGCTGAAACAATTGATTGTCAAAAAACCTCTGTCTGTCGTTTCAATGCCACAGGCAACCGATGTGTCGTTTCCCGAATACTTTTGGCCAGAAGGTTTTGTCTATGTTGCCTATTGTCTAAATGTGCGACAAGCGGTTTTGCACAATGATTTCGGCGTGCAGATTACACAAAGCCCCGCATTGGATAAAGTGGAAACTTGGTGGTCATTCAAAGAAAATGTCCACGAAAATTGGAATTATGCCATATCGTTTCTTGATTTGTTTGCGGGGGAACAGCCGAATTGGTCTGAATCTGGGCTGTTCAATGGTACGGAACGGGTGCAACAGCTGAAACAGCTTTTAAAAGACCAATTGCCCATAGAATAACGCAAAAACAAAGAAATGTAATTGAACTGGTAATCTTCGATTGTGACGATGTCTTTGTTGCCAGTGAAGTCATTGCCATTTTTATACCAGCCCCAATATCTTTTGTGGTTAAGTTGTTTTCTTTTTTTTGGCGTATGTCAGAAAGTTATAAATTTCTTTTGTGTGGTTTTGTGGGGCGAAGGTGTCTGCTATATATTCTTGTATTAGCAAGTCCACTTGGGTGTCCGCATCGTTGGTGCTTGCGTATAGACCCATATTTAAAAATTTTTGGTGATTTCTGCGGTATACGGCTTTTAGGGTATTGATGTTAAATTCCGGGTGGTATTGTACACCAAAAAATGTTCCCCCTGCATATTCGATTTGTACAGCCTGTATTTTTGAGTGGTTGTTATATGCCAATACAGTGGCGTTTTCTGGTAACTCTGTGACTTCCGCATAATGCAGGCAAAATGCACAAAATGTGGTGCCTGTTTCACTGGGGCGGTTGGATAATAAAGGGTGTTTTGCCCCCGCAGGTGTCAATGTAATATTTTGGGCAATACCAACTTCTAATCCCTGCTTACACGGGGCGGTTTTGCCTCCGCTGGCAACCACTGCAATCTGTAAACCCCAACAGCTCCCATAATAAGGAATGCCTGATTTAAAAACTTGCTTAGATTGGGAAATTTGTTGCTGGACTTCGGGGGTTTCGTCATATGGATTGAGTGACGACCCTGTCCACAATGCAGCGTCATATTGCCGTAAGTCATCGGCGGAAATTTCTGTGTAATTTTTGTCGGCAACAAAAGCGAAATTTACCTGAATGCTGGCATCAAACTCCCGTACGACATTGCCAAACAATTGATGGTACGGCAATCCCCGATGCCGTATGATATTTTGATTGGTTTTCGTCGTGTTGCCTTCAAATACAATAACTTTCATTTATAAACTTTCTATATTTCCCGTTACGGATGCCACAAATAAATTGTGTAAATCGTCGACGGTGATGGGTTTTGCGTTACTGCTGGTTGATGGATCGTTGTAGGCTTTGATGGCGATAGTATCTGCCAACTGAGTATCAATGTTTACATCGGCTAAGGTTTGCGGAATGTTTAGGCTTGCGGTGAAATTTTGTACATATGTGATAAAATCATCTATGGATGTGGTGGATAGACCTAAGGCACGGCTTAAATATGCAACGGGTTCAACGATAGCATCACGGTTTTGTTGTAATGCGTATGGTAATATAATCGCATTTAGCAATCCATGGTGGGTATGATAGGTTGCCCCTAATGGATGTGCCAAGGAATGCACAGAACCTAAGCCCCGTTGAAATGCGGTTGCCCCCATGGATGCGGTCACCAACATATGTCCACGGGCGTTTAAATCGTCCCCATTTGCCACGGCTTTGGGCAAGTTTTCAAATACCAAACGGCAGGCTTCTATGGCAATGCCCACTGCCATAGGATGATAATTGGGGGCACACAGGGCTTCTATGGCGTGCGTCAAGGCGTCCATACCCGTCCAAGCGGTAATGTGCGGGGGTAGTTTTGTAGTTAATTTTGGATCAGAAATCACTAGACTAGGCATCATTTGTGGGTGGAAAATAATTTTTTTATTTTCATTTCTCACATCGGTTATAACCGCTGCCCGTCCAACTTCTGACCCTGTGCCTGCGGTGGTGGGAATGGCGACAATTTTCGGGATAAGGCTAGTATCTGCCTTGGTCCAATTGTCGCCGATGTCTTCAAATTCCCAAATGGATAATCCTTGATGCACAACCAAACCAATGGTTTTGGCACAATCCAAAGCGGATCCACCGCCGATGGCAACAATCCCGTCACAGGCGGATTTTTCGTATGCGGTGGCACCACTTGTGACATTTTCTCCTGTTGGGTTGCTTTGGACATCGCTGTAAAATACTGCGTTTGACAGGCTATTATAGGCGGATGTAATAAAATCCAGTTTTGCCAGTCCTGAGTCGGTGACAAACAACGGGTTTTGCATACCCAAGTTGGCACATGCGTTGGGCAAATCCGCAATGCGTCCATTGCCAAACCATATAGTGGTAGGGTAATTCCAATTGATTGTCGGTAAAATATTCATCCGTATATAATCCTTATTTATATATTTTTACTGTGGTACGACTTTAATGTGGTACGACTTGGCACGGGTGACATGGTCAAACCCTAATGCGGATAACGATACGCCCCGCCCTGTGTTTTTAACACCTGTCCACGCCAATGCGGGTGACAAATAATCGCAACGGTTGACAAATGCGGTGCCGGTTTCCAATTGTGGTAAAATATTACGAGCTGTATCTATATCCTGTGTCCATATAGAAGCGGTTAATCCCAAGTCGCTGTCGTTCATCAACCTAATAGCCTCCGCATCCGTGTGAACGGGCATAATGCCGACCACGGGACCGAAGCTTTCCTGCGTCATTACATCCATTGTGTGGTCGACATTGACCAGAACTTGTGGTGCCAAGTATGCAGTACCGGGTTGTGATTTTGGGAAATTATTTTCGTCAATTAAGGGTATTGCCCCTTGTGCCACCGCATCGGCAATTTGTTGCCGCACATAATCGGCAGCGGTCTTTTTAACCATTGGTCCTAAGGTTGTTGCTTCGTCCATTGGGTCGCCCAAAACATATGTGTTGGTTTGTGCTACGAATTTTTCCACGAAGCTATCATAAATATCCGTATATACATAAATGCGTTCGATGCTACAACAAGATTGCCCACTGTTAAAGAAGGCACCATCCACCAAATTTTCCACGGCGTGTTCCATATCTGCATCGGCACGCACATAGGCGGGGTCTTTGCCCCCCAATTCCAAACCACATGGTATAAATTTTTCCGTTAAGGCTCGTTGGATTTTGCGTCCGCTATCGACGGATCCAGTGAAGTATACCCCATGTACACGGGTGTCGGCGATAAATGTTGCGGTATCTGCGTGTGTCAGGTGTAAAATCTGAAATACGCCATTGGGAAAATTCGCCCGTTCCGTTGCAGTTTTGATGTGTTCGGCGATTAGGGCGGTTTGCAAAGAATGCTTTAAAATCACCACATTGCCGGCTAATAATCCAGCACCAATAACATTAGATGCGGTTAACAACGGGTAATTCCAAGGACTTAAAATCGCAATTGTACCCAAGGGTTCTTTGGTAATGGATAAATCAAATCCATCGGGGGCGGCAGGCGTATGGGGGGATAATGCGGTGTCGGCAATGTCCGCCAAATACCATATGCGTTCTGCCAATCCATTGACTTCGTTTTTTGCGTATGCAAATGGTCGTCCCATTTGGTGGGCAATGTCTGTGCCTAATACGGTGTGCATCTTTTGTAATTCAGATACCATTTTTAGTACCAATTTTTTGCGTGTACCTAGGGGGATTTTTGCCCACTCTATGCGGGCATTTTCTGCCCGTTGTAAGGTGATTTTAATATCTTCGGTGGTGTGCAGTGTTCCAGTATGATAAACGCATCCATCAATAGGGCTGGTGATAGTATATGTCATAGATTATTGCTTTTGGGCTATTACTCTTGCGATGTTGTTATCAGATAATTTCAAAATACCGTTTTAATTGCCAATCGGTGATGGCACGGCGTTGTTGTTCATATTCGTGTTCACGGGTATACGCATAATGGGATACAAACGCATCGCCAAATATTTCTCTTGCGACCGCAGAATTTTTTAATCGTTCTGCTGATTGTAACAGTGTTGTGGGCAGGGTAATATAATCCGGATGGTCTTGGGCGTATGCATTGCCTTGGACGGGGGCGGTGGGTTCCACTTTGTTTTCAATACCCCATACCCCTGACGCAATGGCGGCGGCAATGGCAAGGTATGGGTTAATGTCGGCGGCGGCAACACGGTATTCCACCCTTTGGGCTTTTGCTGATCCGGTAATTGCCCGCAAGGCACAAGTGCGATTATCCACGCCCCAAGTGGCGTGGGTCGGTGCCCAAAAACCGGGAATGAGCCGTGTGTAGCTGTTACAGGTGCTTGCCACCATTGCCAAAAGTTCGGGCATCAATTTTTGTTGCCCGCCGATAAAGTACCGCATCGTATTCGATATGGTATGGGGGGCATCGGCATCATAAAACACCGGTTGTCCCTGTGCGTCTTGTAATGAAATGTGCAAATGCCCCGATTGTCCAGGGTAATCAGCAGACCACTTTGCCATAAATGTTGCCATAAGACCTTTTTTTTGTGCCAATACCTTGGTGAAAGTTTTGAATAAAATCGCCTTGTCTGCCATACATAGGGCTTCGTCATATGCCAAAGCGGCCTCTAATACCCCGGGACCTGTTTCCGTGTGCAATCCTTCCAGTTCCATATCCATATGGCGACACAAGTCCAGTAAGTCATGGTAAAAATCACTGTGGGTAGAATTTCTGAGTATAGAATACCCGAACATATCAGGGGTCATAGGGGTTACATTTTGATACCCTTTTTCCCGTATGGAATGGGGTGTTTCTTCGAACATAAAAAATTCAAATTCGGCGGCAACAGAGGCTTTGTATCCCATATTGTCCATGCGTTCCAATACCCGCCGTAACAACGACCTTGGGCAAACAGATTCCGCTTTGTCCCCATAAAAATCCCCCAAGATTAAATGGGATTTGTTGTTTTCCAACGGCAGACTTCGTATGGTGGTTTCGTCCAAAGTGGCGGTTGCATCAGGAAAGGCTTTTGCCCAGCCTGTGTATGAATCTTGTTCGTATAATTCGTCAGCACTGTCCCATCCAAAAATCACATCACAAAAGCCCAATCCACTTTTTAACACAGACTGATACTTTGCTTGACTGATATATTTACCGCGTAAAACACCGTCCAAATCGGTGACTGCTATTTTGATGTCACTCATTATGCTTTTCTCCTCGATATGTATTCTACCTAAAAACATATGAACACAGCATTATTCAACAGGGGGTGAATACAGGACAGTACATGGGGGGAAATGACTGTTATATTTCTGCCTATTTTAATGTTTATGTCTAAGGCTTTAAGGTAAATGCTTAAACTTCAGGAAAGATTTTATCAAAGTACGGGATATTTTGCAACATAATTTTCATAATTTGCCTAACTCTTTGATTTTTCTTGTTATAATACCTAGATAATGGAGGTGAATATGCCTTTGTATGGCATAAAAATGAAAATATTGTTGCATAAATAAAAACATGTGTTATCATCAGCGATATGGCAATATAATAATAACATATAAGTATAAGGCAAGGAGATGACCCAATTTGTTAAATTTGAAAATATTCAAAAAAGTTATGATGGTGAAAATTTAGTGGTTAAAAATCTAAATTTGGGTGTTAAAAAGGGTGAATTTGTAACTATGTTAGGTCCATCAGGATCTGGTAAAACAACATGTTTGATGATGTTGGCGGGGTTTGAAACTGCCACTCATGGTGAAATTTATTTGAATGGTCGCAGTATCAATAATGTTGCACCCCACAAACGCAATATTGGTATGGTGTTTCAAAATTATGCCTTGTTCCCTCATATGACAGTTTATGAAAACTTAGCCTATCCATTAAAAGTGAGGGGAATGCAAAAATCAGATATTGAAGATAAAATCAAACGGGCTCTGGATATGGTGGCGTTAAAGGATTTTGGTAATCGTCGCCCCGGGATGTTATCAGGGGGACAAAAACAACGGGTTGCTGTTGCCCGTGCGTTGGTTTTTGAGCCAGAATTGGTTTTGATGGATGAACCGTTGGGGGCGTTGGACAAACAGTTGCGTGAACAAATGCAATATGAAATCAAACATATTCACGAGCAACTGGGGGTAACAGTAGTGTATGTGACCCATGACCAATCCGAAGCTTTGACCATGTCAGATACAGTGGCTGTGTTTGATGATGGGGTTATTCAACAACTGGCATCTCCCATTGATTTATATGAACGCCCTGAAAATGCCTTTGTGGCACAATTCATTGGGGAAAATAACTGTATGGTGGGGCGGATCGAAAAAATGACCAAAAAATATCGTACAGTAAAGTTAGCAACAGGCGAAAGGATACAAGCATTAAATGTTACCAATCATCAGATTGGGGATATGACATCGTTGTCCTTGCGTCCCGAACGGGTGGTGGTTAATCCCGCCCAAGGGTCTGTGGAAAACATTGTTACAGGACAGGTATTAGAATTGATTTATTTGGGTGATTATATTCGTGTTCGCATACAGGTGTGTGGACAGGATGCATTTATTATCAAGGTTCCCAATAATAACCATGAAACACAATTGGAAAAAGGTAAAACAGCCACTTTCGGATGGTGTGCGGACGATTGCCGTGGGCTAGATATTGAATAATGGTATAAGGGATCCAACTGTAAAATTTGGGGATATACAATGGCGAATAAGACTACGGATGATGTTGTGCTAAGTTATGACAATGTGCCTTTGAAAACTAAAATTCAACGGGCAGATCGTCGGGCTAAGTTGTTATTTTTTGGTTTAACATTTCCATTATTGGCGTTTATTTTGGTAACTTTTGTTTATCCGTTGGGCAGTATGGTACATCGTTCGTTTTATAATGACCAAGTGGCAAAAACTATACCATTGACATTGGAACGGTTGGAAGATTGGGATATGACTTCATCTGTGCCAGAAGATATATATGCCATCTATTTGAATGAAATTAAATCTAATGAGCGGTCGGATGTGGGTAAAATGGCATCACAGGTGCATTATATTGCCACCGGTTACAAACGCCCAATTTTAATCAGCTTGCGTGTACTTCGTAAATATAGGGACGGGGTCGATGCTAAGGCATTATTGGTACAGGCGGATAAAAAATGGGAGGAACCGGAAATATGGAGTGTTTTGCGTTTGGCGGGAAAACCATATAATATCAATAATTATTTAGTGGCGTTTGATTTTGAATTGAAACCCGATGGTACCGTTCAAGCCCGCAATGAGAACAAACGCATTTATTGGCCCATTCTAAAACGCACCATTGTGTTGAGTCTTGCCATTACGGTGATGTGTTTGGTACTAGCGTATCCGATTGCATATCAAATTACACACTTACCTGCCCGTAAAGCGAATTTATTGATGATTTTGGTGTTATTGCCGTTTTGGACATCCGTACTGGTACGCAGTAGTGCGTGGATTGTGTTATTACAAGGACAGGGTATCGTCAACGATATACTGGTGGCTATCGGCTTGGTGGCAGACGATAACCGCTTAGATCTCATGTTTAATATGGTCGGTACTGTGGTGGCAATGGTGTATGTGTTATTGCCATTTATGGTGTTGCCATTATACAGCGTGTTAAAGGGGATTGATAAATCCTATATGCGGGCGGCGGAATCTATGGGGGCAACACGATTTTATGCATTTAGAACCGTTTATTTTCCCCAAAGTTTACCAGGGGTTGGGGCAGGGTGTATTTTGGTATTTATCTTGTCTGTTGGGTTTTATATTACCCCTGAATTGGTGGGGGGTGCATCGGGTACCTTAATCAGTAATGTCATCAATTATCACATGCAACAATCGTTAAACTGGGGATTGGCAACCGCCTTGTCCACTGTGTTGTTGGCGGTGGTGTTGGGCGTATATTATATTTATAACCGTTTTGTGGGGGTCAGCCCCATACAAGTAAGGTAACAAATGGCACATAAATTCCCCCCTCATGTAACCTTAACTGGGCGTATACAGTATTATTGTTTTAAATATACCTGTATTTTGGTGTATGCATTTTTGATTGCCCCGTTGGTGGTCATTATTCCCTTGTCTTTTAATGCGGAACCATATTTTACATTTACTCGAGAAATGCTCACCTTACAACCAGAAGGATTTTCGTTGCGGTGGTACGAAGACTTGTTTACCAGTGATAAATGGCGTAATTCCATTAAAAACAGTTTTATCATCGGCTTGGCAACGACGGTATTATCCACATTTTTGGGTACATTGGCCGCACTGGGGTTAAGTCGTAAGCGTATGCCGTACAAGGATTTAATTATGGCGATTTTATTATCGCCGCTTATTGTCCCCATTATTGTCAGTGCATCGGGTATTTATTTGTTCTTTGCCAAGGTTGGTTTGTCACAAACCTATTTAGGAATTATTTTGGCACATACTATTTTGGCAACCCCATATGTGGTGATTACGGTAACGGCTACATTAGCGGGGTATGATTTGAATTTGTCCAAGGCATCGACCAGCTTGGGGGCATCGCCCACCCATACATTTTTCAAAATTACCATGCCTATTATCGCACCGGGAGTGTTTTCTGGGGCGTTATTTGCCTTTATCACATCATTTGACGAAGTGGTGGCGGTGATATTTTTGTCCAGTGCAGAACAACGCACTTTGCCTCGTCAAATGTGGTCGGGTATCCGTGAAGAAATTAGCCCCACTATTTTAGCCGCAGGTGTCATGTTGATTCTGTTGTCGGTGGCGTTGTTATTGACCATGGAAATGTTGCGACGGCGTAGTGTCCGATTACAGGGATTACAAGAATAAAACAAGCATTACAACTTAATTATGCAAGGGGGTTTATATTATTGCGTAGAAAAGTTATTTTTGTAATACATCTCGCAACGCTTTTATGCACAAATCAATGGTTTCGGCACGGGCGGAATTGCCCATGATGCCAATACGCCAATAATCGCCGGCAAATGTGCCCAATCCTGCCCCAATTTCTAAATTGTGGTCGTTTAACAATTGGGTGCGGACTGTGGCATCGTCATAGCCATCGGGAATTTTAACCAAATTTAACATAGGCAAACGACAGCATGCGTTCACTGCCAACTCGATACCCAAATCGTCTAATCCTTGTTTTAATAATGCGTGCATTTTATAATGGCGATTCCATACATTTTCCAGTCCTTCTTCATGTACCATCAATAACGCTTCCTTTAGTGCGTACAGGGAATTAACAGGTGCCGTGTGGTGGTATGTACGGGGGGCGTTGGATTGGGATTTTCCCCAATATCCCATTACCAGATTTAAATCAAACATCCAGCTGGTGACTTTGGTGGCACGGTTGGTAATTTTATCCACCGCCCGTGGGCTAAATGTAATGGGGGATAATCCGGGGACACAGGATAAACATTTTTGTGACCCTGTATATACTGCGTCCAATCCCCATTCGTCTGTGCGTAATTCCATGCCTGCAAACGATGTGACCGTGTCGACAATGGTGTAACAATTGTGTTTGTGTGCCAAGGCGGATAAGGATTTTACATCGGATGCAACACCCGTAGATGTTTCCGCATGGACAAACGCCAACACCACCGCATCGGGGTGGGCGTGTAGTGCTTGTTCTACTGTGTCCACATCAATGGGGGTACCCCATTCAAAATCTAGTACCACAGGAATACCACCCACTGCATGGACATTTTCCACCATTCGTTTACCGAATACCCCATTGACACAGACAATGACTTTTTCATTCGCTTCAATCAAGTTTACAAAGCAGGTTTCCATACCAGCAGAACCAGGGGCAGAAACGGCAAAGGTCATATCGTTTTCGGTAATAAATGTTTTTTGTAACAAGGTTTTAATATCGCCCATAATATCCACAAACTGTGGATCCAAATGCCCAATGGTGGGCTGTGCCAATGTTTCCAAAATACGGTTTGGAACGGATGACGGTCCGGGACCCATCAGAGTACGAGGTTGAATTTTCATAATATGCCTTTCTGCTGTTTGTTTGTATGTGTCTGTTGTTTGTATGTGTGCGTTTATATTAACGAATAATACCGCTTTCTTTTCGCCAATAATCGCCGATTTGCGGTTGGTCGGTCATTTGATAGCGGGCATTACTTAGCCAGTTTTCTGTCACTTCTATGCCCCATCCGGGGGCTTCGCCAATGTCGATGTGTCCATCCACGACTTTGCAATCGGGGGTGAAAATGCCCGCTTGATCGGGGTAATAAGTTGCATCTTCAATGGCAAATTCCAAATACTGTCCAGCGATGACATCGTCCCGACCATCCATCGCACATAATAAATGGGCGGTAAATACGGTTACCAAAGATAAATTAGCAGCGTGTGGCGTGGTGGGGATACCCTTGGTGGCGGCACGCTTGGCGACCTCTAAACTGCGGGACATACCGCCCATATATAATACATCGGGTTGGACAATATTGACGATATTTTCGTTAATAATGCGATCCCAAACGGGTAAATAGTTGTCTTGTTCTCCACCCGCTACATCGATGTTTAGGGCGTGGGTGACTTCGCAGGTCCAATCTAATTCCCAATAGGGGCAGGGTTCTTCAAAATGTTGGTACCCATTGTCTTCCAGCATCCGACCAACCTGTATGGCACGCTCAATGCCGAATCCTGAATTGCCGTCCACTAACAATCCGGCATCATCGCCCAGTTGTTGGCGAATATGCGGGATGATTGCTTCGGTGCGTCCTTCCCATTCGTCCACATCCTTGCCACATTCAGCTCCAACCCGTACTTTGAACGATTTAAATCCATATGTGTCGCATAAGCGTTTCATTCGTTCCGCTTCAGCATGGGGGGTAATATCACGACGCATCGAGGATGCATAACACGGAAATGTTTTGGATTTTGCCCCCAGTAATTTGGCAACGGATACATCGGCACGCTTTGCCTTCATATCCCAAAGGGCGGTTTCTACGCCACTGATGGCACGCATCATATACGAACAAATAATAAATTTGTGTTGTTTGCGTAACACACGATCCACCGCCGCATCAATATCATCACAATCGCAACCGATAACATAGGGTGCCACCTGAATATGCACGACATTTTCCGTAATTTGGCACCGATAGGGGGCGGTTTGTCCCCAGCCAATGGCACCATCTTCGGCGGTTATCTTGACCATACAGGCAAAATCGGTGGTAAAGGTTTCAATTTTTGCAATTTTAATCATATGTTGTGTCCTCTTTATCGGTCTTAAAATACTATAACATTACGCATAACACCACCGTTTTTGGTGGCATCAAAGGCGTCGTTAATGTGTTCCAAGCAATATCGTCCTGATACCAATTCGTCCAATTTAAAATCACCTGTGTTATAAGATTCTAATATTTTGGGAATATCAATGGATAATGTGGACGACCCCATTTTTGCCCCAATAATAGACTTGCCATGGGATCCTAAGTTTGCCCCTGAAAAAGTCGAATCATCGCCCGTTGCTGGAATGCCCACACATACAACAGTCCCCCGTTTACCCAATAAAGAATATGCGGTTTCGATCGCCTTGCCCGATGCGGCACACATAAATACATAATCCAACATTTCCCCATCGGTTAATTCAGTAACGGTTTTCATTAAATCCTGCGTTTGGGGGTTAATGGTATGAGTGGCACCGAACGATTTTGAAATTTCCAGTTTTTCATCGTCAAAATCAATGGCGATAATCATGCGGGCTTTGGCAAATTTACCACCTTGTACTGCGTTGATACCCACCCCACCTGTGCCAATAACAGCAATGTTTGAATCCGCTTCTACACTGGCGGTATTTATCACCGCACCAAACCCTGTGATCACGCTACACGCCAACAAGGACGCACTTTCAAATGATATATTCTTGGGAATGGCAACCACTTGTGATTTATGTATCAATGCTTGTTCGGCAAACGCCCCCGTGCGTACACCGTGTGCCAAAGGTGTGCCGTCTATCAGGCTGAGCGGTGTTTCGTCATCCAAGGGGAATTGTGTGGTACAACAGGGTTCTTCGTGTGCTTTACAATGTTTACAGATTTTGCATGCCCGAATAAGTGACACCACCACATGGTCGCCCACCTGTACATGGTTTACGCCTTCGCCGATTTCTGTGACAACACCCGATGCTTCGTGTCCGAAAACTGTGGGATTAAAATTGCCCCAACCCCCAGATGCGTACAAAATATCTGTGTGGCAAATGGCACAGGCTTTGATGTTTACCCGCACTTCGTCGGTGCGTGTTTCACGAATGTGGATGTCTTCTATGACCAGTTTTTGATTTGCCCCGTAGCATACAGCGGCTTTTACCATGATAATATTCTTTCTCTTTCTTTTATATGTGCATATGGTATGGATTGAAATTATGTGCCAAAGTTCGTCCACACAACCTTGATGTCTGTATATTTTTCATAGGCTAAGTGCGAACGATCGCGTCCTTGCCCTGATTCCTTGAATCCACCAAATGGTGTGAATAATCCCGATTTGTCAAATTCGTTCCACCATACAGTGCCTGCGACCAAACCGTTGGTCATGCGTTTGCCGACCGCCATATCTTGTGTCCATACGGATGCCACCAAGCCATAAGGGGTGGCGTTGGCAATCTCTAAGGCTTCGGCTTCGGTTTCGAAGCTGATGACTGTTAGCACAGGACCAAAAATTTCCTGTTGGCATTCGGTGCTGTCCCATTTCAGGTTGTCAATAATCGTGGGCTCAATATAAAAACCTCCTGTTTCTTGTAAAATCCGTTTGCCTCCGAATACGACCTTTCCGCCTTCGGATTCGGCATTTTTAATATGGGCTAGGATTTTTTTCATATGCTGTTCTTCTATGACTGCGGCTGCTTTTGATTTTGGGTCAAATGGATGTCCATATGGAATATTCGAAGTGGTGATATTTTTAATTTTTTCGATTAGGGTATCTTTAACATTGTTGTGTACAACCAAACGGGAACCAGCACTGCAAGTTTGCCCTTGGTTATAATATAATCCCCACGCAATTTGCCGTGCTGCATAGTCTAAATTGGCATCGGCAAATACCACTTGGGCGGATTTGCCACCGCATTCTAAACCGACCCGTTTCATATTAGATTGTCCCGCATATTGCATCATGAGTTTACCCACTTCGGTGGAACCAGTAAAACCAATAGCGGCAATATCATTGTGCAGAGCCATGGGCTTACCCGTATCTTCGCCCATACCGGTTATGACTTGGAATACGCCATCAGGAACGCCCGCTTGTTGTATTAATTTTGCCAAGAAAATTGCCCCTAACGACGATTGTTCCGCAGGTTTTAAAATGACACTGTTACCTGCCAACAAAGCGGGGGCAACTTTCCATGCGGTGATAACCAACGGATAATTCCATGGTACAATTGCCCCGACAACGCCCAAAGGGATGCGTTTTAACAATATTTCATTCAATCCATCGCTTGGGGCGATTTGATCGTACATTTTATCCGCCCATTCGCCATAATATTCATATGTATAGGACGATTTGGTGATTTCGGCATGGGCATTGGCATAGGTTTTACCCACATCCAAGACCTCTAATAATGCCATTTCATCCACATTTTCACGGATAAGCTGACCAATGGTCTTTAAGATTCCCGCCCGTTGGGCAAATGGTATATTACGCCATACGCCTTGGTCATAACATTTTTTGGCGATGGTGACGGCTTCGTTTACATCATCGCTATTGCACGATGCGATGGATGCATATACTTTGCCATCCATGGGTGATATACGATCGAATGTTGCCCCTGATTTTGCATCCACATATTGTCCATTGATAAAGGATCTGGTTTCTATATCTAAGGCATTGACCTTATCGTAAAATTGTTGTATTATAGACATAGCGTACTCCTTCTTTTTGCGTGTCTTTTTTCATGATGCGTTTATAGTATTTAGAATGTTTCTGTTACATAATCCTTGCAACGATAATATGTGTTTAATGGCGACAAGAACCAGCCACCGCCCAAATGGGGGTATGGTGTGTGTGGCATTTGGGTGAACACGGTATCGTCAAGGTGTCGATTTTGCAAAATAATTTGGCTTACCATATATCCTAAGTAGGGGGCGTTTATCATACCCGTTCCAGAATATCCGCCCACTCGATAATGGGTGTCACTGACCTTATGTATAAATGGGGTCTTGCGGTGGGTGAATCCAAGCCTGCCTAACCATGTGTATTCTGCTTCTAATTTTGGTGAGGATTTTCCTTGTTGTTGGAATATGTCTTCTATCATTTGTTCCAGTTTTTGTTTGACCCGTTCGCAGGGCAAGAACACCAATGATGCCCGCCCACCCAACATCAACCGCCTGCCACATGGGGTATGGCGATAATAACAATGCCTGCGGGTGGATTCGGTAACAATCATACGATTGGGCAGCAGAGAATGTAGGCGTTCGGGTGACATTTCGGGCGTCACCACCACCATACTGTACACCGGCATTAAACGCATAGCAAAACCACGATCGTACATAGCGTGGTGTGCCGTATATCCGTTGGTACCCGACACCACAATGTCGGCGATAATTGCTCCTTTGTCGGTGGTGATAATTTTACCTGTTTTGGTGGGGGCAATATTTTTTACAGTACAATTTGATACAATGCGAACCCCTGCCTGCATACACAAATCAATAAAGGCTTGCGTCATTTTGGCGGGATGCACAGCGTATTCATTGGGATAAAAAACACCGCCTTGGTATAAATCGCTGTTTACATACCGTCTCACATCAGGTTTTTCTACAAATGTCAGTTCCTTGCCAGTAATTTGGAATAGGGCATCTATGTCTTTTTTGCTTTTTTCCAAGTCTGTGGTTTGACTGATGGCACTGAATCGCCCTGTGTGTTGCAGGTCTACATCTAAATTTTCTGCATTGATAAAATTCAGCACAAAATTGAAAGCTTCATCAATTTCATTGAGCAACCGATGGGTACGATTTATCCCAATGATTTGCCTTAAATGATTGACCGTATAGCTGTGTGAGGCTAATAAAAATCCACCAGATCGTGCGGAACATCCTGCACCAGCAAAACGGGACTCTATGATAACAGCGTCCCATCCAGCCCGCTGTAATTGCAAGGCACACATCAAATTGGTTAATCCCGCACCCACCAAAACCACTTGTGCTTTTTTTGGCAAGGTTATGGGCGAGGTATTGTCTTTCATACCAATGTCGTATTGCCAATAGCTGTTTGTTTTAACATCTATGTCTTTATGGGAATGAGAGCGATGACCAAACATATGCTGTTTTACCAATGGGTATAGATGGAATATATTAAAAATAAAATGGCAAGGGGGAGGTCCTTACCATTTTATGCGTTGTTTAGATTAGTTGGAAACCCAAGTAATAAATCGTTCTTTTAATTCGTCACGGTTATAAGACCAGTATTCCGTATCTAAACTGATACCCTGTGCCATGTTGGCAGGGTTACTTGACAAATGAGGCAAGATGGATGCTGGAACCTTAGCATACGCAGATTTCCGTCCGGGACCATAAGAGATGTACTCAAGCATCTTAACACCTTGTGCCTCAGAAGTCGCAAATTTGATAAATTCAAATACTTGTTCTTTGTTTGGTGTCCCCTTTGGTACGATCAGTACATCATAGTCGGCTACTTGACCATCCCAAATAATTTCAAATGGCTTGTTTTCTTTAACCATTGCATTGTAAATCCGTCCATTGTACGCCGTACTCATAACAACTTCGCCATCTGCCAACATTTGTGGAGGTTGTGCACCCGCTGTCCACAAAACTAAGTGGTCTTTGATAGTGTCCAATTTAGCAAAGGCACGATCAACACCCCCGGGGGCTTTTAGGACTTTGTAAACATCTTTTTTGGCAACACCATCCGCCATCAATGCCCACTCTAGGTTGACAATAGCATCTTTACGCATACCCCGTTTACCGGGGAATTTATTCACATCAAAAAAATCTTGGATAGTGGAAGGTTTTTCGCCCGGAAATTTGTCTTTATTAAAGGCAACGATGTTGGACCAAGAAATAATTGCAACATGACATTCGCCTAATGAACCTTCAAAGAAATCTTGTTCAGCGGCAACACCATTAGAACCCGCAGGCAACTTTGGCAGAGGCTCTAATAACCCTTCGTCACATCCTTGCATTGCTGAAGATACGCTTGATTGTACGACACCCCATGTTACTTTGCCAGATTCGATTTGTGATTTGATTTGTGCCAAGCCACCATTGTACACTTCAGGTGTAACTTTGATACCTGTTTTATCCATAAATGGCTTTTCCAAGGCATGCCAAGCCGCATTACTCATGGCACCACCATAGTTTACGGAAATAAAGTCAGCAGAAACAGTGTTGGTCATAACCAAACCGGCAATAGCGGACAAAGATAGAGTTTTTAAAAGTTTACTATTCATCAGTTGTTCTCCCTTAATTGAGTTAGCTTATTATAGATATATTTTTGTGAGTTGTAAATTTATGCAAAAAATAAACGCCTCATTAATGTCATAAGTTTATATTACCACATAAACAAAATTATGCAAGATTATTTTCATTTTTTAAAAAAATTTACCTCACAATAGAAAAAAATATTGCAAAATATTCTAAAATGTGCCAGTATTTGATAGTATAAAATAAGAGGTTTCCCAATGGAAAAACAATAAAAGTAACACATAAGTCGAGATTAAGGATATAGAGATGCCACCATATTTTCTTGAACAATTTGAAAATTTATTAAACACTGGGTCAAAATCGCAAAAGGTCATTATGCGGTACTTTTTATCTGATTTTCCCATATCAGCTCTGAGTAATCTGTCCACGATTGCTCGTCATTGTGGGGTGTCGCCTGCGACTGTGCAACGGTGTGTTGTTAAATTAGGCTATGAAAGGTTTAGCGAATTTCACAAAGATGTGCTGAAACATTTGGAAAATTCTCAACAATCCCACCCCTTGGAACGCTTAAAGCAAAAGGGGCATAATAGCCAAAGTTATTACGAATATAATATTAATAACATTCAAACAACATTTGCCAATATAAATCCTATGCTGATTGAACAAGCGGTGCAATTGTTGACAAATGAACATTACAAAATCTATTGTATTGGTGGGCGTTTTACAGGGGTGCTTGTGAATTTGTTTGCCCGCCATGTGAAGACCTTGCGTCCAAATGTGTTTGAAACCGTGCCATACGATGGGTTTATGCTTGATATACTTAGCAACTGTAATGCCAAAACTGTTATTTTGGTGACGGATATTCGCCGTTATGATGATGACCTGTTTGGATTCAGCAAGCTTGCTAAAACCGAAAAGCAGGCAAAAATCATATTGCTGACCGATACATGGATTTCCCCCATTAGTCAATATGCGGATATTACTATTTCTGTGTCTACGGGTATGGATGCCTGTTGGGATTCCAATGTTGCCATGTTGACAATGCTAGAAGAAATTATGGGACAAGTTACCGCCCATTTGGGCAAGAAAGCCCAAAAGTTTCTGGAAAGTCGAGAACACTTCCGCAATAATATGGATTGAATATCTGATGGGTATATTTTTGCGATGTGGTGTGGCTTTTGGCTGATTTAATGACGGGTGACCGCCAAAAATGATCTTGTAAAGTATTCCATGAGATTCGCCTTTATAGACGCAATGCTAATGCGACCAGATGGTAGCATATATATGTTGTCATAACAGTATAACATGCCTTTCATGTGCGTATGGTGGTTTTGAGATTACATCGCCTATTAAGGTTACAATCTGGAAGTTTGTTTAGTAATGCTCTTTTACGCTTTGTGCATATTTTTTTATTGCATTTTATTTGAATTTGCTATATATCCGCTCTGTGCCTTTATGTTTATGGGATTCTTGCCATGAAGGTGGAGGCACCACGCAACCGCCCTGGAGGTGCGTGTAAACAAGATGGATTATGTGAATTTTAAAAGGAGTTATGGTTATGAAAACTATTTCTGTACAAATGCGGGATCGAGTTGGTAAGGGTGCGGCTCGTGCGGTGCGGCGTGAAAATTTGGTACCCGGTGTGGTTTATGGCAATAAACAGCCGCCGGTGGCGATTACTGTCGACCCCCGTATCATCGACAAAGAACTGGACACGGGTGTGTTTTTTAACACGGTGTATACGCTGGATGTTGCGGGTGCTACTGAAAAAGTGCTGCCTCGTGATGTGCAGATGCATGTGGTACAAGACACCGTACAGGCGATTGATTTCTTGCGGGTAACCGATGATACTAAAGTAAAAGTCAATATACCGTTGGTATTTGTTGGTGTCTCTGAAAACCGAGCGGTGCGTATGGGCGGGCGGTTACAGGTGGTATGCCGTGATCTAGCGATTATTACCACCGCAGGCAATATTCCTGCGACTATCGAAGTGGATGTCAGCGAAGTAAAATTCGGCGGTATCGTTCGCATTTCCGCTATCGAATTGCCTAACGGCGTGGTGGCAAACACCAAAGACGACTCGGTGCTGGTATCGCTAAAAGCCCCACGGGGTGTATCCGCATCAGACTTGGACGATGTGTAATATATAATATGATGCGGACGGGGTGCGGGGTATGGTCTTTGTGTTTGTTGGGTTGGGCAATCCGGGCGATACATATAGCCGTACCCGGCACAATGTGGGATTTATGGCGATCGATGCGATGGTACGCCGCTATGCTTTTTCCAGTTTTCAAAAAAAATACAAAGGCGACATTGCCAGCGGTCGTATCGGCACACAAAAAATCATAGCCGTAAAACCGCACACTTTTATGAACAAATCGGGCGAATGCGTATCACAAGTGGTACACTTTTATAAGGTACCGCCGGAAAATGTTGTCGTGTTTTATGACGAATTGGACTTGCCCATCGGCAAAGTGCGGGTCAAAATCGGCGGGGGCAATGGCGGGCATAACGGGCTTCGCAGCCTCGAGGCGTATATGGATAAAAACTATGTACGGGTGCGTATTGGTATCGATCATCCGGGCGATAAACACCGGGTGACCGGGCATGTATTAGGGGCATTGCAAGCGGATGAGCAGCACATTATAAACAGGGTTACTGCGGATATTGCCGATTGTATCGATACGCTTATTGCTGGTGATTTTGGGGCATTTATGAATACATTGACGGTGCGGCGGCAATGATACTATGGGGGAATAAGTATGGGATTTAATTGTGGTATTGTTGGCTTGCCGAATGTGGGCAAATCCACATTGTTTAACGCTTTGACGCAAACACAAGCGGCGGAAAGTGCCAATTATCCGTTTTGTACTATCGAGCCGAACACGGGCAGGGTGGGCGTACCAGATCGCCGCTTGGATGTGTTGGCGGATATGGCACAATCGGAAAAAAAGATTGCCACGCAATTGGAATTCGTCGACATTGCCGGCTTGGTCAAAGGGGCATCAAAAGGCGAAGGCTTAGGCAACCAGTTTCTTGCCAACATCCGTGAAGTAGACGCTATTGCCCATGTACTGAGGTGTTTCGACGATGGGGATATTACCCATGTGGAAGGATCTGTCGACCCAATCCGTGATGCGGAGATTATCGAAACCGAATTGATGATCGCCGACATGGAAAGTTTAGAAAAACGCATTGCTAACATGCAAAAACGCTTACGGGGGGGCGATAAACAGCTGCACAACCAATTGGATATAATGCAAACAAGCCTCGACACTTTAAATCAGGGCTTGCCCGCCCGCAATGCAGATTTTGCCGATGCAGAGCAGCAAAAAATGTTTAAAAACTTGGCACTATTAACGGGAAAACCGGTGTTGTATGTGTGCAATGTGGACGAAGAGTCTGTGGTTTCAGGCAACGCCCATTCCCATAAAGTGATGCAAAAAGCCCAAGCTGAGGGGGCGGAGTGCGTTATCATTTCTGCCGCTATCGAAGCGGAAATCGCCCAAATCGACACCCCAGACGAACAAGCGGCATTTTTAGCGGATATGGGCTTAACCGAAACCGGTTTGGCACGGGTTATTCGGGCGGGATATAATACTCTAAACCACATCACATTCTTTACGGTCGGTCCGAAAGAAACCCGGGCGTGGACAGTAACCGCCGGTGCCACCGCCCCCACCGCCGCCGGCGTCATCCACGGCGATTTCGAACGGGGATTTATCTGTGCGGACACTATTTCATATGCAGATTACAAGCAACTAGGCGGCGAAACCGCCGCCAAAGACGCCGGCAAAATCCGCCAAGAAGGCAAATCGTATGTGGTAAAGGATGGGGATATTTTTCATTTCAAATTTAATGTGTGATATACAAGCATATCAAAGCCACTTGACACATAACACAACATAATCTATAGTGCCTTTACAATAGGCGTTTAATATTAAGGATAAACAATGGATATTAAAAAACTGCAACTTGAGAATATAGGTCGTTTTAAACAATTAGATATTGATTTTGCTCCAACAGGGCAAGTCAAATCTAAAGTAACAATATTTATCGCCGATAATGGCGGCGGAAAAACAACGATTTTAAAATCTTTGGCAACGGTTCTCAGTTGGCTTGTAAATCGCATTAACAAAAAAAATAGTAGCGGAACCCATATTCTACCGAAAGATATTACCAATGGAATGCCATCTGCACTTATCAGTGTTAGTGTTCAGAAAAGAGAAAAGTTTTTTAAGTGGAGTATTGCAAAATCCCAAGAATCAACTGTACGAAAACAAAAAAAAGACACGCATGAGAGTGATTTAAAACAATGTACAGAATTAGCCGATTTATTGCGATATGCTCCTAACATGTCTGATTTAGAGGATGGTAACGGTACTGGATATGGTAATGGTAGCGGTTTGCCTGCATCAGAAAAATCTGATTATAATAATCTCCCTTTAATTTTATACTGCTCAGAAGAACGAGTATGGATTGATGTTCCATCACGAATCAGAAATAAAAATACTTTTAATGAAATAGATGGGTACGATAATGCTTTAACATGGGGCGTTGATTTTAGACGGTTCTTTGAATGGTTTAGGGAGCGAGAAGATATTGAGAACGAGCAATTTAAAAAAACAGATAAATGCGAATCTGACTTATTGCTAAATGCGGTGCGTTCGGCAATACAGAAATTCATTACTAATTTTGGTAATTTACAAATACAGCGATACCCTAGGCTAAGAATGACTGTTGAAAAAGCAGGAGAAGAATTAGACATATTGCAACTATCACAAGGGGAAAAATCTCTAATGGCATTGGTGGGCGATATTGCCCGCCGATTGGCAATAATGAATCCCAACTTAAAAAATCCTTTGGAGGGCGATGGCGTTATTTTAATCGATGAAGTCGATATGCATCTGCACCCCAAATGGCAACGGTCTATTGTGGAAAATTTGGTAAATACATTTCCCAATTGTCAATTTATCTTAACCACACACTCGCCTATTGTCATTAGCGATTACAAGGATATTTTACTATATTCTATTGATGCGGATGGCGACATTCGGGTCGAAAACGCACAATATGGAAAAGATGTAAATATGGTGTTGTTGGATACTATGGATGCAGAGATTCGCAATAAAGATGTGACGGATACAATCAATAATTTGAGAGTTTGCATATATGATAATAAATTACAGGAGGCTAAGAAAATACTATCTAGATTAGAAAAAGATTTAACAGTCTCGCATATTGACATACAAACTGCAAAAATACTTCTGAAAACGCAGGAACTAAAAAATGCAAAAAATAAACAAGGGTAAAGAACCGCACCAGCTTACTATTTGGAAACGCCGTAATCTCAATGGTAAGTATGAAGATTTGATAGGCACAGGAAAAATAATAACAATTCGGCAATCTTGTTTAAATGAACAACAATATTTATGTGTATACTGCTGTGATACAATGGACTTAGAAACATCACACAATGAACATATAAAATCACAGGCACGATACCCACGCCTGAGTCTAGATTATGATAAGAATATCATTGCTAGTTGTGAGTCTCAAAAACATTGTGGTCATAAAAAACGCAGCAAAAATATTGGGTTAACCCCTTTAATGTCTGAATGTGAAAGCGAATTGGAATTTAAAGATTATGTGGTTTATGGTTCAACTGAAAGAGCACGAGATACTATTGATATTTTGAAGTTAAATGAATCTGGATTAACCGAAAAACGAAAGATACATATCGATAATTTAATCAAAATCTATAGTGATAAAATCAATGGCATATATGCCCTAAAAGAGAATATATTAAGAGAATAAGAAAGCAACGAAATATTAGAACTACTCAAAATTGAATTACAAAAAACAGAAAATGGGAGATTATACGCATTCGCACCATTATTGGTAAACTTTATTAATCATACTATAAAGTAAAATTGTACCCTTTTAATTTGCAAATCGTACTCGCATGGTGTAGGCAAGTGTTGTCCAAGTGTCGCATAGGACTATATTTTTTCTCGAAAAAAGCGGACAATCGCCCGCTTTTTTGTGATGGTGTGGTGCGTTACGAAGCGTTTTCCAACCGTTCCGCTACATATTCCCAATTGACCATTTCGTTGATAAAGGCGTCTAGGTAGGCAGGGCGGGCGTTTCTGTAATCTATGTAATATGAGTGTTCCCATACATCACAGCCCAGTAACGCTGTGCCACCGTGTACCAGTGGGTTTTCGCCGTTTGCGGTCTTGGTGACCTGTAATGTGCCGCTGTCGTTTAGTACCAACCACGCCCAGCCGGATCCGAATTGGGTTGCCCCTGCGGTGGTGAAGGCGGACTTAAATTCTGCCACAGAACCAAAGTCCTCGATCAGCTTGGCTTCTAAATTAGCGGGCATTTTTACCCCCAATTTTAACATTTTCCAAAACTCGATGTGGTTCCAGTGTTGTGCTGCATTGTTAAACAGCCCCGTCAAACCTTGTTGCCAAGAGGCTTTGACAATATCTTCCAAAGATTTGTTTTCAAGCCCCGTACCCGCAAGCAAGGTGTTGCCATTTACCACATAAGCGTTGTGGTGCTTGTCGTGGTGAAATTCCAAAGTTTCTGCCGACATATACTGCCCCAAGGCGTCATATGCGTATGGCAAATCTGGTAGAGTGAAAGTCATATGTTTTCTCCTTCTGTTGTAGTCAATTATAACAGGGTACTTTTACCACTGTGTGGACAGAATGACAAGTAAAAAACCCTGAAACTGCTATTTCTGTTGTAATAAATATAAACAGTGTACTTTTACCACTGTGCGGATAGAATGACAAGTAAAAAACCTTGAAATCGTTATAAATTTTTGCTATAACCGCCTTGCATTTGGCGTTTGGGTATACTATACCATCGAATATGCAACGCCAAGATACAAGAAAGCACAGATTATGATACCTCGTTACGCCCGTCCTGAAATGACTGCTATATGGGAGCCTGAAAACAAGTTTCGCATTTGGTTTGAAATCGAAGCCCACGCCTGTGATGCACAGGCAGAATTGGGGGTTATCCCCAAACAAGCGGCACAGGCTGTGCGGCAAAAAGGCGGCTTCGAAGTCGCCCGTATCGATGCCATCGAGGCACAAACAAAACACGATGTGATTGCCTTTTTAACCAATTTAGCCGAATATGTGGGCGAACCGGCACGATTCGTACACCAAGGTATGACTTCGTCCGATGTACTCGACACTTGCCTAAATGTGCAGTTGACGCAAGCCACAGATATATTGTTGTCGACACTCGATAGGCTGTTGTCTGCGTTAAAAAAGCGGGCGGAGCAACACAAATATACCATCCGTATAGGGCGGTCGCACGGTATCCATGCGGAACCGACCACATTTGGTTTGACATTGGCACGGTTTTATGCGGAAATGCAACGCAACCGCCACCGCTTGGTACAGGCACGGGCGGATATTGCCACCTGTGCCATTTCTGGGGCGGTGGGGACATTTGCCAATATCGATCCGTTTGTCGAACAGTATGTTGCCGATAAGATGGGGCTAGCGGTCGAGCCCATATCGACGCAGGTTATTCCCCGGGATCGCCACGCTATGTTTTTTGCTACCTTAGGGGTCATCGCATCGAGTGTCGAAAATATTGCTGTGGAAATCCGCCATTGCCAACGCACGGAACTCAGCGAAGCGGAAGAATTTTTTGCCAAAGGGCAAAAGGGATCGTCCGCCATGCCCCACAAACGCAACCCTGTTTTAACGGAAAACCTTACAGGCTTGGCACGGTTGGTACGAATGGCGGTGATTCCCGCTATGGAAAATGTGGCACTGTGGCACGAACGGGATATTTCCCATTCATCTGTTGAAAGAGGGATTGCACCGGATGCGACTGTAACCCTTGATTTTGCTTTGCATCGTTTGGCGGCGGTGATCGAAAACCTTGTGGTGTATCCCGAACATATGCATCGCAACCTCAAGCAACTGGGCGGCTTACACAATTCACAACGGGTGCTGTTGGCACTCACCCAAGCGGGTATGTCTCGAGAACACGCATATACACTGGTACAAAAAAATGCTATGCACAGCTGGCAAACGGGGCAGTCGTTCCGAGATGTGTTACAACAAGATACCGATGTAACCCGTGTACTTAACACAGCAGATATGGACGCCATGTTCGATTTAGACTATCATACAAAACATGTGGACACGATTTTTAAACGGGTGTTTGCATATTGAGAAAAGGAGTATACTATGCCAATGACAGCGGATGAAATTATCACCTGTATAACAACAGCGATTCCCGATGCGGTTGTCGAAATACAGGACTTAGCGGGCGACAATGACCATTGGTCAGCGTTGGTAACATCGTCCGCATTTGCGGGCAAAACCCGGGTGGCACAGCACAAAATGGTTATGGACGCCATTAACGCCCATCCAGAAAACGATTTACATGCCTTGCAATTAAAAACCAAACCTTTATAATATAGTATGTGCTTCAGCACATGTTTTAACAAAAAATGTTTCACCAACGATTTTAAGAAAGGGGTTTTTGATGGAATCTGTACTAGAAAACATTAAACAAGACATAACTAATAACAAAGTGGTGCTGTATATGAAAGGCACGCCGGATTTTCCCCAGTGTGGGTTTTCGTCTATGGCGGCACAAATTTTACGCTTGTGTCAAGTGGAAAACTACCATGCGGTAAATGTGCTGGCGGACGAAGCGGTGCGGGAGGGGATTAAGCGATTTTCCGATTGGCCGACTATTCCTCAGTTGTATGTAAACGGAGAATTTATTGGCGGCTGTGATATTATGCGTGAGATGTACGAAGACGGCGAATTGCAGCAGCTGTTTACTTGACATCCTGTTGATAAACGGGCGGTGTTTTTTTATGTATGTATGGGGATGTGGTATTAACATGTTGAAAAAGCCCATATAATATGGTATAATCGGCGTTTGTAGAATAAAAGGGTGTGTACCAAATATAAAATAGGTGGGATAAAATGTTTAAAAAAGCGTTTGTATGTGTATTAGTGGCTTTTATGGCGGTTGTATCGCCTGTGGTGGCGGGCGATGAAGAGAGTCCGATGTTTGCTTTGGCGGTTTTGCTAATGGAACAATCTATTCTTACCCAACAGCAATATGTCCGTACCCAGCAGCAATATGTCCGTACCCAATACCAACAAATTCGCACCCAGCAACAATGGATACACATCGCTGAAATGTGGGTTGCAATGTCTGATGAGGACACCAGCGGCATACAAGATCGTATTGTCCAGCTGCGTGACGGATTGCCCACTTTGCAACGGTGGATCGACATTCAAGATCAGGACATTCGCAAGGTACAACGGGTGGTTGTGGAAAATGAAAACAGCCTAAAAAACATGCAGTTGGGCATGTTAAAAATCACCGATGATGTGATACATGTTATAGATACAGAAATCCGTACTTTCGAAGATCGTATCCGCATACAAGAAGCCACCATCAGCAACACAGAACAAGCCATTTCACAAATGGAAGAAAGCATTCAAGACCTATTTGCAAAAATCAAACGATTGTAGGGTATTTTCTGCACACAGGGCATTAAACACAAAGGACATCAGCACATGGTAAAAAAAGTCGTACTGGCATATTCTGGGGGGTTAGATACTTCTATTATTTTAAAGTGGTTACAACAGACCTACAGCTGCGAAGTGGTAACCTTTACCGCCGATTTAGGACAGGGGGAGGAACTGGAACCCGCCCGTAAAAAAGCCGAACAGCTGGGCATTAAACACATTTATATCGACGATTTACGGGAACAATTCGTACGGGATTTTGTGTTTCCCATGTTCCGTGCCAATGCGGTATATGAGGGTGTGTATTTGTTGGGCACCGCTATTGCCCGTCCGCTGATTGCCAAACGCTTGGTAGAGATTGCCCACGAAACGGGGGCGGATGCCATTTCGCACGGTGCCACCGGCAAGGGCAACGACCAAGTGCGGTTCGAATTGTCCGCATATGCGTTGGATCCCCATATTAAAGTGATTGCCCCGTGGCGAGAATGGGACTTGCACAGCCGTAGCAAGCTGATCGAGTATGCCCAACACCATCAAATCCCCGTGCCACAGGACAAAATGGGCGAGGCACCGTTTTCTGTCGATGCCAATATGTTGCATATTTCGGCTGAGGGCAAAGTGTTAGAAGACCCTGACACAAAGGCTCCCGAATATGTGTACAGCCGCACGGTAAATCCTATCGATGCCCCCAACACCCCAGAGACGCTAACCATCGATTTCGCACAAGGCGATGCGGTCGCTATTAACGGCGAAAAAATGTCCCCTGCAACTGTACTGGAAACCTTAAATGTCATCGGTGGTCGCAACGGTATTGGACGGGCGGACATTGTGGAAAATCGCTTTGTAGGGATGAAATCCCGGGGCATTTATGAAACCCCCGGCGGCACGATTTTATTACACGCCCACCGGGCTATGGAGTCGGTGACCCTCGACAGGGAAGCGGGGCATTTAAAAGACGACCTGATGCCCCGTTATGCAAAACTTATTTACAATGGCTTTTGGTTTAGCCCGGAACGGGAAATGTTACAAGCCCTTATCGACACATCACAGCAAAATGTAAGCGGTACGGTAACTTTGGAGCTGATGAAAGGGGCGATTCAAACGGTGGGACGACACTCCCCATACAGCTTGTATAGCCAAGACCATGTGACTTTCGAACAAGATGCCGTGTACAACCAAGCCGATGCGGAAGGGTTTATCAAACTAAACGCTTTACGCTTACGCCTTCGCCATCAGGGCAGTAAAATATAACACTTTTGTTATCCGGGTGGGTATGGGCGGTGTACACGCATCGCTTGTCGAAATGTATAGATATATCAAGCTATTCCCTTGCCCCCTTAGTTTCAAGGGTGTATTATACTCGACAATATATGTCTGTTAAATCGTGCCATACGATACGATTTTGTTTGGTTTCGGTAAGCCCAGCGGTGAAATAAGCGTTGATAATACGGTTGGAAAAATCCATGTTGTTATTGCTGAGTACGGTATCTTCGCCAATGTGGTTAATACGGACAGACATACGGTGGCGATCCGCATATATAGCGGTTGATGTCAGTGATGCGTAGTACGCCCTGTGATAGGCGTTCGATAGTGACTTTATGCCAATAAGTGGCATTTTCCAAGGGGTTGGCTGTACGGGGGCGGTGTCGTAATAGGTGTTGCTCTGGGCAACAGTGATGGTTTTTTCTGTAAAATCGCCCATGTTTTCGGGCAGCATCCAATCCGCATACACAGCGTGGGCAGATACCGCCCCATCTATGTGTGTTTGTGTATAGTGTTGTGCATTAACGGTAACGGGAATGTGTACGGGGTTAAATATCATCGGCAAAGCCGTAGACGCCACTACCGCCCGTATCAGTTTTTGCCGTCGATGGGCATAGGGTATATCCAAGCTGGCAATCGCCCCAAGATCCCAAAACACTGAATCCCCTGTGTCTATATTGTGGGAGATCACATACCCTCGATACCCCAATTGGTGCTGAGATCGTAAGCGGTCGATAAAATCGTCACTGACAAAATGTGTCAAGTACGATTGTAACAGGCTGTTATCGGCAAAGCTGTACCCAAACAATACGGAAAATAAGGGCGGTTTTAGACTCAGTATTTTTCGGGTATCGATACTGGTCAAAACCTGTCGCAAAGTGCGGGTGTCTTTGCCATATAAAAACAAAGTGGCTAACGCCCCCGACGATATGCCAACCACAGTGTGAAACTCTTGTTTTTGTTGCAACGCACAGGCAATACCCGCACTGTACGCCCCCAACGCCGCATTGCCCGGCATGTACAGCATGTTGTATGCGGTGCTATGTGTCTGTAATGTATAGGCGGGGTAATCGGTCGTATCCACCGCCCCCATCGGCACTGTACGGGCATGTTCGGCAGGCAAAGACCGCAGCGTAGGTTTTTTGATGGCACGCAAGAACCGCCGCACGACTTTAATAATAATCAGCAAACCAACCCCCGCTATAAAAATAAGTGTATATGTCATAAAATCCTGCCTATGTTTAAAGTGTTTGCACAAATCCTTATCCTACTATATCATAAATATAATATTCTAAAAGCCATATTTACAAGGGATACTAGATTTATGAAAAAATATGTGCTGATGTGTGCGGTGATATTTTTCGGCAGTTTTTCCCTGCCACTGCAGGCAAAATCATATAACGCCAACACTTGGCGTACCATCGTTGACCAAGCGGCGGGGCAAACCGTACGGGTATACGCCCCCAACGGCGAAAAATCTGCATATGTATTTTTGCAATGGGCAGCCGGTGCGGTGCTGTCCACATATGGGATACGAGTAGAAATTGTTTCCTCACCTCCCATCGATAATACGGTCGATGTGATATGGGCATTGCCCCACGAAGTGTATAATATGTCCCAACATAAACAGCTGTTACCCACATGGCTACATCAGTTGCCAAATGCCCAGTATATAGACGATGCTTATTTGTACACGGGTATACACGCCACAGGACAAGCGGCAGCATGGGGCAGGGGACAACTGGTATTTTTATACGATTCTGCCCGCATATCCCACCCCCCACAAGATGTACACCAGCTGCTTGTATGGGCAAAGGCACACAACAAAGCATTCGCCTATCCCCCCATCACCACTCGACAAGGACTGGCGTTTATAAAACAGATACTGGTACAAGTAACATCAGATATAACCGTTTTTGCCCGCCCCGCCCACACCCAAGACATAACAAAGGCTCTATCCCCCCTATGGGCGTATCTCGATACATTACACCCGTTTGTATGGGGATTGCCAGCAGATGTACAACACCTGCATCGATGGATAAACGATGGTGCGGTAACGCTAGCGGTAGGGAGTACCCCCTATGGTTTGGACAAAGCCATAAAAAATCACTGGTTGCCAAAAACCATACGGGCAAAAGTCCCAGATTCGGAATCTATAAGCACAGTGCATTACCTCACCATTACAAACACCGCCCCAAACCCGCAAGGGGCAAAAGTGTTTATCGATTTCTTGCTAACCCCGCTTATACAAGCCAGTAAGGCTAGTGCGGATTTTTGGGGGGATATGACCGTGTTAAGCATGGATAAAATCCGCATCGAATCGAAACTGTTCGATTTAAACACATACAGTGATTCTGCCCCCAAAAACGCACAAAGTATCTCTGTTGATATACATCCCTCATGGGATAATGTCATTATCCATATCTGGAACAAAAAATACGGACAGTATGCCGTAGGGCTTTAAAGTATATCTAATGCACAACATAAACAATATGCACTCTAAAATAAATCGAAAATAAGAGTTGACAGATGCTTTTTATCTATGGTATAAGTGTACATGTCTTGATTTATAAGATTAGAGTTTACGGTTTAGGTATATAAGATATATGTTATTTAATCAACTTTTGTAATTAGGAGATGTATGATGAGAGAAATGACCTACAACAAAAAAATGTTTATGGTGACGGCTTCCTTGTGTGTTGTTGGGGCGTTAAAAGGTGGCTTTGCTTATGCGGGGGAACTCCCCAGTGGTGGTGAGGTGGTCGATGGAAATGCCCATATTTATCAACGGGGTAGCACCTTAAATATCGATCAAAACACAGACAGAGCGATTGTTAATTGGAACAGCTTTTCTGTGGGTAAGGACAACACGGTAAACTTCAATCAGCCCAGTAGCGATTCGGCAACTTTAAATCGTGTTACGGGGGATTTGACCTCTGAGATTGCCGGGCGAATCAATGCCAATGGTAGTGTGTTTTTGGTCAATCCCAATGGCATATTGATTACTGCCGATGGGGTTATCGATACGGGCAATTTTGTTGCCTCGACCCTCGATATTGATAACAACGATTTTTTGAATGGCGATTATTCGTTTACAAAGAGTGGTCAAAATGGCGTTGTTTCGAATCGGGGGACTGTTTCTGTCGACGATGGCGGTTTTGTGGCGTTGCTTGGCGGAGCGGTCAAAAATGACGGGTTTGTACGGGCACATGTGGGGACAGTCGGTTTTGCTGGTGGTGAAAAGATTGTCATGTCTTTTGGCAATAGTGATTTCTTGCGGGTCGAAGTGCCTACGGACACATGGCAAGACTTAACAGATGTGGACGGCAACAAAGTTTCTGCCACCCTTGACTTAGGCGGCAAAATCGAATCACGGGGCGGTTTTGTCGATATAACCGTTGCCGATGCCTCTGATATTCTTCGGCAGTCTATATCTGTTAGCGGTATTGTCTCCGCAAACACTGTATCCTCTCAGGACGGGGTTATATCTATTAGTGGCGGTACTCTGGGAATTGCTGGCAACGGGCGAATCACCGCTGATGCCGATTATGGCAATGCGGGATGGATAGATGTTGCCGTGCAGTCGTTAAATATGTCCGCTCCCATATCTGCCACTGCCGCAACAGGCAACGGGGGAACAATTAACATATCGTTACAACACGGGGCAAGCCTCAGTCGTGGGGCGGTGCTCGATGCCAGCGGTAAACGGGGCGGTAGTGTGTCTGTAATTGGCGGATTATCGGGCGACAAATACTATAAACTGGTCGGCAGTGGCGATTTTGTTGCCGATGGCAGCGATGGTACAGGTGGATATATCGATATATCCAACAAAAACGGCTTGGTCGGGCTGTTTTCTGGTAGTGTATCGGCAACGGGTACGACTATGGGCGGTCGCATCCGTATTGGCGGGGCGTTTCAAGGCGGTTCGTACAACGCAAAAACCAGCCAACTAGACAAAAAGGCTCAGGATTTATTTATAAACCGCTGGTCTGATAGCAGCGGGCTTACCAGTGCCGGCAAAACTTCGTTGGGTACGGGCGTACACATCGATACATCATCCGAATCGGGTACGGGGGGAACCGTTATATTATGGGCGGATCACACCACCAATAATTATGCCCAAATTACCGCAACCGGTGCCACTGGTGGCGGGGCGGTAGAAATATCGGGCAAGAAAAAAGTCGATAGCTTTGGTTTAAAACGGGTCGAAGTGGGCAATGGGGTTATTTTGCTCGACCCTAAAAATGTGGTTATTAGCAAGTTTTCGGGCGGCTTGGCACAGGCAAAACGCATTATGTCGTCTACACCGTTGGCAGGCTTTAAACTGGATTTAAACGACAATGACAATTTTGGTGCTTCTGTTGCCATTAGCGAAGACGGTAGCAAATTGGCTGTTGGGGCTCGGGGTGATGACACGGGGGCACCCAATAATGGGGCAGTGTATTTATTTACCGTTGGCGGCAAAGGATCTCAGTGGGGCAGTTCGCTGTCGCAAGAGTATAAAATTGCCTATGACTCTGGTCTGGATGTCAAAGAGAACAATTCGCAATTTGGTAAATCTGTGGCGTTTAATGCCGATGGTACTAAGCTGGTTGTAGGTATGCCGTTTGTTGATAAAGTCTCTCCTTATCGAGATGGTAGGGGGAGGATTTTCTTCTATTCTGTTGATTGGGGCAAAGGCGTTACCAACACCTCTTATTTAGAATACGGGAACAATGGGTATTTTGGCACCGGCGTTGCGTTAAGCGATGATGGCACTAAATTAGCGGTCGGTGAGTCGCACGACAACAACGGTAACAGGGGCGATGCAAACTATTTATATAGTGCGGGATCTGTGTCGTTGTTTGAGTTGTCTGGTGATGGCAAAGATTGGGGGACTTCGCCCAATCGGCGGCGTACGGCACGGATTGTAAACGGTACGGGTGGGCTTTCTCTATCGGCTTATGATGCGTTTGGCTATTCTGTGGCGTTAAGTGGTGACGGGTCGAGATTAGCGGTAGGTGCTGAGGGTACGGATGGCAACAGGGGTGCGGTACATTTCTTTACGGTTGGCGGCTCCAGTTGGGGCAAGGCGGTTAATTACATCAGTAAAATTGGTAATGGCAGCGTAACAGACGATGGGACTCGTCTGAGTTTCAATAAAGACGACTTCTTTGGCGGTGGCGTAGCGTTAAGTGACGATGGCACCAAGTTAGCGGTAAGTGCCATATACGATGACACAGCGGGGCAGGATTTAGGGGCAGTGTATTTGTTTACCGTTGGCGGCACCACATGGGGAGGCAAAGTTACTCTAGCACGCACGATTACCGATGGTGCGGGTGTATCGTTGTCCAGTGTCGATAAATTCGGCTATTCTGTGGCATTAAACCCAGATGGATCCCGTTTGGTTGTAGGAGCTGTCGATGACGGCAGCGGCGGTAACAAACGGGGGGCAGTGTATTTGTTGGGCTTGTCCGGCAGTTCGTGGGGCAGCACAGTCGAAGTACGGCGGATAATTAGTGATCAAGACACACTGGATTTAAAAGTGGCTGGTAGTTTTGGCTCATCGGTTGCCCTGAGTGATGACGGTAGCAAGTTAGCAGTAGGTGCTCAGGGATATTGGGCTACGGCACATGAAAACAAAGGGGCGGTGTATTTGTTCGAGATAAATACGCTTATGCGTTCGTGGGGCAATGACATTTTGTACACCCGCCGCATTAGTGACGGCAACGGCGTTTCGTTAAGCAGCGGCGATGCGTTTGGGTCATCGGTTGCTTTAAGCGGTGACGGCACAAAATTAGCGGTAGGGGCTAGCGATACGAATTCTTATAGGGGTGCGGTGCATTTATTCAGTGTCGGCGGCAGCCGCTGGGGCAATACGGTTACAAATACAAAAAAGATCGGTTCGGGCTTATCCTTGCAGACGAAGGATGCATTCGGATCCGGTGTTGCTTTAAGTGGCGATGGGTCAAAGTTAGCGGTCGGTGCCAGTGGCGATGATAACGACACAGGGGCGGTATATCTATTTACGGTTGCTGGCTCTGGTAGCACATGGGGCAGTACGGTTAGTAAGATAAAAACCATCGATAAAACAACTGCGGGATTGTCGTTAAGTTCTAGAGACAAATTCGGATCGAGTGTTGCCCTTAGCGATAGTGGGATAAGATTAGCGGTGGGTGCCATAGGTGATGATACAGGAGACAACGATACGGGTGCGGTGTATTTGCTTAGGATTGGCGTTACCACATGGGGAGATTCCACTGCAAAGATTGCTAAAATTGCCGATGGCTCCAATGTCTCTTTGACGACTGGCGATGCGTTTGGCAGTAGCGTTGCTTTAAGCAATGACGGTAGCAGATTAGCGGTAGGTGCTGAGGGAGATAGTACGGGCGGTACTAGTAGCAGTAATCGGGGGGCAGTACATTTATTTGCTGTGGATGGGTCTAGTGCCACATGGGGGCAATATGTTACCCATATTACTAAAATTGCCCATGGGGCGGGGGTGTCGTTATCCGATCATGATGCGTTTGGCAGTGCTGTTGCCCTGAGTGGCGATGGTACGAAGTTGGTCGCAGGTGCTAGTGGCGATGATACCAGTAGAAATAATGCCGGTACCATATACACATTTACCATAGATCGTAACGATGCCGCATGGGGCGGTAAGGTTACCAAAACAAACAAGTACGCAACTGCTAAACTTTCCCTATCTGCCCATGATGCATTTGGCAGTTCTGTTGCGTTAAGCAAAGACGGCAAGCGATTAGCGGTAGGTGCTAGTGGCGATGAGACCGGCGGCTCCAATGCGGGTGCTGTATATGTGTTTACGGTTGCGGATGCGGATTCGGCTAACAATATCAAATGGGGCAGTACGCTGAGCCAACAGACCAAGATTGCCCATGGGGTGGGCGGACTTTTGTTGTCTAAGGGCGATGGCTTTGGCGGTTCTGTTGCGTTCGACAAGGACGGTACAAAATTAGCGGTAGGTGCCAAAGGTGCCGACTCCTCGAAAGGGGCAATATATTTGTTTACTGTCGGGGGTGCCACATGGGGCGATACGGTTACAAAAATAAAAGATATTGTTACGGGAACTGCGGGATTAACCTTAACCACAGGGGATACATTCGGATCGGCTGTGGCACTCAGCGAAGATGGATCGAAACTAGCGGTAGGTGCCAGCGGTAGTGATTCGAGCAAAGGGGCGGTATATCTGTTTACTGTCAGCGGTGGCACATGGGACGGCAGTAGTCAAGTCAGCCAAATACATACCATTAAAGATGGCACAGGGGGACTGACACTAACCGCTAATGACCAGTTTGGCAGTGCCGTTGCATTAAGTGCTGATGGTGGCAAACTAGCAATAGGTGCCGATGGCACAGATTCTGCCAAAGGGGCGGTATACTTATACACCATAGGCGGTGCCACATGGAGCAGCAGCAGCACAATTAGCCAAATAAGAGAGCTCACAGATGGCGTTGGCAAACTTTCCTTATCCGCTAACGATGGCTTTGGCAATGCTGTTGCGTTAAGTAAAGACGGCAGCAAATTAGCGGTAGGTGCCGATGGTGACGATACAGGGGCAAGCGATGCCGGTGCGGTATACTTATACACGATAGGCGGTGCCACATGGAGCAGTGGCAGCATAATCACCCAAACAAAAAAGATTGCCGATGGAGTGGACGGGGTTTCCTTATCTAAAAATGATAATTTTGGCAGCTCTGTTGCCCTAAGTGGCGATGGCACCAAATTGGTAGTAGGGGCATCGGGCGACGATAGCAATGGCTATAACGCAGGCACCATATATACATATATTGTCACTGGTAATAGCAACGCATGGGGCAGTACGGTAACGCAAGCGGTAAAACTGTCGCATGGGGCATCCATATTATCTGCCACTATTTCTTTGGATTATGGTGATTATTTTGGTAGTAGTGTATCGTTAAGTGCTGATGGGACGAAGTTGGCTGTCGGGGCTATGTATGATAACGATGGGGGAACCAATCGAGGGGCGGTGTATCTGTACACTGTCGGCGGTTCTGGTGCCACATGGGGCAATACGGTAACGCAAGCGGTAAAACTGTCGCATGGGACACTTCTATCCTCCGGCACTGTTTCTTTGGATGATGATGATCATTTTGGTCGTAGTGTATCGTTAAGCAGTGATGGGACGAAGTTGGCTGTCGGGGCATGGAGTGATAACGATGGGGGAACCAATCGAGGGGCGGTGTATCTGTACACTGTTGGCGGTTCTGGTATCACATGGGGCAGTACGGTAACGCAAGCGGTAAAACTTTCTGATAGCCATGCCAGTGTTTCTTTGGATAGTGGTTATTTTGGTGCTAGTGTATCGTTAAGTGCTGATGGGGCAAAGTTGGCTGTCGGTTCTGGTTGTTTCTATTTGCCTCAGAATCGAGGGGCAGTCTATTTGTACACTGTCGGCGGTGCCACATGGGGCAGTACGGTAACGCAAGCGGTAAAACTTTCTGATAGCCATGCCAGTGTTTCTTTGGATAATGGTGATTCGTTTGGTAGTAGTGTATCGTTAAGTGCTGATGGGACGAAGTTGGCTGTCGGGGCTTCTGGTGATGACGATGGGGGTTTGTTGAATCCAGGGGCGGTGTATCTATACACTGTCGGCGGTTCTGGTACCACATGGGGTAGTACAGTAACACAAGCGGTAAAACTTTCTGATAGCCATGCCAGTGTTTCTTTGGATAATAGGGATTGGTTCGGTCGTAGCGTATCGTTAAGTGCTGATGGGACGAAGTTGGCTGTCGGGGCTCCCTACGATGACGATGGGGGTAGTAACTGGAGGAGTAACCTAGGGGCGGTGTATCTGTACACTGTCGGCGGTGCCACATGGGGCAGTACGGTAACGCAAGCGGTAAAACTTTCTGATAGCCATGCCAGTGTTTCTTTGGGTGATTATGATAATTTTGGTAGTAGTGTATGGTTAAGCGGTGATGGGACGAAGTTGGCTGTCGGGGCTAGGGGTGGGAGTAGGGGCGGGGCGGTGTATCTGTATACTGTCGGCGGTTCTGGTGCCACATGGGGCAGTACGGTAACGCAAGCGGTAAAACTGTCGCATGGGGCAGTTCTATCGTCCGGCACTATTTCTTTGGATAATAGTGATAATTTTGGTCGTGGTGTATCGTTAAGCAGTGATGGGACGAAGTTGGCTGTCGGGGCTTATGGTGATGACGATGGGGGAACCAATCGAGGGGCGGTGTATCTGTATACTATCGGCGGTTCTGGTGCTATATGGGGTAGTACAGTAACGCAAGCGGCAAAACTTTCTGATAGTCGTACTGGTGGTTTTGGTATGGGTGTATTGTTAAGTGCTGATGGGACGAAGTTGGCTGTCGGGGCTTGGGGTAATGGCGGTTACAGAGGGGCGGTGTATCTGTACACTGTCGGCGGTTCTGGTGCCACATGGGGCAATACGGTAACGCAAGCGGTAAAACTGTCGCATGGGGCAGCTCTATCCTCCGGTACTGTTTCTTTGGATCCTGATGATTTTTTTGGCAGTGGTGTATCGTTAAGTGGTGACGGGACGAAGTTGGCTGTCGGGGCTTGGGGTGATGACGATGGGGGTGGCTATAATAAACCGTATGGTAGGGGGGCGGTGTATCTCTACACTATTGGTACATCTAGTGCCGCTGGTGCCACATGGGGTAGTAAGGTAACGCAAGCGGTAAAACTGTCGCATGGTGCAGTTCTATCCTCCGGCACTGTTTCTTTGGGTTATAATGATAGGTTTGGTAGTAGTGTATCGTTAAGTGCTGATGGGACGAAGTTAGCTGTCGGGGCTGAAGGTGATAACGATGGGGGGGCGGTGTATCTGTACACTGTCGGTGGTTCTGGTGCCACATGGGGCAGTACGGTAACGCAAGCGGTAAAACTTTCTGATAGCCATGCCAGTGTTTCTTTGGATAATCGTGATTATTTTGGTAGTAGTGTATCGTTAAGCAGTGATGGGACGAAGTTGGCTGTCGGGGCTAGGCGTGATGACGATGGGGGTAGTAATCGAGATGCAAATCGAGGGGCGGTGTATCTATACACTGTCGGCGGTTCTGGTGCCACATGGGGCAGTACAGTAACGCAAGCGGTAAAACTTTCTGATAGCCATGCCAGTGTTTCTTTGGATGATGATGATGAGTTTGGTATTAGTGTATCGTTAGGTGCTGATGGGACGAAGTTGGCTGTCGGGGCTAGGCGTGATGACGATGGGGGTTATAATCGAGGGGCAGTGTATCTGTACACTGTCGGCGGTTCTGGTGCCACATGGGGCAAGACAGTAGCACAAACAAACAAAGCATCCGCTACACACGATGGCACTCTTACGATTAGCCAAACGAATAAACTATTCGCTAAACAAAATATTTCCCTTACCTATAACGAAGGTTTTGGTACCGATGTCGCCCTGAGTGATGACGGTACAAAAATGGCGGTTGGGGCTGAGTTTAACGACACCGGCGGCACCAATCGGGGGGCGGTGTACCTGTTTGAACTCAGCGGTGGTGAAAACTTTGGCGAAAATGTCTATTACACCGCAGAAGTTGCCCATGGCAACGGCGTATCGCTAAACGATATCGATCGCTTCGGTGCTGGCGTTGCCTTAAATCATGACGGCAGTCGATTGGTGGTCGGTGCCCCTTATGATACTACTGGTATGCCCTCAGGTACCCCTAGCGGTGGTCGCTATGGTGCTGTATACTTATTCCGTGTCGGAGGCAGTTCATGGGGTACAGATATAACCCAGCTACACAAACAAAAATCCACCACCAAAGGACATTTTGGCGAATCGGTTGCCATCAGTGGCGACGGCACCAAAGTAGCCATCGGTGCCCCTTATGACGACACTAAGGCATACCATCGAGGGGTTGTCAAATTATATACTATTGCCAGCAACAATGCTTTTCGATTGTCCAAAACATACGGGCATGGCGATAGTGTCGGGAGTTCTCAAACCCTATCGCTACAGACTGGTGAACAATTTGGCGAAGCGGTGGCACTCAGCGATGACGGGTCGAAGCTAGCAGTCGGTGCCTTAGGACGGGACAACTACAAAGGCAGAGTATACCTGTTTACCGTAAACACAAACGGCAGCTGGGGGCAATCTGTATCCTTGCAAAACACCATCGGGGACGGTGCCGGTGTCGGTGTCTCTTTGAGAAAAGGCGATTATTTTGGTTCCAGCATTGCTTTAAGTAATGACGGTTCCCGATTAGCGGTAGGTGCTTGGGGTGAAGGTGTGTGGTATGAGGGTTCTTACTTAGACGAAAATAATCATATAGTATTTGACCCACAGATTAAGTGGGGTACCGGTGCCGTATATGTATTTGCCGTAAGCGGTACCACATGGGGACATACAGTCGACCAGAGACTTAAAATAAACGATGGCAACGGCGTTTCCTTAACATCGGACACGAGATTCGGATTTGCCGTTGCCTTAGACGGTGTTGGCAGTAACCTAGTGGTCGGAGCCTCCCGTGCCAACGGTAAACAACACAATAACGAAGGGGCTGTGTATTTATACAAGCTGCCAAAAGATACCGTATCGCCAATCATAGAAAAACTAAAAACCGGTGCCAGCGTAACCCTTGTTGCCAGCAACGATATTACAGTCGATGACAATCTCATCACTACAGCAGGCACAGGAAAATTAACCTTAATCGCCGGTCGGTCGATTAAAATCAACAGCGATGTAAAAATCAACGGCGGACTGATCCTAAAAGCCAATGACGCCAGCTATAGCGGTGTTGTTCTCAGTGACAGAGACACCGGCAAAGCCGAAATTACCGTTGCTTCAGGTAAAACCGTATCCGGCGGCAATAGCGATTTGCTTATCAAGATGCTTACGGGCAAAAGCAGTGCAGCGGCGAACAAAAAACAAACGGGCAAAATAACTGTCTGGAAAGCAGACGCTGCCCGTGTCAGCATTGTCCACTTAGGCACAGCAAACGCACAAAACAATTCGCAAATTGTCATTCGCAACGGCGGACAAATAACCGCCACAGGCGACCACGACAAGGGCGATGTGGTTATTGAACTAGCAGCAGAGAAGTTTACCAACAATTCGGACAGGAATGCCCTAAAAATAACGGATAGTACAGGCGACAAGGGACGGTTCTTAATATGGACAAAATCCTCTGCGGATACGCACCTAAATGGTATAGGCTACGATTTTAGAAAGAGTAATGTAACATACGACCCCGCAAGGGGCGATTTCCAAGCCAATCCTGTCACAGCGTCTGATGGCGACGACAAGAAATATAAATCAGGTGTTCTGTACAGAGCCAGTAGTAGCAGCCTATCCAGATCGAGTTATGACGGTAGCAGCAGCAAGACAAAATCTACCTTAACACTAGGCAACAGCGGTGGCAGCGGTAGCAACACTGGCACAATACTACTAGGTGCCAGTGCCATACTGTTGGGCAGCAGTATTGTAGGTGCAGGTAGCACAAGTGTTGCCAGTGTGGACAATATATTCACCACCGGCATATACGCCCACTTACAGGGTATCGATATGCAGGCGATATATCAACCACCCACAGAAACAAAAAACCCCCGTTGGGCGTCAGTGTTTGACACTGCACAAGTGGCGAAATTAAAATACAAAGTCAAATACACCACTACATACGACATGGCGTTCTTGGCACATAACATCAAGGCACACAAGGTGGTACCCTTTTATGAAATGGACGAAAAACTGTACGAAACCATGAAACGCATATTCGTACAACAATCGGCACCAACAGACAAAACCGCCGCTATCGACACAGGGGATACCGCCCCTGCATAGGGTGCTGGGTTGTGTAAAGTGTGCCTGTTACTTTAATAAAATGCTCTTGGAATATGGCGGAGCTCCTATAAAATGAGTGTGGGAAACTATCGGTATCACCTATAAAAATCAATGGTTAATATATTTATAAAAAAATTGTTTTTTTGGGTTGCTTTATGGTGGCGGTTGTGTGTATAATGCGGGCGTGGGGGGTAGTACTTCTGATATACTATATGTAAATATACAGTTTTAAGCTTTCGCTGTTGGGGGGTAATGTGCGATGATTCGTGTTTCAAAAATGACAGATTATTCGGTGGTGATTTTATCGTGTTTTGTGGCGTCTACGCCGGGACGGCTGTTGAATGCGTCTGAGTTGTCCGATCGTACCCATTTGCCGTTGCCGACTGTGTCGAAAATCTTAAAAATGTTGACCAAAGCACATATTTTAAAATCACAACGGGGGGTACAGGGGGGATACAGCCTTGATCGCTATGCGGACGATATATCGGTAGCGGAAATTGTTACTGCTATCGATGGACCTATTGCTTTGACCGCTTGTGTCGATACGCTGGATGAAATCGATTGTTCGGTGGAGCCGTTGTGTCCTATGTCTGGGGGATGGGATAAGCTGAATGGAGCGGTAAAGGCATCGTTCGAAACCGTGTCTCTGCGGGAAATATCCGCTCCGGTTGGGTTTTTGGGTAAATAAAAGATAACTGTAGATGTTGGCGGTGGGGGGAGCGAAAATATCGATGGATACTTGCACAAAATATAGTGTAACAATATGTAACAAAAGGGTATAAAAAATGGTAGCAACACAAGAAACAATCGCACAGGTCGAGAAACTGGGCAAACAAAAATACAAGTACGGGTTTGTTTCCGATATTGAGATGGAAGACTTTCCCATCGGTTTAAACGCTGATATTATCCGCCGTATTTCCGCTAAAAAGCAAGAGCCATCATGGATGACCGATGTACGCTTAAAAGCGTTTAAACTGTGGCAAAACATGGACGAACCAGAATGGGCAAAGGTGATATACGACAAAATGGATTATCAATCGCTGGCATATTATGCCCGCCCAAAATCTATGGACAAGCCCAAATCCTTAGACGAGGTCGATCCGGCGTTACTGGAAGTTTATGAAAAACTGGGAATTCCCCTAGCAGAACAGAAAGTGTTAGCCGGCGTTGAGGGGGCAAAACCTATCGCCGTCGATGCCATATTCGATTCTGTATCTGTTGGCACAACCTACCAAGAAACCCTAAAACAACACGGGGTTATTTTCTGTTCCATTAGTGAGGCGATTCAGCAACACCCGGATTTAGTGAAAAAATACTTTGGCACTGTAGTGCCGGCGTCTGACAATTTCTTTTCCGCCTTAAATGCGGCGGTGTTTACGGATGGGTCGTTTGTGTATGTGCCTAAGGGGGTCGATTGTCCGATGGAGTTGTCGTCTTATTTCCGTATTAACGCCGAAAATACAGGACAATTCGAACGCACGCTGATTATTGCCGAAGAAGACAGTTTTGTATCGTATCTCGAAGGCTGTACCGCCCCGCAGCGGGACGAAAACCAACTGCATGCGGCGGTTGTCGAAATGGTGGCTCTCGATAATGCGGAAATTAAGTACTCGACTGTGCAGAATTGGTATCCGGGCGATGCGGACGGCAACGGCGGGATTTACAACTTTGTTACCAAGCGGGGCGATTGTCGGGGCGACAATTCAAAAATCTCATGGACACAGGTCGAAACCGGATCGGCGGTCACTTGGAAATACCCCAGCTGCATTTTACGGGGCGATAATTCCATAGGCGAATTTTATTCGGTCGCCATTACCAACAACAGACAACAGGCAGACACAGGCACTAAAATGATTCACATTGGCAAAAACACCAAATCCCGCATTGTCGCAAAAGGCATCTCCGCAGGCACATCGGATCAAACCTATCGGGGCTTGGTAAAGATTGGCAAAAACGCAGAAAACGCCCGTAACCACACCCAGTGCGATAGCCTGTTAATTGGTAATACTTGTGGGGCACACACGGTGCCGTATATCGAAAACCGCAACCCAACAGCGGTGATGGAACACGAGGCAACCACTTCCAAGATTGCCGATGAACAGATGTTTTACTGCACCACCCGGGGCATGGACGAAGAAGAGGCGGTCGGTCTTATCGTCAACGGTTTTTGTAAAGAGGTTATGCAAGAACTGCCGATGGAATTTGCGGTCGAAGCCCAGAAGCTTATCGGTATATCCCTCGAGGGATCCGTTGGCTGATCTCTCTAATCTCTGTGCGACACACCCACCCATACCAATGACAAAACAATATTAAGGACACACTATGACATTATTAGACATTAAAAACCTGCACGCCGAAGTTGCCGAAGGCGGGCGTAAGATTTTGAACGGTTTAAATTTAACCATTAAAACCGGGGAAATTCACGCTATTATGGGACCCAATGGGACGGGGAAATCCACTTTGTCAAAAATCTTGGCGGGGTCTGATGAGTACGAAGTTAGTGAAGGCAGTATAGTATACAACGGGCAGGATTTATTGGAAATGGAGGCAGACGAACGGGCAAACGAAGGGGTGTTCTTAGCGTTTCAGTACCCTGTGGAAATACCGGGCATTGCCACTTCGACATTTTTACGCCATGCGTTTAACGCCAAACGCCGTCACCAACAGCTGGACGAATACGACAATTTGCATTTTATCAAATTGCTCCGCAGTAAAGCCAAACAATTGGCAATCAGCGATGATATGTTAAAGCGATCGGTCAATGTGGGTTTTTCCGGCGGTGAAAAAAAGCGTATGGAAACTTTGCAAATGGCGGTGTTAAACCCACTGTTGGGGATTTTAGACGAAACCGATTCTGGTCTCGACATCGATGCGTTGCGGGTAGTGGCTGAGGGCGTTAATCACATTCACACCGCCGATAATGCCGTGCTTATTATCACCCACTATCAACGGTTGTTAGAATATATTAAACCGAACTTTGTACATATTATGGTCGATGGCAAAATTGCCGTCACTGGCGATTATAACTTGGCGGTTGAACTGGAACAAAAAGGCTATCAAGCATTTGCATAAGGGGGCAGAATATGACATCATTTTTACATAATGTGCCTGTAAATGCCCATGTAAACGCATATCGAGTGTTTGAAAAATTAGGCGTTCCCACCAAAAAGGTGGAAAATTGGCACTATACGGATTTAAAAAAATCCCTAACGGGAAAATCGTACACCACTGAAGCGGTAGCCAATACGGACATGCTACCAGCCCCATATCTGATAGACAACACACACCATATTGTTATTGCTAATGGGGTGGTGGGGGATGTGCCTAGCGGTGTTACGGTGACGGTGGGACGGCATATCGATAGCAACAGCGATACCCACACCCAAGATACACATGCTATGGTGGCGTTAAACACCGCCCATTATACACAGGGCGTGGTGATTACCATTGGCGAACAGGTAAAAGCCCCCGTGCATTTGGCATATGTACAGGGCGGTGATGGCGTGGTGGTATTCCCTCGGGTACAGGTATTGGTAAAATCGGGGGTAACCGCTACACTTATTGAGTCGTTTCAAATGCGGTCGGGCGATGTGTTGACCAATGCGGTAAGCGAAATCACGGTCGAACAAGGGGCGGTGTTGTCCCATTATAAATTGCAAGACGATACGGACAGCAGCCGCCATGTGGCTTTTACCCGTGCCCATGTGGCGGCAGACGGGGTATACAAGTATATATGCGTGTGCTTAAACACTGTACTATCGCGCAACGAAGTATATGTGGACTTAAATGGCACGCAGGCAAGTACCGATATTCGGGGTATTTATATCAGTGATACGACACAACAAGTCGACAACACTGTATTTGTTCGCCACATGGCGGCAGACTGCGAGTCGAGCCAGCTGTTTAAGGGTATCTTAAACGATTCTGCACAAGGGATATTTCAAGGGAAAATCTATGTCGACAGAGAAGCACAATTGACCGATGGCTATCAAATGCACCGAGCTATTTTGCTGTCCCGAGATGCGGAAGTGGACTGTAAGCCCGAATTGGAAATTTATGCGGACGATGTCAAGTGTTCGCACGGGGCGTCGACCGGTGAAATCGATGCGGAACAGCTGTTTTATCTGCAATCCCGGGGCATCGACACCACCACCGCAAGGCAATTGCTACTGGAGGCGTTTTTGCTAGAAGTGCTGGAAGATACCGATACTGAATCGGTGTATAATTTCTTGCGGGATATGACCCTAAATCGGGTCAAGCAGGTTTTAACATAATCGATTAAGGGGGAAGCGTACTCTATATGGACTATAAAAGCGATTTTCCTGTGCTAGCGGAGTCGAATATCTGTTTTTTAGACAGCGGTGCCTCCGCCCAAAAACCGCAGTGTGTGCTGGATACGCAACACTATTTTACCGCTAAGGTGTATGCCAATGTGCATCGTGGCACCTATGATATGTCTCAGCAAATAACCACCGCATACGAAAATACTCGTGCCACTGTTGCCAGTTTCATTCATGGGCGGGAAGAGGAAATTGTCTTTACCAAATCTGTTACCGAATCGTTAAACTTGCTGGCGTACAGTTTGGGGCGGATACTGCCCGATGGGGCGGAAATTGTCATATCGGCAATGGAACACCACGCCAATATTGTGCCGTGGTATTTGCTGATGGATCGGCACAATGTGACGGTAAAAGTATGCCCTATACTGCCCAATGGCACATTGGATATGTCCGCATTGCAAAACTTGGTACATGCAAATACAGCGTTGGTGGCGGTGACCCATACTTCGAATGTGCTTGGGTCTGTTGTCGATGTGGCGGCGGTGGTGAAAATTGCCAAAGCCCATGCGGCGTTGGTACTGGTAGACGGGTCGCAAATGGTGATGCACCGCCCCGTCGATGTGCAGGCACTAGGGGTGGATTTTTATGCGTTTACTGGGCATAAAGTGTTTGCCCCCAATGGGGTGGGGGTGCTGTGGGGCAAGTATGATATATTGGACACTATGCCGCCGTTTTTAGGCGGTGGCGATATGATCGATACGGTATCCTTTGACGGGATTACCTATGCCAAACCGCCGATAAAATTCGAAGCCGGCACCCCGCCAATTGTGCCGGTGATTTGCTTGGGCACTGCCATAAAATACATTCAGGGTATTGGACTGGATACCATTTACACCTATGAACAGCAATTGAGTAGGTATTTGTATACACAGCTATCGACCATTGCAGACATACGCATTTTGGGGTTTGATACAGCCACTCTCGACGATGGTACTTTTGACAAAGCCCCGATTGCTTCGTTTGTGATAAATGGCGTGCATGCGTTTGACATTGCCGATATTTTAAACAATTATGGGGTGTGTGTACGGGTGGGGCATCACTGTGCCCAGCCGTTGATGCAGCACTTTGGCATCACCAGCAGTATTCGAGTATCGATGGCGTTTTACAACGACACAGACGATGTCGATACCTTTATCACCGCCCTTAAAAAAGCCTTGCAGATGTTACGATGACCCGTTTTCTCGACCCCGAAAAGATTGCCAACGAACCGGATTTTTTTAATGCTAAAGCCCGTGCCGAAGGTGCCGTAACCCGTGCCGGTACCGCCCTCGACACGGATACTCAAGCGGACGCACAGCAGGTCATCGCCGCCTTGCAAACGGTGGAAGATCCGGAAATTCCTATTAACCTGTATGATTTGGGGTTGATTTATGATATTCAATATGCTCCGTATGGGGCGGTGCATATTGTGATGACTTTGACCGCCCCCAATTGCCCAGTAGCGGGGGAGCTGCCCAAGTGGGTTGCCGATGCGGTTGTCAAAATGCCATCGGTAGGGGTGTGTTCTGTCACCTTAACTTGGACGCCGAAATGGACAAAGGATATGATGTCAGAAGACGCCCAGCTGGCTTTGATTGATATTTTTTAATATTGTGGTATACTGTGCATATGGTGACGAAACTACAAGTTATTCAAATCAGCGATGCGGCACAAAATCGCATCGGCGAGATTATGCACATTGCCCCCAAAGGGACAGTGGGGTTGCGGGTGTCCGTGTCGCAAGGGGGCTGTTCGGGGTATAAATATGACATCGATTTTGCCGACAGCATTAAACCGTTGGAAGAAGTGGTCGATTGTAAACAAGGCAAGGTCATTATCGCCCCTGATGCCATGTTGTTTTTAATCGGATCGACTATGGAATACAACGAAAGCACATTTAGCAGCGGTTTTGATTTTATCAATCCCAATGAAAAAGGTCGCTGTGGATGCGGGGAAAGCTTTTTGGTATGAGTACGGAAAATCGCAATTTATGTATTGGCTTTATGGCATTGGTGCTGGTCATTGGCGGTATATTTTTTGCGGTTGCGGGGCAAAAATCAGAGGCGGCTAGGCATACATACCATGCTGTTTTTCGCACCGTCGAGGGGGTAAAAATCGGTGCTCCCGTATATGTATTTGGCATTCAAGTGGGCAAAGTATCGCATATGCAGTTGTCCGATGGACAGGTAAAGGTTAGCGTAACCGTTGATGCTACGGTGCCAATCCCCATCGATTCCAGCCTTGAAGTACAAACCGCCGGTTTATTTGCGGAAAAGAGTATGACTGTACTGTTGGGCTTCGAAGAAGATATATTACAGGATAAAAACGATTTTATGTATGCGGGCAATGCGGTAGATGTGATGGGGTTATTAAACCAACAACTGGACATAAATATGGAAAAAAGAAAGGCTGAAAGCAATGGGTCGTAATATACTTGAAACGGTTTTGGGCATGCTGGTTGTTGTCGGTGCCATCGGTTTTGTGGTGTTTGGCATGCGTTATGTGGATGCGGATACGGGCAGCGATACATACACCGCATATGCCTATTTTAACAATGTGGGCGGATTAAAATCTGGGGCAGGCGTGCGGGTCAGCGGCGTACTGGTCGGGCAGGTCGAGCATGTGCGGATTAACATGGACGCATTCAAGGCAGAAGTTAAAATGCAAATTTCTGATAATATTGTCTTGCCTAAGGATACTTTGGTATCGATTGCCGATTCCAGTTTGTTGGGGGGCAAGTATATTACTTTGCGTATGGGGACTTCTGCGGAATTGGTGCAGAACGGCGGGCGGCTTGACAATATCGCCGATGTGGTGTCGTTGGAACAGATGTTGGGCAAGTTAATATTCTTGGGCACACAATAAGCAATATATGATGGGTCGCATACACATATTTTTGCCGCTATTAGGGGTATTGTTTGTGGCGGGGGCATACGCCACACCCCGACAGTACGCAGAATTGATCGTATTAAACAAAGTGTCCGCCCAATCAGAACTCCGCAAAGTGCCTGTGGGCGAAGCGGTGTTGGTGGGTTCGTTTTCGTTACTGGTCAAAGTATGCGACAAAGCTCCCCCAGAAGATCCCCCCGAATCAGGGGCGTATCTGGACATAGTACAGAAAGGCGAAAAAATATTCGAAGGCTGGATGTTCGCCTCAGATCCCGCCCTAAACAGTATGGAACACCCCGTATATGACATTTGGCTACAACGGTGTTTGTAAACCCTGCCCAACCTGTGCCATAAACAACCCGTGTAATATCACATATGTTATAAAAGCACTTGAAATATAGTCTTGTCATGTGGTATGTTCGGTGTCGAGGGTAAGACAATGGCTACTGATAACAAAACCATATTAGAAAAAGTGAAAATGCGTGTTCAGCGTAGCCCTGATTCTGTCTTTTTACGGCGGGAATTTAATGATTTGGGTGGTAGTACGCAAGTCGGACTTGCTTTAAAAAAATTGGTTGAAAACGAGACTTTAATTCGTGTCGGATATGGTATTTATGTGCGAACTTATGTTTCGAAGTATACTGATAAAAGATTGCCAGAAAAATCTCTGCCCGAAGTTGCTAAAACAGTTTTGGCAAAATTAGGGTATGAAGTGGGAATGACGAAAGCTGAGTTAGATTATAATAACCGCTTGTCTACTCAGGTACCAACGGGGCGAGTAATTGCTGTAAAAGGTCGGTTTTCACGAAATTTACAGTATAATGGATATTCTATACACTATGAAAAATGTCCTTAATGATGACTTAATCCAAGCAATTAAATTAGAATTAAGTATCGAACCTGCTTTTATCGAAAAGGATTGGTACATGGTACAAGTATTAGATGCCATATCTAAATTGGATTTTCGTATTCCCGAATTGTCCCATGTGGATGTAAAATTGGTTTTTGGCGGGAGTACGAACCTGTCTAAGGCACATAAAGTTATCAATAGATTTTCTGAGGATATGGGGCATTTGGTGTAACAAAGCGACACGGTTTACGAAATAAAACGGACAATAAAAATGGCACGAAATCCTAAAATGCGCTTTAAACGCCCCGATGGTACTGACTATCCTGATTGGCAAGTTATGCGGTTGGGGGATATTACTTCGATAAAAACAGGTAATTCGAATAGAGAAGATTCCACAGAAACAGGACAGTACCACTTTTTCGATCGTTCTACTGATATTAGAGCAAGCTCTAAATATCTTTTTGATACACAAGCCATTATCGTAGGTGGAGAAGGTAAAGATTTTATCCCAAAATATTTTGTGGGAAAATTTGATTTACACCAAAGGGCATACGCCATCACAGACTTTAAACAAAATGATGGTAAGTTTATATATTATTACATTTATCATAACAGACGGCACTTTTTAAAAATGTCTGTGGGTAGTACAATGCCTTCTTTACGAATGAACGCATTTACAACATTTCCTATAAACCTACCCCACCCAGACGAACAAAACCGTATCGCAGAATTTTTTTCTAATCTGGACGCTGTGATAATCGCTTATACGCAAAAAGTCGAATATTTGAAAAAATACAAAAAATACTTCATGCAAAACCTTTTCCCCCAAACAAGCGAAACTACTCCAAAAATCCGCTTTAGACGCTCCGATAGTACCGATTATCCCGATTGGCAGGTTGTGCGGTTGGGGGATATTTGTTTAAAAGGCAGTTCCAATTTAACGATGAAAGATGTACATCGTGATGCCCAATATTATGTTTACGGTGCAAGTGGTATATGTGGCAAAACAAAGGACTTTATTTCCAACGAAAAATATATTGCTATAGTCAAAGACGGGGCTGTAGGCAAATTGTATTTGTGTGAGAAAAATACGCATATTTTGGCGACTTTACAGAAAATAACACACAAAGAAAATCATAATCTTTTATATATTTACTATGTGATGCAAACAATAAACTTTGATAAATATGTTACAGGAAGTGCAATTCCACATATTTATTATAAGGATTATAGCAAGGAAAAAATATACCTACCCCACCCTGACGAACAACAAAAGATAGTGGCGTTTTTTTCTAATCTGGACGATGTGATAACCGCCTATACACAAAAAGTCGAATACTTGAAACAATATAAAAAATCGCTTATGCAAAATATGTTTATTTGAGATTAACTATTACAAACAAGACGGTAACAAAAATACCGACCCATACCAACAAAAAACCTTGCTTAAAAAATATTGGGGCGGGTATAAAAAATATGTTTTATGGCACCAGTGCTTTTATGATGTTGGGATTGTGCATGGCTGCCCCGCATATGGCGACTCCGTGTGCTCCGTGTGCTAAGGCGATGGGGGCGGTGTCTGCGGTTATGCCGCCTAAGGCAAATACGGGCACAGGGGCGTCTGTACAGATTTTTGCGAAGCTGTCGATACCCATGCCGGCGTATCCGCTTTTGGATATGCTGTCGAATACCGGACTCAAGGTGATATAATCGCATTCTCGAAGGTTGACAATGTCTTGTGCGGTGTGGGTGCTGATCCCTATTGGGTAGATGGGGGCTGTTAGGTGCGGGGTGTATGTGTGTATGTTGACATGGCAGCCGATGCCAAACCGTTCGGCAATATCCGCTTTGCCCCATATGGATACCCTTGCCCCCAATGGTTCCGCATAGGCAACAATATCTTCGGTAAGGCGGATTAAGGCGGTATCACACATATGATATTCTCGAATCCCCACCCAAGGGGTGCCGCTGTCTAGGCACTGTTTTAGGGTGCGTGCGATGTTGTCGGTCAGGGTCGAGTCGGATATGACATATACGGATGCTAACATTATCCCCCAATTAACCCCATTTGTGGGCTAGACGCTTCGGCGTGGTATTTTTTTGCCATGCGTCCGCTGTTGTATGCTTGCCGCCCGGCGATAACCGCATGTTTAAACGCTGATGCCATCGTCACCGGGTCTTCGGCTTTCGATATGGCGGTGTTCAGCAGTACCGCACTGCACCCCAATTCCATTGCCTGTGTGGCGTCCGATGCGGTACCGATGCCCGCATCTAGAATCACCGGCACCTGTACACTGTTACAAATCAGTTCTATAGTGTACGGGTTGCAAATCCCCAATCCCGTACCAATCGGGGCACCAAGCGGCATCACCGCTTTACAGCCTACGCCCTCCAGTTTTTGGCAAATCACCGGATCGTCCGTACAGTACGGCAACACGCAAAACCCCTTTTTAACCAATATATCCGCCGTGTCGACCAAGTTCTCTACATCCGGATATAAGGTCTGGCGATTGCCGATGAGCTCTAATTTAATCCATGTGGTATCCAGACTTTCCCGAGCAAGTTCGGCGGTTAAAATAGCGTCCTGAGCGGTTTCACAGCCGGCGGTGTTGGGCAAAATGATTTTGTCTTGTAATACGGCAAGTGGGCTGTGTTGGTATGTTTCTAGGGATACCCGCCGAATCGATACGGTCACCATCTCCGCCCCCGATGCGGCAATGGCATCGATCATTGTTTGCTGATTCGGATACAAAGCGGTACCGACCAACAATCGGCTACTCAGCTGCATATCGCCTAATATAAAGGGGTCTTGGGCTGTCATGGGAAGATTATCCGCCTTGAAAGGGTTTGACCACTTCCACCCTATCACCGTTTTGTAGGCGGCTATCGCCCCAGTCGCTACGGGGAATAAGGATGTTATTTTGGGCAACCGCAATGCCTGTGGTGGTGGGGGAAATACCGTGTTGCCGCAACAAAGCGGCAATCGTTGTCGCTTCGGTGTAGATGGTATCGCCATTATATGAAAGAGTCGTGTGTGTCATAGTCCTGTTTTCAAATTGCTTTATGGTGTAAATCGGGTTGGTAAAAACGCTGGCATCATTGGATGCACCACCCCATCACAGATAAGATCTGCCATAATTTTACCGGTGGCTGGTGCCAATAATATACCATTTCTGTGATGACCGCTAGCAATATATACATTATTTAGCGGGGTGTTACCTAATATGGGGGCGTCGTCCCGGGCGGTGGGGCGGTGTCCAACCCAGATTTTATCGATTGTCAAATCTTCAATAGCCGGGCATATCCGCCATGCGGATTCGAGCAATGCGTATATCCCGCCGGCGGTGTTGTCGTCATTAAAGCCTTGTTCTTCCACCGTTGCCCCAATCAGCAATGTGCCATCTAGTTTGGGGATTAAATAGGTTTTTGGTGCCCATACCACTGTGTTTATCAGCCGATGTGGCATTTTTAACGACAGCATTTGTCCTTTTAAGGGGCGAATGGGAACAGACATAATGGGGTTGAGAACAGCCGGTGTGTGTACCCCCGCACAGACCACAATCGAATCGCAACGGTGTGTTGTCCCGTCCGCTAATGCTACCCCGTGTGCACTGTCGTTGTTGTGTGCTATGGAGGCTACGGGGGTGTTCTCAAAAATATCCCCGCCCAATTTTTGTATGGCGGTGGCAAGGGCGGTGGTCAGGCGGACGCTGTGCACTTGGTAATCGGTTTTACACCACATACCGCCCACTGTTTTTAGGTGCGGTTCCATTTTGTCGATGTCCCGTGCCGATAACATTTCTACTTCGACGCCGATTTTTGTTTGGTATTCGTATAAAAACCGCACGGTGTTTAAATCGTCTTGTGTGCTGGCAACCATCATGGTGCCATCGGTCTGATAGTCGATCGACACTCCAGAGAGGTGTTCGAGATCCCGGGCATATGTATCCCACAGCGATTGGGCGTACTGGGACAACTGCCAAAGATTGCGTTCGCTGGGTTCGTTTTCGATGCCGCCCGCCAGCATCCCCCCAGATTTATCGGTTGCCCCGCTGCCGATGCTAGCGGATTCGAAAACAGTCGTGTGCACACCTCGTTGTTGTAACGCATATGCCACCGCCAGCCCACAAATACCGCCACCAATAATACATATATGGTGTTTGCTGTGTTGTTTCATGGCACCAGTATACAAAAAAAACAAGGGGAAATCTATATCCTTTATATCGAATCGAACAGGGGCGGACGGATTATATACACCCTGTGTGGCAAAATAATGCCTCGTAATGTCCGTCGATATTTTGCGTTATTGGGTACTTTTAATGTTTGATTTTTATCGATTCGATTTTTTGTATGCCTTTTAATGTCTGTGTAATATCTGGATTTATAGGTTTATACATAAGATTTTCGACAGCCAGTACGATTTGTTTGTCAAGTACAAAAAACAAGATTTATGTATTTTTTTCTATTGTCAAAAATCTCTTGTTCATATATGTTTAGGGTCAGTCATAGCACTATATATGGTACAGAGTTGGAAATGGTACACTATATAGGCATAATATCAGACAGTTAAACGATATCAGTGAGATTCGGTACGGGTTGGTCGAACCTGTGGCGGTGGTGCGAGTTGTTCGAGCCAGCGGTCGTGGTAGTCAAGTCGGTAGTCTGTGGTTGTCAAGTCAATGGTCTTGGTGGTCAAACTAGTAATGGTAGGTGGTATTGTGTCTGCGAGGATACGGTATTATTAAGGAGTAGCTATAAGCTTTGTTTTTAGTGAAAATGGAGTTTGCATAATATGTATGGAGTGGGATAAGGGTATGGATTTATCGACAATTAAGGTCATAAAACGCAACGCAGAACAGGTACAATTTAACAATGACAAGATCGCCAGTGCTGTAAAAAAAGCGTTTATGGCGGTGGTGCACGAATCGGATGCAGATATTTCGCAACAGCAACGGGTACAGATTGCCGATGCGGTGACCGATATTACAGATGCGGTCAGCAAGCGGTTGTCGGTAAATGCCCAGCATGGCGGGGTGATATTTTTAGAAGACATCCAAGACCAAGTGGAACTTGCCCTGATGCGTTCGGGTGAATACGAGGTTGCCAAAGCCTTTGTATTGTACCGAGAACAACGGGCAAGACAGCGCCAGCAATCGGAAAAATTGCAGGTCGCTATGGGTACCAAAGTGGCATCGATGCAGGTGGTAAAACGGGACGGCAGCAAACAAGCGGTTAGCCTCGATAAAATCACCAATCGGGTACGGGCGTTGGCACATGGGCTCGACACCGACCCCATTGTAGTCGCACAAAAGGCGGTTGCCGGCTTGTTTGATGGCATCACCACTGAGGAAATCGATACTTTTTTATCGGAAACAGCGGCGGCGTTGACGGTGGAAAATCCAGATTATTCCTATGTCGCCGCTCGTATTAAAGTCAATGCCTTACACAAACAAACAAATGGCTTTATCGCCGCCACCCACGCTTTATATCGAGACGGATTGTTGCATGATAGCTATTACAATATGGTTGTCGACAATGCGGATGCTATTGCTGCGATGATCGATTATGAACGGGATTATAATTTTGATTACTTTGCTTTAACCACCTTGATTAAAGCCTATTTGTTACGGGTTGACGATGTGTATGTGGAACGCCCACAAGATATGTTTATGCGTACCGCTTTAACCTGCGGCTGTGGTGAGGTGTTCGATGCGGATGCGGTGGCAAACACTTACGATATGATGGCAAACGGCTACTATACCCACGCCACCCCCACTTTGTTTAACAGCGGTTTGAAAATGCAGCAGCTGTCGTCTTGTTTCCTGATTTCTATGGAAGACGATTCCATTGAGGGTATTTTTAACACCATTAAAGATTGTGCCTTGATTTCTAAGACAGCGGGGGGGATTGGCTTACATGCCCACAATATCCGGGGGGCGGGGTCGCTTATTAAGTCCACCAACGGCAAATCAAATGGGTTGATTCCATTTTTAAAAATCTTTAACGAAACCGCTCGTTCTGTCGATCAAGGCGGCGGCAAACGCAAGGGGTCTTTTGCGGTGTATTTGGAACCGTGGCATACGGACATCGAAGCGTTTCTGGAACTACGAAAAAACACCGGTGCCGAAGAGTTCCGGGCAAGGGATCTGTTTTATGCCCTGTGGATTCCCGACCTGTTTATGCAGCGGGTAGAAGCCGATGCCGATTGGACTTTGCTGTCGGAAAACGATTGTCCCGGCTTGTGTGATACATACGGGGCAGAATTTAACACACTGTACGAAAAATACGAACAACAGGGGTGCGGTAAAACCATCAAAGCCCGTGACCTGATGGCAAAAATTATCGAAGCCCAAATTGAAACCGGGCAACCGTATATGTTGTATAAAGATTCGATTAACGCAAAGTCGAATCAAAAAAATATTGGCGTGATTAAATCGTCGAATCTGTGTGCGGAAATTGTTGAATATTCTGACAGCAAAGAAACAGCGGTGTGTAATTTGGCGTCTATAGCCTTGCCTAAATGTATCGATAAACACGGGGCGTACGATTATCAAAAACTGTATCAAGTGTCCCGTTTGGCAACCCGTAACTTAAACCGGGTCATCGATGTGAACTATTATCCAACCGCAAAAACCGAGCGATCTAATCTCCGTCATCGCCCCATTGGTCTAGGTATACAAGGGCTTGCCGATGTGTTCTTTAAAATGCACATCGCCTATGACAGCGACACTGCCCGGGATATAAACAAAAAGATTTTTGAAACCATTTACTTTGGGGCAATAACCGAAAGTATGGAAATCGCCAAAGTCGACGGACCGTATGAGACCTTTGCCGGATCGCCCATATCGCAGGGACAGTTCCAATTCGATATGTGGGGGATAACCCCATCCGGTATGTGGGATTGGGACTCTTTACGGGCAGATGTGCAAAAATATGGCGTACGCAATTCCTTAACCACCGCCTGTATGCCGACCGCATCGACGGGGATTATTTTGGGCAATACGGAAACTTTCCAAGTGCAGACTTCGAATATTTATAAACGCCAAACTTTGTCGGGGGAATTTTTGTTGGTCAATCGCTACTTGGTAAAAGACTTGATGCAGCGGCAGCTGTGGACAAAAGAAATGCGGGACACTATCATTGTCGAAGACGGGTCGATTCAAAATATCCCAAACATTCCCGATGAAGTCAAACAGGTGTATAAAACCGTGTGGGAAACTTCACAGCGGGTGGTTATCGACATGGCGGCGGATCGCAGTCCGTATATCGACCAAACCCAATCGATGAATCTGTGGCTGGCATCGCCGACATTTTCACAGGTGGGATCGATGCATATGTATGCGTGGAAAAAGGGCTTAAAAACCGGTATGTATTACTTGCGATCCCGTTCGGCGGTAAATGCGGTACAAATGACCGTATCCAATCCTGCCGATAGCCAAACCACACATACCATGAGTAATGATGAACTAGAGGATTGCTTAACATGCAGTGCTTGAATACATATAACACAGTAGAAAGAAGGTCGAAAAAATGATTCTTAACAGTCATGCCAAACTAGGGGATTGCTTAATATGCAGTGCTTGAATACATATAACACATTAGAAAGAAGGTCGAAAAAATGATTCTTAACAGTTGTGCCAAACTAGGGGATTGCTTAATATGCAGTGCTTGAATACATATAACATAGTAGAAAAAAGGTCGAAAAAATGATTTCTAAGGGGTGTACTTCTATTTTTCCTTTGCAGTATCCGGAAATTTGGGATCGCTATAAGCTGCATGTGCAATCGTTTTGGACACCGGAAGAGGTGTCGTTTCAAGACGATTTACGGGATTTACAAAAATTGGGCGTGGGTGAAAAACGCTTTATCAATCATGTGCTGGCGTTCTTTGCCAATTCGGAGGCAATGATTAACGAAAACTTAGCATCTAGGTTTTATAAGGAAATTCTTATTCCAGAGGCACGGGCGTTTATATCGATGCAGATGTTAAACGAAACCATTCATGCCGAGACCTATGCGTTGCAAATTGAAACCTATGTGCCGAACCAAGCGGAAAAAGACCAGCTGTTCGACGCTATCGAAAATGTCCCTTGTATCCACAAAAAAGCCCTGTGGGTGGGTAAGTGGCTGAGTGGCAAACAAAACTTATTAACCCGTCTTATCGGTTTTGGCTTGGTCGAGGGGTTGTTTTTTGCCGGCTCTTTTTGTGCCATTTATTATTTTCGCAAACGGGGATTGTTGCCGGGACTGGCGTTAAGCAACGACTGGATCGCCCGTGATGAAGGCATGCACTTTAGTTTTTCTGCTCTGATGTTTCGGACTTTGCGGCAAAAATACCTAAAGGGCACCCTTGACGATACCATGTTATCTGATGTAAACCTGATTTCTGGCGATGTGCCACAACAGGAATTTGAGCACATCGTACGGGAGGCACTGGAGTGCGAAAAAGAATTCGTGCGGGACGCTCTGCCCGTAGATTTAATCGGTATGAATGCGGACTTAATGTGCCAATACATCGAAGCAGTTGCCGATCGCATTGCCGATTTATTCGGCTTCGACCGGGTGTTTCACACAGAAAACCCATTCGACTTTATGCGGGCATTAGATGTGCAGAATGTGACCAACTTTTTTGAAAAGAGAGTATCCGAATACCAACGCCCCACAAACCGAGATTTATCGTTTAACGAAGACGAAGATTTTTAACAGACAGGATATATAATGATGGGTGTATCAGAGAAAAACAGTTTTGGGCTTCGTAATGGTAAAAAAATTTATCACGGGTATAATGACGAACGCAAGGTAAAAGATAGAAAAGCTAAAGAAAAAACAAGGCTTGGATATGAGTCATACGCAAAAGATTTTGAAAGAATCACGCATACTTTACCCGATAGCTATTTGAATTCCATTGTCTGTGGGGACAGTTTAGAAGTTTTAAAAAACATGCCAAATAATTGTATCGATATTGTGATGACTTCTCCTCCATACAATTTTGGGCTAGAATATAATACCCATTCGGATACGGACAAATGGCATGACTATTTTGATATGTTATTTGCTATATTCGACGAATGTATTCGGGTGTTAAAATATAGCGGTAGAATAATAGTCAATGTGCAACCCCTGTTTTCTGACTATATTCCCACACATCATATAGTCAGCAAGCATTTTTTGGATAAAGGCTTAATTTGGAAAGGGGAAATACTTTGGGAGAAAAACAATTATAACTGTAAGTACACAGCATGGGGCAGTTGGAAGAGCCCAGCAAGCCCATACTTAAAATATACATGGGAATTCTTAGAAGTGTTTTGTAAGGGACATTTAAAAAAGAAAGGCGATAGTGGGAATATTGATATAACGGACGAAGAATTTAAAAAATTTGTCGTCGCCAAGTGGTCGATCGCCCCAGGACGGGATATGAAAAAATACGGGCACCCCGCTATGTTTCCCGAAAAGTTAGTAGAAAGATGCCTTAAATTATTTAGTTTTAAAGGAGATATTGTGTTAGATCCTTTTAATGGCGTGGGAACAACGACTTATGTTGCCAAATCTTTAAAAAGAAGCTATGTCGGGATCGATGTGTCCAACGAATATTGTATTACCGCACAAAATAGAATAGACAGCATGCAGCAGGAGTTGTTTTAAAATGACCGTAAAAAATATCGATGCGATAATACAATATTATGAAAGTGTTGTGAAAACAGCAGATCAGACCGCCGAACATAATAAAGATCGGGCGTATGGTGGGTTTGTTCGAGCGACTAAAGGTGTGATGTTGGAAAATATAACAGAAAGTCTTATAAAAATAGCATGGCAAGAATTAGCAGCAGATGAAGGCAGACTGGTTATAAATAAAACAAAAATAAATATCCCCATTGTACAAGATTATATAGACAATATGCAAGATAATGAGATAAAACAATATATTCAAAAAAACATATCGGACTATACATTTAAATGTTCTGTCGATAAACATGTATACATCGATAACACATTTGTGTTGGCTGTAGAATGTAAGGCATATGCTGAAAATGCCATGTTAAAAAGAATATTGGTTGATTTTCATTTGCTTAAAACTATGCACCCAGATTTGCAATGTGTTTTGTTGCAACTGGAAAGTCAATTAGGCGGGGATTATGCACAGCTTGCTAAAAATCCTTTTGGGTCTAAGCCATCGCATACGCTTATGTCGTATTTTAATTTACAAATTTTAACCTTGCTTAAGGGTGAGAGAAAGGTAGATAGACCTATATACAAACCTGAGTATTACAAACCTTTATCAAAAACAAGGGTGCAGTATATTAAAAGTGAAATGAAACAATTACTAACACATTATTTATGAGGAGAAGATCATGCAATTTATTATATATTCAAAAGACAACTGTCCAAATTGTGAAAAAGCAAAAGCCCTAGTAATGGGGGCAGGACATACACCACAGATTAAAAAATTAGGCGAAGATATTAGCCGAGAGGCATTTTTCGCCCGCTTTAGCAACGCCAAAACCCTACCACAAATAGAACTAAACGGCGAACACATCGGCGGTTTTTCCCAGCTAGAACAAACGATGGCAGAAAAAAAATTACACTTCGATAATGACGATTTTTAATTAAATAAAGGGTGCCATAACAGATTTTGCAACGAATCTATGACATGTTGCCAATGGTCATCTTGATGTCAGCTCGCAGGAAAACCGTATCCACTAGCAAGACTGATATTGTCTTCACCTTTTCTGATATACGACAACAATATGTTATGTTTCCATTGGAGAGTAGGTATGGTTTTTAATATATAATTTAGAATTAATAACAAAGGGTATACAAATTTGCTGTTGTCAATAGTTCTGTACCCCCATGTTTGTGGAATTGTCACCGGTCTGTTTTGTTATAAAAAAATGGCACATAAAAAAGGGGGCGTACCATACGCCCCCTGTTTTTCTGCCCACAGGGCAAAGGTCTTATGACACGGCGAACGCCCCTGCGATTAGTACTGCGATTACCGCCAGACCTTTATAAAATACATTATTTTTCATTTTAAATCTCCTTGTGATGGAAATTGCTATATGGGGTATTGCCCCTATTTTTAGCGTTGCAAGCCGCCCCACACCACGCTTGTACGACCAACCACCGTACAACTGCACGACATGGGGAGCCCGCCCCTCGATTATATACACCTTTTTTTGTCGTTGTCAATGTGTGTTTTTTTGGTAATGGCTTTTTTTGATAAACAGGTGGTTACTTACCCATCTATTTTCCCATAGTAAGGGGGTGTTTTTCATGAAAACAGCCTTTATGGGGAAAAATGAGGTGTATATTTGCCAATATGTTATGTGCATTTCACGATAAGATAGGCACATATAATCAAAAATAGAGTATTTTCACGAATAAATACTCTATTTTTACGGGGTTTATGTGTATTTGGCGTAAAATTCCCCTACTTCGTCATCATTTTAAGGTATATGTGGTGCAGGTCATTTTCTTGACCGTATTTCAATTATTAACAAGTCATTTGTTTGACAATAAGTTTGGGTTATCTAACGGGTCGTTTGTTCGACCATTCTTTGATTATTTGCAGATCATTTTCTTGGTCACGCTTTGTGTATTCACAGTTTGATAACGAAACATTTGACACAAGCGTAAGAGGCATTTAACATGAAAAAGAGTGTTATCACATGTATTGTAGGGGTGATTCTATCTGCATGTGGCGACGGAGGAAGTACATCATTCCCTACAGCTTTAAGCGGTGCGATCGCAGTGGGTGGTAGTGCCAGCGGTGCACAAGGGGGGCGTTTATTCCAACGCAATCAAGTTGCTAGCGGTGCTTATCAAGTACCCTTTAGCGGTAACGGCGAACGCATCGGCATACTGGAAGGCAAAAGTGTATACAACGGCAACGCAGAATATCGCAACCGTATCGAATACGGATTAAAAGCACAAGGCGGTCGCTATACGGGGGTTATTCGCAACGATGTCCCCGCATTTCAAAGTGCCCGGGCACGACATGCGGACATGGTGACTTCTGTTGCCATTGGTAAGACTTTTGGCATTGCCCATCGGGCACGGGCGGTAGATTACAATTATGCATTTCCCATAGGCAACAGCTATTATTCGAATCACATCGAACTGGGCAGAATATACAGCGATGCCAAATCCCGCAACTTGGTGGCTATGAATAACAGCTGGCGGACATGGTTACACGCAGAATACACCCGTGGTAGAAATGGCTATGACAGCAGTGCGGTACAAAGAGTCCAAGCAGCGGCAACCACATTGGGCGTAGACATAGACGGCAACGGTGTGAGCATGCAATACATATTTGGCAAGCGGTGTAGTAAATATAGCCGTTATTTGACTTATGCCGAAAATGGGCACCAAGTCTATACAAGCCAATACCGTGCCATATCGCAACAAGAATTACAATCGACTTATGATTCACGGTGCAAAGGGGGATATTCCCCATATGCCAGCCGCAGTGTCTATGAAAAATATATCGGGGCGGATTTTATCCGTCAGATTGAAGCCGACAGTACCAACGATCGTGATGCCCCTATATGGGTATGGGCGGCGGGCAATGACAACGAAGAAAACGGATCGTTATTTGCGAGCCTACCCGCACAGATTCCTAAGGCAGAAGACTATTGGCTGGCGGTGGTTGCCACCGAATATACCAGCGGGCAATATCGGCATACACGCTATTCGGCAACATGCGGACGCGCCCGGCGATATTGCTTAACTGCTGTATCCGAAGGGGCAAGACATGTGACTTATGATGACAGGAGCTATGGCAATGGTGGCACTTCGGCGGCGGCACCGTCCGTGACGGCGGGGCTTGCGGTGGTAAAACAGGCGTTTCCCTCAAAAGATCGCCGCTGGGCAAGACGGCGGATATTGGCGACCGCATCGCACATCACCGCTGATGGCGAGCGGTTACGGGATGCAAACGGCAATATCGTCACCCCAGATGCACAAGGATATTCAAACATATTTGGCAGAGGCATTATGCGCTTGGACAAGGCGATTCAACCTATGGGCAATAGTGTCTTGTCCGTATCAGGGGCAAGTCTGGACGATGCGGAAAAATACTCCGTACAGGACAGCTTCATACACTCATCCCCAGTGTTTGGCGATGGGCTGAAACAAGGGCTGTCAAACATTGATACCAAAAAATTTGATGCTATGGGGGCGGAATTCGACTACAACATGGGCGACGGAGCATTCGTAACAGCGGCAACAACCCCATCTAGGTTTTTAGATTTCGATGGTCAAAATGTATCTTACACCCCAACTCTTCACCATATTGGCACCAGCAATATGTCGTTTGTCGACACAGACCCGTATCGATTTGCCAACTTTACATATACTGAGCAAAACTTGCCATTTATGCCAAAGGCGGAAAATCCTAAACGGCAACCGCTGCATATGTCCTATGCTTACGATGCGGACAAGGCAATACAGATAAGTATCCCCAACCATGAAGATTACAGAGACATCGATTCTATGTCGTTACAATTTGTCTATGGCAAATTAACGCCAACCGTTGCGTCTGGTACCGTCCGCAGTGTCGGGCTACACACGGAACAAGGCACGGTTTTAGGCAGCAATTTTAGAGGGGCATATGGCGGCGTAGGACGGACAAACACTGTTTATATGAACCGTACCACCCATTGGCAATGGGGCGATTGGAACTTGCGCTATAATTCTGTGTTTGGTATCAGCACCAGCAACGGTATAGGCGGTCGTAGCATACAGAATATATCCGGGCTGTTGTCCAGTAATTTCAGTGTGATTGCCCGCAAAGAATATCGTACAGGACAGCTGGGCATAGCATTTTACCAACCGCTACGGGTGGAACGGGGCGTTATGGATGTGTCGTTTGTGTCTGATGTTCGCAACAACACAATGGTATCATACGACACCCAACAAGTAGACATCACACCCAGTGGCAGAGAGATCGCATTCGAAGCCTATTACGATTTTGCCAACAGTCCATTTACCGTAAAAACCCACATCAGCAAGGATAAAAACCACATCAAAGGCAAGGACGACACCACCGTATTACTAAGGTATTTTAAACCGTTTAAATAATGGGTGCTTTAGGAAAAGGTAACGCCTTAGTAAAGGGGGGATAGTTGTTGTTTGTATGTGGTCGTCAATGGGGGGCATAGCCCCCCATTGACAGTATAAGCAAATATGGCAGATATGTTGTAGGTATCCAACAGGGTTTTCCAAGAAAAAAATCCCGTTGACAACACACCAACATTATGATAGTGTGTTACATTCATGGACAGTGGGGAAAAAATTATGCACGCAGAAGTTATTACAGTCGATACGCTATCTATCGCCAAAAGGTTACAAGCCTCTGGTATAATCGAGGAGCATGCGAAAGCTATTGCCAATGAACAGGTAAACACGATAAATGCGAATTTGGCTACTAAGGGTGATATTGAACAGTTTCAAGCCGAGACCAAAAAAGACATTAAATGGTTGCAATATGAGACCAAAAAAGACATTGAATTGTTGCAATCTGAGATCAAAAAAGATATTGAATTGTTGCAATCTGAGACTAAAAAGGACATTGCCAATATCTATAAAGAGATCGAGCGGTTTCAAATGGAGACCAAAAAAGATATTGCCAATATTCATAAAGAGATCGAACGGTTTCAAGCGGAAACTAAAAAAGACATTGAACGGTTTCAAGCGGAGACCAAAAAAGACATTGAACGGTTGCAAGCGGAGACCAAAAAAGATATTGCCAATATTTATAAAGAGATCGAACGGTTTCAAGCGGAGAGCAAGAAAGACATTGAACGCATGCAGGCTGAAAACAAAAAAGACATCGAACAGCACCGATTCGATACTACAAAGGATATTCGGATTGCCATGTATAAGACAGCTGGTTTTACGATTACCAGCATTGTAACCTTGTTGACCGTTATTCAAATTGTTATTGTGATATTGACACCGGTTGGGTCATAAAAAACGAAAGGTGCCTTGCGGCAGGGGCTTCGTATTATCGTCCAAACTCGCACCCAAGCGGCGTTCGATGTAACAAAAAGTCGAATATATTTTCCTTTAAAAACAATGATATAGAATATCATATAGAAGAGAAGTTTTTTTTTTTTTTTAAATTTTAATAAAATTTTGCTTGACATTCCCAATTTGGATATGGTACACTGTATAAATGCGTAAGTATGTATACGGTGTTATTTGCGTATGTTAGATTAAATTTTTGTTTTATGGTTACTTGGTGATCACATACAAGATGCGGAGAGGGCGTTTTGTGTGGAGATGTGCCGGATTTAGGAGATATGTGATGAGATGTGATAAAAAAGTGTTTATGGTGGCGTCATCGTTGTATGCTGCTGGTATGTTGTCTGGTGGTTTTGCCTATGCGGGCGGGCTTCCCAGTGGGGGGCAGGTCGTTGATGGCAGTGCCAGTATTTCCCAACAGGGCGACACCCTGAATATAAATCAGCAATCGGATAAAGCGATTATCAGCTGGAAAGATTTTTCTGTAGGCAAGGGCAATACGGTAAATTTCAATCAGCCGGCTAGTGATTCGGCAACTTTAAATCGGGTTACGGGGGATTTTACTTCTGAGATTGCCGGACAGATTAACGCTAATGGTAGCGTATTCTTAATAAACCCCAATGGGATACTGATTACTGCGGATGGTGTTATCGACACGGGCGGTTTTGTCGCCTCGACTCTCGACATCGACACCAACGATTTTTTGAATGGCGATTATACATTTACAAAAAGCGGTAGCAATGGCGTTGTTTCGAATCGGGGTCATATTTCGGTCGATGATGGCGGTTTTGTTGCCCTACTAGGCGGGGCGGTGAAAAACAGCGGCGTTGTCCGTGCCCATGTGGGTAAAGTAGGCTTTGGTGGCGGTGAAAAAATTGTAATGTCATTCGGCAACAACGATTTTTTACGGGTCGAAGTACCAACGGATAAATGGGACAAGCTGACCGATTCGCAAGGCAATAAAGTGCTTGCGACTGTTGACTTGGGCGGCACTGTCGACTCTCGGGGCGGCTTTATCGACATAGCCGTTGCCGATGCGGCGGATATTTTACGGCAGTCGATTTCCATAACCGGGGTGGTATCTGCAAACACTGTGTCCTCCACAGACGGGGTTATATCGATTAGTGGCGGTTCGTTGGGGGTTATCGGTAACGGGCGAATCACCGCTGATGCGGATTATGGCAATGCGGGTAGCATAAATGTCGCCGTAGATTCCATCGATGGCAACGGTCGATTTTCTGCGGCATCACAAAATGGCACTGGAGGAAAAATTAAAATATCGTTACAACACGGGGCGGATTTAACCGTTGGTGCAAGTTTTGATGTGTCTGGTCGCACCGCTGGGGGGAGTCTGTCGTTTATTGGTGGACTATCCGGCAAAGGTGAGTCGAAAATATTAGGGTCGATAGATTTTAAAGCCGACAGTACAGACGGTAAAGGCGGATATATCGACATTGGCAACAAGGGCGGCTTAGTCGGTCTGTTCTCTGGTACCTTATCGGCAACCGGTAAGGTGCAAGGCGGGCGAATCCGTGTGGGCGGGGCGTTTCAAGGCGGCGGCTATGACCCAAAAACCAGCCAACTCGACACCAAGACCCAAGATTTATTTGCAACCCGTTGGGCGGATAACAGCTCCCTTGTTAGTGCCAGCAAAACTTCGCTGGGCACGGGCGTAAATGTCGTCGTATCGTCTGCATCCGGCACAGGCGGCACGGCTATTTTATGGGCGGATCATACCACCAATAACTATGCGGCTATCGATGCCACTGGTGCCACTGGTGGCGGTGCGGTGGAAATATCTGGTAAGAAACAGGTCAAAAGTTTTGGCTTAGCCCGGGTAAAAGCCGGCAATGGGGTTATTTTACTCGATCCGAAAAATATACGCATTACCGCAGAATGGGGCAGTGCAGCAAGCCAAGTACAACAGATTGCATCTGCATGGGATCATTGGCGAAATGGTAAGTTTGGTGCCAGTGTAGCGTTAAGCCGTGACGGCAATACGATGGCCGTAGGGGCTCCCGGCGTTGATCTTAATAAAGGTGCGGTATATATTTACGATGTTGCCGGTGGCAAATGGGGGGCGACAGCAACACATAGCCGTACCATTAAACATGACACTCGTATTTATGTGGAATCGACGGGTCGCATGGGTAGCGTGCATTTAGAGGATAATGGTAAAAAACATTACTTTGGTAGTAGTGTAGCACTGAATGACGATGGAAAGTACCTAGCTGTCGGTGCTCCCTCCGGTGGTGGTGCTAGTAAAGGTGAGGTGAGTCTGTTTCATCTTGGTAGCATAGCCTATTATTCTACACCTGGTAAGGGGAGTACACTTGTGAGAAAGAGACGGATTCAATATGGTGGTTCACATAATGGCGATCGCATTACAGTGTCTGGTGGTGCAAGTGACCCTCAGTTTGGTTCTGCTGTAGCCATCAGTGATGATGGAAAGAGAATGGCTGTTGGGGCATCTAATGAACTTCACAGTGGGTGTGCTGGTCATTCACATTGCAGAGGGGCAGTATATGTAATCACGACAGATTCATGGAACTCGAACAGGTGGGGCAATTCAAAGTATTTGAAGATTGATAACAAACAGTCAGCAATGACATGGGTAACCTCTAGTGCTCACGGTAGCTCGTCCCAAAATCGTTTGTATGATAATCACCGCTTCGGTTTTAGTTTGGCTATGAGTAGCGATGGAACGAAGCTAGCTGTTGGGGATCCTGCCCATCGGCGTTTTGATACTAATTATTCGTATGGGCACGAAAAGGGAGGGAAACAAATAGGGGCGGTACACCTACTCGGAATTATTTATAAAGAGGATGATGACGGTAGTGTTACCGATATCAAACCGTATTATGCACGGTTGGTTACACATAGTAGCTCAGCAGCGGATGATGAGTTTGGCAGCAGTGTTGCGTTGAGTGGTGATGGCTTCAAATTGGCTGTCGGGGCACCGAATCACGATAGCGGTGTCTCCGGTGATAACAAGTATGGGGCGGTGTATCTGTACCGCATTCCAGCTAATGGGTGGGCTGTGAGTATAAGTAGGATTGAAGGAAATAATAACCATCCAATCTTTGAGAGAAAGATCGATGTCGAATATGATAGTTTTGGACTTTTTGGAATGAGTAGTTCTAATAAATTGGACAAGGATCATTTGTTCGGTTCATCTGTGGCACTCAATGGGACAGGCGATAGGTTGGTTGTCGGGTCACCCGGTGTGAAGAATAACTCAGGACATGTGCGATTGATAAATGTTTCCAGTATGAAAGCGATTGTAGAAGGAAAATTAAATGATGGTACAAATCTCACCTATTATGCCAGTAACAATATCACCATAGATGCGGATATAACAGCCAGCAGTGGTAAACTTAACTTAATCGCCGGCAAATCGATCGAAATTAACAATGATATAAAAGTCAATGGCGGGCTTGTACTAAAAGCCAATGACGCCAGCGATAGTGATTTTATTTTAAGCGAACGGGACACAGGCAAAGCGGAAATCACCGTTGCAGCAGGCAAAAAGCTAGAGACCAATGGCGATTTGATTATCAAAATGCTAACGGGTGCAAGCGGTGCCGCTAATAACAAAAAACAAACCGGCAAAATCACTGTCGACAAAGTAAAAGGCGAACGGGTTAGCATTGCGTATGCAGGTGCAACCAATGCAGACAGCGATTCAGAAATTGTTATCCGCAACGGTGGGCAAGTCGAGGCGACTAAATCTCCATCATCCGCAGAGGTTGTCTTGGAACTCAAAGCAGACAAATTTACCAACCTATCAAATAGTAATGCTTTAAAAACAGCATCAAAGGGTCTGTACTTGGTGTGGGCAAAAACCCCTGCAACTAACACTATGAATGGCATAGCCAACTATGGTTTTGTGCAATTTAACAAGCCATACAGTGGTAGTGGTTGGAACAACACTGGGCTTGCTGAGAGAGATAAAAGTGCCTTTATATACAGTGCTAATCCATCCTTAGCTATGTCATTTACAGGCGAAAAAACCAAGGTGTATGATGGCACTTCTGCACCAGCAGGCAACACCTTTGCGTTCAAAAACAACGGGGTTTATAATGGATTGAAGTTTAAAATCGGTGGGTATGTGGACACTTCGTCCAATAAGCACTTTAATTTCAAAGGCACCTTTACCACCAATGCCAGCGGTAAGTTTTACAACACAGCCGGCACTGCGGAACAAAAAGATGCGGGAAGCAACTTAACCTTGAAATTTACAGGACATGCCATGTCGTATGTGGATGGCAACAATGTAACCGCATACGGCTTGGTGTCCGTGCCCACCATAGACGATGTAACCGGTGCATCAATTACTCGAAAAACCTTGAAAGTTAGTGCAACTTACAGCAACCGTGAGTATGACGGCACAACAAATGTGACAATAGATCCAGCGACTGTAACCATCGACGGTTGGGTCGCTGGCGAAGGCAACAGCAATGTTAATAATGTGTTTAACGGTTCGTTGACGGCAACAGCTGCTGAGAAAGATGTGGGTACTCATATCGTAACATTAGGCGGATCTAATGGTTTAAAAGCACCATATGCAACGAACTATAAGCCTGAATATGACAACAGCAAGTCTATTACTATCAATCCAAAATCCTTACAACTAAAAATGAGCGACTTGTTTGTAAAAGACCGAAACTATGCATCAGGAGTATTACATGCCCCCGTGTCTATCAAAGACGGTGAAAAGGGGTTTGATAGCGGCGATTTGGTGAATGGTGATAGCGGCGTAACATTAACAATAGCTAACGGGGCGTTTGTATATAAAGATGATAATATCGGAAGTAACAAAGAAGTATTCATCGGTGATAAAGACAAGTTTACACTAAATTCCCAAAACTATGAATTGCAATACAGATTTAGGAGTCTTGATTCTGCTAAAGGTGCACTCACCACACTGAGAGGGAATATTAAAGCCACAGACTCTGACGACAGTGATGGTGATGGTAAAAAAGACTTAGCCACCCCCGGTGGCAGTGGCGGCGGTAGCGGTGGCGGTGGCGGCGGCGGTGATTCGGGTGCTGGCGTTGTTCTGTTAGGTGCCGGTGCTGTCGTGGCGACGCAAACCGGTGTGTTAGCCAAAGTTACAGCAGCTGCAACAGCGGCAGCCGGAGCGGCAGGAGCCGCAAGTGGTGCCGGTGCCGCAGGGGCAGGGGCAGCAGGTGCCGGCGGTGCAGGTGGTGCAAGTGGCACATTAGGTGCCCCACTTGGCAGCATCGACACCATATTCAACAGCGGTGTATACGCCCACCTGAGCGGTATCGATATGCAGGCACTATATCAACCACAAACCCCCATACCATCCATATTTAACACCCCACAAAAGGTAACATACAAAGCCAAATACACCACCACATACGATATGACAATTCTTGCCAATAACATCAAGGCACAAAAGGTAGTACCTCTGTACGAACTGGACGAAAAAATGTACGAAACCTTGAAACGCATATTTGTACATAGCGGCGAAACAGACGACACCCCCCATAGTTAAGGATGGGTGTTGTCCTTTCGGCACATGTTAGATGCGGTTAAGGCATTCGTTATGTATTTTTATTCTTGACATATAAAAATCCATATAGTATATATATGGTATGGTTACTGTTAGGCAAGTTTATTGGACAAAGGATGCTCAGAAATTTATGGACAGCTTGCCTGCCGATGTGTCCGAACGGATATATAAAGCGGTGCGTAAAGTTGCAGATGGCAACAATGCCAATGTGGTAAAACTTGTTGGGTCGCCATATTATCGCTTGCGTGTCGGTAAGTGGCGGGTGATTTTTAATGACGATGGGGTCATTGTCGAGATTATTGAAATAGGTTCCCGTGGTTCCATTTATAAGCGTAGATAGGAAAAAAATAGTATGAATGTACAATATATTACAGATAGCACAGGAGCAAAGATGGCTGTATTGCCCGCATCAGAGTTCGATAAATTGCAACGCATTAAGGCGATGTCCGATAACAATATGCAAGATAAATTGGATATTATGAGAGCAGACGAAATTATGCACCGTGTGCGTCAACATAACGAAGAACTTATACCAGACGAAGTGATGCGGAAAATTTATCAACAACGGCAAAATCGTATTCGTGTGTATCGTCAATGGCGTGGGTATCAAATTAATGAACTTGCCAATGTGATTGATATTACCCCGGGGTATTTGTCGAACATAGAACGAGGGGTACGGGAAGGCACAATAACCGTGTACCAAAAACTCGCCAAAGCGTTACAAACAGATATTGAAAGCTTGTTGCCCCGTACGGAAATGTTATAACTGTGCCGTTGTTGGTGGGGCATAAGCCCCTCGGACTCTGCCCCCTTTACTTACGCACCGATCCATGTATTGTAAATTTTTATATTTTTTATGGTTTGGTTGTGGTATAGTCGCACTGTAAACACTATACGATTTATGGAATAATATACATATGAAAATTGCAATCATTGGTACGGGAATATCGGGATTGGGGGTGGCGTACCTGCTGTCACGGTCGCACAATATCACTGTTTTTGAAAAAAATCCCTACATAGGCGGGCATAGCCGTACTATAGATATACCTGTGAATGGGGCTTCTGTGGCGGTAGATACCGGGTTTATCGTGTTTAACAATTGGAACTATCCCAATCTGATGGGGCTGTTCGATATGTTGCAAGTCCCCTATGTCAAAAGCAATATGGCGTTCGGTGCCAGTATCGATGACGGCTGGCTCGAATACGCATCGGGGGATTTGTTTGCTTTACGGAACATGGTTCGTCCTGCCTATTGGCGTATGTTACAAAATATCGTCAAGTTCAATAAAACCGCTGTACAACATATCGAATCGGATACAAATGTAACTTTGGGGGCGTATTTGGACACTTTGCAAATGGACGATTGGTTTAAAAAATACTACTTACTGGCTATGGGGGCGGCGATTTGGAGCTGTCCTATAAGTACTATTATGCAGTTTCCCGCCCGCACTTTTTTGCGGTTTTTTAAAAATCACGGCTTGCTCAGTATCAACAATCGCCCCCAATGGTACACCGTGCAAGGGGGCAGCCGCCAATATGTGCAACGCTTAATTGCCGGCTTTAAACACGCTATTAAAGTGGATTGTGGGGTTACCTCTGTAACCGCTAATCGCAACAAATGGGCGGTAACCGATACGCAGGGGAACACAGATATATACGACCAAGTGGTATTTGCCTGTCATGCGGACGCCGCCACAGATATACTCAATACCGCTGCTCCATCGCCAATCAAGCACTTTGCCTATCAGCACAATCATATTGTCGTACACAGGGATACCAGCTTTATGCCAAAACACAAAAAATGTTGGTCGAGCTGGGTGTACTTATCGGAAAACCAAAACGATACCAAACCAGCCGTATCACTCAGTTATTGGATGAACAGCCTACAACCCCTACAAACGGACACGCCGATTATTGTAACCCTAAATCCGGGGCGACAGCCAAAACCAGACCTGATATACGATACACACACATTTTCCCACCCCATATTTGACAACACCGCCATTACCGCACAAACGCAGCTGCCGCAGATACAAGGCAAAAATGGACTGTGGTTTTGTGGGGCATATCACCGTTACGGTTTTCACGAAGACGGATTGTTAAGTGCGGTCGACATAGCACAAAAAATGGGAATCCGCATACCTTGGTACGGTGTCGACACACCTAAACCGGCACTTAATGTAACAAAAAAAATGCAGGTCAGCACACCATGGGCATAAACATACCAACCTTGCCCCAACCCCCGGCGATTACGCATCCGTCTATTATGTTCGGGCATGTGATGCACAAACGGTTACTGCCGAAAATAAACGGGTTTCGCTATCGTATTTATTACCTTGTGTTTGCCTTGTCGACACTTAAAACATCCGCCCCGCAAAAGTTTCCCATTGCCGTTAATCGCTTTGGGCTGCTCAGCTTTCATACAAAAGATCATGGCAACCGTAGCAAAACCGCCGATCTGGAACAATGGGTAAGGGATATATTACACCGATATAATGTTGTTTATGCAGACGGGGATATAGTGTTAATCACCTTGCCCCGAGTGCTGGGCTATGTGTTTAATCCGGTCAGCTTTTGGATATGTTACGACAAAAATAACACCGTCCGTGCCGTGTTGTGCGAAGTCAATAACACTTTTGGCGAAACCCACACATATTTATGTACCCACCCGGACGGGGCGGAAATTCGGTCAAAACATGTGTTTGCCGGCGATAAAGTGTTCCATGTATCGCCATTTTTACAACGACAAGGGCACTACACATTTCGCTTCGACATATCGGACAAAAAATGTGGCATTTGGATAAACTATTTTAACGCAGACGGCAAAAAACAGTTGGTAACCGCCCTAAATGGCAATGTGCACCCGCTGCGGTTTGCCACTGTGCAAAAAGCCTTTTGGGCATACCCGCTAATGACTCTCAGAGCAATAGCCCTGATACATTGGCAAGCCCTAAAACTGTTGGCAAAGGGAATAAGATATGTCCCCCGACCCCGCCAAAAAACCGATAAAACCAGTACCACACACAGGTAATTTTACCCGTCAACCCTACTATTTGAATGAGGACGAACTATGTATAACAAATGGATAATAGACACCGTATTAAAAAAATTAGACACCCTGTCGCACGGGCAATTAACGCTTGTAACCCCCGATGGTAAAACCCGCACTTTTGTTGGTAAACAGGACGGCGACACGGCAACTTTGCACATGTACGATTGGAGCGTTATCCCCAATATAGTCAAGCGGGGCGACATTGGCTTTGCCGAAGGCTATCGACAGGGCAAATGGAGCACGGATAACTTGGTCGGGTTGCTGACGCTTGGGTTGGTCAATCGCACCGCCCTCGATGCGGTTATCGCCGGTCGCAAGTGGTCACGGACTTTGGCGGCGTTGTCGTATATGCTGAGGGTAAACACGCTCAGAGGCAGCCGTAAAAACATCCACGCCCACTATGATTTAGGCAATAGCTTTTATAAATTGTGGCTCGATAGCACGATGACTTATTCTTCGGCAATGTATAACAACGCAGATGACGATCTAAGCACCGCCCAACGCAACAAATACAATCGCATCGTACAACAAATGGACACCCCATCGGGTAAGGTGTTGGAAATCGGCAGTGGCTGGGGCGGTTTTGCCGAACACGCCTTGCAACAGGGCGATTTCGACATTAAGGGTATCACCCTGTCGACAGAGCAATTGGCATACAGCCAACAGCGGTTACAGCCGTATAAAACCGCCCATATGGCATTGGAAGACTACCGCTTACAACAGGGTACATTTGACCGCATCGTGTCCATCGAGATGTTCGAGGCGGTGGGGGAAAAGTTCTGGAGTACCTACTTCCAAAAACTACAATCGCTGTTAAAAAGCAATGGACGGGCGGTGATACAGGTGATTACCATGAACGATAAGGACTTTCCCCGCTATCGCAAAGGTGGCGACTTTATCCGCAGTTATATTTTTCCCGGCGGTATGTTACCCAGTCCTTCAAAGTTTTCTGAACACGCTCGTAAAGCCGATTTGCACTGTGAAAATATTTATTGTTTTGGGCAACATTATGCCCGCACTTTACAGACATGGCTGAACAATTTTGACGCCCGCCATTCACAGATTTTACAGCTGGGATTCGACGAAGGCTTTATGCGGTTGTGGCGGTTTTATTTGGCGGGCTGTATTGCCGGCTTTAAAACCGGGCGTACCGATGTGATGCAGGTGGATTTGGTGCATGCGTAAAGTATCGTTGGGTATAGGTATAGGGCTGTACATATTGGCGGCGATGTCCGCCCATGCCATCGATTTTATAAAACCGTTCGTCCCTGAGTATAAACAGGTAGGACAAGGCACTTTCAAAGTTACCGTTATGAAAGTATATGATGCCTTTTTGTACGCCCCTAATGGAGTGTGGCGGGCGGATAGCCCTTTTGCGTTACAGCTGGTGTATGCCTTAAACCTATCGGGCAACCGTATCGCCGATAGCACCATTACACAAATGCAAAAACAAGGGGCTACGGATACGCTGCAGCTGGACAATTGGCGTCTGCAAATGGTCGATATATTTCCCGATGTAACAAAAGGTATGTCGCTGACCGGCGTATACACCGCCACAGGGGCAACCGTATTTTTTCAAGACAACAAACACATCGGCACCATCACAGAGCCTGCATTTGGTAAACGGTTTTTTCATATATGGTTGGGACAAAATACCACCGCCCCCAAGTTACGCAAAAAATTATTGGGAGAGCAGTAAATGTACCCATTGCCCCGAAAATCGTTGTTATACTATGGATTTATGGCGTTGCCGTTGGCGTTTGCCGGCGTGCCTTTATATATGCACATGCCCACATTTTACAGCGGCACATTTGCAATCGACATAGGCATTTTGGGGGTTGTGCTGTTGTCTATCCGCATGTTTGACGCCGTCCAAGACCCGTTTATCGGTTACATATGCGACAAACACTATCGCCACCGCTTGGCAATTATGATGGGCGGTATTGTCGCATTGGTGTTGGGCTTGGGCGGGTTGTCTGCGGGTCCCATAGCCCCCATATCGGCGATTGTATGGTTTGCGGTGTGTATGATTTTGGCAACCACAGGGTTTAGTATTGCCAGTGTAAACTTAAACACCATCGGCGGGCTGTGGCAGACGCAACAAGCAGAGTATACTCGTATTTCCGCATGGCGGGAGGCATTTGGCTTGTTGGGGCTTATCCTAGCGTCCATATTACCAACCGTGTTACAACGCTATTTTGTCATTAACACCGCCTTTGTTGTCAGCTTTATCGCCTTTGTTGGCTTGGTAGCGTGGGCGGTTGTGTGGTTTGTGCGACTAATGGGTACCTTATCACATCCTCCCCGCCCTATGTCGCAAACGGTGCAGCTACGGCATATTTTACGGATTTTTGACCGCAGCAATCGGGTATTTTTTACTATTTGTTTGTTGTCTTATATATCCGCCAGCTTACCGGCGGTATTGGTGTTATTGTTTATCGAGTACCATTTAAATGCCGTTGCCTTTGCGGGGGTGTTTTTGTTGCTGTATTTTGTGGCTGGGGCGGCGTTTATGGGGGCTTGGATAAAAATATCGCAAAGGTATGGGGCGGTAGCCACTTGGCAATACGCTATGATACTGTCTGTGGTTACCTTTTTTAGTGCGGTGTTTTTGCAGCCCGGCGATGTGGTATTTTACGGGCTTGTTTGTATTGCATCGGGGGTGGCATTGGGGGCGGATATAGCGTTGCCGCCGGCTATTATTGCCCATCGCATAAACCGCAGCAACAGCCAATCGCAGGCAACCCAGTATTATGCGGTATTGGCATTTTTATCAAAAATGGCACTGGCGATAGCGGCAGGGGTGGGATTCGTTATGCTGGACGCAACAGGTTTTCGTGCCAATACACCACTTGCGGATAGCACCGCTGTGGTGTTATTGGCGTTATATGCCGCTATTCCTTGCGGTATCCGTATTGTGGCGGTGATTGCCATATGGATTTTTAAAAAACAGGAGACATACTATGACGCATATAGGGAAAAACATGTGTAAGATTCGTTGTAACATTTTGAAAGGACTAAGCATTATGGGTATACTGACATTTTTAACCGGGTGTTTTGGCGGTGATGATTTAAACAATTACACCAATGCACAACCCAAATTCGACTTGCAACACTATTTTAGTGGCAACATCAAAGCGTGGGGCATCGTGCAAGACTATACGGGCAAGGTAACCCGCCGTTTTGATGTGGACTTGGTAGGCACTTGGGACGGCAACACGGGGGTGTTGGATGAAGTGTTCGAGTACTATGATGGGGAGACGCAAAACCGCATTTGGACAATTACCAAGATCGACGACAGCACCTATACCGGTACCGCTGGCGATATTGTTGGCACTGCTACGGGTAAAGTGTCCGGCAACGCTATGCAATGGGCGTATCAAATGGATTTACAAGTGGGGGATAAAACCTATCGCATTACTTTTGACGACTGGATGTTTTTGATGAACGATGGGGTATTGGTTAATCGCTCGTACTTGAAAAAATTCGGCTTTACCGTTGGCGAATTGACGCTGTTTATGCAAAAACAGGACAGCCCATAATGTACACAGGTAAAAACATCTGGATACTAGGTGCCAGCAGTGGCATCGGGCGGGCACTAGCGGTGGCTTTGTCGCAGCAAGGGGCACACTTGGTGTTGTCCGCCCGCTCTGAATCCGCATTACACGATGTGAATGCAGAACTAGGCGGGGGGCATCATGTGGTGGTTTGCGATGTGGGCGATTTGCCATCGGTCGCCACCGCTGCCGCTATGGTGCAGAATGTATTTGACACTGTCGATAGCGTGGTGCTGTTATCTGCCCTGTACAGCCCCACCAGTTGCGATAGTTTGCACATTGCCGAAATGGAAAAAATGGTACAGGTGAATGTTATGGGGGCGTTTTATGTGGTACATGCGGTGCTGCCTATTTTGCAGCAACAAAAGCACGGGCAACTGGCACTATGTGCTAGTGTTGCCGGATTTAGGGGGTTGCCCAACGGGCAACCGTACAGTGCCACCAAAGCGGCGATAATCAATTTGGCAGAATCGCTAAAATCAGAAAATCCCCAGTTGGACATTAAGCTGATAAATCCCGGCTTTGTCCGCACCCCGTTAACCGATAAAAACAGGTTTAAAATGCCGATGATAATATCCCCCGAACGGGCGGCAAAACACCTTGCTAGCGGTCTGCAAACAAAGCATTTTGAAATTCATTTTCCCAAGAGATTTACCCGCCTGATGAAATGTATAAGCCGCTTGCCGTATGGGCTATATTTTAAAATAACTGCCAGAATAAAGGGGTAAATACAGTGTATGCTGGTATACCCTATATTTCGTCAATTTATATGTATACCATTGACGATTTTATCGCTGATGTTGTTGGCGTTGTGTTAGTTTCATTGGCGTTTTATTGGTGTCATTAGCGTAATACCTAAAAAACGCCAACCGTATGACTTCGTAAAATGCTACGGTTGGCGTGTAAAACAGTATATGGGTGCTATTTGGGGTCGTCAATTATAAGAATAAAGGCATTCATGTAAAAGATAGTACATTTTGCGGAAAAATGCACCACAGCGGGATTTTATCTAGTATATTGGTAGTGTAGCAATTAGGACTTGCTACAATTTCTCTCTGAAAATCGTTCCTATTGGATATGTTTTGTTTATGTGTTCCAATGTAGGCATTATATATCATACTAATAAAAACTCAATCCCCCCAAAATCGGGGGGTATTTTTTTGCGGGTATATATTGTTGTTTGCCTGTGTATGTTACCCCCATATATTATACCCCTATATATCAAGAGTCGTCCCCCTATGCACGGGGACAATTTTTTGACGAATGGTAACATATGGAGTGTCTTTGTCTTGTAGCCTTTGGGTTAAGGTGTGTACCACTTGCTGCATTTGCCACGCCACATCCTGTTTGATGGTCGACAATCGATACGCATGCCAGCTGGCTTGTTCAATATCGTCAAAACCGACAATTTGTATGTGTTGGGGGATTTTGACGCCTTGTTTTTTTAATCCATCGTATATACCCAGTGCTAATAAATCTGTGGGGACAAACACACCGTGTAAGGGGGTGTGTTTGATAAACCGTGCCATTTCGGCGGCGATGTCAAAGCCCATTATATATTGAGAGGTGCGGGCGTAAAAACAGTGTACCGTTACACGGTGGCGGTGGCATATATTTTTGAATGCTTCGATTCTGCCGCATATGGAATAGGAGTGCTCTTGTACTTCGATAACCGCTAAATGGTGTTGAGATGTGGGATTTAACATGTCAAATGCGGTCTGCCCACATGTGTTAAAATCCAGTTCGATACGGTCTACGCCCTGTTTTTCATAGGAGCGATTGATAAAAATGACCGGAATGTTAAATTGGTGGCACTTGTCGACAACATGCACTGGCGGTGTGTCCGAAGTTACAATAAACCCAGATACTCGATAGCCGAATAAATCCGAAAACATGTGTTGGCACTTGGGGCTGTCCGTATTTAAGATAATCGGGCGAAACCCCGCATTGAGGAGGTATTCGGTCAATATAGATAGCTGCTTCGAACGATACGGCGTGTGCAGACGATTGGCAAGCACACAGACAAAATGCGAGTGGTGGTTTTTTAAATCACGGGCAAGATAATTGACTTGGTACCCCAGTTCTTGAGCGGCGGCGATAACTTTTTTACGGGTCTTTTCGGAAATGTTTGCCCCCGGTGTAAATGCCCGGGACACTGCCGATCGAGAGACGCCGGCGTGCTTGGCTACATCAAAAGATGTGATTTTATGGGTGTTGTTTTTCGACATAGTTCTTACATATTTTCTCAACGGGTATGCTTTAAAATTGGGCTTGACAATATCATACCATATATAGAATATCCATATAAAAATATGTATATATATAACAACATACTTTTTGTTGCCATTGACATACTAAATAAATCTTGCTATACAGGTATAAACCGTGTTAAAAAGCAACCAAAATTCTATGAGGAGAAAAAGTATGAGAGCTTTAAAAACTGTGATAAAATGTCTGGCAACTGTTACTGTGGCGTTTGCTACGGGTATGGGGGCGTATGCGGGTCCCAAACAGGTTGTCGATAAAATCCATTTCTTGATTCCCGGCGGTGCTGGTGGGGGGTGGGACGGTACCGCTCGTGGTACCGGCGAAGCGTTGACCAAATCCGGCTTGGTGGGGTCTGCTTCCTATGAAAATATGTCCGGTGGCGGTGGCGGTAAAGCCATTGGCTACTTGATTGAAAACGCCAAATCCAATTATGGTACGCTGATGGTTAATTCGACGCCGATTGTCATTCGCTCGCTAACCGGGGTATTTCCCCAAAACTTTCGTGATTTAACTTTGGTTGCGGGCACTATTGGCGATTATGCCGCATTGGTTGTCGACAAAGACAGTCCCTTAAATTCTATGGCGGACTTAGTGCGGGCGTATGAGAACGACCCACGGGGTACGGCAATCGGTGGTGGCTCTGTGCCCGGCGGTATGGATCACTTGGTTGCGGCAATGGTGATGGAGGCGGCAGGGCATGACGCCACCAGAGTAAAATACATCGCTTACGATGCGGGGGGTAAGGCTATGGCGGCGTTGCTGTCGGGGGAAATTAAAGCCCTGTCCACAGGTTTTTCCGAAGCCGTAGAAATGGCAAAAGCCGGCGAGGTGAAAATTCTTGGCGTAACAGCGGACAAGCCGATCGCCGGATTCGAACAATACCCAACCATGAAAGCACAAGGTCTGAACACCAGCTTTGTCAATTGGCGTGGGTTTTTTGCTGCCCCGGGTCTGCCTACAGATACTTTGCGAGCGTATCAAGCCGCATTGACCAAAATGTACGACACCCCCGAATGGGAAGCGGTGCGGGCAAGAAACGGCTGGGTAAATATCCACAATTCGGGCTATGATTTTCGGGTGTTCCTAGAAAATCAAGAAAAAGTTATTAGCGACCTGATGAAAAAACTAGGGTTTTTGTAAATCTGTGCTAAATACAACATGGCGGGGGCGTTTTCCCGCCATTTGCGGTATGGGGATCTAAAAAATGACTTGGAAACTGGATCGTTGGATTGCTTTGATTATCCTGATGGTGTGTATTGTTTATGGGTATACGGCATTTTTTACTATGGACGACAGCTTGCCACCATTTATGCGGTTTAATCCCATTTGGCCTTCCACATTTCCCAAACTGTTATCGATACTCGGTATTATATGTGCGTTGGTGATTGTCTTGGGGTTGGAACGAGACCCCACCGATGCCAAACATGCGGATATTGATTATCGGCGATTGGGCGATTATAAATTGGGGCAAGCGGTCGGGCTGCTGGTGTTGATGGTGGTGTATGCGTTTGCGTTGCGACCGCTGGGCTTTATCGGTGCCACTGTTGGTTTTTTGATACTGGGCAGTGCGGTGCTAGGTGAACGCACTGTGTATATTATGGTGCCAACGGCGGTGGTTGCCACTGGGGCGGTGTGGTACTTGGTCGATAGGGTGTTGGGTATTTATTTATCGCCATTGCCCACAGTATTTGGGGGGTGATATGCTTGAAGGTGTTTTGATTGGCTTAGAGACGGCTTTTTCTTTGAACAATTTGCTGATGGTTATTGGCGGGGTGTTGATTGGCACTTTTATTGGTATGTTGCCGGGGTTAGGTCCTATGTCGATTATTGCTATTATGATACCGATTGCCATTTCTATGGGCAATCCGTCTGGGGCGTTAATTTTGCTGGCAGGGGTGTATTATGGGGCGATTTTTGGCGGGTCGACTTCGTCTATTTTGATCAATGCCCCCGGGGTGGCATCGACGGTGGCGACTTCGTTCGATGGCTACCCCCTTGCCCGTCAAGGTAAAGCCGGAAAAGCCCTAACCGTTGCGGCGATTGCCTCGTTTGCGGGCGGTACGATTGGGGCGGTGTTATTGATGATTTTTGCCCCGGCTCTTGCCAGCGTGGCGTTGTTGTTTCATTCGGCGGAGTACTTTGCCCTGATGGTGGTGGGGCTGTCGGCGATTGCCACTTTTGCCGGCAGTGGACAAGTCGCCAAAGCGTTGTTAATGACTGTACTAGGTTTGATTATGGCAACTGTTGGCGAGGGGGCGTTGTTTAACATGCCCCGATTTACTATGGGATTGATGGATTTACAATCGGGATTTGGTTTTGTGACTTTGGCAATGGCGATGTTTGCCCTGCCAGAAGCGTTGTATTTGGTATTGGATCCGAAGCGATCTGATACGGAAAAAAGCCAGCAACAGATTAAGCAACTTCGCATCACCAAACAAGAGGCAAAAGATATTGCCCCGGTTATTGGCAGACAATCGATTCAAGGCTTTCTTATTGGCGTGTTACCGGGGGCAGGGGCGACCATTGCGTCGTTTTTGGGCTATGCGGTGGAACGCAACATTGCATCGCCAGCGGAAAAGCAAAAGTTTGGCAAAGGATCGGTAAAAGGACTTGCCGCCCCCGAGTCTGCCAACAATGCGGCGTGTACGGGGTCGTTTGTACCGCTGTTGACATTGGGGATTCCCGGATCGGGTACCACTGCTATTTTACTGGGGGCGTTAATTGCCTTGAATGTCAGTCCGGGTCCCCGCTTAATGGTCGATCAGCCGGATATTTTCTGGGCGGTGATAGTATCGATGTATATTGGCAATGTGGTGTTGTTGATTTTAAATTTACCGCTTATTCCCTATATTGCTAAGGTGCTTGCGGTTCCCAGAAATTATATGATACCGTTTATTTTGTTCTTTACCCTGATGGGGGCGTATATTGGGCAAAATAACACTACGGAGTTGTTGATTCTCATTGGCTTGGGGGTGTGTGCTACCGTGTTGCGGTTTGCCAATTATCCGTTGGCACCGCTGTTGATAGGCTTTATTTTGGGATCGATGCTGGAGGACAATTTTTCCCGATCGATGCAGTTATATGACGGTATCGGTTTCTTGTGGCATCGCCCGATGACTATGGGGTTGCTGCTGTTATCGGTGCTGTTGGTATTTTTGCCCGTTTTGCGGCGGCGATACAAGTAACACTTTATACACACTGTTTTTTCTTGACTTGTGTAGTTTTGTTATATTAACACAGATATATAAATATAGAGCGGAGAAAACCATGTACTTACAAAAGATGCGGATGTCGGGGCGTTTGGCGGTGGTGACTGGTGGTACATCGGGCATTGGGCTTGCCATTTGTCATGCGTTGTGTGAGGCGGGGGCAAAGGTTATCGCCGTAACCAATGACATGTCGCAGCAATCAGATGCCCAGCGGTTTATCGAACAACAAGGGTATCACTTGGATGTACTTGCCTTAGATGTCAGCGATTCGGCACAGGTACAAGCGGTGTGCGATGATATTGAAACGACCTTCGGGGCGGTCGATTGTTTGGTAAACAATGCGGGTATTGTCCCTACTTGGCAGGGGGCGGAAGAGCTGAGCGATGCGGTGTTTTTGCAAGTCATGGATGTCAACCTAAATGGGGTTATGTGGTGTTGTCGATCGTTTGGTAAAAATATGCTGCATCGGGGGTGTGGTACTGTGGTGAATGTGGGGTCGATGTCGGGGATTATTAACAATTACCCACAAAAGCAGTGTTATTATAACATATCAAAAGCAGGGGTGCATCATCTGACCAAGTGCTTGGCGGCAGAATGGGCGGACAAGGGCGTGCGAGTCAACTGTGTTGCCCCTACATATATTGAAACCCCATTGACCAAGTTCGGCATGCAGGACAATCCGCAAATGGCACAAAAGTGGATCGACATGACGCCAATGAAACGGGTCGGACAAACGGATGAAATTGCCTCAGTAGTATTGTTCTTGGCGTCAGATGCGTCCTCATTGATGACCGGTAGCGTGGTGGTTGCCGATGCGGGATATACGCTGTGGTAAATCTGTGGTGAATAAAATATAGTAAAACTATAAAAATACGATTTTTGTGTAAAATGTGCATAAAAATAAGCGGATGCGACACGGATAAAAATATATTTTTGTCATAAAAAAAACAAAATGATACCAATAAAATAATTTTTTTCTTGACTTTTGTAGTTTTATTATATTACACTGGCTGTGCGATACTTTTAACAGGGCATGTTGTGTGCCGTTTTCATGGACAAAGGCAGGGAGAGAGCTTATGAAAAATTCGATAAAAAAATGGGCGGGTGTTGTTTTAGGGCTTGGTATGTTTACGGCAATGCCGGGGCTTGCGGACAATTTTAGGCTGTCCGATATTCCAGACATTAAAAACAAAAACCCTATTAATGTGGCATTGGAAGCCGGCGGTGCTGCCGACTTGATTATTCCATATTTGCAAAAATTTTCTAAGGCAACGGGGATTCCTGTAACCAGTGAATCGATGGTATTTGCCACCATTTATTCTAAAGAAGTGGTGGAATTGCAAGGACGAACCGGTGCCTATGATGTGGTGGTTACCGAAACTTCGTGGACAAACGAATGGAAAGACTATTTGTATCCGCTTGATGAATTAGCGGCAAAATACGAACCCAACGGCGTTGCCGCCTTAAAACAGTACTTAGACACCCACGATTCGGGGTTGTTACGCATGGCGTCTTCCCGTGATGGAACGCTGGTTGGGGTGCCGTATTATACCTATACGCAAATATCGATTTACCGTGATGACCTGTTTACCCATGCGGGCGAAAAGGCGGCATTTAAGGCACGATATGGCTATGACCTAGCCCCTGCCACCTCGTGGCAACAGCTGCGGGATCAAGGGGAATTTTTCACCCGTAAGAAAGGCGACACCCTAAAAGGCGAAGTGCTGGACAAAGATTTTTACGGTCTGTCGCTAATGGCGGGGCGATTCCCCCATGTACAAGACGAACTGGCGGCGATGATTTGGAGCAAAGACGCCCATTGGGCATCGCCCGTGCGGCAAAACGGCGTATTGAAAGGCTTTAAAATCACCGATAAAGACCGGCAAGTGCTAAAATGGGCATTTACCAATTACCGGGATCTGATGCAGTTTGCACCGCCGGGAACAGAAAATGCGTTTTGGGATTTTGCCACTGCCCAGTTTGTCGAAGGCAACACGGCAATTATTCCCTTGATGTATAACGGGTTGTGGAATTGGGCATCCGATGTTGCCAAAGAAGTACCGGGTGCCAAAGCCGCTGCTGCCCCGGTTGTCGGCAGTCGCCCATATACAGGGGCGTTTCACTTTGCCCCCGCCAAAGACACCGATAATCCAGAGGGGGCGTATTGGTTGTTAAAATATATTGGCTCCTACCTGACGCAAAAAGAAATGATCGCCGGCGGCTGGGCGGGGACAAACCGCACCGTATTGTCTGGGTCGGATATGACCATCGACAACAAATACAAGGAGTACGGTTGGATTCAACCCACTTTGACCCAGTGGGCGGCACAGGCACCAGATGTCAACGATTACCTGCACTTTAACAGTGCCGCATTTGGCAAGCTGTACGAACAAATGACCATCATCGGTCACGAAAACGCCACCGGTGTCAAATCCCCAGAACAAAGCGTCAAAGCGTGGGAAAAAGCCTTTAACCGCTTGCAGAAAAAATTCGGTGAACTGCCTGTCATAAAATAATCATCCCCCCCGTGTAACCACATAGTGCGGTGGCACGGGGAGCAAGGGGCACCAGCTATAAGGGTGGTAACTACTAAGGGTGGCAACTATGAAAGTGGCAACACGGGGGCGGTAACACAATGCAAATACGGCGTATTAGGACGGTATGGCTGGCACAGGATAGGGTGCTAAAATGGGTGCTGATTGCCCCGTTGTTGGCGGTTTTGGTATCGTTTATGCTGTATCCCACTGGCTATAGTTTGTACATGTCGTTTACCGATTATGTCATGCGTGGGGATCCCGAATTTATCGGTTTAGAAAATTATCGTACTGTGTTGACCGATGAGGTGTTTTGGGCGTCCTTGCGGCGAACAGTGTATGTGATGGTGATGTCCATATCTGTCGAATTGGTGTTGGGTATGGGGCTGGCGTTGTTGTTAAACCGGGACTTTATCGGGCAAGGTATTATTAGGGGTCTGTGTTTTGTGCCCTTGTTGGTATCGCCTTTGTCGATGTCGCTGATGTGGAACTATATTTTACACATTCAGTTTGGTGTGGTTAATACGGTGATACGGTGGTTGGGCTTTGAGGCGGTGCCGTTTTTATCATCGGCGGATTATGCGTTAAATACCATTGTGTTTATGACCGTGTGGCAGTGGTTGCCGTTTTCTACATTTGTGTTACTTGCCGGTTTAAAAGGGCGACCCAAGGATCAATTCGAGGCAACGATGATCGATGGGGCGTCCGCATGGCAGGTGTTTTGGAAAATCACTTTGCCGATGTTAAAACCGCTGATTATTATTATTGTGTTGCTCCGTACTATGTGGCTTATGCGGTTGTTTGATCCGCTGTATGGTACCACTCGGGGCGGTATGGAAACGGAGCTGCTGGATTGGATGATTTACCGCATAGCGTTTGTGTTTTTCGATATTGGCGAAGGATCCGCATATGCGTTGGTGGCGTTGTATTTAACGCTGATTGTTGGGGTGGTGATGTTTAAACAACTGATTAAAAATATGGAGGCAAAATAACCCATGCAACGATTTTTGTTTTGGCTGGCGGTGCTGATTATGGTATGTGCGTTTATATTTCCCATTGTGTGGATATATGTAACCGCCTTAAAAGCCCCCGCAGATATTTTTTCTGACAATCCGTTTGTATTTTCCCCAACGCTGGAAAACTTTCGCTATTTGGTCGAGGTGCGACCGGTGATAGGGGAATTGCTAAACTCGATTGTCCTAAGTATCACCAGTACCGTTGTTGTGATTGTGATTTCCGTACCAGCGGCGTATAGTTTTGCCCGCTTTAAGACCGGTGGCGGGCATATTTTGTTTATCACCATCTCGACCCGTATGTTTCCGGGGGTAGTGGCGGCAATCCCGTTTTTCTTGTTGTACCGCAACATTGGGTTTCTCGACACCCATATAGGGTTGATGTTGTTGTATGTGTACTTTAATATGAGCTTTGCCACTTTTTTACTGTATGGGTTTTTTAAAGAAATCCCCGAAAGTTTGGAACAAGCGGCGATGGTCGATGGGTACGACCGCATTGCCATTTTACGCAAAATCGTATTGCCGCTGATTAAGCCGGGCGTGGCGATTACCGCTATGTTTTGTCTTATTTGGTCGTGGAATGAGTTTTTATTTGCGTTTTTGTTTACCCGCCGTATTGCCCGTACTGTTTCGGTCAGCCAATCCACCTTTTGGGGATCGGTGGAAATTCAGTGGGGACCGATGGCGGCACTTATGGCGATTGCCATTATTCCCACTTTGTTATCCGCATGGATTATGCAAAAACATGTGGTGCGGGGACTCACCTTTGGGGCGGTAAAAGGATAGGGCTATGGATGTAATGGACAGGATTTTTTGGGGTATGGCGGGCTTTATTGGGCTGCATTTTGTCTTGTTGGCGGGGTTAGAAACCTATATACCGTTTTATTTGGGATCGGCTGTGGCGTTTGTGTATCTGATCTGGTTTGTGCTGAGGGGCTATAAGCTGTTTGGTGAGTGACTATGCACAGACAAAAAACCGTGTTAAAAGTGGACAATGTTAGCAAGTCTTATGGGGACTTGCAAGCCTTAGACAGTGTGTCGTTCGAGTGTTACCAACAGGAATTTTTAACCCTGTTTGGACCTTCTGGAGCGGGTAAAACCACTTTACTCGAGTTGATTGCCGGGGTTAAACACACAGACAAGGGCGATATTACCCTAAACGACACGCTGATAAACACCGTACCAGTGCAAAATCGCAATGTGGCGATGGTGTTTGAAAATTATGCCTTGTATCCGCACTTGACGGTAGGGGAAAATATTGCCTTTCCCCTAAAATCCCCAAACGCCCCTAAGTACACCGCACAGGAAATCAACGATAAAACCACAAAAATAGCGAGGGATTTAGAAATTGATATGCTGTTAAACCGCACCCCTGCCCAGCTGTCGAACGGACAAAAACAGCGGGTATCGCTGGCACGGGCATTGGTGCGGCAGGCAGATATATATTTGTTGGACGAACCGATCGCCCATCTGGACGCTAAACTCCGTTCAGTGGCACGGGCAAATTTACGGGCTATGTGTCGAGACTTGGGCGTAACCATTGTTTATGTGACCCATGACTTTCGGGAGGCATTGGGGCTGTCCGATAGGGTGGTGATTATGAACGCTGGTAAAATCTTACAAATCGGCACCCCCCGGGATATTTATGAGACCCCAAATACGGATTTCGTCGGGCATCTGTTGGGAGATCCGGCGATGAACTTTGCCGATGGCACCTTGCAAGCAACCGATACAGGGGTGGTGTTAAGGGCACATGGAGTTCCTATTCCCCTGCCTAAAAGCCTACAGGCACAAGCCAAAACCCGCATTAAAAACAACACCGTAAACACCCGTTTTGCCATCCGCCCCAGCGGTGTAACCATTGCCACCACGCCCCCTGATGAGGGTACGGACGCTATCGCTTGTACCGTGTACACGGTGGAACATCGGGCGGAGTCGCTGTTGGTGTATGTGATACTGGGGGGGTATGCGTTTGGCGGTTTGTTGCCGTTGGAAACTGCCGTAAAAACGGGACAACCCGTGTGGCTACAGCTGCATCCACAGGGGGGATTTTTGTTCGATGCCTCGTTTGACATATCGCCGATTGCGGAGGTGTAACATGCGGGTACTTACTTTTGACAATGTATGGAAAGTGTACGATGGCGATGTGGTTGCTGTACAGGCGGCGTCTTTTACCAGCAAACAGGGGGAATTCCTTGCCCTATTGGGTCCATCCGGGTGTGGTAAAAGTACCACTATGCGGATGATTGCCGGTTTGGAACAGGCGACAAAAGGACAGATAAAAATCGACGGACACACGGTAAATACATGGAGCCCCGCCCGCCGCAATGTGGCGTTGTCGTTCGAATCGTATGCGTTGTATGCACCGTTGACCGTGCGGGGCAACATCGAATTTCCCTTGCGGGCAAGAAAAATAGCGGCTAAGGAACGGGAAAAGCGGCTGCAACACATCATAAAAGTATTTGAAATTGCCGATTTACTCGACCGTATGCCATCGGAACTGTCCGGTGGACAAGCCCAGCGGGTGTCGCTGGCACGGGCGTTGGTGCGCAATCCAGATGTGCTGTTGCTGGACGAACCGTTGTCGCATCTGGATTACCAGTTGCGTACCACCATGCGGATGCGGATTCGCCATCTGCATGATATGTTGGGGGCAACCACCATTTATGTGACCCACGACCAAGAAGAAGCGGTGGCTCTAGCGGACAGAATCATCGTTATGAATCACGCAGAAATTCAGCAAATTGGCGATGTACATAGCTTGTGGCACGATCCGCTAAATATGTTTGTTGCCGGCTTTTTGGGCGACCCCGCTATGAATTTTATACAAGCCACTTGTACTGACAATGTGTTACGCACCTGTGCGGGTACCTTGCCGTTACCTGCAACCGTAGGTGATACCCTACCCATCGCTGTAACTCTGGGATTTCGCCCCGAATATGTGTCGTTATCGCCATATGATACCCCGTCCACCCCTGTTCGGGTTGCTGCTTTGTGCGGGCATGTTTTGTTAAATGAGTTTCAAGGGGAACGCTGTGTTATCACTGTACAAACCGATGCAGGTATGGTAAAGGTTGTAGAGTCCAGTACCAGTGTTTGGCAAGCGGGGGATAAGGTGTCTATCGTACCGCACATGGACAAGATACATTTTTTTGATACGGACACGGGCGATGCTATAACATGGAGACCATAACTTTATGACCACACACATCGAAGCATATATGTATATTAACGGCGATTGGGTAGGTACGGAAAACCGGCAGATAACCCCTGTCACCAATCCCGCTACTGGCGAAGTCTGTGGCACGGTGCCAAATGCGACAATTGCCGATGTGGACATGGCGTTGCACGCCGCCCGCACGGCGTTTCAAGTGTATTCCCAGTGGTCGCCCCATCAGCGGGCAAAGCTGTTATGTAACATTGCCGATAGGATTCGCAGTCGCTGTACGGATTTGGCTATGGTTATGACTTTGGAACAGGGAAAACCGCTCAATGAAGCCGTTGGGGAAATTGAAAAATTGGCGGATACATTCGATTTTTACGGGGCGGAAGCCCCCCGCATACACGGGGAGATTATTCCCAATGCGGACACCCGCATACACAGTTTTGTACAACGGGAGCCCATCGGTGTTGTCGGGGCGATTACCCCGTGGAACTATCCGGCGGAACTTATCGGTTGGAAATTAGCGGCGGCGTTGGCAGCCGGCTGTTCTATTGTTATCAAGCCGCCCGCATTAACCCCCCTGTGTCCGTTTAAAATTGTCGGTTGCGTCGACGATGCCGGCACTCCTGCTGGACTGGTCAATATGGTTATGGGCAAAGGATCTGTGGTGGGACAGCACTTGGTGGAAAGTCCACTGGTCGATAAAATCGCTTTTACCGGATCCAGTGCAACGGGGCTTGGCATTCAACAATCGTTGCAGCAGGTAAAACGCATATCGCTAGAACTGGGGGGCAATTGCCCGATGGTGGTGACGCAACATGCCCACATTGCCGATGCGGTAAAAGGGGCGGTACGGCGGGCGTTTCGCAACTGTGGACAAATTTGTATTGCCATTAATCGCATTTATGTACACCGCAGCGTACATGACGACTTTATCACCCAATTAGCGGCAGCAACAGAGGCATTGGTGGTCGATAACGGTATGGATAATCCCGCCGCTGATATGGGGGCGATATGTTCTGATGAAGTATTGCACAAAACCCAAACCCATCTGCAAGATGCCTTGACCAAAGGAGCGGTGCTGGTGGCAGGGGGACACGCCCCACAGGGCAAAAAATTTGCCAGCGGCATGTTTTTCCGCCCCACTGTGGTAACGGATTGTAACCACAGTATGTCGGTGATGGTCGAGGAAACTTTTGGACCTTTGGTCGGGGTTATGGCGTATGACCACACCCAGCAGTGCATCGACCACATGAACGACACCCCGTATGGTCTGGCCAGCTATGTATTTAGTACGGATATGGCAGAAATCAAAACCATTAGCAACGGGCTACACTATGGCAATGTGGCGGTAAATACCGTTGACGCAGGCATCATAAACGCCCCGTATGGTGGCTGGAAACAAAGTGGTATTGGCGTCGAACACGCCCGGCAAGGTATGCTTGAATACTTAAATTATAAACATATTCGGGTGAAAATATAACACAATGTCCCAATTTTCCCGCCCAAATGCGATAATTTTTGACCTAGACGGTACTTTGATTAACTCCGCCCCTGATATTGCCGCTGCATTAAATATGACCCTTGTAGATATGGGCTATCAGGCGTTGGATGTGGCATATGTGGAACGCTTTATCGGCAAGGGTCCCCGGGTGTTGGTTCAGGATATATGCGATGATATGCACATGGCATATGACGCCGATTTTATCGATAAAACCGTAGCGGGATATGTACAAAATTATTGTCATAATCCGGTAAAAGACACCCATTTTTTCCCCCATGTATACGAAGATTTACACAGCTTAAAAGACGCCGGGTACACATTGGGAATTTGCACCAACAAATCGCACGATTTAACCGCTGTGGTGCTGGAAAAACTGCACATTAAACATATGTTCACGGCGTTTTATGGGGCGGATGCGGTGGCACATTGTAAACCCCATGCCCAGCACTTACAAACGGTGATGCAGGCGTTGGGGGCGGATTGTCACACGACGGTTTATGTGGGCGATACGGAAGTCGACCGCACCTGTGCCCATGCGGCGAACACCCCGTTTTTTATAGTACCTTGGGGCGGCGGTCGGCATATGCAGCCGCATAACGACATCAAAATAAACCGCTTGTCCGACCTTCTGACACATGTGTAAGCAAAGGTGGGGTATGTGAAGCAAGATAACTTTTTATACAAAATAAACGCCCAAATGGCAACTATGAGCAAATCGGAAAAGTCTGTGGCTTCGACGATTTTGCAAAACCCTAGTGCGGTCATTAACATGAATATGGCGACTTTGGCGGATATTAGTAATGTATCCGAACCCACTGTGGTACGGGTGTTTAATGGCTTGGGGTTTAAAAAGTTTCACGACTTCAAAATCCATTTGGCACAGGCGATTGTACCGATGGCACCGTTTCGCTATGAACAAGTGGACAAAAACGACACCATTGACGATGTGATAAAAAAAACCTGTAACAATTCGATCAATGCTATTCAAATGGCAGAGCATGAATTCGACAGCACCGATATTAAACATGTGGTAACCGCTATTGGCAAGGCAAGGTTTGTCGGTATTTTGTCATCTGGATTGACGGAAATAGTCGCCTTAGACGCAGAACACAAATTCAGCCGCTTGGGGATTCGTTGTTCAACGGTGTTACGAGCCACCCAACAGCTGATTCTCAGTAAAAATGTCAATGCACACGATGCGTTGATGATTATATCCCAATCGGGTACCACCCGACGGCTGGTGGAAGTAGCGGAAATTGCCAAACAGCACGGCTGTACAATCATTTGTATCACCGCCCCCGATAGTCCGCTGGCACGATTGTGTGATTATTCGATTAAGGTGACTCCATATGACCGTATTGAAACCATGACGCCGCTCAGTTCACGGTTCATCCATCACATTTTGGTAAATATTTTGGTGGCATCCGTTGCCATCAGTAAAGGGTCGGACACCCCAGACCAATTGCCCGCCCTTGATTCATGGATCGACAACAAAATTCCACTTTCGACAAGGAGACAAACCCTATGACAAACAATACTCTAACACAACAGGATTTAGCAAAAATAGCCGCCGGCAAAGCGGTTATCGACAGGTTCATTAAAGACGGTATGACACTGGGATTGGGATCTGGTACCACATCGCACTTTTTTGTCCGCACACTTGGCGAAATGATACAACAGGGCATACTTAAAAACCTGACCTGTACCGCCACCTCGAACAGCACGGTTAAAGTTGCCAGTGAAGTGGGGATAGCCATAACCGATGTCAATCATATGGGAAAAATTGATGTGACCATCGACGGTCCCGACGAAATTGATAAAAATTTATACATGATTAAAGGCGGTGGGGCGTGCTTGTTGTGGGAAAAGATAGTCGCCCATGCGTCCGATACTATGATAACCATTTGCGATGAAAGCAAATGGGTCGATACCTTAGGGGCGTTCCCCCTACCGGTGGAAGTGGTGCCATTCGGTTGGATGCAAACCCAAAACCGCATCGCCGAAATATTACAAAAACACCATATCACCCCAGAAAAAATTGTCCGTAGAGGCGGCGATAATCCGCTTGTTACCGACAGTGGCAATTATATATTAGATTGTCATTGCCATGTTATCCCCCGTCCCGCCGATGTGGAAAAAGACCTAAACAACATCGCCGGCGTGGTAGAAAACGGACTGTTCACCCGTGAAGCAGCCGGCGTGGTGACCGCCCGTTTTGACGGTACCATCGATATAGTGATGAGGTAATCTGTACTGTGGGTAAGGCTATGCCCTTGCTTATGGGACTGCTTATAAAAATTTAGGTCGCCACAGCCCGTAAAAAATCTTTTAAAAACGGATAATGTACTGTATATAATATACGGTGTAAAGAATTTTAAGGATGTATATGTTAAAGCGATGGTTTGATGTTATAGTGGCTGCGGGGGCGTTGATTGTATTTTCGCCTTTGATGGCGGTGTGTGCGGTTACCATATACCTTACCGAAGGGCGACCGATTTTGTTTTGTCAAACCCGTGTTGGCAAGGGCTGTAAGGCGTTTACTATGGTAAAGTTTCGCACCATGTCGGTTGTGCACAATTGTGATGGTGTATCGGATATGGGATCAGATAAACGGATTACAACGGTGGGCAGGGTGTTACGCCAAACCAAACTCGATGAATTGCCGCAACTGTGGCATGTGTTGTGGGGGGAAATGTCGTTGGTCGGTCCCCGTCCAGAATTGCTGTATTGGATGGACATATACCCGCATCCAGATATTTGGCAACGGGTGTATTCTGTAAGACCGGGGATTACCAGTATGGCGTCGTTGGTGTATCGCCATGAACACGATATTTTATCACAACAACAAAACCCGCAACATTATTATGCAACGGTTATATTACCTGAAAAACTATCGTTGGATGTACAGTACGCACAACGGCATAATCTGTGGTATGATGTGGGGGTGATATATAAAACCGTACGGGCGGTGCTTGGCAAACAGTATACAAACAGGGATACAGTATAATGCAACAGATACCATATTTTAAATTGTCGCTTGCGGGTAAAGAACTAGACTTGGTGTCTGATGTCATACAAAGCGGCTGGTTGACTACGGGGAAGTATGTGTTGCAGCTGGAACAATTGATGCAACAATTGACGGGGGCAAAACATGCGTTGGCGGTAAATTCCTGTACTTCCGCATTGCATTTAGCCTTGGATGCGGTGGGCGTAACACGGGGGGATACGGTGTTGGTGCCCAGTTTAACTTTTACCGCTTCTGCAGAGGTTATTCGTTATTTGGATGCCACTCCTGTATTGATGGATTGTGATTATGATAGCCGTTTGGTGACTCCTGAAATACTAGAGGCAAGTTTACAGCAATACCCCCATGCAAAAGCGGTAATACTGGTGCATTATGCGGGACACAGCTTGGATATGGATGCGATTATACCCCTGTGCCGGCAATATGATGTAAAAGTTGTTGAAGATGCTGCCCACGCCTTGCCCTGTCGATATGGGGATAACATAGTGGGGAATATGGGTGATATTACTTGTTTTAGTTTTTATGCCAATAAAACCATGACTACGGGCGAAGGCGGTATGGTTACCACTAATGATGACACATATGCCCGTCGTATGTCGGTGATGCGTTTGCATGGGATTGATAGGGATGTGTGGGATCGTTTTACATCGGACAAGCCTAAATGGGAATACGATGTGATTGCCCCGGGGTATAAATATAATATGCCCGATATAAATGCGGCGGTGGGGGTGGCTCAATTTGAAAATCTGCACACTATGCGGGTGGGGCGTCAGCGGGTGGCACAGCGGTATTTTGATAACTTATCCGCTTGTGATGTATTGGATGTGCCAAAAATTTCTGTGCCTATGTCCTATCATGCGTGGCATATTTTTGCGGTGGTGGTACAATCGTATACTATCACCCGTGCTCAAGTTATCGAGCGGCTACAATCCCGTGGGATTGGCACGGGTGTGCATTACAAGCCGTTACATCAATTGCACTATTATAAACACATGTACAGGTTGCAAGCCTGTGATTTTCCCCACACGGAAAAGTATTGGCAAGGGTGTATATCGCTGCCCATATACGATGCGTTAACAGATGCACAAGTGGATTACATCTGTGATACAATTAAGGATATTTTAGCCGTATGAAAAATGTGTTGCACAGCATGTCCGTTTCGCCCCGTGTCAATAAAACCATTTTGTTGATATGTGCAGATGTGTTGGTGGCGTCGATGGGCTGTTATCTGTCGTTTGCCTTGCGGTATATGAACGGATTGTTTGAGACCCGCTATGATGTGTTGCTGTCGTCATTTTTGATTGCCCCAGCGTTGATGGTTGTATCGTTGTTTGTCCGCCGAGTGTATGCGTTTTCTATTCGCAGTCTTGGGCAACGGGAAATTTGGGTGATTATCCAATCGGTGGGCGTGGCTGTATTTGCGTGGGGAACGGTGGTGTTATTGTTGCAATTATCGGTGCCCCGATCGGTTATTTTGATTTACGGTTTTGTCAGCGTATGTGGTGTGTTGGGGGTGCGTTTTACAATGGCATCTATTTTGCGGACATACGATCCCGTACATGGCAGTATTGCCAAATCCAGAAACGCCATACGGGTGTTAATTTACGGTGCGGGCGTTGCTGGGCGGCAGTTGTTGGACGACTTGCACAAGGGCAACGAATACGACCCGATTGCCATTGTAGACGATGACAAACAGCTACAAGGGGTGAGTATATCTGGGGTAAAGGTATATCCGCCCGCAGCCATCAAAAATCTTATCGAGTTTAAACAGATACAATATATTTTGTTGGCTATACCGTCTATGTCTGTACGGGATAGAAAACGCTTGTTACAGGCGTTGGAACACTATAATGTGGTGATTAAGGTACTGCCCAGTGTGGCGGATATTATCGGCGGCAAGGCAACCGTATCGGCGGTGCGGGAAGTGGATGTGGTCGATTTGTTGGGACGGGAAGAAATTCCTCCTGTGGGCGATTTATTACACCGTGATATTACCGATAAAACCGTGTTGGTGACTGGGGCAGGGGGCAGTATTGGCAGTGTCCTATGTGAAAAAATTGTGCGACAAAACCCGAAAAAAATTGTTGTGTTCGACAGCTGTGAATACGCTTTATATACGGTAGAATGCACCCTAAATAATATATATCCAAATGGGAAAGTGGTGGCGGTTTTGGGCAATGTGTGTGATATGCAGACGATGGATAGGGTGCTTGCCACATATCCCATCGATACCATGTACCATGCGGCGGCGTACAAGCATGTACCGATTGTGCAGAACAATCCGTTTGTCGGTATGTATAACAATGTGATGGGTACCCACACGGTGGTACAATCGGCGGTCGACCACAAAGTGGGCTGTTTTGTCTTGGTATCGACCGACAAAGCGGTACGCCCCACCAATATTATGGGGGCAAGTAAACGCATGGCGGAAGTTGTGGTACAAGCCTATGCGGAAAATTTCGGTGCAGTGACTCGCTTTTCTATGGTGCGATTTGGCAATGTATTGGGATCCAGCGGATCGGTTATTCCCCTGTTTCGGCAACAGATTCAACAGGGGGGACCTGTAACCGTTACCGACCCGGAAGTCAGCCGATTCTTTATGACCATACCAGAGGCGGCAAACTTGGTTATCCAAGCCGGTGCTATGGGCAGTACGGGCGATGTGTTTGTCCTCGATATGGGCGATAGGGTTAAGATTATCGATTTAGCGGAAAAAATGATAACGCTGGCGGGGTTGCGACCGTATGAAGATATTGCCATTACCTATACGGGGTTACGACAAGGGGAGAAGATGTATGAAGAATTGCTACTGGGCAATGACATTCAGCCCACCAACCACCCCCGTATCAGTCGAGTTTACGAAAAGCACATGACATATGAGGCTTTATCACAGGTGTTAAAGGATATACAAGCCTGTGTCGATGGCTGTGATATGCACAGATTACAATCCATATTGACAACATGCGTAGACGGGTATACATATAACAGCGGATATACAAACGGATAACCACATATAAACAAGGGATATTTCAGGGTATGATTTTTCGCAACACCCACAGTGCGGATCGCCAGCGTATAGAACAGCTGGTTAAAGTGCATTTTCCCCCCAATCGGGACAATCGAGCGGTTGCAATGATTCGACACCACCGCTTGCCGATTGCCGCATATTCGGTTGTTGCCGAACAACATACTCTGGTTGTGGGTAGTATCGATTTTTACCATGTGCTGTTGCCCAGCGGGGCATTGGTGCCGTTGCTCGGTCCGGTGGTGGTCGATGTGGATCACCGCAACAAGGGACTTGGGCGGGCGTTGGTCGAACACGGGTTGCAGCAAATTGCCGGTCGAGAAGATGGGGTTTTAATTGTCGGTGTCGAGGACTATTACAGGCACTACGGATTTAACATCACATGTACCAAAAACCTCACCTTACAAGGGGAAATCACCCCGTTTGTGTTTATGGGGCTGGAGTTTGAAAGCGGGGTGTTTGCCCGTGAAAAAGGTATGGTGACTAAGCCCATATAAACACAAAAATATCATGTTATACAAAGGGGGATTACTGTGAAAACCGCATATTGGGACTATGTGTATATTGGCGGATTGTCGTTTTTGTTTATGGTGCTGTTTTTAGGCGACAGCCGGGCGTTATCGCTGCCCGATGAGGGGCGGTATGTGGGTATAGCGGTGGAAATGCTGCGTAATAACGATTGGGTGGTACCCCGTTTAAACGGAGTGCAGTACCTATATAAACCACCGTTGTTTTATTGGTTAAATGCGTTGTCGATCGCTCTGTTTGACAATGTGGTATGGGCATCACGGTTTGTGCCTATGTTTATATCGTGGTCTACTATTATGATGACCTTGTGGTTTGGCAGGCGGTTTTTTAACCGCACTGTTGGCAATGTGGCGGCGGTGTTTTTAAGTCTGTCGTTTATGTGGTATGTCGGTGGGCGGTCGATAAACTTAGATATGACGGTAGCGGCGTTTATGGTGATGGCATTTTATATGTATTTTTCTGCTGTATATGAAAAAAATCCCAGCCGCCAAGCGGTTTTTGCCTATGCTATGTACATATTTATAGCGGCGGCGGTGCTGACCAAAGGGTTTATGGGTATTGTCTTAACAGGCGGGGTGTTTTTTGTCCATGTGCTGTGTACCAATGGTTGGAAATCGCTGTTAAAGATGCGGTTAATCAGTGGGATTATACTGGTACTGGTACTTGTGCTGCCGTGGCATATACTGATGTATCAAGCCAATCCCCAATGGTTTGATTTTTATATTATACGGGAACATTTTTCTCGGTTTTTTACCACTGTACACAACCGCTATCAACCGTGGTGGTATTTCATACCCTACTTGGCAATTGGGCTGATGCCGTATGGGGCGTATGTGGTACAGCCATTGTTAAGATGGCGGTTGGCATGGGCGGAAACAACACAGGGCAACAGTGTACGGCTGTATTTGTTAATATGGGTGTGGGGGATTTTGCTGTTCTTTTCTGTATCATCGTCGAAGTTGCCGTTGTATGTGCTACCGATCTTGCCCGCCATATGTATATTGTCGGCACAATTTGTTTATGATGCCCTGCAAGGCAAACACTACAGATGTATTTCCATATCCGCTGGGGTGTATATGATATTTACGGCGATAATCGGCGGCTATAGTATATATATCGCTTTCGATCCGACTGTTGTTGCCGAGAGAGATGTCACTGGCGTACACTCCGCTATTAAACAGGTGGCACCGCTGATATTTGCGGTGGGGTTGGCACTGATGTTACATGGGAGTATACACTTTATCGCATTTAGAAAACGCCAAGTCCTACGGGCGATTGTGCTGTGTGGTATAGTGTATACACCCGTTGCCATATTGATAAACTCCATTGTAGGGGCGACAAATAAAAAATCCACTGCGGATATTACCGCTGTATTGCAACAGCAGTATCGAGGCGAAGAAATAATTTTGTGGCGGTTTTATGAAGATGTGCCGGTTTTTATGAACACATGGGTATCGGTGGTCGACTACAGTGGTGAATCCCAATATTTTATGGACTACGAAGACATATCAGATCGCTATTACACCCGCACAGAATTTAAAAATCGCTGGTTGGGATCGGATAAAAAATACCTTATTTTAAACAAATATACCCATATGCCCTTTATGCAGGATTTTCCTTATAAAGTGGTGGCAGAATCGCATTTGTATTATTTGCTGACCAATAAGTAATATTTTTGACTATACCTCGTGTACCATGTCTGTGCCTGCCAGTGCAGATGCTATGTTGTCGACGGCGATATTACCTGTAGCGGTCGGGTTTCTATACCTCGTGTACCATGTCTGTGCCCGCCAGTGCAGATGCTATGTTGTCGACGGCGATATTGCCCATAGCGGTACGGGCTTCGACGGTGGCACTGCCGATGTGGGGCAGTAAAAACACATTGTTTAAATCGAGATACCGTTTGTCGAAGTGCGGTTCGTTGTTGAATACATCTAGCCCCGCCGCCAAGATATGTCCCGATTGTAAGGCAGCGATAAGGTCATCGTCATCGACCACCCCGCCCCGGGCGGTGTTGACAACCACCGCCCCTTTGGGCAGCAATGCCAGAGTGCTGGCGTTAATAATATTTTCTGTGGTTGGGGTTAGGGGACAGTTTAAACTCAAAAAATCAGATACCGCAAACAGGCTTTCGGGGGTTTTGTGGTATATGGCACCGTTTTCCAAAGCCGCCGGCAAGCGGTTGCGGTTGTGGTAGTGGACTTGCATGTCCCAGCCCTGTGAGCGTTTGGCAAGTGTGCGTCCAATACTGCCCATGCCCAAAATCCCTAAGCGTTTGCCGCTGAGTTCTGTACCGACAAATGTGCCCCCCGGTTCAAAGCCTTTCCACCGCCCATTGCGTAAGGTTCTGTCCGCATACTGTGCCATTCGTGCCGCCCCCAACAAACACAGCCAACCAATATCAGCGGTGGCGTTGTCCAGTACGCCGGGCGTATTGCCCACACGGATTCCCCGTTGCTTACAGGCGGTTATATCAATGTGATCATAGCCCACAGAAACCGTTGAAATACATTTTACCGTATCCGGCAATGCCTCGATGGTGTTGGTGCCAAAATCATCGCCGCTGCTACACAAAAACGCCTGTATGTCTTGTTGGGCAACGGTCATAATTTGTGCGTGGGTCATACTCAGGTCTGCGGTGTTTACGGTAAAGTCGAATTGCTGTGCCGCCCGCTGCATAGGTTCGGGCAGAAATACACGGGTGCTATATACGATGGGTTTAGACATTTTTTTATTCCTATTCGGTTTGGTGTTGGGATGGTATTATCTTAGTGCTTCTAGTTGCGAATCGGTGATACACGAAGGGACGATAACCAGCGGCACCGGGATATTGTTAAAGCCTTTTTTTAACAGATATGACAGCACCCGGTCGTATGTGGATCCGTTGCGGCTGGCGGCGACTACGGCGAATGATATATCTTCGGTTTGGATAATATCGTAAAATTGTTCTGGTGTGTTGCCTTCACGCATATAGCTAACGGCGATTTCGCCGGTTTTTTCGTATACCAAGTCTGAGGCGTGTTGTAACACCTGTTCTGCGTCTTCACGGGATTGGTGCAAGGCAAGAGTCGATATGGACAGCCAATTTTCCCCGCCTGAGGGCGGTTCGACCACATAGGCAAGGGCAACCCGGGCATTGCGACCACTGGCACGCATGCATGCAAATTTTAACGCTAAATCCATTTCTTCGGATCCGTCGACCAACACCAAAAATATAATTGTATTTGTCATTTTTTGATACTCTCTGTTTTGTGTAATTGCTACCGTTTTGTGTTCTATTGTTTTGTAGTATATAGAATTATAGTGTATTTTGCAACACATTACACACCATATGTAAATCGTCTGGGGTATCGATGCCCAAAGGCACATCATCGACCACACACAGGGCGATTTTAAACCCTGCATCCATTGCCCGCAGTTGCTCCAAACGGTGGGTGATTTCGTTTTGGCTAGGGGGCAGGCTGACAAACCGTTTTAACGCATCTGCCGTATAGCCATACAGTCCGATGTGGTGGTAAAACGGCGGATCGCCCGTTGCTGTACGCAAAAAAGCGGTGGCGGTGGTGATGGGCGTACTGTCGGTAAAATCCCCATATGCTTTAACCACATTTGGGTTGTGTATGTCATCGGCGGTGATAATTTCTGCACAGGCGGTGGACATGTCAAAATCTCCCGTTTGCAGCACATCGGCTACCGCTTGAATAACCGATGGGGCAATGGTGGGAATATCCCCTTGTACATTGATAACCGTATCGACACTGTCGCCCAGTTTTGTCAATGCCTGATATATACGATCCGTACCTGAGGGCACATCCGCATCGGTTAATACCGCTATGCCCCCGTGTTGTACGACCGTATCATATATAATTTGGTCGCCACACGCCACCACCACTTCGCCGATGTTTGCCCGTTTTGCCTGCTGCATAACCCGTATAATCATAGGCATACCCAAAATATCCGCTAACGGTTTGTTGGGGAATCGGCTTGCCTGCATACGGGCGGGAATAAAGATTTTGGTTTTTGTCGCCATACGGACACTGTATAGGTAAATATAAGATTTGTAAAGTCCGTAAAAATATATTATGCTAAGCCCATGTTGGAACCGTTGTATATATACTTGTTTGTCGTTGCTGTGGCGTTGTTGTGGGATTCGTTGGTGCCTGATATACCGTTGTTGTGGTCTCAGATCCCGCACCCGGTTGTTGTGTTGGGGGGCATCATAACCGTTTTAGAAAAGGCTTTTTATCGACCGAAAAAGTTTGCAGGTGTGCTGTTTGGTCTGTGCGTTATAAGTATTTGGGGCGGCATTGGGGTCTTTGTCGAATATGTGATTTTTGCCTATACTGCATACGGTGTGGTTGTGAGTGTGTTTATTGTCTCTATAACCCTTGCCAGTAACGCTATGACCACAGCGGTAAAGCGGGTGATGATTGCCATCGACAGGGACAATATGGCTTCTGCCCGTGTGTATACGGGGCGTATGTGCAGCCGTGACACCAGTGGCATGTCCGCATCCGATTGTGGGCGGACGGCTATGGAGAGTATGGCAGAAAACCTCAGCGATGGGGTACTTGCCCCAGCGTTTTATTATGCGGTATTTGGCTTGGGGGGGTTGTTTGTGTACAAGGCGATTAATACTTTGGATTCGATGGTTGGGTACAAGTCAGATCGGTATATAAAATTCGGTTGGGCGTCCGCCCGTTTGGACGATGTGGCAAATTGGCTACCCGCTCGATTGAGTGCGGTGTGTATTCTCATTGCCACTATCACTTATGGCAAAACCCGCACCCAATCGGCTTTAGTGTGTATTCGTACATATGCCCATACCCACCCCAGCCCCAACGCTGGGTACCCAGAATCCGCTTTTGCGGGGGGCTTGCACATTGCTTTTGGGGGCAGGCGGTATTACCCGCATGTGGGGGAAGTGACCCACTGGATAGGCGATAACAAACGGGACATTACGCCGCCTATTATGATGGCGGGTATTGGGCTGTTTAACCGCAGTATATATGTAGCGGTGGCGATTATAGGGGTTGTTCTCACATATACCCTGCCGACCATATAGCCTCCATATCCAAATGGCTATGTAAATGTGTCGCCAGCGTATCCAGTGCCGTATGTAATGCCTCCCCATAGGCAAAATAAGGGGTATTACACCCCATGTAGCGGAGCATTTGGTGGCGAAAATTATCGCTGTGAAACAGTCCATGCACATAGGATCCCATGACCCGTCCCCGTATGGCACCATCTTGTTGGGCGGTATCCATTAAGCAAAACGGGGGGTACGGATGGGTACTGTGTCCCATGTGTATTTCATATCCGGTAAATTTTGTGCCGGTCTGTGTGTGGGTGGCAGACACCGCCCGTACGGTTTTTTGCGGCTGTAATACGGTGTGCATGTCCAGTAGCCCCAATCCGTTAATTGCCGCTTTGGCACTTTCCAAAGTGTGCGGGTCGGCGATGGTTGTACCCAACATTTGGTAGCCGCCACAGATACCTATGACCCACCCGCCGTTTTCAGCGTGCTGTATGATGGTTTTGTCCCACCCCATATCTCGCATATATTGCATATCAGACACGGTCGACTTCGACCCCATCAGCATAATCACATCGCAATCTTGCGGCAGAGATCGGGGGGCGGACACCACATCGACAACCACATTCGGGGTCTGTCGCAGCGGGTCGAGATCGTCAAAATTTGCCATCTTCAAGGTGCGAGGCACACATATTTTAAACGGTTTTTTAGGGGCGGGGCACGGTGTGTGTGTATGACACAATTTGTCCAGCCCCATAGCGTCTTCGGCGGGCAAAATATGGGCGTTGTCGAACCAGGGCAACACGCCAAAACACTGCCATCCCGTATGGCTGTGGATAATATCGATAGCGTCTTGATACAATGCTATATCACCCCGAAATTTGTTGATAATGTAGCCTTTAATGCGGGTGCGTTCGGACTCGCTGAGTACCGCATGGGTGCCGACCACTTGAGCGATGGATCCGCCCCGGTCGATGTCTGCCAGCAAAATCACCGGCACATCGGCGGCTTCTGCAAACCCCATGTTGGCAATATCGCCGGCTCGCAAGTTGACTTCGGCGGGGCTGCCCGCCCCTTCGATGACTATGGCATCGTATGCGTGCTGTATTTTAGAAAAACTGTCCATCACCGCCGCTAGCAGTTCAGGTTTTAAAGTGCGAAAGTATTGTGCACTGGCGGTGCCGTATGGTTTGCCGTGTACGATGACTTGCGACCCGTATTGGGATTGGGGTTTTAACAACACGGGATTCATATGTACAGACGGGGATATGTGCGATGCCACCGCCTGTGTCATCTGAGCTCGTCCTATTTCCCCATATGCCCCCGACTCCGTGCGGGCAACCCCCGCATTGTTCGACATGTTTTGCGGTTTAAAAGGGCACACTTTATGCCCCATACTGTAATACGCTCGACACAATCCAGCAACCAGTAAGGACTTGCCCACATCCGATCCAGTTCCCTGTATCATAATACGATTTTTGCGGTGTTTCATAATAAGCCATACTATCATAAAAAAAATATTTAGGCTTTTTTTAAAAATATGGTATATTTGCCGTTATATGAGATGTATAAACATCACATATGATAACCCACGCAAGAATTTACGGAAAACCCACTATGATTAAACCCTATATCGAACGCTACATCAGTTTGGAAACTTTGGCGGGCTTGTTGTTGATTGGCACTATGGTTGTGGCTTTGATATTTGCCAATGTGCCGTTTTTGCAGCCGTTGTATGACTATATTCAGCATATGTATGTGGGGATTGTTTTGGGACCGATCGAGTTTAAAAAATCGTTTTTACATTGGGTAAATGATGGGCTGATGGCGTTCTTTTTCTTTTTGATTAGTCTGGAAATCAAACGGGAAGTGCTGGAGGGGGAATTGTCGAATATGGACAAAGCCATGTTGCCGGTGTTGGGGGCGATGGGCGGTATGGTTGCACCGATTGCGGTGTTTTTGCTGTTTAACATAAACGATACAACAACCCGTGCTGGCTGGGCGATTCCTGCGGCGACCGATATAGCCTTTGCTTTGGGGATATTGACTTTACTGGGCAAGCGGGCACCGATCAGCTTAAAAGTGTTCTTAACCACTTTGGCGGTGGTCGATGATTTGGGGGCGATTTTGATACTAGCCCTGTTTTATTCCGGCAATTTACAACAACAGTATATAGTATTTGCGTTTATGGTTATTTTTGTTATGGTGCTGTTGCTGTGGATTCACAAAACCCCTGTGAGTTTGATAGTTGCACTAGGTATACTGTTGTGGTTTATGTTGTTAAAAAGCGGTATACATGCGACTTTGGCGGGGGTTATTACCGCCTTGTTTATTCCTATGTACAGTAACGGTCACATCAAAAAGCCCCTTGAACATTTTGAACATGCGTTACATGGGTGGGTGACCTTTTTGATTATCCCTATATTTGCGTTTGTCAACGCTGGGGTGGTGATACCTATTAACAATCTGGACATATCCCCATTGATGTTAGGGATTGGGTTGGGCTTGATTGCAGGCAAACAAATAGGCGTATTCGGCATATGTTACGGGGCAATTAAATTGGGCATAGCCAAATTGCCCAGCGGCGTAAATATGGTACAGCTGTACGGGGTATCGGTGCTGTGCGGGGTAGGGTTTACCATGTCGCTATTTATAGGCAGTATTCCTTTTGCCGACACCCAATACATGGATGCGATTCGCATCAGCGTCATCGGGGCATCGTTCATATCCGCCATATGGGGGGCGTTGGTGCTGGTCATAGCCCACAAAGAAAACCCTTGACACAACCAAACAACAGCTATATAGTGCGAAAACTGCAGCGGAGTAGAGCAGTTTGGTAGCTCGTCAGGCTCATAACCTGAAGGTCGCAGGTTCAAATCCTGCCTCCGCAACCATCGTGTGAAAAGCCATAAAGTATTTTATGGCTTTTGTGGTTTTATAAGGTTTTTTCGATTTTTTCGGTGATTTTTTCGGCTATGTCTTTGGGGGCTTCGTTTAAATCGGTAAGGTGGGTTTTAAGTGTGTATTTGGCGTTGTCGGTTTTGGTACACCCATGTTCGAATGTGTGGGGATCTGTATCCGCTTGAGTTGCGTTATAGCTTTTTGGATATAGCAATATAACATCTGCATCATACGCTTGGCTGTATGCGAACATTTGGTATGCGTCCCTTTGATTGATACCCTGTTTATAGCGTTTCCATTTGGTGTCGAGAACGGTTTTTTTGTTTGTTTCTTTGTGTGTCATAACAATATCGGGTTTTAATGTGAAATTTTTATCCGTTGTTAAGTGTTTATCTGTACTTTGTGTTTTAACTTCATAGGCGTTTTTATACTTTTCTAAGCAACAAGCAATATATTTTTCATACACAATCTCCATAGGAAACAGCACTGCAGGTATTTCTTGTTTGCCCTGTGTCATAAACGGTTGTATGCCATTTAGGATAATTTTTACCAGCGGTTTTATATCGTTATAATGTTGGTAATAGGGATTTTCCCGCCATTGGTGTAAATCGTCTGTGCGGCGTATTTTGTCGATACCATCAAACATATGACAATATCGAATGGCTTTTCGTTTGTTGTCCGGGTGTCGACTGCGCTTTACACATACCCACAAAGCAGAATGCAACGCCCGATTCTCGATACAATTGGGCGTATAGTCCTCATATTCAATAAAAGTACGATGTTGCAAAGCGGCATTGTGTAAAATATGCTGGCTAAATAAAATCTTACCCTTAACAAAGGTACTATTTTCCTGTTTAAGAACATAATTTTGCTTAATACCCTTTTTGACCACATCGTCCATAAGCCGTAAAAACCACCAAATAATATATTCCATAAGCGTATTTCTATCGTCTAGAAACTGGCTTTTTTCAGATATACGGGGCGTAAGTGTATGGACAATCATTTCGATAAGTTTTTGTTTTTCGTATTCGTCATTAGGCACAATCTGCACCTTAGGCAAAATTTCCATAAACACCTTAGACGGTAACCACACCATACCCACATAATTTTGAATCCGTAATTTTTTGGCACTAACCCAACGCACAATTTTAGGCGGATCTTTGGTTTCGTTTTCTTCGTAATATTCTTTGAGTAAAAGGTTGGCGGGATTGTCAAGTTTTGCTAGAAATTTAAAGTCTTTTGGTGAAATTTTGTTTGCACCCTTGGTTTCGGATACTTTTTTATCCAATGTTAAAGAGTCATCTTCCCGAACATTTATAGTGTTTGTCATTGTTTTTTTAATTCAATCAACCCGTTGGTTTCAACATACTCAAAGACTGCTTTTATTTCTTTCATTCTGTTTCTGTTTTCTGTTGTGTTATTTTTATGATTTCTCCTGCAATTATTTTAAAAGCAGGTGATTCACTATCCTTGTGTCTTTTTAACAAATCTTTTATTGTCTCTTCATTATCAAAAAGAATTTTACTCATTTTTTCCCAATCGTCAAAAGTGTATTCTTGTAATAAGGGGATAACTTTGTATGCTAGGGCATCGTTTACATCTTGTTCGTCTTTGCATGCCATAAAGAATGCATGCCCTATGTGGTGGGAGCGTTCGAACCCCTGTTTTTCTACATTTTTGTTTATGTTTTTTAGTAGTTTCCGTACATTGATACCTTTTATATTTTTGTTTAATAATTTATAATCAGGCATCATTTCTATGAAAGTGAATCGCCGCCGTAGGGCGGTATCTAGGGCGGTCAAAGATTTATCGGCGGTGTTCATGGTGCCGATTATGTGTACATTATTCGGTACAGTAAAGGAATTCCCCGAATAGGGCAATGTCACTGATATTTCTTCGTCATTGCCCGCCCGTTTATTATCTTCGATCAGGGTTATCAATTCCCCAAAAATCTTAGGAATATTGCCCCGATTGATTTCGTCAATAATCATAAAGTAGGGTTTATTTTGATTGTCTTCTTTTTTTGCTAAATCGCATAATTCTTTGAATATGCCATCATGGTAATCATACGATATTTGCCCGCTAGTTGCATTTTCCTTTTGTATTACAGGACGAATCCCCTCGATAAATTCCTCATACCCATACGCAGGATGAAAAGTTGTAAAGACTAGGGTGTAATCTGCACATTCTATACCGTTTTTTGTCTCTTTTTTTTGTAAATCTTTTATAGGGGCAACAGACTGATTGTTGTATATATCTAACGCACGGATTTTATTTACTTCTATTTTTATACTGTATGTTTTACCTGTACCCGGTGGTCCATATAATATTTGATTCAATAGGCGATTGCGTTTTTTCTTGGCATTTTCTATTTGAGTATTACCACTAGGGTTCGATTTTTCCTGTTTTAATTGTAAAAATTCTGCCAATCCAGTAATTTTGTTGCAGGCTTCTTTTATTATATCATTGCCATTAACATCTGAATTACTATTTTTTCCTACAGAGCGTATTATTTGCTGATTACCAACACCATTGTATTTAAATCCATTTCCAAAAGGTGTAAACCAATTAACATCTACACCATGCGTATTTAGATTTTTGTAAAACTTATGCTCACTTGTTGCTATACCGATGCATCTTACGGTATTTTGCTTCGCTACCATAATCAAAACATCGCCTATTTTAATACTTTCTGCCATTGGTCTAGTCCTGCCTCCATAGTGCCAATTTTTAGTTTCGTTTATCATACTTTCCGCTTCGCTTTGTTTTGTTGGACCATACGGATATGGATTGACTAGGTAAATATTTTCAAAATTTGGTTGTATTTCATTTGTCACTTCTGAATTATTTTCACTGTTACGCAACTGATAATATACATCCTTGATTTCACATTCCCTAAATATTTTTAACATGTCTTTTTCAATGGTCCAGGATGTGCTTGTTGGATATGCAAATAATTTATCTTCAATAATTTTTACTCGATTCACTTCTCTTCCTGCACTATTTACTATCATTTTTGGAATTTTGTCTTCATTGCCTAGCCACTCTAATGTATCGACATTTTCCATAAAACACTTATTACTATCATAAAAATGTTCAAAAATTTTTCCGATTGCACTCCTTTTACCTGTCCATCCATCTACTTGAATCGGTTGAGAATTTTCACCTATTTTTATGAATTCGGGTTTACAGCCTTTTTTATATTGCTTGGTTTTTCTATATGGAGTATCCCATTTAATCCATGACCGATTATCTTGTGCTGTATTGATATCATCACTCATAACTCTATTTCTCCTTTGGTTAATTCGGGAATTGTGTATTTAAATTCTTTTAAACGAATCACTTATAAATGATAACACAACCATAAACATTAAGTCAAGATGTTTTTATCAAATTGCGGACGGCTTCGAAGCCGGCTTCGTATATGGTGGTGGCGACTGTTTCGGCTAGAGGGGTTTGTTGTCCGTTGGGGGTTTCGAATGTCGATTGCCATACCCAGAAGGTGTGGTTTTGGTCTGTTACGGGGTATAATGTTACCGTTGCTATATAGTGAAATAGGGGTATATCGCTGTCGACGATGGTGTAGGTGTATGTGTGGTGTTTATGGCATAGGTGTAGGAGCTGTTCCCTTACTTTTTGCTGGTTGGTTAGGCTAAAGTTGCGTACGGCTCCTATTTGGTTGGGATTTTTTTGCTGTTCTATGGTACTGGTAGCGATAGCGGGGTGCCATTGGGCGTGGGCGTTAAAGTCGCAAATGACCCGCCATACGGTGTCGATGGGGGCTGTAATAACGGTGCTGCGATATATGTTTACCATGCCTATATGCCTACATTTGTTTTAAGTTGTCCAGACCTACTTTAAACACATGGTTTGCTATTAAGTCTGTCAAATGCTGTTCGTCTTGCTCTTTACAATCAAAGGTTGCCGACCATTCGGCAAATGTGTGGTTGCCATCGGTGATCGGGTGTAGTTTAAGCTCGGCATAATAATCGCTTAACGGCATGGGGGATTCGATAATGTCGTAGGCTATGGTATAGTCATAATCGGACAAGGTCAGCAAAGTTTCCCGTACCTTGCCCCCGTCTGTTAAAGTCAGCGAACGGATGGCACCCACTTGGTCGCCGGCGTGGTTGTGTTCCATACGGCTATCCCGTAAAGCGGGGTGCCATGATGCAATAGTGCCAAAATCCCGAATAATCCCCCATACCACCGATGCGGGATTGGTAATAACTGTCGAATAATATGCTTTTGTCATGTGTTTTCTCCTGTGTCTGTGTTTGTTTTGGTGTCTTTTTTGGTCTTTTTCACCTTTTTCGCCTGCTCTGTCTTGGTGTTAGGGCGTTGCTGATCGGCTAACAGCGATTGGGCGTCTTTGGCGGTGCGAAACACATCCGTTTTGCCAACCCCGGCACTGTCGATACCTAAATCTTTCATAAGTTCGTCGATCAGTGCGGCTTGGGTACGGTACCTTAAAGCACTGTCGATAACTTCGTCTGTGGGCGATTTATAGGTGCCGTTGCCGCCGCCCAATCCGTCCACATGCAGAATTTTTATGCCTTCGATATTTTCCAAAGGTCGCCCGCTTTCCCGGATGATGCCTTCCATGTGGTCGATCAGCTTGTGTTTGATGCGGGCGATACGGGCTTCGTTGCTGAGCATATTATCCGCTTCGTTTATCTGCCGCTGGTTTTCCGCTTGCACAGCCCCGACAATTTTATCGGCGGCGGCTTCGATTTGGGCAATGTCCGCTTGCTTGTTTGCCAATATTTTATCGAGTTCGGCTTTGTATTCGGCGATTAACACTTCTTTTTGCCGTATGGTATTTTGTTCTGCCGTTACCACATCCAACTGAGCGGTTTCGTATGCCACTTGGGCGGCGGCTTGCTGTTGTTGTTTTTCGTATATGGCAATAGTGCGGTCGATGTCTGCCTGTTGCAGTTCTCTATCGGCGATAATTTCTTCGTTTTTAATTTGTTGTTCCGTGTGAATACGGATTTTTTCCGCATTTGCCTCTTCGGTAACTCGCTGGCGTTTGATGTCCGCTTGTTGTTCCGCCCGCATTAGGGCGATTTTGCGTTCTTGGTCGAGTTTTGCCGTTTCCGATTGGGCATCGATGTGTAAAATATCTTGTTCCGCTTGCAAGTTACGATGGCGGATGGCAACCATAGCACTTTGTTCTGTGTCGTTGCGGTTTTGGCGTTTTTCCTCGATGGTTTTGACCAATTCGGACAATCCTTGTGCATCGAATGTGTTGTTGGGGCGAAAGTGCTCCATATCCGTTTGATCCAAGCGGACAATGGCGACTGTTTCCAGTTCCAAGCCATTGTTCTGTAACATATCATCGGCTTTAAGGGCAATTTTTTCGATCAGTGTATCCCGGTTTTCATGGGCTTCGTCTAGGGATACTTGCGATACAACAGACCGTAAAATACTGGTAAAGCGTCCCGATAACACGGTGTCGAGTCCGTCTTGTTGCAGGGTTTTATCGCCAAAACTGGATGCTGCCAATGCCACAGCAGCGGGCGTGGGCTTTACTTTTACCAGAAATTCTGCCCCAATATCGACTCGTACCCGGTCTTTGGTGTGGGCGGCGGTTGCGTCTATAAGATCGACCTTAACGGCTATAATGTGCATGTTGACATAGGTTACTCGATGTAAAATCGGTATCACAATGCCCCCCGAGTGCAACACCACTTTTTCCCCGCCTAGCCCGGTGCGAACAAAGGCAATGTCCGCACTGGTACGGATATAAAACCAGTGCAGTAAATACCCTATAATAATTGTGGCGATTATCGCAACAATACCCCATGTAATAATAGTAGATGTCATGGTGTTACTCCTGTTTTTGTTTTGTGCTGATGTGTTTAAATTGTCGTATCTGTTCGGTGATAGCGGTTTCTACCGGCAAGCGTTCCATCGACGACGCCCCGTAAAACCCATCGCATTGGGTGCTGTGTTGCATCACATACGCCGCATCCGCTGGTGACGACACGGGACCGCCATGTACCAATACCAACACATCTGGATTGATGGTGCGGGCGGTTGCTGCCCATGTATCGGTTAGGTGTACACTTGTATCTAAATCGACAGCGGTTTCCGCCCCGATACTGCCGCCAGTGGTCAAGCCCATGTGGCACACCAAAATATCCGCCCCCGCCTCAGTCATAGCAATAGCGTCATCATTGCTGAATATATAAGGGGTGGTCAGCAGACCTTTTTTGTTTGCCAAACGAATCATATCCACTTCTCGAGCGTATGAAATGCCTGTTTCTTCCAGATTTTGCCGAAAAGTCCCATCGATCAGCCCTACGGTGGGGAAGTTCTGCACCCCAGCAAAACCTAAATCTTTTAAGGTATCCAAAAAATGGTCGAAAATACAAAACGGGTCGGTGCCATTGACCCCTGCCAGTACGGGCGTGTGATCGACCACCGGCAAAATTTCTTGTGCCATTTCTAGGACAATATCATTGGCGTTGCCGTACGCCATGAGCCCTGATAACGACCCTCTGCCGGACATGCGATAGCGACCCGAATTGTAAATAACGATTAAATCTATGTCGCCCTGTTCCTCGCACTTTGCCGATAGTCCCGTACCTGCACCGCCACCGATAATCGGTATGCCGTTGGCTCGCATGGTACGGTATTTTTGTAGTAAACAGTGTTTGTCAAATGTCATGGTTTAAGGTCTCCTCATATCTTGAAATGCCCTTAACACAGTTTGGGCAAATGCGTTGTCGTTTATGTGGTATGGTACCCGTATCAGTTTATGGGTTGCCGTCTGTTCAAAATGTGCATCGATGGTATCGAACAGCACTTGGTTAATGTGCGGTGCATAAAACGGTTGGTTGGGGGCGTCCAGTGCCGATACACCGCCTTCGGGGATAACAAACCGCACCGCACCAGGCATAGCGTTTAGCCGTTCGCATAGCCATATGGCAACGGCTTTGTTTTCCTCCGCATTTGTCCGCATGAGGGTAATGTGGTCGTTGTGGGCAACTAAGGTGCGGTTTTTGTAGCGGTGCGGTACGCTGTCGATAGCGTGAAAATTGACCATGTCGACCGCCCCAAGCGACCCTACATACGGTATGGCGTTTCTGATAAACACGCCCAATCGATCCGCATGGGCGGGCATCACACCGCCGGCAATAAGGTCGCATACTTCGGTGGTGGTGATGTCGATCACCGATTGCAACATGCGGTTCTCAATCAGTTTTTCCATAGCTTGACCGCCGATGCCTGTGGCGTGAAACACCAATACATCGGTATCGGGGGGGAGCTGTTTACTGATGTTTTGCACTGCCGGCGTGGTAACCCCGAACATGGTCAAGCCTACTGTAGGTTTGTTGTCCTGCGTATGGGGGGCGGTGGGCGATGTAACGGCAGAACAATTTTGTTGGGTGTCGACCATACCCGCCAACGCCAACGCCCCATTTTTTAGGATAGTACGGGAAAGGGTGTTTAAGCCTTGCACATCGGTTACCGGATTCATCATAACAATATCGGACGCCCCCACATACGGGCGGACATCCCCCGATGCCATAGTCGATATAAGCACTTTTGGCAAGCCAATAGGCAACGCCTGCATGGCGGGGCTAACCAGTGCAGCGGCACCGGATCCGCCCGCCGCTATAATCCCGCCAATGTCCGTACGGCGTTGCAGCCAATGGGTTAAAGCGGTACCCATAGCGGTAACACTTTGCCCCCGATCGTTGGTAAACACCGCTCGACTGCCGTGCGGGTGCCACGCTCCGATGACATGTGGGGGGGTGTCTGCGGTGCTGATCGAAGTGCGGTTAGCGGTCGATACATCGACCGTATGGACGGTTTTTCCTTGTTCGATGAGGCACTGTTTTATATAGGACAATTCTGCGGCTTTGGTGTCAAAAGTGCCAACCACATACACAGTTTGTCCCGTGCTGTAAACAGGGGCAAGTGGGGCGGTATGCGTATCTGGGTATGCGGGGGTGGTGTCCGCTTGCTTTGCTTTTGGCGTCTGTTGCCGTGTGTAAGTTTTGCGGTGTTCTGTATGGGTGGGGGACGCATGCCAACGGGTGGGGGCAATAAATGTTGTGGAATCCGTATCGATGGTGTCTGGTGCCACAGGGGAGAGAGAGGGGCGAGCGGTAAATGCGGGGCTATCCGCATCCGTATCGTTGGCGTGTTGTACGCCCAATAGCTGCCGTTGTAATGCCACATCTTGCCGTAAATCTGCAGATCGATATATATGTTGCAATTGCCCATTGACCATTACCCCCACTTGTTCGGACAGTGCCAATGCCGTATGGATATTTTGCTCGATAAGCAAAATCGCCATTTGACGGTTTTGTACCAGTGTGTCGAGCAGGTTTTCCACATGTTGTACAATCACCGGAGCCAGCCCTTCGGTGGGTTCGTCTAAAATTAACAGTTTCGGATCTTGTAACAGTGCCCGGGCGATGGCAAGCATTTGTTGTTCACCACCCGATAGGTGTCTTGCTGGAGTGTTTTTGCGTTCGAACAAGCGGGGAAAGGCTTGATAAATTTTGTCCCTGTGCCAAGTGTTTTTTGGGCTGTTAAACAAACGGATATGGTCTTCTACGGTTAAAGAGTGCCATAATTTCCGTCCCTGTGGCACATAGCCAATGCCCTTGTTGGCGATAGTGTGTGACGGCTGGTGGGTGATGTCTTGTCCCATAAATCGCACTGTTCCAGCCGTATGCGGCAACAGCCCCATAATGCGGTTGCACAAGGTGGTTTTGCCCATACCATTGCGACCAATAATTGCCAATGCCCCGGCTGGCAATTGGAAGTTTACCCCTTGCAAGGCGTGCGATTGCCCATAGTACACATGTATATCTTGCAGTTGCAAAATGGTATCGCTTTGCGGCGGCATGGCGGCTGTGGTGTGGGGGGTATGGCTACGCATCGGTTGTCTCCCCTAAGTACAGTTTTTGAATATCGGGGTCGTTTTGAATATCTTGTGGGGATCCGTGCTTGAGTATCCGCCCATTGTGCATAACGGTTACGGAGTCCGCCACCCTGAGGGCGACCTCCATATCGTGTTCGATAAGAATAAAAGTCACATGGGCGGGCAAGTTTTGCAAAATGGCAATTAAATCTGTGCGTTCCTTTGCTGACAATCCCGCCGCCGGTTCGTCCAGTAACAGCAAGCGGGGCGACCCTGCTAGGGCTAGGGCGATTTCTAATTGCCGTTGTTGTCCATAGCTGAGCTGTTGTGCTTGGGCGTATTTGCAATCGTCCAAGTGTACCAATTGTAACAACTGGTGGGCGTTTTTTAAACTGTGGCTATCAGCGGTTGGTCTGCGTAAAGAAAACCGCCCCCGTGCCACCCCACAACAGGCAATATACACTGTGTCCAGAACGGTCATCGACCCAAATAACAGCGATATTTGGTAAGTCCGCCGCAGCCCCATGCGAATCCGTTCATATACGGGCAAGTCGGTTACCACCTGATTAAACAAGCGGATATTGCCTGCGGTTGGCGTGTGTTCGCCCGTAATGACATTAAACAGCGAAGTTTTTCCCGCCCCATTGGATCCCAATACAGCACGGCGATCGCCAACGGGAACAGATAAATTTATCTCAGACAACGCCTGCAACGCCCCAAAGTGTTGGCTAATACCCGTCAGCTCCAGTACAAACTGACCGGATTGTTTTAACTGTGATAACGCCTCGTTTGCGATGTGCATTTTTGGTTCCTAAACAGATATGTCCGCCACATGGGGCACACGCCCCATATGACGGTCATATAATGTGTGTTTATTCACATTTAGGGTTGGTACGACTCACTTGCCCATATGCTAAGAATTGTTCATATGGCATGCCAAATGTCTGGCTCACTTGTGGAATCACCTTAATGGTTTTATTTACCAAGTTGCCATTTGCCCCTTCGATAACTTCGGTTAAGAAAATATCGGCGATGGCTTGACGACGGGCGTCTAGGCTAACTTTGCCGGTTGGGGTGTCAAATGACAGGGTGCTTAGCACTTGCCGCAAGGCTTTACCGCCATCGGATATATCGCCGTCTACCCGTTGCAGGGCTAATAGTGCGGCTTTGGTATTGACATAATTTGCGTGGGCAAACAATGACGGAGACGGGAAACCGTTGGGGAATTGTGCTTTGTAATCAGCGACAAACTTGTTCCATGCGGGGCTGTCCCAAGTATCAGAAATCGGTCCCGCAGACGGGGTGCCAATGACAAATTTTCTGGTTTTGCCTTTCGATCCCAATACGCTTTGGTCGACGGTAATAGTGCCGCCGATTAATGGCAATTCGCCGCCCGCTTGTTCGTATTGGGTCAAGAAATTCACCGCATCCGCCCCGCCTAAGGCGACATAAATCGCATCCACATCATCCGGCAAAGCGGCGATCACGGACGCATAATCCTTGTTGCCAATGGGTACCCAGAAACGGGCGTCTTGCGGGGCTTTACCGCCTAAGCGACAAAACGGTTCCAAAAACCCAAACACTTGTGTATATGGGAAAGAATAGTCTTCCGCCAGCACCGCTACCGAACGGTAGCCCTTTTGCTTATACACATATTCGCCCAAGCCTGCCATCCATTGGGCACCCTCCGTACCAAAGCGGAAAAAGTTATCTGCTGGATCTCTCAAGGTTGTATCCTGTGCCCCCGATGCACCGTTTAAAAATGTTGTATTCGGGTGGCTTTTGGCATAATCCTTAATTGCCAATCCTTCTGATCCGGATAGGGGACCGATCATAATGTCGACTTTGTCTTGTTCGACCAATTTTTTTGCCGCTCGAATGGCACTGGCGGGCGATGCGTCAGAGGATGCGGTAATCAGTTTAATCTTTTTGCCCGCAACTTGGTAATTGAATTCTTGCAGTGCCATTTTGATACCCCGAATCGAATCTTCCCCCAACACAGCAAAAGGACCTTCCAAAGTGGCAAGTCCCCCCATCTTGATAGTGTCGGCTACGCCCCCCATAGCAAACCCGGTACACGCCATAACAGCGGTTGTAAATAAGTGTTTTAAAGTTTTTTGCATAGTGCACTCTCCCTTGTTGTATGTTTTGTGTGAAATGTAATCCTATATGCCAACGCCCATTATGGGGATTTTGGCAAGCGGGCTTTTGAACTTATTTTTGTGTGTATAAGTTTAAAAATACCCAACAGCCCATCTGGGGAAAACAATACAACCCCCAAAAAGGCAAAGCCAATGACCATGTTAAACCGATCCCGGTCGATAAGGTCTATGGCAAAACTTTCTAATAAAACAAATAAAACCGCCCCAATAAAGGGTCCTATGGGGTGTCGCATACCGCCAATAACGGCAATAACCAAAATATCAATAGCCACATCGACCCCTATATCCCCCGGCGAAATCCGTCCCATATACCACACCCATAATATACCGCCAATACCGGCAATCCCCCCGGATAACATGTGGGTAACAATGCGATGTGCCGCCGCATTATAGCCCATTGCCGATACCCGTCTGGGGTTTTCTCGAATGGCTTGTAACACCAAGCCAAACGGCGATTTCATAGCGTACAGCACGGCAAAATAACAGATGACCCCCGATGTTAAAGTCAGGTAATAAAACGGCACCATATCCCGCAAGTACACCCCCGCTAATGTGGGCGGCTTAATTTGTGCAAAGCCGGTAAAACCGTTAAAAATGTAATAATTTTGACGGGCAAAATAAAACACTGTTACGGCAATGGCAAGGGTTATCATAATCGTATAAATGCCTTCGGTTCGCACCGATATAGCCCCAATAATACCGCCTAGCACAGTGGCAACAATCAGGGCGAAACCAACGCTCAGCACCCAATGCCAACCCAGCCCGCCCAAGTTGTTATCGCCGGTAATGGCGATCACATACCCCGCCATGCCGGCAATGGTGATTTGTGCCATGCTGACCATACCGCCCAGCCCCCCTAGCACCATCAAGGATACACAAACAATCCCCAATATTATCGTATACGACCCGATCTGTTCGATAAAAAACGGCGGGGCAAGCAGGGGATATACAACAAGTCCCCCTATAATAGGTGCTATTTTTGTTATACTTTTTGTAGTGGACGATGGTATCACAGGTATTTACCCCCGCCAAATATGCCTTGTGGTTTCCATGCCAAAATGGCGACCATTATAACAAAGGTAAAAATCGCCCCGTATGTGGGAAAATACGCTAAGCCAAATTGTTCTGCTAGTCCGATGATTAACGCCCCTAGTGCCGCACCGGATACAGATCCCATGCCTCCGACAATCACCACCATTAAAGACGCCAACAAATAGCGCACATCTTCGCCGGGGGCAATCGACAAAGCGGTACCACCGACCACGCCGGACAGCCCCGCTAGCCCTGCCCCAATGGCAAATACGATGACAAATACAACTTGAATATTGACCCCCGATGCGGTTAAAATATCTGCATCTTCCACGCCCGCCCGTATTATTAAGCCTAGCCGAGTACGGTTTAAAAACACCCACAAAGCAATCCCAACCACAATAGCAAATACCAATATGGACAAGCGATACAAGGGATACTTGATATAGACGACCGCCCCCGATGATTTAATCACCGAAACAATCGGTAATTGCACCGCACCACTCAAGTATTCGGGGATGGAAAATTGATAAGTGGTGCCGCCCCAAACCGCCAGCATCGCATCAGCGGCAATAATAGATATGCCAATAGTCACCAGAGTCTGTCTGAGAGCGTCCCCCTGTATACGGCGAAAAATAAACACTTGTAACAAGCTGCCGACAATGGCAACAACAACAAACGCCCCCAATAAAGACACCACCCAACTACCCGTGTATTCGGATATTTCATAGCCAATATATCCGCCCAACAAATACAACGATCCATGTGCCAAGTTGACATTTTGCATCAGTCCAAAAATAAGCGAAAACCCTGTGGCAACCAAAAAATACAGCCCCGCCAAAGTCAGCCCATTGAATAAAGTATTGACAAAAGTTTTCTTGCGCCCAAGCACATCCACCAGCTCCGCTGGCCACACGGCAACCAACAGCCATACCAACACTAAGGCAAGCACAAAACAGATGACGCTAACCACAGGTCGTCTTTGTATAAACATGGTCATTTCCCATTCCTTCTTACCCATCACATGGTTTCAACATGATGTACGAAAACTATCGTTTTTATTATGTTGGTTTGTCGCACCCTCAGAATAAAACATATTACAAAGGTCGAATAATTGCAACTATATTTTTGACTCCATTTTCAGAGCGGGTAACTCGGGTTCTCGATGAGGTCATGGATAAAGCTGTATTGTGGTACATGTTATATACTATACGAATACATCAGGGTTTATAAATTGGCTGTCTATGTTGTTTTTAAAAGCATTTATCGTAGCTGTATCACATATTTTTGGAATCCATAACCGTATTTATAATATCATAAGGATTGGCGTTTAACACATTGCAGATAATAAAAAATTCGATAACTTCCAACCGTCTTTCACCTGTTTCGTATTTGTGTATAAAAGATTGGGCTTTATTAAGAATTTTGCTGAGTTCGACCTGCGTAAGATCTGCCCTAATTCTTGCAATTTTTAATTCTTTTGCCAATTTCATGCGCTGATTATAGGTGTTCATTTTTTATAATTTCCAATGTTATACAATATCGGAAAAAATAGTACTTTATAAATTACAATAAACCAAAAAAGAATAATTTATAAACAAAAAGTTTATTTCTCTATTGCAAAATAACCTAAAAAAGAATATTTTAGTATATATTGGTTAAAAATGTATACTATCATGAGAGTAAGGAGTTCACATGAAAACAATATTGGCATTGTTGTTTGTAGGTGTTGTAACAGGATGCACGCCACAATCAGATATAATAAACAAAACCACTTTAACACAAGGTGCCATACGCATGACTGTTAAGGTAGGTCAGACGACCAAAACAGAAGTCATAGAAAAATTAGGCTCACCCAATATCACTAGCTTGGATGCACAGGGGCATGAAGTATGGACATATCAAAAACATGCGACGACCAGCAAGTCTAATAGATCTGAGTCTTTTAGATTCTTTATAATATTTGGTCGTTCATCATCAAATTCTGGTTTTGAATCTACGCAAAGAACATTTACCTTAATCATCAAGTTTAATGAAAAAGGTATTGTAAAAGATTTTCGTTCACAATCATCATCATTTTAATCTGAGGTAAAATCATATGAGAAAAATTCTATCGACACTTTGCATAACAGTATTTATGGGTATATTTATTGCAGGCTGTATAGGCGAATCAAACCCAGTAGAATTAACCCCTTTGCAAATAAAACAAATTCAATCAAGACAATTCGAAGCGGACTATAAAACGGCGTATAAAAGTGTATTAAGCGTCTTGCAAGATCTGGGATACATAATTTTAAGTACAGACTATGATTCAGGCGTTATTACCGCTGAGTCTTTAGTCGATTCCGAATCCAGTTGGTGGACAGGCGATGTTTATACCACAAAACATAAAATCACCGCATCTATTGTGGAGACGCAAAAATTTTCTGATATTCGGTTAAATATTGTAAAATCTGACCAAGTTTCTAATGCATACGGTCAAAATAGGAATGAGAGTTCTGCTATATTGGATCCACAAATATATCAAAACGCTTTTGCCAAGATAGAAAATACTATTTTTGTTTTAAAATAAAGGTGTCGACAGGTGCATAAGACCTTTTGCCTGTTGGTGGGGGTGTTTGTTTGCCATCATAAATATTTGTATTTGATATGGCAAGTGTCTTACATTTGGTCATATACGGGATATAAACATGCCTACACACTTTACAAAAACCCGATAATCTTACGGGTTTCATCGATGATAGGTTGGCTGATTTCTCTGGCACGGGTGGCACCGTTGTTTAGGATGCGGTCGATTTCGCTTTTGTCCTGCATTAGGCGGGTCATCTCGATGCCTATGGGGGCGATTTTTGCTACTGTTATATCGGCTAGCATGCTCTTAAATGCCCCCCAGCCTTTGCCCGCCACTTCGGGCATGACATGTTCGAGGGGTTTGTCTTGCAACACCGCATACAAAGTTAGCAAATTTTTTGCCTCTGGGCGGTTTTGTAAGCCTTCTGTTTCGCTGGGCAGTACATCGCTATCGGAGGTGGCTTTTTTGATTTTTTTGGCGATGGTGTCCGCATCGTCCATTAGGTTAATACGGGCGTTGTCGGACGCATCTGATTTAGACATTTTTTTATTGCCATCTCTTAGCGACATGACTCTTGCCCCTTCCGATCGAATAAACGGTTGTATCAGTGGAAAAAAGTCCGTATTGTAATCGTGGTTAAACTTTTGGGCAATATCCCGGCACAATTCCAGATGTTGTTTTTGGTCTTCGCCTACAGGTACATGGGTGGCTTTGTACGCCAAAATGTCTGCTGCTTGTAACGCCGGATAGGCAAACAACCCAACAGAGGAATTTTCCGCATTTTTACCGCTTTTTTCTTTGAACTGGGTCATACGGTTTAACCACCCCATGCGGGCGACACAGTTAAAATACCATGCCAGCTCCGTATGATTAGGGTTGGCAGATTGGGGGAATAAAATAGTTGTATCCGTATCGACTCCTGAGGCTATGATGCCGGCGGTAACTTCACGGGTGGCGTGTTTTAATTGGGCGGGATCTTGAAATACGGTGATAGCGTGTTGGTCTACCACACAGTATATACACTTGTGCTGGCGTTGCATATCCGCCCAGTTTTTTAACGCCCCTAAGTAATTGCCCAAAGTCAATTGCCCTGTGGGTTGAATGCCCGAAAATACCAATGAATCTGTCATGTTGTTTATTCCCGTTGTTGCTGTGTTACAGTATGCTTGTGCCAACATACACGAAAACCCGTTTTATAACAACCCACTTCCAAACGCACCTTTATTTTTGCCACAAAGGCAAGGTTATTGTCGCTATTAGCCCCTGTGCATCTTTACGGTTGGCTAGTGTAATGTTGCCCCCGTGTTTGGTGGCAATATCGAGGGCAATACTCAGCCCCAAGCCAATACCGCCTGTGGCGGTGTTGCGGGATTCTTCCAAGCGTACAAACGGGCGAAATATGGCGTCCAGTTTGTCTTCGGGAATGCCACAGCCATTGTCGCAAATATCGATACAGACGGTTTTACTCAGGGTGCGAATGGTAATGTCGACTTTACCGCCATAGCGAAATCCGTTGCTGATAATATTTTCTAGCATACGGGTTATATGCCCTTCGTCGCCCTGTATAACAGCCGGCGATACAGCGGTCAGGGTAATATCGTTGCCTACCACTTGCCATTTTTTGTACACGCTGGTGATTAAGGCATGGACATCGATTTTTTCCCACACATGGGTTTGTTGTTCGTTGGTAAATGCCAAGTATGAAGCAATCATTTGTTCTAAATCGTTGATATTGTCGGTTAAGATGGCTGTATCGCCCGATTGTTTCATCAGTGCCAGTTGCAGTTTCATACGGGTAAGAGGGGTGCGTAAATCGTGCGATATGCCCGACAGCATATCCGTGCGTTGCTGTTGGTGGCGGTTGATTCGCTCCGCCATAGTCCGCAGGCTAAATACGGCCTCTCGCACTTCGTTTGACCCTCGGATGGCAACGGTGCTCAGGGCGTTTTTGTCGCCTTTGGAAAACGCAATAGCCCCTTGACTGAGTTTTTTTATTGGGCGGGCTTGGTTGCGGGCGAACAGCAAGGCAATACCCACAAACAGCACACCGATAAAAATCGTCCACAACCAAACAAGCTTGGCGGTAACGGTGGTGTACAGTTGGTATTCATCGAAACTAAACAAAAAAGTTTCCGCCGTATTGCCCACTTGCACATGCACGGTACGGGGGGGCAAAAAGCGAATGATTATGTCATAAGGCATCTGCCTGTGTGTGTACGCATTAAAGAACACTTCGCCGGTTTTGTCTGTGTATGGGGCTATGTTGGGCAGGGGTTCCATCGTATACGACATATTCATCCCCAGTTTGCTTGCCAAAATAGTGGCGTATTGTGGGTCGGCTTTGTGGATTCGTATCACCACTTCCATAGCCGATATAAGGCTTTGTGATAACGACTGTGTGGATTGTACCCAGTGGCGGTTGTAAAACACAAACAAAGAAAAAGTCTGCACCATCAGCACAGGCACCACGATAATAATAAACAACCGCCCATAAATGGTTTTGGGCAGAATGTAGCGGCTAAATATGCCTTTACGGTCTAGGTTAGCGGTGTTTTGTGGCATGGGCTTTTCTCAGTGTATGGGGGGGCAATGTCAAATATACAACATATATCCCCCGCCTCGAATGGTTTGTAAAAACTCTGGGTTTTTACTGTCCTGTTCTAGTTTTTTCCGTAGGCGGGTGATTTGCACATCTACTGCTCTGTCGTCGCCTTGAATGCCGGCGTGTTCGCTGATGTCTTGACGGCTGAAAGTATGCCCCGGTTTGGAACACAACACATTTAAGATGCGGGTTTCTGTATCTGTCAATTTTTCCACTTCGTCGTTGCGGTATAATATGCCCCGTTCACAGTCGTATTTTGCAGTGCCAATCATTACTATGTTTTGTCCGTCTTGGTCGTTTCTGATGCGTCTCAATAGGGCTTTGATACGGGCGGATAGTTCGTTTGGCTCGAACGGTTTTGTCAAGTAATCGTCTGCCCCGGCGAGCAGTCCACTGACTTTGTCGTCTAAGTCGGTCTTTGCGGTTAGCATTAACACCGCCGTATCGTGTTGTTGGCGGTACTGTTGTAAAAATTCGATGCCTGTTTCGTTGGGCATCATCACATCTAAGATAATCAGATCAGGACTGAGCGTTTGTAAAATTTCCCGGGCAGCGTTGGTATCTTCGGCAACGGATACGAGCCAGCCGTTGTTTTCCAAAAATTTCTGTAACAAAGTACGAATTTGCGTGTCGTCGTCCACAACCAGTATATGGGGCGGTAACGGTGTAAGTGTGTGTAATAGTGTCATTGTCTGTATGTCCATTGTGTATATGCTTGCGATTATAGTATATTTCGCTGTTTTTTGCCATTAGAATATAGCCAAACCTACAAATATACAAATATTTTTTACATTTTTTAGCTTTTTTAGCTTGCATTTGCATTTTGTGTATGCTATACAGGTATTGTATATGTGCGAATTTATCCGTTGCATATATTGTTTACATGCGGTATCGTGTGCTGTGTGTAGTATTTTTTCTTTACAGGAAATGTTAGGTTATGTTTTATAAGAATCGTTTTATTTTTGTATTTGGTGTGTGCGGATTGTTATCGGCATCGCCTGTGTTTGCTGGTTCTACTCCAGTGGGGGTGGGGGGAGTCAGCGAATCGGAGATGGACAAAGCGATCGGTGCCAACCAAGATGTGATTGATTCGGCATTTTTCGATATGGATGATTTCGATGCCTCTGTAGAAAGTGCACAGTTCGGTGCCTTAGACAGTTTGGAAGATGGAGTGGGCGATGCAGCCGATGATATACTTGATGACTTAACATTTCAAATTGATCAGCAAATGGCCCACAATGAACAGCTGTTCGGGGCTGGTGGCGGTGAAAATAGCTTAACGGACGAACAAAAACAAAGCTTAAAAGAAAAGGTTGGTGTCGACAAAAAACCTATCGCTGGCACCACCATTAACAGTATTGGTTATATTGCATTTAGTACCCGTGTCGATGCCTTGCAAACGGAACAGGCAAAAACAATTCGTAAAATTTTAGGATTGCCAACTAAACAGCAAAAATCAGATAAATCTAACACTCCGAAAAAGAAAGATGCCGATAACCATATGTCAGGTGCTCTGGAAAAAGTCGACAGCGTCGACGAACTAGCCATTATCGACAGCGGTTGGGGATCGAATTGATGCAGGCACCTTTTGCGAGGTATGTGCCTCGTTGGGGGGCGGTTTTTGTGCTCGCTGTTGGGGTTTCGGCTTGTGCCACTATATCGATTACCGCTGATCAGATTACACCACAGGACACAGAATATATCGCCGTTATGCGACAAGAAACGCTGGAAAAACAACCCAGTAAAAAACGCATCAATTGGAGAGGCGATTCGGTGCGGGGTATGATGTTGGTTATTGCCACTTATCAACGCAGCGATGCTGTATATTGTCGGCGGATTTTGGAAACCGTAAATCACGGATTTAGCAAAAAAGCCAATGTTATCAGCACATGGTGCCGCACCGGCACAGGCGACACCAAGTGGGAATTTTATCAATAGTATATGTGCAGAGTGTATAGGCTTGTCTGTATACTGTGCGTGTGCATTCGCAAGTGTAGGCATAGTTAGTATGGTGTTTTTTTAGGCATCAAAAGGCGTTTTTTGCACTTGCGTTTTATTGTTTCTGTGGTATACTTTCGATCCGAAGTGTGTTGTTATGTAAGACAGCATTAAGTTTGTAAATTGGTATAAGGATTAACGATGATGACTCACAAATCTGTAAAGTTTGTTTTATTGGCGGTATCTGCGTTGGGTACTGGTGTATTTGCTGGTGGCTTGCCACAAGGTGGCGTGGTACAGGAGGGCTCTGCTAGTATCACATATGCTGGGGGGGGGGGGGGGTATATTTCCCTCGATATAAATCAGCAATCGGATAAGGCGGTTATCGATTGGCATAGTTTTTCTGTAGGTAAGGATAACACAGTAAACTTTAACCAACCCAGTAGCGACTCGGCAACCTTGAATCGGGTTACGGGGGATTTTACTTCGGAAATTGCTGGACGGATTAACAGTAACGGCAGCGTGTTTTTGGTCAATCCCAATGGCATATGGATTACTGCGGATGGTGTTATCGACACGGGCGGTTTTGTTGCCTCGACTCTCGACATCGACAATAATGATTTTTTGAATGGTGAGTATACATTTACGAAAAATGGTAATAGTGGCGTTGTTTCGAATCGGGGTAGTATTTCGGTCGATGATGGTGGTTTTGTGGCGTTACTTGGTGGGGCGGTTAAAAACGATGGCATGGTTCGAGCCCTTGTCGGTAAGGTTGGTTTTGCTGGTGGTGAAAAAATTGTTATGTCGTTTGGCAACAGCGATTTTTTACGGGTCGAAGTGCCTACGGACACATGGGATACCTTAACCGATTCGCAAGGCAATAAAGTTGCGGCTACCCTTGATTTAGGCGGAAAGGTCGACTCCCGGGGTGGATTTATCGATATAACCGTTGCCGATGCCTCTGATATTTTGCGACAAACTATTTCGATCGATGGTATTGTATCGGCAAACACTGTGTCTTCCACAGACGGTGTTATATCTATTAGTGGCGGTACGGTAGGCATTACCGGCAGCGGGCGAATCACTGCTGATGCGGACTATGGCGACGCCGGCACTATTGCCATCGAGGCGGATTCCATCGATAGTAGCGGCACGGTTTCGGCTGTAGCACAAAATGGCACTGGAGGGACGGTTAAAATATCGTTGCAACACGGGGCAAACCTAAACGCTAGTAGCCGTTTTGATGTGTCTGGTGGCAACAAGGGCGGCAGTCTGTCGTTTATTGGCGGACTAGGCAAACAGGGTACGAAAGTATTAGGTTCTGCGGACTTTAAAGCCGATAGTATGGACGGTAGCGGCGGATATATCGATATTAGTAACAAAGGCGGCTTGGTCGGGTTGTTGTCCGGTACCGTATCCGCATCGGGCAAAACGCAAGGCGGACGGATTCGTCTAGGCGGGGCGTTTCAAGGGGGCGGGTATGACCCGAAAACCAGCCCACTCGGCAAACGCACCCAAGACCTATTTGTAACCCGTTGGCGGGATAATAGTTCCCTTGTTAGTGCCGGCAAAACTTCGTTAGGTACGGGTGTAAATATCGATGTGTCGTCCCAAGCGGGTACGGGCGGTACGGCGATTTTGTGGGCGGATAATACCACCAACAATTATGCGGGTATAGACGCAACCGGTGCCACTGGCGGCGGGGCGGTGGAAATATCGGGCAAAAAACAGGTCGATAGTTTCGGTTTAAAACGGGTGAGTGCAGGCAATGGGGTTATTTTACTCGACCCGAAAAATGTTGTCATAGGGATATTGGGATCCCCATTGGGGCAGATAAAAAAGATTGCTAAATCTTCTTCCGCTGCTTATAACGAAACGGATTTAGGTGCTGATGATAAATTCGGCACCAGTGTATCATTAAACGATGATGGGACGAAGTTGGCGGTTGGAGCCCCGGGGGATGATGTCGCCGGTGGTAAAACCAATAGTGGAGCGGTGTATTTGTACACCGTTGGCGGTGGAAAATGGGGGGATTCCATATCACAACAGAAAAAGATTGATGCTGTTACTAAGGTTGACGGTAATAATACTCTTGGATTGGATGACCATGATTATTTCGGTTCTAGCATATCTTTAAGTGCCGATGGGAAATATTTGGCTACGGGTGTTTATAAAAAGGAACTTAATAAAGGGGCGGTGTATTTGTTTCATCTTGGGTCTAGCAGTTGGGGCAACACGATAAAACTAACAAGAACAATTAAAGATGGTGAAACTGTGGTGGGGGCTGAAAACGATGCTAACCCCTCTGATGATAAGCTTAAATCACCTTATTATTTTGGTACCGGTGTGTCGCTGAGCAATGATGGATCGAAGTTAGCTGTTGGGTCATATGCTGAGGATACATTTAAGGGGGCGGTGTATTTGTTTAAGGTAAGTGGATCTGACGATTCATGGGGTACTAAGATAACACAAACGAATAAGATTAAAAATGGCGTTGGGCTTGCTAATGGGGATCTCGATGCAACAGATTATTTTGGTTTTAGTGTATCTTTGAGTGGAGACGGATCGAAGTTGGCTGTTGGCACTAAATTTGATGATGACAAGGACAAACCCAATACACTTAGGGATACCGGTGCTGTATATTTGTTTACTATCATGGGAAATGCATGGGATACAGTAACAAAAACTGTAAAGATAGCTAGTGCTAGTACTAGTGGTAGTGGTAATGGCATATCTAATGTTGTACTCAAAGCCGGTGATTATTTTGGCACTAGTGTATCGTTAAGTGACGATGGCTCGAAGCTGGCTGTTGGGGCAATTGCTGATGGCGATGGTGGAGCGGCTGCAGGTGCTGTATATGTGTTTACCATTAGCGGAGATGGAAATAATTGGGGCAAGGTAAGTGGTGCGGTAAAACAAGTACTCAAACTGTCTAATAACAGTGGTAGTGCTGGTAAGTTTGATGTTGATGGCTTGGCTAGTAATGATAATTTTGGTCAAAGTGTATCGTTAGGTGCTTATGGTAGCAAATTGGCTGTGGGGGCAGGTGGTGATGACGATGGCGGTAGTAATGCAGGTGCCGTGTACCTGATAAATGTACCCTATGCAACGGCGTATGAAACGCAACTAAAAGGGGGTACAAATGTAACCCTTATTGCCAGCAATGATATTACTATCAATGATGCCATAAATGCAACAATGGGTACAGGGAAATTGACCTTAATCGCTGGGCGATCGGTTATAATTAACAACGATGTAAAAGTAAATGGCGGGCTGATAATAAAAGCCAATGACGCCAGTGCCGCTAATACGGGCTTCGTTTTAAACGATCGGGACACAGGCAAAGCACAAATCACCGTTGCCGCAAACAAAACCATATCCGGGGGCGTCAATGATTTACTTATCAAAATGCTTACAGGTAAAAGCGGCGGTGCCGCCAACAAAAAGCAAACAGGTAAAATCAGCGTGTACAAAGCAGACGGTAGACGGGTCAGCATTATACACTCGGGGACAGCCGATGAAAATAACGATTCGGAAATTATCATTCGTAAAGATGGGGGAAATAATGGCGAGATAAAATCCACAGGCGACTTAAATACGGGCAATGTGGCTATTGAATTGGTGGCAAATAAATTTACCAACCAATCAAATAGCGGTGCCTTAAATATTACGGATAAGGGCAATACAGACAATAACAAAGGGCGATATTTGGTATGGACAAAAAGCCCTGCGGATAACGACATGGGGGGGATAACACCCCCCTTTAGCCAATACAATCTAGCATACGACACAACTAAGCTAGATTTTCATTCGACCGGTGTGACGGATAATACCCGATCTGGTTTTATATACAGCACCGCCCAAAACAATGGCGGAAATAACGGTGGTGGAAATAATGGTGGCAATAACAATGGCGGCGACAGCGGTGGCGGCGGTGGTGGCGGCGGCGGTGGTGGCGGAGGTGCGGCTATCGTACTGATAGGTGCCGGCGTTGCTGTTGTAGCCATGGGCGGTATCGGTGGCGGGGCTGCTACCGCAGCTGGAGCAGGCACTGCAGGGGCAGCCGCCCCTGTTAGCAGTATCGACACCTTGTTTAACACGGGTATATATGCCCATTTAAACGGTATCCATATGCAGGCACTATATCAACCACAAACCCCTATACTCTCCGTGTTTAACACCCCCCACAAGGTAACCTACAAAGCTAAATACAAAAGCCAAATACATCGCACATACGACATGACGATGCTGGCACACAACATTAAGGCACAAAAAGCAGTACCCTTGTACGAACTGGATGAATATCTGTACGAATCCATAAAACACATATTCGTACAGCAATCCGCAGCAACAGACAAAACCGCCCGTATGAATACGCAAAAGGACAATAGCCCCGCATAACAGGGTGTATATTTCATCACATGTGGATATGCTTTGCCCAATTGATAGGGTCTTTGCCGTGTTGTTGTAAATAGGCGTTGGTGCGTGAAAAGTGCCTGCACCCGAAGAATCCACCCTTGTTAGCGGACAGGGGCGATGGGTGTGCAGCGGCTAATATACAGTGTTTGTTGCCGTCTATATATGTCCTAAACGATTTCGCATGCCCGCCCCATAGTATAAATACAATGTTGCTGTGCTGGGCGTTAATATGTTGAATAATGGCTGTGGTGATGGGGTGCCAGCCGATGTTTTTGTGGCTGGCAGCAGTGGCTCTGCGAACGGTTAGGGCGGTGTTTAACAACAATACACCCTGTTCTGCCCAAGCGGTTAAATCCCCATGACGGGCAATGGGGACGCCCATGTCGTTTTGTAATTCTGTATATATATTTTGTAGGCTGGGCGGGGTTGCTTGTCCTTTTGGCACAGAAAACGCCAGCCCCATCGCCTGATTGGGGGCGTGATAGGGGTCTTGTCCGATTATGACCACTTTTACGGCGTGAAAATCAGTCAACTGCAATGCCTGCCACACCAACGGGGCAGGGGGAAATACCTCCGCCGATTCGTTTTGTAACAGGTTGACAACATGGGCATAGGCAAGCGGACAAACACAGTCTGTCCAACTTGTCGGCACGGGGGGTAAAGTATATGGCATGTGTAATGGCTCCTCTGTATTTTTTACCATACTACCTTAAATTAACATATATGTCGATAGTTTTTAATGAAACTTGTTATTTTTGTGGTATGATGTGCTATATTTTTGACAATAAAACAGTGGATGATACGCATGACTCAAAAAGTAATCGTTGCCATATCCGGTGCCAGTGGGGCAGTGTACGGGATAACAGCGTTGGATATACTCAGCATTATGGGTGTCGAAACCCATCTTATCCTGTCGCCAGCCGGGGAATTAACCATAGCCTACGAAACCGGCTATAAACCAGCGGATATAAAAAATAAAGCGGACTTCGTCCACGCCAACCGTGATGTAGGGGCGTTATGTGCCTCAGGCACTTTTCGAGCGGACGGTATGATTATCGCCCCATGTTCCATGAAAACACTGGGCGAAGTGGCAAATGGTGTCTGCGGTACCCTAATGTCCAGAACCGCTGATGTCATGCTAAAAGAACGCCGCCCATTGGTGTTAATGACTCGGGAAACCCCCCTAAACCTATCCCATATCCGCAACATGGAAACCATCACCCTAATGGGCGGCATCATAGCCCCCCCCGTCCCCGCCCTGTACACCGCCCCTAAAACCATACAAGACATCGTACACCAAACCACCGCCCGAGCGTTAGAAATGTTGGATTTGGGTATATCCGTACCGGACATACAACGGTGGAAGCAGGATTAGCAAATGGCTTTACATCAACAATATAACTTATTGACAGATGGGGGTTTTCCGAAGACGAGGTATCAGGGTAGTAAATATAAATTATTACCTCGGATGGAATATAAGATAAAAAAATAGAATTTGATGTGGTGATTCAAGATATTAACAGAGTACAAGATACTATGAAGAAGTCTATGTTGTTTTGGGTACTTTATCAAGCGTGTATTTCAAAACAACCGTTTTATATGAACCTTGCTGTGGTGTGCGTTTGACATAAACACGCAATCACGCCGTCTTTAGAATACTTCGCAAAGCATCGGCTACGCCGTTTATCATGCTTGTTGTGTGTACGGGGCTGGGGGAGAATCTGAGCCGTTCTGTGCCTTTGGCTACTGTTGGGTAGTTTATCGGTTGGGCGTGGTATCCGTGTTGGCTGAGTAGGGTGTGCGATACCTGTTTACAGCGGTTGGCGTTGCCAATCATCACCGGTACAATGTGGGATTTTGACGGCATTACTGGAATGTTGCGGGTGTTAAACGCTTGTTTTAGGGCGGTGGCGTTGGCGTGTAGCTGTGTGCGTTGTTGGTGCGATTGCATCAGCACTTGAATGCTGGCGGTTGCCCCTGCCATGACTACGGGGGGCAGGGAGGTTGTAAAGATAAACCCATTGCCAAAGGAACGGACAAAGTCGACTATTTCGGTCGATGCCGCCATGTACCCGCCCACTTGTCCTACCGCTTTGCCCAGTGTGCCTTGAATGATGTCGATGTGTTCGGCAACCCCCAATTGTTCACAGATTCCCGCCCCTGTCTCCCCATACATCCCCACCGCATGCACTTCGTCGATATAGGTTAAGGCGTTGTATTTTTTGGCAATGGTAACAATATCGGCAATCGGGGCGATGTCCCCATCCATAGAGTATATGGATTCGCAAGCGATGATTTTTGCCGCTTGCGGGTCGTCTTGGGCGATAAGCCGTTGCAAATCCCCAGTATCGTTGTGCTTAAAGATGCGTTTTTCACAGCCGGATCGCCGTATGCCTTCGATCATCGAGTTGTGGTTCATCGAATCCGAATATATAATACAATTTGGCAACCTTGCCCCCAAAGTAGACAAAATGGTTAAATTGGCAATCCACCCCGAAGTAAACACCAAAGCGGACGGCTTTTTGTGCCATATACTGAGCTGCCGTTCTAAGGCGGTGTGATAGGCACTGGTACCGCCAATGTTGCGGGTACCGCCCGCCCCCGTCCCCACATGCTGTAGTGCCTCTGTCATAGCATGTAGCACGGTTTCATTTTGTCCCATCGCCATATAGTCATTCGAACACCAAGTGATAATCTGTTTCGGCACGGTGGTATCATCGCCCATATACACACAGTGGGGAAAACGCCCCCGCTGCCGATATACCTCCGTAAAGATGCGGTACTGCCCGTTGTGTTTCAGTGTGTTGAGTTGTGCTTTAAAAAACGCTTGATAATTTTTCATAGGTGTATTATACACTAAACCCGTGCGGATTAAAATATTTTTTCATATTTTTTAAGGATTGTGGGGCTATGACAGTACACAAAACAGATGTTGCCATCATTGGGGCGGGGCCTTGTGGATTATTTGCAGTGTTTGAGTTGGGGCTGCTGGATTTGAAAAGCCACCTTATCGACATTTTGCCGGTTGTTGGCGGACAGTGTGCGGAACTGTATCCGCAAAAGCCTATTTACGATATTCCCGGTGTTCCTTCGATAACCGCTCAACAGTTGGTCGACGATCTCATGCGGCAAATAAAACCGTTCGCCCCACAGTTTAGTCTAAGACACATGGCAACCCGTATACAAAAAGTTGGCACTGCCGATAGCGGTTCCGACATTTGGCAAGTGCATACGGATGCGGGTACTGTCATCGAGTGTACTTGTGTGGTGATTGCCGCTGGCGGTGGGTCGTTTGTGCCGAAAAAACCGCCGATTAAAGGCATCGAGGATTTTGAAGGCAGTTCCGTATTTTACAGTATAAAACACATGGAAAAATATGCGGATAAACACATCGTGGTTGCCGGCGGCGGCGATTCTGCCCTAGATTGGGCAAATACTTTGTGTCCGATAGCAAAAAGTTTAACCTTAATTCACCGCCGGGACGATTTTCGGGGTGCCGCCGCATCGGTAAACGCCATGCGGGCAAGAGTAGCGGACGGACACATGGCGTTACACATTGCTCAAATTAAGAGCTTAAACGGGGCAAACGGACACCTATCGAGTATCAGTGTTGTCGACAAACAACAAGGGGAGTACCAAATCCCCTGTGATATATTGTTGCCATTTTACGGCTTAACCATGTCGTTGGGAGCGGTAAAAGACTTTGGCTGTACACTGCACAACGACAGTTTGATTGTGGTCGATACGGAAAAATTTGAAACTTCGATACCACAAGTATTTTCCATCGGTGATATTAATTATTACCCGGGAAAATTAAAGCTGATTTTATCCGGTTTCCACGAAGCCGCCCTGATGGCACAACAGGCATTTAGATACTGCCACCCCACCGCTAAGTTGCGGTTTCAATACACCACTGCCTCGACCAGCCTGCAGAAAAAATTGGGCGTGCGATAAGTATGAAAGCATTTATAAAACATATCAGCAAACACCCCCTATGTATGCGTATACTGGTACGGATATTTGCGTGGTATATAAAATGTGTGCATATCACCACCCGCTGGCAGGTGATAGTCGAAGGCGATGTGCCCCCAACCCCTCGTTTTATCTTTACATGTTGGCATGGGCGGATTTTGATGGCATCGGTGATGTGGCGGTTTACGGGGCATGGTGCAACGCCGCTAAATTTCATCGTATCGCCCAGCACAGACGGCACCATCTTAAAATACTTTTTACAAAGTTTTGGATTTTGCCCGTTGGTGGGGTCAAGTGGCTCAGGTACCGGATTTTCACCATTTAAAAACGCTATTAAGGTGTTAAACCAAGACAAACCGTTTGCCATTGCCCCCGATGGCAGTCGAGGTCCCGTGCATAAGGTGAAAGACGGGTTGGGGTTTTTGGCACTCAAGCAACAGGTGCCGGTGGTGGTGTGTAGCTTTAATACTTCCCGCCGGCGGGTGTTAAACAGCTGGGACAAAATGCTGGTGCCGAAACTGTTTGCTCGGGGGGTGATACTGATAAAAGTCCTCGATACACAAACCATAAACGGTTTAGACAAAGACGATGTTAACGCTTTTTTAGAACGGGAGCTGAACGCTATAACCATGCGTTCGGATGGATATTTTGAACGGGCTTAGCAGCATTATTTTTGCCGTATATCGGGGGCTTACAAGCGGCTGTCAACCGCTGATACGGGCGTATCTAAAACGGCGGGTGCGGCAGGGCAAAGAAGACGCAAATCGGTATGTGGAAAAAATGGCGGTGCCTTCACAAGTCCGCCCGCCTGATACGGACTTAGTATGGGTGCATGCGGTTAGTGTCGGCGAAAGCATGTCCGCATTGCCGTTGATCGACGGGCTGGTCGATAGGGGCTATGCGGTGCTGGTTACCACCGCCACCCATACCGCCGCCGAAATGCTGCAGCCCCGCTTGCCGGCGGCGGCGGTGCATCAATATGCTCCCCTCGACTGTGTGCAGTGGGTGCGGGCGTTTTTGTGCTATTGGCAGCCATCGACGGTTATATTTTTGGAATCCGAATTGTGGTATAATACCCTAAACCAGATACACAAACGGGGCATACCGCTATATCTGGTCAACGCCCGATTGAGTCAAAAATCTATTAAAACATGGCAAAAATACAGTTGTATTGCCCGCCCAATGTTGCAGCTGTTTACAAAAATATATCCGCAAAACAGCACCACTCTACGGGCAATAACCCATATTGTTGGCAGCGATACGGTGGCATTTTTTGGCAATTTAAAATACGCATCACCGCCCCCCCCCGTGTGTAACCAAGACCTACAGCACCTACAATCACAAATTGGTGCCCGCCCCGTATGGGTGGCGGCGTCGACCCACCCAGAAGACGAATATGTGGTCGAACAGGCACTGTCCCATATATATACCCACTACCCGAATATCCTTACTATTGTGGTACCCCGCCACCCGCAAAGGCTGTCGAGCGTACAGCACACATTTAAACATTATACGCAAGCGGTACGGTCTAAAGGAGACAATATCGAAGGGGACACACAGATATATATTGCCGATACTATGGGGGAGTTGCCGCTATTTTACCATTTGGCACCGCTGTGTTTGGTTGGGGGCAGTTTTGGCGGCGGATACGGCGGACACAATCCCCTCGAGCCCGCCCATTATGACACAGCGGTAATACAGGGCTATGACACCGGCAATTTTGCCGATATAAGCGATGATTTAAATGCGGTCAACGGACACTGGCAAGTGCAGGATGCGGACGGTTTGTCTCATGCGGTGTGCCATATGTTAGACACGCCACAAGACCGCCAAAAAATGGCACAAAACGCTAAAAACTTTGTTCGGCAACACCACACTACAGTACAAAAATTGTTAGACAGCATGGGGGTATAATGCAACACTTTTACAGCAAAACCCGCCTATCAAATGTATTGTTGCCGTTGTCTGCGGTGTACACGGTTTTATATAAATTCCGTTGTCTGTGCCACCGCCCCTACAAAGCATCGGTACCGGTGATTTGCATTGGCAATGTGACGGTGGGCGGTACGGGCAAGACCCCTACTTGTCGATCGGTGTACGCCCAGCTGGCGGATATATATACAAAACCGGTGATTGTATCCCGGGGATATGGGGGCAGTATCACCGCCCCCACAGTGGTCGACCCCCACACCCACACCGCCGCTGAAGTGGGCGATGAACCGCTGATGCTTGCCAAACATAGCCCGGTGGTGGTGAGTAAAAACAAAAAACACGGGGTACAGTATGCCGAACAGCTGGGGGCGGATGTTATTATCTTGGATGACGGGTTGCAAAATCCCACCGTGTATAAGGATGTGGTGGTGGTGGTGGTCGATGGCTATAGGGGCTTTGGCAACGGGCGGGTGTTGCCGGCGGGACCGCTGCGGCAATATCCGCACACTCCGCTACACAATGCCCATATGATTTTGGTGACGGGACACAAACACACCGTATATACGGATTTAAAGACCGCCTATGGGGACAAGGTGATATATGCGGATTATACACCGCTTGCCCTGCCGTTCGAGGGGCGACAATCGGTGGTGCCGTTTGCCGGCTTGGGCAATCCGCACAAGTTTTTTGAAACTGTCCGCCAATGTGGCTATCCCATTCGGGCACAGCTGTCGTATCCGGATCACCATGTGTACACAGACGGGGACATACAAGATTTACACAGTGTGGCGGCGACTGCCCTTGCCAAGTTGGTAACCACAGAAAAAGATTATATGCGGCTGTCGGCTGCCCAACGGGTCGACATAACCCCATTGTATGTGGCGTTGCACATCGATAGCAAAAATTGGGCACTGCGGATTGTCGATGCGTTGCCTAGTCCACAGAAAGAAGGGAGAACTCCCCATACATGAAAACTATAGGACAGGGCATAGTGTTTGTTTTGGTGTATCCGTTTTTGGTGCTGATGCGTATATTGCCGTTGTCGGCAGCGGAGGCGGTGGCACAGGCACTGATAGGTTTTATGGGACCGAAAACCCCTATAAATCGGCGGGTACTGTACGGGTTGCGGCTGGCATTTCCCCATAAATCAGACAGGCAAAATGCCAATCTTGCCCGTGCCAATTGGCGGCATTATGGGGTCAATCTTGCCCATGCGATTCAACTGGACAATCCACAGTTGGTACACCGCACAGATGTGCAGGGCTGGCACCATTTACAGGACGCATATGCACAGGGCAAGGGCGTATTTGTGCTGTCCGCTCATGTGGGGGTGTGGGATGTGATTTGTGCGGTGATAAAACACCGCTTGCAGGCGACCGATACCGTATACCGTCCCATAGACAATGTGTTTTTAAACCGCTGGTTTGAAAAATATCGCTTGCGGGTGTATAAATCGCTCATCACCAAGGGGCCCACCGCTGGCAAGCGGATTTTAAAATCCATACGGGCGGGCGGTATTGTGCCGATGATGTCCGATCAAAAGATGTGGGACGGGGTGCAAGTCCCCTATTTTCGAATCCCTGCATTAACCGCATCGGGGGCGGTGGTGCTGGGGGCAAAATTACAAGTCCCGGTTATCCCCATATATGCGGTCAAGATCGGCAACCGCTTTAAGATGGTGGTCGAACCGCCCATGTCCCTGACCGGCAACACAGAATATGACGCTAGGCAAATGAATCAGATTTTTGAAAAATGGGTAACCGCCCATCCGGATCAATATTTTTCTTTTACCCATAACCGCTGGTCGTAACGGTATAAAAAATATAAAGTGAGATGGGTTACCACCCATCGCAAACAAAATTATATTGACAACGAATCTTTTATTTGATAGTGTGAGTCTATGGTGGGCTGGGGTAAAGAAGCATAATTGCCATTTTCTAAGTGGTATGTTACAGCAACTAGAGTATTATAAGGGAGAGCAATATGTTTAAAAGACTATTTTTGATTTTTTACATGTGTGTTTTGTCGTCTTTTTCTGTGTCGGCGATTGCCGGCGGTTTAAAGGGCTGGAATCAGCACGCTGTGGGGTATCCCGTAAGCGATGGCATGGAGTATTTTATTGAAACGCTGGAAAAAAACAGCAATGGTAAATTTGCCGGTAAAATTTACCACGGGGCGGTGTTGGGTAAACAGGCAGATGCGGTCAATCAAATGCGTTTGGGCGGTATCGATTTTGCCGTATTTTCGCTGGGCTGGATGGTCAATTCTGTACCTGCTGCGGGTGTTGTTTCTTTGCCGTTTGTGTTTAAGAGCGAACAACACAGCTACCGGGCGGTCGATGGTGCCTTTGGCGACATGTTGTCGAAGCAAATTGAGAACAAGAACTTGGTACCACTGGGGTATTATGCAGCGGGATCCCGTTCGTTTTACAACAGCAAAAAACCCATTTATACAGTTGCCGATCTGCAGGGTATGAAAGTACGGGTTATGGGCAACCAAATTTTTGTCGACATGATGACACAATTAGGGGCAAACGCTACTCCAATGGCATTTGGTGAAGTGTATCAAGCCTTAAAGACAGGGGTTATCGATGGGGCAGAAAACAGCTGGCCTTCGTACCACAGCACCAACCATTTCGAAGTGGCACAGTACTATTCTGGCAGCCAACATTTGATTATTCCAGAGTGCTTGTGCGTATCGAAGAAAAGATGGAATACGCTGTCGGCGGCGGAAAAAACAATGTGGCGGCAAGCGGCAAAGGAAAGCGTCGAGTTCCAACGCAAAAAATGGGTAGCCTACGCAGAAAAATCCAAGCGAGAAGTTTTGGCACGGGGGGTAAAATACAACCCTATTGCCAACAAACAACCGTTTCAAGATGCTATGGCACCGGTGTACGAAAAAGCCATTGCCAAAACGCCCGTATTAAGAGACTTGATTCAAGCCATTAACGATACAGAATAAACACTATGTACACGCTGATTAAGGACAATATATGGTTCTTAATTTGCGGTGTGCGGATTTTTTTGGTGGGGCATCATGCGGTTTGTATATTCTTTATTAAACATATTGCAACGGGTATCTGGTGTGTTGTCGATAGTGTGCAAGGGTGTATCGTCTGTTGCCTTGATATTTTTGGTTATGACTTTTGCCTATCTTGTTTATGGGCGGTATATTTTAAACGACACGCCCACTTGGATAGAACAATCTAGCATTTTACTTATTATTTTTATCACATTTATATCTGCTGCGGTTGGGCTGTGGGAACGCACGCATATATCGGTGGCTATCTTTCCCAACAGATTGGCAACTAGGTATAAACTGTTGTGTGATATGTTTATCAACATATTGTTGTTGCTGTTTGGCATCGTATTGGCATATTATGCTTGGCAGTTGTATGTTTTTTATGAAGATGTGGAAATTCCCATTTTAGAAATTGCCCAAAGTGTAACTTGTATCCCCGTTATCATCAGTGGCATTTTAACCAGCGTATTTGCCCTAACCCACATTGTATCGGGGGTTGTCCGCCTAATCGATGGCGATATGCGTTATAAACACTAGGGGGGTATTATGGGTTTAATATTGTTACTTGTTTTGTTTGTCGTACTGTTGTTATTAAGCATGCCCATTCCATATGCGTTGGCGATGGCGTCTTTTGCCATTTTTGCCTATGAGGGCATACCTGTTGTTATGGCGTTACAAACGGTGATGACGGGCTTGTCATCGTTTTCTTTATTAGCGGTGCCGTTTTTTATTTTTGCCGGCGAACTGATGTTACACGGGGGTATTGCCCAAAGATTGGTACAGTTGGCATCTAGTATGGTCGGCTGGGTACGGGGGGGACTGGGACAAGTGAATGTGGTATCGAGTATGTTTTTTGGCGGCATTTCTGGATCGGCTGTGGCAGATGTGTCGGCGTTGGGGTCGCTGTTGATTCCCGTGATGCAGAAAAAAGGCTATGATACGGATTATGCGGTGAATGTAACGGTAACATCATCGGTGGCAGGGGTGATTATCCCGCCCAGCCACAATATGATTTTATATGTCGTTGCCGCCGGCGGGGGCATTTCGGTATCGAAATTGTTTGTTGCCGGTATTGTACCGGGTATTTTAATGTGTTTGGCATTGGTTGTGGTTGCCCGTTATATTGCCATTCGTCGTAACTATCCGACAGAGTCTTTTGCGGGGTGGGGGACGATGGCATGTGCGTTTTTATCGGCGATTCCCGGCTTGGCAACGGCTGTTATTATTGTCGGTGGGTCGTTATCGGGCATTTTTACCGTTACCGAAGCGGGTGCCATTGGAGCTATTTACGCTATTATTATTTCTGTACTTGTGTATAAACAGCTGGACTTTAGCGGTTTCGTCGTTGCGGTAAAAAATTCTGTCCGCACAACGGCAATGGTGATGTTTTTGGTGGGGGCATCGGCGGCATTTGGATACTTGCTAGCATTTTACCAAGTGCCAGAACAGCTGATGAACGCTTTGTTGTGGGTGTCAGATAATCCCCTAGTTATCTTGTTAATGCTAAATATTATCTTGCTGATTTTGGGTACCATTATGGATATGGCAGCCCTTATTTTAATTTGCACCCCCATATTTTTACCCATCGCCACAAGTATAGGCATGAACCCTATACAGTTCGGCATTATGTTAATGATGAATCTAGGCATCGGGCTATGTACACCCCCCGTCGGGTCGTGTTTATTTGTCGGCTGTGCTATCGGAAAATTACCTATGGAACAAGCGGTAAAGAAAATTTGGCCGTTTTATTTGGGTATACTTATAACTTTAATGTTGGTCACATACATACCAGCCATTTCCATGACATTGCCCAATTTGATACGAACATAGTAAATTAGGGGGCGAATTCGGTGTTTTTAAGGTTTAGACCGATTGTGCCTGTAAGGATGGTACCGTCAAATTTTGCTCCATTACAATTGGCGTTCGTAAAGTTTGCTCTATCACAATCGGCGTTCGTGAAGTTTGCTCTATCACAATCGGCGTTCGTAAATGCTGCTGCACGACAATCAGCCTTCGTAAAGTTTGCTCTATCACAATCGGCGTTCGTAAAGGCTGCTGCACGACAATCAGCCTTCGTAAAGTTTGCAAGTGTACAATAAGCATTCGTAAAGTTCGTCCATAAACAATAAGCCTTCGTAAAGGCTGCTTCACGACAATAAGCCTTCGTAAAGGCTGCTTCACGACAATAAGCCTTCGTAAAGTTTGCATATGTACAATCAGCCTTCGTAAAGTTTGCATATGTACAATCAGCATTCGCAAATTTTGCCTTTCTACAATGAGTATTTGTAAAATTTGCTTTATAACAATAAGTATACGAAAAATCAGCGTATCTACAGCACATAGTAGAAAAATCACAGTTTTCAAAGTTACCGTGTTTTAACACGGCACGCCTAAGATTGTGTTCTATTTTCTTGTCTTGTTCCCATTGTTTTTGTTTATCTGTACGCTTGGTAACTTGTTTTACCGCCTCTTCCACATCGGATCTTAATATGTGTATTTCTCTCTTTTCTGATCCATTATTAGGTAACGGCACTGTAATCTTTTTGCTATTATAGGGATGACGGATAAACGCACATAGCACATCCATACACCGCATATATAACGCCCCATTTTCGGAAAAATCGTCTTCGTCTTTGAGTGCGGATAAGGTAAATATGCCGCTTAGTCGTACAGATAAATTTTCGTCTGATAATTGGGTTAACGCCTGATAAAAACGGGTTTCTTGAGATTGTTTTGTGGCTTTATCTTTTTCAAGTTGTAAACTCTGTTCGGCTGTATGGGTTTGCTTTTCTGAAATATATGTTCGCCATAAGGCAACGCCTAAACCCACAACAGCAGACAATCCCAATATAAAATTCCGTATAACTTCATAGTATATTTGTACTCCGTCGTTGTCTTTATCTATACCTAAAAAATTCATGAGCCAATCACGACATATAATTGATAATACAATCAAAAGAGTAAAAATACCAACTAATACCATAATTAAAGCGAATGTTTTTTTAGGGTTGGCTATGTCTTTATTATTTTTCTGCATGTGTGCTCCTTATATACAAACCATTATTTAAGCATTGTAAAACACCGATGATGTGCATGTCAACAAAAAATGCCCTTGCAATCAGTAAAACGGGGGTATGCCTTGTGGCGGCGATATGATGTCTACATTTTTGAACTTGACAATATTTCCCTATCTGCGGTACAGTGGCATTTTCATATAAGATACATATAAATGGGGGGCTATGTTTATGAATGGGGATACTATTATGCCATTGTTGCACAGTGTTAAAATGGTGGTTGTGGCGGTTGTGGTGGCACCAGTGTTGGCGTTGTCGGCTGAGTACGAATTTAATCTGCATCATTTTTTGGGTGCTAATACCCCCTCACATATGGAAACCTTAGTGCCTTGGGCAAGGGCGGTGGAAAAAAATTCTAGCGGCAGAGTGAAAATTACCATATATCCCTCGATGGCGTTGGGCGGTCGCCCCCCAGAGCTGGTCGGTCAAGTCCGTGATGGGGTGGTGGATATGATTTGGACGGTAAACGGCTATACCCCCGGGCTGTTTCCCCGCACAGAAGTATTTGAACTGCCCGGCGTGCATACAAACAACCCGTCTGCTACAAACTTGGCGATGGCTGAGCTGTTCGCCAGCGATTTAAAACAGGAATATAAAGGCGTCGAGGTGATGTTCTTACATGTCCATAAAGGCAATGGGCTACACATGCGTACAGATGCGGTGCGAACGCCCGCCGATGTACAAGGCAAAAGACTACGGATTCCCACCCGTACCGGGGCATGGGTCATCGAGGCGTTAGGGGGTATCCCTGTGGCTATGCCGCTACCGTCTTTGCCACAGGCGTTACAAAAAGGCGTTGTCGATGGGGCATTTATCCCTTGGGAAAGTATTCCATCGTTAAAAATCCAACAACAAACCCAGTATCAAATTGAAATGCACAATGGCAACCGTTTTGGCAATATCACTTTTCAATTGTCGATGAACAAAAAACGATGGCAGGGGCTACCGGCGGATATTCAACAGGCGTTTCGAGACGCATCGGGGGCAGAGTGGCTACAAAAACTAGGACAGATATGGGTCGCATCCGATGATTTCGGTATCGATATGGCGGTAAAAGCCGGCAATCGACACATCGTTTTAACACCTGCGGAAACTCAGGCATTCGAAGACAAAATGCAGCAGGTACAATACCGCTGGGTCGCCGATGTGACTCGCAAAGGACTAGACGGTGCCGGTCTGTTACGCAAAGCAAAAGCGGCGGTGCAGAAAAACCATCAGCGATAAAACGGCAACGGGCAACATATGACAGCATTACGGTATATTATAAACGCATGGGCAATTGTTGGCGGGTTTGTACTAACCGCCGTTGTCGGCGTCAATGTCATGTCGATAATCGGCGGCGTGTTTGGGTCGCCTTTGGCGGGGGATTTTGAAATAACCGAAGTGCTGGTTGCCGTTTGCGTGTTTACTTTTTTGCCGTATTGTCAGCTGCATCATAAAAATGTGACTGTCGACATTTTTACCACCAAAGCATCGCCGTTTTGCATTGCCTTGTTACAGGTCGTGGCGTCCGCTATCGCCTTGCTGTTTGCGGCGGTTTTGCTGTGGCGAATGGGGTATGGTATGGTCGACATGCGGGTGTATGGATATACTACCGCTATCTTGCAAATAAAACACTGGTGGGCGTTTGTGCCGATTTTAATGTCTTTGCTGTTGTTGTGTGTGGCGTGTTGCATGTCGTTAATACAGCATGTAAAGCAGATGACCCCCGCCCAGTTTTAACGGCATAAGGAAATATATACATGTCCGATCCATTGACCTTAGGGATTGTTAGCCTGTCTGTGTTGGTGGTGCTTATTGCTGTTCGTATTCCCATTGCCTATGCGATGATAGGTGTAGGGGCGGCGGGGATTATATTTTTAGATGGGCATACTCTACTGTTTAGCCAATTAAAAAGTTTGGCATATGGGCAATTTTCCATTTATGATTTAAGTGTGGTACCGCTGTTTATTTTAATGGGGGCGTTGGCGACCAAAGTTGGTATCAGTCGAGCGTTGTTTCGGGCGGCAGGGGCGTGGGTTGGCTGGATGCGAGGGGGCATGGCGATGTCGGCGATTTTGTCGTGTGCTGGGTTTGGGGCGGTGTGTGGATCGTCACTTGCCACCGTGTCGACGATGGGCAAGATTGCTTTACCAGAGTTGCAAAGATATGGCTATTCGCCCCAATTGGCAACGGGCACACTGGCGGCGGGGGGTGTGTTGGGGATTCTTATTCCCCCATCGGTGGTGTTGGTGATTTATGCTGTTTTGGTCGAGGCTAGTATTGTCGATTTATTCGTTGCCGCTTTTATTCCCGGCGTGCTTGCGGTGGTGTTGTTTATGGTGACCATTGCCGTTTATGTCCGTATAAAACCGCATGCGGGTTCCCGTGGTCCCGTGCCTAGTCGTCAGCAGCTGGTGTCGGCATCGTTTGGGGTGGTGCCTGCTGTTGGTATTTTTATGTTGGTGATTGGCGGGATTTATTTAGGGGTGTTTAACCCGACCCCGGCGGCATCTATCGGCGTGTTTTTGGTTTTGGTATATGGGATTGTGAGTCGTAGCTTAAACTGGAGCGGGTTTGTTGAGTCGCTTAAAGAAACTGCCGCCACCGCTGGTATGATATATTTGATTTTGCTGGGGGCGGAAATATTGTCCATATACATGTCGAGAATCGGTTTGCCGCAACACTTGGCACAGGTTGTTGTCGATTCCCAATTATCGCCCATGACGGTGATGATAGTGTTGTTAATCGCCTTGATTGCGTTGGGCTGTTTGATGGACAGCCTGTCGATGATATTGTTGGTTATGCCATTCTTTTGGCCTGTATTGGTGGAAATAAACGGCGGCGTATATCAAGGGGCAGAAGGGGCAGGCTTTGCCATGAGCACGGAGGACTTAAAAATATGGTTCGGCATCCTTGCCCTTACTGTGGTGGAGCTAGGACTGATTACACCGCCTGTGGGGTTAAATGTGTTTATCATATCGCTGTTAGAAAAAACCGTTCCCTTACAAGATATTTTCAAAGGCGTACTGCCATTCTTCGTATCCGAAGTGCTACGGGTGTGTATATTACTAGCATTCCCCACATTAACCCTGTGGTTGCCCAGCGTGTTGGGTACACACTAAGACATTCTCTGCATAAGCCCATTTGTCAACACATCGTCGATAGGCATTATTTCGTTAGATTTCTTAAATATCAAACTGTACAAATTATACACCAAAGTAAAAAATGTCGCTTCGATAACTAATAATGTTACGATAGTAGGGCAACTGAGCCACATGTTGGTCATGAGCAACCTAGAAAATTCTGATAAGGTGTCGTTTTTACTATTTTCCGCCAATTTAGATATATGTACAGGCTGGAACTGTTGTTTTTTGCTAAATACATGAAATGGCATGACAAACATATACACTATCATGGGCAGAACACGATAAGAAAACACGCTTAAAGCGATATACTCTTCAATATTTTTATTATACTCAGGATGTTTCGATAACTTTTCCAAGCAATCAGACATTTTTGACACATTCGCCCTCTGTCTCCACCAAGTGGCAAATTCCAACAGCCCGACAGCGGACACTATAAACATAAAAATATACATATTCATTTGCGTTTCCACACTTCTATCAATTTGTACAATTTATCCAAAAACACTGAACTCGATATAATCCTAAAACATACAACAACAAATACCAGCAAAACACACGCCACCCAAAAATCACGCTTTATAAGTGCCGCCAACCATGGTAACATCATACTCCACTGCGTTACTGCAGTAAAGTCATACACATTGTCACTACCCACAGTTTATACTCCTTATCTAGCATTTATATACATACCGCATGTATGCCACTATCATGGGCAGTCTACATCGATAAAACGAAACAATCAAGCATAAAATGCAAAGAACATAAAAAAAGGCAAAAAACCTATATGTCCACCGTTTGGCATATTACGCATACTTTTTGTAATTTTCCTCGAACATGTGCAACAATTTTTGTGCGGCTGTCATATACGCTTGTCTATCGTCCCACAGGTTTATCGGATTGAGGATACGGGCGGGGACATTTTCGCATTCTGTTGGGATGCGTAGTCCGAATACGGGGTCTACAATTGTATGGGCACATTTTAGGGTGCCGTTTAAAATAGCGGTTATAATTGCCCGGGTGTGTTTTAGCGATATGCGGTTGCCGACCCCGTACGCACCGCCAATCCAGCCGGTGTTTACCAGCCAGCAATGCACATTGTGGGTACGGATTTTTTCCGCTAACATATTCCCGTATACAGAAGGGCGGAGGGGCATAAACGGTGCCCCAAAACAGGTAGAAAAGGTTGCCTCAGGCGTATCGACCCCCACTTCGGTGCCGGCGACTTTCGAAGTGTATCCATTTAAAAATTGATAATGGGCTTGTTGTGGGCTTAATTTTGCCACAGGGGGCAACACCCCAAACGCATCACAGGTCAGCATAATAATATTTTGGGGTACCCCGCCGATGCCAGTTTTGGACGCATTGGGAATGTAGTGTATGGGGTAGGCAATACGGGTATTTTCGGTTATGGAAGTATCGTCAAAATCCGCTGTACCATCGTTTTTTAACACCACATTTTCCAATATAGTATGTGTTTTTTCTGTGGTGGCGAAAATTTCTGGTTCGCTGTGTTTGGTAATGCCGATGGCTTTGGCGTAGCATCCGCCCTCCATGTTAAATATGGTATTTTCAGCGGTCCAACCGTGTTCGTCATCGCCGATTAAAGTACGGCTGGCATCGGCGGATAAAGTGGTTTTGCCGGTACCGCTCAGCCCAAAGAAAATAGCGGTATCCCCGTCGTCCCCCATGTTTGCCGAACAGTGCATGGGCAATATCCCTCGTTTTGGCAACATATAATTCATCGCCGAAAACATCGACTTTTTGATTTCCCCGGCGTATTCGGTGCCGGCAATGACGATAACTTTTTGCTGTAAGTTAATCAGTACACATGCCTTATTAGGCAGGCTTTCCGCATAGGGCTGCGGGTTAAACCACGGGGCGTGCCACACGGTAAATTCGGCACGGAACAACGGCAGGGCGTCCGTATCTATATCGATAAACATATGTTTTGCAAACAAAGTGTGCCATGGGCTGTCGGATATAAATTGTACATGCATACTGTATTTCATATCTGCCCCTACTCGGCTGTTTTGCATGTATACTTTGGGGGCGTGGGTCAAGTGGATACGCACCGCATCGTATACGGATTCAAACTCCATTTGCGAAAAAGGCACATTCTTTTCGCCAAAGTCCACATCGTGGCTGTTCGGGGTATGGACGATAAAGCGGTTTTGTCCCACCCGTCCCGTGTATTGTCCTGTGCTGGCAACAACCGCACCGTGTTTCGATATGTGTACCATATCTTGTCGCTGGGCGTGTGCGGCAAGTTCAGAATCCGTCAAATTTATGAATACTTGATTGTCGAATGCCGCATGCATCGCCGTTTTTTCAGATACCATGTGTTTTTCTCCGCAAATTAAAATAACACCAAAAAGTAAATCCTTTACACAGTAACAAAAAAAATCTGTAAACAAAATACAAATTTTGTTTTTATAAGGTTTTTTTCATATTTGTTTTAAAAACATAGTAAATATAAAACAACTGTTTAAATATGCTTATATTTTAATCGCTACATGCACGCCGTCTCGAATCGGTATCAGGGTATTTATCATATTTGGGTGGTTTAATAGCATGGTATTTACCGAATCGATGGCGTGTGTGTGGATGTCGTTATGGGCGTTTGTGTCGATGACCCGCCCGCCCCATAGACTGTTGTCGACAACCAGAACCCCGCCGATGGGCAAATGGGCGATGGCGTGTTCTACATAAAATGTATACGATTGTTTGTCCGCATCGATAAAGATGAAGTCGAACTGTTGCTGTTGCATTTGCTCCAGCATGGTTTGTGTGGCGTCCCCTTGTACGATGGTGATGGTATTGGTACAGGGGTGGGCGTCAAATGAATCTTTGGCAAGTTCCACATAGCGGCCGTCCCACTCCAAGCAAGTAACCGCTGCCTGTGGTGCCCCTTCGCACATGCACAGGGTGGCATAGCCGAAAAACATACCCACTTCGAGAATGTTTTTTGGTTGCTTTAAGGCGGTCAAAGTGCGTAAAAACCCACCGGACAGGCGATTTGAACTCATGTCCGCTTGCGGTGAAAATGCCTGCGACATTTTCAGCACATTTTGTAAAAATGGACTCTCAAAAAATGTGTGGTTGTGGCAATATGTGTCGATAAGTGGGTCTGTAATGTTTGTCATGTCGATGTGTATATTGTACTGGTTGATTTTTGTTTGTGGCTTGTTTTGTGAATCTAGGGGGCTTTGCCCCCCGTGCGTTTAATGTGGATTTTACCATGCTTTGCATGACAAAATACCACACGCACTTCCCCCCGATCGAGCACCACATCGGGCTTACGCCCTCAGCGGTTGCAACCGCTTTCAGTATACTATACACATATTTTGTTGGTGTTTCAATGGGAATATGCTATAAATATGCCTGTGTGATATAATGTGAAGAGGTGATACATGTCGACAACCTATACTCCAGTACCCACCGCTGTGTTTCCCGTTGCGGGTTTAGGCACACGGTTTTTGCCCGCCTCGAAAGTGGTGCCAAAGGAGCTGTTTCCCCTACTCGACAAACCGCTGATCGAATATGCGGTGGAGGAGGCACTGGCGGCGGGGGCAACGGATTTTATTTTTGTCATCTCCCCTACCAAAACCAGTATTGTCAAGCATTTCGAAGACGATCCAAATTTGCTGTATATGTTGGCAGAAAAACAACAACAGTATATTATCGATAAGGTAAAATGTAAAATCCCCGGTGCCATACACACGGTGGTACAATCCCAAGCCTTAGGCTTGGGACATGCCATATACTGTGCCAAAGACTTGGTCGGCGATCGCCCGTTTCATGTGCTGTTGCCGGATGATGTGGTGTTGTCTGATGTGGCGTGTCAAAAGCAGCTGGCAGATGTGTTTGATAAAACTCGATCGGGGGTGGTTGCGGTGGAATATGTGGCGTGGGAATCTGTACACAAATACGGGGTACTGGAGTGCCGAGATACGGACGATAGTGTCATACCTGTTAAGGGCTTTGTCGAAAAACCCGCCCGGGTAGATGCCCCCAGTAATCTGTCGATAATCGGGCGGTATATTTTTACACCGCAGATTTTTACCCACTTGCAACAGGGAAAAACGGGGGCAGGGGGCGAAATACAAATCACCGATGCTATGGCGGATATGTTGGGCGAGCAAGATTTTTACGGGGTAAAGTTTCAAGGGCAGCGGTTCGACTGTGGATCAAAAGCAGGATTGTTAGAAGCCCAAATTGCCGCCGCCAGCAAAGATGCGGACTTACAGCATACCTTACCCGATATATTGGCAAAATACAGCAGTGGAAGAGGACACAGATGAAAATTGCAATGATTGGTACTGGATATGTGGGTTTGGTGACGGGCGTGTGTTTGTCGCACTTGGGGCATACGGTAGCTTGTATCGATGCGGATGTGGCAAAAATCGACAATATCAAACGGGGTGTTATACCTATTTATGAAACCGGTCTAAATCGTTTGTTGCACCAATGTGTACAACAAGGGCGGTTGTCTTTCACAAACGATTTACAACAGGGTATCAAAGGCTGTGCCGCTGTGTTTATTTGCGTAGGCACCCCGTCCCGATCCGATGGCAGTGCCGATGTATCGGCGGTGTTTGCGGTTGCCGAACGCATCGCTTGCATTGCCGATGATACTATTGTCGTGGTCGATAAATCCACCGTGCCAGTGGGTACCGCCGATAAAGTCCGCACCCTTATGCAGCAGACAAACCCAGATTTAAAATTTTCTGTGGTGTCGAACCCAGAATTTTTACGAGAGGGGGTTGCCATCGAGGATTTTCTCAATCCCGACCGTATTGTCATCGGGGCGGATGATGCACTGGGCAGTACGGTTATGCAGGAAGTATATGCCCCGTTTACCCATCGAGATGTACCGTTAATGATGACGGATACCAAATCAGCGGAAATGATAAAATATGCCACCAATGCGTTTTTGGCAACGAAAATTACTTTTGCCAATGACTTAGCGGATCTGTGTGAAAAAGTCGGCAGCAACATCACCGATGTGACCAAAGGGTTTGGTATGGATACCCGTATTGGCTACAAGTTTTTACACCCGGGACCCGGCTATGGGGGCAGTTGTTTCCCCAAAGACACTCGAGCGTTGGTGCATACTTCCAATACACACGGGGTCGACATGGACATTATCCGCACGGTGGTAAAAGTCAATGAACACCGCAAAGCCCGCATGGCGGATAAGATTTTACAGCTGATGGGCTCTGATAACAAAAAAGCCACCATATTAGGTTTGACCTTTAAATCGAACACAGACGATATACGGGAATCGCCGTCTTTAACCATCATCCCCAAATTGTTACAGGCGGGGGTACACATATCCGCATACGATCCAGAAGGCATGCACAATGCCAAACAAAACCTAGCGGACATCGATTTTTGTAACAGTGTCGAAGACGCTTGTACAAACACAGATGCGATGGTTATTTTGACAGAATGGAGTGCTTTTTCTGTGTTAGATTTTGCTACACTGGCACGGGTAGTGCGGACAAAAACCATTATCGATTTACGCAATTTATACGATTTGGAGCGTATGCAACAGATTCACAACACACACGGCTTTACATACCACAGTATAGGACGGCAGTCGATTGTGTAAAAAATACAGAAAGGGCACACCCATACCATGACACCACCCCATTCCCATAGCTTTAATCCCACTATTTTACGACAATACGATATTCGTGGTATTGTGGGCGATACTTTACACGGAGCGGATGCGTACGCTATTGGCCGTTCATTAGCCACCATTGCTAGCGAACGGCACACCTCCATACGGGCGGTGGTGGGCTATGATGGGCGGGTGTCATCGCCGACACTTGCCAAATATCTGATAGACGGCTTTACCGATGCCGGCGTGGCGGTGGTCGATGTGGGCTTGTGTCCTACCCCGCTGTTGTATATGGCAGGCAAAGAGTTAAACGCCCCTATTGCCGTCATGATAACCGGCAGCCATAACCCGTCCGCATACAATGGCTTTAAAATTATGCTGCAGGGGGCATCGTTTTTTGGTGAAGATATTCAAAAACTGGGCGATATTGCCAAACGGGGCGATTGGGTATGCCTGCAAAACCCCGCCCCCCCTGTGTACGAACAACAGGATTTTTCTGCATTTTATGTACAACGCATTTTACAAGATTATAACCCTAAAGCCGTATATACGGTGGTGTGGGATACGGGCAATGGGGCGATGGGGGCGGTGTTACGCCAGCTGACCGACAAAATGGCGGGGACGCATATTATCATTAACGAAGCCGTAGACGGCACCTTTCCCAACCACCACCCTGACCCAACGGTGGAGAGCAACCTTGAGCAGCTCAAAACCGCTGTACAGCGGCACAAGGCGGATATGGGCATTGCTTTTGACGGCGATGGCGATAGGGTGGGGATTGTCGATGCTATGGGGCGGGTGCTGTGGGGGGATGAAATTTTATGCGTGTTGGTCGAGCCCGTGCTTGCCAAATATCCTAAGGCAAAAATATTGTCTGATGTAAAAGCATCCGATGTGTTGTTCGAACACATTGCTCGTATGGGAGGGGTACCGGTGATGGTGGCAACGGGGCATTCGATTGTAAAATCTCGTATGATCGAAGAACAATCGCCATTAGCGGGGGAAATGAGTGCCCATATATTCTTTGCCGATGGTTTTTATGGACATGACGATGCCCTGTATGCGGGGGTGCGGTTTATCAATGCCATTTATGCAGGCGGTATGTCTGTGGCACAGGCAAAAGACGCCTTGCCGCAAATGGTCAATACTCCAGAAATCCGTATCGACATCGATGAGGACAAAAAATTCCCGCTGATTAGGCAACTGGCACAGCACATGCAGGACACAGGCACAGAGTACTGCGACATCGACGGCGTACGGGTACGCACAGAAAATGGTTGGTGGCTGTGCCGGGCATCGAACACGCAAAACTGTATCACCATGCGGTTTGAGGCAAACACGCAGCAAAATTTACAGGCTATGATACAATCCGTGCAAGATATACTGGCACAGTATGGGGTGAGTCGTTGGTGAGATAGTGCTGTACTGGCTGATTTTTGTTTGTGGCAGGGTTTGTGAGTCTAGGGGGCTTCGCCCCCCGTGCGTTTAATGTGGATTTTACCGTGTTTCGCACGACAAAATACCACACGCACTTCCCCCCCGCATCGAGCACCACATCGGGCTTACGCCCTCAGCGGTTGCAACCGGAGTCTAGGGGGCTTCGCCCCCGTGCGTTTAATGTGGATTTTACCGTGCTTCGCACGACAAAATACCACACGCACTTCCCCCCGCATCGAGCACCACATCGGGCTTACGCCCTCAGCGGTTGCAACCGGAGTCTAGGGGGCTTCGCCCCCCGTGCGTTTAATGTGGATTTTACCGTGCTTCGCACGACAAAATACCACACGCACTTCCCCCCCGCATCGAGCACCACATCGGGCTTACGCCCTCAGCGGTTGCAACCGCTTTTTATACACATACGGTTTTTCCAGTGTGCATTGATGTTTCTATGGCTTGTATAACCCGCATGACTTTTAAACCGTCTGTAGCGGTGATTTTTGGTGGTGATGTGCCGGAAATCACATCGGAAAAGTGTTCCATTTGGGTGACCAAGCTGTCTTGATTGTGGGGTATGGTGAGGGTGTCCGTACTGATGGGGGTATACCAGTTTTTATCGCCTTTGTAATACCATATGCGGTTTTTTGGCAATTCTAGCGACGCCTCTGTTCCCCCGATCATGCAATATGCGTTTTGCGTGTTGGGATACACCACATTATCGCCGCTGGTCAGCTCCCAACTCCATGGGGCGGGGATGGTGTCGGATATATTTAAAGTCCCCAACGCCCCACAGGCAAATGTACACAGCACAACCCCCGTATCGATGGCATCAAAATGGCGATTTTTGTTGCTGCCAATGGCGGTTACGCTGGTAATATCGCCGATAAAATAGTGTAGTAAATCTATGTCATGGGGCAGGTTGATATGCAGCGGTCCCCCTTGCGATTGGGTACGCCATATGGCATCGAAATAGGCGTCTTGTTTGTGTACCCAAAAATGGCAATGCACGGATACAATTCGTCCCAATGCCCCCGCAGAAATACAGTCTTTGGCGGTGCTGACAAGGGGATTATAGCGGCGAAAATATCCCGTTAAAACGGGGATATTGTATGTTTCAGATGCCTCGATAATCTGTGCACAATCGCTTATGTCAGGTGCCAACGGCTTTTCCACCAACACCGGCACCCCATGCCGTATACACGCCACCGCCCCTTGCACATGCAGAGCGTTGGGCGTTGCCACCACCACCCCATCAGGCTTGACGGTCGTCAGCATGGTTGCCACATCGGAAAACGCCGGTACATTATATTTTTCGGCAATACGGTTTATATCGGGTCGCACATCGACAACCGCACACAACACCGCATTGCTGGCACCGCTTAACGCTCGCACATGCCAGCCCCCGACCAATCCAACACCAACAACAGCGATCTTACTGTGCATTTTCTTAGCTATAATGTTTGTGATAGTCCATAGCGATACCGTAATCTGGATCGTCGTCCAGTACTTCGATAGCCGATCCGGATTTTTTTAACAGGTGGCGACAATCGTTCGACAAGTGCCGCAGCTTTAAGGTCTTGCCCGCCCGCTTGTAGCGGTCATACAAAGCATCGATAGCTTCGATGGCACTGTGGTCTGCGACACGGGAAAATTTAAAGTCTACAATCACCGTTTGCGGATCCTCAGACGGGGTGAAAATATCTCGAAACGGGGCAACGGAACCAAAGAACAACACGCCCCGTACCGCATATATTTTGTCCCCCCTGTCGTTTAGGGTGTACGATGCCCATACGCTGCTGGCGGTTTTCCAAGCAAACGCTAGGGCGGAGACGATAACTCCGACAATAACCGCAATGGCAAGGTCGGTGGCAACGGTTACCACCGTTACAAGCACCACCACCAACGCATCGACCAATGGAATACGATGTAAAATCTTTAACGACGACCACGCAAAAGTTCCCACAACCACCATAAACATCACCCCGGTTAAGGCGGCAAGCGGTATCATCTCAATAAGTGGCGATGCCCACAAAATAAACGCTAGCAATATCAAAGCCGCACATATACCAGAAGCCCTGCCCCGCCCGCCGGATTGGATGTTAATCATCGATTGCCCAATCATCGCACAGCCCCCCATACCGCCAAACAAGCCAGTAACCGTGTTGGCAACCCCTTGACCGATACACTCACGGGCGGTGTGTCCTTTGGTTTCGGTGATTTCGTCAATCAAAGACAAGGTCAGCATACTTTCAATCAAGCCGATTAAGGCAAGGATAACCGCATAGGGTAAAATAATGCGAAAAGTGTCGAAACTAAACGGCACTACGGGAATATGCAGGGTAGGCAACCCCCCAGAAATAGACGCCATATCGCCAACCGTACGAACATCTAGCCCCAGTGCCAGTGCCACCGCAAAAGTTATCACAATCCCCATCAGCGGTGCTGGTAACGCTTTAGTGATTTTCGGAAACACAAAGATAATACACATAGTTAGGGCGGTTAATCCAAGCATCGTATACATCTGTATACCCTGCATCCACACCCATGTGCCGTCTGCGGATTGTACTTTAAACTGTCCCAGTTGGGCAAGGAAAATCACGATCGCCAAGCCGTTTACAAAACCCAGCATCACCGGATGGGGCACAAGGCGGATAAATTTCCCCAGTTTAAACACGCCGGCAGCAATTTGTAAAACCCCCATTAACACCACCGCCGCAAACAGGTACTCGACTCCGTGTTCGGCAACAAGGCTGACCATGACCACCGCTAATGCCCCCGCCGCCCCGGAAATCATCCCCGGGCGACCGCCAATAGCAGCGGTGATAAGCCCCACCAAAAACGCCGCATACAATCCCACCAACGGATCGACCCCAGCAACAAAGGCAAAGGCAACCGCCTCAGGGACTAAGGCAAGGGCGACGGTCAATCCAGACAAAAAATCCAAGCGTAAATTGTGCGTCTGTGTTTTACTGATAATGGTTGTTAGCATGACATTTTCCTTAGTAAAAATTATTGTTAGGTGTTTCATTATAAGCGAAAATCTTGTATTTTGCAAGTATTCATATTGCTTTTTTCTGTAATGTACGATACATATAGGGGGGTAATAAATCAAAACTAAGGAAAAAATAAAAATTATGTCATATCAATTTGTATATGGAATGCACGGTTTAACCAAGACTTATCCGGGTGGTAAAACGGTGCTGAGTAATATTAACTTGCAATTTTTGCCAGGGGCAAAAATTGGCGTGTTGGGATATAATGGGGCGGGCAAGTCGACACTGTTAAAAATTATGGCGGGGCTAGACACGGAATATCAAGGCGAGGCTTGGGTTGCCGATGGTGTTAAGGTGGGGTACCTTGCCCAAGAGCCGCAACTAGATGCGACCAAGACCGTTGCCGAAAATGTGATGGACGGTTTGGGCGAAATAAAGCAGGTTGTAGATGCTTTTAATGCTATTTCCACACAGCTAGCGGAAGTAACAGACACCGATGAAATGATGGCGTTGATTGAAAAACAAGGGCAATATCAAGAAAAAATTGACGCTGCCGATGCGTGGGATTTAGACCGGGTTGTCGACATTGCTATGGACGCTTTGCGGTGTCCCGATGGCGATATGGCGGTTACCCATTTATCTGGGGGGGAAGTGCGGCGGGTGGCGTTGTGTCGCTTGTTGCTGAGCAAGCCGGATATGTTGTTGCTGGACGAACCGACCAACCATTTGGATGCCGAATCTGTGGCGTGGCTGCAGCGGTTTTTGGCGGATTATACGGGTACGGTGGTGATGGTGACACACGACCGCTATTTTTTGGACAATGTGACTGGTTGGATTTTGGAACTCGATCGGGGACATGGTATTCCATATGAAGGCAATTATACAGCGTGGCTGGAGCAAAAATCTATCCGCTTGCAACAAGAGGGCAAAGCTGAAGACCAACGGGCAAAAACCATCGCCCAAGAAAAACAGTGGGTTGGGCAATCGCCAAAAGCCCGCCAAGCCAAAAACAAAGCCCGCATTCAAGCCTATGAACAATTGTTAAAACAACAAACAGAAGCCCGCACCGTTACCAGTACCCTTACTATTCCCGCCGGCGGCAGATTGGGCGATGTGGTGATTAAGGCGGATGCGGTGGCAAAATCGTTTGGCGATAAATTGTTGTATGACAACATGGCATTTAACTTGCCTCGTGGTGGCATTATCGGGGTTATCGGTGCCAATGGGGCGGGTAAAACCACTTTGTTTAAAATGATAACCGGCATTGAAACCCCCGATTCGGGACACTTTACTGTAGGCGAAACTGTACACTTGGGATATGTGGATCAATCCCGGGATTCGCTAAGCGATACAAACACGGTATGGCAAGAAATTTCTGACGGTTTGGATACGGTGGCACTGGGCAAACGGACATTGTCGTCCCGGGCGTATGTGGGGTCGTTTAACTTCAAAGGGGCGGATCAACAAAAGAAAGTGGGGCAGCTGTCAGGCGGTGAACGCAACCGAGTACACCTTGCCAAGATGTTAAAACAAGGGGCAAATGTGTTGCTGTTAGACGAACCCACCAATGATTTGGATGTGGATACCTTGCGGGCGTTAGAGGAAGCGTTGCTAAACTTTGCCGGCTGTGCGGTGATTATTTCCCACGACCGTTGGTTTCTCGACCGGGTGGCAACGCATATACTGGCGTTCGAGGGCAATTCACAAGTGGTGTGGTTCGAAGGCAATTACCAAGATTATGAAACCGACCGCAAACGGCGTTTGGGGGATACCGTTTTAAACCCCACCCGCATTAAATATAAACCTGTAACCCGATAAGGAGAACACTATGCAATATACATCAGAAACAACACAACCAGAAAGCGAACAACACACCACTCCCGCATTGACCCCAACTGGGCAAAGACTACGGGCGTATATCGACCGTATTGAGAGGCTGGAAGAAAGTAAAAAAGACATTATGGAAGATATTAAAGAAGTATACGCCGAAGCCAAAGGCGACGGGTTTGATAGTAAAGCCATGCGTAAAATTGTTGCCATTCGCAAAAAAGATTCTGCCGAAGTTGCCGAAGAAGAGGCGATTTTGGACACTTACAAAGCGGCACTAGGCATGGCGTAACCGGAGGAGAAAAACCATGACAAAAACCATATTTATTACAGGTGCCACAGGTGGTGTTGGCGGGGCAACCGCACAGCTGTTCGCATCACACGGATACCGTGTGGCGGTGGGGTACCATTCGAATGTCGATAAAGCCAACGCCCTTGTGCAAGACTTGCCCGGCGGTGGGCATATGGCGGTACAGTGTACGGTTAATAAAACAGAAACCATCGAACAAGCCATTGCCCATATTACCCAAACTTTTGGCACATTGGATGTGTTGGTGAACAATGGCGGTTCGACAAAATTTATTGCCCATGCGGATTTGGACGCTTTAACCGATGAAGTTATCGATGATATTTTTGCCATACATGTACGGGGAACATTGGCATGTGTCCGCCATGCGGTACCGATTATGAACACAGACGGGGTGATTGTCAATATTTCGTCGATTGCCGCTGAATCGGGAATGGGCAGCAATATTGCGTACTGTGCGGCAAAAGCGGCAATCAATACGATTATTAAATCGTTGGCACGGTGTTTGGCACCGAAAATACGGGTTATTGGCGTCGCACCCGGGTTGTTAAATACCGGCTTTGTCAAAGGTGCCGGATCCGATGATTTCTTTATCGCACAGGCGGCAGCAACCCCCCTACAACGGCTTGGCACCGTCGAGGAGATAGCACAGGCGATTTATGCGGGTGTCGAACACATGCCTTTTACCACAGGTAGAGTTCTTACCATAGATGGCGGACGGTTGTTGGTATAGGAAAGTTAATGTTTATGGGGTGTATAAAAAGCGGTTGCAACCGCTGAGGGCTTTAGCCCGATGTGGTGCTCGATCATGGGGGGAAGTGCGTGTGGTATTTTGTCATGCGAAGCATGGTAAAATCCACATTAAACGCACGGGGGGCGAAGCCCTCTAGACTCATGCACAAGCCACAAACAAAAATCAACCCGTACAATATATTAAATCATTTTATGCAATTTTGGCTATAGTACATCTGGGTTTTTTCTTATGGCGTTTAGGTGAATTTGTTTCCATATGGCAAGTGTGTCGAACAGTATCCACTCTTCGCATATTCTGTTGTGTATCACTCGGAATTGTGATATGCCCATGATGTATAGGGGGGCTTGGGTGCCTGTGCCGAACATGTGGGCGGTTTCGTGGGTGGCGGTTATCGACCACCGCACATGTACAAAGGTCTCGTTTTCGCCGGCGTTTGATGCGGTGGTTTGGCTGTGTTCGATGACTAAATCCGCATTCGACAACCCCCCATATATATCGGTTAAAAAAGTTTTCAAATGGCGACTGCCAATGATTTCTCGCCCGCCACAGCCGTGTACTTGCACATTATAGGTATAATAATCGTCGATAAGAGCAAAATACTTGTTACGCCACACATCGTTAAACATGTTGAGCACCAATGCGGCGGGGTTGTTATTTTCTGGACGACCGATGACGGGGGGTAGGGCAGATGGGGTGTCGATGCGATGGCTGGTTTCAGATTCCCACCAATGGGTAACATTGTTTTTATAATCGGCAACCGCCATATCCCATGCGACTTGTTTTATGTCCAGCCCCAATTGTTGCACATATGCCCCGTTATCCCGTACCAGCCACTCCTTGATGATAAGATTTTCTTTGCACAGGCAATCGGCAATGGTGTATATGTCGATACGGTTGCCCGATGCGGGTCCGAAAGTGCTGTCTTGGCTGTTGGTCATCAGCGTGCGGATAAGGTGAGACGACAGATACCCATCGGTTGCGTTGCCGTCCCAAATAATGTTGACGCTGTACAGCTCACGGTCGGGAAAGGCTTGTAAGGTTTGGGTGGTGTTTTCGATGACTCCCTGTACCCGTTCTGCATAGCCAAGCGGTGTGTAAATTTCCCCTTGTGCGGCATAGTGGGTGGCAATCATACCGACATTTTTGCGTTCCCAAATATCGTGCGTACAGCGTAAAATATAATCGACAATATTGCCATACTGTGGGTCGAACCCGTGCATCGGCATGTCCCTATCCCGTGTATGTCCGGCGTTTAAGTCCGCATATGTATAGTAGCGACCGTGTAATTCTCCAGCAGCGGAAATATTGTCCGCCCGGGCGGGGTTATAGGGGGTTATTGTCATAGTCATACGGGCTCCTTACTGTTGTACATTTAACAATTTGTTCTTAAAAGCTATGTCCTCAGGGGTATTGGCGTGGTTTTTACGGGGCACATCTGGTATGGCGAACACCGTTTTATGATAAATTTTGTCGATCATATCGAACACATCGATCCCCAATTGGTAAAATATGTCGATCACATCCAGCAACACCCAATTTTGGGCGATACGACCATTTATCATATACCAAAAATCGGCGACTCGCATGTCGACCACTTTACCTGTGGGGGCAAGCCCTAACCACCCCGATCCCATATGGGTACCAATGACATTTTTCCACCCCACTATACAGGCGATGTTGTCTTTGCTGATTTGGGCGTGCCCAAAGCCATAATCCCGATCGGGAAAAGTATTCAAAAATGCTCGACGGTACATATCGAATCCATCTATGCCATAAAAAGTGCCAATACCCGATGGTCCATACCATATCATATCGTCCGCCCAAATAGAGGTTTGCGTATCTGTGCGGGTGCTTCTGGCGTGTAGTAAATCGCTCAGCATGTGCATAACTCGTGTTTGTGTTTGGGCGGTTACATCTGGATTGGCGTCCCCATATAGCAACCCGTCTTGGTTGCGGGGACAGACCGTGTCGTCGTTACTGCCCATACTAGGGGGCAGGGGACAGACGCCCGCCCGTATCATTAGCCCGATGTAATCCATCAATTTATATACCATAACGATTTTACCGTTTTCGATGTGGTAAAAATCCATAAACCGCACATGGTTTAAAGTGCGGGTGGCGGGAACGGTATATAAGGAATGTTCGAACTGTCCCTGATACATACCGCAAGCGGATACCCAGTATGTGTTTTCTAAGGCACAGATACCGTCTATTTCCACGCCGGGGACTCGCTTTAAATTGGTAAATGCGGTTCGCAACGGCAGCCAAAATTTTTCTGCCAATTGTTCGACGGTGTTACATTTTTCTACCGGGCGAAATGCCAAACAGGTAAAGTTATCGGCAAAAAACGGCCGTATGGCATCGGCTAAGCTGTCGACAGGGGCGGTAAGGGCGGCGTGTATATAATTGTTTACCACCGCAAACTGTGTAGATTTTTGTATGTGCATGGTTTTATCCTTTGATGGCTCCTTGCACCAATCCAGATACAAGGCGTTTTTGAAATACTATGATTAAGACAATCAGCGGAACGGTAACCGATACCGCCCCGGCGATGCCTTGCATTAACTTGTTCAAATCGTCGTCCGCATTCATGTAATTCGACAAAGCGGCGGTCATGGTCATCTTGTCCCCATTCATCAGTTGAGAGGCAATCAAGAAGTCGTTATACGCCAGCAAGATGGAAAATAATGCCGCTGTAATCACGCCGGGCCACATGACCGGGACGATGACTTGGCGAAAGGTTTGAAACGGGGTACACCCGTCTACTTGTGCGGCTTCGTCCAGCTCTTGGGGAATGCCCATAAAGAACGCTCGTAACATCCAAATCGTAAATGGCTGATTGATGGCAACCATGACAATAATCAAAGTCTCATAGCGGTTCCAAATGCCCAATTCCAAGAACGCCGGTTGATAGGAAGTCAACAACACCACATGCGGCATGGCACGAAACACAAGGGCGATAATCAGCAACCAAAAGCCGATCGAACCTTTGTAGCGTGATAACGCATACCCCGCCAAACAGGCAATGGTCATCGATATGGATACGGTGCCAATGGTAACAATCACCGTGTTTATAGCGTTTTTCCAAAACCCGTCGACAACCCAAGTTTTATAGTAGTGTTCGAAAGTAAACGATGGAAACAGCTGTAACGGATTGGAAAACGCATCGACGGGCAAACGGAAGGAAATCAAAAACATCCATAAAAATGGAAATACCGCCAACAACAGCCAGACAAATAAAAATACGGAAAACACCCTGCCTAGTATAGATTTTTGTTGTTGCATGGTTATGTCCCCCGTTGCTCATGCCAAGTGCGGTGTAACACTGGTATCAGCAAGATGACAATGCCAACTACGGTGAGTAAAGCGGAGGCGGCGGCTTTGTTGTAATTGACTTCTTCGGAGATGATGTAATATGTCAGGTGCTGCAAGCTATCGGCAAACAGGGCGGAGCCAAACACTAAAATAGGCTCGAATATACGGTACGCATCCATGATGTGAATAAGGGTGATAAACACAAACAACGGCATCAAGTGCGGAATCACCACAAAGCGGATTTTGTCCCACATACGGGCACCGTCAATATCAGCGGCTTCGAGGGCATCTTGGGGGACGGATTGCAAGCCGGCAAACAACACCACAAAGGCAAACGGCAGCACATGCCAAATACCGTAAAATATAATGAGCGACCGAATAGTCCACTTGTCCGACAGGAAATAAAACTGTCCAAACCCCAGCTGTTCCAGTAGGGCGGCAACGATGGCATCGTCCAAAAACAGCCAATAAATCGACAACGCTCCAATAACCGGCGTGATAATAAACGGCAACAGCGATACAAACACCAACAGTCCCCTAATCCGTTGTAGTGAAGTATGCACATTCCACGCCACAATAAAACCAAATATCAAGATAGCGGGCAGGGTGAGGAAGGTATACAGCAGGGTAAATTCCAACGCTCCCCAAAATTCAATTTTGGTAAAAGCACTGTAAAACACCGCTATTTTTTTGAAAAATCCATGCGTGGGATTGCCAAAAGCACTGTCCCAAGCTTGGGCAATTTTATCCGGTTCGATCAGGCTGATATAGTTCTTTACCCCCGCATATTTGTGATAGGTGTTCGGGTTGCCATCGGCATCCAATACGGGTTGCGAGATGATTTTTTCCGTCTTTCGGGTCTTACCGCCAAACATAGGGGTCTCGACAATGGTTTTGACCAATTTTGTCTCCGTGCGTTCCTGATGCACAGACAACCACCCCGCCCCAATAAGAGGGGTAAATATAAACAGCACCATAACAACAAAACTGGGGGCGACAAAGCGTGCAAAAGTGGCAAAATTCATACGGTGTATTCCTTAATATGCGTGTTTGTGTAAAGGGTTGTTACCGCCATAAGGTCGGTGGCACCCCCACCGACCCCATGCGGAGAATACGGCTTATAGGTAGCCTTTTTCCTTTGCAGTTTTGATGTATTCTGCCTCTGCATCTTGTAACGCTTGTGCGGGGGTTTTTTGACCGGACAACACTTCGCCCGCCTGTTTGCCCATAATGCCGTGAATAATCCCACTGTGTGCGGGGTTCATAGGCTGTGAGGGTGCCCCGGCATAAAAGCTGTCGATAACACCGACCGCATAGGGCGTAGGCTTATACGAAGACCGTAGCCAAGTGGCAATATCGTTGTTTTTGGCAACGGTTGTATCGGAAATGCCCTGCATTAATGCTCGAAAAGCTATGTCATCATTGCCGGCACTGTTTTTTGGTAAGTACACCCCGTCCCACCAAGTGGTCGTTGCCGCATTGCCGCCCGCAACCGCTGCAGGTGCCGCCGCAAAGCCGATTTTACCGACAACTGTACTGGTTTGTCGGTCGTCCATAGATTTTGCCCGGGATCCCCACAGCATCGCCATAGCAATTTTGCCCTGTGCCATTTGTTGCGTTACTGCCCCCGTATCGAGGACTAAGGCATTTGGCGACATGTATTGTTTTAATTTTACCATCAGGTTTAGGGCATCGATACCGGCTTGGCTGTTAAACGCAGGTTGATTGGTGCCCGGTTTAAAGAATGACCCGCCGAAACCCAAGAACAGGTTGTTAAATTCTTGGCTGATGTTCCAGCCGGATTTAAACGCCGCCCCAAACGGATATTCGATAGACGGTTCGGATTTTAGTTTTTCCGCCGCTGCCAGTACTTCGTCATATGTTTTTGGCACCGCTATACCGTGTTTTGCAAACAGGTCTTTGCGGTACATAAAGTGCTGGGCATTGGCTTGGAATGCCACCGCCCAGATTTTGCCGTCGATGCGGATTAACATACCGTCTTCGATGTTGTATGTGGTTTTGTACCTTGCCACCAAATCGTCCAGCGGGCGTAACAAGCCTTTGGCGAGTAACGGCGACAGCGTACCATTAGACCCCACCACCGCATCATAGGGCGAAGTGCTGGCGGCTAAGGCTTGTTCGGCATCCGCTTTGTTGTCTTTTGTTTGTTTCCATACCACTTTGAAGCTGTTATCTTGGCAAGATTCCACCTCTGCTCGAATTTTGTCTAACACGGGAAAGGCGTTCGATTGTACGCTGATTTCCCCGTTGAGCCCACAGCCCGCATAGGCGACCGTCCCCAACATAACAGCAACCGTCATAGCGATTATTTTTTTAACATAGTCTTTTAACATAGTCATAGTATTCTCCTCACTGTTGTTTTAAAGTGGGGCTTGTGCCCCGTGTCCATAGATCGGAGGGCAAAATCCCCCCCAATCCGATTATAAAATGCCGTTTTCTTTGGCAACTTTGGTATATTCTTTGCTGGCATTTTGCAATACCTCTGTAGCGGTTTTTTGCCCCGTCAAGTACTCGCCAATAAATTTGCCAATAGCGTTGTGTAAATAAGTGTATGCCGGTGTCATGGGAAATGGTGGGGCATTGTTTTCTACCGTTTCCACGACCCCTTTTGCGTATTTGCCAATTTTGTAATTATCCCGCAGCCAAATTGCCGCATCGTTGTTTTGGGCAACGATGTTACGGGAATACAAATACATCATAGTTTTAAAAGTGTTCTCGACATCGCCGGGGGCGTTTTTAGGAAGGACAAAGCCGTCCCAAAATACGGTGGCGGCGGCGTTGGAATCTGGCGATACTTTTGGGGCACTGACCAGTGCTATTTTGCCGACCACCGCACTTACATCTTTGTCGTCGACTGCCGCTGCCCGATTGCCCCACAACAATGCCATACCCAGTTTGCCATTTCGTAACATTTGTTGCACCACACCAGAGTCGATAACCAGTGCATTTGGCGACATATATTGCTTTAATTTCGCCATCAATTCTAGGGCTTTTATGCCGTTTGCGTTGACGATAGAGGCTTCGAATGTCCCCGCTTTAAAGTAGGTGCCGCCAAAGGCTTGGTACAGGTTATTAAATTCTTGGGCGGCGTTCCACCCTGATTTATAGGCGGCACCAAAGGGAAAGGCAATGGTGTCGTCCTCTTTTAAGATTGCCGCCGCCGCCAGTACATCATCATATGTTTGTGGCACTGGGATATTGTGCTTTGCAAATAAATCCTTGCGGTACATAAGGTGCTGGGCGTTGACCATAAAGCCGATAGCGTAAATTTTACCGTCTATTCGTACCAACATGTTGTCTTGAATGTCGTACGAGTGGCGGTATTTTGCCACCAAATCGTCCAGCGGGCGTAACAAGCCCCGGGATTGTACGGTACTGATCGAGCTGTTGGCAACAAATGCCGCATCATAAGGACCAACTTTGCCGGCAAAAGCGGATACCTGTTCGGTTTTGTGTTGCGGTGTTTTTTTCCACTGGTAGGAAAACTCCCCATCTTTACATTTGTTTAGGGCATTGGTAAAAATGTCGAAGGTTGGAAAAGAATTGGATAATATACTCACCTTTCCCGACAATCCACAGCCTGCATACGCAGTCCCCATAGATATGAGCGTTACCAGCGTTGCCAAGCCTATATATTTACATATTCTTATCATGTTCTCTCTCCTCGTTTAGATGATATTATGTACTCCAGCCCGTGTAGTTTTGGGCTTGTGTGGTTTGTTGTGTACGATCCAGCACATCTACACCCTGCATATAGGCAAAGTGTAACATATCGATAAAAACCCAGTTTTCGGCGATTTTGTTATCGCATATGCGGTATATGTCGGCAACCCGCCATTCGGTGACTGTGTCATTGGCGGGCAACCCCATAAACCCCCCCGTAGGGATAGCCCGGAAATTGGGCCAGCCAAAAAAGCCGCCATAATTGCCTTCGGCAACCACTGCTATATGTCCGATATGGTTTTCAGGGCTGGTGTCAGGTATATCAAAATTCATTTGCCGTACTAACGGGTGGCGGTGTTGGGTTTGATAGCGGTGTTTGGTATAGGTCGCCCCAATGCCACAAGGGCCAAACCATATCATATCCTCATGCCACGCATCGCCTAGCCCGTCGAGGGACTTGTCTTGTCGCCCTTGCATAACATGGTATTTCATGCGGTCGATGACTGTGTGGGTTTGGGCGGTTAGGGTGCTGTTGCCATCGGCAAACAACATGCCATCGTGGGTTTTGGGTCCCGGTTGTACAAAAAATGCCCCCGTTTGTGGCGGAAAAGGATCGACTCCTGCTTGTACCATCAGCATGGGAATATCGATGTGCAGGGTGGTTTCGACAATTTTATTATGTTGTACCCGGTGAAACTCCGCATACCGTAAGAAAGCCATTTTACCCGTTGCGGCAATGCCCAACCAAGCGGTGTCGAACAACCCCATAAAGTGTCCCATTTGTACCACCCATGTGCTGGTAAAGCCATCGACTTTGTTTAAGCCGGCAAACAGTATATCCGCCCTGCGTTGTAGGGGATATAAAGATTTTTTTAACGGCTGCCAAAATTCTGTGGCAAGCCAGTGTGGGTCACAGCGTTCATGAAACGGATGCACACCCCGCCACAGGTAATCGTCGCCGATGTACGAATCCATAACCGCCAAAATATCCGCTTGCGATTGGGCGGCGTCCAGTGCTTGATAATAAGACAGAACAACAGATTTTGCCGATTGAAAACAGGTGCTAGGTAGGGGTGTCATGAAAATAAAATCCGTTTTTCTGTTGCGTTATCGAACAAATAATAATTGTGGTTTGGCGATTTTAAATGTATGGTATCGCCCCGGTTGTAATAGGTATCCTTGGGGATTTTTGCCACAATGCGGTCTTGTTCAAATGCCAAAATCACCGTGTTACAATCGCCCAGCTGTTCAAAAGCGTATACTGTACCGCTGATTTCTGCACTGTCGGCGGTGGTGATGTGTAGATCTTCTGCACGAATGCCTAAGGTAACATTGTCTTGGTGCATACCGTCTTGTATGTTTATGGTAATACCATCGGTGATAAACCGTCCATGTTCGACCCGTCCCTTGACCAAGTTCATGGCGGGCGATCCGATAAAGCCCGCTACAAACAGGGTTGCCGGGTTGTCGTAAATGTGTTTGGGGGTGTCGATTTGCTGAATTTCGCCATGTTTCATCAAAGCGACTCTGTCGGCTAAGGTCATCGCTTCGACTTGGTCGTGGGTCACATAAACAGTGGTGATTTTTAGGGTTTGTTGCAACCGTTTAATTTCTGTGCGCATGGTGACTCGCAACTTGGCGTCGAGATTCGACAACGGTTCGTCCATCAAAAAACAATTCGGTGCTTTGCGAACGATTGCCCGTGCCAGTGCCACTCGTTGCCGTTGTCCGCCTGAGAGTTCCCGGGGGTATCGATCGAGCAGGGTGTCTAGTTCTACCATCGATGCGGCGGCGAGTGCTTGTCCTTTCCATTCGGATTTTGGCACCTTGCGGACTCGCAACGGAAAACAGATGTTTTCGTATACGGTCAAGTGGGCGTATAAAGCGTATGATTGAAACACCATCGCCACGCTGCGGTCTTTTGGCGGGATATGGTTGACCACTTTGCCATCGATGAGAATGTCGCCACTGGTGGGGGTTTCCAGCCCGGCAATCATCCGCATGGTGGTGGTTTTACCACACCCCGAAGGCCCTAACAACACAAGGAATTCTTGGTCTTGAATGTCGAGCGAAGTTTCCTTTACCGCTTGGAAATGCCCCCAAGTTTTGGTGATTTTGTCTAATTTTATCTGTGCCATGTCCTGTGCCTGTTATTGTGTGTGTCTCTCAAATGTATGATACCACCGCCGTATTATATCATCGGATTGGAATATTTAATCAAGCTATATAATGCCAAATACCCGCTTTTGTCCAGCCCATAGCCCGCATCGCACGCATTGTGTACTACCGCTGTGTCCCATTCGATACGGTTGGGGGCATCGTTGCCATTGATCACCAACATATATACATCCGTATCGCCTACATTGGTAAATGTCCGCCATGCCCCCACAGGTACGGATATGATGTCTTTTTTGTTGAGTGTGCTGGACACGGTATTGTGTTCGGGGCGATTTAGGGATATTTCGACCGTGCCGGCGTGGATTTTAAGCACTTGCGGGGCGTGGGTGCGGTGCAATTTGACTTGACTATCCACAGGGATTTTTAAGTATTCTACGGAAAACCCGTGCGGGTTGTAAATTTTTGGCGTGTGGTTGCGATCTTCGGTCATACCCCAGCCGATGACCGGTGCCATAGCACACGCCCCGCCATCGGTTTTGCCGCACAACAAAGCGTCATCGGACCAATTTAAATCTTTAAAGTGTACCACTTGTTGTAGCATTTGTTCTGGTGTGGGTTGGCGAAGGGTTGCCATTTCTGCATCGCTGAGCGGGCTAATCATGTCTTGATCGGTGTCCGCATCTGGGTTGGCGATAGTGTCGATGACTTGGTTTTTGGCGGTTAGTAACAGCCCGTGTTGTTTGGCGTCCTGTAACACTTTTGGGTGCCAAATAATGCCGCCCGTGTCGTCGCCGCCAAGCACCGTAAACACAAACCCATCGTCCCGCCCTACATTGCGAAACCCCCTAAACAACCAAGTACGGGGCGAAAACACATCGCCTTCGGTAAGGGTATAGGTATGCTCCCCCGCATTGCCCCAACGGAACTCATAATCGCCAGAGTTCAGATAAAACACTTCGGCGGTAAAGTGAATGTGCAGGTTATTTACACACCCCTTCGGCATAGCCGCCGCCCCAATATTAAAACCGTGCGGCGTGGTGAGGTTTACAAATTGCTCAGAAGACTGTGATACGCCGGGACCGATCATCGAATAATTTTCTTTTTTGTCCGATCCGGGGGTGCGGCAATCGATAAAGGCTTGGTTACACGACACAAAGTCTTTGGCGTATATGGTGTGGCGGTGTAGGGTGTGTTTGTCTATGACTGTCATAATGGTGTCCTATTTGTTAAAGTGTTAAGTGCGTAAAAATGCTGTTATATGGGTGTTTAATGCGGTTGGATTTTCCAAATTTATATAATGCCCGGTATTTTTTAAAGCAATATGCGTCCCCTTTGCTGCCAAGTCCGCCATAGTATCATGTAACGACGATGGGCACAAGGCGTCATCGGTGCCACTGATAGCCAACAGCGGACAGGTGATGCGTTTTAAAGTCTCCAGAGAACACGGGCGGGATTTTAACATATCCACATGTTTATAAAACTGTGCAGGGGTGAAATCCATCGCCATACGGATAATTTTTTGCGTTATATCCGTATTGTTTTTGCGTTGGTTTGCCACATGGTGTATTAAAACTTGTTTGGCGTAGTTTTCGATGCCCTGTTCGGCAACAAACTGTTTTTGCGATTCGAAGTGCTGTTGTTTTGCCGCTGATACACCGTGTGGATTGCCGGCAATAAGGATAATCTTTTCCAATCGCTGCGATCGACCGTCCTTCATCAAGTGTCGCACCACCGCCAAAGCAATCGGCACTCCCGCAGACATGCCCATCACGATAAAAGTACTGGGGGCGTCTTGTAAAATCATTTCGGCAATAGCATCCACATTGTCCACACCCATAATGTCAGGCACAGAAAAAGTATACCCATCGGCTAGGTGTGATACCTGCTGGCACCACAAATCCGCCGTACACAAAGTGCCGCCTATACAGATAATATGCTTGTTTGTCGTTTTCATAAACCGTCCCATTACGATAGTGCTATGCACATTGTATGTTTCATCTCATATATTATTAAAGCACATTTTTGCATATTAGACAACATACTTTTGCATAGCATAAAAATACAGAATTATACATAAAATACAAAGCATTAAAGCTACTTAAAAGGTTTGCAAAATATATTTTTTATGAAAAAATATTCAATTTAATTGAATAATACGATGGATGCCATACACCAAAATTATGCCATTTGACAACGCAAATACTATTACAGGCAGACAACAAAAAAGGTGTCGAACAGCTACGATTCGATACTACAAAAGATATTCGGATTGCTATATACAAGACAGCTGGTTTTACGATTACCAGCATTGTAACCTTGTTGACCATCATTCAAATTGTTATTGTGATATTGACACCGGTTGCGTCATAAAAAATGAAAGATGCCTTGTGGCAGGGGCGTTTTTTTCGTGTTTTCATTTTCTTATTTTCTTTGGGGCATAGCTGTTTTATGGGTAGCATTAGCAAAAAAAGTGTATTCGGTATACAATTTGTGTATCGAAAGTTGTTGTTTTTTTTTCGCAGGTATGGTATCATGCAGGTCGAAGCGTGCTGTACACGGCATTTAGTGCCTGTAAAATGGTGTTAAGCTTTGGTTAATTATAAATGCTCAAGGGAGAGGGAGATGACGATGACTAAATCTGTAAAATTTGCTTTATTGGCGGTATCTGCGTTAGGTACTGGCGTATTTGCTGGTGGCTTGCCACAAGGTGGCGTGGTACAGGAGGGCTCTGCTAGTATCACATATGCTGGGGGGGGGGGGGGGTATATTTCCCTCGATATAAATCAGCGATCGGATAAGGCGGTTATCGATTGGCATAGTTTTTCTGTAGGTAAGGGTAACACGGTAAACTTTAACCAACCCAGTAGCGACTCGGCAACTTTGAATCGGGTTACGGGGGATTTTACTTCGGAAATTGCTGGACGGATTAACAGTAACGGCAGTGTGTTTTTGGTCAATCCCAATGGCATACGGATTACTGCGGATGGTGTTATCGACACGGGCGGTTTTGTTGCCTCGACTCTCGACATCGACAATAATGATTTTTTGAATGGTGAGTATACATTTACGAAAAATGGTAATAGTGGCGTTGTTTCGAATCGGGGTAGTATTTCGGTCGATGATGGCGGTTTTGTGGCGTTGCTAGGTGGGGCGGTTAAAAACGATGGCATGGTTCGAGCTCTTGTGGGTAAAGTAGGCTTTGCTGGTGGTGAAAAAATTGTTATGTCGTTTGGCAACAGCGATTTTTTACGGGTCGAAGTGCCTACGGACAAATGGGATACCTTAACCGATTCGCAAGGCAATAAAGTTGCGGCTACCCTTGATTTAGGCGGTACCATTGACTCACGGGGTGGATTTATCGATATAACCGTTGCCGATGCCTCCGATATTTTGCGACAGACTATTTCGATCGATGGTATTGTATCAGCAAACACTGTGTCTTCCACAGACGGTGTTATATCCATTAGTGGCGGTACAGTGGGGATTACCGGCAACGGGCGAATCACTGCTGATGCCGATTATGGCACCGCCGGCACTATTGCCATCGAAGCGGATACCATCGATAGTAGCGGCACGGTTTCGGCTGTAGCACAAAATGGCACTGGAGGGACGGTTAAAATATCGTTGCAACACGGGGCAAACCTAAACGCTAGTACCCGTTTTGATGTGTCCGGTGGCAACAAGGGCGGCAGTCTGTCGTTTATTGGTGGTTTAGGCAAACAGGGTACGAAAGTATTAGGTTCTGCGGACTTTAAAGCCGATAGTACGGACGGTAGCGGCGGATATGTCGATATTAGTAACAAAGGTGGCTTGGTCGGGCTGTTGTCCGGTACCGTATCCGCATCGGGCAAAACGCAAGGCGGACGGATTCGTCTAGGCGGGGCGTTTCAAGGGGGCGGGTATGACCCGAAAACCAGCCCACTCGACAAACGCACCCAAGACCTATTTGTTACCCGTTGGGCGGATAATGGCTCCCTTGTTAGTGCCGGCAAAACTTCGTTAGGCACAGGTGTACGAGTCGATGTTTCATCCGCATCAGGTACAGGCGGCACAGCGATTGTATGGGCAGATCATACCACCAACAATTATGCGGCTATCGATGCCACAGGTGCCACTGGGGGCGGAGCGGTGGAAATATCGGGCAAAAAACAGGTCGACAGTTTCGGTTTAAAACGGATTAAGGCAGGCAACGGGGTTATTTTGCTCGACCCGCAAAATCTGGTTATAGGCAACTGGGGATCCGCAGTGGCACAGGCAAAAAAGATTGCACATGGCGTTAGTGGTGTTTCATTGAATGATGGAGATGCCTTTGGTAGTAGTGTATCGTTAAGCAGTGATGGGACGAAGTTGGCTGTCGGGGCTGGAGGTGATGACGATGGGGGTAAAACCAGTAGTGGGGCGGTGTATCTGTACACTGTCGGCGGATCCTCGTGGGGCGAGATAGTAACGCAAGTGGCAAAACTTTCTAATAGCCATGCCAGTGTTTCTTTGGATAAGAGTGATTGGTTTGGTAGTGGTGGTGTATCGTTAAGCAGTGATGGGACGAAGTTAGCTGTCGGGGTTTACCTTGATGACGATGGAGGTAATGGCAAAGGGGCGGTGTATCTGTACACTGTCGGCGGATCCTCGTGGGGCAAGACGGTAACGCAAGCGGCAAAACTTTCTGATAGCCATACCAGTGTTTCTTTGGATGAGAGTGATTGGTTTGGTAGTGGTGTATCGTTAAGCGGTGATGGGACGAAGTTAGCTGTCGGGGCTGAAGGCGATGACGATGGAGGTAATGGCAAAGGGGCGGTGTATCTGTACACTGTCGGCGGATTCTCGTGGGGCGAGACGGTAACGCAAGTGGTAAAACTTTCTGATAGCCATACCAGTGTTTCTTTGGATAAGAGTGATTGGTTTGGTAGTAGTGTATCGTTAAACGGTGATGGGACGAAGTTAGCTGTCGGAGCTGATGGTGATGACAGTTACAAAGGGGCGGTGTATCTGTACATTGTCGGCGGATCCTCGTGGGGCAGTGCGGTAACGCAAGCGGTAAAACTTTCTAATAGTCATGCCAGTGTTTCTTTGGGTAACAACGATTATTTTGGTAGTAGTGTATCGTTAAGTGGTGATGGGACGAAGTTAGCTGTCGGGGCGGATGGCGATGACGATGGTGGTTTTAATCGAGGGGCGGTGTATCTGTACATTGTCGGCGGTTCTGGTGCCACATGGGGCAGTACGGTAACGCAAGCGGCAAAACTTTCTCATAAACATGCCAGTGTTTCCTTGGATGATTCGGATTATTTTGGTGTTGGTGTATCGCTAAGTGGTGATGGGACGAAGTTGGCTGTCGGAGCTAAGTGGGATGACGATAGGGGTAGTAACCAACATGCAAATCGAGGGGCGGTGTATCTGTACACTATTGGTACTGATGCAGACGATTACAAACAACAATTGCAGGATGGAGATGTAACCCTTGTTGCCAGCAACGATATTACTATAAACAGGGCTATAAATGCAGATTCAGGCGGTGGCACATTAACCCTAATCGCCGGGCGGTCGATCAAAATTAACGCTGATGTAAAAGTAAATGGCGGGCTTGTATTAAAAGCCAATGACGCCAGCGATAGTGATTTTATTTTAAGCGAACGGGACACAGGCAAAGCACACATTACCGTTGCCACAGGTAAAACCATATCCGGGGGCAATGGTAATTTACTTATCAAAATGCTCAAAGGCAGTAGCAGTGCCGCCGCCGAAAAAAAACAAACCGGCAAAATCACCGTGTGGAAAGCGGAGGGTAAACGGGTCAGCATTGTACATACAGGCATCTCTGATTCGGAAATTGTCATTCTGAGCGGTGGTCGAATCACTTCCAAAAGTACCAGCCTTGCACCGGGAGCCGTAGGTATCGAATTGGTGGCAGACACATTTACTAACAACTCAGACAGCAATGCTTTATCGGTAACAAGTGGTCGCTACTTGGTATGGACAAAAACCCATGCGGATAACACTATGGGGGGCATAATACCACCCTTTAGCCAATATAACCTAGCGTACGACACAACCAAACCAAATTTTCATTCGACTGGTGTGAAAGATACCCGATCTGGCTTTGTATACAGCAATGCCAAAAACAGTGGTGGTAATAATGGCGGCGGTAACAACGGCGGTAATAATGGCGATAACAAAGGCAATAATGGCAATGGCGGAGATTTAGATCTAGGCAACAGCGGTAGCGGCGGCGGCGGTGGCAGTAGCAGTGGCGGTGGTGCAGCGGTTGTCGCACTGGTGGGCACTGGTGTTGCCGTCAGCATCATGGGCGGTGGCGTAACCGCAGCTGGTGCTGCTGGTGCCGCAGGAGCTGGTGCTGCCGGTGCGGCGGGTGGGGCTGCTGGTGGAGCAAGCGGGGCTAGTGGTGTCATAGGTGTGCCGCTTGGTCGTATCGACACTATCTTTAACACCAACATATACGCCCAGTTAAATGGTATCGATATGCAGGCACTATACCAACCATCGATACAAAAACCTTTTGCATCTGTATTTAATACACCGCAACAGGTTACATACAAAGCCAAATACAAAAGCCAAATACATCGCACATACGATATGGCATTGTTGACACATAACATCAAGGCACAAAAAGCGGTACCCCTGTACGAACTGGACGCAGACCTGTACGAAACCTTGAAACGCATATTCGTACAACAATCGACAGTGACAGACAAAACCGCCCGTACGGATACACAAGCTGTATTATCCGAAACTTAAAAAAATATGGGATAAAAGAGTCTATTGCACAGATTTAATACGGACATTTTGAGCGTATGTGGGGATATATTGTAAACGGATCTTAAAGGCTGTGTGCTGTGCGGGGGGGAGGGCGATGGGTACCGTGTGCGTTTGGGTGCCAATCGGGGTGTCGTTATCGGTCAGAAATTCCAATACTATAGTAGCCGGCTTGTAATGGGTTTTGTTGCTGGTGTTATATATAATGCCATATAGGGTGCTGTTTCGGTTGGCGATAAGCTGTGTTACATGCCCGATCAACGGTGTATTGGGATTGGGCGTATTGTCCGTGTCTTTAAACCATGCGTTCGCTTGGGTAATACCCAAAGTCTTATATACCAACCGCATTTCAGGTACATATGTTACGATGGTATTCTGTCCGTAAAATCCTATGGCACCTAATGCGACTATGGCGGTAGGGATGCAAAACATCAAGGTCTTGAAAAACGACCGCAGCATCGACACCGGCGGCGGCGTAAAAATCGGGCTATGGGTATCCGGCGGTGGTGGGGCAGTATGCACAGACTCGCCCGCCCCAGCCGTATCATCCATTGCCGGGGGAATAGGGGTGGGCTTTATCGTGCCTTTTTTGCGTTTTTTTGCCGTTTTTTCTGTGTGCATGTGTCCTGTTATCCCCGTTTTATGTGCCGATTCGTACATATTTTTATATGGACAGCACAGGGATTCCCATGTATATTTTACCTTATGGATACAAAAAAAGCAATATTCGAATTCGACGAGGTGCGATTGTCTTATGATGGCACGCATGACATATTTTATAATTTGAATATGTGCATATATGCGGGGGGATTTTATGTTATCACTGGACCCAGTGGGGCGGGTAAAACTTCGTTGTTGCGGGCGATGATGCTCGATGTGCTGCCTAGTGACGGCACTGTGTCGGTATTTGGCAAGCCCCACACCCAGTTTACGCACGAAAATGTCGTACAAGCCCGTCAACATATGGGGTTTGTATTTCAAGATTGTAAATTGTTACCGCACTTAAACGCCTATGAAAATATCGCCGTTGCCCTGCATATCCGCCACCGACCTAGTCGACATATGCGTAGCAAAGTCGACCAAATTTTACAATGGGTAGGGCTGCAACACTACGCCGATGCCTATCCCCCGTCCCTATCGGGCGGACAGCAACAGCTGCTGGCACTAGCACGGGCGGTCGTAACCCGTCCTCAGGTTATTGTTGCCGATGAGCCGACTGGGTCGCTGGATGCCTATGCGGCACATCGTATCTTTCAGCTGTTTAAAATCTTGCATGCACAAGGCACAACCATTGTTATGGTTACCCACGATACGCAAATGATACAAGACATGCCCTATAACCGTATGCACATTCACGATAAAATTGTACAGGAATACCCCCTATGATACGCACATTTAGCCGCTATATTGTGCCATTGCACAAGGGGGGATTCGACAGGGGACTGACGGCTATTATGGCATTTATGGTGGCACTTGCGGTGCTGTTTACTGCTGGGGCGATAACCCTTTCCGATTTTATAAACGATTGGAGTAGGGGGATCGAAAACAGTATATCTGTATCCGCTTTATATCCGGACGATATGCGTACACAAACACAACAAAAAATCACCGATAAAATTAGCCGCATTCTCAACGATACAGAAGGGGTAAAATCCGCCAACATAGTACCCGATGCGGATAAACAGCAATTGCTCTCCCATTGGCTGGGCGATGCTATCGATAAAAATACTATCGACTTGCCGGTGTTATGGGATGTGACGGTAGACAATGGTTTTGATGTGTCCGCCGTAACAACCGCCATTCAAGCCATATATGACGGTGCGGTTATCGACGATTATATGCACTGGAAAAACAGCTTGTTACAATTTGCCAGCGATATGATATTTATAGCTTATGCCTTTGCGGTTGTTGTTGTGTGTGTGCTGGTGGTGCTGATTTCTCTGTGTGTACGAATCCTTGTTGCCCTGCATATGGAGACACTGCAGGTGCTGACATTGTTGGGGGCATCGGATTCATTTATCCTAAAAGATGTGGGGCGGTATGCGTTTTGGGTGGGTTTAAAATCGGCATTTTTCGGGGTGATAGTGTCTGTGGCAGGGGTTGTGATAGGGGGGCTGTGGTATACGGATATGACCTTTGCCATACTGTTGGACTTTGACAGGGATATGCTGCAACAGATATTTTTGGCAAATATGTTGCGGATATTTGGGCTGTGTGCTATTATCCTAGCGGTGGCACTGATCAGCCGATGGGGGGCTATTCGCAGTGCCAAAAAATGTATTCGGCAACACTATCGCATATAACATATGTACAGAAACAGACGGGATAACCATGACAACAAATAAAATGTGGGGGGGCAGGTTTACACAGGAACCCTCAGCCATTATGCAACACATTAACGCATCGATCGATTTCGATAAACGGCTGTATGTACAGGATATAACCGCATCTATTGCCCATGCGACCATGCTGGCATCGGTGGGGGTTATTTCTGATGCGGACAAGGAGGCTATTGTCGATGGACTGCACCGCATTAAAGCAGAAATCGAGGGCGGTAGTTTTCCATTTTCCGCTGTATTAGAAGATATTCATATGAATATCGAGTCCCGTTTAAAAGACCTTATTGGCGATGCCGGTGGGCGGTTGCATACGGGGCGAAGTCGTAACGACCAAGTGGCAACGGACTTTCGCCTGTGGGTACGGGAACAGGCGGATAGTACTATTGCCAGCTTGCGGCTGCTGATCGGGGCGTTGATCGACCAAGCCGAAACTTATGCGGATACGGTTATGCCCGGATACACCCATTTACAAACCGCCCAACCGGTAACCTTTGGGCATCACTTGTTGGCGTATGTGGAAATGTTGGGGCGGGATTTAAGCCGATTTAGCGATTGTCGCAACCGATTAAACGAATGCCCATTGGGAGCCGCCGCACTGGCGGGCACTTCGTTTCCTATCGACCGCCAGCAAACAGCATCTGCACTGGGGTTTGACCGTCCGTCTGCCAATTCTATGGATGCGGTGGCAAGCCGTGATTTTGTCCTAGAATTCTTGTCTTGTGCGTCTATTTGTGCGGTGCATTTGTCCCGTTTTGCCGAAGAGTGCGTGATTTGGTGTTCTGATCGGTTTCGTTTTATCGAATTGTCAGATGCTTACACCACCGGATCATCGATTATGCCGCAAAAGAAAAATCCCGATGCAGCGGAACTGATACGGGCAAAACCGGGACGGATTATAGGGGCGTTGATGTCTTTATTGGTGGTGATGAAGGGGCTGCCTATGACATATGGCAAGGACATGCAAGAAGACAAACAAATGAGTTTCGATGCCGCCGATAGCCTTGCCCTTGCCCTTGTTGCCACCGCCGGCATGGTACAGGATTTAAAAGCCAATACCCATAATATGCGGGCTGCTTTAACGGACGGTTTTCCCACCGCCACCGACTTAGCCGATTACTTGGTGCGGGTGTTAAACATACCGTTTCGGGACGCCCATCATATCACCGGGGAAATTGTCGCCCTTGCGGATAGTAAACGGGTGGCATTATCAGATATGGCTTTGTCTGATATGCAATCCATCGAATCCCGTATAACGGACGATATTTACAGTGTGTTATCGGTAGAGGCATCGGTAAAATCCCGCACTTCGTACGGGGGTAGTGCCCCGCAAAATGTCAAAAAAATGTGCCTATCCGCCCGGCAGAGGTTTGCCGTATGATGGGACGGATAAGCGGGGTTTTGTTGCTGGCTGTTATCTTGTCCGCATGCGGGCGGCAACCGGCGATGAGCGATTCGTTGCCCCACCAAGCCTCTAAACAATGCCTAGACATCGTACAAGATGTTACCGATTGTATATGAGAACGGATACACCCATGCCCGCACCTGTGTTTGAACCTTTGACCGTTTTTACATATCAACGGGGTATGTTAAGCACCGGCGGTGTTGGTATCGCCGATGTGGCAGAGCAGTACGGTACTCCGTTGTTTGTGTATAATATGGATGATATTTTAAACCGCTACCACCGCTTTATGGAGGCTTTTAGGCGGGCAAAACAGAAATACAATTTTACCAATGCACACACGGTACACTTTGCGGTAAAAGCCAATTCGAATCAAGCGGTGTTGTCGGCACTTGGCAAGTGTGGATGCGGTATGGATGTGGTATCGGGGGGCGAATTAAAACGGGCGTTGGCTGCTGGAGTACCAGCGGATAAAATTATTTTTTCTGGGGTGGCAAAATCCGATTGGGAGCTACAATACGCCCTGCAACAAGGGGTGTTACAAATCAATGTGGAATCATTGGCAGAGTTGCACCAACTGCAAGCGGTTGCCGAAAATATCGATGTTGTCGCCCCTATAGGGCTGCGCATGAACCCCAATGTGGCGGGTGCCACCCACGCAAAAATCAGCACCGGCAAAAACACCGATAAATTTGGTATCGATGCAGATATTGTGCTGCAGGTATCGACAGACATTTTGTCGTTATCCCACATCGACTGTCAAAGTATCAGTGTGCATATCGGATCACAGCTGATGTGTGCGGCACCGTTTGTGGCGTCTTATAAAAAACTGGCGGATGTTGCCACAAGGTTAATAGCACAAGGCTTGCCGTTAAAACGACTGGATTTAGGCGGCGGCTTGGGCGTGTGCTATGCCCCCAATGGCGACACCCCACCGGACATTATCGAGTATGCACAAATGGTTATACAAACGGTCGCACATGTGGGGCTAGACATCCATTTTGAGCCGGGACGATGGCTGGTGGGCAATGCGGGGGCTTTAATTGGTACGGTGGAAAATATCAAAGTAAACGATGCCAAGACTTTTGTATTAACCGACATTGCCATGAACGATTTTATCCGCCCCACCCTATACGAAGCCTATCACCATGTGGTACCCGTACAACACTCCGCAACCACCATGATCGCCGATGTGGTCGGTCCCGTATGCGAAAGTGGCGATTATATGGCAAAAAACCGTGAAATCGGTACCGTAAAACGGGGCGATTATATCGCTGTGCTATCCACAGGGGCGTATGGCATGGTACTGGCATCGAACTACAACACCCGCCCCACCCCCGCCGAAGTGGCAATATATAAAGGCAAAGCCCACATCATCCGCCGCCGCCAAACCATCACAGACATAATACACATGGACACCGTCCCCGATATTTTTGTGTAGGGTGTCATATGCGGACATAATGCCATATAGATGTAAACCGATGCAAATAAACAATCGCACTATATTTAACAAGGACAACTTGGATATATTACAGGGTATAGATTCGGATACCATAGACCTTATATACCTTGACCCCCCGTTTAATAAGAAAAAACAGTTTATCGCCTCGATAGGCAGTAGTGCGGAGGGGGCGTCTTTTAATGACTTGTATCAATTACAAGATATTAAAGACGCATGGGGTATATCCATAGAACAGGACACCCCGAAAGTACATGACTTTTTAATCGGCATAAAGAAAATAGACGGTAAACAATCGTATAACTATTGTTATATAGCCTATATGGCTATTCGTTTGATAGAGTGCCACCGCATATTAAAAAACACAGGCAGTTTGTATTTACATTGCGATCCGACAATGAGCCACTATTTAAAAATACTCTTAGACTGTATATTCGGGGATAACAATTTTATAAATGAAATTGTGTGGTGTTACCAAACGGGCGGTGCTGGGAAGCGATCATTTGCCAGAAAACACGATATACTATTGTTTTACGGCAAATCAGAAAATTATGTTTTTCATGCGGACGCCGTACACATACCCCGTACCGATAAAGCTTTACAAAGGGCAAAAAATCCCAAAGGGGCAAGAATAAACTACACAGACACTACGAAAACAGCCAATGATTTTTTTGTCGATATACAGGCGTTAAACCCTATGGCAAAGGAACGCACAGGCTACCCGACCCAAAAGCCTTTACACCTCTTACGGCGGATTATCACAGCGTCCAGCAATGAGGGCGATATTGTCCTAGATCCATTTTGTGGCTGTGCGACCACTTGTATTGCAGCGGAACAACTAAACCGTAAATGGATTGGTATCGACATATCTGTAAAAGCATATGACCTTGTGTGCGAGCGATTGGCAAAAGAAGTATCAGACACCGGCGATATATTAAAATACAAAAATAAAGTGTATTTTCAAACGACCGTCCCCGCCCGTACAGATATGGGGGCGGATACCCCAGTACAAAAATGCGTATACATTATATCCAACCCAGCCTATCCAAACGATTACAAAGTAGGGGTTGCCAAGAATGTACATGCCCGATTAAACAGCTACCAAACCAGCGACCCCGATAGGGGCTACACATTGGAATACAGCCTATTAACCCCCTATTTTACCGAACTAGAAAAATATATACACGACATTTTACCCAATAAATATGAATGGATACAGAATACAGATTTAGCAACCATAAAACAAAAAATAGACGATTTTATAGCTAGTAAAACACGGAGGCGTATGTGATTAAGCCCCATGTGCAACGGATGCATACGCCATAAGGGACAATACGCTATTGTATTTGTAGAGATAATGTACTACACTATGCTTTTATAACGCCATATGGATGTAACCCCATGCAAATAAATAATCGCACTATATTTAACAAAGACAACTTGGATATATTACAAGGTATAGATTCGGATACTATAGACCTTATATACCTTGACCCCCCGTTTAACAAGAAAAAACAGTTTATCGCCCCGATGGGTAGTAGTGCGGAGGGGGCGTCTTTTAACGATTTGTATCGATTGCAAGATATTAAAGACGAATGGGTTATATCCATAGAACAGGACACTCCGAAATTACACGATTTTTTAATTGGCATAAAGAAAATAGATGGCAAGCAATCGTATAACTATTGTTATATAGCCTATATGGCTATTCGTTTGATAGAATGCCACCGCATATTAAAACCAACGGGCAGCTTATATCTGCATTGTGACCCGACAATGAGCCACTATCTGAAAATACTCTTGGACTGTATATTTTGGGATAAAAACTTTGTAAATGAGATCGTGTGGCATTACAGAACATATCAAGGCAAGGTTTCAACATATTACCCTAAAAAACACGATATTATCTTTTGGTATACAAAAGATTCAAAATTATTTGAAAACAGACAAGTATTTAAACTTGCATATATGGATAATTATGAATATACAGTTGATTTTATGAGATGGAAAAAATTTTTTGCTATAGGAGATAATAAAATCAAATATGGAAATCATCCAGAAAGAGATAGTCGTTTTACCCAATACCTAGATAGGTGGATACATGATAAGGGAAGAAAACCAACGATAGGGGAGATTGTTTATGAGTGTAAGGGATATGTTGTGGATGATGTGTGGGTAGATATTCAGGCAATAGATCCGAAAGACTCAAAAGAAAAAACGGGCTACCCGACCCAAAAGCCCTTAGAGTTATTGCGGCGGATTATCACAGCGTCCAGCAATGAAGGTGATATTGTCCTAGATCCATTTTGTGGCTGTGCGACCACTTGTATTGCAGCGGAACAACTAAACCGTAAATGGATTGGTATCGACATATCTGTAAAAGCATATGACCTTGTGCGCGAGCGATTGGCAAAAGAAGTATCAGACACCGGCGATATATTAAAATACAAAAATAAAGTGTATTTTCAAACGACCGTCCCCGCCCGTACAGATATGGGGGCGGATACCCCAGTACAAAAATCCGTATACATTATATCCAACCCATCCTATCCAAACGATTACAAAGTAGGGGTTGCCAAGAATGTACATGCCCGATTAAACAGCTACCAAACCAGCGACCCCGATAGGGGCTACAAACTGGAATACAGCGTATTAACCCCCTATTTTACCGAACTAGAAAAATATATACACGACATTTTACCCAATAAATATGAATGGATACAGAATACAGATTTAGCAACCATAAAACAAAAAATGGACGATTTTATAGCTAGTAAAACACGGAGGCGTATGTGATTAAGCCCCATGTGCAACGGATGCATACGCCATAAGGGACAATACGCTATTGTATTCGTAAAGATAATGTACTACACTATGCTTTTATAACGCCATATGGATGTAACCCCATGCAAATAAATAATCGCACTATATTTAACAAAGACAACTTGGATATATTACAAGGTATAGATTCGGATACTATAGACCTTATATACCTTGACCCCCCGTTTAACAAGAAAAAACAGTTTATCGCCCCGATGGGTAGTAGTGCGGAGGGGGCGTCTTTTAACGATTTGTATCGATTGCAAGATATTAAAGACGAATGGGTTATATCCATAGAACAGGACACTCCGAAATTACATGACTTTTTAATTGGCATAAAGAAAATAGATGGCAAGCAATCGTATAACTATTGTTATATAGCCTATATGGCTATTCGTTTGATAGAATGTCACCGTATATTAAAACCAACGGGTAGCTTATATCTGCATTGTGACCCGACAATGAGTCATTACTTAAAAATCGCTCTTGATTGTATATTCGGGGATAAGAATTTCATAAACGAGATTGCTTGGTGTTATAAAAAATTGCCGAATAACGCAAAAATGTTTCAGAGAAATAAAGATATTATTTTATTTTATGCGAAATCTGAAAACTATATTTTTCATAAACAATATTCTCATCCTACTAAACAATCTTTAAAAACTTTTGAGACTGGGCGTAGGATAGGATATAATGCCAATCACTCTAAGAAAATGGTGACTGTTTTTGATTGGGATAAATATCAACAAGCAATAAAAAATAATAAAATCCCCAAAGATTTAAAACCTATAGAATTTAAAGATGGCAAACCTCTGATGCGAGATTATTGGGATGATATAAAAATACTTGGTGGAAGTAAGAACAAAGAACGCACAGGCTACCCGACCCAAAAGCCCTTAGAGTTATTGCGGCGGATTATCGCAGCGTCCAGCAATGAGGGCGATATTGTCCTAGATCCATTTTGTGGCTGTGCGACTACTTGTATTGCAGCGGAACAACTAAATCGTAAATGGATTGGTATCGACATATCTGTAAAAGCATATGACCTTGTGCGCGAGCGATTGGCAAAAGAAGTATCAGACACCGGCGATATATTAAAATACAAAAATAAAGTGTATTTTCAAACGACCGTCCCCGCCCGTACAGATATGGGGGCGGATACCCCAATACAAAAATGCGTATACATTATATCCAACCCATCCTATCCAAACGATTACAAAGTAGGGGTTGCCAAGAATGTACATGCCCGGTTAAACAGCTATCAAACCAGCGACCCCGATAGGGGCTACAAACTAGAATACAGTGTCTTAACCCCCTATTTTACCGAATTAGAAAAACACATACACGATATTTTACCCAACAAATACGAATGGATACAGAATACTGATTTAGCAACCATAAAACAAAAAATAGACGATTTTATAGCCAATAAAACACGAGATTTATTTAGCCAAGCCCTGTGATGTTCTCCAATACTCGCAAGCAAAGATATTGTTATCTCCAGTGTCTTAAACCACAGCAAAAAGGAAATACAGGGTATTACAGCTATATATAATCGCAACGATCATTTAAATGCAATATTAGAATCACCTACATTATGTATTAAATCTTGTTTAGGATAGTAAACGCTGCGAGTCATAATAGATCACAAACAAACATTTAGCATGCGAAAAATACCGTAAAGCCATATGGATTTTACGGTGTATGGTAACCACTCCTTGACGCATGGCATTTGTGGGGTTTTTAGGGTGGTCTGCCCCGATTTCGTATTTCTCGTATTATAGGTACCTCCCGATAAAAACCGCAAACAAAAAAGAGCCTCCTTGCGGAGGCTCTGAGTTTTGGAAGTATTTAAGTAGTCATATCTAATATTCATGTAGATACATAAACATTACATATAGCATTGGGAAAGAATCATAATATATTCAATCTCAAACACTTGTGATTGTAATATACCAAAATTTTTTATCTAATGGGTGTAAATTTCGCAAGTTTATACATTTTTTTACACATATACTATAATTTTGGTATTTCACGCTGATAAAAAATTCGATAATACCATTAACGAAGTGTCTTTTTGTTGTGTGTAGTATCGCTGGTTTTTGGCGAAAACGGAAAAAATCTGCCCCTGTGGCGTTTTGTAATACTATATGTGGGTGCTATATTTGCTTGTTTTTACCCGTTTTTTGTATGCGTTGCTTGCCTGTGCTGCCGACGGTATATTTTTTGGTATATATTATACGCATACGGTTTATAAAAATACAACATTCGATAAAAATTGTAGAAAAAAAGAAGCCCCCTTGCGAAGGCTTTAAGTTTTGGAAGTATCTAAGTAATCATATCTAATATTCATGTGTATACATAAATATTACATACTACATTAGGAAAGAATATGTATATACGCAATCCCAACGGCTTACAGTTGCAATATAGTAAATTTTTTTTACCCAATGGGTGTAAATTTCGCAAGTGTGTACATTTTTTACATGTACACTCTGTTTTAGTATTTCACGCTGATAAAAAATTCAAGAATACCATTCACGAAGTATTTTCTTGTGTGAAATATTGCTGATTTTTCGTGAGTCGCCCCTGTGGCACTTTGCAATGCTGTATATTGGTGTTGTATTTGCCCGTTTTTTGTATGCGTCATTTGCCCATACTGCTGATGGCATATTTTTTGGTGTGCCGTGTGTATATATACGGTTTATAAAAATGCAACACTCGGAGAAAATTGCAGAAAAAAAGAAGCCTCCTTGCGGAGGCTTGAAGTTTGGAAGTATCTAAGTAGTCATATCTAATATTCATGTGTATACATAAACATTACATACTACATTAGGAAAGAAGATGTATGTATTCAATCCTAACGGCTTGCGGTTGTAATATACTAAATTTTTTTATGTAATTGATGTAAACTTCGTAAGTGTATACATTTTTTACATGTATATTTTATGTTAGTATTTCACGCTGTTAAAAAAATTTGAAAATACCGTTCACGAAGTGGATTTTCGGCTATTTTTGTTCACACTTCGTGAATGACATACGATTTTTTTGAAAAAAACATGTAGTGATATTGTATTATATTGTTAAAGTGCGAACAGAAATGTAAGTGTGATAACAGCAATATCTCATTGTTTTTTTGGATATGGCTTTTTTATTTGTGTTCTATTTCAGGGCGGAAACACACATTCTGTTTATCCCAATTCCCCTGCCGTTTACCCCAATTCCCCCGCCAATGCTTTGTCGATTAAAGCGACGGTTTCGTCTATACCGAACAGCAAAATAAAACTGCCCATTCTAGGACCTTGTTTGACGCCTAGCAGTACACCGTAAATGGCGGCGAACCAGTCCCGTTTGTCTTCGTAATCAAATTCCCGTGCCACATCAAATACAGCGGTTTGCATTTCTGAGGGATCGGTACAGTCGTGCATGCTGTTGATAATGTCTTTAAATCGTATAAATTGGGGGCGTTCCGCATCGGTCATCGGGCGGTATACTTTTTGGGGTTTGACAAAGTCCCGGTAATAATTTAAGGCGTATGTTACCATGTCGTCCAGTTTCGGGTTTTTTTCTGCCGACGCATCGGGGGCATAGCGGCTGATAAACCCCCATACTACCGATTTATCGTCGGTGTTTGCCACACTTACCAAGTTTAACAACAACGCAAACGATATGGGCGATTGGTTGTTGGGGACTTCGCCGCCGTGTATGTGGTGGGCGGGGTTATCGAGGCGGGCTTTTAGGTCTTGTGCGGGGTATTTGTCGACCCATGTCAAGTAGTCGTCCATAGCTTTTGGTATCATCCCAAAGTACAATTTTTTGGCGGTTTTGGGTTTTTGGTACATAAACAGCGACAACGATTCTTGTGGGGCGTACTGCAACCATTGTTCGATAGCGAGTCCATTGCCTTTGGATTTTGATATTTTGGTACCGTGTTCGTCTAAAAACAGCTCGTATATCAGGTTCTCAGGCGGTGTTCCCCCAAGCGTACGAGTAATGCGACCGCTGATGTCGACGGTAGGTTTTAAGTCTTTCCCACACATTTCATAATCCACATCTAGGGCATACCACCGCATGGCAAAATCTGGCTTCCATTGTAATTTACACGCCCCACCGGTAACAGCGGTGGTGATGTCCGCCCCGTCTTTACGGCGGTATGTGATGGTGCCATTTTGTGCATCGGTGGCGATGATAGGGACTTGCAACACCTGCCCGCTGTCTGGGCATATGGGCATAAAAGGGCTGTACGATTGCCGCCGTTCTTCACCTAATGTGGGCAGCATAATCGCTTGAATCTTATCGTAATGGTGTAATACTTTTAACAACGCATGGTCAAAAGTACCGTCGGTATAGTATGCGGTACTGGAGGCAAATTGGTATTCGAAGCCAAATGCGTCGAGAAATTTTTGTAATTGCTGGTTGTTGTGATGCCCGAAACTGGGACAACAGCCAAAAGGGTCGCAGACTTTGGTCAGGGCTTTGTGCAAGTCGTTTGCTAGTGTGTGTTGGTTTGGCACATTGCTGGGGACTTTGCGAAACCCGTCCATATCATCGGAAAAGCACAACAGCTTAGTGGGAATTTTCCCTTCGGTCAATTGGCGAAACGCCTGTATAACCATAGTGGTACGGGCAATTTCACCAAAGGTACCAATATGCGGCAACCCTGAGGGACCATAGCCAGTCTCGAACAACACGAATCCTTTGTGCGGTGTGCGACCATCAATCCGTTTTAACACCTTGCGAGCCTCCTCGAAAGGCCAAGCTTTACTAGTGGTTGCCATGTGGGCAATATCACGGGGGGTATAAGATGTTGTGGTGTCCATATGTGCCATAGGTATATGTCCTTAAATCGTGTTGTGTGTATGGGGGTAAAGTAGTCTGTTTTTACGGTTTCGTCAATACTTATTATCACCTATGTAAGCGGGGTAGAGGCATAGATAGAATCCTTAAATATCATATTTCAACCAAAGTGTGTGTTGTCTATTTATGTGTGAACCCATATGAGTTGACATATTCCAGATCCTTCATAAATAATCAATGGGAATGGCGGTCACTGTTTTGGTTATGGGACGATGGGTGTTTGCAAAACATAGTACGGCACCTGATTTTATGTCTTTGCCAAATTTATTTAGTACCCGAAAGTGTTTTATATCATCCGTAGTTGGGTTACTCCTTTTCTTGATTTCTGTGGGGTATAACGCATTGTTTTGTTCTAATATGATGTCTATTTCCTTTTTGTCTTTATCCCGATAAAAAGATATATTGGGCTGCTTGCCATTGTGCCAGTATCCTTTGATAATTTCGGATATGACAAAAGTTTCTAAGAATGCACCGTTCATTGCCCCTGTTTCCAAAACTTGTGGGGTTTTCCAGCCTGTTAAGTACGCCGCTAATCCCGTGTCCATAAAATAAATTTTTGGGGTTTTGATAACACGGGTTGTCATGTTATTCGAATAGGGGTATAACAAATAAATAATGCCCGAAATCTGCAATATGGACACCCATGATTTTATAGTCGGTTGTGATACGCCGATATCCTTTGCCAAGTCCGCATAGTTTAACAACTGGGCTGTTCGTGCCGCTAGTGCTTGCATAAATTTTAGGAAATCCATCTCATTTGAAACATGGGTTAGGTTTTTGATGTCTTTCTCGATATAGGTCTGTACATACGATTCAAAAAATATGTCCCAATATGTATCATCTGCGGTGTATAGCTTGGGGTATGCTCCTTGCCATATGCTGTGGAAAGTCTGTGTTATATTGCTCTGTTTTATATGGGGGGTTTGGTGTTGCAAAAAATCTGTGCTTGGCAAAAAGGGCATAGTTGTTACGATGTGGTGTTTTTCTTGTTGTGATAAGCCTTGCAAGCGTAATATACCCACCCGACCTGCAAGGCTCTCAGATACATTTTGCATTAAATTAAACTGTTGCGACCCGGTAATCCAGAACATACCAGATGTATTTTTAGTATCCACAATGTCTTTGATATATGGAAACAATTCGGGGGCATATTGAATTTCGTCAATCAACACCGGTGCAGGAAATCGTTGTAAAAACAGGGCGGGATCTTTTTGTGCCAGCTCCCTATTTTCCAATATGTCTAAGGATACATACAAACGGTTTTCCATATCCGTATTTTTTAACACTGTGGTTTTGCCCACCTGTCGGGGACCTGTAATCAACACCACCGGAAAAAAAGCACTGGCATGTAGGATAGCTGTTTTAATGGTTCGTTGTATATACATTTTTTCGTCCAATATAAAATATTATTTTAGATTAGCCGATTTTTTTTCATGTGTCAATATATAAAATGTTATTGTCACAAAAAACTGTACACTACACATAATTATATTGTGCTAGGGGAGGCTTTGGTGTATATTTTTTGTGTGATAGCATAGCGATGGTGCTTGGGCATGAGACACTTAAAGGAGAAATTCATTGAAAATTGGGGCGTTAAAAGAAACCGCACGGGGGGAAAATCGGGTGTCGATGACTCCTGATAGTGCGGTACAATTGCAGAAATTGGGGCATAGCTGTTGTATACAAGCGGGTGCAGGTGTGGCGTCTGGTTTTAGTGATGATGCCTATACAGCGGTTGGGGTGGAAGTGTTTGGCACCGCCAAACAGCTGTGTACACGGGCGGACATTATTACCAAAGTTACGGTGCCTACTGCCAAACAGTTGGCTCGTATTCCAGCGAATAAGACTTTTATTGCGTTTTTTAACCCGGCGGGCAATCCCGCATTGTTGGAACAAGCCAAAAATCAAGGTACTTGTGTTATCGCTATGGAAATGGTGCCACGAATCAGTCGAGCCCAAAAGATGGATGCGTTGTCGTCGATGGCAAATATCGCCGGATACCGGGCGGTGATCGAGGCGGGCAACAACTTTGGGCGATTTTTCACCGGACAAGTGACCGCCGCCGGCAAGGTGCCACCGGCAAAAGTATTGGTTATTGGTGCCGGTGTGGCGGGGCTGGCGGCGATTGGTACCGCCACTTCGCTGGGGGCTATTGTGCGGGCGTTTGATGTGCGCCCAGAGGTAGCGGAACAAATCGAATCCATGGGGGCAGCGTTTTTATTTCTCGACTTCGACGATGGACAAGACGGGGCGGCAACGGGCGGATATGCGGCACCCTCCAGTCCAGAATTTCGGGAAAAACAATTGCACTGCTTTCGGCAACAAGCCCCCGATGTCGATATAGTTATCACCACCGCTTTAATCCCCAATCGCCCCGCCCCTAAATTGTGGCTAGCCGATATGGTGGCATCGATGAAACCGGGGTCTGTGATTATCGATTTGGCGGCGGAGCGGGGCGGTAACTGTGAGGTGACTGTGGCGGACAAACGCATTGTAACCGATAACGGGGTGATTGTCATTGGATATACGGATTTTCCAAGCCGTATGGCGGCACAGAGTTCGACCTTGTACGCCACCAATATTCGCCATATGATCGCCGATTTAACCCCGGCAAAAGATGGGCAGGTTGTCCACGATATGCAAGACGATGTTATTCGTGGGGCAACGGTGGTATACGGGGGTGAAATAACTTTTCCACCGCCGCCGCCAAAGATACAGGCGATTGCCAGCACCGTTAATAAACAACAGCCGCAACCAGCAACCCCTGAACACATCAAAGCACAGGAACAGGCACAAAACGCCCGTATCACCAAACGCAGTTTTGCTATGATTGCTGTGGGTATTGTTGTCATGTTGGCACTGGGTACGGTTGCCCCCGTTAGTTTTATGCAGCATTTTGTGGTGTTTGTGTTGTCGTGTTTTGTCGGCTATCAAGTGATTTGGAATGTCAGCCACGCCTTGCACACGCCGTTAATGGCGGTGACCAACGCTATATCGGGCATAATAGTGATTGGGGCGGTGTTACAGCTGGGGACAAGTTCTGTGCTGATTACCGTACTGGCGTTTATTTCTGTGCTTATTGCGGCGATTAACATTTGTGGCGGGTTTTTGGTGACTCGCCGCATGCTTGCCATGTTCCAAAAATCGTAACAGAGGGAGGGGACACACCATGTTTACAAATATGATTACAGCGTCTTATATTATCGCCCTTGTGTTGTTTATTTTGTCGCTTGGCGGTCTGTCGAACCAAGAAAGTGCCAAACGGGCGGTATGGTATGGTATTATCGGTATGGGTTTTGCCTTGTTTGCGGCGATTTTGGGTGTCAAGTCTGAGGCGTACGGGTTGCTTGTCCCCGCCCTTGTTATTGGTGCGGTGGTTGGGTACTTTGTGGCAAAGCGGGTAGAGATGACCGAAATGCCGCAACTGGTGGCGATTTTGCATTCGTTTGTCGGTTTGGCGGCGGTGTTTATCGGTATTAACGCCAGTCTGGATATATCCGCTGTATTTGGTTCTAACGATGTAGATCTTAGCACTTTGTCGAAGTTTGCCGATAAAATAGCCGGCAAAAATGAGGTGGAACTGCATATTTTACGCATCGAGATTATTCTAGGCGTGTTTATCGGGGCGGTAACATTTACCGGATCGGTGGTGGCTTTTGGCAAATTAGCCGGCAAAATCAATGGTAAAGCCATCAAATTACCCGGCGGGCATGTGTGGAATGTGGTGGCGTTGCTGTTGTCCATATGGTGCGGGTACCAGTATTTTACTACCGATGCCACTATGTGGTTGGTGTATGTATCGCTGTTGGCGGGTTTTATCGGTGTGCATTTGATTATGGGTATTGGCGGTGCGGATATGCCAGTGGTGGTGTCGATGTTAAACAGCTATTCGGGTTGGGCGGCGGCAGCCATAGGGTTTTCGCTGGAAAACGACTTGTTAATTGTAACCGGGGCGTTGGTTGGGTCTTCGGGGGCGATTTTGTCTTATATTATGTGTAAAGCCATGAATCGGGCGTTTGTATCGGTGATATTAGGCGGGTTTGGCAACACTTCGGGGGCACAGCAACAGGTCGAAGGCGAACAAATCGCCATTGAAGCGGAAGGGGTCGCCGCCGCTTTACAACAGGCGGAGTCGGTGATTATCGTGCCCGGTTACGGTATGGCGGTGGCACAAGCCCAACAATCCGTATCTGCATTGTGTAAACGGCTTATCGCACAGGGAAAAACCGTCCGTTTTGCTATCCACCCTGTGGCGGGGCGGTTGCCGGGGCATATGAATGTGTTACTAGCGGAGGCAAAAGTGCCGTATGATATTGTCCTAGAAATGGATGAGATTAACGCCGATTTTGCCAATACAGATGTGGTGATCGTGATTGGGTCGAACGACACCGTCAACCCCGCCGCCCAAGACGACCCCACCAGCCCCATCGCCGGCATGCCGGTTGTCGAGGTATGGCACGCCAAACAAGTATTCGTCTGCAAACGGGGGGCAGGTGCCGGCTATTCGGGTATTGAAAACCCATTGTTTTACAAGGAAAACACCCGCATGTATTACGGCGATGCAAAAGCCACAATCAATACGCTTATATCTTTAATGTCCACTTAACAAGAGGGCTGTGTAGGTTCCCGTTTGTGGGTGTGTTTTTATTTTGTTGAGATACAATACGCATAAAAAGAATCGCCCATAAGGGCGATTATAGTAAGTGACAACCTATAAAAATGTATTTTTTTATACCACTTCGACCCATGTCATCAGACCGGATACTTGGTGCCCCAACATGTGGCAATGTATCATCCACTTGCCGGGGTTGTCGAACAGGGTGGCGACTTTTACTTTTTGGTTGCGGGCGACAAAGATACTGTCTTGATAGGTGTCTGGGGTGCCTAACACTCTGGCATGGTGTCCGTGTAGGTGCATGACATGGTCGAACAAGGTGTCGTTTACCATGTTAAGTACGCCGGTTTCGCCCCGTTTAAAGCGATAATATGGGGTGGCGTCCATGCCGGATTTGCCATTGATTGCCCAGATGGATTCGGATACATTGCCGCCGGTCATCATACGCATCATCGATCCCATCGCCCGGGTACTCATGGCACCGCCGCCGATGATGAAGTCCATTTTTTTACCGCTTTGTGCATTCGGTGCGGGTAAGTTGTGTGCCTCGATAGCGGCAATGGGAGCGGTGTTTTTTGCCACTTCCCCCTGTACGGGCAGGGTGCCAAGCCTTAACCCTTGCGTTAGGTTGGCAAAATCGACACCAAATTCGTTGCCGGTTATATCGGCAATAATATCGATGCGTTGGGCGGAGGCTAGGGTAAGAGTCCGCTGCGATACGGGCTTTTTGATTGCCATACCATCGAATGCCACTATTCGATATTTTGCCCCTTTGATCCGCAACTTGAAAGTGCGATCGGTCGATGGGTTAATAAATCTAAATCGCACCCGTTCGTTGCGTTTGAGCGGGGCGGGGTATTGGTCGGTCATAGTATCACGGAAAAACGCTTTTGCCGAATTGCCCAGCCTGCCATCGTGTGCCATTTGTACAATGTTGTCAAAACCGCCGGCAATTTGCCCTCGATTGTCCAGCAGCCAATCGTCGACAATGACAATAATATCCCTGTCGACTGCCGGCGGATTGTCTTCGAACACAATCAATGGACCATGCAGTCCCCGGGCTATTTGTTCCCAAGATTTATTGTGCGAATGGTACCAATATGTGCCGGCATCGGGGACGGTAAAGTCATAGTCGAAAAATTGCCCTTGCTTTACAAAAGGCTGGGTCAAACCGGGCACGCCGTCCATACTGTTTTTGATGCGGATGCCGTGCCAATGGATACTGGAGGCTTGTGGTATGGTGTTTTGAAACCGCACTTGTACCCGCCCGCCCCGATAGGCACGAATGGTCGGACCCGGCGTCATACCGTTATACCCCCAAGTGCGGGTGATAACATCATTGCCAAAAAACCTTGAATCGACCGACTGTGCGGTCAAAGTCATCGGCGGGCTGGCAGCGGCGGGTGTCGATTGTCCTAATACACCGTTAGGCAACAATAGCGATGCGGCGGCACAGCCCCCGGTTTTTAAAAAGTGTCGTCTCGTTATCATGTGATCCTCCTTTATAGTATATTATACACTGGATAACAGGCAAAAAAATTATTCGTACTTTTTCAACAACTTGATGAGTTCGGCAATTTGTTGTTTTTGCATCTCCTCATCTGTTGCTGTGTCGACTTGGCAGGCTTTGTGTAAACACGATTGCATATGGGTTTCTAAGATAGCCAGTTCGACGCTTTTTAAGGCGTTGCGGACGGCTTTGACCTGCATCATGATGTCGACGCAGTATTTTTCTTCGTCGATCATGCGTTTGATGCCTTCGATCTGTCCGCTCACTCGATTCAGCTGACTCATATGGTGTTTGTGTGATGGGTTCATAATGGTATCTCCTTGCTAAGTATGTCCAGTATCGCCAATATACCAATAGGGGGTATAGGTGTCAAGGGTTAAGTAAAATAATTTATTATCAGCGACACCGCAACAATCTGTGGCACGGTTATTAACGGTATAAACAGCGGCAATCGCCAACTTTTTGTGGTGTCTTTCAAGATCATAATTTCTGTATAATCTGTCGATACCCCTGCCATCAAAAATGCAAAGCTGTTGCCGGGGGCGTTTGCCCGGGTCATAATATCAGCGGCAATCGGGGTCGATCCTTCGGAGCAGACTTCGATCACCGTTGCGGTTACAATAGTAATCAATAACCCAAGTGCGGTGGGGCCAAAGAAACTTTGGAATTGCTCTGGATTCATAATAACTCGAATTAAACCGGCAAGCAAAATGCCGAACATCAACCACCTTACAACTATTTTTGAGTCTCTAATACCTGTAAGTGCCATGTCTTTAAACAATGCCGGGGTGAATTGTGTCCGCTTTAAGCCGGCTTTGGTCTCCGCCCAAAAATCGAAGTTTTCCGGCATATCGACCGTATGCGGATTGCCAACCAGCACCCCACGGGCGACCAATTTATCAAAGATATAGCCGGTGATTAAACCGATTGCCATCGACAGCACAATAAACGCTACCGTCCACCCAAAGCCAATTAAAGCAATAAGAATCAAGGTCAGCGAAAAAGAATTCCACGGGCTGGCAAGCAAAAAAGCAATCACCTGTCCGGCACTGGCACCCCGTTGGTACAGTTTGACCGCTACCATTAAAATACCGTGTGAACACAAATCCAATAACACCCCCGCACCTGTCGCCCGTAGCAGCCCCGACATGGTACCGCCCTTGCCCAACATCGACATAACAAAGGTGGCGGGGACTTTCGATAAGATACCAATAAATATCATACCAATCACTATCCCCCACCACAGCTCAAATACCATCTCGACAACTGTTTCTGCCATTGTCGATACAATATTATATTGGGCGATACTGTCGTCAAACCAATACCCCAATATAAACAACACCGTTACAGCGGGAAACGACCCCCACCACAAATAATCAATGCGTTTTTTGCCTTCAGCAATGTTCGTATGGCAACAACTGGGTGCCTTTGCCACCGCTACATCGTTTTCAATTTTTGTCATAATATCCTCCTCGATTCAAAAAAATATATTCAACGATGCCTTTACAATATACCCCCTATGGGTATATGTCAAGCTGTTTTTTTAAAAAAAATGAAAAAAATAGTATAGGCGGTGTTTGCATATGGGGGGGATATGGTGGTATGATGTATATATGAAGACATCGTTACAGCTCAATATCCCCGTGTTATTTTTGCATAATCGCCAGTGGGTTATGCTCGATACGGATGGCGTGGTTGCCTGTCATGACGGGGTGTCGGCACAACAGATTTTACAAAATGCCAGCGATCCGATTATTGTTTGTTATACGCCGTTTGTGTGTTCCAGATTAAAAGTGGATAATTTTCCCGCTTTGGACATGCTGGAATTGTGGGCGTTTGTCAAGCCGGCGGTGCCGGTGGTACCGACCATTGCTGGTATACTGCACGCCTTGAATATGTATCCTGAGGATGACAGCTGTGAGGCGATGGCGGCGGCTGTGTGGCAAGCGATTCGGGTGTTGATTACCACCATTAGCCAAGAATCGGGTCGCCCCAGTACGGAAGACCTGTTGGTGTCGTTGGCGAAAAGCGGTTGGGGTTGGGCACCGCCGTTGTTGCAGGTTTTAAACTTGAATATGCAAGATTTTATCCATAAACCGCTTACCGAAGGGTTGGACATTTGGCATCGCTTGCCCGAGTGGGAAAACAAAGCCCCACCGCCACAGGCAAACACCAAACCTATCAATAGCGATGAAGTTGGCGACCGCTTGCGAACTTTTTTGGGCAGTGGTGCCGAACACCGTCCGCAACAAATTGCTTTGTGCCAATCCCTTGTGCCGGCGTTTCAGGCAAAAACCGATGACGCCCCTAATATCGTCATTGCCGAAGGCGGCACCGGGGTCGGCAAAACTTATGCGTATTTGGCACCCGCCACCGTGTGGGCGGAGAAAAACGATGCCCCCGTGTGGATCTCCACATATACAAAAAACCTGCAACACCAAATTTACGAGCAAGTTACCGCTTTGTATCCAGATATACAACAACGCAAGCAGCGGGTGATACTGTGTAAGGGGCGGGAAAATTATCTGTGTTTGTCTCGGTTTGAAACTATGACGCAACAGGTATCGCAAAATGCCCGGATATTAAAAGCGATGGTGCTGCTTGCCCGCTGGGCGGAACACAGTATGGATGGCGATCTTAACGGCAAAGACTTTCCATCGTGGTTGGTGTCTGTCGTCGACATCGATGGCACGCTTTTGAACAGACTGACCTTGCAATACGATGTGGGCGAAACCCATGCGGGGTGTAGCCACGACAACTGTTTTGTCGATCTGGCAGCCAAAAAAGCCAAGTATGCGGACATTGTCATAACCAACCACGCCTTTGTTTTACACCGTGCCATTCGCAATTATGAAAACGGCGAACAAGACACCATGCCGCACATCGTATTTGACGAAGCCCACCACTTGTTCGAAGCCTGTGACTCGGCATTTAGTACGGCGTTTTCTGCGTGGGATTCGTTTATGCTGCGGCGGTTTTTAATCAAAAAAGAAACCATCGACATGTGGCAAAGCGGCGGAACCTTGACCGCTTTGATAGACGCCGTGTACAAACAAGACGATACCATTACCGAACACCGTATTGCCTTGCAACAACAGGCAGAGTGCTTAACCGCCGACGAGTGGCAAAGCCGATTCGAACAGCACCGCCCCAGTGGCGATATGGAATCGTTGCTGTGTGATATATATGTATATATTTGTAATAATATCGATGATTATGGCTATAATATGGAAATCCGTACGGATAATATGCCACAAAATATCCGCACCCTTGCCCAAGCGGTGATGGAACAGCTGCGAGATATGCTGCCCCCCGCCCATGCCATGTTACAACAGGCACAACAGACTTTTACTACTGAAAGCGACAGCCTGCACAAACACGAAAGGCTAGCGTTGCAAAATCTTATATCTGCCCTGACATGGCGGGTGATTCGCCCGGTTGAGTCGTGGTGTGATATACTTATATCATTAGCGGAAAATGCCCCGCAACAAACCTGCATCGACCGCTTGTTTGTCAACCGCTGGACGGATAATAACGATGTGCAAAGGTTAAGTAATGTGGGTTGTGTCCGCCACCAATTAGACCCGATGAAAGGGTTTTACGAAATCGTATTGCACCCGAATCGAGGGGCGGTGATGACATCGGCAACCCTGTGCGACCAAAATGACGATTGGCTGCATATCCGTACGGGTACACAACACGCACAGCCCCCCCCCATTATCACCACCCATGCAAGCCCATTCGATTATCACAACAACAGTAAAATCCTGTGTGTAACTGATGTGCAGAAAAACGATACACACCAGCTGGCGGGGGCGTATACAGCATTGTTTACGGCGTCTGGTGGCGGGGCGTTGGGGGTATTTACCAACATTCGCCGCTTGCAAAAGGTGGGCAAAATAATTCGTCCGCACCTTGCCAAAAACGGTATCGACCTGTATGCCCAACACCTAAACCATATGACCATCACCACCCTTATCGACATCTTTAAACAGGACAAAAACAGCTGTTTACTAGGCACAGATGCCGTACGAGATGGAGTCGATGTACCGGGTGACAGCTTACGCCTGTTGGTACTGGAACGCATACCATGGGCAATGTCTAATATATTAAATACCACCCGGGATAAGCATTTTACTACGGTAGACTACAAACAAGCCCTAGTAAGGATGAAACTACAACAAGCATTCGGACGGTTGCTTCGCACCAAAACCGATAGGGGCGTATGCGTGTGCTTACAAAAAATCCCGCAACGATTCACATCTGCATTCCCCGATGATACGGAAATTATCCACTGTACGCTAGCGGAAGCCTGCGATTTTATACGGGATATACTATAATATACAATTTTTATACAAAAATTTTATATTTTCACTTGACATATACTTCAAAAATACTTAATATAATAATTAAATATAGGCACACTAAAGGAGTTATGTATGAAATTTGCCACTTATACGACAGCGGATAAACAAACTTTTTATGGGGCGGTTGCGGATGCGGGTATGATTGCCCTGTCGCCACACTTTCCCCAGTGGGCAACGCTGAGGGATGTGATTGCCGATCGAGGGTTGTCTACTCTTGTCCAGCACGCACGGGGGCTGTCGGTTACCCATGCACAGGGATCGTTTATATATGAAATTCCGCTGCCGAATGCGGAGAAGATTATTTGTGTTGGGGTCAATTTTCCCGCCCGTAACGCTGAATATAAAGACGGACAAGCTGCCCCCGAAAACATGTCGTTGTTTCCCCGCTTTGCCGGTTCGTTTACCGGGCACAATCGCCCACTGATTCGTCCAAAAGTCTCCGATAAGCTGGATTATGAAGGCGAAATTGCCGTTGTCATTGGCACCGGTGGTCGCCATATCAAACAAGCGGATGCATATGATCATATCGCCGCTATATCGCTGTGCAATGAAGGTACTTTGCGGGATTGGGTGCGACATGCAAAATTTAATGTTACACAAGGGAAAAATTTCGACAGCTCCGGTGCTATCGGTCCGTGGTTGGTACCGTTTACCGATGCCCGCCAACTGGATGATGTGCGATTGACCACCCATGTAAATGGCGAATTACGCCAAGACGACCGCACCGCCCGCATGCTGTTTCCCATTAAGCGGCAAATAGAATACATTTCCACTTTTACCACATTGGCAGCCGGCGATATTATTATCACCGGCACCCCCACAGGAGCGGGGGCAAGGTTCGACCCGCCTAAATTTTTAAAACCGGGCGATGTGGTTGAAGTTACTGCCGAAGGTATTGGCACTCTGGTAAACACTGTCGAGGATGAAGTATGACTTTAACGCAAAACGCCTCTGACATTGCCAAACGGTTATTTGATGCGGATCGCAGCCGCAGGCAAATAGGCATTGTTAGCGAAGACAATCCGCATATGGACATGGACGATGCGTATGTGGTGCAAGACGGGTTGGTACAGCATAAACTACAGGCGGGCTTGCAACATGTCGGCTGGAAGATTGGTTTAACCTCAAAAGCCATGCAATACGCCCTAAATATCGATATTCCTGATAGTGGTGTGTTGTTTGATGATATGCTGTTTGAAAATGGTTGCACTGTACCTGCAGAGCGGTTTATTCAGCCCCGTATCGAGGCAGAAATCGCCTTCGTGATGCAATCGGCGATAACGGGCGACACCATTAGCGAAGACGATATTTTAAATGCCACCGATTATATTGCCCCGTGTTTGGAAATTCTCGACACCCGTATAGTGCGGCACAATCCCGCCACTGGTGCCCACCGTAAAATTTTTGATACTATTGCCGACAATGCGGCAAATGCAGGGGTTGTATTGGGGACGGAAAAGTTTTCTGCACACGCTATCGACATGCGGTGGGTGGGGGCGATTGTCAGCCGTGATGATGCGGTGGAAGAAACTGGACTAGGGGCGGGGGTATTAAACAATCCGGTCACTTCGGTGGTATGGCTTGCCAACCGTTTGGCGGCATATGGCAAGCATATTCGGGCGGGGGATATTGTCCTGTCCGGGTCGTTTATCCGCCCTGTCGAAGCCCCCAGCGGTAGCCGATTTTATGCGGATTTTGGCGACTTTGGGTCGGTGTGTTGTGATTTTGCCTAAGGAAAGAAAACTATGTCAGCACCTATGAATATATTTAAACACCGCTTAAAACAAGGCACGCCACAAATGGGGTGTTGGGCGGGTATGGGCGATGGGTATGCAACGGAAATCACCAGTACAGCGGGTTTTGATTGGTTGTTGATAGACGGGGAACACGCCCCTAATGACCTGCGAACCATTATGCAGCAATTGCAAATTGTCGAAAAATCGGCTAGCGAACCGGTGGTACGGTTGCCTGTGGGCGATCGGACTCTGATAAAACAAGTGCTTGATGTGGGGGCACAAACCCTGCTTATTCCTATGGTCGAGAGTGCCGAACAGGCACGGCAATTGGTGCAGTATATCCACTATCCACCCTTTGGCAAGCGGGGCGTGGGGGCATCGCTTGCTCGAGCGTCAGCGTTTTCAAAAATTCCTGTGGCGGCGTATCTACAAACCGCCGGCGATGAAATATGTTTGCTGGTGCAAATTGAAAGCAGAGCGGCACTCGATGCTTTGGACGACATTTTGACGGTGCAGGGCATCGATGGGGTGTTTGTCGGTCCCTCAGATTTGGCGGCGGATATGGGTTACATTGGCAATCCGTCCGTCCCCGAAGTACAACAGGCGGTGGTTACCGCCCTAAACAAAATTATACACACCGATAAAGCGGCGGGGATTTTGACCACCGATTTAGACTTGGCACAGCAGTATATCCACATGGGGGCAACCTTTGTGGCAACGGGGGTTGATGTGATCGCATTTGCCACCGCTGTTCGCAGTCTTGCGGCAAAATCGCAAGCCCTTGTGGGGCGAACGGACGGTACAGACCCCACAGATACACCGCCTTGTTCTGGATACTAATAGACGGGTAGGGGGAATTATGCCACATTTTATCGCCGAATATTCACCAAACATAGCCGATATTATCGATTTCGATGGGTTGTTTACAGCGGTTATCGACACGATGCAACAAACGGGTATATTTCCATTGGCAGGCATTCGCTGTCGGGCGTCTGCCGCCAGCCACTACCGCATCGCCAACGGCGATAAAAAGTTTGGCTATATCCATATGACCTTAAAAATTGGGGCGGGACGGGACAGTGCCAGCCAAAAAACGGCAAGCGACAAAATATTTGCCACTATAACCGCCCAATTACAGCCCCTATACGATACGCATTTGGTGGCTATATCGTTCGAAGTGATCGAGCTACCCCCCATATTAAATTACAAGAAAAATAACATTCATAAATATCTGGAATCTTAACTCCCCCCGTTCCCCCACCCTTAGTAAAAAGGGTGGGGTAATAGGGATTTAGGTTAAGGTAACTGGTGTATGTAAAACATGTTTTACAATATGTTCTGTATCGTGTCTGTTGTTTGCTGTTCCTGAGAACTGGCTCGTGCTAGGGGATACAATGCTGCTAATAGATATAGTTCGGCGGAGAACGCTGGCATAAGACACAGCCAACAGTGCAAACCTAATGCTATTTTGTCGAAACGCCTTATTCATAACTTTTCATCTTGCAACTACATCACTTAACCATCGCCCCCCATTCAGGGCTTGTTCAAATTACACATACATCGCCCGCTTATCCGGGCTTGCCTAAATTTACCTGCACACTGCCCACACACTCGGGGCTCTCCTAAACTATTCTCGCACCACCCACATATTTAGAGTTTTTCTAAACTGTCCCTGCATCGCCTAGTCCTTTGGGGTTGCCCAGTTTCTTGGGGCTTGTGCGAACCTATGTGTGACATTGTAGCATGTATGGATATTTTGTGCAAGCGGTTTTTTTATGAAACAATCAGCTGTTATTTTATGGTATTTCGCTTGCTGGGGGCAAAGCACAAATACAACCACAACACAACATTTATCCCCCCCACCAACAACAGCAACGCCCACCATGGGCTGTGTTGCAAATCCCGTAATCGCTTACTGGAAATAATAAGCAGATAAAAAATACCAGCTGCGTATATGGCGATGACCACAAATACCATAATGTCGATACGGGGCAATGTGGGTATGGCACTTGGGGGGGTATATGTAAACCCCATATGCGGCAATTGTATCATAGCATTGCTTATAGCAAAGTACCATAAAAATACTATCACTGCGATGCATACCAGTGCATGTAAAATATATTGTAGACGGTTTAGCTTTCCTGCGAATAAAGACATGGTATTCCCCCCTTTTGCGATTTCCCTTCGGGATAAACAACACATTTTGTATGAAGCGGTTGTATTGTATAAAGATGTAACAATTTTGTTAAACACATGAACCTGTGCAGTGTACCATAAATTGGGATAAAGCACAATAATATTTTCTGTAATATTTTCTGTTATTATAGAGCGGATAATAAAATATCTTTTGTATTGTCATGTATACATTTTGTTGTTATACTGCACTTTAAATTTTGTTTAGGGTATAGTAATAGGATTATATTTATGTTGTATCGTGTGTTGGTGGTTATATTTTTGTCGTGTACGACTGTGGTATACGCAAACCAGAGACAAGCGGATTTGTTGGAATCTGGGTACCAAATGCACAATTCGGGGGATTTTCAAGGGGCGATAAAAGTGTTTACCGTTTTGGCGGAACAGGGCAATGCGGAGGCACAGTTTTCTTTGGGAATTATGTATGTAGACGGTCAAGGGGTTGCCCGGGATTACATCAAAGGTATATACTGGTGGCAAAAATCTGCTTCGCAGGGCTTTGCCGAAGCCCAGTACAACTTGGGTGTATTGTACGAAGTGGGCAAAGGTGTAGACCAAGACTTTGCCAAAGCCGTACACTGGTGGCGAAAGGCAGGGGAACAGGGATTGCCACATGCACAGTATAACTTAGGCGTGTTTTACGAAACGGGCAAAGGCGTTGCACAAGACTATGCACAGGCAAAATATTGGTGGGAAAAAGCCGCCAAAAATGGCTTGGTACAGGCGGAGTATAGTTTGGGGTCGATGTACTATTTCGGTGCTGGCACCAAACAAGATTACAGCAAAGCCGCATACTGGTACACCAAAGTAGCCACCAAAGGATATGTGGAGGCTCAGTACCGATTGGGCGTGTTATATGCTATGGGGCTGGGGGTTAAAAAAGACTATAAAACCACTGTACATTGGTGGCAAAATGCCGCTAAGCAAGGATACGCCCCCGCACAGGGGGATTTAGGGTCGATGTATTATTATGGGCATGGGGTCGGTAAAAACTATGAACAAGCTGTATATTGGTACTATCAGGCGGCGGAACAAGGCAACGCCAAAGCCCAATACAGTCTAGGCGATATGTATGCCAACGGATACGGGGTAAGCAAAGACTCTAAACACGCTATGTATTGGTATATCAAAGCGGCAGAACAAGGCGACCCGCAAATGCAATATAACTTAGCCACCATATATTATTATGGCAATGGGGTACCCCAAAATTATAAAAATGCCGCCTACTGGTTTTTTCAGTCGGCAAAACAAGGACATGCGGAGGCTCAGTACAATTTGGGCTTGATGTATTATCACGGATACGGGGTGGCAGAAAACCCAGAAAAAGCAAGAGCATGGTGGAAAAAAGCCGCCGCACAAGGACACAAAGACGCCCAGTATAATTTAGGGGTGTAACGGTGCAGTGGGTGTCGAGATGCGGAGGTATTGTGGCAAATCTTTCCTTAATTTTAAACACCCGTATAACCAAACTTAAAAATTGGTAAACCATATGAAATACACTGTATATGCTATCACCGACAGCCGTTGGGACTTGTCGACTATGTTGGACAAAGTCTCGCAAGCGGTGCAGGGGGGAATCGATGTGTTGCAATATCGCCCCAAAAATATGGACACCCTCGATATGGTAAAACAAGCACAGGCGTTACAACAGATTTTGACACCTGCGGGGGTGCCGTTAATTATCAATGATTTTTGCGATGTTGCCAAAGTGGTCGATGCGGACGGTGTGCATTTGGGACAAAGCGATATGCCCCCCGCATCCGCACGGGCGTATTTGGGGGATGGTAAAATTATCGGTTTGTCTGTGGGCAGTGATTTAGAGCTTAGAAACTTAGATGTATCGGTGGTCGATTATGTGGGCATTGGGGCTGTTTATGCTACTGCCACCAAAACCGATGCAGGCGATGCCATTGGGGTTGCAGGATTTAAACGGTTGCGGGATAACATCCTTATTCCCTGTGTGGGTATTGGGGGGATAACCGTACAAAATGCAAAACCGGTTTTCGATGCCGGTGCTGATGGCGTAGCGGTTATAAGCGGCTTATTCGATAGCCAAAACATCGCCAAAACCGCTCGACATTTTCGTCGATGCGTATAAACATTATTTTTTACCTATGTTTGGAAAATACCGCAAGTATGCGTATACGGCAAACATAACCACCCCGCCGACAATATAAGGGGTCTTGGCTGTCCACAGGGTCATCAGTGCCGTTGCCACCGCAGGTCCAAGAATGCGGGCAAAAGCGTTAATCGATTGTAACAATGCCCCCATCCGTCCTCGATATGCAGGCGGGGCGATTTTCGAGGCGTAACTTTGCAGCGATGGGGTGTATAATCCATAGGCAATAGACATTAAAATCATCGGCACATACACGCCAAATATGTCGATACGGATTAACGACACCAAGCATGCAAACAACATCACCACCCCCAATCGCACGGTGTGTAATTCGCCGATTTTGCCGACTGTGTAACCGACACATTTTCCCTGTACCAAGATGTTAAATATGCCGGCAAAGATAAGAATAATCGCCACATCACGGGCGGAGGATCCGAATTGTTTGTACAGGTAAATGGCAAACGATCCCTCGACCATAGTAAATACAACTCCCATCACCAACGCCAAGCCAATTATCGGGTGAAACTGTGGTTCTTGGAACAATTTTTTTAACGGGGTCTTGTCGCTGAGTACCAGTTTTTCTGGTTCCCACACGGCAACAATAACGGTCATAGTCGACAACAACGCCAGTATGGATGAGGCAAAAAATGCCAATACAAACACATCTTCTCGAAATGCCAGTAATGCCCCTATCATCGGACCGACAACGAAACCGACCGCAAAAAACGCCCCGATCATACCCATGCCTTTTGCCCGTTCTTGTTTGTTGGTAACATCGGCAATGTAGCCAAATGCGGCAATGATAAAGCCCGCCATAATGCCCGCCACCGCCCGGGCGGCGTATATTTGCCACAGCGAATCGGCTACCGTCAACCACGCATAGGAAAAAGTGGTGCCGATGGCACTGATACTGAGGACGAATTTTCGCCCTTTGGCATCGCAAATTTTACCCCAGAAAAAACTCGATACAAAGGCAAACAACGAGTAAGTAGAAAAAACCAACGGTGCCAGCGATTCGGACGCCCCCAGCGACAAGGCAAAGTGCGTCATAAGGGGAATAATTGTACCCACCGATAATCCCTGAAATAAAGTGGCTAAGCTTAACGCCCCAAGGCGTTGTTGTAGAGTCATATTCATAATGCACATAGTATAAGGGTTTTAATTTGAGTTGTCATTAGTTTTTTGTGGTAAAAAAAACATCTTGACACCCTCCTCATTATTCCTTAATTATGGTGTCATTAAAAAACTGATTCATTTTTTACTTGACACCCTTCCCATTATCCCTTATTATGGCGTCATGGACAGCGTAGCACAGAAATTTATCGTCAGTATTATCGTTTTTGTAGGCGGTATTGTGGGGGCTGTTGGTACGGCGGTTTTAACTGATTGGGCGATGCATGTGTTTAGGAAGTCGAAAATCACGCATGATGAGCCGATGTTGGTTACAAAGTATATAGATGGCGATGAGACGCAGTGGGTAGAGTTTCGCCCTGTTTCGAATCCGAATGTTTTGTGTATTGTGCTTCCGAAAGGGCAAATGCAGTGTGTAAAAGATTAAAGGAGTATATGTTATGATGGGATTGTATGTGGGATTAGCTATGGCTATCACTGGGGCGGCTATGATGTCGTGGGGTATTATTACCTTGATTGATATGTATAAACGGGATGCGGATCGATAGGTGCATGCCCTAGTTGGGGGGAGACTCTAGTTGGGTGTGTGTCCGCATCGGTGTATGTACTAAATCTGAAAAAATGTTTCTTAGCAGGGGCATTTTTTTCGTTTTCTCGTCTTTTTATTTTCTTACGATATAGCCCTTTTATGGGCACCATTAACAAAAAAGTTGTATTTAAAATACACAATATCAACTAAAAATTGTTTTTTACGCAAAAAAAACGAAAATATTTCAAGAATCTGGTTTTTTTTTTTTTTCGCAATTATGGTAACATGCGAATCGAAGCGTGCTGTACATGGCATTCGGTGCCTATAAAACAGCATTAAGTTCTTGTTAATTGTAAATGCGTAAAGGAATAGAAAACGATGACGACGAAATCTATAAAATTTGCCTTGTTGGCAATATCTGCACTGGGTGCTGGTGGCACTGTGTTTGCGAATACTTTACCACAGGGCGGTGTGGTGCAACAGGGGGCGGCTGGTATCCAGTATAGCGGCGACACCCTGAACATAAATCAGCAATCGGATAAAGCGATTATCGATTGGAAAGATTTTTCTGTGGGTAGGGATAACACGGTAAACTTTAACCAACCCAGTAGCGATTCGGCAACCTTAAATCGGGTTACGGGCGATTTTACTTCGGAAATTGCTGGGCGGATTAACAGTAACGGCAGTGTGTTTTTGGTCAATCCCAATGGCATACGGATTACTGCGGACGGTGTTATCGACACGGGCGGTTTTGTCGCCTCGACCCTAGACATAGACAACAACGATTTTTTGAATGGCGATTATACATTTACAAAAAGTGGTAGCAATGGCGTTGTTTCGAATCGGGGTAGTATTTCGGTCGATGATGGCGGTTTTGTGGCGTTGCTTGGTGGGGCGGTTAAAAACGATGGCACGGTTCGAGCCCTTGTGGGTAAAGTAGGCTTTGGCGGCGGCGAAAAGATTGTTATGTCATTTGGCAACAACGATTTTTTACGGGTCGAAGTGCCAACGGACACATGGGATAAACTCACCGATTCGCAAGGCAACAAAGTTTCGGCTACTGTCGATTTAGGCGGTACCATCGACTCACGGGGTGGATTTATCGATATAACCGTTGCCGATGCGTCCGATATTTTACGACAAACGATTTCGATCGATGGTGTTGTATCCGCCAATACCGTATCTTCGACAGACGGGGTTATATCTATTAGTGGTGGTACGGTGGGGATTACCAGTAGTGGGCGAATCACTGCCGATGCGGATTATGGCGACGCCGGCACTATCGCCATCGAGGCGGATTCCATCGATAGCAGCGGTACAGTTTCGGCTGTGGCACAAAATGGTATTGGAGGAAAAATTAAAATATCGTTACAACAGGGGGCGAACCTAAACGCTAGTACCCGTTTTGATGTGTCCGGTGGCACCAAAGGCGGCAGCTTGTCTTTTATTGGCGGATTGTCTGGTAAGGGCGGTACAAAAGTATTAGGCTCTGCAGATTTTAAAGCCGACAGTGCGGGCGGCAACGGCGGTACTATCGACATCAGCACCAAAGGCGGCTTGGTGGGGCTGTTGTCCGGTACCGTATCTGCATCGGGCAAAACGCAAGGCGGACGGATTCGTCTAGGTGGGGCGTTTCAAGGGGGCGGGTATGACCCGAAAATCAGCCAGCTAGATAAACGCACCCAAAATTTATTTGTAACCCGTTGGCGGGATAATAATTCCCTTGTTAGTGCCGGCAAAACTTCGTTAGGTACGGGCGTAAGAATCGATGTTTCGTCCCAATCGGGTACAGGCGGTACAGCGATTTTATGGGCGGATCATACCACAAACAATTATGCGGCTATCGATGCAACCGGTGCCACCGGCGGCGGAGCGGTGGAAATATCGGGCAAAAAACGGGTCGATAGTTTCGGTTTAAACCGTGTTACAGCAGGCAATGGGGTAATTTTACTCGACCCGAAAAATGTTGTTGTAGGCAAATGGGCATCCCCATTGGGACAAATAAAGAAGATTTCTAACGGTGCTTCTAGTGCTTCTAATATTAATGTTTCATTGAATAAGGATGATTTTTTTGGCAGCAGTATATCATTAAGCGATGATGGGTCGAAGATGGCTGTCGGGGCAGGGGGTACTGATGGCAACAAGGGGGCGATATACCTGTATGAAGTTAGCGGATCCACATGGGGCGGTACGATAGTACAAAACAAAAAGATTGCCAATGATACTTCAATCACTGGATATGATGGTAAGAATAAAAATCTTGTATTGAAGGCGGGTGAGGGGTTTAGTTTTAGTGTATCGTTAAGTGAAGATGGATCGAAGTTGGCTGTTGGTGCATATGTTTATGGTATCAACAAAGGTGCGGTATATCTGTTTACTGTTGGCGGTGCCAAATGGGGAGATACGATAACGGAAAGTAAAGAGATTCTTAAGGATGGTGCCAATATTATTGTCAATAATAGTAATACTACACTTTCGTTGAGTGATTACGATAATTTTGGTTCGGGCGTATCTTTAAGCGGTGATGGGAATAAGTTGGCTGTTGGAGCAATGAGACCTGGCAAAGAAGGTAGGGTATATCTGTTTACTATTGGCGGTGTCAAATGGGGCGATACGATAACACAAAAGAAAAATTTTACACATGGTAAAAGCGGTGATAATTTTGGTAACAGTGTATCCCTAAGCGATAATGGTGAAAAATTGGCTGTTGGGGCAACTATCTATGAGGATGAAGGGGGAGGTGCTGATCCTAAGCGTAGAGGTGCCGTGTATCTGTTTACTGTCGACTGGAGTAATGGTAACACAGCAGAAAAACTAAAAATTTCTAATGACCTTCCGGGTGTTTCGTTGAGTGAGAATGATAATTTTGGTTTTGGCGTATCGTTAAGCAATGATGGAAAAATGTTGGCTGTTGGTGCTATTAACGATGACGCAGGTGATTCGGATGTAAATGCAAACAAGGGTGCAGTGTATCTGTATACTGTTACTTGGGGGAATAGTTCTGCAACAATATTGCCAGTAAAAAAGATTACGAACAGCGATATTACATTGAAAAAACTTGATACCTTTGGTTCCGCTGTATCTTTAAGTGCCTATGGGACAAAATTAGCTGTGGGGGCGTATGGCGATGATGGTGTTATAGGTGATAGTAGTGATGATGATGCGGGGGCTGTGTACTTGATAAATGTACGCCTTGATGTAGACGATTATAAACAACAATTGGAACAAGGTGCACAAGGTACACATGTAACCCTTTTTGCCAGCAACGATATTACTATAAACAATGCTATAAATGCAACAAAAGGTAAATTAACCTTAATCGCTGGGCGATCGATCGACATTAACGCCGATGTAAAAGTAAATGGCGGGCTTGTAATAAAAGCCAACGACGCCAGCTCCGATAATACGGGCTTTGTTTTAAACGATCGGGACAATGGCAAAGCACACATCACCGTTGCCACAGGTAAAACCATATCCGGGGGCAATGATGATTTAATTATCAAAATGCTCAAAGGCAGTAACAGTGCCGCCGACAATAAAAAACAAACAGGCAAAATCACCGTGTGGAAAGCGGACGGTAAACGGGTCAGCATTGTACATGCAGGCACCACAAAGACGGGCGACACCCCATCCGATTCGGAAATTGTTATTCGTAGCAATGGCGAAATAAAAGCCACAGGCGACCTAAACAAGGGCGATATAGCCATCGAATTAGCGGCGGACAAATTTACCAACAACTCAGATAAAGACGCTTTGAGTATCACCGATGATGGTAATACGGACGATAATAAAGGACGGTTCCTAATATGGACAAAAAGTGCTGATGACAATACTTTAAGAGGTATAACCTCCGATTTTACCCAATACAAAACACATAACAATACCCAGTTTTATTCGAATGATGGTACCAATGATGATCAAAAATATAAATCTGGTTTCCTATACAGACCCGTATCAAGTGGCGATAGTGGTGGCGGCGGCGGTGGCGGCGGCGGTGCGGCTATCGTATTGATAGGTGCCGGCGTTGCTGTTGTAGCCATGGGCGGTATTGGTGGCGGTGCCGCTGCAACAGGTGCCGCAGCAGGTGCCGCCGGTGCTGGAGCAGGCGGAGCAAGTGGTGGATTAGCTGCCCCCGTTGGCAGTATCGACACCCTGTTTACCACCGGTATATACGCCTATTTAAACGGTATCGATATGCAGGCGATATATCAACCGCCCACACAACCCTCCGTATTTAACACCCCCCATAAGGTAACCTACAAAGCCAAAATACATCGCACATACGACATGATCCTGTTGGCACACAACATCAAAGCCCAAAAAGCGGTACCCCTGTACGAACTAGACGAACAGCTATACGAAACCTTGAGACGCATATTCGTACAGCAATCGACAACAACAGACAAAACCGCCCGTATGGACAGGCAAAACCAACCGTCCGAAACTTTGTAGGGTGTGTACCATTTAAAGCAAAACCCCCGCCGGGGGTTTTGTTTTTTGCGGTAAAAAAATCGCTTGCGGTTAAAGATGTGCACATTTCGTATTGACAACGGACATCGTAATACTACATAATGCCTATAATGAACAGATATACAAAAGAGAAAGCGGTGTTGTGTCAGAGAAAAATAATTTATTAGGGTTTCGCTATCAGCTTAAATCTATATCGTTGTTGTTGGCTATGCAAGTATTTGTAAAAATCTTGGTTGCCGATTACCCGTTGGTCGAGGTGATGTTTTATCGATCTTTTATGGGGTTGCCATTGTTGTTTGTGTATTTATATTGTACGGGCAATTTGCAAAACTTGGCGGTGAGCCGCCCTGTGGTGCATGTGTTGCGGGTGATAGTCGGGGGGTTGGGTATGTATGCGGCGTTTAGTGCCTATCGTTACTTACCCTTAGCGGAGGCGATGACGATTTTAAATTTTGCCCCGATTTTTATTACGGTGTTGGGGGTTGTATTTTTGGGCGAACGGATTCACGCCCACCGTACCATAGCCTTAATACTAGGGTTTATCGGTATGTTGGTGATTGTCCGCCCCAGTGTGGATTTTAACTGGTATTATGTATACCCGTTGTTTGCGGCTTTGATGTTTGCGGTGTCGACGATTATTTCCCACAGTTTGACAAAAACTGACCACCCTACCAGTATCACTGTGTCGTTTAGCTTGTCGATTGCTATTATTACCGGTGGTATCAGCTTATACTATGGGTTTCGCCTGCCTTTTGACAGCAAAGCCCTATGGTTTGCTATCATTATGGGCAATTTGGGGACTGTTGGACAGATTTATAACATCTATGCCATAAAACACAGCCACGCCAGTTTTTACGCCGCCGGGCGATATATGCGATTGTTCGGGGCGGCCATTTTGGGATTGGTGGTATTTGCCGAAGCCATAACCGCCCGTATTGTACTGGGCATGGTGATTATAGCGTGTGCCGGCATATACATATCGTGGCGGGAGCGGGTCAAAAATAAACAAAAACCACAGCACGAAAGTATAGGATTATGAACGAAAAAAACAACCTACTAGGGTTTGGCTTTCAAATATCGGCAACTTGTTTGTTTTTGCTGATGGATGTGTGTGTAAAGGTATTGGTTGCAGACTATCCGTTAGCGGAAATTATGTTTTATCGCAGTGTGATGGGGCTACCGTTTTTATTCGTGTACTTAAAGGTCACCGGACACATGGACAATTTACGCATTACCCGCCCAGTGATGCACTTGTGGCGGGCGGTTATTGGCGGTACGGCGATGTTTGCGTTTTTTAATGCCTACAAGTATTTACCGTTAGCGGAAGCGGCGGCTATTTTGTATATTGCCCCGATTTTTATCACCATTTTAAGCATTATATTTTTGGGCGAAAAGATTTATTTTCATCGCACATTTGCGTTGATATTGGGGTTTGTGGGGACGCTGGTTATCGTCCGTCCCAGTATGGATTTTAATTGGTATTATGTGTATCCCATGTTGGGGGCGTTGTGCTTTGCAGTGGTAACGATTATCGCCCACAAGCTGACCAAAATCGACCACCCAACCAGTATCACTGTCAGCTTTAGCGTATTCTTGACGGTTATCACCGGCGGCATAACACTGTATAATGGATTTAGTCCCATGCTAAATAGCACTGTGATTATTTATGCGGTTGTGATGGGCAATGCGGGGACGATTGCCCAGATCTTAAATATGCAGGCGATTAAAAACTGTCATGCGAATTTTTATGCGGTTACCAAGTATATAGGATTGTTCGGATCGGCGGCAGTGGGGGTATTGATATTTAGCGAACCGCTGACCTTTAATGTGGGGTTGGGTATGGTTATTATTGCTGTGTCGGGCATATACATATCGTGGCGGGAGCATGTGAAAAACAAAAAAGAACGCATGCGGCTACGGGTGCGGGGGTAGCTGCGAAAACAGGTGTGCGATGATATAGAGACGGTACTGTCCGAGTTGATACGGGCAATAGCAAGTTGTTTTTTGCCCATAAGCCTCGCCAGCTGCGTTTATGAAAGCCCTTGTTGTTTGCGTAACTGTACAATGGCGTAGTACTGCCATTTGCGGAAGCACTTTGGCGTAGTCCCGTTTATACTCCGCTGCAACGATGTTTTTCCATAACAGAGTCAAGCGTCTGTTACCAGCATAAAACAAGGGGGACAAAAGCCCCCTATTGTATATATGAATCTGTGTGGATTTAAGAACCATCACTTATTTTAATATACACATTGATTAGGGTTGGAGTGACTTCATATTTATCTGCATCGGGATTGGTGTAGGTAAATTCGATTCTTATAATGCCGGTTTTAAAATCCGTACTATCTTTTATCGCACCATTAGTATATGCTATACCAACCCCCGGTTGGATGGTACCTATGCTGTTTATAAGTGAAAAATCAGCTGCAAAATTACCATGCTGAATCTGACTGTTATCCCAGTAAACTTTAACGGTGGGATTTGATAATCCATTCGGTGTCGCCTTGACAAAATCTTTTATATTGTATGTGTTACCGTCCTCTAATTCGAAAGGCGACCCATTACTACCATCTCCACTGGTTATGGGCGTGGAAGTATTAACATCCTTAATATCTGCCTTATCTGCAAGTGCAGGCGTACGGGTCTTTTTGGTAATGGGGATAGTTATATCTTTTGTTGTCGATGCCAGTTTGTCTGCCACTTCTGCCCGGGTAACGGTTACGACAATATCGCCCGAATCAGTGATTTTACCGCTGGCGATGGCACCTGTGGTGGTGTTGATGTCTAGGTTGCTGCTAACGCCCGTTACGCCACTGCTTTTAACTGCAAATGTATAAGACACATTGGTAGTTTGCCCGTTGACTTGTACACTGGTAGGCAATCCGTAATCGGCATTGCTAACCGCATTGCCCCATTCACGGGCGGACAAGCGGGTATTGCCGGCAATGTCTAGCGATGCGATGGCTTGGGTTTTGACGAATACGATCCTGTCCTGATAGCCAGCAGCGGAGAAAGTCATTTGTAACACCGCTTCGTCTTTTCCTGCTTGGTCGACAAGCACATGACCATATCGCACATTGGTAAGAATATCCACATTGGTGTTGCCATTTTTAAATTGGAAATCATCATCGTTACCGCTGATTTTTTCTACTTTAACGGTGGGTGTAACGCTACTTGGCACGGTGCCTAGAAAATCTTTGACATTGTATATTTTACCGCTGACTAGTCCATAAGCGGTGGCTTGGGTTTTGCCATCGCCACTTCGCACAGGGGTATTGTCTGTGGATTTCATATCTGCAGAACTTACGCTACTGCCCAGCGTTGGCGTGGTTTCGGTTTTGGCTTTGGCAATTTTAACATCGTATTGTCGCTCGACCTTGTCATAGCGTTTGTGCCATACAGCAGCGGATTTTGTCGCTTGCGATGGGGTTTGTGCAGCGGTGGCGAAATCCCATTTAAAGCCCATGAATATATTGGTTTTGGCGGCATCCCCGTTGGGTTTGTCGTATTCGCCCCGCAAGGTTATAATGGGGGTCGGCTTGTATTCGGCAATCAGTTTGTTACCTTTAACCATTGCATCATCGACCCCATCAAAAGTGTACATATTGACCCCAAGCGACAGGGCAGGGGCAAGGGGTATCGCTCCTTTGGTGGTGATGTCCCAGCCTTTTAATACTTTGTACTCTTTGATGATTCCCTTACTCATCGGGCGGTATATATTTGCCGACACATCAAAAGCGGCGGTTTTTAACTCCAGCCCCAAACTATACCGCTGATACACACCACTAGGGTTAAAAGTAAACGCTGTTTGCGTGCCGTCTTTGTTGTCGATAAAGCCATTGACACCAACAACCGCAGTCGCCCCGACAAGTTTTCGATAGCCAACACCCAAATTTAGGCGATTGGTTGCTTTTTGTCGATTGTAAGAACCTTGAAAATAGGTAACAGTATTTTTATTTTCCGATAGGGTACTAAATGCGGTAACCCCTAAATTAAGTTGTTTGTTGGCATAGCCGACATCGCCTTCGATCCACTGAAAAATCCCGGTTTTATCGATCTGGTCGACAGCGACACCGCCCGCTCGATTTACAGCGACACTTGTGTCATCGGCATATAGGGGGGGGGGGGGGGTATATTAGAGACGCTGCGGCAACGACAGCAGCGGTGGTTAAAAATCTTTTGTGCATGTGGTATCCTTTCCCAATTCGTCTAAACTAGCAATCTGTTTTAAAACCCGTTTGCCCCCATTGTAGCAAAAATTTTTTTCTTTGCAAGCTAAAAATGCGGTTGCATTTTTTCTGTACACGGTATATAGTGGTCGTATGATAGTACACAGCGATTTAACACATATACCGGCATCGTTTCGAAAGGCGGTTGTTGCTATGGGCAATTTTGACGGGGTGCATCGAGGGCATCAGGCGGTGATTGGCGATGCGTATCTGAAAGCCCAACGGTTGGGTGTACAGCTGATTGTGCTGACTTTTTCGCCGCATCCGAAGCTGTTTTTTAATCCGGATGCTCCGCCGTTTATTATCACCCCGTTACGGCACAAAATCCCCCATTTTGCGGCGTTGGGGGTGCATGGGGTGCTTGCCTTGAATTTTGCCGATAGCAAAGACCTAACCGCTGAACAGTTTATCGATACGGTACTGGTACAGGGGCTGTCCGCCTCTGCTGTTAGCATCGGCTATGATTTTCGCTTTGGGGCAAAACGGGCGGGTACGGTGGGCATGTTGCAACGGGACGGTCGTTTCGAGGTGCTGCGGGCAAGCCCGCAACAGGACGCCTCTGGTGAAGTGTTTTCGTCGACCTTGATTCGCCAATATTTACGGGACGGTATGGTGGCTATGGCGGGGGCGGTGATGGGGCACCCATTCGAGATTCACGGGCAAGTGGTACAGGGCAAGGCACTAGGCAGAAAATTGGGCTTTGCCACCGCTAATATAAAGTTTGCCAACCACATTATCCGTCCCAGATACGGCGTATATGCGGTACGCATTGCCATCGAAAACCCCGACCAAAACCCCCACAATACCCCCCTTATATGGCATGATGGCATCTGTAATATAGGTGTGCGTCCCACTGTCGACGGCATAAAAGAAGTGCTAGAAGTACATATTTTCGATTTTTCGGACAATATTTATGATACAATGGTCAGAGTAGCGTTTATCGAACACATTCGTTACGAACAGCGGTTCGAAAATACAGACGATTTAAAAGTGCAAATCGCCCAAGACTGCAATGTGGCACGGCGAGTGCACAATTTACGCTTAACGAAGAATATACCCCTGGAAGAACAAAAAAGGAAAATGGTTTCAGATATGATAACCCATTTTGAAAAGAATGGCATCCAACTAAAGGTAGAGGGTGCTGAAGAAAATAAAAGAAAAGAAAACTCTGGTAAAAAACCAGAGGAATTAACAGACTTCCAACTCTATCTCCAAAAAAAGAGAGAAAACCGGAAGGAACTTTCCAGAAATCTTAAGAGAATTTGGAAAAAATACAAAGAGAACATGAAATCAATATAAGGGGAGAAAAACTCCCTAATTTTTAATTTTTTTTAAGGAGAAAAATTGCTTTGACTAAAAAAATTTCTTTAGGAATTTACATTTTCATTAATAAAGAAATTCCATATAAAAGTCTTTAAGGCATAACATATATAAAAGGACACCAAAAAAACATGCGTTATTCTAGATTTTTGGGCATCACCGCATTTTGTATTTTTGTCGATCAAGGGATTAAATACTATATGCGAAATGCCCTGCAATATGACACCATAGCGGTGTTTGATATATTGGGGATTCACTTCGATTTACGGTTGGCGTTTAACAAGGGGGTTGGGTTCTCTTTACTCAGCAGCAGCCAACAAACCCCGTTGATATTGTTATCGCTGTTGTTGATTCTGATTTTATTTGTTTGGTTAAAGCGGTGTCAGGATACGGGTACGGCGGTGGGGCTATCGCTGATGTTAGGCGGGGCGATAGGCAATGTTATCGATCGAGTGGTGCTCGGGGGTGTGGTCGATTTCTTGCGGTTTTATTATGCTACGACCGATACTGTATATGCGTTTCCCACTTTTAATGTCGCCGATATGTGTATTACTTTTGGGGTTGTGTGTATTTTATGGCAAGATATATTTGCAAAATTCCGTAAAAACCGTTAATATAGCAAAGTTAATGTTTATGGGTTGTTTAAAAGCGGTTGCAACCGCTGAGGGCTTTAGCCCCCCAGACTCAACAACAAGCCACAAACGAAAATCAACCAGTATAATAATGGAATCCTTATGTGATGCGTTTAACATGTTAATAGGCAGGTTTTAAAAATGAATATATTTACAAAACATATACAATCGGTTGTTGTCATCGCCATAGCGGTGGTGCTGGGGGGCTGTACCCAACGGATTATACCCGATGAGTTGGTATTGGTAAAGTATAATACTCTCGAGATGCCCGCTGAATTGGTGTTGCCTGAACCGAATAGGGACGCTACGCACTTGGGTTATAAACCCGCCCGCAAAAAAGTTACCAATGTTGTCAAAGCGGATATAAAACCGCATACCCCCACCATGCACAACACAATCGGCAATGACGGTGTGTCGCTGCAATTGTTAAGTGTGTTGCAACTGTCATCGGTCGATATGAACATTGCCACTGTGTTACAGGAACCTATGGGTGAACGGGTGGTGGTGATTATCGACGAGGAAAAACAAAGACTAGCCAAAAACCTTGCCGACAACCTGCCTTTAAACAGCGGTGAAGTGCCTAAAATCCTTGCTAAGAAAACCCGTGCGGGTGTCGATGAGCTGTTCGATGAGTGATATGTTTTATACACAGCACCATATACACTGTTTTAGCGACACAGTCACATGCGGTCTGGGTACGGATGTGTTCGACACCTATATGCATAGCCTTGAAAATGCTCAAAAGATGATAAAATCTGATGTGGCAAACAACCTGCCCTATGTGGCTTTGCCCGCCCAATTGGACGATTTACAAGACTTGCAACAGGTGGTCGATCGCTATCGCCATTTTAACGATGTGGTTATCTTTGGTACGGGCGGGTCGTCTTTGGGGGCGGAAAGCCTGCAACAAATTGCCGCTATTACCAACCAAAATACCGATATGCCGAAATTGCATATTATCACCAACATCGACCCGTATACATACAACAACCGCTTTGAAAAAATGGACTTTGCCCGCACCGGGTTTATTGTTATTTCCAAATCGGGGGGGACTGTCGAAACGGTGATGCAGTTTTTAACCATAGTGCCCAGTTTACGCCAACATATAGGGGAGGGCGATTTTAAAAACTGTGTCACTTTTATTTGTCAACCGGGGGACAGCCCGTTGCGGACTCTGGCGAAAAAACACCACATTCCCGTACTTACCCACGACCCGCACTTGGGGGGACGATATAGTGTGTTTTCGCTGGTCGGGGTGTTGCCGGCGTTGTTGGTGGGTTTGTCCGCATCAGAGTTTCGGCACGGGGCAAATACGGTGTTACAACACACTTTAACCCGCCCCATCGATGAGTCGTATGCCGCCATTGGGGCGGCGGTGCAAATGGGGCTTTATAAACACAAATCGGTAACATCGTCTGTGTTGTTGGCGTATTCGGATCGGTTGGGGTCATTGGCACGGTGGTGGCGGCAACTGTGGGCGGAGAGTCTGGGCAAAGACGGACAGGGGACTTCGCCTATTTACGGCATGGGACCGGTCGACCAACACAGCCAATTACAGCTGTGGCTAGACGGTCCCCGGGACAAATTTTTCACCGTATTAAACACCGAACAAGACATACAAACCCCGCCTATCGATGATCCGTTTTTAGCGGACATGGGAATCGAATACATGCAGGGGCGGTCGCTAGCCGATTTAATGCGGGGCTGTTGCTTGGCAACCTATGACACTTTGGTTGCCAGTGGCTGTCCGACCCGTATGATAACCCTAAAAACCGTAGATGTGGCGACGATGGGGGCGGTGATGATGCACTATATTTTGGAAACTGTGTTTTCCGCCCATATCTTGGGGGTAAACCCATTTGACCAACCGGCGGTAGAACATGGCAAAACGCTAACCAAACAGTATTTGGTGGATATGATATGACGATTCGACAACTGCCTTTAAATCTGGTGAATCAAATAAAAGCCGGCGAAGTTATCGACCGTCCTGCTGGGGCGGTAAAAGAATTGCTGGAAAATGCCATCGATGCCGGGGCAACCCACATCGATATTGTGATTCGAGAGGGCGGTAAAAATCTGATACGGGTGATAGATAATGGCTGTGGTATGAACGCCTCTGATGTGGCGTTATCGGTGAAACGCCACGCCACTTCGAAGTTGCCAGATGACGATTTACACTTTATATCGACTATGGGCTTTCGAGGTGAGGCATTGCCCAGTATCGGGGCGATAGCCCGCTTAAAAATCGTTTCTAGAACAGAAACCTGCGATACTGCCCATGCTATCACTGTCGACGGCGGTATAAGTGGTGCGGTAAAACCCTGTGCCGGTGAGGTCGGCACCACTGTAGAAATTCGGGATATGTTTTTTGCCACCCCCGCCCGCTTAAAGTTTTTACGGGCAACTCGTACCGAATCCACTGCTATTTTGGATATAGTTCGCAGGTTGTGTTTGGCACACAGCGGCATACGGTTTACTTTGACCGATGACGGGCGGGAAAAACTGGATTTATTGGCAAGCGAAGACAGCGATGCCCAATTGCAACGGATCGATAAGGTAATGGGTAACAGCTTTGCCAAAAACTGTATGCGGATCGATTTTCAAAAACACAGTGGTGATACCCGTGTGCACTTAAAAGGCTTTGTCTCTTTGCCCACCCTGCATCACAACACAGCGGTAAAACAATTTATGTTTGTCAATGGCCGCAGCATTCGGGATAAACAGATCTTGGGGGCTATTCGAGCGGGGATGAACGATGTGGTGCCAAACGGTCGCCATTGCTATGCGTGTTTGTTTATCTACACGCCGCCCAGATTTACCGATGTCAATGTCCATCCCAGCAAAGCAGAAGTCCGTTTCCAAGATGCCGGCTTGGTGCGGTCGCTGATTGTATCAGCACTGAGAGAGGCGGTGGCAACACACGGACAACAAACCAGCGGTACTTTGGCGGATACAGCCGTTGCCATGTTGCAAAAAAATAGACATGTGCCAACAGGTACGAACACATTACAAGAACCGCAGTATGCCTATACCGCCCCCCGCCCCAGTCAAACTATGGTGCAAGCGGTGATGGACTCGTATGCCCCACAAGGTCAATCTCACACCCCGATGGCGGATTTACCCGCCCCCGCAAATACGGACGAACATATCGTATACCCACTAGGGGTGGCAAAAACCCAGCTGCATAAAAACTATATTATCAGCCAAACGGAAACTGGTATGATAATTGTCGATGCCCATGCCGCCCACGAACGCATCGTATATGAAAAACTCAAAGCCGCCCATACACAAAAAGTGGCAGGACAAATGTTGCTGGAACCAGAGTTGGTAACCATCGGTGAATCCGAAGTGGTGACGATAATGGCGATTGCTGATGACTTGCAACACATGGGGTTAAGAATCGACCCCTTCGGCGACGACACCATCGCTGTGCGGGAAACCCCCGCTTTACTAGGCAATATAAGTGCCGATACCCTGATACGGGACATAGTAGGCGAGCTGATGGACACCCGCACCGCCACAGACCTACAAAAACGCTTAGATAGGGTATGTGCCACTATGGCATGCCACAACTCTGTCCGTAGCGGCAGGGTGTTAAACACCGCTGAGATGGATGCGTTACTACGGCAAATGGAACAAACTCTTAACAGCGGACAATGCAACCACGGTCGCCCCACATATCTAGAATTGTCGTTGCAAGACATCGAAAATTTGTTTAATCGCAGCTGAAATAGCACATGGATTTATAAAACAATATAAAAAAACTTTTCAAAAAGTATTTTTTATGGTACTATATTTTGGTGTATTGTTTTGTTTATGTAAGGAGGAACACACCATGATACAAAGTATTTTAACCGATGGCGTGGTTGGTATTTCTAAATTGAAGTCCAACCCACAGCAAGTTATGGCGGATGCCAACGGACAGCCTGTGGCGGTTTTAAGCCGTAATAAGCCGGTATTTTATGCGGTGCCTGCGGCGTATTATGAGCGGTTAATGGAACGGTTGGAGGATGCAGACTTGATGCAAATCGTCAGGGACCGCCAAAACGAGTCTACCGTTAAGGTAAAGTTGGATGAGCTATGATTTAGAGTATAAAAAAACTGCCCTAAAAGAATGGCACAAATTGGATAATAGTATCAAACAACAATTCAAGAAAAAGCTTGCAAGTATTTTACAGCATCCTCATGTACCGGCGAATAGGCTGTCGGGATTCGAGGAGTCTTCTGTGTATAAGATTAAACTAAAGCGTTCTGCGTATCGCCTTGTGTATCGGGTGTGTGATAACACAGTGGTTGTTACGGTCGTTGCGGTGGGCAAACGGGATAAAAACTGGGTGTACAAAAAAGCATTTCAAAGAGTATAATATTGTTCGGGTGGGTGTAAGATATGGCGTGTACATTTTTACTTGATGGCTTGAATTTCGCCACATAGTGCTATATAGTGGCGAGTATGTTTGAAAATGCTGTTTTATATCATTCTGTTATCGATGCTAGGTGTCGTTTTATACGGGTGTTTTTGGCACTCAAAGGCATCGATTTTAGCTTGTCCGCCCACGAAGATTGGCAGACATCTGCCGATGTATTTGCTTTAAATCCCGCCCGTAGTCTGCCGATTATGCAGTGCAAAAATGCCACCATTGTTGGGGCGGTGCCGATTGTCGAGACGGTGGAAGAAAACTTTTCGGTTGGTCGTATATTTGGGGCGACAATGGCGGAACGGGCAGAAAATCGCCGCTTGCTGGAGTGGTTTTTTTATAAGTTCGAAACGGAAGTATATACGCCTATTATCGATGTACGCTATTATAAAACCCATACCAATATCAGCACCTTAAACAGGGCGAGAAAAAACATGCGGATTCATTTTCGCTATGTGACCAGCTTGCTAGAAAACCGTATTTGCCTAAATACGGAACACCCGGGGGTTGCGGATTATTGTGCGGGGGCGTATATATCGTCGCTTGATTATTTTTCTGAAATTGCTTGGAAATCGTATCCGCAAATAAAAGAGTGGTACCAATTGATAAAATGCCAACCGTGTTTTTGCCCTATACTGGAAAATCGTGTGGTGTTTCACATGCCGCCGCCGCATTATGCACAGGTGGATTTTTAAATGCCAAATGTATTATTGTGCTTTGGGGCGGGATTTAGCGGGCTTGAAATTCTACGGCACGCAAAAAATAAAGGTTTTCGAGTGATTGGCTGTGTGCGAAGTGGCGACAAAGCCGTCCACTTGTCGGCTATAACAGGCATGCCTATACTGGCTTTTGATGCCCTCGATATACGGCAGATAAATCCCACCCATATTGTGCATACGGTGCCTACAAATGGACAAATACAGGGGGCTAGCGATGCGGTGTATGACCGCTATGCGGATACTATTCAAAACTTGCCTGCTGTACGGTGGTTGGGATATGTGTCGACAACCGGGGTATACGGCAACACAAATGGCGATTGGGTCGATGAAACCTATCCGCTAAACCCGTCTGGCAAACGGGCAAAGTCCCGAGTGGCGGTGGAAAAGTTATGGCGGGCTTTACACCCTCACACCCATATATTTCGCTTGCCGGGGATTTATGGATCGGGGCGTTCTGCCTTAGACAGAGTGCAACAGCCCAACGCCCGAGCCGTACATAAACCCCATCAATATTTTGGCAGAATCCACATATACGATATTGCCCAAACAGTGGTTGCCAGTATGGGCAATCCCAACCCGCAATCCGTATACAATGTGGTCGATGACATGCCCTGCGATGGGGTACAAGTGCTGCAATATGCCTGTGCTTTACTACAACGACCGATGATACCGATTGTCGACTATGACAAAGCAGACCTGTCCCCTATGGCTGGTAGTTTTTATGCGGACAGCAGGCGGGTAAAAAACGACAAAATTAAGACTGAATTGGGCGTTTGCTTGCAATATCCAGATTACAAAAGCGGATTAAATGCGATTTTTCAACAAAAACTGTCCAAAAAAACTTGCCAATTAGCGGATTTTTAGTATTATGTACTCTGATGTACCTTTTAAATACATGGGAATGATATGATACTATGATTGCTATTTCTTTGCCCGATGGGTCGGTTAGGCATTTTGACAGTCCTGTAACCGGGGGGGATATTGCCGCTGATATAGGGGCGGGTTTGTTAAAGTCCGCATTGGCGTTTACGGTCGATGGGGTTTTGTACGACCTGTCGCATATGGTGGATACGGATGCCAGTGTGTCTGTTATCACCCGTCAAAGCGATGTGGGCTTGGACATTTTGCGACACGATTGTGCCCATGTGCTGGCAGAGGCGGTACAAGCCCTGTATCCCGGTACGCAAATTACTTTTGGACCCAGTATCGACAATGGTTTTTACTATGATTTTTATCGGGAGACGCCGTTTTCTACCAACGACTTTGAAAAAATTGAACAGAAAATGCACGCTATTATCAAGCGAGACGCCCCGTTCGAAAGACAGGTATGGCAACGGGCAGATGCCCATCGGTATTTTTTCGACAAGGGCGAAATATTTAAGGCGGAACATGTGCTCACTTTGCCGGAGGATGTGGAAATTTCTGTGTATAGGCAAGGGGAGTGGCTCGATTTGTGTCGGGGGGTACACGCCCCATCGACCGGTTATATTGGCAATGGGTTTAAATTGATGAAGCTGGCGGGGGCGTATTGGCGGGGCGATGCCAACAATCCGCAACTGCAGCGCATATATGGGACTTGTTGGCGGGATAAAAAGGAATTAAATGCGTACTTAACCCGCTTAGCAGAAGCGGAAAAGCGGGATCACCGCCGTTTGGGACGGGAAATGAACTTGTTTCACATGCAAGAACAGGCGGTGGGCAATGTGTTTTGGCACCCAAAGGGCTGGGCATTGTATCGGTCTGTGGAAAGATATATCCGCCGCCGCCAGTTTAAAAATGGCTACCAAGAAGTGCGTACACCGCAAATGTTGGATCGTTCCCTGTGGGAAAAATCCGGACACTGGGAAAAATTTCACGAGGCGATGTTTACCCTAGAAGCCGATCGCACGATGGCGATTAAGCCTATGAATTGTCCGTGTCATGTGGAAATATTTAAACAGGGGCAAATATCGTATAAAGCGTTGCCGTTACGGATGGCAGAATTCGGGTGTTGCCATCGCAACGAACCCAGCGGATCGTTACACGGTATTATGCGGGTACGGGCGTTTACGCAAGACGATGCCCATATCTTTTGTCGGCAACAAGACATTGTGACGGAAACCAAACACTTTTGTGATTTGTTGCAATCGGTGTATCAAGATTTTGGCTTCGAGGAAGTGTTGGTAAAATTTTCGGATCGCCCCGAAGTACGAGTGGGATCTGATGAAACTTGGGACAAGGCAGAAAACGCCCTCATCGATGCCACGCAAAGAGCCGGCTTGACATGGGAATTAAACCAAGGGGAAGGGGCGTTTTACGGTCCTAAATTGGAATTTACTCTCATCGATGCCATCGGTCGCCATTGGCAGTGTGGCACTTTGCAGGTGGATTTTGTCTTGCCGGAGCGGCTCGATGCCACTTATATTGGTGAAGACAATACACCACACCGTCCAGTGATGTTGCACCGTGCCATATTGGGGTCATTCGAACGGTTTATCGGTATTTTAATCGAAAATTATGAGGGCAAGCTCCCCGTGTGGCTTGCCCCTACGCAAGTGGCTTTGTGTACCATTACCGATGCGGCGATCCCCTATGCCCTAGAAGTGGAAAAAATTCTTAAAGCTAGGAGTATACGGGTCGATATGGATACCCGCAGTGAAAAAATTAACTACAAGGTACGGGATCACAGCCTACGGCGTACCCCTGTACAGTTTATCGTTGGGGCTAGGGAAGCGGAGAATCGTACTATTGCTGTGCGCCGCTTAGGCACCCAAAAACAACAGTTTATGTCCCTTGACGAGGCGGTGGAAACGCTCACTTATGAAGCCTTAGCACCGGATGTAAAACGCACACTTTAAGCACATTTTTAAGGAGAAGACTCATCAAAAACCAAGACATACGACCGCAAAAAGAAACGGGACCCCGTATTAACCAACACATCGACGCCAAAAAAGTACGGCTGATTGATAACACGGGAACAAATTTAGGCATTATACCCCTGAAAAAAGCCCAACAAATTGCCGATGAGGCGGGGCTCGATCTGGTGGAAATTTCCCCAAATGCCACCCCCCCTGTGGCAAAGGTCATCGATTACGGCAAATACCGATATGAAATGCAAAAAAAAGCCTCAGAAGCCCGCAAAAGACAAAAAACCATCGACATCAAAGAAGTCAAATTCCGCCCCAATACGGACGAAAACGACTTCAATATTAAGATGCGTAATGTCCATAAATTTTTAAATCAAGGCAACAAAGTAAAAATCACTTTGCGATTCCGTGGACGGGAAATGGCACACCAGCAACTGGGCATGCAAATTATGGAACGGGTGCTAGAAGCCGTAGAGGGCATGGCAAAAGCCGACAACACCCCCAGCATGGAAGGGCGACAAGCCACCATGATGTTATCGCCTGTGGCGGACAAAAAGTAATCGTACGATATGGCGTATGGCATATAAAATGATTGCGTGTATGGATTTAAAGCGGTTGCAACCGCTGAGGGCTTTAGCCCGATGTGGTGCTCGATGCATGGGGGGAAGTGCGTGTGGTATTTTGTCGTGCTTTAGCACGGTAAAATCCACATTGTACGCACGGGGGGCGAAGCCCCCTAGACTCACGAGACAAGCCACAAACTCATCAAAATCCGCATAATGATTTTATAATGACTTTGCTATATGATAACAGTAGGAGACAGAACACATGACAAAACATATTCTTATACTAGCCGGTGATGGCGTGGGACCAGAGGGCTGTACTCAGGTGGAAAAAATTATCGATTGGTTGACACTATCTGGGATATATCCCATGTCCGTTACCCATGACCTGATTGGTGGGGCTTGTTATGATGTGCATGGGGTGGCGTTGACCGATGATACGGTGGCGTATGCAAAAACTGTCGATGCCATATTGCTGGGGGCGGTGGGCGGTGCGAAGTGGGATACGGTTGCCCGGGCACAACGGCCAGAAGCGGGGTTGTTAAAAATCCGCAAAGAGCTGGATTTGTTTGCCAATATCCGTCCCGCCGTAGTGCTTGACGCCCTAGTACACGCCTCCACATTAAAGCCAGAGATTATCAGTGGGCTCGACATCGTTATTGTGCGGGAATTGACCGCTGGGGTGTACTTTGGCACCCCACGGGGGGTGGAAGTATTGCCCAATGGTACTTCCCGTTGTATCGATACGCACAGCTACACCCAAGCAGAAATTGTAAGAAATGCCAAAGTGGCGTTCGACATGGCGAAAAAACGGGGCGGTGTTGTCCACAGTGTCGATAAAGCCAATGTAATGGAAACCGGGGCATTTTGGCGACAAGTGGTGTCAGAATACCACGCACAAAACTATCCCGAAGTGGCGTTGCATCATATGTATGCGGACAATTGTGCCATGCAGTTGGTACGAAATCCAAAACAGTTCGATGTGATTTTAACGGACAATTTGTTTGGCGATATGCTGTCCGATGTAGCGGCTATGTGTACGGGGTCATTGGGGATGTTGCCGTCTGCGTCTTTGGGGACGGGATCCCCTGCCTTATACGAACCCGTACACGGATCCGCTCCAGATATTCAAGGCAAAAATATTGCCAATCCATCGGCGACCATTTTGTCGTTTGCTATGATGTTAAGGTATGCGTTTCATCAAGACGCTTTGGCGGCGGCGGTGGAATCGGCGGTGGGTGCGGTGCTAATTAACGGTATACGGACAGCGGATATTATGGCGGACGGCTGTACACAGGTGACAACCGATACGATGGGCGATGCGATTTTATCTGCTGTGCAAGATATATTACAACAGTAGCAATATTTAAACAGGGTGTACACCATATGGCAAATGTTCTGTGTATTAAGTGGGGGACAAAGTACGATGCATCCTATGTCAACCGTTTGTATACGGGGGTTAAAAAATATATGCGGGGCGATGGGGGGCGACAGGATTTTCGCTTTGTCTGTTTGACCGATGATGTTACGGGGATTGTCGATGGGGTCGATGTGTATCCATTGCCCGAAACCGGTTTCGATGAAACCGCATTCGATGCCAAAAAGGGTGGCGAAACTTGGCGAAAAGTAGGGCTGTTTAAGGAAAATGTGGCGGATTTAGACGGCGATACGCTGTTTTTAGATCTCGATGTGGTTATCACCGGCGATATATCGCCGTTGTTTGCGTATGCCCCGGGGGCATTTGTGGTTATTCAAGACTGGCTGGAAAAACGGCGGGCAAAATACATGCCATGGCGGCACGGTAAAGTGGGCAATACCTCCGTGTTTCGTTTTCACCCAACACGGCATAGCAGCGTATTTGACACTTTTAAGCATAACCAACAATGGGCACTCGATACCTTTCGCATCGAACAGCAATTTGTGTCATGGGCGTTACGGCACGATATGGCGTTTTGGCCCGCCGATTGGATATGCAGTTTTAAACGCCATTGCCGCCCGCTGTTTCCATTAAATCATTGGCTTGTCCCGTATAAACCGCAGGGTATGAAAATTTTGGTGTTTCACGGCTATCCATTACCGCCGCAAGCCATATCGGGCTTTAAAAACGGGCTGTTTAAATCGACAAAGCCCGCCACATGGTTAGGCAAATATTGGGATTATGATGTCTGAAAATATGACCGCTGAAAGCATTTTGCCCCTGTTTTGCCGCTATCCACCGTTTTTGCCGGGGGGTGAGGCAACAGATATGGTGCAGCTGCTACGGGACAGCCAACAGCAGGCGATTATATACATGTTTTCCGATACGCTTAACGGCGGTGCTACACACCATCAACACACCGTAAACATGTTTTTATATGTGGTGGCACACATCGAAGAGCAAGACCTGTTGACCGATTTTTTGTATCGGGTGATTCGTATCCACAGCAGCTGGAACGACCGGACAAAAACCGTGTTGCAGCACACTTTAGATGCGGGGTTTTTATCCGAATTTGCCCAGAAAAAAGTATTGGCATACTGGCATCGGGCGTATGGAGAGTGCACCCTTGAAACCTTAAAAAACCACTATCCAGATGTAAACGCCGTACCGCTGCCGCTGTTGTGGGGGATGGATCAGTCGCACCAATTCTGGGACTTTTTAAAACAATGGGACACAGACCTATATAAACGCTTTTGGAGTAGGCTGAGCGGCAACCACATATCGAAACAAGAATACTAAATTAAAAAAAGTTTGTTGTAAAACCGAAAAATCCGCTATATCACTTTGGCACATATGGGCGTTTGCGGAACCTTGCGTATAAGGCACAGGGGGTAAATATCAGTGTCAGTACCAATGCAAACAACACGCCTACTAAAATGTTTTGGGCAATTTGTTGCCAGAACATAGCGTTTGGGGAATTGAATTCGATCTGTCGATTGAATATGTCCATGCTGATAGCCAGCGATGCGGGCAACATCCCCAGTGCGGTGGTGATCGATGTCAACATCACCGGTCCCATGCGTAGCAAGGCGGTTTTTATGACCGCTACCTTCATATCTTTTTCTTTGCGGCACAGGTTTTTAAAAGTATCGATAAGGACAATATTATCATTGACCACAATGCCGGCTAAGGTCATAACCGCCAATCCGGACATGACAACCGAGAACGGTTTATTGGCGATAATAACCCCCAAGAATACACCAGCGGTGGAAAACACGATAGCCGACATAATCACAAACAACATATAAAAGCTGTTAAATTGCAACAACAATATAATCGCCATCGCCGCCAATGCTAGGGCAAACGACACTATCATAAATTCTCGTGTTTGTTGTTCTTCGGTGGCGTTCCCCGCCAGTTTTACGACCGTATCGCCGACCAATAAATCGGGGTGGTTTTTGATGTCGCTGATAAACTGTTGGTGGACTTTTGATACATTGTCGCGCTTATCGACAAAGTAGGCATCGACAGTCGCCCCCATTTTGCCGTTTTCCAAGTTTACCTCAGGGGTTGGGTAAGATACGGTTTTGTCGACCACATACGATATGGGGATAATGCCTTGTTTGCCTTTAATCCACAAATCGTCGACGGCGGTAATGGTGCGGTATTTGCGGGGGTATCGCAAAAATATTTTCAATTTGTCGTTGGCACCAAACGGTTTGTATTCGCCCAGTTCTACACCTGTGGTCAACAGATTGATGGTGTTGGAAAGATCGGTAATCCCCACCCCGTATTTTTCTGCCATAGCCCGACTGGGCGTGTATAAAAACTCGATTCCCGTGCGTTTTAGGCTATTTTCTACCTTTTTGAATGTGTCAAAGCCCAGCATGTATGCGGTGACATTTTCTGTACTTTTTTGGATGCTAGGTAAGTCTGTGCCTTCCAGATTGATTTTTAAATCCGTATCCATGGTGGGGCCTCGAAACGCCCGCCCGATATATGCATCGATGCCTTTAACTGTGGCAAGAATAGCGTTTAAATCGGCGATGATGTCATCGGCGGTTTGGGTGCGGATTTTCCAATCGACCAATTCCACATTGATGGTGCCAATTTTTTTGGTATTCGATATTCGATTGCCGTTGTCGCCCACCCGAGTCGATACATTTTCGATGTTGTCGTTAGCGATGGCATACTGCATGATTTTGGTTTCCACCATACGGACATAGGTGTCTTTTTCCGACAGGGACAGACTGCCGGGTACATCGATGTTTATCCGTACTGTACTGACACTGTTTTCAGGGAAAAACGACATGCCCTTGTTGTTTTGGGCAAAATATACCCAAATCCCCACCATACCGCCCACCAGTACCAACATCATAATTTTTGGGGCAAATAAAAATATTTTTAACACCCGATGATATATACGAATAAGCAGGTTTGCCCGTTGACAAAAAGCATCGATGGTGACGGTTTCGATGTCCAGTTCGCAGTTGTCTGTGTCCACCGTTTCCGGTTTTGACTTGATAAGCCGCAACAATAGCAATGCGATAATAAACACCAAAATCGATACGGCTATTTGCACAGTACCAATGCTTTGTTGCACATCGCCCATGTTTTGTTGTGCATCAGCGGGGGCGTTGGCAAGCACTTTGACCATCACATCGGGTACCCAAACATAGGCGATCGCCGCCAAAGCAAGCGAAGCGATGAGCTTCATAAGTCCCGAAAAGTAAGTGGCAAGCAACGGCGTAAACACCAACGCCACCAACAGCGAAGACGACAACACCAGTATCATAGCAATAGGGATATTTTTCATAAACGATCCCATGACGCCGGGCCAAAATATCAGGGGTAAAAACACCATCAGCGTGGTCAAGGTCGAGGTGATTAACGGCGATGTCATGGTGCGAACCGCTTGTGTATAGGCGTCCGTTGTGCTGAGCCCCTGACGCATTTTTAGGCGGGCGTATTCGACAATGATAATAGCGTTATCGATCAAAATACCCAGCGACAAGGTGAGACCAAATATAACCACCGAATTTAGGGTAAATTCCAATAAATACAGCAGGCTAATCCCCATCATAAACGACAGCGGAATACTCAGCCCAACCAGCACCCCGTCCCGTACACCCAGCAGGGCGATAACCACCACCATAATACATATGATGGTTAAAAATACACTGTTTTGCATGTACGACAATATGCTGTCGACAGATTTTGTTTGGTCTTCGCCGATTTGCATTTGGATGCTATCGGGCATTTCTAGGCGTTTTTGTTGGAACACCTGTTTGACTTTGTCGACGGTCTCACGCAAGTTGGCATCGGGGCTTTTGCGTACTTGAATGCTGACCGTTTGTTGCATATTGAGCCGTCTTAGGCTGGTGGCTTCTCGCCATGTTTGTTTGTAGGTGGCAATATCGCGCAGCCGTAATTGTTGCCCGTCTTTGCGTACCAAAGTAATATTTAATATTTGGTTAATGTCCCGTACTTCGGTGGGGATTTTTAGGGTAAATTGCCCGTGTTGCCGATCGGTTTGTTGTCCGGTGGTGATAATCTTATCTAGTCCACTAAACAAAGCGGAAATATTCGTAGGGGAGATACCATAAGCATTTAACACTTCGGGTTTTACCACCAATTCTGCTTGTCTGGTGCGTTTGCCAGATATGCTTACTTCTAATACACCGGCGATGCTTTCGATGTCTTCGACAATATTGTCTGTCCATTCGTATAGCTGTTGTTCGTCGCCGGTGCTTTCTAAGTCGATGGTGATAACCGGTTGATCGTTGGTGGTGATTTCATACAAACGGATTTTTGTGGCGTCTTCCGGCAAGGTTACATTGTTTAATGCCCGGGCAATATCGTCATGGGCTTGTTTGATGTCGGCGTTGATGCCCAGTTCCATGACAATAAACGATCCGCTTCGATGGGTGGCACCGTAGGTTTTGGTAATGCCATCGATATTTTTAACCGCATTTTCCATCGGCTTATACAGTAAATCCACCCCGTCCGTTGCCGATACGGACAACGAAGTCGTGGCATAAAACACGGGAATTTGTATATTGGGATCGCGCTCTTTGGGGATTTGCAGGGTGGCATATATGCTGGTTATTACCACGATTATCAGCAACGATAACACGGTTTTTGCATTTTTAAACAAGAAATTCAGCATCGCAAGGTCTCCCTAAACAAGCGGTTTAGTTGGCGGTTGCCACAGGTTCCGCTTTGGCGACTGTGTTGCTGCCATCGCTGGGCGGGGGTGTGCGTGTAGGGGATTCGTCCGTATCGGATACCGTATCGGGCACGGTATCGGGTACAGGCGGATAGGGGGTGCCGACTTCTGCAAAACCGGCACCGAGACTGAATATTTCGGCTTGTTCGCCCAATCCGGTAACTTTGGCTATGGTTAAATCTTCCCATAACACGGTGATAGGCTTTAACACAATGGTGTTGTCTTCGACAACTTTAATCGCCATATTGCCATCATCGTTAAGCAACACTTGCGACAGGGGAATATCGTGGGCAAGGACAGTTTTGGTCAGCACTTGGATATACAGAGGTTCGCCAATGTTAAAAGTGCCTGTGGTGGTGATAGTGCCCTCGGCGGCGTATGTGCTGGTTTGGGGATTGGCGTTGCTGCTGATACCGCTGATGTATCCTTCGATGTGTGTGCCTGCGGCATCGGTAGCGACAAATCGGGTGTCCAGTGTAATGTGCTGTAAGGTGTTAATTGGCAGAGAAGTTTTTATCGTATACGATTTTTGGTCGTTTAAATCCAGCAACTTGGTATTTGCCCCCACTTGGGCAAAGGGGTTGACAAAAATCATATCGACAATGCCACCAAACGGGGCACGAATAAAGTGATGGTCGTATGTTTTTTTGGTGGCAAGCATCCGCACTTTTGCCGCCGTCATGGCGTTTTGCGATTGTTTGAAAGTATATTCGGATATAAGTTTTTTGTCGTACAATTGCTTGTCGGCGTTAAACTTGTCGGCGGCGATAGCGTATTTTTCCTTGTGGTCTTGGTACTGTTCTGGGATAAAGTCGCTGGACAGCTCCATTAACAGCTGTCCTTTCTGTACCCGCTGCCCATTTTGTACCAAAATCTTTTTGACCGTACCGCTGTTGACCCGGGAGTGTATCGACAAATAGCCTTTCGAATCGATAGTCGAGGGCAGGGTAATTTTTTGGCTGTACTGTTCGGCAACACTGATGACGGTTTCCATAGCGATTGCTTTTTTCTTGGGGGCAACGCCACCGCCCCGCCCGCCACCAGCCATATTCATGCCTTTGTCCCGCCGCTTACCTGCGTTTTTAGGGGGAGAGGATTCTGATGAGGGCGAATCGCTTGCGAGGTCTTGCGTAAGTATATTTTTAACAAATGGCATATCAGCAATCTGTTTGCTGAACATCCATCCTCCAATAGCTAACAATATAAATATAGCAATAAATACATTTTTTAATTTCATGGGCATTTCCATCTAAGTTGTGTGATGTATTATACATGATAAAAGTACATGTGTCGATACCATATATATAAAGCAATTTTACAGGGTTGTCAACACCTTTAGTATTAGTACATACTGTATATTACGGTATATGCAGTTGCATATCTCAACCAAGTATAGATATAGTTAATATATATGGACTTACAAACATATTCCTAGTATAAGTTATGTAGGCTGACAAACATACACACAGTATGCAGTTGTAAAATATTTGTACAATATATATATTGTGATGGGAGCCCAACACATGATTTTATTTAGACACGCACAGAACAGCATTATCGACACGGCAAAAACCCTATGTTTATCGACTGAGACGGTGGCGGTGTCCGATATTGATGGGCGGGTGTGTGCGGTCGAAGTTGTTGCCCCCCGCCATATACAGCCGTTTGATAATGCGGCGATGGATGGGTTTGCGGTGCGATCGGCTGATGTACGGGGGGCGTCGCCTGAAAACCCTGTTGTGTTGCGGCAAATAGGCACCGTACGGGCGGGGTTGGTCGACATGCCCCCGACTGTGCAATCGGGGCAGTGTGTGCATATTATGACGGGGGCGTGTATGGTTGCGGGGGCGGATGCGGTGGTGCCGGTGGAGTACACCCGCCGACACGGGGACAGTATTTATGTGACCATGTGTGCCAGTAAACACGCCCATATCCGCTATGCGGGCGAAGATTTTCGACAAGGCACGGGTATTTTAAAACAGGGGGATATGCTAACGACCGCCCATATTTTGCCGTTGGTGAGTTTGGGCATCGGTACCGTACAAGTGTTTCAAAAACCTAAAATATCGCTGATAACTTCTGGCGATGAGTTGGTAAATACCGCACATACGCCTTTACAAAAAGGGCAAATTTACAATGCCAATGCCCCTTATATGCGGGCGATGTTGCACCGTCAAGGGGCACAGATTGTACACAATGACACCCTCAAAGACAATGTCGATGCGTTCGTTGCCACCGTGCAAAAAAGTATAGCAGACGGGGTGCATATGATAGTGTCCAGCGGTGCCGTATCCGCCGGCACATCGGATTTTGTTACGGCGGGGTTACAACGGCTAGGGGCGGACATAGTGTATGATAAACTACAAATGCGCCCGGGCAAGCCGAATGTATTTGCCCGCTTGCCGAATGGGGCACTGTATTTTGGTTTACCGGGTAATCCCGCCGCCACTGCGGTGGGCGTGCGGTTTTTGGTAAACACTGCCCTTGCTACCATGACCAAGCGGATACCAGAGACCCCCATATCGGCTATCAGCACCACAGCATTCGATAAAAAACACGATTTTTGTATGTTCCTAAAAGGCGTATACACCCCCCGAGCGGACGGCACGATAGCGGTAGACATCATGGACAAACAAGCGTCCTTTATGGTCAGCCCGTTTTTACATATGAATTGCTGGGTACACATGGGCGAATACTGCCATAAGCTACACGCAGGCGACAAGGTCGACATATTCCCTGTGTTTGTTGGTTAGCACACGGGGCGATAAAAAACACACACCGCCCCATTTTTCACTTGCAAGACAAAGTATTTTTGTGCATAATCTGGCATGGAAATACAGTACTGGGCAAACCGCTGTTTGAATCGGTCAGGTCGGAAACGAAGCAGCCACAACCAGTATTTTCGTTTGGGTCGGCTATTGTATTTCCACCTTTTCTTTTTTTTGTCGTGTGGCGTTTAGGTTTGATTCGAAAGGAATATAACAAATGATTCATAAATCTGTAAAGTTTGCTTCATTGGCGGTATCTGCGTTGGGTACTGGTGTGTTTGCTGGTGGCTTGCCACAAGGGGGCGTGGTACAGGAAGGTGCCGCTACTCTCAAATATGCTGGGGGGGGGGGGGGGGGTATATTCTCACCGTCGATCAGCAATCGGATAAGGCGGTTATCGATTGGCATAGCTTCTCTGTGGGTAAAGATAATACGGTAAACTTTAACCAACCTAGTAGCGATTCGGCAACTTTAAATCGGGTTACGGGGGATTTTACTTCGGAGATTGCCGGGCGGATTAACAGTAACGGCAGTGTGTTTTTGGTTAATCCTAATGGTATACTGATTACTGCAGATGGGGTGATCGATACGGGCGGTTTTGTTGCCTCGACTCTTGATGTCGACAATAACGATTTTTTAAATGGCGATTATACCTTTACGAAGAGCGGTCAAAATGGCGTTGTTTCGAATCGGGGTAGTATTTCGGTCGATGATGGCGGTTTTGTGGCGTTGCTTGGTGGGGCGGTCAAAAACGATGGCACGGTGCGGGCTCTTGTGGGTAAGGTGGGTTTTGCTGGCGGCGAAAAAATTGTCATGTCATTCGGCAACAATGATTTTTTACGGGTCGAGGTGCCAACGGACACATGGGATAAACTCACCGATTCGCAAGGCAACAAAGTTTCGGCTACCCTTGATTTAGGCGGAGAGGTGGATGCACGGGGCGGATTTATCGATATAGCTGTTGCCGATGCGTCCGATATTTTACGACAAACTATTTCCATCGATGGCATTGTGTCGGCAAACACCGTGTCTTCCACAGACGGTGTTATATCCATTAGTGGCGGTACAGTGGGTATTACCGGCAACGGGCGAATCACTGCCGATGCGGATTATGGCAATGCCGGCACTATTGCCATCGAGGCGGATACCATCGACAGTAGCGGTATCGTGTCTGCGGTGGCACAAAACGGCACGGGCGGCACAGTTAAGGTATCGTTACAACAGGGGGCAAACCTAAACGCTAGTACCCGTTTTGATGTGTCCGGTGGCAGCAGAGGCGGCAGCCTGTCGTTTATAGGCGGTTTGGGCAAAAGCGGTACAAAAGTATTAGGCTCTGCGGATTTTAAAGCCGACAGTATGGACGGTAAAGGCGGATATATCGACATCAGCAACAAAGGCGGCTTGGTGGGGTTGTTGTCCGGTACCATATCCGCATCGGGGAAAACTCAAGGCGGACGGATTCGTCTAGGCGGGGCGTTTCAAGGTGGCGGGTACAACCCAAAAACCAGCTCTCTCGATAAACGCACCCAAAATTTATTTGTAAATCGTTGGCGGGATAATAGTTTCCTCGTTAGTGCCGGCAAAACTTCCTTAGGCACGGGCGTAACCGTGAATGTGTCGTCCCAATCGGGTACGGGCGGCACAGCGATTTTATGGGCGGATCACACCACCAATAACTATGCTGGTATTGACGCAACCGGTAGCACCGGCGGCGGAGCGGTGGAAATATCGGGCAAAAAACGGGTCGATAGTTTCGGTTTAAAACGGGTCAAAACGGATAACGGGGTTATTTTACTCGATCCGAAAAATGTTGTTATAGGCAAATGGGCATCTTTGTTGGGACAGATAAACAAGATCGCCGATGGTGTTAGCGGTACTGCATTGGCCGATGATGATAGATTTGGCGGTAGTGTATCGTTAAGCAGTGATGGAACGAAGTTAGCTGTCGGATCTCATTATGATGATACTGGTGGCAAAATCAATAGTGGTGCTGTATATCTGTACACAGTTGCGGGATCTCCTTGGGGCAGTACGATAACAAAAAAGGCAAAACTTGCACATGGCAAATACGGTATTTCACTCACTGGTAGTAATTATTTTGGGCGTGGTGTATCGCTAAGTGCTAATGGGGGCTATTTGGCGGTTGGGGTAGCCAATGACGATAATCGAGGTGCTGTATATCTGTATACTATCGATTGGGCAACGCTCGATGACAGTGGGGGGGTAACAGAAAAGACAAAACTTGTACATGGCAAACACAGTATTTCACTCGATTTAAACGATTCCTATGGCAATAGTGTATCGCTGAGTGCCAATGGGAAGTATTTGGCGGTTGGGGCTAACTATGATGACACTGGTGGTAGTGGTCGAGGTGCTGTATATCTATATACTATCGATTGGGCAACGCTTAATGCCAGTAGTGGTGTAACAGCAAAGACAAAACTTGCACATGGCAAATACGGTATTTCACTCAGTGATAGTGATTATTTTGGTATAGGTGTATGGTTAAGTTCTGATGGGAGCAAGTTGGCGGTTGGGGCTGGCTATGATGACACTGGCGGCTCTAATAGAGGTGCTGTATATTTGTATACTATCGATTGGGCAACGCTCGATGCCAGTAATGGTGTAACAGGAAAGACAAAACTTGCACATGGCAAACACAGTATTTCACTCAGTGATAGTGATCGTTTTGGTGGTAGTGTATCCCTGAGTACTGATGGGAGTAAGTTGGCAGTTGGGGCAAATGGTGATAGCAGTGATAAAGGTGCTGTATATTTGTATACTATCAATTGGACAACGCTTGATGCCAGTAATGGTGTAACGGAAAACACAAAACTCGCACATGGCAAACATGGTATTTCACTTGCTAATAATGTTTATTTTGGTTATAGTGTATCGTTCAGGGAGGGGGGTACAGAATTAGCGGTTGGGGCAGTAGGTGAGAATAGTGTTCAAGGGGCTGTGTATTTGATAAATGTACCCGATAGTATTGTAAACGCATCAGACCTGCAAACAAAATTGAAAGCGAACACAGATTTCAAAATTGTTGCCAGTAACGATATTGTCATAAATGACACTATAACCGCCACAGGTAACAGTGCGGGGAAATTAACTTTAATCGCTGGGCGGTCGATTAAAATTAACAATGATGTAACGGTAGACGGTGGGCTTGACATAACCGCAAACGCAAGCGATGCCCTGTTTACTGCTAATACAGGCGAAATGGATAAGGATCAACGGGACACGGGCAAAGCGGAAATCACCGTTGCCACAGGCAAAACCATATCCGGGGGTGATAATGATTTACTTATCGAAATGCTTAAAGGTGCCAGTAGCAATGACGCTAATAAAAAACAAACAGGTGCCATCACCGTATGGAAAGCCGAAGGTAAACGGGTCAGCATTATACACGAGGGAACAGGGGCGACCCCATCCGATTCGCAAATTGTCATTCTGAGCGGTGGTCGAATCACTTCCAAAAGTACCAGTCTTGCAGCGAAAGATGTAGGTATCGAATTGGTGGCAGACAAGTTTACCAATAAATCCGACAAAGATGCCTTAAAAATCACCTCTGGTCGATATTTGGTATGGACAAAAGCCCCTGCGGATAACGACATGGGGGATATTCCTAAGTCACAGTACTTCGAACAATATGGTCTAACACACGGCAAGACCATAAAATTTCATGTGCCTGGTGCTGTTACCAACAGCGGATCTGGCTTTATATACAGCACCGCCCAAAACAATGGCGGCGGAAGCGGCGGCGGCGGTGGTGGCGGCGGTGGCGGTGGCGGTGCGGCTATCGTATTGATAGGTGCCGGCGTTGCTGTTGTGGCTATGGGCGGTATTGGGGGCGGTACAGCCGCAGCCGCTGGAGCAGGGGCTGCTGGGGCAAGTGGCGGCGTAACCCCTAACCCCGCCCCCGTTGGCAGTATCGACACCCTGTTTAACACCGGCATATACGCCCACCTAAACGGCATCGACATGCAGGCACTATATCAACCGCCCATACATATACCCTCCGTATTTAACACACCGCAACAGGTAACCTACAAAGCCAAATACGCCACCACATACGACATGGCGATTCTTGCCAATAACATCAAGGCACAAAAAGCGGTACCCCTGTACGAATTGGACGAACAGCTATACGAAACCTTGAGACGCATATTTGTACAGCAATCGACACCAACGCATAAAACCGCCAGCACCACAACAACCGGCAATAGCCCAGCATAATATTTATACCGTATCGTGATGCGGTGGGGGCGGTGGGGGCGGTATTATGCCATCGGTTTTTTCTATGTATATGGATTGGCTGGGGAAGGCAAAATGGGCGTCTTGCGATTCGACCAGCTGTTTGATGTCTAATGCCAGCTGTTGTTTGATGTCCAACCATTCGCCCCAGTTGGTGGTTTTGGTAAACGCATAAATCATAATGTCGATGGAGCTGTCGTTAAATTTGTCGATAACCACGAAGGTCGAAACCTGCTCCTTATGGACAAAATTTTCCCCTTGTACCAATTTTTCGATGCCCGCCACAATGGTTGTCAGTTGGCTGTGGCTAGTACTGTATTCCAAGCCGATTGTCCAATGAATACGGCGGTATGTCATACGGGTAAAGTTAATTAGCGGCGAATCGGCTAATTGGGCATTGGGAATATAAGACGGGGCTTGGTCAAAGCGGCGGATACAGGTGGATCGCAAGCCGATTTTTTCCACTGTGCCTTCGCATACATGGGCAATTTTTATCCATTCGCCCTCTGAAAACCGATCTTCGCTTAGGATTAAAAACCCGCCAATAAGGTTTTTGAATAAATCCTGTGTTGCCAACGCTACCGCCGCCCCCAGTATGCCGAAACCCGCCAAAATAGGCCCGACTTTAATTCCCCATATTTCCATGACGGCGGCGATGCCAATGACGACTATTAACAACCGGGACACCCGCAAAACCCACTTGATAAGCGAAGTATGTACCTTCAATTCCGTAGTATTTTCCAAATACAGCCCCAACGGCACCGTAGTATTATACAATGCCCAAAACACCACGCTTGCGGTCAAAGTGCGGACAATAGCGTCTTGCCCCATAGGCAAATACAAATCGGCAATCAAATACAGCCCCACAATCACCGATAAAAACCGCATAGGGGCATGTAACGCCGCAAGGATTTCATCGTCCAGAGTGGTTTTGGTGCGTTTGACAATCTTGGCAATCCACCCCAGTACCAATCGGGATATAAACGATCTGGACAACACCGATATACCCAATATGACAATAATATTAATAGTCTTTTGGGCACTCTCCATGCGTAACAGCTGGGTTATATCGGCTAATAAAGTATTAAAATCCATATGGTATCCTATTATAGTGTATGCTTTTGTCGGCAAGTGTCGTATGATGTGCATATGTATACTGTACGCCACTTTTTATATACTATATACAAGGATATTGCCCCCGTTGACAAGCGATATTTTATTGCCCATGTGCTGCAAACGGATATAGCACAGGTGATAAACCACCTAGACACCGTCCTCTCAGACACCCAAGCCCGCACCCTACAAACCTATTGCCACCGCCGCCTACAAGCCGAACCGGTCGACACCATCACCGGCACAAAAGCCTTTTGGCAAGGGCATTTTTGGGTCGATAAGACCGTGCTATCGCCCCGTGCCGATACGGAAACCTTGATTGAGGCGGTTATCGACTGCTGCCCGCATCCGCCCGCCCATATCCTCGACATGGGAACGGGCAGCGGCTGTATTGTTATCAGCCTGTTACACCACTATCCAACCGCACAAGGGGTGGCGGTGGATATAAGCACAGACGCTCTGCAGATGGCACAAAAAAACGCCCGCCTAAACCAAGTAGACCATCGATTGCACTGTATCCATAGCGATTGGTGGCGGCGAATCGCCGTTGGCACACCGTTTGATATTATCGTATCGAATCCCCCCTATATTGCCACCAAACACATAGCAACCCTGCAACCAGAAGTACAAAAATACGACCCCATACAGGCACTAGACGGGGGCAAAGACGGATTATATGCGTATCGAGTACTGGCAAATATGCCCGATGGCATGTTGTCTGATGGGGGCTATATGGCGGTCGAATGCGGTGTCGGGCAACACGCCCAAGTGATTGAAATATTTACCAAAAAAGGCTGGATATTACATGCACAACGGGTCGATTTATCACACATAATACGGGTACAAATATATCAAAGATCGAAAAAAATTGAAAAAAAGTGAAAAAAAATGTTAAAAATGCTTGCACTGCATAAATTTTCATGTTACAGTGGCGGTGTGTATACAGATATTGTTACCGATAGTACCTATTGTTATATGTCATAGGTGGTAACTACCAACTGTACTTCTCTTTGGCTTGCGGCTGTATACACGGTACAGGGTATTAGAGCGATACCGAAGCAAGACTAACTTGAAATTGTAAGGATTGAATATGCGTAATAATTTGAGGCGCTCCCGTTATGGTAATGGGAGAAATGGACGCAATAAAGCGAGCACTAAGCAGAAAACCGGCAAAGTGTATTATAAAAAGTCTAAGGAAATAAATCCGATTCGTCAGCAATTGGAATCGAATGGACCTTTGGGCAAAGTGCGTGGTAATGCACAACAAATTTATGATAAATATAAAAATGCCGGTCATGAAGCGTTGTCCGCTGGCGACAAATACAGAGCAGAGATGCTGTTTCAATATGCAGAACACTATATGGTGTTGATGTGTGATTATCGGGAGAAGTATCCGGAAACAAAAATGGTAGTCAATGTAGAAAACGATGCGTCATTTGACACAGAAAATGATACAGAAAATGCGGAAAATGCAGAAACAGGCGATATAGTGCCATTTGCAAAATCAGAAAGTTCTGCAAAAGCTGACATAGACATTGTCCCACAAGAAACAGAATCCGATGCGGCGTGAATATGTTATGAATATGTCATGCGAATCATGTGCATTTTGAAACGAAGGAGAATGACTGGTTACAAGCTACTTATTGGTAAAAAGGTGTATTTAGTATATCTTTTATATACCGAAAGTTGTTTTTTGTGGAAAAAAATGCAAATATTTAAAAAAATAGTTTTTTTTTTTTTCGGATTGTGGTATAATTCATAAGAGTATGGTATAACTCGATTCGAAACCTGCTGTATATAGCATTTGGTGTCTATAAAACAGCATTAAATTTTGTCAATTTTAAATGAGTAAAGGAATAGTGAAAGATGACGAATAAATCTGTAAAGTTTAGCTTATTGGCTATATCTGCGTTGTGTGCTAGTAGCACAGTGTTTGCAAACAATTTACCACAGGGTGGTGCGGTGCAACAGGGGGCGGCTGGTATCCAGTATACGGGCGATACCCTAAACATAAATCAGCAATCGGATAAAGCGATTATCGATTGGCAAAGTTTTTCTGTGGGCAAAGGCAGCACAGTAAACTTTAACCAACCGAGCAGCGATTCGGCAACCCTAAACCGAGTCACGGGCGATATGACTTCGGAAATTGCCGGACAGATTAACGCTAATGGCAGTGTGTTTTTGGTCAATCCCAATGGCATTATGATTACGGCGGACGGTGTTATCGATACGGGCAATTTTGTTGCCTCAACCCTTGACATCGACAACAATGATTTTCTCAATGGCGATTATACATTCACCAAGAGCGGCAAAAATGGCGTTGTTTCGAATCGGGGCAGTATTGTGGTCGATGACGGCGGTTTTGTAGCGTTGCTGGGCGGAGCGGTCAAAAACGATGGCACCGTCCGAGCCCTTGTCGGCAAGGTAGGCTTTGGCGGCGGCGAAAAGATCGTCATGTCGTTCGGCAACAACGATTTTCTAAGGGTCGAAGTGCCAACGGACAAGTGGAACACCCTAACCGATTCGCAAGGCAATAAAGTTGCCGCTACTGTCGACTTAGGCGGCACAATCGACTCCCGGGGCGGTTTTATCGACATAACAGTAGCCGATGCGTCCGATATTTTACGACAAACTATTTCGATCAATGGTGTTGTATCGGCTAATACTGTATCTTCACAAGATGGGGTTATATCGATCAGCGGCGGCACTCTGGGCATTGCCGGCAATGGGCGAATCACCGCTGATGCGGACTATGGCAACGCCGGCACTATTACCATCGACAGCGATTCGATCGACAGCAGCGGTACTGTGTCTGCGGTTGCACAAAACGGCGTTGGGGGAAAAATTAAAGTATCGTTACAACACGGGGCAAACCTAAACGCTAGTACCCGATTCGATGTGTCCGGTGCCAGCAAAGGCGGCAGCTTGTCGTTTATCGGCGGACTGGGCAAGCAGGGGACAAAAATACTAGGTTCTGCAAACTTTAAAGCCGACAGCAAAGACGGCAGCGGCGGATATATCGACATCAGCAACAAGGGCGGCTTAGTAGGTCTGTTCTCCGGCGACATATCGGCAACCGGGAAAACTCAAGGGGGACGAATCCGTCTGGGCGGTGCCTTTCAAGGCGGGGCATACGACCCAAAAACCAGCCCCCTAGACAAGAAAACCCAAGACCTATTCGTAACCCGCTGGGCGGATAACAGCGACCTTGTCAGTGCCCACAAAACTTCACTAGGCACGGGCGTAAATGTGATCGTATCATCCGAATCAGGCACCGGCGGTACAGCGATTGTATGGGCGAATCACACCACCAACAACTATGCGGCTATCGATGCCAGCGGCGGCGCTGGTGGCGGTGCGGTCGAAGTGTCTGGTAAAAAACAAGTCGACAGCTTCGGTTTAAATCGAATCAATGCCGGCGGCGGGGTTATCTTGCTCGATCCGAAAGATGTCACCATTAAAGGCTGGGCAGGCAACACCATAGGACAAGCCAAAAAAATCGCCCACAGTGGGTATACTATCGATGATGGCGATAAATTTGGTGCATCCTTAGCGTTGAGTGATGACGGTACAAAATTGGTTGTTGGTGCACCCGGTGACGACAAAAATAATGCGAATACAGATACAGGTGCTGTATACCTGTTTACCGTTGGTACAAACAGTACATGGGGGGATACCATTGACCAGAATGCAAAAATAGACGACTCTCATAGGAACATTGCTTTAGTAACAGGCGATGCATTTGGTAGTAGTGTAGCAATGAATGCTAGTGGTTCTGTATTAGCCATCGGTGCTAGCGGTACAGAAGGTTCCGATGGGGACGAAGGTAAAGTATACCTGTTTACCAACAATACATGGGGGACTCTAGTCTTTAAGGATGACATATCGGATGCTGATTTAACGGTTGATCTAACCGAAGATTCTTTCTTTGGATCCGCTTTGGCATTAAGTGAAGACCAATCTTTCATTGCCGTTGGTGCAAAAGGCGATGATGCAAAAAACGGTGCTGTATATATGTTTGGCTTGAATACCACTTCATTGGCACCTACTGAAAAAAGCAATCATCTAATAGATAACACTAATGATGCACCTGATTTATCGGGGGGTGAAAGGTATGGTTCCGCTTTGGCGATTAACACCGATGGGACAAAATTGGCGGTTGGTGCCAGTGGTACAGATGATTCGTCAGGTAATGCAAATGGGGGGGCTGTATACTTTTATGATATTACTTTAAGTACTGGTGTTGCAGACGAAAAAACGAGCATGAAAATTACACAAACCCAAGCAAATCTTGCCATCGAATTAGGGTCTGCCCTTGCGTTTAGTGACGATGCAACAAAATTGGTTGTGGGGGCATCTGGTACCAATGGGGCAGCCAATTCCAGAGGGCAAATCCGATTGTATACAGTGAACTGGGGGACTTCTGTAAGTCTCAAAAGAGCCGTAAATGTTGTATCAGATTTATCTAACGGTGATGGTTTTGGTGCTGCACTGGCTGTTGACAGTGGGGCGGTTAAATTGGCGGTTGGTGCTACGGGCGACGACACTGGCAAAGCCAACAGCAACCGGGGTGCTGTGTACCTGTTTAATGTAATTTGGACAAGTGGCAGCGAAAATGTAACGCGGCCGGAAAAAATGGCATTTGGTACGCCTAGCCTTGCCAATAGTGATAATTTTGGTAGTAGTGTATCGTTAAGTGATGATGGGGCGAAGTTGGCTGTCGGGGCTTCTGGTGATGACAGTGGGGGTGCTAATCGAGGGGCGGTGTATCTGTATACTGTTGCTGGGTCACCTTGGGGGGGAACTGTTACGCAAGCGGCAAAACTTTCTGATGCCCACGCCAGTGTTTCTTTGGATAATAATGATGCTTTTGGTGTCAGTGTATCGTTAAGTGATAATGGGGCGAGATTGGCTGTCGGGGCTTCTGGTGATGACGATGGGGATACTGATCGAGGGGCGGTGTATCTGTATACTGTTGCTGGGGCATCTTGGGGGGGAACTGTTACGCAAGCGGTAAAACTTTCTGATACCCATGCCCGTGTTTCTTTGGGTGATAATGATGCTTTTGGTGCCAGTGTATCGTTAAGTGATAATGGGGTGAGGTTGGCTGTCGGGGCTTCTGGTGATGACGATGGGGGTACTAATCGAGGGGCGGTGTATCTGTATACTGTTGCTGATTCATCTTGGGGGGGAAATGTTACGGAAGCGGCAAAACTTTCTGATGCCCATGCCCGTGTTTCTTTGGGTGATAATGATGCTTTTGGTGCCAGTGTATCGTTAAGTGATGATGGGACGAAGTTGGCTGTCGGGGTTACTGGTGATGACGATGGCGGGGCTGATCGAGGGGCGGTGTATCTGTATACTGTTGCTGATTCATCTTGGGGGCAAACTGTTACGCAAGCGGCAAAACTTTCTAATGCCCATGCCAGTGTTTCTTTGGAGAATAGTGACAATTTTGGTAGTAGTGTATCGTTAAGTGATGACGGTTCGAAGTTGGCTGTCGGGGCTACTGGTGATGACGATAAATTATCTGGTGGTTCTGGTAATGATCGTGGGGCGGTGTACCTGTTTACTGTTGGCACTACTTCTGCATGGGCGGATAATATAACATCATCGGCAAAGATTTCTACTAAGTCTGGTGGTAGTGGTGTTGGTCATATTGCACTCAGTGCTAGTGACAATTTTGGTAGTAGTGTATCGTTAAGTGCTAATGGCAGAAAACTAGCGGTCGGTGCATCGGGCGACGACACCGGCGGTACCGGTCGAGGTGCCGTATACCTGTTTAATGTATCGGACGATGCTAGTGATTATGCGACTTCATTAGCAAGCGACGATGTTACCATCGTTGCCAGTAACGACATCACTATCGATGCGGATATAAAAGTTAATAGTGCCGACCAAGCATTGACCCTTATTGCTGGGCGGTCGATTATTATCAACGCTGATATAGCGGTAAAAGGATTAACTTTAACCGCCAATGCGACCAGTTATGGCAGTACAGGTGCTAATCAATTAGGTGGTGATGACGATATGGTAGAGGGCGAACGAGATGACGATGAAGTTGCCAAAATTGAAATGAAATCCGGTACAACTATTGATTCAGGTACGGGCGACTTGCTAATTAAAATGCAGAATGGTAAAAATGCGGACGATTATGCGGGTGCCATTACCTTGCACAAAGCCACAGGTGCCAGAGTCAGTGTTATTCACCTTGGCACCAAAACTGGCAATAGTGGTGTAGGTGCAAACGCTAGAAACAACATTACCATTAGGAGTGGTGGACAAATCAATTCTAAAAGTGCCTCTCTTGCATCAGAGGATGTAGGTATCGAATTGGTGGCAACTTCGTTTACCAACAGTTCCAATAAAGACGCCTTGAAAGTTGATGACGCAGACGGCAGATATTTGGTGTATACCGCTAACCCCAAAGATAATACTATGGGCGGTATTTCCAAGTATCATGTTTCAAACAATGTCAATGGTTATAGTTTTGTCCAATTTAACAAACAACACGCTGGTTCTGATTTTGGCAAGCTAAATAGTGGTGCCGGCGATGCATCAGCAACCGCATCTGGATTCCTGTACAGTATCACTCCCACACTGGGATTAACCGCATCAGGAGCGTCAAAAACCAAAGTATATGATAGCAATAAAGATGCATCGACAGCTTCGCTTGTGTTGAAGTTAACAGGTGACAGCGACAACGACGATTTAATAACCACCTCAGAGGGCTTAAAGTTCAAACTTGGCAATGCTGTAAGCGGCGATGCCAACAAGGCACTTGATTTTAAAATCACCCTAAGTACAAGTTCAGTAACAGGGGAATATCGCTCAAGTGATGGTAGTGCGACACAGGAGCATGTGGGTACTAACCTGAGAGTACGATACAGTGGACACACCGCCACATACAAGGACGGAAACGATGTCGATGTAATCGGCTTTTCTGCCCCAACCATTGCCGATGTAACCGGTGCGTCTATAACTGTCCGTAGACTGTACTTAAAATTAAATGAGTTACAGGTAAAAGGTGCTGGTAGCGTTGCTGGTAAACAGATATACGATAGCAATGCCGAGGCGGATGTTTTGGACTTTACAACCATTAGCGGTAACAATAAGAACGATGGCTTTTATGCTGTTGCTGGCAACAAAGGTATGATAACAGGCGATTCTCTATCTATAGACATTAGCAATACTGCTGGTGCTTTCAAGTATGACGATAATGATGTGGGTGCTAACAAAGTCGTGAAATTTGATGACGCAAGTAAAATTACATTAACTGGTACTGATAAAGATAACTATGAACTGTACATGAAGAGCGGTGATCTGAGCCTTTCCGCAGATACCGCACTTAGTGATAACAGTTTGGATGATAAAAACACAGGCATAAAAGGTGAAATTACCAAACGCCCGTTGTATCTTGATTTAAGCGAGTTACAAGTAAATGGTGGTCGTGGCGGTGTTGGCTATCAGGTTTTTGATAACGATGACAATGCGGATGTAGAAACAAAAAGAGGTTCTGGCGAGAGCGATGATACCAACAAAGGTTTTGATGTGGGTAATGCAAGTACAGCAGGCGTTATGATAACAGGCGATACTCTAACTGTACAAATTGCTGAGGATGCTTTTAAACTAGAAAACAAAGCAGCAAGTACTACCGCCCGGAAGGTGCAATTTGATGATGTTACTAAAATTACACTAGGTGGTAGTGATAAAGATAATTATGCACTGTATATTAAAGGTGGGGATGTCTCTGGTGTTAGTGCTGATACGGGGTTAACTAGTGCCAATAAGAGTACATTCTCCGGCAAAGATACGGGTCGAACCGCCATTGTTGAAAAGCGTATACTGGTATTGGATCCTACCGAATTGGTCAAGCCTACTAACCGTGTGTACGATAAGACAACAGCTGTAACTATAACGGTAGCTGGTTCAAAAGATGGGTTTAATGACGATACATCTAATGACAAAGGCAGTAAATCGAATGTATCATTGACCATCAATAGTGGAGCGTTTGCGTTTGTCGATGACGATGCACATGCCACTCAGGGCATTAAAATTGCTGATATTAGTAAATTAACAATTAGCGATACAACCAACTATTTACTGCATGTGGTTGACGGCGGAAATGATGGTAGTGGTAGTACCGAAAAAGCCGTGGCTAACAACATTCGGGTCAAAAGCTTAACAGCAAAAATTGCCCAACGCCCGTTGTATCTTGATTTAAGCGAGTTACAAGTAAATGGTGGTCGTGGCGGTGTTGGCTATCAGGTTTTTGATAACGATGACAATGCGGATGTAGAAACAAAAAGAGGTTCTGGCGAGAGCGATGATACCAACAAAGGTTTTGATGCGGGTAATGCAAGTACAGCAGGCGTTATGATAACAGGCGATACTCTAACTGTACAAATTGCTGAGGATGCTTTTAAACTAGAAAACAAAGCAGCAAGTACTACCGCCCGGAAGGTGCAATTTGATGATGTTACTAAAATTACACTAGGTGGTAGTGATAAAGATAACTATGCACTGTATATTAAAGGTGGGGTTGTCTCTGGTGTTAGTGCTGATACGGGGTTAACTAGTGCCAATAAGAGTACATTCTCCGGCAAAGATACGGGTCGAACCGCCATTGTTGAAAAGCGTATACTGGTATTGGATCCTACCGAATTGGTCAAGCCTACTAACCGTGTGTACGATAAGACAACAGCTGTAACTATAACGGTAGCTGGTTCAAAAGATGGGTTTAATGACGATACATCTAATAACGAAGGCAATAAATCAAATGTATCATTGACCATCAGTAGTGGAGCGTTTGCGTTTGTCGATGACGATGTACATGCCACTCAGGGCATTAAAATTGCTGATATTAGTAAATTAACAATTAGCGATACAACCAACTATTTATTGTATGTGGTTGACGGCGGAAATGATGGTAGTGGTAGTACCGAAAAAGCCGTGGCTAACAACATTCGGGTTAAAAGCTTAACAGCAAAAATTGCCAAACGCAAGTTGTATTTGGATATATCAGAATTGCAAGTAAAAGGCAAATACACCAGTCAAGTGGGCAAGCAGTATTTTAATAATTCTACCACTGCGTATGTAGAAACAAAAAGAGGTTCTGGCGAGAGCGATGATACCAATAAAGGTTTTGATGCGGGTAATGCAAGTACAGCAGGCGTTATGATAACAGGTGATAATGTTGCGTTAAAGATTGATGAAGGGGCGTTTAAGATCGACGACAAAGCTGTCAGTTCGAATCAATCTGTGGCGGACAGACAGGTTTCTATTAACGATGGCAAAAAAATTACACTGGATACCAGCAAGTCGGATTCAAGCAACTATGAATTGTATCTAAAAAATGGCGATGCTGGTGCCACTAAGGATGAAAAACTAGGTGCGGGTTCTACTGTTACCAGTGGCAATATTACCAATTTAAAAGCCATCGTGTTAAAACGCATATTGGTGCTGGATAAAGACGAACTTACAGTTACAGGTCGTACCTATGACGGCACAGATAGTATAACAGTTGCCAAAAAAACAACAGGGTCTCCCGATGGTTTTGTTGCCAATAACAGCGATGGTAAAGGTGTTATATCAGGTGTCGTCGTTACATTAACCATTGGAACGGGTGCGTTTAAGTTGACTTCTGCGAATGCAAATGCAACACAAGGGATTAAGATTGCTGATATTAGTAAATTAACAATTAGCGATACTACAAACTATGTATTGTATGTCAAGGATGCAGGCGATAGCGACAATGAAAAAGCGGCAGCTAATGATATTACAGTTACGGGCTTAACGGCAAAAATTGACAAACGCAAATTGTACTTGAAAGTAGACGATCTGCATGTAAAAGGTGCAGGTAGTGATGATGGTAAGCAGATATATGATGGTGATAAAGAGGCTGATTTGCAGGTTAAAACCGGCAGAGGCTTTAACACCAGTGGTAACAACGGTGCAATTGCAGCAGACGATCAAGATGATGAGCTAAAGCTGGTTATCGGTGCCGGATCGTTTGAGTATAAGGGTGGTAAATCCGATGTGGGAACATATAATGTTGTCTATGCTGATGCCACGAAACTTACTTTGAGCGGTACAAGCAAGGATAACTATGATCTTGTTCTAGCTAATGGAAATGCGTTAAGCACTGCAACTGGGGATGTCAAGAAAAGTGACGATAGTAGTGTTATAGGAGGCGAAATTACCAAAAGAGACCTAATTATAACCGCCACAATAAATGATCGTATATACGATGGTAAAACAGATGTCTCCAGTTCTATAGATAGTTCTTCGATTAAGTTTAAAGATAAATCTGATGATGATAATACTGGTTGGGTAGATACTGCTATTCTCACAGTTGCCAATGCCATAGATAATAGCGGTGACCTAAAAGCAGAAGCCGAAAATAAAAATGCAGGTGATAATGTATCTGTTACCTTGAGTGGTCTGTCGTTTAAGGCGGGCAATTCAGGAGTGCCGGCTCTGTTAAAAAACTATAACTTGGTACACGACACCGCTGTCAAAGTCAAGGTCAAGAAGAAAGCACTAAGCCTAACAATAGACGACTTGCAGGTCAAAGATCGAGAATATGATGCTGGCAAAACATTTGCCCCCGTGGTTATCAAAAGCGGTAAAGATGGATTCAATACCAGTGGTTTGCTAGATGATGATAGTGGTTTAAAATTGACAATAAGTGACGGGTTATTTGCATACGATGATGATACGGTTGGAAACGACAGACCCATAAAAATTGGCGATATAACTAAATATAGATTTGGTGATGCAGGCGATGCACAAAATTACAAATTGCAATATAAAGGTAGCGATCTGAGTCAGGATACTACCGTAACGGAACTTAAAGGTAATATATTAGCAGCCTCAAACGACGATAGTGGCGGCAGTGGCGGTAGCAGTGGACTTAGTGCCGGCGGGGCGGCGGCTGTCGTGTTGGTAGGTACTGGGGCCGTTGTAGCCATGGGTGCCGTTAGTGTCGGTGCAGGTGCCGCCGCAGCGGGTGCTGCCGCCGCAGGGGCTGGTGCCGCTGGTGCCGCAGGGGCTGGAGCTGCTGGTGCAGGTGCCGCTGGCGGTGCAGGTGCGGCGGGCGGTGCAGGTGCTGCTGGTGGTGCCGGCGGGGCTAGTGGTTTAGGTGTCCCCCTTGGCAGTATCGACTCCATATTTAGCACCGGCATATATGCCCACCTAAACGGTATCGATATGCAGGCAATATACCAACCACAAAAGCCTATACCATCCGTGTTTAATACACCGCAACCAGTCGCATACAAAACCAAATACACCACTACATACGATATGGCGTTCTTGGCAAACAACATCAAAGCACAAAAAGTGGTGCCGTTGTACGAACTAGACGAACATCTATACGAATCCATAAAACAAATATTCGTGCAACAATCCGCACCAACGGGTAAAACCGCCAGTGCCGATACGCAACAGGACAATAGCCCAGCGTAATGTCACTAGGCAGGGTTGCTGTCGCAGCGAATCGACAAAGCGTGAATCGGTCCTTGCTCCAGTAATGGGGTGAGGACCCGCATCACCAAGCGTTGACGGGCGATTCGAGAGGTGCCCGTGAATCCGTGCCATGTTATGTGTACTGTGTAATGGCTTTCGCCCGTGCCGTTGTCGCCTGCATGTCCTATGTGTAGGTGCGATTCGTTTATCACTTCGACTGTGCAATTGGCGAAATGGCGTTGTAATAATTGCACAATTTGTGCGTCTGTACTAGACATAAGGGGACTCCTTAGTTTATAATATGTGCTATTATGACACAAAAATTGTACTGGACACAATATAAAAATCCGCCCAAAGTGTGCGAAAATGCCGAGTGTAGCGCATCGGTAACCAGTGCGGTACCCATCGCCCCCGACCGCTTGCGGGAATACCGATGGCTGTGTCGCTCCTGTGCCAGACAACACAACGAAAATTGGAACTATAAACAGGGCAAGTCAGATGCCGACATCGACCGCATCATTCGAGACGATATGTGCTGGAACCGTCCCACCCAACCGTTTGGTAGTTTAAACCGTGCCTATGACTTCGATGTACAGCACGCCATACACACGCTGATGGGGTCTCCCTCAACGCCCCCAACGCCCCCAACGCCCCCGAAATTGTATCACTTGCCGCAAAAAATACAACGGGCATATGCCACTTTGGAATTGTCGGAACCGTTGCAAAATGCGGCTTTAAAAACCCATTATAAACGGCTGGTGAAAAAATACCACCCAGATACAGCAGACACCACCCCCAACACAGACGACAAGATTAAAAATATAAATGTTGCTTATGATACCATTACAGAGTACATTAGCATGGGTAAATAACACATTGGCACAGACAATACAATTTTAATGCGGAGACCCCATACTTTATGACTCATTTTTCAATTGCAGAGGAAATCGGTTTCGACAGCCCTGATACCACTGTCGATGTAAAACAAGCGTTCACTATCGACCGTATGGCACCAGTGCCAGCGTTCTCGAAAAAATCTCAGATGGTGCCGGATATAGATGAAAACTATGTGTTCGATGCGGATACCACCCGTGCCATCTTGGCGGGATTTACCCATAACCGCCGGGTGCTCATTCAAGGCTATCACGGCACGGGAAAATCGTCCCATATCGAACAAGTGTGTGCCAGATTAAACTGGGCGTGTATGCGGGTTAATTTGGATAGCCATATCTCCCGTATCGACCTGTTGGGCAAAGACGCTATCGTCTTGCAAGGCGGTAAACAAATTACCGAATTTAAACAGGGGATTTTACCGTGGGCATTGCAAAATCCAGTGGTGCTTATTTTTGACGAATACGATGCAGGGCGACCAGATGTGATGTTTGTTATTCAGCGGATTTTAGAAGAAAATGGCAAATTGACATTGCTCGACCAAAATCGAGTGATTACCCCGCACCCACAGTTTCGATTGTTTGCCACCGCTAACACAGTGGGGTTGGGCGATACGACCGGCTTGTATCACGGCACCCAGCCGATTAACCAAGCCCAAATGGATCGGTGGCATATTGTTGCCCCGCTAAATTATTTGCCACGACAAGCGGAAATGGAAATTCTTACAAAACGCTTCGACAAGGCGTTCGACAACACTGTATATGACAATATGCTAGCGGTGGCGGAACTAAGCCGTGTGGGCTTTGTCAATGGCGATATATCGACGGTTATGTCGCCCCGAACGGTGATGTCTTGGATCGACAACGCTATCATATTCGACAGTATCGAGTATGCGTTTCGGGTGTCGTTCCTAAACAAATGCGACGAATCCGAACGCCACAGCATTTGTGAATACTACCAACGGTGCTTTAATCGAGAATTGACCCCATAGCCCATGAACGATAGCCATACCCCTTTGCAGGATATACCGTCCGATATATTGGAAAAACGCTTCGAGAGTGCCTATCGGGCGTTGTCCACAGATTACCAATCGACGGTGTGCTTCGGTGCCAATCGTGAAGCAACCCATATGCCACACGGCAATACTGTACGCTTGCCCCGTCCCCATACGGGGGAGCTGGCGGCTTTGCGGGCACATCGGGGGGAAGCAGATTTTTTGGCGTTTCGCAGCAAATACCACGACAGCATAGCCCACGCCCAAAATCGCCCGTCCGATGCCACGCAAGCGTTGTTGTATAACGCCCTAGAAGACGCCCGTATCGAAGCCTGTGGGGCGTTAAAATTTATCGGGGCATCGGCAAACATCGATAAAGCGTTATACGATAAATACGACCGCTTAAATGTGGCACAAAACGCCACACACATGGGCGATAATGGTTGGGCAGAAGCGTTAAAACTATTCGCCCGTCAAGCGTTTATGCACAAAGATTGCCCCGAAAATGCACAGGCTTTATGGGATATGTTCGCCCATAAATACACTCCAGAATTGCAAACAGCATTGTCGAAATTGGCACAAAATGTATACGACCAACAGACATTTTCCAGTATGGTCCATCGCCTAATTGAGGCACTGGAGGGGCATGGGGATATGGCGGATGTGGATGCGGACAACGCCCCCGAAAATATAGACGATATGAATGTGGACGACGCCACCCGTGATGACAGCACCGATAGCGGCGAACAGGCTACGGACGAAACCGATGAAAATGTAACAAGTACAGACACGGATCCTGATGCCCACAGCGACAGCGACCCAACCAGCGATACAGAGCACACAGATATAGACGGGGCGGACATCGACATGCAGGCAGACGGGGAAGCATTGCCCAGCGATCACAACTTTAACGACAACGCCCAAGCACAGGCGTATAAGGTGTATACGGAAAAATACGATGTTGTCGAACACGCCACCGATATTGCCGGCGATATGGAATTGTACGATTTGCGGGTCAAGCTCGATTCGTATTTGGAATCCTATCGGTCTTTGGTCAGCCGTGTTGCCAACCGCTTACAACGCAAATTACAAGCCCAACAGCTGAGGTCTTGGCATTTTGATTTAGAAGAAGGATTGCTCGATACCGCAAAATTAACCCGAGTGGTAACCAACCCCTTACAGTCTTTGTCGTTTAAGCAAGAAAAAAATGCGGTGTTTAAGGATACGGTGGTATCGTTATTGATCGACAATTCTGGGTCTATGCGGGGGCGCCCCATAGCCCTTGCGGCGATGGCAACGGATATTTTAGCCCGCACTCTCGAACGCTGTGGGGTTAAGGTGGAAGTGCTGGGCTTTACCACCACCAACTGGAAAGGCGGCAAAGCGTTTAAAGACTGGGACGCAAACGGGCGGCACCCCGGAAATCCGGGACGGTTAAATGACCTGCGACATATTATATACAAAGCGGCTACCGCCCCCTACACCCGTACCAGAAATAATTTCGGCTTAATGTTAAAAGAGGGACTGCTAAAAGAAAATATCGACGGCGAAGCCTTACAATGGGCGTACAACAGATTGTCAAAACGCCCAGAAGACAGACGGATTTTAATGGTCATATCAGACGGTGCCCCCGTCGACGATGCCACATTGAGCAACAACACAGTAGACATACTAGAAAAACACTTGCGGCAAGTGATTTTGGACATCGAAACCAAATCAGACATCGAGCTGTTAGCCGTAGGTATCGGGCACGATGTGACCCAATACTACGACCACGCCGTCACCATCCCCAATGCGGAAAGCTTGGCAACGGTGATGATGGGCGAATTTATCAGCCTGTTTGATGACAATAAAAAGTAATAAGAGCGTGTAAGATATGAATATATTTGTAATATCTTTGCCAAATGCCCATGAGAGACGCCAAGCGGTAGCGGAAAAAATGCAGGCATTGGGATTGATCTTTACATTTTTTGATGCGGTGGATGGCAGACAGGGCGTGCCTGTGCAATACACCCACCGCATCGACCGTTTAGCCATAGAAAAAAATCTGCGCCGAAGTGTGTCAGATGTAGAGATATGCTGTGCCTTAAGCCATGCGTTGTTGTACGAAAAAATTGTTGCCGATCGTATCCCCCATAGTGTTATATTAGAAGACGATTTTTTATGTGATATGGATTTTAGGGATATTGTGCATCAGGATATTTTACCAAACCATATGGCGGGTTTTATGTTGTTGTATCACCTGTACGCCCGTATACTCCCATCGCAAAAACAGCCCCTATGGGGGCGATATAATGTGGCACCGGTGATTAACAACTGTGCTGGGGCGGTGGGGTATTATGTGGATTTACCCACCGTGCAACACTTTGTAACAACCGTATTTCCCATATCCTATGTGTCGGATTGGTTTTTAGATATTACCGCTATTCCTGCCCAAGTGGTTACGCCTCGTTTGATTACCCACCCCAAATTAACCCAGTCACAGATGGAAAACAGCCGAAAACAACACAACCGTAAACGGTTTGCGGGGTCGCTCTTTGGCAGATTAGGGGCATCGTACACAATGCGGTATAAAGTGAAAAAACCCTTTTCTGTGGTTGTTTCTGACAAGGTAGAGGGGGCATAAATGCAACAATTGAGAGTATGGTTTTGCGATATGGCACCGCCTTTGGACATACAACAGCTGTATGTATATAAGATATTGCAACAACGGTACAAGGTTATACTGGACGCACACACTCCACAGGTGGTGTTTTTCAGTGTATATGGACAGGACTTACAGCCGTATTTGTACAAACAAAACACCTTGTTTATGATAGGATCCGAAGTCCATTACCACCAAAACCGCAGTTATGCGGATTACGCTATCAATCCCCGCCCCGCCCATAATGACAAAGAACTATGTGTTGCCAATTATCGTTTTTTTGACTTGGTAGAAGAAATGGTGCGGACTAATCAACGGGGCAGCGGTGACTTACAGCCGTATTACCATACGCCGAAAACGCTGTTTTGTAATTTCATTTATGGCAACAAATACGCTAAAAAGCGGAATGATTTTTTTACTGCTTTGAACGCCTATAAAACTGTGGACAGTTTGGGGCGGTACAATCGCACACGGTGTCGTACGACCTTGCCCGATTGGCGTATGGATACGCCCAGCGGATTGGAAAAGGTGCATATGCTCAAACATTATCGATTCAGCATATGTTTCGAAAACAGTATATTGCCATATGAACGGGCTATGTCAGAAAAGGTGATACAGGCGTTAATGGTCGGATCCATCCCCATATATTGGGGTGGGGATGGTATTTATGAATACATCCATCCCGATGCTATTATTGATGTACGGAAGTTTAAAGACTTTGATGCGGCGATACAGCATATCGATTATTTGGAAAATAATCCTGCGGAAGTGGAAAAAATCCGCCGCATACCGCCTTTTGTCGACACGGCACCCATATTTATGCAAACGGATGAAAACATAGCCGACTTTATATATAGCGTTGTGCAGTCCCCAATACCAAAAAGAGGAACCGTGTTTGCGGTTAAGCGGGCGTTATACCCTGTGTTTAAGCTGTATGCAAAACAGGCGGTTAAAATGATTCAAAGTTATCGTAAGAGATGGCAATCATGACAGACAAAACGCAACCAGCCGTATCGGTTATTATGTCCGTATATAATGCGGAAAAATATGTGGGCGATGCCATTGAAAGTATCCTTAATCAATCGTTTACGGATTTTGAATTTTTACTCTTAGACGATGGGTCAACGGATAACAGTTTGCAAATTATATCCGCATATAAGGATAATCGTATAAAGGTGTTTTCACAAGAAAATAAAGGCATGCACATATCCCGTAATACTTTAATCAAAAAAGCACAAGGCACATTTATTGCCTTGTTGGATGCGGATGACATTGCGTTGCCCGACAGATTGCAAAAGCAAATTGCATATATGCAACAGCACCCGGATTGTGTTGCAGTGGGTATGTATGCAGAAAAATTTGGCAAGGACACAGGTACTATATACGGGTTTGATTCAAAGTATGTGAATGCGTATGCGGATGATATTTTGTATAATCATAAGGTATTTATTGTCGACCCGTCATACCTTATTCGCAAAAGTGCGTTACAGAAATTAGACGGTCCATATAAAATCAATACATATGCACTAGATTCGAATTTATGGCGGCGGTTATCGTACTTAGGCAAAATCGATAATATCCCACAAGTGGGGATTAAATACCGTGTTCACGAATCTAGTTTTTCTTACGACAAAAAGGAACTGTTAAAATTATCTGTATTTTTAAGCGTGGTATCCGTATATGAGCAATACAAAAACAATCAAACCGATGCCCAGATAACAGAATATGATATAAACCAGCAACAATCTTTATCTGATATACGCAAAAGATACAGTATATGGCACTCTGTTTGGGGGGGGTATGTGTATTATTGTAAACATCATAATACATTGTTTAATAGGTTTCAAGTTGGATGTATTAAGTTGAATTACAAAATAAATCGGCTTATTTACTTCAGAAAAAGAAAGGTATGGAATGCAAAAATTACGGGTATACAACAAGGATAATAAAAAAGATTTGAACTTAGCCTCCTTGTTACAGCCACATTACGATGTGCAGTGGGTGAAAAAAAATCCTGATGTTGTGTTTTTTAGTACGACCAATATGGATATGTGTACATATAACTGTGTCCGTATTTTGATGGGGAGTGAACATTTTTTTCCCAGAAACTTTTTTGCGGATGTGATTATAAGCCATCGCAGTAAACACCATATTATGCAACACTCCTTGATGCCGTTCTCATTTGGATTATGGGGTTTTTTAGACGGGAAAAATCCTGATTTTATATCCAAATACCCGAGAGAAAAACGCCATTTTTGTATGTTTATGTACGGTAATAAATATGCGGGGTTTCGCAACCGGTTTTACAAGAAAATGCAAAAATATTTCGATAATAAAATCCACAGCTGGGGCAGATGGCAAAAAAATATTACACAGCTGAAAACCGACAAAGGCATAATAACCGCACAGATGCAATCCCCCGTAATAATGGAGCATTATCGCTTTGTCCTATGTCTTGAAAATGCAGATTTTTATGATAACTTTACGGAAAAAGTGGGCGATGCACTGCAGGCAGGGGCGATTCCTATTTATTGGGGCGGCGACAGCATTTATCGATATATTAAAAAAGACGCATTTATCAATGTGAAAGATTTTAACAGTATAGATTCTTGCTTGGAGTATATTGCCAAAGTGGATAATGACCCAGAATTATACCAATCGTACATTTTGCCTAACCCTTTTATCGATGACGATTTTATTCGCAATCAACAACCGGATAAGGTTGGGTTACAGATAAAACAGATACTAGACACCCGCCGTTTTAAACGCAAATGGTGGGACAGCGGTATTATGGGAAAGATTTTATTTGAGGCATTGTGCTTTGTACAGAGGAAAGTTTTAAGATTGGTGCATTTGAAAAGGTATTTTTTTTAGTTGGATGAGTGGAATGAAAAAAGTATTGTTGTTAAGTGACCATATGGCACAAAATCATATCGAAAGGCTTACGCCAAAGGGGGATGGCATATGCAACGACTGTTATTTTACAACGGATGTTACAGAACAACCGTTCGATGCGGTTGTACGGTATCATACTTTTAACCGAGAAGTGGAAGTGTGCGTGCGTAAGGGGAATTTTTTCGCATACCCCATTGAGTATCATACAGGGAAATGGGATGACGGTAACCACTGGGTCATCGACAATAACGGTGATTATGATTATCTTATCGGCTGCTTAAATGTATTCCAAGGAAAGCCCAATGCTATCAAGTATATATATAGCGAGGCGTGGTTTGAAAAAACTTACGCATATTGGATGAATATGGATATTCCTCAAAAGGTTGTGGAAGATAAAGTATGTTGGATAACGAGCAATGCCATAGAAATGCCGGGACATCGCTACCGTATGGAATTTTTACATGCTATTTTTGACAAGGTGGACAATTTAAATGTATATGGAAGGGGTTTTTTTCCAATGAAAAATAAAGAAGATATTTTACGAAAATACAAATATGTAATTGCTTTTGAAAACGGATTTGAACAGTATTGGCATACAGAAAAGATCCTAGATGTATGGTTAAATTACGGGTTGCCTTTTTATTATGGGGCAGAAAAAATACATGAACTGTATCCAGAGCAGGCATGTATTCGCATAGAACCTAATAATCTTGAACAGACCGTTGAAAGTATGCAAAAAGCAATTCGTGATAAAGAATGGGAAAGACGCTTGCCTGCCATTTGTGAAGCTAGACGCATGCTATTACATGAACACAATATGATGTATAGATTAGCCAATGTTATGCATACATGTGTAACACATACCTCGCATGTGGATTTGACGATAACCAAAAATACCACCCATACCCACAGGCATAAGTTTTACGACAAGATGCAAAAATTACGAAAAAGTATTTGGAAACGCCGTGTGGGATATTATAAATGGACATGGGATATGAAAAAGCGAGGATAATGGTGAAAAATATTTACTTATTAAATGTCTTAAAGCCCATAAGACCAAACGATTTGATAAGATTGGGCGATGAAGCAGATGGTGGATATGTGGTTTCAAAACAAGCATTGGAACATACTGAAGCATTGCTGTCTTTGGGAATAGCAGATAATTTTTCTTTTGAATATGACTTTTTAAAACATAAAAAAGTATTGCTGCATGGATACGATTGTGCCGTATATTTCGTAAGCCCACAGGTGTATACTCTGCATGTTTTGGTAAAAGCTTTTTTTAGAATTTTACAACCTTTTCGCCCCAAGAGATTTTTCGGCGTAAAGATCATGCTAGAAAGATTGCTTAAAGACCGTGAATCCTTGCAACAGATTCACAAATTTTATGACGGTCAAGGAAAACACTTTTTTGCTGAAATGATTGCCGCAGACAGTGGTGTTATGAAGGATAAAAAATACAAAATACAGGTTCCGCAAATCGCATTTAAGGACGCATTTCATAGGTTAAAAAGTGATAGTGTCTTTTTGAAAATGGACATCGAAGGCGGGGAATATGCAATATTAGACAGTATTATTGAAAATAAACACATGATACCATATATCGTTGCAGAATTTCACGATTGTACGCATCCAGAAAACAGGAAATCTTTGTTATATTTGTTACAACATTATACGGTTCAGCATATTGCAATTAACGATGTGTTTGGTGTTAATGAAAATACTGATGTACAGGATTTAATGGAAATAACTTTAATGCGAAATGATATATGTGATAACGAAAATATATGTACAGAGGACATATCTTATCCCATTGAAGGTTTGGATTACAGTAACAATGCAGACGATGACACTGAAAAATATAATATTATGTGGTCGAAATAGATGTAGTCGTATTTAAAAGCATACGAAAACCCCGTGTAGGACGGATTATATTTTCACCCAATCAGGTAAAAATATATCGTCTGTACATTTGTCTTTTAGTAAATTTCCCCACTGTTTTTCTGTTATAATAGTCGGGTTTTTGTGACGGTTTAAATACCCCGCCCACCAAGAATACGAGCTGTTGCCCATAATCAAGTGGTGGCAGTGTGTCATCACCATCATATCGTCCCATGAATTTTCGGGGGGATAAGCGATGATATTACAATCGGCAAATATTTTTCTTGTCGTTTCTGGTCGGTTGGAAAACACATTAAATGTAGCGTTGGGATACTGTTGTTTTATGTGTTGTATGGCGGTGTTGTAATATTCTGTATCCAGTACGCCAAATATGTGGGCGATGTCCATATCGCCTTGATCGGGGTCGTGGTAATCACGGTAATGGATGGCAACGGGACAGGATTGGCGGTGTATGTTTTTTAATACCCGTTGTGCCATATGCCCTATGGGTAAATCAAAAGCCTTTTTTAAGGTGTCTTGCACAGGGTGAAAATACCGGTAGCTTTGAAAATATCCTTTTAATACAGTATTTGGCTGTATAGCGTGTATATCTTGATGGTACGCATGTACATTGACATCGTCCATAAATATAACTTCACGGCGTTTTAAATAAGACTCATACAAGCGGAAAAACGCCTTAAAAATCCCTTTTTTTTGTCTGTATAGGTGCCATTTAGGGACTGTTTTTGTGTGGGGAATATGCACACTTATCGCATCGAAAGCGTCCTGCATTTCTTGTTGCGACCCGAAAGTATGTGTTTTAAAACGGCTGGTGTCGATACACAGATTCCAGCCTTTTTTTTTGGCAATGGCGTACGCTGTGGCAAGCTGAAACATTTGGTTGCCAATCCCGCCCAATATGCGTAAAGTGATTTTTTCCATAATCGTGATATTACTACAATTGTTTTTGTATTACAAGGTGCTTTGTGGTACAATTCAAGCAGTTTTATGTACATGTAATCGATAAAATTGCACTTGCAAAACACCTGTAAAAAATATTATAGTGCCTTTGAAAAAAGTATTGTATCATCGTATGCAAGGAGTATTGGCACTATATGACAAAAAAAATAAAAATTTTAATTATAGACTCGGTTGGTGGTAAGGCACTGGCACAAGCCGTATGTATGCAAGCACCTGATGGCGTTGGAAATTTTGAAAACTGTTTTTTTACCGCCGACCCTAACGATGAGCCTTTTGATGCGGTTATACACATAAATAAGGTATCAGAAGATATTACAGTTACATGTAATCCAAACAATGTCATATGTATTGCCACAGAGCCTTCGTTTAAATTACGGTGGGAAAATAGATGGATATACGAAAAAAATGCTGTTTTTGCACATATTGTAGGTATGGTAGAATCGCCCCCAAAAGGCGATAAGCGATATTATAATAAAGATGCAGTGGGATTATGTCGTTGGTTATTGGATAAATCATATCCAGAAATACAACAACTTGATGTATCCCAAAAACCTGATAACGATAAAGTGTTATGGATTACTTCTAATACTTTGGGGTTGCCGGCTCATTTTAAACGCATGTATTTTTATGAGTATATTAAAAAGCACCATGCCGACACATTTAATATTTTTGGTCGGGGTATTCATTATATCGACAGTAAATATGACGGTTTTGCTGAACACAAATATATCTTGGCGATTGAAAACTGTTATGGACAAGTGACTTGGTCGGAAAAACTGACCGATTGTTTGTTGATGGGGGCATTGCCATTTTATTGTGGAATGGATATTCTTGAAAAGCATTTGCCTAAGGATTGCTATATTTCCATTGATATTACCAAACCCGAACAAGCGGTGAAAATTATACAACAGGCGATACGAGGTAAAGAATGGGAAAAAAGGTTGCCAGCAATCCAAGAAGCCCGTGAACGCATTATGAAAAAATACAATATAATCCCATATATGAGCCGTTTTATTCAAGATACTTTTGTGCATGGGGAATATGAAACCGTTACACTGCCAAAATATGAACCTTCACGATGGTCAAAGATATATGTGTGGATATGGTGCCGTTTGCGAGATGTGTATAATTGGTATTGGATGAGACGGATAAAATATATGCGTCATGGGTTTCGCAAAAAAGATATTGTATCCCTTGTTTTACTGTTTGTATTTTTGTGTGTGCTGACATATTTTGCCATTATGCCATCGGCATTCGGATAAGTATTGTTTTATCCCGTAAATAATTATTACATTATTTTACTTGTACCAAATAATTGCCGATTGCTAATACATCCACCATGCCACGATGCAAGGCGTTTAAGGCGTCATCGGGTGTCATGACGATGGGTTCTTCATGCGCATTAAACGAAGTATTGATGGTCATGGGAATACCTGTTTGTTCATATACATGTTGTATCATGTTATAGTACAGGGGATTTGTATCTTTTTTGACCATTTGCGGTCTTGCTGTGTTGTCTACATGGTTTACCGCACCGATTCTGTCTTGCCACTTTTTCTTTACATTATATGTGATGGTCATATATTCGGACGCCCGTAAAAAGCCATCTTTTTCGATAACAAATACATTGTGCATATGTTCTGCAAGCACACTGGGGGCAAATGGCATAAATTCGGTACGGTGCATGCGTTTGTTCAACCAATCGTTAATGGTGGGATCGTCGGGCATGGCAACCACGCTTCTGGCACCTAATGCACGGGGACCAAACTCCATGCGACCTTGAAACCATCCGATAATTTTACGGGCGACAATTAAATCCGCCGTATTTTTGGCGATGTCGTCTGATTTTTCGTATGTGACTTTGCCATCGGCTTCAAGAGAGGATAGGATTTGTTCGTCCGAATATTCGGAACCTAAGTACATGGTTTCTGTACGGCTGATTTCGGGTTTATAATCATTTTCTTCATAATACGCCATACAAGCACAGCCAAACGCCAAACCCCCATCCGCCATGTATGGATAAATAAAGATTTCATCGATCCCACACCGTTCGGTGATGCGTTGGTTAATCTTCACATTGGCGAACACACCACCGGCAAGGGCGACTTTTTTTATACCTGTTTTTTGTACCCAATACGATACCCAATCACATATAAGGTGTTCACAAAATTGTTGTACACCTGCCGCCCAGTCTTCGGGTGTGTGCTGGTCTTTGTAGGGAATAAAGTACAATTCTTCACGAATAACCGTTTTAAAAATAAGCTGTTTTCCAATAAGCTTTGTTGTACTTCTGGCAACTCGTTTCATATGTTGATAATGTTGGTATTGAATATGAAAATTTTTAAGCCCATACTTTGTAATATACTGTATAATTACAGGCAGGTTTTTAAGTTTTAGGCTAGGCTCTTTGCATAAAAACAAGTTTCTAGCAATATGCCCATCATCGTTAATTTTAAATATCTCCTCAAATAAAGGCAAGGTTTTATCTGCCTGTCCATACGCCGCAAGCCCAGTTATTTTCCCTTCGTGTCGTACGGGCTTGAAACCAAGCATAGAGGTGATTCCAGCATATATGGAGCCGATTGAGTTTTGCTGTGGGCATTCGTATAGCATTCGCAGTTTTGTGCCTTCTGTATGGGCAATGACACCCGATAACCCGTCCCCCATGCCGTCGCATGTAACCGTTAAGACTTTGCCTTCGACACCCATGCCATAATGTGCGGATGCCACATGGGCGTGGTGGTGCAGATAAAATTTGTGTGTATATTTTTTAATGCCGTAAGAATGCAATACTTGTTGTACAGCTTGTTCTATGATGTTGTGTGCGGATTCACGGTTGAAGTAGTGGTCTATTGCCCAGTTGTCGGCGGTACTGGCAAATGTTAAGGTATCTGTATGGGGTACAACATTATGGGCAAAAATATATTTTAAGCAGTTTTCAGGAAAGCCTACATATGTCTTGAAACGGGTAATGCGTTCTTCGGATATACTAAATATATTTTTTCCATCTCGCAATACGGAAACAGACGCATCGTGTCCACAGTGTATACCGATAATAAAATCTGATGATTTCATTGAAAAAAACTTTCCTTACGAAGTACATTACAAACTATAATAATGTTTATGCTTATAACATACTTATTGTCCCACTAGCAATATAATTTTATGTGTTGTCTATGGTATGGGTTTGTGTTATATACTTTGGTGTTATGATGAAAATAGTACCTGTTATATTGTCTGGGGGTGTGGGGTCTAGGCTGTGGCCTGTGTCTCGTTCTGTGCGTCCTAAGCCGTTTATGTGGGCGGAAAAATCGGGGTCGTTGCTTGCTAATACTTTTCGTCGTATACATGGCTTGAATGATACGATTACCGACATGGTATCTGTCAGCAATGAAAAATACCGTTTTGCTGTACAGAATGTGGTATCGGATATGGACTTTACCTGTCATAATATTTTGGAGCCTTTTGGTAAAAATACAGCGGGGGCTGTGGGGGTTGCTTGTGCTTATGTCAGGCAGCATTTTGGCGGTGATGCGGTGGTGGTGGTGTTGCCTAGCGATCACATTATTCAGGACATAAACCGTTTTCATAGCTGTATCGAATCTGCTGTAAAAATCGCTGCTGATGGGTATTTGGTGTCGTTGGGGGTGGTGCCAACCAGACCGCATACAGGATATGGGTATATTAAGCGGGGGGCGGGGGTGTCCGATGGCTATACAGTGGCACAATTTGTAGAAAAACCTGACTTTGCCAGTGCCGAAATGTATGTAAACAGCGGCGATTATTTTTGGAATGCAGGCATGTTTGTGTTTGGCGTTCGTGCGTATTTACAGCAGCTGGCACAGCACGCTCCCGATGTGGCGGCTGTTGTGGACAAAGTGGATGTGGTGGATAAAGACTTTGTTATCGATGCCGATGTGTTTGCAACCATGCCCGATATATCCATCGATTATGCGGTCATGGAAAAGTCAGATAAATTGGTGGTGGTAGCGGCGGATTTTGATTGGAACGACTTGGGGGCGTGGGACAGCGTTGCCGAAACTTTGCCGGTAGACGCCAACAACAACCGTGTCCGTGATGTGTCTGATGTGGTGATGTATGATACGCACAATACCAATATTTTTACCACTTCTGAAGATAAGTTAATTGCCACTGTGGGACTGGACAATGTAACAATTGTGGAAACCCGTGATGCTGTATTGGTAGCGAAAAACAACAAGTTACAAGGGGTAAAAGACATTGTCAATACATTGACAAAAAATAAGCACCCCAGTGCAGAAGTCCACCGTACAGAATACCGCCCGTGGGGGACTTTTACGATTTTAGACGAAGGCGATACATACAAAGTAAAGCAAATATTGGTGTATCCGGGGCAAAAATTATCGTTACAATCGCACAATCATCGTTCCGAACATTGGGTGGTGGTAATGGGCGTTGCTACTGTCGACAATGGGGATGAAACCGTAACCTTAAATGCCAATGAATCCATATATATTCCACAAGGCAACAGACACCGATTGTGCAATCATACGGATTCCCCTGTGGTGATTATAGAGGTGCAAACGGGCGACTATTTGGGCGAAGACGATATTATCAGATACGAAGATACTTATGGGAGATTTTAATGGGACTGCCTGTTTTGTCGTTATCATGTCCAATTCTGACTGCAGGGGATAGGTTGAATAGGGTTTTGCCAAATGTGGCATTGATTTTCAATTCTTTGATGCAGTCATTTTGGATAGGATTTATCTTAATTATGTATCTTGAAAACCAAAACATTTTGTGAAAATCGTAAGTATATATAATGGTGCGAGCGTGCGTTTCATATAATACGGGCATGTAGATGGGTGTTATTAAAATACAATTTTGGATATGTTTTTTTGTATCGTGGCTGTGTTATCGGCTGTTGCGTCCATTTGAAAAAATGGGGGTGTTGTCTGATACGGGGTACATACAAAATATTCTTGGCTGGCATCGTATTTGGCGGGCGGGGGACAGATATTATCAAAGCTTTAAAATTTTACCATATATTCCAAATTGTGATAAAAATAGCAAAATACTGTATGTGGGTGTACAGGGAAATATGGGGTTTAATATTAAAACTTTGACCTATTTATATCCGAATACCACTTTTTTGGACACAGATGTACACGCCCAACGGTATGTACAGAACTATCGTTTTGTTGCGGGAAGTTTCGAGAATTTAGCATCTGTATTTGGCGATGAGAAATTTGATTGCATTGTCATATCGGGAGTGTATTATTTTTATCCACACCTAGCAGACGATTTCTTAGACACAACCGCCCCCATCATAGCCCATCAATTAAACGATAATGGTATTTTCATCACCGGCATTTACCAACCCAGCTACTTACAGAACTATAAACAATGTATGGATAGCCCCATGGTACAAAAGTATTTTCAACATGCTCTTTTGCGGGATAAATCTATACACAAAGCATACAGGCGACTGTTCCGTAAAACATGGGATACATATCATTTTGAAATTATGGTAAAATCAACTAGGAGAGTCTAATGGTGTTATATGGGTATGTGAAAAAAATCTTACGCAGTATGTCTGACACACATCACACATTTACCACGCATAAAACGCATGTGGGCGACACTGTTTGGCATTTACACACGGATATATTTTGGTATCGATTGGCAACAGGGGTATTTGCTCGCACCCCCGCTTTCGTAGGCTTTAAGCACAGCAAAACCGGCGTTGTGGTCGGTGGGTATGTCAAATTAAGTTCTAAAATAAAACCCACAAAATATCGCTTGCACAAGGTACTATCCTATTTTGCCAATCGTATTATCGACAATGCGTATATGGCTATTGAAACCCATGTACAGACACAGGGCTATAATCCGTTTACTTTGTCAAAAACTAAGGACGCACGGCGTTTTGCTATCGAAAAAGAGATGGGGCATTGGTGTGTGGCACATATGCCCATAGAGGATTTTGATTTTGATACATGGGCGTTTAAAACTGAGGCAAATGTGCAGGTATATAAGGCAATGGGTACATATGCAGACGGGTTTTTTGATATGGAAGATGAAAATTTTGTATATGCAGAAAACGAGTGTAGCGGAGGGTTGTCCGCATCTGCCACCATCAGCTTGTTTGACATATCCAACGGTTGGACAAAAGTTGCAGACGATGTTATGCCTTTGGGCGGGCACAGTTCGTATCCCATATCGTTTTCACATGAAAATCAGGTATATTGCATACCTAATATTTGGGACGGCAGCATAAAAAATATTCCCGTGTGGATACGCATATCAACAGATAAATGGCACCGTAATACACAAGATATTATCTTGCCCAAACCGCATTTTAGTTTATATCACAGACCAGAAACCGAAAGCAATGGATGGCGACAGGATTTCACCCCTTTTTACCACAGGGGATATTGGTATGGATTTACCTCTCGTCCTGCCTGTGATGTGTTGTATTTATATGTGGCGGATACACCTTTTGGCACTTGGGCAGAACATCCGCAATCGCCCATATGTGTGGGTGTAAACGGTAGCCGTATGGGGGGCAATATATATGTGCAAGACGCCAAAATATATCGTTTTGGACAGGATACGACCCATACATATGGGGGGGGATTAATGGTTTTTGAAATTGCAAATATAACCCCTGCGGCGTATGCAGAGATTTATATAAAGCATATCCAGCATCCATATAAGGCTTGTCATACTTTTAATGTGGGACAGAATAGAATTGTATTCGATTACAGAGGTAATGCACATGCAAAAAATATATATTAACTATGCCAATCAAGATTTTGTTGTACAGCAACGCAAAAACACCCAGCAAGCAAAACATATTGGCAAAGTAGATAGGGTTATATCTTATTCCCCAAGCGATATAGATGCGGATTTTTATAGCAAAAATAAAAAGATTCTCAACAAAACCCGTGGGGCGGGGTATTGGTTGTGGAAGTTTTATATCGTCCATAAAACTTTGTTGCGAGACGATGTTGCCAATGGAGATGTGGTGTTTTATGCAGATAGCGGTACCGCAGTTTTAAAAGATCTAACCCCTGTATTTCATTTTCCAGAAAAATATGCTCGAGATGTTATTTTGTTTTCTAGCGGTGAGATTTGCAATCAACGCATCAAGCGTGACTCCTTTATTTTAATGGGGTGTGATACACCGCCTGCCCACACAGCACCGATGGTAGCGGGGGGATTTCACATATGGCGAAAATCACCTGATAGTATGTGCTTTATTGAAAAATGCCTACACTATGCCACCCAGTATCAGATTATCAGCGACAGCCGTTCTAAATTGGGCGATGAATTACCTGAATTTACTATGCACCGCCATGACCAAGCCGTTTTTTCACTGGTGGCGTTTATGGAAAAACTGCCCTTGATAGATATGGGACAAGTGTATGGATATGCAGAAAATGGTATTCCCCCTGATACATTTTTACAATCAGAACGATGTGCAAATCGTAATAAATGGCGGCGGTTGCGTTATAAATTGGCAATGATACCAGAAAAAATATGGCGATATGGGGGTATTTGGGGGTATCTTTTACGCCAATTTAAAACAAAAAAATAACCCACAATCCATCGCTTACCAGCTGATTTTTTGCTGTTGTAAACATAGCTGGTATTTGCTATATTAGGGCGTATTTTTCACACTAGGCATCATAAGGATATATTACGATGACAAAAACAGCATTTATCACCGGCGTTAGCGGTCAAGACGGGTCTTATTTAGCAGAATTTTTATTGCATAAGGGGTATGCTGTACATGCGATTGTGCGCAGGTGTTCGGAACCTACTGGTCGCAGAATGGCGGGGTTTTGGCGTCATGATAATTTTTATTGGTATTATGGGGATATTACCGACACTTCGAATATGTACAATCTGCTGTTAAAAATTCAGCCAGATGAAGTGTACAATTTGGGGGCACAGTCCCATGTGGGGATTTCGTTTGAAGTCCCCGAATATACTGCAAATACAGACGGTTTGGGGGCGGTGCGGTTGTTAAATGCCATTAAAGATTTGCCCAATCCCCCCAAGTATTATCAAGCGTCGACTTCTGAGCTGTTTGGCGGTATTCCCGGTACAGAACCACAATCAGAAACCACGCCATTTTATCCAAAATCTCCCTATGGGGCGGCAAAATTGTATGCGTATTGGTTGACGGTGAATTATCGGGAAAGCTACAATTTGTTTGCGGTGAATGGTATTTTGTTTAACCACGAAAGCCCCCGTCGAGGGGTCGAGTTTGTCACCAAGAAAATCACCAAAGCGGTCGCAGATATTAAACATGGTAAACAACAGTGTCTGTACTTGGGCAATTTAAATGCTAAACGGGATTGGGGATATGCTAAGGAGTATGTGGAGATGATGTGGATGATGTTACAACATCACAGTCCTATGGATTTTGTCGCTGCAACGGGGGTAACATATACCATTCGGGAGTTTTGCCAATTTGCGTTTTCCCATGCGGGGTTTGACATCGAGTGGCAAGGGCAAGGGGCGAACGAAGTTGGTATCGATAAAAATACTGGTAAAACGGTTATTGCAGTGGATGAAAAATACTTTCGTCCGGCTGAGGTCGAGGTGCTATTGGGCGACCCAACTAAAGCGGCACAACAACTGGGGTGGCAAGCCAAAATCCTTGCTCCAGAACTGGCAAAAATCATGGTCGATTACGATATGAACAACACAGACTACGGCGGGGTCGAATAAGTGTTACAGCCCCATCACATGACACCCCAATCCCCCGCTGTCCGCTTAGGGTGGCTGGATGGCTTGCGAGGCTGGGCGATTTTATTGGTTGTGGGCATTCATACATTGCAAAAATTAAACTTAGGCGTGGCACAAGGGCTGTCTGTGGTGCCATCTGAGAATATGGCATTTGTGTTCGGTACGGGAGCGTTTGGGGTACAGTTATTTTATGTCATAAGTGGATTTACAATGTGTTATATGTGGCATTATTATAAAAAATCCCCTCATAGAATCCGTGATTTTTTGATTCGGCGGTTTTTCCGCTTGGCACCGATGATGTATGTTGCCATTGCTTTGTCTGTATTGACGAAACAATATGATTTTAATGGGGTACAACTGTTTTTATCGTTGATATTTATGACAGATGTTGCCCCTGATACTATTTTTAGCTACGCTCCTGCGGGTACTACTATTGATTTGGAATGTACTTTTTATTTGTTATTCCCAGTGTTGGTGCCATACATGCATCGGTGGTGGTTACCCGTTGTATGTGCAGTGATAAGTATATTTTGGGATACTGGGGGAAGGTATATACCCTATGCGTTTCATTATCATTTTATTTTAAAACAAGCGGTTATGTTTATGATTGGCGGCTATATGTATCACCTCATAAAGCGTGATATTGGCAAAAATCTATGCCATAATTATTGGCTGATGCCTGTTGTATTTGCGTTGAGTTTGTGGTTTGGTCATCAAGTGTGGATACCATATCACTTTGTTTTAATGGGGGGAATGTTTGGGGTGTTGCTGATGTCTGCTGCATATACAAAAACGCCCTTGTTCGACAACACATTGATGCGTACTATTGGTATCTTAAGTTTTAGCATATATTTGATACACCCCATATTTGTGGCGGCAATGGCAAGTTTTGTTAAAATTTATGGGGGACTATTGTATGGATTTGTTGGTGTGGGTATTGTTTTGATGCCGACTGTGCTGGTGTGTTGGGGAACTTATGTGTTTATTGAGAAAAAAGGCATCCGATTGGGTAAAAACATAATTAAAAAACTATACCACAAGCAAAATATGAGGGGGATACATGCCTAATACGCAACATGTTACCCCCCAATCCCCCGCTGTCCGCTTAGGGTGGCTAGATGGCTTGCGGGGTTGGGCGATTTTATTGGTTGTGGGGATTCATGTGTGGATAAAGGTTAATCTTGGCGTCGAACAAAATATATCTTTGGCGTCCGATGGTGATATGGGATTGATTTTCGGCAATGGCACATGGGGGGTACAGCTGTTTTACATGATAAGTGGATTTACTATGTGTTATATGTGGCATTATTACAAACAATCCCTTCATAAAATCCGTGATTTCTTTATTCGCAGGCTTTGCCGTTTGGCACCGATGATGTATGTTGCTATTTTTGTGGCGGTGGTATCGGGCAATGATCCCTTTGATATGTGGCGGTTGCTGTTATCCCTGTTGTTCTTAACCGACTTTGCCCCGTACAGTATGGGGAGTTATGCCCCCGCAGGCACCACTATCGATTTGGAATTTACTTTTTATCTGCTGTTTCCACTGTTGGTGCCATATATGCACAAGTGGTGGTTGTCGGTTATTTTTGCCGTTATAAGCATGGCATGGAGCTATATGTCCCCCGCATTAGGGTATCCTTTTCATACACATTTTATTTTGGCACAGGCGGTTATGTTTGTTATTGGTGGCTATGTGTACCACTTGGTATCGCATCAATGGGGCAAAAAAGTTTTTGATAATTATTGGCTGATGCCGATTGTGTTTATAGGGACTCTTTGGCTTGATGACCAAGTGTGGCTATATCCGTTTCACTTTGTATTGATGGGGGGGCTGTATGGTGTTTTTATGATGGCTGTAGCGTATACAAAAATCCCGCTATTTGATAATAAATTCATGCGATTAATGGGGATTTTGAGTTTTAGTATATACTTAATTCACCCGACAGTTGTTGCCGCTATTGCCGGGGAATTAAAAGTGTATGGCGGTTTGGCATACGGGGTTGTGGGTATGGTTATGACTTTAATTCCCACCACTTTGATATGTTGGCTCACCTATACTTATATTGAGAAAAAAGGTATAAAGTTTGGTAAAAGTCTGATTCAGAGGCTGCGATAATGGCTATTGATTTTGACATACAACAATCGGATAAAATTGCCGGGGTATATATTATTACACCGACTATTGCCAAAGATGTACGGGGCAATATTTGGACGGCGTTTTTGCAATCTGATATACAGGCTTTGGTCGGGGATACAGTGGCATTTAAGCACGATAAGTTTTCCCTAAGCAGGAAAAATGTCCTGCGGGGTATTCACGGGGATACGAAATCTTGGAAATTGGTCACCGCTGTATATGGACAGATACAGCAAGTCGTTGTCGATATGCGTAAAGATTCCCCCACATACTTACAATGGCAAGATTTTATTATTGGTCACAAGAATCAACGGCTTATTTTGATACCGCCACAGCTGGGAAATGCCTATTGTGTGCTGAGCGATAATACGGTATATTATTACAAGCTGGCATACGACGGGGCGTATATGGATGCGGATGAACAATTTTCTGTCAAATGGAACGACCCAAAAATTGCCATAAAGTGGCGGGTGAAAACCCCCATTTTATCCGCAAGAGACAAGTAACATGAGACACACAATCAGGAGCATAAAATGGCAATATACGAAATAAAAGATGGTAACACAATTCTAGCACGGCATATTACCGCCGAAGAATGGCACAAAGGGGGATTAAACTTTTTTTCTAACGACAGCGAATTTATTCAGGTCGGGACTTGGGGGTATGACAGTGGCAAACACTTGCTTGCCCACGAACACAATGTGGTACCCCGTAACACGGATATTACCCAAGAAGCCTTGTATATTAAACAAGGCAAAATCAAAGCCACCATTTATAACTTAAACCGTCAACAAGTGGGCGAATGGATCGGTGAGACGGGGGACATTATAATTTTACTGCGGGGCGGGCATAGTTATGATATACTAGCAGACGACACGCAAGTGCTCGAGATAAAAAACGGACCATACCCGGGGGCAGAGACCGACCGGGTTCGTTATGAGAATGTATAAGGGGCTTTATGTTAGATAATATTTTTTTTGATGTGTCGAAATTAAAAAAAGTCGGTAAAAATGTGATTATCGGCAAAACCGTGCGGATTCGATACCCCGAATTGGTAGAAATTGGTGATAATTGTATTATCGATGATTTTACTTATATTTCCACAGGATTAAAGCTAGGTGATATGGTACACATATCTTCCGGTACCAAGATTATAGGGGGGCGACAAGTCACGGTTACGATGGGCGATTTTTCCACTACTGCCCCCAATGTGGTGTTAGCGGCGGGATCGGATGATTACCTAGATGGTTTGGCAACACCGATAGTGCCAACAGAGTATAAAGGCAATGTAAAATTTTGTGATATGTCTATAGGTAAACACTGTATTATTGGTGCGAACAGTACTATCGACACGGAGGTTAATTTGTTAGAGGGGGTGTGTATAGGTGCCAACAGCTTTTTAAAAGATACACCGAAACCATACCAAGTATGGGGTGGATGTCCCGCAAGATTTTTGAAAAATCGGCATAAAGACAGTATCTTGTATTATGAAAAACAATTTAGGGAAAAACAACACATGATATTTGATAGTACAAATAAAATTTAGGGTCTGTGCGTATGGTGGATAATATTTTTTTTGATGTATCGAAACTCAAAAAGATCGGTAAAAATGTCATTATCGGTAAAACAGTTCGTATGCGTTATCCGCAACTGGTAGAAATTGGTGACAATTGTATTATCGATGATTTTACTTATATTTCCACAGGTTTAAAATTGGGGCGAAATGTGCATATATCGGCAGGGTCTCAGATTATCGGTGGATCTTCTGTGACGGTGAGTATTGGCGATTTTTGCGGCGTGTCGGCACACTGTATGCTGATTGCCGGCAGTGACGATTTTATGAATGGTATGAACGGTAGCAATATTCCAAAACAATACCATGGCAACATGCGGTTTGGCAATATTGTAATGGAAAAGCACAGTATGCTTGCCCCTTATGCGATGATTATGCCGGGAGTAACAGTGGCGGAAGGTACAGTAATAGATTCGTACTCTAGAGTGAAACGCAACACAAAGCCATGGTATTTGTATGTGGGCAACCCCGCAAAACCGATTATGCCCCGTAACCGTGAAACCATAGTGCAATACGAACAACGGTTTTTTGAAGATAACGCACTATAGCATATTGGGAAAGTAAAATGAGCGATTTTATACCACAAATGATACCTTGGTTTGGTAATGAAGAAGCGGAGGCTATGGATACATATATGCGATCTGGTGGGTTCTTGATGGAATTTAAACAAACCGAAGCCTTTGAACAGATGATTGCCGAATATACAGGGGCAAAACATGCTATAGTTGTAAACAATGGCACCATATCTTTGACGATGGCGGCGATGGTGTGTGGGGTGCAGGCGGGGGACGAAGTGATTGTCCCTAATTACACTATGATTGCCACCCCCAACAGTATAAAAATGATAGGGGCGGTACCCGTGTTTGTCGATGTGTGTGCGGAGTCGTTGTGTCTGGATTATGAACAAACAAAATCGGCGATTACCGACAAAACCAAAGCCATTATACTGGTCAACGCTAATGGTCGCTATCCAAAGGAAGGTATACAAGCGTTTAAGGACTTGGCGGACGCCCACCATATAGCGTTCATCGAAGATTCTGCCCAAGCATTGGGATCGTTTTATCCCGCCACTGACACCGCCCCTAAACAGCATATGGGGACGGTCGGGACAGTGGGATCGTTTAGTTTTTCTGTCCCCAAAGTGATTTCTACCGGACAAGGCGGGGCGTTGGTGACCAATGATGAGGGTTTGGCACAAAAAATACGCAAGCTGAAAGACTTTGGACGCTCGGGCGGGGGCACAGATATACACGACAGCATCGGTTGGAATTTCAAATTTACCGATATGCAGGCAGTGGTCGGCATCGAACAAATGAAAAAATTACCATGGCGGGTGACCCGTAAAAAACAAATGCTAAAACGCTATCAACGCAACCTTGCGGATATACAACAAGTATCATTTTTTGCACAGGATTTAGAAAATACCACCCCATGGTTTATAGATGTATTGGTATCTAAAAATCGTGACGGGTTATGTGCATATTTAAAACAAAACGGTGTCGGCAGCCGGGTTATGTATCCCCCTATTAACAAACAACAATGTTATCAAGTAGCGGGCGATTACCCCGTGTCGAACACAGTCGGCGAACAAGGACTATGGTTGCCGTCTAGCAGCCAATTGACAGACGCAGAAATTGATAAAGTATGTGCGATGATCAAACAATTTTTTATGAAACATGAACAGGCATTTTAAATGGGTATTTTTACACTGGACAACAAAAAAGTATTTGTCGCCGGACACAATGGTATGGTTGGCAGTGCCATATGCCGGGCATTGCAACACTATCAAGGCGTGCAATGGGTCAATCGCAACCGCAACCAACTGGATTTAATGGATAATCTTGCAGTTACGGAGTTTTTTGCCAGTGAAAAACCACAAGTGGTATTTTTTGCCGCCGCCAAAGTAGGGGGTATTGTTGCCAATATGACATACCCAGCAGATTTTATCTATCAGAATATCACTATTCAAAATAATGTCATACATAACGCATGTGTACACGGCGTAGAAAAACTGGTGTTTTTGGCATCTAGTGCTATTTATCCAAAAAATACACCTAATCCCATACCCGAATCAGCGTTGTTAAGTGGACATTTGGAACCATCCAATGATGCGTATGCAGTAGCAAAAATTGCCGGCATTAAAATGTGCCAAGCATACCGCAAACAATACGGATTCGACGCCATAAGTGTTATTCCCTGCAATTTGTATGGATATGGCGATACATACCACCCTAAAAATAGCCATGTGCTACCCAGTTTAATACATAGGTTTCACGAGGCAAAAATAAACAATGCCCCCACCGTTGCCATATGGGGTACAGGTAAAGTGTTAAGGGAATTTTTATTTAGCGAAGATGCGGGACAGGGTATCGTTTTTGCCTGTGAAAATTACAGCGATATGGCACCAGTGAATTTGGGCTATGGTGCAGATGTAACCATTGCCGAACTGGCATACACAATCAAAGATGTGGTTGGCTACAAAGGAAAAATCGTGTTCGACACCACCAAACCAGAAGGCATTCAAAGAAAATTGATCGACAGCAGTACCATCAAAAATGTAGGCTGGCAACCCCACTATGACCTGCGAAGTGGCATTGAAAATGTGTACGCAGACTTTGTATTGTTATATCAATCGGAAAAAGGATTATGATGTAAATGTATCACACAATATATTATAGATTGGAAAGATCATGAAAGCTGTTATACTTGCCGCAGGTATTGGAAGCCGGTTGCGACCTATGACAAATGACATGCCAAAATCGATGGTTCAGGTGGCGGGTATTCCCATTATACGACATCAAGTAAATGCTTATAAACGGTCGGGTGTAACGGAAATAATCATTGTGATTGGGTATTGTGGTGATAAAATTGTGTCGCATTTTTTACATGAAAAAGATGTGCAAATAATATTTGTGAAAAATATTGATTACGAAAATACAAATAATATGTATTCTTTGTATTTGTCACGACATGAGATTGCTGGTAGTGCATTTTATCTGAGTAATGCCGATGTGGTTTTTGAGGCGAGTATACTAGATATATACACGGGAATAGAGAGTTGCATTTTTGTGGATAAAACGCAGTATAATGTGGAATCTATGAAAGTCGTAACAGATGGTGAAAACCGCATACAAACTATTGCTAAAACAATTGACGAAAGTACATATTCCGCATTGTCCATAGATGTGTATAAATTTGATGTTGAGGATGGATATATTTTGTTGTCCCATGTTACAGACATCATAGAAAAAGGTAGTAATTTAACAAATTGGACAGAGGTTGCCCTCAAAGAACTTTTTGAAGAAAAAAGATTTAACCCACTTGCCATTGACATACATGATAAAAAATGGGTGGAAATAGATAATTACGATGATTTAACGATTGCTGATAAAAAGTTTTCTGTTTTTGATTTTACCTTAGCGTCATATGACACCTTGGTGTTCGACTTAGACGGTACTTTGTTTTTGGGGGATGTGCCAATTGAGTCCGCCATACAACAGGTGAACACATTGCTGAGAACTGATAAAAAGATATATTTTATAACTAATAACAGTTCCAAGACTAAATGGCAATATGTAGAAAAATTATCACAGATGGGATTGTTTATTACGGTTGAAAATATCATATCCTCCATTGATAGTTTGTTGTATTTTTTACAGGCGAATGCGGTTACAGATGCGTTTATGCTAGGCACTAAACAGGTATGTGATTACATACAGTCTTGTGGCATTAACCCCATTAGTGATAATCCAGAATATGTGGTTGTTGCATATGACACAGAACTAGATTATAAAAAGTTGGTTATGGCATGCGAACTTATTAATAGTGGTGTTGAATTTGTTGCTACACACGAAGATATGTTTTGTCCAACACCACAAGGTCCCATTCCTGACTGTGGTGCGATGACATGCTTAATAGAACACACTACATCCAAAAAAGTGAAGCATGTATTTGGTAAGCCCAATGCAAATGTATTTAACCATATTAAGATGAATCCGACAAAAACAGTCATAATTGGTGACCGCTTGCACACAGATGGTATGTTGGCAAAAAATGTGGGTGCAGATTATATTTTGGTATTATCTGGCGAAACTACAAGGGATATGATTGAGGGAAATGTGCATATACCGATTCATTTATGCTTAAAAGACTTTGGAGAATTGGATTTTGTCTAATAAAATGAATGGATTGTATAGAAAGGGTGTTTTGCAATGTATAAAGCTCTGTATTATGTGGTAAGAAATCTGTTGTTTTTTAAAACAGTACTGTTCGGTAAATTTACACGGGATAATAACTTAGTATTCGTACAATCAGACTTAAAAGGTATTGTCGGTAATTGTAAATACGCAATGATGTCTATTCGAAAAAATTACCCAGAAAAAAAAATATATTGGTTGTTAAAAGATACCAATAGTGTATATGAAACAGAATTGGAAAAACATGGGGTTACAGCGATTATAAGACCTGATATACATCATACATTAAAGTCAAATTTTTATCATATGTATCTTATTACTAAGGCTAAATATATCTTAACGGATGGTAATTTTGCACAAAATTATTTGTCTTCTGGAGCCATTCAGATAGATTTTTGGCATGGTACACCATTGAAAAAAATCCGTTATGACCGGGAAGGGTATACCCTTCGTATATATTATAAGTTATTTTGGTTTATAAATCGCAATAATTTTATGCATTCAGGATCATCGTATAGTGATGCGATGTTTTTGGCAAAAGCCGCACGATTGCCGAAACGAATGGTGCGAAACCTTGGTACCCCCTGTATCGCCCCCTTGGTGGATAAAGATGTGTATTTAAAAGAAGTACAGCAAAACCAACTATTGTACGATTTACATATAGAAAATCAAAAATTTGATAGGGTATATCTTTATGCACCTACATTCAGGGATGATAAAAGTGACTTTATGGCACAATTGCATTTTGATATACATAAGTTAGAGTCTGTATGTCGCACAAAAAATATCCGTTTTTTAGTTAAACAACATGGGAGTTGTCATTTGAAAATATCTATAGATTCTGATTACATTAAAGTCTTGGATTCTAGTTATGATGGGATGATGTGTATTGCTATGTGTGATGTGTTGGTTAATGATTACAGCAGTATGTATTATTATGCAGTTGTGGCAAGGAAAAAAATTATTTTGATGCATGGTGATATTGAAATATATATGCAAAACAGCCGTGATATTTACATAGAACGGTTGCGTCTGATGAGAGGGTACACTGTACAGGACTTTAATGAATTGTGCTGTACAATAGAAAATGACACCCCCATACCAATCGTAGCACAAGATATTGTTGATTTGTATTGGGATGCTAAAAACTTGCAAAATCCATATAGGTTTTTAGAGGTTATTATATGATACAACATGCAAGGCTGTTTTTTGGTGCGAATGTAGTTTTAAAAATATTGAGTATATTCAATATCTTAATTGTTACCCCTATGTACATGCGGTATTTTGGGGTGGAAAATTATGGGATTTATACTTACATATTTTCTTGGGTGTCGTTACTTTCGCTACTATCAAGTTTTGGATTTGTGGAATATCTAAGAGCATACGCATGTTTGGAAAAAGACAAAACACAACAATTATCAATGATATATTCTGGTTGTGTAATGATTGTGTGTTTTTCATTATTGATAGTGGTTGTGTTTTTAATATTGGTGTTTTTCGATATTGTTGCAATCAAAGTATCAGGGGTGTTTTTATTGTTGATTGTTTTAGCGGCAATAATTACCCCATTGTTTTCGCTAGGAAGTGCATTATTATTAGGTTTTTCCTTGTTGAAACAGTATTATAATATCAAGATTATTACTTTTGTAATCAGTATGATAGGTATTGTATCTTTGGTTTTTTTGAAATTTTCTTTATGGCATTTTGTATTGTGGCATTTTGTATTGATATTGATTGGGCTTATTCTATATTTTTATATTTTACATAGGCATAATTTTTTTGCAATGAAAGGTTTTGATATGAGAATTGTCTATAAGGCTATCCCCACATCTTTGGCTTTTACTATAAATACAGGGGCATTGGTTAGTATTTCTTTTGCAGATAAATATTTGATAATGCATATGCTTGGTGAATATAGTCTAGGTGTATACGCAGCTGCTTTTTTCATGATATATGCGATTTTTAATTTTGTCTATACTCCGATTGAAATGTATTTAGATGGATTTATAAAAACAGCTGTGCGTCATAAAAATCAAGATCGTATATTACAGTTGATAAATTTACAAGTATATTGTATTTCAATTATATTTGGTGCTGTTTTATTTGCATATATCATATATGGTCGTCGTTTTTTATCAGCATACATAGGAAACGATTTTGCAACAGCCCACGATATATCTTTGCTGATTGCCATTGCGATTTTGTGCAACAAATTTGTGATGGTATTTTTTAATGTGGTGATTTTACAACATAAAAAAGCGAACAGGTATCAAGCGTTTGTCAATGTCTGTGCGTTAATTTTAAATGTTGTGTTGAATTACATGTGGATTCCTATGTATGGTATCTTGGGGGCGGTTTATGCCAGTTTTGTCACTTTAATACTGGCATCTATAATAAATGTCACACTTATTCAAACAAAATATCATTATCGAATTATTACAGGTAATGTATTTGTGTACATTGCTATTATTGTGGGTGTTTATATTTTGGGATATATGTTTTGGGATGATTCATATGGGATTATTAGAGGCTTTGTATTTTCGAGCATTAGCTTTATGGCATGTGTACTATTATCGTTTGTAACAGGTACACCGCAACAATACATAAGAATAATTTTGAAAAAAGAGGCAATATAATATGATACCCTCCTCAAAAAAAGTTTCTGTGATTATGGCGGTGTATAATACGGGGGCGTATGTGGGCGAAGCGATTGAAAGTATTTTAAATCAAACATACACAGATTTTGAACTTATTGTTGTTAACGATGGCTCGCAGGATAACAGCCTGTCGGTTATACAATCGTATACAGATTCCAGAATACGCCTGATAAGTCGGGAAAATAAAGGGGTTGCTATCAGCCGCAATGAAGCCATAAAAATGGCACAAGGTACATATATTGCTATTATGGATTCGGACGATATATCGTCACCGGATAGACTAGAAAAACAAGTGCAGTTTTTACAAAATAACCCTGATGTGATAGCTGTTGGCGGACAACTCATGCGTTGTGATGGGCATTTAAATCCGCTTAAAATGTGGTCATATGCGATAAAAGTATTGTCTTATCAACATACTTATGACTTTGCGTATGGTACCCCACATGGGGGCATTATGGTATGCACACAATACATAAAACAAGTGCTATATCGTCCATATTTTTGGGCGGCGGAAGATTATGATATGTTGTTGCGGTTATGGGATAAGGGCGATTTTGCCAATATTCCAGATACGGTGTTATATTACCGATGGCACGGGACAAATGTACGGCTGAGTTTGCGTATATGGCGGTCTTGTTTATCTGTGGTGACGGCAAATATGTGTGCTGTGTTACGCCGAACTGGGCGGTCGGATGCGTTTTTTGACAATCCGCAATTATCTAAGGCGGATGGGTTTTTGTTACATAAAACCGATATAACGCATTGGGAGCTGATAAAATCCTTGTATAGTATAGGTTATATCAGTATCCATCGATGGACGATTTTAATTTTACGCCGATTGTTAAGGAAGAAATAATAAATATGTTGTTTGTAATCAAAGTGATAAATCGTATCAGTCCTAAAATTTTATTTTGGTTGTATGCACATTCGTCTGTGTTTCGTACATATTATTGGTCGGCAAGAACCGATGATATTCATATGAAATGGGGGTATCGTAATGAAGATGAAAAAATTGCATTTTTGTATCAGAAAACCATCCCGCAGAGAGTTTTGGATATTGGTTGTGGTACAGGTGCTATTATTCAGTCTTTGTTAAAGTATATGAACGCAGATGATATTTATGCACAGGACATCAGTCCAAAAAGTATTGATATAGTGCGTTCTAAATACAAACTGAAAAATGTATATAATTGTGAATGTGTTGATATACAGCCATTTCCTAATGTAGATTTGATTATTTCTAATCGTGTATTATCTGCTTTGCCGCCAAAAAATATTTATAATACTTTGTGTATATTTACTAAGCATGCAAGATATTTGTATATTAATGAAATGACATTTGATGATAATGTGCAACAATCTTTTTATTGGTATGCACATGATTATGACGGTATATTACAGCAATTAGGTTTTATACCTGTATATTCTGGAATGGGTTGGAAATTGTATGAAAAACAAGATACTACTACTTTTTGCTGATGCCAACAGCATACACACCCGCCGTTGGGCATATGCCATGCGTGATCGGGGCATGCAGGTGCATGTGATTAGCCGATATATGGCGGATTTGGGGGCGGATATACCTGTATATCCCTTGCAAAGGGACATGCAAGGCAACAAAAAAAGCAAATTGTATTTATTGTGGCACATATTAAAAATACCGTTTTTGGTACGCAAAATAAACCCAGACATAGTCAATCCGCACTTTTTAACATCTTATGGACTGTTGGGCGGATTTAGCCACCTTCGTCCGTTACACTTAACTGCATGGGGGAGCGATATTTTACGGGTGCCTTATGAAAAACCCTATATGCGATTTTTGTTAAAAATTTTGTTTTGCAAAGCTCATAGTTATACTACAGATAGCCAAGCAGTCATGGATGGTATATATGGGGTGTATACTCGAAAACAGGGGCATGTAATAAAGTGGGGTATAGATATACGCATATTTACCCCGCGACAAAAACCACAAGGGGCGTTTACTATATTTTCCAATCGATTGTGGAAAGATTTATACAATATTGATGTGATACTCGATGCGTATGCTATTTTTCGGTATAAATACACGGGCGATAGCTGTTTAAAAATTGCCGGTTTTGGATCTTTGGAATCCGCATTAAAAGCACGGGCAGGTGAAGGTGTGGATTTTATAGGCAACATAAACTCCGAATCGGCAATGGCAACCGCTTTACACACCAGTCATTTGTATATATCCATTCCCGACACGGACAGTGTCGGTATATCGGTTGTAGAGGCACTGGCAACGGATACGCCAACGATTGTTTCTGATATTCACGGCAACGCCATTTTTGACATCACAAAAACCCCCATACAAGCGGAACAATTAGCCGAAAAAATGCTCCATATTGCCGCAAATTACCAACACTATTGCACCATACATAAAAAAGTTGGGGCAGATATTCGCAAAAACCACAATCGTACAACATGTATGGACAAGGCATTTTACATATTGAACGATATGTAGTATAGTATGGTCGTATCGTAAATTATTTTGGGTATGGAAATATGGTAAGCATCAGCGTGGTTGTTCCAACTTATAATGCATCTGCATTTTTACTAGATACCTTGCAAAGTATTCAAAATCAATCTTATGCGGATTTTGAATGTATTGTTGTAGATGATTGTTCGATGGATAATACCTTTGCCATTGCCGAAGATTTTGCCAAAAAGGATTGTCGTTTTATTGCCTTGCAAAATGATGTCAATCGAGGAACGGGTTTTACTCGTAATGCGGGTTTGCAACACGCTAAGGGAAACTGCATAGCATTTTTAGATGCGGACGACATATGGGTTCGAGATAAGTTGTGGATCCAATATCAATACATGTGCGATAATCCAGATGTGGCGATTACTTATGGGGTGTATGGCAACATGGATGCACAGGGCAATAAAACACACATAGTTGTAATCCCGCCCTCATCTTTAAGTATTTACCAATACATGGCAAATACAACCATCGGGCTGAGTACCAGTATGATAAACACCCAATTAACAGGCAGTTTTCGTTTCGGTTTACGCCGTACCCGCCAAGATTGCGAATTGTGGATACAGTTATTATCAAAAGGTCATAAAGCCCACAGATTTTCTAATCAGATAAGTACATATTACCGTAAACACCCACAACAAATATCGGGTAATAAGTTTAAAATGCCTATAAATACCTTGAAATTGTACATAACCCAATCTTATGTAAATAAAGCCATTGCTCTCTTATGTTTTGTTGGTTATGTGTTTAATGCGGTTCGAAAAAGAGTATAGTATGCAGATGATTTGTATTTCCTAAAATAAAATGACAAAACAAAAAACTGGTGGTATACTGCCCCCATGAGTGATACACAACAATATCAGGTACTAGCCCGTAAGTATCGCCCGACCAATTTTGATGATTTGGTGGGGCAACAGGCGTTGGTGCGGACTTTGACCAATGCTTTAAAGGTCGGTCGCATTGCATCGGCATTTGTTTTAACCGGTGTGCGGGGGGTGGGCAAGACCACGACCGCCCGTATTGTGGCTAAGGCGTTAAACTGTGATAAAACCGATGCCAATGGCAACCCGCCCATAAAGCCTTGTGGCGAATGCACGCACTGTCGAACCATTGCGGTGGGAACCCATATGGATGTGATGGAGATGGATGCGGCGTCTCATACCAGTATCGACGATATTCGGGACATTATCGATTCTGCCCAATATAAACCGGTAACCGCCCGTTACAAAGTGTTTATTTTGGACGAGGTGCATATGTTGTCAAAATCGGCATTTAACGGGCTGTTAAAGATTCTTGAAGAACCGCCCGCCCATGTGAAATTTATCTTGGCAACTACGGATATTGATAAAGTACCTGTAACCGTGTTATCGAGGTGTCAACGGTTTGATTTACGCCGTATTACTGTCCAAGATTTAATCGCTTTATATACGGATATATCCAAAAAAGAGGGCTTCGAGGTCAGTGATGACGCCATGCGTACTATTGCTGTTGCTGCCGATGGTTCCGCCCGTGATGGGTTGTCGATTCTCGACCAAGCCCTTGCCTTAACCACCGATGGCAAAGTGCATATGGATTTGGTTGTATCCATGTTGGGACTAGCGGATAAACAAGCGATATACGATGTGTTTAAATCCCTGATGCAGGGTGATATAACGGCGGTTGTTACACAAGTAAACACTTTGTACAATGCGGGTGCCGATCCCACAGCCGTATTACAGGCGTTGTTGGATGTAAACTGGTTATTAACCCGCTACAAACACACTCCGACTATTGTCGATGCACTGTCCCTATCGGAAATCGAACGCAATGCGTGTGTCGATATGGCACAAGCGTTGGATATTCCCACTTTAACCCGCACTTGGCAAGTGTTACAAAAGGGGGTACATGAATGTGCCCAAACCGACCGTCCCATCATGGCGTTAGAAATGGTGTTGATACGGGTCGCATATATGGCATCTGTGCCGAGCGTGGAAAAAGTGATAAAATCCGTTTTGCAAACAGGGCAAAATACCACAGCACCAAAAAATACCACAGCACCAAATAGTATGGTTGCAAATACTACTACTACGGTACAACAGGCGACTGTCCCAGAAGCATTACCCGCCAAAACACCGCCCGTGCCATCTACGCTCGCTCCCCCCCCTGCACAATCGCTCTCCCAACCCTCGACGGTTGCTGAACCACCTGCCCAGCAGTCGCCTACCCCTGTGCAAGCATCGTCTGTTGCACCGCCCCCACCACAGCAGGCACCCCCCAAAAATTTTGATGCTTGGGTACAGGTTGTACGGGACAAGCAGCCGATTATCGGCAACACCCTGTGGCGGCAGGCGGGTTTGGTGTCGTATACGCCGCCAAAAGTGTGCTGTGCAATGCAGGGGGTATCCAGTGCCGACATACAAAAAATTCGTTCGGCTATTAAAACCCTATTTGGGGCGGATTGGCACTTGGACATTGTGCCGAGCGGGGGACAACAATCCTTACAACAACAAGCACAAGACGCCCATCAACAGGTCTTGCAACAGGTGGAACAACTGCCTGAGATACAGGCTATTAAACGGGCGTTTCCAAATGCTGTGCTGACAGAAGTGGAAGCAGACAACGAACAAGGAGACAACGATGTTTAAAAACTTAGGCAATATCATGCAACAAGCCAAACAAATGAAAGCCCGCATAGCGGAAGCGGAACAGGAACTTAACAACATGTTCGTAACCGGTGCTTCCCCATCGGATTTGGTGGTTGTTGAAATGACCTGTAAAGGCGATGTGTCGAAAATTACCATCGATGAAAAAACTTTAACCGATAAAGATATGCTGGAAGATTTAATTTTAATAGCTTTGAGAGAGGCAAAATCACAAGCGGACGCCAAAACCCGTGAAAAAATGCAGCAAGCCACAGGCGGTCTCGACCTGCCGGCGGGATTGCCATTTTAAGGGAACATATGCAACACATCGACGCCCTGATAAAAACCCTGTCCCGCCTGCCCGGGTTTGGACCCAGATCCGCCAGACGGGCGGTGCTGTATATGTTAAAACGCAAACAAACACTGTTATACCCGTTGGCGGACAGCCTACGAACCACCGCCGATAAAATATGCGATTGTACCATATGTGGCAATTTGGACACCGTATCCCCATGCCACATATGCACCGATACCAGTCGGGACACCAGCACTATTTGTGTGGTCGAAGGAGTTGCCGATTTGTGGGCGATGTCCCGAACAGGGGTGTACAAAGGACAGTTCCATGTACTGGGCGGGGTGTTATCGCCTGTGGACGGCATCACCCCCGAAGATTTACATATCGCCCCTCTTATAACCCGTGTGGCAAACGGTGCCGTAGCTGAGGTTATCCTAGCCACCAACCTAACCGTCGAGGGGCAATCCACCGCCCATTACATCGCTGAATTGCTGTTGCCATACCAAATAAAAACCACTCGTCTAGCCCATGGCGTCCCTGTAGGCGGTGAACTAGACTACATGGACGACGGCACCATCAGCATAGCGTTGTCGTCCCGCACAGAACTGGAATAAACGATACCCACAATTTAGTACATTACAAAGGTATATGTTTTGGTGTATAGTGCAGAATAAGTAAAAAAGTAAGTATAAAGTAAAAAAATTGCAAAAATATATGTTTTGGTGTATAGTGCAGAATAGGTGGGTTTATAGAGGTGGATTTATGACTAGAACACAAAAATTGTTAATCGGTGCCGTATTTGCGGTACTTAGCGGTACAGGTGCTGTAGCTGTGTCTGTCATAAGTAATGTAGCAAGTGCATATTTTATACAAAAATATGAATTAAACAAATAAGGAGTAAACACAATGGGTGAATGGACAATATTTTTTGCATTTAGCATTATTGGCTTGATATTAGGTGCGATTGGTGTAACGGGTTTAATCTATATGATTAAACACGACCTGTAAGGTGATATTTTTTATTTTGCAGACCATATATGGCGTGTTTCTTATGATGGAAAGGACATGGTATGTGCGAGGGTGATGTTGTGAGAAGTGGTGAAGTGATTCGCAATACGCAGGAAACGCAAATAACCGCATCTGTGGCACTTGATGGTAAGGGGGTGGCTGCTGTCGACACAGGAATTGGTTTTTTTGATCATATGTTGGATCAGTTGGCAAGGCACAGCGGTATCGATCTGGCCGTAAAGGCGGTGGGCGATTTGCATGTCGATGCCCATCATACGGTGGAAGACACGGGGTATGCGGTGGGCGAAGCTATTTTACACGCCCTTGGTGACAAGCGGGGGATAAACCGTTATGGGCATGCGTATATTCCTATGGATGAAACGCTTAGTCGAGCGGTTGTCGATTTTTGTGGGCGACCGTATCTTGTGTGGCGGGTGCCATTCCCCACCGACAAGGTGGGCAGTCTCGACTTGGAGGTGTTTCGGGAATTTTTCTTGGCACTGGCGACCGCTATGCGGGCAAATCTGCACATTGAAAATATATATGGAGTCAATTCCCACCATATTATCGAAAGCTGTTATAAGGCGGTGGCAAAGGCGATTAAACAGGCAAAAACCATCGATACACACATGGCGGATGTGCTGCCCACCACCAAAGGGGCGTTATGATCTCGGTTATCGATTATGGGGTGGGGAACTTGCGGTCTGTTACCAAAGCCATTGAAAAATCGGGGGGCAAAACCCGGCTGATTACCACTCCAGAGCACATTTTATCAGCGGATAAATTGGTGCTGCCAGGGGTGGGGGCGTATGGGGCGTGTATGGACAACTTGAGTGCAGACATACGATCGGCACTGTTGGAAAAAATAGCCTCTGGCACGCCCACATTGGGTATTTGTGTCGGCATGCAGATTTTGTCGACAAACGGTTTGGAGTTCGGTAACCACAACGGATTAAACATTATCGCTGGCACGGTACGCAGATTACAAACGGACTTAAAAGTGCCCCACATGGGGTGGAATGTGGTATCGGTGCAAAAACCGCATCCGGTGTTGTCTGCTATCGATGGCGAGGATGTGTATTTTGTCCATTCGTTTGTGTTCGATGTGGCAAACGATGACCATGTGCTGGCTTGTTGTGATTACGGCGAAAGATTTACGGCGGTTGTGGGCAAAAACACGCTTATCGCCACGCAATTTCACCCCGAAAAAAGTCAAGGGGTAGGCATTCAGTTGCTATCTAATTTTGTCAAGTGGAACCCGTAACCTATGCAATTATACCCTGCCATAGATTTAAAAGACGGAAAATGTGTCCGTTTGCTGCACGGTGATATGAACCGATCGACTGTATTTAACGACAATGCGGGCGACCAAGCCAAACAGTTTTTTGATGCCGGTGCCGATTGGCTGCACTGTGTGGATTTAAACGGGGCGTTTGCCGGCGAAAGCGTCAATACGGATGCGGTAAAAGATATACTGGCAAGCACAGCAAATACGGCAGCAAAAGTGCAATTGGGCGGCGGTATTCGCACGCTTAAGCACATCGAACACTGGTTAGGAGCGGGAGTGGCACGGGTGATTTTGGGAACGGTAGCGGTCAAAAATCCTAAGCTGGTGATACAGGCGTGTAAACATTTTAGCGGGCAGATTGCCGTAGGTATCGATGCTCGTAACGGCTGGGTTGCTACGGACGGTTGGGCACAAACCAGTACCATCACCGTAACCGACCTTGCTCGCCGGTTTGAGGATGTGGGGGTGGCTGCCATCATATATACGGATATTGAACGGGACGGGGCGATGGGCGGTGTCGATGTGGACTCGACCGCTGTGCTTGCGGATACAACGGATATTGCCGTAATCGCTAGTGGTGGGGTGGCGTCTGTTGCTGATATTATCGCCTTAAAAACCAAAAACCCAAAAATCCATGGCGTGATTTCTGGACGGGCTTTATATGACGGTCGTATGACTATTGCAGACGCTTTAATGGCATGTAAGGGATAGCCATATGATAAAGATTCGTGTTATTCCATGTTTGGATGTAAAAGACGGGCGGGTGGTCAAAGGTGTAAACTTTGTCGATCTGATCGATGCGGGCGATCCCGTAGAACAAGCCAAAATATACGACAACGCTGGGGCGGATGAATTGGTATTTTTAGACATTACCGCATCGAGTGATAATCGGGATACTATGTATGATGTGGTACACCGCACTGCCGAACAGGTGTTTATGCCGTTGACTGTTGGTGGCGGCGTGCGGACGATCGACGATATTCGGGCGTTGTTGCTGGCGGGAGCGGACAAAGTATCGATCAATACTGCCGCCGTACACACCCCCCAATTGGTACATGAAGCATCGCAACACTTCGGGGCTCAGTGTATCACCGTTGCGGTCGACGCAAAAGCGGTATCTGTGGACAACACCGCATGGCAGCTGTTTACCCATGGGGGGCGGCACCCTACGGGCATCGAACTTATCGGTTGGGTTAAAAAAATGGAACGCTTGGGGGCGGGGGAAATACTGCTTACCAGCATGGACAGGGACGGTACCAAACAAGGCTTTAACCTGCCGATGACACGAGCGGTCGTCGATGCGGTCCGTATCCCGGTGATTGCCAGTGGCGGAGTCGGTACGCTCGATCATCTATGCGAAGGTGTTACCAAAGGCGGGGCATCGGCGGTGCTGGCGGCAAGTATATTTCACTTCGGTGCACACAGCATCCGTGAAGTCAAACAGCACATGCACACTCAAGGCATCCCCATGCGATTACACGATGGATACACGGATTAAAAGGATGAAGCGTATGCACAACGACACGATACAACAGGTTTTTGACACCATCAAACACCGCCAAGCACAAGGCGATGTAGAAAAGTCTTGGACGGCCAAATTGTTAGCCGACGGTACGGAAAACATTTGTAAAAAACTCAGTGAAGAAACCACCGAAACCGTTATCGGTGCGATTAAGAACGACACGGATAATGTCATATGCGAATCCGCTGATGTGTTGTACCACTTGATGGTACTATGGGCAGATAAAAGTATTACACCAGAGCAAGTCCTAAACGAACTTGCCCGCCGACAGGGCATATCGGGCATAACAGAAAAACAGAATAGGGGGACACCATGATATACGATACCAACAACACATTTGCAAAAATTTTATGAGGGGAGATTCTCAATACCACCATATATGAAGATGATTTCGTCCCAGCTTCTTTTGTGGTGGTCGTTCCAGCATGGCAATGTGTATTTTTTACAGTATTCTTCGTTACAAATCCAGCAATCCCCCATCCACTCTACATTTCTTTGCCATCTCCATTCTGTACACATTTCACTTTTTTAGCCATTACAAGATTCCTTTCTAAAATTGCTTACATTTTAAAACGACATGGGACATATTATTCCTAAAGAAATAGAAAAAAAACACTCTATGTTCGCCCAAGACACCATAACATTTTTATTATCCCAATTTGACCACGCCTTTTACTAAGGCGATGATATAAAAATTTAGGTTTTCTTCGCTTAAATTAATTTGATAATTGGGGTTTAAGGGATTGTCGCTAATGACATGTAAAATACGATTAGGCGACAGAGACAAGCGTTTTACCATTATGGTATCATCGAGACAAATTACATATACGCCGTCTCCAATAAACTTTTTGATCACACTGCATATGACTGTGTCGCCTGATGTGTATGTGGGTTCCATACTATCGCCCATGACGGGGAAGCCTATGAGCTCGGTTATTGTGCCGATTCTTTGTTGCAACCACGCTTTGTCAAACGGTAAGTATGTGGTGACAGATTCGCTCCACACCACCCTGCCACCGCCTGCAGATACAGGTGTATCTCCATAAAAAGGAATGTGTACAATATCTTGTGAATTAGGGGGCGATGTGTTGGTGTTGATGTCTTTTCCAGTTACCAAATATTCCACAGAGACTCCCAAATATTGGCACATGGCGGGCAGCAAATCTGCCTGCATCCTCTGGGTGCCATATTCAAAGTGTTCAATTTTACGGTGATTTTCCCCGATATGAGTCGCCAGTTTTTTACGGGATATGCCCTTTTTTTCCCTGATGTTTCTTAGTCTTTCGCCTATACGCATTGTCCCCACCTTACCCTTGTTACAATTATTTTGTAAAAAGTGCTTGACTTGTACAAGATAAATGTATATATTATACAAGTATAGATTTAATTAAAATAAGTTAGCACATCTTTAAATGTCTACAAATGCACTAACTTATAAATTAAGTTTTTATATGTAATTAAACACTAAATAGTAAGGAGATTATACTATGTATTTAGATTTTACACAACCACCAAGTAAACGCCTGTACCGTGCGGTTCAAGCTGGGTTTATTGCCAATGATACAACTTTGACCAGTTGGTGTCGACAGAATGGATTGACAACCCAAACGGCGGTACAAGCCTTATGTGGGGCTTTGGACAGTGCAAAATACCGTGCGGTTCGCAAACAAATCATTCAAGATGTGACCAAATTGGCAAGCCATCAGGAACCTTTTTCATAAGCGGATTATGCACACGCTTAGGGACAGTTTTGCCCTGCATTGCCCTGTGCTGTCCCTACAAAAATATAACACCGTTTAATAGATTAAATCATATGAAAAACATGTAACAACACACCAGAAAGGATACGATGCCATGGATACATATAAACCAAGTAAAAACATTGCTTTTGTCAAACACATATATAGACGGTGCCGTCAGCTGGGTACAGATCACATACGCCCCATCTGTCACCATATGCAGCACAAGGATATACACTCGTATACGCCCCATGCGAAAATCCCCCATGTGGAACGCTTGGTACATACGGGGGCATTTAACAAAGGATAACGCTATGCAAAATCGCAGTTATATTATCAATCAAATTGCTGATATTATCGGATATGCGGATGCGGATAAAATTGCCGATACTTTTGCGGGCGGTTGTTTGTATATCACCACCGCCTCCAGAAGTCGATTGGTACAATGTGTGGGAATCGACAACGCAAAACTATTGGTGCAACATATGGGCAGGGGCAGTGTGAATATTCCCCTAGGCGATCGAAAAACCTTTGCCAACAAACGGCAACAGTTTTATAAAATGATTACGGATGGTTACACCGTCGCCCATGCCGGTCGTACCTGTGGCATTGCCCAACGCACTGCCACATATTGGAAACGGGACTACGATATGGAATACAACCGTTGAATTTGTAACATGGTGAAATAAAAAGTTACTCCCTTTTATGCAATTGTCTCTGTATCGAATACGGATTTTGTGTATAATGGGGGGGTATTATCACCAGACAACACAAAAAAGGTGCCATCGTATGTCCATGCCATTTATCGATTTACACACGCAACAATCGTTTATCCGTTCTGCTATTGAAGACCGTTGGCAAGATATTTTGAATCACGGGGCGTATATTATGGGTCCCGAAGTGATGCAAATGGAGCGAGAATTGGCGGAATTTTGCGACAGAACGAATAGTACCAACAGAAACAACAGTACCAATAGCACCTATTGTGTCAGTTGTGCATCGGGCACCGATGCGTTGCTCATGAGTCTTATGGCATGGGACATAGGGGTGGGGGATGCGGTATTTGTGCCGGCGTTCACCTTTACCGCCAGCTGCGAAGTGATAAGCGTACTCGGGGCAACGCCGGTGTTTGTCGATGTGCAAAGCGAGTCGTTTAATATCTGTCCCATCAGCCTTCGTCAAGGCATTCGGGACGCAAAAAAGGCGGGTTTAAACTTAAAATGTGTGATTGCCGTCGATTTGTTTGGCCGTAGTGTGGATTGGGACACTATTATACCCATCGCCCGTGCGGACAATATGTATGTGCTTGACGATGCGGCACAAGCCTTTGGCGGGTCGTACAACGGGCGGATGATTGGGACGATTGGCGATGTAACCGCTACTAGCTTTTTCCCGGCAAAACCGTTGGGCTGTTATGGGGATGGGGGGGCTATATTTACCGGTGATGCGGACATGCAGCAAAAGTTGCTGTCTATTCGGGTACACGGACAAGATATGGGCGACAAGTACAAAAATGCTCGACTGGGTATAAATGGGCGAATGGACACTATACAAGCGGCGGTGATACTGGAAAAGATGACTCTATTTAAACAAGAAATCACCCTCCGTAATCAAGTCGCCAGACGGTACAACCAAATGTTGTCAGGTACGGTGGGCGTACCCGTGATGACCGATGGTATTGTATCCACTTGGGCACAGTACACGGTGATATTGCCCGATGGCAGCGACAGAAACGCCATACAGTCGCACATGCGAGATAAAGGCGTGCCAACCGCCGTATACTACCCTATTCCCATGCACCGCCAACAAGCATACCAAAACGGCATAACAGCAGGCGAGGATTTACCCAATAGCGACTACCTAAGCCAAAGGGTACTCAGCCTACCCATGCACCCCTATTTAAGCGAAGACGATCAGCACAAAGTGGTAGATGCTTTAAAATCTGCCTTGCGGTTGTAGTTCATGGTGTATAAAACGATTGTGTAGGCTGTTTTCAGCTTGTGGCTTGTTGGTGAGTCTAGGGGGCTTCGCCCCCCGTGCGTTTGGGGTGGATTTTACCGCACTTCGTGCGACAAAATGCCACACGCACTCCCCCCCGATCGAGCACCACATCGGGCTTACGCCCTCAGCGGTTGCAACCGCTTATAAAAAAACGATTGCTTTTTTTGTGTAAAATGCGTACCTTATACAGCATGAAGATTTTATTACACAAAAACGATTTGCCCGCTGATGTAAAGGTGTTGGAGAGCGTGGCGGTAGATACGGAAACTATGGGTTTAAATCCGTTGCGCGACAGGCTGTGTGTGGTGCAGCTGACTTTTGGCGATGGCGATGTGCATTTGGTACAGTTCGATGGTGCCGATTATTCTGCCCCTGTGCTGAGGCGGATTTTAGCTGATGAACGGATTATGAAGATATTTCATTTTGCTCGTTTTGATGTGGCGGTGTTGTTTTATTATTTGGGTGTAACGACTTATCCTGTGTATTGTACCAAGATTGCTTCAAAACTCACCCGTACTTATGCGGACAAGCATGGTTTAATGGCGTTGGTAGCGGATATTTTGCAGATACACTTGTCGAAACAGCAACAATCGTCTAACTGGGGGGCGTTTGAGCTAAGCTCCGACCAACAGCAATATGCGGCGTCTGATGTGGTATATTTACATGCCTTAAAAATTGAACTGGACAAGCGGCTAGACGCAATGGGGCGATGGGACTTGGCAAAATCTGCTTTTGGGTTTATAATGACACGGGCGATTCTCGACCTTAAAGGCTTTCAAGATATGGATATTTTTTCCCATTCATAAGGCACATACATGACACACACAACCATTGCATTACAGGTATTACACACGGAACAAGCGGGATTACAACAGGCGTATGAGCTGGTGTCCGGTGCCTGTGCGAGTGCGTTTGACCAGACCGTCGATGCGATTTTAAATATCACTGCCAACAAAGGTAGGGTGATAGTCTGTGGCATGGGCAAATCGGGTTGGGTGGGACGGAAGATCTCTGCCACTTTGGCAAGCACCGGCACCCCGTCTTATTTTGTCCACCCGGCGGAGGCGGTACATGGCGATTTAGGTATGATTACCCCCGATGATGCGGTACTGTTGTTGTCCAACAGCGGTGAAACTGCCGAATTGTTTGGGGTGTTATCGTATATCAACCGCCACAATATTTTTGCTGTGGCTATTACCAAAGGCTGTCAATCCACTTTGGCACAGGCGGTGGATGTGGTATTGCCCTTGCCGCAAGCGGCAGAAGCCTGCCCCTTAGGGCTTGCCCCGACCACTTCCACAACGGTAACTATGGCGATGGGCGATGCATTGGCGTTAGCGTTGCTAGAAGCCCGTAAATTTAGCGAGCAAGACTTTAAAAACTATCATCCATCGGGGCAATTGGGGGCACAGCTATTAAGTGCCGGCGACATTATGCAAACGGGCGACAGCTTGCCGTTTGTGCCGCCGACAACTGCGGTGACAGATACGGCGATCGTTATGCAAAATGGCGGTCTTGGCTGTGTAGGAATCCTGCGACAGGGGGTACTGCAAGGCGTGTTTACCGATGGGGATTTGTTGCGGTATATTAACGCTGGTGGCGATTTATCGTTGCCTATCGACCAGTGTATGACCAATGACCCCATTTGTGTACAGCCCCATACTTTTGCATCGGAAGTGTTGGGTATTTTACAAGACAAAAAAATCGGTGCCGTATTTGTTGTCGATGGGGGTAATATCCCTTTGGGCGTGGTACATTTCCAAGATTGTCTAAAATACGGTGTGGCATAATACAGAGCAAAGGTAGTAACATGATAGAAATTCAACACCATCGCATAAACCGCCGTTTAAAAGTGAAAAAAGCGTTGTCCGTGCTGTTTGTACTGGTGGGGGTGGGGCTGATTGCGGTGGTATTGTTGCCCTTGTTTTACACGGTAGATACGGCTACAACGGTGGCAACATCCACAGAATCACCCACATCGTCTGATTCGGATACCCAAGTGGTGGCAAAGGTAAGGCCTACCGCAGTGATGGAAAACCTGTCCTATCAAGACAACGAGCAACAAGCCACCATCACCGCTGACAAAGCCGAACAAAGTGTCGAGTATACCCGTTTGCAGTCGGCACAAATCGCATCCGATGCCAATAAAACACTGCTACAAGCCGATACGGCAACCATCGACAACGCCACCAAAGAAGTAGATGCCGAAGGCAATGTATACTACCGGGACAAAGACGGTGTGGAAATCTCTTCGCAACGGATGAAGGTCAAACAAAACGAACATGTAAAAGCAACCGGTGGGGTGGTCATCAGCGGTGAAGGGGTGATTGTCAAGTCCGAATCCGCAACCTACAAGGAAAAAGACGGGGTGATAACCATGACGGGCGGCGTTACCATTGAAATCGATGAATAAAGGTATAGGACACCGATGAATCCGCAAAAATCGAATATTCCAGCAACACTGCCACAAGCGTTACAGGTGAAAAACATCGGCAAATCATACGATGGAAGACCCGTTATTCGTGATGTGAGTTTGGCGGTACAACCAAATGAAGTTGTCGGCTTATTGGGACCAAATGGGGCGGGTAAAACCACTTCGTTTTATATTATGGTGGGGTTGGTGGCAGCGGATTATGGGTCGATTTATCTGGACGGACTCGATGTGACTCGCCTTCCTATGTATATGCGGGCAAGATATGGGGTGGGCTACCTGCCGCAAGAGAGTTCCATATTTCGGGGTTTAACCGTCGAGCAAAATATTATGGCGGTGTTGGAAACGGTCGAATCCAGCCCCATTGTTCGGGAAGATATTCTCGAAAGTTTATTGGGGGAATTTTCTATTTCTCACTTGCGTATGTCGCCGTCGATAACTTTGTCGGGGGGCGAACGCCGCCGCTTAGAAATGGCACGGGCGTTGTCCGCCCGCCCCAAGTATGTACTATTGGACGAGCCTTTGGCGGGCGTCGATCCCGTATCCGTATCAGAAATTGCCGAATTGGTATCACAGGTAAAACAACAAGGTATCGGTGTCCTAATAACCGATCACAATGTACAAGAAACACTTGGTTTGGTCGACAGGGCGTATATTTTACATGATGGTGTATTGTTAAAACAAGGCACGCCGCAAGAAATCGTAGCAGACGAAAAAGTTCGCCAAGTGTACTTAGGTCAAAATTTTCGTTTTTAATTTTCTTATTTTCTTTGCGGCATTGCTCTTTTATGGGCACCATTAACGAAAAAGTTGTATTTAAAATACACAATATCAACTAAAAATTGTTTTTACGCAAAAAAAAACGAAAATATTTTACGATTCTGGTTTTTTTTTTTTTTCGCAAATATGGTAACATGCGAATCGAAGCGTGCTGTACACGGCATTTGGTGCCTATAAAACAGCATTAGGCTTTGGTTAATTGTAAATGCGTAAAGGAATAGAAAACGATGACGACTAAATCTGTAAAATTTGCCTTATTGGCAATATCCGCACTGGGTGCTGGTGGCACTGTATTTGCCAACACTTTACCACAGGGCGGCGTGGTACAACAGGGTGCGGCTGGTATCCAGTATACGGGCGATACCTTGAATATCGATCAGCAATCGGATAAAGCGATTATCAGTTGGAAAAGTTTTTCTGTGGGTAGGGATAACACAGTAAACTTTAACCAACCCAGTAGCGATTCGGCAACTTTAAATCGGGTGACGGGGGATTTTACTTCGGAAATTGCTGGGCGGATTAACAGTAACGGCAGTGTGTTTTTGGTCAATCCCAACGGTATTATGATTACTGCGGACGGTGTTATCGACACGGGCGGTTTTGTCGCCTCGACCCTAGACATAGACAACAACGATTTTTTGAATGGCGATTATACATTTACGAAAAATGGTAAAAATGGGGTTGTTTCGAATCAGGGTAGTATTTCGGTCGACGATGGCGGTTTTGTGGCGTTGCTAGGTGGGGCGGTCAAAAACGATGGCACCGTTCGAGCTCTTGTGGGTAAAGTGGGTTTTGCTGGTGGCGAAAAGATTGTTATGTCGTTTGGCAACAACGATTTTTTACGGGTCGAAGTGCCTACGGACATATGGGATAAACTCACCGATTGGCAAGGCAACAAAGTTTCGGCTACTGTCGATTTAGGCGGTACCATCGACTCACGGGGTGGATTTATCGACATCACCGTTGCCGATGCCTCCGATATTTTGCGACAAACTATTTCGATCGATGGTGTTGTATCGGCAAATACCGTGTCCTCGACCGATGGGGTCATATCGATTAGTGGCGGTACGGTGGGGATTACCGGCAATGGGCGAATCACCGCCGATGCCGATTATGGTACCGCCGGCACTATTGCCATCGAGGCGGATACCATCGATAGTAGCGGCATGGTTTCGGCTATAGCACAAAATGGTACGGGCGGTATGATTAAAGTGGCATTGCAACACGGGGCGAACCTAAACGCTAGTACTCGTTTTGATGTGTCCGGTCGTACTAAAGGCGGGAGTCTGTCATTTATTGGCGGTTTAGGTAAAAGCGGTACAAAAGTATTAGGCTCTGCGGACTTTAAAGCGGACAGTACGGACGGTAAAGGCGGCTATATCGACATCAGCAACAAAGGCGGCTTGGTGGGGCTGTTGTCCGGCACTGTATCTGCATCGGGTAAAACTCAAGGCGGACGGATTCGTCTAGGTGGGGCGTTTCAAGGGGGCGGGTATGACCCGAAAACCAGCTCTCTCGATAAGAAAACCCAAGACCTATTTGTAACCCGTTGGTCTGATAATAGTTCCCTTTTCAATGCCGGCAAAACTTCGTTAGGTACGGGTGTAACCGTGAATGTGTCGTCCGAATCGGGTACGGGCGGCACAGCGATTTTATGGGCGGATCATACCACCAACAATTATGCTAGTATTGACGCAACGGGTGCCACCGGCGGCGGAGCGGTGGAAATATCGGGCAAAAAACGGGTCGATAGTTTCGGTTTAAACCGGGTGAGTGCAGGCAATGGGGTTATTTTGCTCGACCCGAAAAATGTCGTTATAGGGACATGGGGATCTGCATTGGAACAGGTAAAAAAGATCGCTAATGGTTTCAGTCTTTCAAGTGGTAGCGTTGCATTGGATGTGCGTGATTATTTTGGTATTGGTGTATCGTTAAGTGCTGATGGTAGCAAGTTGGCTGTGGGTGCATATGCGGATGACGATGGGGGTGATAAGCAAAGTGCAGATCGAGGGGCGGTGTATCTGTATACTGTCGGCGGTTCTGGTGACACATGGGGCAGTACAGTAACGCAAGCGGTAAAACTTTCTCATGGGGCATCTATAAAACTTGCAAATGGGAACAATGGCACTATTTCTTTGGCTGATAATGATGGTTTTGGTTCTAGTGTATCGTTAAGTACTGATGGTGATAAGTTGGCTGTGGGAGCTTATGGTGATGGCGATGGGGGTAGTAATCGAGGGGCGGTGTATCTGTACACTGTTGGCGGTTCTGGTGACACATGGGGCAGTACAGTAACGCAAGCGGTAAAACTTTCTCATGGGGCATCTATAAAACTTGCAAATGGGAACAATGGCACTATTTCTTTGAATGATGATGATAATTTTGGTCGTGATGTATCGCTAAATGATAATGGGGGCAAGTTGGCTGTGAGTGCACATATGGATGACGATGGGGGTGGTAATCGAGGGGCGGTGTATCTGTATCTTGTTGATAAATCTAGTGCAGGTGCCATATGGGGAAGTAAAGTAACGCAAGCGGTAAAACTTTCTAATGACCATGCCAATGTTTCTTTGGATAGTAATGATTTTTTTGGTTCTAGTGTATCGTTAAGTGCTGATGGTAGCAAGTTGGCTGTGGGGGCTATCGGTGATGGCGATGGGGGTAGTAATCGAGGGGCGGTGTATCTGTATCTTGTTGATAAATCTGGTGCAGGTGCCACATGGGGCAGTAAAGTAACGCAAGCGGTAAAACTTTCGCATGGGGCATCTCTATCATCCGGCACTGTTTCTTTGGGTGATAGTGATTTTTTTGGTTCTGATGTATCGTTAAGTGCTGATGGTGGTAAGTTGGCTGTGGGGGCAGCTGCGGATGATGATGGGGACGGCAATGACAGTGGGGCGGTGTATCTGTATACTGTTGCCGGATCTCCTTGGGGGAAAACTGTTACGCAAGTGGTAAAAATATCTGAAAAGGACAATGCTAATGACAATGGTCATGTTGCCTTAAATGCGAAGGGTGATTTTGGCATTAGTGTATCGTTAAGTGCTGATGGTAGCAAGCTGGCTGTGGGAGCACGAAATGATAATAATAGTGAAGGTGCCGTGTACCTAATAGATATACCCTATGCCGGGGGGTATCAATCGCAATTAAAAGGGGGTACAAATGTAACCCTTGTTGCCAGCAACGATATTACTATAAACAACGCTATAAACGCAGATTCAGGCACGGGCACATTAACCCTAATCGCTGGGCGGTCGATTAAAATTAATGCTGATGTAAAAGTAAATGGCGGACTTGTAATAAAAGCCAATGACGCCAGCGATAGCGGCTTCGTTTTAGACGAACGGGACACAGGCAAAGCAGAAATCACCGTTGCCACAGGTAAAACCATATCCGGGGGCGAAGGGGATTTACTTATCAAAATGCTGAAAGGCAGTAGCAGTGCCGCCGCCGAAAAAAAACAAACAGGTAAAATTACCGTGTGGAAAGCGGAGGGTAACCGGGTCAGCATAATACACTCGGGGACAACTGATAAAGATAACGATTCGGAAATTGTTATATTAGATACGGGACATATTGAAACAACCCTTGCATCAAGCGGCATTGGCATTGAATTGGTGGCAGATAAATTTACCAACAGCTCAGGCAGTGGGGCTTTGAGCGTTGCAGGCAATAGTCGGTACTTGGTATGGACAAAAGACCCATCAGGTAACAAAATGGGCAAAGATGACAATTCGTTAATAAAAGATTACTCGACCCAATATGACAAGCCATACGATTTTGGCGGTGGGGATTTTCAATCCAATGGCAACCAACAATTCACTTTCATATATAGCAGTGCCGATCCCGCATCAGGTGGCGGCAGCGGTGGTGGTGGCGGAGGCGGCGGAGGCGGTGCGGCTATCCTGTTGGTAGGTGCTGGCGTTGCCATAGCTATGGGCGGTATTGGGGGCGGTGCTGGGGCAGGTGCCGCCGGTGCTACCGGTGCCGGCGGAGCAAGTGGCGGCGTAACCGCCCCCACTGGCAGCATCGACCCCCTGTTTAACACGGGTATATACGCCTATTTAAACGGTATTAACATGCAGGCGATATATCAACCACAAAAATCTTTTGTATCCGTATTTAACACCCCCCACAAGGTAACCTACAAAGCCAAATACAAAAGTCAAATACACCGCACATACGACATGACGATATTGGCACACAACATCAAGGTACAACAAGCCGTACCCCTGTACGAACTAGACGAACAGCTGTACGAAACCTTGAAACGCATATTTATACAGCAATCCACACCAACACACAAAACCGTCCGTACCGACACGAAAAAAGTATAGATTATATGCTTTCACCGTGTGCGTGTACCAAACATGGGTATCCAGACAACAGCTGTAAAATGTGGGTGTTGTCTTGGGCAGCTGTTTGGGTGATAAAGTCGTAAATACGGTTTACTGTCGGGCTGTCTTGTGTGTATGGGTTGCGGTGGATGGCGTAGTATCCCCTGTTGGTGATACTGTCGGGCGATACGATGTCGTGTTGTTCTGTGCTGAGAATATGTTTTAAAAATCCCAATCTGGCAAGGGCGATGCCTTCGCCTTGACTGACAAAAAACATAATACTGGAAAAATCGTCCAGACAGTGTCCCGTACATTGGTGTATATCAAACCGCACCATATCGCCCCACTTTTTCCAGTGGTTTTTATGCCCTTCGTATAACAGTACCGCCTTTTGCAAGTCCGCATAGGTGGTGATATGGTGCGTATTTAGGTAGCCTTTTTTACAAATGGGTACTTGTTTATCGTGCATCAAAATAGCGGTGTTGGGTGTCTGTTGTGTCTGTTGTGTGTGCGTATCGACCCAGATTATATCCATGTCAACGGTAATATCCGATTGGGCATTGGGGGTGGCATAATAGACAATAATTTCAATATCGGCAAAAGTATGCCACAATTTAGGCAACAACGGACTCAACCAATACCTGCCAAATGTAGGGGTTACACGAATAGTTACCGATTGGCGTTTGCTGCTGGTAATTTTATCGATGGTTTTATAGATGGTGTCGAAGCTGTCTGTAACCGCTTCGTTTAATATCCGTCCCGCATCGGTTAGGGCTATGGTTTTGTTTTTACGCACAATTAAGGGGGTGTTTAAATCCAGCTCAAGTTTTTTGATTTGGTGGCTAACCGCCGATTGCGATATGTGCATTTCTGCTGCCGCTTTGGTAAAGTTTCTATGTTTGGCAACATATGAAAATATTTGCAACGCCCGCAACGAGAAAAAAGTGGTACTCTTCATGCGATTATCCCTATTGTATCATCATAGGGATACTATGACAGCGATACTACCCCGTGTCAATAAAAAATATTTTCCCTATTCTCCCCTCCCCCCCCCCCCCCCTCCTCGCATAACTGTGGCGGCGGGGTGTGGGGGGAGTAGATTTCAAATGCCAAACTCGTTACTCAGCAATTGGCAACCCCGTTGCGTTGGCGATTTGCTTGGCAACAGCGTTTAGGGCATCTTGGGCGGAGTCGTATGCCCCGTTTAGATACTCATTTTGCACCGCTACCAAAATATCGCTGGCTTTACCACGGTACTTGGTGCTGCGGAAGGGGACAATGTCTTTTGATGTGGACAAAATTAAGTTCCAAATATCTTGTCCGCCCCAATATGGCATACCTTGTTTGATATAATCTGCTTGCAACGCAGGCAAGTACGATGGTACCAGACCTTGATTTTTTAACATGCTGATTTGTGCTGTTTCGCTGGCAAGAGCGTATTTGATAAAGTCAAATGCCTGTTGCGGTTGTTTGCTGTTTTTTAGCACGAACAATGCGGCACCGCCAAGATTTGCCGCCCGCCGTCCGCCTTTTTGTGATGCGGGCATTTTTATGACCCCCCATTTGCCCGCTTGTTCGGGGGCGGCGTCCCGAATCGATCCTTCGAACCACGCCCCATACACAGAACCGGCGACTCGATTGGCTTTGATCGATTGAATCTTATCGTCCCAACCGCCGGATACAATGGTTTTTGAATCGACCAATTTTTTGACGGTTTCCAAAGCCACCACACAGCCCGCTTGCTGTACGCTAATAACTATTTTGCCGCCCTGTTCGGCAAAGTAGCTACAGCCGTTTTGCTGGGCAATAATACTGAAATAATTATCGCCACTGGCATAGCTGGACATTGCCATCGCCACCCGTCCACGGGTGGCATTTTTTACTTTTTTGCCGGCGGCGATAAAGTCGTCCCAAGTTTCAATAGCGGTGGCATCTACTCCAGCTTTCTTGAATATATCACGGCGATAAAAGTATACAACCTGTCCCGAATCCCATGGAATACCGTAAATTTTACCGTCTTTGTACAGCTCTTGCCACTTGTATTTGGGAAATACGGGGACTAGGTCTGTTGCCCCATATGCGTCTAGGGGGGCGAAGCAATCGGGGAATTGCTGTAAATAGCGTTCTGCCTCAGCATTTTCCAAGCTGACCACATCGGGCAAGTTAATACCCCCTGCGGCACAGCCCGCCGTAACCTGTTCATACACGGGACCGTATCCTTTGTCGATGGCATTTACCGCCCGGTTATAAGTTTTGGCTACTCCTTTTAACGCATCGGCGGCGATGTCCCAGCTCCACACTTCGATACTGCTGGCGTGTGCGGTTGATATAAGGACGGACACCCCTACCCCGATGATGGTTTTAAATGTTGCATACATAATGATTTCTCCTCTTGTATAAGTGTGTTATGGGCTGTTTATTTCACAGACCCCTCAGTTATTCCCGATACAATAAAGCGTTGCAGGAATAAAAATAAAATAACAAACGGTATGGTCATCACCATAACCCCTGCCATTATGCTTGCCCACTGCACCCGGGTTAAACCAATCAGCTTGCCCAGTACCACAGGGGCGGTCATCGAATCAGGCGATTGCAAAATCAGCAACGGCCATAAATAATCGTTCCACGAAGTCAAAAACAACAATATCCCCAGCGACGCCAGTGCAGGCATAACCATAGGTAGCACCACGGTTATAAATAAATACCCTTCTTTTGCCCCGTCCATGCGGGCGGCTTCGATGACTTCGGTGGGGTACATGGTAAATATTTGACGCATAAAAAACACGCCAAAAGCACTCGCCAAATAGGGAATAAACACGCCAAATAACGAATTGGACAACTGTAATTCTCGCACCACAATAATATATTGGGGAATAAGCGTGGCAACCGGCGGAATGGTTAAAGTAAACATAATAAACGCAAAAATAAAGACCTTGCCCCGAAAGCGAAACTTCGCCAGTGCATACCCCGCCATAGCACACAATGCCAAACCACATACAGCGTATAAAGACGATATAATCGCACTGTTTTTTAATGACAGCAAGAAATTATACTTCGCCTGCAAAGTGGCAAAGTTATCAAAAAACGCTGTCCCCGGCAATAGAGGAATGGTTTCCATATATATGGTGTTTTCCGTATGGGTGGCAAATATGACCATTAACCACAATGGGGCAAGCCACACACAAGACACCACTATCATTACAGCGTTTAAACATACTTTCTTAATCATTGTCTCTGCCCAGTATCTTAAATTGTATGTACGATGCGATTAAGGCAATGATGACAATACTGTATGCAATAGCGGACGCATAGCCAAAGTTAAACAATCTAAAGCCCTCTTTATACATATACATGGATATGGTGGTGGTCGACATACCGGGTCCGCCTTCGGTCAGTAGGGTCGGTTCCGTAAACAGCTGTAAAGTGCCAATGGTCGACAATACCAAGCAAAACAAAATCACCGCTTTTAGCTGTGGCAAGGTCACATAAAAGAATTTTTGCACCGTATTCGCCCCGTCTAGGTCGCTTGCTTCGTGTACTTCTGTTGACAGGTTTTGCAGCCCCGCCAAAATAATAATGGTGTTATATCCCGTCCATCGCCATGTCAAAGCAATGGCAATCAGTACGGTTGCCCCCATAGAATCAGTAATCCATTGTACTTCGGGCATTCCCATATGCCACAATATTTTATTTATCGGTCCGATGTTTTCGTTAAACAGCAATCTAAAAATCACCGCATATACCGCTTCGCCTACAACAATCGGAGCAAAGATGGCAAACCGATGCACACTGGACATTTTCAGCTGTGGGCTGCTGAGTACACTTGCCAGCACGGTTGCCAGAAATATCATCACTGGCACTTGAATAAAAATAATCAAAAAAGTATTTTTTAAGGTTTTCCAATACAACGGATCGTTAAACAATTTTATCCAGTGGGCAAAGCTGTTCCATTGCCAGCTGTTCATGCTGACATCGCCCATCGACAGCACGATGGAAAAACTAATCGGCAGCACCCAAAACAGGGCGAATATTAGCAGGTATGGCAACAAAAATACATACGGTGTGACTCTCCACATTATAGGTTCTCCGCTTGTACAACCCATTGGGTATCCGATGCCAGTACTCGGTTGACATATGTGCCGTTTTGGTCAAACAGCATAAAGTTTTCATGTTTGGCATATACGGCAATACGCTCCCCTACCGCTACATTTTGTGTGCCTGCGGCAACAATGACACTGGTGGTGTCGTGGATATGGACATGCAGCACAGATTCGCTGCCCAGCCGTTCGATGAGCCTGATGTGGGCGTTTGCCCCCACCGCTAACGGCGTATGTAAAGCGATGCGATTGGGGCGAATGGCAAGGGTTACCTGTGTGTGCAACAAGTGGTGTTGTGGGGCTTGGGTGGTTATTACGATGGGGCGATCGAAGTAGGCACTCTGCACCGTTACACTGTTGGTGTGTGTCTGTATCACCTGTGCAGTGTATGTGTTAATGGGGTGCATGCCGATAAACCGGGCCACAAATAAGTTGGCAGGTTGGTGATACAATTCGAGCGGGGTGCCGTATTGTTGAATCCCCCCGTTGTGCAGTACGACAATTTTATCCGCCAAAGTCATTGCTTCTGTTTGGTCGTGGGTGACAAATATCATGGTTTTTTCTAACTCTTTGTGCATTTTGGCTAATTGCACCCGCATTTCTACTCGTAAAGACGCATCTAGATTCGACAACGGTTCGTCTAACAACAACACTTCAGGATTACAAATAATCGCCCGCCCAATGGCAACCCGCTGCCGTTGTCCGCCGGATAATTGTTTGGGTTTTCTGTGTAAATACGCACCCAGTTGCAATATATGGGCTAAGGCTTGTACTTGTTGTTTGATGTGTTTTTTGCCGATACCTCGCACTTTTAGGGGGAATGCCATATTGTTAAATACGCTCATGTGGGGATACAACGCATACGATTGAAACACCATAGCAATATTGCGCCGAGACGGGGGTATATGGGTTATGTCCGTATCATTTAGCTGTATGTTGCCATTGTCGATAGTTTCCAAGCCGGCAATACTGCGCAGTAAAGTGCTTTTGCCACAACCGCTAGGACCTAAAAAACAGACAAATTCCCTGTCTCGAATACGCAAATGGATGTTTTTAAGCACCTCTACCGCATCATATGCTTTGCACAAATTGTGAATCGACAAACCTGACATGTATTCTCTCTATCATTATAAAATCGCCTATGGGGGGAAGTATAGCACTTAAATACACAGGTACACCAATGATTTATTTTTACAACATCATTAGTTTTATTCATGATTTGTTGATGTATAATAATTGTACAAATGGGTATATGTGTGTCAATATCGGTTGCGTGGACGATAGTGCCACACACATATATACTTTGTAAACAGAGAGTAAAAATGAGGATACCCTATGACAGAGCCAAAAGCACACCCGTATATTCCCAATATGGCACCAGCGGTCAGACAACATATGCTCGATGCCATCGGTGTTAGCAGTATCGACGATTTGTATCGAGAAATCCCTGCGTGTTTACGACTGCAACAGCCGATGAATCTGCCCGCTGCGTTGCCAGCAGAACACGACTTAAAACGCCATATGCACGGTATACTCAACAAAAACACCGATTGCACAGATTTAATCAGTTTTTTAGGCGGCGGGTGTTATACCCACGATGTGCCGGCGGTGTGTGACGAAGTCAATAGCCGTTCAGAATTTTTAACCGCTTATGCGGGTGAACCTTATGACGACCACGGGCGGTTTCAGGCGATGTTTGAATACACCAGTATGATGACGGAAATACTCAACATGGAAATTGTCTCTGTGCCTGTATATGACGGCTTGCAAGCGTCCGCTACTGCCGCCCGTATTTGCGGGCAATTGAGCGGGCGAAAAACTGTGTTGGTAGCGGAAAATATCAACACGGACACATTGGATATGATGCGGGGCTACGCCCGCCCGGCGGTGCATATTAACACCGTTGCCTACGACCAGACAACAGGGCAAATCGACATATATGACCTGCAGCAAAAACTAGACCACACGGTGGCGGGGGTATTTTTTGCAAACCCCAATTTCTTTGGCGTTATCGAACATGGCAAAACCATTTGTGATATGGCACACGCTTGCCAAGCCAAAGCGGTGGTCTGTATCGATCCGATTACCACATCGTATATGACCCCACCAGCGGATTACGGGGCGGATATTGTCTGCGGTGATATTCAGAGTCTGGGTATGCACATGCAATATGGGGCGGGACAGGCGGGCTTTTATGCCTGTCATGACGATGCGGACATTGTCAACGCTTTACCGTGTCGCTTATTTGGGGTTGCCCCGACACAAGTAGCGGGCGAATACGGATTTGGCGATATTGCCTATTATCGCACTTCGTTTGACAAACGGGAACAGGGCAACGAGTGGGTCGGCACCGCCGCCGCTTTGTGGGGGATAACGGCGGGCGTATATTTGGCGTCCTTAGGTCCGCACGGGTTTAGGGAATTGGGACATACCGTATTGCACCGTACTTTATATGCCAAAGACAAAATAAACAGCATACACAATGTATCCGTACAATTTGCCGGCAGTGGGGTGTGGCGTGAATTTGTTGTCGATTTTTCCAAATCCGGTAAAACCGTACAGCAGATTAACACCGCTTTATTGCAACACGGCTTTTTGGGCGGACATGATTTAGGCGATGGTTTTAAACACTTACAACACCACGCTCTGTACGCTGTAACCGAATGTTGCAGCCAACAAGATATAGACGGGCTGTGCCATGCCCTAGATACGATTATCAATGGACAGCATATGTAAGGAGATGCACTATGTATGATATAACAGCAGGGCGGTTTACCAATGGGCAAGCAAACTTACGCCGCTATCACCAAGCCAAATGGGACGAACCGATTATACATGACCTGTCGACACCGGGGGAGCGGGCGTACTGGGTGGCGGCAACCGAAGCGGGGATAACTTCCCACATAAAAAAGCTGCCCACGCACATACCAAGCGATATGGTGCGTAAAACCGTTGCCGATTTACCTGAAATCAGTCAAAACCGCCTAGTACGCCATTATTTACGCCTGTCGCAACAAAACTTAGGGGCGGATTTTAATGTCGACATTGGACAAGGCACTTGCACCATGAAATACAACCCAAAAGTTAATGAAATATTTGCCCGCCACTCGAAAGTCGCCCATATGCACCCAAGACAACCGTTGTCAACCGCACAAGGTATATTAAAAATACTGCATCAGACACAAACTTTTATGCAGGAAGTATCCGGATTGCCCGTATGTAGTCTGATGGCACGGGCGGGGTCGCAGGCAATTTATGCCAATGCAGCAGTGGTACGGGCATATTTCGAAGACTGTCATCAGGCGGACACAAGAGATGAAATCATCACCACTATTTTTTCCCATCCATCTGACGCCGCCGCCCCTAAGGTGGCAGGGTATAAGGTGATTACCCTGTACAGTGACGACAGCGGACTGCCAGATATTGAAGCGTTAAAAACCGCCGTATCCGACCGTACTGCGGCGTTGTTTATCACCAACCCAGAAGATACGGGGATTTACAATGCCAACATTAAACAGTTCGTCGATGTGGTACACCAAGCCGGCGGCTTGTGCGTATACGACCAAGCCAATGCCAATGGTTTATTGGGTATTGCCTGTGCTAGAGACGCCGGTTTTGATTTGTGTCACTTTAATTTACACAAAACCTTTGGGGCACCGCATGGATGCGGTGGGCCCGGTGCCGGTGCTATTTGTGCGGTCGACAAACTGGCACCGTTTATGCCCGCCCCGCATATTACCTATGATGGGGAGGTGTATTATCCATACACCCCGGAAAAAACCTGCGGCCGCATCGGGGCATTTATGGGCAACAGCAGCGTCATTGTACGGACTTACGCATGGATTGTCAGCTTGGGGGCGGACGGGCTCAAACAAGTGGCACAAACCGCTGTACTCAACAACAACTATGTTATTAAGAAGCTGCTCGACATAAAAGGGCTATCCTTGCCCTATGCCAAAGGCAAACACCGCATCGAACAAGCCCGTTATTCGTGGGACACGCTGTGCCAAGACACGGGTGTACACAGTGGACAAATAGGCATACGGGCGGCGGATTTTGGCGTCCATTATTGGACTTCCCATCACCCGTATGTGGTACCTGAACCGCTCACAGTGGAGCCGACCGAAGCCTATTCGCAAAAAGATCTCGATGAATTTGTGCAAATATTAAAGCACATCGCACATGAGGCATACACTGCACCAGAAGTCATCACCACCGCCCCCCACAACTGCCCCGTATCACAAGTGGATGTAAGCGGGCTGGACGATCCACAAAAATGGGCGACATCGTGGCGGGGCTATAAACGCAAGAATGTACATAGCCGATGAATGCGACCGCTGCGGATAGGGTTATCGGGGTTATTATCAATCCCATTGCCGGGGTTGGCGGTAGGGCTGGCTTTAAGGGTAGCGATACCATTGCCCACATACCAGACGCCTTAGGGCGGGGCGGGGTGCAAAACGCCCATACCCTGATGCAAACGGTTATCGATACCATTATCCCCCATGCGGATAAAGTCCAGTTCTTAACGGTGGCGGGACACATGGGAGCAGCCGTATTACATGGACTCGACTATCGATGCGTACCTGTGCAAGGGGGCGACACCGCACTTGCTAAGGGTGTGATGACCACCGCTCAGCACACCGTGCAAGCCTGTTCTCAGTTTTGGGGAAAATGTGATATGGTGGTATTTGCCGGCGGCGATGGCACCGCCCGTGATATGATGCAAACATATGATTTTAAAACCCCTGTGCTAGGGGTACCTGCGGGGGTAAAAATGCAATCGGGTGTATTTGCCACGACCGCACGGGAGGCAGGATTGGTATTAAAACACTTTATCGAGGGACGGGTACCATCGTATATGGATTGTGATGTTATGGATCTCGACGAAAACGCCCTGCAACACGATATATTAACCCCCCGCTATTACGGCTATATGAAAGTGCCACATATCCCTCAATATATTCAATCGGCAAAGTGTCGCCCGCCGCAAGGGGACACCGTGTATATACGGGCTATTGCCAACCACATGCAATCCGTATTACAATCGGATAACATGTACATTGTCGGGGCGGGCAAAACCACATACAGCTGTTTACAGCATATCGGGCTTCAGGGGTCATTGCTGGGGGTCGATGTGGTACACGGTGGTAAATTGGTGTTAAAAGATGCATCGATTCGTGATATAAATACCTATTGCCAAAACCGTACAGTGGCGGGTATTATTGTTGGCTGCATCGGCGGGCAAGGCATTATACTAGGGCGGGGCAACCAACAAATACCGCCACATATTATCCGCCAAGTGGGCAAGCAAAATGTTATAGTTGTGGCAACGCCGTATAAATTGTCATCGCTACAAAACAAGCCGCTGCGGGTCGATACAGGCGATAGGCAACTGGATCGACATTTTAACGGGTATATAACCGTCATAAACGGCTTTGGACACACAAGTATATACCCGGTAAAAAATATTGTATAAAGGAGAAAACAGATGGGATTACTAAACCATAAAATTGCCATTATCACCGGTGGGGCGTCCGGTATTGGCAAGGCAACCGCCACACTATTTGCCCGGGAAAATGCCACCGTTATCGTCTGTGATGTCAATATAGATAAGGGGACACAGGTCAGTGATGCCATTAACAAAAACGGCGGACGGGCAGAATTTTACAGCGTGGATGTTGCCAATGCAAACCACATTAAAAATCTGGTCGATGCGGTGATACAAAAACATGGGCGTATCGATGTGGTGTTTAACAATGCGGGCGTAACCCGCCGTACTAATGCTGTGGACACGACTGTCGAACAGTGGGATTTTGTCATGTCCGTCAATGTAAAGTCGATATTTTTAATGTGTAAATATGTGGTGCCTACTATGATTAAAAATGGCGGTGGGTCGATTGTCAATACGGGGTCTGGTTGGGGCATGGTGGGGGGGTGTAATGCACTGTCGTATTGTGCGTCGAAGGGGGCGGTGGTCAATATGACTCGGGCTTTGGCGTGTGATCATGGGGGCGATAACATTCGGGTGAATGCGATTTGCCCCGGCGATACGGACACCAATATGTTGCGCGACGAAGCCAAACAACTGGGACTACCCGCAACCGCTTTGGTCGAACAAGGACATTTACGCCCGTTGCGACGGGTGGGACAGCCTGATGAAATTGCCGAAACGGTGGTGTTTTTGGCGTCTGATAGGGCGTCTTTTGTAACCGGGGCGATACTGGTGGTTGATGGCGGCGGACTGGCGGGGTCTGCTTAAACACACAATACACGGAAAAAGCACATGAGATTAGCGGTTTGTTACTACCCAGAACAATGGGACAAAAGCATTTGGCAGCAAGATGCCCGCCACATGATGGCAATGGGCATTCGCCTTGTGCGTATTGGTGAATTTGGCTGGTGCTTAATGGAGCCGGCTGAGGGCGTATATGTATGGCAGTGGCTGGATGAGGCGATTGATATTTTAGGACGGGCGGGGCTGGAAGTCATTCTGGGCACCCCCACCGCCGCCCCGCCGAAGTGGTTGGTCGACAAACACCCGGAAATACTGCCCTATGACAGCAACGGCAAACAGTTAAAGTTCGGATCCCGCCGCCATTACACTTTTGCCAGTGAGATATACAAACAGTACTGTGCAAAAATTGTTACCAAAATGGCACAACGATACGGCGATAATCCGTTCGTAAAAGGTTGGCAAATCGACAACGAATATGGCGATCACGATACTGTTTTGAGTTACGGGGATGCGGATCGCATAGCATTTCGCCAGTGGTTACACCATAAATATAAACATATCGACCGGTTAAATCGAGCGTGGGGGACGGTATTTTGGTCGATGTGCTACACCACATTTGAGCACATTGATTTACCCAACGAAGGCACAGAACAACCGACCCCATCGGCGTTATTGGATTTTCACCGCTTTAGTTCGGACAATGTTGTTGCGTTTAACAAACGACAAGTGGATATTTTCCGTACATACGCCCCGAATCAGTACTTAATCCATAATTACATGTCAGGTATGAGCGATTTTGACCCCTATCGATTGGGCAAAGATTTAGATGTGGCAGCGTTCGACAGCTACCCCTTAGGCGGGGTTGTACACGGTTGGCAGGACGACCGCCACAAAAGCCGTTACATGCGACAAGGCACGCCGGATCTGCTGTCGTTTTATCACCATATATATCGGCGGGTGGGCAACGGTAAATTGTGGATTATGGAACAACAGCCGGGACCGGTAAACTGGGCAAAGTATAACCCCGCTCCTGTCGATGGTATGGTGTATGCTTGGACGATGGAAGCGTTTGCCAATGGGGCAGAAGTCGTCTGTTATTTCCGTTGGCGGCAATGTCGATTTGCCCAAGAACAATATCACGCCGGTTTACATCTGCCCAACGGGAATATGGATCAAGGGGGAATCGAGGCACAACAGGCGTTCGCAGATATACAAAAACTGCCCGTTATGCCTAAACAGCCGGGCGAGGTAGCGTTAATAATGGAGTATGAATCGCTGTGGGCAATATCCGCCTTACCACAAGGGGAAAACTTTAAAAATCCCATAAGATATGTATTTGAACAATATACCGCTCTTAGACAATTGGGCGTAGCGGTGGATATTATCCCTTCGACCGATGATATAAGCCCATATAAAGCCGTGTGTGTCGCCAGTATGGCCATCGATAAACCGGCATTTAGTGAAAAACTGCAACAGTTCACAGGTGTGGTATTGATTATGCCAAGAACCGCCAGCAAAACCGCCGATATGTGGATACCTGAAACCCTTCCTATTGGCAGTTTACAATCGCTTATCGATGTGACCGTAACACGGGTCGAATCGTTGCCGCCGTATCACAGCGAAGTGGTACAATGGGGCGACAATACATACCGTGTACAAGGCTGGCGGGAAAGCATCACCACAACCGCTACCCCTGTTGCCACTTTTGCCACAGAGTACCGCAACGGCTATCCCGCACTGGTGCAACAGGGCAACATACTATACTGTGCCTGTCTGCCAAGTGCGGACATGATGTGCCATATGATGCAATACATTTGCCATATGGCACACATCGAAACAACCGATCCGCTAGGGGATGTCCGCCTTATCAAGCGAGGACGGTTGACATTTGCCATCAACTATGGCGTCGACCCCGCAACTGTACACATACCAGACGCCGCAGAAGTACTGATAGGTACACGGCATATACCGGTGGCGGGGGTTAGCGTGTGGCACCTATAGGTGTTTCTTTACGATATGGCGAAAAAAACATTTTTTATGTTGTTTTTTAATAGGTTATAAAATAATTTCTGATTTTAGGCATTTTTTTGTTGCCGAAACTAGTTTCGTTGTTTAGGGTTGTGTATAAGGTAGGTAATAACAGAGAGAAAATACACTATGGGCATATGCGTATAATACCTGTGTGCAGACCATGAGAAAACCACAGCATATGTGCCTTGTAGGGATGTGTATATATCCGCACGCTTCTCTGTTTTTTACGATGTAGCGAAACCGGTTTTGTAAATTTTGTAAATGGGTTTTTAACAGGGACATAACAACGGCATAACGGGGGTGTAGTTGATACGGGACTATACAAAAAATTTGGACAATACAACATGAAACACAGCAAGATACCATATGTGGCACGGCGGGTTACGATCAATGATGTATCGCAGGCATTGGGCATTTCCAAAGGCACCGTATCCCGGGCGTTAAATGGTTATCCGGACATTGCCAAAACCACCAAAAACAAAGTACGCAAAATGGCGAATAAAATGGGCTATCGCCCGTTGTTGCAGGCACAATCTATCAACAGGGGTTTGTCGTATTCGCTGGGGTTGGTGTTAAATACGGAACACACCGACCACCACAAAGCGTTTTTATCTGATTTTATAGACGGTGTGTCCCACGCCTTAAAGCGGGAAAATTGGAGCTTGGTTGTTGCTACTGTCGACGATGAACGGGCGGAATATCAGCTGATGCAAAATTTTATTCAGATGCGAAAAGTGGATGGATTTATTATTCCTCGAGTGCGATTCGAGGACACACGGGTGCGGTTATTGGAATCGCATCAAGTGCCGTTCGTATTGTTTGGCCGCCCCATCGACAAGGACGACACCAGCCGTTACAATTGGTTCGATATTTGTGGTGAAAACGCTATGTATGATGCTCTGCACCGCTTGTATGTGTTGGGACACCGCCATATTGGCTTTATGGGAGGGGACAGCCAATGTACCTACAGTGCCTTGCGCCTAAATGGATATAAAGACGCCTTAAACGCCCACCAATTGCCATATGTTGCCGATTGGGTGTGTGCGGATTGTTGCTGTCCCCAATCGGGATACGCAAATGCTGTAAAAATGTTTTCTATCGATGAACCGCCTACCGCTTTGGTATGTGCGTTGGATCGCTCTGCCTTAGGCGTATATGATTTTGCCCAACAGTATGGGCTGTCTATCGGCGAAGACCTATCGATTATTGGCTATGATGGGGTGATTGAGGGGGCGTATGTAAAACCCAGATTGACCACCTTTGCCGTCGACAGAAAATACAGTGGCCATCGTTTGGCATCTATTTTATTGGATGTCATTAAAGACAATGCGATAGACCCCGTGCAAGACACGGTGGATGCGGTGTTACAACAAGGACAGTCCTGTGGCATGCCAACCAAAACACCGATGCAAATTGCCCGCATTATAGCTATGCACCAGAAGGGAGAATCTGCATAGCACACGCTTTATTTTTAACCTGTAACAGACAATTTTTGAGAATTGGGAGAGAACCATGACGCAATCTTATTTGAAAAAAACCGCTATTTTAGCAATCGCCTTGTCGATAGGGATGACGGCACATGCCGATAGTATCCGCTTTTGGACAACCGAAACACAGCCAGACCGCTTGGCAAAACAGCAACAAATGGCAAGGGACTTTCAAGCCGCCACCGGCACAGCGGTAAAAGTTATCCCGGTCGAAGAAAAAGACTACAACCAACGGGTAACGGCAGCATTTGCAGCCGGCGATTTGCCCGATGTGATCTATCACCCGTTACAATATGCGTTGCCATGGGTCGACGCAGGGGTGCTGAATACAGACGCCAGTAGTGAAATTATCGACGACCTGTCCGCAGAATCTTTCGCCGCAGGCACTTTAAATATGGTGGCTACCGACAGCGGATATGCGGCAGTGCCGGTCGACGGGTGGACACAAATAGTGGTGTACCGCAAAGATTTATTTGAAAAATATGGACTTGCTACACCGAACAGCTATGCCAACATAGTGGCGGCGATTAAAAAACTGCACAATCCTCCAAAGATGTTTGGTTTCGTTGCCCCCACTAAGGTCGACGAATCGTTTATGAGCCAAGTTTTAGAGCATATTTTGCTGGCAAACGGTATTTCGCCCGTCGATAAAAACGGTTTTAAACCCCTCGATAAGCGAAAAACCATCGAGGCATTAGAATTTTATAAAACCATTGCCAGTGCGTCGCCACAAGGGGAGCTGTACTGGAAACAATCCCGTGAACTGTACTTTGCCGGCAAGGCGGCGATTATCATGTGGTCGCCGTTTATCTTAGACGAATTGGCGGGCTTGCGCGACAACGCTCCCCCGACCATCAACAGTAACCCCCAATCCCGGCAGCTGGCATCTAAAACGGGTATTGTGACCAAATTGGCGGGACCGTCGAACCCCAGCGGGGCAACATGGGCGGATATTCGCTATTTTGGCGTAACCAGTGATGCCGATACGGGCGATGCCATTGACTTTATCAAGTACTCGATGAATGAGGGGTATATGAACACTTTATCGATCGCCCCCGAAGGGAAATTTCCCGCTCGACGGGGCGATGGCATCAATGCCACCATATTTGCAGATGCTTGGTCGAAGTTGCCTGTGGGGGTGGATCGCAAAGCACCGCTGTCTGATATTTATCCACAAGCCACCATTGCGGAAATTGTCTCTGGATTAGACACGGCAAACCGCTGGGGGGTTGTTGAGGGGCAGCTGTCGTTGGCGTCTAAAATCATTAATAGCCAAGTGATTAACCGCTACTTTCGGGAATACTTTGACGGTGTCAGAACCGCCGAAGCCACCCATAAGGCGTTAAACAACGCCCTAGCAAAAATCAAGTAAAATGGCAATGCGATAGGGGGCGATGTCCCCCTGTTGTGGGCATACAAAAAGTTGGGGAATCGTACATGAGCGATACTACACACCCACCCGCACATGAGCCGCCAAAGGGCATGGGGCGATTGGCAAAAAGGGAACAGCGGTTGGCATACGGGTTGTTGCTGCCTACGGTCACCAGTATTTTAATTGTCATCGTGTTCCCCCTACTGGCGATTTTCTGGATAAGTTTTAAACCGATTGCACTGGCGGATTTACGCACCCCCGAAGCGAAAGTATACGAACGCTTAAAACTGGTTAAAAACGGTGATGCCCCCATATTAACCATCGAATACCAAGTCCGCAACCCGTCCCGCAAACAGCAGTTGCGAGATGTGGTGGTAAGCGATGTGGTGCCGGCGGGGGTCGATGTGCATACTTTTACCCTCGATAACCGCTGTACAGTGCAAGGGCAGAACAGCACACAAATTGTCTGTCAAGTGGGGGATTTACAGGCAACACAAAAACAAAAGATTCGCATATCTCTCCCCGTACCTAGTGCCTATGAGCAAGACGGCAAAGCGTTTATACAGCTGTTTAAACAGGTACGGGCGACGGCGGTGGGCAAAGCGGATTTTGCCTTGTTGCAGCTGCATTTTACTCTCGACAATTTTATCGATGTATTTGCGGTCGATGAATTTGTATCGGTGTTGTTTGTTACTGTGTTTTACACGGTATTTGGTACTTTCGGGGCGTTGGTTGTGGGCTTAATGGGGGCGATGGTGCTGAATGTAGCGTTTAAGGGCAGGGGCGTGTTACGGGGGTTTTTGTTATTTCCTTATGTGGCACCGGTGATCGCCGTAGCGTTTACTTGGGTAAACCTGTTCGATCCGTTTTCTGGGTCGGTTAATGCGGTGTTGGTGGCAATGGGCGTATTGCCGTCGCCGATAAACTTTTTTGGACAAAAGCCCATAGCGTTAATCACTGTTACTGTGTTCGAAATATGGCGGTATTTTCCATTGTCGTTTTTGTTTATATTGGCACGGATGCAGTCCATCGATACGGAGATGTTTGAGGCTGCTGATATGGATGGGGCATCGCCGTTGCAAAAGTTTTGGTACCTGTCCTTACCTCAGTTGTTGGGAATTTTGTCGACGCTGTTTTTGTTGCGTTTTATTTGGACTTTTAACAAATTCGATGACATATTTTTGTTGACCGGTGGCAATGCCGGCACCCGCACTTTGACGGTGAATGTCTATGAACAAGCGTTTGCGTTGTCGAATATTGGGGCGGGGGCTGCGGTGGCGGTGGTTATTTTTGTCTGTCTGTTGCTGTTTGTGGTGTTTTTCTTGCGATTTATGAATAGGGAGCAAGGATTGGGATAATACGGGGGATATGATGAACAGTATATATTATAATGGCACGCTGGTAACCTGTGTTTTAAGTGCGGTGTGGGGGGCGATAACCGTCGCTGTAGCCACTGTGTTATTGGTGTTTATCAGCGGACACATATTTCAAATTGCATGGGCGGCTGGTGTGGTGTCCAGTGTGGTATGTGCACTGTGTTATTTGGCTTTTGTTCGTCCTGTCCGTATGCACACGGGGCGGGCGGTGGCGGTGCTTGCGGTGCTGTATGTGGCGGTGATGCTGAGTGTGTCGTATATGCGACCGTTTGGGGTGGGGGTGCACATACTGCCCGTGCAACAGGGCGGGGTGTTGTTCGCCTTAGCCGTACTGTGTGTGTTTACCTTAATAAAAGTGTTACAAAGCCTGTCGTTTGGCACGGTTAGTCGCCACGATTTTGAACATGCCGTGATACGGTTTTTTTATGCGGTGGGGTATGTGTTTTTTACCACTATTGTAGCATTGCCGTTTTATGTGATGGTGATGACCAGCCTAAAAAGCCAACAAGCGTTGTTGGCAAATCCGTTAGATTTTGGTTTAGATTTTAACAGAGGATGGCACATTTTCGACTCGTATGTGGAATTGTTTTCCGTGTTTAATTTTGGGCATTATATGGGTGTGTCGGCGTTTGTATCGGTGCTAACGGTGTTATTTACTTTGCTTGTTAGTATCCCCGGGGCGTACGCTATTGCCCGCTTGCGATTTAGGGGACACCGCACTTTGTCCGCCTCTGTGCTGTTGGTGTATTTGGTGCCGATGATTGTTTTAGCGTTGCCCATATATATTGTGTTTTCTTTGTTGGGGCTTCGAAATTCTCTGGTTGGGATTTTGATGATATATCCGGTTACCACCATTCCTGTAGCCCTGTATATGTTACAGGGGTATTTTCGCAGTATTCCCGCCGACATAGAAGAGGCGGGCTTAATGGACGGGTTGTCCCGATTGCAGGTGATAGTTAAAATCACTTTACCGCTCAGTCTGTCGGCGATTGCGTCTGTGTCGTTGTATGTGTTTATGATTGCATGGAATGAGTTTTTGCTGGCGTATATGTTGCTCGACGATCCGGCAAAGTTTACTTTAACACGGGGTATATCGATGTTAAACAGCTCAGAAATTCCCCGCCAACATTTGATGGCAGGATCGGTGGTTGCCACCGTTCCCGTATTGATTATTTTCTTGGGGTTGGAAAGGTTTATGGTCAAGGGCTTGACCGCTGGATCGGTAAAATAAGCTACACTAGGAAGGACAAAAAACAATGACACCTATGCACACACAAGCCCAACATATTTTACGACAAAATTGTCGGGGGACATACACGGTTCCCACGCCGGGGTTATACCCGTATCAATGGAATTGGGACAGTGCCTTTGCCGCTTGGGGATTTTCCACATTTGATATTGTTAGGGGGTGGGACGAACTGCATTGTTTGTTTAGTGGGCAATGGGAAAATGGTATGGTGCCACATATTTTGTTTCATCGACAAGATGACGGGTACTTTCCCGGTCCCGATGAATGGGGTACCCGTTCCCATACGCAAACGAGCGGTGTGGCGTCATCTGGTATTAGCCAACCGCCCCTTGCCGCATCGTTTGCCTTGCAGATGTATAATAAAGATAGAAAGGTGGGTATCAAAGCGTTACGCACTCTGTTTGATAAAATGAAACATTGGCACCGTTGGTTTTATCGATACCGCTGTGATGAGGGGGTGGTGGCAATTGTCCATCCGTGGGAAAGCGGACGGGACAACGCCCCCGATTGGGACGGGGCGGTTGCCAATGTCGATACGGATAATGTGGGGGCGTATACCCGTAGGGATACTGTGCATGTGGATGCATCTATGCGTCCGACAAAAATCGACTATGATAGGTTTGTTGCCATTGTCTATACGGCACGGGATTTACAGTGGCACGCAGCGGATATACGGCACAAAGGACAATTTTGGGTTGGCGATCCGACCATAACTTTTATTTTGTTGCGGGCAAATCGGGATTTATTAAAGATTGCCACCATATTAGACAAAGACAGCACAGAAATTGAAGAAATTGAACAGTGGATTGCCCATATGGAACGGGGGGTGCATCGCCTGTGGTGTGCGGATAAAAAAACCTATTGTGCTTTTGATTTTCGCACCCGTACCCACAGCGGAGTCGTGTCGAGTGCTTCGTTTTTATGTTGGTATGCGGGGCTAGATAACCCGCATATGATGCAACATTTACAACGGCTACTCAGCACATCGCCATACGGGGTGCCTAGTTGCGACCCAGACCATAGCAGCTTTGATGCGATGCGCTATTGGCGGGGGCCTGTGTGGGCGATTATGAATGTGCTTATTGGTATGGGACTGGAAGACATGGGCTATGTACATATAGCGAACAGTATACGGGATATGACAAGACGGCTGATAAGTCGGCACGGTTTTGCAGAGTATTATGATTGCAACACAGGGACGCCGGCGGGCGGGCAGGATTTTACTTGGACGGCGGCGGCGTGGTTGGCATGGGCATCGCCTGAACAAGCACAGCACTTACAGGGAGAATGGGTATGATACAGCTAAAAAAGACGGCGGCGGCGTGGTTGGCATGGGTATCGCCTGAACAGGCACAGCACTTACAGGGAGAATGGGTATGATACAGCTAAAAAAGACGGCGGCGGCGTGGTTGGCATGGGTATCGCCTGAACAGGTACAGCATTTACAGGGAGAATGGGCATGATACAGCTAAAAAAAGTCGAAAAATGGTTTGGCGATGCACGGGCGATTAAAGGTATAGATTTATTTATTGACGATGGGGAATTTGTGGTATTCGTTGGGCCTTCTGGGTGTGGTAAATCTACAGTGTTACGGATGATTGCCGGCTTGGAAGAAACCAGTCGGGGTGATATTTTTATCAATGGCGACAATGTGACCGATCAACCGCCTGTAAAGCGGGGGTTGGCGTTGGTGTTTCAAAGCTATGCCTTGTATCCGCACATGAGTGTGCGACAAAACATGGGCTTTGGCTTAAAAATTACTGGTATGGACGCCTCTCAAATTGCTGAACGGGTACACCAAGTTGCCGATATATTACAGCTGACAGAATATCTGGATCGCCGTCCGAAACAATTATCGGGCGGACAACGGCAACGGGTGGCGATGGGACGGGCAATTGTACGGGAGCCGACCGCTTTTTTGTTCGATGAACCGTTGTCGAATTTGGATGCGAAACTGCGTACAAAAATGCGATTGGAAATTAAGAAACTGCATCAACGGTTAAAAACCACTATGATTTATGTGACTCACGATCAAATTGAAGCCATGAGTTTAGCCGATAAAGTGGTGATACTACAATCGGGTATCATCGAACAAGTCGGTGCCCCGATGGAAGTATTTTTGAAACCGAAAAACATGTTTGTCGCCGGTTTTATGGGCAGCCCATCGATGAACTTTGTAACAGGGGCGGTACGAGATCACACACTGGTATTTGCCAACGGCGATGCGGTACCGTTGCCACAGGCGGTGATAAAACAGTGTACACAAGGACAACAGGTAACTATGGGGTTACGCCCGGAAAATATGTGCATGGCAAAACCCCAAAGCGACAAAGTACAGTCGTTGACAATCACCCCCACCGTGTACGAACCGCTGGGCAGTGAGGGATTGATAAGCTTTACATACAACAACAGCGATTGGGTGGCAAAAATATTTTCGACCGCTCCAGTTGCTACGGGCGATGCCATCACTTTATACTATACCCTCGACACTGTTCACTTTTTTGATGCAACTATGCAAAACCGTCTTGGCGATTGAAAAATTTACATATCGGCAATAAGGTTTTCTAAACTGGTAACCGCATTTTCTAGATGTGTTGTTGTATGTGGAGATACATCCGTATCGGCTATGTGGGCTTTGAGGCTGTCGTGTTTTGCGGTGGCGGATTCCAGTTCGTCTAACAGAATAACACTGCCAATCAGTAGGGTTTCCATATCTGATGCTTGCAGTTGTTGTTTTAAGTGTTGCATACGGGTGTTTAACCGATCGGCAACGGCGGTGATTTTGGTTTCGTCTCCGTCTTGGCAATTGAGGCTGATGGTGCGGTTTAGAATGGTTAGGGTAATTGTACTCATAATCTGTTATACCTAGTTTTGGGTTATGGAATGGTGTAATTTTTCCACATCGTCGATAATCGCATCCAGTTGTTGTCGAATGTGCTGTGTGGGTGGGGTGCTGTTGTGCGTATTTTCGAGGCTGGTTTTTAGGCTGTGATTTTCCAATTGCAGCCGTTGTACATCTGCTTCTAGCGTAGTGATTTTTTGTTGTAACCCGCTGTTTTGGTGTTTTAAAGCGGTGATTTTTTGTTGTAATATACCGATGGCGGTTTGCAATCGGTGCAGTACATGTTGTAAGGTGATATGTGGCATGTGATGTCCCTTTGTCTATATGCACAGTGGTTTTATCGGGCAAGTGTAAACCGTGCGGGCGATTTAGTCAATAAAAACCCATAATATACTTGCGTTTTTATGGTTTAGGTTGTATGTTTTGTAAAACTGTAATTTTCAATCGGTAGGGGTTGAGACCACCACTGGACCGCCAGTATAACGGGAAAAATTTAACAGGATAATCACATGACAACAAAAATTTTTATCAATGGTTTTGGACGGATTGGACGATTGGTGCTGCGGGCGATGAGCGAATACAACCGCCATGATGCGTTTGAGGTGATAGGTATTAACCACCCCCGTGGGGTGGAAAGTGCGTACTATTTGTATAAATACGATTCTGTACACGGGATTGCCGATAAAGCGGTAACCTATGCGGACGATTGGCTAGATGTGGGGTTTGGGAAAATACCGTTGCTGTCTAGCCGAGATCCTTCTGTATTTGATTTATCGACTGTCGATGTGTTAATGGAATGCACGGGGGTATATAAGACCCGGGCGGACATGCAGGTATTTTTAGACTGTGGGGCGAAAAAAATTCTTGTTTCCGCTCCGTTTAAACCCGCCGATCGCACGGTTGTGTATGGGGTCAATCAACACGCTATACAGCCTGCAGATACGATTATTTCAAATGCCTCTTGTACGACAAATTGCCTTGCCCCTGTGGTCAAAGTGCTCGACGATGCGTTTGGTATCGACAGGGGATATATGACAACCATTCATGCCTATACGGGCGATCAGCAGATTCTCGATGGGTCGCACAAATACAACCGCCGTGCCAGAGCCGCCGGTCTGAGTATCGTGCCCACTTCGTCTGGGGCAGCACGGGCGATGAAAGAAGTCATGCCGCATATGGATGGCAAACTAGACGGGGTTGCCATGCGGGTACCAACGCCGAATGTGTCTTGTGTCGATGTAAAAGTCGATGTGCAACAGCCCGTAACTGTAGATGCGGTCAATAAAGCCATGCAACAGGCTGCACAAGGGGCGTTGTCAGGCGTCTTAGGATACGAAACGGAGGAATTGGTATCGATCGACTTTAACCACAACCCCCATTCATCGATCTTTGATGCCACGCAAACTATGGTCATGCACGGTACCAGCCTGAGAGTGGTCGCATGGTACGACAACGAATGGGGATTTTCCTGTCGTATGCTCGATACTGCTGGTTGTATCCCCTAAAATTCTACATCGACACCCAAGTATATAGAGGTTGTCTTGTTTTTCCTAAAATCCGTAGTGTTGCGTTCCCCGTACAGGGTATTTAAATCGTATTGATGAGCCGATATATATGCGGTGGTTGTGTCGTTTATTTTCTGTGCTATTTTGGAGGCAAACGACAGCCCTTTTTGTTGCAGGTTATATACAGTCGATGCGTTTATTTGGGTTTTGTCGGTAAACTTATGTATTGCCCCGATGGTTATTTCCGATGATTTTTGTAAATTGCTTTGGGTGATGGTTTCAAAAGCAATGGGCAGGTGTGTTTTAGGGGTTACGGTATAGCCACTGTTTATTTTATAGCTGATACCATGCGTAAAGTAGGCACTGACATCGGGCATGTGCAATCCGTATGTGGTGGGTTGTTTACGGACATAGGGTTCGCCGTTTATCATCGCCCCCCACATGCTGTAAGTGGTGGTGCTGAGGGCTAGGCTGAGTAGGGACGCTTGTTTAATGGCATTGGTGCTAACGCCGGTGGCATCGGCGATGTGTTGCACATCGCCCGCCCCTTGCTGAGAGGTATAGAAAAATGGCAATATCTTAGACAAGGTATATGAAACCGTTGTCGACACGGGGACATTTTCCTCTGTATACGCCCGTTCGGCTAAGTTTTCTGCCCACAGGGAATCGTTGGCAAAGCCCGCCCCATGGGTGAGTGCGTTCGCCCTGTTTGTCGGGGTGTATACACGGTTTGCCCCGCTGCCCGTATAGGTCATATAAGGATTGTCCGCCCCCAATTCGTACGCCAGTTCATCGGTTCCGCCGGTTGTCGGTGCCCATAGGTTGTTTTGGGCGGGATTGACCGGCTTAAACAAAGTTTCCACATAGAATCGAGGGAAATTATAGGTGTATTTCGGTTTAAACTTGGACGGCATCCCCAACGCTGTTTGACGGGTGCCATGTCCAAACTCATGGGCGTTCCAAAACCACCCCCAATATACCCAAAACGCTCCGACACCCGCCAAAAACCGATTGCCCGATTTGCGTTCGACAGCACCCCAAACCACATCGCCAAGCGTTATACTGTTCTGTCCAAAATCCATAATCGCTTGGTTGCTGATATTTTTATTACTAAATACAGCCGTATTTACATTGATGCGTTTCGTATCCGCAAAACTTACGGTAGTGAAACCAAGACAAAACGATGCCAACAAATATACTTTTTTCATAACATATTCCTAAATCGATGCGATGGATACCATAGATATAACTGACATTATACTTAAAGCTATAACAATATGCAACACATATTTTTTATTTGTGCTTTTTTATGTTTTGTTGTAGGGGGCTGCCTTTTTATATTAGGTAAGGCAGGGAGTTATTGCTGCCTTATCAGTTTTACCCTTTTGGGGGGTATGGGTCATTGCCATAAGAATTTTTTTCACGAATTTTGCCGTCTTTACCTTTTATGATGTGTTCAGAACGGTTATTTCGTGCTAATTCACTGCCTCTTTCGATAGCTTCTGCTTGTGTATCATGCACAGAAGATGCCCTATCGTTACCGGATTTTTTATTTTCCCATTTCCTATCAGGGCGTTTTTGTGTCCAAATGTCGTTGTTATCATTGTTTGACATAACAATTTCTCCATAAAATAAAATGAATAGGAAGGGGAAATAATTCCCCTTACCCATTGCGTTAAAATTAAAATGATTATTCTTCCCGTATGTCGGTAGTGGAACCATTTTTTTGTACACTTGCGATGCCATTAAGAGCACCTTGTTTGGCTTCGTATCCCTGCAAAGATGTTGCAATGATTTCACCATTTGCAGCATGCAGATTAAACATCCACTTGTCATTGGATTGCTGCTCAATGACATAGTATCCACGAGGATTTACCATATTTATCACCCCCTTTCTTAATTTTGGAGTGTTAAAGCGTACTTTGTAGTCTAAAATTAAGACTTGCGAACGGGCGTTTTTTACTGTATAGTCAGAGCAGTTAGTCTGTGACTATACAGTAAAGATACAATCGGTGATGCTTATTAACCAGTCGTATCGCCCGATAAGCCTAGTTAGATCCGTGATTCTGCTAGGCTTATTTTTATATATACCAATTTTATACTTATGTCAAGCAAAAAATATTAAATAAATTGCATACATAACAAGACATATCTTGACAGTTCTGTTTTTATATGTTATGGTATCATTTATTTAAAAATATTGCTACATGTAGTGGTATATAGTGGCTGGGTTTTGATGTTTCAAGGGATGGAAATGAAAAAATGTATACATTAGGGGAATGGGTTACGATTCACAATGGGATTACGACCGTTAAGTCGGGTGGTATTGCCTGTTGTTTATTACTTGCCAAGTCGATAAATGCACAGGGTATTGAGTATTCTGAATTGGAAAATACTTTTGCTACCAGTCGAATAAAGCCATTGCAACGGGGGGATGTATTGGTTGTAAATCGTGGTAGGTTTTCTGTGGGTTTGGTAGGGGATGATGTACCTGATAGGGATATTGCCGTGCCCTCTTTTGTGTTTACGCTGCGGGTGGGGGATACGGCACGGGTTTTACCTGCGTATGTGCATTATTATTTGAATACACGCACAGCCCAAAACCGTATGCGTGCTATGCAGCAAGGGGGGGGGATTCGGTTTATATCAAAGTCTGATTTAATGGCTATGCCGATTGTATTACCTGATATGCCAACCCAAAGACGCATTGCCTATTTGTATAATAAGGTATTACAAGCACAGCAATTGCGACAACAACAGATTCAATTATTAGATGATTATATAAACGCTTTACATTTAGAAAATATGTGTATAGGTGGGGAATGATAAAAATGACAGACACAACAAAAAATCCTGAGCTGCGGTTTCCTGAGTTTATTGGTAATGCGGATTATGATTGGCAGGTTAAGCGGTTGGGGGATATTTGTGTTAAAATTGGGCGGACTGTTGGATTTAAAAATGTCGATAGTTATAGTATAAGTGCGGGCATTGGTTTTGTGTCCCATATGGATAAATGGGGCAAAGATAATGCAGGCAAACAAAAGGAAAAATACCTGCATATAAAAAAAGGAGAGTTCGTATATAATAAGGGAAATTCTAAACAATATCCCTATGGCTGTACATATCTCTTAACCCATGCTAAAGAAATTGCTGTGCCTAATGTATTCATAGCATTTTCAGCGGATACCGATGTTGTAAATCTTAAATTTTTAGAATATTTTTTCATATTGGGTAAACATAACCAATATTTACGCAAATATATAACCAGTAGTGCTCGATCTGATGGTTTGGTGAACCTAAATAAAAGTGACTTTTTTAAAATTATTTTGCATGTACCCCACCTTGACGAACAACAAAAGATAGCGGGTTTTTTATCTTCTATTGACAGGCGTTTGGTATTGTTGCAGGCGAAGTATGATCGGCTGATGGATTACAAACGGGGCATTATGCAACAGATTTTCACCCAAAAAATAAGATTCAAAAAAACCAATGGCACCGATTATCCCAAATGGCAACAAAACCGTTTGGGGGTGATATGTAAGTTTTTTTCTGGGGGGACTCCATTATCTAAAAATACAGAATATTATAATGGCAATATTCCTTTTATTGGGTCTGGTGAAATTAAAAACTTAATAACTGAAAAGAAAATAAATGAAATGGCAATGCGAGAATCTTCTGCCAAGATGGTTGAAGTAGGCGATTTACTATATGCTCTATATGGTGCGACTAGTGGGGAAGTGGCAATATCAAAAATTAAGGGTGCTATAAATCAAGCTATATTATGCATTAGGTCTAACCAAATAAATATTGCCTATCTTTATTATCAGCTATTGCATAGCAAAGAACGCATTTTGCAGAAATATTTACAAGGTGGACAAGGCAATTTGTCCGCAACAATTGTAAAGCAACTACAAGTCGACTTTCCCCACCCCGACGAACAAAAACACATTGCCGATTTTTTGTCTGCTATCGACTACAAAATCGACACCCTAAACACGCAAATAATCCAAACCAAACAATACAAAAAATCCCTCATGCAAAGAATGTTTGTGTAGGGGAAAGGTAGAAAAATGAATTTTAGCGATTACATCGTATATGTGGACGAAAGTGGCGATCATGGTATGGGGAAAATGGATCCTTGTTATCCTATATTTGTACTGACATTTTGTGTGTTTAAAAAAGATCATTATTGTAATGTGGTATTGCCCACAATGTCCCGATTTAAAATGAAATATTGGGGGCATAATAATATAATCTTGCATGAGGCAGATATGCGTAGACCTAGGAAAAAACAGGATTACTTTTTAAACAATGCACAAATTAAATCAAGTTTTATGGCGGATTTATCTAATATTATGCACAGCATAGAATTTTTTTATATCACAACAATTATAGATAAAACAAAGCTAAAAGGACATGTACACCAAGACAGTATATATGAATTTTCACTGCTGTTTTGTATGGAAAGGTTACACAAACAATTACAAATTAGTGAAATCGGTAAAACGGTTGATATTTTTATCGAAAAACGGGGCAATAATGAAGACAGAGAGCTAGAATTAGAGTTTCTTAAAATCTTGTCTGGTCGCCAACAAACATTTAATACCCATACAAGATTTAACGATATTACATATAATTTTAATTTGGAGCATAAGGCAAAAAATATAACAGGGATGCAGATTGCTGATTTAATCGCCCGCCCGATGGGTATAAACTATTTAAGACCCCATCAGCACAATCAAGCATATGGCATTATTGCCAATAAAAACAGCTTATATGCACTGCGAAAGGCACTGCAAATGATAAAAATATACCCCACATAACAAAAGGGCTTCGAGTCCTCTCAAAGCCCAGATGTCGACCGCGTCCTCGCAATCCTTATGCAGATAATAAGGTATATTTTGATAAAATGCAACACTTTTTTTAAAAAAAACGCAACATTTTTTTAACAACATATTGAAAGGCTATATAATACTTGGCAAATGACAAAAATATACTCCGAAAAACCAAAAGCCCCAGTATCCACTGAGACTTAGGGTCGATTGGGAACTCCCGATCCTTGTTCGGATAATAAGGTATATTTTAACAAAATGCAACACTTTTTTTAACAACACATCGAAAGATTATATAAAACTGACAGAAGGGAAAAAACAATGACCGATAAAATACAACAGCAACAGATTAACGATGCCGTGTGGAAAGCCTGTGATACTTTTCGGGGGGTCGTCGATGCGGGGCAGTATAAAGACTACATATTGATTATGTTGTTTTTAAAATATATTTCTGATACTTGGAATGCCAAAATTGCCGTGTACAAACGGCAATTCGGCGGCGATACAGACCGTGTCGAACGGCGTATGCGTAACGAGCGGTTTATTATCCCCGAAGGGTCGTCATTTTATGACTTGTTGGCAAAAAGCACTGTCGACAATTTGGGCGAAGAAATCGACATTGCTTTGGAAAATCTCGAAGACGCCAACAAAAGCAAATTAGCCGGCGTGTTTCGGGATATAAGCTTTAACAGCGAATCCAACTTGGGCAAGACCAAAGACCGTAACAAACGCCTGCAACACCTGCTAAATGATTTTAACAGCGATACTTTAAAACTGACCCCCGATCGGGTAGCCGAAGATGTTATTGGCGAAGCGTATATGTACTTGATTGAAAAATTTGGGGCGGGGGCGGGCAAAAAAGCCGGTGAGTTCTATACGCCGGCTATGGTATCGAGTTTGGTGGCACGGCTTGCCGATGCCCCGGTGGGGTCGACTATTTATGATCCGGCATGTGGGGCGGGGTCGCTGTTGATAAAGACCGCCTTACAGACCGCATCGGAAAACTTTTCTCTGTATGGGCAAGAGGTTAACGGACAGACTTGGGCGATGTGCCGTATGAACATGTTCCTACACAGTATGGACAGTGCCGATATTCGCTGGGGCAATACCCTAACAGAGCCGCTGATTTTAGAAAACGACACCATCAAACAATTCGATATAGTGGTGGCAAACCCGCCGTTTAGCCTAGACAAATGGGGGGCGGACACCGCCGCCGCCGATGTATACACCCGCTTTTGGCGGGGCATACCGCCCAAGTCAAAAGGCGATTATGCGTTTATCAGCCATATGATCGAATCGGCTAAACAGCAATCGGGCAAAGTCGTTGTCGTAGTACCACACGGGGTATTATTTCGAGGTGCATCCGAAGGCAAAATCCGCCAAGCGATTATCGAAGAAAACCTACTCGATGCGGTTATAGGATTGCCAGCAGGTATGTTTAGCACAACCGGCATCCCCGTAGCCATCTTAATATTCGACCGCAGCCGTGAAGCCGGCGGCACAAACGCCCGCCGCACCGATATAGTGTTCATAGACGCATCACAACAATACGACAGCAGCAGCAAACAAAATGTCTTAACCGATGCCCATGTGCAAGACATATACACCGCTTATAAAACCCGTAAAGCGGTCGACAAGTACTGTGCGGTGGTGGCGAGACAAGACATACAAGACAACGATTACAATCTAAATATCCCCCGATATGTGGATACCTTTGAACAACAAACCCCTATAAATTTAAGCGAAGTCGCCAGTCAGTTAAAACAACTGGACAAAGATATACAAACTATAAATGCCGACATTGCCGAATACTGTAGGCAACTAGGTATCGATACACCGTTTTAAAGGGGGATTGAAAAAAATGACCGATAAAAAAACATTTTTAACCGTACAAGACGAAATGACCGAGTTTTTATTATACACCGCCCCCGATGGTGATGTAAAAGTCGAGGTGATTCTCAGTCATGAAACTATTTGGCTTACCCAAAAACAAATGGCGGTATTGTTTGGGGTTGACCGTACCAGTATCAGCAGGCACCTAAAGAATATTTTTGAATCGGGTGAATTGGATGTAAAAGTGGTATGTGCAGAAATTGCACACACCACGCAACACGGTGCGATACCTGACAAAAATCAAACCCAAAATACTCGAAGGATACGGTACCATAACCCGAAAACAGGCAAACGAAAAAGCCACCGCCGAATACAAAAAATTCAACAAAACCCAAACTCTAGAATCAGATTTTGACAAACATATCAAAAAATTTATGGACAAACACAAGGACACATAAAAGGCATGCGGACAATAAAATATAGTACAATTTTTAAGTATTTTGGTGTATAATGGGCGTGTGCGTGGTTTTTTAATTGGGTGTATGAGGGAGAATTAAGATGGCGGAAACAGATAATAAAGGCGAAAAATTCTTGGGCGTAAAAAATATTGCTGATAAGAACAGGGCGGAAGTAATAACGCACTTACAAATGATTCAAGATATTGTCGAGCGTATGGCACGGTGTTCGTTTTGGATTAAGGGGTGGACGATTGCTTTGGTTGTTGCCGTGCTGGCGGTAATGTTTAGAATAGGCGGAAATCCTAACATGTATTTATGGGTTGTACCCATAGTATTATTGGGCTGTTTAGATGCGTATTATTTGTGGCAAGAACGCTGTTTTCGTGGGACTTATGATATTGTCCGTATGCAACAAGAAACCGATTTTGCTATGAAACCTGATACGGGCAATAAATATATACCTGTGTTAATATCAAAAACAATATTTTGGTTTTATTTCACTTTGTGTGGGCTGATGGGATTAGCTATTTGGAGTGTTACAGATGTGGGTTTAATTGGGTTTATATTAGGGGAGATATGTAATGGGTAAGAAAATTTTTATTTCGTATAAATATGCTGATAATAATGTGCAAAATTTAATGTCTAGTGGAAATATCATGATGGACTCTAGGTATGACATGGTACCTTTGGTGCGGCAAAATTTAATGTTTTGGGGAAATACCACAGTGAGAGATTATGTTGATGAAATAGTGGACAATTATCTGAAAGATAGCGATATTTATAAGGGTGAAGAAGATGATAACGATTTAAGTCAATGTACAGAAGAAACCATAAAGAAAAATTTAAAAGTTAGACTTCATGATAGTTCTATTACGATTGTTTTAATATCACCAAATATGAAAACACGGGGACTAGAAAACAAACAATGGATACCATGGGAAATTTCTTACTCCTTAAAGAATATTGAGAGGGGGGATAAAATGAGTCGTACTAATGGGATATTGGCGGTTGTTTTGCCCGATTCTTTTGGTTTGTATGAATATTTTATTAAACACTTAGGATGTGGTTGTTGTTGTGAGTATCAAGATAATCGAACATTCGAAATTATTATGGGTAATATGTATAATCATGAAGATGCACCATCCGGAACATGTAATCGTGATTCAACTAAAAAAGTAAACTATCCTATTGATTCATATGTTGAGATGGTAACATGGGAATATTTTATTTGTGACCCACAACAATATATCGATAATGCGGAAGGGAAGCTTAGAAATATAAAGCAATATGATATTCAAGAGGATATAACCAGAGAACAACAACGATGACACAAACAACACTAAAAAATCCTAAATTAAGGTTTAAACGCCCCGATGGTGCTGATTATCCCAAATGGAATGTAAAGCCATTACTCACTATAAGTAGCATTTATAGGGGGGTTACTTATCGTAAAAGTGATGAAAGAAAACAGGGTAAATGTATATTGCGTTCTAATAACATAGATTTGTCAGGTACTTTAAATTTAACAGATGTAAAGTATATTGATAAAGAAATTAAAGCCCATCAAAAAATTATCAAAGACGATATAATGATATGTATGTCAAATGGAAGTAAACAACATGTTGGAAAAGTATGCTTATTTAGATCTGACACTTCTTATTATTTTGGCGGTTTTATGGGGGTTATTCGTTCGGATAAAGGCATTGTTACTTCGGAATTTTTATATTACTGTATGAATACAGCTAAATTTAAAAAATTTATATCAGATAGTATGGTTGGTACAAATATTAACAATCTAAATAATGAAATATTATCTCAAATTGATATTGTGATTCCAATTCTTGACGAACAACAAAAGATAGCGGTTTTTTTATCTGCTATTGATAGGCGGTTGGCATTGTTGCAGGCGAAGTATGATCGGCTGATGGATTACAAACGGGGCATTATGCAACAGATTTTCACCCAAAAAATAAGATTCAAAAAACCCAATGGCACCGATTATCCCAAATGGCAACAAAAACGCTTGGGGGATGTCGGGGATATTGTTGGTGGTGGCACACCCGAAAGCGGTAAAGTAGGATATTGGAATGGGAATATTATTTGGTACACTCCGAGTGAATTAAAACATAAATTTATGTCTGTAAGTCAACGCACAATTAGCAATTTGGGACTAGAAAAGTCGTCAGCCAAATTATTACCTGTTGGAACATTGTTATTGTCTAGTCGTGCCACGATTGGCGATGTTGCAATCGCAACCAAAGAATGTACTACAAATCAAGGTTTTCAAAGTATTATAGTTAAAAGCAACCAATATAATGAATTTTGGTATTACTGGATTGCAAATAATAAGAAAGAATTTATACGCTACGCTTCAGGCTCTACATTTTTAGAGATTGGTAAAAAGCAAATAGAGAAAATAAAGTGTTTAGAACCCCACCCCGACGAACAAAAACACATTGCCGATTTTTTGTCTGCTATCGACTACAAAATCGATACCCTAAACACGCAACTAACCCAAACCAAACAATACAAAAAATCCCTCATGCAAAGAATGTTTGTGTAGGGTGAAATTACACAGAAAGGAACACAATATGAGAACCCGTGAAAAATACCAAATTTTATTGAAAGCAACAGATGAAAATCATAATTTGATATTGAAAACTCGTGTTTTGCCTGATGAAAGGTCGCATTTTATAGAAAATTCAAAACAATTATGTACTGTTTATCGGGCTATAAAAAATTTCCCTTGGTCTATTGTAGATGACGAATACCACAAAACTCAAATCAAAGAAATTTTAGAAAGAGATACTACAGACAATATGATATTGAGTCAAGAGCAGTATGAAATTTTGCGTGATTGGGCAAAAAATGCTAATAATCATCTACAGACTACTGTGGATGTATTACATCAGACTTTTTCTGAAAAAGGTTCTTATACGATTAGCATTAAATTGCCCAAAGAAACCATTACTGATTTAAAAAAATTAAATACTTTCAATAAGGAAGTAATGGACTCATTGGAAAAGTTGGTTTTAGAGCGTTATCATGGTAGATTTGAATTTGCTGGGTTTGATACAGGTAGTGACTGGATAGATATTGTTATTGTAGGTCTTGAAGGGAAACAACTTTTAACCGCTTATGCTGGAGTTTTGGGTGTGATTTTCATTGCACAAAAAAGTATGGAATTAAGAACAGAATATCACAAGGGTAATCAAGCGAAATACGATGCTTTAATAGCTAAACAAAGTTTACAGGATAAGCAAAGTATAAAGTTAGAGAATATTACAGAACGAGATATAAAAGAGCATATCAATAAGAAAGTTAAAATACAAATACGAGAAGAGTTGGATAAGCTGGTAGAAAAAACGCAACTAGGAAATGAAGACGCTACATCATTCGAAAAAGCATTGGACATTTTAGTAGAACATATGGAGCAAGGTGCAGAGTATCATCCATCACTAAATCCACCAGAAAACCTTATAATGGAGGATGGTAATGAAATTTGTTATGAAAAATTACATGAATTACTGGAACAAGAAAAACAGAAACAGGTGAACGATAAAAATGACATTGAGTTATTAGAAAATAAAAATGAGTAAGGATAAAAAATGAATTTTAGCGACTATACTGTATATGTGGACAACAAAACAGTAATAATATACCCCGAAAAACAAAAAGGCTTCGAGATCCCTCAAAACCCAGATGTCGACCACGATCCCGCCGTCCTTGAATAGATAATAAGGTATATTTTGATAAAATGCAACACTTTTTTAAAAAAATACACATTTTTTTACAACACATGGAAAAACTTATACAACACTAGCAAAAGGATACCAACATGCAGCCGCCACCAAAATTTTATACTTCGGAAAAATATCTTTCACAGCTGCCGGCACTGCAGGTGCTGCAGGCATTGGGGTATGGGTATATCCCTGCCAAAGACGCTATGCCAATGCGACAGGGGCGGGCGGCGAATGTGATTTTAGAAACTGTGTTGCTGGACAGCTTACGGCACATCAACCGGTACACGGTCAAAGGCGTATCATACGATTTTAGCGATGGCAGCTTGCACAATGCTATCGCCAAATTAAAACACATTAAAACGGGCGGCTTTATAACCGATACAGCGGAAAAACACGAATTTTTACTAAACGGCACCACCGAAGCACAAATCACCGATGGCGACAAAAAAGACAAATCTATCCGCTATATCGATTGGCAAAATATCGACAACAACCGCTTTCATATGGTAGCGGAGTATACAGTGGAAAGGACGGCTATGGTCAAAACCTACCGCCCGGATATTGTGTTATTTGTAAACGGTATCCCGTTTGCCATCATCGAATGCAAAGCCCCCGCCACAGGTGCCGCCGAAGCCATACAACAACATATTCGCAACCAAAAACCCGATGGTATCCGCCCGCTGTATCAATTGTCGCAAATTTTACTGGCAACCGATGGTAACGATGTCCGCTATGCCACCACCAACACGCCCGTAAAATACTGGGCAAAATGGCAAGAACAACAGATTCCCGATACGGATATTGCCCCCCTTATACAGCACCCTTGCCCCGCTGAGGCGTTTGCCGATGTGGGTATCATGGGGGCGGATCGACACGCCCGCACCATCACCGCCCAAGACCGAGCCATCGTTGGGCTGTTATCTCCCGAACGGTTACTGACAATAACCCGCCACAGTATTGTTTTTGATCGTAACCAAAAAAAGATTGCCCGTTACCAACAACACTATGCGGTCGATAAAATCATGAAAAGAGTCCAACAGTTTAACGGCACCAAACGACAAGGCGGGGTTATTTGGCACACGCAAGGGTCGGGCAAGTCTTTAACTATGGTGATGACCGCCATGAAAATAGCCGCCAGCCGGGATATTTTATCGCCGCTTATTATTATCGTAACCGATCGTACGGATTTAGACGAACAAATCTTTACAACTTTTATGCAGTGCGGCTATGACGAAGACACCATACACCGCAGTGCCTCCGGACGGGATTTACTGGACGCTTTAAAAGCGAAAAAAGCCACAGTCATTACAACTTTGGTACACAAATTCCAAACGGTCATAGAGAAAGGCGGTTTTGTCGATCCCAGCCCCAATATTTTTGTCATGGTCGACGAAGCCCACCGCACCCAATTTGGTAAACTGCACGCTTTCATGGAACGCAGCTTTCCCAATGCCAGTTTTATCGGCTTTACGGGCACGCCCATCAGCAAAAAAGACAAAAGCACATACGCAAAATTCGGACTGTTAATCGATAAATACACCATCGACCAAGCCATCGACGACGGGGCAATCGTGCCGCTGTTATACGAAGCTCGCCATGCGTTGCAAGATGTCAACACACACACTTTAAATGTATGGTTCGACCGGGTGACTAAGGACTTAACCGCTCAGCAAGCTGTCGACCTAAAAAACAAATACGCCCGATCTGAGATTATTAATACCAATGATAGCACCTTGCATATGTTTGCTTGGGATATAAACGCACACTTTAAAAAATACATAAAACCGCACGGCTTCAAAGGGCAAATAGTCGCCCCCAACCGGCAATCAGCGGTAAAAATAAAACGGTTTCTAGACGCATTAGACGACATCACCAGCGAAGTTGTCATCACCTTAAGCGATACCCGCAAAAACAGCGAACAACACACCGCACAAGGCAATACGGATATACTGTACGACTTTACGCAAAACACACTCGACAAATATGGCGATGAGGGCACCTATACCAAGCTGGTAGTAGACGCATTTAAAGACACCGACAGCCCCGATGTGGTTATTGTTGTCGATAAATTATTGACCGGCTTTGATGTACCGCAAAACGCTGTGATATACCTGTGTAAGCGATTAAGCGGACACACTTTGTTACAGGCGATCGCCCGAGTCAATCGCTTGTACGAAGGCAAACAATACGGACGGGTTATCGACTATATGGGGGTGTTGCGAGACCTGCATACATCATTGACAGAATATACCGCATTACAGGACTTTGACGAAGCGGATCTGTCCCGTGCGGTGCGAGATGTAAAAAAACAAGTATCGCACCTACACCACCACTACAAAACGCTGATGGGCATATTTAAAGGGGTCAAACATACCAGCAATATGGATCCATATATAGATGTGCTCCGTAATCCAGAAACCCGGGACAATTTTTATCAAGCTGTTGGACAATTTAGTAAAACCCTCGACTTGGCGTTGTCGACCACCGCATTTTATGACACCACAGACGACCGCATGCTTAAAAATTACAAACACACAGAAAAGAAGTACCAAAAACTACGCTGGGCGGCAAAACAACGGTTTGGCGAAGTGGTCGACTTTGCCAAGTATGAACAAGAAATCAAACGCCTAATAGACCAAAATGTGGTTGCTAGCGATGTGATACAAACCATACAACCGCTCGACATTATGAACAAATCCCAAGTCTGTGACATTTTACAGGACAGCACACAATCAACGGCGGCAAAAGCCGACACAATCGCATCGGCAACCGCCCGCACTATTACCGAAAAAATAGACCAAGACCCGGCATTTTATACCGGCTTTGGCGATATGTTACAGGAGATTATGCAGGCGTATAGGGACAAACGCTTACACGAAGAAGACTACTTGCAACAGGTGATCGACCTTAGCAACAAAGTGGCAGAAAAACGCCAAAGCGATTTACCCGATGGCATTCGAGAAAATACTTTCGAAGCGATTATATATGGCAATATCAAACAAAGCGTAACTGTGCTTGCCGACAATATACGGGTATCAGCGGCACAAGATATGGCAAAAATTGCCAAGCCATACACGCAACGGATAGATTTTCCTAAAAATATCGACGCCCAAAAACACTTAAAAAACCAACTCGACGATTATATGTATCAGGTCGAGAAAAAACACAACATCAAAATCGGCGAAAACAACTTGGCACAAGTGTTTACCACAATTGTCGATCTTACCGCCCACAATAGTATATAAACATGGAAACCGTTGTATACACATATGGGGCGATATACAAAGTCTGTACAGTGATACGAAGTCGCCGTAAAACCCTGTCTATCAGTGTTACACCGCATATGGAAATTGTCATCCGGGCACCGCAGACATGCCCTGTGCAAACCGTACAACAGCTGTTATATAAACGGCGGGTTTGGATAAAAAATCAGTTAAAACACTTTGCAAAATATCACCCCCTCCTAACCCCCCGAAAATATGTCAGCGGCGAAACCCATATGTATTTGGGACGGCAATACCGCTTGAAAGTTATCAAAGGACAAAATACGCCGGTAAAATTAAAATCGGGATACTTTTGGGTGGGGGCGAAGACACCGGAACAGGTGCAAACAAAACTGTACACATGGTATTTGGCAAAAGCCAAACAAAAATTGTTACAACGGCTGGAAATGTGTTTACAACAGGTGCCAAACGCCACCATGCCCACCCTGAATATCCGCAAGATGGAAAAACGATGGGGGTCGTTGTCAAAAAACGGGGTTATGACCTTAAACACCAACCTCATAAAAGCCCCTGTCGAGTGTATCGATTATGTTATCATCCACGAACTGTGCCACCAACAGCACATGTACCACAGTACAGAATTCTGGCAACTGTTGGAAAATATGTACCCGAATTGGCAACAAGCCAAACATAAAATGGAGATGATGCTCAGCTAAAATTTTATATGTCTGCTGTTTGGGTTGCTTTTCGCCCCCTGCTGTGGGGCGTAGCGGTTGTTTGATATGCCACCGATGTATATAAAATACGATATTTTAATCGTGTACGCTGCGGGCATAGGTGAGAGCGTAGATGTGTTTGGCTCCGGCTTGTAATAAAACTTTGCTAACCGCCTGTAAGGTTGCCCCGGATGTGTATACATCGTCTATCAATAACACGGTTTTATCTGTTATTAGGTTGGGGTTTTTGATGGCAAAAGCCGTTGTTACATTGCGGTATCGGGCGGCTATGGACTTGCCCCCTTGTGGGGATTTAAATTGGCGGCGAACCACCGCTTGCGTACACAAGGGGATGTGTAAATGGCGTTTGATATACTGTGCCAATAGGGCGGATTGGTTGTATTTGCGACTCCATAAACGGCGGCGGTGCAAGGGGACAGGCACTATTATATCCACCGCAGACCGTATCTCATGCGGCAGGGTCGACAGCATCACCCGCCCTATATATGGCACTACCCTCGTGTTGTCGCCGTATTTTAACGACAGTATAATATCACGGCTGGTGTCGTCGTATACGACCGCACTATAGCTGATACAAGGCGGTGGGGATTTTAAACATATGCCGCAATATCGCCCCTGCATGCGGTTTTGAAACGGTAAACCACAGCCGGCACAGCGGGGATCGGTAATCGGCACAACACGGGTAAAACAGTCCGCACACAACCCGTACTCTTGCACTGGTTCTGCACAGCGGACACAGACGGGGGGCAAAATATATCCTACAGCTGTTTTGTACACAACTTTATACGCAGTGGCAAAGCGGTTACGGAGATTAACGGGTATGGGCGACAATATACTGTACCAACGATAGTGCATGGGTGTATTTGGACTGGTACCCCAGATCGGTAACTTGCCGGTTGTCGATCAAGTAGGCATGGGAGCTGTCGCCGCCAAAAGTATGCGGCTGTACCACATTGGCAAAAATCACATCACAGGCTTTGTTGTGCAGCTTATCCGTAGCGTATGCGATGACATTGTCCGTTTCCGCTGCAAAGCCAACGACACATTTGGGACGGTTTTTATGGGTGCTGAGCGACTGTAAAATATCGGGATTTTCTACCAATTTTATATGCAGCACCCCATCGGATTTTTTGTGCTTTTTGGGTAATACTGTATCGCTGCGGTAATCGCTAACGGCGGCAACCATCACCGCCCCATCAAACACCTGTGTATCGAGTAATGCGTGGACGGTGTCGTACATTTGCAAAGCGGTTTTAACCGTTTGTACACTTGCCCCGATGGGCATGTCTACAGTCACACCGCCACAGACTATATGGACGCTTGCCCCTTGCGTTATTAAGTGTTCGGCGATCCACACCCCTTGTATGCCCGATGATGTATTTGTCAGCACCCGCACCGTGTCGATAGGTTCCGCTGTGCTGCCAACGGTCATGATAAACCGTTTGCCTGCTAAAGGAAATGCCGTATTGTCAGGGGGGGCAAGAGATGGGGTGCCAAGCACAGCGTGCAGCGTGTCGACAATCTGCTCTGGTTCTGCCATGCGACCGATACCGGTTTCGCCGCATGCCATGTCGCCGTGCTGTGGGTCGATAAAGGCGATGCCCCGCTGTTTCAAAGTATTTATATTGTGCTGATTAGCGGGGTTTTGCCACATATACGGATTCATAGACGGTGCCACCAATACGGGTGTGTTCGAGGCACTGACAACGGTCGACGCCAAGTCGTCACACAATCCGATTGCCATTTTTGCCAAAAAATTTGCCGTTGCTGGGGCAATTAGTATCACATCACCGCTACGGCTGAGTTGGATATGATCCATCTGTGCTTCCGTTTGCATATCGAATAAATCAGATCGTACCACTTCGCCAGCAAGAGCGGTGACGGTGAGAGGGGTAATAAACTGTGTAGCGGAGTCGGTCATAACCGGTTGCACCGTGTGTCCCGCCTTCTTTAACAGGCGAATAACCGATGCGGATTTATAACAGGCGATGCCACCGCTTAAAATGTATACTATATGTGCCATAGGGCTATCATATAATACCTGTGTGCAAATCACAACTGTATAATGCGGTTACACACTTGTTCGAGGGTGGCTTTGCTGTGCGACACAAACACCATCGCCACCCCATATGTGCGTTGTAAATGCTGTACCAACCGTAAAATATCTGTTTTTATATGGCTGTCGAGGGCAGAGGTCATTTCATCGGCTAAGATAATATCTGGTTGTGCTATAAACGCCCGGGCGATACACAGCCGTTGGCATTCGCCGCCGGAAAAAGCGGCAGGTTTGTCCTGTAATCGATTGGCACAGATACCGACTTTTTTGATGATGTCGCTGATGTGTTGCTGTGCATGGGGTTTGTCGGGTACGGCTTCGTACAACGAATCATACACAGCCCAGCGGGGGTTTAGGGCGTTGGGGGCATCTTGGAATATCATTTGCATCTTTTGTATCTGTGGACTACAGGTAACCGTCCCCGACAATACGGGGGTTTGCCCAAGTAAAGTGCGTAAAACAGTGGTTTTGCCCCGTCCGCTTGCCCCGTATAGCCCGACAATTTCCCCGTGCTCGATGTGCAGAGAAAAATCCTGTAATACGGGGCGATGGGCGTATGCGACAGTAACTTTGTCGAGGGACGCTACTGGCGGTTGGCTATGTGTACGGGGCATCGGCTGCAGGGGTGGGGTAGGGGGGAGATTTTGTAAAAAACTGTCCGCATCGCCGCTGTATACGACCTGTCCTTGCTGCAGGTGCAACACTTTATCGGCAACTGTCGATACTATGTGCATATTGTGTGTTACCCACAGCACCACCGCCGCCGTTGTTTTGGCGTATGTGCGTACCCAGTCGATAACCATTTGCGTATTGCCATCGTCCAGATTGGCGGTGGCTTCGTCCAGTAACAATACATTGGGGGACAACGCCATATTTAAGGCTATCACCGCCCGCATTTGTTGCCCGCCACTGAGCAACGCCCCATATGTATGGGCACAGTCGCCAATGCCTAAATCATCGAGGATACCGAAGGCGGTCTGTTTGTCAGTAATTTCCAGCATTTGTGCCAACAGACTGCGGGCGGGCGACAACGCATCGGCGGCGTTTTGATAGACAAACCCCAATGGGCGGGCATCGTTCATATGCACCGCCCCCGTGTCGGGGCTATATACCCCGGCAATAAGCTGCAACAGGGAAGTTTTTCCCGCCCCACTGGCACCGACAACAGCGGTTATGTCCCCTGTATCGGCAGTAAAGGAAATATTTTTTAGAATATGCTTATAACATACATTGTCGGCGGTAATCATTGGCGGGTGTCTTTTATTGAGAGATGCGTAGGGGGATTGTGTGGGGTGTTAAGGGCAAACGCCAATATCACAAAAGCGGCTACCACACCCCCCACAGGCAGAGCAAGAGAGGGTTTTATCAGCAACACTTTTTGGGCATCGACAATCATACTGCCCCATGTGGGTTCTGGGGCGGATGTGGACAGCCCCAAATATCCCAATGCGGATTCGGCCAGTATGGCAATGCCACATTGCACACTGATATTTGCCGCTACAATCGGTATAGCGTTGGGCAAGATATGTTTGTATCCAATGGCACAAGTGGTCTGTTTGTTCAAGCGGGCGGCGGTTACAAAATCCGCTGTCCACAGGGGCGACACCGCCCCGACCATAATGCGGTAAAACACGGGGATAAAAAATACCCCAAGGGCAATGACGGCAACAGCTGCTCCGCCCCCATATCGCCCCATTAACACCAATGCCAGCAATACCATAGGAAAGGCAAACACCATGTCCATTGCCCCTTGTACTATGGAGAGTACGCTTTTGGGGAATCTGGGGGCGTATAAACCGATACCACCGCCGATAACACAGCCGATTGCCACCGATCCACCGACAATTTTCGCCACATTATATGTCCCCCGTACTATGTTGTAGAAAATATCCTGCCCCAGTATATTGGTGCCGAAAACATGTGACAAACTTGCCCCCTGCATACGGTTGCCAATGTTGCCGTCTGCATACCAAGCTTCGGGCATAAACGCCCCGAATATAGCCATGCTAACAAATACGGCTATAGCGGCGGTTATACATATGTTTCTCACCTTATACATGGGTGTAGCCTTTGCGAAGTACGGGGTTTGTCAAGTACGCCCCGACATCGGCGATAGCGTTTATGGCGATCACAAATACGCACAGCAACGATACCAACATGGCAAGCAAAGGCGTATCCCGTACAAGCACCGCTTGCAACAGTAAATCCCCGACCCCAGCAATAGAAAACAGCCGCTCGACAACCACCACACCGGTTATTAAAAATCCCATTTGCAACCCAAACAACGCCCACAGTGTCCCCGATACGGCGGGAATACCGTGTTTACATAGGGTCGATACGGGGCTCAGCCCCCGCAGCCGTGCAAAGTGTATATAGTCTTTATGGGTAATGGTATTTAGGGCAACCCGTGTGTAGTGGGCGGTAATCATGCCTTGCGATATGCCGATAACCACAATAGGCAACACATACGCCCCGATTGTATCCGTCCCCCCAAACGGAAACCAGCCCAGTACCACCGCCCCAACATATATGGCAATAATACCCAACCATACTACGGGAATAGCCAGTAAAACCGCTATAAAAACCGATACTACGAATGACCGAAACGCCACCGCACAAACCCCCATACACAGCCCCAACACAGTCGATAGGATAAAGCCAAATACGGCAATAGGCAACGACACCAGCAGGCGATGCCAGATAATATCCATCACCGGCACTTTATATACAAACGACACTCCACCGCCCGATAAAATGTCCCTAATCATATACAAAAACCGCTTATACCACGGGGCGTCTAGCCCTAGTACCCGCACATACGCCTCCACATCGCCAGTGGTGCCGGCAAGAATTGTCGCACTGTTTCCCGGTACCATTTCCACGCAGGCAAATACCAAAATCCACGCCATACATATTGCAGTGGCATATTTCCCCACTGCATAGGAAAGGTTATTGCCAGTATACATCTTTCAGTACAATACCTTCGACCGGTGCGTCCGCCCACATGCCTTGCAATGCTTTTTTCCACACGCCCACTTTCGGGCGTTGGTACAGCCATACATTGACCGCATCTTTGCTAAGCAGCCGTTGGGCATCGGCTAGTAAAGCTTTGCGTTCAGCTTCGGTGGCGGCGTGTTTTAAAGACTGTATAATTTGTCCATATGCGGCACTGTCATAGCCGTAGTAATAGTCCGGGTTGGCATATACATCATAATCCATAGGTTCCACATGGGTGATGACGGTTATGTCATAGTCTTTATGTTTAAACACTTGCGACAGCCAAGTCCCCCAATCGATATTTTGCATATGCACCTTAAAGCCGGCTTTGCGTAAGTAATCGGCAACCGCATTCGCCATCATATCATACGCAGGCGGTACCGTGAATTTTATCCGTTTACCAATGGCATCGGCATCGGATAACAGCTGTTTTGCTGTGCGGACATCATAGGGATAGGTTTGGGTCATATCGATATAATACGGGCTGTGTGGGGGCATGTGCGACCCAATTGCCGTTGCCCCCGGGGCGGTGAGGTCGATCATACTTTGTTTGTCGATGGCGTGGTGCATGGCACGGCGGATACGAATGTCACTTATGTTTTGGTTGTTGATGGCAACCATTGTTTCGCCCTCTGTGTTGCCATATACTACGGTGAGTTTCGGGTTGTCGACAAACAGTGCCACAGGGATAGGATCGACAAAATAGGGAAACGCATCAATGTCGCCGCTTAAAATACCGGCGGTTGCAGAAGTGGTATCGGCGATAAAGCGAAATTTAACACTGTGCAGCTGTGCCGCCGTAGCGTGATACCGGACATTTTTGCTTAAAGACACAGAATCGCCTTTGGCAAATGCTTGAAATATGAACGGACCCGTGCCAATGGGTTGGGTGGTGTTGGTGTCCGCCGATTCAGCCGCCACCACAACCGCATCGGGCAGTGCCATTTTGTACAAAAAATCAGAATCCGCTGTTTTTAACACAATCCGCACCGTGTATGCATTGATTTTAGCCACCGATTGGATATTGTCGAACATGGCTTTGCGGGGATTTACCGTATTAGCGGCGGTCATGCGGCGGACGCTAAACACCACATCGTCCGCATTAAAGCCCGTGTTGTCGTGGAATGTAACCCCTTGTTTTAAGGTAAATGTGTATACCGTACCGTCTGTGGAAACCGTCCAATCGGTGGCAAGCAATGGTTGTACGGTGCCGTTTCTGTCGATGGCGGTCAAGCCTTCGAACACATTGTTATAGACAATAAAATCGATCGATGCGGACGCCGATGCGGTCGGATCCAGATGCGGCGGTTCTAACCGCATTCCCACAGTTAAATCGGCTAAATCGGCAGTTGCCGCCCGTACTACACCCGTGTGTAATAGCAATGCCATAAAAATAAAGATTTTGTATAGTGTCTGTATCATGTTTAGGTGCGTCCTTGTGCATTCTATACCATATTTGCAGACAATATACAACGCTTTAAATGCCTTGTTGCACATGTTGTATAAACGCTCTAACAATGGCGGTAATATTCGTACCCGTGTATGTGTTATCATATGTAACGCTCTCTATACAGGGACGGGACAGCATGTATACGGGGATATGACGGTGCTTGGCAATGGCGATTTTGTGATAGCCGTTGTCGGTGCCTGAATCTTTGCAAATAACCGCTGTGAAATTGTGTGTGTCGAACAATGCCTGTTCGGTCTTTATATCTGCGGGCGGCGGGGCGACAATACAGGTGCCATTGGCAATCGATACGGGTCGCATCGACCGTACTATAATGTTGCCCGTGTGGTGCAAAAATAAGGGGGCATCTTTGGCACCTAGTGCCACAAATATATTGCCTTGTATATGGGCGGTTGCGGCGGCAATATCACATACTGTGTTCCGGTAGTGTATATATGTATCCCATTGCCATGCGGGGCGGTTGTATCGGTATAGGGGGATGGGATACCCCGTGTGGGACAGGTTGTATAACGCTTGGTTTATATGGGCGGAAATCTGTGTTGCATATGGGTGGGTAAAATCGAACACATGGCGGACATCATGGTGTGCTATATAGTCGATAATGCCTTGTACACCGCCAAAACCGCCGCTGCGAACTTTCACCCCATCGGGGGTGTTGGGATTTTTGGTAACCCCTGCCAAACTGTATACACAGGGGGTATTTATATGGTGTTGCTGTAAAAAATCTGTCAGCTGCTTTGTGGCGTTTATGGCATCGGCGGTGCCGCCAAGTATTAAAATTGTCATGGCGTTGAGTCTCCACTGGTATGGGGGGGGGGATATAAGACTTTTGCGTCCCTTGACACAATGCAAATATCGCTGGTTATGCGGGTGTTTTTTAACATGTTTTGCAGCACTTGTGATGCGTGCTGGGCGACAATGTGTGCCACATCCACACTGTGCACATGTTGCCATACAAATAAAGCGGTGGGGGCGGTTTTTACCGTTTGTATGTCCATATCGCTTGCTCCTGCGGCGGCTATCCAATCTGCAAGCACGGCAAAATCCACTGTCGATCGGGCGGAGTGGACATCTAAATGTCCCTGTGCCAATTTTACCATCTTGGCAAACCCGCCGGCAATGGTGATACGGCGAATTTTGTCGGTTTTGCCATATGTTGTTTTGGCGTATTTTATTGTGGCACCGATAAAATCGCCCATGTCTATCATTGCTTGGGTGGGGGCGTTGTACAGCTGTTGCGATACGGATTCTGAAGTTGTGCCTGTCGCCCCGATAATATGGGTAATGTTGTCGCATACGGCAACATCTATGCCCCTGCGGATAGAGTCGATCCACGCACTGCAGGAAAACGGTATCACAATCCCTGTGGTACCCAGTATAGATATACCCCCACAGATGCCCAAGCGGGGGTTCCAAGTTTTCTGTGCCAGTTTTTCGCCGTCTTTTACTGAAATAGTGATGTGCCAATTGGCATGTCCCGCCTCGATAGTGATATTTTTGATAATCATCTCTCTAGGTTTGGGGTTTATTGCTGGTTCCCCTACTGCTAGGGGCAATCCGGCTTTGGTGACCGTGCCGACCCCGTCGCCGGCAACAAATTTTGTGCCGTTTGCATGCGGTTTTATACGAACGGATATACGGCACCCGTGCGTTACATCTGGGTCGTCGCCGGCGTCTTTTACGGTGGCTGCGGTTGCCCCGTTGTCGTCAAATTGACAGTCGACAATAGGGAATGTGTGGTCGGTGGTGGGCAAAGTTACCTGTACGGTGCGTACTGGGTATTTGGTCAAAAACGCCCGCACCGCCGCCACAGCACAGGCGGTGGCACACGCCCCTGTCGTCCAGCCCCGCCGTAAATCCTTGTCGGGTTTATGGGCGATCTGTGCTTTGTATGTCGATAAAGGTGTATTAGGTGTATCGGTCATATATAATATCTTGTTACCTTATGGGTTTATATGGTATAGTACCATATTTTTACAAAAATGGTACGGATGAATGTTAAAACCCATACAATTTACATTTCCCCCTTTTGACGCCGGTTGGGTATGGTTGGTGGGGGCGGGACCCGGGGATACAGGGTTGCTGTCGTTGCATGCTTTATATGGGTTACAAAATGCAGATGTTATCATATACGATGCGTTGGTAAACGATACGATTTTAACTTTGGCGGCTGATGGGGCTCAGATGATATATGCGGGCAAACGGGGGGGCAAGCCCAGCCCGTTACAGCAGGACATTACCGCCCAAATTATCGCTTGTGCTCAGGACAACAAACGGGTACTGCGGTTAAAAGGGGGTGATCCGTTTATTTTTGGACGGGGCGGCGAGGAGGCATTGGCGTTGCAATCGGCACGGATTCCGTTTCGGGTTGTGCCGGGGATTACCGCTGGTATTGGCGGGCTTGCCTATGCGGGGATTCCCGCCACCCACCGCCAAACCAATTACAGCCTGACCTTTGTGACTGGACACGCCAGTGACGGTAAAGTTCCCGATAGCCTCAATTGGCAGGGCTTAACCACAGGATCGCAAGTGTTGGTATTTTATATGGGGCTGCGGCATATCGCCAATATTCGACAAAATTTGTTACAGCATGGCAAACCGCCCGATACCCCTTGTGCCATCGTCTGTAATGCTACCACCGCAAAGATGCAAACGCTTACATGTACCTTAGACACGCTGAAAAGCACCGCCCCATACGCCCAATCGCCGGCTGTTATAGTGGTTGGCGATGTGGTGCATCTGCGACAGCATTTAAACTGGTTGGGTGTATAAAATATGGCGGGTATCATCATCGCCGGTACGCATTCGGCAACGGGCAAAACCACTGTAACTATGGGGCTGCTTAGGGCATTCAAAAATCAAGGCATCAGGGTTGCCGCCGCTAAAGTTGGTCCCGATTACATCGATCCCGCCTTTCACCGCATCGCCAGCGGCAACGACTGCTATAACATCGACCTATGGGCAATGCGTAACAGCACGGTAGACGGGATTTTACACCATTTACAGTGCCAATCGGATATAGTGGTCATCGAGGGGGCGATGGGGCTGTTTGACGGGGCAGCGGACGGGGGCGGCAGCACCGCCGATGTTGCCTGTTTGACCCGATACCCGATTATTTTGGTGGTCGATTGTGCCAAACACAGCACCTCTGTAGCGGCGGTTGTACAGGGTTTTGATACTTTGGTGCCTGATGTACGCATTGCCGGTGTTATCTTAAACAAAGTGGGGTCGAAAAAACACCGTCATATGCTTACCCAATCGTTGACAACCTATGTTCCCCACATTCCTATTATGGGTGTCATGGATACGAATACCCATATACAATTGCCCAGTCGTCATTTGGGCTTGGTACAGGGGGTGGAACATGAGAGTTTAAACCGTTTGTTGGATACTTTGGCGGATATGTGTATAAAAAATATAGATGTATCCGCTGTTAGCCGTTGTGCCGATACGGTACAATCGTTTATACCGCCGACTCCCTTCCCCATGTATCCGCCCTTAGGTACCCATATTGCCATTAGTCGAGATGCGGCGTTTCAATTTTTATACCCCCATGTCTGCAAGGCGTGGCAACAGGCGGGGGCGGTTATATCGTACTTTTCGCCCCTGCATAACCAAGCCCCGCACCCAGATGCGGATGCGGTGTATTTATGTGGCGGCTATCCAGAGCTACACTTGCCCTCGTTGGCACAGGCACATACCTTTAAAACCGCCATACGGCAAGCGGTGGCAAACAATATCCCCGTGTATGGGGAATGCGGTGGGTATATGGTGATGGGGCGGGCAATTATCGGGGCGGATAAGGTACGCTACGATATGATAGGCGTACTCGATCACACAACCGATTTTTCCCGTACACAACGGACGCTTTGTTATCAAACCGCCCGGGCTATACATCCGCCTCACCCCGCATTTGATGCCTCGATGCAAGGACATAGATTTCATTATGCCACCGTCAAGACCTCCCCTAAAACGCCGTTTATACGGGCGCAAAATACCTATGGCACGGAATCGGTTGTGGACGGAGGCGTACAAGGCTCTGCATACGGGTCGTTTTTCCATATGATAGATTATCACCCGCAAAATGGGTAAGGGAATAGCGGGGGGAGGGGGGGGTTGACAATAATGTCCACTTGGTGTATATTGGGGGTATATAGGGTGAGTTGGTCGCCTTGTAACAATTGTCCCGCTGGGGCAAAGGAGAAAAAAATGCAAAACTTGACATATAAAAACTTGGTATATAATCGTGATGCAGTGGGTACGGTTCTCTTAGGAGGGGCTGTCGGCGGTGTTGTCAGCCCGTCTTTGGTGGCGGTGGCGATCGGTGTGGCGTTTGCGTTGTCGGTGGTGTTGTTGTTAAAGAAAACTGGATAATGCGATACGAAATTGCATTTATACTTATAACCGCTGCCCTGTATGTACTTCACTGGAATCTGCACCATCAATTGGATATACGGGTTATTATGGGGTTGTTGTTTTCGAGCTTGACTTTGGTGTATACGGTTGAATTGATTATCGTACTGTTACGCAATAAACAGAAAAAACGCTTTGGTGTGTTGGGGGATTTTTATAATCGTTTGTTTCTTGCGTCTTGCGTGGTGTTTGTGTATGCTGCGTATATGGTGTTGGGGTTTTTATTTCCGGATCTGTTACCTGAGATAACTTTTGGGGTGTAAGGCGTGTTGTTTGGGATAGTCCTGAATGGGTTGTAAACCTTGAAAAAAGAGCCGCATATTTTTTAACAATGTGTATTTTTGTGGCGGTTATTTTTTATTCTGTATCTATTTTATAAAATCTCTTGAGTTACGAATATATACCGCCTATTATCACAGTATATCAAATAGGGACAAACACCATGACACAACATTTTTACACGCATATTGCCAATACCATTGCACAGATAAAAGCGGACGGATTATACAAGCTCGAGCGGGTTTTGACTTCGCCCCAGTCTGTGCGTATTGAGGCGAATGGCGACTCTGTGTTGTGTTTGTGTGCCAATAATTATTTGGGGCTTGCCAACGACAAGAGACTGATCGATACGGCGGTGCAAACCTTACAATGCGGCAAATACGGTATGGCAAGTGTGCGTTTTATTTGTGGTACGGCTGATGCCCATACCCGTTTAGAACGCCAGTTGTCTGATTTTTTGGGGTTCGAGGATACGATTTTGTATGCGTCTTGTTTTGACGCTAATGGCGGGGTGTTTGAAAGCCTGTTTACTAAAGACGATGCGATTATATCGGATGCTTTAAACCATGCGTCTTTAATCGATGGTATCCGCTTGTGCAAGGCGTCCCGTTATCGCTATAACAATAACGATATGTGTGATTTAGAATCCCAATTACAATCCGCCCGTGCCAGTGGGGCAGAAAATGTAGTGATTGTAACCGATGGGGTGTTTTCTATGGACGGGGTGATTGCCAATTTGGGGACTATTTGCGATTTAGCCGATCGCTATCATGCGTTGGTGATGGTCGACGACAGCCATGCGGTAGGGGTAATGGGTGCCGGCGGTCGTGGCACCCATGAGTATTGTGGCGTCATGGGGCGGGTCGATATTATGACCGGTACTTTTGGCAAAGCCTTAGGCGGTGCTATGGGCGGCTATGTATCGGCAAAGCGACAAGTTGTCGAGGTGTTGCGACAAAAATCCCGTCCGTATTTGTTTTCTAATTCTTTGCCTCCGTCGATTGTCAACGCCACTTGTATCGCTTTAACCATTATTGCTAGTAGTCCCCATATGTTGGAAAATTTACACAACAACGCCCACCTGTTTCGTACCCAAATGACCAAAGCGGGTTTTACGCTAACGGGGGCGGATCATCCGATTATTCCGGTTATGATAGGCGATGCCAACCGTGCCAATGATATGGCGGCGGCGTTAATGGCACAGGGTGTATATGTTATTGGCTTTAGCTATCCGGTGGTTCCCATAGGCAAAGCCCGTATTCGTACGCAAATGAACGCCCAAATGACGGCGATTGAGGTACAACACTGTATCGATGCGTTTGTCAAAGTGGGTAAGCAAATGGGAGTGATTTAGCCTATGACACGCAAAAACAACACCATGAAAGCACTGGGCAAACTGCACCCCGCCCCCGGATTGACCGTGTACACCCCGCATATCCCCGAGTGTGGACCTAATGATGTGTTAATTAAAGTCAAAAAATCCGCTATATGTGGTACCGATATGCACATTTATAATTGGGACAGTTGGTCGCAACAGACCGTTCCCATACCGCTTACTATCGGGCATGAATTTGTTGGCGAAGTGGTTACCTGTGGCGTTGGGGTATGTACTTTTAAAGCCGGCGACAGGGTCAGTGCAGAGGGGCATGTAACCTGTCAAGATTGTCGTAATTGTCGCACTGGCAAAGCCCATATTTGTGCCAACACCAAAGGTATCGGCGTGCATATAGACGGGGCGTTTGCCGAATATGTAAAGGTACCAGAACCCAATGTGATTCGCATTCCCGATGGCATTAGTGATGATATTGCCGCCATATGTGATCCGCTGGGCAATGCGGTACATGCGGCGTTGTCGTTTGATATGGTTGGCGAAGATGTATTGATTACTGGGGCGGGACCGATTGGCTGTATGGCGGTAAAAGTGGCAAAAACCGCCGGGGCAAGAAAAGTTGTCATTACCGATATTAACGACTATCGCTTGCGATTGGCCCAACACATGGGGGCGGACTTTGTGGTAAATGTGGCGAACGAAGATTTACAACAGGCTATGTTTGGTCGTTTGGGGTTACGGGAGGGCTTTGATGTGGGGCTTGAAATGTCGGGGGCATCATCGGCGATTGGCACTGTCATAGACGGGTTGCGACCGGGGGCACCTATATCGTTACTGGGGATTCCCGCAAAAAACAATCTGCCCATCGATTGGGGCAAGTTTATATTCAAGGGATTAACCCTAAAAGGCATATACGGACGGGAGATGTATGACACTTGGTACAAAATGATTGCCATGATAAAAGGCGGTATGGACATAACCCCCATCATCACCCACCAATTTCATATCGATGCGTACCAACAGGCTTTCGCCACTATGCAAAGCGGCAACAGCGGTAAAATTATTCTCAATTGGTATTAACATACAGATATTTATGCCATTTTGCATGACAAAAAAAATCTTGTAGCAACGGGCTTTTTTATATTGCATTATGGCTTAGTTTTGTTTACAATGGGCGTGTTTAGTTTTTAAATTTTTAGAATTCGATAAGGTGTAAAAAAATGATTAAAACAGTAAGTAAAAAATCCATCAAATTTGCGTTATTAACGGTGTCTGCGTTGGGTACTGGTGTGTTTGCTGGTGGTTTGCCACAAGGGGGCGTGGTACAGGAGGGTGTTGCTGACTTCAAATATGCTGGGGGGGGGGGGGGGGTATATTCTCACCATCGATCAGCAATCGGATAAAGCGATTATCGATTGGGAAGACTTTTCTGTAGGCAAAGATAGTACGGTAAACTTTAACCAACCTAGTAGCGACTCGGCAACTTTAAACCGGGTTACGGGGGATTTTACTTCGCAGATTGCCGGGCGGATTAACGCTAATGGCAGTGTGTTTTTGATTAACCCTAACGGTATCATGATTACCAAAGATGGGGTGATCGATACGGGCGGTTTTGTTGCCTCGACTCTTGACATCGATAACAATGATTTTCTCAATGGCGATTATACATTTACCAAAAGCAGTAGTAATGGTGTTGTTTCGAATCGGGGTAGTATTTCGGTCGATGATGGCGGTTTTGTGGCGTTACTTGGTGGGGCGGTCAAAAATGATGGCACGGTTCGAGCCCTTGTGGGTAAAGTAGGCTTTGGCGGCGGCGAAAAAATTGTTATGTCGTTTGGCAACAGCGATTTTTTACGGGTCGAGGTACCTACAGACAAATGGGATAAACTCACCGATCCGCAAGGCAACAAAGTTTCGGCTACTGTCGATTTAGGCGGTACCATCGACTCCCGGGGTGGATTTATCGACATAACCGTTGCCGATGCCTCCGATATTTTACGACAGACTATTTCGATCAGTGGTATTATATCGGCAAACACCGTGTCTTCGACAGATGGTGTTATATCGATCAGTGGCGGTACAGTGGGGATTACCAGTAGTGGGCGAATCACCGCCGATGCGGCGTATGGCAACGCCGGCGCTATTGCCATCGAGACGGATTCCATCGACAGCAGCGGTATAGTGTCTGCGGTGGCACAAAACGGCACAGGCGGCACTATTAAAGTAGCGTTGCAACATGGGGCAAACCTGAACGCTAGTACCCGTTTTGATGTATCCGGTCGTGCTAAAGGCGGTAGATTGTCGTTTATTGGCGGATTGTCTGGTAAGGGCGGTACAAAAGTATTAGGCTCTGCAGACTTTAAAGCCGACAGTACGGACGGCACCGGCGGATATATCGACATCAGCAACAAAGACGGCTTGGTCGGTCTGTTGTCCGGCACTGTATCCGCATCGGGGAAAACGCAAGGCGGACGGGTTCGTCTAGGCGGGGCGTTTCAAGGTGGGGGATATGATCCGAAAACCAGCCAGCTAGACAAACGCACCCAAGATTTATTTGTAAATCGTTGGGGGGATAATAGCGACCTTGTTGGTGCTAGTAAAACTTCGTTAGGCACGGGTGTGCGAGTCGATGTTTCGTCCCAATCAGGTACGGGCGGTACAGCGATTTTGTGGGCGGATAATACCACCAACAATTATGCGGGTATAGACGCAACCGGTGCCACTGGTGGCGGAGCGGTGGAAATATCGGGCAAAAAACGGGTCGATAGCTTCGGTTTAAAACGGGTGCAAGCGGAAAATGGGGTTATTTTGCTCGATCCGAAAAATGTCGTTATAAATGTAAATCAAGCATGGGGATCCGCATTGGAACAAATAAAAAAGATTTCTAACAGTGCATCTAGTGTGTTGAATGTTGCATTGGATGATGGTGATAATTTTGGCAGTAGTGTATCGTTAAGTGCTGATGGGGGCAAGTTGGCTGTGGGGGCGTTTAACGATGACGATGGCGGGAGTGGTAATAATGCTCATCTTGCTAATAGAGGGGCGGTGTATCTGTATACTGTTACTGGGTCGTCTTGGGGACAAGATGTTACGCAAGCGGTAAAATTGTCTGATTCGCATGCTGAAGTAGCTTTAGGTAATAGCGATAAGTTTGGCAGTAGTGTATCGTTAAGTGCTGATGGTAGTAAGCTGGCTGTGGGGACACCAGGGGATGACGATGGGGATAATGATAATGGGGCGGTGTATCTGTATACTGTTGGTTCCAATGCTGGTGCCACATGGGGCAGCAAAGTAACGAAAGTGGTAAAAATATTTGAAAATAGCGATAGTAATGCTAATGGGTATATTGACTTAGATGGGGGGGACTCTTTTGGTACTAGTGTATCGTTAAGTGCTGAGGGTGATAAGTTGGCTGTGGGTGTATATGGGGATGACGATGGGGGTAAAAACAATAGTGGTGCGGTGTATCTGTATACCGTTGGTTCTAAGGCGAATGACACATGGGGCAGTAAGGTAACACAAGCGGTAAAACTTTCTGATAGCCATGCCAGTGTTTCTTTGGAGGCTACTGATTTTTTTGGTTATAGTGTGTCGTTAAGTGCTGACGGTAGCAAGCTGGCTGTGGGAGCGGTTAACGATGACGATGGGGGTAGTGATCAAAATGCAAATCGAGGGGCGGTGTATCTGTATACTGTTGGTACATCTGATGCATCTGGTGCCACATGGGGCAGTCAGGTAACACAAGCGGTAAAACTTTCTGATAACCATGCCAGTGTTTCTTTGAGTAATGGTGATTATTTTGGTCAGAGTGTATCGTTAAGTGCTGATGGTAGTAAGCTGGCTGTGGGGGCACCATATGATGACGATGGGGGGGCTAACAAGGGGTCGGTGTATCTGTATACTGTTGCTGGGTCGTCTTGGGGGCAAACTGTTACGCAAGCGGTAAAATTGTCTGATTCGCATTCTAAAGTAACCTTAGGTCAGAATGATTATTTTGGTTATAGTGTATCGTTAAGTGCTGACGGTAGCAAGCTGGCTGTGGGGACACCGAGTGATGACGATGGTGGTAGTAGTGGTGTTAGTAGTAATAACGGTGCTGTATACCTGATAAATGTTCCCCTTGGTGCAAACGATTATAAACAGCAATTAGAAAAAAATACAGATGTAAAAATTGTTGCCAGTAACGATATTACGATACATGATGCTATAAACGCAACAACCGGTACAGGCACATTAACCCTAATCGCTGGGCGATCGGTTATAATTAACAATGATGTAAAAGTAAATGGCGGGCTTGTCATAAAAGCCAATGACGCCAGCGATAGTGACTTTGTTGTAAACGATCGGGACGATGGCAAAGCAGAAATCACCGTTGCCGCAAACAAAACCATATCCGGAGTCGGTGGTGATTTACTTATCAAAATGCTAAAAGGCAGTAGCAGTGCCGCCGCTAACAAAAAACAAACAGGTAAAATCACCGTGTGGAAAGCGGAGGGTAACCGGGTCAGCATTGTACACTCGGGAACAGCCGATGCAGATAACGATTCAGAAATTGTTATATTAGAGAACGGGCACATTGAAACAACCCTTACATTAGAGAACGGCATCGGCATCGAATTGGTGGCAGATAAATTTACCAACGACTCCGGCAGTGGTGCGTTAAGCGTTGCAAGAAAGAGTCGCTATTTGGTATGGACAAAAAGCCCATCAGGTAACAAAATGGGCAAAGATGACAATTCGCTAATACCAATAGGAGACTACTTGACCCAATATAACAAGTCATACAGTTTTGGTGGTAATGATTTTAAATCCAATGGCAACCAAAAATCCACTTTCATATATAGCAGTGGCGAATCCACATCAGGTGGCGGGAGCGGCGGCGGTGGCGGCGGCGGTGGTGCGGCTATCCTATTGGTAGGTGCCGGCGTTGCTGTCGTAGCTATGGGCGGTATTGGTGGCGGTGCCGCAGCGGCAGGTGCCGCCGGTGCTACCGGTACTGGAGCAGGCGGTGCAAGTGGAGCAAGCGGCGGCGTAACCGCCCCCGTTGGCAGTATCGACACCCTGTTTACCACCGGTATATACGCTTATTTAAACGGTATCGACATGCAGGCGATATATCAATCGCCCACACAACCCTCCGTATTTAACACCCCCTACAAGGTAACATATAAAGCTAAATATAAAAGCCAAATACATCGCACATACGACATGACGATGCTGGCAAATAACATCAAGGCACAAAAGGTCGTACCCTTATATGAACTGGACGAAGACCTATACGAAACCTTGAGACGCATATTCGTATACAGTGGCGAAACAGACGACACACCCCATAGTTAAAGGGATTTTAGCTATTGACATAACCTCGGTCTTTTGACACAGTGGGGGGCATGAAATTTAAAAAGGCTATCGTCATTTTTGTTGGTGGGATTATGACCGCTGTTTTTACGGGGGCATTGACGCAGTGGGTCGTGTGTGCGTTGCAAACAGCAGGTTATATTTGTAAAGGGGAACAACATGAAAGTATTTTTTCTGTTGGTTTTGGGGGTGATTGTATCGGCGGCGATTACCGCATGGGGATTGGTTTCTTTGTTGGACGAGTATACCAAATCTAATAAAAATGCCCCATAACAAGCGGTTGCAACTACTGAGAGCGTAAGTCTGGTGTGGTGTCCGATGCGGGGGCAGGGGGCGAAACTCTCTAGAATTTGGTTGCAACGGGTTAGTGCTTGCGTCTTAGGAATCCTACACCTAATCCTATGCCGAGACTGCATAGAATGGCGATGATACCGTATAGGCTGGAGTAGTCTCTGGCACTGCTGTATATAAATTTAATTAGGGGGCTTCTGCCGATGTAAATCGATTTTTCGTCCTGTGCGACAATTTGTGTCGGGGTGTATTGGTAGGTGGGGGCATCGTCTACAAAGGCCGATATGGTGTATACGCCGGGGGACATATCGCTGGGGATGCGGATATGGGTTTCAAACAGGTACGGGCTTATCATACGGATACCCATAGGATTGTATTGATAGCTGTTATTGTTGCTTTTGAGTTGCGTAAACTTTCGCCAAATACCGCTGGGCGGTAGGGGAAAATCGGCAGATATGTCGTCGATTGTACGGTGGATATTATCGGTGCCAATATCTGCAAACGGGTAATCGCTGTGTGCTTTTTCCCGCAGGGCGTATAAAGTGTTCATCGCATAAAATTGGGGGGCTTTGATGGTTTTTACCACTTTTTGATCCAGCCAAAACACGGATTTTTTGACTTTTTTATTGAGCGTATAAACAGTGTCGCTGCCTTGAATGACGACTATAACATTGCCCTTGATGTTTGTCGTGCCATACACCCGCAAGGTTTGCCCCGTAAAACCGATCGACACTTTGTTGGTGCCGTTTGGGGTATGGATATTTAAAAACGGCACATTTGGCATCAATTGCACACTAGGCACCGTCAACGGCTCGATCGCCCATGTGGCAGTGTACATAAACAATGTCCATAGGAAAATTGCCCACTTTGTCATCTACCACGCCCCCTTTGCAGAGGTTAGCATATACAAATCTGATGGCGGAAACACCAAGTCGATAAATAACTTTAACCCCAATCCCAACACGATAATCGCCAGTATCAGCCGCAACTGTTCTGCTTTTAGCTTGCCCGATACAGCGGTGCCAAGCGATGCCCCAACCACGCCGCCAACAATTAAAATACCGGCGAGTATGACATCTACTGTGTGGTTGACGGACGCTTGCCAATAGGTGGCGTTAATGGCAACTATGATGCTTTGCAATAAGCTGGTACCAACGACAATCGATGTGTGCATGCCCAACAGGTAAATCATCGCCGGCACCATAATAAACCCGCCGCCCACACCCATTAAAGCCGACAAAAAACCTATACAGCCCCCCAATATTAGCGGTAAAATAATACTGATGTACAATCGGGATTTGCGAAACCGTACTCGAAACGGCAACCTGTGCGTCCAGTTATGCACATGGATTTTTTGCCGCATATTGGGACGGCGGCGGACTCGGTAGTTGGTGCGTAACAACTCCCACAGCATCATAGTGCCAATACCGCTCAAGAATATAATGTATGAAATTTTAATCACCAAATCCAGCTGCCCGCTGTTATTGAGTAAAGTAAATACAAAAACCCCCACCGAAGACCCGATTAAGCCGCCAAAAATCAGCACAAATGCCATCTTAAAGTCCACATTCCCCCGCCGCCAATGCCCCATAACCCCAGTCGTACAAGTGGCTATAACCCCCGCCGATTGGGACGCCACAGCAATAGGCGACGGTATCCCCAATAAAATCAGCATAGGAGTCATCATAAAACCGCCACTAACCCCCAACAACCCAGACAAAAACCCTACCCCACCGCCAAGGGCGATAAGCCATAAAATATGTATCGACATTTCTGTTACTGGTAAATAAATGTACATGTTCGAGATGACACCTTGTAAAATGTTGTTTTAATGTGTATGGTATACAATATTGTGTGTGTTGTCATGCGTTATTTTAATAATCTGTATATTTTTTTGTTAAAAAATGTGGTATTATATGCCTTAAGCGGTTGCAACCGCTGAGGGCGATAGCCCGATGTGGTGCAGAGCCGGGGGGAAGTGCGTGTGGTATTTTGTCGTGCTTTAGCACGGTAAAATCCACATTAAACGCACGGGGGGCAGAGCCCCCTGTAGACAGGAGATAAAAAAATGATTTTGGATGTAAGGGGTAAAACTTGCCCCATACCTTTGTTGCGTACCAGACACCACATACAGCACCTTCGATCGGGGGATTCGTTGCGGGTGCTGTCCACAGATTATGGCACCGTCAAAGACATGCAGACATTTTGCCAACAACACGGACACACCCTACAATCGGTAACACAACAACACTGCCCCGAATATGATACGGTGTATGTGTTGGTGGTGGTAAAAAAGTAAAAAAATACACACAGTGCCAAATATTGTGCTATAATACAGCACTATTAACATACATATGAGAGAAGGACACATACCTATGAAATTTTTACACACCATGATACGGGTCGGCGATTTAGACCGCAGCGTAGATTTTTACACCAATGTAATGGGCATGCAATTGGTAAAAACCGCCCCCAACGAAGCCTATAAATACACCAATGTATTTTTGACATTCGGCGATGGCGTCGAGCTGGAATTAACCTACAACTGGGGCGTATCAGAATACGAACACGGCACCGCTTTCGGACACATAGCCTTTGGCGTACCAGATGTATACGCTATGTGCGAACAAATAAAACAAAAAGGCGGCAATGTAACCCGCCCCGCCGGTCCCGTAAAGGGCGGCACAACGGTTATCGCTTTTGTAACCGATCCGGACGGATACCAAATCGAATTGGTGCAACATCCGTAAACATACGATATTATAAAATATCGCTTAGCTGGGTTGCCAATCGATACTTTAACGCATTTGTTGTGCGAATAGCGTTAAAGTGTTGTGTGCCACAGTGTATTTTTTGCTGTTCTTTGGGGCGGAGTTTGTTTATATCGGTGGTGCCTTTGGTCTCGACAACAAAGTACAATTTTTCCGATCCATCGTTGTCGATCAAAACAGCCCAATCGGGGTTATATGTGCCGATGGGGGTGGGGATTTTAAACCAAAAAGGCAATTTCGTAAACACTTTTACCGCTGTGTTGGCATTGCATTCTTTGGCGAACGCAGATTCGTAGCCTGAATCGCACACCACCACCTGATAAGGGTGTTTTTCTGGGTGTGCTTCTATGCAATTTTCGGGCAGTTGCTGGTCTTTTAAGTATATGGCAAGGTCTTTATATTGGAACAGGTCTTGTGTGTAATATTGCTGTTTTTTGGTATATTTTACGCCGTCCACCAACAGGCGTTGTTTTTGTTGGTTGATTATATCGACCATTGTGTCGGTAAAGTGCTGCGGATTTATTTTACATTTGTCTAATTGTCCCGATTGTATCAAAATATCGACAATAGTTTTACGGTTTAGGTGTACCCGTTGTTGAATGTTGTATATAATATCTGGGGGTGCGGTGTGCGTATTGAGGGTGTGTTCGGTTGTGGTCATATGTTGGGTGTCCGCCTGTACCCCTTCGGCAGTGGTGATGTCTAGGCGTGTACGGTGTTTACGAATGGCGGTTTTGTGTATATTTAGGGGATTATCCGCAAAGTGTTGTTGGCATTTTTGTAACAATTGGGCGGTGTCGTATCGAATGGTATAGTATGTTTTTTGGCGGATTTTATCCCATAATTGTTTAAAATCTTCGCTTAGCAACACTTGTTTATTAAGTTTTACAATTTTCCGTTCTGCTCGATTTTTAATGTGTGATTTTTCGAATGTTACGCCTGTTTCTTGTTCTAGTTCTTGTTGTAAGGAGTCGGCAAAACTGTCGTATGATTCGTTGGCAACAACGGTGAGCACATTTAAGTTTAAATCCCGTCTGCGGTTGCCAAATTGGTCGACGCACAGCCGCAATCCCCGTCCGATTTCTTGGCGTTTTTTAAGGGTGCTGGTGGTGTCATTTAGGGTGCATATTTGGAACACATTGGGGTTGTCCCAGCCTTCCCGCAGGGCAGAGTGGGAAAATATAAATTGCAATTTTGTATCAAACGACAGCAATTTTTCTTTGTCTTTCATAATCAGGCTATACGAATCGTTATCGGCGTTGGTGGTGCCTTTGGTATCTTTTATTTTGCCTTTTGAATCTTTGGAAAAATACCCATCGTGGTAATGGGGTATATCGTCTACATTATATAAGTCGTGATATTTGGGATTTTTGCTAATAATATCTTTAAAGGCTTTTTCAAAAAACTGTACGAATTTGCCCGCTGTGGTGGTGCCGTCGTCGTTATGAATGCGATAATTTGCCACTTTATCGATAAAAAACAGGCTTAACACCTTAACTTTTTGGGCGTGGCAGTTTAATTGTTTTTCCAAGTGTATCGATATAGTATCGTATATTTGTTGGTATTTTATATGGTTTGTGTCTATATCGCCGATCGCTTGCCCTTGCTGTATGACATCGTCTTGATTGGTAAAGTTTATATATTGCATATCCGCACTGTGGTATATATCGTCGATAACATACCCTTGATAGCATTCCCGTTTGGTTTTTTTGTATAAGTCATCGCCTTTTTTAACGGTTATTGTGTTGCGATGTATGCCTGTTGCGGTGTGTTTATCGACTTCGATGCGGGCGGTAAACACATTGTTTTTGTTGTCGGTCGATAGCACCCTTATATAAGCGGTGTTGTGGTCGTTGGCTGTGGTGTGGGCGGATACTTCGATCTGTTTTACCAATTTGCGGTTATATGCGTGTACGGCATTTAATACAAACAGCGGATTGTGTTTTGTGATATGGGTTGCTGAATAGCGAAAAGTGGCTAACGGATGCAGGGTATTTAAGGCGGTTTTTGCTTTGTCTGATTCCATATTTTGCGGTTCATCGATAATAACGATGGGGTGGGTGCGTTGGATAAATTCTATAGGCACTCCTTGTAATTTTTCTTGAAAAGTATGCATTTTGTTGCTGTCTTTGTTAAACGCATCGATATTTATCACCATAACTTGCAGAGTGCTAGCGGTGGCAAATTGCCTTAACTTGCTGAGTTTATTGCCATCGTAGACAAAATACCCATAATCCACATTGTCATATAGCGATAAAAAATGGTTGTGCATAATCTGTAATGATTTTAACACGCCTTCTCGAATGGCAACGCTTGGTACCACAATGCAAAACTTGCTGAAGCCGTATTGTTTGTGCATTTCAAAAATGGTTCGTAAGTACACATAAGTTTTTCCCGTACCCGTTTCCATTTCAATAGTAAAGTGACGGGGGGCGGGGTCTGTAGTATGCGTTTGAATCTTGTTGTCGACTTGAATTCCTTGCACATTGTTATATAGGGTGGTGTCGGGAATATTTAATATATTGGCATGTCCGTTTTGTGGGCTGTTGTCGTCTGGGTGTAGGGATACGCTAAACAAAGCGGATTGTTTGCGTTGTCCGGCAAACACCCGTACCGCTGAAGTGATAGCGGTTATTTGAAAATCTTGGTTGGGGTCGAATTGTAACTGCATGGTGTATCCCTTTATAAGAAACTAACCCCGCCAATGTGGGCATCGGTTAGCGTGTGGTACACGGTGGCTTTTTCCGCATTGTCGAAACAGCTATCGGCAAATACCACCTTAATATAGGGGTATGTTTTGGGATTTTCATTTAGAATACAATGTACAATATCCGTGCTTATGTCCGCTTGCAGGCAGACAAATAGTTTTGCAATCCCCCCGGTGCCATCGACCGCATAATATGCGGTGTTGTCATAGGCGTGGGACTGGATATTTTCCGTTAAGCACAACCCGTATTTAAGGGCAATTTCCGTAACAATGTCCGTATCTGTCCGCCACGCAAGTAAGTTGCTGATATTGTCGAGTAAATCCTGTTCGAGGCTATCAAAATCCGCTTGCCAAGGTTTTACATTCGACTCGGCAAGTTTGAAAACTTTAAAGCCAATGTCTAAATTGGTTTTTGTATCCTTGCTATCGGCAACAAGGGCATCTCCCGCTCGTCTGATGCGTTCTTTGGTGATTTCGGCTATGTTTTTATACCCTGCTTTGTAGGCTTCGGATTTTGTGTCGGTCAATTCGGGCAATTGCACCGATATACACTTTCGACTGCCCCCATCTTCTGCATTTAGTGCCATAACCGCGTGGGCGGTCGTGCTAGACCCTGCGAAGAAGTCTAGGATTATGTCGTTTTGTTGGGTAGTACAGCCATATACTAAAAATTTAATAAGGTTTATATCTTTTGGATTGTTAAAAACTTTGTTTAGCCCTAATGCTTCTAGTTGATTGCTACCATTTTCTGATAAATATTTTAAAGTTGTTTTTTCTAAATCAAACGACAGAATAGAGTATAATTTTGAAAATGCTTCGTCTGCAGGAATTCTTTTGCATATGATATGTTTTCCATCTTCTCTTTGATTTAAAAATAAGGTGCCTTGCTTGATTTGTTTGTCTATTTCTTTCTTTTTGTTTTTACTATGATATATTTCAATATCTTCGTATACACATCTACGGTCTCCGTCACCTAGATTTTTATCATATTTTCCAAAAACCTTTCGTAAAACATCATCATTAATTATGTACTCTTTACCATCTATTGTTGTCGTTTTAGATTGAATGACTTTTTTTCTAATCAATTTAATTACATTTTGTTTAGAATATATGTGTATATAATCATGACCTTTTACAATAGTTTTTGCTTGTCCACCCCCTTTTGCCCTTTGGTGTATAAGCGTACCAATAAAATTCTCCTCCCCAAACACTTCGTCACAAACTTTTTTCAAGTTGGCTTGTTCGTTGTCGTCGATACTGATAAAAATAACTCCATATTCGGTTAAAAGATTGCGGGCAAGGAGCAATCGGGGGTATATCATGTTAAGCCAGTTGGTATGTTTCCGTCCTGCGGTTTCTTTTTTGGCATGGGTGCGGGTGCCATCGTCTGCCATCTGCCCCGTTTGTATCAGGTAATTTTTTAAATTGTCCGTATAATCGTCATCATACACAAAATCATTGCCCGTATTATAAGGCGGATCGATATATATCATTTTTATCTTATTGCTGTATGATTTTTGCAATAATTTTAACACTTCCAAATTATCCCCCTCGATAACCATATTTTTTGTACTGTCCCAATGTTTACTTTCCTGTGGTACGGGCAACAAGGTGGCACGGGTAGGGGTATAAGCGATGCGTTCGGCTTTGCGTTTGCCGTGCCACGAAAAATTGTAATGGTGTTCCGTATCGACCACCCCCCCTAATGTTTGTTTTAACGCATCAAAATCCACACCGCTTTCATTTACCACATGGGGAAATCGCTGTTTTATATAGTCGATATTCTCAGAAACTATATTATGGCTAGCATCATTCAGATCACTCCTGTATATGGGTGTATCAGCCATTACACACCCCCACACAAAATTTTAGGGGGGGGGGGGGGTATATTTCACAGGGTTTATGTATGGCATTTTCTCTCTCTTAATATATTTTAAAGGTTACATTTGGTACTGTATATAGTAGTATTTTCGTATCGTGTCAACGCAAAAATCTATTGCATATAGTTTTTTACAATAAACCGTTTGACTTGCATTCGGTTTTACTGTATATGTGGTTTAGTTTTTTCAAAAATCGCATTTTGAAGTATCATGTGATTTTCTTATGATAGATATTAGTTCGTTGTTGCTCTCCGTCACTTGGTTCGTGAAAGAAAAAAGGCAAAAAATGAATAAAAATGTTAGATACTTGATTTTATGACTGAATATAACATTTATTGTGACGAAAGCTGTCATTTACAGCATGAAAAATATGATGACCATAATCGTTACATGGTTATTGGAGGGGTTTATTGTCCTTTGCACTTAAAAAATGATATTTTTACCCGAATCAAAAATATTAAGCATAAGCACGGTATAAAAAATGCAGAAATGAAGTGGGTTAAGGTGTCTAAAAATAAATTATCTGCATATTTAGAATTGATGGATTTGTTTTTTGATATACATGAATTAAACTTCAGAGCGGTGATTATCGATAAAGAACAATTAAATCACACTGCGTTTGGACAAAGCCATGATACCTTTTATCACAAAATGTATTACACAATGTTAAACTATATTGTGGATAATCAAGATACTTACAATATTTATTTGGATATAAAAGATACCAAAGGGAGTCGAAAAGTATCAAAGCTGCAAGACATTTTAAGACACCATAATAACATTAAACAATGTCAGCAAATACGATCTCACGAAGTGGTATTAATGGAACTTGCCGACATTTTGATTGGTGCGATTTCATATATTAATCGATATGGTAAAAATGGGCAGAGCGATGCGAAAATAACATTGACAGATTATATTATCAATACATCGAAACAAAACTTAACTTCCAAAAGTCCACATTATGAGAAAAAAATAAATGTATTGCTGTGGCAGGGGCAAAATGCTTAATGCTATATCCGCATATGTTTAATATAGATGAAACTTTAACTTGTATACGCACAAAGTGCGATGCCCCGTATGATTTTTTTATGAGAGAAATTGTAAATGGTGGTTTGACTTATAATAGTAAACAGATTTCTTTTAAACGATGGGCTGAAATTCATGGTATGCACCGCAGTTTTTGGCACGCTGTTACAGATAGGGCTAATCACAGACATAGGGACGAATATCGAATTTTCTGTGCCGACAGATGTAAAAAAATTGGGTGGATTAAATCGGCACTGACAAATTCTGATACCATCGTATATGAAGAACATTACAGAGGTAACACTGTACGAATAAATATTATGCTAGAAAGATGTTACATTGTGGTTTTGGAAAAACGACCCGAGTATTATCTGTTTATAACGGGATTTCCCATCAAATATAATCGTAAAATACAAGATGTTATCAGAAACCACCAACAATACATAAAGCAAGGGACGCCCATATAAGTATGTGGCGTCCCGCAAATCTCCGTCTGCAACTTGGTAGGTGAGATAACTACATTATATGGCATAGTTATATCGGTGTCAATTGTTTTTTTACATAAAAATCTATTTCATACAGATTTTTATAATAAACCGTTTGACTCGTATTCGGTTTTACTGTATATATCGTTTAGTTTTTTCAAAAATCGCATTTTGAAAGTTTATATTTCCGTCTGTGGTCGGATATAGCCCTATGGGGTCAGCTGGTCTACGAGTTTCGTACGCTGGTGTTTTTTTCGTTATGGGATTTTTGCAGTGTAATATAATTTTAAGGTGCCAATATGTTTGATGGGTTGCAGGCGAAATTAGGGTCGGTTTTTGATAGGTTGAAAGGCAAAGGGGCGTTGACTGCCAAGGATGTCGATGCGGCTATGGTTGAGATTCGGCGGGCGTTGCTGGATGCGGATGTGGCGTTGCCGGTGGTGCGGTCTTTTGTCGACCGGGTTAAGGAACAAGCCTTAGGCGAAGCGGTATTAAAATCTGTTACCCCCGGGCAACAGGTGGTTAAGATCGTCCACGATGTTATGGTCGACATTTTTAATGGCGATGAACAGGGTGTTTCTAGCGATGCTATGGATACGAAAAACTTTGCGGGGGCGTTAAACTTGCGGGGGGAACCGCCTGTGGCGATTGTGATGGTGGGTTTGCAAGGGGCGGGGAAAACCACCAGTACGGGCAAAATTGCTGGTATTCTACAAAACAAAAATCGCAAAAAAGTTTTGATGGCGTCCCTTGATGTGGCACGACCTGCCGCTCAGCAACAACTGGCGGTACTGGGCGAACAAGTGGGGGTCGATACCTTACCGATTATTGCTGGGCAATCCCCTGTCGATATTGCCAAACGGGCGATGCAGGCGGGGCGATTGGGCGGCTATGATGTGGTGATGCTGGATACGGCGGGGCGGTTGTCCATCGATGAGGCGTTAATGTTCGAATTGGCACAGATTAACGCCGTTGCCAAACCGCAGGAAACTTTGTTGGTAGCGGACGCTATGACCGGGCAAGACAGCGTTACTACAGCCGAAAATTTTAAGGCAAAACTCAGCCTCACCGGCATTGTCCTAACCCGTGTCGATGGGGACAGTCGAGGCGGGGCGGCACTGTCGATGCGGGCAACTACTGGGTGTCCGATTAAGTTTATGGGGGTTGGGGAAAAACTGGACGATATTGAACTGTTTGACGCCAACAGAATTGCCAACCGTATTTTAGGCATGGGCGATATTGTCGCTTTGGTCGAAAAAGCCCAACAAACCGCATCTGAACAAGACATGGAAAAAATGGCAAAGCGGATGATGTCCGGTAAATTCGACCTAAACGACTTAAAATCCCAGCTGACGCAAATGCAAAATATGGGCGGATTGGGCGGTGTGATGGGTATGTTGCCCGGCGTGGGTAAAATGAAAAGCAAAATGGAATCAGCGGGTATTAACGATGCCATGCTGGGGCGGCAAATTGCCATCATCAACTCGATGACCCGCAAAGAACGGCAAAACCCAAAAATCTTACATGCGTCCCGTAAAAAACGCATCGCCAGCGGATCCGGCACGCAAGTATCAGACATTAACAAATTGCTAAAACAATTCCAAACGATGGAAAGAGCCATGAAACAGATGCGAAAAATGGGCGGAAAAATGCCCGCTATGCCGGGCGGCGGTATGGGTGGAAATATGGGCGGAGGTATACCTTTTGCTGGGGGCAAACCCCCCAGTGGGGGATTTCCCTTTGGCGGGTAATCCCTATGCCGCACATGATGGTGTGTGTGGATAGTATTAACTTACAAACCGTAACGGAGTAAAATATGGGTTTAAAAATTAGATTGGCACGGGGGGGTTCGAAAAAACGCCCTTATTATCGTATTGTGGTTGCCGATGCACGGGCACCACGAGACGGGCGATTCATCGAAAAAGTAGGCACTTATAACCCTATGGTGGCAAAACACCATGTACAACGGGTTACTTTGGTCGACGACCGCATTCGCTATTGGTTGGGCGAAGGGGCGGAACCTACGGATCGGGTAAGACGCTTTTTGGCGACCGCAAACTTGGTCGACGCACGGAAAATTCCCGTACAAACCAAAAAACACCTGCAGTCTGCACGAACCAAGATGAAAATCGAAGAACGACAAGCAAAACGGACGGCAGCATCAGAAGTATTGGCAGAGACATCAGAAACACCAGCCGATACGGACAGTGCCAGCGAATAACCGCTTGTTATATGGCTGACAATAGGCATAGGACCATGACAGATACTCTTATCACAATCGGCGTTATTACCCACGCACACGGTATCAAAGGGGCGGTAAAAGTCAAAAGCTTTACGCAAAATCCCGATGATATTTTTGCCTATACCCCGACTTATGATACGCATGGTCAGCCGTTGCACATAGCCAAAATCGGCGTTGCCAAAGGGCTATATATGGCACAGGTTACGGGCTGTCATACCCGTACCGATGCGGATAGGCTAAAAGGCACGGAAATTTGTGTGCGGCGAAGCCAACTGCCCTCTCTCGAGGACAATACATATTATCATACGGATTTGTTGCAATGTACGGTTTTAAATGCGTGTGATACCCCCATTGGCACGGTTAAAGGCTTGCACAACTACGGGGCGGGCGATTTAATCGAAGTGCTGTTTACGGATACACAACATACGGAGTTATTTTTGTTTACGACCGCTGTGGGGAATATCGATCTGCAGAAAAAAACGGTTGTACTGCATATACCCGATGCTGTATCTGCCAACCACACACAACCGACAAGGACACCATAGCAAGATGTTAAGCGTGCATGTACTAACCCTGTTCCCAGATATGTTTCCCGGTGTGTTAGGGGCGTCTATCCCTGCCAAAGCCCGGGCAAACAACCTGTGGCAGCTACACACCGTACAGATACGGGATTTTGCTTATGACAAGCACGCAACTGTCGACGATGCCCCATTTGGCGGCGGTGCGGGTATGGTGATGCGCCCGGATGTGATCGATAACGCTTTAAACAGTATCGACACGGTGGGTACCGTTGTCTGTACCAGCCCCCGGGGCAAAGTGTGGACTCACCACATGGCTCGAGCGTTTGCCCAGCTGTCTGAGATAACTTTTGTGTGTGGACGATACGAAGGTATCGATCAACGGGTTATCGACAAATGGGACATGCTTGAGGTCAGTGTCGGCGATTTTGTGCTGAGCGGTGGTGAACCGGCGGTACAAGTGATGCTCGATTCGGTTGTTCGCTTACTGCCGGGGGCGGTAGGCGATGCGGACTCTATCGTCGAGGAAAGTTTTGAGGACGGATTGTTGGAATATTCCCATTATACCCGTCCGCAACACTGGCAGGGATACACAGTTCCCGAAGTGCTACTGAGCGGACATCATGCAAACATTGCCAAGTGGCGACAATCCGAACGCACCCGCATTACCAAACACCGGCGTGCCGATTTATGGCACCGATATGAACACTATTCTAAGAAAGGATAAAACAATGAATACTATCATGCAACACCTAGAACAAGCAGAAATTGCCCGGGTAACAGAGGGCAAAAACATTCCCGCATTCAAAGCCGGCGACAATGTCAAAGTACATGTACGGATTACCGAAGGCACCACCACCCGGGTACAGGCGTTCGAAGGCGTCGTCATCGCCCGCCGTAACGCCGGGCTGCACAGCAGCTTTACCGTCCGTAAACTGTCTTCTGGCGAGGGGGTGGAAAAAGTGTTTCCTCTGTATTCCCCCCGCATAGAAAAAATCGAAGTGGTACGGTATGGCAAAGTCAGACGGGCAAAGCTGTACTACTTGCGAGGACGCACAGGCAAAGCGGCACGGATTACCGAAGAACGCATTGGCAAACGGGAAGCACAGCTGGCAAAAATGGCAGAAGCAGCCAAAAAAGCCAACACCGTTTAGTACAAGTGGTATAGTCTATATTGCAACAATAGACATCGCACAGGTGCAAAGTAGGCTGTCGATAGGGGGCTGCGGGTGTTCTGTGTGGGTAAAAAACGGCGATAACAGAAAAGCAAGCTTCTACTTGACACCATACAATATACATGGTATATTGTGTCTAATGAAGGCAGATGGGCTGCTTTTGAAACGCCCGGAATGGGCATAAATAGAGGTTTTTACAATGAAACATGAGGGTATTGCATTACACCGCACGGGGGGGGTGCGTGATTTCGCAGATGTAGGCACTAGCACTTTTAACAGTGCTGGGGTGTTGGGCAATGGGGGTGCGGAAACGGCAATGGACGCAACCGAATACCTAATGTCCTGCCCCGAAACTATGGCGGACATTCGCAAGAGTCGACAGGAAGCAAAACAGGGTAAAGTACACAAATTTACCGATCATCTGTAATGTATGACATTGAGTTTACCGATACGGGTTTATCCCATTATAAATATTGGCAGAAACATAATCCTAAGATAGCCGAAAGAATTATAAAACTATTGCAGCAGTGTTGCCAGAGCCCATATGAGGGCATCGGAAAACCAGAACCGTTAAAATATGAACTATCCGGTTTGTGGTCTAGACGCATAGACAGACGACACCGGTTGGTGTATGAGATTGTCGATACTGTCGTACTGGTACACGCCTGCCGTTACCATTATAAGGGATAGTTTGCCACATGGTTAAGCGGGTGTGGTTCTTACCCATCGATAAAGAGTCGTTGTTTTTTGTTGCATTTTGTTTAAGATGTGGTTTATAATCACAACAGAAAAATACATTTATTAGTACATTCGTTTCTGTGGGTATAAACATGACTGCTGAGCCAAAGACATTGTTCGATAAAATTTGGGATTACCATTGTGTTAAGGTTTTGCCTGATGGTACGGCTATTTTGTATATCGATCGCCATCTGGTGCATGAGGTGACTTCGCCGCAGGCGTTCGAGGGGTTACGCATGGCAAACCGCCATTTGCGGCGGGTCGATAAGACTTTGGCGACCCCCGACCACAATGTGCCGACTCTCAACCGCCATCAGGGTATTGCCGATGAAAATTCCCGTATTCAAGTGGAAACCTTACGCCAAAATACACAACAATTTGGCGTGCGGTTGTTCGACATGGACGACAGCCGTCAAGGCATTGTCCATGTGGTGGGACCCGAACAAGGGTTTTCTTTACCCGGTATGACTTTGGTATGTGGCGACAGCCACACTTCGACACATGGGGCGTTTGGAGCGTTGGCGTTTGGTATTGGTACTTCGGAAGTCGAACATGTGATGGCGACCCAAACCCTGTTGCAAAAGCCGGCAAAAAACATGCGTATTACCGTCGACGGACATGTGCGTAAGGGTATCACCGCCAAAGATATTATCTTGAGCATTATTGGCAAAATTGGCACGGGGGGTGGTACGGGCTGTGTCATTGAGTACGCTGGTACGGCTATTCGGTCGCTGTCTATGGAAGCCCGAATGACTGTGTGCAATATGAGTATCGAGGCGGGGGCAAGGGCGGGCTTAATCGCCCCAGATGAAACCACTTTTGCCTACATCAAAGGCAGACCTATGGCACCACAAGGGGACATGTTCGAGCGGGCGGTTGCCCATTGGCGGACTTTGTATACGGATGCGGCGGCGGTGTTTGATAACGAGGTGTATATCCACACGGACGATATTGACCTTATGACCACTTGGGGGACTTCGCCACAGGATACGGTTCCTATCAGTGGCATCGTACCATACCCCGATGACGCCACCGATGAAAACACAAAAAACCACATGCTACGGGCGTTGGCGTATATGGGGTTACAAGCGGGCATGCCCATATCAGAAATTGCCCTCGATAAAGTGTTTATCGGCTCGTGTACCAACTCCCGTATCGAGGATTTACGCACGGTGGCACAGGTTGCCATCGGGCGAAAAGTTGCCGATGGGGTGCATGCGATTGTGGTACCCGGTTCGGGCTTGGTAAAAATGCAGGCAGAGGCGGAAGGTATTGACAAGGTATTGGTGAACGCTGGTTTTGATTGGCGACAGCCGGGCTGTTCTATGTGTCTTGCCATGAATGCGGATCGGTTGCAACCGGGGGAACGCTGTGCGTCCACTTCGAACCGCAACTTCGAAGGGCGACAAGGACGGGGGGGACGCACGCACCTTGTATCGCCTGCGGTAGCGGCGGCATCGGCAATCACCGGACGGATAACCGACTATCGCCACTTGGTCGACGGAGGATAACTTGGACAAATTTACCAAACTAACCGGGATTTGTGCCCCGATGGATAGTATCAATATCGACACGGATATGATTTTACCCAAACAGTATTTAAAAGTCATCACCCGTACCGGGCTGGGGGTGCATGCGTTTGAAGACATCCGTTATGACGAAGACGGTAAGGAAATGCCCGATTTTATTTTAAACCACCCCCATTATCGCAACGCCCAAATTCTGATTGCCGGCGATAATTTTGGCTGTGGGTCGTCCCGTGAACACGCCCCATGGGCATTGGCAGATTTTGGCATTAGGTGTGTCATTTCCACATCTATTGCCGATATTTTTTACAACAACTGTTTTAACAACGGCATGTGTCCGATTGTGTTATCGCCCGATCAGCATCGGGAAATTATGGATTTGGTAAAACATGTGGATGCCTCAGAAATCACCGTCGATTTACACCGTAAAACCATCGTAGCCGGCAATAAAATATACCCGTTCCAGATGGACGATGCTTTGCGAAATCGCTTGTTAAATGGATTAGACCACATTGGTATAACCCTAGAACACGAAGACGACATTGCCAAGTGGGAGGCGAAGGACGCTTTAAACCGCCCGTGGGCTTAAGTGAATCTTGCAATACAGCCCCCACAATCATTTTATAACAATGGAGAAACAGTATGACATACGATACCAACAACATATTTGCAAAAATTTTACGGGGGGAAATTCCCAATACCACTGTATACGAAGATGATTTTGTCCTCGCCTTTTACGACATCAGCCCCGCCCGCAAAGTCCACGCACTGGTTATCCCCAAGGGGGCATACACGGATTACACGGACTTTATCGACAACGCCACAGCCGATGAAATCATCGGTTTTCACAACGGGGTGATAAAAACCATTGATATATTAGGGATACGAGAAAAGGGATACCGTATCATCAGCAACACAGGACAACATGGACAACAAGAAGTCCCGCACCTGCATTACCACATACTAGGCGGTGAATGCGTAGGGGTGTTGGTTATGGCTAAGCCAGCATAAAAGGATCGTAAACACCTATTTATACCCTCCGAAATAGAAATTTATAAAAATGTTTTCATTTCGTCATTTTTTTGTTACCATATAGGCGGTTAGCACAAAACAACAGGTAATATAAAATAGAGAGGAATAAGATGTTTTTTAATACGCAGTATCCCATGTTGTCTGACTTAAAGAAAAAGTCGCAACGGCGTATTCCCGGCTTTGCTTATGAATATATGATTGGCGGGTGTTTGGACGAGGTGGGGCTGGCGGATAATGCCGCCGATTTAAAACGGGTGAAATTGAAACAGCGGTTTTTACGAGAAACGGTAACGCCGGATATATCGGCTGAGTTGTGCGGTATTAAGTACGATGCCCCGATTGGCATTGCCCCCATTGGCTTACAGGGTTTAATTTGGCCAAACGCTCCGATTATATTGTCGCAAGCGGCGGCAAAGTACAATGTGCCTTATGTATTGTCCACCGTATCGACCGCATCCATCGAACAGGTGGCAAAGGCATCAGACGGGCAAGCGTTATTTCAGCTGTACAACCCGGCGGAGGCGGATATGAGGCGGGATATTTTAAAACGGGCGAAACACGCCGGCTATCGGGCGTTGTTTGTAACCGTTGATGTGGCGTCTTTTGGCTATCGCCCCCGGGATATTCGTAACGGGTTGGGCATGCCGCCGAAGATGAGTCTCAAAAACATCATCAGTATGATGACCTGTCCCACATGGGGCGTAAAAATGCTACTAGCGGGGGGCGTGCCCACATTTGCCACTTTAAAACCTTATATGGACGGGGGCAGTATGGGACAATTGTCGGCTTTTATGAACGCAAAAATGACCGGCGTTGTCAATATGGAGGATTTAAAACAGATCCGTGACCAATGGCAAGCACCGATTATCCTAAAAGGCGTTATGGACGCCGCTGATGTGGAAAAAGGTATCGAAATAGGTGTCGACGGCATATTGGTATCGAATCACGGGGCAAGACAGCTGGACGGCGGCGAATCGTCCATATCCGTACTGCCAGACTTGGTAAAAACATACGGCAACAGGGTAGCGTTCAGCTTCGACAGCGGTATCGAGTCCGGATCCGATATTGCCTGTGCCATTGCATCGGGGGCAAAATTCACCTTTGCCGGGCGGGCGTTTATGCACGGCTTGGGGGCATTAGGCACACAAGGGGGCGAACACACCATCGAAATGTTGACCCGCCAACTGGAGCAAACTATGACCCAAATGGGGGCGAAAAAAATAGCCGACCTGCCCGATTATTTGGCATAATCTTTCGGTTTTCACATGGTGCCACACAGGGGTATGTATGCGAATACCTATGTCGTGAATGGTTTAAAGGTGGACTCGTAAGCTTCCTGTGTGTGCCACATGGATAAAAAAGGAGGCTATAAAAAGCCCCCTTTCGATTTTATATATATGGGTTAATATATGAGATGAAATATTAGTTGCTTGATGTTACTAAGTATATCTTTTGATCAAAGGCATTGTATTTTTTGTCCCCTGATACTTGCATTCGCAATATGAGAGCTTTGCTGCCGTGTGAGCCTCCGTCTGCTGTCTTTTTGAGCCAGATTGCGTTTTTTGCTCGTAATCCTGTTTGTATCCGTGATATAACCTGAGATTCATTTCCTGTTATTCGGCTGGCACCTATGAAGGCTTGTATATTTTCAGTTGCAGTTTCGTCAATAACGGCGGGGGTTGTCCCGCTAATGCTTTCACCGGTTACACGGGTTACGGTCAATTTAGTTAGGTTAAAATCTAAGGAGCCGCCCATTATATGAAGAGCACTATTTGCATTTACCTCCATTCTTCTGCCCGAACCTGATGCGGGCAGCCGCAGCCCTAACGCCGCTGATGCGGAGGTATAGTTGCTCTTTACGGTTAGAGGGTAATCATGCTTGTTGATTGTAAAGTCCGCTAATGCCACGCTGCCGCTGTATTTGGTATCACTGTTTTTTGCGGTTAGGGTGATAATCACTTTACCTCCGGACTCGGCACCTTTTATTTTGCCATCGTTATCTATTGTAATGGTACCGTCAGGCTCATCACCTGATTTTTTCGCCACTGTCCAGTCGAAAGTATTGACGGCACCGCCCCCCGGTAAGTTGGCATAGGACATGTTAAACTTGGTGGCTGTACTTGATTTCCACTTGCCGTCTTCGCCACTTGCCAACGATATGGTCGGTTTTGTTACATCGCTGCTGAGAACTTGTTTTTGTACGGTGATATTTTCATAATCTACCAGCTGTGGCACTTCGCCTTTGGCTGCACGGACAATTTTTACCAATAAAGTACCGCTTCGCAAAAGATTCGTCCCGGTGATAGCCCCGGTTTGCGAATGGATGGGGCTGGTGTTGAAAATGCCAGAAGTTGTTTGGGTTTTACCGCTGCCATCGTCCCCACCGGGTGCAACAATCGAGAATGTAAAGTCGCCACTTGCACCCGTTGTAAAGGTTTCACCGCCATCAGAGGTATTTAACTTATAATCTACACTAAACGCTTTACCCCATTTGCCCGATAAGCCCGATCGGCTGGCACTGCTCATTTGACCTGTTGTATACAGTTCAAAGTCTTTGCTCACATCTCCATATTCGGAGTGTGAAAACACAACGGTAATTGTAGTACCGCCACTAATTGCCGATTTTATGGTTAAACTCTTTCCGTCTGCAGCAATAGTCAATTTAGAACTATCACTAGCACTATCCTTGTGGGTTATGCTCTTAAGTGTCCATTCGGATTTTTGGCTTTGGTCGCCGCTGACCGATAATTTGGCAAGTATATCTTGGGTGCTGACGGCTTTATCCCCTGAAGTGTATGGTACAGAAAGATCCGCCATAGTCAAGTCACTTTCGTCAAAAAGACTATCGGTTTTAACAAATACTTCTTGTGCTTTATAGCCGCTGGCTGTGTAGGTGAGTTTTAACACCGCTACCTCCGCATCTGCCTTGTCTTCTAAAATATTGTTATAGGTAACCTCTCCAATTGCCACATCGGCGGTGTCGTCTTTGTTTCTAAATTGGAAGTCTGCACCCTCTGTACCCGTATCAATGGCTGCTGTAACCGTTGGCGTAACCCCATCAGGCAGATTTACAAACGATATTATATCGTATTTGTTGTTGTTCGACAATTGAAAAGCGGTATCTTTTGTTGTTCCATCGCCGGATCGAATCGTTTTACCTCCTTTGGAACTTATCGACGAACGCCCAGCAATCGGTACAGGCTGCATTGTTTCGACTTCAGCGGTCTTGACTTCGTAGCTCCGCTCGACCTTGTCGTAGCGTTTGTCCCATGCGGTGCCGCTGCTGTTTTGTTGCCTAGTATTCGTCGTACCAAAGGCAAATTTAAAGCCAGCGTATACATTGGTTTGTGCCGATGATGATTTCGGTTTGTCATATTCGCCCCGAATCGTTATGATACTGTTCGGTTTAAATTCTAAAATCAGCTTATTCCCCTGTTCGACCTTGTCGGCAACCCCATCAAATTTATAGGTGTTTAAACCGATATTCAGGGTATCTGTAAGGTTGCCTTTGGCGGTCATGTCGAAGCCTTTCATAACCTTTCGCCCTAAAATAACCGCACTGCCCATAGGACGATACATATTTGCCGATAGATCGAATGCCCCAGTTTTCAATTCCAGACCAAGCGATAAGCGTTTATAGGCTTTACTGCCGAATGTATAAAACTTGCCGGCACCGTCTTTGCTGTCGATAAATATATTTACCCCTATAAGAGTTGTTCTGGCATCATTGATAGCGTTACGGGTGCCAAAGCCAATATTAAAAGTATTTTCCGCTCCCTTGCGGCGTAAGGAGGTTTGTAGGTACCGGACGGCACTCTTGTTTTCCCGCAACACCTTAAAGGCGGTTAAATCATAACTGAGTTTTTTGTTTGTATAGCCAAAGCCGCCCTCGAGCCATTGAAAGATACCTTTTTTGTTTACCGAATCGACCAATACATCGCCGCTGCGACTTACCACTGTATCCGTGTCGTTGGTTAATATAGGGGTTGCCCATGTAAGTACAACCGCACTTGTACCGATAAGAAATATTTTTTTCATTGTGTTAAACCTTTTTTACTTTGTTAAAACCATGTGTTTAAAACACGCACCCTATGAGTATAAATTTTTTTTTTTTTCCATGTCAAGGGTTTTTTTTCGATATTTTGTATTTTTTATTTCAAGGCGTTATAACAGGTTTACAGCACAAAAAAAACGCCCATATAGGGCGTTTATAGTGTGATTTTCAAACGATGATATTATATCATATACGACCCACTTCCCCGTACATCCCTGAGGCTTCGATTAAGGCTTTGGTATAGGGGGTTTTGGGGGTGGTAAATATGTGTTGTGTGGTGCCTTGTTCGACAATGTTGCCGTTTTGCATAACGATAATGCGATCGGACATGGATTTTACTACGGATAAATCGTGGCTGATAAACAAATATGTCAAGTTGTATTTACCTTGTAACGCTAACAACAGGTCGACCACTTGCCCCTGTATGCTGCGATCCAGTGCCGAAGTCGGTTCGTCTAGTAGCAAAAATTTAGGGCGTAAGATGATCGCCCGGGCAATGGTGCAACGCAGAGTATAAAACAACGGGCGTATTGGGCTGCTAAGCGGCGGTTTAATCCGAAATTGATGGGCAAGATGCCCGATCGGTGGTGGACAGAAGTCCGCAAAGTGGTTTTGGATGTGATGATGCGATCCAGCGACCGCACGGGGGCGTGCAGTATATCCCTGTGCGAAATCGCCAACAGGGCATTTACCACTAAGGGCAATGCTAGCAAAATTGTTAAAGCGTTAGAAGACAATAGCATGTTACAAGTGAAGCGGGAAAGAAAACTGGGCAAATACAAATCAGAGCAAAACGCATATCGTTTTGTCCCTGCTGTGTGGGCGTTGGTATCTACCCACCGTGCGGACAGGGTTTTTAGCCCGTCAGAAACCCACACACAGGTTGCCTGTCAGGAAACCGATAATAATATATATAATAATAATCCCCATAAAGGAATCAAAAAAACTTCCTACATTCCTACACCAGATTGTAAGGTTTCCTGTCAAAATCAGTTTGATACGGCAGATATGGTTTCCTTGAAACGGGTAGGAAATGGTATAAAGCCCGCAAAAAACCGCCCTAACGGGCTTTGCGGGTGTAACGCTAGCAGAATGGCACCACCTGTAAAGCCACAGCGGGTGGATACACCGAGTAAGGGCTTTTCAAGAGAAAAACCCTTCTGGGAAAATGCCACCTATCATATCCGAGATAAAGTCGTGTTTGGCTTGGCACAGTTTGATGTACACATGGCTAATCGCTTTGCCGATACCCACACAGCGGGGGAAGTTTTAGACCTATTACAGCAGCTGCAACGGGCATATTTGCCGACTGTTTCTATGGATAAATTGGAAACCCTATTTTGGAAAGTGAAAGACGGGCGGTATTTGGCTATGCGGGTGGTTATCCACTTTGTCAATACCATGTGTAAAGTGCATTTTGTTGCCAAAGGCAGTAAAGGAACAATTCGTACTACGCCCGAACAGTTCTTTTTGGGGACGCTAGACAAATGGTGTCCGCCAACTGTGGAGCAATTACTGGATAGCCTAGATCGCATGGCTACTGAAAATGATAATCGCTATACTATGACTGTATCAGATCGTTATACATTGTATCGTCAGCAAAAGCAACAGGCGGACGCACAGGAAAAATTAAACAATGTGTATGATGTGGTACTTAACAGAGCCATTGATAGACACACATTCAAATACATTGTTGGGCGGTTGCGATCCGAATATGGGCATTTGGCATGGGATATTTGGCTGCGACATGTCAAAATCACCGATACAAGTATAACCGCCCCCCGATGGTGTGCTGGGTGGATAACAAAACAGTATTTACCTCGTATTAACGAGCTATTAAAAATGTGTTAAGGTAAATCTTATATTTAGAAAGGAAATTTTTCATGACAAAACAATACACACAAAAGACAAAAAGTATTATTTCATCTGATCGTTCGGGTGATCCAGACCCCGTCGATATTCAAGTGGGCTTTTTATTACGGGAGAGACGCATTTTATTGGGACTAAGCCAAATGCAGCTTGCTGATATGTTGGGGATTTCATTTCAACAGTTACAGAAGTATGAAACTGGCATAAACCGTATTTCTTGTTCACGGTTGCTAGATATTGTTACTGTATTGGATACGAACATAGAGTATTTTTTTGATAATATTCCCCAACAGGCATTAACCGCATCCCCCCGATTACGCCAACAGGTGGTTAAATTGTTGGGTAAATCCATGCAGGATAAAGCCTTAGACAGGGAGCTACTTGAATTGATAAAATCATATCGGCAAATTCCCGATAAAGAAAAACGCACAATCATTATCAGCATGTGCCATGCTATGGCACAACTGTTTCAAAATCAACAAGCAAACAACGCATAAAATGATGTTTAAGTATTGTGTGCATGTGTAACTCAATTGAGATAAATTGCAGTTTATCAACAGAGCATACACTTTATATAACGGGTATTATGTAGGGGTGCTATCTTGCATATCAGTACTAACAGTTTTGTCGGATGTGCCTTTGCTAGGCACACTGTGGGGGGCGGCATCATATGCTGATGGTTCCATCGATATACAGTCTGTAATATACGAACGGGAACATATCCGTAAGGTTGCGTAAAGGTATTTGTTCTATAAATGTTTTTTTTTTTTTCGCTATGTAGTAAAAATTATTTGAATATGTATTTTTTCGCTTGACAGTTGTAAAAGGTTTGTGTTAGTATACCATTTAAGGTATAAATTATATAATGGATAAGTAATAAAAGTTGTTGGTTTTAGGGTATTGTAACGGTACTTTTATTTTAAGAGGCTTATTTTGAAAAGGGAACGAATATTTTTGATGTGGATATGGGGTTTTATACACTTGTTGTATAGGTGATTCGTTGCTTGTGTTTTTGTTGCGGGGGTATGTTTGAATATATCCGTAGCGGTGGCACAGGTGGATGATCATGTGGTTATACAGTCGTTGCTTGCCAATGGGTTTGAGGTGGAAAATTTGCGGGTTAATATAGAACCGAATGCGTTTTCGCCTGATGGGAATAGGATCGTTTTTGCCTATCAAAAGTATAATGATAAAATAAAAGACGGAGGCATATTTAAACCATTCTATAGGATAAAAGTAGGAAAAAATTAGGGGCTGGCATAGATAACTAACTTAAATATTTTCTAGCCCACTGTTTTAATTGTCTTTTTTGCGACTTAAAATCACTGTGATTAAATCGCCACTCACATTCCTTCAAATGTAGCATAAAATTATGCTTAGGAATACCATTATATTTTCGCATATGTCTCTTGGCTTGGTTCCAAAAATTCTCAATACCATTGATATGATTTTTCTTATGTGCAAACTCTTTACTATGGTTAATTCGCATATGTTTAAACTCTGAAATATCTAGGGCATTATACCCTTTCCAACAATCACTATACACTATGCTATCAGGTATCACTTTGTCCCTAATTATTGGTATTAAAGTCGTGCTACTAGCATCAGGTATTGTCTTTGTATAAACCTTACCACCCCTTTTAAGCAAGCCAAACACTGGGGTTTTGGCTTTTGCACCCCGTCCCCGCTTACCTTTTTGGGTACCACCAAAGTAACTTTCGTCTACTTCTATTTCACCACCAAATAACTCTTCGCTTTGCTGTTCTAGTTCATAAGCAATAATCTCCGTAAATGACGAAAATATAGAGTAACCGTATTGCGATTCATGTCCAATAACTCACTAGCACATCGAGCAGTCGTTCCTGCAATAAAATGCTCAATTAACTGCTTTTGTTTGTACCAAATAATTTTGCTTTTTCTAAACCTCATAGATAACATTATAACTCATTTCTGGTTAATTATCTATGCCAGCCCCTAAGAAATATACAAACCACTTCTTATAGCAAAATTAAAATATTCCGGAATAATGGATTTATAAAAATCAAATATATAATACGCAGGACTAACTATTCCTATATAATTTGATATACCATAAGACCCTTGCCATGCTTTCATTTTATTCATGCCGAATTGACCCTTTTGAACCACTTTGTATCCTGATAAATCGTCCGGTATAAAATTATGGTTTTCGTCTTTATTATCCATGTCTCGTACAATCACACCCTGTTCACGAGTGATTGACAATAATTGTAAATCGGGATGATTCTTAATTGAAACGGATTTTAATAAAGCACCTAATTTTTCCACTTCCCACCCCACAGGAATATCACCAATCCAGTCGATGCCACTGGGTTTATATGTATCGTATGTGGGGTAGGTCATATCTCTCTCTGCCTTATGTTATAAACCGTTTCGAATATAGGGGCAACCCATGCAGTATACTATAAAATGCCGCTTGTGTGTACTATTATAATGTGAAAAAACACCTTACCCCTAGACTTGTACAGTACACATACTCCATAAGCCTTACGAGACATTCTACCACCTGACGGTATATGTAGGGCGTTTTTTTACTGTGTTATAATCTCCAATAAGGCTCTGTACACCAATTGTCGGGAAAGCCCATGTTTATTAAGGACACAGCGGGCATTTTTGGTATCATCCCTATGTGCCGTTGTAATCTTTGGTTCCAATCGCTTGCGGGAATAATATGCTGCAATATGTACCATATAATCATACAATAATAATATAGCCTATTATTCGGATGTATATTTATATCATTTCGTTGTGCGTTTACGCTGTTTTGAAACAATATATGCAGGTCACCAAATCCCTTGTTACTGGCTTCTATGTTATTTAGGGTTTTATTCCATAATCGCCCATGATGGGCACAAATATTTCGTAAAGTCGTCAAGTTTTTAATCCAGCCAACCAAAAAGTCTGGTGTCTTGAAATGGGTTAATCTTACAATTTTTATTTGATTTTCCCTTTCAATAGAATTGACAAAGTCTCTAATCGTACCCATTGTCCATGTTTCAACCTCCACCCATACAGGGGGCAGCTTATAGGTACTATCAAAATGCTGTTTAAACTGTTCTTGTGATCGTTGCCAATTTTTTATACGGCTAGATTGAAATTTTTCGTAACTGTCCCTTTTAAAATTAAAAATATCTTGAGTATTAAAGGCAAAAGTATTGCATCCCCCCATAGAACGAATAATAGCGGTTCTTAAAGATACTTCGATGCTTTCCAATGCCCCCATAATTAACAATCGTAGTTTTGCATCAAACTTATACAAGGCAATAATATTTTCAAAAGTTATACCATATACAAATTTATTACCCTGTTGCCTATCCTGAAAATGGTAAAAATATCCCGATAATCTATAATACGATATGTGTTTCAATATATGTTCGGCTTGTTGTTCATCCGCAAATATCAAGCCCTTATGTTTTAAGTGCTGTATTTGCTGTGGAATAGTATAGTAATCTTTATTATAAATTTGTTTCATCATTTCCCCACGAAAAAGAAAACCCGCACAAGAATAACGCAACTAGGCGACAGAGCTGAACGGGTATATACCCCCCTTGTAACATATCATAATATGGGGTGTCAATGCTTTTTTCATATTTTTTTACATTTTTTAAAAAAAGTTGAAAAAGTGTAGTACAACTGCGGTTTACAAGCGTATATTTTTTATGTAATTTTTGCTATTGCATAATATATCGAGAAAAAACACCGTTTTTATATGGACACTAACCCGGTGCAATACCAGCAAAACCCATATATATATTCCGCTACCAAAGCCACCCCCTTATACATCATCCGGTGGGGTATTTGGTGCTAGTATTTGTGCCGTCAACCCATCGCTTTGTTTTTCTAATTCCAATAGAAATGAAAGATACCAATTTACACACAAAGAGGACGATTCAGGCATAAAAGAATATAAGCGTATCCTAAATACCAAACCCCCGCATACACTAAAAATTAAAGCATCGTCAAAAAACGCACCCAAACCGATTATTATAGAAAAATTGAATTGATAAGGGCTTAAAATAAAAAAAGACAATCCCCCTATTTTTTTAAGGGGCTGTACTAGATACCTTATATGTTGATAATATCTATATAAATGGATTAAGTTTTATCTCTTTTAATGTATATAGATGATGCAGAGTGTGTATACACACACTCTGCATCGGGTCAGAACATCGGGCATGACTTTAGCCACAGAAATAAAAACAGGCAACCGCCGCATCATAGAATACATTCTGTCCCCATTGGTAAAAACGGTAGATGAGTCGTTTAAAGAAAGGTGATGATGGAACCGTCGCTTTTTTTAATGTAGCATATGCAAATTCATAGCAATGGCTTGCCGGTCGATTTCGTATGTAAAGTCGTATTTTGTGGTGTCTCTTATGCCTGTCCGTTTGGCATAGACATTTTTTACGAAAATCTGCATAACCGATACGGCGTTTGGGTCTTTTCTATCCATAGCATAGGCTTTTAATGCCCATTCTAATCGGGCAATGATTTTTTGTATATCTATTATTTTGTATTCTGTATGAGACTGGATATATGCTAAGTATTCGTCGAACGATTTTACCCTAAATATTTTGGATACCATATCCGTTCGCATTTTTTCAAAACTTGGGCGGTTGACAGTAACGCTCTGTTGTATCTGTGCTCTTGCCCATTCGGGATTGCTGTTTAGGTCGTGCATGATACATCTAAACACATCGTCAGTCAACGGATTTAGACGGATCCATTTGTCTGCTGTACATGCTTTCATGTTTGATTTATGTAAGTTGCGACATAGTAGATAGCGATAAACTTCTATTCCTTGTTTTCCTTTGCGGGAGTGAGCAATATTCATACAATTGCCACATTCTGCACAAATGACCTTTTTGTACAAAGGGTATGGCATGCCGTGCCGTGTACGGTTTACCTTTTCTTTTTTGGGCTGTGCTTGTTGCCAAGTTTTATTATTGACGATGCGATATTCTGGACAGTTGAGAACGGTTTGGTCTTGTTTAGGTACTCCGATATATTCAATTTTACCTGTCATGGGGTTACGGACTCTACGAGTTGCCCCCCAAATCAAAATGCCCTTGTATATGGGTTTTTTAATTATATAACGAATGTGGTTGGGTGTCCATTTATACTTGCTACGGTATGCAATGGGCTGGTTTGGTTTATTGAGTATATCGGCGACTTGCCGGTTAGACAGTCCCTCAATTTTCATGGTAAAAACCCATTTAACAATTTGTGCTTCTGCTTTGTTTATAGACCAAGTTTTATCGTCATTTTGAGTATAGCCAAATACTGTGGACATGGGGGGTGTTTTGCGTTTTAGTGCTGCATGCTGTCCCCTTCGCACATTTTGTTTTAATGCACTCAGATAATTTTCAGATGTATAGCCTTGCAATGTAACATTCATCTCATTTATTTCTTGTTCTTGCAGACTATAAATCTTAATATCTAAATATTTAAAGATTTTGTATAGTTGTATCATTTCGGCTTGATCCCGATATATGCGGTCTTGACTTGCCACTACGAGCATATCAAACATACGATTTTTAGCATCTGCGACCATTTCCTGTAATGCAGGACGGTTTGGGTCTGCACCGGACAACCCATCGTCATGATAGGTTTTTACCAGCATCCCATCATTGCGGTATGTGATATATTTTTGGCACAGATCGATCTGATCTGCTGATGACATAGGATTTTGTTTATCAGAACTAAAACGGGCGTAAATAGTGTATTTTTTCATAGTACCACTCTAAAATAAAAATGTTAATGTTGCGAATTGAAAATAAATGTTTTTTTTCAACCGGCTCAGTTGATTTTTTCAAGGTTCTTTGCAAGCGATGCAACGCTTTTTTTAACAACTGCTATTGCAAGTGTGGTATATATTGACTGCATATAACTTGATTTCAGAAAGGATTTTCATTATGCACAAGAGCGAATTAACAGAAGCAGTAGCGACTAGTACTGGTATGAGCAAATCGGATTCGGTGAAGGCAATTGATGCGGTATTTGCGTCTATCACTTTTGCCCTTAAACAGGGCGAGGAAGTCCGCCTAATCGGCTTTGGTACATTTACCACTGTCCGCCGTCCCGCCAGAACAGGTTGCAACCCCCGTACAGGCGAAACAGTAGTCATTCCTGCTGCTACACTCCCTAAATTCAAAGCAGGTAAGGGTCTAAAAGATGCTGTAAATTAAAATACCGAACAATATAAGGCGGTCGTCTGATTGCCTTTTTACCCTGTGGTTTTGGGGATGGGGTACGCTATACTCATAAGTCGTACAGTTATTGCCTTGACTATTATTCTTTACATGCCACCCTGCATCAGGGGCTTGGGTATTAGTGCCATCTTTACCTGTACCCTTCCTAGATCGGCTCGCCCCAATAGGGGGCACATCGGCTGTGTGGATACGACCCCCAACCTAATAATATTTTGCTGTTTTTCTACTTGCATTGTGTTGTAATATATGTTATAAAGCGTGCACCTAATATTTTATATTTGCATAATGATTTTAGATGTAGTATGCGTCATCTTTTGTGTGTATAGCGTGCAAATTTTTTAATTCGGTTTGTTAGGGAGAGATAAACAATGAACTGTAAATCTATTAAATTCGGCTTGTTGGCTGTAACTTCGTTGTGTGCTGGTGGCACGATTTTTGCGAACAATTTACCACAGGGCGGCGTGGTGCAAGAAGGTGCCGCTAGTCTCAAATATGCTGGGGGGGGGGGGGGGGTATATTCTCACCATCGATCAGCAATCGGATAAGGCGGTTATCGATTGGCACAGCTTTTCTGTGGGCAAAGATAACACCGTAAACTTTAACCAACCCAGTGGCGACTCGGCAACTTTAAATCGGGTTACGGGGGATTTTACTTCTGAGATTGCTGGGCGGATTAACGCTAATGGCAGTGTGTTTTTGGTCAATCCCAACGGTATCATGGTTACCAAAGATGGGGTTATCGACACGGGTGGTTTTGTCGCCTCGACTCTCGACATCGACAATGATGATTTTCTCAATGGTGATTATGCGTTTACCAAAAGCGGTGCCAATGGCGTTGTTTCGAATCGGGGGCATATTTCGGTCGATGATGGTGGTTTTGTGGCGTTGTTGGGTGGGGCGGTCAAAAATAATGGTACGGTTCGAGCTCTTGTGGGTAAAGTGGGTTTTGCTGGTGGCGAAAAGATTGTTATGTCGTTTGGCAACAATGATTTTTTACGGGTCGAAGTGCCTACGGACACATGGGATAAACTCACTGATTCGCAAGGCAACAAAGTTGCGGCTACTATCGACTTAGGTGGCAAGGTCGACTCCCGGGGCGGATTTGTCGACATAACCATAGCCGATGCCTCCGATATTCTTCGCCAGACTATATCGATCGATGGGATTGTATCGGCAAATACTGTGTCTTCGACCGATGGGTTTATATCGATCAGTGGTGGTACGGTGGGCATTACTGGCAACGGGCGAATCACCGCTGATGCGGACTATGGCACCGCCGGCACTATTGCCATCGATGCAGATACCATCGACAGCAGCGGTACCGTGTCTGCAGTGGCACAAAACGGCAGCGGCGGCACGGTTAAAGTATCCCTACAACACGGGGCAAACCTAAACGCCAGTACTCGTTTCGATGTGTCGGGAAAAACCAAAGGCGGCAGCCTGTCGTTTATTGGTGGTTTGGACAAGATCGGTACAAAAGTATTAGGCTCTGCGGATTTTAAAGCCGACAGTACGGATGGTACAGGCGGCACTATCGACATCAGCAACAAAGGCGGCTTGGTGGGGCTGTTGTCCGGCACTGTATCCGCAGCGGGCAAAACTCGAGGCGGACGGATTCGTCTAGGCGGGGCGTTTCAAGGTGGGGGGTATGACCCGAAAACCAGTGCTCTCGATACCAAAACCCAAGACCTATTTGTAAATCGTTGGGGGGATAATAGTTCCCTTGTTAGTGCCGGCAAAACTTCACTAGGCACGGGCGTAACTGTGATCGTATCGTCTGCATTGGGTACAGGCGGCACAGCGATTGTATGGGCGGATCACACCACTAACAACTATGCGGCTATCGATGCCACTGGTGCCACTGGTGGCGGAGCGGTGGAAATATCTGGTAAAAAACAAGTCGACAGTTTTGGTTTAGGACGGGTCAAAGCAAATAACGGGGTTATTTTGCTCGACCCGAAAAATGTGGTGATTAGCAAGTTCTCTGGCGGCTTTGCACAGGCAAAAAAGATTGCCCATGGCGTTGGTCTTTCAGGTAGTAGCGTTTCTTTGGATGATTATGATAGTTTTGGTCGTAATGTATCGTTAAGCGGTGATGGGACGAAGTTGGCTGTCGGGGCTACGGGTGATGACGATGGGGGTAGTACTCGAGGGGCGGTGTATCTGTTCATTGTTGGCGGATCCAGTTGGGGCAAAACGGTAACGCAAGCGGTAAAACTTTCTGATTACCATGCCAGTGTTTCTTTGGATAGTATGGATTATTTTGGTAGTGGTGTATCGTTAAGCGGTGATGGGACGAAGTTGGCTGTCGGGGCGTCCCGTGATGACGATGGGGCTAATTCTTACCGTGCAGATCGAGGGGCGGTGTATCTGTACACTGTGGGCGGATCCAGTTGGGGCAGAACGGTAACGCAAGCGGTAAAACTTTCTAATAACCATGCCAGTGTTTCTTTGGATGATAAGGATTATTTTGGTAGTGGTGTATCGTTAAGCGGTGATGGAACGAAGTTGGCTGTCGGGGCTTGGGGTGATGACGATGGGGGTAGTAACCAACATGCAAATCGAGGGGCGGTGTATCTGTACACTGTGGGCGGATCCAGTTGGGGCAGAACGGTAACGCCAGCGGTAAAACTTTCTGATAGCCATGCCGGTATTTCTTTGGATAATAGTGATGGGTTTGGTAGTGGTGTATCGTTAAGCGGTGATGGGACGAAGTTGGCTGTCGGGGCTTGGGGTGATGACGATGGGGGTTTTGGTCGAGGGGCGGTGTATCTGTACACTGTCGGCGGTTCTGGTGCCACATGGGGCAATACGGTAACGCAAGCGGTAAAACTCTCTGGTAGCCCTGCTGGTGTTTCTTTGGATGATGATGATAGGTTTGGTAGTAGTGTATCGTTAAGCGGTGATGGGACGAAGTTGGCTGTCGGGGCTTATGGTGATGACGATGGGGGTACCGATCGAGGGGCGGTGTATTTGTACACTGTGGGCGGATCCAGTTGGGGCAGTACGGTAACGCCAGCGGTAAAACTTTCTGGTAGCCATGCCAGTATTTCTTTGGATGACAAGGATTATTTTGGTAGTGGTGTATCGTTAAGCGGTGATGGGACGAAGTTGGCTGTCGGGGCTAGGGGTGATGACGGTGGGGGTACCGATCGAGGGGCGGTGTATTTGTACACTGTCGGCGGTTCTGGTGCCACATGGGGCAATACGGTAACGCAAGCGGTAAAACTCTCTAGCCCTGCTGGTGTTTCTTTGGATTGGAATGATCGTTTTGGTAGTAGTGTATCGTTAAGCGCTGATGGGACGAAGTTGGCTGTCGGGGCTATGTATGATGACGATGGGGGTAGGGATCGAGGGGCGGTGTATCTGTACACTGTCGGCGGATCCAGTTGGGGCAAAACGGTAACGCAAGCGGTAAAACTTTCTGATAGCCATGCCAGTGTTTCTTTGGATGATGATGATGAGTTTGGTTATAGTGTATCGTTAAGCGATGATGGGACGAAGTTGGCTGTCGGGGCTACTGGTGATGGCGATGGGGGTGATTATAATCAGTATCGTGGTCGAGGAGCGGTGTATCTGTACACTGTCGGCGGTTCTGGTGCCACATGGGGCAGTACGGTAACGCAAGCGGTAAAACTTTCTTATAGCCGTTTTTCTCATGCCAGTGTTTCTTTGGATTATAATGATGATTTTGGTAGTGGTGTATCGTTAAGCGGTGATGGGACGAAGTTGGCTGTCGGGGCTACGGGTGATGACGATGGGGGTGATTATAATCAGTATCGTGGTCGAGGAGCGGTGTATCTGTACACTGTGGGCGGATCCAATTGGGGCAGAACGGTAACGCAAGCGGTAAAACTTTCTGATAGCCATGCCAGTGTTTCTTTGGATAATGGTGATGGGTTTGGTAGTGGTGTATCGTTAAGCGGTGATGGGACGAAGTTGGCTGTCGGGGCTACGGGTGATGACGATGGGGGTACCGATCGAGGGGCGGTGTATCTGTACACTGTGGGCGGATCCAGTTGGGGCAAAACGGTAAAGCAAGCGGTAAAACTTTCTGATAGCCATGCCAGTGTTTCTTTGGATGATAAGGATTATTTTGGTTATAGTGTATCGTTAAGCGGTGATGGGACGAAGTTGGCTGTCGGGGCGTACAGTAATGACGATGGGGGTTCTGATCGAGGGGCGGTGTATCTGTACACTGTGGGCGGATCCAGTTGGGGCAGAACGGTAACGCAAGCGGTAAAACTTTCTAATAACCATGCCAGTGTTTCTTTGGATGATAAGGATTATTTTGGTAGTGGTGTATCGTTAAGCGGTGATGGAACGAAGTTGGCTGTCGGGGCTTGGGGTGATGACGATGGGGGTGGTAATCGAGGGGCGGTGTATCTGTACACTGTGGGCGGATCCACATGGGGCAAAACGGTAATGCAAGCGGTAAAACTTTCTGATGCTTCTTCTTCGGATCATGGTGATTATTTTGGTAGTGGTGTATCGTTAAGCGGTGATGGGACGAAGTTGGCTGTCGGGGCTAGGGGGGATGACGATGGGGGAGTTGGTCGAGGGGCGGTGTATCTGTACACTGTCGGCGGTTCTGGTGCCACATGGGGCAGTACAGTAACGCAAGCGGTAAAACTTTCTGATAGACCTGCCGGTGTTTCTTTGGATAATGGGGATATTTTTGGTAGTAGTGTATCGTTAAGCAGTGATGGGACGAAGTTGGCTGTCGGGGCTTATGGTGATGACGATGGGGGTTCTGAGCGGGGGGCGGTGTATCTGTACACTGTCGGCGGTTCTGGTGCCACATGGGGCAGTACGGTAACGCAAGCGGTAAAACTTTCTGATAGCCATGCCAGTGTTTCTTTGGATGATGATGATGAGTTTGGTTATAGTGTATCGTTAAGCGGTGATGGGACGAAGTTGGCTGTCGGGGCTCCTAATGATGACGATGGGGCAGGTAATTCAGGGGCGGTGTATCTGTACACTGTGGGCGGATCCAGTTGGGGCAAAACGGTAAAGCAAGCGGTAAAACTTTCTGATAGCCATGCCAGTGTTTCTTTGGATGATTGGGATGGGTTTGGTAGTGGTGTATCGTTAAGCGGTGATGGGACGAAGTTGGCTGTCGGGGCTATGTATGATGACGATGGGGGTTCTTGGCGAGGGGCGGTGTATCTGTGCACTGTGGGCGGATCCAGTTGGGGTAAAACGGTAACGCAAGCGGTAAAACTTTCTGATAGCCATGCCAGTGTCTCTTTGGATGGTGGGGATGATTTTGGTAGTAGTGTATCGTTAAGCAGTGATGGGACGAAGTTGGCTGTCGGGGCTTATGAGGATGACGATGGGGCAGATGATTCAGGGGCGGTGTATCTGTACACTGTCGGCGGATCCAGTTGGGGTAAAACGGTAACGCAAGCGGTAAAACTTTCTGATAGCCATGCCAGTGTTTCTTTGGATGATGATGATAGGTTTGGTAGTAGTGTATCGTTAAGCAGTGATGGGACGAAGTTGGCTGTCGGGGCTACTGGTGATGACGATGGGGCATATGATTCAGGGGCGGTGTATCTGTACACTGTCCCCAGTAGTAACCTAGCAGGCATCAAACAAAAATTAGAAGCGGATAATACAGGCGTTACAGTTGTTGCCAGCAACGATATTACTATACAGGATGATTTAGATACATTAAGGGACTCAGTGGGTGGGACAGGTAAATTAACCCTAATCGCCGGGCGATCAGTTATAATTAATGCCGATGTGAAAATAAAAGGGGGGCTTGTAATAAAAGCCAATGACGCCAGCGATAGTGGCTTTGTTTTAAACGATCGGAACACAGGCAAAGCAGAAATCACCGTTGCCGCAAATAAAACCATATCCGGGGGTGATGATGATCTGATTATCAAAATGCTTACAGGCAAGATCGGCGGTGCCGCCAACAAAAAGCAAACGGGCAAAATCATTGTGTGGAAAGCGGACGGTAAACGGGTTAGCATTATACACAACGGAAGTACAACAACAGGGGCAACCCCATCCGATTCGGAAATTGTTATTCTTAGCGGTGGCGAAATAAAAGCTACAGGCGACTATAACACAGGCAATGTAGTTATCGAACTAAAAGCAGATAAATTTACCAACCAATCGGGTAGCAGTGCTTTAAATGTGGCTGATAGCGGCTCTGGTAATGATAACACAGCAGGACGGTACCTAGTATGGGCTGCCACCCCCAAAGATAACACTATGGGCGGTATAAATGGCTATGGTTTTGTCACTTTTAACGAGACATATTCTGGCAACACGGATTTTAAAGCAAATACTGCTGTTGGCTCTGATGGTGATACTTCGCATACCAACACAACAACAAAACACGGTTTCATATACAGTGCCAATCCTACATTGGCAATAACCGCAACAGGCAACACCAAAGTATATGACGGTACTTCCGCCCATCCAACAAATGCTTCGTTTGACTTTAAAACACAAAACGGCGGTGTTAGTGGCTTGAAGTTTAAAATAGGTCAATTTTCAACCAACCCGACCAATGTACAATCTAATTTTAAAGGTACATTTACAACAAATCCCACAGGAAAATTTTACAACGGCAATGTGGAGCAGAAAAATGTGGGCAAAAACTTAACCCTAAAATTCGCAGGACGCACCATAACATATGTGGACGGCAACAATGTACCCGCATATGGTTTAACACCCGCCCCCGCCATAGACGATGTAACCGGTGCATCGATTACTCCAAGACCTTTAACGGTATCGGCGACTCCGACCAATCGTGTATACAACGGCTCGACATCGGTGGCATACACTGGTGCAGCTATTAGCGGCTGGGCGGCGAGTGAAGGTGCAGGCAAGGGTATTAGCGATGTGTTTAACGGCACCTTGACGGCAACAGCAGCCAGCAAAGATGCAGGTACCCGTGTTGTAACCTTAGGCGGATTGACGGGTTTAAAAACAGCATATGCAACAAACTATAAGTTTGACTTTACCAATGCGGCGGCTGATTATGACAACACCAAGTCAATCACCATCACCAAAAAAACCTTAAAAGTCGGTGCCACATACGCTAACCGTGTATATAATGGTTCGACAGATGTGGTTAATCAAGCAACAGTAACTATTAGCGGCTGGGCGGCGAGTGAAGGTGCAGGCAAGGGTATTAGCGATGTATTTAACGGCACCTTGACGGCAACAGCAGCCAACAAAGATGTAGGTACCCGTGTTGTAACCTTAGGCGGATTGACGGGTTTAAAAACAGCATACGCAACAAACTATAAGTTTGACTTTACCAATGCGGCGGCTGATTATGACAACACCAAGTCAATCACCATCACCAAAAAAACCTTAAAAGTCGGTGCCACATACGCTAACCGTGTATATAATGGTTCGACAGATGTGGTTAATCAAGCAACAGTAACTATTAGCGGCTGGGCGGCGAGTGAAGGTGCAGGCAAGGGTATTAGCGATGTGTTTAACGGCACCTTGACGGCAACAGCAGCCAACAAAGATGTAGGTACCCGTGTTGTAACCTTAGGCGGATTGACGGGTTTAAAAACAGCATACGCAACAAACTATAAGTTTGACTTTACCAATGCGGCGGCTGATTATGACAACACCAAGTCAATCACCATCACCAAAAAAACCTTAAAAGTCGGTGCCACATACGCTAACCGTGTATATAATGGTTCGACAGATGTGGTTAATCAAGCAACAGTAACTATTAGCGGCTGGGCGGCGAGTGAAGGTGCAGGCAAGGGTATTAGCGATGTATTTAACGGCACCTTGACGGCAACAGCAGCTAACTAACCCGTGTAACCTTAGGCGGATTGACGGGTTTAAAAACAGCATACGCAACACTATAAGTTTGACTTTACCAATGCGGTAACCATCACCAAAAAAACCTTAAGTCGGTGCCACATACGCTAACCGTGTATATAATGGTTCGACAGATGTGGTTAATCAAGCAACAGTAACTATACGCGAGTGAAGGTAACATGTATTTAACGGCATATACCCGTGTTGTAACCTTAGGCGGATTGACGGGTTTAAAAACAGCATACGCAACATGACTTTACCAATGCGGCGGCTGATTATGACAACACCAAGTCAATCACCATCACCAAAAAAACCTTAAAAGTCGGTGCCACATACGCTAACCGTGTATATAATGGTTCGACAGATGTGGTTAATCAAGCAACAGTAACTATTAGCGGCTGGGCGGCGAGTGAAGGTGCAGGCAAGGGTATTAGCGATGTATTTAACGGCACCTTGACGGCAACAGCAGCCAACGATGTAGGTACCCGTGTTGTAACCTTAGGCGGATTGAAGGTGCAGGCAAGGGTATTCACCATCACCAAAAAAACCTTGTATACGCTAACCGTGTAAATGGTTCGACAGATGTGGTTAATCAAGCAACAGTAACTATTAGCGGCTGGGCAACAGCAGCACCTTGACGGCAACAGCCAACAAAGATGTAGGTACCCGTGTTGTAACCTTAGGCGGATTGACGGGTTTGTGCAACAAACTATAAGGCGGCGGCTGACACCAAGTCAATCACCATCACCAAAAAAACCTTAAAAGTCGGTGCCACATACGCTAACCGTGTATATAATGGTTCGACAGACGGGTTTAAGCCAACAAAGATGTAGGTACCCGTGTTGTAACAGATTGACGGGTTGCGGATTGACGGGTTTAAAAACAGCATATGCAACAAACTATAAGTTTGACTTTACCAATGCGGCGGCTGATTATGACAACACCAAGTCAATCACCATCACCAAAAAAACCTTAAAAGTCGGTGCCACATACGCTAACCGTGTATATAATGGTTCGACAGATGTGGTTAATCAAGCAACAGTAACTATTAGCGGCTGGGCGGCGAGTGAAGGTGCAGGCAAGGGTATTAGCGATGTATTTAACGGCACCTTGACGGCAACAGCAGCCAACAAAGATGTAGGTACCCGTGTTGTAACCTTAGGCGGATTGACGGGTTTAAAAACAGCATATGCAACAAACTATAAGTTTGACTTTACCAATGCGGCGGCTGATTATGACAACACCAAGTCAATCACCATCACCAAAAAAACCTTAAAAGTCGGTGCCACATACGCTAACCGTGTATATAATGGTTCGACAGATGTGGTTAATCAAGCAACAGTAACTATTAGCGGCTGGGCGGCGAGTGAAGGTGCAGGCAAGGGTATTAGCGATGTATTTAACGGCACCTTGACGGCAACAGCAGCCAACAAAGATGTAGGTACCCGTGTTGTAACCTTAGGCGGATTGACGGGTTTAAAAACAGCATACGCAACAAACTATAAGTTTGACTTTACCAATGCGGCGGCTGATTATGACAACACCAAGTCAATCACCATCACCAAAAAAACCTTAAAAGTCGGTGCCACATACGCTAACCGTGTATATAATGGTTCGACAGATGTGGTTAATCAAGCAACAGTAACTATTAGCGGCTGGGCGGCGAGTGAAGGTGCAGGCAAGGGTATTAGCGATGTATTTAACGGCACCTTGACGGCAACAGCAGCCAACAAAGATGTAGGTACCCGTGTTGTAACCTTAGGCGGATTGACGGGTTTAAAAACAGCATATGCAACAAACTATAAGTTTGACTTTACCAATGCGGCGGCTGATTATGACAACACCAAGTCAATCACCATCACCAAAAAAACCTTAAAAGTCGGTGCCACATACGCTAACCGTGTATATAATGGTTCGACAGATGTGGTTAATCAAGCAACAGTAACTATTAGCGGCTGGGCGGCGAGTGAAGGTGCAGGCAAGGGTATTAGCGATGTATTTAACGGCACCTTGACGGCAACAGCAGCCAACAAAGATGTAGGTACCCGTGTTGTAACCTTAGGCGGATTGACGGGTTTAAAAACGGCATATGCAACAAACTATAAGTTTGACTTTACCAATGCGGCGGCTGATTATGACAACACCAAGTCAATCACCATCACCAAAAGACTTTTAACTGTATCGGCAACCCCGACCAATCGTGTATACAATGGCTTAACATCTGTGGCGTTTACTGGTGCAGCTATCACAGGTTGGGTAGGTAACGAGGGTAGCGGTGTGGCTATATCTCATGCGACCACTGGTAATTTAAGTGCTAATGCTGCCAGTAAAGATGTAGGTACACGGGCTGTTACATTTAGTGGTCTTACCATAAGAACTACTGGCAAATACAAAAATTATAGCCTTACTCACGATACCACGAAAACCGTAAATATTACACCAGTAATACTACAACTAGAACCAGACGAATTGGATGTAACAGAACGCCAATATGACAGTGGTAACAAAAATGCCCCCGTGTATATCAGAACCGGGCAAGACGGATACAGCGGTACTGTGGTAGACCGTGAAACCGTAACACTAACTATAACAGACGGAGCATTCGTATACGATGGCGACGATGGCGACCAAGCCGGATCGGGTAAACCTATAATCATAGGCGATCCAAGTAAACTTACATTAAGTTCACAAAATTACAAATTACAATACAACAATGCCGATCTGAGTAGCGGGGTTATTAGCGGCTTAACAGGTACTATATTACAAGCAACCGCCAGCAGCGGCGGTGCTGCAGGCGGAGGCGGCGGTGGTGGTGCAGCCATCGCAGTAGTAGCTGTCGGTGCAGGTGTAGCAGTAGTAGCCGGCGGTATAGGCGGTGCAGCCGCAGCAGGTGCCGCCGCAGGTGCAGCAGGTGCCGCCGGGGCGGGTGCAGGTGCGGCTGGTGCAGGTGCAGGCGGGGCAAGCGGCGGACTCATCGCCCCCATCGGCAGCATCGACAACATCTTTACCACCGGCATATACGCCCACCTGAGCGGTATCGACATGCAGGCACTATACCAGCCAACACAAACCCCCGTGCCATCCGTATTTAAAACACAAAATACATACAAAACCAAATACACCACATCATACGACATGGCACTATTGGCAAACAACATCAAGGCACAAAAGGCGGTACCCCTGTACGAATTGGACGAACACCTGTACGAAACCCTTAAAAATATATTTGTACAACAATCCACACCAATGGACAAAACCGCCCGTACAGATACAAAGGACAACGACCCTGCATAATACCTATTGTGTAAGGCATACATCTATTAAACCAAATGGCATAAAACAGGGAAGTAGATTTTTTTAAGGGCGGGCATAGATACCTAATATAAGATGTGTTAACATGTTTGGCATTTTGTTGCAGGAACGCCTGCCCGATGTGCGTCTGATTTGGTTGGTGTAAATCGCCATATTGCAAGATGATATTATCACCGTTTAAGGGCAATAATTTTCTATGAAGTTGTTTTTTAAATGATGGGGTTTAGTTTACTTTTTTCCATTTGGCAATCTGTTTTCGCAGACTAGGTTTTTTATATTCTACTTCTCGCATGGTGCATTTGAGTTGGGATTTTTCTTTGCAATTTAAGGTACCACTGTGTAACAGTGTATAACATTTTTTCCAAAATTCCCATGCCATTTCTGGTGTTTTATCCCAAATGATAAGCCCGCCTTCGGCTTCACTCAGCACCCGCAAACGCCCCACCACATATAAAGGTGTGCGATTGCCTTGTACCATGCCATATGGTTGGCGATTTACATCGTTCTGTAAATAGGTCGGTACATCGTTATCTTGGTGCCATGTATCCATGTAATATTCTTACTCTTTCATACTGCGTCTAGATGGGTTTAATTTGCGTAAATCTAAAATATCTGCCCCGGCGTCAATTAATAACATGCTTAACAATTCCCGTGAAGACACTTGTTTTTCCTTTGCCATTTGCAAAAAGCATTCTCTTGTTTCTTCTGGTACATTGCCGATGGTGAACGGTTTTTTAGATTGGTTTTTTACCATATAAATATGGGTCTCTTCTTCTGTTAGCATTTTTGGCGATCTGGGTATCCTTTTTTTCTGGGATACTTTTTTGCCTTTCTGCTGTGTGTTTTCTCTGCTGTCAAAATCAATACTTGTGCCGACCATTTTATGTCTCCCTATTTGTTGTAAAAATGTAAGTGTTTATGCGTTTGCAACACTGCTAAAAATTGTTTTGCTGCTTTTAATGCACTTCCCTTAGGCAAGCCGCCGTCTGCCATCTGTTTAAATCCGGTCAGGTATGGACAGCCATACAAAATGTTATACCCGTCGCCTTTTTGTTTTAAGGCATGAATAATGTGTTTTGCGATTTTGTGTTGGGGGTTATAGCGATTGGCAACCAACACAGTACGGATAAGTTTTTTACACATTTTAGCTGTCCGTTCGATACGCTGCAAAGTATTTATGACACCGTTTAAGTCATATTGCCCTGTATCAAAAGGCAACACCACCAAGTTTGATACGGACAATACATATTGTGAAAACGCCGTATTTATACCTGCTGTATCTATTAAAATGACATCATATTTTTGTAATGCTGCCACCTCGATAGCATTGTCTAGCCCTTTTTCATCGCTGGCACTGCCCTGCTGGATATTGGCTACACGGGTATTTTCTGCTCACAGCAGAGCGTTTTTTGTGGGTCTGTATCACAAATAAGCACTTTGGCACTGTCATTTGCCATAAGCCCCGCCAACACCGTAAGTAAAGTGGTTTTGCCTACCCCGCCTTTTTCTTGCACAAAAGATATAATTTGCGTCATACAGTATTCCTTTCTAAATACTTAAACAGTATACATGTAACATCTGCCTATGTGTGTAGTATACATGTGGAAATTAAACATGTCAACACTAAATATGTGCAAACTATACATAAAATTATTGTATTTGTATCTATTAAGTATATAAACAGTATATATATGTAATATAATGATAAAAACAGTAAACATGTACATGGTATTTAAAAACAACAATAACACTCAAAATAATAAGATAAAGATTTTTATAACCCATTGCCCCGATAAGCGGGGCAAAGAAAGTAATCCATTATGTACTATTGAGGAGAATACCTATGGACATTTCAAAAATTATTGAACATTTTATCCCTTCCATTAACCATAATTATACATTTGTAACACCTGTTCCTACAGTTATCAATATGGTGTCTGGCATGAACGGCTATATTTTTAGTATTTCGTTTGGTCAGGACAGTGCCACCATTTACTATGCCCACAATCTGGCGGATATGGATGGCAAACGCATTGAGACTTATGAAACGGTGCTGTTTGCATCAAATAAAAATGAAACAGCCGAACAGATCGCCGAACGGATTTCCGATAAACTTGACCATATGAACATTAGTTTAATCCCATCTCAATAAGGAGGAATACCATTATGAAAACATTTACAGCAAAAGTATCTGGCGATATGATTGCCAAAGCAACCCGCTTGTTTAATGCGACTATCGATCAAATTTTAACCGAATTGTTGCAAAACGCCCGCCGGGCAGGGGCGACAGTGATTGACCTCTCCTGTGTCCGCCGTCAAGATAGTAAGAACATGTTAGATTTTTGTATAATAGACAATGGCATAGGGTGTCAACATCCTGAGGATATGTTTCACTTGGGAAAGTCCGCATGGAACACAGATATTACGACCACAGAAGACCCGGCGGGTATGGGGGTGTTTTGCCTAGCAGGGTGTGAGGACATTAAAATTGTATCAAGAACTGCTGCTGCCGAAGCGTGGACAGTGTACCTAGAAAATGCCCATTTTAACGGTAAAGCGGATATTAAACCGTTGCCTAGTGATATGCAACAACAAGGCACAGAGATTTATTTTAGCAAAATGAGTAATGATGCCCATAACATACATACGATTATCGAAAGTGCCTGCCGATATTTGCCTGTTAAGGTTATACTAAACGGCACCGCCATACAACAACAAGACTTTTTACATGATGCCCTATATGTGCAAGAATATAAGGGTATTAGGTATGCTGTATGCCCAAAGCAATATGCGAGTATCTTAAAACCCACACCCAGTATTAACTTTTATGGTCATGGATTGTGTGAGGATATACTGCCTTGCTTAAAAACCGATGCTGGAAAGTTATGTGTTAAAATCGATGTACAGCATACAAATGGTTTAGAGTTGGTATTGCCACAACGCAATGAAGTGGTGCATAATGAAAAGTTTGATGCAGTGTGTGCATATGCCTATAAGGTGCTTTATGGGTATGTTGCAGACAATAATATATCGCACAATTTGCCTTATAAGGTGTACCAACATGCACAATCATTTGGATACGATATTGGTGAGGCTAAGCCAAAACTGCGTGCTGTGTGTGGTATGATAGATAGCGGTGCTGTTAAAACCGATATTACCGATACAGTCTGCTTTTTGTCAGAGAACATGATACAAAAATGGCATGATAGCCATCATGATTTTATGGCATCATGGGTCAGTGGCGGTGATACCGATACCGTGTTCGTTGAACCAGATACAGAATATGCAGGGTATAGTTGGTACAATACTATTGCTACTGTTATCGATGTGATGCTGTGGTGTAATGGTAAACCTTACAGCAGACAAAACGATTCACGACAGAACAACCAAGTAGGTTGGAAAGTGTCAGATATACATATCGAATTAAAGTTAAGCAATGGCAAGACCGTTAAACGACCGATTGGTATGTTTGTATCTGGTTGTCCCGGATTAGCACTTGCATCTGTACAACAATTATGGATCGATCCAAATAAAATATGTCTTGATAGTATTATTGCTATCTTTAAACAGTACATGTTTGACTATTATGGGTCTGACGATTCGTTTGAAGAATCTTGGAAATATTTTAAGACAGAAGTTATGGAACAGGCTATCAATATTGCATTTCAAGATAACCGTATGCTGTTGATTGAAGAAATCATACATCAATCCGGGCTAGGGTATTATTTACGGACGGGCGAATCATATACCATCACCAAGAATACCCAGTGGCAGGCAAAGGTTACACCCAATTTTGACCTATGGTTTTGGATTAGGCATGTGTGTAGCCGTCTGTATAACCGCATTAAGATAAAGCCAAGCACTACATAACATACACGGGGGATACATGCCCCCATTTTTTTACCCAATAGATAAAATTTTTTCATATATATGCCCCCGTAAGGGGGGCAAAAGAAAGTATTTATTTTTTGACAACGAGGAGATACCAAAATGAAATTTAAACACCTTACTTTAGATGCGTTGGTTGCATCAGATTTAAATGTGCGGAAATCGCAGGACGACGCACAACGCTTTAACGAATTGACAGCGTCTATTGCCCACTATGGGGTACAAACCCCGTTGCATATTATCGCTGGGGAAAATAGCACCTATGAAGTGGTCGCCGGCGGTCGCCGTTTACGGGCATTGCAAGCCCTAGCAAAGGACAGTGTCATCGACAGTGCCACATACCAAGTCCCTTGTATGGAAATAGACAAAAGCCACGCACAGGAAGTGTCGCTGGTGGAGAATATGATCCGTGTGAACATGCACCCTGCTGCAGAATATCGGGCGTTTGCCGAATTATTTAGAAACGGCAAAACCAATACAGAAATTGCCAAAATATTTGGTATGAGTGCTAGGGTGGTCAAACAACGCCTAGCTCTTGGTAATTTACACCCTGATGTGCTTATCGCATATGAAAATGGCGACATCGATGGGGCGTGTGCGAAAGCGTTTACTATGGTAAAATCGCAGCAACAGCAACTAGAGATTCTGTGCGAACATGATGGCAAGCCACATGGCGATCATGTGCGTTATTACATTACCAAAACATCTGATGAAGTGTGTATAAAAGGCGACCACAAAGTTACATTTATCGGCTACCAAGCATACCTTGATGCAGGGGGGCAGGTGATTGAAAATCTGTTTGACGATAATAAAACCCTGTTGGTCGATGGACATATTGTGCAAAAGTTAATTGCCGATCGCCACCAACACATCATCGATATGTTAAAACTGCGATTTGAATTTGTCGACATACAGCAGGGACACCCTAATACCAGCAATTATAACAGCATTTACCCCACAGATGCAGATAACCTCGACATACCCGCCATGTTCCTTGATGTGTTTCAGGAACTTTGTAACAAGTACGATAGCGGCAATTTATCTTACTGGGAACGGCAGTATTTTAATATGATTAGAGCCTGTTCTCAGGTGTATGATAAGCCGTGTGGTGCCATCGTATGTATCGGTCCATATGACCCCACCGAAGTAACTGTACAAGGGGGCATGATAGCAAAAACTAAGCCCGGTACAGACGATATTAGCGTGCATATGCCCACATCGGCACCGCCTGTAAATCTAAACCTATCGGAAAAGTTAAAACAGGATTTAGATTGGTGGCAACAGCAAATTATACAAGGCACCGCATCAGTTCATCCTATGCTAGCCTTCGACATATTGGTATTTGAAAAAGTCGATACCATGCTTGCAGCGGGACATTACACCCCCCGTTATACTGGGGTAGATTTTGACCATCGGGCAACTCGCTTAGATGTGGGCAGCGATATAACTGTATCGCCCAAATGGGACGATGACATCGCTTCATTTCCTACCACGCTAAATACCAGCTGGTACATCGAGGGCGATATTGCTACCAGTATGGACAATCTGCAAAGTGTGCCCTTGCAGGATAAGGTGGCAATTATTGGCTATTTTGTCGGCAGGGTGGTACAGCCGTATGCCCCTGCACAATATCTGTGCCATCAGGTAGGCGTGGGCGTGCGGTCGTGGTGGCAGCCAACCTATGACAATTACTTTAAACGGTTGCCAATGGGGGTTTTACAAAACCTAGCGTCTGATATTATTGGGGCTGAGTGGGTACAACAAAACCCCGGCATTAAGAAAAAAGATATTGCCGAAACACTGGCGGGCGTCTGTAAAGGTTTGGGGGATTTTCCTGCGGATGTATTAGAACGGGGTAAAGCCTTTGTGCCAGAACAAATGCGGCTACAATCGCCACAAAAACCTGATACAGACCCATTGGAACCCATCGACCAACATGGGGTAGATGAATGTGATACCGATGGTGAAACGGCACAAAAACCTGTGGGGAAAACCCCTATTGCTGGTGTCGACACCCTTGCGGATTTAAACGCATTGCCCAATGTAGAAGTGGTTGTCGCATCCGTTATACCTGAAAAGCCCACAGAAAATACAAATGCAGATACACAAGCGTTACCTGCATTTTTAACAGGTACAGCATAATTCTAATATACTTTCTTTCAAAAAATACTGGGGGGCGTTGCCCCCTCTTTTTTCAAGTAATGATTTTCAAGATAAGCATTTTTGCAAACATTGCCCCGATAAGCGGGGCAAAGAAAGTGTAACAGAAATATAGGAGAAACCCATGAACACTGAAACAAATACAGCACAACAAGTGCATACAAAAATCACCGCTACTATCGACGATATTTGCGTGCATTTAAGTCAGGGGCATAGTTTAACTGCCCATATTAACCGTATTATGACCGCTCATTTTGGTTCTGATGCTAACGGCAATTGGGATCGGCGGATGGCATACGATATGTGTGAAACTGCCATCAGCCGTTTTATACATCAGTACGGTCGGGCTATTTTAAGCCAAAAAGACCCCGCAACTATTTTGGGTATGTTGCAAAAAGTACAACATCTTATGCCCACCGAAACCGTACGGTCGGAAAATCAAGTAAAACTGCAACAATTTTCTACCCCTATCACTGTAGGATATTTGGTGTATTTGGCATCGGGATTACAAACGGGGGACACCGTCATCGAACCGTCTGCTGGTACGGGTATGTTGGCGTGTTTTGCCCGTGCTATGGGCAATAGTGTTGTGGTCAATGAAATCGATGATTTTCGCTTTTCTTGTTTAAAAACTGTTTACGATAATGTATTGCAACTGGATGCCAAATACCTAGCCGATTTATTGCCAGAACAGCGGGCAGATGTGATTGTCATGAATCCCCCGTTTGCCGGCGATAACGATGGCAAATCCACCCACACCATGAACCTACATATAACCAATGCGGTAAACATGTTAAAGCCCAACGGGCGGCTAGTGTTAATCACAGGCGACAATTTTTCCAACAGTAACAACCGATATACAACCGTGTTTAACACATTAGACAGCAGAGGGAGCGTAGTATTTACAGGCGGACTACCACACTATGCGTTTGCTAAAACAGGTACAAGTTTTGATACCCGTATGACTGTATTCGATAAGGGCGTATTTGGGGTAGAAAAGAATGTCTACCATAATCCAGAGGGTACCTATGCGGATATGGCGGTGTATATCCAAACTGGTATCCCTGCCCGGACGGTGCCAACAACACTGCTATCAACGCCGCCACAAGTAGGCGACCTGTTTAGTCAAGCGGTGCATGCCCCCGTTGCAAAGCCGGTGCAGAAAGCCAACAAAGCATTTGTACAAAAAATGCCGACAATGGGGAAAAATGATGTAGTAGAAGTCGCCTATAGCAATAGTAGCCTGCCAAAATTCCTCGATGAAACCGTTGGTATGTATCAAAATTATGAACCGCAAGTGTTACAGATTACGGACGCCAAAGCCCACCCCAGCGAATTGGTACAATCTATGGCAATGGCATCGATTGCACCGCCTGCATGTGCTTATAAACCCAAAACCTATGCCCATGTTATCAGCGAAGGTATTTTAAGTGCAGCACAGCTAGAAACCGTCATTTATGCGGGCGAACAGCACAGCAAATACATTAACGGCTTACGAAAGGTCGACGATACCAACATAGTATTTTTAACAGATGCCCATGACCAAGACGGGGTGAAATACCGCAAAGGATATTTTCTGGGCGATGGCACAGGCTGTGGCAAGGGGCGGCAAGTAGCGGGCATTATCCTTGATAATTTCTTAAACGGTCGCACAAAAGCCCTTTGGGTATCGAAATCAGATAAATTGTACGAGGATGCTATTCGGGATTGGACGGCTGTCGGTGGACATAAAACACAGGTGTTTCACCTAAATAAAATCAAGGCCAATGCTAGCATTCCCCACGATAGCGGTATACTGTTTACCACCTATGCCACTTTACGGGGCGGAGAAACAGAAACCCGCCGCTCTCGTTTAGCCCAAATTATCGAATGGGTCGGCAAAGATTTTGACGGGGTGGTTGTGTTTGACGAAAGCCACGCCCTAGCCAATGCCTTGTCTAGCCAAAGCGATCGGGGTGTAAAGAAAGCATCAGCACAAGGTACCGCCGGCTTAAAACTACAAAACCAATTGCCAGAAGCACGGTTTGTGTATGTATCTGCCACCGGTGCCACCAGTGTTGCCAACTTGGCATATGCGGATCGGTTGGGACTGTGGGCAAGCGAAGACTTTCCATTTGCCAACCCATCAGACTTTGCCCATAAGATGAGTAAGGGCGGGGTAGCGGCTATGGAAGTCATCAGCCGTGATTTAAAAGCACTGGGATTGTACACCGCCCGTTCACTGTCGTATGCGGGTGTGGAAGTGGATGTATTAAAGCATGATTTAACCGAACAGCAAATCAGTATATACGATACATATGCGGACGCATATAAACAGATCCACAATCATTTGGAACAAGCTCTTTGCGAGACCAAAATCATTGTCGGCAATGCCACCGCCAACAAAAACGCCAAAGCAGCGGCAAAATCCGCATTCGAGAGCAACAAGCAACGGTTCTTTAATCAAATTTTAACAGCAATGAAATGCCCCAGCTTGTTTAAGGCTATCGATGCAGATTTAGAAAATGATAAATCTGTTGTTATCCAAATTGTAACCACCGGCGGTGCCATACTGGATAGACGGTTGCAACAGATACCAAAATCCGAATGGAACGATCTGCAAATAGACTTAACGCCCCGGGAATACATGGTCGATTATTTGCAAAACGCCTTTCCGACCAGAGCCATGAAAACCATTGTCGATGAACACGGCAACACCACAAGCGAACCGATGTGCGATGCACAGGGCAATCCCGTATTCTGCCAAGAAGCTGTTGCCTTGCGGGATAGCATGCTGCATATGGTGTACAGCTTACCGCCACTGGAGGGGGCATTAGACCAAATTATCAAACGCTATGGACACGAAACTGTAGCCGAAGTAACAGGACGGGGTAAACGGGTTGTTATCAACAAGGCAGGCAATTTGTGTGTACAGAATCGCCCGACATCGGCAAATATTAACGAAACCAATGCGTTTATGGACGGCGACAAACGCATTCTCATATTCAGCGATGCCGGCGGCACAGGACGGTCGTACCATGCAGATGTAAACTGTAAAAATCAGCAGCAACGCATACATTATCTGCTGGAGCCGGGTTGGCGTGCGGATAATGCAGTGCAAGGGCTAGGGCGAACGAATCGCACCAACCAAGCATCGTATCCCGTATTTCGCCCTGTTACCACCGATGTTAAGGGCGAACGCCGCTTTATTAGCACCATTGCCAAGCGATTAGATGGTCTGGGGGCTATCACACGGGGACAACGGGATACAGGCGGACAAGGCATGTTTAGTGCTGATGACAACCTAGAAACCGATTATGCCCGCAATGCGATGCATTTCTTATTGCGGGATATTTATCATGGCAAAGCCCCTATCTCGATGACTGAATTTGCTGATATGACCGCATTGAAACTAACCGATGGTGAGGGTATGCTGAAAACCGATTTACCACCCATTACACAGGTGTTAAACCGCATATTAGCGTTGCGGATTGACGACCAAAACAAATTGTTTGAAATCTTTAACACATACCTTGACGGGGTGATCGAAAATGCCAAAATCAACGGTACATATGAGCAGGGCGTAAAACATATGCAAGCGTTATCGTTTAAGGTGGTAAACAGCGAAGGTGTTTACGAACACGCTAAAGACCAACAAACTGTGTGTATGACTATTGCCCGTAAAGATGCGACACAATTTAACGATTGGCAAAAGCTATCGTTTCATTTACACGCCAAATGGGTTATGAATAGCCAAAGCGGTAATGTGGCTGTGTTGCTACCTGCCAATCATATCACAACAGAGGCAGGGGAAGTACGGCAACGGGTTAGTTTACATCGGGTGGCAAGTATGGAAAGCATGGATGTAGATGACTACTTAAAATCCAATTGGCAACAGATCGACAAAGACCAGTTTATCCCATTGTGGCAACAGCAAACTGCTGATACGCCGAAATACCAACAATCGCAATTTAAAATGATTGCCGGGGTGATGTTGCCCGTATGGCATGCGTTGCCCGATCAACAAATGGAAATCAAACGGCTGATAACCGATGACGGACAAACTGTGCTTGGTCGCATGATTAACGATGAAGGCTTAAACACATTTTACCGCAAAATGAACATCGATAAATCGGTAAAATTTAACCTTGCAAATGCCATTCAATCGGTACAAACAGACGGCAAAGCCACTGTTACGACCGGGCTAACGGTAAAGTCTGTACGGGTCAATTATAGCGATCGCTACGAAGTGATGCATAGCTGTTTGCCACCCCATCAAGTGCAAATATTATGCAACGATGGGGCGTTTTTTACCGAAATTATCAATTATCAAAAACGGCTGTTTATTGCCTGTGATAACATCGCTCACGGTATGGACAAACTAGCACGCATGGCAGGCGTTGTATAAAACAAATTCTGCTTATATTGTTACACTGTACTTGGGGGCTATATGCCCCCATTTTTTGTTAGGTTACAAAAAAAACAAAATGTGCATATCTGCCATAATTTCAATTTTACAGTCAAAAAAGATACATTTTTTACATAATAGTGCACCCATAAGGGGTGCAAAGAAAGTGTATTACTTCATATTTTACAACAGATTAAGGAGAACAGTACCATGCAAAATGTACACAATACCCCCACAAAGACAGTAATGGCAGTTAGCATAATAGCGTACGGTATTCGCAAGCGATGCCGTAAGACATCACAAGAGTACCTTTTAAAATGTGATATGGATTTTCCACAGGAAAATACGCAAGCATTTTATCAGCAAAATAAAGCGTTTTTGTCAGACAAAGCCGACACGCTCAGTGCTGAAAAAATGAAACGAGTGGATAAAATATATGTTCAAATGGTGCCGACTGTTATCGATAGCAGTCGTGGGTATCAAACCAGAACATGCGACATGATAAGTGATGCAAACTTACGGGTCGAAATTTCTGACAAACAAAATACCATATAAGACGAGGAGCAAATTATGAATAAAACATTTCATGTTATAACCCGTAAAAGGTTCGGAGAAAAAGTTACCAAAACAGTCCGTGTTTCTATCAGGCACGCAGGCAGTGTTTCCATATCGGTAGACGGGGAACGCAAACATTTTAAAGGCGAATCTGCACGCACAAACGCCCGCCGGTGGATGAACGATAAAGTGCAAGGATCGGCGTGTACAGTAAACGCTGATGAATTATACCGGGCAGGATATTTTGACTGGTAAGATAATTTTTTTATACATTGTCCCCATAAGGGGGCAAAGTAAAGTGCAATCTATTATAATGAGGAGAATACCGATGGTAGAAGTAACATATACCGATATGAGCAAGCGAAAGTTTGCCACACTTGCAGACGCAGAAAAATGGGCTGAGGCAAATGACAAAACACCGATGCTAACCAATCTCAATGCAAAACCGTAATCAGTGGGGGGCAATCGCCCCCCTTATTTTAACATTTCTTATAAAGGAAAAAACATGAAAATTCAAAACATTCAACAATACGGTACTACCGCTACCACACGCAAAAATGCCAAATCAGCTTTAAAATATTTCATCGATAACAACATTGACGCATGCCAAGCGATTTTTGTCAATCGTATGGATTTTAAATTTGAAAAAATAGCAGACGGTATATTCAGAGTTTTCAAATGGGAAACTGGTAATTGGGGTGCGAGCAGAAACCAAACCTTTAGAGGTAAAACTGGCAGATGGTCTCACGAATTTGATATACACACGCACTACGAACACACAAAATCTCTGTTAGATGTTTAAAGTATGTAAAGGCAAATACATTAAAGAAGGAAAAAGCACATGACAATCACCATATACTGTAAAGACAATTGCCCTAATTGTGATGTTGCTAAACAATTGGTTACAGCACAAGGGCATAGTCCAAGAATCGTGAAGTTGGGAGACGATATAACAAGAGAGGCATTTTTTGCCCGCTTTCACAATGCAAAAACCGTCCCGCAAATTGAAATTAACGGTCAGCATATTGGTGGACTAACCGCATTGCAAGCATATATGTCTGACCACATAACGACACAGGGAATGTATATTCCCCCTTGCTATGCTCCATAAGATAAGCATTTTGACATGTATCGACCCCATGCGGGGGTCAAAGAAGAGTATCGTAAATTTAATATTAGGAGTATAAAAATGACTGATACACCAACAATTAACATGGTTTTTTCAAAAACCAACGGATCATCATTCTTGGTACATGGATTTACCGAGAGAGATATTAGGGCATTTGCCCAACAACAGCATTTGCCACAAGACGATGTGTACGAAGTGCGAGACGATGAAATCCAGTACTATTGCTTCGCCGGGCGATATATCTTGAACGAGAACGGGGAAAATGTTGACCCGTTTTAACAACTCAATAAAGACGGTTATAAAATCGCCTTTTTTATATCTGCAATAAAGTTTAACACAAATTTAGGGGGAGATATAATGAAAATATTTCCAATGCCGGGCGGTGCTTATTTACCTTCTGTTGCCAACCAACAATATCACTGGTACATGGAACAGATGCTCGATGAACATCCAAAAATTACCCACAATATGGATTTAGACCACATTAAACTTTGCTGTTATCATATTGTCAACAGTAAAATATTTAACGACTGTATCGGGGATGAAGTTGGATATGAAAACTCGTATCGTCGCAAGTTACATATTGTTATCACGGATACATTCGTAGGTATATATGTGGGATTATCTTGTTATGACACGGATACTATACAAGAAATATTATGTTACGATCACATTGCTATGAAATGGGATCCATCAGCAAATGATACCCATCTATATTTGATGCGGTTTGATACTGGCGAAGAAAACAACCATCACAATCCCAGCATCTTGATAAAACCAATTACAGACTTAACACATATGCTGTTTGGCATTCCTAGTACGCAACTATCACTCATATGAGAGATAAAATTTTTTTCAAGGGGACGACCCAAACAAGGGATCAAAGAAAGTATTCTATTTACCTAATTTAAGGAGAACACAGATGCGTAAAACATTGCAACAATTTAAAGACTTTGTCAAAAATCAAGGGTGGGCAGCAGAAATACAATATGATTTCTTAACCCATTTTAAGTATCGTCCCAATCATCAACAGCTTATGCGTCGTATGATACACAGCGGCTTATCTATAAACGAAGCATTATTGGATGACGCTCTAAACGCATACCAACAACAATGGAATTGGATTATGCAATCCACTTGGGCAGGTATGAAACATCGCTTATTAACAGATCATGCTGATACCGTCATTTATGATTATACAGGTGGGTATACAGCTGATGATTTCCATACACAAGCACAACATCCGCAAATATCAGTAAAAAATCTGTTGGCTGATTTAGAAACAGTGTTTACCGAATATTTGGAAAGCACCGATGCCCAAGACCGACAAAGCGTAATGGACGAATTAGACCATGTCAAACAGCAATATGGTGAACCTGAAACAAATTATTGGAACCAGCCCCTGATTTTTTATATTGAATATATCAATTACCGATATGAACGACAGTATCAATTAACCATTTGCAAAGACTAAAACACAGGGCGGACATAAACATTCCGCCCTTTTTCTTAACAGCAAGGGAACAAACATCATGGAAAAATCTATTCGCAGTACAGACATTTTAAAGCAATATCCGAATATGCCGGTAGATACAGTAACCCATATCATGAACTTCATGACCAGCGGTCACGGCGTCTTTATTGGTAACATCAAAGTATCTGTTGTCTTGTCAGTGGGGAAATGGCTAGACAAGAAACATGTTCATATCCATCAACAACAGCAAATGTTGGCAGAATGGCAGAGTACGAAAGAGAGGTAGCAGCAGGGGTGTCCCATTACCCCCAAATTAAAGAGTCAAGCCTGCCGATAATTTCAACAACATAATCCTCAGCTAGTGTGGTGTGTTTCTTGGTGTTACGGTGTTGCCAATCTAGCGATTTTACTTGGTCGCACAGGACATGCCCCGACACCTTGTCATTTCCGTCATCTATACACACTTTAAATCCTACAGATGATTTTATCCCTACACCTTGTGTAATGGGTACAAACCCATGTTTATTGTACTTCTACGGTGATATAACTACAGCAGGACGGCGTTTTCTTTGTTCCTTGCCTACTTGTGGGTCAAAATTGATATACACAATATCCCCTTTCGCAGGTATGCATGTCATTACAATACTTCCTGTCCCACAGCACTATTATCCCATGCGTAAGGCTCCGGTTCATGTTCAGATAACAGTGTATCCAAATCATATTTTTTGCGTCTCGACTGCAATTTTGGTTTGAGTACCCACTCACTGGTTTCCACAGTAAGTACATCACCATCTTCGGCATCAAGGCTTTGTAATAATGGTTTGGGTAGCCTAACACCTAGACTATTTCCCCATTTGCTGATGGCTAATTCCATATCTTAATTTCTTTCATCAAAACACGGTATATACAATATATGTACTGCATTATCTGTATTGTCAAGCAAAGATAAGAATTTTTAAAAATAGTAATCGCATACGGCGATTAAAGTAAAGTAACTATCGGAGCAAATGAGTCCAAAGGAGATTGAAAATGACTATAACACCACTTGCATGGGTTGCAGGTTTCTCCGCTATAAAATCTGCATATGACAAACAAGCCAAAAAAGGAAAATATGTCGTATGTATCGGATTAGTAGCAGAAAAATGTTCAGCAACTAGATATTTCAATTGTCGTAAACAAGCCATCGAATATGCACAGCAATTGATTGCACAATCGACAAAATCATTTCCAACCTGTTTTCTGTGTGAAACAGGGATGAGTGGAAAAGCACAATGTTTAACACCGAACAATATAGGAGAAGTCAAATGCCAGTCCCAGTAACTCTGATCAACTTTTTTGTAGTTGTTAATATAACCTTATTGTTTGGTTGTAATGTAATCGGGGGATGGTACTTATATATGTATAAAATTCGCCAACAACCTGTTACAGATTTTGACAAAATTCAAATCAAAGAATTGGTGTGGGCGATTATCATGTTTTTGATTATGATAATCGTACTGTTAGTGTACAAAAAATATGTTTACGGTTAAACCATTTTTACGGGGGCAGCGGCCCCCATTTCTTTTTTGACATCTCACTATTACCAGATAAGTACTTCCTTTTAAAACACCCACACACAGGGGGTAAAGTAAAATTTTAAATCAGGAGAGTTTATGATGAAAATTATAGTTGCCGGCGGGCGGACATTTACAGATCAAAATATGGGATTTGCGTATTTAAGCAAACTACTTAAATCAGAAAATCTCTGTATTATAAGTGGCGATGCTAATGGTGCCGATACTATTGGTAAAAACTTCGCCAAAACACAGAATTTAGATTTAATTATAGTACCTGCTATGTGGCATGTGTACGGTAAAAGTGCTGGGTACCATCGTAACACTATTATGGCATCGATTGCCGATGGCTTAATTGCTTTTTGGAATAGTAAGTCCCATGGCACCAAGCATATGATTGATACTATGAAGTCGTTGGGTAAACGGGTGATAATCGTAAACTATATCACTGGTGAAATTCTGAAAGGTTAAAAATATGGGTATAAAATTCGCAGCGGGTGATATATTCGCCCAACCTGTGCAAGCACTTATAAATCCTGTAAACACGGTTGGTGTTATGGGTAAGGAGCTTGCGATACAATTCAAAAATCGCTATCCACAGTATTTTGCCTATTATCAAAATCAGTGTGCTAGTGGGGAACTGTGTATGGGTACTGTTCGTGGTTATGATGTGGGCGAATATATCGTAGTATCATTTCCCACCAAAAAACACTGGTCCGACAATTCCCAACTGTCAGATATTATCGCTGGGTTGAAATATTTAAAATCGTATATTGCAAAATTTCAAATGCAATCTATCGCCATACCTGCATTAGGGTGTGGACTAGGCAGCTTGCAATGGACAGGGGTAAAATCTGTTATCGAAACCATTTTATCTGATTGTCCATGCGACATTATCGTATTACAACCAAGATAAGAAATTGTAAACAAAATGCCCCCACAAGGGGGCGGAAAGAAAGTTTCATGTAACAGTAACAGCATAAGGAGACATCAAATGGCTGCAAGCGTGAACAAAGTAATCTTAATCGGAAACTTGGGTGCAAACCCAGACATTCGCAATACACAAAGTGGGGCAAAGGTGGCAACATTCAGCCTTGCAACAACAGAAAGCTGGAAAGACCCATCTGGTCAAAAACAAGACCGTACCGAGTGGCACCGTGTGGTAATATGGGGGGATGGCTTGGTCAATGTGGTCGCACAGTACCTGCATAAAGGCTCAAAAATCTATATCGAAGGGCAGTTGCGTACCCGCAAATGGCAAAATCAACAAGGTCAAGACCAATACAGTACAGAAGTTGTTGTATCCGGATTTGGTGGAGGGCTGACCATGCTATCACCATCGCAAAACAATGGAGGACAAAACCAGCAACCGGTACAGCAGGCAGGCACTGTTGAAGCCCAACATCAAGCATCACCGCCCCCCATTGCAGATGTAGACGATGATGCCCCATTTTAAACAGTTTTTTCATCTCTCTAAAAAACACTGTGCGGAGTTTCGGCTCCGCATTTTTTTGTCGAGTATTATTTCATAGAATGCGTTATAAATCCGTTTTAAAGGTGCCACAGTGCCTATAAATCCATCTTGCATTACAATTCAATTAAAATAGGTTTCGCTTAACCTTACACCTTTAAAATCCAGATTAGACACATTTTCAAGGCAAGAATAACATCTAAAATGTGCCATACGGTCGTTTCAACATATGCACAGTGCGTAAAACTGTATTCTATGCACCCACCCACACAAGATAAACGATTTTACCAAAAATAGACCGCTAATAAGCGGAAAGTTAAGTAATTGAAAAAATCAACGGAGATTTGCAATGATTTACACAACACACTTCAACGCCCTACGGCACCATACCACAGTACCATTTATTCCTGTCAGTATAGCAAGGTTCAAAGCAAAGTATGTGCAAGTAGACAGGCAATACAAAATATTAGCACCTAGCAAAGATTTATTACTGGGGTACAAAAACGGACAAATTTCAGATGCAGAATACACAGTGCAATTTTTAGCACAATTGGAAAAATTGAATGCAAACAACATTATCGAGGATTTACGGAAATTAGGTAATGGTAAATCGGTCGGCTTGATTTGTCATTGCAGCACAAAAAATTTCTGCCATCGTCATTTGGTAGCAGAGTGGATTAAAAATTGTACAGGTCGTAATGTGGTAGAATTCAAAAATGAAAAGTGCCTGCGAATAGATGGAAAACTGGTACTGTAAAATAGCAGGATGCGAATCCCGTTTTTTTGTCAAAGTCTATTTGCAAAATTGCACATCTCAAAAACCAAATTTCAAATCCAATTTTCACCGAAAATTTTTACCATAAGAAATTGATTTTAACCTGCCAATTTTACACTGCAAAAATCGATCACCGTTCAATCGCCACTGATGGCTTGTAAAAAATGTATATGTCCGAAACCTACATCGTGAATGACATTTGCTTAAAAAATAATCACACGGCTGAAGCCTAAAAAACGCAATATACCTTACGCACCCTAGTGCAACAGACCGCAAACCATTATATATCAACAGGTACAGCGAATTCGACTCGAAAAAATAGCCGTGATACAAATGATACATTGTATCATAAAAATGCGTTACATAAAAAATATGTACAATCACATTGTAAATAAAGATTAAAAATGCTATAAATAAATTGCTGTATGATACAAATGATACAATGTATCACAAAGCTGCGTTACATTATGATACATTGTATTACGCAAATGTGATACAATGTAACGCAAATTATGATATAAATATGACACAAATTTTACGACATTGATTAGAATGGACGGCTTATGAAAAAACACATTACAATACACATCAGAATAGAAGATAATTTGCACCAAAAAATAGAGAAATCATGCAGACAAATCAAGATGTCAAAATCTGATTTTATCAGGGGTATTTTAGAAGAAAAATGCGACCAAATTTTAATGGGAAAAAGCAGCGATTATCATACTAGATTATTAGAAGAAATATTGTCTAGAACAGCCTTTAATCAAGCACGGATTCATGAAGAATTGGAACAGGATAATCAAGGCAATACTCGTGACCATCGTTTTAGACTGTATGGCAAGGAAGTTTTAGAGCGTGTTAAAAAGGGATAAAATATACAAAAAATAGGAGACTATCGGAGATTGAATAATACATAAAAATATGCTATTATCATATTGTTAAGGAGTACGCTATGGCTGAAAGCAAAATTGAATGGACAGACGCAACTTGGAACCCTGTGGCGGGGTGTTCCATCGAGTCTGCTGGGTGTAAAAATTGTTATGCGATGAATATGGCAAAAAGATTAGAGGCAATGGGTGTAGAAAAATATAAAGGGTTGACAAAAACAGTCAACGGTAATGCGGTTTGGACGAACAGGATTAGACTAGACGAACAAGCCCTGATGGTGCCGTATCGTTGGAAAAAAAAGCGGATGATTTTTGTAAATTCCATGAGCGATTTGTTTCACCCAGATGTCTTGGTAGATTTTATTAAAAAAGTATGGCAGGTTATGGAACAAACTCCACAGCATAATTATCAAATATTGACAAAACGCCCTAAGAGAATGTTGGAAGTTTTGACAGAGTATGATTTTAAAATCCTTCCTAATGTATGGTTAGGTGCTACTGTAGAGAATTCTGATGTAGTTGACCGTATAGATCATTTACGATGTATCCCTGCTGTTGTTAGGTTTATTTCTTTTGAACCGTTAATTGGGTCGGTAGGCGATGTAAACCTTGAAAATATACATTGGGCAATTATTGGCGGTGAAAGTGGGCATAAAGCTAGACGCATGAAAGTTGAATGGATTGACGAAATCCACGAACAATGCAAAAAACACGATACAGTGTTCTTTTTCAAACAATGGGGAACATGGGGGGAAGATAATAAAAGACGCTCTAAAAAAGCAAATGGACGAAGGTATAAAGGTGATTTTTGGAATGATATGCCAGATAAGAATATAGGAGTATCCACATAATATGGGAAATCCATTTGATTGGGAAAATGGTTTGGAATTAAAACCACATACACAAATAAAGCATGAGGTCGTTAGTGAATATTTACACCAATATATGCTTGTAAAATCTGCAAATCCTAGATGGACAGCAGGGAAATTTTTTATAGCTGAGGGATTTTGTGGGGCTGGAATGTATAAAGATAATAAAATGGGTAGCCCTTTAATATTGATGGACACTATGAAAAAAAGTATAGGTCAAATTAATACTCATAGAAAAGAACAAGGTATACATAAGGAATTTCAATTAGATATTAGCTATTTTTTTAATGACAATGATACACAAGCCATACAAATGCTAGGCAAGTATATCAAAGACATTGGTTTTGAGACAGAAAAATATAGTCTATTTAGCCGTAATTTTATTGAATTTTTGCCGATTTTAACCAACCAACTTGCACAACAAAAATTTAAAAAAGGGATCATATTTTTGGATCAATCGGGTTTCACGGATGTCTATATTCCCTCTTTAGAGGCAATTAACTATCAATTCCCCGGTGTGGAAATCATTTTATATTTTGGAATGGATTGGTTTACAAGAATCATAGGAAAAGACAATGTGGAACAAATACAAAAATACATAAATAAGATGGGGTTAGACATAGATGCCAGATCATTTACAAAACTTAAAACCTATGACAAAAACTTACTTTGGGCAGGTACAAAACATCTTATATTTACCGCATTCAAGGAAGTAACAAAATATGAATATATATATATATATATATCAGACTTCCACATAGTCAACGATGATAATCCAACAGGACTGGGATATATGCTGGTTCATTTTTCAAATGAATGGCGAGCCAGAGATAAAATGACAGAAGTATTGAGAAAAAAAGACAGTTTTGGCGATATAACTTCTGACCCATTGAAAAGATATATAGGATACAGTCATAAATATGACATAAACCCTACTCTATTCATACAAAGTGATAGTATTTCCGACATGATTGTGCGGTGTGGAGTCAACTTCTTGGCAAAAGATATTAAAAAAGACGGCGTAAAGTATCAAGATGTCATTACTGGTGTTGCAGGATATGGTTCATATGCAACAGAACAAGAAATAAAAGAATCATTAGGCGTGTTATTAGACTCAAAAGAAATTGATATATTTAATGCAAATGGTAATCGAGTTCGTACAACTAAAAATCTTAAAAAAAACGCTCATATCTGCCCAAAACCCCAAAAGCAATTTTTATTCGTGAAAGATTTACAACAGAATAAAACTAAAAAGTCGTAATACATAATGTAGTTCATTACCCATATAGAGTATTTAAGACATGCAAATTACCAAATTTCCATTATTGTTCGATTAACTTCATGCGAATCTCTGAATAGCGAGAAAGGCTGCCTAACAATGTTGGGCAACCTTTCTTATAAAATTACATGCAGAGGCAGCCTATAAAAGACCACAACGCTGTCTACATGTTCTTTATACCACATAGTATTTTGTCATGTCAACACCTAATTCTAAACTTTTTTACCTATTTACCATGTTCCTTATGACATAAGGTCAAAAATATGATATTCATAAATGGTACTTTAATGGAATGACAGAGGTAAACTACATGCAGAATATAGACGAATATATACCCAATATCCCCTGCAAAACACAATATATATCCCGCACACGACTATACACATACTATGAGTTGTTAGACATACCGGAAGAATATACATTACGGGCATATCTTTGGAATAAGCGTATATCGGCTTCAATATCTCCTATTTTGCATACACTCGAAGTTACTTTACGGAATGCACTGAATATGGGTGTTTATGATCATCATAGTATTTATAAAGATAATGAAATGTGGTTTTTAGATTTAATCATGCATCATCAAAACGCTATTATAGGACGCATGATTCGCAGAGATAGACAAAAATGGATAGATTTCCATACTGGCAATCGTATAAAATATACATATTATGAGAGGCAAATCAGAAACCTGCAAAATAATGGCAAAAACGCAAATGATATTATTAGTCGATTGGAATTTGGATTTTGGACAAATTTATTAAGTCAAAAATACATAAAAGTAGAAAATAACACTCCAAGAGAAAAAACTCTGTGGCCAGAAATACTAAGTGATGTTTTTCCAAATGTCGATGATAACATAGGCATTGAACCTATTTTTAAGAGATTTGAGGACATTAGAAAATTTCGCAACAGAGTAGCCCACAATGAGCCAATATGGAAGTTTAATACTACCAACGATCAAGGCGAAACAATACCTGTTTATGGACTTAATGCAAGTTTACAAATTTTACGCAGAAATTATGAAGACATTGTTACTGCACTTAAATGGATTTCACCTGAAATTTATGAAGAATTTGTAAATTCTGGATTAAGGCAGGATTTTAATATGTTGTCCACTGTAGATGGCTTTTGGGCATGTGTTAATACCAACAGAGTAAAAAATACTTATTTCCTGCACCATTTTCTGAGTACAAAATATTATGCCAATAAAGACGAAATTGATAGTCATAGTTTATTATTAGAATGTCCACAATGTCATTATAATTCGATGATTCCAAACATTGATTTTGTGCATCACAAAAAATGCTTGTTATGTGATTATAATCCTGAGGCTATATATGTTAATTGCACCAACATGGTTAATAATGTGTCATGTAACCAAATTTTAGTTGTTGACGATATTGATATATCCATAGACTGTCCATCTTGTCATAGTCATTATGATAAGGATTTAGTAGACAAGATGGTATATGATAAATATGCCATTCCAGAATGGATTATTACCCGTGAACTTTCCGATGGATGCGAAAATCTACAGGTATCTTGTGAAAATTGCAACTCCGAGGCGTTTGTTTATTTCGATCATGACTGTATAGTATGCCCAACTTGTCGTTTAGTTACATTTGGTATTGAAATATGTAATAATTGTTACGAATATTCGACAAGTCATAATGGCGTTTGTTGCAACAACTGCGAAGAGTCATACCATGAGTATATTAACAAAGATTAAATGTGTACATGTCACAGTATATCTTTCAAGAGATACCATTACAAATTTTTGGAGTATATTTTTTCTTCAATGAGATCATAACATTTTCGTGCCAGTGTTGTTTCATCATTTGTAATGTGTCTATTCAGCCATAAAATTAAAGCATAATCTCGAATAACTTTATACATTGCCAAAGCGTTAGAAGAATCTTTTATATCTCCTGTATTCTTTATCCACTTATCAATGCTAAACATATCAGTATTTGTTTTATCCGCATCGTAATTTCTTAAATTATTTAGATCCCACTTTTCATTCTTTTGAAATGCCTTGTAATATTGCTCATCTTTTAACACATCTTTTTTAATAAATCTTTGCATTTCATCAGATGGGGTGCAGATGACACGGATGTATTGTTGAAAATCTTCTCTATCTCGTATAAAGCCATACTCTATATCCTTTTCGCATAATTTTAACTGAGATAACGCCACAGAGTCCCGAATACCTTTGTTGCCAATCTTGAAATATAAATCAGGTTTCATATGCCTTAGCATGAACATAAACATAAAAGTTATAATATGGATTTCTTTGGATTCCCTTGTAGCAGTCGTTGTATTATACTGATCCAGCCAACCAAGATTAAAATGTTGTAAAATACTATCATGATTGAAAGATGTACCAAAAAACTTTTGCCAAGAATATCGCATGGCATTAGATTCTCTGAGAGAAGGCATTAATAAACATTGCCTTACCATTATGTCGGTATTGCCTGTTACATTTAACTTATAATCCTCTGTTTCTGTTGTTTCAGGTAATATAAACTGCACATCAACGAATTTCCGCAAATAATCTTCATTCGATGACTGTACCCCATATACACTTTCCACACAGGCTTTTAAGCGGTTGTCGTCTGTTGCAATTACAAATATAACATCATCGATACTGAAAATATGTTTAATAACTTCTAATACTTGAATAGCATAATCAGGTCGGCATCGGTCTAATTCGTCGATGAAAATAATAATGCGTTTTTTTGATTCTTTGGATTTATTTCTTATAGTATATTTGATTTTTGTAATTATTGATTCTGGTGTGTCTGTATCTTCTTTAAAAATCATGTCACCCAATTTAAGTGGTACAGGGACACCTGTGGTTACTGTTGAAAGAATGTTAGGCATTATATTTGCAATAGATTTTAATCTCGAAATATTTAGGTCTTTTACTTCGTCACCAATAAACTTATGTTTGTTAAATGCGTCTAGTAAAAATAACAACGGATTATCATAATAATCCTGCTCCCATATATTGAGATAAATAGGATATGTGCTATCTGTGTTCAAGGTAATTTCACAGCGTTCCAGAAAACAAGTTTTTCCTTCCCCATATCCCGCTGCTAATTCAACGATACTGGGTGATTGTGATGTTGTTAAATACTTACAAAAAAACTTCCCAAATTGTTCCCGTCCCAAAGAATTATCCCATGGGTTTGCAGGATCTATTGGACAGTTATTTGTGTCTGTTATATCAATGTGGTATGTTACTTCTTTTGGATGTAGTACTTTATCTGCGTATTTGTCCATAATATCTAGGGCAATTCCCATGCTTAATTTGTGTTTTGCCACTAAGAACCGCAATCGTAAATCGTTGGCGTTGTCGATCTGTTGATCGCCACTTTCCCAACGGCGGACAGTACGGACATTTACATTAAACGAGTCCGCTAATTCCTGTTGCGTTTTATGCAGGCTTTTTCGTAGTTTTTTGCATTCTTCCCCATTTAAAGACCCGTTTTTGTGAATCACCTCTGTGATTATGGTTTTGTTTAAAGATGCAGGGATTGTGTAGCACACTTCCCCTTCGTCATCTACATAAGAATCAATACCCGTTACATCCAAGTTGGATAAACCGAATATTTTATATGGAAATACTTTTGTCATGTATATTCTCCTTTATGTGTTCCAATAGACAGTAACAATTTTAATGCCGTACCGTTCGTCTGGAACAATAGTAATTACCATTGCCATTTGTGCATCAATGGTGTCGTAAATTTCATACTTCCAACACTTATTTTGCCCCATTGCCCTAATGGGCTTACATGTACCATTTTGTAGGATATGTTCGATAGTATCCAAATCAAAATCCCGTTCGACTATGCGTTGTAAAGCATGTTGTGTATACTGCACATCCACACCATCCGCCAACATGTCAGACAGCATTTTCATTATATCATGTGGGTCAAAATCTGTGTTTTGCATAGTGGTATTGTAGGACATTTTGTCCTGTTATACAAGAAAAAAATTGCATTTTGCATATTTTTACAGGGGCTGGCATAGATAATTAACCAGAAATGAGTTATAATGTTATCTATGAGGTTTAGAAAAAGCAAAATTATTTGGTACAAACAAAAGCAGTTAATTGAGCATTTTATTGCAGGAACGACTGCTCGATGTGCTAGTGAGTTATTGGACATGAATCGCAATACGGTTACTCTATATTTTCGTCATTTACGAGAGATTATTGCTTATGAACTAGAACAGCAAGGAATGTGAGTGGCGATTTAATCACAGTGATTTTAAGTCGCAAAAAAGACAATTAAAACAGTGGGCTAGAAAATATTTAAGTTAGTTATCTATGCCAGCCCCTAGATTATTTTATTGCAGGTTCTACGGTGAGATGTGCCGGTGAATTGATTGGTGTTCACCGCAATACTGCTATATTATATTTTCGTCATTTACGAGAGATAATAGCTTATGAACTAGACCAACAAAGCGATGAATTATTTGGGGGTGAGATAGAAGTAAACGAAAGTTATTTTGGTGGTACCCAAAAGGGCAAACGAGGATGGGGTGCAACCGCCAAGACGCCTGTATTTGGCTTGCTTATAAGGGGTGGCAAGGTTTATACACAGATGATACCCGATGCAAGTAGCGATACTTTAATCCCAATTATTGAAAGTGAAGTTGTTCCTGATAGTATTGTATATAGTGACGGTTGGAAAGGATATAATGCTTTGGATGTCAAAGATTTTCACCATATGCGGATTAACCATAGTACGGAGTTTGCAGATGGTGATAATCACATAAATGGTGTTGAGAAATTTTGGAATCAAGCCAAACGCCATATGCGAAAATATAATGGTATTGCTAATCACAATTTTGTGCTATACTCGAAAGAGTGTGCAAGGCGATTTAATCACTGTGGTTTTAAATCGCAGAAAAAGCAATTAAAACAATGGGTAAAAGCATATTTATGTCAGGTATCTATGCAAGCCCCATAATCTATTAACTGCTCTTGCTTGTATGTCGAGGGTAGAACGCACCTTTGCGATGTATAAAGTTCACTACAAGTTATCAAAGACCCGTTTTGTGGGCTTGACAAAGAACACGACCTTTTACGGCACAGTAGCCATAGCCCACAACATCCAAAAAGGGGCAAGTTTTCTAAGTAAATACGGTATCCCCACCCCAAAAACCACAGGGTGAATCTGTCTAAAATCTAAAAACACACCCTATTTTAAGCATATTTTACGACAGCGAATAAAAAATACACCAACATAACGAAAAACATTTGACATCATAAAACAAAATATGTATGCTTAAGCCAATAGACCAACCTTATGGGAAGGTCTCTTTAAATTTTTATTTGAGTATATTATGAGATTGAGATTTGTTTTATATCCATTTGTTGTAACATCTGTCGCTGTTACTCTGGCAGCGTGTGGCGGCGGTAGTGGCGGTGCGGATTCCCTTTCAGAATCGCCGAAATCCATGTACCCAAGCAGTATTCCACGAAATGACAATATACAACAGAGATCGGCATCGTCTATTCGGACTTTAAACCAACCCCAACACATCACCTCAGGTATGGATGCCCAAGACGCCAATTTAAACCGATACACAGGAAAAGGTAAAAAAATTGGCGTCTGGGAAGTGGGTCTGTACATAAAAGACGATCCGGAATTTCAAGACGACAAGGGCAATACCCGCATGGGAACAGGCGTCGGCATGGACGGTAAAGATTTTAACGGATTCAGCAAAAACAATATGCCACATATGCAATATTGTAAAGTAAGAGAGATAGGGGTCACACTAAAAATGCCAGATAGTGGGCATTGTCCCTTTTACTACACCGCCTATCGTAATAAGGGTGAACACGCTCTCAGCGTTGCTTCAGCCGCCGCAGGCACAAGATTTGGCATTGCCAATCAAGCAACCATAGTACCATACCAAGTGGGTCGTCTTTCTGGTGCTGTTTCGTTTAGCCAAGGCGACAGCATCATCCCGGAACCCATTATGACTCATGCAGCAGCATACCAACACGCTATCGACAATAAGCTGATTGCCATAAACAACAGCTATTCATCTAGTGTGAGATACGCTGTAGAGTATACGAACTGTATGAAAACCAAAACCCGTGAAGTATGTGACGAATATCAAAAATCTAGATTGCCTTCTGAATTTATAGTCAGCAAAATAGAGAGCTATTACGATGATTTTGAAGCATCGAAAAACAATCCTATCGTAGTATACGCAACCGGAAATGACGGCAAAGACGAAGCAAGCATAGAAGTACGGGCGGGATATTACAGACCCAAAGTTGCACAGTGGCTTATAGGCGTTGCCGCCATCGATAAAAATGGTCGAGAAGCATCTTTTTCAAACCGCTGTGGGGTGGCAAAATACTACTGTATGACCGCCTTAGGCTCCGGCGTAAAAGCCAGAAATCGCAGTTTTCCTAGTGGCAAACTGATAGATGGCAATAGATACGGCACTTCCTTTTCCACCCCACTGGTAACGGGATCATTTGCCTTGATTAGCGAAAAATTTTCCAGCCTAACCTCACAAGAAATCCGTTATCGCCTGTTATACACCGCCCGCCATAAACTAAAAAACGGCACAGCGTTAACCGACCGCACTGGCAACCCAGTAACACCAATCGTTACAGACAAGTGTATCAGCCCAACGGGTTGTTCCAATCATTTTGGCAACGGGGCGTTACGCCTAGACCTAGCTATGGCACCCATAGGACAAAGTAAAAGTGCCTACAATGGTAAAAGTCTGCTATCGGCACAACGGCAACCCATAAAAAATACCAAACTCGAGGCGTCCGGGGCATTTGGCTCCGGTATCAAACAAGCGTTTAACGACAAAGTAACCACCGTATACGATGCCCTAGACGCACCGTTTCAACACCGCATGAGTAGCTTCGTCAGCGGCGGACAGCACAACAACACATACTCCGCCCTAACACTGGCAAGCCAAGACCGCAACATACACACCACAAAAATTATAAACACCAGCGGGCTAGCCTATACCACAGACAGACACGACACCGCTACACAAATGGGATTCGTCGCCTCGAGCAACGGCGTTAATAGTATTTTGGGCAAGCACCTAAATTACCGTGCCAATGTAGGCACTATGAACTTTATCACCGCCGTCGAACCCAATGACGGTACCCTTATGTACGGTGCCGAACGGATGTTTAGGTATAACAAAACCACCATCACCCCGCTTACCAAAATCATTTACGAACAAAACAAAGTATTGGGGGCAAAAGGATCGGCAACGCTGGCAACCACCGGGGCAAGTACCAGTACCTTTATCGGCATGAAAGCCCAAACCCACATACAAGGCATCGATATATACACCTATGCCCATTATGGCATTACCCGCACCCGGGGCGATTTTGGCGTCAGCCTACAAAACCTAAACAATATCGAGTCGAATGATTTCGGGCTGTCGTTTAGCAAAGGTTTTGAAACCCTTCGTAGCAATGGCAAATTCGGGGTGGCGTACAGCATGCCGTTACGGGTAACCCGTGCCGATGCCACCCTGCACTACAACAGCGGCAGAGACAAAGACAAAAACCTATTTTACAAAACCGAACAGGTCGACATAACCCCCAACGGCAAAGCCCGTATGATTGAGGCGTTTTACCAAACAGACGACAAACACAAATCGCACTCTTTACGGCTGCACATGGTACACAACCGGGACATAGACCACACCCGGGGGATAAACGCCACTTCCATCGGGGCGTATTACAAAATTAAATTTAACAGCGATACTATATTTAAAAACCGCACCCCTTAAATCCACAGTATGTGATAACATATGCTAAAATTTATATTGACAACACACTCGGGTTGTTGTATCGTCCCCCCTGCATTAGCACGAACCAAAGTATTCCAGCGGGATGTTGGGTAATGAGAAGGAATTTTATGCGGACAGTGCGTATTGTTATCAGCAAACAAGCGACAAGTTAAAACGGTTTGGGATTACAAACAAGGTACAAAGCAAAGGCTATCGCAACCAACCATTAAGCCAAGCAGATAAACAGCAAAATGCCGAAATTGCTCTTATAAGGTCAGGGGTAGAACGCACCTTTGCGATGTATAAAGTTCACTACAAGTTATCAAAGACCCGTTTTGTGGGCTTGACAGAGAACACGACCTTTTACGGCATAGTAGCCATAGCCCACAACATCCAAAAAGGGGCAAGTTTTCTAAGTAAATACGGTATCCCCACCCCAAAAACTACAGGGTGAATCTGTCTAAAATCTAAAAACACACCCTATTTTAAGCATATTTTACAACAGCAAATAAAAAATACACCAACATAACGAAAAACATTTGACATCATAAAACAAAATATGTATGCTTAAGCCAATAGACACACCTTATGTGGAGATCTAAATAGGATGGTTTGTAACAAAAGTATTATGATGACGGTGTCTTTTTATGCTGTTAGTGTATTGGTAGGCAACCTTGCTTATGCGGGGGAGCTCCCTGATGGTGGTAAGGTGGTTGATGGTAATGCCCATATTTATCAGCAGGATAGCACTTTACATATCGACCAAAACACGGACAAAGCAATTATCGATTGGAACAGCTTTTCTGTGGGTAAGGATAGTACGGTAAACTTCAATCAGCCCGACAGGGAATCGGCAACCTTAAATCGTGTTACGGGGAATTTTACTTCGGAAATTGCCGGGCGGATTAATGCCAATGGCAGTGTGTTTTTGGTCAATCCCAATGGCATACTGATTACTGCCGATGGGACCATCGATACGGGTAATTTTGTTGCTTCGACTCTCGATATAGACAACAGCGATTTCCTAAATGGCGATTACACATTTACCAAGAGCGGTGAAAATGGCGTTGTTAGCAATCGGGGGACTGTTTCGGTCGATGATGGCGGTTTTGTGGCATTGCTTGGCGGAGCGGTTAACAACGATGGTTTTGTGCGGACCCATGTGGGGATGGTGGGTTTTGCCGGCGGCGAAAAGATTGTCATGTCGTTTGGCAATAGCGATTTCCTACGGGTCGAGGTGCCTACGGATAAATGGCAACAGTTAAAAGATGCGGATGGCAACAAGGTCTCCGCTACTCTTGATTTAGACGGCACCATCGACTCTCGGGGCGGGTTTATCGACATTGCTGTTGCCGATGCGTCCGATATTCTTCGGCAAACTATTTCGATCGATGGTGTTATATCTGCAAATACTGTGTCTTCGCAGGATGGGGTTATATCTATTAGTGGCGGCACTCTGGGGATTACCAGCAACGGGCGAATCACTGCCGATGCCGATTATGGCAATGCGGGACGGATAGATGTTGCGGTGCAATCGTTGAATATGGCGGCTCCCATGTCTGCCACCGCTGCAACCGGCAACGGCGGAACGATTAAGGTATCGCTACAACAAGGGGCAAGTCTCAGTCGGGGGGCGGTGTTGGATGTTAGCGGTAAACAGGGCGGTAGTATATCGTTCATTGGTGGATTGTCCGGCGATAAATATTATAAAGTGGTCGGTTCGGGCGATTTTGTTGCTGATGGCAGCGATGGCACAGGTGGGTATATCGATATATCGAATAAAAACGGTTTGGTTGGGTTGTTTTCCGGCAGCATATCGGCAAAGGGTACGACTATGGGCGGACGAATCCGTATCGGCGGGGCGTTTCAAGGTGGGAGATACAATCCGAAAACCAGCTCTCTTGACACAAAAACCCAAGATTTATTTGTCCATCGCCGGTCTGACGCCAGCGGGCTTACCAGTGCCGGTAAAACTTCATTAGGTACGGGCGTACACATCGATACATCATCCGCATCGGGTGCGGGGGGTACGGTTGTGCTGTGGGCAGATCATACCACCAATAACTATGCCCAAATTACCGCAACTGGTGCCACCGGTGGCGGGGCGGTAGAAATATCGGGTAAGAAAAGAGTCGACAGCTTCGGTTTAAAACGGGTCGAAGTGGGTGACGGGGTCATCTTGCTCGACCCTAAAAATGTGGTTATTGGCAAGTTTTCTGATGGACTTTCACAGGCAAAACGCATTATGGCGACAACACCGTTGGTAAGCTTTAAACTGGATTTAGACGACAATGATAATTTTGGCAGTTCTGTTGCCATCAGCGAAGACGGCACCAAATTAGCGGTGGGTGCAAGGTTTGATGACACGGGGGCTACCGATAATGGGGCGGTGTATCTGTTTAAGATCGATGGTAAAGGTTCCCAATGGGGTAGTACATTGATACAAGATTATAAAGTCGCCTATGGGTCTGGTTTGAATGTCAAACAGAGCAATGCACAATTTGGTAAATCTGTGGCGTTTAATGCCGATGGTACTAAGTTGGTTGTGGGCATGCCGTATGTGAAAAAGGCGTCCCAGTATCGCAGTGGTAAAGGTAGAATTTTCATGTTTTCTGTCCATTGGGGCAATGGCGTTTATAAAACTGCTGAGCTTGAATATGGGGGCAATGGGTATTTTGGCACTGGCGTTGCGTTAAGCGATGATGGTACCAAATTAGCGGTTGGTGAAACCCATGATAGTGGCGGCAGCAAGGGCGATGCCAATTATATGTACAATGCGGGATCTGTGTCGTTGTTTGTATTGTATAGGGGTGGCAATAATTGGGGAACTGCTCGTTGGCGTACGGGGCGTATTTTTCATAATGTTGGGGGGCTTACATTGTCTGCATATGATGCGTTCGGCTATTCTGTGGCGTTAAGCGGTGATGGGTCGAGATTAGCGGTCGGTGCTGAGGGTACTGATAGCAACAGAGGGGCGGTGCATTTCTTTACTGTCGGTGGATCCAGTTGGGGCAAAGCGGTTAGCCACATCAGTAAAATAAGTAATGGCAGCGTAACAGAAGATGGGACTCGTCTTAGTTTTAATAGAGAAGATTTTTTTGGTGGCTCTGTTGCCCTGAGTGACGATGGCACCAAATTAGCGGTAGGTGCTATATACGATGACACCGCAGGACAGGATTTAGGGGCAGTGTACTTATTTACTGTTGGCGGCACAACATGGGGGGGTAAAGTTACTTTAGCACGCACAATCACCGATGGTGTGGGTGTGGCGTTGTCTAGTATCGATAAATTTGGCTATTCTGTAGCATTTAATACAGACGGATCCCGCTTGGTTGTGGGTGCTGTCGATGATGACAGTCATGGCAATAACGCAGGAACTATATATTTGTTTGCTGTCGATAGTACCACATGGGGCAGTAAGGTAACGCAAGCGTTAAAACTGTCGCATGGGGCATCTCTACTTGCTACTATTTCTTTGGATGATGATGATTGGTTTGGTAGTAGTGTATCGTTAAGCAGTGATGGGACGAAGTTGGCTGTCGGGGCTTATGGCGATGACGATAGGGGTTGGGATCGAGGGGCGGTATATCTGTACACCATTGTTACATATGGTGTCGCTGGTGCCACATGGGGCAGTACCGTAACGCAAATGGTAAAACTTTCTAGTAGCCGTGCCAGTGTTTCTTTGAGTGCTGATGGGACGAAATTGGCTGTCGGGGCACCTCATGATGGGGGGAGGCGAGGGGCAGTGTATTTGTACACTGTTGGCGGTTCTGGTGCTACATGGGGCAATACGGTAACGCAAGCGGCAAAATTGTTTCATGGGGCATCTCTATCATCCGGCACTGTTTCTTTGGGTCAGTTTAGTTATTTCGGTAGTGGTGTATCGTTAAGTGGTGATGGGACGAAGTTGGCTGTCGGGGCTTATGGTGATGGTGTTGGGGGTGCAAAGCGAGGAGGGGCGGTGTATCTGTACACTGTTGGCGGTTCTGGTGCCACATGGGGCAGTACTGTAACGCAAGCGGTAAAACTGTCGCACGGGGCAACTCTATCCTCCGGCACTGTTTCTTTGGATGATAATGATAATTTTGGTAGTAGTGTATCGTTAAGTACTGATGGGATGAAGTTGGCTGTCGGTGCTACAGGTGATGACGATGGGGGTTCTAATCGTGGGGCGGTGTATCTGTACACTGTTGGCGGTTCTGGTGCCACATGGGGCAGTACCGTAACGCAAGCGGTAAAACTTTCTGATAGCCATGCCAGTGTTTCTTTGGATGATTGGGATTATTTTGGTACTAGTGTGTCGTTAAGTGCTGATGGGACGAAGTTGGTTGTCGGGGCTTCCCGTGATGACGATGGGGGTTCTAATCGTGGGGCGGTGTATCTGTACACTGTTGGCGGTTCTGGTGCCACATGGGGCAGTACCGTAACGCAAGCGGTAAAACTTTCTGATAGCCATGCCAGTGTTTCTTTGGATGATGATGATAGGTTTGGTCGTAGTGTATCGTTAAGCGGTGATGGGACGAAGTTGGCTGTCGGGGCTTCCCGTGATGACGATGGGGGTTCTAATCGTGGGGCGGTGTATCTGTACACTATTGGTACATCTGGTGCTACATGGGGCGGTATAGTAACGCAAGCGGTAAAACTGTCGCATGGGACATCTCTATCATCCGCCACTGTTTCTTTGGATAATAATGATTGGTTTGGTATTGATGTATCGTTAAGTACTGATGGGACGAAGTTGGCTATCGGAGCATGGGGTGATGACGATGGGGGTAGTACTCAAAATGCCAATCGAGGGGCGGTGTATCTGTACACTGTTGGCGGTTCTGGTGCCACATGGGGCAGCACGATAACGCAAGCGATAAAACTGTCGCATGGGGTAAGCATATCATCACATTCCGGTCGCTCTCTTTCTTTGGATGATTGGGATATATTCGGTACTAGTGTATCGTTAAGCGGTGATGGGACGAAGTTGGTCGTCGGGGCTTATGGTGATGACGATGGGGGTTCTGGTCGAGGGGCGGTGTATCTGTACACTGTCGGCGGAGCCACATGGGGCAGTAAGGTGACGCAAGCGGTAAAACTTTCTGATAGCCATGCCAGTGTTTCTTTGGATGATAATGATAAGTTTGGTTATAGTGTATTGTTAAGTGCTGATGGGACGAAGTTAGCTGTCGGTGCTACAGGTGATGACGATGAGGGTTGGGATCAAGGGGCGGTGTATCTGTATACTGTCGGCGGATCCACCTGGGGCAGTACGGTGACGCAAGCGGTAAAACTTTCTGGTAGCCATGCCAGTGTTTCTTTGGATGATAATGATAAGTTTGGTTATAGTGTATCGTTAAGTGCTGATGGGACGAAGTTAGCTGTCGGTGCTACAGGTGATGACGATGGGGGTTATAATCGAGGGGCGGTGTATCTGTACACTGTCGGCGGATCCACATGGGGCAGTACGGTAACGCAAGCGGTAAAACTTTCTGATAGCCATGCCAGTGTTTCTTTGGATTTTTTTGATGATTTTGGTAGTAGTGTATCTTTAAGTGCTGATGGGACGAAGTTAGCTGTCGGTGCTACGGGTGATGATGATGGGGGTTTTGGTCGTGGGGCGGTGTATCTGTACACTGTCGGCGGAGCCACATGGGGCAGTGCGGTAACGCAAGCGGTAAAACTTTCTGATAGCCATGCCAGTGTTTCTTTGGAGAATTTCGACTTGTTTGGTAGTGGTGTATCGTTAAGTGCTGATGGGACGAAGTTGGCTGTCGGTGCTACGGGTGATGACGATGGGGGTTTTGGTCGTGGGGCGGTGTATCTGTATACTGTCGGTGGTGCCACATGGGGCAGTACGGTAACGCAAGCGGTAAGACTTTCGCACGGGGCTATATTATCTGCTATTTCTTTGGATGATGATGATAGGTTTGGTAGTAGTGTATCGTTAAGCAGTGATGGGACCAAGTTGGCTGTCGGGGCTATGTATGATGACGATGGGAGTAGTAGTCAAAATGCCAATCGAGGGGCAGTCTATCTGTACACCATTGGTGCAGCTGGTGCCAGATGGGGCAGTACAGTAACGCAAATGGTAAAACTTTCTGATAGCCATGCTGGTGTTTCTTTGAGTAATTGGGATTATTTTGGTAGTAGTGTATCGTTAAGCAGTGATGGGACGAAGTTGGCCGTCGGTGCTACGGGTGATGACGATGGGGGTACCGACCGGGGGGCGGTATATCTGTACATGGTCGGCGGATCCACATGGGGCAGTACAGTAATGCGAGCGGTAAAACTTTCGCATGGGGCTATATCTGCTACTATTTCTTTGGATGATGATGATAGGTTTGGTAGTGGTGTATCGTTAAGCAGTGATGGAACCAAGTTGGCTGTCGGGGCTATGTATGATGACGATGGGAGTAGTAGTCAAAATGCCAATCGAGGGGCAGTCTATCTGTACACTGTCGGCGGTTCTGGTGCCACATGGGGCAGCACGGTAACGCAAGCAGTAAAACTTTCGCATGGGGCTATGTCTGCTACTATTTCTTTGGATGATGATGATAGGTTTGGTAGTGGTGTATCGTTAAGCAGTGATGGAACCAAGTTAGCTGTCGGGGCTATGTATGATGACGATGGGAGTAGTAGTCAAAATGCCAATCGAGGGGCAGTCTATCTGTACACCATTGGCACATCTAGTGCAGCTGGTGCCAGATGGGGCAGTACAGTAACGCAAATGGTAAAACTTTCTGATAGCCATGCTAGTGTTTCTTTGAGTAATTGGGATTATTTTGGTAGTAGTGTATCGTTAAGCAGTGATGGGACGAAGTTGGCCGTCGGGGCTACGGGTGACGACGATGGGGGTACCGACCGAGGGGCGGTATATCTGTACATGGTCGGCGGATCCACATGGGGCAGTACAGTAATGCGAGCGGTAAAACTTTCGCATGGGGTATCTCTATCGTCCGGCACTATTTCTTTGGATAATGGTGATAAATTTGGTAGTGGTGTATCGTTAAGCGGTGATGGGACGAAGTTGGCTGTCGGGGCTCCTGACGATGACGATGGGGGTAGTGGTTGTGGGGCGGTGTATCTATACATTGTCGGCGGTACCACGGTTACCCAAGCAAATATGAAATTCGTCGTACAAAATGTTACCCTTTCCCTGACCAAAAATGAAACATTTGGATCGGCGGTTGCTCTCAGCGATGACGGAACAAAACTGGCAGTAGGTGCCCAATTTAACGATACCGGCGGCACCGATCGGGGGGCGGTGCACTTGTTCGAGTTAAGCGGTGGCGATTCGTTTGGCGACAATGTATATTACACTGCAAAAATTGCCGATGGCAACGGTGTATCATTATCCGATAAGGATAAATTCGGGGCTGCTGTTGCCTTGAGCAACGATGGCAGTACGCTGGTTGTGGGGGCTCCCAATGACGATACAAATGGCAATAATTTCGGGGCGGTGTATTTACTAAGTGTCGGGGGTATTTTTTGGGGGGATACGGTTGCACAGCTGGGCAAACTTGTTTCGAACACTGCTGGCAATTTTGGCGATGCGGTTGCCGTTAGTGGCGATGGCACCAAGTTAGCGGTTGGCATACCGAAGCAGAAGGATAGCGGCGGCAACCGCCGGGGGGCAGTACAGTTATATACCATCGAAAATTCTGGTAACACATACAGTTTTAAGCCACAAGCCACATATATGCATGGTAGCGTTTTAGAGTCGACCACTCTGTTTCTTAAAAGGAACGAACAATTTGGCTATTCTGTTGCGTTAAGTGACGATGGGGCGACATTAGCGGTGGGTGCCATTGGCTATGACGGTTATAGGGGCAGAGCGTACCTGTTTGCCTTAAAAGAAAAGGCGGGCATTTGGGGGGCAACACCTAAAAAAGTAGGCGAAATTGGCAATGGTGATGCGGGTATTTCCCTGTCGAGGGCAGATTATTTTGGCGGTGCGGTTGCCCTGAGTAGGGATGGTAGCAAATTAGCGGTGGGGGCACATGGCGACAACACAGGTGGGCGTTCATATGGTGCGGTATATGTGTTTAGCGTGAGGAATAATACAATTAGCAAAAATTATAAGATTGCCCACGGTTCGGACATCTCCCTTGCTCCGTCTGGACAATTTGGTTGGGCACTTGCACTGACCGGTGATGGCAAGAATTTAGTGGTCGGTGCCCCTAGAACTGATGGTACATTGGTCGATGAAGGCGCCATATACTTACTAAATCTGTCCAAAGATACGGTATCGCCAATTATAGAAAAGCTGAAAACAGGCACCAACATAAACATTGTCGCCAGCAACGATATTACCGTCGATGATGATCTCATCACCACTGCGGGTGTGGGGAAATTGATTTTAATCGCCGGGCGGTCGATTAAAATTAACAGCGATGTAAAAATCCACGGCGGACTTGTGCTAACCGCCAATGACGCCAGCGATAGCAGTTTTGTTGTCAGTGACAGAGACACCGCTAGAGCCGAAATCACAGTTGCTTCGGGTAAAACCATATCCGGTGGCGATGGCGATTTGCTTATCAAGATGCGAACTGGTAACAGCGATGCCCCGATGAGTACAAAACAAACGGGCAACATCACGGTGTGGAAAGCAGACGGTGCCCGTGTCAGCATTGTGCACTTAGGTGTAGTAGACGCCCATAACGATGCGGAAATTGTTATCCGCAACGGCGGGCAAATAACAGCTACTGGCGACCATGACAAAGGCGATGTGGTGATTGAATTAGCGGCAGAGAGATTTACCAATAATTCGGGTGGAAATGCCTTAAAAATAGCCGGTAGCACAGGCGACAAAGGACGGTTCTTAATATGGACAATATCTTCTGCGGCTACGCACTTAAATGGTATAGCTTATGATTTTGGCAAGAGTAATGTAACATACAACGCTGCGAGGGGCGATTTTCAAGCCAATCCGGTGGCAGCTGCTGATAGCGACAACGCAAAATATAAATCAGGCGTTTTATACAGAATCCCTAGTGGCAGAAATTCCAGATTCAGCTATGAAGTTAGCAACAGCAAGACAACATCCACAGTAACACTAGGTGGCAGCGGTAGCGGCACCAGCAGCGGTACATTCCTACTAGGTGCCAGTGCTATCCTATCAGGCGGCAGCGTCATACCCCCCACAAGTGTTGCCAATACCGAAAATATCTTCACCACCGGCATATACGCCCACCTAAATGGCATCGACATGCAGGCACTATATCAACCACAAAAACCACAAGAATCACAAAAATATTTGGCATCCATATTTAACACACCCCACAAGATAACATACAAAGCCAAATACACCACCACATACGACATGACCATGCTGGCACATAACATCAAAGCACAAAAAGCCGTACCCTTGTACGAACTAGACGAAAAATTGTACAAAACCTTAAAACACATATTCGTGCAACAATCGGCACCAACAAACAAAATCGATAGTATCGACACAGAGAACAACGCCCCCGTATAATACCCAGTTACATAGAAATGGTCCCAAAAAACTAGACCATATGGTAAGGTAGATTTTACACAAGATAGGAGTAAAATCAAAATGAGTAAGAATCGTAAGAAATATACAGCAAAATTTAAGTCAAAAGCTGTTTGTCATGCGTTACGGGAAGATATGCCTATATCAGAATTATCGTCTATGTATGGTGTGCATAGTTCTGTTATCACTCGTTGGAAGCAACCGTGTAGTCTGTCAAGTATTTTTTATGTAAACATCTCTCGAGACTATCATGAATTTTGTGTAAATAGTGTTTTATATTTTAACTCTATCGTCAAACATAATAGCGAATTGGTTTAGAGCTTGTTTCCAATTTCTGATTGTCATGCTTCGCATAGCCAAGATGATGTTCCATCTCTCCTTCTAATATACCATTGGCTAGGCTTTGTTTTAAAGATTGAAAAAAGCCATCAGGACCAAACAGTTCCTGCCCATCAGCCTGCGACAATAACTGTTTGATCAAATCAGGATTGATTTCTGGTTTAGTATTTAAGTTCTTGGTTCTCTTAGTCATAAGTAAGTTCCCTAATTTTGTATGTGTTATATTCTGAATATTCCGAATATAACACATAGGTTTAAAAATCAATTTACACAAAGTTCGTGATAGTTTCTAAATACTCCTAAAATGTAATAAATTCACTTTCTTTGACCATCATGTATGGTCACATTTATAAAAAAGACTTATCTTATGTATTTTGTAATTAATTCTATCATATTTCGCTCGTGATCGAGAATTTTTTGTTCTGTCCATTCTCCTTCGTTCAACATTTTATACTGTTTTATGCTATCAAAACTATCCTTGTAATATCCCTTTTTTGCTTCTGGCATATGATTACTTAATTTCGAATTTTTTGAGTGACTTATTAGGCAAAGATTTCCAAAAGAGTGTAGTACTACATCGTCTTTTAGTCTATTACCATTTATCGGATTTTGTGGGTAATAATGCTCTATGGAACTGCGGAATGTGAATTCAAAATTCTTTAGTTCTGTTTTTAATGCTTCATCCGCCTCTTTCCACAATAAGTAATCGACATAATTAAATACAAAATTATGTTTCAATTTGAAATATGACAAAATACTTTTTAAACCATCCTCTTCGATATTGCAATTGTAATTAGAAGCGTTGAATATCAGTTCATTATACTCTACCCCGTCTGATTCTTTTAAATATCTATGTGCCATAAAAAGACCAGCTATATTTTCCAATTTTTTCAAATAAGTTTGGGGCTGGCATAGATACCTAACATAAAATGTGTTAAAATGTTGGTTATGAAATTTAGAAAAAGTAAAATAAGCATGTATAAACAAGAACAGTTGATTGAGCATTTTGTAGCAGGCACGACCGCCCGCTGTGCGTCTGAATTGGTTGGTGTAAATCGTAACACTGCCCGATTATATTATCATCGTTTAAGAGAAATTATATGCTATGAAATGGAACAGCAGGGTAATGATTATTTTGGCGGTAAAATAGAAGTCGATGAAAGTTACTTTGGTGGTAGCTGTAAAGGCAAAAGGGGGCGGGGTGCGAAAGCCAAAAACGCCTGTTTTTGGCTTGCTTAAAAGGGGTGGTAAGGTTTATACGCAAATGATACCCGATGCAAGTGGGGATACTTTAATCTCAATTATTGAAAGTAAAGTTGTTCCTGATAGTATTGTATATAGTGATGGTTGGAAGGGATATAATGCTTTGGATGTTACAGACTTTCACCACATGAGGATTAACCGCAGTACAGAGTTTGCGGATGGTGATAATCACATAAATGGTATAGAAAATTTTTGGAACCAAGCCAAACGGTATATGCGGAAATTTAATGGTATCCCCAAAGAGTATTTTGTGTTATACTTGCAGGAGTGTGAGTGGCGATTTAATCACAGTGGTTTTAAATCTCAAAAAAGACAATTAAAACAGTGGGTAAAGACATATTTATGTTAGTTATCTATGCCAGCCCCTTTTCTTATATCAATGGGATATTACATAAAGTTTTCTGCAATTTGCTATACAGCATTTGATGTTTTTGTGGTTGCTGATTTTTTAGGATGTGAATGTTTTGTAATTTCCATTGAATGGCGGGGAAATTCTTAAAGTTATATATGCTCCAGTCTGGCTGTCCATTTTTTACATTTAGTAAAAACTGCTTGTCGTAGTCGGTTAATTTATGGTGTATCGTTTCAATCAGTGCGTGTCGAGTTATTTCAAAGTCGCTATAATCAAATGGCGTTTGCGTCATGCCGATAAAATGGTTGTGCATTGTTTGCCGCTGATCTTGTAGTTGTGGGTGTATGATTTCGGATATGGGGCGATCTGAACATAGCAAGCAAAACATAAAACCATACCAAACTTCATCTGTAATTCCTTCATGTTCTAGGAGTAATTTTACATCAAATATATCCCGTGGATGTTGTCGGTCTAGGGCAGCACATATTTTGCCTCCGTACAATTGCCCAAAAGGAATAATAGGCATTTCTACAAACGCATTAAAATAGTTTTGTGCGTTGTTACATAAGGGCATTATCTGATATGGTCGCAAAGCACCACGGGATACTGTGTTGACCTCTATTTTGATTTGTACACCTTGATGGGTGATAAACAATTTTCCTTTTTGTGCTTGGTTTCTGATGGTTACCATTGGTAACTTTTGCATATTTTGCTGTATGGTATCAAAGTGGGCAGAAATATTGTCTAATGTGGATATTCTATCCAATATGGGTATATATGTTAAATCAATGTCCACAGACAATCGGGGCATGTCCCTTACGAACAAGTTGATAGCGGTTCCACCATGCAGAGCAAAATCTTTTTGTTGTGCGACTTTTAACAGCACTTCCAATAACAATCTCACTTGTTTTTCATACATCATTTTGTACAAGTTCCTTTGGAATGGTAATTTTATATGTGGGCATGTATACGCCATTTTTTGCAATCTGCCGTTTACCCGTGCCCAAGTTTATGGTATTTGTATCGATGTGCTTAAACCAAGCATGTCCCGCCATTTCGGCAAAACATAAAAATAGCCGATTGACCTTAACAGACTTAGAGTTTTCTAACAATTCTTGTGCAACAGCAGGACGCACAGCACCTATATTTTCCATAAGATCATAACACTCGATTATATCTTGTTTAAATGGTGTTAGGTATAAGCACTCCATCACGGCTCGTGCAGGAGATGAAATGTGTAGTTTTATTCTGTCATTCCATTCAAAATCAATTTTACCTGTTTCAGAGAGCAGAAAATCTGCATTATGGTAGATATATGGATCTTTCCATGTATACTTGGTAAACCATTTTGGTAATTTCTGTTTACCGTGTCCAAAAAGATGTATATTTTCACGACCTAACGATACATACTGTGCTTTACCTAACATAGCTAACGCTGTCCGTCCACCGATGTGAATATGTAATGCAGATTGGTGTTGCAGGGTATACACTGCCCCATATATGTCAATCCTATCACCAACCCGAATCATCGCCCCCGTGCCGATAGATTGTAACCAGCCGTTGTGACGGTATTGTTGCTGTAATTGCGGACTGTACCCTTGCTGTTGCAACCAACAAGACAGCACCGCCACCCCACTAGGGATAGATTGCAAAAGTTGGTTTATTTTTGTAGCATTATGTGTTAGCATAACCCACATTATAATATGAAATTTTTTATTATGCAAGAGCAATAGTTTATAATATTTCCTAAAAATATATATTAAGTATACATTTATACTATTTTTCAAACTAATTCTATGAGTAAGGTATACTGATTTCAGTGAGTATACCATCCCATATCCCCTAATTTCGATATTCACTTATTATGAGTCAACCCAATAAGAATAGTATTTAAATTTCCTTGATTTTTGCATTTTAAGGATTTGCTTAATTTTTTTCACTCTTTCTTATGTGCTTAATAGCCTGTTTGGTCATATGAATAATGTGTGGCTTGGGGTTTAGTGTTATAACTTTTTCAAAATCGTTTAATGCCTGTTTTATTTTCTCTAATTCGTACTTTATAGCACCACGGTTACAATATGCTTCTGCATAATTGGGGTTTAATTTTATAGCTTTGTCATAGTCTGTAATAGCTTCTTCTGGTCTATCCAAATCACGCTTTGCACTTCCACGATTATTGTATG